>NZ_AEYW01000028.1 GCF_000192475.1 Ruegeria conchae
CGCTGCCACCGAAAAGGTGAACTACTTCGGTACAATCGTGAATGCTTGGGATGTTCCTATCGTGGACGTTGGTCCCGATGGTTTCGACGAAGGTGCCGGCGGCAAGTACCTCATGCTACCCCCAGGCTACGAAGGGGATATGTCCCTGGAGGAATTTACTGAGGCGGGATACCTTCCCTTTGAAACAGATACCTACGAATATGGTTTTTCGTTCCGGCCAAAACTGACGAATGGCGGAACGGACGCCGATGCGGCCGAGTACGCTCAGACGATCAAAGTGTACTACCTGTCCGAGGCCGACAATCCGCCACCCAACAACTATCTCGAAGCGTCAGAAGTGCCGTACGACTCGCTTCCATACTACAACGAGACATTCTTTCAGGACCTGAACGATTACGTTCAAAACAACCCGATCCGTCCACAAGACAAGGTTATGGTGAATTTTCTGAAAGATCTCGGGATCGAGAAGGGAAAGCCTTTCGAACCAAGTGAACTTCAAATGCAGGCAATGAACGAGGGATTGTTGCTCGCGTACGCCTCGATGCAGAACTACTTTGTGACGCCCGGGAAAGCCATGATCCCACTTTGGGTCGACGATAGCGGCGAGATGAGGAGCCAGTGGTTGATTTGGGATTTCGCGGATGGTCAACCCGAGGCTGGTTTCCCCTATGAGACTGAGACCGAAGTCCTTGTGGATGCGCGTGCGGGCGGCAGTTATTTCTGGATTACATACCTGCCGAAACAACTGGGCGGAGGTACATTTTATCTGACAGGCCTGCGCGACAGCGACGGGGAAATGTACGATCACAATCAGACCTATAAACTGAACGTCCCAGCGGATACACCTGCCGACGATTTCTGGTCCGTGATTGTTTATTCGATGGAGACCAAGAGCTTCATTCGGAACGTTGATCCTGTCGGTTTGTCCGAGCGCGACACTGATGCGATGCAGGCTAATGAAGACGGTTCTTACGACATCTTTTTTGGACCAGAAGCACCGGAAGGCATGGAAAGCAACTGGATACCAACCACAGAGCCGTACTTCCTTTTGTTTCGTCTATATGGGCCGCAAGAAGGATGGCTGGAGAGTGGCTGGATGCTGGGCGATCTAGAAAAGTAAACTGATCAAAACAAACAGTAATTCCCAATGGAGCGAACAATGAAAACAAAGTCGTTAGCTGTGCTGACTGCCCTGGTACTCGCATCGCATTCTTCAGCTCAAGAATTCAAAGCCGACGTTCCTGAGAATGTTCTTACACCAGACAAGGTCGAGACCCAGACGCTTGGTGATCTGGAATTCTTCGATGGTATGCCATCACCTGAGACGGTGGAGAAAGTCTTCGACAACCTTGATCTGATCAGAGCAACGACGGCTTTCCTGGATGGCATGAAGATCGCTTCGCTTCGAGCTATGTTTCAGGGATACGAGGACTTGGGCGTCAATCCCAATGACGTCGTGGTTGCAGAAGACCTGCTGGACGCGCGGTCCATCTGGCTGACGCCCAATACAACCACAATCTACATTGGTTCGAATGTCGATATCTCGGATGGCCCGATGGTGATTGAGGTTCCGGCAGGCCTGCTTGGGTTGCTTGATGACGCCGCGTTTGACTATGTGACGGATATCGGGGCGCTTGGCGCGGATAAGGGAGAAGGTGGCAAGTATCTACTTTTGCACAACGACGATGAAACGCCGGTGCCCGAGGGCTACTTCGAACTACGCACAAAGACATATGAGCACTGGTTGTTGCTAAGACGCTCGCCAGACGCAGACGGAGATACGGCTGGCCCTGTTGCCGAGATCAAGGCGGGTCTGAATATCTATCCGCTTAGTGAAGCGGACAATCCTCCCGCGGAAACTTTCCTGAATATCTCTGGTGTTCAACACAACACTGTTCACGCGAACAACGAAGACTTCTTTGAAGAGATCCACGTCGCACTCGAAAACAATCCAATTGGTGCGTTCAGTCCGGAAATTGTAGGAACGTTTGCTTCCATAGGGATCAGGAAGGGCGAGCCCTTCGAACCCGATGCCCGTATGCAGGCCATTTTCAAGGAGGCAGCAGCAATCGCAAACGCCACGGCGCGAGCGATCACGTATGCCTCGCGCGATCCAGGAGTGTTCTTTTATGACGACCGGCAATGGAACTCACCGTTCCAACGCCAGAGCTATCTTTTTCTTGAGGACGGCGCGCGCATCCTCGATGATCGGTCGTACTTTTTCTATATGGCAACGGGCATAACGCCTGCGATGACCTCGCCACCGGTCGGGACGGGGTCTGTCTATGCGATGACAGCGCGAGACAGCAACGGACAGTACCTTGACGGCTCAAAAACCTATAAGGTAACGCTACCGGCGCCGGTTCCCGCCAAAAACTTTGCGTCGTTTATGTTGTATAGCGGACAGACTCGGTCAATCCTTGAAACTGACCAGCAATCCGGTGGTATCGACTCTAATAGACCGGGGATAAAACCGAATGAGGATGGGAGCACCAGCATCTATTTTGGTCCAGAAGCCCCAGAAGGTTGGGAGAACAACTGGGCGCAAACCATGCCCGGGCAAAGCTTCAACGTGATGATGCGCCTCTACGGCCCGCTCGAGCCTTGGTTCGACAAGACCTGGCGTCCCGGTGATCTGGAACTGGTAGAATAAAGCGACAACCGCGACTATCGGGCGACGCTACTTTTTGGCGTCGTCTGACATTTTTTCGGTGTCCGCTTTGGGCTCACCGCCGACCTCGGAGGCAGCGCAGCATTCACAAGAAAACGTTGTCTGTACACTTCACTAGCGGCCCATTCCGGACACTGAGCACCCAGGCAAGATTCTGCGGTCGCAGCCCGCTTTGCGGTCATTCGCTGCAAGCGCAAAATCTGTTCTGGTTCGAATTCACAGATCGCAGGACTAAGCCGCCACTCGCCGCACCGTCCACTAAGAAGCGCTCCGCGAACTTTGCGGACCCTGGAACAGCCTTTGACACAACAATTTGGAACGCCGCAGTTAACCGCGTGCACACCAGCATTGATTTCGAAAAGGTCCCAATGCCATCATCTTCTAAAAGTAGGAGGGGATTAGATGTGGAAACCAATCATATTTGCTTTTTTGATTGTCGTGACTGGTGCCGCTGCGGCTATGTCGCACGATGTGCGGGATCCAGCGACTTTGCAAAAACCGCTTATTCAGGACTTGCTAACCGAGTCGCTCAAAAGCACTGAGGGCTTGGAGGTTGTCGTGAGCCATGTTGCCCTACCACCAAACCTCACTTTACCAATGCATTGGCATCCCGGTGAAGAATTTGCCTACATTCTGCAGGGCAGCGTCACCCTCATCCTAGACGGCGAAGGCGAACAAGAAGCTTTTTCAGGTGACGTAGGCATCGTTCCGTTGAAAAAAGTGCACACCGCTCGCTCAGGGGACGAAGGGGCAACCATTTTGGTGTTCCGTGTCCATGAGGAGGGCCAGCCAGGCAGAGTTTTGGTCAGCAACTGATTTTCAAGACAAAGGCGAAATATCCTTTACCGAATGCATGGTTGTCGGAACCGGGGGGGTGCCGTTTGTCTTCACACTTGCAACCCTGCTTTTTTCCACCCGCTGCGCCAGCGATCAGCGCAGGTTGGAATAGAGAATAATGGTAAACGTGTTGTCTCGGTTATCGAAGCCGCATTCGGAGCGATTTCGTTCAATTTGACAGCCGCTGTTTTTGCCGCATCTATGTCATCGAGCTCAGCGAGCGAGGCAATCAGCATCAGGTGGCTCATCAGGAAGGTTGCACGCACAGACAAGGCTTCGCGACAGGCCTGCGCGGCTTCCTCATAACGTCCCAAGTGAAACAAGGCGGCACCCTGTCCCATGAAAGCGGCGTGCCGCAATGGATCACCCGGGCTGAGTTCGACAGACCGGACTGCATGTTCCAGCGCCTTGTCAGGGCGATTCAGCAAATAAAGATTTGCAGCGGCGAGCATGTGGACCGTCGCCGCGTTGGGATTTTCCGACAATGCTTCCTTAAAGGCTGTCCGCGCGCGGGACAGGTCTTGTGCCAGCATAGAGATCGAATGTGCGGCATAAGCCTTTGCAATGCCGTCCGCGCGATCGCTCCGCAGCACCTGCTCTGCGGCCGCGACAGCTGACTTGGGTCCCTGATCTACAGGTTCCAAACCTTGCACAAGACGTTGGATATGAAGCCATGCTAGCAAGCCCGCTGCGGAGGCGTATTCCGGATCTCGATCCAAAGCCAGTTTTGTCAGTCGTATTGCCTCTATGTTGTCTTGGTCAGTCAGCAAGTGGAAATGTGATAATGCTCGGAGGTAGAGCTCGTATGCCTGTAAGTCCTTGGTGGGTTTTGCACGCGCACGATTTGTTTCAGCGTGCCGCACCGATGGTTCAATAGCTGTAACTACGTCTTCGGTGACTTGATCTTGAAGATCAAAGATGTCGTCGAGCACACCGTCAAAGCGGTCCGCCCACAAATGGCTCCCATTTTCGGTATCTATGAGCTGTCCCGTGATGCGGACGCGCTGCCCGGAACGCCGAACGGAGCCTTCCAGTACATACCGAACCCCTAAGTCGCGGCCCATGTCGCGGATGTCCGTGCTTTTCCCCTTATAAGCAAAAGAAGAGTTTCGTGCGACGACCATCAACCAACGAAACCGAGATAGCTCAGTTATGATGTCTTCCGTTATGCCATCGGCAAAGAACTCCTGCTCCGGATCACCCGACATATTGTCGAATGGGAGCACTGCGATTCCCGGCCTCACATCCGCTTTGATCGCGAGATTGGCTTTCGTACCCTTTGGCCAACACCAGATTCCAACATGCCGCGTGATGTTTTTCAGTTCGGTTTGCTCTCCGCCGTCGAATAATCCCGCATCGTTACGGTCAAGGCTGTTATGTGACGTATCTGAAAAGAGCACTTGTCCCGGCTTCGCGAGAGCCTCCAGACGCGCCGCAACATTGATGCCGTCGCCGAAAATGTCATCGCCATCGGTTACCACTTCCCCTGTGTGAACCCCGATGCGCAGTTTGATGTGGTCAGGTCTGTGGGCGGACTGAACTGCAATCGCGCAAGCTGCTGCTTCAGATGGTGATTGAAACTCGACGATCCAGCCGTCGCCCATGCTTTTGATCAGTGAACCATTGGTATCTTCCACGATCGGGAGAAACGTGTCCTCGCGGAAGGTCTTTAATGCAGCGACTGTGCCAGTACGGTCCTGATCCATCAGCCCGGAATAGCCCACAATGTCGGCGGCCAATACCGTCGTGAGACGTCTTCCCATTCACCCCTCCTCTTTGCAATGAAGTTAGCTCGGTGGGTTGCTTCTGTCAGCCCATTCGTCAGATTTTGAAAAGCCTTAATGAATAGAAAGCACAGGTACAGGCATACACGCACAACTAAAAAGGTAATGCTCAAATACCTGTCGCGCATTCAGCAAACGGTCACCTTCATATCCGCGGAGTTAGTTACTTGCGTTTCTTTAGCTGCCAATGTTCGTGGCAAAGCAATTCCGCTTTGGGCTCATCGCGGACCTTGGAGGCAGCGCGGCATGCTGTGATAAAATTTTCCAGTCAACGTCGGGTTGTCGTTGTGGGCGGGCATGGCGGATCGGAGGATCAACCATGGAAACACCAAACTTACCTGCCATTCGTGCTCTTCGCCCAGCCTGGAACAAAGGACGCATCGTCGGCCAGAAGCGACCGCTGAAACCAAAACATGTCTGGGCAATCCGAGTTCGCCTCGAGCTTGCCGAAAATCATCGCGATCTTGCGCTCTTCAACATGGCAATCGACAGTAAGCTTCGCGGCTGCGATCTGGTGAAGATGAAGGTCGCCGATGTCATGTCATCGGGTCAGATTAAGGAACGGGCTTCGGTCCTTCAAAGCAAGACGCAGAAACCCGTGCGCTTTGAGATATCAGAGGGCACACGTGCCTCTGTTGAGAAGTGGATGGAAGATGAGCTGATGGTCGGTTTGGAGTACCTTTGGCCCGGCCGATTTCATGAACGCCTGTACATCTCGACACGCCAATATGCACGGATTGTCCGCGATTGGGTCACGTCGATCGGCCTCGAAGCAAGCGCCTACGGCACCCATTCCATGAGGAGAACCAAGGTCACTCAGATCTACAAGAAGACCGGAAACCTACGCGCTGTTCAGCTTCTGCTTGGCCATACTAAGATGGACAGTACAGTCCGGTATCTCGGCGTCGAACTCGAGGATGCCCTAGCAATCGCCGAAGCGATAGAGATCTAAAATCAACGGGCCGCTCTCGCGGGCGGCCCATACCAGACATTTATCGTGTCAGACTACGCCGCAGTGCAGCTTCACCGAACCGGCCATTCGCTGCGCCCACGAGATTGTAGCGTGACCCGACTTCGGGAGTGCGGGACGAAGCAGTCATTGATCTTCGGCTAGCCTCTCCGCTGCAAACTCGGCAACACCCTCAGCGGTCCCATCTGTAAACGAGGCCACAGTGATTGGATCAGTAACGTCAGGAAAATGATAGACTGCGTTTACGCTAAACGGTCCACCACCGGAATGCCCTACCGCCTTACCCACACTATTCAAAGCACCAGACATCAGGCCAAGAGCATATCCACATTCTGTCCATGGACGGTTGGGAATAGCACCGCCAAGGATTTTTGCATCTAACATTTGGCGCATGGTAACTGGCTGCAACAGATGACCAGACATAAGCGCGTGCAGTAGCCGCGCGGCATCTGGCGCGTTTCCGATCAAACACCCATGGTAGACCCATTTTGGGTCGTAGTCAGTCGCGGCCTCCCAATGTACCCTCCGAAATTGTTCGCATGTTTCTGCAAGCACAATACTGTTCAGGCCCAACGGCTTGCACACCATATCGGCAATAACCTCACGAAGCGGCGTCTCCAGCGTCGCTTCGATTAGCTCGACTACAAACATGTAGCCTATGTTGGAATAAGACCAACCTTGTACCGGCTCAAACAACATTCCTTTTGCAAGCGCCACATCAAGTAGTTTGTTGCGTGTCCAAGGTGTTTCCTTGGCCGCAACGGCTGAGTGATATTCAGAAAACTGCCCGTAATCTGGGAGACCAGAGGTGTGCTTTAGAAGTTGGCGAAGGGTGTAACGTTCGCCCTTCAGCGTGGCGTCCAGGTCGAGTTTCCCGCGTTCAACTAGTTTCAAAGCACAGATTGAAATTACAGTTTTGGTGAAGCTCCAATAGGGAAAGCAGGCCTCAACCGAACCAGAGAATCCTTCTCGGCCAGAGGCTGTTATCCAATAAGAGTGAACTGTTTGAACGGTCATTTTGCATATGTCTGGCATTGCTTTGCCGGTGTCAATTTGGGCTCTCAGCGGACATTCGAGAGTTCACAATAAGGAGCGCCTGATGTCGGCTCTGCGGACAAAGTCGCCATCGAAGGCTGAACAATCAAGGACTATTTGCAGCCCAGAGGAGACAATCAAAACCGAGTTTTTTCGCTAACCAAATGCTGGAGGTAACCGCGCTTTGCAGTTGCACTTGATGCCGGCGTAGATCGACCTTAGTGCGATCAAGCACATGTCCCCGAGCCGTGGTCAGACTAGCGACAGAGTTGACGCAGCGCGAGTTTCCGGCCCTGTTCGTTTCTTATGGAACTTGTTTCACGCCCATTCGTTAGAAAAAGTACTTGATTCCAATGTATGGACCATGCTGGTCGACATCATAGGCGAATTCACCGGAACTCAAAGTGTCACTATAGTCTACGCTAAAGTAACGATATCCGAATGTGAGCGCAGCTTTCTCCCACGGCTGATAGTCGAAACCAACGTTTGCGCCAACCTGGAGATCATTTCCACCGGCACCGAACCCGCCAAGTTCCAAAGACGCAATCCCAGTCCATTTCTGGTTTACCCGCCACATTCCGCGTATTCCGACTACTGGTTCGATCCAGCCCTGATCTCCGCCCAATGTAGGTGGATTTCTCGGTCCCGGGGTAGTTAGGTCAATTTCCTGACGAATGGAGTTGTACCTCAGACCGCCTTGGAGATCGATTGCATATCGCTGGCTCCTGCTACCGTACACGCCATTTGCAACACGGTAAGCCCCCAGCACACCAAACCATTTTTGACGAACGTCGACGTTAATCCCGGCACCGAGAGGGCCAGGCAATGTGGTATCCTGTTCGATCCCCACATAATTCGCATCAACGATGATCCCAAAATCCCCGTTCCAAGCCTCGTACCGGCCGGCTGCCGCGAAATCGAGCACATCCAGGACGTCACCAAGGTCCAGATCCAATTCCGCGGATTGTCCAGCCACGGTTGACGTACCTGTGGTTCTTAGGGGTGTGAACAGATAGAATGAGGCTTCATGCCGCCAGCCTGTTTCGTTTTGACCTGGCGCAGGTAGAGACTGGGCGCGGGAATGCCCGGGCATAGATAATACGCCGGACAGAAATACGAGTGCGCTAATTAATCTGAGATGGAGCATCGGAGTTTCCTTGCATATTGGCGGCGGTTAGTAGTTGAATCTGAGACCTATCCCGGCACCTTGGTCGTAGGGTCTGTCAGCACCAATACCGACCAACACATCTGCGTAGAGGGCAATTCCAGGGCTGAGGTTCTTACCGATCTGGAATTCTGCGGTCGCGGGCCACGCATCATTTTCCCAATCGTATGGAGCTTTGATATCTGCTTTGACCCAATACCCGTCACCAAATGGCTGAAGCGCAATAAGGCGCATCGCAGTCTGGCTGACATCGGTCGAACCGTTATATGAAGCAAAGTGCTGGACCAGAGGGATCAGAGTCAGCCCAGTATTAGTGTTTGCAAATGCGAACCCACCAAATGGGGCTATCTGATCCGACCCGGTGCCGATGCCTTCGTCAGGGTCACCAAAATCGAGGATCCACTCCAAACCAAGTGCGGACTTCACGCTCCAGGTGTCATTCAAGGGTTTCTGTGAGGGAAAGTAGATCAGCTTGAAGCTTGTCTTTTCGAACCCGTTGAACCTTTCACCAGTAGCATTCGTTGAATTGTAGTGGAGCTCGTATTTTAGTTTTAGATCGGGGCGTAACATGTATGCACCATCGACAAAGGCATCCTGACGGTCTGCACCCCGTGCCAAATCGAAGTACTGATATCGAATGTCGGTGTTGTTAATCGCAGCCAATGGATTTGACGCGTTTTCCTCAGCTTCGGAAGCAGAGCCTACCACGACCAGTGCATAGATCAGAGGAACAAGACAATGGAAGTTGCGTAACATCATACACCTGGGAGAAGTTGGATGGTCAGGTTAGACGGCGACAGGTTCTCGCCGCCGTCTACCTTCATCATTGCCAGCTGGAGAAGACTTCTCGGGTCAACTCGCTTTCGGGACGAAGGTTCTCAATACCTTCATACGGCACACCCTTGCCCAGCGGCAGATGCGGGTGTTTTGCAATGGTTTTCTCATGCCGCTTCACCATGTCTTGGAATGATGCACCGGACCATAATGAATACCCGACAAGCGGATGTTCTTCACGTGGGTCGCGATAGACATTGAACACGGGGGCCGCAGCTCCGGGCTGACCGGGGGCCGGCAAATGCATTTTGAACTCTTGCTTCACGACTGAACGCAACACGGGCCCTTCGTACACATAGACGTAGTCGCGACGCGAGTTGCCTTCACCTTCAAGTAGCAGCGCAGTCTGGTCAATGCCGTCGATCACGCGGTCGCGCGGGATGCGGTCAGTTGCGCCTGCGATCCGCGCGAAGGTGGTGAACAGGTCAGATACATGCACGATGTCACCTGCTGCACTACCTGGCTCAATAGCGCCGGGCCAGCGGATGAACGCGTCAGTTCGCACACCGCCTTCAAGGTGCTGCGTCTTGCCGCCGCGATAAATCAACTGGTTCAGACCGGACGTTCCTTCGTAGTGATACATCAAGCCATTGTCAGCCATGATCATGACGACGGTGTTGTTCGCCTTGCCAGTTTCATCCAGCTTAGCCAGAACCTCACCGATCCAGCCGTCCAGAACCTGCAACTTGTCGGCATGAAAGCCACCATTGCGGGAAACGGCTTGATCCGGATAAGCAAAATTCAGCGGATAGAGTGGCCAGTATTGCATAAAGAATGGGTCGTCCTGCGAGGCGAGGCGGTCTAGCTGTTCCAGTGCCTGTCGCTGATAGCGCAGGTTCATTTCTTCGTATTTGGCCTGTGTCCATTCTTCGCCCGGCGCCATGTCGACTTCGCGAGCCAAGCCGCCTACTTCCCCTTCAACGCCGGTTACCAGACCGTAGGGCTTGAATCGCTCATCCAGCTGGAATTGGTTGGACTGACCGGATGGATGGAAGCCAAGCATGTTGTTGGCAACCATAGCATCCCGGGTCATCAGGCTGAGTTGAACCTGCTGATGCAAGGGGAATGCGGCCCAATCAAACCCTTGGTTGTGCGGATAGGCCTGCTCAATATCGCCCTGGTGCCATTTCCCAACATGCGCAGTGTTGTATCCTTCTTCCTTCAGGATCTCGGCAATCGTGACTTCTTCAGCTGCAAGACCTTCGCCAACCAGCGCAACTTTGACCTCTTCAACGCCGGCGCGCACCGGATGACGACCGGTCAACATGGCCGTTCGTGTCGGTGTGCAGGATGGCTCAGTATACATCCTCATCAAGGACATACCTTCGGTGGCAAAGTCGTTGATGTTGGGCGTATCGAAACCGGTGACGTAGTTCATCGTCCGGTTACCCATTTGACCGAAGCTGACATCGTCGATCAGGATATACAGGATATTGGGCGGCTGGCCGCCATTGGCGTCGCGGATCTCGGCAAGTTTCGCCTCAATCTCGGTGTCCTGCGCATCCCATTGCTCTCCAAACTGTGCGCGCAAGAACTCAAACTCTCCATCATGGATGATGGGCGCATCCTGGGCAAAACCCGCACCAGCCATCAGCACCATGGCTGAGGCATGTTTCAATAATGATCTCATCGGTATCCCTTCCCCTATGGATTACATCTTTCCTGCGCGCCGCAGCGATTGGAGGATTTCATCCCGAAGACCATCCAGGGTATCGCGGATATCGCAGGCGAATTGGTACGAGTGGCTTCCCGGCTCCGAGTTCATTGACAGAAACTCGTCACATAGAAGCTGATAGTCGCGGCAGATCTCATCGAATTCCGTATCCGCGCGCCGTAAATCCGCAATTGCGGTTTGGTGATCGGGAAACAGGGTATCAAAGGCGTAACGTTCCAATTGCGATGACTCATTCGATGGATCAGCAGACTGCCCTGAGTTTTCGCCGAATTCACTTCTCACAAAAGGTTTATCGGGGCATAATACGGTGTAATCTAATGCGTAACTTACTGAAAATATGGATTTAACCAAAGACACATCTACTGCACTGAATGAGGGCGGGTCACCTGTGCCCAAAGATGTTCGGGCGGCACTTCAGCGGCTTGTCAAATCTTCGACCTTCGCGGGTTCGCAGCGATTGCAGGACTTTTTGGTGTATGTGGTCGAAGAATCGCTCAACGGTCGGGCCGATGATATTCGTGCCAAGACCATCGCCATGGATGTTTATGGTGGGACTCCGTCAGAGATGTCGCGCCGTGAAAACGTGGTTCGGGTCGATGCTGGTCGACTGCGTCGCAAGCTTGCCGAATACTATGCCAAAGACGGTCTCGAAGAAGGCACGATATTCGACCTGCCAAAGGGCGGCTATGCACCTGAGATTCTGGTCAGGTCGCCCGAGACGTTTCAGCCTCCTCCGGCTGGGTCGGAAATCAGAGCAAACACTTGGCGTCGCCCGTTCGTTGGAGTTGCCGGCCTCTTCGTTCTAGCCTGTTTTGTCGTTGCTGTTGTGGTGCTATCGAAAAAACTGGCGGATCCAGTCGGTTCGCCAGCCGACGGACTGAGTCGTGACGAGCGCAGCGCCATATTTGATGCATCCCCTATGCGCCTTCAGGCTGTAAATCTGGCCAATACTGGTCGTGATCTAATCTTTCCGGCCTTGGAACCTGCGCGTCTTGACGCGGCCTTAACCATATTCAAGGGGGCAATTGAAAACGACGAAAGCTACTTCGGCGGTCATGCAGGCGCTGCGCAGGTCGCTGCGACAATTGCTGTGCTTACATCAGATGCCGACCTAGCTAAGGAAATGTTGAACTACGCCGACGCTCAGGCAAACAGGGCCATCGAGTTGGCCCCGGAAACGGGGTGGAGTCAGTCCGCAATGGCCTGGGTCAAGTTTGCCAAGGGAAACTGGCCTGAGGCCATAGAATTTGCGCAAAGAGCACGGCGTTTGGCACCGCACGACGTACATGTTTTGGAGTTCGTCTCGCTGGTTCTTCTCTATTCCGGTTCATTTGAACAAGTCGTAGAAATTAGCGAGGACGCACTTTCAAAAATCAAACTAGAGCGGGGTTATGTGTTTCAGAACGCGATGGGGTCAGCAAAGTTCCATATGAAGGACTATGAAGGCGCTGTGTCAGCCTTTGAACGAGTAACGGAAAAAGGCGGCCCTGTCGGACCTGTAACCGTTGCTTACCTAATGGCGTCACATCAGATGTTGGGGAATAAGGCTGAAGCTCAGACTCTATCTGAACAACTGTCACGCGAGTGGCCTGACAGTCGCGTGGGTGCGCTGTTTGAGAAGCTTTTTGCAAATCCGCAATACGGGGAAGACCTTGGTAACGCAATGAGACAGGCCAATTGGAAGCCACCAAGTTAGGAGTTTGAATTCGAATTGCGGCCGCTATTTCTCGCAATGCGGTCGTTCGCTACAACTTGCTTGAACGTCTAATTTGCGGACATACCCGCCGTTGCCGTCAGAACACTTAGAAATTGCTCCCGGCCCCATTGGGCAAACAAGTCATCGTTGGCCCGAGCGTAGCGTATCGCGCCGGCCACCCCATGTCCGGTCAGTGCGAGACGATCGCGAGCCCCGCAAATATGAGCGCGCCGCCTGTCCAATCGCGCGGCTCTAGCCCTTCGCCGATACTGTAGGCGTAGGTCAGTACGATCAGCGTCTCGAGCGCAATTATTATTAGATACAGCTCGGAAAGTGGAACTGTGCGCATCAGCACCACCTCGGACTGGGTGGCGGCAAGAAAACCCAGAATGATCAGAGCGAGCGCCACCGCCGTCCATTCGGCTGAGGCCAGTTTCATTCCGATGGTTGCAACGCCATACCCCACTGCCGCCAAGACGGCCAAGGCCAGTGGTTTCAACGCCAGAAGCTCCATGTTTCAAATCCTTCACCGTGCGCAAAAAAACCGCGCACCTCTCATGAACCAACATTCTCTGCGTAGGATTTTAGCATGCGTATTATGTCGCATCAGTGAAGCCGATTACTTTATTTTAGCGAAGTGAAAGCCGGTAAGAGTATTGCTTATTCAGATGAAGCGAATAGCTGATACCCGCCTTCGAAACGGATGCTGCGCCTGACCCAAAGTCTGAAAAGGGCTCGGTTCGGTCAGCCTTGTATGAGCTTCCCCAACTGAATTGGTCCACTGCTATATTTAGGAAACGGAGGACCAAGAATGGCAAGCAAGAGACCGAAACCTGAAGCGTTGTCCGCCCAAGCACTCAAGATTACGTGTGCGCTCTGGTGGAAATCTGATGCTCGAGAACTTCGGTCCTTGCTGATGCTGACTGACAAACATCTTTGAAACTGCGAAGCGGTGTGGCAACGTTTGGCTATCCTGCGAAACTGTGTGCTACTTTGCAGACTTCCATCATCAATCTCATTAGGAGAAGACATGCTAATCAAACTTCTTGCGTCCGCATTTTTCTTGATTTTGCCCGCGCTCAGTTTCGCTCAAACAGCTGAGCGCAGCGTGACCATCGAAGCCGATGCGACAGTTAAGTCGGTCGATCCGGACACTCGCCTTATCGTGCTGCAAAACTCAGAGACGGGCGAAGAAGAGACCATTGTTGCGGGACCGGAAGTCGTAAACTTCGACCAAATTGAAGAAGGCGACACAGTCAAAGCGGTTTACACACTGGGGGTAGCTGCAAGCATGGCGTTCCCCGGCGAGGTTGACAGTATGGTTGAATTGGAAGCCCAGGTTGCAGAGGGATCAACACCGGGCGTGGCTGCCGGAACGATGGTTACGTTAATTCTGACTTTTGTTTCCTTCGACGCCGCGAGCTCAATCGCCACTGTGACGGACAGCAGCGGCACGGAACAAATGATCGAGGTTGAAACGGATGTTGGTCGTGAGTTTGTTGAACAGCTTAGCCCGGGAGACAGAGTAGCTCTGAGCTTCACGGAAGGTCTCGCTGTGGGAATTGTTGAAAAATAGGCGTCGTCCGCAGCGCAACCTCATAAGGCGTACCTGTTGTTTCTTATGTCGCCATCAATGGAACAACTCGTCCCACAGCTTCCGCCCCCCCAAAGCTCTTAGCATTGTTGGTCCAAATTGGGTGTCGAAAGGTGGAGAAAACCCGCCTTCCAAAAAGGGATAAGGCTGAGGTCATACAATGGTCTCTGCCACCGTATCGATCCGGCACGCGATGGATCACAATAGGCCGCTTTGGGCTCAAAGCAGCCATTTGTTCAATCGTGACGGATGTCCACTTTGCGAACAAAGACGCCGTTCGCCGCCGGGCGGCATCTAGCGCTGAAAAAAGATCTGCGCAAGTCGATCGGTTTAGCTACTTGACTAGTAATCTTCGGAGACGCCGGCAGATCGAAGCGCATCAGCCAATCTGTCCCAATCGCTATCATTTTTGAACCGCCACCGGGTTTTGTAAATGTGAATGCGTTCTCCAAGCCTCCAGATTTCCCGCATCTCAGCCTCAACGGAACGACCAAGCATGGAAAGAGTTGCGACATTGAACATCAGCGCATCCCGCGAAGAAGGTTCTCTCGAACGCGCTACCTCCAAGACAGACGCTGCTTCCTCATAGCGCTCAAGAGAAAACAGAATGCCACCTTTTAACGTCAGGTAGTACGTCGGGTAAATTCGGTTCGCAGCGATGGCTTTCTCAATGTCTGTAAGTGCCGCATTCGTTTCACCATTGAGTAGGCGGGCCAAAGCGCGTGTGTATAGAGCGTCAGCTGAGTTCGGTTCAACCTCCAAGGCGTTTACGGCTTGCTGAAACATTTCATTGGTTTGGCCGTCGACACGCATAATCTGCGCCGTCACCAGGTAAGCGAGTGCGGTAGGGTTTTGTTTCGCTAACTCGAGCGTCTCTTCCGAAGACCTTTTGAGAAACCGGCGCTCCAGTTCGGTTTGGTATCCAAATTCTGCTTGCCAGTAGTTTTGCCAAGCTTCAAAGTAAATCAGAGCCAGAAGCGCATATGCTCGCCCGTAGTCGGGATCAAGTTTCGTAGCGACCTCAAGATAAGGTACAGCCTCAGCGAAACTCTGCGCTGTGCCAGTGTCGTATAGATGCAGAGCTTGAAGGTATGCATCAAAAGAAAGAGGGTTTTTAGTGCCACCAATTTCGCTTCTGGCAACTTGCTGTACGTCGAGCTCCACCGGTAGAGAAGACACTACTCGATTGACGACCCGATCTTGAAAAGCGAGAACATTTTCTGTTTCGCCATCAAACCTTTCTGCCCATATCTCCCCTCCTGTCGTGCCATCCACCAGCGTCAGGTTAATGCGGATCGTGTCTTCGACTTTCCTTACGTTTCCGGACAAAATGAAGCGTACGCCCAAATCTTGGCTGATTTGCCTGGGCTCAGCGCTCGTAGATTTGTAACTGTAGGCGCTCGCGCGTGATATAACGAACAACTCTGGAAGTTGGGATAGATCGGTCGTGATGTCATGCGTCAGTCCGTCAGCAAAATAGTCTTGTCCCTGGAGCGACCCGGTGTCACTGAACGGCATCACGACAATCGACGTGCGACCATTGTACAAATCGTTTTCAGTTTGACGGTTCGGAAAGCTTGTAACCGCGAACCATGTCCCGACCAAAAGCAGACCCAAACCGAGCGCATACACACCAAGCCTCAGGCGCCTGCTTAGCTTGCCCGATGGCTCGTCGGCTACGTTTGCGTCTCCAACACCGTCGACGCTGATATGATAGATCTCTACCGGCTCAAGTATGTTTTTTAGCTGCTTTTTGCCTCCCGAGACGAAGCGGACGGGCAGTTGTTTCTGCAATAGTTTGTAAGCAACATCAGATACAACGATGCCGCCTGGAGCAGCGAGCGCTTCAAGACGCGAAACAACGTTCACACCATCTCCCAACAAGTCGCCTTCGTCAGCAACTACATCACCAATATGCACGGCCATCCGGTAGCTAATTTGGTCTCCTTCCGCAATTTGGGCCTGCGAGTTGAGGATTGTCTTTTGCAATTCAATCGCGCAATTCGCCGCGGCAAACACTGAGGGGAATTCAGCGAGAAAGCCGTCACCTGTCGTCTTTATTACCCTTCCGTGATGCAGATTGAGCGCAGGCTTGATAATTGACTTCGTGATTGTCTTTTGTCGGTGTAGAACACCGACCTCGTCGCGTTCGATCAAGCGACTGAACCCGACTATATCTGCGGCAATGATTGCGGTTATGCGTCTTTCCATCGCCCGTCCCTGGGAGCTTCCGCGTCACATCATGCTCTGTGTTGAAGGGCGCTTGGTCAAGCATTTAGGTTTTTCTAGTTTCCCCGAAGATCAATAACCGCTTCGGGCTCAGAGTAGCCGTTCGCTGCGTTCCGTCTGAATGACCGCAGTGCGGACAAAGCTGCCATTCGTGAGAGACCTTCGAGTTTCGGGTGACGCTCACAATTGACTTAACTGCCTGGAGAATAGACTTTGTCTGGAGGTGAATTTGCGTGGCTCCAGAAAAATGGCGATCTCGATAAAACTACTATCTGACGACCTTGGCTATGAGGAAGCTCGTGATCTCTGTCGTGAATGGCTGAAATGGCATTGGGAAAACTACCCATCAGATTGGCCTGTCGAGGGAAATCCCATGGAACCCGAGCGCTTCAAAAAAGTGCTTGAAGACATGCCAAACCTGCACGCAAGGCCGCGAGGTGGCATCTTTGTGGCGTCCATTGCCGACCAACCGGTAGGCTGCGTTATGTACTCTGAACAATCCGCCCTTGTTGCCGAATTCAATCGCATGTTTGTTAGCGAAGCCGGCCGTGGGCACGGAGTTGGTCGCCGTCTTCTGGACGCGATGTTCAATCAAATGATTGAAGACGGTTACCAAATGGTTATGTTTACGTCCGCTAAATTTCTGACACACGCCAAAGCCATGTATGAGAATGTCGGTTTCACCAATAGGCCTCATCCTGAAGGTTTCCCCGACGAGTGGATACCTTACACTTACTGCATGGAACGTTCGCTAAGGGATTGATGCAGCAATTCGGGAAACGTGCACTTCCCCGTGACTTTGGGCTCAGAGCGGACCTCGGAGGCAGCGCAGCGTGTCGTGATAAAATGCTCCGGTCAACGTCGGGTTGTCGTTTTGGGAGGGCATGGCGGATCGGAGGATCAGTCATGGAAACACCAAATTTACCAGCCATTCGCGCACTTCGCCCTGCCTGGAACAAAGGGCGTATCGTCGGCCAGAAGCGACCACTGAAACCAAAACACGTCTGGGCGATACGGGTTCGACTTGAATTGGCCGAGAACCGCCGCGATCTCGCCCTGTTCAACATGGCGATCGACAGCAAGCTCCGCGGCTGTGATCTGGTGAAGATGAAAGTGGTCGATGTCATGGCTTCAGGCCAAATCAAAGAACGAGCCTCAGTCCTTCAAAGCAAGACGCAAAAACCTGTGCGCTTCGAGATATCCGAAGGAACGCGCGCGTCTGTCGAAAAGTGGATGGAGGACGAGCTGATGGTCGGTTCCGAGTACCTTTGGCCCGGGCGCTTTCATGAACGCCTGCACATTTCGACCCGCCAATATGCACGGATCGTCCGAGATTGGGTCACATCGATCGGTCTTGAGGCGAGCGCGTATGGCACCCATTCAATGCGGAGAACTAAAGTCACGCAGATCTACAAGAAGACAGGCAACCTCCGAGCTGTTCAGCTCCTACTGTCGCCCGCGGCAGCCGCTCTCGTCGGCTGCCAGCACATCTGGGCCATGGATGAGTACCGCTGGCAACACGACGTTCAAGGCCTTCACTCAAACGAAATCGGAGCGAGCTTCGGCTTCTCCAACGAGACAACTCATCTTGAAGCACTGAAACGCCTCAACTCACGGCCTTCCCGGAAAAAGAACATCAGGTGGCTCGCGACAGCATTCATTCTCACAGCTAACGACCAACGCGCAAAGGTAGTTGAAAAGCTTTCCAGCTTTCCAAGTGAGCTACCCTTCACCCACGAAGGCCAAGAAGATGATGATGAGTTAGTCGCATTTTTTCTGCATCGAGCCGAGGAGTGGGCCGCGATGGCAGACCTTTCAAACTATGCTCAGTTGGAGACCGATGATGGGAAAGTCGGCGTCGCATTTCAGCCGTCAGACGAACGGGTGCAACAAGCCGAAGAAGCAGGTGAGCGGCTAGCCCATTGGAATGAAGGCTTCCAACTGCTGAAACAAGCCGAGTCTTGGTTCGAAAGCGGTGTCATTGATGATCAGGTGCGAGATGAGACCGTAGCTCTTGCCCGCGAAGTTGACAACGAGGAACTGTATAATTCCGGTTTCGATGCTGGAGACCCCGGCAGCCGTCGCGCTGGCGGAGTGGCAGCCGTGTCGGCAGCCATCCTAAGTTTAGGTACCGATCTTCCAAAGGATCAACAGGAATGGGCCGAAGCAGTTGCTTTCCGCGCCGCTAGCACCGTTCCGAAAAACGATGAGTTTTTTCACGCTGATGCTCATGCCGACGACAGACCCGAAACATTTGCTTCAAAGGGATTGGCGGCGATAGTCAAAAATTGCGGACCATTAGCATGTTCAGCACAGGAAGAACTGGTTCGGTTGTCCTTTCATCCCTACAAGGGCGTGCAGTTGGCTGCGTTGTCAAATGCCGCATCATGTTGGCGAGAACAAAAGGGCTTCGCTGACAAGTGCACGGCACTGGCTTTCAAGCTGACGACTCTCGAATTGGATCGTGGTTCACCTGATTGGTACCGACGACGCGATGAGAGAGAAAACAGTCTGGCATCCGAAAAACAACGGCTGTTTGAGGCGACCATACGAGCTCTAACTTCTGTCGACTGGAAAGGGCTGTTTGAGACGTATGCCGAAATCGAGCCGGAACACTTAGATCAATGGCGGGTCAAGGACTTCGCGTCGATGTTGTCGATCATTCCAAAAGACAGGTTCAACGAAGATGATGCTTTTCGTGACGACCTAACAGCTCTTCTGCATAGCTTCGTTGAAAAGCTCACTGCGGCAATTGGTGCAGCTGACGAAGCCGAGCACCGTTCAGGCTCACGCCTAACTTTGGAGTTTTCCAGTTGCATTTGGGATCTGGCAGCGCTGTGCGAGGAATTGCCCATTGAAAATGTTCGTAGTGCAATCATACCATTGTTGTCTCAGCTGCCCCATAAGCCGAGGAGCGAAGTTCTCTCGACTTTCGCAAATGCGTACTCCTGCATTAGACTTCTGGATGCACCGAAAGTTCCAGCGGGCATTGTTGGCGTTTTCCTCGATATCTTTGAGGCAGTCGCAGATGACCCAGATTGGAAGCGTCCGGAGTGGCGGGAGGACTATGGTCTTCCTGATCAGCTTCACAAATTGGTTCGTATCGCAATGGGGGGAAATTGGGATCGGCCAGCAATGGGTGCGGCCCGCTTCGCTAACAACAACTGGGCCGACGCAGAGCTACTTGATCCATTAATCGATTGGATGCTCCATCGATTTGGCCATCTGTCTCAGGTCATGCAAGCATTCTTGCTCCATGTTGAAAGGTCTTTCGATCACCGCAGCAGCGAATTTCTCGCATCAAGGTTGGGAGCCGTCGCGCCCGCCGTTTGGCAGTCTAGAGGGTTTTGGTCCGGGGGAAGAACTGCGCAGCTCGCCAGTTTAATTCAATCCTTTGCCGAACGAGACGCGCCATTGCAGCCTGAAGTCCACGTCCAGTTCTTGGAGATTCTCGATCAATTGATTGAACTTGGGGATCGCCGCGCAGCAGCACTTCAAATGAGCTCGCTGTTTGACCTGCCACGTTTCAATAAACAGCCTCGGGTTGCGCAAATCGAAACTTCGTAGCGAGGCCTCATCACAACTTCTCGTCCAAGGTCCGCTTTGGAGGTCAAGGCCTTGCCCGTTTGCATATGCAGCGAAAGTCCGGTTTCCGCCCTTCGTGTCGTACTTCACCCCCCTACCCTTCCCAATCCAACTTTAACCAATAGCGGGTGTATCTGAGTTCACCTGTTCGGCTCAGCGCCCCCTTTTCTACCAGGTCCTGCAGATCCCGCGTCGCCGTGGCGCGCGACGTTCCCGTGATAGAGATATAGTTCTCGGCGCTGAGCCCCCCTTTGAACCCGTCCTGTCCAGCCTTGAACAAACGGGCGACTACCTTGCTTTGGCGGGCGTTAAACTGATCACGATACCGATCGTAAAAATGCGTCTTGGTAATAAAGAAGCCGACCCGCTCAAGCGTCACCTGCTGTGCTGTAAGGGCTGTCTCGGCAAACCAAACGAGCCATGGCGTGACGTCCAGCGTCCTTTGATGGCGTTCAAGCTGATCATAATATGCCTTCCGCTCTCGCTCGATCGTGAAAGCAAGTGCAATCAGACTCGGCTGACCAATGTTTTGTGCCAGGGACTTTTCAGCCAGCGCCCTACCCAACCGGCCATTGCCGTCTTCAAAGGGGTGAATGCTCTCGAAATAAAGATGACTCAATCCTGCCCGGATCAGTGCACGCAATGGTTCGGGACCATCCGGTGCGGTCCGGTTGAACCAGGTTACGAACTGGTCCATTTCAGCCGGAACCTGACGTGAAGGTGGCGCTTCGAAATGAACCGTTGGACGGTCTAGCCTGCCTGAGACGATTTGCATCGCATCCTCATGGCTCCGGTATGATCCAATCGATTCCAGATGCCTGTCATGGGACAGAAGCATGTCATGCCACTGAAACAGGGTGTCGTGTGACAGTGGTTCTGAATAGTTGGAATAAACGTCCACCATCATTTCGGAAACGCCCTGCTCGCGCGGTTTGGACGGATAGCTGTCGGGAGCCAGTCCAAGATGTCGGCGCAGGGATGATTGCACGCTGAGCCGATCCAGCATCTCACCTTCGATCGCGCTGGTTTTCATCGCCTCTTCGCTCAGCAGGTCGATACGCAATTGATCACGATCTGCCCGGTTCACATGATGTACCGCTCCAAGCACTTCCCCTGAGGACAACAGGAACTGTTGCTCGTATGGTTCGAGTCTTGAGGCATCGTAACGAAATGTCGGCCAATCAGGGCTCTGCCAGTTCCACATCGTGAGGTATAAGAATCCAGTCTATAACTCATTATTTATTACTTTATGATCCATAGAGGTCAATCCTATAGCTCACTTCTTCCCGAACCGTTCAATCCAAACATTGGATTGAAGTATAAGCTGACGACAGAAAATCTCTTCCTGTTTCAAAAAACCTACGAACCATTGGAGGTCCGCGTCAGCATTGCGCTTGGAGATAGTTCTCCCTTTTCAATCTTGGTCAGTAGTGAAATCAGATAAGCCCCTGGAGACTGTATGTTCTCAGCACGCTGACAGATGTACCCGAGAACGATGAAGCGAATAGCTGGGCCAAACGTTGATTTCATTGCATACCAGGTTTGGCCAAGCCGTAGATACTCGGCGATATCATCCATAAGCCGATCACAGTGGTGCTGATCTTTTGCAAAGCGTAGCTCTGAGCATAGCCGTGGAAAACTGCGCTCCATTTGGTCTGGAGAAACCTGAATCTGAGAAAGTTTTTCTTTCTTAACTTCCGGATTCAAAGAGTCCTCTTTGTGCCCCTCAATTTCATTGTCACTGTCCCTCAATTTTTCTGTATCTGTCTGTGTTATTTCTGAGATTTCCACAGAGATTTCTGCCAATAGCTCGCAGAGTACATTCGCATCTGGTTTGCGACGCAGAGCATTGCGTACGGTGGTCATCAAATCGGAGACCGCGGTGTCATTTGCTACGAGTTCCCTAAGGCGTGCCAGAGCGGCGGAAACCTTGTCACGGAGTACAGTGAACTCCAGAACTCGATCAGCGTGCCTCTGGGCTTCCTGGATGAACTCAGGGTGCCGTTCAGACAAGGGCATCAAGGAGAGCCCAGTTGCGGTGACCACCCTGCCCTGTCGATCCCGGCGCGCCCATCGCTTACCGTTTGCGCTCATTACGCGGCGGATAAGTCCAAGCTCAACCAGCGTCGAGATATGACGCTCAACTGTCTGCACGCTGACATGCGTCCGTTTGGCGATCGCCGCGTTGGAAGCGAAGCAGATGTGATGATCATCTTGGTCCGCAGTAATCTGATCACCGCCCACAAAAGAAATCATGGCTCTCAGGACATTGAGAGTTGTGGATTTCAACCCAAGAGGTTCTCTGGCCTCTTCAACGGCGCGAAGAAGTATCCATTTTTTGGGTGTACTACTCCCCTGCCCTGCCGTCCCCGACAAGGTTGCTCCATTTGGAGCCAATGCTGCTACTGTTTTCATGATTATCTATCGGCAGACAAAAATTACCCGTTCGCTCAAGAGCGTTTTTTCTTGTGTGGCGATTCGGGTGCTGCTAGATTCTAGGTGTCTAATCTAAGAATTGCGCTTTGCGCAGCAGCCCTCGAAGCTCCGGTTTCGGGGGTTTTGTTTGTTTGCCTTCCTCCTTTCTGCTCGTCCTCAGTTCTTTTTCTCGGCGTTTACAGCTGTAAACTCAGCGTGTGAGCGCTTGATGATTTCAGCCATGTTTTTGTCCAACCAGCTAGCGAAGTCAGCGTTAGCTCCGGTCCTTTTGACCGAAACTGTTAGTGATCCGTTGGTGGATCTGATTGTAACTCCTTCAATTGGGCTGACTTCGGCGGCACCTTCTCTTTGTCGTGCACCACGTTTGGCAGCTGCTTTTAGGAGCATTTCCAGCCGATCATCTGACGACATTGATGGCTCAATGGTTGCAAGCAGGTTTGCCGCTTCATCTCCCGCCAGCTTGCCTGCAACGAAGTGTTCTGCAAGCATGGTCCATTTTGGGCGGCCTGATTTTGGGGCTGCGCCGATCATGTCACCAATCTTTGCAGGAACATGTTGCGTAACTTTTGTCAGGTGAGACAGCCCTGATTTCGAAAGGTTCAATACTTGCCGCACCGTTGCAGAGTCATGCCCGGAAGTCAGGATCGCCTCGGCGAAACGTGCTTTCTCGTAGAAGGAAAGATTGCGCCTCGCAGCATTCTCAAGCCCTTTGGCGAGAAGCGCTGAAGCGTCGTCGATATCCTGAACATTGGCGCGGACTCTAATACCGAGTTCACGACAGGCTTTGAGCCTCCTCCTCCCATAAATTGCTTCGTATCGACCGTCGGATTTCGATTTTCTGACAAGAATGGGAACTTGTTGGCCACCGTCTTGGATACTCGACATCAAGCTTTCAAAGCTATCGTCTTCTTCGTCAGTGTTTACAGCTGTAAACTCACCAAGCCTATCGGCTGGCCCCCAATCGTCGATCAGAGCAGGGTCAATTTCCCTGATTGCGGCCAAGGAGCCCTGAAGCGCGCCAAGTGCAGGCGCATTGGGTTTTGGGGCTTTGTCAATGGTCTTGGGGCTAGAGCGCGCGATGGTGTTTGCGATCCCAGACATCTCCTGAAGCGATTTTCTAGCCATTAGCTGCGTCCCCATGCTTGATGGATCATTTGCTCTACCTCAGAACCGATCGCATCCATTGAGTTCTTTGCTCGATCATAAGTTGTGCGTGTCATTTCCGACCGCACGACCTCGTAAATTGATTGTTTGAGCATTGTGGCGTCACTGATTGCGGTGCTCTTGAGGGCCGTAGCTGACATAACGCGATCCTGAAACAGTGCTCGCATGAACGAAGTCAGTTGTTGAGACGGTACGTCTGTCGGCTCGTCGCGCGTTATCAGGAATTTGAAGTTGTCGTATTCGAGCGTCGCGCCGGCATCTTCAATGACTGCCATGTAAGCACCAGCGAGTTCGAGAAATTGAGCCGTAGAAGACACGTCCAGCATCGAAGGTGTCAGTGGCACAAGCAATGAACTGGCGGCGGCCATCCCGGCTATTGTCAAGAATCCGAGTTGAGGTGGGCTATCAATTAGAACAAGGTCAAAATCGCCTTCTACCTGGGCCAAGGCATTCCGTATTCTCGTAAAGAACGGATGGTCCGGGTTGGAGTGAACGGCAGATTCTGTCTCAAATTCGGAAAGAACAAGCCGTGACGGTGCTACAGACAGACCGGGGAAGTATGTCGGAAGCACAACGTCCGACATATCTACCGGATCTTCATACCGAATGGCATCGTAAATCGTCAGCCCGTCAAACTCTATTTCAGGGCTGATGCCGCACATGGATGTAAGCGAGCCTTGTGGATCCAGGTCAACGGCCAGTACACGGTAACCTCGAAGCGCAAAATAATGAGCCAAGTGAATTGTTGTGGTGCTCTTGCTGCTCCCACCTTTGAAGTTCATCAACTGCCAGACTTGGAGTTTCTCTCCTTCAGTCCGACGAGGGATATAGCGCCCCTTTTTGCGAGAAGTTTTCTCAAGCGTTTCGCGAGCCTCCCAAAGCTCATGCGCGGTATAGTAACGTCGACCGCTGCGCACGTCTTTTGGTTCCGGAATCGTTCCTTCTGCGTGGACCTTACGCATGAATTGACCTGAGACGCCTAAGAGTTCGGCCGCTTCTGGGGCTGCAAAGTTGCGTAATGATTTGGTGTTGTCAGGGGCGAATGCCGCAAGAAGATGTTCCCGGATAGCCGAGTTTAATCTCTCAGAAATTTCCGTGGCGAGAGCTGACGGTCGTTCTGCCGCAAGTGGTGTCACGGGAATCATGTAGTTGCCTCAAATTAACGAATGTGGTCATTTTTGCGCCACTTGAGACAAACAGCCGTGATTCATTGCCCTAAGTCAAGGATTTTCGCTTATATTGTGGGTTCTACAAAGCTGCAAACTACATACGCTTTGCATCAGAGCAAATTGGTTTACAGCTGTAAACCTTGTTGAAGCGGTTCCCGGGCTACTATTGCCGATGAAGTTCTGCGTGCAAAAAAGTAGGCGCGTGCACAAAACCCTTCTGAATGCTCCGCCTCGAGTTGAGCTTTTCCCAGCGAGTAGTTGGCGCAAGGAAGTAGCGGCTTGAGCACCAAGACAAGTAATTGGGAAGGGCAGGGGGCCAATGGAGCTGATGACGTATTTCCTCAACCCAACAAATCTGCTGCCGGGTTTTCCGCGATATCGACATCGTCGTAATATTTCTGCGCCTGGGCCATGGAGCGATGCAAGGAAAGGCGCATGGCAGCCTGGATCGGGGCGCCATCCAATGCGGCCTGTGTCAGAAAACCCGAGCGCAACCCGTGGGGCGAGGCGAAGTCCTCGGGCAGTCCAGCCAGTCTTAACCGGTGCTTGACGATCTGATAGATCGCATCCGGACTCAGGCGGCGCTTCAGAACGTTATCGGCTTTGGAGATGGGGCGGAACAGGGGGCCATCCTCTATCCCGCCCACCTCGATCCAATGCACTAGCGCCTGGGCCGCGCGGCCCTTGAGCACCAGCCGGGGCGTCTCGCCCTTAGTTGTGGTCTTGGTCTCCAGCAGGGAAATCCAGACCACGCCGGTCTTTTCAAACTCTTTGAGACTGACATCCTCGCGCATCAACCCAGTGATCTCAGAGCGCCGGCGCCCGCCGCTGGCCCAGCCCAGCATCAGGAGCGCCCGGTCGCGGCAATCCCGGCGCGAACCGCGACAGGTGTCCAGCAGCTGCTCCAACACATCGCGGGTGATCGGATGGGCAGATTTCGGGGCAGGTGGCCGGGCAGCGGCGCGGCGGGCCTTGGCTCGGGCCTGTTTCACCTGCGGGCTGTCAAATGGGGAGGAGAGGTTCTTCATTCTATGAAAGGCCAGCCAGGAGGCGATACGCCGGTCCAGCGTAGACGGGGCTGGGCAGGAGAGGGACTTGCGCAGCCTTTGTGCGATCAGCGCCTCCGCAGCCTGAAGCGCGCGGTCCTCGTGCGGGGCGTCGTTTAGATCGCGGGCATGATCGAGGATGAAGGCCAGCGCCGTGGCTTCCGTTTCGGGCCACCGCAACGCCAGATCGAACCGCGCGGACTTCCAAGCCGTGATGTAGAGCAGATCGCGCTCATAGGCACGCAGCGTGTTGGCGGGCGTGCCACGCACATAAAGATCAGTGAGTGCCTCCTGATCCTCTGCTGAGAGGGCAGGGGAGGGGGCGGGGAGGTATGGCGCTAAGGCGGTCATCGCGCCATTCTGCGCCGGTTTTTCGCAAAAATCAATTATACATGATAAGGGATACTTATCGGATATGGTAAGAGTTTGATAGAGTGAGAAATGTAACAACCAAAAAGAGTGAATTTTGCGCGTAATGATGTTATTAGGTTAAACGTAAAGGCTTTGCCGGGATCTGTTGCGGACCTCGACTGTTGACCTTCATGGAGTTGCACCTCTGATCGTTCTATTCGTCTTGAATAGCCTCCCTGCATTCATTCGATTGGGTAATTGCCCGCAGTTTGTTGTAAGAACCGTCTGAGATTGGGTCTTCGCCGCGAGCTCGGCCACCATCATCCCGATGGAACACAGGCTGATCATGCACTAACAATCAAACTGGACCAGTCAGATGAGGCCACTCACACAACTGAGTTGGTGTTGGAATTTTTAGTCTAATGACCGTTCAACCAAATCAAGACGACAAGGAAATGGTTCTGTCGCAAACTTTGTCCCTACCTGTCAGGTCGAGTGCATTTCTGGTAGCGCGCACTAGAACTTGACAGGAGCAGGCCGTGACGATCTCATTTAAGGGTGCGCATTTTCCGAAAGACGTGATCTTGCATGCGGTTTTCTTCTACCTGCGCTACGGTGTTTCATACCGGGATCTGGAAGAAATCATGGCGGAACGTGGCGTTGATCTGGATCATGCAACGCTAAACCGCTGGGTCAGTCGATATGCAGGCCTCATTGCTGAAGCTGCGCGGTATAGAAAGCGTCCCGCCGACCGTTCGTGGCGAATGGATGAAACCTATGTGCGGGTCAAAGGCAAATGGGTTTATCTTTACAGAGCGATCGACAAACACGGCAAGACCCTGGATTTCATGTTGTCCGAGCGCCGGAATAAAGCCGCTGCGACGAAGTTCTTCGCCCGCGCGCTTGAGGTGAACGGTCTACTGCGCAAGATCGTCATCGACAAAAGTGGTGCCAATACAGCTGGCATCAAGGCGATCAACAAAATGCTCAAGAGCTTTGGTTGTCCAATCCCGATCGAGATGGTCAGGCGCAAATACCTCAATAACATCATTGAACAGGATCACCGATTTATCAAACGAAGGATCAGACCCATGCTGGGGTTCAAATCCTTCGCTTCAGCCGCATCTGTCCTGGCAGGCATAGAACTGGTCAACATGATCCGCAAAGGTCAATTCACGCCCGGACTCCGTCCGTTTCAGCAGTTCATCCAAATGGCGGGATAAACTGCTCGCCAAATCCACTGATGCTTTGCCATCTAAAAAGTTTGCGACAGAACCTATCGACATGTATGCCGAAGGGCACACTGTCACCGATGCGCCCAAGCTGCCGCTGAACATGCTGGACGCGCTGCGCGAATATGACAAGGATGCAGGGTTGAAGGCTGCTATGGGCGAGGAATTCTCGGCCGCTTACCTGAAGATGAAGAAGCAGGAGTGGATGTCTTTTACAAACCACTTTTCGCGTTGGGAAAAAGAACACACATTGGATGTCTAACTGTTTGATCCCATCGCGTTGTTTTAGGATGTTCTGGCCCCGCCAAGTGGGAAGAGTTTGAGCATAACAGGCTGACAAATAGAAAGGAGTTCGCATGCGGTTTTTGGCGTCCCTCATATTCATTGGTGTTCTCGCAACCGCTGCGAATTCTGACGTGACCAGTCGAAATGGCGGTCCAAACAACAGTCAAATGCTGTCAAAGGGTGGTGACGGAGGCGTTGATGGTGTCGCTTTCTTTCGTCCAGTCTTAAGCGGAGTGTTGTATCGATCCGGTTTCAAGGGCGGCGACAAGGATCGAACGGGCCTGAGTGAAGAACAACGCGAAACTTTGTGTGATGAAGGGTTTTCAACCGGGTTTTATGCGGACTTCGGCAAAAACACTGAATACGGTCGCACCAGTTGCGGAAACGGATCTTTCGACTATCAAAGCGCCAGATCCTCCCGTCCCAGTGCTGTCATGTCGTCCATACACGAGGTGATTGAAAACCCTGGAAAGGGCCCTGTTCTGGTGCACTGCATGTGGGGCGTTCATTCCTCGGGGGCATTGTCGGCAATGGCGCTCGTTCAGTTTTGCGGTTGGACGGAAGAAAGGGCCAAGGATTATTGGAATGGTGCCCGAAACGGGGCCCCTTGTTCAGGCGGGTGCGACAAGTGGATTGACACAAAGTTCTCCAACTTCAGTGTCGACCCAAAGTTGAAAATCTCCACCGAACAACAGGCAGCGATTTGCCCTAAATGATACCGGGAGGACTATCTAAATGAAGTTCAATCTTCTTGGGTCACTTGCTCTCATTGCACCCACTGCCTTGTGGGCGAACGACGATGTTCTGGGTGAAGCCACGACATTTGATAGTCCCAACGGCATTACTGAACGCTGTATTCGGATCGAAAAAGTTCCGACTGGCGAGTACAAGGACAGCGATCTTGAGGAAGAAACTGCCTATTGCGAGATCGATTTCTATGCCTCCGAAATTGCTATTTGCCCGAAAACCTGGAGCACCAGCCCAGGAATGGCCGTCTACGATATTTCGGAAGGACCCTACACGGGGAACCGTTCTGAATTCGAGAGAAACGCTTGCAAAGAGGGGAAGGCGGCGAATGATCTGGCCAAGGACAGGGTGGCTAAATTCAAGTCCACCATGAACCAAAAGGGCACCAGTGGAACCTTTTCCACGTCTTCACTGCTTTACTATCATTTCTCCAGATATTTCGACGCGACTGTCAAAGTTCCAGTCGCCGTTTGGCGTAGCATGGACGCCCAGGCGCATTTCTCCGAGGTTGCAGAGCCTGGCCTTGCGATTTCTGGTGGCTCTCGCGGCGGGCGCATGAACCATGAAGGCTGGCGGGTCTTTGCAGCTGCGGACGCCGACCCGAACTCATACCAACCGACCGATGATCTATTCACCGCAGATCGAACGCAAATATACGGTGTACTGCTTGATAGTCCTGGGCATCGATACGGCTCGGAAATCAACGGCACCCGCAAGTCTGGTTGGGGGAAAGGCCAAAACCGTGATTTCCAGGAAACGCCTGCTTTCTTGGCTTTGCGTTCCTCAAAACCCCTGCCAGAGGCTATTGAAGAGGGCGTTAAAGAAGGCCGAAGAGACCGGATGATCAACAAGGATCTCGGCCCCGATGTCAGTGACCAACAGATGGCATTTTGGATGCAAGAACTTACCGAGATTGTTCTACTCGACTTCATCTTCAGCCAGCAGGACCGTGTAGGAAACATAGACTTCACACCCTATTGGTATTGGGTCGAAGACGGAAAGCTAAAACATAAGAAAACGAAGCACCATCAGCCGAACGATGGAGATATTCCCGCCGACGCATTATTGATCCGTCGCAGCAATCTAAACGACAACGATGCTGGCGGGCGTGTCGAGTATGCCAACTTCGCGAAATCTACTCAAATGCTGGAGAAAATGCGGCACTTCTCTCCAAGTACGTATCGGCGCTTGGTTGCATTGAATAGTGACCTTCAGTCCCAAGGCCCGGTCTATGACTGGTTGTCGCAAAGCTTTGGATTGTCAGACAGACAGATTGCACAAGTTGTCAAAAACACTGCGCTGGCAACGTCCATCCTCCAGAGCAATTGTTCTAGTGGTGATTTGATGTTCGACTTGGATCCTGTCGCATTCTTTTTGAGAAACGACACCGAGGTAGAGGTTGTGGATTGTAATGACCCTTAAGCGTTCTGCCCTTGTTGCGGTGATCATTTGGACCAATCTGCTCGCCAGCAAAGGGGCGGCATTGGATGTCATCGTCATATCGGATTTGAACGGAAGCTACGGTTCGGTAAGATACGATACCCGCGTCGACAAGGCGATTGAGCGCATAATCGAGATTGATCCAGATCTGGTTATTTCGACCGGAGATATGGTTGCGGGACAGCGCATTCCCAACTTGTCCGACAAACAGGTCAGGGAGATGTGGAAGGCGTTTCACGAGGCCGTATCAGATCCTTTAGAGGCTGCCGGCATTCCATTTGCAGTCACGCCAGGAAACCATGATGCCTCTGCCTACCGTGGGTTCGAGCGTGAAAGAAAAATATACGCAGAGGAATGGGTTCCGAGAAAACCAGACGTCGATTTCCTGGTTTCAGATGACTACCCACTCTTCTACGCATTTGAGATGCAGGGCATTACTTTTGCGTCTCTGGATGCAACGACACTAGGACCTCTATCCGGTGACCAGCAGGACCGCCTACAGGAACTGGGTGCAGACGGAGACCCGATTGTCACTTTCAGTCACCTCCCACTTTGGCCGTTCGCGATCCAACGCGAACGCGAAATCATCGGTGACCCAACACTTGAAAAAATCTATCTGGAAAGCGGTGTTGTTCTGCATCTGTCAGGCCACCATCATGCCTTCTACCCCGGTTGGAAAGACGGTGTGGCTTATGTCTCTCAAGCTTGTTTGGGAGGTGGTCCACGGCGGCTTATTGGCGATAGCACCAGATCACCTCACAGCTTCACTCATGTTACGTTCCAGCCGAACGGAGAGTTTGGGATAGCAGTATATCGAGGGCCTGATTTCGAAAGGTCGGTAAACTTCAAGTCGCTCCCGAAAGAGATCAGATCCCCGAATGCGGTGTTGAAACGTTTAGACCTTGTTAAATGACTAGAGGTTGAGTTTCAGTTCAACTTTTTCAGGAACCAGATCGTTTATCATCTCTTCTATCCGAGCTTCTGAAAGTCCACCCGAGGTGATGAACAGTAATGAAACGCGAGATTTTCCGGGGACGTGGTGTTTTCTGACCAGCTTCCATCCAGCGTCTGCGGCCATAGCTTCAATGGCGCCGCTGACATTCAACGAGTGCTCTTCGTCTGAGGCCTTGAGGGAAATCTCTACACCCTTGTTTCTTCCACCAAGCCAAATGAAACACCAACATACAACCGCCACCAGTGTGGCCATCAGCGGCAAGCCCAGACCGACCGCAAGACCAAGAACGGTCACGATTATCATTTCGACAGTGTCCACCGGATCATCGAGATTGGAGCGGAACCTGAGCAACGCGCCGATGCCAAAGATAACGAAACCGATCATTGAACCGTGCTGAACCACCAGAAAACCAACCGCCATACCGATAAGCGCATACAGGAAGAAAAGCCTTGGCATAACTATGTCGCGGACGCTTCTACGGGCTTTACGTCTCACCGGATGATAGACGATCAAGCCAGCCAGAATGATCGTGACGATCACATCGAGCGTGAAGAAATACAGTTCCTGTTTGCCACGAAACTGCGTCCACCGGCGTTCGATAACGATTTCCGACCCCGAAGCCCCGGCCAGCATCGTCGCAGGGTCGACTTGTGACACCGCAGCACCTGGCAACAGCAGCATCAACAACACGGTCACAAATGTGAGGGTCGTATTCAACTTGTCTTCCTTCCTGCTCACGCCAAAGGCTTACGCTTAACCAAAGGCACATCATGCCCTATTCAATTCAATCGCAACAGGCGGGATCAGGTAAAGAGATCACAGTGCATTCTTCGGACAACGTATCCGGACTGTGATACGAACGCTGATACAGGGATGTGGTCCAAGCGCGAGAGAATCCAATGACAGAAAACAGAGTGTTTTCGTCAAAAGCTGAAATTTCACGGTGTTTCTGCAAACTTAGACGACTCGCTTTTGCGGCCAGTTTGGTTGCGGCAGCCTTCTTGTCTTGGACCGATTTTGCCTGCGCCGAAAGTGCTGGTTTGGTTCTGGTCGATAAATTCAAGGTGGCAGACAAATCAGAGGGATTTTCAGAGCCTTCCGGCTTGGCAATGTCTAACGCTGAAGGCTTCTTGTGGTCTGTAAGTGATGCCGAACCTAAACTGCACCTACTCGGAGTCGACGGGGTATTGGGAAACTCTTTCAAGTTGCCAGCATTGGCAGGATCAGATTTGGAGGGTGTTGCACCTCGAAAGGATGGGTCTGTTTTGGTGCTTCAAGAAACTGACCGATCAATCCTAGTCGTTCACCCAACCGACCCCATTCAACTGACGACAATACCTCTCGCATCTCTTAAAGGTTACCCGACCGCCGCTGCATTACTCGTCGGCAACCCTTTGAACAAGGGACCCGAAGGCATCGCCGTTGACCCGGAATCTGGGCGGGTGTTCGTTGGCATTGAGGGACAACCAAGGTTGTTAATGGTGTTATCGCCAGAGCTGGACGAAATTATTGAGATCATTCCTTTAGCCCGCGATGCAGGTTTTATCTCCGAGCGTGTAGATGATGATGAACTGGATTTGAGTGGCCTGGCCTGGTCCCGGTCCTCGCGTTCTCTTTGGATTGTGAGTGACAAAAGCCGTCAGATCTTCGTCTACAATCCAAAATCCAAGTCAGTAAAGTCTATCAGTTTGACGTTCACAGAAGATGGCGAACAAAAGGAAGTTAAACATCCCGAAGGAATCGCTCTCGATGAGACCAAAGGGCTTCTCTACATCCTGACAGACGACGCCAAGAAATCACGGCTTTACGTTTTTAATATCCCCAAATTTTGATCGTTAGAGAATGAAGTTCACATCGCCACAATAGCTGACGCAAGTTGTTGCAGCTAGCTTACCATTCCTCGTCGTTGGTCCACCCTAATCAGAACCGAACACTTAAATTCGCACCTAGGCCATGTTCTTGGCCATTGGAGCGAACAGAATAGCCATATCCTGCCGTTAGTCTGGCCAGATCAGAGATCTGATACCCTAGCCCCAGACCAAGTACGAAGCCATTTGCACCTCGGTTTTGTCCGACTTGTGTGAACGTGCCAAATATCGGGCTCGTCACAGTGATTTCGTGCTCACTATCCTTGTTGGCAAAGAAGTCATACTCGTAACGAGCAAAGGCGATTGGGGTTAGCAATCCATTCTCTGTCAAGAAGTCGCGTTGGTAATCAACTCCAATGGAAGCAACCAGAGACTCTGCGTTCGCTTTCTCAATCGAGTAGTTGAAATCACCACCGCCCGTCTCTGTGCCTGAACCTTGTTGAATACGCCCGTAGTTCAATCCAAAAACCGTAGAAACCCTTGCACCGCTGTCCAGGTTAAACAGCTTCAGTGCCTGGATACCGGCATGGATGCCCTCTTGGTCCAAATCAGACTTTGCCTCGCCTCCCGTAAAGCCATCAACAGAAGGGTTATTTCGCTTGGCGTCGGTTTCACCGAACATGTAACCGACCAGCCCGGAGAACTCCCAAGTTCCGGTTGTTGTGCGCCCATAGACGCCCACATGATAGCTGTCGGTCGAAAAGTCCTGATCGACTTGATCGTGTTCATCCATGGAGGATGTCCCAAAACCTGCGTACACGCCGACCACACCTCTATCGGTGCTTGCGACATCCGCTCCGACCAAAATCGTGCCCAGCGAATAGTCGAATGTCCCAAGGCCATTGCTTCCATCAACGTCCCCGCTCACATAGGCCGTGTCGATCCACCAGCGCCGATCAGAGCAGTCTATTGCGCCACTAGGGCTCTGGGCCGAGTCGATGTCTCCCGATGCAATAGGTTGATCCTCATTGCTGAAGCCGACCGCTTGATACTTGCGGCAATCAGCGTGGCTCAGCACGGTGTTGGTTATCAGGTCAAGTTGCTCCAGACCAACGGTCAAATTGGAGGAATATGGTTCTGCGTGCACACGATTAAACCCAGCCAAACCTGAATTGGTAAGCGTGTTAACGGCATTGCCCAAGGTTGTGCCGTTGGTCAGAATGGTTCCGGGCGACGTGTTTGTGGTGTTGGCCACCGCACCAGCGAGATTGCTTGCATTGGGTGATCCTACAACTGCTGGATGCTGCGGTAAGCTCGAGACAGGGAGGGTAGAAAACGCAATATCAATTCTCCCGTCCACAGTTGGCGTATTTGAGATACTCAGACTAGAAAGAGCGGGTAGAGAACCTCCGGCAACAAGAGTTGGGGAGTTTCCATCAAAACTCGAGGCTTGAAAAACCGTGTAGTCGTTGCCAGCAGCATAGTCCTGCGCAGTCAAGCCTGGACGAGCGGCTTCGACTTGTATGGTGGCGTTGTTGATACCAGTGACTGCGTCTGTTGACGAAACCAGATCCGCTTTTTGTGCCGCTGCGGGGTCGACTTCCGACAAAATCGTCGACCCCGCAGCGAAGGAAATTGCACTATTAATATTCAACGTCCCAATCGAGGAGCCCGGTGAAAGAACAGCGCCATTTCTCACGTTGAAATTGAATGCGTTCACGGTGCCGTTGCCGGCCAGAGTACCAAAGTTATCAAAATCGACCGTGGTTAAGCTGCTGGACGCGTCAAGCCGAAGTGTTGAACCAGCACCGATCACCATATTGCTGGTGGCCGACATTGAACTGTTGGTCAGTGTAAAATCAGACGCTTGAGCGCTTCTTGTCTGAATGTTGATCACACCAAACGCGATTTCCGTCGCGTTTGTTACTGTCAAATTATCGTAAGTTAACGGCGTGTCTGATTGGAAAAATACCTCGGTTGGGTCAACATCACTCCCATTTGCGGGCGCAAATGTCATGGACCGTCCTGATCCTATCGAAGTCCCTACAATATTGACTCGTAGTCTGCCGTTGATTTGCGTCGTCAGGGCCTCCCGTGAAACAAAGTCGCCGCTCCCTGCCGCGACATCGACGTTCAACAAAGTCAGTACCGATGCTCTGTCTGGATTTTGACTCTGCCCCGGGACATACAGCTCAATTTCCCCAGAAGGCGTTATGGTGGAATTACCAATCAGAAGCGCCGTGATGGGCCCGTTTGGAATTGGCAGGCAGGTTTTAACAGTAGAAGATATCGTCTGCCCGCTAAGAATGGTCTCTGTTCCAGCAGTGTATTCTTGACGCGGAGCACCAACTTCAGCGCAAGATTGCGAACTTTGGGCCTGGGCAATGCCGGGCAGTAAGAAGTACGCCAAGGCTCCGAGTGTGAGCTTAGTGAAAAGTGCGCGATCAACGTACGGCGCTACGCTTGCCTGAACTCGATCCTTTGTTTCCATAAGCTCTCCCCACTAACTTCACAAACGCGGCCACAACCTTTTGCGATCATCCGGAGAATATTTGAGCACAAAAAAATATTCGAATGAAAGACCGCTATGGCAAATGGTTTTTGATGGGGGGCCGCGGTGCAACAGTGCCGCTTGAAGATTATTCGCCTCGCGATAGAATTTACTCACGAAACTGCAAGAACTCTGCCCGGAGTATTCGCGCATGCAGAAAGCACACCAGTTACGTCCGTCTGCTGCGACGAAGCGCTTAAAGCGGCCGTTCAAGCAAAGTGCAGCGAGTTGTCGAATGCCAGTGTTCGAATTATGGATTGCGCGGATGATGTTTGCTCCCAACTGTCACGCGTCGCGGCGAACTGCAGATGTACTCTTCTGCAGGGAAAGGAGCCCCAAGGTGGAAGTGCGGAAAGTTGGACTGGATATCGGTTTCGCCACGCTCAAAGGCTCGTCCACGGCGGTCAATTCCCAGCGCTTAGCCTGCAACTCCGGCGTGTCGAAATCTCGGATCATGGAAGCGTCTGAAGGCATAGTCTGCTGCGGAAATGGTGCCGCAGAGAAGGTCATCGACAACGCTTTCGTGAGAGAGCCAGACGACCCTTGGAGTGTAAGCGTTGCTTTTGATGGCGATACCATTCGCGCGATGACGTCGCACAGCTTTTTCGATCACAGCCGCCGACAGGGTTCCAGTTCGGGCTGTTTGGCGAAGAACGGTCGAAATTCCTTGTCTTCAGTGATGGTGACGAAACTAAATCGAATTCGGTGACAACACCGGCGAACCATGCAGCGGAACCTTAGGTACATGATGGAGAATCGAAAATGGAGACTAAGATAGCCAGAAAGAGCAACCGCGACGATGCCCGGAAATGGGCGTTCTTTCTCTGTGCAATCTTGACGGCATTCAACACTGGTCCAGCAATTGCACAAGATTGGTCTGCGCTGCCGGCGCGGTTGGCCGAAAAGGTCGAAGCCGCCCAAAGGGCTTGTTCTGAATTCGAGAACGGACAGTTCGCCCTGGAGTTCGGTGCGGTTCGCCGCGTGGATCTGGACGGAGACCTCCAGCGGGACTGGGGGCTGGACGAAAGTGGATTCTCGTGTTCGACCGCTGCATCACTCTATTGTGGTACAGGCGGTTGCATGTCCCATTTCCTGATCGAGGATCGTGCGTTTTCGCTTCTCAATCAGGGTTGGGAGATGGCGAACATCGGCCCGTTCCGGGTGCTTCTGGCGGATGTGCATGGCTCGCAGTGTGAAGGTATCAACCCAACGCCCTGCATCGTAGCCAGCGTATGGGATGCAGAAGAAAAGGTGTGGCGCAGCACGCGCGCAGAGTGGGAGTAGCGTATTTGAAACGACACCTCGAAATGATTATGCTCAATATCGGCACTATCGCATCGGTGCTGGCTGTTTCGGGGTGCATTGAAACTACTCCTGAGGTTGCCATAAGCGAACCTGATCCGGAATTGATCTTCGTCCGCGGCTACAGAAGCGCTGCTGATGATTGCCGCCTCGTTGGCGAAAGCGCTTTTACCCTCGATTTCCTAGACGACGCTGCCGATCTTGTAGCGTGTTCAACCGGTTCGACGGATATGGATGAACTCATGGCACAGACTGGTGTGCCAATCCTGACCCAGACGAACAGCTACACATTTTTCAGCGTACCGCGAAGGTAAGAAACATCCATGTCCGCGTCCCAATTCATTTTTTCTTGCGTCCCCACAACAATGGCAACCATTACAAGAATCACGGCCACTGCGAGGAGTGCAACGAAATCTTTCAGAGAAAAGTTGTCAACATCGTTTGCCATCTCACTATTGGCTGCAGCTGTGATCGGGAACAACGCTGCGGGGGATCCTATACCCGAGGGTCCACCTGGCGACATTGGCACCTTGACCGAGGAAGACTTCATTGTCGATGGATCTGCAGGTGGCGCAAAACGCTTTACCTTCACCAATGGCGAGCGAAGCCTGTATTTCATCCCCATGATCCATATCGCCGAGCAGCCTTTCTATGATCGTATTGCCGCTGAGGTCGAACGCCTCAAGCTAAATGGAGCGGACCTCTATTACGAGTTTATCGACTTCGACACGGCCAGCGTCGCCGACAAACTAAGGATACGCGCAATGCTGGGCATGCTTCCCTCGCCGGCCTTCTATGCCGAGAACGTGTCGGACGGTCTTGTTGCACAGGACAACGAGGCTTTCCTTGGCTTCCCCGGTGGTCAGGATGTGAACGTGGATCTGACACCAGCACAAATCGCAGACGCCTATGAAATGCTGATTGGACCACTCGAAATCAGCGAAGAGAACCTGTCGACGCCCATGAGAGACTTCGTTCTGCCGACTGCGGACCCCGCGCGGGTCACGCAGATCACAATTGACGCACGTAACAGGCACTTGGCAGCCGTGATCGATGCCGCTCCGGGTAACGTCGTTGTCCTCTATGGCGCAGCGCATGGCGCGGGGACCCTGCAAGAGTTGCGGGCTCTCGATCCCGAATGGCGGCGCGCGCCCACATTTTGACCGGCCGACCCCACCTGACAGTTTAGTATCGACGCCCGAGAAAGAGTGCGTGCGTCTTCGCGTCTGGTTTACCCCAGAAGCGTGCTTCACTCAAAAAGCATGATGAGGTGACACGGAGGCCACGATATGGGTCGGGATTACCAGGTGCATTTTGTACTACCGCAGCAGGGAAACCGAGCGCTGCTTCAGAGAAGATTCTAAGGTGGCGAATTTGGACACTCACCGGTTTTGAGGGAGCAGTGCCAAGGCGATTGACTAAGCCGTGGAGTAGGGTCCATGATTTCAGAGAGATCGGGCCGCCGCTCTAAGGAGTTCGGAAATATGGGATTTGTTCAAGCAACCAAAACGTGCTTTGGAAAGTACTTTGTTTTTTCCGGGCGTGCAGTGAGGTCTGAGTACTGGTGGTTTGTGCTGTTTGTTGTTCTCGTAAGCCTCGTCTTTGCAATCGTCGACGCATCAATCTTTGGGACGGATCCCGAAACCGGACAAGGCATCCAAGTCCTGACCCCAATTTTTCAGCTTGCCGTTCTAATACCCATGCTGGCTGCTGGATGGCGTCGACTGCACGACACAGGACGACCGGGCTGGTATTTGCTTTTGCCTGCAGCACTAAGCATCGCGACTGTGCTCATGCTGTTCAGTGGCATCGCAGTGTTCTCTGCGCTCGAGCAAGGCGCGAATGATCCTGAAACTCTGAGGGGTCCAGCGGCTTTCCTCGGTGTCACCGGGTTGATGGTTGTCGGTATTCTGCAACTCATACTCTCAGTGCTCATGATCTGGTGGCTGAGTCGACCGTCACAAGAAGGCGATAATGCATACGGTCCCGCTCCAGTTTGACGCTATGACGCAGACTTGGTCAGAGGTTTTGCGGGGACGTAGTAAAGTTGTTTGGGAGAATACTAAGGAAGAATCTACGGTTTGCCTGCACGGGTCTCGCTATTCCGACTGTCAACAACCAACAGAATCAAATTTGGGGGGGAATAAGTGTCTAACTATTCAAAAATTGGCCTTGCAGTCTTCGTTGCAACGGCTGTCGCAGGCTGTGTCGAGACGACGCAACCCGGCTCTGGTGACGGTGAGGCCGTCGCGCGCGCCAATTGCGTCGCAGATGTCAACTCTACCGTCGGTGTCACCGGTTCGTCAGTGAACGACGTTACTCGCCTTGAAGATGGCTTTAGCCTGCTCATGAACGTACCCGGCGCGCAAAATTTCTGGGTCTGCGAGACGACTCCGTCCGGCGCTGTCACGTCCGTGTTCTTCATGGGTGAGGGATAAGCTCTTTGAAGCGGGCGGTCTAAAGAGCCGCCTATTCCAAGAGGAAAAAAGATGTGAAGCGGGTGTGGCTTTGGGCACTAGGTTGATGAGTCAACCGGCTCTCACGAATTTGAACACCGGCAGCCGCCGGTTTCGCTCTCTACAATAATGAGGTCACAAATGAACTGGCTTTCCACATTATTTACGTCCTTTTTGCTCGCTGCTCCATTGTCGGCAATGGCAGATTGGCAGTTTAGTTCAGGCCCAAGCCCTAATGCATTCATTCAGGCGAACAATATCACTTTAGAACTGCAATGCGACCGCATACGGTTTGCTCCAGCAGGCTATGAAGACAGCCAAGACATCGTGAACAAGCAGGGGCTTTCGTTTTGTTTCATGAGCAACGGCACAGCTGAAGTCGGTGCGTTTCAGGCCGAGCGGGCCAACAGTTCCTTCCGGGTTGTGGACAATTACCCCGTCGAAATTGAGTTCAATGACGCCAATGACTACGTGTTTGTTCTGGATCAGATTGCCGCTAACGCGACGCTCAATCTCTCTATGACCGATCAGGACATTTCGTATGCGATCCTCGAATTGAAGGGGTCTTCGGCGGCCATCCGTTCGTTGAAACGCAGTTGTAGTAACCTCGCCTCGTCGGGTTCAGGTTCCCGTCCGGAAGCACCTGAAGGCGTAGTCTATTGCGGCGGGGGCGGCACTCAGCGACAGATCGAATATGCCATTGTCGACACCGGCAGCGACTGGGACGCGCGTGTTACAGTCAACGGTGAAACGATGGACGCAATGACGTCCTACAGCTACTTCGGCAATGCAGAGCCGCCGCGTGGCTTTATCGTCGCTCTCTTGGGCCAGGACCGTTCCGAGTTTCTCGTTTTTGAAGATGGTTCAGAGCGTTGGATCGAATTCGGAGACTATCGATATGATCAGTGCAACTAGGGGCGCCGCGAAAGTGACCCTGATCTCGGCGCTGTTCTCTTTGACCATTGGTGCGGCTTTATGGGTCCTCTATTGGGTGCAAGGTGTGCAGATTGACGAGGACGGAGTGCTGCGCGAAGCGTTTTTCCTTCTCGGCCTTGGATGGATATTCACCTTAGGTGGAGTGGCGATGCTTCTGACGTCGCTGTTTCTCTATTTTTGGAACCGTTAATGCGGCTCTTCGCCTTAGTCGCGGCGATGGTAGTGCTGGTGACTGCCGCGTTCTGGGCGGGCGCGCGTGTACAGCTGGCCGTACAGGAGGACAACTGCCTGGACCTCGGCGGTGGAAGACATCCAGGGGACTACCCGGTATGCGTGGTAGAGCGATTTCCTGACTGGATTTCCATCGGCCCGATTGCTCTAATGCCTGCTGCTGTCCGCGAAATGAGCACCGAAGAGACCGGCAATGAGCAAGTGATCCTTCGGCTCGAGCTAAACAAAGACGCTGCTTTCGCCGTGGCGGGCCTGACAAGAGCGAAGATCGGAAAGGACCTTGAGCTGCGAGTTGGGAACAGGATGGTTAGCGCCGTGACGGTCAGAGAGGAGATCGCGAACAGGCGATGGAACCTCATCCTTCCCAAGGAGGCCGCCGATCTCGCGGTGCGTGAATACCAATGACTCAGCTAGCGCAGCTTCCTGCATCGAAATAGAACAATTGTGCGGGTCTGCTAGAGGAAAATCTATTGTCGAAAAACTTAGATAGCACTCTCTGCCGCAGCCTTGATCTTCAGCTTTCTGCTTCTGGCGGGATGTGCAGATTCCGTCCGGGAAGGCGGCGCGTGACAGGACACCCTGTCGGTGGTTTTGGATCAGGGTCCGCCCAGCAATATCGAGCGGCTCAACGATGGTCGGCGAGCATACTAGTGGATTGTCGAATTCACAGGCACGCAACCGATTGTAACCAACGCAACGACGAATGTAGAAAACGACATTTTATGTTCTACCCTAGCGAATACGTCATCTACTACGTTCGAGCCCTATTAGTATCGTTGCCCTTATTCTTTGATTGCGACGCCGCAGGGATATAAGTGGGCCATAGAGGGGCTTTTCAACGGGCGACCCAGATGTAACTAACCTTGCACCGATTTAGGTTATGCAGAATACGGCCCGGAGATCATCTTAGCCATGGAAATAACGGGAATCTGCACTCATCATTGAGATTTATGGAATCATCAAATGACGGAAAACCTATGAACTATGATGTCGCGCACGCGCTTGCTTCTGGTGCCTTACTTTACGCCACCTATTGGTAAATGCAGCTTACCGGTGTCCTTGACGGAAAGAGCAAGGGAAGACAGCGGCTGACACTTGCGGTCGCCTTTGCAGTCGTTATTCTTTTGCTAAATCTAGTGTGGCCAACCGCCTGATGAGTTTCCTTTAAGACTAGTTCACGAAGTCGCCGGGAGAGCGCTACCGCATTCAGCTCTCAGGAACCCATCCGCATAAAGTGTAGATCTGGTAAGTGGAGGTTTCTTCGTCTGGTGAGTTTACAACCAGCAGCCTATTTTTCTCAAGCGGGGTTAAGAGCTGGCGGTAAGAATAGGTTGCACCGTCAAATGAGCAGGCCAGATCAACGATTTGCACCGCGGTTCCGCGAAGAGCCTGAACTTGAGCGTAAGCACAAGACCCGTCGTCCGATTTGCGCCCCTCGTCGTCATAGATGACGTATCCGGCACGAAGGTCCCCATATTCCTCCGAAATCCGCGCGCCTTCCGCGCACGAAAGACCTTCCGGGACATAGAGTCCAGAAAAATGAACCTTTTCGGCCACTACAATCGATGAACTCAAGCCATAAAAGATAGTGGCAAGTTGTACCGTAGATTTGGAAACCATGCGGTTATATCGCGCGCGAGGTCAGTGTGGGTCAAGGCGATTCCGTGTAACGCACAACTCAATCGCGCGCGTTGTTAGCACTTCCCTAAAGGCTATCGTTTGGGCCACGACCAAGGTATGGGTTCCGCCGCTTCGACAAAGGTTTCCCCAGTGGCTTTGCCGAGGTGATGCGTGAGCGCATTACCCTTGCTCAAAGCTTTGGCTAACGCTCGGTTGTGAGAAACGACGATGATCTGACTTCGCGCGGAGGCTTCTTTGATCAACCGAGCTAGAGGTGGGATTAAGTCAGGATGCAGGCTTGTTTCGGGCTCATTTAGGACCATCAGGCTAGGAGGTCGTGGCGTCAGTAAGGCCGCCACGAGGAGCAGGTATCGCAGGGTCCCATCCGACAATTCCGCAGTGCTGAGCGGGCGCAGCAACCCGTGCTGTTTCATTGTGAGGCTGAATAACCCATCTTTCGCATGAACCTCAATTGAACTTCCCGGAAATGCGTCCATGACGGTCTTTTCAAGTGTTGCCACATCGCCGATTTCCCGAATTGTCTCAATAGCTGCCGCCAGGTCCGAGCCGTCACTTGCAAGAATTGGAGTTCGGGTGCCGACCTGTTGCCTTCTGGCCGGGGCCTCACGATCAGTCCGAAGTTGATCATAGAACCGCCAATTCCGCATACGGTCTCGTAAATGCAGCAGCTCTAATGCGTTATTCGGATCGGCTGCGTGGGTCATCATACTGTCAAACGGTGGAAGGGTAGTGGCCGCCTGGTTCCAAGAACCGTACTCCGACCGTACCCGTACACACGGGCCACGGCGCTCTGCAAGCGCGTTGTGTCGGCTCAATGTCTCGCCGATCCACAATGCTTCGGACTTGATCTCAGGATCATTAGAAAAGGCTGAGGTTTCTGCTGGCAATCCAAGCTCGACTGCGTACCCGTAGTCTTCGGACGCAAAGCCAAGCTTTAGGCCGACTGGTTTGCTCCGAGTCGTTCCGGTGATGGGTACTTCACCCGTTTTCATCCCTCGAGACAGCACTTCAGGCCCCGCCCACATTGTGGAGCCCAACCCTCCTTCAGACGCGAGTGTAGAGATGACACTACCTTGTGACACCTCGCTCAACATTCGAAGCGCGCGATACAGCGACGACTTTCCGACCCCATTGCCACCGGTAATTACCGTCAGGGGAGCAAGTGGCAGAACCAGATTTCGGAGAGATCGATAACCGGCGACAGCAACTGTAACAAGCATTTCAGTCTTTCCGGCTCCGGCGATCACACATCAACAGACGACCTATCAGACTAAACACAGGATGTCCGCAACAGGTTTTGATTAAGGCTTTCATGTAGCCGCTGCGAATGAGAGCTTTGTCTGTGGCTGACACAGTTGCATGGAACAAACTTCCTTGCTGTTGTTTCTGTCCAAATGAGCTAGACGCACTAGAAAAAGGGAGGTGGGTAGTAGTTGTAAAGCCGCTTTTTATGAGGTTGGTGTCCCTGAGCGAACTCCATGTTTGGCGCTCGCTGCCTGATGATGAGTGTCTGAGCATTTCTAAACGCTTCCGGCTGAACGCGAAGTGACTCCGGTTTAGCCGACCCAGAATACCCCATCAAGGAGGCGGCGGTCGTTGGCTATTTTGCGCCCAATCCTTATTTGTTGATTGTCAGCTCTCGTGCTGAGTTGGTCTGCATCGAAGACAACAACTTGCCTCAAGCCAATTACCTGATACGCATCATCATCGTAACAAACTAGACCCCAGCCGGGTTCTCCACATCCCTTCCCAAGGCAGCGAGGTCTGAGTATCGGTCGCCGATCCGGTGGTGCGGGCGACCACGGGTTGATGCCCCCAGAGCCACAACAAGTTCATCCACATCCGGCGCGTCGTAGATTGAAAACTGGACGGTCAGGTAGTGCGACCGCCGCCCGGTATCATGTTTGTCCATCAGCGGGATCTGAATTTGGGTGTTCGCGGGCCCTCGCGTGTTTGTGAAACCGAGATAGCTTTTTGCACCCACTGCCTCACGATAATAATTTCCGTACTGCAGGGTGTGAATAAGCGCGGAGGCATGTTCAATCTCACAACTTGTCCCGGCGATACAGGCTTTTCCGTAGGCTTCTATCGCATCGCCTGATCCCGCCAGAGCGATCAGTCTGTTGGTGAGCATCTCTCCCAGAACTGGCGCCATGCGCTGAATCTCTGGTGAAAGATCATCGACAAAGCCACGTCCTGCCCAAGGGTTTCTGACCACCGCTGCCACGCCGATCATGCGCAACACGGGTTCCGAAGGTCGGCCTCCTTCTGTGTGAATATCCTCATCAAAGGTGACTACCTTGCGCAATTCGGGGATCATATTGCTTCTCCTGTCAAACGTGATAGCTGTGGTGCCCGGTCGGTGTGTGTACGACGCCTTCGACTTCAGTTCCGTGGTAGAAACCAAATGTACCGTGGCTGTTTTCCTTTGCGTAACGGCGCAACATCGAATTTTCAGCCCCGTCGCGTACGCGTTCCAGCGGCAAGTCGCCGAGATCAAAGTATTGCATGCCGTCAGGGGGCTGCCCATGAACGCTTCCGTGGTAGATGATCCGCTGCGTCCCGCTTTTGGATATTCGATAAACCGCATAAGGATGCGCCAGCTCTACAATCAAATCTCGGTTTGACAGATCAGTGATCAGCCCATCTGTAGAATTGTTATTTGCAGGAGCAACCGGCACTGAAATGTGCCCGCTTTTGTCAACGGAGAGTAGGACCCGATCTTCGTTGGCCAGTACTGCTCCGACGGTCACACCACCTGCAGTGGCGGCCTCTGTCAGGGCACTGTTGAGCCCCAAATCGAAATAGGCACCGCGAAAGTAGCCCAGCGGATGTCCCTCGCGCGTTTCGAAATCCTCCACGCGGCCGATCAGGATCAGATGGTCACCAGCATCGACCAAACGGTGTCGGGCACAGCTGAACCGGGCGAGCGCACCGTCTATCGTGGGCATGTTCCGCGCGTCAGGTTGCCAGGCTGCAATGTCGAATTTTTTGGCTGATTGAGACGCGAAAAGGCCCGAGATTTCTTTTTGGTCGTCCGACAGGACGTTGACCGTGAAATGATCCGCCTGCAGGAAGGTTTCAAAGGACAAGGCCTGCTTACCGACACAAACCAGGAGTAGAGGTGGGTCGAGAGAAACGGAGGTAAATGAGTTCGCCGTGAACCCGCGCGGGGTCCCATCCGGCTGCCGGGTAGTGACCACTGTCACACCGGTGGCAAAGCGCCCGAAGGCGTCGCGCAGCGCCTTCCCGATTAAGGGTTCCGTCGACTCCGGTGGGGTCAATCCTTCCAGAATGCTATTGTGCTCACCTAGCGCAGGAGGGGTCGTCAGTGCACCTTGGCGGTGCCGACCGAACCGCAACGGGTTTGCTGCCACGGTCCAAGGTTCATGTCCCGCATCCGGATGCGGAACCTTCGCCAGCATGCCGCGGCTGGCTACATGAGGGTCGGCCGTGATGTCCGAGATAGTGTTCATCGGGCCGAACGGGACCTGGCCACCCAGTGTTGCCGTCAATTGCTCCTTAGTCCGTTGTCGGGTCCAATCGCTTACGATTTTGTTGACTTCGGACGCATGGTTGGCCCGGGCCGCCCTTGTGGAGAAGCGGTCATCTTGTCCAAGCGACGGTTGCCCCATCAGCCGTGTCAAAAGCTGCCAAAACGCATCGTCGACAATTCCAAGCGCGATGTGGCCATCGGCTGCCGGGTAGAGGCCAAACGGGGAAAGGAAGGGATGCCCGTTGCCTTCAGGTCCGGGCACCTTTCCTGTCACGTCATGCAAATACACCATTCGTTCGCAAAGCGAGATCATGGCATCATACATGGCCACATCCACAAACTGCCCTTTGCCAGTCGCTTCGGCCTCGCGCAGGGCAGCCATGATGCCGAAAGCCATCATCATGCCGGTGAATATGTCACCTACCCCGGGTCCGGTCTTGGTGGGTGTGTCAGAATTCGGACCGGTGACGGACATCAGACCGCCCATGGCCTGCGCAACCACATCGTACGAAGGCCAGTTGGCATAGGGGCTTTGGCCTGAGCGCGGGTCGCCAAAGCCTCGGATCGCGGCATAGACGAGCCGGGGGTTGTCGGCAGCAAGGCTTTCATAAGACAGGCCAAGGCGATCCATCACGCCCGGGCGGAAATTCTCGACCATGACATCCGCCGTTGCCGCAAGATCTCGAAAAGCCCTACAGCCCTCGGGCGATTTCAGATCAAGCTGCACGCTTTTCTTGCCGCGGTTCAGGCTTACAAAGTAGCCGGCCCAGGCATGATCCGGGTCGTCTTGACGGAACGGTCCGTTGCCGCGGCTGGTGTCGCCATGTTTGCCTTCGATCTTGATCACCTCGGCACCGTGATCCGCCAGATGCATTGTACAATAGGGACCTGAAAGCATCCGGCTCAAATCCAACACACGCAGGCCTTTGAGGATTTGGGTGCTCATGGCTTCAGATCCAGATTGTTGAGAAAGCTGCGGAGTGGCTTGTTCACAGCGTCCGGGTCTTCGGCAAGTGCCATATGCCGCAGTCCCGGGAGGATAAGTGCACTGCCCCCCGCAATCTCGCTTGCGATGGCATTCGCCATCTCTGGCCCGTTGCCGAAATCCTCATCACCCGTAATCACCAGCGCAGGGCAAGAAATCGGCGGGCTTGGCGCAACAATTTCGTCGATACCATCGACCAGCACGCGATAGATGGTGTGGTAAATTGCTTTGTCATTGGCCATGACCCAGTCACGAACCGTGTTCATCATACGAGGGTTGGATTGGCGGAACGCATCGGTGAACCATCGGTCCAGCGCGGCTTCGACTGTTGCCTTTGGTCCGTCCAGCCGTGCCTGTTCCACCCGTTTCAAGATTGCCTTTTGTGCGGCGTCGGTTCGTTTGTGAGGGGAATGCAGGATCACCAGAGCTGAAACCCGTTGCGGCACATCCTGGGCAAACCGACGCGCGATCATGCCCCCCAATGAGAACCCTGCGATAACCGCGTTTTGGATGGCGCAGTGGTCCAGCAAGCTCTCTAGCTGGCGTGAAAACATTGAAAGGCTGGGGCATTCGGGCGGTGGGGCACTTTGCCCATGTCCAAATAAATCATAGGTGAGAACGCGAAAGCGATCAGGCAGTGCAGGGATCGTCCATTGCCAGCAATCCTGGTTCAGGCCCAGCCCATGGATCATCACCACAACAGGCGCATCTTCTGGTCCTGTCATTTTGAAATGGGTTCCGTCTGGTGTTATGCCCATCAGGATTGGTCCTCAAGCGGACGATAGGCCACAACTTCGACCTCAACGCGGGCATCCACCAGAAGATCGCTGACCACAGCCGACCGGGTTGGAGGCTCAACTGGAAAATAGTCGGCGTAGACGGCGTTAAATCCAGGGAAATCGTCGCGCTCCCGCAGCCAGACCATGGCCTTGATGACATCTTCGCGGGTGCAGCCTGCCTCGGCCAGTGTCTTGGTGATGTCGTCCAAAACTGCGCGGGTCTGCTCTTCGACGGTGCCATCGGTCATGGGAATGCCGTCTCGCATCGGAATTTGCCCTGTCAGAAAAACGAAATCGCCTGCCCGGATGGCGCGGGAAAGCGACAGAACCCGCCCGCCAATTTCCAGTGGACCTCCGATAACCTGCTTTTTGTTACCCATTTCCAAGCCTCCCTTTGGAACAGCCTGCACCCATGATCGGGCGCAAGACTCGGATTTTTCGACAGGCTGCGTCGTATTTTCATAACCCTGAGACGCGAAAGCAGACATGAATAGGAAGACAGCAATCAGGGGGGAGGCACGCCATGGCTGATGTCAAAAACTATCAGATGCTGATTGACGGTGACTGGGTCGACGCCGCGGATGGCGGTACTTTCGACAGTATCAACCCCGCCAATGGTGAGGTCTGGAGCCGTGTTCCAGAGGCGACCGAGGATGATATCAACCGAGCGGTCACGGCAGCACACACTGCTTTTGTCGGCGGCCCCTGGGCGCGGATGACACCGACCGAGCGCGGCAAATGCCTGCGCAAGCTGGGCGATCTTCTGGCGGATCATTCCGAAGAGCTGGGACGAACTGAATCCATCGACACTGGCAAGATGCTCAAGGAGACGCGGTGGCAAGCCAAATATATTGCCGAGTTTTTCCACTTTTTTGCTGGGTGTGCGGACAAGGTAAGCGGCGAGACCCTGCCCATCGACAAACCTGACATGTTTGTCTTCACCAAGCGCGAACCCCTCGGTGTGGTTGCCGCTGTGGTGCCATGGAATTCGCAATTGTTCCTTGTGGCGGTCAAGATCGGTCCGGCATTGGCTGCCGGGAATACGGTTGTTCTGAAAGCATCTGAACATGCCAGCGCGGCGATGTTGGAATTTGGGCGACTTGTCGAGATGGCCGGTATCCCGCCTGGTGTTGTCAACATCGTGACGGGTCATGGAGAACCTTGTGGACGGGCTTTGACCGGGCATCCACTGGTGGCGCGCGTCTCATTTACCGGAGGTCCAAACGCTGCGCGCCATGTATTGGAAAACGTCAAACGCAACTTTGCCGAGGTCTCATTGGAACTGGGCGGCAAGTCGCCCTTTATTGTTTTTGATGACGCCAATATCGAAAGTGCAGTCAATGCCTCAATTGCCGGTATCTTTGGTGCGACAGGGCAAAGCTGTGTTGCCGGATCGCGCCTCTATTTGCACGAGGACATCGCGGATGAGTTTCTCGACAGGATGGTGGCGCAGGCGCAGCAGATCCTCATTGGCGATCCACTGGCCGAAGAAACTCAGATGGGGCCGCTTTGCACCGCCGGACAGTTGGACCACATCCAACGCGAGGTCGCCTTCGCTCAGGAAGAGGGCGGCAAGGTTTTGGTGGGGGGCAAGCAGCCGGAAGACAAATCAGGGCTCTATTTCGAGCCAACCATCATCGACTGCCCACGGCAGGACCTGCGGATCGTCGATACAGAGCTTTTTGGCCCTGTTCTGTGCGTTCAGCGCTTCAAGACCGAGGCTGAGGTGCTGGAACTGGCCAATGATACCGAACACGGGCTCGCGGCGGGTATTTTTACCGCCGACGGTGCCCGATCCTTGCGCATGGCGAACGCGGTGCGTGCAGGGATCGTCTGGGTCAACACCTACCGCGTTGTATCCCCGATAGCCGAGTTTGGTGGCGTCAAAGGATCCGGCTATGGCCGCGAAAGCGGGTTCCAGGCGATCTACGACTACACCCGGCCCAAGACGGTCTGGATGAACACATCGGATGAGCCGTTGGCGAACCCGTTTGTAATGCGCTGAGGGAGGTGAGCATGAAATTCCAACTTGCCGTAAACATGGAGCGGATCGACAACAGTCTGGATATGAAAGACGTCGCGCGCCACACATTGGAGATGGTGCAAATCGCCGAGGATGGCGGTTTCGATATCGTTTGGGCTGCTGAGCATCACGCGCTGGAAATGACGATTGCGCCCAACCCGTTCCAACTGCTGACTTGGTGGTCATCCGAGACCAGCCGGATCCGGCTTGGTACGGCGGTGGCGACCGCTGCGTACTGGCACCCGATTAACCTGGCTGGTGAAGCCGCGATGCTGGATCTTTTAAGCGGCGGTCGGTTGGAGTTTGGTATCGGGTCAGGTGCCTATCAGCGCGAGTTCGATCGCATGAAGCCGGGCCTCAAGCAATCTGATGCGTGGCGCTATATGCAAGAGATGCTGCCCACGGTGCGCGAGTTGTGGAAGGGCGATTATGCGCATGAAGGCGAATATTGGCAATTCCCGACATCAACCTCGGTACCCAAACCATTGCAAGCCGAGGTTCCGGTTTGGGTCGCGGCGCGCTCGCCGATCACCTATGACTACGCCATGCGTGAACGCTGCCACGTGAATTGCTGGCCTTTCACCCGCCCGTTCGCTGAGGCCGAGCTGTACAAAAAGCAACTCGATGAGGCGATTGAAAAAGCGGATAATGGCTGGGTGCCACGTTTTGCGCTGATGCGCCATTCCTGCGTTTACGACAATGCGGCCGATGGCGAAAACGCGATGAAGGCGGTGCGACGATTGCTGAGCCAGTTCGAAAACCTCTATCGCAATTTGGGCGATGTCAAAGATGGTTTTCCTGCTTCCATTCCGCTGGATCAGTTGGAGGGCCGGGAACAGTATGATCCCTTGATGCTGGAAGAAAACCTAATGTTCGGTTCACCTGAGCGTGTGATTGGAAAGCTCAAGAAATATCAGGGGCTCGGTGTAAACGAGTTCATCTACTATGCCTCGATGGGGCTGGATCACGCGGCGCAGCAGCGATCCTTGCGCATGTTCTGCAACGAGGTCATGCCGGAATTCAAGGAGGACTGAAGCAATGGCAGAAGGGGTCAAAACACACCGCGACGGCCACGTTCTGGAAATCACACTAGAGCGGGGCAAAGTAAACGCCATCGACGTTCCCACCAGTCAGGCCTTGGCCGCGGCGTTTCAGGAGTTGCACGAGAACAAAGACTTGCGTTGCGCGATCCTGACCGGGGGAGGAGATCGGATTTTCTCGGCCGGTTGGGATTTGAAGGCCCTGAATGAGGGTGAGATGCAGCTCGACAACTGGTGGGAGAGTGATGACTACGGGTTCGGCGGGTTCACGGGTCTGACCGAGAATTGGGCGCTCAACAAGCCGGTTATCGCGGCCATCAACGGTCTGGCCATCGGCGGCGGGTTTGAAATGGCCATGGCCTGTGATCTGCTGATTGCGGCGGAACATGTGGAATTTGGCTTGCCTGAAATGCCTTTGGGCATCGTTCCAGATGCGGGGGCACTGCAACGCCTGCCTCGGAGAATACCGCACAATATCGCCATGGAGATGTTTCTGTTAGGCCGTCGCATGACCGCGACCGAGGCGGCGCATTACGGGTTGGTCAACAAGGTGGTCCCAAAGGATCACTTGATGACTGCGGCCCGGGAATGGGCGGCCTCGATTGCCTGGTCAGCGCCTCTTGCGATGCAATCTGTCAAAGAAGTGCAGCGTGAGATCGAGTGCGTGCCGCTGGAACAGGCCTTTCACAAGATGCGAACCGATCCGATGCCGATCTACCGCAAGATGCTGAAATCTGACGACGCGGCAGAAGGTGTCGCGGCTTTTGTCGAAAAGCGTGAACCCAAATTCAAGGGTGAGTGATGTATCCTGACCCCTCATCGATCACCCGCATCACCAGCATTGGAGCCGGCCCCATCGGCGGCGGCTGGGCAGCGCATTTTCTTGCGCGTGGTTATGATGTGACCGCCTATTTGCATGACGCGAGCGAATCCGATGCCTTTCACGCAATCTTACGAACTGCTTGGAAGAGCTTGACGGATTTGGGGCTTGCCGCCGGTGCGTCGCTTGACCGCTTGCGCATCGTTACAGATTTGGAGGCTGCACTGGACGGCGCCGAATTTGTGCAGGAAAGCGCGCCCGAGCGTCTTGAGATCAAGCAGGCACTTTATCAACGACTCGGGCTCATTTTGCCAACAGAAGTCGTGATTGGCTCTTCCACGTCCGGCTTGATGATGACCGACATCCAAGCGACTTGCGCGACACCGGAACGCTGTGTGATCGGCCATCCCTTCAATCCACCCTATTTGCTACCACTGGTCGAAATCGTGGGCGGCGAACAGACATCACCAGAGGCGGTGGCTTGGGCCGGGAAATTCTACGAAATCGCGGGCAAGGCCCCCTTGATGATGAAAAAAGAGATCCCCGGCTTTGTCGCGACCCGACTGCAAGAGGCGCTTTGGCGAGAGGCCCTGCATATGGTCGCCAATGGAGAGGCAACGCCGGAAGACATCGACATCGCACTCATGAACGGCCCGGCGCCTCGTATGGTCTCGCAGGGTCAGTGTATGGCTTTTCACGTGGCCTGTGGTGCCGGAGGCATGGCCACCAACCTGGATCAGTTCGGCCCGGCGCTTAAACTGCCCTGGACCCGTTTGGAGGCACCTGAGCTGACGAAGGAATTGCGCGATCGCATGGTCGATGGCTGCAACGCTGTCGCCGGCGACCGAGATTTCGAGGACATGGCAGCCCAACGAGATCGCGAAATAGTTGCAGTGCTGAATGCTCTGCGTCACTCCCGCGGGGGATAACCTTGAGCGGGCACGTTGTTCAGAATGGACAAGAAATCCGAGAGAGAGCCGGGCCAGCTGGGTGCCGGCTCGCTTTTCGGCCATGCCTCACGGTATTCGGATGGGCGCCGGCCGAAGAATTTACCGAATGAATAGGCAAAATGTGACAGTGTATTGAATCCTGATGCGGTGGCAATCTCGCGTACACTGAGGTCGGTCGAAATCAACAGTAGGCGAGCATTCTGCAATCGGCGCAATAAGCCGAATTGCACCACGGTACAGCCCACGTGTTTCTTGAATTGGCGTTCCAGTTGACGCTGAGAAACACCTAGAACATCAGCGATTTGGGGCACTTTGAGCGGCTCTTCTATGTTTTCTTCGATCAGGGTCATCGCTTCTCGGATCAACGGAAGCATGGTTTCCGTGCTCCGGCCCATGGTGCTGCGCTGGGGTGAGGCGGCGTCGCGAATGGGGTGATGCAGCATCTGGTCTGCAATCTCCCCCGAAAAGCCGCTGTCGCTGATGGATTCAATCAGCCTTAGCATCAGATCGACCCCAGCCAACCCGCCCGCGCACGTCATTACCTTGCCGTCAATAGTGAACAGACACTCATGGACATCGACCCGATCAAAGGATTCCCGGAACCCGCTCAACCACGACCAGTGAATAGTCGCAGGTTTGCCGTCCAACAGGCCTGCACGTGCGACGATGTAGCTGCCCAATTCAACGCCGCAAACAGTTTCGCCTGCGCGTGCGCGTTTTCGCAACCAGGTGAGTAAAGCGGTGTTTTCGTAGTGTTCAGTACCCCAACTGCCCAACACAAACACAAAACCTGCCGGAGTGAGGCTCCCGTAGTCGGTGTCAACTGCGGTCGTCATGCCATTGCTGGCAACAATCTCAGGACCGTCGAACGAGACGATGTCCCAGGAAAACATCGGTTCTGGCGCCAGGTAATTTGCGATCCGCATGGTTTCGATCATGGTGATCAGCGTGGTCAGGTTGAAACGCGGGACAACGACAAATACGGCATGCCGTTTAGCCCGAGCCATATGCGTTGTGATGTCGACATGCATTGGTTTTACCAAGAAGCTTTAGGTCAGATTTTTCGCCATTCTAACCTAATCTGTGGCGGATAATCGACATCTTTATCCGTCAATCGCGCGGCAATCTAGGTAAAAAGGGGGGCTCGGATATGACCTACGAAGTTGTGCTGACCTGCGCAGTTACCGGTGCGGGAGATACGACCGGCAAGAGCTCTCACGTGCCGGTGACCCCGAAAGAAATTGCTGATGCGGCAATCGAAGCCGCCAGGGCAGGGGCCTCTGCCGCGCATGTGCATGCGCGTGATCCTGAAACGGGGCAGGGCTCGCGCGATCCGGCGCTCTTCAAGGAAATCGTGGATCGAATACGCGAAAGCGATACGGATGTGGTCATCAATGTTACGGCAGGTATGGGGGGCGATTGGATTTCAGACCCGTCCAATCCCGCCATGCCCGGTCCGGGCACCGACATGATCGGACCAGAAGAACGGCTGGCCCATATCAAGGAATGCCTGCCTGAAATCTGCTCTCTCGATTGTGGCACGCTGAATTTTTCCGACACGGACATGATCTATATTTCCACGCCACCGACACTGCGTCGGATGGCGGCACTGGTTCAGGAATGGGGTGTGAAGCCCGAGCTTGAGGTCTTTGATCTCGGCCATATCCGATTTGCCAAGGCGATGGTGGAGGAGGGGCTGATTGATGCTCCGCCGATGTTCCAGTTGTGCCTTGGAATTCCATGGGGGGCCGATCAAACGGTGGAAACCATGGCGGCCATGAAGGCGCAACTGCCCGTAGGCGCCAGCTGGGCCAGTTTTGGGATTGGGCGGGGGCAGATGCCGATGGCAGCCGCAGCTGTCGCGCTTGGCGGGAATGTGCGTGTCGGTCTTGAGGACAACATCTACCTTGATCGCGGGGTTCTGGCGACAAACGGCCAGCTTGTCACCCGCGCCCGAGAGATTATCGAACGGATGGGTGGGCGGATCCTGACACCGCAAGAGTCGCGCAACAAGCTGAACCTGAGGGGGCGGATGGCTGATCCAACCCAAACCGGTAGCTTGCAAATTCGCAATGTCTCCAAGTTTTTTGGTCAGTTCCGTGCTGTCAACGACATCTGCCTGGATATCCGAAATGGAGAGTTCCTGACGCTGTTAGGCCCGTCGGGATCGGGCAAAACCACCTTGTTGATGATGATCGCCGGGTTTCTCGACATATCGAAAGGAGAGATTGCGCTGGACGGTGCGTCCATCTCGAATGTGCCCGCCGAAAAGCGCAACTTCGGCATGGTGTTTCAAGGATATGCTTTGTTCCCCCATATGACTGTTCGCGACAACGTAGGTTATGCGCTAAGCGTGCGTAAACGCCCCGCCGACGAAATTCGGAACCGTGTCGACGAGATGCTGGAGCTGGTTCAGCTTCAGGAGTTTGCAGATCGCAAACCGGGGCAGTTGTCTGGTGGTCAGCAACAACGTGTGGCCCTTGCACGTGCCTTGTGTTTTGCGCCGCCTGTGTTGTTGCTGGACGAACCGCTGGGAGCGCTGGACAAAAAGCTGCGTGTCGAAGTGCAGGAGCAGCTCAAGGACATTCATCGCCGCGTTGGCACCACCTTCATCTATGTCACCCATGATCAGGAAGAGGCACTGTCGATGTCTGACCGCATCGTGATCATGCGCGACGGCGCGATCGAGCAGGTCGGAACGCCAAAAGAGCTGTACGAGCGCCCGATCAATCAGTTCACCGCCAGTTTCCTCGGGAAATCGAACTTTATTCATCAAAACGGAAAGGTCTTTGCCCTGCGCCCGGAAAAAATTGATCTGATGCCTGGCAACGAAAACACCGAGGCCCGGATGAGGGGCGCCATTCGCAGCATCACCTATTTCGGCTCGATGCAGCGGATCATCGTGGACACCGACGAAGGGGCCGAGATTGAGGTAGATATCGACGTCTGGCGCAACGCCTCTGATCTGACAGAGGGGGTGCGGGTGGATTTGCTTTGGAAGGACTCAGCAGCAGTGGAGCTACAAACGGGCTAGGCACCCCAACACAGAACGCCCAGAGGCGTCATGACCGAAAGCCGGGTCAAATCTCGGATCAAATGGGAGGAAGAAAATGCACGATAAACAATTCAAAAAGGAAATGCTTGCCGAAAGTGCCCAGGCGTTTAGGGCTGGCCGTATGGACCGGCGCACGTTTCTTGCGCTTTGCGGTGCCTCGGGTGTTGCAATGAATGCGGTACTGGCGGGCGACGCCGAAGCGGCGGCAGACCATGTCGTGATGTGGAACTGGGGCGGCCAATCCGAAGAATGCCATGGCTCGGCCATCGGTGAGGCCTTTACCGCTAAAACCGGCAAAGGTTTGAAGTTTGATACCTCTGGTCCGCTGGAAGGCAAGATCAAGGAAATGGTCGACAGTGGCAATGTGACTGCCGATGTGGCGGATGCGGACTTATTCAACGCCGTGTCACTTGGACCAACCGGGCATCTGGAGCCGATTGACTATTCCGTGGTGTCCAAGGATAAAACGCTGCCCGGCTATGCGCTGGAATATGGGGTGTCGATCATCCTCTACGGGTATGCCTTTGTGTATGACACTGAAGCCTATGGCGATAATCCACCGCAAAACTGGGCCGATTTCTTTGATACCGAGAAATTCCCCGGGACCCGTGCGCTTTACAAATGGGCAAATGGGTCGCTCGAGGCCGCATTGATGGCCGATGGCGTCGCTGGCAGCGATCTCTACCCGCTTGATATGGACCGCGCTTTGAACAAAATCCAGTCGATCAAAGATGACAGCCTTTACTGGGGCTCGGGATCGGAAGTTCACTCGATGGTGGTCAACAACGAGGTCTCGATGGCGATCATCTGGCAGAACCGAGGTCGCAACATCGAAAACGACACTGATGGCCAGTACAAGTTGGTGAACAATCAGGCGATGGCGATGCCGGGGGCCTATATTGTGCCCAAGGGCAACCCGGCTGGTGCCGCAGTCATGGATTTCATCGCCACGGCGCAGGACATACCAGCGCAGTTGGCGCTATTGGATTGCCTTGGCATGACCCCGTCAAATCCCGAGGCCTTTGACCAGATTCCCGAGGACCAACAGCCTTATGCGATAACCTCGGCCATGAACATCGACAAGATCGTCTACAACGATCCGGAATGGTGGGGCAACAACGGCGGCGACGCGGTGAATGCCTTCCTCGAAGCGATCAGCTGATCGCTTTAGCTTATGGTCACCCGATCCTAAGGGTCGGGTTGCCAAACCCTTTCCGAAAGCTCTGAATGCAAGCCTTAAACCGTCATATCCACCCAGGATGGCTGATTATCGCGCCTTTGCTGCTGATGGTGGTCGCGCTCTATCTGGGGCCGATCCTGAATATCCTTTGGCTAAGCGTGACAGACCCCGAGCCCGGGTTCGGCAACTATGCCAAGCTGACGGAAGGTGACGCCCTGATCCGCATTGTCTGGACCACGGTACGCATCTGCATCATCACGACGGTCTTCAGCGTCATTTTCGGCTACTCCATCGCCTATGCGATGGTACACTGCCATCAACGCCAGAAGACTTACATGCTGACCCTGCTATTGGTGTCGTTCTGGATCTCCATTCTCGTACGCACTTTCGCCTGGCTCATGTTGCTGGGACGCAAGGGGCTGGTCAATGTCACATTGGAAGACATCGGCCTGGTTGCTGAACCCATCGCCTTCATGCGCAACGAGTTGGGCGTTCTGATTGGAATGGTGCACTACATGATCCCCTATGCGGTGTTGCCATTGCTGGTCTCAATGCAATCCATTGATCAGAGGGTGATGGACGCCTCGCGCAACCTGGGGGCCAGCGGAAGCCAGACCTTCTGGCGGGTCTACCTGCCGATGACCATGCCGGGGCTTGTGGCTTCGACCCTGTTGGTCTTCATCCTCAGCCTCGGGTTTTATGTCACACCGGCCGTATTGGGCGGCGGCAAGGTGCTGATGGTGGCGGAATACATCTCGGTTCAGTTACTGGTAACCTTGAAGTGGGGCACGGCGGCGATGCTGGCGGCCATCATGCTGTTTGGCGTTCTGGCGATGCTTTGGATCATGTCGCGGTTCATGAAGCTGAGCACGGTGTTCGGGGGGGCAGCGCGATGAAGCCGGGCCTGTTCTCATTTTTCAACCGCGTGGGGGCCTGGGTGCTGCTGTTGTTTCTGGTGACCCCGGCCCTGATTGCCATCCCTGTCTCACTGACGCCGAAACGCTTTTTGTCCATGCCGCAGCGCGAGTATTCTTTGCGTCATTTCCAAAAGCTGTTCACCAGTGAGGAATGGCTGTCGAGTTTTTTCCAAAGTGGCGTGATTGCCCTGTCCTGCTCCGCATTAGCGACGCTTTTAGGCACGCTTTGTGCGATCGGTCTATGGCGGGTGTCATCGCGGTACAGCGAATTGGTTCGCGCCTTTCTGCTGCTGCCTTTGATCATACCGCAGATTATTTCCGCCATGGCGTTCTATCGGTTGTGGATCCCTCTGGGTCTATTGGACAGCTACGCCGGTTTGATCCTTGCGCATACAATCCTGGCAGCCCCAATGGTGCTGATCACGGTCAGCGCGTCTTTGGCAACGTTTGATCCCAAGCTTGAACAAGCCTCCAAGAATCTCGGGGCCTCCAACTGGACCACCATGCGCCGGGTGATCCTGCCTTCGATCAGGCCGGGGGTTTTTGCCGGGGCGCTCTTTGCCTTTATCCTCAGCTGGGATGAAATCGTGGTGACCTTGTTCATCTCGAAATACAGCGTCTACACGCTGCCGCGCCGCATGTGGAACGGCATCCGTGAAAACACCGATCCGACAGTGGCTGCCGCTGCCGTGATCCTGATTGCCATCACCCTGATTGCCTTTGCCGTTTCTGCCGTTCTGTCGCGGCGAAACGCGCGGGCTCAGGCAGAATGAATGAGGTTGCCATGAATCTGGAAACCAGTCACGAAACAGAGCTTCTGGTTAGCACTGTTCGCCGATTTGTCGAAACAGAGATGTATCCGCATGAAGAAGAGGTGGACCGCTTAGGCTATGTGCCCGAGGAGATCGGCCGCCAGATTGAGGCGAGGTCGCATGAATTGGGCCTCTTCGCCTGCAACCTGCCCGAAGAGGTCGGTGGCGGAGGGCTGGGATATGGGCCCATGTCCCTGATCGAGAGGGAATACGGCCGTACAAGCCATGCGCTGCAAAGCTGGGCGGCGCGCCCGACGGAATTGCTGATGGCCTGCGAAGGAGACCAGCGTGAGCGATATTTGCTTCCTGCCGTGCGCGGTGAAAAGCGTGAGCTCTTTGCCTTGACAGAGCCTGACGCAGGTTCGGATGTAATGGGGATGAAGACCAATGCGATACGCGACGGGGATGACTGGATCCTGAATGGATCCAAGCACTTTATCTCCGGTCCCTGCATGCCGGATTTCGCGATTGTATTTGCTGCAACTGGTACAGATGAAACACCACGCGGCCCACGCAAACGGGTGACGGCTTTTCTGGTCGATGTGGGCCTTCCGGGGTTCGACTGCCGCGAAGGGACGCATTGCGTGAGCTATCGCGGTTATAAGACTTTTGAATTGAGTTTCGAAAATGTGCGTCTTGGTCCGGACCAGATCCTGGGCGAAGAGGGTCACGGGCTTGAGCTGTCGGGAAAGTGGCTCGGCATGGGGCGTATCTGGGTCGGCGCGACCTGCTGCGGTAAGGCCGAACGCATCCTTGACCTGGCGACCGAGTGGGCCGCAACGCGCAAGCAATTCGGTAAACCGATCGGTACGTTTCAGGCCACCGGCTTCCGTTTGGCGGACGGTGCGATGACGTTGCGCGCGGCCGATTTGATGGTGCAAGACGCCGTTGCACGTGCCGAAGCGGGTGTCATGGGTGATGCAGATGCAGCAATGGTCAAGGTTTATTGCTCAGAGATGCTAAACAAGATCGCCGATGATGCCGTTCAGATTTTTGGTGGCATGGGATTGATGGAGGAAATGCCGATCCAACGGTTCTGGCGCGATAGCCGATTGGAGCGGATATGGGACGGCACCAGCGAAATCCAACGCCACATCATCACCAGGTCCATCCTGAGGCCACTTGGCGCATGACGCCGGCGCGGCGCGAAAATCTTGAGCGTCTCTTAAAGCCGCGCCACATCGCGTTTATTGGTGGACGTGATGCGACCATTGCCGTGCGCGAAGCCCGCCGGCGTGGATTTCAAGGGCAAATGTGGGCCGTTAATCCCAAACGCGCCGATCTGGATGGCGTGGGCTGTGTTCCCAGCATCTCGGACCTGCCGGAGCCACCTGATGCCGTCTATCTCGCTATCCCTGCGGCCGGGGTGACTGATGCCCTGAGAGAATTGGAGCAGATGGGTGCAGGTGGCGTCGTTTGTTTTTCCGCGGGCTTCAAGGAAACTGGCGACATACAATCGGAACGAGATCTGATCGAAGTCGCCGGAGATATGGCTCTGATCGGCCCAAACTGCTATGGCATGATCAACTATATCGACAATGCCGCTCTTTGGTCATTTGAACATGGCGGCTGGTCGCCGGGATACGGTGCGGCGATCATTACCCAGTCCGGTATGTTCTCATCCGACATCACCATGAGCGCGCGTTCATTGCCAATGGCCTACATGGTTTCTGCAGGCAATCAGGCGGTCTTGGGGATTGAGGAATTCCTGGATGCCTTTGCTGAAGACCCGGCTGTGCGCGCCATTGGATTGCACATCGAAGGGTTGCGTGACATTGCTGCTTTTGAACGCGCCGCGCTGAAAGCCCTGGATCGGGGGGTTCCGGTTGTCGCACTGAAGACCGGCAATTCCGCCATTGGGGCGACTCTGACGGTCAGTCACACCGGCTCTCTGTCCGGTTCGAGCGAGCTTTATCAGGCACTGTTTGATCGCACCGGGGTGATCGACGTCACCAGCCCTTCGCAGTTTCTGGAAACGCTGAAGTACCTCTGCGTAGCAGGCGCGCCGCAAGGCAGGCGTGTCGCTGGCTTTACCTGTTCTGGGGGCGGGGCGACGATGCTCGCAGATCACTCGGAAAGGATTGGTGTGTGCTTTCCCAAAGTGGGCTCTGCAGGGCAGGAAAGCCTGACCAGTTTGCTGCCTGAGATCGCGACGGTTTCCAACCCGCTGGATTATACGACCCCGATCTGGGGACAGGGCGATAAGACTTACCCGGTTTTTGCCACGGCGCTATCGGCCCTCAACGCGGATCTGGCTGTTCTGGTGCAGGACTACCCGGCAGAAGGGTTGGACGCGTCCAAGATCTACTACCAGAACGATGCTGCAGCTTTTGCGCAGGCCGCTCAGGAACACTCCGTCCCGGCAGCGATCTGCGCGACCCTACCTGAAAATCTTGATCGTGGGACCCGCAGACATCTCATTGAACTGGGGGTTGCGCCTATGCAGGGTATTCACGAGACGTTGAATGCCATGCGTGATGCTATTTGGTGGTCCGAAGCAAGGGCGCGGACAAGGATTGACCGGCCTGCTGCCTTGCGACCCGGTGCAACTATACAGAACCCAATGGTATTGACCGAAGACAAAGGTAAATCCTGGCTCAGGCAAATGGCTGTTGCTGTGCCAAACGGACATGTCTGCAATGCGGCCGAGGCAGCTGGCGTTGCGCAGGATATCGGCTATCCGGTCGCACTGAAAATGATGTCACCAAGCTTGCCTCACAAGACCGAAGCGGGCGCGGTCGCTTTGGGGATCAAGGATGCAGAGGGGCTGTCTTCGGCGATCAAGGCAATGACGGCATCGGTTGCGGCGTATGACCGCGCGGCGGTGACGGATCGCTTCCTGATCGAAGCCATGTCGCCCAAGCCGCTTGCAGAGCTGATCGTCACGCTGCGTGCTGATCCGCAATTTGGTCCCAGTTTGGTCATCGGTAGCGGCGGTGTTTTGACCGAATTGGTCCGAGATGCGCGCACTGTGTTGTTGCCTGCCTCAAAAGACGAGATCGAGCGCGCATTGTGTTCGCTCCGTGTAGCTCGCTTGTTAGAGGGGTACCGGGGCAGTCGACAGGCGGACATTCCACGAATTGCGGATGCGCTACACCGGTTGTGCACTGAATTCCTAAAGGCGCGCGGCGAGGTCGCAGAAATCGAGATCAACCCTATGTTTGTCTACCCAGATCACATCGTCGCCGTTGATGCCCTGATCCAGGTGCCCCGGTCATGAGCAGGAATAGGATCATACCCAATCCCGATCTGGCTGTTGGAGACGACAACAAGCAGCGGTGGAACCAGCCGGAATTTCGCCGGCATGGGTTCCACAATGCATATCGGCTGTTCCGCCGATGTCTCATGGTGCGTTCCAGAGAGGTTTTGCAGCTGGAAGCCGCCGAGCAGAATCTGTGCGCCCGAGTGCCTGAACTGGCACAAATGCTTGCCCATCCGGCTTTCTCTGCGTTCTGCTGTTTAAAGAATGACCAGATCATTCTGGAAAAAGCCGCAGATGATTTTTCGACCTCAGCGCCGCATTCCATCCAGTCAGTGACAAAGCTACACATCCACTTAATCATAGGTCGTCTGCTTGCACAGGGGCTGTTGTCATTGGACGCGCAGGTCCGCGACTATCTGCCGGGTATCGGCAGCGGGTATGCCGAGGCCAGCATTCAATCTCTGCTCGATATGAACGTCGATAACGACTTCACCGAGGATTATGCTGACCCCGATGCCGACTGCTATACTGAAGAGGTCGCCTTGGGTTGGCGCTTGCCCGGCGTGGGTGAAAAGGAAATCACGCTTGCGGAATTTGCGGCCTCGATTACTGGTTTCAGGGCAAACTCGGGGGTGCGACAAGCCGATTATAAATCCGCGAACACGGATGTCCTGACCCTGATAGCGGCCAAGGTTTCGCCCATTCCAATGGCTGAGCAAATCGAAGAGATTGCTGATGCCGCAGGATACGAGGGCGCGTTTCACATCAGCCTCAGCAAGGACGGGCACCCAGCGTTTTCCGGTGGCGGTTGCCTAAGCGTGCGCGACCTCGCGCGGTTCGGGTTGCTACTGGCGCGGGAAGGCCGCGACCTGCACGGTCGACCTATGGCCAACACCGGTTTCCTGCAAAAAACTCTGATCCGCCGCGCGCCAGCGATGACACCACCCAAGAATTGGCTCAAGTACTCAAACCAGACCATGACCGACGGTCGATTAATCGGTCATGCTGGCTATGGAGGGCAGTTCCTCATGGTGGATATGGTCACCGGCACCAGCTGTGCATTCTTAAGTGTGCTGGAGAATGACTCGGGTTACGATGACACCTATATGGGAGAGCTGGCCACAACGCTTCGAGACGTCTGCCTTTCTGTCATTTGACGGGTTTGCAGTTGCCGAGCTAGGTGTCAGCGGGGAAGGCACGGATTGGCCGCTTTGCAGTCCTTGACCTGGGCCGAATCTTTTAGAGTGATCCGACCCACTCTTCGATCATCCAGTTTCGATCACCTAAACTGAACTTCTTCTCAGCGCGGCATTTACGTCTGTCGGGATATCCTGCCGAAGTTGTCAACAAGGCATGTCGCGGGTGTGACTCAACCCGCCTGAAGTCGCTTATCGCGGAGCAATTGTTCCAAACAACAGCGCAGGTTTGTGACCCGTCCGTCCCGACATATTGCACTGCACGCGGAGGCAAAATGATTTTTGGTTGGCCAAAGGGTAAATAGAACTTCGATGTTTAACTTCTGGTTCTGGGTTAAGAAGTTTTGAACAAACGGAGATTATCACGCATGGATATTGAAGGACTATCTGCGATCGTGACCGGGGCAGGATCAGGACTGGGGCTTGCTACTGCACAGGCGCTCAGCAAAGCCGGAGCACGAGTTACCTTGCTGGACCTCGATGAAGTTCGGGTAAAAAACGCGGCAGCGGAAATCGGCGCGCTTGGCATAGGTTGTGATGTTATCAACAGTTCTGCGGTCGAGGCCGCTTTGGATCTGGCCGAAGACCGGAGCGGACCAATTCGCATAGTTGTCAACTGTGCGGGCATCCCCGGCGGTATGCGACTTGTCGGACGGGACGGTCCAGTTGATATGGAAGCTTTCGCGAGGGTGATCAACGTCAACCTGATGGGAACCGTCAGCGGGTTCCGTTGCAAACTTTCGGCCATTGACGCTTTCGGAATTAACGAGTGAATGACTCGTCGGTCGTATCAAGTCGAAAGCCAGCTCATGATTTCCTTCAAAGGTGCACAGTATCCGAAAGATGTGATCTTATTCGCAGTATTCTTCTACGTTCGATACGGCGTTTCCTACCGCGATCTGGAAGAGATCATGGCAGAGCGCGGTGTTTCGGTCGATCACACCACGCTGAACCGCTGGGTGACACGGTACTCTTGCGCAATCGCTGAAACAGCACGCCGCCGCAAAGGCCCATGCGACCGCTCCTGGCGAATGGACGAAACGTATATTAAAGTAAAGGGATCATGGGCTTACCTCTACCGAGCGGTCGACAAACACGGCAAAACTCTCGATTTCATGCTTTCACACCGTCGGAACAAGCCTGCCGCCACTAAATTCTTTGCTCGAATGCTGGAGGTCAACGGCCTTCCACGCAAGATTGTCATCGACAAAAGTGGCGCCAACACAGCTGGTATCAAGGCGATCAACAAAATGCTGAAAGGCTTTGGCTGCCCGATCCCGATTGAGATGGTGAGACGGAAATACTTGAACAACATCGTGGAACAGGACCATCGTTTCATCAAAAGACGCATCCGGCCAATGCTAGGGTTCAAGGCGTTCGCTTCAGCGGCGGCAACCCTCGACGGAATCGAAGTGGCACACATGATCCGCAAAGGTCAAATCACGCCCGGAGTCTGTCCGTTTCGGCAGTTTGCAGAGCTGGCCGCTTAGCCCGCCGGTACAACACTATCGCTGTCGCCAGTCAAAACTTCGCAACAGATCCCTGCCGAGATGATCCGGATCGCCCGGTCACGATCAGGTGGCGATGCCGCGGGAACACCAGAATTTCTTCAGGCGGAGGCGGCGCAACACATTCCTAGCCAACCGTTCGACGCCATTTGCGCGTTCAGCTTGCTTCACCTGGTGGACGACATACCCACCGTACTGGATGCAGCATTCCACCAAATGAAACCCGGCGGTCACTTCATATCAAAGACGGTTTGTCTGAAGGACGCGCCGCGCTGGATGCGAGCCATGGTTCGCGTGCTCATGGCCGTGCGGATCGCGCCTAATGTGATCATCTTGAGTCGCGCTGAATTGACCCGACACCTGATCCGCGCCGGGTTCGAAATCGAGCAGACGCGGTACTTCGGAAAGAACCGACTGAGCCCCTTTATCGTCGCGCGCAAGCCCGCCTGAGGCAGACCGACGCCTTATTCTGAGAGACCGAAGCATGCACTTTATCAGCCGTCGCGAATGGGCGTTCCTTGCCCTCGTGTTCCTCTACTCTTTCATTCCGGCAGTCGTAGGGCTGGTCCGGCTTCCGGAACTTCTCGGCGCTCGGGCGATCATCCCGCCGAACCCGCGTGCGGTGTTCGATCCCCTCCCGATCACATTGCATATCCTCGGCAGTTCAGTTTTCTGCCTTGTGGGGGCTGTGCAATTCCTGCCGAGCCTGAGGCGCTACCGCTCGGCCCTGCACAGGACCCTCGGGCGGATTGTGGCGGCAGCGGGATGCATCAGCGCACTAACCGGGCTCTGGATGACCGTGTTCTACGCATTTCCCGATGCCCTGCAGGGACCAGTACTTTACGGGGCAAGGGTCACGCTCGGCCTCGCGATGGTCACCCTCATCGCATGGGCCATCGTCGCGATCCGGTCGCGAAACGTCGCCGCGCACCGCGCCGCGATGCTGCGCGCCTATGCCATCGGCCAAGGGGCCTCAACGCAAACCGCGCTCTTTCTGGTCGCAATGGCCCTCTTTGACACCGAACTGCAGGGGTTTTCGCGAGACCTCCTGATGGTTGGGGCGTGGGCCATCAACCTTGCGATTGCAGAACTCCTTATCCGCCGCGCCTTTGCGACGCGTACATCCGGCGCGGTGATCTGAACCCGGTCGTGCTCTCGACCTGATACCGGCAAACTCCAGAAACACAGAAAGAAGACACCAAAATGAGACGGCTCGATCCCCGTATTCTTCTGTCGGCCCTGTGGCTGTTCATACTGCTCAACATCATCTTTCGCGATATTCACCAGTTTGTCCTCGCGTCCCATATCGAGATGCTGCTGACAGGCCATTACAACGGCATCGAGATCACCGAAGGGCTGATGCTTTTGGGCGGTTTCCTCGTCCAAGTGCCGATTGCGATGGTGCTCTTTTCGCTCCTGCTAACCCGCAGGATTGGTCGCCCTGTCACCTTTCTTGCAGCGATCGTCACAACCGGTACGCTCCTTTCCTCGGCCCCCACCGACATGGATGACACCTTCCACCTCGTCATCGAGATCGTGGCTCTAATCGCAATTCTCTGGACCGCATGGACGTGGCCCGAGAACGAACACACCGCGCCGCAATCCGACGCAAGTTCTCCGTAAAAAACGTGCGCGCACCGCGGACACGATGAATGAATAATAGGACCAAATAGATGTTGGAAGAAACGCCTTTAGACGATGCGTTTGATCTTTATGACAAGCTCGCACCTCGCTACGACAAACTTCATCATCGATGGCTGCGTCATGCAGGCGGCGAGGCGCAGGCCGCCCTGGAAGGTCTGGTGCGTGCACTTGCGACGCCGAATTCGAGGCTTTTGGATGCTGGCTGCGGCACCGGCAACCTGGCACGTAGACTGATCGCCGAGGGCATGCCGCCGAATTTGATGACCCTTCTCGACCCGTCCGCAGCGATGCTTGCACGCTGCGCCGACATTCCTGTGCCGAAGATACAAGGACGGTTGGAGTCCCTGCCGTTTGAAGATGGCACGTTCGATCTTGTGACGTGTGCTTGGGCTTTGGAAACCGTCCCCGATCCCCACCTGGCTTTGAGTGAGCTTTGCAGGGTTGTTCGAGCCGGCGGCGCGCTTTGTCTCGCGTTTTGCGCGGATGAGCCTGCCCGTGGTCTTGCCGGCAGCCTCATGCGCCAGGCGCTTTTGTTTCGCGGGACCGGCCGATTAATGTCCCGCTCCCGATTGATGCAGGCAATCGAGCGTTTCGAAAATTTTGAAGTGCGGGCAATTCCGAGCCATGGTCCGGCCTCGACCTTACTTGCTAGGCGGTCTGGCGCAGCAACCCAGGGGTCTTTGTAGCCGGGCTTAAAGTTGAAAATGACGACCACAGAACTACGGAGATCAAGCATGATCGGATATGTTACCCTCGGAACCAACAACTTCGAGGCCGCGCTGAAATTCTACGACGCCTTGTTTTCGAGCGTGGGCGCAAACCGTCTTTGGAAACACGGCGATATGGCCGCATGGGGCCGCTCAAGGGCCGAGCCTGCGTTATGCCTTGCTTGTCCATTCAATGGGGCACCGGCAAGCGTTGGAAACGGGGTGATGGTCGCTTTGAAAATGACCAACAGAAAAGCCGCCGATACGCTTCACGCCAAGTGCCTCGAACTTGGCGGAACAGATGAGGGACCCCCCGGCACACGCGGAGATCATGGTTTCTACGGAGGGTATTTCCGGGATCTGGATGGCAACAAACTGAATGCGTATGTCCCAGCGTGACAGCAGGCAAAGAGTTGGCTGTTGAAATATCGCGTCCAGCGGACAATGAGAGACGAGCACATCGAAAGACGCCGCAATGAGATCTGAAATAAAATTCGTCCGATTGTCGGAAATCGACCCAACCGAAATCTTAGCGCACATGTCCGACCCTCGTGTCGCCGAGCATATGCCGCTTCTGAGATTTACTTGGAATGCCGAGACAGTGGCGCGGTTTGTCGCCAAAAAGGAAGAGTGTTGGCACCGTGACGGACTTGGACATTGGGCATTCTTGTCCGATGACCGATATGTCGGCTGGGGTGGATTTCAAAAAGAAGGAGCCGAGTGGGATTTCGGACTGGTCTTGCGGCCCGACACGTTTGGCCTCGGGCCGCGCATCTCGCGAAAGGCGATCGACTTTGCAATTTCCGATGAACGCATCCCGTATGTGACCTTCCTTTTACCACCGTCACGCACGAACCTGCGGGCACTCGACAGACTTGGTGCTTGGCGGGTTGGTGAAGTCGACTATGACGGGGCGACCTTCCTCAAATTTCAACTTGCGACAGAGTGACAGCATTGTCCGATTTCTGGTACATCGCCAGCTCCAGAGTGTGTTGTAACTCGCGGCCCATACCCGACATCCAACATAGTCCGCCGATGCTGCGGTCGCAGCCCGCATTGCCGACATTCGCTGCAAGTGCAAAGTCTGATGCGGGTTGAACTCACATTCTGCGGACTTTCCTGACCTTCGCGGCGCATCGTACCAAGGTCAGCTTCCAAGAGATAGAGCTGTTTTTGGACCCTCTGTGTGCAGCCTCCGCTGCCATGATTGCGAATATCAATACGCCAACTCGACGGATGGCGAAACTGAGCTTTCAAGCTACAAAGTCGGGTGTCCGCCGCCTGCTGCCAATTATCTTACCCAAGAACCGGTTCCCGCTTTTTTTCGAGCGGGTCCGTATATGTAAGGGGGGGATCAAGACGCACGACACGTGACGGACACGGCGCATAGCCGAGAGTATCCGGAACACGAAGGCGCCGGTTTTGCGTGGCCTGCAGCCCTTACCACTCCGAGATTCGGACGTTCCGATACGATACCGAGACGTTGTCGGTGTCAGGGATATTCTTGGCACCGAAGAGGCCATATCTGAACTGAATCTCGCCGCCCTCGGCCATATTGGGTCTGCCAGATGAGTCGGCAATAACCTTTCCATCACATTCGACCACAAACACACCGGGCGTTTTATCCTTGAGGGATTTGCGCGGCGTAGAATCGTATTGGATGCGCACAGAGACCTTGTGCCAGTCACCGAAATCGTCCGCAGAGATGCAGTCGCGTGCTCGGAAGGTGTAGCCATCATTATTCAGTTCGAAACCATAAAGCATATCGGCGCCCGTTTCGAATTGGCCGACGGTCAAACGTGCGTTGAGTGCATTGTAGCTGAAATCCTCCGGAATGAAGATCTCCCACTCGTACATACGCCGGTCTCCGGCGCCAGATGACGATGTTTCGAAGTACTCGATCCTGTTTCGGGAGCGGCCACAATCTGAGGTGTTGCGTTGTAACTCGTCAGAAAAATATTCACGATCGCTGCACTCGCCAGGAAGAAGCCGGAAACTCTCACTTCCGTCCGCATGGCGAACAGGGGCATCTGCACGAGGTGTGGTCAAATCGAAACTCTCGGCAACAGCCGAGTTGGCGAGAAGCAATGCAATTGAAATTGCAAGAATGCGCGGCGGCAGGCCCGCACGTGCAGTTCGCATTAGAAGATGGTTCGCTGTTTTCGTCACACGTTTCATCAAGTATCCTCGTTCGTGGGAGCGGAAGATGCTCCTCCCCGTTGCCGAAGGGCCACTGTCGAAAAAGTCGAGACAGTGGGCATTGGCGATGGTCGAATTGGAGGACCAGCCGGTGCGATTTACCAAACGAAAAACCTTGAAATCTTCCGAAATCCGCCTGGGAACCGTGATTGTCGAGCGGACAACCGGCCGGGTCTACGACTTGGCCGGAAACGAAATAGAGCTGAGGCATCAATCCCGCGAAGTCCTTGTGGCATTGGCAAAAAAAGCCGACCAGACAGTAACACGCGAAGCGCTGATCGACGAGATCTGGTCAGGCCGCGCCGTTGCAGCCGACAGCGTCGCGCAATGCATCGCGGAAATCCGGCGCGTGGTGGGCGATACCGAAAAACGCATTATCGAAACTGTTCCGCGTGAGGGCTACAGGCTGGTCCTGCCCGCCCCGGAAACCCACTCCACGACTTCGAAGAAACGGCTTGGCGCCTATTCGATGGTGGCCGCCCTCGCGGTTTTCGCCCTGATCACCGCCTATGTTCTGACGCGCCCTGACAACGACATCGATGCACCGGTGGTCGCCGTCCTGCCGTTTGAGGATTTCTCTGTCGAGCCGCACAAGGGCTTCTTGAGCGACGCGATCAGTGAAAACATCATAACCGCCCTGGCACGGTTTCCACAGATGGCGGTCATTTCGCGCCGCTCCAGCTTTCAGTTTCGCGACTCGCCTCAAGGGATTAGTGAGATCGCCAAGGCGCTTGGGGCCGATTTGGTTCTTGAAGGCAGCCAGCAATATGACGGCTCGCGGCTGAAGATCACCGCCCAGTTGATCGACGGCGCAACAGAAGCCCATATCTGGGCGGATGAGTTCGACGTGCCGCTGAGTGCGATGCTTGAGGCAAACAGCGAAATCAGCCGAATAATCGCCAAGGCTGTGGGCACAAACGTGATTGATACCGCGGATGCCAGCATGTCCGCTGGCGATGTCAGCGCCTTGATGATCTCGAATGCAGCGCAAAGCCGGATCATGCGCAACTTCACCCGCGAAAACCTGCTGATCAATATCGAGGAACAGGAACAGTCCATGAAGGACTACCCGGACTCCGCCTGGGGCTTTTTGGGGCAGGCCCTGTCGTTGCGTATCGGGCTCCACAATGGCTGGATCGAAGGCGACGAAGTGGCCCTGCGCAAACGGATGAACGATCTCGCCCGCCGGGGCGTCGAGCTCGATCCCAACAATTTCCTGGCCTACCATGCGCTCGGGCGGGCCTTGATGTTCGACGGCAATGTCGAAGACGCGGCACGCGCATTCCAGCGCGGGATCGAATTGAATCCTTCGTCCACCATCGTTGGCAACGGGCTCGCGGTATCGCAGATATATCAGGGCAAGACGGATGAGGCCCTGGCGACACTTGGTCAGCTGGAGCGCATTGACCCGCTCAAACACTTTGACCTGCAATGGAACAAGGCGTGGGCGTTGTGGCAGAAAGGGGACTGTGACACCGCTCTGGACTCGTTCAAATCAGCGCCCTCGATGCCGGTCGCGGCAAACAAACTCCTTGCGGCCATTCACCATTGCCTTGGCGACAAAGACAATGCGGCAAAAGCCATGAGCGACTATCTTGCGGAGAACCCTGACTGGACCGTTTCGCGGGTGAAGGGCATAGAATCCCGGATGTGGACCGCCCCCGGGGCACTGGATCGCTGGCTTGTCGCGATGGAGGCTTCCGGAATGCCTCAGCATTGATGGCGTCCCGCAATCACGGCATTGCAGACAATCATTCATCGCGCGGAAAAACGCACTCAGAGCTCGGTGCGGTCATTCGCTGCAGCTTGCATGAACGTCTGCATTGCGGGACAAAGCAGACACGGGCAATAAAAAACCGCGTTGCCTTGTTTGAAGGTAGCACTCGATCTAGCCACTCACTTGGATAAACCAAAAATCGTCGTTTTCCAGACAACGCCCGCGCCAGTTCGGGCTGGATAACCATAAGCTTGAAGCTTGAGGTGAAGAGACAAAAACGAAGAACAAATGACCCCGCAAACTGCGGGGCCACGTAAGGGTTTGACAAAAAGGCAACTCAACTTTTTGGGGTTGAGTAGCGGCCTAAGTTAGCTGGCAAGTGCAAGGTTGCACTTGCGACCTTCTTCCATAGCCTTCTTCGTACCGGTTAGGTCCACAATGAAATTTGCGGACTTCTTTGGAAATGCGATCAAGGTCTGTCCTTCGGCCACGGCAGTCGCCATATTTGCGTCCTTTACAACGATATAGCCACCAGAGTAGTCATCCGCTAGCTTCTTGCTTTTTATGCCTTTTGCACGACCTTCATACACAAAGTCGTCAATTGCTATTTCTATTTTTTGACGGTTTTTGATGTCGATGTCAGCTTGCGTGAATACTCCCAAGTAACCGTGTTTTTGGTTTTTGGTTAGACCCATTTGCATGACGTTCCCGCTCTCGAAGACTTTTTCTATCAGGCATGTACCAGAGTCGTTGTCAGCATAAACCGTCCAGCCTTCAACCTCACTGTAAATCTCGAAGTTGTCACTACTTGCCGGAACCGGGTCTTTAGCAGCGGCAACAGTTGCATAAGCGGAGATTGCAACGGCGGCAAAAATGGCAGCATGTTTCATGTAGTCCTCCCAAAAAGAAAAAGCGTCGTAAAGCTAATCTCGACGCAACGCGGTCAAATATCGCGATGTGAATTCATTTCAAGTGTGAAAGCGTTTTCCGCAAACAGCTCCTCGAAAAGCACAGGGGAGCGTCAGTGAACGCCTATAGCCTGAAAAAACTCGTAAGCTCTTCTTTCAAAATACAAAGCTTTTGTGGGAGTTTTGATCCAAATTCATGATGGTTTCGTACCCATCATACCCCTAACTGCTACCCACGGTCGTCTTCCATCCCTTTAACGACCGTGGGTTTTTTCGCTAATTTCTTTGGTTCGTGTCTGGAAAAGACTAAAGGCTGCGCCGAAAACAGAACTACATATGCTCGTCTATGCATGTACAGAAGTATTTTCCATCACGTGGATTCTTTTTAAGTAACTGCTTGGAATAGATCCAAAAAATGGACCAACAGATATAAGCCACTAACCAATTTTGAGAAGGTGCTCGGGAAACTCGCGATCAAAGCTCTCTACCTCGAGGGGTGTTCGCATTGCACGCTCTGACTTTTGAAGCAGTTGGAACTATCAAATATTCAAATTGGATACATAAATAAATCAAGCATCGAAATATCAGAATGCTTCCCGTAGTGAGTGCGGGCATCATTTTGATTACCCAGCACTTTCCTACAGCCCCGCGTTGATCCTATCCCAGGGTAATCGACGCGGGGCATCTGATAAAACCACCTCCGCAAGCAAATACTCTGTAACTTTGTCATTGTTCCAACGCACACTGTTTCTGGATCCTAAAAGAAAACGTAAAAAGTGATCGAACTAGGTTAGCTTCCCGCCCTACTCGGGCTGGACGCGGTTACTCGTCGCATCCAACCTTAACTTAAATTTGTGAGCAATGCAGACGCCAACGGCTTGCTTTTGCAGACGACCATTCAAGTATGACCGGAGTTCATCTTGCGATAGTCAGAGGGCGTCAGCCCCGTCACCTTCCTGAATGCGCGGCTGAAGTTGTTTGCGGTTTCATATCCTAGCATGGATGAGATACCGGAGACTGTCTCGCGCGTATCTGTGAGGAGTTCCTCGGCCCTTGCTACCCTAACATCGTTGACGATTTCGCGAAAACGAACCCCTTCGCTTGCTAACTTCCGTTGTAGTGTGCGAACGCCAAGATCGAGCGAACGCGCGGTGGCATCAATCGACATTTCCTCCCGATGAAGTTGTTGCCAAACCACCTCTTCGACTTGTCCTCGAAGTGTTTGGGGGGGGCCGCCCAATCGTTCACGAGAAATATCTCCGACAGTTGTCGAGCCGCCGCTAAGTTTTTTGGGCGTGGCTTCGGCTCGCAAAGTCGATGCATCAAACTCAACCCCAAGCCGGGTGGCGTTCCAGATTACAGGACAAGCGTAGGTGTCTTCTGCCTCGACAAATCCAGGAACCTTCGGGAAGTCCAAGAGCACGGCCGATGGCTTCCAGTCGTTTCCTAAATACGCGCGGAATATGCTCAGAAAAACCCCAACGGCCGAGAAACCGATGTCCGGATACGCGAAATGCGAGCGAAGTCCAAAACGATAACAGTAGCGCGCGCTAGTGCCCGAAGTTTCAAGCCACGCGCGATCCGTGGACGAATGAAATGGCATGACGGCAGAAGCTCGTATTAGCGCTGCCCCCAGCGTTGGAGCAAAAAGAACGTAACTCCCCCAGGCGCCGTAGTCAGCGACAGTGAGATATGGTGACCACAACAATCCGATGTTTTGTTGTCCCGAGGATCGTGCGGCTTCGTGCACAAAGGTCGCCAAGGCATGCTCCGAGATGTAACCGCCTCTTTCCTCAATGAAGTGAACAGGAAGATCGGCAGAGTCAAAAGCACGCAACAGGCGTCTTTCCCCAGCGGCCTCAAGCACAAACTGGGGCATCGCGCCCAAGGCCTTGGCCGAAATCATCGGTGGTAGGTTCAATCCGTCAACCCGCTTGTTCGCCCGCGTGTCGTGAAATGATACGCATCGGCTGAACGGATGTGCAAGCTTTCCACAAACAGCAGGGAGCATTGCGCCATGAAAATACTTGGGCCATCACGCAGCGGTTTGTCGACGCGTCTTTTTGGCGTGGCGCTTATTGTGGGTATTTCTTCCTCGCCAGTTCTTTCCCAGTCTTTCAATGACACGGGTGACATCCTTGCACGATCAGCCGAAGTCGAGGACATCGATTACAAGATCATGGTGCAGCGCGCCACTCAGACTGCAATCTGGGGAATGCCCGCCGCTGGTATGATCGATTTTCTGAAGGGCATTCGCCGCGACCTCGGTGGCGACTACAACGACATCATTTATCTCAATAAGCCGTTCGATTCCAAACATGGGTTTCTTACGGCTAACGATGTTACGGCCTATGCTTGGGCTTCAATGACCTCGGAACCCGGTCCCCTTGTCATTGAAGTGCC
>NZ_AEYW01000027.1 GCF_000192475.1 Ruegeria conchae
CCAGTTTCTGAAGCCCAAATTCTGCGGAAGGCCGTGACGTGCATTCTATTCGATTTAGCCGAACGAGCCAAAAGCCTTCGTTTTCCTCGGCAACGGTTCTATGGCCGAATTACGGATTGGAATAGTGCTTTGCTGATACCTGCTCAAGTTCTCATGTGCGGTCAGGCGATCCACCCAAAAGCATATCCCGCGGCGAGAGATCCCAAAATGGCAAGCAAAAGATAGAGCAAGAATGGCTTCAGTTTGAGAACCGGGGCGATGGCCATTGCTCCCCAGATACTGACCACACCACCTGAAACCAAAAAGGCCATGGCGGCGCCTTCAGACATGCCGTTGTCAATCAGTCCGCGCGTTAGAGGGAGTGCGGCGTAGCCATCGATATAGGCTGGGGCGCCAACAAATACCGCAGCGGGTATGGCCCACCATTGATCCTCGCCTACGTAAGCCGCAAGCATTCCTGGGGTCAGAGCAGCATTCAACGCGTATTCGGCCGCAAAGGCAGGGATCAGGCAGATTGAGATAAGTCGTGCCGTCGCCCAGAATTGTTTGCTGAATGAATGCCGACGCGCTTGAGTTCTCCAAACGCATGGATCGAAGGTTTGGTAATTGCCACATCGCGCAGCGCTCAATTGGCGTGCCAGACCATTGTTGCGAAGCGCGTACAATGACCAAGGTGCTTTGGCAAATAAGCTGGCAACCGCCCCTCCGAACACACCCAATCCGAATGCTGCGAACGTTTTGCCAATTGCAAAGCTCAATCCCAAAGTGGCAGCCGTCGTTGCGAGCATTGCAGGGTCTGTGATCGGGGATGACAGCCAAAACGCCATGATCGGGGCAAGCGGCACGCCAGCAGCCAACAACCCAGCCATCAATGGCAGTACGGTGACACCACAAACTGGCGTAATGGCCCCGATCAAAGATGCGGCCACAACCGTCCGAAGAGTCTTGCCTTCGAACACGCCTGCAATGTGGGTGTCTGCTCCACTGGCGAT
>NZ_AEYW01000026.1 GCF_000192475.1 Ruegeria conchae
TAACCTGCTTGATGTAGTCCTTGAACGAGGGCCGCAGCGCCTCGCCAAACGCTACTGCTTTGCCAGCGATCACATGCATCAGCGGACCACCCTGAATACCGGGGAAGATTGCCGAGTTTACCTTTTTCGCGATCGCTTCGTCGTTGGTCAGGATCATGCCGCCGCGGGGGCCGCGCAGCGTCTTGTGCGTGGTGGTTGTCGCGACGTGCGCGTGCGGGAAGGGCGACGGGTGCTCACTCGCTGCAATCAGGCCCGCAATATGCGCCATATCCACGTGCAGATACGCACCGACCATATCGGCGATCTCGCGCATGCGGGCAAAATCGATAATACGTGGAATGGCCGAACCGCCTGCGATGATCAGCTTGGGCTGGTGTTCTTTCGCAAGCGCCTCGACCTGATCATAATCCAGCATGTTGTCTTCCTTGCGGACGCCGTACTGCACCGCGTTGAACCACTTGCCCGACTGGTTGGGGCGCGCGCCGTGGGTCAGGTGACCGCCGGCATCCAGGCTCATGCCCAAGATGGTGTCGCCGGGTTGGATCAGCGCCTGGAACACGCCCTGGTTCGCTTGGCTGCCCGAGTTCGGCTGCACGTTGGCAAAGCCGCAACCAAACAGCTGCCTGGCGCGGTCGATGGCCAGGTTTTCAGCGATATCAACGAACTCGCAACCGCCATAGTAGCGACGACCGGGATAACCTTCGGCGTATTTGTTGGTCATCACCGAGCCCTGCGCTTCCATGACAGCGGCAGAGA
>NZ_AEYW01000025.1 GCF_000192475.1 Ruegeria conchae
TTTCCAGTTCCGCAATCTACCACAAGCGCTGACGAACATCGTCCTTCAGATAAGGGTTGAATTTTGCCGCCCAGAATGCACCTATGATTGAGAGATAGCCCTTTAAAGCTGAAGAAGGAGCGCGACAGCTGCCATCAATTGAGAGCGTTTTTCGAACCGCGCAAATTTGTGGGCAAATCGTGCAAGCTTATGCGCAAATACCGCGCAAAATTATGGGCGAACACAGCCGAATTTCCTGAATGTCTTCAATGAAGACAATGCAGCGTTATGAGAACACCTACATCTAGTGTAGGGACGCGCACAAACCTTCACGCACCCCATAAGTTTGCACGATTTGCCCATAAGTTTGCACTGTTTCACGATAATAGTGCGGAGGAGAACAAGTAAATCGCCTTATGCGGGTGCCGAAGGATAGATTTCAGTGTCTCAAGGATTGAACACCTGATCGCGATGCCAGATCAGGTTCTCCTTGTGCCCAGCAGTTAGACCAGAGATCCGCTTGGAATGTCCGGACAACGAGCTCATTGCCGGCGCGGACAGTTTACTCGAAAACCAAGGTGTCCCGTCGTCCTTGAAAGTCACCAACAGATGCCTGGCGTGTTTCTTGATCCATAGCCAGGCAGGGTGCCTGAGAAACATCATATAATCAGATTTGGATAGCATCGTATTATTTGCATTCCAGATTTGATGAAATCAGTGAAAGACCATCGCGGCCAGCTATTGAGAGTAACTTTTCTTAGGTGCAGTCGTCGTCACCACTCTACCAAAGACTCATGTAAATCGTACCGATAGCTCGGTGTCCATAACGCCACCAAAACCAGCTGACCATTCTTCTCCCGGGGACACTGGCCATGCGTCTGTCAATGTGCCAGTTGTGACGAGCTCGCCTCCCTGAAGCTGGTCGGCTTCGGAGAGCAGAGACACAAGATGAGCCAGGACTTCGATTGGGCCGCCAAGCGCGTTTTCACCTTTGCCGGACTCGATGGCCTCACCGCCCTTGAACAATGCTATTGGCACTTCAGCCAAGCCGGTCAAAACATCTTGCGTCGCCGCGATTTTGTCGCCGAGAACAAGGCAGCCGTGCAATCCTTGTGCTGCGATTGAATCTTCGACCGAGAATTTCCAGTCGGGATAAATCGATTGAACAATTTCAAACCCAGGGGCAACCCACTCTACGCAACCTGCCAACTGCTCATTGTTCATTTCAGCTGTTGGTGCATGTTTAAGGCCCACTACAATTTCTGGTTCAATCCTCGGTTCTGAATACCTTGCCAAGTTTACCGGCTGATCAGTCGAAAACAGCCCATCTGCGTAGACCTGTCCCCAAATGGGTTGATCTACACCATAAACAGGCCAAATCGTGCGGTTCGTGAAGCCGACCTTCCGGCCAACTCTCTTTTTGCCCTGAAGCTCTCGGACGCGACTTGCAATCGAATATGCTTCATCCAGCGTTAGCTGTTCGGCCTCTGAAGACAGTTTAGATATCTGCTGGGCAGAGGTCAGGGCATCAGCGATTGTCTTAGCGCTAGCTTCAATATCTCTTGTCATATTCGCATTATACCTGCCGAAGGCTGGATTGCGATGCAATAGAGGTCCATCAGGATTGGCTCAAGATTGGACCACTGGTCGCAGGGGTCGACGTAACCGATTTACTTCTGCGGATCACCTGTTCGGCTCTAGTCATGCACGCTAATCGAAACAGGATGCACAGTGTTGAACAAGGTAGGATATTCGCCTCCGGCATCGAGAATGCGCGCTTTGTTGGCCTTGAGACAGCAAACAATACGATGCCAGAGTATGATCCTGCTTGGCCTAAAGCCCTAGTGGAAATAGAGCATTTTTTGAATTCAATTTGAGCAGTGTACCCAGCTCAGAATGGGCAGCCAAATACGGAATATAGCAATTCAGAAAAATTGTGACTTCCAACCAGCGGCTACTCAATTGCAGTGCGAAATGTTGAGGTAAGTCGTTTGTTCAAACCGTGATGAGGCTCCGCAGAGGAACCGTAGTGCAACTCCGCCAAGGCAGCGATGTCATTGAAAATGACTACGGAGCCGCCCTCTTCATTCGCATAAACCAGTAGTTTTTGGCAAAAGGCATCCAAACCAATTGCCGGAAAGCCCGCCATTGCCACGCCACCGGGTGCTGGTCCGCCGAACAGCAAGAGAACCGTATCCGGCAGCGCCACCCCCTGTTGGGAAGCTTCCGTTGCAAAATCGATTTCCCCAAACCAGACAGTATCGTCCTGCCCCATTACGGCTGTACTGAGACGTTCGACTGCCTCTGGTACGCTGCGCTGAGATCGCAGTTCGATGACCCCATAGTCGGCAAACAATTCGCTGGTTGGCGCTGGTGCTGCATCCAAGCCGTTCAGAACTTCGAGCAGCTTGCTCTCAAATGTATTTAACGCTTGGGTGTCATTCAGACCATGCCGCACTTTGAGAAACTGAGAGTCTGTATAGGCGATCTGCGGGCGATCATCCTGATCGAATGAGAGAACGCGAAAAGGAAGGTCCAGACCTGCTCGTACGTTCTCTTCCAGAATGGGCGTGTTTATCTCTGGATCAGAGAAAATGAGTACACGTGATGCTGGCATTTCTACGCCTTCAGCTTTGGCCAAACGCGCGTGATCTATCGATGCGATTGGAGTAGCTCCCGCTTCGACAACGGCAGTCTCAAGCTCTAAAAAGTTTTTGTCCACCGCAGTCTGAACAGATGACGATTGTGCAAGACCGGAGGTCGAAACCGACGCGGTTGTAATCATCGAGAGAACAAAGAAAAACCTCAGCACTTTAACACTTCCTGTTTCATTGTACTTTTCTCAGGGAAACCGCCGCCAGAGCTGCAAAAGCTATCTCGGCCGCAAGAAAAAATAGAAGTACCCCGTTTGGAACTCCATCGATAAGAATGCTTAGCATGCGTCCAACTGCCAGTCCCGACATAAACAAAAAAAGAACCCAAAGCGCCGGTTGTTGTAAATCTGGTTTCGCCACAGCCGCTAACCAAAACAAAGCGTTTGCCAGATAAAGACCCATAATCGCTCGGAACACGTGGGTTTGGTTCGTCCCTTCCACAGGAAATCCCAGCAAAACTGGGATCGAACTGCCGGGCATCAGACCGTATGATAACGCAATTGGCACGAGGCCGACGGCAGCAAGCAAAAGTACCAATCTAGCACTCATGGAGGAATCCTTCTCGTAGAGGTTTCGCTCTTTTGCGAATTCCCAATCGGTTTTTTGAGGCAACCGATGATTCGAGCCGGATGCCCAAACAGCAATCAGAAAGGCATATTGTATGCCTCATTAACCTTCTGAGAGATGACACCTTCGGTTGATGTCTATTCTTCAACTTAACCTTGGTTGGAAACCAGCTTCCCACTCGGAAGAATTCCTCTAAGGTTTCTAGATGTGCCTTTACCAGACTGGCGCTACTGCTGCTTTCGTTTAACCGAGATAATGCATCCAGAGTGTTTTGGATGCCGTGCAGGGACATCTCGTGCCATAGCGTCCACGTTTCCGAGGTGCCGCAACGCTCCGTTGTTGAGCAATACGCCTCGCCCAGCATCATACCGGCGCTGTCCGAATCCGCTGGCAACACATTCCCAGTTTTCCTTGGCCGCCGCGTTGCGGAATCTCGGTAGGTCGTGCGGGTCATGCCGTCCCGGTGTCGCTGCGACGTGATCGTGTTTCTTTGAGTTGCTTTGGTGACTTAAGTAGTGGGTCACTTGTGTTGAGCCAGGTTGCTGAACAGCACCGGTTGTTGGCCTCGGCCTAGGGCGCATGATTGTCACGACACCTTGTGGATTCTTATGTCCTGGGACGGCTACGTGAGTTGCCATAGGTCTTGGTGTCAACTGTGGAACCTGGCCAGGAACCGCTATGGGAACCTGATTAGGAGTCGCGGTCGGGACGAGCGGTGGCACAGCAGTTTGACCGGAAGGCTGAGGCGGGACCTGACCAGGAACGGCGACTGGTATTTGGTTTGGTGTTGCAGTTGGCACAAGGGGCGGCACATCAGGCTGAGGCGGAACCTGGCCAGGGACAGCTATCGGAATTTGATTGGGAGTCGCAGTCGGAACTTGCGGCGGCACAGCAGTTGGCCCGGTAGCCAATGGCGGAACCTGATTGGGAACGGCTGTCGGAACCCGGTTTGGTGTCGGATTTGGCACCAAGGGTGGAGCTAGGGTTGGTGCTACGATCGGCGTTGGAACTTGACCGGGAACCGCTATTGGCGTTGCGATAGGAACCCGACCGGGAATTGCGTTCGGGACCGCGCCCGGCGCAAGGACAGGCACAACAACGGACGTGGGCGTTTGCGGCGTTCCCCTTGGTGGCAACTGATTTGCCACCGGCTGCGTTGGGCCGGTAATTTGATTGCCTACCCCTTGCCCACCGGCCTGGCCACACCCTTGGCTCGACTGGTGCGGATTCCCCACGCCACGGCACCACCCGAAATGATTTCCCTGCGCGACGACCTGCGTAGCGGCCAGTTCTGCAAACAAACAAGCTGCTGCAAGCAAAGCAATGCGGTTCCGTTTCATAACATCCTCACCAACTTGTTGTCAGAGCAAGATACGCGCCAGGATCGCCAGAGTCGGTCAAAGGGCCGTCTCTCAAAGGGACACCGACATATCCGGACAGGAATAGGTTTCGCTTAAACTCAATGTCCAAACCCAGACCTGTTGAGGCCAGTGTAGCATTATCAACTTCAAAACTCGCAGGGTCGTTGTTCGAGATGTAACCCACGTCGAAAAAGACAAATGGCGTTAAGCGATGAATGCTTTGCGAGCTCGGAAAGTAGGAGTGAGACACTTCGAAAGTCGCGGAAATCCCGGAATCACCGTCCACTTCGTCAAACCGATATCCGCGCAAAGCATAACGATCACCAAGGAAATACTCTTCGACAGATGGCAATCTGTCCGTCGTGTACTGCCCCCATATTTCTGTCCGCCACGCAGTGTTGGGCGATAAGGCTGTTAATGGGCTTTCGTATCCGACGCCGCCTCGAAGATGCCAGAACGAAGAGTCCCCGTCGTCAAAGCTTGCGTCTGTGGTGTCGTTTTCATTATCGCCAAAAGACAGCGTTAACCCTGCTTCCAGAGCTTGTCCTTTTGGATAGTTTTGCCCATAAAGATATGTAAGGCCAACGACACTCGCGTCACTAGACAATGGAACGCCGCCACTGACTGAGTCCGCTTCGGAAAGGCGATAATCCAGCAGCAGATAGCCATAGCGCGCCACATCTCGGATCACGGGGTAACCCAACGCGACGGTGAAGTTCTCGCCATCAATATCTGTTCTTGCAAAATCACCCGAGAGGTCACGTTTTGCGTTTATGTTCCCGTAGAAAATCTCACCATACAGACCATTGCTGTGCAGCGGTGTGCGATAGGTAACAGCGCCCCATAAAGAGTGTTCGTCGTCTTTGTCCCAATTGTAGTTACCTGACCCCTCAAATCGCAGCAAATCCCCGACGGTCAGCATCGAATAAAACTCTTGTACGACATAGAAGCTGAGCGCTTCTCCAAGCTCACGCGGAGGGTTGTCGAGTGTCGCGCTGCCGGCTTGTTTGCGCAGTGGCTCTCCCAATACTCTCAGCCGAGCACCAGCCTGATCCGGGTAGTCAAGTTCGGTCGACAATTCCAAGTCAGGTATGTCCTCGGCCAGCATCACTGCCCGCTCAAATCGTTTCAGCGTTATGGGATAGGAGGTGGTGAGGGGTTGAAAAATCTTCTCTAGTGTTTGGAACGTGCGAGTATCTACCCCTTCAATTTCGATGGTTTGAATGCGCCCTTCATCAACAATTATGCTCTGCCCATCGGGACCGGGCCAGGCCTCAGCCAAGAAATAACCGTCTTCTCGGTAGATCTGAGTGATCGTTGATGCGACCTCCACCGCTGTGATGCGCCCTGACCGATTAAAGGCCAACTGACCGGCAAACGTTAACAGCTCATCAGTATCATACACCGTTACGCCGCTGACAGAGTGCTGTGATGCTATGTCCCAAGTTTGTGCAATGCTGTATTTTGGCACTGAAACAATGGCCACAAAAGTGCAAATGATCGCAATTACAACCGAGTTGGTTACGGGCATTTTCTACAACCTTAGCGTGATTGAGCATGTTAAAACCCAATCCTATTACGAGGTTTGAATGTCTGAGCTTGCCGTTATTCAAATTTGATCACGACTGGTGCTTTCGAGATACACAGCGAACAAACTACAATGCGCCTTCGTCGCCCAGGAACTCGATACCAGCTGTCGCGCCATCACTGTAGGCAATGCAATTCCAAGGAGCACGATCCTCACCAACGCCTACAGTGACCTGTGTTCCCGCCTCGCTAAATGCCGATGAGAGCACCACGACTTGCGAATTGTTCGTGGTGTTGGCTACATCTCGCAAACATGCTTGCTGAGCCGGTGTGAGCTCGGCGGACGCGCTTGATGTACTCGTATCGTCACAGGCCGCAAGCATTGCGAAAAAAGTTGCGCCTGCAATCATCACCATCTTGTTGGTCATTTTCTTCTCCCTCGGGGTCCTTTGAAATTAACGAAATTGGATGCGCTTGTTTGAAGCTCTCGTGTCTGAGCACCCAACAGAACATGCTTCCATCCTGTGAATACCTTTCCCAAAACTTGCTGCGGCGGGCTTAGTCGGCGGAACAACATTTCGTTGACTATCGGGGCCGCCAACAACGTGTGAAGGCCGAATGACGACACTGGCGAAAGCTAAAGCAAACTCTGGAAAGATGGGGAGAGCGTTAGGTTCCAACATCGCGTCCTCCCAACGCTCGACCATTATTAAAGGCCTTCCGACCGCCAGCACTCACTCCAGCAGTCGGAAGGGCCCGACAAGTCGGGCGACAGCGACAACAACGGAGGTAAAATTAAAGTTGTGTCGAATTCGCATGTTTGAATCTATTTTTTCATAAATCAACATTTTTTCCGCGCGTAAAATTCTCTATGCTCTCGTATGATAAGCGTCTGCTTTCAAAAAAAGGTAAGAGGGAGCATCCTTAGGGGCGAGTGGGTTCTCCTGAACGGCGAAGCGTTTGAGACCGCACAGAAAGTAAGAAAGGAGTGAAATATGGGATTTGGCGAAGCAGTAAAAACGTGTTTCTCAAAATACTTCCAGTTCTCCGGTCGGGCTTTACGCTCAGAATACTGGTGGTTCTTCTTGTTCGTAGTTCTCGCGAGCGCTGCTTTAGCTGTGCTGGATACGATCATATTCGGGACCAACCCCGAAACAGGGCAGGGATCTCGGGTTCTGTCCTCTGTTTTCCAACTGGCTGTTCTCATACCCATGCTGGCCGCCGGTTGGCGGAGGCTGCATGATACAGGACGACCTGGCTGGTATTTGCTGCTGCCGATGGCGCTCAGCATTACAACGCTCTTTGTTATGCTGGGTGGGGTGGCGTTCTTCTCGGTATTGGAGCAAGGAACCGAAAACCCCGATGCATTACGAGGACCCGCGGCAGTACTGGGCGTGACCGGTATTGTTGTTGTCTCAATTCTTCAATTGGTTCTGTCCATTCTGATGATCTGGTGGTTGACGCGCCCTTCGGAAGAAGGCGCAAACGAATACGGCGCACCTGTTTCCTGACCTGGTTGCCGGGGCAATTGGCCGGAATCTCTGGCTGATTGACAGTGCGAACCGTAACACCATGGAGAGAGAAAATGAGTTTCAAAACGATTTCCACTGGGACGCTGATGATGGTTATGGCGACCACAGCATCAGCGGAGTGGTCGTTCAACTCTGGGCCTAATCCCAATGCATTTATTCAGACCGGAAACATGACGCTGGAACTTCAGTGTGACCGTATCCGCTTTGCTCCGGCTGGATACGAGGACAGCCAGGACATTGTACAGAAGCAAGGGCTTTCCATTCGTTTCTTGAAGAATGGCACCACCGAAGTTGGCGCATTTCAGGTTGGCGCAGAAAACGCTGACGTGCAGGTCGTCGACAATTATCCTGTCGAGGTCAGTTTCAATAGTCAGCAGGATTATGGTTTTGTACTGGACCAGCTCGCGGCCAATGCATCCGTTAACCTGTCCATGATTGATCAAGATGTCAGCTACGGAATCTTTGACTTGAAAGGTTCCAGCGCGGCAATTCGGTCCCTTCGTTCCGCCTGCGATTCAGGTGCTAGCCAAGGGGCCTCCTACGAACCCCCAGAAGGCATCGTCTATTGTGGTGGCGGAGCGGTAGAGCGTGTCATCGAACCGGTAATTTTGGACAACCCGGACGGAGAATGGGACGCGCGAGTAACGGTCAACGGCGAGTCGATCAGAGCCATGACGGCCTATAGTTACTTCGGAAACTATGAGCCGCCGGCCGGATTTGTCGTCGCCCTGCTTGGGGAAGACAGGTCCGAGTTTCTGATTTTTAGCGAAGGCTCGTCAAACTGGCTGGAATACGGGGACTACAGGTATGATCAATGCAACTGAAGCCACCTTCCAACCGGCTTCTCAATTGGCAAACTACTTGAAACGTTTGGTATCTGCGATCCTGCTTGGTTCGGGCCTGGTTTGGACCTCACCAGTTGTCGCGGCTGACGTTTCGCAACTTCCAACCGGTTTGCGAGCAAAGGTTGATCTGGCGGCACGAGCATGCGCGGAGTTCAACAACGGTCAGTTTGGCTTAGATTGGGGCGCGGTCGAAAGGGTCGATCTCAACGGAGATCTACAACGCGACTGGGTTTTGAATGAGTCTGGTTTTGCGTGTTCGAGCGCCGCATCTCTTTACTGCGGAACTGGCGGATGCATGTCGCACTTTTGGGTTGGCGAAGAGGTGCACTCCTTGCTCAACCAAGGCTGGACGGTCGTTGATTTTGGGCGTCGACGCGTTGTCGTAGCGGATATTCATGGATCCAATTGCGACGGAATAAATCCAACGCCATGCGTCAGCGCCAGTGTTTGGGATGGCGAAGCCGACACTTGGCGCTCATCTGCTGGCGATTGGGAGTAAGCTGCATTTGGGCACCGCAGATAAGCCTGACGGCCTGTTATTCGATGAGTTCTCTTTAACATGCAATGAGGTCATTGGCCATGGATCTACCGAACCAATCTCTGCTTTGTGAGTGATCAACATCAACGCATTGGACAAAGCCAGCAGTCACTCTGTCTAGTGTTGGAAACTAGTACCGAGCGTGGGCTCTCATTTCGACGATCACGATCCTCTTCGTCTGACACTCCCGCAAAAAGACAAACAGTCCTGATCCTAAGATTAGCGTGACACCAAGCGGGATGGGGAGGTTTTGTATTTCTACCGACCGAAACTCCTTTCTCTGGTCACAATACGGACTGACCATTCCAAAAATTTCCTACCGCCACCTTGAATTTCTGGACCAATCATTCCAAATCATACGCATGAGCAAAAAAACTCTCCCAAATGGCGACATCAAATCATCCGCAGGTCCAGGTAGACCTCGTGCCTTTGACGAAGCTGAGGCGTTGGAAAAAGCCTTGTGCGTATTCTGGCACAAGGGCTACGAGACCGCGTCCGTGGATGATCTGACCAAGGCCATGGGTTTGAGTCGGTCCAGCTTCTATGGAGCGTTCGGCAACAAGCAGGCTCTGTTTCACAAAGCCCTCAGCCACTATTCAAGGCGTGGTTTGAAAGCGCTGCGTGACGTTGCTGACGCGGGAGGAGATGACCCTGCTGGTGCGATAATGGAAGCTTTGGCGAACCCGCAAGGAGGTCGTGATGGCTGCATGCTTATCAACTGCCTGACGGAACTTGCTCCTCATGATGATGAAGTGGCGGCTCTCGGGCGGCAGCATTTGGAGAATATTGACGAGATTATTGCGAGAGCGCTTGAGCCTTCGGATCCGGGACAGGCCCTCGATAAGGCACGCGCCTTTGCGTCCCTTGCAATCGGAACACTAGCCTTGCGCAAGGCGGGCGTTCCCGCTGAGCAGATATCGCAAACCCTGAAACAAGCCCGGTTGGTGATTTCGCCATAAGGCCTCCCGCCACCATAAGGAAATGAAACCTAAAACAAACTCAATCAAAAGACAGTGACCCTAATATTGGACTGATTGGTCCAATAATATCTGAACGAAGTTTACCAAAGAAGGAAGCAGCAATGGCTGATGAAAAACTGTTCTCTGGCATCAAAGCCGGTGCAATCGAGCTGAAAAACCGCATTGTCATGGCGCCATTGACCCGCAACCGGGCAAGAGCCGAGGATGACAGTGTCCATGAATTGCAGGCCAAGTACTACGCCCAGCGGGCGGGTGCAGGTCTGATCATCACGGAGGCTTCGCAAATCTCGCCCCAAGGCAAGGGCTATGCCTGGACGCCCGGCATATATTCCGAAGCGCAGATCGACGGCTGGAAAAAAGTGACTGAGGCCGTCCATGCCAAGGACGGGAAGATTGCAATCCAGCTTTGGCATGTGGGCCGGATTTCGCATTACAGCTTGCAGCAGGATGGTGGCGCCCCTGTTGCACCATCCGCAATTGGAGCCAAGGCCAAGACGTTTGATGGTGAGCAGTTTGTTGAAACATCTGAACCGCGGGCTCTGGCCATCGAAGAAATTGCTGGCATCGTTGCGGACTACCGGAGGGCTGCGGAAAACGCCAAAGAGGCCGGTTTCGACGGTGTCGAGGTCCACGCAGCCAACGGATACCTTATCGATCAATTCCTGCGGGACGAATCCAACAAGCGTGAAGACGAATACGGCGGTCCTGTCGAGAATAGAGCACGGTTCCTGAAAGAGGTCATGGACGTGGTTGTCGATGTCTGGGGCGCCGACCGCGTTGGTGTCCGCCTCAGCCCATTCTCGGACGCCAACAACATCTCCGACAGCGACCCACAGGCGACATTCACCCATGCGGTCAAATTGCTGAATGGCTATGGGCTGGCCTATCTCCATCTCGTGGAGGGACAGACCGGCGGCCCGCGCGATATTCCGGAAGGTGGCGATCTGAAGGCGCTCTATGAATTGTTTGACGGTGCGAAAATGGGCAACAACGCTTATGACCGGGAAATGGCGGTTGAAGCGGTTGAAACCGGAGCCGTCGATCTGGTGGCCTTTGGTCGGCCGTTTATTTCCAACCCGGATCTTGTCAACCGGCTGGAGAAAGACGCCGCGCTGAATGAGCTCGATCCAACCACTCTCTACGGCGGCACTGAAAAAGGGTACACCGATTACCCGGCACTGGAAGAGGAAGCGGTTGCCGCAGAGTGATACATCGCTCTTAACTCCGTAGTGACAAGCAAAACCAAGCAAAGTGAGCGCGTCGGTTTGAACGCGCTCACCTAGCAGTTACGGAAATGCCCATTCTTGAAGCGAGGATCTATCACTAGCCTGCGAATTAACTGCTTCCCTATGATCAGGGTTGAATATTTCCAATCAGAATGCACTCTTGATTGAGAGGCGCCCGGTTTTAGTTGAAGAAAATGTGCGGTGACTACTATCAATTGAGCGCGTTTCTTGAACCGCGCAAACTTATGGGCAAATCGTGCAAACTTGTGCGAAAATGCCGCGCAAAATTATGTGCGAACACAGCCGAATTTCCTGAATGAAATCAATGATACTAATGCATCGTTATGAGAACACCTACAGTTGTTGTAGGTGCGCCCAAAGCTTTGCATTTCGCCTAAAGATTTGCATCTTTGGCCCAAAACCTTGGGCGCACTAGCCACCCATTAAATTTCGAATTCAAAGCTAATTTCGCACAGCGCAAATTTTGGTTGGTCCCATGCCATGGTCGTGGCCCCCGTGAAGCTTGAGGACTGCCGCTTCCAGCGCAAAGCGGACCTTCCAATCCAAGCATGATGACTTCCGAGATGCGGACCAAACCGCTATTCGCTTTCATCCGCGCAATGCCTGCATCCGGTAGCGATATTCTCTGAGGAAAGGCTCAACTATTTGGGAAACAGAAAGGTAGCCACAAGTCTCGCGCCCCAACCGTCGGGCCCACTATCGGGGCCGTCGGCCCAATAGCGTACTCCTCCGCCTACGCTGATAAGTTGATCACCGAGTTGGGTAACTTTGGTGACAACACCGTTGATTGGCGCAGACCATTGATCGTTTTCCCAATCGTAGGTGGACTCAGTGTTTAAAGTGAACGTCCACGCGTTCGAATTTGTGTAGGAAATAAATGGCTGTAAGAACGTCTGGTTAATGTCGGTGTCACCATCAATGTCCCAAATGTGATTTGTCAGGCCACCATATGTCCAAAGACCCTGCTGTTTGAGAGCCACGCCGGTAACTCCGGCACCCCACTTTCCGAGACCTAAGCTGTTATCTGTCGACGTTGGCAGCAGAAAAACGGGTCCAGCCCCCCAAATCCAACCGCCCGCACTTGGTTTTTGGGCGAAAGAAATAAGCTTTGAACAGTATCTCCTAGCCCGGTCTCGGATTCAGAACCCGGTAGGCCACTATCTATGGAGGCAATTGGAAGAATTGTTCGGGATATGAGGTTCCAATCATCCGTAAGATCAAAGGGAACAACCGGTTGTACGTTTAATATCCAACGCGAACCATTTCCGTCGGCACCCGAATTCTGATCATAATTCAGCTGGAATGGTACACTAATGAGAGCGGCCACTGGGTTAGCAAGTTGCTTTGCTAGTTCTTCTTCCTGGGACTCTGCCCACGCAGTACCAGAAAGGGCACTAATCCCGGCAAGTATGGAGCAGCGTTGCAACCTTAGGTTCATAGGCGGTTCCCTTCAGCTGGCCGTTTTCTCATGAGTGGCTTGCACTTGAGATCGCCAGGTTGGCAATGACATCAATGGCGCACTCAAAGTCCGCCGCCGCCGAACTGTATGAAATTGTCCAGCACGGTTGACTTATAGCCAAAATACTTGGTCGAAACTGGCCTTCAGACTGTCTCCATAAGCGTGTCCGAAAGCACATCCTTGGAGAGCGCCCCCGGTGCGCCTATTGCGACAAGCCTTGTTTCGGGTTTGCGGTCCCCCCAAGCACCATCTCGTGCGATGTCCATACGTTTTCCGACCACCTGAACAAGAATGCGATGATCTGGATCCTCCTCACTAAAAACAAAACCCTTAAGACGATAAACGTCGCCGGGAAGCTTCCGAATAGCACTCCGGAGGGAAGATAGGCTTATTGGGCGTTCAGCTTTCATCATAGTTGTTGAGAAGCTGTCTGAGTGATCAGTATGATGACAACCACAATCTGGTCCATGTTCATGGTGATCAGGTATTTCCGTTTCGAGTTGTTCGGCGGCAAAGCGGCCGACAGAAAGAAGTATGTCGAGTGGGACGTCTGCGTTTACAGCTTCGACCAGGCGATATCGACGGAAGTGAGACCCGAGCCAATCATGCACCTTCTGAACTGTGGCCCTGTCGACAAGATCAACCTTGATCAGAATTACCATGTCCGAAAATGTAATTTGACGGAGCTTCAGTTCCATTTGTTCCGGCGCGGCAAATAACTGTTCCGCATCGACAAGACACATGAGGCTGTCTAAGCGGATCATGTCCCGGAACCGATGATCCGTAAACGTCATCGCGATTGATGATGGGTCCGACACGCCGCTTGCTTCAAGGACGATGTATTCCGGTTTCTCAGGCCGAGCGAGAACAGCTTCTACCGTTTCAATCAGATCATCTCGTATCGAGCAGCAAACGCACCCATTAGCCAAGCTCATCACATCATCTTCGAGGCCAACCACCAAGTCGGCGTCTACGTTTATTGATCCAAAGTCATTCACCAGGACTGCCACTCGTAATCCGTGATTACCGGTGAGGATGCGGTTCAGAAGCGTTGTCTTACCGGCTCCTAGAAAGCCGGTAAGGATCGTTACGGGGATCGCAGAAGTCGAACCAAATTCAATCATTGTTCGATCTCCTCTCAGTCTTCATCACGCGAGCCGATTACATCCGAAACTTTGATGGTAAAGTCCTGCGGCCAGTCCCCGCCGGGTGCTCGGAAAACGTCAGTTGGGTAGTATTCGCGTGGATCGATCTCCATATCACGGTACTTCTGGTCTTGCTGATCTGCTCGGGTGAGCCTCGGATTCGGTAATGTGATTTCATCCGGAAGCTCAATACGCCCGGCCTCGGCTGCCGCAGCCAGTTCACGAAATGGTGGCACAGTACCGGATTTTCCGGGCAATGCAGCTTTCCTGTACCAGATTGCATCCTTGGTCACGTTCACAACGGCTACATCGAGACCCCATTGGAACAGACCGTCGTAGTGGGCGCGAATACCAGCCAGCATTTCAGCGTTAATGTCTTCGTCCTGGGTATAGTGTGTCACCATTCCCTAACGCGGCCTTGTGTCAGCAAAGAGCTTATCCACGGCATAGTGGGAGGTGTGATGCGTATCGATAGTGTAATTAAAGAGATCCTGTGGGATACCGTATTTGTAAGTCATCAACTGACCAATATCCTGTCCCGACATTTCGGTTACAAAGACATCAACGCCTTCGCCGTATTTCGGTGAAAGCTCATCCGGGCGTCCATCGCCGGTCCATACAAAGCTCAGACCGTTCCAATCGAGCCGATAACCAACTGCGCCGTCCTTGGCATGACTGCGCGGCCAGGACCGAACAGTCACACCGTCTTGGTCATAAACGATGCCACCTTCTTGGCGGAAATCGAACTCGTTGACCTCGATCTCATAGCCGTCCCCAATCGGGAACACATCAAAGGCCTCCAGATGCCATTTGAGCATCTGTTGCATGCCTTTGACCAATCCAGCTGTGCCAAGTTCGGGCATCCGACCAGAGGGACCATGGATGCGCAATGGTGTATATCCAACATCACGATCAGACATGCCCACTCCGCGCTTATCGAAGAAAATAACTCGCGCGAACCGACTGATTTTGGTCAGAAATCGCGCATAGTCCGGGCTTTCCCAGGCAAATTCGATATGGGTTGCCCAAACTTGCGCCCATAGCAGATCAATGGGTCCGGTCCCGAAAACTTGATAAGCGATGTGAATATCGCCCGCCTTGGCATAATGTGTCCTTGGCCGTTCCATGACTTAAAATCGCGCGCCGCACCTAATGGGTCAATAGGTTGTTGGAGGCTGGCTTCTGCGAGAGAAAGTTAGTCGAAACTGGCTTCTTTTATAGCGCTGCACCGCCCCACTGGACCGGCGTGTTGAGTGTCCGGTTTGGGCTGAGGGCAGTCATTTACTTGGAGTACAGAGATGGACGGTTATGATCCCTGCGTTAAGCCAACTATCCCTCTGCTGTTTCAATTTTCCAAGCCGCTAGCAGCCTCGGAAGCACAAGATCCCAATCCATAACACCTGTCTGTTTGGCCCAGTTATTGTATTGACTAATCAGGTGTGCCTCCAATTCGGCGTTGCTCCCTCTCAAATCAGTCAACTCAGTGCGATCCGCTTCGATGTCATAGAGTTCCCAATCTTGCCCATGCTGCCTGACAAGTTTGAACTGACCCAGCCGTACTGCCGAATTTCCTTCATGTTCGAAAAAGATAGGCTCATCTCGCGCCCAATCTTTGCCGCGGAACAGGTCCATCAACGACTGCCCTTGCATAGGCTGAATCTCGTGACCACCTACCTCACTTTGATACTGGCATCCCGTTGCCTCCAAAATAGTGGGTAACACATCAACGACATGACAGGCGGCGTGCGCGTTTGCTTCTGAGGCAAACCCATTGGGCCAGTGCGCTATTAGCGGCGTCGATATACCGCCTTCATGAACGTAGTGCTTGAACAACCGAAACGGCGCATTCGAGACATTCGCCCACGGCTTGTCGTAGCTCTGGTATGTCTGGGCACCGCCCGGCATCACGTCGGGGCGGTTTCCCATTTCAATGGGGCGGCCGTCATTTGTGGTATCCGGGAAGAACTTTGCCCATCCGTCTTCCGCCATGAATTCAGCGCAGCCACCATTGTCGGACAGGAAAAAAATCAAGGTGTCTTCGAACTGCCCCAAACGCTTTAACGCAGCGATAAGTCTACCGATAGATTGATCCATCCGGTCTACCATTGCAGCATAGGTGGCCATCTTTCGTGCCTCCCAATCGGTATTCTGTTCGGCCTCCCAGGGGTGAACGGCAACATTACGTGGAGAAATTTCCCAGTTTCTATGAAACAGGTTCATGCTGTTCATGGTTTCGTGCCGTGCGGTACGGATTGTGTCCCAGCCGCCTGAATACACCCCGTCATAGCGAGCGATGTCCTCGGGATGGGCATGCAGGGGCCAATGTGGTGCAGTATGCGCGAGATAAAGAAAAAAAGGCTGGCCGTCGGGTGTTTCCTCGATCATTTCAATTGCGTTGTCCGTGATTGCATCTGTGAAATAGAAGTCATCCGGGAATGTCATGACACGGCTGTCATCTTCGAGCATGTAATGCGGCGAGAAGAAGTGGGTGACGCCATCGACGATCCCATAGAAGCGATCAAAACCACGCTGTCTCGGCGTCGGATGCTCAACATCACCAACCCGCCAGCTGTCAACTTCGCGCGCCATGAAATCTCCGGCGACATGCCATTTGCCGGACATCAATGTCCGATAGCCACCTGCACGTAGGTGTTCCGCTATGGTGGCGCTGTCATTACGTAAAAACCCCTGGTATGCGGGCGTGCCCAGGTCGGCCCCCATGTGACCCACGCCGGCGTTGTGTGGATACAACCCGGTCAAAAGAGATGCCCGCGTAGGACAACAGCGAGCGCAGTTATACATTGCTGTAAGCAGCACACCATCTCTTGCAAGGCCATCGATATTTGGGGTGCGAATTTCCGATCCGGTGGCACCCAAATCTGCAAAACCCAGATCATCAGCCAGGATCAGTATCACATTCGGTCGTTTTCTTGTCGGCATTCGGGGGCTCCATTGCTGCACTTATGAGCTTACCTCACTATCGGTGATGATCTTGTCTCCAAGCGACGCGACGATAGTGGGGAGAGGGAGGTTGCCGACCACGGCAGTCGGCACAGTGGCTTAGAGAGCGAGAATGGAAGCGGCTCCTGATACACGTCGCGGATATTTGAGCGAACCGCCGTGTCGCAAAGCGACGTGACCTATTCTTTGACCCATGGTAGTGGCCCTGTGAAAGGGCACTTCATGACAGCGGAACAAAAACTACATAACCCGACAGCTGGTATTGTGTTCGTGCTGATCGGAATATTGGCGATTTCTATCAATGATATGCTGATCAAATTCCTGTCTGGCGGTTACCCCTTGCACCAAATGGTGTTTACAAGATCGTTGATCGGGATCGGGTTCAGCTTTGCCCTTGTCCAGATGGAGGGCGGTTGGCGCATCCTGAAAACCGATCAGCCGGGACTTCACCTTTTGCGGGGCCTGCTGATTGTCATTGCCAACCTGACATTTTTTACGGCCCTGGCGGTAATGCCGCTGGCAGAAGCCACCGCTGTTTTCTTCGTAGCCCCCTTGATGATCACATTGCTGAGTATCCCATTGCTTGGCGAAAAAGTTGGGCCGATGCGGATTGGTGCCGTGCTTGTCGGATTTTTGGGCGTAGTGATCATGACCCGTCCATGGGAGGCCGGTGGAGAGCGTGAAGTTGGTTTGTTGATGTATGCCCTACCGGTTCTTGCTGCTTTCACCTATGCCCTCAACAACGTGCTAACCCGTTTCCTTGGCGCAAAGTCCAAGGCCTCAGCAATGGCTGTTTACATTCAGGCGTGCTTTATCGTTGTCAGCCTTTTGTTCTGGTCAGTGGCAGGAGATGGGCGCTTTGCGAACGAGTTCGAGAACGAAAGCTTGATCTTTTTGCTGCGGGCTTGGGTTTGGCCCGAAGGGTCTGATCGCTGGTTGTTTATCGGCTTAGGATTCAATTCTGCTATCATCGGGTATTGCCTTGGCCAGGCTTACCGCATGGCAGATGCAGCTACAGTGGCACCGTTTGAATATGTCGGACTTCCCATGGCCATTTTCTGGGGATGGGTCATCTGGGGCGAGCTCCCAAACCTGCCTGTCGCTATCGGTATCGCACTGATCTTGGGGTCAGGATTGTTTGTCTTTTTGCGTGAGCGTCAGAAAAAGAGGCATGTCATTACTGAAAAGAGAGTGCACCGTCGGTATTAGGTGCCAAATCAAATCTGGCCAAATCCCGCTCAAAAATACCTTGGGATATTGAATATCAATTGTAATTGAGCGCTGATGAATCTTGTAATTAATGAGATGAGAATTTTGATGCGATACACAGTCATTCTTGCCGCGCTATTTATTACCGCTTGCGGCAAGGAACCCGCAGAGCCAATTACCCGACTTTATCCCGGTGAGACCCCTGAGCTGCGTATGATGATCGACGAAACTGCGGACGCAAACGGAGTACCGCGCAGCCTAGTACACCGTGTGATCCAACGAGAAAGCGATTATCGTCCCAATGCTCGAAATGGCCCATACTACGGCCTGATGCAGATTCTGCCTGCGACAGCGCGCCAGATGGGATTTCGCGGGCAGCCTTCCGACCTCTTGGACGCTCAGACCAACCTGACATACGCCGTGAAATACTTGCGCGGAGCTTGGATGGTTTCAGATGGAAACGAGCCCGAAGCGGTCATGTGGTATGCTCGCGGGTACTATTACGAGGCGCGAAACAGATGCATGCTTGTGGACACCGGGTTAAGGGATACTGAGGTGCGAAAGTACTGCGGATGAAGCCATTCTCGTGGGAACTGCATAGAGCTTCAATTAACCGCAACCAAGCTCCTCCAAACAGAGTGGGCTCGCACTACGGAGCCATGTATTTGCGCGTTTTGCAGAGCTGCTGCAAAACTTGTATGTCGCCAAAGTGCTAGCTGGCTGCCTGCGAGAAGACCGACCGAGCCGCGCTACATTGAAAGTGATCTACCATAACCTCGCAATTGAGTTGTGTTGTTCAGTTTTGGATTGAATTCTTCCAAGAAGAATGCACTTTAGATTGAGTTTGGTGTGTCCAAGTTGATCGAGCCACGTTACGACAATCGACAATTGAGCGCGTATAGTGAATCGTGCAAACTTATGGGCAAATCGTGCAGGCTTACGCGCAAGTGCTATGCAAAATTATGGGCGAAGACACCCAAATTTTCTGAATAAAATCAATGATAGGAGTGCAGCGTTAAGCACGCACCTACATTGCTTCTTAGACGCGTCCGTAGTCGTTCGCGGGTGGATCTACAGCAATTCAATTAGTTGTGGCAGGCTACATGGCCTCTAACGTATGCGCGAGGCCATTTCGGATATGATCCACTAGTAGCTTCTTGGCTGTATCCGCGTCTCTGGCCAAGGCGGCATTGAACATGCCTTTATGCTCCTCGACGGCTTCTTCGCCGCGATAGGTTAGTACAAGCATTTGATAGCGCAGGTATTTATCGTAGATGATAGAGTGCAGCGTCAGAAGGTTTCTGGAGTTGCACGCCGCGATCATGGCTTGGTGAAACTCCCAATCATACCGTTTCCAGGTTTCTTTCTCAGAGTCATCTCCTTTTAGCAGCTGCTGTTCCATCAGGTGCAGCTTATGGTGCGCGGCGACAAGGTTGCCTTCCCAATCCGTGTCGCCGTTTGCAATCGACAATTCCAATGCGTGGCATTCCAACAGGGCGCGCAGCTCTGCGATCTCGGTCAGGTCTTCACGGGAAACTGGCGTAACCAGAAATCCCCTTTGCTCGGGAGCTTCGACAAACCCGTCGCTGGCAAGCCTGTTCAGCGTTTCACGAAGCGTCGAAAGGCTTGCTGAGTACCGCTCTTTCAAAGCGTCCAACTTAAGTTTCGAGCCGGGCTGCAACTCTCCGAAAATGATATCCCGTTTGATGCGCTGATAGGTGCTTGCGCCTATCGTAGACGGCTGCTTCGCCATGCATTTCACCCGATATTCTTGGTTTCCTCGTTCATCTATCATTTTTAAAGGTCATCAGCAATCCAAACTGATGTATGGTAAAAATAAAAATATCATACATTATTGCGGAATCGGGAAAACCCCAATACGGTCGTGTTCAAATTGGGCGATGCAGCCTAGTCGCAAACATCGGATCCAGAGCTTTTTTGGATCCTCCGGAAGGAACCAAAGTGTCTCAGAACTTTCGCATTGCCATCGTCGGCATTGGCCTTGTTGGACGTCGCCACGCAGATGCAATCCGTGCGTTGCGTCATGTCGATCTTGTTGCATTTGTCGACCCCAGCGACGAAGGCCGCGCGTATGCTGATGAACATGGGGTTGCGTGTTACGAGACGCTTGAAGAAATGTTCGCCAATCAGACCCCGGACGGCGCTGTGCTGGCGACCCCAACGACACTTCATGTCGAGCAGGGCCTCACTTGCATTCGGCACGGTTGCCCCATACTCGTGGAAAAGCCGATCGCCGTAGAAGCTGCCGCGGCACTAGAGCTTGTTCAAGAGGCGGAGAAGGCAGACGTACCGCTTATGGTTGGACACCATCGCCGGTACAATCCACTGATCAAATCGGCCAAGGAGGCGATTTCGGATGGGCAGATCGGTGATGTTCGTGCAATCCATGCGAATTGTTGGTTCTATAAGCCCGACGAGTATTTTGACACTGCGCCCTGGCGAAAGAAACCTGGCGCGGGACCCATCTCGGTTAATCTTGTCCATGACGTCGATCTTCTGCGGTATCTGGCCGGAGAGGTCGTAACCGTTCAGGCGCAATCGGCTGCATCGCAGCGCGGCTACGACAACGAGGATGTTGCTGGCGCGTTGCTGACGTTCGAAGGCGGGGCCATTGGCACCATAAGCGTGTCTGACAGCATCGTCGCGCCATGGAGTTGGGAGATGACGTCTCAGGAATATCCAATCTATCCATCAACCACTGAAAGCAGCTACATGATCGGTGGCTCTCATGGGTCGCTATCCGTCCCTGACCTCCGGCTCTGGAGCTATCGGGGTGAGCAAAGAGATTGGTGGACCCCCATTTCGTCCACAGCGCTCAAGAAGGGCGCCTCTGACCCGTTGGTCAATCAACTCAGGCATTTTGTTGAAGTGGCCCGGCACGAAGCCGAGCCGATCGTATCGGGATGGGAAGGTTTTAGAACGCTTCAAGTCATTGAGGCTATTCAGAATTCTTGCAGAACAGGCGAAACGATCAGGATAGAAAGGTTTCAGCAAGCACCGATCGCAAATGTTTCGGTTGTATAAAATATCAGATATTTTGTAAAAAATCTTGCAAAATGTCCAAAATAGGTCAAAACTTGGAATCGTCAAAAAAGAAGCATCAATGATGTCTCAGGGAGGAAAAAAGTGACTTTCAAACTTACACGCCGGGCTGCTGTGTCAGCCCTGGTCGCCACCGGTGTTCTGTTCAGCGCAACAAGTGCAGCGCTGGCGCAGGATAAAGTGCAACTTCGCCTCGCAACCTCGGGGTCGGAAACCGATCAGCGTTCGGTTGCCATGGCCGAAGTTTTCGCACCGATGGTCGCCGATTTCGCGAGTTATGAGCCCAGCTATAACGGCACCATCTTTGCACAAGGTACCGAGTTGGACGCGATCAGCCGCGGTAACCTGGAAATGTCGATCACCTCGGCGCAGGAACTGGCACAGTTCTTCCCCGAGTTTTCGATTTTCACCGCAGGCTATGTCCATCAGGACGCCGCGCATCAGGTTGCTGTTTTCAACGATCCCTTGATGGATGCCTTCAAGCAGAAGGCCGAAGAAGAGCTGGGCGTCAAATTGCTGTCGGTGATGTATCTGGGTCGTCGCCAGGTAAACCTGCGCCAGCCCAAAGATGAATTGACGGTTTCGACACCGGCCGACTTGGAAGGTGTGAACCTGCGGATGCCCGGCACTGATGCATGGCAGTTCCTGGGTAAGGCTCTGGGTGCGGCTCCGACACCAATGGCGTTCTCGGAGGTCTACACTGCGTTGTCGACCGGTGCTGTTGACGGTCAGGACAACCCGCTACCGACCGTTGTGGACGCAAAGTTCTACGAAGTGACCAACCAGATCGTTCTAACGTCACATCTGGTGGACCTGAACTATATTGCCATCGGCAAAGAGGTTTGGGACAGCCTGACCCCTGAACAGCAAGCTAAGGTTCAAGAAGCTGCAGATGCAGCTGCTGAATCGGGTCGCCAAAAGCAGCTTCAGAAAGAAGAGGATCTTGTAAGCTTCCTGAAAGAGCAGGGCATGGAGATCTACGAACCCGATCTCGCAGCGTTCCGCGATCAAGTGCAATCCATGTATCTGGACAGCGAATTCGCCGGTTCGTGGCCCGAAGGCGTTTTGGATAAGATCAACGCTCTGGGCAACTAAGCCTGCATTGCAAGGGAGGGAGAACCGCAATGAAAGACTTCATAAAGGGGTTCTCCCGACTTACCGAAGCGATTGCCGGCGGGATGCTGGCGGCAATCTTCCTGATCTTCCTACTGCAAATCCTGCTGCGGTACTTCTTTACCCCTGCAGGATGGACGCTTGAATTGATCGGCATCCTCTGGGTCTGGGTGATCTTTTTCAGCTGCGCTTTCATCGTGCGCGAGCGGGATCACGTAAAATTCGACATTATCTATCTGTCTGTGCCCCGACGCGTCCGTCAGATCTTTGCAATGCTGGCGGCTGCAGCAATCGTGGTTGGGATGCTCTACAGCTTTCTGCCAACTTGGGACTACATCGACTGGATGAAAATCCGCAAGACCGCGACCGTTCGCAATCCCTTCTCGGGTGAGAAGATACCTCTGCGCACCGTTTTTTCGATCTATGCCGTGTTCATGCTGGTCGTAGCTGCGCGGTATGCATGGCTGTTCTTTGACATCATGCGCAACGGCCCACCAAAAACCGAACTTGAAATGGTCGTGGGATACAACGTGGTCGACGATCACCCCCGCGTTGATGTGGAAGACGACGAGGACGCAAGCAAATGAGTTTTGAACTTCTTTCCTGCCTGCTAACCCTTTTTGTTCTGGCAGGCATCGGGACCCCTATCGGCTATTCCATCCTTTTGGCGTCACTGATGTATCTGGGGGTCGCTGGTCTGGATGTCGCGCTGGCGGGTGAAAAAATCCTGCAGGGCTTCTACAAAAGCACGATCCTGCTTGCCGTGCCTTTGTTCATAGTCGCCGCCAATATCATGAACGCGGGGTCGATCACCGACCGCTTGCTGAACTTCTGCGTCGCTGCGGTCGGGCGGTTCAAGGGCGGCCTCGGACACGTCAACGTGGTTGCGTCATTGATTTTCTCAGGCATGTCTGGCTCGGCTGTCGCGGACGCGGCAGGCATCGGCAAGATTATCATTGAGATGATGACCAAAGATGGCCGTTACAGCCGGGGCTATGCAGCCGCAATCACTGCGGCGTCGGCGACGATCGGCCCGATCATTCCGCCCTCGATCCCGATGGTTCTTTATGCGCTGGTCTCCAAGGCGTCTATCGGGTCGTTGTTCCTAGCTGGTATTCTGCCGGGCCTGATCATGGGCGTCGTTCTGATGGCGATGAACTACTATCTGGCTGGAAAGCGAAACTTTGCCCTGGAAGAACCCATTCCTCTGCGCGAGTTGCCTGCAAAAACCGCCAACGCGTTTCCTGCGCTGTTGATGCCCGCGATCCTGCTCTACGGTATCTACGGGGGTGTCACCACACCTACCGAGGCCGCCGCGGTGGCCGCATTCTATGCCCTGCTGTTGGCAGCGTTCTTCTATCGCGCCCTGTCGTTCCGTGGTCTCTATCAGGTCTTTGTTGACAGTGCCCGTTCGTCGGCAGCTGTTGGAGTTGTGATCGGTGGTGCGTTCATCCTGAATTTCATCGTCATTCAGGAGCAAATTCCACAGTCGATCTCGGCCTTGCTGGAGGGATCGGATGTCAGTCCGATTGTGTTCCTGATCCTGGTTAACCTGCTGATCCTTGCGCTGGGTTGTGTGTTGGATGCAACAACGATCATTCTGGTGATCGTGCCCCTGTTCATTCCAACCTGCGAAGCGCTTGGGATTGATCTGGTGCATTTCGGAGTGCTGGTTGTCGTGAACTCGATGATCGGTCTGATCACGCCGCCTTATGGCATTCTACTCTTTGTGATCAACGCCGTGACGGACATTCCGCTGCGCGAAATCATCTCGGAAATTTGGGCCTTCCTCGCGGTTCTCATCTTCGCTCTAGTGATAATGATGCTAATGCCGGATCTGGTCCTGTGGTTGCCGCGCATGTTTGGGTACCAGGGGTAATGTGCCTGTCGGTTTCGACAACATCCATCCCCGGCGATTTGGCTGAGAAACTGCATGCCATAGCCGGGACCGGATTTGACGGGGTTGAACTGCGTGAACCGGATTTGACTGCCTTTGACGGGTCACCATCGCAAATCCGGGACATTGCCTCAGACCTCGGATTGAAAATCTGCCTGCTGCAACCGTTCCATAACCTTGAAGGTCAATCTGGCGGCGGTAGACAGCGCGCTTTTGATCGGTTGAAACGCAAACTCGATCTGATGGGTGAGTTGGGCACAGAACTACTGCTCATTGGTTCAGCTTTTGAGGTGGAGGCCGACGCCACCGAAGATCAGGTGATCACTGACCTCGGGGAAGCGACCGAGATTGCAAAGGCGATGGGTGTACGTCTGGCCTATATGGGCTTGCCCTGGTCCGACCTCATCCACTCGGACGCGCAGGCGCTGCGCATTGTCGAGGCGATTGACAGCCCGCATTTCGGGTTGGCCTTAAACTCCTTTTTCTCGCTGGCTGACGGGTCCAAGCCCGCGCGCCTTCGAGACATTCCCGGAGAGCGCCTGTTCCATGTGCAACTGTCCGATGCACCCCGGCTTGAAATGGATATCCGCAGGCTCAAGCGGCATTTCGGGCTCTTGCCGGGGCTTGGATCGCTGAACCTAGCGGGCTTCGTACGGGTGCTGTCCCGCGCCGGATACACGGGGCCTTGGTCCATTGCACGTGTCAACGAAGCAGCGCCGCAACCCGGTGGTCAAACGCTGGCGCGTGACTGTTACAGATCGCTGGTGAACCTCCTGGATGAGGTATCCCGGACCGAGCCGGGAACCGACTACGGCATCCCGGATCTACCGGAACGCGTCTATGCGTCAGGCTTTGAGTTCGTCGAATTTACAGCGGATGAAACAAGCGGCGCGCAGCTGGCAGACATGCTGTCAGCAATGTGTTTTCGAATGGAGCGAAAACACGTCACCAAGTCCGTCGAGCTGTGGCGGCAGGGCGCGATAAACATCGTTGTGAATACCGAAAAGGAAGGTTTTGCCCATTCGGCGTTCCTGGGCCATGGTCCCTCGGTTTGTGACATGGGATTGCGCGTCAAAGACGCGGATCAGACGGTTCAGCGCGCGACCGCGCTGGGCGCTCCTGATTTCTCTCAGCCGGTGGGGACCGGAGAGTTGGATATCCCAGCCATCCGAGGTGTCGGTGGCAATGTCGTTCATTTCATCGATGAGAAATCCGATCTGCATCGGGTATGGGACATCGAGTTTGAGCCGGTTGCGAAAACCAAGGCGACCCAGCCTGCTGGTCTGCGCCGTATCGACCATCTGGCACAGACAATGCGCCATGATGAGATGCAAAGCTGGCTGCTTTACTACATTTCAACTTTTGAGATGGCAAAGTCTCCTATCGTGAACGTCGCCGACCCGTCCGGTGTCGTGCAAAGCCAGGCTATCGAAAGTCCCGAAGGCGAAGTGCGCCTGAACCTGAACGGGGCCGTTGGGCGCAGAACTCTGGCAGCGTCATTCCTTGAAGATGGATTTGGGGCCGGTGTTCAGCACATCGCCTTCCAGTCGGACGATATTTTTGAAACGTCGGATCAGCTGCGTAAATCCGGCTTTCCCAGTTTGACGATCCCAGAGAACTACTACGCCGATCTGCAAGCGACCTTCGGATTGGATGATGATCTGATCGCCCAACTGCGAGAGGGCAACATTCTCTACGACCGGGCAGCGGGTGCAGAGTATTTTCAGATCTATAGCCGCCCGATCTTTAACGGCTTCTTCTTCGAAATCGTTGAACGCCGTATGGGCTATGCTGGTTATGGCGCGCGCAACGCGCCCATTCGCCTTGCCGCGCAAAGCAAAACCCAGACGATGAAAGAGGTGCAAACATAATGACGAGCGACGAGCAAGCTGTGCGCCAATGGTGGCGCACCTCAATCATCGACATGAAGCCCGGCCAGATCGCGTTTCGTGGCCATCCCATCGAGGACCTGATCGGGAACGTTTCCTTCCCTCAGATGATCTGGCTGATGGTGCGGGGCGATCTGCCCAGCGACGCACAAGCGCGCCTGTTCGAGGCCGCATTGGTCGCAGGCGTGGATCACGGTCCACAGGCCCCCTCGATCGCGGCGGCGCGTATGGCCGCCACCTGCGGCCTCGGTCTCAATAATGCTATGGCGACTGCGGTGAACATGCTGGGCGATGTGCATGGCGGAGCAGGCGAACAGTGCGCCGAGCTTTATTATGATATTTCAGAACGCATGGATGCTGGGGCATCGCTGAATGATGCTGTACAGGACGGTCTGGGCAGCTGGCGCGAGATGTACGGCAAGATCGTCTCGGGCTTTGGCCACCGTTTTCACAAGCCCGTCGACCCACGCGCACCACGATTGATGCAACTTGTTCGTGATGCGGCGACAGAAGGCACAGTTTCTGGCCGCTTTGCCGATATCGGAGAAGAGGTTCAGGCCGAGCTTGGCCGCCAACGCGGCGGTCGGCCGATTGCCATGAATATCGACGGCGCGACAGCCGTGATCTTCTGTGAACTTGGCTTCCCTGCGCCCTTGTCGCGAGGGTTGTTCTGCCTCTCCCGCTCGGTCGGAATACTCGCCCACGCGTGGGAACAGATGGGGCAGGGTGGTCGCAATAAAGGGCCCATGCCCCCGAAATACCTACCCCTCTACGAAGACAGGAATGATGACACGTGAGACATCGAAATCCTTCCGGGTCGGCCTTATCGGCTGTGGTCGTATCAGCGATATCTATCTAAAAACACTATCAAAATTTTCGAACGTAGAGGTTGCGGCATGTGCAAGCCTTGATCCTTCGGAAAGCCGCGCCAAGGCGGATCAATATGGCATAGCCAAGGCCTGCACGCCGGATGAGGTGTTCGCTGATCCGACGATTGACTGCGTTCTGAATCTGACAATTCCGGCGGCGCATGCGGAAATCAGTTTGCGCGCGTTGGAGGCGAGCAAACATGTCTATTCCGAAAAGCCGCTGGTCATGAATCGAACGGATGGCAAGGCGATCCTGCACATGGCCACTGAAAAGGGGCTGTTGGTCGGTTGCGCGCCCGACACCTTTCTGGGCGGTCGTTGGCAGACCGTTCGGCGTTTGATTGATGAAGGCGCCATCGGCAAACCAACAGGGGTATTTGCCCATGTCGGAACACACGGCACGGAACGTCATCACCCCAATCCGGATTTTTACTACAAGGCCGGTGGTGGCCCTTTGCTGGACCTTGGACCTTACTATCTGACCGCCATGATTTGTTGTCTAGGGCCCGTTGACCGGGTCGCCGGAATGGCCCGTCGCACCTTTGACAAGCGGATGATCGAAAACGGTCCACGCAAAGGAGAGTGGATGGATGTCGAGGTCGACACGCATTCCCTGAGCCTGCTTCAGTTCTCATCCGGCGCCATCGGGTCAATGACAATGAGTTTTGATGTCTGGGACAGCGAAACACCCCGGTTCGAGATCTATGGCGAAGACGGAACCATCAGCATCCCTGACCCTGACCCGGTTCATGGTGCCAACATCTTTCAAGGCGATGTCTGGCTGAAAACGCGGGACACCTCGCGCTGGTCTCATCAGCCTCGTCCAACCGGTCGCGAAGGCTGGCAGGTGGTCGAAAACAAACATGGGTTCAATGAAGACAGCCGTGGTCTCGGTCTGTTGGATCTTGCCCTGGCGGCACAAGAAGGACGCCAACCGCGTGCAAGTGGAGCACTTGCCTACCACGTTTTCGAGGTCATGGATGCGATTGAACAGGCACCGAAATTCGGAGCTTATCAGACAATCGCAAGCCGTTGCGAGGCACCCGAGCCTTTACCGGTTGATTTTCTGATGAATGAGAGGAAGGAGCTGGCCCATGCCGGTTGAGACACTCGACTTTGCCGAGCCATTCTTTCGCGTCCAGCACATCACCGATGAAGACGGGATATCTGTCGAGGGTCGCGCAATTGTTCTGAACCTTGGGGGACGGGACCTTTCGGTCGAGGATCAAACCGTTGCACCGCTTTCGTCCGTTATCGTGCAAGCCAGTATTTTGAACAACGTGGAGCGCGCGGTGATAATCCGCGACTTTGACGCACACGGTGATGACGACGCGCTGTTCGCAAAGGCAAAGGCTACGTGGCCTTCTGCTTTTGATATCCGCCAAGAGGAGCGTCTGCGCGGTGTCAGCCATTACATGTCGCCGAAGGTATTCGTGGGCAATGTTGGACTGACCATGTACCATTCCGGTTCGGTTCCGCTGAATGTCGGATTGCATAAGGATCATCCGTTCTGCCCTGTGCCGGGGTTCCGCGAAGTGCATACGCAGATCGTTGGCTTTGGCAAAATGCAGCAATGCCGGGAACGGGATGTCGAGACCCTTTATCTCGAAGAATTCATGGCCCCGGGGACGACGCACAAACCGATGTATGACACCGAAGGCAACTATCCCTGGCATCAATACGAGACGATTACCCCCAGCATCTTCATGGCGGTTGAAATCCTGCCCGAGGGCGCACTGGTCCCGGAAATGGAGGTTCAGAATGGCTGAGAGACTTTTACCCGAAGACCTGAACTTTGACGGCCCCTTTCCTCGCTTGTCTCGCCGTTTGCGGCTGGGCGTTGTTGGTGGAGGACGGATCTCGGTCACGCAAGCAACGGCTGCTCGGATGACCGACCGGTGGGAGGTCGCCGCAGGCGCGCTCAGTTCTGACGCTGCGCGCAGCAAGGTGCGCGGGGCCGAATGGTTCTTGCCGGCCGACCGGTGCTATGCGTCATTCGACGAGATGGCACAGGCCGAGGCGGCGCGCCCGGATGGCGTAGATGCCGTCATGATCACGACCCCAAACCACGTTCATTTCAAAGCGGCCAAAGCGTTTCTGGAGGCGGGCATTGACGTGATGTGCGACAAGCCCCTGACCAACGAAGTCGCCGAGGCCGAGGGGCTTGAGGAGATCACCGCGCGCACGGGGCAGGTCTTTGCCGTCGGATATGCGATGTCGTGCTTTCCAGTGATCCGGCAAGCCAGGCAGATCGTTGCAGAAGGCGGCATCGGCAAGATCAACCAAATCCATGTCGAGTTTATGCAAGACTGGATGACGCCCGAAGATGTGGCCGATGCGCCTCATGTAAAGTGGCGGCTGGACCCAGAGATTTCTGGCCCGACCAGTTGTGTCGGCGATATCGGCACCCATGCCGCGCATCTTGCAAGTTTTGTCTCGGGCCTGCCAATGACCGACCTGAGGGCCGAGTTTCATGTCTGCGGCGCGCCAAAGCCTTTGGAAGACACAGTTTTCATGTTCACCCGTTACCAAAATAAAGTTCCGGGAACCCTGATGGCGACGCGCCTTGCCCCCGGAAATCGGGGTGGGTTGCGGTTGCGGATATTCGGTAGCGAAGGAGGCCTCGAGTGGGACTTGGAGAATTCGGAACAGCTGAAGTTCAATCGGTTCGGTGAGCCGGATCGTATCATCAGCCGAGGTCACGGGCATGGCATCGGCCCCGGTGCGGAACGTCTGATCCGTACGGCGCGCGGCTTCCCCGAAGGGATTATCGAAGCCTGGGCAAATCTCTATACGGAATTTGCCATGGCCGTCGCCGCGCGTCGGGATCGCGTTACCGTTCCGGCCGATTGGCTCTCTTATCCCAGTGTCGATCAAGGCGCAGACGGTGTTCGATTCATTGATGCCTCTGTGCGCTCTCACCAGTCCGGAGGCGACTGGGTCACTATCTAAAGCTTTGCCAATACGAAGGTTAAGCACGCTCGGGCTAGGGCCCGGGCATTTTCATTTCCTGCTCAGTATTAAAAGTTGATATTTTAAAAAATATCAGATATTTTTTACTACGTGTGATGAATTCTAGATTCGCAGACACGTGGAGCTGTCGTTCATGGTGAAACCCGAAGAGGCTGGCGCAGGCCCCTCTCTCTATTCCTTGGCGCATCTGACGCTGATTGGCTGTACGCCGCCCGAGCTGGTCTATATCGCCGCGCGGGCCGGTTACGATGCCGTCAGTCCCCGGTTCATTCCGATGCATGTGCCCGGTGAATTCACCCAATCCCCGATCGACAAGGCGCAGGTGCAGGCCACCAAGACGGCTCTTTCGACAACCGGCCTAAAAGTCCTTGATGTTGAGATTGCGCGCATCACCGAAGACGTGGACCCGCGCAGCTTTGAGCGCTCGTTGGAAATCGGCGGGGAACTCGGCGCCAAACGCATGATCATGAGCGCGTGGACCAACACCCGCGATGATCGTGACTTTCTGATCGACGTCTATTCTGAGACCTGCGAACTGGCAGCACCCTATGGACTGACGGTGGACCTTGAGTTCCCAAGCTTTTCCCGCCTTCGTACTCTGGATGAGGCGCTGGATATTGTCCGCGCCTCTGATCAGCCGAATGGTGGTATTCTGGTCGACACGCTCTATCTGCACCTCAGCCGAGTGGATCTCGGGGAGCTTTTGCACGTCCCTTCGGACCTGTTTCACTTCCTGCACATCTCTGATTGCCTGCCCGGCATCGCTGATACGCGCGAGGGCATGATCCAACTTGCCCGCGATGCGCGGCTCTATCCTGGCGAAGGCTGGATTGACTTCACCGGCATCATCGAACGGATGCCTCCCGTCGATTATTCTATTGAACTGCCCAACCAAAGTCGCGTTGCCGAGTTGGGGTATGAAGAACACGCGCGTCGCTGTCTCAGCCACGCCAAGCGAACATTCGGCGAGGCGCGGTCACAGCGCCGTATGCCCGATGCAGCAATTCCAAAACACCAAGAGGATTATCATGAGCAAAGAGCTCACTGAAAACGACCGCAATATGGCGGCCGATATGCTGGCACGCGCCCGCGCTGCCATGGCCGAGATCGAGGATTGGGATCAGGACAGGCTGGACCGCCTGTCTCAGGCCATTGCGTGGTACGCAGGAAACGAGAAAACCTTCACGCGTCTGGCCCAGCAAGGCGTGGACGAGAGCGGTATCGGAGATCGTGCGGGACGTCCAGCAAAGCGGTTCAAGATTCACATGGTGCTGCGCGATGTTCTGCGCACGCCATCGACCGGTATCGTCGAAGTCGACGAAGAAAAGGGCCTGGTTAAATATGCCAAACCTGCCGGTGTGATCGCGTCTCTGATCCCGATGACCAATCCTGCGATGACACCACCGGTGACCGGCGTGTCCGCCGCGAACGCCAGGAATGCCGTCATCTTTAGCCCGCACCCGCGAACCGCCCATACCACCTTTGAGATGGTCGAGGTCATGCGCGCAGCCTGCCGCGCCGCCGGTGCCCCCGAAGACCTGTTCCAGTCGATCCGCAAACCGTCGATCCCGTTGACGCAGCATCTGATGGAAATTTGTGATCTAACACTGGCAACGGGTGGCAAACCCATGGTCAAAGCGGCCTACAGTTCAGGGCGTCCGGCCTATGGCGTCGGCGCGGGCAATTCGTCCATTGTCATCGATGAGACAGCCGATCTAGACATCGCCGCGCAGAACACTCGCATCTCTAAGACCTCTGACTTTGGCTCGGGTTGTTCGGCCGACGGTAACATCATTATCCAGCGATCGGTCTACGACGATATGGTCAAAGCGCTGAAGGCCGAAGGCGGGTATCTGTGTTCTGATGAAGAAAAGGCCATGCTCGAAGCCGCCATGTGGGATGAAAAGGGCAACCGCACGTTCCCGACCATCGCCTGCCCGCCGCAGCAAACGGCCAAGGTTGCCGGGTTCTCGATTCCCGAGGACCGTAAATTCCTGATGGTTGAAAACCAGGGGCAAATCGGGCCGCAACACAAGTTTTCCAAGGAAAAGCTGACCACGCTGATGGCGCTGTATCACTTCGACACATTCGATGACGCGCTTGAAACAGTCAGCCAGATTTACAACACCGGGGGCAAGGGCCATTCCTGCGGCATCTACAGCCACAATGACGATCATATCGATCGGCTCGCGCGTCTGGCTCCGGTCAGCCGAATGATGGTGCGACAGCCTCAGTCCAAAGCCAACGCAGGTGCCTGGACCAATGGCATGCCCATGACCAGCAGCCTTGGTTGCGGCATCTGGGGCGGCAACATCACCAATGAAAACGTCACAATGAAACATATGATGAACTACACCTGGGTCAGCCGCCCGATCCCCGAGGATCGCCCCTCGGAACCGGACCTGTTCGGTGAATTCTACGGACAGGAGGTCGCGTGATGGACGGAGCGAAATTGGAAGGTAAAACCGTTGCCGAACATATCGTTGACTTTCTCGAACGCCGTGAGGTCAAGCACGTTTTCGGCCTGTGCGGCCACACGAACATCGCGGTTCTGGCTGCGCTGGCGGAAAGCCCGATTGATTTCGTCACAGTACGACACGAACAAATCGCCAGCCACGCGGCGGATGCATATGCCCGCGTGACGGACAAGGCCTCGGTGGTCTTGTCTCACCTCTCCCCAGGTTTGACAAACTGCGCCACGGGGGTCGCCAACGCGGCGCTGGATTGTATCCCCATGGTCGTGATCGCAGGTGACATTCCCACGCATTACTACGGCAAGCATCCGCATCAGGAGGTGAACCTGCACGCGGACGCCGCCCAGTGGGAGATCTATCGCCCCTTCGTGAAACGTGCATGGCGGGTGGACCGGGCAGACTTGATGGCCGAAATCCTGGAGAAAGCATTCCATCTTGCCGAAAGCGGCCAGCCCGGACCGGTGCTGGTCAACGTGCCGATGGACATCTTCTCCGAGGTGATCCCCTCGGACAGTTTCGACCGTATCCGCGACAATACACGCGCGCTCAAGAAACCGTCGATTGACGATGAATCAGCACGAGAGATTGTCGAAGCACTGGCGAAGGCCGAAAACCCGGTTGCCTATGTCGGTGGCGGTATCCTGTTGGCGCAGGCGAGCGAGGAGTTGCGCGAGTTTGTTGAACATATGGGTCTGCCCGTCGCGCATTCCCTGATGGGTAAAGGTGCGTTGCGAGACGATCATCCGCTTGTACTGGGTATGACCGGGTTTTGGGGCACCGAACTGGTCAACCAGTCCTGCCTGAATGCGGATTACATCTTTGCCGTGGGCACCCGGTTCAAAGAGGCCGATTGTTCCAGCTGGTATCCCGGCTACACGTTCAATATTCCCGGTTCCAAGGTCATTCACATTGACATCGAACCGCAAGAGATCGGCCGAAACTATCCCACCGAGATCGGTGTCGTCGCCGACGCTAAAGCCGCGCTTCGTGTGCTCAATCGGGTGGCCCGTGAGATGTATCCGGACGGTTTCAAGCGCCCTGCGCTGGAACAGAAAATCGCTGACTTCCGAACGGACTTCAAAGCGCGTAACTTGGAAATGGCGATCTCATCTGCCTTTCCGATGATGCCTGAGCGTATTCTGGCGGATACCCGCAAGGCACTGCCTGAAGATGCCATCATCACCACTGATGTTGGATGGAACAAGAACGGAGTTGGGCAACAGTTCGATATCCTGACTCCCGGTTCGATCCTGACACCGGGCGGGTTCGCCACGATGGGCTTTGGACCTCCGGGTGCCATCGGCGCGAAGCTGGCGGCACCTGATCGGGTGGTTCTTAGCCTGGTCGGCGATGGTGGGTTTGGTCAAAACCCGTCAATGCTGGCAACAGCTGTCGAACTTGATCTGGGCATCATCTGGCTTGTGATGAACAACAACGCGTTTGGGACCATCGCAGGACTGCAAAAAGCGCATTACGGCCTGACCTATGGAACGACCTTCCCCGGATCGGCCGAAGCGCCCGCAAACGGGCCGGGCTATGCCGACATAGCGCGGGCCTATGGTGCAGAAGGACACAGGCTCAGCGCTGCTGACGAGTTGTTGCCCGCATTGGAGGCGGCAATCGCCAGTGGCAAGCCAACGGTTTTGGATGTCCCGATGATCAACAATCCGACGCCAACAACCGGACATTGGAACATCTTGGATATTTATTCGCCGGACAAAGATGTTTCTCACGTCGCTACATAAATAGGCTGCGCGCGGCACACTGCACCGAGCGTTCCAGTTGACCCGCTAAGAAATGGTGCGGACTTGCTGCCACCAATTGCAGATGGCGAATAGCAACGCCACTCGAATGCGTCAGCAGTGCCGTTCTGCAAGTGGTGATACCCGCTCCATCGTTGTCAGATAGCGCGGCCCGGGTATCGAGATGCAGTGACCGCCTCGTTTCGGGCAATGGCACCGGCGGACTTGGGGTTCCATGACTTGGAGTTCTTGCGTGGCGGGATGATGGCGTGGGCATTGCGGGCGACAATCGCGCCGTAGCATTTACGCGCGTCGTATGCCTCGTCTGCGGTCACCGACCCGATGTTCTGATCTAGCGGGTTTTGATCAAGCAACTCGGGAAGTAATGGCGCGTGTCCGGCGTTGTTGGTGGTAACTTCAACGGCGCGCACTTCCAGTGTTTCCTCGTAGATGCCTATGTGTATTTTACGCCAAATGTGCCGCTTGGGGCTACCATGCTTGCGGCCATTTCATTCTCCTTCGCCCTCAGATTTGATGCCGGTGCTGTTGATCAGCAGATGCAGCGGGCCGCATCCGCCACGATACGGAAGGTTCACGTTCAGCGTTCTTTTTACGGCGGCACAGGGTACAGAAATCAGGCACGGCTCAGTCCACAAGCCAGTCAGCTGCAAGAGACTGCCCACGAAGCCTGTGGTTTGCCTAAGCCGCATCCCGAACAGAACAGGGTCAGGCACGCTTGGATCACGGCGTTGCTGAAACTCTGGTGACGGCCGCGCCTGACTGAAGGTGGCGGTGTCCAATCCATCTCAGGATCAAACCAGATCGAAAGCGATCCTCGTTCTTTCAATGCGGTATTATACGAAGGCCAGTTCCCGGTCTTGTACTTCGTCCGGATGCAACGGGTCGTGTCTCTCGGTTATCATGCTGGATTCATGAGGTGAATCCTTCATTCCAATTGTGCAGCAAAGCCGCTTGGCACCACAATTGGCGGCCCGATAGTTGGGAAAGAATCACAGATCTGGCCATTCAGATTCCGTTAAGGAATCGGGCCAATTTGCGGCAAAGAACCGGCCGAACTGCCAAATCTTACAATCTTGACGTGTATTTCTCCGCGGTTTGGAGGATGCGGCGCCCTGATGGCGGGACCTAACCTTGTGGAAGGCTCCGTCCATATGGGGGGGTTAGAACGCCGCGAATTTGGGCGGCATCCATGAGTAACTAGTGAGTTAACTAGGAGAGTAAAATGTTGAAGCTTTATGTAAAGATGAAGACCATGGCACGCGACGAAAGCGGCGCGACCATCGTGGAATACGGCGTCGCCCTGACCATTGTCACGGCGATTGCAGTGGCCACTCTGACCGCTTTGGGCGCCGACGTTAACGGTCAGTTCACAAACGCGGAAACCCTGATTCCTTAATGAAGACAAAGCACGCGGTGCACCCAGCTCCGCGTGCTTATCGCCCAGGATAATTTTTTGATCCGCTGGCAAAGTGCAACCGTTCAGATCGGTTCATTCGAAAAACGCCAGGAAATAGCTGAAGGAGCACCAGATGAGACTCTCTGCCATTTTCACTGCATTGACGGGCCTGGTCGTAGCCGGAGGGTCGGTTTACGTCGCTCGGGATTACATTCAATTTGACGCTCAGTCCGCAAATGTCGAGGCCGAGAGCGAGATGGTGAGCGTGGTCGTTGCATCGCGCGATATCTCGTTTGGTGAAGAAATCGAGCCCGGCGCGCTGACAACCATTGACTGGCCCCGTGGTGCTGTACCCGTGGGCGTCTTTACAGATTACGACGACCTGATTGCGGAGGCCAGCATGCCGTCCCGTCGCGCTCGTCGCGCAATTACTCAGGGTGAACTGATCCTGAACAGCAAGGTGTCCGACTTTGGTGAAAAGGTCACCATCGTTCAGACGCTGGGCGCAGATCATCGCGCCATGGCCATTGAGGTTGATGCCGAAACCGCCGTCGGGGGCTTTGTCACCCCCGGTGATCGGGTCGATGTAGTAATGACCACTGGCGAAAAAAGAGACATGCACGCCGTCACAATTTTGCAAAACATCAGGGTCATTGGTGTTGATCAGGAATCTGACGAACAGACCGACCAACCCGTTGTTGCACGTACGGTTACTGTTGCCGTTACCCCGGATCAGGTCCAGCGCCTTGCTCTGGCGCAACGTGCCGGTCGGCTGAGCCTCACCTTGCGGTCCATTGATGACACCGAGGACAAGACGCTGACCATGACGCGACTTAACGATCTTCTGATTGATGAGCCGGTTGTTGCGCAGGACATCAAAGAACCGGTGCGTAAAACCATAGTCCGGGTCCGCCGCGGCACCGAAGTGACAGAATCCATCATCAACTGAATCGACCAACGAAGGTTTCGACCGTGTCCCTCGCTCAATTCATACGTCAATTCCGTAGCTCCGAAGACGGCGCGATCCTGGTCTTTGTTGCGGTGGCCCTGTCGGTGATGGTCGGAATGGCCGCCCTTGCATTCGACATTGGTCGGGTGACCACCACTCAGTCGGAATTGCAGAGCTTTGCGGACAATGTTGCCCTTGCGGCTGCGGGGGAACTTGATGGTCGCCCGGATTCAATCACCCGCGCCACGAATGCGGCTGCAAACATGATCCGCGACCGTCAAAGCTTTGGCATTCGCAACAAGGATCAGCTGTTGTCCGGTGCAACGGATTACCAGCTGCGGTTTTACGAAAACCCGCCGACCACTGCGACTGATCCCGCCCAACCCGCGCAGTTGCTGGATTCGACCGATCCTGCCAGCGGGCCGATTGCGGCATTTGTTCGGGTGACCGTCGACACGCACGAGGTTGGCACTCCGCTGGCGGCGGCAGCGGCGGCTCTTTTGGGCAATGCGCAGCCTTTCTCCAGCGTCAACGCCGATGCCGTAGCAGGCTTCACCCTGATGGCCTGCGACATCACCCCCATGTTCATCTGCCTGCCGCAACCTAGCCTTGATCTGACCGAAGGCCAGTTGATTAGGATGGTAAGTCAGGGCGGCAATGGCCATTGGGGTCCCGGAAACTTTGGTTTTTTGTCTTCTAATCAGAATCTGGCCATCGACGCGTCTGGTGCCTGCGAACCTGCACCAAACGGTCAGGAAGATTCATGTGCTCTGGCCGCATCGCGCGCTGTTTCCATGTGCTTCAGCCAAAGAGCCGTTGAAACCAGACCGGGTCTGAGCGTGGGCAACATGGTTGCTGGCTTTAACACACGTTTCGACCGATTTGATTCCAGCGCCAGGCAGTTCAGCAACGGCTCGCGCTACGACGTCGACAATTTCGCCTCTTCCCCGCATGTCCTGGACGGTTGGATCACTGCGAGTAACGGAAACAACTGCACCAGCCAGCTGTCGCCCACTTATGATGCGAACGGGATCCCTGATCCGGCCGCGACCGTTGGGCTGCCACTTGATGATTGTTTTGCCAGCGGCACTTGCCCGACACCTCGCATAGGCAATGGCGTGTTCGCTGGCGGCCTTACCGAGTATCTGACCATCAACTACGGCGCTGATTTCAGCGGTCCTCTTCCAACCGGTATTCCATCTTGGTTCCCGACCGGTGGCACCCGCTATGACATCTACAATGCAGAGGTTACCAACCAGGCCGCTCTGGAAGCTATCCTGACCGCCGGTGGTAAAGCTGAAAGCAGCATGCCTTCGTGCCAACCCCCTTCAGCCGGTCGTGCCGATCCTACGCGCCGTGTCATCACTGTCGCCGGTATCGATTGCGCGACTTTTCAGGATGAGCTGAACGGCGGGTCGGGCGCCATTCCGGTGACAAGTTTCATCGAGATGTTTCTGATCCGCCCCTCGGAGTCCGGCAGCACCGGTGCCAACGCGGTCATCTATGGTGAGGTCATTCAGACCGTATCGGATGGCATCGGCGGCGCCGGAGTTGGCGGCATCGTTCACGATCTAGTTCAGCTTTACGAGTAATGATCATGTTTGGTGCCTCCCATCATATCAGCAATACCCTTAGCCGGTTCCGCAACGATCAGTCCGGCGCGGCGTTGGTCGAGTTTGCGATCCTTTTGCCAATCCTGTTAGTGACATTTGCCCTGATCGTCGAAGGGGGGCGGATTTTCTGGTCCTATCAAAATGCGATCACAGGGGTTCGGGACACTGCCCGTTATGTTGGCCGGATCGCCCCGTCGGACTTGTGCACTGCCTCGCCAAGCGCTGCTATCGGCGATTTTCAAACCGCTGTCTCAAATACACTGACATCGCTTTCAACCACTGACATTGCTGTTGGTCTGGACTCTCTGTCCCTCGAATGCGTTGGCAACGCAGGTGAATACCGCGTTTCGCCCACACCAGTGGCCGTCCTGACCGCGTCACTGACAATTTCAAATCTGCCATTCACGCCCCTGTTCCAACTAGTAGGAGGTTCGGCGACGGCGCAGATCCAAACCACGATCACAGATCGCAGCCGGGTGTTTGGACCATGACCCGCCGCATTCACAAGATAACCCGCGAAATGTCGCGACTTGGCCGTCACGAAGATGGGTCGACGGTCACTGAGCTTGCCTTTGTCCTGCCGTTGTTCCTTTTGATTTTCCTGGGCCTGATAGATTTCGGCAGATTGGCCTTCCACTATGTGGCTGCTGAAAAAACAGCACAGGTCGCCGCTCGGATGGCTGCAGTGATGCCACCCGCATGTGGCGGTGTTCCGACAACCAACAGCCGCGGCACCTATACCGATATCACCGGCCCGCGATTCGGAACCAATTGCAGTTTCGCCGCTGGCGTCTGTGTCGAACCTGCCACCACAATATGCACCGGTGCGGCACCCGTGAATGCAGCGGCCCAGACCACCGTGACCGACATCTGGAACATGCTTCAGTTTGCCGTTCCCAACGATCCCACCGCAACTTTTGACGAAAGCAACATCACATTCACTTACGACTTCGACCCGGAAATGAATTTCCTGGGTGGCCCTTATGTACCGATGGTCACAGTGACAATCGAAGAACTTCCGTTCCGGTTCGTCTCTCCGTTGGGTTCGATCGCAGCGCTGGTTTTGGGCGGCTCAACGCCAGAAACCGATGCACTGACCACCGCGACAACGGGCTTCAAAATTTTTTCCGACTTTAGCGCAACCCTTCCTGGCGAAGACCTCGCCAGCGGAGTCAACGGTTGAATTTCTAATCATGGGAGCTGAAAAGTGACTCAAAAATCATTAGCCCTAATCTCTGATAATGAGGCGATTAAGGATTCAGTCGCCCAGGCCGTCGACCGGTTCGACGATCTTTCGCTAGAGACACATTCCGGGACCTTGTCTTCGGTAAACGGTCGCGCCTGTGATCTGATGGGTGAAAATGACCTGCTGGTGTTCAGCTTTTCAGGCGAATTGAATCTGGAAACTGTCAGCGATCTTCGTCGTAGCGCCGGTTCGCGCGGCACCTTGCTGGCACTTAGCGACCGTGACATCTCATTGACCGAAGCGCGTGCGCTGAACAAATCGGGCGTGGACGAGATTCTGCCCTATCCCATCGGGCAGGACGAACTGGCCGAACAGATTCAGCGTCTGATGGTCGACAAATCCTTGCTGCCGACAATTTATGCGCCGCAACCGCAGCGACTGGGGCAGATTATCAGCGTATGCCCGGCCCGTGGAGGCATCGGCGCGTCGACACTGTCCATCAACCTGGCGGACCAATTGCAGGGTTATTCCGGCATCTTCCGGAAAAGGACGCGAAACAAGGTCGCTATCGTAGATCTGGATTTGCAATTTGGCACGGTCGCGACGTCCTTAGATTTGCAGTCTTCCTCGGGGCTTTTGAGAATGGCCCAGGATGGTGTCACGCCGGACCGGACTTTCCTTCAGCAATCTTTGGTGCAACATGCATCCGGTTTGGAAGTCCTGAGCGCGCCCGAAGAATTCATTCCTCTGGATGTTCTGACACGCGAACAGGTCAGCGCGCTGATCGAGACTTTGCGTCTGGAATTCGACTTTGTTGTTATCGATCTGCCACGTGCGCTGGTCGATTGGCTTGGCGCAGTAGTTACCGCGTCAGACAGGATGATGATGGTGGGTGACAGCTCAGTCTCTTCGGTGCGCCAAGCCTGCCGTTTGATCGAATTCTTCACAAAAGAGCGGCTCGAACCTCCGGTTGAGATCGTCATCAGCCAGGAAACGAAACCGACATTCCGGTCAAGCCAACATGTCGAAGCCCAAAAGGCGCTGGAACGCGAATTGCGCTTCTGGCTGCCAAGCGACGCGCGCCACGCAAAACAGGCGCTGGATCGGGGTCAATTGCTATCGCAAGCCTCAGGCAGCTGTGCCTTGTCCAAGGCGATCCGCACGATGGGTCGGAAAATCATGAATGAAACAATGGTCGGCAAAACCGGCCTGAGAAACAACGCAGCCTAATTGGAGTCTAAGGGATGTTTGAAAAGTTTACACGCGCCGGGCGAACCAATGAGGCCGAAGTAATCCAGCTTAACCAGCATGCAGAGCAACTGGCCCAAGAAATTCAGCCTGAGACCACAACAGAAGATACCGAACTGGCCGACTGGCTTGAGCTCAAAAGCACTTTGCACGAGGCTTTGCTGGAACGGTTGAACCTTTCGGTGATCGAAAAGGTTGAAAAAGACGTGCTGCGGCGCGAAGTCGCCGGGGTTGTTGGCGGTGCGTTGTCCCAAACCGGCAGGCCGCTGAATACCGAAGACTTCAACCGCATCGTTGAGGAACTTCTGGACGAAATTCTGGGTTTTGGCCCATTGGAGCCATTGCTGGCCGATCCGACTATCAACGACATTCTGGTTAACGGTTATCAGACGGTCTATGTCGAACGCTCTGGCCTGCTGGAGCGCGTGCCGGTGCGGTTCCGCGATGAAAAGCACCTGCTGCGGGTTATCGACAAGATCGTCAGCAAGATCGGGCGTCGTGTCGATGAACGGCAGCCTTGGGTGGACGCCCGGCTGGAAGATGGCAGCCGTGTCAACGCAATCATCCGCCCCTGTTCGATTGATGGTCCCAGTGTTTCAATTCGAAAATTCGCCCAGTCGAAGCTGACAATGGAAAAGTTGGTCGCAAATGGCGCTCTGAACGACGCCGCCGCGCGTTTTCTGCAATCACTGGTATATGCGCGCCTGAACGTCCTGATCGCAGGCGGGACGGGGTCGGGCAAGACAACGATGTTGAACGCCCTGTCTTCGTATATCGACCATGGCGAGCGTGTCGTCACCATTGAAGACGCAGCAGAACTGCAACTCCAGCAGGAGCATGTTGTGCGACTGGAAACACGCCCGCCATCCCCATCCGGCGACGGCCAGGTCATTCAGCGTGATCTGGTGCGCAACGCGCTGCGTATGCGCCCCGACAGGATCATTGTCGGTGAGGTTCGCGGAGCGGAGACCTTCGACATGCTTCAGGCCATGAATACGGGTCATGATGGCTCGATGACGACTGTACATGCGAACTCGGCGCGCGATTCATTGGGCCGCCTGGAACAGATGGTCACGATGACGGGTATCGAATTTCCCGCCGCAGCCATTCGATCCCAGATCGCGTCGGGGCTGCACTTCATTGTGCATCTGTCGCGGTTGGCGGATGGGTCGCGCCGCGTCACCAGCATTTCGGAAATAACCGGGATGGAAGGTGAGATCATCACCATGCAAGACATCTTCGTGTTCCAGAAGAAAGGCCGCGCGGAAAGCGGCGAGGTGCTTGGTCAGTTTGTTCCCACCGGGATTCGCCCGAAATGCTATGACTTGCTCACAGCTGCTGGCGTCGATCTCGAACCCGAGACTTTCCGAGTATCAGGAGGCTGAGGCATGACCAGTATTAACACAGCCGAACTTCTTAACTATCTGACGCTGGCTTGCGTCTTCGTCGGAATTTTCATGCTGATTACCGGTGTGTTCCACTTTGCCCGTCGCGGTGAAAACCACGCCGAGGCCCGCAACCGCCGAATGCGCATGGTCCGACAGGGCGTGTCCGATGAAGAACGGCTGGCCTTGCTGCTTCCTGAGACCCAGACAGGCTTTTTTGCTAAGATTCCGTTTTTTGGGAATTTGCCGGATACGTTGATTCAGGCGGGACTGCATGTTTCAGCGAAGAATTTTGTGCTGCTTTGTCTGTTTGGCACCTTGGCGATCGCAATCGCCGGTATGATGTTTCTGCCGCCCTGGCAGGCGGCCCCGATCGCACTCATCCTGGGTGTGCTTATGCCTGCTTTGGTGGTGAAATCGCGGCAGGCTGAACGCCAAAAAGTTTTGACCAGTCAGTTGCCCGATGCGCTAGAGCTGATGGCGCGTGGCCTGAAAATTGGCCATCCGGTCAACACCTCAATCAAAGCCGTCGCGGACGAGATGCAAGATCCGATCGGGTCCGAGTTCGGCATCATCTTCGACCAGATCAGCTTTGGTGATGAGCTTCCTGATGCGGTTCAGGATTTTGCAGACCGGGTCGGCTCGGAAGATGCGCAGTACCTGGCGGCAAGCATGGCGATCCAACATGGCACCGGTGGCGATCTGGAGCGGATCGTGTCCGTCCTGGCAACCGTGGTCAGAAGGCGCATCGCGTTGCGCGCGCGGATCAAAGCCATTTCCGCAGAAGGGCGCCTGTCCGGGTTTCTTCTGTCGATCATTCCGCTGGTGATCATGGGGTTAATGACGATCAACGCGCCGGGATATTACACCGACGTCAGTGACGATCCCGCATTCATCAAACTTGCAGTGCTGGTTGTCGTTCTGATGGTCTCGAACGTCATCATCCTGCACAAACTCGTCAATTTCCGTATCTGAGGGCAGTTTCATGGAAAATATTCTGGAAATTATGTCGCTTCGTTTCGGGCTGCCAGCCGAAACAATTCTGCTGACCGTCTTTGGTCTTGGCGTTTTGCTGGTGTTCGTCGCCGTAACCTCGGCGTTAAGCCGTCGCCATCCAGCGGCTGTCCGTATCGCCAATCTGCGCGCCCAAAGGTATGAGGCCCGCAATGACCGTGGACTGTTGCGCGAAACTCTCGTCACCCCTAAAGGTCTTTTTAAGGCCGCACTGCCCAGTAGGGAAGCTGAGCGGCGCAAGATCGAGGATCAGCTGATTCAAGCCGGGCTGACCGGTCGAAATGCCCTGCGGATCTACACACTGACTCGGGTTTGGCTTGGGATTTTCGTGCCGATGATTGTGGGTCTGCTCATCGTTGCCTCAAGAACGCCTGGCATCCCCGTTCCCAGCGCGATTACGGGCATTTTTGAATCCATCAGCAAAGCCAACGCTATTCAGCTTATCGGTTTGCTGACGGCCGTCGGATATTTTGTTCCCGCGGCCTGGCTGAAGCATCGCCGCAAAGAACGTCAGCAGCGTATCCGCGATGCATTCCCAAATGCTCTCGATCTGCTGCAGATCTCGCTTCATGCTGGGCTGGGCTTTGATGCCGCTATGACACGGGTCGGGAACGAACTGGCGCTGGCCTCCCCTGACCTAGCGTTTGAGTTTCTGAACACCCAGCACGAGATTCAGGCCGGACGCCCCCGCGCAACTGCGCTGTCTGACATGGCGCGGCGTACAGGGGTTGATGAAATCCAGTCCTTTGCCACGGTTGTCCAGCAATCCATACGCTACGGGACCAGTATGTCCGAAGCTCTGACTACCTATGCGTCTGAAATGCGGGACTCACGCGAAACACGGGCACAGGAACTGGCAAACCAGCTACCGGTAAAGATGTCCGCTGTTTTGGCTGCGCTGATGCTGCCGACGCTGATCATCATTACCGCCGCACCTTCGATGATTCGATACTTCCGTGGCTTTGGAGCGTAAAATTCGCGCCCGGATCCGCGGTAATCGCGAGTTCGGGCAGGCCATGTTTCCAAAACGAGGACAAACGGGCGTCTGGTTTCGGCAGATTTTGCCCAGTTAAGAGAGAAAAGAGTAAGCTTTTAGGTAGTTAAGTGGAGTCCGGCCACACAAAAAATCGCGACGCAATCGACGGGTGGGGGTGTCTGTCGAAAGGGTTGATCGGGTTTCGGTCAATGTTAAACGGTATGAATAGTTTGTTTTCGGCGCATCGTTTCGCGCCCGGTGCAGGGGCACCAACGTCAGAACTTCTAAAAGTCGTAGCTGTCCTTTGCCAGGCGACTCAGGGGAAAGTCCCACTGCTAAATGCACTGCGCGAAACAGCTCGCGCAATTGATGCGGAAGTCGTTTCAATCAGCCGGGTGGACCTGCACGGCAATCAGAATTCGGCAAAAGTGCTGAGCTACGACGCCAATCACAAGACACCGGACAGTTTCAGCGGTTTCGATTTCTGCATCGCGCCTGCCATTTGCGGAAACAACATGAGCGGGGCCAAACTGGGGTCGGCTTGGTTCGGTGGACAGGATGACCTGTCCGAATACGAACATCTGTCAGAGTTCTATGCTTTCCGCAGGTTTTCCGAGTCAGTTTCCATTCTGCTGGAACGACAAAATGGTGTCGCCGACTTTCTGGAATTGCATTTCAGCCACCCCATCTCTTCGGCCGCGGTAGATATTCTGAGCGTTCTGGGCCCTGTTCTGTCGGATTGCTGGAAGAAAAGATCTCTTGGTCGGTTTTCCGAAGCGAAGCTGAAAAACACGCGCCGAAAGCTTATCAAGAAAGAACCAAAAAGCATTTTGTCTATGGACAACCCTTGTCGGCTGAGTCGCTCGGAATATCGGGTTTGCCTGTTATTGGCGCGCGGATTGAACAACAACGCCTTGTTGTCCGAGTTATCGATTTCAATTTCGACACTGCGTACGCATCTTCGCAATATCTACGTCAAAACAGAAACGTCATCTCAACCCGAATTGATCCATGATTTGCTGACCCCGATGGTCAAGCGCCAATCGCTGAATGCGGGTAGCGAAAATGTCGCCTGAAGTCGCGCAGTTCGTCCCTTTGATCGTCATTACTCCGCTTTTGGCTGCAATGGCATGGAATGACCTGAAAAACCTCAGGATATCCAATAAGCTGGTACTGATAATGCTCGCCGCTTTTGTTCTCTCCGCGCCCGTGTTTCTATCCTTCCACGAGACGGTATACCGCGCGGTCTTCGGCGTCGGCGTATTTGTCGTTGGTTTTCTTGGTTTCACGCTGCGCCTGTGGGGTGGAGGCGACGTAAAGGCAATCGCCGCGCTGACATTGTTTGTGCCCAGCTACTTTCTTTTGCTGTTCTTTTACACTTTCACCCTGTCCATGGTCGTGGGCATGCTGTTTGTGATCACAAGTCGCTCGATAATTGGATTTCCGGAATGCCGCTGGCTCGCATTGCGACCAAAAGCGAGCTATCCGATGGGTGTATCGATCGCCATGTCGGGTGTATTATTACCCATGGTTGCGATGGGCTTGGGGTAGTACTTCCAGGGTAGTCTTATGCCTCATGGCCAATACATAACGGTTGCTGGGGTGCTATGGTAAAAAGGAAGTCCTTATAGGTATCTGTCGTGGCAGGTGGTAACGCGTCTCCAGTCTTTCAACCGGCCAAACATGATCTGGGTGGTGTGTTGAGCACCACATCGCTTTATGAACCGCAAGGAAAATTCTTTTTGCGGTTTTCAGGTTGTTGGCGACAGCGCTTAGGCGACTCTGATGTGTACGAACAATGAGCGTCCGCTCCGAACCCAAAGGAAATTTCTTTTGCCAAAAAGGAAGAACTCTGGGTGGTGGATCAATTATTGAGATTTGGTGGAGCCTAGGGGAGTCGAACCCCTGACCTCTTGCATGCCATGCAAGCGCTCTCCCAACTGAGCTAAGGCCCCATGCAGGTACCGCCAAAGCGGTGGACGGACGTTTATGAGACGTCGCCGTAGAGTGCAAGTCCAAAAATCGGATTCGGTGAAAAAGTGCGAACTAATCCGGTGGACTGGGATGAGGCAGCTGGGGCTGCCTCGAAACCCATCAATTTTCGTCTTCTGACGACATGTCCTTGATATCGTCCAGCGAAACGTTGTCGCTGTCGTCATCATCGTCCAGCAGATCGTCGTCCAGTTCGACATCGACGTTGTCGTCATCATCCAACACGATATCTTCGTCCGACGAAGCTTCACGTGCTTTAACCGAAGCCGCATCTTCAGCATCTGCCGCGATCATCCGGCTTTTGCCGGTTTCCAGTTCAACGATCTCGCCGGTATAGGGGCTGACGATCGGGTCCTTGTTAAGGTCGTAAAAGCGTTTACCAGTGGTCGGGCAAACACGCTTTACGCCCCATTCTTCCTTGGGCATATCAAATCCCCTTGATATCAGGTGAATCTCATCAATGATTCAGGTCACCTGCCATAAGCGGCAGGCACTGTCAAAGCCTTTGCGCGAAGGAGATCGGCCCATGGGGCGACACGCATTGCCTGGAACCCCTCCGGTGCCGCTGACATTGCGCAAATCTGCGCAGGCAAGACGGATCAGTTTGCGGATTTCCCAATTGGATGGGCGGGTTACGCTGACCTACCCAAAAGGTGTCCCCGAAGCCGAGGCTTTGGATTTCGCGCATCAGAAAGAGGATTGGATTCGCGGTCATCTTCAGGACAGGCCAGACCATGAAACCGTTGAGTTCGGTCAATCCATATCAATAGAGGGAAAAGCACGGCGAATCGTTCAAATCTCAGGTCGGCGGGTGCTGCTGAAGGGGGACGAGATCGGTGTTCCTGCTGGGGCGGAGGCGCGGAGACTCGCCCGGTTTCTCAAAGAACTTGCCCGCGATCGTTTGACCGGAGCGTGTGATGATTATGCCGCAATGTTGGGTCGTCCGTATAGTAGCATTACGCTGCGTGATACGCGTTCGCGTTGGGGATCCTGCAGTTCTGCTGGTGCGTTGATGTTTTCATGGCGACTGATCCTCGCACCGCCTGAGGTGCTGCACTATGTGGCCGCTCATGAAGTGGCGCATCTGATCGAAATGAACCATTCTCCCGCCTTCTGGGCGCAGGTCGAGCGGATATTTGGCCCGTACAAAGAGGCCCGCCGCTGGTTGCGCGACAATGGGGCTGAACTTCACCGCTATCGCTTCGAACCCGCCGCTTGACGCCGGGAAAGTTTGTGATCACATAAGCTCATGCTGACCACACGCCCCGCCGAGTCCCACACCGCGACCCATGATCGAGTGTATCGATCACTCAGGTCTCGTATCATGCATGGTGAGATGGCTCCGGGGCAGGCGTTGACATTGCGCGGTATAGGCAAGGAATTCGGTGTGTCGATGACGCCTGCGCGCGAAGCAGTGCGGAGGCTTGCAGCGGAAGGCGCGCTGTCACTGTCCACCTCGGGCCGCGTGTCGACCCCTGAACTGACACGGGATCGGATCGAGGAGTTGGCCGCATTGCGTGCGCTGCTTGAGGTTGAATTGGCCAGTCGTGCCCTGCCGCGCGCGCACATGGCACTGATTGACCGGCTGCAAAGCATCAACATGGCCGTCGCCGAGATGGTCACTAAACGCGACGCGGTTGGCTATATCCGTTCCAATCTGGAATTCCACCGGACGCTTTACCTGCGCGCACAGGCCCCCGCGATGCTTGCAATGGCCGAGACCGTTTGGCTGCAGCTTGGTCCCACGATGCGGGCACTTTATGGCCGGCTGCGACGAACTGAGCCGCCGCATTACCACCGTTTGATCATCGCAGCGCTCAAGGCTGGGGATGAACCAGGTCTTAGATTGGCGGTGCGCTCGGACGTGACGCAAGGATTGCGCCTGCTCGTAACCTGAGCGGCTTGTTGCCCATCTCATTGACAGGTTGGTTTCAGATGCTGCTCTGCTGGTCTGAACGGGCGGGCTGCGTTATCCTGAAAGCAAATCACAACAAGAGCAGATTTCAATCATGATCAATCGAAGAACTTTTTCTATCGGGCTTGGGGCGACGCTGTTGGCAGCCTGTTCAACTGGCAGTGCACCAACCAGTGCTCCAGCGTCGCGAATGCGCGCTGTCCCGAACGCTGGATGGGATGCGTGGGTTGCTGGTTTCAAAGGCCGGGCAGCGTCGCAGGGCATCTCTCAATCTACGCTAAATCGCGCCTTTCAGGGGGCGGGATATTTGCCCGATGTGATCGAGCGCGACCGCAATCAGGTCGAGTTCAAGCGCTCGCTTGAGGATTATCTGGCCATTGCCGCGTCGGACGAGCGGATCAGCACCGGCAAACAGATGCTCGTGCGGCACGCAGGGACTCTGTCGCAGATCGAAGCGCAATATGGTGTCGACAAGGAAATTGTTGTCGCAGTGTGGGGACTAGAAAGCCGCTACGGCGCACGGCGCGGTGATGTGCCGGTGATCTCGGCGACCTCGACGCTGGCCTATGATGGGCGGCGCGGGGCGTTCTTTGAAAAGCAACTGGTGGCGGCGCTGAAGATCATTCAAGAGGGCGATACAACCCCGGCCAACATGACCGGCAGCTGGGCCGGAGCGATGGGACACACCCAGTTTATCCCTACCTCTTATCTAGCCTATGCCGTTGATTTCACCGGTGATGGACGCCGCGATATTTGGTCCGAAGATCCGGCAGATTCGTTGGCCTCAACCGCCGCGTATCTGTCGCGCGCCGGTTGGGTGCAGGGTCAGCCTTGGGGTGGGGAAGTCGGTACAGTCTCGGGCTCTCCGGTGGCAGTGTTACAACCGCAGACGCCCGGACCACGCATTGCGGTGTTCCGCAATTTTCAAGTGATCAAGCGCTATAACAACTCGGACAGTTACGCGATTGGTGTGGGCCATCTTGCGGATCGGATCGCGGGCGGGGCACCGTTCCAGGCCTCATTCGGGCCGGATGCAACCGGGTTGACGCTTGACGATCGTAAAGAACTACAGCGCCGCCTGACATCTGCGGGTTATGACACGCAAGGCGCAGACGGAGTGATCGGAAAAAACACTGAGGCTGCAATCAGCGCTTATCAACGCGCCAACGGGCTGTCCGTAACCGGTCAGCCTTCAGTGGCGTTGTTGCAGAGTTTGGGAGGTTGACGGGTTAAGCCGCCAGCCCTTTTGAGCCGATATCCAGGAATTTCTGACGGCGGTCCTTGATCAGGGCCGCCGCATCTTTTCCGTCGAGCTCTTTCAGCATCGAAGCAATTGCAGACCGCACGGATTCAACCGCTGCAGGGCGGTCGCGATGCGCCCCGCCTTTGGGTTCTGGAATGATGTGGTCACAGATACCCAGTTTGTGCAGGTCCTGAGCCGTCAGACGGAGCGCCTCGGCGGCTTCACGCATCTTCTCGGCATCCTTCCACAGGATCGAGGCGCAGCCCTCGGGCGAAATCACCGAGTAGACCGAATGCTCCAGCATCGCCACGCGGTTCGCTGTTGCAAACGCAACGGCTCCACCCGATCCGCCTTCGCCGATGATGACAGAAACCAGTGGTACGCCGATCTTCAGGCACATCTCGGTTGAGCGTGCGATGGCCTCGGACTGGCCGCGCTCTTCCGCGCCTTTGCCGGGATAGGCGCCTGCTGTATCGATCAAAGTGATCACCGGCAGACCAAAGCGGCCCGCCATTTCCATCAGTCGAACGGCTTTGCGATAGCCTTCGGGGCGGGCCATGCCGAAATTGCGCTCGATCCGCGATTTGGTGTCGCTGCCTTTTTCATGGCCAATCACCATCACCGGTTGATCGTTGAACCGCGCCAGACCGCCAATGACCGCCAGGTCATCGGCAAAGTTCCGGTCGCCGGCCAGAGGTGTGAATTCGGTGAACAACGCATCTACGTAATCGTTGCAATGAGGCCGTTCAGGGTGCCGCGCGACCTGGCATTTCCTCCACGGCGTGAGGTCTCCATAAAGCTCGTCCAGCAGTTTGGCGGCCTTGGCATCCAGTGCGGCGGCTTCTTCGGCCACGTCCATCTCTTCATTTGCGCGGGCCAGCGCGCGCAGCTCTTCAGCTTTGCCTTCGATCTCGGCCAGCGGTTTTTCGAAATCCAGATACTGGGTCATGACGCCTCACTCGCGTGAATTTTCCTAGCTATATGCCGTTGGCTGTCTTCAGATGCAACAACAAGGGGCATTTGAGATGCTGAGCATGCTAAAAGTAATTGATCATGCGGTTAAATTCATCGAGGCGGCGTTTCGCGGGGCTGTGTTTTTGTTGTTGCTTTCCCTGACAGTCGTCGCTTTCGGGGTGGTCTGGTTCGTCGCTCATGTTTCTTGGGGGATTTATCAATCCAAAAAAGAAGAAGCTGAGCGGATTGCGGCATGTCATTTTGTGTCTGAATTGGTAGTCCAGATCGGAAATCAGTTGCTGACCTTGAAAGCAAGTTCTTCCCTGCAGGTGAACCCTAAAGAAGGCCCTCGAATTGTTGGCGAACTGATTTTGCTTGGTGGCGAGACAACGCAGGTATTCTGCATGTCGGATACCAATGCAGACGTTCTTCCGGCATTTGGGTTTCTTCGCCTTAACGCCGAGGGTTACAATAATTTTCTGCTTCGCAATGGGTTTGATACAACGAAACTGAGAATTTTCAGTGTTTACTCATTCGATCAAAACTTGGCCATCAAACGACCATTCAATTTGCCATTTGAAACCGATGGCCGGGTAGTTATGAGCGTAACAGATATCCGCGGCGACTTGCTAGTAACGAAGGTCCTACAGACCAATGCCATCAACGAAGATGGTTTCTGGTTCACCTCTGATTGTAGCAAATTGGATGATCGAAGCTATTGGATCTGCAGGATTTGGGTCGAAGATCACGATCTTGAATTCGGTTACAAACTTGGCACTTTGGTGGTTGAAGGCGAGCAAGGCTTCTGGATTGACGCTGATCGAACTTACGAAGCGATCTCCAAGTAGGCGCTGAAAATAAGAGCAATTGTCTCTGAAATGATTGTACCAAAAAGCTGAGCGTCTCTTCCATCGAACTCAGCAAGATTTGTGGTCGTGGAATATGTCACGACAGATGGGCAATGAGAAGGAAGGATACCGATGGTCGCCAGCTATGAAGATCGCGTGTTGCGCGTGTTGGCTTATATCCACGATCACCCCGCTGGGGATTTGTCGCTGGATGCTTTGGCCGATGTCGCGGCGATGTCACGATTTCATTGGCATCGCGTGTTTCGTGCCATCACCGGTGAAACCTGCGCGCAGGCTGCGCGCCGGATCAGATTGCATCGTGCCGCCTGTTGGTTGGTGCAGTCGGACAGGCCTGTTGCGCAGATAGCGACCGATATTGGTTATCCGAACCTGAAATCTTTTGCACGAGCCTTTTCCGAGGCCTACGGCAGCAGTCCCACCGCGTTTCGCAAGGCGGGGCAGATTCTGCCGGCTCATCCAAAATTCAAAACCGGAGAATACCCCATGCATCCTGTGACAACCCGCACAGAACCGTCCCGCCGTGTCGTAGCACTTCCGCATAAAGGGGCTTATGCCGAGATTGGCCGCAGTTTTGAGGCCTTTGGTGCCCTATGCGAATCCCGAAAACTGTGGCCGCAGGTCGGCCCGATGATCGGGCTCTATCTCGACAGCCCCGAAGACGTTCAGGAAGATGAATTGCGCAGCTTTGCGGGGGCTCAATTCTGCGGCAAAGATACACCGGAGGGGATGGAAGACCTCAGCATCCCAGGCGGCAAAACGGCAGTTCTGACCTACAAAGGCCCGTATTCCGGCATATACGCCGCCTATCAGACGCTGTTCGGAAATTGGTTGCCCGATTCTGGCGAGGAGCCTGCGGATCAGCCTTGCTATGAAATCTATCTGAATGATCCGCGTGAAACTGCACCCGAGGACCTGCTGACCGAAATCTGTCTACCGCTCAAATGACTTATTGCGGCCAAAGAACAGGGTAGAGCGATGCAACCAGTAGCACAGCCATCGTCCAGTTAAATATCAGCAAGCGGCGCGGGTTGGTCAGGACCCGTGCCATTTGTTGGCCCAGAACCGTCCACGCGCTGACCGATGGCAGATTGATCGCTCCGAACACCAGCGCAACCAGTATGATGGCTTCGAGCGTTTGTCCCGGCGCATATGCTGCAGTCGCCGTAAGCGCCATGGCCCAGGCCTTTGGATTGACCCACTGAAAGCTGGCAGCCTGAAGGAACGTCATCGGCGTACCGCTTGCTGCTTGCCCCTTCACAGGCGCTGCATGTGCGATCTTCCAAGCCAGATACAGCAGGTAAATGACGGATGCGATCTTAAGCACCGTATAACTAACCGGGAAACGGTCGAAAACCTGAACCAGCCCTGCGCCCACCAATAATACCATGAAGGTAAAGCCTAACCCGATACCCAACATATGTGGTATCGTTCGCCGGAAGCCAAAATTCGCGCCTGACGCCATGAGCATGAGGTTGTTTGGCCCCGGAGTTATCGAGGACACAAAGGCGAACACGATCAGGGCCATCAAAATCTCGTATGTCATGACCGCATTTTCTCGCCGATCTCGGCGAATGAAATTGCTTTTTTGTGCGGTTATTGAATATTGTTAACAACAAATGGCGAAGATTGATCGAATAAATCAACATATATTGCGCGAAGTGTCGCAAGATGGTCGTATCAGCAACCTCGATCTTGCCGACCGCGTTGGCCTGTCGCCGTCTGCCTGTCTGCGTCGGGTGCAAGAGTTGGAGCGCGCGGGTGTAATATCGGGCTATCGCGCAGTTCTGAACCCGGCTGCCTTGGGCATAGGCTTTGTTGCCTATATCGGCGTCGGGCTGGGTGAGCATACCAAGGCCGCCCAAGAAGGATTTGAAGAAGCACTGCAGCAAGCGCCCGAGGTGGTCGAATGTCACAATATCACAGGCACGATCGAGTACCTTTTGCGGGTCGAATGTGCAGACCTCGCATCCTACAAAACCTTCCATACTGAGGTATTGGGAACGCTTCCGCATGTGACCTCGATTACCTCATACGTGGTAATGGGGTCGCCCAAGGATATGCGCGCGTAAAGGCCAAAAAAGTGAATTCTAACCACCTTGCAGGTCAAAAATTCACAGCCTAAGGTCTTTGCAACAGTGTCGTCGGCAGGGATTGATCCCCAAGCGGGCGCGAATTCAGGGAGAAGACCATGAAATTTTTCCGGACCGGAGCGCTTGTTGCAGTCATAGCAATTCTTGCGGGTGCGGCGGCGGCTGCACCTTTGAAGTTAACGCCGGCAAATCCTCAACCCAGTCCAAAAGCGGGGTTGAATGCAAAGTATAGCTGGGAAGGTAATCCGCCTCGCAAAATCCAAAACCTCGCCAAAGTTAAACAACTTTTGAGGAAGGCCAAGCCGGGCGCGCCACTTAGAGGGCTGGACTACCGTGATACGAATGAGGGCGATCCTGTCCTGACTTTCAACGAAGCCTTCAATGTTGCCGCGGAAATCACGGGTTATATTCGTTTTGATTCACCCGGGATATACGAGCTTGAAACCTGGTCAAATGACGGGATCGATGCGTGGGTCGGTGGCCAGCAAATTGGATATGTTAATGGTCGCCAAGGCTGTGAGGCTAACCAACGGACCGAAGTCGAAGTGCCGAAAGCTGGTTGGTATCCTCTCAACATCAAGTACTTTCAGAAATACGGTACGTCTTGCTTGATGATGAAATGGGGTAAACAGGGTCAGAGAATTACCTGGACACCCAACGACGTTTTCGGCCGCTGATTACATAAAGTGAAAGGCGCTCGATCGAGCGCCTTTTCTATTTGTGCGCTAGCCGCCTGCCGCGATCAGTTCGGACTGCGCTACGATGACTTCGGCCTGCTTAATCGAGGCGATATCCACCAAACGTCCTTTGTAGACGGTTGCGCCTTCACCGTTAGCCTTTGCCTGTTCCATTGCGGCTAGAATTTCGCGCGCTTCGGACACCGCCTCATCTGACGGGGTGAAAACCTGATTAGCCAATGCAATCTGCTTGGGGTGGATGGCCCATTTGCCGACCATTCCCAGAGTGGCCGAGCGTTTGGCTTGCGCGATATATCCCTCATCATCAGAAAAATCGCCGAACGGGCCATCGACCGGCAGCACGCCATGGGTGCGGCAGGCGGCGACGATGGCGGCCTGCGCCCAATGCCACGGGTCGGACCAGTGCTTTTCGCCTTCGCGCAGCATATAGTAGTTTTCCTGTGTGCCACCGATGCCGGTTGTCTGCATGCCCATCGAGGCTGCAAAATCCGCGGCGCCAAGGCTCATGGCTTGCATACGCGGAGATGATGCTGCGATCTCTTCGACATGCGCCAAGCCAGCGGCAGACTCGATGATCACCTCGAAAGAGATGGGCTTGGTTCGGCCCTTGGCCCGCTCGATGGCAGTAACCAGCGCGTCCACCGCATAAACATCTGCCGCACACCCGACCTTGGGGATCATGATCTGATCCAGCCGATCGCCTGCCTGTTCCAGCACATCGACCACGTCGCGGTACCAATAGGGCGTATCCAGCCCGTTGATCCGGACCGACATATATTTGTTGCCCCAATCGACCGTATTGAGCGCTTCGATGACATTGGCGCGCGCGGTATCCTTGTCGGACGGGGCCACCGAGTCTTCCAGATCCAGGTTAATGACATCCGCTGCCGACGCGGCCATCTTGGGAAACAGCTTGGTGTTCGAGCCTGGGCCAAACAGTTGGCAGCGATTGGGTCGGGCCGGAGCGGCGGGTTGAATGCGGAAGCTCATCTGGACCTCTTGTGAGTAAGGAAGTTGCGTTCTTTGCTGGTGATGGGATATTAAATTGCGCAGCGCAGCGCAAGCGTGATTGTGCAGCTGCGGCAATGCGCGTGCAGAATGAACAAAATTTGAAACACAAAAGGATGCTTAAACTTTGATCAGTTTGAAAACTTCGAAGATTTTTGCGCATATTTGCTTCAGGGCACGAAATTATCCTGCCGATAGGTGGCTTGGAAGGAGAAATCGAGAAACCCTCGTCAATTCGGTTCTCTAGCTTAGGCCAGAATCAAAGGAGTGCAGCGCGATGATCGAGACACCGTACCTATTGTTTTTGGGCGATGCGCCCGACCTGTTGGCGGCCAAAGTGGCTATTGGCATCCGGGACTGGCGTCCTGAGAATGCTGTTGGTCAAATCAGGCTGGAGGGTTGCAAGGCCGACTTGGGCCTGACGGAAATGTCACTGGCCGAAGGTAAAGCCGCTGGCGCCAAGACACTTGTCATTGGTGTCGCAAACCGAGGTGGGATCATCAGCGAAGCTTGGAAAGAAGTTCTGATTGAAGCGTTGGAAATGGGCTATGATCTGGCATCTGGCCTGCACAACCTGCTGCGTGACGAAGGTGATTTGGTTGCGGCTGCGCAGACCCATGGATGCACCTTGCACGACGTCCGTGTGCCGACTGTTGGTTACCCGATTGCAAACGGCCGCAAGCGTACCGGCAAACGGTGCCTGGCCGTTGGAACCGATTGCTCTGCCGGTAAGATGTATACGGCGATGTCGATGGATGCCGAAATGCGCAAGCGCGGTATGAAATCCACGTTCCGTGCTACAGGTCAGACGGGCATTCTGGTCACGGGGCAGGGTGTACCGCTGGATGCCGTTATCGCGGATTTCATGGCAGGATCGGTCGAGTATCTGACACCGGACAATGATCCGGATCACTGGGATCACATCGAAGGGCAGGGTTCCCTGTTCCACGTGTCTTATTCGGGTGTGACCATGGCGCTGATCCATGGCGGGCAGCCCGATGCGCTGATCCTGTGCCACGAACCTACCCGGACCCATATGCGCGGACTGCCTGAGTATTCACTGCCGACGCTGGAGCAGTTGCGTGACACAGCACTGCCGCTGGCGCGCGTGGCAAACCCAGAGTGTCAGGTTGCAGGCGTGTCGATCAACACCCAGCACCTGAGCGAAGAAGATGCGCTTGCCTATATCACTAAGGTTGAGACCGAGATGGGCATCCCGGCGACCGATCCCTACCGCTTTGGAGCCGGTAAACTAGTGGATGCGCTGGCCACACTGTGATCTAAGCACTCTCGCTGGAGGCGGAGCAGTCCGTCGCCGGCGGGCGTATTTGTCAAAAAATAGAGGAGCAGGCGCGTGCAAATTGAAGTTTCTCGCGATGTGTTTCGATTGGCGCAGGTATTCACCATCTCGCGCGGCTCACGTACCGAGGCAAAAGTTTTGACGGTCCGTATCTCGGACGGTGTGCACCATGGTTGGGGCGAATGTGTGCCTTATGCCCGATATGACGAAACACTGGAGTCGGTCGAGGCCGAGATAGCCGGGCTACCCGATGTGTTTTCGCGCTATTCCCTGATGGACCTGTTGCCTGCTGGCGCGGCGCGGAATGCGGTGGATTGTGCACTTTGGGATCTGGAAGCGAAACGCACGGGCAAACGGGCATGGGAGCTTGCTGAAATCGCTGCGCCGGGGCCTGAAATAACAGCCTATACGCTGTCATTGGACACGCCCGAAGCGATGCGTGCTCAAGCGGCCGAGAACGCTTTCCGCCCCTTACTTAAGATTAAGCTGGGAACACCCGATGATATGCCGAGACTCGAGGCTGTCCGGGCTGGGGCGCCAAAGTCGAAGATCATTATTGACGCTAATGAAGGCTGGTCTGCCGAAGTCTATGCAGATCTTGCCCCGCATCTCGTGCGCCTGGGCGTGGCTCTGGTCGAACAGCCCTTACCAGCTGGTGAGGATGATGCCCTGATCGGGATGGATCGCCCAGTGCCGGTTTGTGCTGACGAATCCTGTCACGATCGGGCAAGCCTACCTGCACTCAAGGGCAAATATGATGTGGTGAACATCAAACTGGACAAGACCGGCGGTCTTTCCGAGGCGCTAGAATTGCGCAAGGCTGCATTGGCTGAGGGCTATGATGTTATGGTTGGCTGCATGGTCGGAAGCTCGCTTGCGATGGCCCCGGCAACACTGGTGGCGCAGGGGGCGATGGTTACAGACCTTGACGGGCCGCTTCTGTTGGCCGAAGACCGCGAAACACCGCTGATTTTTGACGATGCCGGAGTACACCCGCCCGAAGCGGCGCTCTGGGGGTAAGGAACGGGCGAAGCCCGGAAACAAAAGGAAATGACATGACCCGTACCGTCTATGTGAATGGCGAATACCTGCCTGAATCCGAAGCAAGTATTTCGATCTTTGACCGGGGTTTCCTGTTTGCGGATGCCGTGTACGAGGTGACTAGCGTGCTGGACGGCAAGCTGATCGACTTTGAAGGCCACGCCGTACGTCTGAAGCGCTCATTGGATGAACTCGATATCGTTCAGCCTTGCAGCATGGACGAATTGTTGGAAATCCACCGCAAACTGGTTGAATTGAACGGAATCGATGAGGGGTTGGTTTATCTGCAGGTCACTCGTGGCTCGGACGGGGATCGGGATTTTGTTTTCCCAGCCGCTGATACAAAGCCAAGCCTTGTTCTCTTTACCCAGAATAAACCGGGTCTTGCCGACAGTCCGGCAGCGCAGAAGGGTGCCAAGATCATCTCGATTGATGATATCCGCTGGGGCCGTCGTGACATCAAGACCGTGCAGCTGCTTTACCCTTCCATGGGCAAGATGATGGCCAAAAAGGCAGGTTGCGATGATGCGTGGCTGGTTGAAGATGGCTATGTGACCGAAGGCACCAGCAACAACGCCTATTTCGTCAAGAACGGTAAAATCGTCACCCGTCCGCTGTCGAACGACATTCTGCACGGCATCACCCGCAAGGCGGTTTTGCGCATGGCGGCCGAGGCACAGATGGAGATCGAAGAGCGCCTTTTCACCATCGACGAAGCAAAAGAAGCCGATGAGGCCTTCACCACTTCGGCCAGCGCATTCGTTATGCCGGTGGTTGAGATCGATGGCGTTGCGCTGGGCGATGGCACACCGGGTCCGATCGCCAAACGTCTGCGCGAGATCTATCTGGACGAAAGCCGCAAGGCGGCGATCTAGAAGAGGTAGTTATATCTAGTCTCGTTGCCAGCAATGGTATGAACTCAAATGCGACGCGCGGCGCAATTTGCCGTTATTCCTGCACCCTCGCAAAATATTGCGAGGGTGTTGTGGTTTCACGGGATGTTGGTGCCGTGAACAAACCGTCATGTTGGGTTTTTACGGATCACTGAGGTGTCACTGATTATGAACCCGTATTCGAATGATCAGCAAAATCCCCGGTGGAAGGTTTACACAGAGAAGGCGGTTTCTTCCGGCGTCGAGCGTCAGCTCTTCTTCGTCACATTCTCTTCAAACGCAACCTTGAATGCGGCCTGTTTTTCGGCGCTGGCATCGGTCTGATAGTTGGCCTTCCATTCATCCATGGACATGCCATAGAAAATCTCGCGCGCTTCGTCCTTACCCATTTCAATGCCTTTTGCATTAGCGGCTTCCTGATACCAGCGCGACAGGCAATTGCGGCAAAACCCGGTCAGATTCATCATGTCGATGTTCTGGACGTCTGTGCGGTCTTTCATCAGGTGCTGCTGTAAACGACGGAACGCAGCGGCCTGAAGTTCGATTTCGGTTTGCTTGTCCATATTCTGGCTCCGAGTAGGTGTTTTTACATTCTGAGGCTGAACTAGCAATCCGCAGGCTTCGATACAATGAATACAAAGGCCTTTGAATTGGCCGATCCGGTATTTAGGAGAGTTTCAGTGCCAACCATGGCACCAGGCAAAAAACCAGGGTCAGGATCTTGTAGTTCGCAAGATACCGGAAGTAAGCGCGTTTTATGTCAGCACGTTCCATCTGGAACATTCTACCATGCACATCTGCAATCCAGTTTTGCAAAGCCAAGACCATCATGGTGCTGAAGAGCAAAACACCGATGTTCAGAACCGTCATCCAACCGAAGACAGTCGTCAGGAATTCCTGCGTCATATTCGTCTCCTTTCGCCTAAAATATGGGTATTGGCCAAAGCGCTCCCAACATTATGGGGAACAAAAAACAATCTGCTACGTCACTGTGTCACAGCCTGCTTTCGACGAGCGCGTCTTGTAGTGCAACGGCCAGACGGTTGGCCCAATGGTGCTGCCCCTCGTGATCCGCAATCAGATCGTTGCGCAGCTCAATCAATGCATTGGGTCGACCGAATGCTGTGCAATGTTTGTCGATCGCATCACCGGGTAGAACGCCGGTATAGGGTTCATTTACACCGACGCACAGATCACTCTCGGCATTCAGTCGGTTGATTAACGGGCGTGAGAACCGCTCATCCGGAGTGTGCAGGACGCCGATATGCCAGGGTCGGGGATCGCGACCGCGTAGCTGGCGCGTAAAGGAGTGCATTGAGACGATAACCGCATGAGGCAGGCCTGCAAGCTGTGCCAGCGCATCGTGATAAGGACGATAGCACATATTCAGGCGCCGCTCCTTCTCAACTGGATCGGCGTGGCGATTGCCGGGGATGATCGAACCATCATAAAGCTTCATCAGAAGCGTCGGATCATCCTCACCGCGATTGGGGTCGATCACCAAGCGCGAAAAATTGGCTGCGATAACTGGGGCGTTCAGAATCTCGCCCAGATGCTTCGACACCTCGTAGGCGCCCACATCGTAAGCGATGTGTCGTTCCATGTCTTCGCGCGGCAGTCCCAGGTCCCCGTCATTGATATCGGGTGGGACCATGTTGGTTGCATGGTCGCAAGTTATTAGCCAACGCGACGGCCGATCCGCGCCGTGAACAAAAAACGGAGAATAAGTCATGAGCCTGTCATCTTGTTTGTCGCAGGTGTAGGACAGTTGCGTTGGAAAGGGAATTGCGCAATAAGCGGCCCAAGCAATGTTTGCGGTAACATTCGTGCGTTTAAGGAGAGCCTGATCAATGCGACGCCTGAGAAATGTGAAAATCGTGGCGACGCTGGGACCGGCGTCTAACGACTATGACACCATCCGCGCTCTGCACGAGGCAGGGGCCGATGTGTTTCGCCTGAACATGAGCCATGGCAGCCATGATGAAATCCGCGAACGGCATCGGATCATCCGGCAGATCGAAAAGGATCTGGACAGCCCGATTGCAATTTTGGCCGATCTTCAAGGGCCGAAGCTGCGCGTTGGTGTGTTTGCCAATGACGCAGAAGGGCTGGAAGAGGGCGCAGCGTTTCGTCTGGACCTTGATCCGGCAGCGGGGGATATCAACCGGGTCTGTCTACCGCACCCCGAGATTTTTGCTGCTTTGGAGCCGGGTGCGCGCCTGCTGGTCAATGATGGCAAGATTCGTCTGATCGTGCAGGATTGCGGTCAGGATTTTGCCCACTGCACAGTCGAAGTAGGTGGCACGATCTCAAACCGAAAAGGTGTGAACGTTCCGGACGTGGTTCTGCCGCTGGCGGCGCTGTCTGACAAGGATCGCGACGATCTGGAATTTGTCTGCCAGTTGGGCGTGGACTGGCTGGCGCTCAGTTTCGTGCAACGTGCCAAGGACGTTTTCGAAGCACGTGCGCTGGCAGATGGTCGCGCATCGATCCTGTCCAAGATCGAAAAGCCTGCCGCAGTGGAAGCCTTTGATGACATCCTTGATGCCTCGGACGGGATCATGGTTGCACGTGGTGATCTGGGCGTAGAATTGCCCGTTTCTGCTGTGCCGCCGATTCAGAAGCGTCTGGTGCGCAAATGTCGTACTGCAGCGAAGCCCGTGATTGTTGCAACACAGATGTTGGAAAGCATGATCGAAAGCCCGATGCCAACGCGGGCCGAGGTTTCGGACGTGGCAACCGCCATCTATGAAGGCACCGATGCAATCATGCTTAGCGCTGAATCCGCGGCTGGATCCTATCCGATCGAAGCGGTCCAGACCATGAATAAGGTCGCCATCGAGGTTGAAGCGGATCCAACCTACCACCAGATCATTGCGGCCTCACGAACTGCCAAGGGCACGACCATCGCGGACGGAATCGTGGCAGCCGCGCGCGAAATCGCGGAGAAGACGGACATCAAGGCCATCTGCTGTTTCACTCAAAGTGGTACAACCGCGTTGCTTACTGCACGCGAGCGTCCCGGTGTGCCGATAATTGCGATGACTCCGGCCACTGGCACCGCACGCAGGCTTTGCTTGAGCTGGGGCTGCCATTGTGTTCTGACCCCCGAGCAGGAACGGTTCAAGGGCGCGGTGGTCAGTGCGGCTCGCGCGGCTCGTTCGGGTGGCTTTGCGGCCGAGACTGATCAGATCGTGGTCACCGCTGGCGTGCCGTTTAATGTCCCTGGAACGACCAATATTTTGCGTATCGCTCCGTGTGATGAACGGCTGATTTACAACACCGATCCGGGTTAAGTTGCGACCCAATATCAACAATTTATTTTGATACCTTACGATCTGCCTAAAATTTAGGCTGAAATAAATTAGCAATTTCAACTAGATGATCGATTGTTGGTTGCATTTCAAAATTACTTCTCTGTTTTTCCGTGTTTTTGGGGATACTTGCCTCTAGGGCAGTCTACTCAAACAAGTTCCAGGTTCCGGCTGCTCTGCCGGGGGCACGGGCCCCGGTCAAACAAACCACAACGGAGGAACGACATGACAACGAAAATTGTCATTGGACTGGACGGGACAGAAACCGGAGAACGCGCGATCGCCTTCGCCAAAGACTTGGCCGGACGTATCGGAGAATGCGAGCTGCTGGTTGTTTATGTCATCGAATGGTCGCCTTTCACATTCCAGACACCGGAAGAAAATGCTATGCGCCACAAGAGGCGCGAGGAAGAGGTAGAGCTGGCTACATCGCGGATCATCGCGCCAGCGGTCGAGGCGCTAAAGGCAGCAGGATTCGAAGCCCAAGGTATCGTGCGTCACGGAGATGTCGCCGAAACACTGAACACGATCACGGTCGAAAACGGTGGATCACAGATCGTTGTTGGTCGGGCTTCGGCTGACGGGTTCAAGAAGCGCCTGTTTGGCAGCTCCACGCAGAACCTTGTCATGCATGCCGACGTTCCCGTCACGGTCGTGAATTGAGGGGAGAGTAGATGATGAGTATTCAAAACAAACTTGGTTTGGCTGCGCTTGCCGCTCTGGCTGCGAGTCCTGCCGCCGCTCAGGAAGCGGTTGGGCTGGACGACAAGATCAATCAGGCATTTGCAGACTTCACCGGGCCATTTGTAAGTTTTATTTTTGCACCTTTCCCCGGGACAGGTTTCCCCTGGATCGTGGGATGGCTGGTTGTAGCGGCGACTGTGTTCACACTGTATTTTGCCTTCGTGCAGTTGCGCTTTTTCAGCCATGCGATCAGCCTGGTGAAAGGCGACTACTCTGACCCGAACGATGCGGGTGAGGTCAGCCACTTTCAAGCGCTCGCTACAGCCTTGTCCGGTACGGTTGGGCTTGGCAACATCGCCGGTGTTGCGGTTGCCGTCGGCATCGGCGGGCCGGGTGCGACTTTCTGGATGATCGTCGCGGGTCTGTTGGGTATGGCGTCGAAATTCACCGAATGTACGCTGGGCGTGAAGTATCGCAACGAATACGAGGATGGCACCGTTTCCGGTGGTCCGATGTATTACATGTCCAAAGGGTTCAACGAACTGGGCCTGCCGGGTGGTAAGATCCTTGCGGTTCTTTTCTCGATCTTCTGTATCCTCGGTGCCTTGGGCGGGGGCAACATGTTCCAGGCCAACCAGGCGCACCAGCAGATCGCAGGCATCGTTGGAGACTATCCCGGTTGGATCACCGGTCTGGTGTTCGCGGGCATCGTGTTTGCAGTGATCGTGGGTGGCCTGAAATCTATCGCACGCGTGACCGAGAAAGTCGTGCCCTTTATGGGCGTGATGTATGTGGCTGCGGCGCTGGTAATCATCCTGATGAACGCGGATCAGATCGGGTGGGCCTTTGGCCAGATCTTCGCGGGTGCCTTCACTGGTCTCGGCGTGGCTGGCGGTATGGTCGGTGCGCTGATCCAGGGCTTCCGTCGTGCGGCGTTTTCGAACGAGGCAGGCGTCGGGTCTGCAGCGATTGCACACTCTGCTGTTCGGACCAAAGAGCCGATTACCGAGGGCTTTGTATCTCTGCTTGAGCCGTTCATCGATACGGTCGTGATCTGTACCATGACCGCGCTGGTGATCATCATCACCCAGCAATTGATCGTTGATCCGGAAACCGGCAATTACATGCTGAACGAAGCGGGTAACGCGATTGCAACTGTTGATGGTAACACCGGTGTCAGCCTGACCTCGGCAGCCTTCGGCAGCGCGTTCAGCTGGTTCCCGTTCATTCTGGCTATTGCCGTGGTGCTGTTTGCTTTCTCCACCATGATCAGCTGGTCCTACTATGGCCTCAAGGCCTGGACCTACCTGTTCGGTGAGGGCCACACGAAGGAACTGGTGTTCAAGGTCATCTTCTGCATCTTCGTTGTCATTGGCGCTGCGGCCAACCTTGGTCCGGTCATCGACTTCTCGGATGCGGCGATCTTTGCGATGGCGGTTGTGAACGTCTTCGCGCTCTACTTCCTGATGAAAGTGGTGCGCCAGGAGCTGGCGTCCTACGCAGAACGGTTGAAGAGCGGCGAAATCCGCAAATTCGAACATTAAACCATACCACCGGGGCGGCGCGCGTCGCCCCGGTACTCAGTCTGCCCGTGAAAATCGCAGATTCTGACCCAAACCCCCTTGCCAGTATGACCGAACTTGCGTAAACGGCGCTTCTGATCGCGTGACCGGCCGAGATGGCATGCCGAGTCGCGTCTGAAACCGAACCCGGAAAAGGAGACGGAAATGCCTAAGATGAAGACCAAGTCGAGCGCCAAGAAGCGCTTTAAGGTGACTGCGACCGGTAAGGTCCTTGCTGGCCAGGCCGGCAAACGTCACGGCATGATCAAGCGGACCAAGAAATTCATCCGCGATGCCCGTGGCAACACCACCCTGTCCGCCCCCGACGCCAAGATCGTCAAGGGCTACATGCCCTACGACCGCTAAGAGGAGATTTGAGAGATGTCCCGCGTTAAAGGTGGAACCGTAACCCACGCCCGTCACAAGAAGATCATCAAAGCCGCAAAAGGCTATTATGGTCGTCGCAAGAGCACATTCAAAGTTGCGTCTCAGGCCGTTGACAAGGCCAACCAGTATGCAACCCGCGACCGCAAGAATCGCAAGCGCAACTTCCGCGCGCTGTGGATCCAGCGTATCAATGCTGCTGTGCGTTCGCATGACGAAGCACTGACATATTCCCGCTTCATCAATGGCCTGAACCTGGCCGGTATCGAAGTGGACCGCAAAGTTCTGGCTGACCTGGCCGTGCACGAACCGGAAGCGTTCGGCGCGATCGTCGCCAAAGCTCAGGCAGCCCTGGCCGCCTGATCCTCGTCTCAGAGACAGTGAAATCAAAGCCGCTCCTGCAGGGAGCGGCTTTTTTGGTTTAACAAACCGGGTCGTAAGCCCAACCGCCTCACAAATTTTTATCGGAGAATGGGTCCGATGGCGTGTTTAGCCGAAGATGTCGCATGAATGCGCGGGCGATTCTAGGAACCGGCCTTTGATCCGAAATGACGAAGTGGCCACGATATCGCATGGGCGCTTCAAACGGGACAAAAGTCAGGTCCGGTGATCGATACATGTACACCGGAAAGGGATTGATCACAGCCAACCCAAGGCCCTCCCGAGCCATATCGGCTGCTGCGAATGAGGTCGAAACCTCGGCGACAATTCTGGGTTCCGCTCGTACCTGATGCAGTAATCGATCAAGCTGCCCGCGTCTGCCGTGGCGATATGTCAATGCAATCAGATCTTGTTCATGCAGATCTGCGGGGGCGAGCGCACTGCGTTGGGCAAGTGGATGTTCGGGTCGCATTACGCAAACTGCTGGCGATTCCCTGAACGGTATCAGTTTGATCCCCGCGCGGCTTTGCTCAATCCCGGTTACCGCCAAATCGAAGCGGTTTTCCAATACGCCCAATGTCACCATGTCTGAGGTCGTCACCTCCAGGTTCACAAAAAAACCCGGATTTCCACGTATGAAACTGGCGATGAGCGTGACGATATAGCGGTGGGCATAACTTGGAGGAGCGACAAGGCGTAACGTTTCCTGGACGGTTTCACCCGGTCCATCGATCCGGTCGAGAGCTTCGAACAAGGGATCGAGACGCATGTTCAATCGCACGGCCTCTTGCGTCGGGCGTAGTCTGCCCGCATCCCTTTCAAACAGTATTTTCCCAAGCCGGGATTCAAGACTGCCAACAGATCGGCTGACGGCTGATTGAGACAGGCCCAGTTGTCGTGCAGCGGCGGCAGTGGTTCCTGCCTGCATGAGGGCCCGCAAGGCTTGATACTCCGGTAGTGAGTGCCAGTTGCGTGTTTTCTTCATCGACTTGCGCCCTCATGAATCCGACTAGCTCTATGAGTAAAACTCATTGAATTTTTTTGCAATCATGACGATAACGTCTGTTAGCGTGTATCGGATTGATACTTAATTCGGGTGATACGGCTTTGAACACCTTCCCACTCATTTTCGATGGGCACAATGATGTGTTGTCCAAGTTGGCTTCGACCGGTGGTGTTTCAGAAGCGGGCCAATTTCTGAGCGGCCTGGAAGGCGCAATCGATCTGGTCAAATCCAAAGAGGGTGGGTTTGGCGGCGGGTTCTTTGCCGTGTGGGTGCCGTCGCCAATGGATGTCGACGCCAAGATGGAAGAGATGGTCCAGCCCAGATATGACCTGCCGCTTCCCGATCAGATAGATGCTGAAGACGCCTTCCCGGCAGCACTGAGCCAGATTGCCATATTGTTGGAACTGGAAAGGCTGGGCGCGTTGAGTGTTGCACGCTCAGTCGCAGATATCCGGGATTGTCTGGCGCAGGGTCGGATGGCAGCGATATTTCATATCGAAGGTGCCGAAGCGATTGATGCCGATCTGCATTCGCTCGACGTTTTTCATGCTGCGGGGCTGCGCTCGCTTGGTCCGGTCTGGAGCAGGCCAAACATTTTCGGGCACGGTGTGCCGTTCAGATATCCATCAGGGCCAGACACCGGTCCGGGGTTGACCGATTATGGTCTGCGACTTGTCCAACGCTGCAACGCGCTTGGGATCATGCTGGACTTGTCTCATCTCAATGAGAAAGGTTTTTGGGACGTTGCGCGATATTCAGATGCGCCCCTGGTAGCAACGCATTCGAATGCGCACGCCATTTGCCCGCACGCTCGAAATCTGACAGACGATCAGCTTCGCACAATCGCAGAAAGCGACGGGATGGTCGGACTGAATTTTGCCGCCGCGTTTCTGCGCGAGGATGGGCGAATGCTTTCTGACGTGCCGCTGACACAGGTTCTGAAGCACCTAGATCACCTGATCGGGATCTTGGGTGAGGACCGGGTCGGGCTTGGGTCGGACTATGACGGGGCCGTGGTTCCAGACGATGTGACCGACGTAGCGATGCTGCCCCGATTGAGAGATGCCATGGAAACCCATGGATACGGCGAAGAGCTCATTAAGAAGCTCTGCCATGAAAACTGGTTGCGTGTACTTGAGAAGACTTGGGGATCGTAACCGTTAGTGAATAACTTGATGACAGAGAGGACAAAATGAACGCATTTAATAGATTGCTTACCGGTGCGGCGCTGGGATTGGCGCTGGCTGTGACCTCGACTTCGGCAATCGCGGAAACGCCGCCAAACATGTTGGTGATCGCGAACCGTATTGACGACATCACAACACTGGACCCCGCTGAAAGCTTTGAATTTGCCGGATCGGACGTCAGTCGGAATGTCTACCAAAAGCTCGTCAACTTCGACCCGCTTGATCTGGATGCTGGCTATCAGCCCGACGTCGCAGAAAGCTGGGATGTATCTAAGGATGGCAAGTCCATCACATTTAAGATCAGGGAAGGGCTGACCTTCCATTCCGGCAACCCGGTGACTGCTGAGGATGTACAGTTTTCGCTGCGCCGTGCGATCATTCTGAACAAAACTCCGGCCTTTATCCTTACCCAGTTTGGGTTCACGCCGGAAAACGTCGAGCAAACGATTGTTGCGGATGGCAACACTCTGACGATCACAACCGACAAGCCCTACGCGACATCCTTCGTTCTGAACTGTCTGACCGCGACCATCGGTGGCATCGTCGATAAGAAGACTGTGATGGAACACAACAAGGACGGAGATCTGGGCAACGAGTGGCTTAAGACCAACACGGCGGGCTCCGGTGCCTACAGCTTGGTGAGCTGGAAGCCCAATGAAAGCGTGACCCTACAGTCCAACCCTGATTTCTATCTGGGTGCCCCGGCGATGGAGCGCGTCGTTGTCCGTCACGTTCAAGAAAGCGCTAGCCAGCGCTTGCTGCTCGAGCGTGGTGATATCGACGTTGCCCGCAACCTGAACCCCGAAGACGTTGCAGGAGTATCATCAGTTGCTGGCGTCAAGATTTCAGACGAGTTGAAGGGCCGTCTGATGTATGTCTCACTAAACCAGAAGCACCCAGAGCTCAGCAAACCTCAGGTCCGTCAGGCCTTCAAATACCTGATCGACTATGAAGGGATGCGCGACAGTTTCCTGAAGGGTCAGTACACAATCCATCAGAACTTCCTGCCGCAAACCTATCTTGGTGCCTCCGATGAGAATCCCTTCAGCTTCAACGTCGAAAAAGCCAAAGCGTTGCTGGATGAAGCTGGTGTAAGTGGGCTTGAGATCGAAGTTGGCGTGCGCGAAGCGCAAGAGCGGATTGAGATCGCTCAGTCGCTGCAAAATGCGCTGGGTCAGGTTGGTATCACGATGAATATTACTGTCGGTACTGCCAAACAAATTCTGGCGCGGTATCGCGCACGGGAACTGGACGTCTATCTTGGCGCATGGGGTCCGGACTATCCTGATCCGCAAACCAACGCGGGGACGTTTGCCTATAATCCTGACAACTCGGATGCGGCCAATGCAACTGGTCTGTTGGCGTGGCGGAATTCGTGGGATACCGGCGGGCTGACAGAGAAAACAGATGCGGCTGTGGTTGAGAATGACACCGTGAAACGTGCCGGTATGTACAAGGAAATCCAGGCTGAATTCCGTGAGACATCACCATTTGTCGTGATGTTCCAGCAAATTGAGCAATCGGCATTGCGTGAAAACGTAACGGATTTCTCGACCGGTCAGGCGATCACATCGGCGTCGTATTGGCAGGTGACCAAGTAAATGGCTCTGGCCGAAAGACCATCTGAGGGGCGCCGCTCGGCGCCTCTTATCCATTGGATCAAGAGTATCCTGAAAACTCTTGGTACCATTGCAATCACGATGTTGGGTCTGCTGTTCGTGACCTTCATCATCGGCCGCGTCATGCCGATTGATCCGGTGCTGGCGATCGTAGGTGAGCGCGCCTCGCAATCGACTTATGATGCAGTCTACCAACAGCTTGGCCTCGATAAACCGCTGCTGGTGCAGTTTGGGTATTATCTTTGGGACGTCCTGCACGGAGACTTTGGCAACTCGCTGCTGAATGCGCGTCCGGTTTCCGAAGACATCGCACGTGTCTTCCCTGCCACGCTGGAATTGGCGACTTTGGGTGTGATGATTGGCATCTTTCTAGGTGTTCCACTGGGTGTGATTGCCGCCGTGAAGCGGGGGTCCTGGATCGATCAGATCGCCCGTGTGGTCGCGCTTGTTGGCTACTCAATGCCAATCTTCTGGCTGGGGCTTATGGGGCTTCTGGTCTTCTACGGAATTCTTGGCTGGGTTGGGGGACCGGGTCGGTTGGATATCTTCTACGAAGATATTGTGCCCGCGCGTACCGGTTTGATCTTGGTGGATAGTGCCATCGCCCAGGATTGGGACGTCTTCCGCAACGCGCTGTCTCACATCATCCTGCCCGCTGCTTTGCTGGGGTATTACTCACTGGCTTACATCAGCCGGATGACGCGATCCTTCATGTTGGAACAGTTGTCAGCTGAATATGTCATTACCGCCCGCGTCAAAGGCCTGTCAGAACGGCAGGTGATTTGGCGTCACGCCTTCAAGAATATTCGCGTACAACTCATTACGGTCATCGCACTGAGCTACGCCAATTTGCTTGAAGGCTCGGTTCTGACCGAGATCATCTTTAGCTGGCCGGGGATCGGCAGCTACATCACGACCGCTTTGCTGAGTGCCGACATGAATGCCGTCCTCGGAGGAACAGTCGTGGTCGGGCTGATCTTTATCTGCCTGAACATATTCTCCGACCTTCTCTACCGTTTCTTTGATCCGAGGTCGAAATGAGCGACATGACTTTGCGTCAGTGGCTGCTGACCGACGAACCCACATCCCGACGCCACGCCAGACTGGCCAGCCTGTACAAAGGCTGGCTGACACTGCGATCAAACTCGATGGCAATGGTTGGGTTGGCGATCCTAGTTATCCTCGTGCTGACTGCGGTTTTTGCTCCTATCATCGCACCGCAAGATCCTTTTGTTCAGGATTTGTCCAGCCGACTGCTCCCTATCGGCGCCGAAGGACATTTGCTGGGGACCGACAGCCTAGGGCGAGATATTCTTTCACGCTTGATTTATGGCGCGCGGATAACGCTGTACATTGTGGCGTTGGTGGCGCTTATCGCTCCGGTCGCGGGCCTTTTGGTCGGAACCGTCGCGGGATATGCTGGCGGATGGGCAGATGTGATCCTCATGCGCATCACCGATATCTTCCTCGCCTTTCCGCGACTTGTTCTGGCATTGGCTTTTGTAGCCGCGCTCGGGGCAGGGATCGAGAACGCGGTTTTGGCGATCTCGCTGACTGCATGGCCGCCATACGCGCGCATGGCGCGGGCAGAAACGCTTACGATCCGGTCGACCGACTATATCAATGCGATCCGGCTTCAAGGGGCTGGGCCACTGCGGATCATCACCCGGCACATCTGGCCACTTTGCATTTCATCGTTGATCGTAAGGGTCACACTCGACATGGCCGGGATCATTCTGGCCGCAGCCGGCCTTGGGTTTCTGGGACTAGGGGCGCAACCTCCAAGCCCGGAATGGGGCGCCATGATTTCCGAAGGGCGTAGGTTCATCCTTGATCACTGGTGGGTTGCCACGGTGCCAGGGCTTGCAATCTTCACAGTTTCGCTGGCCTTTAACCTGTTGGGGGACGGGCTAAGGGACGCGCTTGATCCAAAGGACGGTGGGCAATGAACTTACTCGACATCGAAGACCTGTGGGTTCGCTTCCCTACCCGTCAGGGCGTGTTTGATGCGGTCCGCGGAGTGTCATTCTCGTTGGGGCGTGAACGGCTGGGGATCGTTGGCGAAAGCGGGTCCGGTAAGTCGATGACAGGGAGGGCCATCCTGCGCCTGATCCGAAAGCCCGGTATCGTCGAAGCCAACCACATCGGTCTTGAGGGACGTGACCTGTTGCAGCTCACCGAGCGCGAGATGCGCAGCGTGCGCGGCAAGCAGATTTCCATGGTGATGCAGGACCCCAAGTTCTCTCTAAACCCGGTGGTCACGGTAGGCGAACAGTTGATGGAGGCGTATCTTCAGCACAATTCCGGCTCTAAATCGCGCGCCAAAAAAATGGCGATCGAAATGTTGGAGAATGTTTCGATCCGCAATCCCGAACGGGTAATGCGGGCATACCCGCATGAAGTGTCAGGAGGTATGGGGCAACGCATCATGATCGCGATGATGCTGATTCCGAACCCTAAGATCCTGATTGCGGATGAGCCGACCTCGGCGTTGGATGTCAGTGTTCAGCGGCAGGTGCTAAACATCATGGACGGATTGGTCAAAGAACGGGGCATGGGCCTGATCTTCATCAGTCATGACCTCAACCTGGTGTCCGAGTTTTGCGACCGTGTCCTCATCATGTACGCGGGACGGATTGTCGAAGTCTGCGAAGCAGATAAGCTGCACCAGGCGCAACACCCATACACTCAGGGGCTGCTGAATTCGCTCCCGCGTCTTGATGAGAAATGTGCGCATCTGAGTGTTCTGACCCGCGATCCCGCCTGGTCAGACGCGCCCAGCGTGAGGGGTTGAAATGACCGCATTAGAAATCAACGATCTGAACGTCTGGTTTGGTCACGCGCATGACCGCGTAGATGCGGTTAAGGGTGCTTGTCTTAGTGTTAACCAGGGTGAGAGCTTTGGTCTTGTGGGTGAAAGCGGCTCGGGCAAATCTACCATCCTCCGCGCAATAACCGGTCTGGCGCCTCAATGGTCTGGTACTATCCGAGTCGAAGGTGAAGCGTTGTCCGGGGCCAAGCGAGATCGCAGGTTTTTTAGAACCGTGCAGATGGTTTTTCAGGATCCATACGCCTCGCTTCACCCGCGGCACACCGTCGATCAGGTGCTCAGTGAAACTCTGCATCTGCACGGACTAGATAATATCGATCAAAGGGTCAAAGGTCTGCTGAACGATGTTGGGCTCGGGCAGCGCTTCCGGTTTCGGTATCCACATCAGTTATCCGGAGGGCAGCGTCAGAGGGTCGCTATCGCCAGAGCGTTGGCAGGCGAGCCGGACATCCTGCTGCTGGATGAACCCACATCAGCTCTGGATGTCAGCGTTCAGGCAGAAGTATTGAACTTGTTGACGGATTTGCGAAGACAACGCGGGCTGACATATTTGATGGTATCCCATGATCTTCCAGTTATCGCGCATATGTGCGATCAACTGGCAGTTATGCGAAATGGTGAGATCGTTGAGGTCATGTCCTCTGAAACGCTGCGTGTAGGCACACCTGAACACCCGTACTCGCAAGAATTGCTGCAGGCCTCGGTCGCCGTTTGACGAGATACGAACGCTGGTTGGCGTACATCTATCTGGCGAAGTGCTTTGAGCGTATTTGCGGCTGATTTCACACGACTTCTCGGAAACCTAAAGGGTCTTGATTGTCGTGTAGATTATGGCGGAGACGAAGGGATTCGAACCCTCGAGACCCTTCCGGGCCTACTCCCTTAGCAGGGGAGCGCCTTCGACCACTCGGCCACGTCTCCGCCGACGGGTATATCCTTGCAAGCGCCGGGAATACAAGGCGAAATTTCCATTTTGTGCCTTACTCCGACAAAATTGGTGAACCCGTTGAAATCACGGTAAAACACACCGACTTACGTGGATTATGGGCAAGAATTGGATTTGTTTTCTGAAGCAATTCCCAGCGACACACCACTCGACCACCAGGTTCGAAACTCCACAACGCATCGAATCCCCGTTCGGCATCGCCGTGTCTGACGTCAGCGCCCATGGGACAGATTAGGTTGATTTGATAAGAGAGGGTTTTTTGCCGACAGCGATATCGTCTCGGTCCATATGCGCCTGAAACCGGACGCGCAAGGTTTCATAACCGCAGCGGATTTTGCGCAGATGCACCCGGGCGTGCTGTTCGTTAACACGTCGCGGGCCGGGTTGATCACTCCAGGTGCCTTGCTTGGAGCGCTCAACGCCGGTCGCCCTGGCAGAGCCGCATTTGATGTGTTCGATACCGAACCACTAACCGACCCGAACGATCCGTTGTAGGCACATCCCAGGCTGATCGCGACGCCGCATATCGATTTTGTGACCGAAGATGAGTTCGACCTGCAGTTTGCTGACATCTTCGATCAGCTAAACGCTTATACAGAAGGCGCGCCGATCCATATGATCAACCCCGAGGTTTGAACCAACGCAGAATGAGATTTGCGGCGATGGGCGCACCGATGATCACCAACACGATCCTTGTCAGATGGTGAGTGATCACAAAGCCCAGATCCGCGCCTGAGACGATGGCCAGAACCGTCATTTCGGCCTGCCCGCCGGGTGCGAAGGCCAGAAACGCCTCGACCGGTTTGCCAAACCCCAACGTGGTGACAACAGCTGTGAAGGCCGCTGCCAGCACGGCCAGCACAACCACGTAAGCGCAGCCCGCGGCCACGACCTTGCGCAACTCTACCCAGGTAACACCGACAAACTTCACGCCAATTCCGCAACCAATGAAGAATTGTGCGGCCAAGATGGCCTCGCGCGGTGGTCGTGTATGGATGAAGTCCCCGAGAGACAAAGCAGCCGTCAGGATCATCGGCCCCAGGATCGATGCGCCGAACAGGCCAATACGCTCGCCACCCTTCCAGCCGATAAAGGCGGCCAGCACCATCAGGGCCAGTTCGTGCAGCGGCAGGTCGCGTGCGGGTTCTCCGATCGGGTTTGTCAGTTCGGCGCCATAAAACACGGTCAGAAACAGCGGGGCCAGCGTCACAATGATCAGCACGCGCGTGCCATGGATCAGCGACAAAGTGCGCGGGTTGGCTCCAGCTTCGGTCCCAAAGATGATCATGTCCTGCAAGCCGCCGGGCATGGCGGCATAGAATGCGGTTGTCCTATCGAAACCCCAGACCCGGCGGAAGAATGGTACGCCGATCAGCGCGATCAACAGGATGAAAAATGGGACCAGTGCAATCGACGCGGCCATTTTAGGCAATTCTGCAAATAGGGCAGGTGTAATTGATGCGCCCACCGCCACACCCAGAATGGTGCGCGCTGCCACTGACACCTGCCCGAACCCTTCCATCGGCGCATGCGCGAGGGCCGCAATCAGACAGGCGCTCATCGGGCCAAACAGAAAGGGCAGCGGCAGATTCAACGTCCAGAAAACTCCGGTGCCAATAAGTGCAAGGCCGAATGTTACAGCCCGCTTTGTCAGAAGAGGCAGTGTGTTGGTCTGCGTGGGCACGGAACGTTTTCCAGCGTTATTGACTCGTTGTGTATTCAACTGTATACAGCAGGATGCAATAAGACAAGTGAGCCTAATGTGACACTACAGGACGACCCCTTACAGCCCGGCCCGCAAGGCTATTCCGCGTACCAACGTCTTTTGGACGATATTCGCGAAGGCAATCTTCTGCCGGGTGAACGCCTGCGAGAAATAGAGTTGTCTGAACGATTGGGAGTTAGCCGCACCCCGGTGCGAGAGGCGATCCGTCAATTGGAGGCTGACGGATTGGTGACCCATGTTCCACGGCAGGGCGCAACAGTGCGCAGTCTGGATTATGCGGAGGTGATGGAGCTCTATGAAATGCGCGCGGTGCTTGAGGGGACAGCTGCCCGTTTGGCCGCCCGCGCTGCGTCAGGTGTCGAACTGGATGAGCTTGAGGTTCTGAATGATCGACTGGCGGAGGCAGGCACGGGCCCAGACGCTGTGCGGATCAACCGGATTTTTCATGCGACGCTGCTGGATGCAGCCAAGAACCGGTTTCTGGCAAAATCAATGTTATCCTTGCAAAAGGCTCTGCTGGTCCTCGGGCCGTCTCAACTGTTAGATGGTGACAGGGCCGAGGCTGCGGTGGCCGAGCATCGGCGCATTATGGCGGCTTTGAACGCTCGCGACGGTGCGGCTGCTGAGACGGAGATGCGTGCGCATATTCAGGCCGCACAACGGATGCGCATCCGTGCATTGCAGGAACGCGACCGCAGGAGAGACGAAACCCAGTAGGTAATCTCGATATGGCCGCTCAAAACGAAGCTTGCGGCATCGCTTTGGTTGAGAGTGTGAACGCAGCTCTCTGCGATGCGATGACAGTCGCCGAGGCAGGGGCCGGGCTTTTGATCCTCGAGACAGCACCGAAACGCTATCGTGGTGGCAATACGCGCTACACATTCTAATTTCTCGACGCGCACTCTGGACCGCTGGGGCCTCTGACCGAGGAATACAACGAGCACGAATTTCTGTTTGATCTGTTGAAGGCCACTGACGGGAAAACTAACGAGCATCTGGCCCGCCTGGCGATCTGCGTGTCCGAGGAATGCCTGTCGTGGGTTGAGGAGCGGGTTGTCCGGCTCCAACCTTCGCTGTCTGGAACCTTATCATTGTCCCGGAGCAATACGTTCTTCATGGGGGGCGTTAAGTCTCTGGAGAATGCAGATTACCGGACCGCTGTTGGTCTGGCGGTAGAAATTCTGTGTAAAGCCACTGTCCCGCAGTTGGAGCTGGCTGACGATAAAATCCAATGGGTGGATTACACCTAAGTTGGGGAATCCCACCGGATTTCGCCAAAGGCCGTGATCGCTCTTTGGGCGGTTCTCAGGCGGATACCAACTGGTTGATCCGCGTATGGGGCGAGCCTGCAAAGAACTTCCTGATCAAGGGAACGGCTCAATGCTGCGGCGTGGTATTGCCGACCTTCTGGGTCAGGGCGTGGAAAGTGTAGGAGACTCGGCCCAATGACACGCCGTTGCCATCGACAGGCGCGCGCCAATGTTCGCCGGAGGCATCGTCACCGCCTGGACAGCATGCCGATTTCCATCGTCGTAAACAAGCACGCCCAGCGGTTCTATGACCAGGTCGAGAATGTCTGGCCCAAGCATTGTGCGATCTGGGGATGTCTTGCCGCTGCACAGACGTGACACCGTACATTTTGCGGCTGAAAAGTTTCTCTGAGAACCGTTGATCAAATCCAATGATGTGGCTGTACCGAGCCTTGGATAAGAGATTTCAAAACGCGGGAAACGCAGGCAAATACCCCGATGCTTGCCAAATGCACCGGTTTGAGCGCATATTTGTCTAGATTTAATGGGTTGAATAACTAATCAGATTTAGCTCTCTGAGGCGACAGATATCGGGCGAGGGGTGATTTAACATCCCAGTGGGTACCTTTTGGGGGAGGGGGACTTGGGTTTGGCCTGGTTAAGATTGTTTTTGTTTTCATGGTTCTGGCTGCATTACCGGCATCGGTTACTGCCTCTATCGGAAAGGTATTGAGTGCCAAGCAGGGTGCCGATGTAGTTCGCGCTGGCAAAAAGATACGTCTGCGTGAAGGGATGGAAGTTGTTTCCGGAGATACCATTTCTACCGACCGATCCGGCGTCGTACAGTTGTTGTTCGTAGATGATACCAAGATCGCAATCGGCCCGAATGCGCAAATGGTGCTGGATGTCTCAATGTTGCGCGGGAAAAAGAAAGCAAAATCTTTCGCGGTTCAGGCCTTGGGTGGCAGTTTTCGATTCATTTCGGGTAAAAGTAAGAAAAGAGCCTATTCCATACAAACCCCCACAGCGACCATGGCCGTTCGTGGCACAACCTTCGACATGTGGGTTGTCCCGGGTAAGCAAAGTGCCATGCTGGTATTGGAAGGTAAGGTCCGCATGTGCAGTCGATCGGGTAGGTGCCGCTCGACCGGGCGCCAGTGCAGCCTGTTCGCGACTTCACAGGGTGGAAATGTTGGTCGCCCCGTCGACCAGGAACAATATGAGTTGGCACTTAAGAATGGCTTTCCATTCGTTCAGTCGCAAAGGGATCTGCTGAGTCCGCTTCAGGTCGATTTTGGCGGATGCGCTAGGGAATCTGTTCCTCTTGCGATTCGGCAATCAGACATTCCGGTTCAACGAAGCGCGGCACCTCAAAGGGTCATCCAGACCCAAGTGGCGAGGGTGTCCAGAGCTGAAACTTCTGAACCGGAACCTGAACCTCCGGCACCGGAACCCCCAGCGCCAGAGCCTGAACCAGACGTCAGCTCAAATCGTTCTGGCCAAGGGGACGGTTCAAATCCTGCTGGTCGAACCGGACCTTCAGGCGGAACAGGGAACCCTGGCAAAGGCAAAGGTCCCGGGCATGGCAAGGGGAATAGTGGTAGCCCGGGTGATAGAGGCAACGCGTCCGCAGCCGCAAACAGGTAGGTGAAGACATCGCAAGCCTATTTTTCCCCCAGCGCCAAGGAGGCGAATGTGGCGGGTAAGATCAAAGCCAGAATTGGTCGACGACTGGGTTTTCGCCTGGCTGGTTTGGCGCTGATCGTGTTGGGTTGCTTTATAAGAATTCTGGACCCCTACCCCGTACGTATGTCTCGCCTGATCTACTTCGATGTGCTTCAGCGCATCTCGCCAAGGGAATACAACCCCGAATTACCGGTTAAGGTTCTGGATATAGACGAGCAGTCATTGGCTAACTGGGGTCAATGGCCCTGGCCGCGCACATTGTTGGCGCAGATGGTTCAAAATCTAGGTGAAAACGGCGCGGCGGCCATAGCATTTGATATGCTGTTTGCCGAGCCTGACAGGTATTCCCCCGCGCGATTGCTCAATGACCCGGCGCTTGCAGGGGTTCTGACCGTTGAGCGTCATGCGCAAAAAGCCGACTACGATGTCATGTTTGGGCTAGAGGTTGCTCGTTGGCCAGTCGTACTGGGCACCGCCGCCCGAACATCCCAGGAAGGTAGTCAGATCAGTTCCAAGGCCGGCATCGTCGAGATTGGAGAAAACCCGACGGCGGGTTTGGTCTCGGTGCCATACTGGACACCAATTGCACCACCTCTTGACCGCAGCGCCGCGGGAATTGGCGGTGTTAATGTTTCACCGATTGGGGGGATGGGCGTCGTGCGACGTGTCCCAGCCTTGTGGGGTGGGCCAGACGGGGCGCTGCCGGGGTTGGGCATCGAAGCTTTGAGAGTTGCTTTGGATGCCCCTTACATTCTGGTCGAGGGCTCTTCAAAGGAAGAAGGGATCGTACTTGCGGTCGAAATCGGAGATTTTCGACTGCCAACAACTGAAGATGGCGAGGTTTGGGTCAGGTATCGAAAAGATCAGCCAGATTTATATCTGTCGGCAGATGCAATCATGCAAAACCCTGATGATCCGGCGCTTCGATCAGAAATCGAGGGTCATATCATACTGGTGGGCACGTCTGCGGCCGGTTTGTTCGATATGCACCAGACAGCGTTGGGTGAGTCCGTACCAGGCGTTTCGATTCACGCGCAGATTATCGAACAGATTTTAGTTGGTGATTTGCTCAGCAGATCTGATGTGACCGCCGCGCTGGAACTGGTGGCATTTGTGATTCTTGGCATTGTTGTCACCGTGGTGATGTCCAACTTTGGAGCGGTTGCATCATTTGTCACAGGCGGCGTAGCGGCAATGGTGGTGATCCTTATCAGCTGGCTTTCATTTCAGAATCAATCGGTTTTGTTTGATGCGACCTTCCCTTTGGCCGGAGGAATGGCAAATTTCGGGTTGTTGGCAGGCTACCTGTTTATCTCAACTGAACGGGAAAAGCGGGTGATCCGTCAAACCTTTTCGCATTACGTAGCGCCCGAGATCCTCGATGAGATGGAGGCCAATGGGCATCAACTGCAATTGGGTGGAGAAACTCAGGAGATCACAGTGATGTTCTCGGATATTCGAGGATTTACCCCCTTGTCCGAATCGGTATCCGCCACAGATTTGGTGGCTTTGCTAAACGCGCTTTTTTCTGAAATCGGGGACCAGATTCTTGTCGAACGCGGAACCATCGATAAGTTTATCGGCGATGCGGTCATGGCCTTCTGGAATGCGCCACTGCCGGTCGATGATCATCCGTGTCGCGCTGCATTGGCCGCATTGAAAATGCGGGTGGCGTTAGAGAATTTTAACTCTTCCTCCATTATGCGCGATCGTCCTCCGATTGCCCTCGCCACCGGGTGCGCGACCGGAGCCGCCTGTGTCGGCAATATCGGTTCGCGGCGTCGTTTCAACTATACGGTTATCGGGGATGTGGTGAATGTGGCGGCGCGGATCGAGCAGAATTGCCGACATGTTGATTACGACATACTTGTCTCGCACTCGATACAGCAGGCCACAAACTCTGATCTGGCACTGCTTGAGGCGGGGTTTGTTGACCTGAAAGGCAAAAGTGAACCAGAACCAGTTTACGTACTGGTCGGTGATAGGCAACTGGCGGGCAGCGCAGAGTTTAAAGCGTTGGAAGCTGCACATTTTAGGCTATTGGAAGCCGTTCGATCGCGGGCGTCACAGTTTGACGTTGCGAACCTAAGCAAAGAATGTGCGGCGCTCGCTGCGACAATCGAGCCGGGTCTGACATCATTCTATGGCACATTACCCGGGCGTACTGCGGATTTTCGATCGGAGATGGTGCATGCGCAACCGGTATTCAGTCATCATAATGGCCTGCGCGAAAGCGCCACATAGAATCATCACCCGATTACTTTGGAGAAAGAACGAGGCGCAGCTGATTTTCAACTGCGCCCCGCCAGAAAGATCAATCTCGCCCCCTCGAATACTATCTAAAACAAAAACGGGCTAAAACTTTCGATATATTCGAGACCGACCTTCCATCCTCATTGGAATAAACTCATATTTAGACAATCCAACAGAAGATACAGTGAAGAAGTTCACATTACCTTGAAGTTGTATATATTTTTTCCTTATCGCCAATCGAAGAAACCTGGACCAGCTTGTTTCAGAAGAGATGCTGCCATGGACTGGCCCAGTTCGATCCCGTCATCGACCGATGCGGTTACCTCATCGTTGATGGCCTCGGACCCATCCGGGCGCAGAACTTCGCCGCGCAGATGCAACCGGCCATCTCGGATTTCAGCCAATCCAGCTATCGGAGTTTCACATGAACCGTCCAGCCCGGCCAGCAAGCTGCGCTCTGCGGCGAGCCGCTGGCTGGTTTCAACGTGATGAATTGCGGCCAGCATTTCTGCAGCGAGCGTGTCATCGCTGCGTCTTTCAATGCCGATCGTGCCCTGAGCAATAGCAGGTAGCATGTCGACCGTGGAAATGGCGGTCGCTGGGACGTCCTTCATGTCCAATCGGCGCAAACCGGCCATAGCCAGAAAGGTGCAATCGGCCACGCCATCGGCCAGTTTCTTCAACCGGGTTTGAACATTGCCGCGAAACTCAACCACGTTCAGATCGGGCCGACGGTTCAGCAATTGCGCCCGGCGGCGCAGCGAAGACGTCCCGACAACAGCGCCTTCGGGCAGTTCGTGAATCGAGCTCAATGACGGCGAGATAAACGCATCGCGCACATCCTCGCGTGGCAGGAATGTATCCAGCGCCAGCCCGTCAGGCTGTTCCACCGGCATGTCCTTGGTCGAATGCACGGCGATGTCGATCTCGCCTTTTAGCATCGCCTCTTCGATTTCCTTGGTGAACAGACCCTTGTTGCCAATCTCTTTCAGCGGTCGGTCCGCGTCGATCATGGCGCGGTTGTCACCGGTCGTCTTAATCACCACGATCTCGAACGCGTCCTCAGGCAGGTCGAAAGCGGCACCAAGCCTCTGACGGGTTTCATAGGCCTGCGCCAGTGCCAGCGGGGATCCACGGGTACCGATTTTCAGAGGCGATGCGGGGGTAGGCAATATCAGACTCATGTGCACAGCTTTAGTCGCGTCACATTGCCCTGACAATGGGGGCAGAGCTTGACAAATTGCCACTGAGGGCCGACCCGTTGCACCAAACCGGAATACTGGGGGCACGAATGGCCGAGACAAAGAAAATACTGCGGGCGCTGGCGGGTGAGGTTCAGGAAGTGCCGCCGATCTGGATGATGCGGCAGGCCGGGCGGTATCTGCCCGAATATCGCGCCACGCGTGCACAGGCCGGTGATTTCCTGTCCTTGTGCTATAATCCCGAGCTGGCCGCCGAGGTTACCCTTCAACCCATCCGCCGTTACGGATTTGATGCTGCGATCCTGTTTGCCGATATCTTGCTGGTGCCACAGGCGCTGGGCGCGGATTTATGGTTTGTCACTGGTGAGGGGCCGCGTCTGTCCACGATCACGCAGCAATCGGAATTCGATGCGCTGAAGCCGATTGATGCGATCCATGAAACTCTGTCTCCGGTTTATGAGACCGTGCGTATTCTTTCGCGTGAGCTTCCTTCTGAAACCGCATTGATCGGATTTGCAGGCGCGCCCTGGACAGTGGCGACCTATATGATCGCCGGACGGGGCACCCCGGATCAGGGGCCAGCCCATAGGCTGCGTGAAGAAAACACTGCGCTGTTCGAGTCGCTTTTGGATCGGATCACTGCTGCGACGATTGAATACCTGTCAGCTCAGATCGAGGCCGGGGCCGAGGTTGTCAAAATCTTTGATAGTTGGGCAGGATCATTGAAAGGCGAAGCGTTTCAGAAATACGCTGTTGAACCCTGCCGCGTGATTACCGCAGCCATAAAGGCCCGTCACCCGGGCATACCCGTCATCGGGTTCCCGCGCGAAGCGGATCAGGGCTACATCGGGTTCGCCAAAGCCACCGGAGTGGATTGCGTCGCACTGGACAATTCTGTGTCGCCCGAATGGGCTGCTGCGAATGTACAAGTCGATGGGTGTGTGCAGGGCAATCTAGCCTCATTGCATATGGTCACGGGTGGTCAGGCGCTGGTTGATGAGACACGTCGAATTGTTAAGGCCTTTTCGAAAGGGCCACACATCTTCAATCTGGGTCATGGTATTACACCGGATGCCGATCCCGAGAACGTTCAATTGATGATCGATACGGTGCGCGGGCGGTAAGTCGGGCTAAGGGGCCAGCCCCCTCTTGGCCTTCGGCCAATTCACCCCCGAGATATTTTTAGCCAGATGAAGCGGGCGGGAGATCGTTCAGAATTTCATCTGTGTGCTCTCCGCGTTTTGGGCTAGATCGAGGGTGCCAATCGTAGGTTGAGAATCTTGGTGCCGCTGCGGCTTGACGTGTTTCGTCGTGGTCGATCCATGTTTGGCGGGCCGTGTTCATGGGGTGATCTAGCGCTTCTTGCGGGCTTAGGACCGGGGCAACGCAGGCGTCTGTATCTTGGAACAGCGCCGCCCATTCATCGCGAGGTTTCTGGGCAAATATTTTGCTCAGGCGTTCCGTCAGGCCCGGCCACGCAGCTTGGTCATATTGCCGAGCGAATTCTGCATCATCGCCAAGCCCGAGGATATCCAGAAAGCAGCCGTAAAACTTTGGCTCCAGACATTGAACTGAGATGAAGCCACCGTCTGCGCACGTGTAAGTGCGGCTCCAATGTGGGCCGTCCAGCAGGCTTTCACCCCGAGTGTAGGACAGGTTGCCAGTCTGGCGCAGGCTCATCAGAAGATTCATCATATGGGCTGAACCATCGTAGATGGCAGCGTCCACCACCGTGCCTTTTCCTGTGCTTTGGGCATTCAGAAGCCCGGCTAGCAGACCTGCGATCAGATACAGTGCGCCACCGCCGATATCTCCGACGAGCGTTGCAGGTGTTAAGGGTGGTTGGCCAGGTGGGGAAGCGTAAGACAACGCCCCCGAAAGCGCGATATAGTTAAGATCATGGCCTGCAGTGTTGGACAAAGGGCTTTGCTGTCCCCAACCAGTCATTCGGCCATAGACCAGTTTCGGGTTGATCTGATGACAATCCTCAGGGCCCAGCCCAAGCTTTTCCATCACGCTAGGGCGAAAGCCTTCGATCAGCGCATCAGCGGTTGCGATCAGACGTTTCGCTGTCCCTAATTCCTGTGGGTCCTTGAGATCCAGCGCAATGGATCGCTTGCCTCGGTCCAGAAGGGAACGCTCAGGCATTCCCGGTGTGATCGCAGATCCTTTACGGTGAATAGTGATGACGTCCGCACCCATATCCGCCAGCAGCATGGCTGCGAAAGGGCCCGGGCCAAGCCCTTCGACTTCGATGATACGAATTCCGTTCAGCATGGTCCCTCCTGCGACGCAGGGTTTCTGCGTGGCGCAGCGAATGCAAGCGAAGAGTTTGTTTTGCCCCTGCAATTGGGTTGCTTGCATCGACAATTCAGGGCTAGGTCTATGTCGGTCTGCCGTAGGTATGAAAGAGGTTCTCAGATGCAGCTAAGCGATACACGCGAAATTCAGGCGTCACCCGCCGAAGTTTATTCTGCCCTGCTGGATCCTGAAGTGCTGAAAGCCTGCATCAGTGGTGCACAAGGGATTACTGGCGATCCGACTGAAGGATACCATGCGACCGTGGTGCAAAAGGTCGGCCCCGTGAAGGCGACCTTCAAAGGGACCGTTACCATGTCTGATATGGTTGAACCGGAACGTCTGACCATCGCGGGTGAGGGCAAGGGTGGGGCCGCAGGCTTTGCCAAGGGCAGTGCAAATGTAAGTTTTGGGCCAAGCGAGTCTGGCGGCACGCTTCTGATCTACGACGTTGATGCCAAAGTGGGGGGCAAGCTAGCGCAGTTGGGAAGCCGCCTGATTGATGGATTTGCCAAGAAGATGGCGGATCAGTTTTTTGCCAATCTGCAAGAGCACTTTGAAGGGCCACCGCCGGAAGACGATGACGCCGAGGAAGAAACTAAAAAGGGTTGGCTAGGCCGTTTGACAGGGCGAGATTAAGCCCCTGCATACATGCGCATGAGCATGCGCGGAATTGGACTGTTCCAAGATGGTCCCCCGCGATAGGTTGCAGGGCCAGAACGAGGGAACGCATGACCACCATTTTGTCCATCCGCAATTTGCGGAAATCCTATGCCGATGGTTTTGAGGCGTTGAAAGGCGTGTCTCTGGACATTGAAGAAGGTGAGATTCTTGCGCTGTTGGGTCCGAATGGTGCTGGTAAAACAACGCTGATTTCCACTGTTTGCGGCATTACTACTCCGACATCAGGATCGGTTACCGTGGGGGGGCATGACATCCAGACCGAGTTTCGCGCGGCGCGAAAGATGATAGGACTGGTGCCGCAGGAGATCGCGCTGGAGCCGTTCGAGAAGGTTTGGAATACTGTTCGCTTCTCACGAGGGCTGTTCGGCCACGGGTCTGACAATGCCCGGATCGAAGAGATTTTGCGCAAGCTGTCCCTTTGGGACAAGCGCCGCAATTCAATCAAGGAGTTATCTGGCGGCATGAAGCGCCGCGTATTGATTGCCAAGGCTCTGGCGCATGAGCCACGGGTGCTGTTTCTGGATGAACCCACCGCTGGCGTCGATGTCGAACTGCGTAAGGACATGTGGGAGATCGTGGCCGAGTTGAAACTGGCCGGTGTCACCATCATCCTGACCACCCACTATATCGAAGAAGCCGAGGCAATCGCCGACCGTGTCGGCGTCATCGATAAGGGTGAGCTTTTGCTGGTCCAGGATAAGGACACATTGATGGCGCAGATGGGTAAAAAACAGATCGAGGTAATGCTGACCGAGCCTGTATCGACCATTCCCGAAAGCTTGTCCGAGCATAACCTGACTTTGAATGGGGCCGGAGACTCGCTGATCTACACTTACGACACCCATGCCGATCGTACCGGGATCACCACTCTTCTCAATGATGTGGCGCAGGCTGGTCTGGTATTGCGCGACGTTCAGACCCGTCAGTCGAGCCTTGAAGAGATATTCGTTAACCTCGTATCCGGAGAGCCCGCATGAACTGGTCTGCAATTGCCGCAATCTACCGGTTCGAAATGGCCCGGTTCTTCCGTACGCTCGCACAGAGCTTTTTGTCGCCAGTGCTGTCGACCTCGCTTTACTTCGTGGTGTTTGGCACCGCGATCGGCAGTCGCATTCAAGAGATTGAGGGCGTTTCGTACGGCGCTTTCATTGTGCCGGGTCTCATCATGTTGTCTGTGGTGATGCTGTCGATCTCGAACGCATCTTTCGGAATCTATTTTCCGAAGTTTCTGGGCACGATTTATGAGCTGTTGTCGGCACCGATCAATTTCATTGAGATTGTGATCGGATATGTGGGTGCGGCGGCAACAAAGGCGCTTTTCGTCGGCCTTGTCATTCTGGCCACCGCGACGTTCTTCGTCGATATACGCATAGAACACCCCTTTGCCATGGCGGCTTTCCTGATCCTGTCCTGTCTCAGCTTTTCGTTGCTGGGCTTTATCGTGGGTATCTGGGCCGGGAATTTTGAGCAGATGTCGTTGGTCCCTCAACTTGTCGTGACGCCCCTGATCTTTCTGGGCGGAACGTTCTACTCGATCTCAATGCTGCCGCCCCTTTGGCAAACGATCACGCTGTTCAACCCCGTGGTCTATCTGATTTCAGGTTTTCGCTGGTCATTCTACGGAATCGCCGATGTACCCATTTTCTGGAGCCTTCTGGCCATACTTGCCTTTACCGGAATCTGCCTTGCAATCATCGGCTGGATCTTCAAAACCGGCTGGCGCATCCGTAGCTAGGGCGTTGCATTTTTGCCCATCAGGTGTGTGAAATTGGTTCACGTCGCGTTTATGGCGCTTCGGGTCTCTTGTTTACAGCCTCGGCGCCCTCTACATCGGCTTCCATGAAACTCAGCCTGCCCTTCTTGAAAAAGCAGCCCATGGTGGCCGTTGTTCGGCTGTCCGGTGCCATCGGAATGGCTGGGCGCGGGTCGATGAATGCCACCGCCTTGGCGCCGGTACTGGAAAAAGCTTTTCGCAAAGGCAAGCCTGCCGCCGTGGCGCTTGAGGTCAATTCTCCGGGTGGATCGCCTGTTCAAAGCTCATTGATTGGTGCGCGTATCCGGCGGCTGGCGGAAGAGCTTGATATTCCGGTCTATGCCTTCGTCGAAGATGTGGCCGCCTCAGGCGGATACTGGCTGGCGGCGTCGGCAGATGAGATTTGGGCCGATGACAGTTCGGTTCTGGGATCGATAGGCGTGATCTCTTCTGGCTTCGGCGCGCATGTTTTTCTGGCACGCCAGGGCTTTGAAAGACGTGTGCACACAGCGGGTCAGTCGAAATCGATGCTCGATCCGTTTGCCCCCGAAAAGAAAGACGACGTTGCACGGCTCAAAGTGCTGCTGGGCGATATCCACGAGAATTTCATTGATCACGTAAAGTCTCGCCGAGACGGCAAGCTGGATACCAGTGCTGACCTGTTCAATGGCGAGGTTTGGCTGGCGCGGCGTGCGCAAGAGTTGGGATTGATCGACGGGATTGCACATCTGAAGCCCAAAATGCAGGAGAAGTTTGGAGATAAGGTCAAATTCCGCCGTTATGGCCTGCGCAAACCGATCTGGTCCCGTTTTGGGGCGACGATTGCTCAGGACGCCTTTGCCGGGCTTGAGGAGCGTGCTGCATACGCGCGTTTCGGGTTGTGACGTGATCATCAAAATAGTCACACTGTTTCTGGTTGCCATGGGTGTTCTGGCGATGTTCGGAAAGCTCCGCTTTCCGGGTCAGAAACGGTTGAGTTCTGCAAAATGTCCACGTTGCGGGCGGTTTCGGATCGGTAAGGGCCCCTGTCCTTGTGAAACAGGAGGCCGTGGATGAGCGCGTGGCTGTTCTCTGGCCTTGGATTGCTAATCCTGCTGTTGGCAGGTGATGCGCTGGTCCGCGGGGCCGTGAACCTCAGCCTGAGATTGGGTGTGCCTGCGCTGATTGTCAGCCTTACGATTGTTGCCTTTGGCACCTCGGCACCTGAATTGTTGATCGCGATCAGTGCGATCAAAGAAAATGCGCCGGGGATAGCGCTAGGCAATGTGGTGGGGTCGAACACGGCGAATATTCTGTTGGTTCTGGGGCTTCCGGCGCTTTTGGCGACGTTGCACACAAGCGAATGTGACAGCAGAAAAAACTATATCTTCATGCTGCTCGCTTCGGTTCTGTTTATCGGGTTGGCATTTTGCGGGGTCTTTAATCTGCTCAGTGGGGCGATCTTGCTGGCAGCTTTGGCTCTGGTTCTCGCCAATGCCTTTCGTGAGGCGCATGCCCACCGCAAAGCCTGTGGTGAAGCCTGTGCTGATGACGACGAACTAGACGGTCTGGAGGAAGCAGACCCCGACATGCCTTATTGGAAGGTAGCAGTTTATTTGATCCTGGGCCTGATCGGTCTGCCAATGGGTGCCCATTTGCTGGTCGACAATGCAACCATCATCGCCCAGAGCTATGGCGTGAGCGAAACTGTGATCGGCCTGACCTTGATCGCGGTTGGCACATCCTTGCCGGAACTGGCGACTACGGTCATGGCGGCATTGCGTCGGCAGGCAGATGTGGCGCTGGGCAATGTTATCGGATCGAACATGTTTAATCTGCTGGCCATTGTCGGTATCGCAACTCTGTTTGGGCGTATCCCGGTTGATCCTGAGTTTCTACGCTTTGATCTCTGGGTGATGCTGGGTGCATCGCTTTTGCTGGTCCCGTTTGTTTTCTTCAAAAAGGACATCACGCGGGTCTGGGGTTTGGTCCTGACGCTACTTTATGTGATCTATGTGGTTAGCCTTCTGGCCTGATCAGACCTGGGGAGAGAGCCCATGACCCAAGCACTGGTGACCGGAGCGGGAAAACGTCTTGGCCGCGCGATGGCACTATACCTGGCGCGGCGCGGGATGGATGTGGCTGTGCATTACGCAAGCTCGGAACGGGAAGCGCTTGAAACAGTGAATGAAGTGCAAGCGCTGGGGCGAAAGTCAGTCGCTCTGCAGGCAGATCTGCTTGACGAAGCTCAGGTCAGCTCGTTGCTGCCCCGCTCGGCGGAGGCGCTTGGCGGGCCGATAACTTGCCTCGTCAACAATGCCTCGATCTTTGAATATGACAATATTAATACCGCTACGCGCAACAGCTGGGATCGCCACCTCGACAGCAACCTGCGCGGGCCATTTGTTCTGACGCAGGCCATGGCCGCACAGGGATTGCAGCCGACTTTGGATGAACAGGGTGAGCCCCAGGCAGTGGGTCTGATTGTGAACATGGTGGACATGCGCGTTCGTAAACTGACGCCCGAGTTCATGTCGTATACGATCGCCAAGATGGGTCTATGGACCCTGACCCAAACCGCAGCTCAGGCATTGACACCAGCGATCCGCGTAAACGCAATCGGCCCGGGACCGACGATGCAGGGTCATCGACAAAGCGAAAAGCACTTTAACGCTCAACGCCGGAACACGATTCTTAAGCGCGGCGCGAATCCGTCAGATATCACTGCCGCGCTTGGCTATTTTCTGGATGCGCATTCGGTCACCGGTCAGCTTTTGTGCGTGGATGGCGGGCAGCATCTGGGCTGGCAGACACCGGATGTACTGGGCGTAGAATAGGTAAAACTGCGGTAAGTTTTGCACCGCTCTCATTTACGTTACATGCACGTTACAAAAATGTCTTAATTTTCATACACTTGTCTCACATCAGAAAAAGTATCGTTTGAAAACAAATAGTTAAAATACTGCCTATTTTTTGTGCAGATTAACGAATAGGCAATGATTCAAGGGAAAATCACGATGCCCCAAAAGTTATCTGCATACTTATCCACAGAAGTCGTGGATTTGTTTTCTCTTGATCTAAGGGGCTCAAGATTGCAGCCATGGTCAGAGAATCATATCTCAGAGCCATGACAGCCAGCACCGACCCCGATTCATCAACACAAGCCACCGGCTATGCCTGCATTCAGCGCTATGTGAAAACGCTGGACAGCTCGCCGGGTGTTTACCGGATGCTGGATGCGGACAGTCGTGTCCTGTATGTCGGCAAGGCGCGGAATCTGAAGGCGCGGGTGTCGAACTATACGCGCCCGGGTCATTCGGGTCGGATCGAGAAGATGATTGCAGCGACTGCCTCGATGATGTTCCTGACCACGCGGACAGAGACCGAGGCACTGCTGCTGGAACAAAACCTGATCAAGCAGCTCAAGCCAAAATACAATGTGCTGCTGCGGGACGACAAAAGCTTTCCCAATATTTTGGTCGCCAAGGATCATGCCTTTCCGCAGATCAAGAAGCATCGCGGGGCCAAGAAGGAAAAAGGCGCCTATTTCGGGCCATTCGCCAGTGCTGGAGCCGTAAACCGGACGCTGAACCAGTTGCAGAAAGCATTCCTGCTGCGGAATTGTTCTGACTCAATGTTTGATAGCCGCACGCGGCCTTGCTTGCTCTACCAGATCAAGCGTTGTTCTGGGCCATGTGTTGGGCTGATTTCCGATGCGGACTATCGTGAAAGCGTAAAGGACGCCGAACGGTTTCTATCTGGCAGATCCACCAAGGTGCAGGAAGATTTGGCCGATCAGATGATGGCCGCGTCCGAGGCGATGGAATTCGAGCGCGCCGCTGGTCTGCGCGACCGAATCCGGGCGTTGACGCAGGTGCAGACCAGCCAGGGCATCAACCCGCGCGGTGTGGCTGAGGCGGATGTGATCGGCCTGTATATGGACGGCGGGCAGGCCTGCGTACAGGTGTTCTTTATCCGCGCCAATCAAAACTGGGGGAATAAGGACTTCTATCCGCGCGTTGGTGCGGACGTGTCTCCGGCAGAGGTGATGGAGGCGTTCCTGGGGCAATTCTACGACAATAAGGAACCGCCGCGTCAGTTGATCCTGTCTGATGCAATCGAAAACGCCGATCTGATGCAACAGGCGCTAACCGAAAAAGCCGGCCGTAAGGTTGAAATCAATGTGCCCCAGCGTGGCGAGAAACAGGAATTGGTGGCTGGTGCCTTACGCAATGCGCGTGAATCACTGGCCCGACGGATGTCAGAAAGTGCCACGCAGGCCAAATTGCTGCGGGGTGTGGCCGAGGCATTTGATCTGGACGCACCGCCGAACCGGATCGAGGTTTACGATAACTCTCACATACAAGGAACTAACGCAGTAGGGGGCATGATCGTCGCAGGTCCTGAAGGGTTCATGAAGAACGCTTACCGCAAGTTCAACATTCGTGGCGACGATCTGACCCCGGGTGATGATTTCGGCATGATGAAAGAGGTCCTGACCCGCCGTTTCACTCGCTTGCAAAAAGAAGACCCGGATCGCGATAAGGGGCTATGGCCTGACCTGCTGTTGATAGATGGCGGAGCCGGACAGGTGAGTGCTGTGCACGAGATCATGCAGGCGCATGGGGTCGAAGATATTCCAATGATCGGTGTCGCCAAAGGCGTGGATCGCGACCATGGCAAAGAAGAGTTCCATCGCATCGGCCAACGCCCCTTTGCCTTGAAACGCAATGATCCCGTATTGTACTTCATCCAGCGCCTAAGGGACGAGGCCCACCGCTTTGCCATCGGGACGCACCGTGCGAAACGGGCCAAAGCGGTTGGTGCTACGCCCTTGGATGAAATTCCCGGCGTCGGAGCTGCACGCAAACGTGCTCTGTTGGCTCATTTTGGCAGCGCCAAAGCTGTAAGCCGAGCCAATTTGGCAGACCTAAAAGCTGTCGAAGGTATCTCAGCCGGGCTGGCGCAGAAAGTCTATGATTTCTTCCACGACAAAGGTTAGGCTTTTCGCCCGCGCCAGAGAATATAAAGACCGGAGGCCACGATCAGGGCGCTGCCAATCCACATTGTTTGATCCAATTGCTCTTTGAATAAGAACACACCCAGACCGATCCCGAACAGAAGCCGAGAATACCTAAAGGGTGTTACAGCTGAAACTTCGCCCGTCCGCATTGCTTTCATGAGTGACGCATAGGCGATCGTCCCAATCACTACTGCGGTCGCAATGTAGGCACCAGTACTGCCCGTCAAGGCTACCATCGGCGCGCCCTCGTAGAATCGATAGGCGATACCAGCAACCACGACCGAGAGGAACCCGTAGAACCCCAGCACGTCTGCACCCAGTGTCGCGGGCGCGGCGCGGCTCGCCAGATCGCGACCCGCAAATCCCAACATCCCGAACACCGCCAGAAGTGACAGCATCGTAAAACTATCGCCTGTTGGTCGGATGATGATGACGACACCGACCAGACCAATTGCAATCGCGCTCCAGCGTCGCCAGCCGACGGTTTCCCCAAAGAAAAGCGCCGCACTAGCAACCACGACCAGCGGCGTGGCCTGCAAAATCACTGTCGCAGATGAGAGTGGCGTCAGAGCGATTGCCAGCAAATAGAACATCCGTCCGAGGATCTCGAAAAAGACGCGAATTTTCATGGGCCGAGACAAGACATCGGGATGGAATAACCGCCCGCCGCGTAAGGTTGTGACGCATGCAAAAATCATTGATCCGCCCGTCCCAAACAGAAGCAAAACCTGCCAGATCGGCAAGTTAGCCGATGCGCCTTTTAGCAGCGCGTCTTCGATCGCGAACAAAGCCATGGCGGCGATCATCCAGGCGCTACCGATCAGGTTCGACCGGGGGTCGGTTTGGATCTGCGGTGTCATGTGGGGTTCAGGTACTTTCAGGTCGGACCATCCGCCAATCTGACTTCAATGTCTTGCGATGCCAAGATGAATCTGAAGACTTCTCTACTGTTGCGACTCTGTGACGTGCCACGTGCCAAACGCTTGTGTGCTGTGAGTTTTTCGCGACCTCATCTTTTATGTCTCGGGTCGGCGATGTAGGGTCCAAGCCATGAAATGGAACCTGCCGAATATTCTGACCGTCCTGCGCCTCGTGGCTGCGCCGGGTCTTGCCGTGATGTTTCTGTATTTCACGCGCCCCTATGCGGATTGGTTTGCGCTGATCCTGTTCCTGACTGCGGCCATCACTGATTGGTTCGACGGCTATCTTGCGCGGGCTTGGAAACAGGAAACCAAAATCGGGGCCATGCTGGACCCAATCGCCGATAAGGCGATGGTTGTGATCGCGTTGATGATCCTGGTCGGCTACTCGACCGAGCACTGGACGCCATGGCTGGTGCTGCCCGCAACGGTGATCCTCTTTCGCGAAGTCTTTGTTTCAGGTCTGCGGGAATATCTGGGTGATGTGGCCGGGACGCTAAAGGTCACAAAACTAGCCAAGTGGAAAACCACGGCGCAGATGGTGGCAATCGCGATCCTGTTTTCGCAGGGCATATTCGAACACCACTTCGTGATGGCCACGTTCGGCATGGACGCCACGACCATCGATCAGGTGTTGACCGGGCAGGTAGAGGATCTGGGCCACATGCGCTGGCATCTTGAAGGCATGTTCTGGTCTGGCCGTATTGGTCTGTGGCTGCTGTGGATCGCTGCGACGCTGACATTGATCACCGGCTATGACTACCTACGTAAAGCCATGCCCCACCTGAAGGAGAGCTAAGCAATGGACGTGCTGTATTTTGCCTGGGTGCGTGAACGCATCGGTCTGCCGAAAGAAAAGGTTGAGACGCAGGCCGCAACGGTGTCTGATCTGGTCGCCGAGCTTAGCGCGCGAGAGGACCGCTATGCGGCGGCCTTTGCCGATCTGTCTGCGCTGCGGGTGGCTCTGGATCAGGAATTGTCAGATTTTGACGCGTCACTGGCGGGAGTGCGCGAGGTCGCGTTTTTCCCACCCATGACCGGTGGTTAAATTGCGCATCTCGGTTCAGGAAGAAGAGTTCGATCTGGGTGCCGAGGCCAGTGCTTTTGCCGCCGGAGATGACGCCAATGGGGCCATCGTGACCTTCACAGGCGTCGTCCGTGATCTTGCTTCGGGCGATCTGGACGTGATGGAGATCGAGCACTACCCCGGAATGACCCAGCGCGCCTTGACCAAGATCGCCGAAGAGGCGCAGAAACGCTGGTCTTTGGGGGATGTGCTGGTGATCCACCGCCATGGGCGGCTTGCGCCGGGCGACCGGATCATGATGGTGGCCACCGCTGCACGGCACCGCAAGGATGCGTTCGAGGCGGCGGAATACCTGATGGACTACCTGAAATCCCGCGCTCCATTCTGGAAAAAGGAAATCACCTCGGACGGGGCCGAATGGGTCGCGGCCAAGGATGAGGACGAGGACGCGCTGACTCGGTGGTAAAGACTGGGTCCGGCACCCGTTGCCGGATGCCGAGATTGGGTTGATCGACTTAACTGCTTTGTTCCGTGTTGCAGGTCCGAGCAGCTTCGATCGCTTTCAGAGTGCCATCAAGGCTTACGGTGAATCCGGTTTCTTTTTCCGGGAAAACCGTCATCTCATATTTCTTCATGACGTCTTCGACAAATTGCGGATTGTTGGCCAGAATGTAGCCCCCTGTGTATCCTTCAGCGAGGTGCTTTGTCTTCTTGCGCGCTTCGGCCGAGTAAACGTTGCCGTCCAGCGATAGGATGATTTCCTCCTTTTTGCCTTTCAAGCCGATGTCGTTTTGTGTGAAGACGCCGAGATAACCCATCTCCTGATCTTTTGTCAGTCCCATCTGAACGACGTTGCTGTTACCGTCGACACGCTCGATCAGGCAGGACCCACGGGTTTCATCCACATAGATGGTCCAACCGGACTCTTCACCCCATTTTGTAAAGGTGTCATTCTCTGACGGGATCACATCGCTTGAGGCGACTGCAGCGGTCGTCACAAACATCCCAAGGATTGCGGCGGTCTTAAAAGTTGGTTTGAAAAACATAGTACACTCCAGTTTCTTGGATCGTGAACAGTTCAGTGCGCAGGCAAAAACACACCAATTCATATTATTGAATAAGTTGTGGAAATGAAGACAGTGCTCGCCTATCGGCCAAAATACGCCGATCTAAGCGTAGAAACAGGATTAGCTTTCTAGGTTGCCAAGATCAGTCTGCGTTGTTGATCCTACCACGCAGCTCTTCAGCCTCTTGCCGCGCGGCACGCAATCCCTCCATCGCTGCACTCAGTTCGGCTTCGGTCTGCGTTAGCTGGTTGGTCAGCTCCGCTTCGCGTTGCTGCAGATAGGTGATTGCTTGATCGCGCGTTTCCTCGGCCTCGTGCAACTCCTGGCTCATGCGATCCAGATCAGCCACGTCGCTTTGACGGACGCGCGACAGTCGATGTGCCAGCCAGTTCGCAAACCAGCCCATGCAGAAGGCAGCAAACAGGATGATAGCGGTGGCGATAACGAATTCGATTCTGTTCACTTTATTGGTCCTCTGAGCCTGCATCCTGGGCTTCGGCGTCCGGTGATTCTGCTTCTACGGCTTCAAGCCCGGTCTCAGTATCTGGCACAGGTTCAGGCCGGATCAGATGAAACTTGATGCGGCGGTTTATTTCACGGCCTTCTTCGGTGTCATTGTCCGCAATTGGCTGCGTCTCGCCATATCCGACCGCTGAAAAGCTTGAGGTGGGGACACGCCGACCACGTAGTTCGTTCAGGATAGATTGCGCACGCGCCTGGCTGAGTTGCTGGTTCATTTCCTCGCGACCCTGACTGTCGGTATGGCCCTGTATTTCCAATCGTATCGGGCCGCATTCGCGCAGGATGTCCGCGATCTGATTCAACGCATCGCGCGAGTCGGAGGCGACTGTCGCCGACCCTGGTTCGAAGGCGATTTTACTATTGCTTTGAACTTCGGCGATCTGTTCTTCGCAAACCTCCGGATCTGGCAGCGCATCTTGAGGCGCTGGCGGTTCAACATAGGTGATCGACAGGTTGAAATCCTGAGCGTCGCCCAGCTTGTCCGATAGCAATCCAGCGATCCGCGCCTTTGCATCGGGATCGTGGCTGACCCCTGTCAGCGAAACGTCGTCTGGCGTTACAGTCAATGCTCCGTTGTGTAGATGAGATAAGGCATCGAGCCCGGCCAGAACCCGAACGGGCCAATCGGTTGGCAGGTCCTGAACCACACGGGTGGCGGTGTAAACCTGCGTTGATCCAAAGGCGGCGCGGGCGAAACTGTCGGTCATGTCGCGTAAGGTCTCGTCACTGACACGGCCACGCAACTGCACCAGACCTTCAGGGCTGAGGGTGGCGTTGAATTCAATCGGTCCAGCGGGATCGTCGGGCTCGGGTTCAGGCAGTACTGCATGAAGGGCGAATACGTCGGGAAGCGCGTTTTCCAATTCCCCCACAACACGATCAAACAAGATGGGGCTGGTATCTTGGGCCGCTACCAACGTGATGTCGGCATCCGACATGGTGACCGACCCCTGTCCAATCTCGGCCAGTGCCAAGATGCTTAGCTGTGCAGCATTAGACCAGCGAGGCGAAGGAACCCCCAGCCCGATTGTACAGGAATATTGCCCGGTCAAACCAGCCTCGCGCGCGGTGGCGACGATCAGCTCCCGCGCGTCTTCACTCTGAGCAGAGCAGGCATCAAACTGTCCGCCGTTTTCATCTATCAGATAGCGGAGCGTAAACGGCGTGATAACGGGGCGGGGCGCCGAGATGGAAAGGCCGATTCGCAGTCCGGGCGGTGCGGCACGGCTCAGGTCTTGTTCCAGCCTGTCTTTCTCCTGCTGGCTATCGGCGATGGCGGTGATACGTACCAATCCAGGGCTGGCGGAAATCTTGGCACGGGGCAGGCCAGAAAGTGCCTCGATTGCATAATCTATGGCTTGATCCCATCCCTTGGGTTCGGCGTAGTCCGCGCTTTCCATCAGATCAGAAACGGATGAGTTCTGATCAAGTCGCTGCAACCTGTCGATCAGGTCGTCGCGATCCAAGCTCGCGGGCACGAGGCCGATGATTGTTATGCCGCTGTCATTGCGCAATATCTCGGCCGAAAAACGGGGCGGGGTCAGGTCGGCGGTGGGCGCGACCTCCATCTCATCGATTACACGCGAGGTATCAACTTCGGTTCCGGCGGCGGTCAGTGCGTTGAACCGGGTAGCTTCATCCGGGGCAGTACCAGTCAATACAACACGCAACCCATCGGATTGGACCTCGGCCCAGTCATGGCCCTTGAGATTCAAAGCCCGACGTACTGCAAACTCCGATGCATCTTCTATCTTTGTCACTGCATAGCTCGCCGCCACCAGAGACAGCACGGCGGTCACCGCAAAGATCAACGCAACGGCAAGAGCGTAAGGCATGCGCATAGGTGGGATCGAAACTCCTCGGGCGGTTGGTTCCGGACTCATACAGAGCCCATCACGGAGGTGCAATCAGAGCAAAAGGGCGACGCAGAGGAAGATCAGCGGAATCAAGCCGGTGTCGCGATTGGCCCGAAACAGTTGCAGCAATTTGGCGTTGTCTTCCGTGTCTAACCCCCTCAATTGCCAGGCAAGGTGCCATCCCATCGCCCAAGGCCCGCTTAGCGCTACGACCAATGCAAGGACCGACGCCTCCGGCAATGCCGCATCGATAATCGCAAGTCCCATCAGACTGACCGTTCCTATCAGAAAATATTTGAGCCAACGCGCGGTATCGGTTCCGAACAGTCGGGCAGTGGATTTGATTCCGATCAGTTCGTCGTCCTCTGCATCCTGATGGGCATAGATCGTGTCATAAAACAGGGTCCAGGCAATGCCTGACAGATAGAGCATGATGGCGGGCCGGCCGACCGTTCCGGTATGTGCTGCCCATGCCAGCAATGCGCCCCAGTTAAAGGCCAGCCCCAGAAAAATCTGTGGCCACCAAGTAAACCGTTTCGCAAATGGATAGATCGTGACGGGAAGCAACGATAAAACACCCATTGCAATGGCGGCCTGGTTGAAAGTCAGAAGAATCGCCAGTGCCAACAAGCATTGCAACACCATCCAGAACACTGCCTGACGCACACTGACCTGACCCGATGGTATTGGGCGCGAGCGGGTGCGCTCGACCTTCCCGTCGAACTCCCGATCGGTGATGTCATTCCACGTACAGCCCGCGCCGCGCATCAGGAAGGCTCCGATGGCGCAACCGATGGCGATCCAAAGATCCTCCCATCGGGGTTGCCCGTCGCTGAGGATGGCCAGTGCCAGACCCCACCAGCAGGGAATCAGCAACAACCATGTGCCAATAGGCCGATCAGCCCGGCTGAGCCGCAGGTAAGGGCGCGCAAAGGTGGGTGCGTACGTGTCGACCCAGTTGCCGGTCGCGGCATCGGCGACCTGACCGTCTGGTGTTGGGGCATTGCCTTGCATATGTAGGGTCTCATGACTGCGAAGATCAGATTGTATGTAGAGCACCCTTTAGGTCCGGGGCAATCGGTTCCTTTGACGCGCGAACAGGCCCATTACCTGTTCGGTGTCATGCGCTTGTCGGTTGGCAGGCAGGTTGCCCTGTTCAACGGGCAGGATGGAGAGTGGCTGTCCGATGTCGCCGAGGCGAGCAAACGTGGCGGCCTACTGTCCTGTGCAGAGCAAACGAAGCCGCTGCAACTGCCGCCCGATCTGTGGCTGCTCTTCGCGCCGATTAAAAAGGCGCGGACCGATTTCATCGTTGAAAAAGCAGCTGAAATGGGCGCTGCGCGGATTATGCCGGTACAGACAGGGTTCACCAATTCCGAGCGTATTCGGCAGGATCGGCTGCAAGCGCATGCGGTGGAAGCAGCGGAACAATGTGGCGGGACCTTCGTGCCAGAGGTCACTGAATTGCAGCGACTGGACCGCGTGCTTGATGCATGGCCTGAAGATCGTCAGTTGATGTTCTGTGACGAGGCCGAGGTTGGCTCGGCCCTGCGATTGGCCGAAAACGAACCAGGTCAGCCATGGGCCATCCTCATTGGCCCAGAGGGTGGTTTTTCCGACCACGAACGCAAGCGACTGAAGGCGTTGCCCTATGCTCATGTGGTCAGCCTCGGCCCCCGTATCCTGCGTGCCGATACGGCCGCTGTTGCTGCGATGACCATGTGGCAGCAGGCACTGGGGGATTGGTCTTGATGTGGCGGCCGGCACAGGAAACGGACCTGCCGGATATTGACGCATTTCTATCCCAGCACATCCAGACATCCATGTTTCCGTTGGCTAATCTGCGAGATTTCGGTCTGCGTAAATTGCATCCCCGGTCGTTGAAAGCCTGGGTGCTTGGCGATCCGTTTCGCGCTGTCTTTGCCATCACCAACGAAGGTATGATCCTGTCACAATGTCCGAACTGTTCGGATGATGAGCTTGCTGAGGCCATAAGCCTGATCCGAGGGCACGCTCTGTTTGGCATTGCCTCGGAAGCCACGCAGGCGCGGTGGCTCATGCAGCTTGGTGGCTGGGAAGACCGGCCCGCGACGCTTAACAGTGATGAGCCGGGGTTTTCGCTGGAGCTGGATCAGCTTCGCATTCCAGACGTTTCAGGCGCCCGTCTGGTTCCTCTGGATGAAGTCGACAGGGCAATCACCGAGAACTGGCGGCACGACTATCTGATCGAGGCCATGGATTTTGCTCCCGACAGGGCAAAAACACAGGCAGGCGAAGATTTCGAAGCTTATTGCACGCGCGATTCCCACCGGGTTCTTCTGGTCAACGATCGGCCCGTCGCCATGACAGGCTTCAATGCGCGCCTGCCCGAGATCGTACAGATCGGAGGGGTCTACACGCCACCCGAATTGCGTGGCCGAGGTTATGCGCGTCTCGCTGTTGCCTTGCATCTGTCCGAGGCGCGGGACGCTGGAGTTTCACGTTCAGTTCTGTTTGCCGCTTCCGATTCCGCCGCGCGTGCTTATATGGCTATTGGGTTCCAACCAGCGGGCTATTTCTCGCTGATCTTGTTCACAAACCCGGAGGACACAGCATGAGTTTCATCCGACCAGAAGCCAAACTGGCCATGTGGCGCTGGCGCGAAGTGCTGGTTGCTGGATTTGTCCTGCTGCTGGGCCTGAGCTGGATCAACGGACCCGGTGGATTGCTGGGCTGGTTGGGTTGGATTTTGGTGGTCGTTTCGATTGCACTGGCCGTAATCGGATTACAGCGTGCGCGCTTTCGCACCGGTGCAGGTGGTCCGGGTGTTGTGACCATCGATGAAGGCCAGATCACCTATCTTGGCCCTTTAGATGGCGGGATCGTTGCTGCGCGCGAAATCGAACGACTTGCGCTGGACCCAACCGCGCGCCCAGCTCTTTGGGTTCTGGACCAGCCGGGGCAACCGACTCTTCACATTCCGGTGAACGCCGAAGGGGCTGAGGCTCTGTTTGATGTGTTTTCGAACCTGCCAGGGTTGAAAACTGAACAAATGCTGTCGGAACTCAACGGTGGATCAGCGCATCCTGTTGTGATTTGGGAACGGACGCCCTCGCGCCCGGCTCATCTCAGGCTGCATTGACACTGGCGCGGTTTGCGCTCAGGACTGACCTTCAAGACAGACATATCAGGATCGGAGCACGGGTAACATGTCCATCCCCCAGTCCGGCGGCGGACCGATCGAACGCCATGAGCAACTGGCCGAATATCTGGAATCGGGCTGCAAGCCCAAGGATGATTGGCGCATTGGCACCGAGCATGAGAAGTTCGGATATTGTAAAGACACGCTGAAACCGCTGCCGTTTGAAGGCAAACGGTCCATCGTGGCTGTGCTGGAAGGGTTGCGTGATCGTCATGGTTGGGCCGAGGTGCGCGAAGCCGGGCATCTGATCGGGCTTGAGAAGGATGGTGCGAACGTCAGCTTGGAGCCGGGTGGCGCGTTGGAGCTGTCGGGTGCTCCGCTTGAGACGATCCACGAGACCTGCGATGAGGTGAATATCCACCTGCGTGAGGTGAAGGATATAGCTGATGAGATCGGCGTAGGATTTATCGGTCTGGGTGCGGCTCCTATCTGGACCCATGACGAGATGCCGCTGATGCCCAAAGGCCGTTACCGGCTGATGAACGACTATATGGAGAAAGTCGGCACCATGGGCCGCGCCATGATGCGGCGCACCTGCACGGTTCAGGTCAATATCGACTTTGGGTCCGAGGCGGACATGGTGCAGAAACTGCGCGTCGCACTGGCCCTGCAGCCGGTGGCGACGGCGCTGTTTGCGAATTCTCCGTTCTTCGAGGGCAAGGTGAACGGCCAGAAAAGCTGGCGCAGTTATATCTGGCGCCATCTGGATGATGCGCGAACCGGTATGCTGCCCTTTGTGTTCGAAGAGGGTTTCGGGTTCGAACGCTATGTACAATATGCGCTCGATGTACCGATGTATTTCGTCTATCGCGACGGGCAATATATCAACGCGCTGGGCATGTCATTCCGCGACTTCCTGCAGGGCAAACTGCCTGCACTGCCCGGTGAGACGCCGACTCTGTCCGATTGGGCAGATCACCTGACCACGGCCTTCCCCGAGGCGCGGATTAAGAAATTCATGGAGATGCGCGGTGCCGATGGTGGCCCATGGCGCAGGCTTTGTGCGCTGCCGGCCTTCTGGGTCGGTCTGACCTATGACCAAACCGCGCTGGATGCCGCTTGGGATCTGGCCAAAGGCTGGGATGCCGAAACGCGCGAAGCGCTGCGGGTTGAGGCTGCCAAGGATGGTCTGCAAGCGCAGGTTGGCAACATCAACATGCATGATCTGGCGCGCGAAGTGGTCTCGATTGCCGAGGCCGGTCTGGCGTCGCGCGCGCGCCCCGGCGCAGGTGGTCTGGTGCAGGACGAGACGCATTTCCTGAACGCGCTAAAGGACAGCATCGATACGGGCAAGGTTCCCGCTGATGAGTTGCTGGATCACTACAATGGCGACTGGAATGGCGATCTGACCCGGATTTATCCCGAATACAGCTATTGATCCCCACCGTCCCGCTTGCATTCGCGGGGCGGGGCCGATAGCAGGTTGGCGACCAAATTCAGAGGGCGTCATGGACGATCTTAAGGCAAAATATCTGGGCCAAATCGCCGAAGCTGGCGATGAAAACGCGCTTGAGGCGATCCGCGTCGCTGCCGTGGGCAAAAAAGGCGAGGTCGCGCTGAAGATGCGCGAGCTGGGCAAGATGACGCCCGAGGAACGCCAGGTTGCTGGCCCAGCGCTGAACGCCCTGAAGGATGAGATCAACTCGGCCCTGTCGGCCAAGAAAGCAGCGCTTGCTGATGCGGCGCTGGATGAGCGTCTGCGCACCGAATGGCTGGACGTCACCCTGCCGACCCGCGCGCGCCGTCAGGGTTCGATCCACCCGGTCAGCCAGGCGACCGAGGAATTGACCGCGATCTTTGCCGAACTGGGCTTCTCGGTGGCCGAAGGGCCGCGGATCGAGACCGACTGGCACAACTTTGATGCCCTGAACATCCCCGGCCACCACCCCGCGCGGGCTGAGATGGACACTTTCTACATGCACCGCGCCGAGGGTGATAACCGTCCGCCGCACGTGCTGCGCACCCATACCTCTCCGGTTCAGATTCGCTCGATGGAGCTGCAGGGCGCGCCGATCCGCGTGATCTGCCCGGGCGGCGTCTACCGCGCCGATTATGACCAGACCCACACGCCGATGTTCCATCAGGTCGAGGGGCTGGCCATCGACAAGGACATCTCGATGGCCAACCTAAAATGGGTTCTGGAAGAGTTCGTGAAAGCGTTCTTCGAGGTCGACGATGTCGAACTGCGCTTCCGCGCCTCGCACTTCCCCTTTACCGAGCCGTCGGCCGAGGTCGATATCCGCTGTTCCTGGGATAACGGTCAGCTGAAGATCGGCGAGGGCGACGACTGGATGGAGATTCTGGGCTCGGGCATGGTCCACCCCAAGGTAATCGCCGCCGGTGGCATCGACCCCGAGGTCTATCAGGGCTTTGCCTTTGGTATCGGCATCGACCGTCTGGCGATGCTGAAGTACGGCATTCCGGATTTGCGGGCGTTTTTTGATTCAGATTTGCGGTGGTTGCGGCACTACGGATTTGCAGCGCTGGATATGCCGAACCTGCATGGTGGTTTGTCGCGGTAGGTAGATCATTGGACGACTGGCTGACGTTATATCGTGATTGGTGGAAGCTTAGGGTTTCCAAACAGCCGCTTCATTGGTTCATATGTTTGTTCTTCGCGGTGTTTATTCCACCAACACTTGTATCTTGGGTGTGGGAAAGTTCATCGACAGCAGTCTTGATTGCTTTTGTAGTCTCAGCAATTTTGTTTCTGCCGGGACTACTCGTTGCTGGGCTCGAATTTTTGCTGCCCGGTGCTTTTCAAGTGCGAGATCGACTGCAAAGAGACAAAACCTTAGACCTAATCCAAAAACGGAATTCTAGTTTTTGGAATTGGTGGTAAGACTTGTACCTGTTCAGCATTTATCTCGCTAAGTATTATGACTGGTCCTATTCGTTTTCCAGCCGTCACCGTCGGTGGGTTGGACTTGCGATACTCTTCGCGTGGTATTGGGTATTTATTGGAATTGTTAGTTTACTTCCAGGTTGGGTTGCTGGCTTAGCTTTACTCATATCCGCGCCATTCTCGGGCCTGTTCATGATTGCGCATCATCGCGTTTGGGAAAAAAGAGATGAAAGCACGCGTGATCAACAATCTCAGTTTTGGAAAACCAAGAAACTCATTGATCGATTCAAGAGGTAAGTGCGGAGCAAAGGCCGATAGGCCGCCGCGCTATCGCCAGACCGCCCGCACGGGCTGGCGATTTGTCTCCGTTAACGCTCCGTTTGAGCGTTTCGCGGATTTGGCTGGCATAAAGTGCTCGGCACAGCCCGAGGATCGCCACCCCCGCGGTCTGGCGATAGCGCGGCTTTGTAGCTTGATCCGGTGTAGGGTGGGGTTTCACCCCACAGTGGGGCGGTTGGTGGGGTGAAACCCCACCCTACACCAATATGTTATGTGACAGTGCGGCAGACGTCGCTAGGCTCCGGCTTATGATCTATCGACTGCTTTTTCTTCTGCTGACCGCGACTCCGGCCTTTGCGATGGGGCCGTGGAAATCTAACTGCCACGGCGATACCGCCTGTGAGATCGACGACCGTTCGTATCATGTGCTGGAACCTGAAGGTTGGGATGGCGAAACGCCTCTGCCGGTGCTGTTGCATTTCCACGGCTGGGCGCGGCAAGGCGATGTAGTGGTGAACCATCAACGCATCGCCGGGGCAACCAAGCTGCGCGATGTGCTGCTGGTGGCTCCGAACGGGCTGGGCAAAAGCTGGAATTTCTGGACCGCTGATACCGCAGACGTGCCGTTCGCTGATCGGGTTTTGGAGGATGTGGCCAAAAACTATCCCATTGATCCTGAACGCATCTATGTTTCGGGCTATTCCTATGGCGGCGCGATGGCGTGGCGCTTTGTCTGCCAGTCGGGAAATGACATCGCAGCGCTACTAGCGGTTGCGGGCTCGATCCGCCAGACCGAGGATTGCCCGGAAGCTCCGCGCGAGGTGCGCCATGTGCACGGGCTTGACGATACGGTGATGGATTTTCCCTTTGGGCCAGACGGGGATACGACCTATCCGGTGGCGCTGTGGAAGGCCAAGTTCGACTGCAACGGCGCGACCCCGCGCGGGGATTGGAGCGTGAAGCCGTTTCTGACGCTCAGCCGGATAGAGTGGACCGATTGCGTGCAGGGGCAGGTCACGCTGGATACGCATCCGGGCGGGCATTTCATTCCTCACGGCTGGATCGGCTGGCAGTTGGACGAGCTTTTGGGCCGAACGCCAACTTATCCATAACCGTTGACTTCGCTGCCGCAGCGCGATCACTTGCCAGAGCACAATCATAGGAGATGACTCGTGAAACCGCTTCTGCTGGGTGCACTGATCCTTGCCGCCACTAATGTCCAGGCAAAGGATACATACCCGCCGGTTGAATTGCTGTTGCAGACCGATACCTCGATCATCGGCGAGCCACTGGAATATCCGGCAGGGCAGGCTGAAATCACTTTGGCGATCGTCACCATGCAACCGGGACAGCAGACAGGCGACCACCGTCATGATGCACCGTTGGCGGCCTATGTTCTTGAGGGCGAGATCACCGTTGACTATGGCGACGCTGGTACGCGTGTCTACAGAACCGGGGATGCCTTTGTCGAAGCCTTCCGCTCGACCCATGCCGGGGTGAATACGGGTAGCGGGATCGCGCGTATTCTGGCTGTATTTGCCGGGTCGGACGCTGTTTCGAACACGGTTGCCGAAGACTAGGCCAACGGCCTCTTTCCCCTGTGTACAATATCCGCTACATGCGGTCTGACCCGAGATTTACTGGCGGATGACGACCGATGAAATTCACTCTTTCCTGGCTGAAAGACCACCTCGATACTGACGCTTCGGTGGTTGAGATTGCCGAGGCGCTGACCGACCTCGGACTTGAGGTCGAAGATATCGTCAATCCGGCGGACCGGCTGGCGGGCTTTACGCTGGGCCATGTGAAACATGCCGAGAAACACCCCGACGCCGACAAGCTTCGAGTTTGTACGGTTGAGACCGACGAGGGCGACCTGCAGATCATCTGTGGCGCACCCAACGCGCGCGAAGGCATCACTGTCGTCGTGTGTAAGCCGGGCATGTATATCCCCGGTCTGGATATCACCATCAGCGTTGGCAAGATTCGAGGTGTCGAAAGCTTTGGCATGATGGCGTCCGAACGCGAGCTGGAGCTGTCGGACGAGCATGACGGAATTATCGAGCTGCCTTCGGGCGAGATCGGTGACAAGTTTATCGACTGGCTGGCCGAGAACGAGCCGTCGAAGGTTGACCCGATGATCGAGATTGCGATCACGCCAAACCGCCCGGATGCGCTGGGTGTTGAGGGGATTGCGCGCGATCTGGCTGCTCGTGGTTTGGGCACGCTGAAGGTGCGCGACTATGTGCCGGTGCCAGGTGATTTCGAAAGCCCGATCAAGTTGTCGATCGACGAGGATACGCTGGACGGCGCACCGCATTTCACCGGTCGGCTTATCAAGGGTGTTAAGAACGGTCCTAGCCCGCAATGGCTGCAGGATCAGCTAAAGGCGATTGGTCTGCGTCCGATCTCGGCTCTGGTGGATATCACCAACTATATGACCTTCGATCACAACCGCCCGCTGCACGTATTCGATGCCGACAAGGTGCAGGGTAACCTACGCGTTCACCGTGCCAAAGGCGGCGAGAAGTTGGTTGCTCTGGATGAGAAGGAATACACACTACAGCCCGGCATGATGGTGATTTCGGACGACAAAGGCCCGGAATCAATCGCCGGTATCATGGGCGGTGAGGAAACCGGCTGCACCGAGGAGACGGTGAACGTCTTCCTTGAAAGCGCGTTCTGGGATCATGTGCAGATCGCCCTGACGGGCCGTGCGCTGAAAATCAATTCGGATGCGCGCTATCGCTTCGAACGTGGGGTCGACCCGGAATACACCCGCGAAGGGTTGGAGCACGCGACGCAGATGATCCTGGATATCTGCGGCGGTGAAGCCTCGAACGTGGTTGAGGCGGGCAATGCGCCGAACCACGCGCGGGCCTACAAGCTGGATGCGGCGCGAGTGCAGTCTCTGGTCGGGATGGAAATCCCGGAAAGCGAGCAGCGGCAAACCCTGACCCGTTTGGGCTTCCGTCTGGATGGAGAGATGGCGCACGTGCCCAGCTGGCGACCAGACATCATGGGGGAAGCTGATCTGGTGGAAGAGGTTGCGCGGATTGCTTCACTGACCAAGCTGCAGGGTATTCCTCTGCCACGCACCACGGCGGGTATCCCCAAACCGGTCATGACGCCGACGCAGCGCCGCCAGTCGATGGCGCGAAGGACTTGTGCCGCACTGGGGTATAATGAATGTGTATCCTACACCTTCATAGATCAGGCCTCGGCTGCGCTGTTTGGCGGTGGCGACGCGGCAACCATGCTGGAAAACCCGATCTCGTCCGAGATGAGTCATATGCGCCCCGATCTGCTGCCCGGTTTGCTGCAGGCGGCGGCGCGCAATCAGGCGCGGGGTTACGCAGATCTGGCTCTGTTTGAGGTCGGTCCGGTGTTCCACGATGGCGAGCCGGGGGATCAGCAGACGCAAATCACCGGCCTGTTGGTTGGGCGCAGCGGCCCCAAGGATGTGCACGGTGCGTCCCGCCCGGTGGACTTGTTCGATGCGAAAGCCGACGCCGAGGCGGCGCTGGCTGCCATTGGCGCACCCGCGAAGGTTCAGATTTTGCGCGGAGGAGATACCTGGTGGCATCCGGGTCGGCACGGCAAGATTTGTCTGGGCCCGAAAAAGGTTCTGGGCGTTTTTGGTGAACTGCATCCGCTCGTGTTGCAGGCAATGGAAATCAAAGGCCCGGCAGTGGCGTTCACCATCTGGCCGGATCAGGTTCCGATGTCGCGTAAATCGGGTGCGACCCGTTCAGCGCTGGAGTTGCGCGACCTGCAGGCGGTTGAGCGTGACTTTGCGTTTGTCGTTGATGCCAATATAGAGGCGCTAACGCTGGTGAATGCAGCTGCAGGGGCCGACAAGGCACTGATTGAAGACGTTCGGGTGTTTGACGAGTTCATCGGGGGTAGCCTTGGTGAAGGGAAGAAATCCCTGGCCATTACCGTTCGGCTGCAGCCATCTGACTCGACCCTCAAGGAAAAGGACATCGAAGAGGTCAGTGCAAAGATCGTCGAGAAAGTGGCGAAAGCGACTGGTGGCGTGCTGCGCGGCTGAGGATGTTTCCACCCAGGGTGGGACATATATGATATCACGAAGGGGCGGGCGCGCCCCTTTTTTGCGGGAGGAACAAGTCATGTTAAAAGTTTATCTTTCAGGTGAGATTCACACGGATTGGCGGGAACAGATTATCGGAGGTGCCGAGGGGCTGGACATAGAGTTTAGCAGCCCAGTGACAGATCATGATGCGTCGGATGATTGTGGCGTCGCGATTTTGGGGGCAGAGCCAAACAAGTATTGGCATGACCACAAGGGTGCGATGGTGAACGCGATCCGAACCCGCAAGGGGATTTCAGACGCTGATGTGGTCGTTGTACGCTTCGGGGACAAATACAAGCAGTGGAATGCAGCCTTTGATGCCGGCTACGCGGCGGCCTTGGGCAAATCGATCATCGTGTTACATGGAGCCGATCATCAACACGCTTTGAAAGAGGTGGACGCGGCCGCGCTTGCGGTGGCGGAAGAGCCCGCGCAGGTTGTCGAGATTCTGCGTTACGTCGAGACAGGCCGATTGCCAGGCTGAACGGCCCAAGGGCGTGCGGCTCTTTGGCGCCGCCGCCCTGTGATTCAAGTTAATCTCGAGGCGGGATGGTCAGGCCCTTCTGAACTGCAGGCCTTTCCAGAAAACGGTCGAGATAGGCCGCTACATTGCTGTAGTTGTCCCAACCGAGGACCTCTTTGACGCCATAATAGTCGAGACCACGCAGCCAGGGTGCGATGGCTATGTCAGCGATCGAATAATCTCCGGCGATCCAATCCTGGCCGTTCAGCTGTGTTTCGAGGACGTTCAGCAAGCGTTTGCCCTCGGTCACATAGCGTTCGCGGGGGCGGGGGTCTTCGATCTCGCTGCCAGCGAATTTGTGGAAATACCCCAGCTGACCGAACATCGGCCCAACGCCGCCCATCTGGAACATCAGCCATTGGGTGACTAAATGTTTGTCCGCCTTGCTCTGCCCCAGCAGCATGCCGCTTTTCTCGGCCAGATACAGCAGGATCGCTCCGCTTTCGAAAAGCCCCATCGGGACCCCATCGGGCCCGTTCGGATCAATGAGAGCCGGGATCTTGTTATTGGGATTTAGCGACAGAAATTCGGGACTTTTGACATCCGCATCTGCCAGCGTAACTAGATGTGCCTCGTAGGGAAGTCCGGTTTCCTCCAGCATGATCGACGCTTTGACCCCGTTGGGCGTTGCATAGGAATAAAGTTGGATGCGATCAGGAAATTGCGGTGGCCATTTGGCCATGATCGGGAATGAGGTGGTGTCCAGCATGATATGCTCCTGCAACAGGGTTATAGGTCTCAATGTGGTGGCATGAGCGCAGATTGTCAGGTGTTTGAGTGTGCAGGACCGGACAGTGACTGTTTGCTGGGGAACAGCAGGGGGAAAACTCGGAAATCCCGCACCTAGACCTGAGCGCAAAATTAGCCCAGACTTTTTAGCAATCCCGCGCCAAAGGCGCGGGTTTGCTGTTGGCGCAAAGGAGAAACGTGTGGAAGATGTCGTAACACAGGTGGGCGCATTTGGTCCGCTGATCATGAGCGCGATCAAAGCGTTGATCGTTCTGGTATTGGGTTGGATCGTCGCCGGAGCCATAAGTGGTCTGGTGCGGCGGCGGATCAACGCGACACCGCATATCGACCCGACTTTGGGGAATTTTGTTGCGAGCCTGGTGAAATGGGTGCTGTTGGCGATAGTCTTTGTCGCCGTACTGGGCATTTTCGGTATCGAGGCGACCAGCATTGTGGCCATTCTGGGTGCCGCATCTTTGGCCATCGGTTTGGCGCTGCAGGGAACACTCAGTGATTTAGCCGCAGGCGTGATGCTGGTCGTGTTCCGGCCTTATAAGTTGGGCCAGTATGTCGATATTGGTGGCACTGCAGGTACGGTGAAAGACCTGAACCTGTTCACGACCGAGCTTGTGACGCCGGATAACGTACAGATCATCGTGCCAAACGGTCAGGCTTGGGGTTCGGTGATCACAAACTACTCCGCCCATGACACGCGCCGGGTCGATCTGGTGTTCGGCATCGACTATGGCGACAGCGCGGATGAGGCGATGAACATCATTCAGGATGTGGCCAAGGCCGACAGTCGTATCATGGCTGATCCTGAGCCTTGGGTGCGGGTGACAAACCTTGGAGATAGCTCGGTTGATCTGACCGCTCGCCTGTGGTGTGCGGCGGCTGACTATTGGGATGTGAAGTTTGAACTTACCAAAGCGATCAAAGAAGCGTTTGACGCCAAGGGCGTATCCATCCCGTATCCGCATTCAGTGGAGATACACAAAGAGGCGTAAGCCTCCCGCCCGTCGCTCGGGCATTGAATTGCCCTCCTCCGGTTGGGCCGCGCACCGCGCCAAAGCGCGGTGTACTTTTTTTGTGTGACCGTTGGTTCAAAAACAATAGCGCCGCGCTTTTGGCGCGGTGCCAGGCCCAAGTCTGTAAAGCGTCCTTTGGAAAAGGACGCTTTCAGAGGCGGGAGTACTCTTAGTTCAGCAGAGTTGCCGGATCGACAGAGTCGATGTTGAGGGCAGTACCTACCGCTTCGTAAGTCAGCTTGCCGGCGTGGACGTTCAGGCCTGCCAGCAGGTGTGCGTCGTCCTTGCAGGCCTGCTTCCAGCCCTTGCTTGCCAGCGACAGCATGAACGGCATTGTTGCGTTGCCCAGTGCTATGGTCGAGGTCCGGGCAACCGCACCGGGCATGTTGGCGACGCAGTAGTGCATGATGCCGTCAACTTCGTAAACCGGATCGGCGTGGGTGGTGGCTTTCGAGGTTTCGAAGCAGCCGCCCTGATCGATCGCAACGTCTACCAGAGCCGCGCCGGGCTTCATGGTCGACAGTTGTGCGCGCGAGATCAGCTTCGGAGCTGCCGCACCCGGGATCAGAACCGCACCGATGACCAGATCGGCATCCTGGATCAGTTCAGCGGTGGCACCAGCTGTCGAATATTGGTTCTTGAACGTTCCGCCGAACACATCGTCCAGATAGCGCAGACGCGGCAACGAGCGGTCCAGCACGGTTACATCTGCGCCCATGCCCGCTGCGATCTTGGCAGCGTGGGTACCAACCACACCGCCACCAATGACGATCACCTTGGCAGGACCAACACCCGGAACGCCGCCCATCAGAACGCCACGGCCACCGTTGGCCTTCTGCAAAGTCCAGGACCCGACTTGCGGTGCCAAACGACCGGCAACTTCCGACATTGGGGCCAGCAGAGGCAGGCCGCCGTTCGCGTCGGTGACAGTCTCATAGGCGATCGCAGTACAGCCGGATTCCAGCAGGTCGTGGGTCTGGTCTGGGTCGGGTGCAAGGTGCAGATAGGTGAACAGCAACTGACCTTCGCGCAGCATTTTACGCTCGACCGCCTGAGGTTCCTTGACCTTGACGATCATGTCGACGGTGGCGAACACCTCTTCTGCAGTGTCGACGATGCGAGCTCCTGCCGCGACGTAGGCATCATTGTCAAAGCCCGAGCCCATCCCGGCACCCGTTTCGATGATGACTTCGTGACCACGGGCCACAGCCTCGCCAGCCGCGTTCGGGGTCATCCCGACGCGGAACTCCTGGGGTTTGATTTCCTTGGGGCAGCCGATTTTCATGTGAGACTCCATTCATAAACTGCCTAAATTATGGGCATTATGCTGTGCAATTTTTGTGAAACCCTGCTTGCCAAATGGTAGAATTGTAGGAAATTATCCGAAGATAGTTAAATACTACGCAATGGATGTGCGCCGATGATGATAGATGCGACCGATCGAAAGATTCTGGCAGCCCTTCAGCGCAAAGGCCGGATGTCTAATTCAGAGCTATCCGAACAGGCCAACCTGTCACCCTCGGCGTGCCACCGCCGTGTTCAACGGCTTGAGGCAGAAGGTTATATCAAAGATTACGTTGCATTGCTGGATGCACGTAAAATGAATGTGCCAACAACTGTGTTTGTCGAGATTACTTTGCAGGGACAAGCGGAAGAGGTGCTTGAATCCTTCGAAAAGGCAGTCGCCCGAATTCCCGATGTACTAGAATGTCATCTGATGGCCGGAACAGCGGATTATATTTTGAAGGTGGTTGCTGAAAATACCGAAGATTTCGCGCGGATACATCGGCAGTACCTTTCTCGCTTGCCCGGCGTGGCGCAGATGCAAAGCTCTTTTGCTTTGCGCACGGTTTTCAAAACGACGGCCCTGCCAGTTTGAACTCTTCCGCACCCGATGGCTGCGTTTCGTCCTGACCGCTTGTATCTGCCTTCAGACCGGTTCAAAATCTATAGTTCTGACCATAAGTGAAACATTGGCAATGCGCGCTGACATCCGATGGTTACACTGGCCCTGTATGGTCCGAACCCGAAGACGATAAGGAGCAGACCTTGGTTTACGAACATGACAGCACCCCTAAAGATTGGCTGGAAGCCGAACTGGAAGATTCGCTGGATGAAGATTTCGAGATCGAATTCAGCGAACCAATGCTTTCGGTCGAGGTGCGTAAGATCTACAAGGATCAGCATCCCGATATGCTGGATCGCAAGGTCTATTTTCGTAACCTTTTGCGTCTGCAGGCCGAACTTATCAGGGTACAGGATTGGGTGGTTCACACCGGGGCCAAGGTTTGCATCCTGTTCGAAGGCCGCGACAGTGCTGGCAAGGGTGGGGTGATCAAACGCATAACACAGCGCTTGAACCCGCGGGTCGCTCGCGTGGTCGCCTTGCCTGCGCCTAGCAGACGGGAACAAAGCCAGTGGTATTTTCAGCGCTATGTGCCCCATTTGCCTGCGGCGGGTGAGATCGTGTTCTTCGATCGGTCCTGGTACAACCGAGCGGGTGTGGAACGCGTGATGGGGTTTGCCAACGAAGATCAGGTTGAACAGTTTTTTCAGGACGTTCCCGAATTCGAGCGGATGCTGGTGCGGTCGGGGATTATTCTGCTTAAGTACTGGTTCTCGATTACAGACGAAGAACAGCAACTGCGATTCCTGATGCGCATTCACGACCCAATGAAGCAGTGGAAGCTGTCGCCCATGGATCTGGAATCCCGCATCCGGTGGGAGGCATACACCAAGGCCAAAGAGGATATGTTCTTTCGCACCAACATTTCCGAGGCGCCGTGGTATATCGTTGAAGGCAATGACAAAAAGCGCGAACGGCTTAATTGTATCGAGCACCTGCTAACCAAGATCCCTTATGAGGATGTGCCGCAAGAAAAGGTCAATTTGCCGGATCGGCGCTATAATCCCGAATACGAACGGCGCATTTTGCCGGATGAGCTACACGTGCCAAAGATTTATTGAATTGGCAGTCATGTGGTGCGGGAGAGCGATCCCCCGCACCTGAACGGTTTGATTAGCCCCAATCAAATCCGCAGTTCATTTCGAAAACGAACATGCCACACATGTCGTCATTCATGTCTTCGACTGTGGTTTCAACAGTTTCAATCATGTCGTCAGCGACGTCGGTGTCGAACACAAGATCGAAATCATCCATTTCCGGAGTCGTATCGGCCTGTTGCACCGGAGACCATTCGAACTGGTCAAAATGGGCCTGCAGTGCGTTAACAAACGCTTCGATCCCGGCAAGGAAAGCCTGAACGTCAAAGCAGTCCGCGCCTGGTTCACCATTGTCAACGACAACTTCAGGTGTTTCAGGCTCTGGTTCTTCGACCTCGGTGACATCGGTATCCGGCACTTCAGGTTCCGGGTCTTCAACTTCAGTCACATCGGTATCAGGCGTTTCCGGCTCTTCGGTTTCGGTGACGTCAGTTTCCGGAGTCTCCTCGACTTGGTCGTCGGTCTCAGTGACGTCAGTGTCCGGAGTTTCGTCCGTTGGTTCTTCGGTTTCGGTGACGTCCTCGTCCGGGGTCTCCTCAGCCGGTTCATCGGTTTCAGGAACTTCCGCCACCGGAGTTTCGTCAACTGGTTCCTCAGTCTCTGTGACGTCGGTATCCGGCACTTCAGGTTCGGTCGGAGTGGTAACTTCCTCTTCCGGTTCCGCAACCTCTTCAACCGGAGGGTTCACTGGCGGGGTGGTGCCGCCGTTATCAAGATCGACCTCGCCTTGTGTCGCAGCAAAGTTCTGCGTCACCATGACTGCATCGAACCCCTGCATGTCGCCTTCTTCGATCCCGATGCCGATATACTTAAAATCGGGGTTCAGAATGTTGGCTCGGTGGCCGGGGCTGTTCATCAGGTTCTGGTGCAATTGCGCGACATCATCGCTGATGCCCGGTGCGCCGCGCTCGGATTGCCAAGCGATGTTTTCTCCGGTGCGCCAGCTGCCGGACAGGTCAAACCCTGCGGCTTGCATCCGTTGGGTTGCAGATGAGCCTCCCTGCCCGGTGTGGCTGAACCGGTCGGTGTCAAGCATCCAGGTGCTGTGGTCCTCGGATGATTCATTCAGGTTGCGTTCAAGTTCTAGGGGATCAAGACCGCGGGATGTGCGCTCTTGGTTGATCAGCGCCAGCATTTCGCGCTCAACCGTACTTGCTGTCGACATCAGTGCCTCCGTTTTTGGTTATGTCTGAGTGGACGGCCTCACTTACAGACGATCAAAGAACGCTGAACAGGGTAGGTACGGGGTTGGGTGATTTTCGGCGGCAGAATGCAACCGAGCGGCGATTCGCTGCGCTGTAAAATGCCGACATAGGCGATTGCATCAAAATCGGCAGGTTGCCGCGAGGGTAAAGCCGGGAATGGGCGAGAATATCCGCCCTAAAAAACGACAAACCCCCGGGCGGGGCCTCGGGGGTCGTCAAATAGTGTCATCCAAAGCTGGACGAGTCGCGGTAGGCTCTTAGAGCAAACCTTCGCGCTGTGCTTTCTTACGTGCCAGTTTACGGGCACGGCGGATCGCTTCAGCTTTCTCGCGCGCTTTTTTCTCGGACGGTTTCTCGAAATGTTGCTTCAGCTTCATTTCACGGAACACGCCTTCGCGCTGCAGCTTTTTCTTCAGGGCACGAAGCGCCTGATCGACGTTATTGTCGCGAACACTAACCTGCATGTGGTTGTCACCACCTTTCTAGATAGAGTTGCAAGGAAATTGCAGGAAGTGGCCGTATAGCAAAGCGCGCCTAACTTGTCTAGTACTGGACCCGCAGCCTCGGAGAGCCGAAATGACCGCTACCTATGAAGATACCAAAGAACAACTTCTGAACGCGATTCTCGACCATGTGCCTTTTGACGGTTGGTCGGAAACAAGCTTTCGCGCAGCGATTTCCGATTGCGGTCTGGATGCCGGACTGGCCCGCGCCATCTGCCCGCGCGGCGCTGTCGATCTGGCACTGGCCTTCCATGCGCGCGGTGATGCGGCAATGCTGGATCGTATCAATACTGAGGATCTAAGCGGGCTGAAGTTTCGTGACAAGATCGCCGCCGCTGTCCGCTTTCGTTTACAGGCAGTCGAAGACAAAGAGGCCGTGCGCCGGGGTGTGACTCTATTCGCGCTGCCGATCTATGCCGCAGATGGGGCCAAGGCGGTCTGGGGCACCTGTGACCAGATCTGGACAGCGCTTGGCGATACTTCGGATGACGTGAACTGGTACACCAAACGTGCCACTCTGTCGGGCGTCTATTCTTCAACACTGTTGTATTGGCTGGGCGATGACAGTCCGGATTATCAGGCGACATGGGAATTCCTCGATCGCCGGATCGAGGGCGTGATGCAGTTCGAAAAGCTCAAGGCGCAGGTGAATGACAATCCGCTGCTGAAGCCGTTTCTGGCTGTGCCCAACTGGCTTGCGGGTCAGGTGAAGGCTCCGGTGAAGATGCCAGACAACTTGCCCGGTTCGCTGTCATCGGGGAAATAGTCGCAACGTTTCCACTTGTTGCTGGGCCTCTGCGCTACTGACTGCTAGGCAAGAGGCAAAGGAGATATGACCATGACCCAGACGATGCGCGCTGTTGAGATTACCGAAGCGGGTGGCCCGGACGTTCTGCAATTGACCGAACGCCCGATGCCGGAACCGGCGGAGGGTCAGGTGGTTCTGAAAGTAGCCTATGCCGGGGTGAACCGTCCTGATGCACTGCAACGGGCGGGGGCCTATGATCCGCCTCCGGGTGCGAGCGATCTGCCGGGTTTGGAAGCCTCAGGAGAGGTTGTCGCGATTGGCACGGGTGTTGAGGGGCTGGCGACTGGCGATCAGGTCTGCGCCCTGCTGCCAGGCGGCGGTTATGCCGAATATGTAGCCACTCCCGCCGCGCATTGCTTGCCTGTTCCTACGAGCATGGGTTTGAAAGAAGCTGCCTGCTTGCCAGAGACCTTCTTTACCGTCTGGTCCAATGTATTTACGCGGGGTGGCCTGAAAGCGGGGGAACGTTTTCTGGTCCATGGTGGTTCAAGCGGGATTGGCACGACCGCGATCCAGTTGGCCAATGCATTTGGCGCTCGGGTTTTTGCCACGGCCGGATCGGCTGAGAAATGTGCGGCTTGTGTCGAATTGGGGGCTGAGAAGGCGATCAATTATCGCGATGAAGACTTCGTGGCTGCGATGCGTGCGGAGGGTGGCGCAAACCTAATCCTCGATATGGTGGGCGGCGATTACATCCCGCGCAACGTCAAAGCGCTGGCCGAAGATGGTCGTTTGGTTCAAATCGCATTCCTGCAAGGTCCGGTGGTCGAACTGAACTTTGCGCTGATGATGGTCAAGCGTCTAACCCTGACCGGCAGTACTCTGCGTCCGCAAAGCGATCTGGCGAAGGCACGCATTGCGCAAGACTTGCGTGAAGCCGTCTGGCCCTTGCTTGAGGCCGGGAAGGTTGCGCCTGTGATGGATTCCGAATTCGATTTGGCTGAAGCCGCCGCTGCGCACGCGCGGATGGAAGGATCGGGCCATATCGGCAAGATCGTTCTTAAAGTCTCCGGCTAAGCTGACGCCGCGCGGTCAGGCGACCGCCCGGCGATACAGATGCCAAGTGGCGTGACCCAGAATGGGCATCACTACGATCAAGCCCAGCAGAATCGGTATGGCGCCCAATATCAGAAGCGTCGCCACGATCGCACCCCAAGTCAGGATCACGCCCGGGTTTTGACGCAAGACCCGAACCGAGGTCACCACGGCCACTGGAACGCCCACTTTGCGATCAAGCAGTAATGGAAAGCTGACCACGCTCAGCGCCAACGCGACCAGTGCGAACAGGAAGCCGATGGCGGTGCCGATGATGATCATGCTCCAGCCAGCTCCGGTGGTGAATACCTCGGTGATAAAGGCTGTTGCCGAGGCTGGGGGCTCTGGCCCAAGTGTCTGCGCGTAGATTCCTTGCGCTACCATCAGCCAGATCAACAACAGCATGACCAGATAAAAGCCCAGTGCCAATATCGCGCCGAAGGAAGGCGAGCGGAACACGCCAAACGCATCCAGCCAATGGACGTCTCCGCCCTGTTCCCGCTTGCGACTGATCTCATAAAGCCCAACCGCGGCGACAGGTCCGATCAGGGCAAAGCCCATGACCAGCGGGGCCAGCAAAGGCACCATGTCTTTGTTGAGCCCAATACCGAACATCAGCAGGCCTGCGATCGGATAGATCAGAACGATAAAGATCGCATCGGCTCGAGTTTCGAGAAAATCGTTATATCCGGCTTTCAGGCATTCGCGCAGATCCTGCAGGGTCAGCGTGTGCACTGTTGGCAGGGTGCGGACATCCGCGCTGCCGATTTCGGATACTGATTCCGACACATGATCGCTGGTCGCCCGCAGATTACGGGCGACCCAGGTAATTGGGTTACCGATTGTCTTGTCCATGTTCATCCCCTTCTCTGGCGTGGGTGCGCCGCGGGATGCATCCGGTACGGCAAATTCGTGTGACCGGATCAGCCGGCAACGTCTGCCCATTTACAACGTCCACCCGCATTATAGCACATATTGCAAAATCTTGCCCGAACATGCTTGAGGGATAACAAAGATTGCCCTGTCGAACAGGCATGTTAGCTTTGTTTCAACAGGCAACGGAGGGTATCATGCAGCAAACAGCGCGCACTGTCGTCATTCACGAACACGGCGGGCCAGAGGCCCTGCGGATTGAGGATCGTCCGCTTGGGGATCCGGGGCCGGGAGAAGTACGCATTCGCCACCATGCCTGCGGATTGAATTTCATTGATGTGTATCAGCGCACCGGTCTCTATCCGCTTGAATTGCCTCACGCATTGGGGATGGAGGCAGCCGGCGTGATTGAGGCTGTGGGCGAAGGTGTCACGCACCTTTCCACTGGCCAACGCGCGGCCTACGCTGCAGGCCCGTCCGGGGCCTATTCCGAAGCGCGTGTGATGCCTGCCGCACAGGTATGTCCGCTGCCCGAAAGTATCTCGTTCCGTACCGCTGCGGCCATGATGCTGAAAGGCATGACGGTCGAGTACCTGTTTCACCGCACAACGCCTTTGCGTCGGGGGGACACCGTTTTGTTTCACGCCGCCGCTGGAGGCGTCGGCCTGATTGCCTGCCAATGGGCGAAATCCGAAGGCATCAAGCTGATTGGCACCGCGGGAACGGACGAAAAATGTAGCCTGGCGCAGTTCAACGGCGCGTCGCATTGCATCAACTACCGAACAGAGAACTTTGTCGAGCGAGTCGCCGAGATCACTGGAGGCAAAGGGGTTGATGTAGTGATGGATTCCATCGGCGCAGACACGTTCGAAGGGTCGCTGGATTGCCTTAAACCCTTGGGTATGATGATTTCATTTGGCAATGCATCGGGACCAGTACCACCGGTTGACTTAGGCATGCTTGCGCAACGAGGATCTTTGAAGATCACCCGCCCAACCCTGTTCACCCATATCTCGGATCACGCTACTTGTCAGGCAATGGCGCGGCGTCTGTTTGGCAAAGTGGATGGGCGCGAGGTTAAGATCCACGTCGATCAGGAGTTTCCGCTGGATCAAGTTGCCGATGCACATCGCGCATTGGAAGCGCGTCAGACCACCGGCAGTACAATCCTGGTGCCCTAACAGGAGAGGCCCGGCAATGACTGCCGTACCCGTACATTTGTTTAGAACCGGTACGCGACACGCAACTGGAGCGTCGTGGCATCAACATCGACGCCCGATGAATTGAAATCATCAAACTCATGATACAAAAGTTCGCCGCCTACGCTGATGTTGGGGGCGACGATCTGTTCATAGCCAGCACCAATAAACCAGCCATTGTCGCTGCCCAGAGTGTTTGAGTCCGCGTCGGCATAACCAGCGGTTCCGTATAGCAGACCCTGTGGGTTCACCTTGTAGCCAGCGCGTGCTTTGATGCGCCAGACCTTCTCGACTGTGGCGGCGCTACCCAGGTCGATGTCGCTCCAGTCATAGTCAAAGCCACCGCCAAAAACCCAGTCGCCCAGATCATAGTCATATCCAAGGATGATACCGCCAATCGCACCATCCCCGTCTACGCCTGAGATGTTGGTGTCGATATCCGCATAGCCGATCTGTGCACCGCCGTAAAAGCCGGTCCAGCTGCCCGAGGATTGTGCCATCGCTGAACCCGCCGCTAGCGTCACGACAGAGGTGAAAAGTGCAAGTTTACCCGTCATCTTCTGTTTCCTTTCGCTCGAGATCTGCTGACCGGTCATCGGTTGGCAGCCTTATGCCTGGCACTACGAACCAGCCCAAAAGCCGGATCAGTGATGCTTTATCTATTCCGAACCATCCTGGTGGCTAGCCGGTGTCCCCGGCGCGGGCCCAATTGATCTGGGCGCTTGTCTTTGATTCTAAATAGGCCGCGGCACGGCGCCTTCAAACGAAGATCGGCGGCAGATACGATCTGCCGCCGATATACAAAGGTCTTGTCAGCGAATTATTGCTGCAGTTCAGCCGGGTCTTTGTCGGCGATGTCTTCCCAGTTTGCGCTGGCTTGCTCAACAAAGCCCGGAATGTCGCCTTCCCAACGCTCCTGAATGTCCTGAGACAGGTTCAGGTACAGCTTGTTGTCGACGATTTTCCAGTAGTTAGGGTCACCATCGAACTTGAAGCCCATTGCGGTGCCAAATGCGCAGTAGCCACCGTAAGCGGGCAGGTATGCCTCAGGGTTGGCTTCAAAGGCGGCTTTGTTCTCTTCCGATGCGAAACGGTACAGCGCGTCGTTGTGCAGGGTGGAAATGCGGTAGTCGCCCTTGGTGGCTTCACCAACGGTGAAATAGGCAACTGGGTCATAGCCCTGCATTGCCAAGCCGGTTGAGCTTGCATTGATTTCAACACCTGCCGCCATGGCCGAGCTTGCAATGGCAACAGACAGCGCGACTCCGCTGATTATGGATTTGAACTTGTTCATGACTTCACCTTTCGTGAATAGGCTCGCTTAAGAGCACGGTAATTTTGCCCGGGCGATCCGGATTTGATTGTCGCGACGCCGGTAATTGGCCGTCACAAAATCCCAGTTGGGGAATGGTCTGTTCACGTTCAAAGCAATCAATTGTGATTGTGCGGTCACAAAGACCTGTTGTTCATTCCTGCACGTCAGGCACGAGCGCCAGAACAAAGGCAACCACTTTCTCAGCGGGCATCTCACAGGGGCGCAGCAGCGCACCGCTCTTGCGGGTGAGATAAAGGTTTAAGCTGATATAGTCCGGTCCGCCCAGTTGATAGGCCACGAGCTTGTGTGATTTCCCACCTGCCATGATCTGATGCGAAACCAAATATCTACGCGGGCCAGCGGCCCCCGTGAATGTGCCGATGGGCAGATCATCGATCGCCTTCAGGAAAGCGATGGACGCCGTCACGATTTTCCGATTTTTGGCTCGGTGCCCGCCTTAATCCGCGCGAGGTTGGCGCTGTGCCGCCAGTAGACCAGTAATGTCAGAGCAATCCCGAGGAAAAACGTACTGCCATCAGTCAGGACCATAATCCATGTTGTGGACAGAGCGGCGGCGGCCAGCGCCCCAACAGAAGAAATGCGCCAGATCAGCGCCGCAACCAGCCATGTCAAACAACAGGCGACACCCACGCGCCAGTCAAGCGCGAGCCAAAGGCCCAGAAAGGTTGCTACGCCTTTGCCGCCTTTGAAGCCCAGCCAGACCGGGAAGCAATGACCAAGAAATGCGGCAAGCGCTGCGATTTGCGCAGCATCTTCACCGGCCAATACGCGCGCCAGCAAAACGGCAGCGGCGCCTTTGGCCGCATCAAACAGCAATGTCAGCGCCGCCGCTCCCTTGTTCCCGGTGCGCAGGACGTTGGTTGCCCCGATATTGCCCGACCCGATTTGCCGCAGGTTTCCCAGACCCATCACGCGCGCGACGATCATGCCAAATGGTATGGACCCAAGCAGGTATCCTAACGCGGCCCACAGGATGAGCTGAGTCATTGTGCTATCGATCAAGGGCATCAGGCTCTCCGGTACACTTCTTGTCCAGCGACATAGGTTGCGGTGACCTTACCCTGCATCCGCTGGCCGTCAAACGGTGTGTTCTGCGATTTCGATTTCAGCGTAAAGCGGTCCAGAACAAAGGGAACATCCGGGTCGAACAGGACCAGATCAGCGGGCGCGCCTTGGGATAGGCGACCACTCTCCAAGCTCAGCCGTTTGGCCGGGTTCAGGGCCATGGCGCGGAACAGGGTCGGCAAGTCCAGCTGTTCGGAATGGTATAGGCGCAGCGCCGCAGGCAGCAGCGTTTCCAGCGCCACCGCGCCCGAGGCCGCCTCTTCAAACGGTAGGCGCTTGCTTTCCTCATCCTGCGGGGTGTGCATGGAGCTGATCGTGTCTATCAGACCGGTTCGCACTGCTTCGATCACGGCTTGCCGGTCATCTTCGGATCGCAGTGGGGGCTTGATTTTGAAGAAGGTGCGATAATCGGACACGTCCAATTCGTTCAGTGTCAAATGGTGGATCGACGTGCCTGCCGTGATGTCCAGCCCGTTGCGCTTGGCGCGTTTCAGTGCGGGCAGGGCGCGGGCCGTGGTGATCTGATCGGCGTGATAGGCGGCTCCGGTCATTTCAAGCAAGGCGATGTCACGATCCAGTCCCATCCGCTCAGCCATAGGCGATACGGCGGGCAAGCCTCGCAGAGCGGCGAACTTGCCGCTGGTGGCTGCAGTCCCAGCGCTGAGCCCCGGCTCCTGCGGATGCGCAAGGACCAGTGCGCCGCAGGACTTAGTGTAAGTCAGAGCACGAGAAAACACCTTGGTGTTGGTCACGACATGATCGCAATCGGTAAACGCCACGGCGCCTGCGTCCTGCAGGAACCCGATCTCGGTCATCTCACGCCCTTTGCGTCCTTTGGTCAGGGCGGCCATCGGCAGGACGTTGACCGGAGCGTCCGCTTGCGCGCGGCGGGTGGCAAACTCCAGCGTCTCGGGTGTGTCGACGGCAGGTAGGGTATCAGGGCGCGTGACGATGGTTGTCACACCCCCTGCGGCTGCTGCAAGACCTGCAGATTTATAGCTTTCCTTGTGCCGTTCACCGGGCTCGCACACCTTGACGCCAATGTCGACAATGCCGGGGGCAAGGCATTGCCCACCGCAATCGACCACCTGAGTGTCAGCGTCTGGGGCCGCGCCTTCACCAAGCGCCGCGATCCGACCGTCGGCAACCTTCAGCCAGCCGATGCTATCTGTGTCCGCTTCGGGGTTGATCAGGCGGGCATTGGTGAAAATCAGATTGCTCATGCCATGGCCCTTTCGATCGCGGCTTTGGTGGCGGCGGGGTCCGCCTGGTATTTGATAAGGTGTTTGTCGCCGCCTTTGGTGACGATCTGGACAAAGCTGCCAATCGTGTTGACCGCCTGAATCTGGTTCAGCGCCACCTTGCGCGAACCGGGACCGGTCAGAGTGGCGTCTGTCATTTCCCACGTGGCGACCAGTTCTTCCGAGGCCAAATACCACGCGCGGATCCCGATGGCAGCCAACCCGGCAGGCGCGCCGGTCCAGACGTAGGGATTGCCGATCAACCATAGCACGACCATCGCGACCGCCATTGCAAAGGCGGCGAGCCATGCATTGGTGCGGACATAAGCGCCCTTGTCCGAGGAGAATGTCACAGGATCAGCCACAAGGCACCTCCGATGGCGATCAGAATCAGCAAGGCAATGACCGCTGATCCGATGCGGCTTGGATTGGTATCCGCTGGCGGGCTTTGCGGGGCCGAGTATGGCTTTGCGCTTTCCGTCTCGATCACGTCGCCGGTCCAGTTCGTGGCCTCTTCTGTGAACAGGCCAATCAGATGCAGGCGTGGATCGGGTGAAAGGGTTACTGATCGATCGCCGAAAGCCGCGCTGCGCAGGACCATCACCCAGCCTTCGATGGCCTCCAATTTCGTGCGGTCTAACTGGTCTACCGAGACACCGCAGCCTTCGCTGAGATAGCCATAAAGCCCAAGGTCTTCGAGGTCGGATACCGGAAAAATGTCGATCTGTGCGCGGTCCAGCCCTTCGACACCAAGTACCTGATCAACAGCCCCCGGTTCGCGCAGGAATTTCGCTTCTTCCGGGCGCATATCCAGCGAGAACAGGCGGATCACGCCGCGCTCATGGGGGGTGATGATCAGATCGTTCATGCGGCTTCTCGCACGTTGCGCGCCAGCAGGTCCATGGCGGCCATGCGGACGGCAACGCCCATCTCGACCTGTTCCTGAATGACGGACCGGTTGATGTCATCGGCCAGAGTGCCATCGATCTCGACCCCTCGGTTCATGGGGCCGGGGTGCATGACGATGGCGTCGGACTTTGCAAGCGCGAGTTTCGCGGCATCCAGCCCATAGCGGTGGTAGTATTCGCGCTCTGAGGGGATGAAACCGCCGTCCATGCGTTCTTTCTGAAGGCGCAGCATCATGACTACGTCGACGTCTTTCAGGCCTTCGTTCATGTCGTCATAGATTTCGGCCCCGAATTCGGCGAACTGAGACGGTACCAGCGTCGGCGGGCCGATCAGGCGGATACGGTTTTCCATCTTGCCCAGCAGGATCAGGTTCGACCGTGCGACGCGCGAATGCGCCACGTCTCCGCAGATCGCAATGTTCAGCCGGTGCAGACGGCCCTTGGCCCGGCGGATGGTCAGCGCGTCCAGAAGGGCCTGTGTCGGGTGCTCATGCCGCCCGTCGCCCGCGTTCAACACGGCGCAGTTTACCTTCTGCGCCAGCAGGTCCACCGCGCCGGAATGAGGATGCCGTACTACAAGCAGATCGGGATGCATCGCGTTCAACGTCATCGCCGTATCGATCAGTGTCTCACCCTTTTTGATCGAACTGGCCTGCATAGCCATGTTCATCACGTCAGCCCCCAACCGCTTGCCCGCCAGTTCAAAACTGGCCTGCGTGCGGGTTGAGTTCTCGAAGAACATGTTGATCTGGGTCAGGCCTGACAGCACATCGGAATGCTTCGTCGATTGCCGGTTCAGATCGACATAGGTTTCGGCCAGATCGAGGATAGCGGTGATATCGGATTGCGACAGATGCTCGATGCCAAGAAGGTGACGATGGGCGAAACGCATTGGGCGGGCTCCTGTCTGACAATCGGACCGCTTATAGGAAGCCATGCAGGCCAAGGCAACCTAAGGTTCCGACCCTTCAAGCAGTTTCTCGCATCCGCCTTCGGGCAGGCATTGTTCGCCGGGTTTGCACCACTTGCCATAGCCGCAATCGATAGCCTTGATCGGCACGCAGCCCTGATGAGCCGAGCATTTAAAGCCGGGTCGGCATTGCGAACCGGTTTCTTCACACAGAAACCAGCCGGGGCGTGAGCATCCGCCGCCCGGCAAGCAGGATGAGCCGGCTCCGCAGGTCCGGCCATCCGAGCAGGTTGTGGATGGAGTTGGGATCAAATCCGGTCTGCTGCGCTCGCATTCCCCGCGCCCGTTGCAGAAGCTGCCACCTGGGCAATCCAGACGCGAGGTGCACTTGTTCGCCCCCGCCGGGGCGCAACGGGTTCCTCCTGCCACGCAGCGCTCGAACGGGCCGCAGGTGCGTCCGCCTCCACAATAGGTGTGCCCGGGCGGGATACAGCGGCCATCAAAGCTGCAGCGCTGGCCTGCGGGGCAGCAACTGCGTCCGCATTGCAGCTGTCCGGGGCGGCATTGAGTATTCCGGTCAAACAGCTGTGCGCTCGCCGAACCGCCAGAGGTTGCCAGCAAAAGAGCAATCAGAAGGAATCGCAGAAATGACAGCATGACCCTGCCATGGTCGGTGCGACCCTGTGCCATGGCAAGGTCTATTCGCTTTCCCTCGGTCAAAAGCTGGTTAGATTGAGGGTTATGGAATCGGGCTTGGACCATCATACCGCGCGGGCGCTGCTGGAATGGCAGATCGAGCTGGGCGCAACCGAAGCGATCGGCGATGCGCCGGTGGATCGTTATGCGTTGCCGGACAAGGTGTCCAAGGCGAAGAAACCCGCTGCGGCTGAACCTGCGAAAAAGCCTGAACCCGTCGATGCCGCAGCTGTTGCGAAACAGGCGGCAAAGACCGCCGGATCGCTCGTCGATTTGCGTGCGGCGATGGAGGCGTTTGATCTTTGCGACCTCAAACGCGGCGCGCGACAATTAGTGTTTGCCGACGGCACACCGGGCGCACGGGTAATGATCATCGGCGAGGCGCCCGGCCGTGATGAGGATCGCGAAGGCAAGCCCTTTGTCGGGCGCGCTGGGCAATTGCTGGACCGGATGCTGGCCGCGATTGATCTGGATCGGCGCGAGAATGTCTACATTACCAACGTGCTGCCGTGGCGCCCTCCGCAAAACCGCGATCCCAAGCCGGAAGAAATAGGCATGATGAAGCCGTTTCTGGAACAGCATGTGGCCTTGGCCAAACCCGAGGTTCTGGTGGTGATGGGCAATATCAGCTGTCAGGCCGTGCTGGGCAAACGAGGTATCACACGGCTGCGCGGGAAATGGGATCAGGCGCTGAACCTGCCGGTCATCCCGATGTTCCACCCGGCCTACCTGCTGCGTCAACCGCAGATGAAGCGACAGGCCTGGGCCGATCTGCTGGACCTGCAAGCGCGGCTGAGGGGCGGGTCATGAGGGTGCTGGCGTTCTCTGACCTGCACATGGCGCGCAACCGCGCCTCCGACTTGGTGGCCGCCAGTGCCGAGGCTGACCTGGTCATTGGGGCCGGCGACTTTTGCAACGCGCGGCGGGGATTAGATGAAGCGATGCAGATGCTTTCGGGCATTGCGGCTCCGCTGGTTCTGGTGCCGGGCAATGCGGAAAGCGCCGAGGAACTGACAGAAACCGCGCCTGATGGTGCGCATGTTCTGCACGGGACAGGCATGACACTTGACGGTCTGCGCCTGTTTGGGCTGGGCTATGGCGTGCCGGTCACACCTTTTGGCGATTGGTCTTGCGACCTGACCGAGCCTGAGGCCGCAGAACTGCTGGATCGGTGCGAGGCCGCAGATATCCTGATCGTGCATTCTCCACCCAAAGGGCATGGCGATACTACCTCGCAAGGCCAATCGGTTGGCTCAGTCGCCGTTCGAGACGCAGTCGAACGGCTTCAACCCAAATTAGTCTTTTGCGGGCATATCCATGACAGCTGGGGTTACCGAGGCACCATCGGCCGTACACAGATAGCCAATCTGGGGCCCAAAGTGCATTGGTTCGAGGTGAGTTTATGATCGACACGGTAACGCTGCTGGCTTTTATCCCGGCAGCGCTGGCGCTGAATTTCACACCCGGCGCGGATATGATGTTCTGTTTTGGTCAAGGCCTGCGCGCAGGTCCGCGCCCTGCGATTGCCGCAAGTGCCGGGGTCTCTGCAGGCGGTATGGTGCACGTTCTGATTGCCGGTCTCGGCCTTGGCGCGGCGGTCGCAACTTTGCCGTGGCTGTTCGATGTGATCCGCTGGGCCGGAGTGGGTTATCTGCTTTTTCTCGCATGGGGTGCGATCAAGAATGGTGCAGTCGCCGCCGACGCACCGAACAGACCCACCCGTTACGCGTTTCGGGACGGGATGCTAGTCAACCTGACCAATCCCAAAGTCATTCTGTTCGTGCTCGCCTTCATCCCGCAATTTATCGATCCAGGGAAGGGTTCGGTATTGGCGCAGTTCCTGATCTATGGCGCAATTCTTGGTGTCGGCGGGTTTGTAGTGAATGGGCTGGTCGGCATTTTTGCTGGCGGCGCAGGTCGGATGCTAATCGGCAATCCGCGTGCCTCGCGTATTCTAGGTTGGGTGTCAGGGGGGATCTTCACCGCTTTGGCCCTCCGGCTTGCTATTATGGAAAGGGCCTGACACCGCATGTCACGCATTGACGAAAGCAAGAAGTTCATTCCCGTCCGGATCGCTGTCCTGACTGTTTCTGACACGCGGTCTCTGGACGAGGATCGCTCGGGCCAGACGTTGGTGGATCGGATCGAAAAAGCGGGCCACTCAGTGGCGGATCGCAGGATTATACAAGATGAGCGCGCTGAGATAGCAAAACAATTGCGTGCTTGGATCGCTGATCCCGAGATCGACGTTGTGATCTCGACCGGCGGCACAGGTCTGACGGGTCGCGATGTGACAGTCGAGGCACATCGGGATGTTTATGAAAAAGAGATTGAGGCGTTTGGCACCGTGTTCACCATCGTGTCTATGGAAAAGATAGGTACTTCTGCCGTGCAGTCCCGCGCCACAGGCGGTGTGGCGGGCGGAACCTATCTGTTTGCGCTGCCGGGCAGCCCGGGCGCGTGTAAAGACGCGTGGGATGCGATTTTGGAGAAACAGTTCGATTATCGCCACCGCCCCTGCAATTTCGTGGAAATAATGCCCAGATTGGACGAACATCTGCGACGGAAGTAGACTGGTCCTGCGTTTAACGCATCATAACCGCTTTGTGGCTTGGCATTTTTTGCGACCCGGCTACCTTTGCGGAAGGCAGCATGTGCGACCATAGGTGAGTGACCGATGCGATTTCTGCGGCAAAGCCTTGTAGGTGTGTTCCTGGCGTTTCTGACGCTGGGCCTGTTGATCGTGGCTGTACAGATGATCTCGGGCGCGGTGCAGGATGTGCTGACGCGGGACAATCAGACCCCCGAGGCGCGGGAACGCATATTCGCCGTCAGTGTCCGCGCCGCCGAACCAGAAACCGTTACGCCCTATCTGGAGGCATTTGGTCAGATCCAAAGTCGCCGTCGGCTGGAGCTGCGCGCAGCCTTGGGTGGACGCGTTGTGTCGCTGGCGGATGATTTCGAAGATGGTGGCACCGTGACGGCTGGTGAGTTGCTGGTTGAGTTGGATCCAGCTGATATGCAGTCAGCCTTAGACCGCGCCAAATCCGATCTTCTGGATGCCCAGTTTGAAGAACGAGATGCAGAACGCTCGCTTCTGCTGGCGCAGGATGAATTGAAATCAGCCGAAGCGCAGGCCGAGCTACGCGACCGGGCTCTTCAGCGTCAACAAGACCTACAGACACGAGGCGTTGGCGCGGCAGCCAGTGTTGAAGAGGCGGAACTGGCTGCAACATCTGCTCATCAGGCAGTTCTGGCGCGCAGGATTGCGTTGGCGCAGGCTGAGTCTCGGGTCGATCAGGCCACCACACTGTTTGCCCGCGCCCGCATCGCGCTGGAAGGAGCCGAGCGTGATCTGGAAGACATGACGATCCACGCCGGATTTGACGGGACGTTGACTGAGGTCACTTTGGTTGAAGGCCGGTTGGTCGCGGCCAATGAAAAGCTGGCTGAACTTGTGGACCCTAACGCGCTTGAGGTCGCGTTCCGGGTCTCGACCGCGCAATATGTGCGATTGTTGGACGCTCAAGGCGGCTTGATTTCCGCACCAGTCACCGTATCGCTAGAGGTCACTGGGACCGATCTGATCGCCAAGGGCCAAATCAGCCGCGACAGCGGGGCTGCGGGTGAAGGGCAGACCGGGCGTCTGATCTATGCCCGCCTTGATGACGCGCCAGGTTTCAAACCAGGGGATTTCGTCACCGTTTCGGTTGAGGAACAACCGCTGGAGAATGTTGTGCGTCTGCCGTCCTCTGTTCTGGATGCAGCGGGCAACGTGCTGGTGCTTGGTCCGGACGATCGGTTAGAGCCTTTGGCCGTACAACTGATCCGTCGTCAAGGAGATGAAGTATTGCTGCGCGGTGAAGGTCTGGAGGGTCGAGAAGTAGTGATCGGACGAACGCCTCTGTTGGGTTCGGGCGTTCGTGTCCGGCCTCTGCGGGTTGAAGCCAGCACCGAAATTGATCCCGGCATGGTAGAACTCTCCGACGAAAAGCGGGCTCAACTTGTCGCGCAGGTCGAGGCCAGCGAAGGGATGTCACAGACAGATAAGGACCAGGTATTGGGTCAACTGAGCGAGGCAAAGGTACCTGCCGCTCTAGTACGCCGTCTTGATGACAATCGGGCCGGGGGTTAGGCGCCATGATCCGCGAAATTCCCAGCGCGGCAGGCGGTATCCTGAGTTATTTTACCAGGCATCGGACAGCGGCCAATCTGTTGCTGCTGGTCATGTTGGTGTTGGGCATCGCGGCGATTCCCAACATGCGGGCGCAGTTTTTTCCTGATGTGATCCTTGAACGCGTCGATGTGAATGCCGAATGGGAGGGCGCCGGCCCCGAGGATGTCGACAATGGCATCATCCAATTGCTCGAACCGGCACTATTGGCCGTCGAAGGTGTAGCAAGTACCGAATCAACTTCGCGCGAAGGATCGGCACAGGTCCGGCTTGAGTTCGAACCAAACTGGGATATGTCCCGCGCAGTCGAAGAGGTTCGGACGGCCGTCGACAGTGTCACCAACCTGCCCGAAGACGCCGAGGAGCCGACAATTCGGCGCGGGGCCTGGCGTGATCGTGTCACGGATGTGGTCATCACTGGCCCCATCGAGGCAGAGCAATTGGCTAAGTTCACCGATGAACTGATCAGCCGCCTCTTTGCCGCCGGGGTTACGCGCACTACGATCCGCGGCTTGGCCGCACCGCGCGTGGTGGTCGAGGTGCCCACAGTGCAGCTGATCGCCAATGACATTTCACTCTCGGATATCGCGGCGGCCATCGCTGCCGAAGTCACAGCTAACCCTGCAGGCGATGTCTCGGGCGCCAATGCGCGCATCCGAACGGGGGTAGAAAAACGCACCCCGGAAGAAATTGAGGGCATCGCCCTACGCAATTTTGCCGACGGCTCAAAGCTTGTTGTAGGGGATGTGGCTGAAATCAGGGTCGAGGGCGTTACGCGCAATCGCAGCTATTTCGTGGGTGAAAATCCTGCAATGTCGATCCGCGTAGATCGTTCCAATCTTGGCGACGCCATTGGCATCCAGCGCGATGTTGAGGATGTGGTGGCCCAGATGCAGGCGAGCCTGCCCGAAGGCATCACGATTGAGCTGATCCGCACACGGGCGCAAGCCATCACCGACCGTCTGGATATTCTGGTGGACAACGGTCTGTTGGGCCTGGGACTGGTGGTGTGCCTGCTCTTCCTGTTCCTCAACGCGAGGATCGCTTTTTGGGTGGCCGCCGGCATTCCGGTTGCGATGTCAGCGGCTATTGCTCTGATGTATCTGGGCGGGCTGTCACTGAACATGGTGTCTCTGTTTGGTCTCATCATCACGCTGGGCATTGTGGTCGATGACGCCATTGTGGTGGGCGAACATGCCGATTTTCGTGCTCGCCGGCTGGGCGAAGCACCGATGGTTGCTGCCGAACGCGCAGCCCGGCGCATGGCGATGCCGGTGTTTGCCGCAACCGTCACAACCGTCATCGCATTCTTTGGATTAACCGCGATCGGTGGCCGATTCGGAGAGTTGATCCGAGACATTCCGTTCACCGTTATTGCGGTCCTGATTGCCTCATTGATCGAGTGTTTTCTGATCCTGCCAAACCACATGGCGCATGCCATCGCACATTCGGCCAAGGAACATTGGTATGACTGGCCAAACCGGGTCGTGAATAGAGGTTTCCGCTGGGTGCGCGATCATTTGTTCCGCCCACTGGTCGCGTGGGTGATCTGGGCGCGCTACGTGGTGGTTGCGTTGATGGTTGTCGTTCTGGCCAGCCAGATCGCTCTGTTCATACGGGGGGATGTGAACTGGCGTTTCTTCAATGCGCCAGAACGCGGCTCGGTCACCGGCAATTTCATCATGGTTGAAGGTGCCACACGTGCCGAGACGCTTGAAATGATGCACATGGTCCAGCGGGCCACCGAAGAACTGGGCCAGATCTACGAAGAACGTCATGGCCGCAATCCCATTGAATATGTTCTGGCGGAAGTTGGTGGATCGGCCGGATGGGGGTTGCGTGCGGCGGATGGGAAGGACAGCGATCTGCTGGGCGGTATCTCGATTGAGTTGATTGATGCCGACCTGCGCCCCTATTCCAGTTTTGAGTTTGTGGGTGAGCTACAGGACTTTGTCCCCCGCCATCCGAAGGTCGAATTGCTCAGTTTCCGCGGCTGGCGCTCAGGCCCCGGTGGCGATGCAATTGACGTGCAATTCTACGGCGCCGATGTGAACACGTTGAAATCCGCGTCCGAAGATTTGCAGGCGGCGCTGTCGAAATACACAGAAGTTTCGGCGCTTGAGGATAATCTGGCGTATGACAAGGAAGAGTTCATTCTGGATCTGACGGCACAGGGCCAGGCGCTGGGTTTCCGCATCGAAACACTTGGCCGCGTATTGCGAAACCGACTGAACGGGATCGAGGCCGCCACTTTCCCGGATGGACCGCGCAGCACCGAGATTCGGATCGAACTGCCCGAGGGCGAGCTGACAGCTGATTTTTTGGAACGCACGCTGATGCGGACGCCCGATGGTGTCTACGTTCCGCTGGCCGATATTGTCTCGGTCGAGCGAAAGTCGGGGTTCTCGACGGTCCGGCGCGAAAATGGTCTGCGCTTGATCTCGGTGAACGGCGACATTTCCGAGGATGATCCGGCGCAAGCCGCCGAGATTGCTCGTGCGATGCAGGAGGAAATTCTGCCCAACATTGCCTCCGAACGTCAGGTTGAATGGCGCATGGCAGGTCTGAGCGAACAGGAGGATGAGTTTCTCTCGGAGGCGCGCACCGGGCTAATCCTGTGTCTGACCGGGATTTATCTGGTTCTGGCATGGGTCTTTGCCAGCTGGACGCGGCCATTGGTGGTCATGGCGATCATACCCTTCGGCCTCGTGGGCGCGATTTGGGGGCATTACCTTTGGGATGTGCCGCTGAGCATGTTCACCGTTGTCGGCCTGTTGGGCATGACCGGGATCATCATCAACGACTCGATCGTGTTGGTGACCACGATCGATGGGTATCAACAGGAACGTGGGCTGGTACCGTCGATTGTTGAAGGCACCGCAGACCGGCTGCGACCGGTGATGCTGACCACCTTGACCACTGTGCTGGGCCTGACGCCTTTGATGTACGAAAGCTCACAACAGGCACAGTTCTTGAAGCCTACCGTGATCACTCTGGTCTACGGGCTGGGCTTCGGGATGGTGCTGATCCTGTTGCTGGTACCCGCTCTGCTGGCGATCCTGAACGATGTCTCACGTCCGATGACTGCAATGCGGCGTGCCTTACGAGCGCCGGATCGAGTGGTGCGCACAGCCGTTCGCACAACAGGCGCAGCGCTGGCGGTTTGGTTAGGGGTATCAATGATCTGGCCTGCCGTTACGGGTGAACCGATGGTGCTGCTTTCAGACTTCTACCCAACCCCGGATGGGCCAATTGTGTTGCAATTGGGCTTTGGCGTCTTTGCCGCCGGAGCGACGGTGATCCTGTTGTTGGGAGTGCTGCTGTCGAGCTTGTTATACGCACGATTGTCAGGTCGCGCCGAGGCTTGATCGCAAGACCGCAAGCTGCAGCAAGTCGGGTACGCGGCTACTCATGGGAAGGTCACGGGCTTTGATCTGATCGACGGGGAACCACTGCGCGTCCCGCGCGTCATCTGCAGCAACAGGCGTACCCGAAGTGTAGCGACACGCGACACCAACCAACAGATAATGCGCCCGGATCAGCCCTTCGCCGTCGCGCAGAAGCAAATCCAGATTATCGAGATACTCTATCGGTTCGGCAATCACGCTCGTCTCTTCCCGCAGCTCACGGGCGGCGGCGGCCAAAACAGTTTCACCCCATTCCACATGGCCACCGGGAAAACCCCACAACCCTGCGTCGGGTTGCTTGTTGCGCTGAACCAACAGCACCTGATTTTCATGAACAACTACGGCCAACGCGCCAATCTTAGGAGTTTGACTCATCCGATCAGCCTGCGCTGCATCCCTGTATGTCTACAGCGTGGTTCGCCCCGAGCACAGTGATTCGCACTTCAGACCGATCCAGCGCAAACGGCCCACCCGAGGCGCTGATGACCTCGGAACTGGTGATTAAGGTTTTGCCCTGGCGATGTGTTTCGGGTTGCGAAGCCCAGAGCATCGGGTTTCCCGGTTCGATTATGGCGAATTCGGACCCGCCTGCAGAGGGCATGGTGATATGCGCTTCGATCCGCATTCCATCCGAAGTGGGTGTCAGGTGGCAGGTTGCGTTCACCACGCCAGCCTCACGCTCGGAAAACGGGCGCTGGGCAAGGGCTGCTGCTATAGCCGGATGGCGACCGGCCTTTGCATCCAGTGTGTGGTCAAAATCCAGCTTACCCGGTACACAGACATCTTTGCAGACACCCAAATCCATCTCACCGCGCAAACGAACGGGTTTTGCAGGGTTCTTAGGTGTGATCTCAACGGGAAGTACCAGTTGATCCTCATACCCGACCGAGCGCAGCCCATTTTGATCGAACACATGCGGTGCGGGCCACGTGATCGCGATATCCGCTATGTTGCCAGAGCCTGTCCAATTGAACTGCGGCGGAATGCCCGCATCACCCGGCGCACGCCAATAGGTTTTCCAGCCTTCCTTCAGCGTCAGATGCAAAGCGCCTTGATAGGTGCCCTTGGCGGTCCGGCCACCGTCCAGAACCTCAAGCTGCACCAGGCTACCAACCCCTTGAGCCATCGCAGGCAAGCCAAAGCAAAGAGTGGCCGTCAGACCGGCTGCGGCGGATTTCGAAAGCAGTTTCATGTGCAGAACATGCGCATTCTGAGCTTAAATGCCAAGTCACGTTCCGGTCACTTAGGTGAAATGCCCAGAAATCCCAGCTGGTCCCTTGCCATTCCCCGGCATGCGGGTTCATTCTGGTGTCATCCTATGGCGCAAGAGAAGTTTGCTGATGGACCTTACGGGAAAACTGTTGATTGCTATGCCCGGCATGGGCGACCCACGATTCGAACATTCGGTCGTCTATATCTGCAGCCATGGCGAAGATGGCGCGATGGGTTTGATTGTCAACAAGCCTTCAGATTTGCGGATCAAGACCTTGCTGGAACAGCTCAACATCCCGTGCCGCATTCCGGTTATCGGGGAGCGTCTGGTTCAATTCGGCGGCCCGGTCGAGATGTCGCGTGGCTTTGTGCTGCACAGCGCGGACTACGATGCGAATCTGCATTCGATGCAAATTGCGGAAGATTTCAGCATGACCGCAACGCTCGATGTGCTTGAAGATCTGGCATCAGGCAAGGGGCCGCTGAATTCGATGCTGACTCTGGGCTATTCTGGTTGGGGGCCGGATCAGCTTGAGGATGAGATCGCCATGAATGGCTGGTTGACGACCGAAGCGTCCTCGAAACTTGTTTTCGATGTTCCGGATGACGAGAAATGGGAGGCCGCTTTGGCCACGCTGGGAGTTGACCCTCTGACGCTCTCTGCCAGCGCAGGCCGCGCCTAATCGCGGGGGGCCGCCGCGCGGCGAAGGCGGTCGTTGATGGCTGCACCCAACCCATGATCTGGGATCGGTGAAACAGCAATCGGTCGGCCTGTTGCATTCAGCTTGTGTAGCGCCGCGAACAGGTTGGCGGCGGCTTCGGCAAGATCGCTGCTATCTGAAAGGTTCAGATCACAGGTGACATCTCCGAATCCCAGCAAAACTTCGGCGCCTTGTGTGGCTTGTGCGTTCAGGCGAACGGGCGCATCCGGCGCGTAGTGGGATTGCAATTGCCCCGGCGCAGTCAGCAGATCACCCAGCTGGTGATGATGCAATTCCGTTTGCAAAATCTCTTCGATTCGTTCCAGCGCCACACCACCTGGCCGCAGCAGAGCAGGGGCTCCGGCCAGACCGACAATGGTGGATTCAAGCCCAACCCCGCAGGGCCCATCGTCCAGAATGGCAGCGATGCGCCCCTCCAACCCAGTTCGGACATGGGCCGCTGTGGTCGGGCTGATCTGCCCAGACGGGTTAGCCGAGGGGGCCGCCACTGGGCCATCAAATGAGGCCAGCAAGGCGCGTGCGGTGCGATGGGCGGGCACCCGAACGGCCAAAGTATCCAGCCCCGCCGTGACGAGTGATGAAATCCCGTGATCATCCTGCAAGGGGAGAACCATTGTGAGTGGACCGGGCCAGAAGGCTTGCGCCAATTGCTCGGCCTGATCGGTCCATTCAACAAACCTTTTTGCAATTTCGGTTGAGGCTACATGGGCGATCAAGGGGTTGAAGCTGGGCCGTCCCTTGGCCTCATAGATTGCGGCCACGGCTTCGCCGTTCCGCGCATCGCCGCCTAGACCATAGACAGTCTCGGTCGGGAAGGCGACCAACAGCCCCTGCCGCAACAGGTCGGCGGCCTTGGCGATGCCGTCGGCTTCTGCTGATAAGTCTTGAGTGCCGAGAAGGGTCATAGGTCGTGACGCCGCGTTTTGGTTGCTTGCAGTTCAGGTCACGGTAGGTAATCGTGCCAGCCCAGATGAATACCGGCGTGGGGCCGGGATTCCAACCCCACGCTGACAAACTGCCAGACTCAGAGGGAAACCATGCCCTATCGTGCCCCGATCTCAGACTATGAATTCCTGTTTCGCAACGTGATCGGTTTTGACCAGATCGCCGCGACCGAGAAATTCTCGGAGGCCAGCGATGACGTTGTCAGCGCCATTCTGACCGAGGCCGGGAGAATGTGCGAAGAGATCATGGCCCCGCTGCAGCGACCAGGTGATCTGGAACCCGCCCGGTTGGAGAACGGAGTATTGCGAACGTCTCCGGGCTATGCAGAAGGCTGGAAAGCAATTGCCGAAGGCGGTTGGATCGGGATGAGCGGCGACCCCGAATATGGCGGCATGGGCCTGCCGATGACCATGACCACGGCTGTGAACGAGATGATGAGCGCGGCCTGCCTGTCGTTGCAACTAGCACCCCTGATGACTCAGGGCCAGATCGAGGCGCTGGAGCACCACGCGAGCGACGAGTTGAAGGCGCTCTATCTGCCCAAGATGATGGCGGGCGAATGGTCGGGCACCATGAACCTTACCGAACCACAGGCCGGATCGGATGTGGGCGCGCTGACTTCGAAGGCCGAGGATAATGGCGATGGCACATATTCGGTGACCGGCCAGAAGATCTATATCTCTTGGGGCGACAACGACTTTGCCAAGAATGTTTGCCATCTGGTTCTGGCCCGTCTGCCGGACGGTGTGCCGGGGACGAAGGGGATTTCGCTGTTTCTGGTGCCGAAATACATCCCCGATGAAAATGGCAATCCTGGCGTTGCCAACGATTTGAAAGTCGTCTCGCTGGAACACAAGATGGGCCTGCACGGGTCCCCCACCTGCGTGATGCAGTATGACGGTGCCAGAGGCTGGCTGGTCGGCAAAGAACATGGCGGGATGGCCGCGATGTTCACCATGATGAACAACGCACGTCTGGGCGTTGGTGGTGAGGGCGTCGGTGTGGCCGAAGGGGCCTATCAGCACGCGCTTGCCTATGCGTTGGAACGCAAGCAAGGCAAGACGCCCTCGGGTACGATCATCGATCACGCGGATGTACGGCGGATGCTGATGTCAATGCGCGCGGATGTATTTGCCGCGCGAGCAATCATGCTGGCCAATGCAGCTGCGATCGACATGGCGCAGGCCACGGGTGAGGCCGATTGGGCTGCAAGGGCCGCTTTGCTGACGCCAATCTGCAAGGCCTTCGGGACGGAAACCGGGATGCGCGTGTCCGAGACCGGCGTTCAAGTCCATGGTGGCATGGGCTTCATCGAAGAAACCGGCGCGGCGCAATACTACCGCGATGTCCGCGTGACCGCGATCTATGAGGGCACCAATGGCATTCAAGCCATGGACCTTGTGGCACGCAAGATGATGGATGGGGGTGAGGCGGCTTCGAACCTGCTGGATGAGATTGAGGATCAGGCCGAGAAAGCCCGCGCCACGATGCCCGAGCTTGCCGGTCCTGTGTGGGAGGCATCTGAGTCACTGCGTGAAGCCACCGAGTGGATCGTCGCGCAATCAGACATGAATAACCGCTTTGCCGGGGCGTCAGCCTATCTCAAGGCCTTTGCGCGGGTGCTGGGCGGGCATTACCACCTGTCGGCGGCTTTGGCCGACCCCGACGGACCGCGCGCAAAACTGGCGCGCTACTACATCAACGCGCTGTTGCCCGAGCATTCAGGCTTGCTGGCACAGGCGCAGAACGGGGCTGATGACCTTTATGCGCTCAGCGCAGAGGAGTTGGCGGTTTGATGGATGGCGAGGGGCCTCAGGTGATGCGTTATCCGTGGGCTGAACCGCCTGCACCCGGCGAATGGGTCGAGGTTGCAGAAGGTGTTCTGTGGATCAGGCTGCCTTTGCCCATGGCGCTGGATCATGTGAATGTATATGCGCTGGATGATGGCGACGGCTGGACAATCGTCGACACCGGGCTTTCTTCGAAGAAAACACGTGCCATCTGGCAGACCCTGATCGAAGGGCCTCTGGCCGGAAAGCCCGTCCACCGGGTTGTGGTCACGCATCATCATCCTGACCACGTCGGCAATGCGGGCTGGTTCCAGTCCGAACATGGCGCCGAGCTTGTGACCAGCCGCACCGCTTGGTTGTTCGCCCGCATGCTGACGCTGGATGTGCAGGAGAACTGGCCGAAGGAAACGCTCGATTACTACCGCAGCGCCGGGATGGATGCGGATGTGCTGGCGGGCCGGATGGCTGAACGTCCCTTCAACTTTGCCGACACCGTCTACCCCATGCCGCTGGGCTTTACCCGTGTTAAACAAGGCGACGTGATCCGCATGGGCGGGCGCGACTGGGATGTTCATATGGGCAACGGCCACGCGCCCGAACACTGTACCTTTTGGAGCCGCGACGACAATCTGGTGTTGACCGGAGATCAGATTCTCAGCTCGATTAGCTCGAATTTGGGTGTCTATGCGACCGAGCCGATGGCAGACCCGGTTGCTGATTGGCTGGAAGCCTGCGAACGCCTGCAACCTTTGGCCCGTCCAGATCATCTGGTTCTGGGCGGGCACAAGCTACCCTTCACCGGGTTGCCGATCCGGATGCGTCAGCTTATCGACAACCATCACGGCGCGCTCGAACGTTTGCTAAGCGATCTAGACCAGCCCAAGACCGCAGCCGAGTGCTTTGCCCCGTTGTTCAAACGTCAGATCAAAGGCGGCGAATACGGCCTCGCGCTGGTCGAGGCGGTTGCACATACGAACCATCTCTACCACATTGGAGCCGTCACCCGGACGCGCCGCGCGGACGGGGCGTGGGAATATCAGCGCAAAGGGTAAAGCAATGGACAAGATCGAAACATCGGCCGAAGCGGCGGAATCCGCAGCATTACCCCGTTGCTATGAGGTGCATGCCAACCCGGAAGAGGCATCGGGTAACAAAGATTTGCCCAAGCCGTTGCAAAAGCCGGTCGAAACCAAGAGCCCTGCTCAATGGGCCTATGAGCGGCTGATCATGTATATCCAGAATTTCGAAAAGACGTTGGATGGCGATCACGAGGTTGCCATGGGCTTTACCGGGGGCGACGCGGGTGTCATGCGGATCGAGGGCATGGGCTACTTTGATCCCGATATCATCACCTTTTATGGCTCGGACGGCGGCGGTGCCAAAACCCAGCTGGTTCAGCATGTCAGCCAGTTGAATGTGATGCTGCGCGCATTGCCCAAGACGGTCGAAGACAAACCGGCCAATCGCATCGGATTCCGGCTGGCGGCTGATCTGGAAGACAGCTAACGCGCACCCTTGCAATTCACGCTTTCGCAGCCTTGAATGAGTTCACCATTCAGGAGGGCGCCGCGTGACCAATTTCTCAGCCGTAACAACCGCCTATCGCGGCGCTTGGGCCCAGCGGCGTGTCTTTGTGCCTGTCTATGTTGCCGTGCGGTTGTTGCTGGTTGCATTGATCGCCCCCGGCGTTGCCATTGCCGTCAATCTGGCCGTTTCACTGTCGGATCAATCCGCATTGACAGACCAGGACATTGCTATGTTCTTGCTGTCGCCTGCAGGGTTCATCGCGGCGGTTGCGGTGCTCAGCCTGTTCCTGCTTGCTGAAGTCTTTGTTTTCTCTGTCATGGCAGGATCGCTGCGAATGGGTGAGAACGACCCGTGGCGCGCGGGCAGCGCTTCGATCCGCCTGATCTTGACGCGCGTACCTGCGCTTTTCGGATTTGCTGCGCGGTTTATTCTGAGGGTGCTCTTATTGGCTTTGCCGTTTGTAGTTGTGGCCGGTGTGATCGCGTGGTGGACGCTCACGGAATACGACATCAACTATTACCTCACCTTCCATCCGCCTTCGTTCTGGGTGGCGGTGGTTCTGATCGGCTTTGTGGTGCTCTGCCTGGCCTGGGTTCTGATCCGCAGGCTTTCGGCCTGGGCGCTGGCTCTGCATCTTGTGTTGTTTGAAGATTGCGAACCTGCCGAAGCCTTCGCGATTAGTACTGATCGGATGGAGGGTAAACGCGGCCGCCTTAAGATTGAACTGGCCCTGTGGCTTGCGATCCGTCTGTTCATTGCGGCGCTCATCGCGGGTGCCGCCGGGGTGCTGTTTGATCTGGTGCCGTTGCAAGAAAGCGCGAACCTGCGTTTTGCGCTGATTTTCAGTTTTATTGTCGCGGGCTTGTGGTCATTGGCAGGGCTTGTGCTCGCTGCAATAGCACTGGGTGCACTGGCGGTATTGTTGGATGGGTTCTTCGAAACGCAAGCCAACGAGGTTCCCCACCCGGAGCCGGGCAACCTACGCGCGCCGCTCTATGCGGTTGTGGGTGGCGCAACTATTGCTTTGCTGATCGGCCTATGGTCCGGGCAGGAATTGCTCGAGCGTATTCAAGCGCCCGACCATGCCGATGTCATTGGCCATCGGGGCGCGGCGGCGATACGGCCGGAAAACACCATGGCTGCGGTGTTGAAGGCGATCGAAGATGGCGCCGACTGGGTCGAGATCGATGTTCAGGAAACAGCAGACGGTGTGGTTATCATCGCGCATGACAGTGATTTCATGAAATTGGCCGGTGTGCCGCTCAAGGTCTGGGATGCGACGATGGAGGATGTGGCCGAGATCGATATCGGCAGTTGGTTCGGCCCGGAAAACGCCTCGGAACGGACGCCGACGCTGTATGATGTACTTGAGGCTGCCAAAGGTAAGTCCAAAGTCATTATCGAGCTGAAATACTACGGCCATGACGTCGATCTGGAAAACCGCGTCGCTGCGATTGTCGAAGAACTTGAGATGCAGGACGATATCGCCACCATGTCCCTGAAGTATCCTGCGGTGCAGAAAATGAAAGCGCTGCGCCCGGGTTGGCGCGCAGGAGTATTGGCCGCCACCGCGATTGGCAATTTGTCGGGGCTTGAGGGCGATTTTGTAGCTGTGAACGCAGCAACGGTGTCTCCGGGTCTGATCCGATCGGTCCACGATGCGGGCAAGGATATCTATGTCTGGACGGTGAACGACCCATTGCAAATGTCGGCCATGGCCTCGATGGGGATCGACGGGCTGATTACCGACCGTCCCGCGATGGCCCGCGAAGTGTTGCGCGTCCGCGCTGAAATGGGGCCGGGGGAGCGGTTGATGTTGTGGCTGGCAACGACCTTTGGCCTGTCGATCGAAACCTCTGAGATGCGCGATGCAAACCCATAGACTCGCCGCCCTTTTGGCCTGCTGCGTGCTTCCCGCCAATGCGCAGGACTTGATGCGCAGCGTTGAAATGCCCGCGCACAGGGCGTTGGTCGAGTCAATGGAAGGCGCTGAGTTGACCCCGTTTGAAACCGATGGCTGCTCGGGTGGATTATCGTCAAGTTGGCGACTAGTCGCTGAGACCTTCCCCAAGTTCAGCTTGCTGTACGAAGAGCATCCTCCATGGGAGTATTGCTGCGTCATACATGATCGCGCCTATCATAACGCGGGTGGTGCGTCACAGGCCGAAGCCAGTTTTGATGCGCGTCTTGCTGCTGATGAAGGACTGCGCCTTTGCGTCGAAGCCCACGGTGATACCCATGCCGAGGACTATGCTGCGCGCTATGATATGACGCCGGATCAGATTCGCTCGGTCCATTCGATTACATCCGAGGCAATGTTCCTTGCGGTACGCTTTGGTGGTGGTCCGTGCAGCGGTCTGCCCTGGCGCTGGGGGTTTGGTTATCCCGGCTGCACGATCTTTGGTCCAACTGCGCGCGAATGACGTCGTGACAGGCCCTGATTTTTACATTATTCAGCATTCCAAACACGCGAATTGGGATTCTTTGAAACATGGCTGAACATAAGCACGGCGAGATGGACATCACCGTTCAAACCAAAACCTTCGACGGGTTCATCAAATTCACCACCTGGTTTGTGGTGGCATGTATCTTCCTTTGTATTTTCCTGGCGGTATTTGCGGCCTGATCATTTTCTGCGGCGTACCACCCATGTTCAGGATTTTGATAGCCTGTCTGCTTGCGGTGACAGTTGCTGGGTGCGCTGGTTCACAGCGCCCGCAGGCAGAGTCCTTTGAAATCGTATCCCGGTCTTATCGTGATCCGGGGCCATCGACACTGACGCTCTATACAATGATCAGCACGCGCACCGGGTCGGGGGCGCATACGTCGCTGATGATCAGTGGTAGCGAGAGGGTGATTTTTGATCCTGCGGGATCCTTCCGTGCCGACGTAGTACCGATTAAGAATGATGTGCTTTACGGCATTACGCCAAATGTCGAGCGTGCCTATCGCAGCAGTCACGCGCGCGAGACGCATTATGCCCGTATCCAAACTATCCAAGTGACGCCACAACAGGCGGAAATCGCGCTTCAACTGGCCAAACAGATGGGCCCAGTTGCCGGGGCATTCTGCGCGAATTCAACGGCACAGCTTTTGCAGCAGGTTCCAGGGTTCGAGCAGATAAGCACCACATTCTACCCGGTGAAACTGTCCGACCAGTTTGGCCAGATACCGGGTGTTGTCACGACGGAGTATCGCGAAAATGACTCGGCCGATCTGCAGCAGGGTCTAGCCGAAAATAACGCGCGCCTGAACCAGATTGAAGCAGCCTCAAGCAACTAGGTAGAGCAAACCATAAAGCGTGGCGGCGCCCGTAAAAATCGCCGCCAGAACGTTCTTTGTGACGTACCCGACTGTTAACGCAACAGCAGCAGCTGACATGCGCGGCAAATCAGGCTGGCCGTCGGTGGCGGATGGCCAGACCACAAGTGGCGCGATCAGGGCAGGAATAATCGCGACTGCCGTATAGCGCAGGTGGCGCAGCAGCCAGGGCGGCATCGGGCGATCCCCAACCAGACCGATAAATGTGAATCTTAGAAGGTAGCTGCCAATCGCAAGGCCGATGATTATGATCCAGATGGTGGTGCTATCGATCTGCGTCATGACTTATTCCGTTCCAGCATCAGTTCGATCTGTGCACCGGCGACCATTCCTGCGGCACCTGCGATTAGAAGGCCTAGATTGAATGGCACAGCAACCGTCAGCAAGGCCACCACGATCGCAACCAATGCCGCAACCACATGGGCCAACGTGCGCATCATTGGCCCGATCATGGCCAGAAAGGTGATTGGCAAAGCGAAATCCAAGGCCCAACTTTCTGGTATCTGCGTTCCCAGAACCGCGCCCAGATACGTGCCCAAGACCCAAAGCGGCGTAATCGGTGTGACCGAGCCAAAGAAATAGATCATGCGCTGTGGCACGGTCATATCGGGTTCTTTTTCAAACCGGATCATCGAGCAAGCATAGGATTGATCGACGATCAGATAGGCCGCGCAGGCGCGCTGCCACAGTGGCGCTGCGCCCAGATAGGGAGTTAGCGAGGCCGAATACATTGCAACCCTCAAATTCACCGCCAGCGCAGAAATCAGGACGATCACGGTGGGCGTATTGTCCTGCAGCAATTGCAATGCGGTGAATTGCGCAGCACCCGCAAACACGGTGGCGGAAAAGGTCATGGTCTGAATGATGTTCAACCCCGCCTCGGTTGCAAAGACTCCGAACAGCAGGCCGAACGGCATGGCGACGAAGACGAATGGTGCCCCGTCGCGAAAACCTTTCCAGAAGTATGACTTGGGTGTGGCAGAGGCCATGGCTAAATCCTATGGTGTTGCGTGCAGCAGTAGCCGTCTTGGGAAGGGGTTGCAATTGGCCAAGGAATTCGACCTGTCAGACTACCTTATTGCCCCTGATCCGGGCGCGGCGCGACTGACCCGTGCGGTGGAAGGCGTAGATCAGAATGGAGAGGTCAGCCAGATCTCGGTAGTCGAGGAGCGCCCGTTGACGATCTTTCTAAATTCGCAGGAAATCGTGACCGCGATGACCATCGGAGACTACCCCGAATATCTCGCACTGGGGTTTTTGCGTAATCAGGGCATGCTGCTGGCCGATGATCAGATCACGCGGGTCGATTACGACGATGATCTGGAAACCGTTGTCGTGCGCACCGCGCGTGAGACTTCGTATGAGGACAAGCTGAAGAAGAAGACGCGGACAAGTGGCTGCGCAGTGGGTACCGTTTTTGGCGACATGATGGAGGGGTTGGAGGACGTGCTTTTGCCGCAGGTCTCGGTGCGCACCTCGTGGCTCTATGATCTGGCAGCCAAGATCAATCGCACGCCGTCGCTGTATCTTGAGGCCGGGGCGATCCATGGCACCGTGCTGTGCTGTGAGAGCCGCCCTCTGGTCTATATGGAGGATGTGGGCCGCCACAACGCCGTCGACAAGATCGCGGGTTGGATGTTGTCCGAGGGAGAGGGCGCCGAAGACAAGATCCTCTATACAACCGGTCGCCTGACCTCGGAGATGGTGATCAAAACGGCAATGATGGGGATCCCGGTTCTCGCTTCGCGGTCGGGCTTCACCGCCTGGGGCGTTGAAATTGCGCGAGAGGTCGGCCTTACGCTGATCGGTCGCATGCGCGGGCAGCGGTTTGTATGTTTGTCTGGCGAAGATCGTTTGGTACGTGACGTTGATCCGACATCCGTGGCTGCCGAAGACACGAAGCATCGCAGGAAAAGTGCCAATGGCTGAACGGACACCAAAACTGTTCGGCGTTATTTTGGCAGGTGGCCTGGCGACCCGAATGGGGGGAGGCGACAAGGGGTTGTTGCAGATCGGTGGGGTTAGCCTGCTGGATCGTGTGATCAATAGGTTCTCGCCTCAGGTCGAGGCTCTGGCTCTGAATGCCAACGGGGACGCCTTGCGATTTAATGAACTGGGGTTGCCCGTGATTGCGGATTCGATCGATGGCTTTGCGGGACCACTTGCCGGTGTTCTCGCTGGACTTGATTGGGCTGCAGAACAGGGTGCCCAGTCCATTGTGACAGTCGCCGCTGATACACCGTTCTTTCCGCGAGATCTGGTGGCGCAACTGGTGCGGGCTTCCGAAGGGCAAAAGCACCCTCTTGTTCTGGCAACCACTCCGCGAACTGGCGAAGAGGCCTTGAAATCGGGCGGGTCCAGGCGAGTGAACAGGCACCCGACATTTGGTCTCTGGCCTGTTGCGTTGCGCGATGATCTGCGGGCGGCACTTGAGGGTGGTTTGCGCAAGGTTGTCCTTTGGACTGACCAGCATGACGGGCGAGAAGCGCTGTTTTCGGCCCAGCCGTTTGATCCCTTCTTCAACGTCAACACACCCGATGATCTGGTACGCGCTGAAACCCTGTTGGAGCTGGCATGAGACTCTACGGCGTCATCGGTTGGAAAAACGCGGGCAAAACCGGGCTGGTAGAGCGGCTGGTGGACGAAATCACTGGACGTGGGTTTACCGTCTCTACCATTAAACATGCCCACCACAGTGTCGATGTCGACCAGCCGGGAACAGACAGTTACCGGCATCGCTTGGCTGGGGCGTCCGAAGTGCTTTTGGCATCGGGTCAGCGTGTTGCTCTGATGCAGGAATTGCGCGGAGCACCAGAGCCAAAACTGGATATCTTGTTGGCACGCTTGTCTCCGGTTGATCTGGTGCTGATTGAAGGGTTCAAGCGTGAACACCACCCCAAAGTGGAGGCATTTCGTACAGCGCCTGGAAACCCGCTGATCGCGACGGAAGATGACTCGATCCGTGCGGTTGCCAGTGATACGCCATTGAAGCTGGATCGCCCTGTTTTTGATTTGAACGATACGGCGGCAATTGCTGATTTCATTCTTGGGGAGGTCGGACTATGAGCAAGCCGGACATATCGCCTCCACCCCTGCGCAATGATTGCTTTGCCTTGCCCGCCGGGGTGAACTGGACGCCGGTCGACGACGCACTGGCATTGCTCCGGGACAGATTGACCGTGGTAACAGGGGTCGAAAGCGCGCCGCTGATGCAGGCCGCCGGTCGCATTCTGGCAGAAGATGTGCAGGCCAAACGGTCAAACCCACCACAGCCCAACACCGCTGTTGATGGATACGGATTTGCCGGACCAGTGGCGGATGGCCCTTGTGTCTTGCCCTTGGTTGAAGGTCGCGCAGCGGCCGGTGTTCCGTTTGGCGGTAAGGTTCCCTCGGGCCATGCCGTACGCGTGTTGACCGGGGCTGCGCTTCCGGAGGGTGTTGATACGGTTATTCTGGAAGAGGATGTGACCCTCGATCAGGGTCACATTGCGTTCCGAGGTCCATTGAAAAAAGGTGCAAACGCACGAAAGGCTGGCGAAGACGTGGTCGAAGGTGCGCTGGCCTTGCCTGCAGGGCGACGGCTGACACCCGCTGATTTGGCACTTTTGTCGGCAATTGGGTTGGCCGAAGTGTCGGTGTACAAAGTGCTGCGCGTCGGGGTGCTGTCGACCGGGGACGAATTGGTCGAGCCCGGTGACATTGCCGCACCAGGGCAAATCTACGACGCCAACCGTCCGATGCTGTTATCGCTGGTCGAACGAATGGGGTTTGAACCGGTTGATCTTGGCAGCGCCGAGGACAGCCGGGAGGCGTTGGAGCATCGTCTGAATCATGCCGCTCGGCAGGTGGATGTGATCCTGACCAGCGGTGGGGCCTCTGCCGGGGATGAAGATCACGTCTCAGCCCTGTTGCAAGAGGCTGGGGCGATGCAGGAATGGCGCATCGCACTGAAACCCGGTCGGCCTTTGGCGTTGGGCATGTGGGATCAAACGCCGGTGTTCGGCCTGCCCGGCAATCCGGTGGCCGCAATGGTCTGCACGTTGGTATTCGCCCGCCCCGCGCTGACCTTAATGGCCGGAGCTGGTTGGCAGGAACCGCAAGGTTTCGACGTGCCTGCTGCATTTGAAAAGCGCAAGAAACCGGGCCGCCGCGAATATCTGCGCGCCCGCATCCGTGAAGGACGGGCCGAGGTGTTTCATTCAGAAGGGTCCGGCCGGATAAGCGGGCTGAGCTGGGCCGAAGGGCTGGTTGAAATCGAGGACGGTGCCCGCGATATCCAGCCGGGTGATCCAGTACGATTTATCCCCTACGGAAGCTTTGGGCTCTAATCAGTCGAACGTCCCTGCAACCCGTCCCAGCAGCATAAAAGCGCGCGCGGTACGCGTCTCACCCAATGCGTTCAGTTCGGCGTCGCTGGCGTCGGGTTCGAACTCAACGATCATGTGATCGAAGCGCCGTAGGAAATGGTGTGCCGCATCGCGAAAGATCGGATCCTGTTTCATGCGCGCCGCCGTCAGCGCCAGCGAAGACCGGTCCCGGATACCGCCCAACGCAGCCACCGAACGCCCGCGGGCGCCTTGCGCAAACTGCCGCCAGATCTCGGGCCGGGCCATATCGGGGCGCAGGTCATCCATATAGATGCCTTCCTGACTAAGCAGGGTCAGAACATCCTGTGAGGCCTGAACAAGTTGCGATGCATTGCGATCCTTCAACGCAAGACGCAGCGCGTCGAATCCCGCCTCATCGCTCTGCGTTTCGGGGAAGTTCAGGGCACGGATGAAGATATTGGTTGGCAACGGGGCCGCTATCTCATCCGCAGGCGTGCCAAGTTCCAAGGTGGTTTGATTTGCAGGTTCGGATGCAGGCTTGCTGGCGCGCGCAGGTTCGCTGCGATTGGTTGAGAATGTCGCTAATGCGCTCTCGGTCTTTTTGGCACTTTCGGCGATTTCATCCAGTTTCTTGCCGACCGTCGGTTCATAGGTGCTGGTCGCGCGCTGTTGTTGCACCACATAGCTGTTGCGGATTGCGTCGATAGCGGTTTGCAGACGCGCGCTTTCTTCGCGCATAACGCGACTGGCGCGCATCGTCAACGCTGCAACCCAGATCATCGCCACTGGCATAAACACCGCCAGAAATGTGACGATAAATCCGCCTTCCTGTGCCCCGGGTAGCACCAGAAATACTACTGACACCACCAGCCAGATCAGGCTGAGCACAACAGCCGCGATCTCGATCTCGGTAATCGAGGGATGCGCGGGCCGATCGTAGATTCCCAGCGAGGTCGGTTTCTCGGGTTCTTGCTCGGGCTCAGACCCTGACATGATAAATGCTCCGGTCAGGCGTATTCGATACTCAGAACTTCGTAAGAGCGTACACCGCCGGGGGTGCGAACCTCGACACTGTCGCCTTCATCTTTGCCGATCAGGGCGCGGGCGATCGGGGATTTGATGTTCAGGAGGCCATTTTCAATATTGGCTTCATACTCACCGACGATCTGCCAGGTCTTTTCTTCGTCGGTATCTTCATCAACCAATGTCACCTTGGCGCCAAACTTGATCGCACCCGACAGCTTGGCGGGATCGATGACGTCGGCAAGCGACAGGATGCCCTCAAGCTCTTTGATGCGGCCCTCGATAAAGCCCTGCTTTTCGCGAGCGGAATGGTATTCCGCGTTCTCTTTCAGGTCACCGAGTTCGCGGGCTGAGGCAATCGCCTCGATGATCGCCGGGCGCTCGACGGATTTCAGGTTTTTTAGCTCTGCCTCGAGCGCGGCATTGCCCGAAGGCGTCATGGGGATCTTTTCCATAGTCTTGTCGTCCACGCATAAATGTTACGCCCCGCCGCACAAAAGCGTCGGGGCGAAGGATGGGTTGGCAATTACCTGACCCAAATGGAGCGTGAATTGCAAGAGGGGAGGCGCGGGTTGTCAGTAAACTCGCAACTTAGCGCCGCCGTTTAGGAGGTTGATTGCGCCGGTGGCGCTGCCCCAACAGCTCTCCGCGTCGCCAACGGCTGGCATCGTGCCCAAGCCACAACATCTCAATCATACTGAACCACCTCGAATTCGATGCCGTTGTCGTCGCGGAAATAGAAGCGCCGCCCGGGCTCATAATCAGCGTGGTTGTGAGGTTTGAACCCTGCTTTGCGGACCTTTTCTTCGGTGGCGTCGATATCTTCGACCAGCACGCCCACATGGTTCAATCCGCCCACGATATCATAGCTGCTTTCACTTAATGGCTTCGGATCATCGGGGGCGTAGAGTGCCAGATAGGTGTGAGCGCTGCCCACATGCACTGTGTAGCCACCGGCAATGGCCGGGCCTTCCCAGCGTGTTTTCCAGTCAAAGACTTTCTGCATCCACGCCGCAGATGCCTTTGGGTCGCGGACCGTGAAGTTGGTATGTTCCAGAGTCGCCATCATAGGATCTCCTTCCTGATTTAAGGCTTGTCCCGACTCACCGTAATTTCTAAACCTAACTTTAGGTCAAGGGATATTTTTGGAGAATGTTATGGCTGTTTCCGAAGGATTGGCGATTGGTGCTTTGGCTCGACGGACAGGGTTAGCTGTGTCGGCGATCCGGTACTATGAGGCGCAGGGTTTGATATCTCCGTGGCGAAACGCGGGTGGGCAGCGGCGGTATCAGCGCGCAGATATCCGGCGGCTAAGCTTTGTGATGATCGCCCAGCAGTTCGGCCTGACCCTGCCGGAAATACGGGAAGTGCTTTTGGAACTGCCCGGTAATCGAACACCGACGCCGCAGGACTGGAAAAACATCAGCGAAGGATTGCGCACTCGGCTGGATCAGCGAATCGATACGCTGATGCGGTTGCGCGACAATCTGGACGGCTGTATCGGCTGCGGCTGTCTCAGCTTGCCTAAATGTAAGCTTTACAACCCCGATGACAGGGCAAAATCCCATGGTAGCGGTCCCAGATACCTGATGGGCGATGCGCCAGAGGCTTGATGTGTCGAATAGCGTCATTGTTACGCCGTGTTTCGATTGACCAAAGTCTTTCCGACCATGTAATCAGCCGTGAAACAATATTGCGCCGACCAAGCGGTGAAAGCGCCAATTCGGAAAGTTAGCTAAGGAGCCCGCGATGGCCGAGATTGAACGCGAAGCGATGGAATACGACGTGGTGATCGTGGGTGCAGGCCCCGCGGGCCTGTCGGCGGCCATCCGTCTGAAACAGCTGGATGCCGACCTGAATGTCGTGGTTCTGGAGAAAGGTTCGGAAGTGGGTGCACATATCCTTTCGGGTGCTGTGCTGGATCCTTGTGGTCTGGACGCGATGATCCCGGACTGGAAAGAAAAAGGCGCGCCGTTGAACGTGCCTGTGCACGAAGACAACTTCTACATGCTGGGTGAGGCGGGTCAGATCCGTATCCCCAACTTCCCGATGCCGCCGCTGATGAACAACCACGGCAACTACATCGTCTCGATGGGCAATGTCTGCCGCTGGATGGCCGAACAGGCCGAGGAACTGGGCGTCGAAATATTCCCCGGCATGGCCTGTTCCGAGCTGGTCTACGGTGAAAACGGTGAAGTCAAAGGCGTCGTGGCCGGTGTTTTTGGCCTAGAGGCCGACGGTTCTTACGGTCCTAACACTGAGCCGGGTATGGAGTTGCACGGTAAATACGTCTTCCTGTCGGAAGGCGTGCGCGGTTCACTGTCCAAGGAAGTCATCGCCAAATACGACCTGTCTGCCGGTAAAGAGCCGCAGAAATACGGCGTCGGCATGAAAGAGATCTGGGAGATCGACCCGGCCAAGCACAAAGAAGGCAGCGTCACGCACACCATGGGCTGGCCACTGGGCAGCAACGCGGGTGGCGGGTCGTTCATCTATCACCTTGAAAACAATCAGGTCTATGTCGGTTTTGTGGTTCACCTGAACTACAAGAACCCACACCTGTACCCCTACATGGAATTCCAGCGCTTCAAGCATCACCCGATGGTGGCCGAGCTGCTGAAAGGCGGCAAGCGCGTTGCTTACGGCGCGCGCGCGATCACCGAAGGCGGCTATCAGTCGATGCCGAAACTGGTGGCTCCGGGTGTGGCGCTGCTGGGCTGTTCGGCGGGCATGGTCAACGTGCCTCGCATCAAGGGCAACCACAACGCCATGCTGTCGGGTAAAGCAGCGGCTGAGGCCGCTTATGACGCCATCAAGGCCGAGCGTTCGGGCGATGAGTTGACCGCCTATGAGGCTGACGTTCGTGAAGGCGCAATTGGCGCCGACCTGAAGAAGGTGCGGAACGTCAAGCCGTTGTGGTCGAAATACGGCCTAACCGCCAGCCTGGTGCTGGGTGGCATGGACATGTGGACCAACACGCTGGGCTTTTCGCTGCTGGGCACGCTGGGCCACGGTAAGAACGACGCGGAATCGACGGAAGATGCCAGCAAGCATCAACCGATCGACTATCCGAAACCAGACGGTACACTTTCCTTTGATCGCCTGACGAACGTATCGTTTGCGGCCACCAATCACGAGGAAAGCCAGCCTTGCCATCTGAAACTGGCCGACCCGGAAATACCGGTGAAGGTCAACCTGCCTAAATTCGATGAACCGGCGCAGCGTTATTGCCCCGCAGGCGTCTATGAAATGGTCGAGGATGAAAACGGTCCGCGATTCGTCATCAACTTCCAGAACTGTGTTCACTGTAAGACCTGCGACATCAAGGATCCCAGCCAGAACATCACTTGGACAACGCCGCAAGGCGGCGACGGACCGAACTACCCCAATATGTAGGCAAGAACATGGGCGTTGGCAGGGTCGTGAAGGCTCTGCCATTGCCCTTCGCCCACCAAAGCCCTAGCTTGTCCTTCAGTCAACGACAGTAAGGCAGGCAATCGGTGGTTTCCCTGGTAAAACGTACGGCATTGGCCGTCATTCTCAGCTCAGCAATAACGCTCCCGGCGGTAGCCGATACCGGGTCGGGGTCGTATCTGGCGGGGCGGCAGGCGATTTATCAAAGCGACTATCCAGCCGCCGAGCGGTATTATTCGCAGGCGCTTCAAGCAGATCCTAAAAACGCAAAACTGTTAGAAAACGTTGTTGTAGCGCGGTTGGCTCTGGGTGAAATCGAGCGTGCCTTGCCGGTTGCGAATGCCATCGAAGAACAGGATTTACCCAGTCAGGCTGCCCGGATGGTGATCGCGGCGAATTTGCTTGCAAGCGGAGAGCTGGATGAATTTCTGGCCCGAGACCCTGAGACACAGGGGGTTGGTCCTTTGGTCGATGGTCTGTTGATCGCATGGACACACATGGCGCAGGGTGCCATGTCCAAGGCGATGGAAGAATTTGATGCGGTTTCTACGCAGGAAGGGCTTAAAGAATTTGCGCTCTACCATAAGGCTATGGCCTTGGCATCGGTCGGGGATTTCGAAGGGTCCGAAGCGATTTTTGAGGCCGACAACGGTGCTGTTGCCCGCTTCTCGCGCCGCGCGGCGTTGTCGCGAACCGAAGTTTTGTCGCAACTCGACCGCAACGAAGATGCGCTTCAATTCCTTGATGATGTGTTCGCTGCAGGAAGTGACCCGACCATTGAAGGGTATGTAAGTCGCCTGACTAACGGCGAAACGTTGCCGTTTACACATGTGCGATCTGCACAGGACGGCATGGCCGAAGTGTTCTATTCAGTGGGTGCGGCACTGAGCGCCGAGGCCGCGCCCGACTATGTACTCCTCTATATTAGGGCCGCGACGTTCCTGCGCTCAGACCACATCGACGCGATCCTGCTGAGCGCAGAGCTGCTGGACGGGCTGGAGCAATATGATCTCGCTGTTGATGTCTATCGGCAGGTACCACCGACAAGCAGCGACTATCACGCTGCCGAGTTGGGGCGCGCCGAAGTGCTCAGCCGTTCCGATCGCAAAGATGCAGCCGCCGAAGTGTTGCAAAACCTCGCAGCGCAGAGCCCCGATTTGCCGGGCGTACATGTGGCTTTGGCAGATCTCCGGCGACAGCAGGAAAATTATACAGCAGCAGTCACGTCATATGACAAGGCCATTGCTCTGACCGAAGAAGGCGCGGGCAGCAACTGGTTCCTGCACTATGCACGCGGGATATCCCATGAACGTCTCAAGAACTGGGAGATGGCCGAGGCCGATTTCCGACGCGCGCTTGAGTTAAACCCGGATCAACCGCAGGTGCTGAACTATCTGGGGTATTCTTTAGTTGAACGAAAAGAGAAGCTGGATGAAGCGCTTGAGATGATTGAACGCGCCGTCGCTGCGCGACCGGACAGCGGCTATATTGTCGACAGTTTAGGGTGGGTGTTGTTCCGCCTGGGCCGGTATGATGAGGCGGTTGATCACATGGAGCGAGCCGTTGAGCTGATGCCTGTCGATCCGGTGGTGAATGATCATCTGGGCGATGTCTATTGGGCTGTAGGTCGTGCTCGCGAGGCGGAGTTTCAGTGGAAACGTGCCCTGTCCTTCATCGACCCCGAAGACACCGATGGAGAGGCCGATCCTGAGCGTATTCGTCGTAAGATTGAGGTAGGGCTGGATACTGTCTTGCACGAAGAGGGCGCTGAGCCATTGAAAGTTGCCAATGAAGGCTGAGGCATTCGCCCCCGCCAAAATCAACCTGACCCTACATGTAACCGGCCAGCGAGACGATGGCTATCATATGCTGGATTCATTGGTTGCCTTCGCAGATGTCGGGGATCGACTTACCTTTTCTTCGGGACCCAACCTGGCATTGTCGGTAGCGGGCGAGTTCTCGAGCGGTGTGCCAATCGACCATAGCAATCTGGTCTGGCAGGCTGCGGAGGCGGCTGGCTGGACCGGCAGCATTCTTCTAGACAAGCAACTGCCCCATGGCGGCGGTATCGGAGGCGGGTCTTCAGACGCAGCCGCGGTCCTGCGCACGGCGACGGCTCAGGGGTCCATAAACGCCAATGATATTGCGTTGTCGCTGGGGGCAGATGTCCCGGCATGCCTATACGCTGCTGCGGCGCGAATGCGAGGTATCGGTGAGCAGATCGAACCGATTAACTTGCCGCCATTGCCAGCTCTTCTTGTTAATCCGGGGATCGCAGTTCCAACCGGGCCTGTGTTTTCTGCGCTTCAATGTCGAGAGAACGCGCCGATGCCAGCGAGAATTCCTACGTTCAAAACGCCAGTAGATTGTGCGGCGTGGCTACGGAATCAGCGCAATGACCTTGAAGCGCCAGCGATGACGGTAGCCCCGGGAATTGCAGCTGTCCTTGATGCACTGAGCGATACACGCGACGTGTTACTGACCCGCATGTCAGGTTCAGGCTCTACCTGCATGGCGCTTTATCCGACCCTGAAAGCGGCCCATTTCGCCGCCTACGAGATCGGAGTCGCCCAACCCAACTGGTGGTGCCGCGCGACGATGCTTAGTTGAGGCGCGAAACAACGTAGTCCGCCAGATCGCCTAGCAATGTGCGGATTTCGTGGTCAGGAACGGCTTCCAATGACGCCTTCGCCTTGGCTGCCCAGCCGAACGCATCTGCGCGGGTAGCTTCCAGCGTGCGGTATTTGGCCATCAGCGATAGGGCGTAGTCCAGATCGCCTTCTTCCTGACGTCCGCGCCCTATCGTGCGTACCCAGAAAGCATGTTCATCAGCGGTGGCTTGCGCCACAGCTTTAATGACGGGCAGTGTTAGCTTTCGCTCGCGGAAGTCATCACCGACATTCTTGCCGGTGACCGCGCTATCACCTTGATAATCCAAAAGATCATCAGCGATCTGGAAGGCAACCCCAAGCGCATCACCATAATCGTAAAGCGCTTTGACTTGAGCATCGTTTGCGCCGGCAATGACACCACCAACCTCGGTTGCAGCCGAGAAAAGCGCGGCAGTCTTCCCACGCACGACTTGCAGATAGACACCCTCATCCGTGCCCAGATCGGTGGCTGCTGTCATCTGCAGCACTTCACCTTCCGCGATTGTGGCCGACGCGTTAGCCAGAATATCCAGAACCCGTAGCGAGCCCGTTTCAACCATCAGCTGGAAACTGCGGGAAAACAGATAGTCGCCAACCAGAACGCTGGATTTATTGTCCCATAGCAAGTTTGCGGTGGGCCGCCCACGCCGCTGCCCGCTTTCGTCCACGACGTCGTCATGCAAAAGGGTCGCGGTGTGGATGAATTCGACAGTCGCGGCCAGCTTAACGTGATGGTCGCCGGAATAGCCAAATAACTGTGCAGCAGCCAGCGTCAGCATTGGGCGCAGGCGTTTGCCACCTGCCTCAACCAGATGTGCAGTCACTTCGGGGATACGTGGGGCATGTTCCGACGCCATTCGGGTCCGAATCAGCGTGTTCACCGCTGCCATTTCACCCGCCAACATCTCAGACAGACGCTCATGCGGTTTCGAGATCGTGCTGACGCTCATCACACTCCTGATACAAGGCTCGACATCCCAGTCACCTTGCCCTTACATCCATCCCCATGAAAGAACTATTGCGCAGCACCGATCCGACAGTCCTGGCTTTTGCAACGGCTCTCCTTGAGGGCGAGGATATAGACTGCTTTCAGATGGACGTAAATATGAGCATCCTCGAAGGGGGCATAGGAATCTTCCCTCGTCGCTTGATGGTGCGCGCTGATGATCTGACCCGCGCCGAGCGCGTTATGCTTGATAACGAGATACCGCTGGGGCGATGAGCTTGTTTTCCGACAATGAGCTGACGCTGAATGAATTTCTGGGTGGTCGTGTGCGATTATGGCAACCAAAGACTGGGTATCGCGCGGGTGTTGATCCTGTCTTGCTGGCCGCTTCGGTTCCTGCCCTCAAGGGTCAGTCGGTGTTAGAGCTCGGATGCGGCGCGGGAGCCGCTATTTTGTGTTTGTTGGCACGTGTTCCGCAATTGCAGGCGACAGGGGTCGAACTGCAACCCGCTTATGCGGAACTGGCGCGTCGAAATGCCACTCAGAACGCAATGGACCTGTCGGTGGTCGAGGCTGATCTGAGCGCGCTACCCAGAGACCTGAAACAAGCACAGTTTGATCATGTCATCGCTAATCCGCCTTATTACAAGCCGGGTGCACATAGCCCATCGACCGATCCGGGACGGCAAATTGCTTTAGGTGAAAACACCCCACTAACAGAGTGGATAGATGTCGCGGCCCGGCGGTTAGCACCACGAGGATACTTGCACATGATCCAGAAAGCGGATCGCTTGCCAGACATACTGGCTGCATGCAGTGGCCGTTTGGGGTCGGCCGAAGTGTTGCCTCTTTCTGCACGCGTGGGCCGCCTGGCCGAGTTGGTGATTCTACGAGCTCGTAAGGGAGGTCGCGCCAGCTTTCGGTTACAATCTCCGCTGATTATGCATCAGGGGGATCGGCACCTTAAAGATGGTGAAAGTTATACCCCCGAGGTTTCGGCGGTGCTGCGCGATGGCGCCGCACTGGCCGGATTCGCTTCAGATCGGCAATGACCAGCCGAATTTGTCGGATTTATTACAGATTCTGTGCGTCTGCAGCGTGACAGTCTGGAAATGATGTGATCAACTTCTTACGTCATACTTACCAAACCAGAGAAGGAGGACCGCCATGAGCGTGAGCGCGCATCTGACGGAGTTGAAGAAAAAACACGAAATTCTCGGTCTTGAAGTAGAAGAAGCTCAACGCTCACCTGGTATTGACGATCTCCATATTGCACAGCTCAAGAAGCAGAAACTGAAGCTGAAAGAAGAGATCGAGCGCCTGTCGGCCTAAGCCTTCAGGCTGGCGCGGGCAGCGATTGCAGCGCCACCGGTGACAAGCAAGGCCGCGATCGCCAATCCCCACGACAGGGCGGCGATCCCGGCCAGAACCAATACAAGCGTCGATAGCAATGGTGCCGCGTATGAGGCGGTGCCGAGGATTTGAATGTCCCCGCGTTTAACTCCGATATCCCAAACATAGAACGCCAGCCCGACCGGGCCCAAACCCAAGGCGAGGGTTGAGGCCCAGCCTATTGCGCCCTTCGGCCAGACTGTTTCTTCAATTGCAAAATGCAGCGCCCAAGAGGCTATTGCTGTGATGATGCAGAACACCGCAACCGAACTTGTCGGTACATCGCCCAACCTTCGCGACAGAACCGAATAGCCTGACCAGGTCAGCGCACACAAAAGGGCCAGCCCATAACCGGGCAGATGTTGCGCCTGAAACCCTGCACTGCTGCCACCAGTAATGATCACTGCAGCCCCGGCAAAGCCTAGGCTAGCGCCGATCAGGTGGCCAGGTTTCAGGTGTTCGCCGGGGAGCAGGCCGGACAGCAAAACAATGAGCAAAGGCCAGAGATAAGCAATCAGCCCCGCCTCAGCGGCGGGTGCCATGCGCAGGGCTGAGAAATACAGAACGTGATATCCGAAAAGCCCAATTGCACCGAACAGATACGTGGTCCATGCGATCTGGCCCAACTGCTTCAGACCGCCATTTGCTATAGTCCAGATCAAGCCCAAAGTTCCACCGATCGTAAAACAAATTGCGTTCAGCAACAGAGGTGGAGTGGGGGCCGAGCCCACGGTAAACAAGGCCAGCAGGGACCACAGCAAGACGGCGACAAAGCCGATTGCGGTCGCACGGGAACGAGTCATGGGCGTCCAAGTTCCTTTTCTGGGATGATCTCAAAGTCGTCCCACATATGCGCGGTTTTTTCGATCTCTGCAAAGAACCATTCTCGGAAAGCAGCGATTTGTGGGCGGTCTTTGGCTTCGGGCAGGCAAATGAATCGGAACCGCGCTTCGGTCTGCACCGCCACTTTGAACGGGGCGACAAGTCGGCCTTCGCTCACATCCTTGATGATTAAAGGCCGCCGCCCCAGTGCAACCCCCAACCCGGCGCAGGCTGCATCTATCGCGTGATCAGGTTGAGAAAAATGGGTGCCAGTTGCAGGTGAATACGACATACCAACGGCGCGGAACCAGGACGGCCAATCGCAACCAGGGGCGACCTTGAAGAGGGAATCATCAAATATCAGCGGTGCGTCACGCAGCGATTCCGGTGTCTGGAACCTCTCATGCAGTTCAGGTGTCATGATCGGCGTCACCCAATCTGGTCTGGCGGCGTAAGAAGCCAAGTCTGCGTCGTCAGATATTCCAAATCGGATCGCCGCGTCCACATCATCGCGCCGCAAGTCGATAACCTTTAGTGATGCGGATAGCCGCAGTTCGATGTCCGGATGTAGTCGTGCAAACTCGAACAAGCGGGGGGCCAACCACTTCGCGGTCAAGGCTGGTCCGGCAGTGAGAGTCAGCGTCCCGATGCGCTGAAACCTTCGTGTTGCAGCCCATGCTGTCTGTAGTGTCGTAAATCCCTCTGCTGCGCCGGGTGCTAAAATGCGCCCTGCCTCGGTTAGTTCAACGGCGCGGTTCAGGCGGCGAAACAGCGGTTGCCCGAGGTGCTCCTCAAGCGATTTGATCTGAAAGGACAGTGCAGCGGGGGTGACGTGTAGCTCTTCCGCGGCCTTGGCAAAAGACATATGCCGCGCGGCGGCATCAAATGCACGCAATGCGGTCAATGGTGGCAGGCGGTCGCTCATTCAGTTAAAATTTCCTTAACTAACTATACGAAAAAGCTCGTTTGTAGGCCAGAGAAATATGCCCCATCATCGGGGTATGTCAAATGAATCTGATCTGAAAAAGAGGCAAACATGATTGAGATGACAACCCATCCTTCGGTTCAGCGTGCCTTTCAAAAGGCGCATTGCGAGCGCGGTAAAGCGGTCAGGAGCATCTGGCGAATGATTTTTGGTTCCCGCTGACCGCAGCGCGCGCGGACTTACGGGATAAAAGAAGGGCCGGTCCTTGATGGACCGGCCCGTTTTCGTTCCAATGCCGATGGTTCAGACGAAGAACTGTGCACCGTTGGCCGAAATGGTCGAGCCGTTGATGAACTGCGAATCGTCCGAGGCAAGAAAGGCGACGCAACGCGCAATCTCTTCCGGCTCACCCAGGCGACCCGCTGGGATCTGGCCAATGATCGATTCGCGCACTTTTTCCGGCACTGCCATGACCATTTCGGTCGCGATATAGCCGGGGCAGATTGCATTGGCTGTAATACCGGCCCGCGCGCCTTCCTGTGCCAGCGATTTTACAATACCCAGATCGCCTGCTTTTGTTGCGGCATAATTCACCTGGGCGAACTGACCTTTCTGGCCGTTGATTGAGCTGATCACGATGATCCGGCCGAACTTTCGCTCGCGCATGCCCGGCCATACCGGGTGAACGGTGTTGAAGACACCCGTCAGGTTCGTGTCGATCACCTGATGCCATTGCTCAGGCGTCATCTTGTGGAACGGCGCATCGCGGGTGATACCTGCGTTGGCGACCACAATGTCGATCGGGCCGACCTCGGCCTCGACTTTTTCGATGCCCGCTTTGGATTCGTCGTAATCCGCAACATTCCATTTATAGGTGTTGATACCGGTTTCTTCGGTGAACTTTGCGGCGGCTTCGTCATTGCCTGCATAAGTGGCGGCAACATTATATCCTTCGGCCTTCAACGCCTTGGAAATTGCTGCGCCGATGCCGCGGGAACCGCCGGTTACGAGTGCTGTACGTGCCATTTAGGACTCCTCCAAATTTGGTCGTCTTGGTAATTCTGTTACTCTGAGAGTTGCGGGTGCGCAATATCGTTTCGTGATCGAATTAGTCTTTCTGTCCGGCGATATTGTCGCATCTAAGGGATATGATCCGATTGTAACAAAAAAGGGCGCCCTGTGGACGCCCTTTTGTAATTAGTTTTCAGCGCAATTAGTCGCGCTCCACGCACAATGCGACGCCCATGCCACCACCAATACAAAGGGTCGCAAGACCTTTCTTCGCGTCGCGGCGCTTCATTTCGAACAGCAGGGTGTTTAGAACCCGGCAGCCGGATGCACCAATCGGGTGACCGATAGCAATTGCACCGCCGTTGACGTTCACAATCGACGGGTCCCAGCCCATGTCTTTGTTCACGGCGCAGGCCTGTGCAGCAAATGCTTCGTTGGCCTCGACCAGATCCAGATCGTCAACCGACCAGCCCGCTTTTTCCAGCGCTTTGCGCGACGCGTAGATCGGGCCGACACCCATGATTGACGGGTCCAGGCCGGCGGTCGCGTATGAGGCGATACGGGCCAGAGGCTCAATTCCGCGTTTTTCGGCATTCTCGGCCGACATCAGAAGGGTGGCTGCGGCACCATCGTTCAGGCCCGAAGCATTTGCCGCCGTGACCGAGCCATCCTTGGTGAAAGCCGGGCGCAGTTTGGCCATCGCCTCCATGGTCGCGCCATGGCGGATGTATTCGTCCTTATCCATCACGATTTCGCCCTTGCGGGTCTTGATGGTGAAGGGCACGATCTCGTCGGCGAATTTTCCAGCGTTTTGGGCTGCTTCGGCCTTGTTCTGAGAAGCAACAGCGAATTCGTCCTGCATGTCGCGGCTGATCTGCCATTTCTCGGCCACGTTTTCGGCGGTCTGACCCATGTGATAGCCGTTGAAGGCATCCCACAGACCATCGCGGATCATAGTGTCGATGTATTTCATGTCACCCATCTTGTGACCGGCGCGTAGGGCGGCGGCGTGGGGTGATAGGGTCATGTTTTCTTGTCCACCTGCAGCCACGATCTCGGCATCGCCCAACTGGATGTGCTGAGCGCCCAGAGCGACAGCGCGCAGACCCGAACCGCAAACCTGATTGATGCCCCATGCCGCGCTTTCTTGCGGCAGACCTGCATTGATATGCGCCTGACGGGCGGGGTTCTGCCCTTGTGCGGCGGTCAGGACCTGACCCATGATGGTTTCGCTTACCTCACCCTTGTCGACCCCGGCGCGCTCGACAACGGCCTCCAGGACGGCAGCGCCCAAATCATGTGCGGGGGTGTTCGCAAACGAACCGCTAAAGCTACCGACGCCCGTACGTGCGGCGGATGCGATTACTACGTTGGTCATACAGTCAATCCTTTACCGTCATGGTCTTGTGGGAAATCTGACGGCGCAGGTCGTGGAGAGGCTTTCTCCGGATACAAGAGCGCCTCGGGTTCCCCGCTCCAGCACCTTCTGCAATACCGCAATGCTGCATCTGCAGCAACGGGCAGCTTGTCTCAGAGTTGACTGCGGTGTATCTTTGTGCGGCTTCTTTCTATCAACTGCCTGTTTTTGAGGATTTTTCTTTGACCCAAGGTGGGGAGACCGAAGGTGCGCCGTACAAGAAGCCCTGCAGGCAATCGACCCCATTTTCGACCAGAAAAGCAGCATCTTCAGCGATCTCGACCGATTCGGCGGTCACGAGAATTTCAAATTCACGTGCCACGGCGATCAGCGCGCGCACCAGCGCCTGATTGTCAGAGTTCTTACTGACGCCACGTATGAACTGCCCGTCGATCTTGGCGGCGTCGAACAGAAACTCGCGAAAATGGCGAAAGCTGAAGTTGCTGGCTCCGAAGTCATCCAGCGCGAAGGCGATCCCGCGGGCTTGTTGCTGATCCATGAAGTCAACCACCAGCTCGGGCACCTGCATGGCTGACGCTTCGGAGATTTCCAGAATCAACCTCTCGCCCAGGCTTGCGTCTTTTTTCAGGAACCTATCCAGTACACGCGACCAGTTGGAATAACCGATGGATCGGGCGGACATGTTGATGGACAAGCGAATGCCGGGATTTCGGATCAGGGTGCGCAATCCCATGTCGAGCGCTATGCAATCCAGATCACGACCGATGGGCGTGTTTTCAACCTGTGGCATGAACTCGCGTGCGGGTATGACGCGACCGGTTTCATCCAATACGCGGATGAACCCTTCGTAAAAGGCGATCCCTTGCGGGGGGTGAGCCTGAATAACGGGTTGAAACGCCAGCCTGCATTGCTTGTGCTTTACCGCTTCAGTGGCCATCTGAACGACGGATTGGTCCCGAGAGGTGACGGCGGCGCTCAACGGGTTGTCCGACCCTTCAGGCAGGTCCGCGCGCTTTCTGTTTCCCATGTTCTACCATTCCTCTGATCCCGACGATTACGGTCTGGACAACAGTTTCAGGCAAGACAGGTAAAACCGGAGTTAACGAGCGTGTATTTATCTGCAGGTGTTGGGCCGGTGATCAGTGTGTGGACTGCCGGGCATGCCGCAGCGAAGCCGCCGCGCCAACCAGTGCTCCGAACAGTCCAAGCGCAGCCATAACAAACCCGAGACCCAAAATAGTCGGGACAGCTCCGTTGAGCGCGGCGGCCATGGTGACGACAAAACCCAGCAATCCAGTAGCGGTAGAAATTCTCAGCAATTTTGACATGCGGGTCTCCGGAGAATGCTTACTTAAATCACCTCTCGGATATGGAGCACCTGTGCCAAAAATCAAGCAGAGAAAAGGTCTTTTTGAGACTTAGGCCCGCTTTGGCGCGGTGGCGGATGCCTGCGGGTCGAATTGCTCAAACCCCGGTGTTCCGCAATCTTCCGGATGGCGGACAAGATGTTTGGCCTTGATCTGCTCGGAACTGTCTCGGCTACCATCATGGCTGTAGCCCGGAGGCGCAAAACAATAGGCTAATCGCTGGCGCAATGTCAGCCCAGGCTGAGTGGCATCCTTCCAAATTCCGACCCATTCATGAAACGCCACGCGCAGTGGATTGAAAGTGCCGATATTGTGTACGAGGCCATAGTCGACCTTGTCATCCTCTTGCTCGGGAACGAACGTGCCGAACAGCTTATCCCAGATGATGAACACACCGGCATAATTGCAATCCAGATAGCGTGCATTGCGTCCGTGATGGGCGCGGTGGTGGCTGGGGGTGTTCATGACAGCCTCGAACCAGCGGGGCATTTTGCCAATGGCTTCGGTGTGAATCCAGAATTGATAGATGAGGTTCAGGCCGCCGACAAACAGCACCATTGCGGGATGAAAGCCCAGCAGGATCAGCGGCGCACGCACCACCATCATGAAGGTGAACGTATAGGTCCAGGTCTGACGCAGCGCAGTGGTCAAATTATAGTGCTGCGAGCTGTGGTGGTTCACGTGGCTGGCCCAGACCCAGCGGATGCGGTGCCCGAACCGGTGCACCCAATAATAGCGCAGATCATCCAGCACAAAGCAGAGGATGATGACCGGGATCGAAGTGCCCAGGTTCAGCGGCGTGATTTGCCACAGCCACATGAAAAACGCATACGCGATGAAGCCCAGCAAAAAGCCTGAGGCAATGTTGCCCGCCCCCATGATCAACGAAGTCACGGCATCGCGCGTCTCATACCGCCCGCCCTGACCTTTGACGGCGATCCATAGAAATTCCGCCAGAATGGCGGCGATGAAAAACGGTACGGCCCATTGCACCGCGTCGGGAAAGCTTACGTGATCAGTCATGCGGGTTCCATCAGATGTTGCCAGTGGCGGCACTCGGTTTCGTCGAGATGGATGAGTACGCGCGGAGTGCTGAAATCGTGAAATTGAACCTCAAACCCATCGGGATGGTCGATCCTGTCGAAATCCAGCAGATGCCGGGCTACGGTGTCAGCCCCGAAGGACCACAGCAACCCGGCGCCTGTCTCGGTTCGTACAAGGGCGGCATGACCGTCATGGGCGACCGTGACATCAATGACTGTGTCATCAGGGAAGTGTCGAAGCCATTGGATTTGTGCGGTTTCAGGCGTCAGTAGGCGCAAACGAGATCTGCCCGTCAGATGCAACAATAGCGTGATCCCGGCAATGCCGCCGACGACAAGTCCCAACAGAATTTCCAGCGGCATTCGATCCTCCTGCGGACAAACTGCAAGAGGTCGAATTGCCTGTCAAAGGTGGCGTGGCGTCAGCCGTGCTTCAGGCCGTCCAGAACTTCGTGTTGCACCACCCGTTCGACAAAGGGCACCAAACCCTCGGGGCCCGATGTGCGATCTTTTAGATGGATGCAGATATCGGGACGGCGCGCGGCAATGATGCCGACCATTTCACCGCGTATATTGTCGTCCAGACCGGCACCCATGATGGCGCAGGCGATGCGGGGTTCGGTGTCCAGTTGTCGCCGGACCTCATTCTGATCATGTGCGCCCAGCCATTGGATAGGTAAATGATCCAACTGCTGTGCAACGTCACCGATTACATTCGGCAAACGGCCGATCAGTAATACTACTGGCTTCATATGGCCTCCATTTTGCTGATCACAAACGAAAACCGGCCCAACGGGGCCGGTTTCAGTCTAACACAAAATGAAGCGGGCGGCTTTAGCTATTGGCCTCTACCAGAGCCGAAATGATTGACTTCGCGCTTTCCGAGTTCCATTCCGCATCGCCGATCAGGCGCGCAATTTCCTGCCCTTCGGGGTTCAGAATGACGGTAATCGGCAGGGCGATGACACCGAATTCGCGTGCGGCGGCAGAGTTAGGGTCCTGATGGCGTGGCAGGTTGTCGATGCCGTTCTCGTCAAAGAACTTCTTGATCCCTGCAGGCGTGTTACGGCCAGTGGCCAATGTCAGCACTTGGAACTTGTCGCCGCCAAATTCTTCCTGAAGCTCAGCAATCTGCGGCATTTCCTTGCGGCAGGGGGCACACCATGTGGCCCAGAAGTTCACCAACACGTATTTGCCGGCATAATCTTCCAGCGTGCCGACACCGCCATCATCTTCCAACTGGAACTCGATCGTTTTGGCCTCTTTCGGTTCCTTGTGCAAGATCAACCGCTTCAGGGTTCCGTCACGCAGCGGACCAAGCGTCTCGGCATCCGTTGCCAAAGCGGCGTTTGCACCCAGCGCAAGGGCCATATAAAGGGGGATCAGACGAAATAGGCGCATATCAACTCCGGGTTTTCTTACATGACCGATCAATCTTCGAACCAGATGTGGGGCGGCCGCTTTGCCGCCGGTCCAGACGCGATCATGGAGGCAATCAATGCCTCGATCGGGTTCGATCAGCGGATGGCAGCCCAGGACATTGCAGGCTCGCGCGCCCATGCCGCCATGCTGGCTGCCACAGGCGTTATAACTGATAGTGATGCGCAGGCTATTCGGGAAGGGCTGCTCACCGTTTTGTCAGAAATCAAGAACGGTACGTTTCAGTTTTCGACCGCGCTGGAAGACATTCATATGAATGTCGAGGCGCGGTTGAAAGAGGTGATCGGAGAGCCAGCAGGCCGATTACACACGGGTCGCAGCCGGAATGATCAGGTCGCGACCGATTTCAAACTCTGGGTCCGCGATCAGCTGGACGCGGCAGAAACCGGTCTTCTGGCCTTGATCCGCGCGCTTTTGGCGCAGGCCGAGGCTGGTGCCGATTGGGTCATGCCAGGCTTTACCCATCTGCAAACCGCGCAGCCAGTGACTTGGGGCCACCATATGATGGCCTATGTCGAGATGTTTGGCCGCGACCTGTCCCGCGTCCGCGATGCGCGTGCGCGGATGAACGAATCCCCCTTGGGCGCTGCTGCGCTAGCGGGGACCTCTTTCCCAATCGATCGACATATGACCGCTGAAGCACTGGGCTTTGATCGCCCCGCAGCCAACTCGCTGGATGCTGTCAGCGACCGCGATTTCGCGCTGGAGTTCCTGTCGACCGCTTCGATCTGTGCGGTCCACCTGTCGCGCTTCGCCGAGGAACTGGTAATCTGGTCTTCGGCCCAATTCCGTTTTGTCACTTTGTCCGACCGGTTCTCGACCGGCTCGTCAATCATGCCGCAGAAAAAGAACCCCGATGCCGCGGAATTGATCCGCGCGAAAGTGGGTCGCATTTACGGCGCCAATACAGCGTTGATGATGGTGATGAAGGGCTTGCCGCTGGCCTATTCCAAGGACATGCAGGAAGACAAGGAACAGGTCTTTGATGCCGCCGACAACTGGATGCTGGCGCTTGCCGCAATGGAAGGGATGGTCAAGGACATGACCGCCAACCGCGACAGCCTTGCAGCTGCTGCAGGGTCCGGTTTCTCAACTGCAACCGATCTGGCCGACTGGCTTGTCCGTGTGCTAGGCCTGCCGTTCCGCGATGCGCACCACGTAACCGGTTCGCTGGTTGCCATGGCCGAGAGCAAAGACTGCGAACTGCCTGACTTGACGCTTGAGGACATGCAGTCGGTTCATGCTGACATCATTGATGATGTCTATTCTGTTCTTACGGTCGAAAATTCGGTAAACTCGCGCCAGTCCTATGGAGGCACCGCACCGGATCAGGTGCGAGCCCAGATCAAGCGATGGAAGGCGCTAGTGTAATGCATATACGACGCGTGGTGCTGTTGATTGCGGTTGCAGCGGCTCTGGCTGGCTGCGGCGCTGACGGCGAACCCATCCAACCCACCATGAGCGCAAGTGTTGGCGTTGGCAGCAGCGGCACTTATGGCGGTGTCGGGGTTGGTGTGCGTCGCGGTGGTCTGGGCGTATTTCTGGGGCTCTGAGGCATTGCCATTTGTATTTGTCATCCCCATGTGAGCAGAACAACCAGCTGCACGCTGCTCCTCTGGACGTAAGGTGGCGACATGAAATTCTTTGGCCTGATCTTGGCACTTGTCGTTCTTGCAGCTTGCGACCCGGCATACAAACCACAACCCAAACCTGAGCCCGAAGCCCGCTCGACAGGAATTTCGGTATCTGGATATGCGCGGATCGGTGCATCGAAGACCTTCTAGATAGCGATGGGATTTCTGCAGATGGCTGGAATCATTTGATCCACATGCCTCTTTTGGTCTAAGCGCGCGGTATGGATCATTTTCTCTACCGCGACGGCGCGCTTTTCGCCGAGGATGTGCCAATCTCCGAAATCGCTGCAGCGGTCGGGACCCCGTTTTATGTTTATTCGACGGCTACTTTGCTGCGGCATTTCAAGCTGTTCGATGACGCGCTTGAGGGCACCGACCACCTTGTCTGCTACGCGATGAAAGCGGCCAGCAATCAGGCAATCCTGAAGACGCTGGCTCAGGCAGGTGCGGGGATGGATGTGGTTTCTGGCGGAGAATACCGGCGTGCCAAGGCTGCAGGCGTGCCCGGCGAAAAGATCGTCTTCTCGGGCGTTGGCAAAACTGCAGATGAGATTCGCACGGCACTGATTGGTGGGATTCGGCAATTCAACGTCGAATCCGAGCCTGAAATGCAGGTGATCAATGCGGTCGCGCTAGAATTGGGCGTGAATGCGCCGATCACCGTTCGGGTGAACCCGGATGTCGATGCCAAGACCCATGCCAAGATTGCTACTGGAAAGTCCGAGAATAAGTTTGGCATCCCGATCTCGCGCGCCTCCGAGGTTTATGCGTTGGCTGCAAGCCTGCCGGGCCTCGAAGTGATCGGGATCGACGTCCATATCGGCTCGCAACTGACCGAATTGGAGCCGTTTGAGCTGGCCTATAACAAGGTCGCGGAACTCACTGAGCGTTTGCGCTCCGAAGGGCACAATATTCGGCGCCTTGATCTTGGGGGTGGATTGGGCATTCCCTATACGCGTTCCAATGACGCGCCGCCCTTGCCAGTTGAATATGGCGCGATGATCAAGAAAACGCTGGGCCATCTGGGCTGTGAGATCGAGATCGAGCCCGGCCGACTGATTGCGGGTAATGCGGGTCTGATGGTGTCCAGGGTTATTTACGTCAAATCCGGTGAAGACCGCGATTTCCTGATCCTTGACGGGGCGATGAACGACCTGATCCGCCCCGCTATGTATGAAGCGCATCATGATATAGTCGCCGTCGACGAACCCGCCGCCGGGGTCGAACAAAGGCCCTATGACATTGTCGGTCCTGTTTGCGAATCCGGCGATACATTTGCCAAGCAGCGCAATATGCCTCCCCTGAAATCGGGTGATCTTATCGCTTTCCGCAGCGCGGGGGCCTATGGCGCGGTGATGTCCAGCGAGTACAATACGCGCCCCCTGATCCCTGAAGTTCTGGTGAACGGGGATCAATTTGCCGTAATTCGTGAACGCCCAAGCTTTGACGAAATCATAAACCGCGATACCATACCAGAGTGGCTCTGACGCGATAGGCGCGCGGGCCGGATCAGGAGGCCCGCCTTGCGCGAGAACCAGACCCTGCCGATTCCAAGACTGTCCCTGTGGCTGACGCATGGGGGCATGCTGGCCGAGCAGGTGATGCGCGCCTTCTGGCCCTTCTATTCAATTCTCATGGCGTTGCTCGCAGCACTGATGCTTGGGCTGCAGGATCTTGTGCGCATCGAAACCGTCTGGATTTCTGCGGCTGTTGGATTGATTGCGTTGATTGCGACCGCGATCTTGGGAATCCGGCGGTTCCACCTGCCAACCCGTGCCGAGGCGCTGGTTCGGCTGGACGAAACCCTGTCCGGTCGCCCGATTCAGGCGCTGATGGACGATCAGGCGATCGGTGCGATGGATGCGGATTCGGTAGCACTTTGGCAAGCACACCAGGCGCGCATGGCAGACCGTGCTTCAAAGGCCGATCCGGTGAAACCCGACCTACGGTTGGCCTCTCGTGACCCTTATGCTCTGCGGTACGCCGCGCTGCTGGCTTTGGTCGTTGCTGGACTGTTCGGATCGTTCTGGCGGATTGGCTCGGTGGCGGATATGACGCCAGGGACCGCGCAGGCCGGGCAGGGACCAACGTGGGAAGGCTGGGTTGAACCGCCACGTTATACGGGCTTGCCGACGCTTTACCTTGCTGATCAAACTGATCCAACACTTACGGTGCCCAAAGGCAGCCGCATCACGCTGCGGTTCTACGGGGAGATTGGTGCACACAGCTTGACCGAGACGACGACGCCGCTTGGAACCGAGGCCGCAACCGAGGCAGAGCAGGACTTTGTTGCCGATCGCTCGGGCCAGTTGCGGATCGAAGGTCCGGCTGGACGCGATTGGGCGCTGGACATACTCGCGGACACTAAACCACAGATCGAGGTGGCGGGCGCTGCTGAGGCCGAAGCTGGCGGACAGATGAAACTACCGTTCGCGGCGTCCGACGACTATGGCATCATTTCAGGCACGGCTCGGATCGAGTTGAATCTGCCTGCTGTGAATCGTGAATTTGGCCTGGCGACTGAACCGGAGCCGCGCGAGATCATCACGGTCGAGCTTCCGATGCCGATCACCGGCGACAGGACGGATTTTACCGAAGACCTGATCGAGGATTTCTCGCAGCACCCCTGGGCGCATTTGCCGGTGAAAATTACCCTCTTGGCCGTTGATGCGGCAGATCAGGAATCGGTGGCCGAGCCTTATTTGGCCGATCTGCCTGCCCGGCGTTTCTTTGATCCACTGGCTGCCGCGGTCGCTGAACAACGGCGCGATTTACTCTGGTCGCGCGACAATTCACTGCGCGTCGCACAATTGTTGCGTGCCGTCTCGCATCTGCCCGAAGATTTGTTCCGCTCGGACACCGCCTACTTGCGCCTGAGGGTGATCTTGCGTCGGTTGGAAACCTTTGATCGGCACGGTGCGCTAAACCTCAAACAGCAGGAAGAGATCGCGCAGGCGCTATGGGATCTCGCTGTTCTGATCGAGGACGGAACACTGGCTGACGCTTTGGAGCGGATGCGCCGCGCGCAAGAGCGTTTGACCGAAGCAATGCAGAACGGTGCCAGCGATGAGGAAATCGCTGAGTTGATGCAAGAGCTGCGCGAAGCAACGCAGGATTATATGCGACAGCTTCAGCGTCTCGCCCAAGAAAACGGCGAAGATGGTCAGAACCAACAAGGCCAGAACGGCGAAACGCTGCAGATGACGCAAGATGACCTGCAGCGGATGATGGATCGCATTCAGGAGCTGATGGAACAGGGCCGCATGGCCGAAGCGCAGCAGGCGCTGGAAGAGTTCCAACAGATGATGGAAAACATGCGCGTCACACAAGGGCAAGGCCAGGGTGGCCAATCCGAAGGTCAGCAGGCCATGGAGGGGCTGGCGGAAACTCTGCGGGAACAGCAAGGGTTGAGCGATCAGGCCTTCCGAGATCTACAGGAACAGTTCAATCCAGGAGCCCAATCCGGCGAAAGTCAGGGCAATGAAGGCAGCAGCGGCGGGCTCGGGCGTGGACAAAGCCACGAAGGTCAGGGCGGACAGGGCCAGGGTCAGGATCAGGCAGGTGCGGGGCAGCAAGGTCAGGGATCTCTGGCGGATCGGCAACAAGCGCTGCGAGATGAACTGGGACGGCAGGAACAAAGCCTGCCGGGTGGCGGCACGCCTGAAGGTGATGCCGCACGTGACGCGCTGGGCCGTGCAGGGCGAGCGATGGACGAGGCCGAAGACGCCTTGCGCAGCGATGATCTGGCCGAGGCGATCGACCGGCAGTCCGAAGCGATGGAAGCGCTGCGCGAGGGGATGCGATCACTGGGTGAGGCCATGGCGCAGAACCAGCAAAACCAGCCGGGGCAGGGTACGGAAGCGGGTGATATGCAAGCCAACAACCGCGACCCGTTGGGCCGCGCGCCGGGATCGGCAGGGTCGATCTCGACCGATGATAACCTGTTGCAGGGCGAAGACGTCTATCGCCGAGCGCGCGAGCTGCTGGATGAAATCCGTCGCCGCACTGGCGAACAGGATCGGCCTCAGATTGAGCTGGAGTACCTCAAGCGCTTGCTCGAAAGGTTTTAGTTCTGTCCTGCGCCACCGGTCTGTGATTCTAACCACAAACGCGCCTGATCGACCATTGATACATAAGATTTCAGCACCGGATCAGCTTGCGGTACCGCTTCGCTGATCTGGCTAGCATTGCCATAGATCAGAAACAGAATAACGCCGATGATCAGTATCAGCGCGAAGCCACGTAAAAATCCACCGGATTTGCGAGCCGGTGCATCTGTTTCAGCCTCGTCCGAGCTGAGATCGCTGCGTAGGCCGGAATTGATTGCCTCAACATCAGGTAGCTCATCGCGTTGACCTGCATCGGCTGCTGATTCAGTGGCGGAAGGTCTATTGGATTTGACCTTTGGCTCTTCGGGTGGGTCAAGGGCCAGATCAGGCTGGCTTTCTAGACTACTGCCTTCACGCTCTCGCAGATCAGCCTCGCGCGCGGCTTCTTCCTTTAGGATGTTAGAAACTGCGGGATCTATGTTGCTGGCACTCTCATCATGAGATGCTTCGGCGACTGTTTTGACCTCTACAGGATCCGGCGAGTCTATTTCCTGCGTTGCCTCGGCCTCTGTTTCGCCGGTGGCAGGGTGTTTTTCCTGAAACCAGGTCTTTTCGCAATTGGAGCATTGCACTTCGCGCCCGTCTTCTGGGATCACCTCGTCCGGGACTTCGTACTGGGCGCTGCAATTCGGACACGTTAAACGCATTCTGCCTCCTGGCCTTCAAGGCTGGCCTGATAATAGTTTTTTCAGGGATGATATTCCGTTAAGACCCAACAGCAAAGCGTGTTTTCGGTTTCGCGGGCCAAGTGTCGCCAATTGGCCCCGCCCGAGGCATTGAATCCAGCGCTGCGCTCGGGCAAGAGGTGAGCAGAACAATGGGGGCAGGCGTGATCGAGCTGGACAATATCAGCTATACCTACGGCGGCGGCGAATTGCTGAGCGATGTTTCGCTGCAGTTGCAGCCGGGTTCGTTCCACTTTCTGACCGGCCCATCTGGTGCGGGCAAAACCACATTGCTGAAACTCTGCTATGGCGCGTTGCTGCCAACCTCGGGCAAGTTGATGGCCTTTGGCGAAGATATCGCCAGCATGGACCGTGACCAGATGGCGCTGCTGCGCCGTCGGATCGGCGTGGTGCATCAGGATTGCCGCTTTCTGGATCACATGACGCTGGCCGAAAATGTTGCGCTGCCGCTGATGGTCTCTGGGCGCTCTGAGAATGGGCAGCAAGACGACCTGACCGAGCTGCTGAGCTGGGTCGGACTTGGAAGCAGACTCGAAGCACACCCGCCCGAATTGTCGGGTGGGGAACGCCAGCGTGCCGCCTTGGCCCGCGCGGTCATTTTGTCGCCTGACGTGGTGCTTGCGGATGAGCCCACCGGCAACGTGGATTGGGAGATGTCTCAACGTCTGCTGCGCCTGCTGATCGAACTGAACCGGATGGGTAAAACCGTGCTGATCGCCACCCATGACCTAAGCCTGATCCGCGCCGCGAAAAGCCAGGTTCAGGCCCGTGTTCTGCGCATCGCGCAGCGCCGGGTGCAACTTGCGGGGGCGGATCTATGAGCAAGGGCATGATCCGAAATTTGCTGCGCCGCGACACTCGCGCTGATCGCGTTGTGCCACCTACTGGTTTCACTGCTCAGCTGACCCTGTTTGTCTCGGGCGCGATGGCATTTCTCGCAGTATTTGCACTGGCCCTGTCGCTGGCCTCGGGCCGTGTGGCGGATCGCTGGGCCTCGGAACTGGCAGGGGCTGCGACATTGCGGATCAATGCCCCTGCGGATCAACGTGCGGCGCAAACCGAGGCAGCTTTGAACGTTCTCCAACAGACGCCGGGGGTCGCTTCGGCCCGCGCGTTGACGAGCGAAGAACAGGCCACACTGCTGTCGCCCTGGTTCGGACCGGACTTGCCTCTGGACACATTGCCAATCCCGCAGCTGATCGAGATTATCGAAGGGGAGCCCGGCCTGGATGCGGCTGGTCTGCGCCTGAGATTGGGGGCAGAAGTGCCGGGCGCGGTGCTGGATGATCACACCCGCTGGCGCGAGCCATTGGTTGATGCGGCCAATTCACTGCGGCGTCTGGGCTGGATTTCGATCCTGCTGATTGGTGGCGCTACTGCCGCTATGATCACCCTAGCCGCCAACGCCTCACTTGCCGCCAATGCGCAGATTATCGAGGTACTGCGTCAGGTCGGCGCGCGGGATCGGTTCATCGCCAGAGCTTTTGTGCGGCGCTTTACCTTCCGCGCGCTTTTCGGGGCGGCGGTTGGAACCCTGTTAGGTATGTCTGGTGTTTTACTGCTACCCGAGGCCTCGGACACTGGTGGATTTCTTACAGGGCTTGGGTTTCAAGGGATTGGATGGCTACTGCCGGTGCTGATACCAGTGTTGGGTGCCGCCGTTGCATTTCTGGCCACATGGTCGGCAGCACAGCGCAAGTTAAAGGAGCTTTCGTGATGTTCATGGCCATTCAATGGGTCCGGTCGCTGATCTTCATGATCACTATCTACGCCTGGATGCTGGTCCTCGGGATCATCTTTGCCCCCTATGCGTTGTTTGCCAAAAGTGGCGCTTTGCGCGCCTGTAAGACCTATGCGCGGACGACCAAATGGTTGGCCCGCTGGATGGTTGGTATTCGTTGTGAAGTGCGCGGAGAGGTGCCTCATGGTGAGGTTGTGATCGGCGCCAAGCACCAGTCGTTTCTGGACATCATCATAATCTTCGACGCCATCCCGCACGGCAAATTCATCATGAAGCGCGAGCTTTTGTGGACGCCGGTCATTGGCATGTATGCGCGCCGTCTGGGCTGTATCCCGGTCAATCGCGGCAAACGAGGGGCGGCGGTGGCCAAGATGGTCAAAGATGTTGCGCGCGAGTTCAGCGAACCCGGACAGTTGGTGATCTACCCGCAGGGAACGCGCGTCGCGCCGGGTGTGCACAAGCCCTACAAGGTCGGAACGGCGGTTCTGTATGAAGGCCTCGGGTTCCCGTGCGTGCCCGTTGCCACCAATGCGGGCGTCTTCTGGCCCAGAACCGGTGTCATGCGCAAGCCGGGCAACGCGATTGTCGATTTCCTTAATCCAATCGAGCCCGGCGTCGCACGAAATGACTTTCTTGAGCGGCTGGAAAACGTGATCGAGACTCGGTCGAACGAATTGATGCAGGAAGTGGGATTTGATCCGGATGGAGTTCATTAAGGACATCGCTACGCTCGAGGTGCTCTACGGGACGCCCGGTGCGCCATCTATACGCAAGGTGGCGCGGCAACTTACTCCGCTCTATCGCAAGTGGATCATGGCCTCGCGCCTGTGCATTCTTAGCACCGTCGGCCCCGAAGGTGTCGATGGCAGTCCGCGCGGAGACGACGGATCAGTCGTATTGGAACTGAATCCGGGCACTTTGGCCCTGCCGGATTGGCGAGGAAACAACCGTCTGGATTCACTGCGAAACATCGTTCAGGATCCCCGAGTGTCGCTGATGTTTTTGGTGCCCGGCTCGAACAACGTGGTTCGGGTAAATGGGAATGCTCAGTTGACCGATGACGACGACCTGTGTGCCCGTTTCGAGAAAAACGGAAAGCGCCCTGCGACCGTGATTTTGATTGAGGTATCCGAGATCTACACCCAATGCGCCCGCGCCCTGATCCGAGCCGGAACCTGGAGCGGTCGTGATGAAACTGATGGCCTCCCGAGTGTTGGCGAGATTCTATCTGAAATGACATCGGGTGAAGAGGGCGGCGCGCAATATGATCAGGAATGGGGTGCCCGCGCCGCAAAGACTATGTGGTAGCAGCTTTCCCGCATAGTAACTTCAAAGCGCGGCGGCTCCCATTCTGGCCACTTTGCCGATCCAACGTTCAACGCTTCCAGGATTTGGATAGCTTGCACTGGCAAAATAGGTAAAGCGGGTAGGCTTGAACCCAACAAAGCCCAGAACCTGGTCGCGAAGCTGCCGCAACAGCGCCTGCCGATAGATCAAACGCATGAACCAGCCCGGCGTATCTGACGTCAGGATCACCCTTGCGGTGCGTCCGCTCAGCATCGGTGCTGGCAATCCGATCTTTGTTGTGTTCCGCGTATCGAACGTCCGTCCTGGGATGAATGTCCGGTCGATCAGGCCCTTCAGCTTGGCTGGCAGACCGCCCCACCACATCGGTGTCGTCAGGACCAGGTGATCGCTCCACTCGATGTCCTGCAATACCTGTTCAAGCACGGGCTCAAGCGGTTTGAAATCTTCATAATTTCCCTGACCAAAGTCGTGATCGAACTGCAGATCACTCAGATGCACCATGCGAACCTCGTGACCTTTGGCAATGGCTGCGTCTGCGTAGGTTTGTGCAAAGGTGCGCGACAGGCTGCTTTCGGCAGGGTGCCCATTGAGGACGAGTATCTTCTTAGCTGGCATTGCGAATCTCCTAAAATTGACCATGGTCACTTTGTAAGTGTAAAAAATGACCGTGGTCAACAATAAATTTGACCACGGTCAAAAAATATGCAAGCAAGCACTATGCAGAGACCAATTCAAAAACGAACTCTTAAAACCCGAGCACGCCTGATCTCAGCCGCCGAGGACGTGATTCAGAAGAGCGGGTACGAAGCTCTGCGCGTGGAAGAGGTGGTTCAGGCTGCAGGCGTGGCCAAGGGAACATTCTTTGCGCATTTTCGCGACAAGGATGCACTGATGGAAATCCTTCTGGCGGAAAAACTGAATGCCTGCCTTGATCAGGCAGAGGCCGAAAAGCCCCCAAAATCAGTGCCACAGATCATCGCGGCCCTAGAACCCGTACACAGTTTCATGACGGTTGAGCGCTATGTATTCGACCTGCTCATAAGGTATTCTGGCGCTACCGCAATCGCCGAAATTGGCCCAATCGCCTATTTCTTTGAACGATACTTCCGTGTCGTGATGATGTGGCTCGAAGATGCGAATATTCGCCAGGACGTTCCTTCGGAGCTTTTGGCCGAAGGAGTGCAGGCATTTGCAATTCAGACCATGTCGCTAAAGTTCTGTGCGCTGCATGCCTCAACAAGCTTCAGCGACAGGCTTAAGGTTTATCTTGAGGCGTGGTTGACCCCGGCGAGATAACCACCGGGGTCGTTTATTCAGCTATGAATTGGTCCGTCACCACAGGCGAGCGCTGCCTCGCGCACCGCTTCGGAATAGGTCGGGTGCGCATGGCAGGTCAGGGCCAGATCTTCGGCTGAGGCGCCGAATTCCATGGCGACGCAGACCTCGTGAATTAGGTCTCCGGCCGCGGGGCCGATGATATGTGCGCCCAGAATGCGATCAGTTTCTTTGTCTGCCAGAATCTTGACGAATCCGTCGGCCGCAAAATTCGCCTTGGCCCGGCCATTGCCCATGAACATGAACTTGCCGACCTTGTAGGCGCGGCCCTGTTCCTTGAGTGTCGCTTCGGTCTCACCCACATTGGCCACCTCGGGCCAGGTGTAGATGACACCTGGAATGACGCCATAGTTTACGTGACCGTGATTACCCGCGACCTGTTCGGCTGCAGCCATGCCCTCGTCTTCAGCCTTGTGCGCCAGCATCGGGCCTTCGGTCACGTCGCCGATGGCGTAGATGCCCGGCACGTTGGTCTGCCAATCACTACTAACCTTGATCTGGCCGCGCGGCGTCATCTCAACACCCAGAGCGTCCAGCCCCAGCCCATCCGAGTACGGCTTGCGCCCGGTTGCCACCAGCACGGTATCGGCGTCGATCACATGCTCACTGTCGTCTTTGAGCAGCTTGTAGGTCACCTTGGCCTTGGTCTTGGTCGCCTCGGTCTTTTGCACGGCAGCGCCCATGACGAATTTCAAGCCCTGTTTCTTCAGGATGCGCTGGAAGGTCTTCTGCACCTCCGGGTCCATGCCCGGCGTGATTTCCTTGAGGAATTCGATCACCGTCACCTCGGCGCCCAAACGGCTGTAGACCGAACCCAGCTCAAGCCCGATCACACCGGCACCGATCACAATCATTTTCTTGGGAACTTTGCCTAGAGACAGCGCTCCGGTCGAAGTCACTACGACCTTTTCGTCAACCACGACGCCGGGCAGCGCCGACGGCTCAGAGCCCGACGCGATGATGATGTTCTTGGCCTCATGCACCTCATCGCCAACCTTGACCTTGCCCGCAGCGGGGATCGAGCCCCAACCTTTCAGCCAATCGATCTTGTTCTTCTTGAACAAGAACTCGATGCCCTTGGTGTTGCCATCGATGACTTCATCCTTATAGGCCTGCATCTGCTTCCAATCGACCGAAGGCGATTTCCCCTTCAGACCCATCTTGGCAAAGTTATGTTCAGCTTCGTGCAACTGGTGACTCGCATGCAGCAAAGCTTTCGAGGGGATGCAGCCCACGTTCAGGCATGTCCCGCCCAGCGTCTCGCGCCCTTCGACCACAGCGGTCTTTAGACCCAGTTGAGCGCAGCGAATTGCGCAGACATAGCCGCCGGGTCCGGCGCCGATTACGATGACGTCATAATTTGCCATTACATTCTCCTAAATCGACCGGTCGCCCGGCACTTCCCCAACCCGATTTCGTGGGTCAGAAATATCTTTTGTCAAACGGGTTCCAGCAGCTTGATCGAGATATGCGCAATCCCACCACGCTCGTGATGCATCGCCAGTTCCTCGGACCCGAAAAAGGCACGGGCCTTGTCTAGGTTCACGACCTCGAACATTGCAATCGCATGGTCCTTCTGATCGGGATCACGCCAGACATGCAGGTCGCGGATACCCGCGGCCTTACGCATCGGCATATCCTCGCGGAACACTTTTAGCCAGGCGTCGAAATCGGCCACATCGGCCTGCCAGAGTACATGTGTTGCCATCTTATAGATCCATCAACAGGCGGCGTGGGTCTTCAAGCGCTTCTTTCACGCGAACCAGGAAGGTCACCGCACCCTTGCCGTCAACAATACGGTGGTCATAGGACAGAGCCAGATACATCATCGGGCGGATCTTGATCTCGCCATTGATGACCATCGGGCGGTCCTGAATCTTGTGCATTCCCAGAATACCTGATTGCGGCGGGTTCAGGATCGGTGAAGACATCAACGAGCCATAGACGCCACCGTTCGAGATCGTGAACGTACCGCCCTGCATTTCAGCCATCGAAAGCTTGCCGTCGCGGGCGCGCTTGCCCTTTTCAGCAATGGCTTTCTCGATCGCTGCGAAGGACATGCTGTCGGCGTCGCGGATCACCGGAACCACCAGTCCCTGAGGCGTACCAGCGGCGACGCCCATATGCACAAAGTTCTTGTAGACGATGTCATTGCCGTCGATCTCGGCATTCACTTCGGGCACTTCTTTCAGCGCATGACAGCAGGCCTTGGTGAAGAAGGACATAAAGCCCAGACGCACGCCGTGCTTTTTCTCGAACTGGTCTTTGTATTGATTACGCAGGGCCATCACCTCGGTCATGTCCACCTCGTTATAGGTGGTCAGGATGGCCGCTGTGTTCTGCGCGTCCTTCAGGCGCTTGGCGATGGTCTGGCGCAGACGGGTCATGCGCACGCGCTCTTCGCGGCTTGCATCCTCGGCAGCCACAGGAGCGCGTGGAGCTTGGGCAGCGGGGGCGGGCGCAGCCGCCGTAGGCGCTGGGGCTGTAGCTGCTGCAGCAACTGCCTTTGCCACGTCTTCTTTCATGATACGCCCATCGCGACCGGTGCCGGTGACCAGATCGGCGGTCAGACCGGCTTCGGCCATCGCTTTCTCAGCTGATGGTGCGTTGTCCACGTCTTTACCTGTGCTGGCTGCAGTCGGAGCGGCAGCGGCCGCAACCGGAGCGCTTGCCACACCTGCGGCCGAGCCCGAGATCACCGCCAGCTTGGCAGACGCATCGACCGTGCTGCCTTCGGGCGCAACGATCTCAGCCAGAACGCCTGCCGCCGGGGCCGGAACTTCGACCGAGACCTTGTCGGTTTCCAATTCGCACAGCATCTCATCCTGTGCGACGTTGTCGCCAACCTGTTTGAACCATGTCGAAACGGTTGCCTCGGTCACGGATTCGCCCAGCGTCGGCACCATAACGTCCACGCTGCCACCTGCCGCAGCCGCCGCTGCTGCAGTTGGGGCCGGGGCCGCCGCTGCCGGAGCAGGCGCTGTCCCTTCGCCAGCGGTGATGGTGGCCAGCAATGCATCGACACCCACTGACTCACCTTCGGCAGCGACAATCTCGCCCATCACACCTGCGGTAGGCGAGGGCACTTCGACCGTCACCTTGTCAGTTTCCAGCTCACAAAGCATTTCATCAACTGCAACGGCGTCGCCGGGTTTCTTGAACCATGTCGCAACGGTGGCTTCGGTGACAGACTCGCCCAGCGTGGGAACACGAACTTCAATCGTCATCGTTTACTTTCCTTCAATGCTCAGCGCTTCGTTCACCAGCGCTTCTTGTTGGGCTTTGTGTTGGCTGGCCAGACCCGTTGCAGGCGAGGCCGAGGTTGCGCGACCGGCATAGACCGGACGGGTGTGTTTTGCGCCAATGCGGGTCAGAACCCATTCGATATTGGGTTCGATAAAGGTCCAGGCCCCCTGGTTCTTGGGCTCTTCCTGACACCAGACCATCTCGGCACCTTTGAAACGCTCAAGTTCGTTGATCAGCGAATGCGCAGGGAAGGGATAGTATTGCTCGATTCGCATCAGGTAGATGTCATCGATGCCGCGCGCATCGCGTTCTTCCAGAAGGTCGAAATAGACCTTGCCAGAACACATGACGACGCGTTTGATCTTGTCGTCCGCCACCAGCTTGGTGTCAGAGTTGCCCTTCTGCGCGTCATCCCACAGCACCCGATGGAAGCTGGAGCCTGTGGTGAAGTCATCCGCCGTGCTAACCGCCAGTTTATGACGCAGCAGCGACTTTGGCGTCACCAGGATCAGAGGTTTGCGGAAAGTCCGGTGCAACTGACGGCGCAGGATGTGGAAATAGTTCGCGGGCGTCGTACAGTTCGCCACGATCCAGTTGTCCTGACCGCACATCTGCAGGAACCTTTCCAGGCGCGCGGATGAGTGTTCCGGGCCTTGCCCTTCGAACCCGTGCGGCAGCAACGTGACCAGACCGGACATCCGCAGCCACTTGCTTTCACCCGAGCTGATGAACTGGTCGAACATGATCTGCGCGCCGTTGGCGAAATCACCGAACTGTGCTTCCCAAAGGACCAGAGCGTTAGGCTCGGCCAGAGAATATCCGTATTCGAATCCCAAGACCGCATATTCGCTCAGCATCGAGTCAATCACGTCATAATGAGATTGGCCCTTGCGGATGTTGTTCAGCGGGTAGTAGCGCTCTTCGGTTTCCTGATGGACAAATCCGGAATGGCGTTGGCTGAATGTACCTCGCGTCGCGTCCTGTCCGGCCAGTCGCACTGGGTAGCCCTCGGTCAGCAGCGAGCCAAACGCCAGAGCCTCGCCAGTTGCCCAGTCAAAGCCGGTCCCGTTTTCGAACATCTGTTTCTTGTGTTCCAGCAATCGTCCGACGGTTTTATGCATCGCAAAACCTTCGGGTGCTGTGGTCAGGGCGGCCCCGATCTCGGCCAGCGTTTCCGCTGAGATCGCGGTTTCGCCGCGCATGTATTCTTCTTTGTTCTTGTCCAGATGCGACCAGCGCCCATCAAGCCAGTCGGCTTTGTTGGGCTTATAGTCCCTCCCGGCGTCGAACTCTTCGTTCAGATGGGCCTGAAAGGCGGCCTTCATATCCTCGATCTCGCCTTCGGGGATCAGGCCGTCTTTGACCAGACGTTCCGTGTACAGCGACAGCGTGGTCTTATGCGTCTTGATCTTCTTGTACATGATCGGGTTAGTGAACATCGGCTCATCGCCCTCGTTATGTCCAAACCGGCGATAGCAGAAGATATCCAGCACCACGTCCTTGTGGAACTTCTGACGGAATTCGGTCGCCACCTTGGCCGCATGCACCACCGCCTCGGGGTCGTCGCCGTTCACATGGAAGATCGGAGCCTCAACCATCAGCGCGATATCCGTTGGATAGGGGCTGGAGCGGCTGAAATGCGGCGCGGTGGTAAAGCCGATCTGGTTGTTCACCACGATATGCATCGTGCCACCGGTCTTGTGCCCTTTCAGACCCGACAGGCCGAACCCTTCGGCCACCACACCCTGTCCGGCAAAGGCTGCGTCGCCGTGCAGCAGAATGCCCATCACCTTGGTGCGGTCTTCGTCGTTCAACTGATCCTGCTTGGCACGAACCTTGCCCAGAACCACCGGGTTCACCGCCTCCAGGTGCGAGGGGTTTGCGGTTAGTGACAGGTGAACGCTGTTGCCGTCAAATTCACGATCGCTGGAGGCGCCGAGGTGGTACTTCACATCACCCGAACCGTCCACGTCTTCGGGCTTGAAGCTGCCGCCCTGGAATTCGTTGAAGATGGCGCGATAAGGCTTGCCCATCACATTGGCCAGAATGTTCAGACGGCCCCGGTGCGGCATGCCGATGACGATATCGCTTAGACCCAATGCACCACCGCGCTTGATGATCTGTTCCATCGCGGGGATCAGCGCCTCGCCACCGTCCAGACCGAACCGCTTGGTGCCCATGTACTTGACGTGTAGGAATTTCTCGAAACCCTCGGCCTCGACCATCTTGTTCAGGATCGCCTTGCGGCCTTCCTTGGTAAAGGCGATTTCCTTGCCATAGCCCTCGATTCGTTCCTTCAGCCACGCGGCCTCTTCCGGGTTCGAGATATGCATGTATTGCAGCGCGAATGTGCCACAATAGGTCCGCTTCACGATCTCAACGATCTGCCGCATGGAGGCCATCTGCAGGCCCAGCACGTTGTCGATAAAGATCGGGCGATCCATATCGGCATCGGTGAAACCGTAAGTCTTCGGGTCCAGCTCAGGATGCGTACTTGCGGCGCGCATCCCTAGCGGATCCAGATCAGCGGCAAGATGCCCCCGGATGCGATAGGCCCGGATCAGCATCAGCGCCCGCAGGCTGTCCAGCACCGCGCGCTTGATCTGGTCGTCGCTGACCTCAACCCCCTTGGCCTCGGCCTTGTCTTTGATTTTCTTGCCCGCCGCCTTGGCGTCAATCTCGGCCCACTCTCCGGTCAGCGCCCCGGTTAGATCATCCGCGGGCATCGGAGGCCAATCGCTGCGCGCCCAGGACGGCCCCTCGGCCTCGCGCTGCACATCCGGGGCATCATCGCCCATGGCCTTGAAAAATTCGACCCAGGCGGCGTCGACCGCACCGGGGTTCTTGGTGTACTGGGCATAGAGCTGCTCCAGATATTCGGCATTATGCCCCTGCATGAAGCTGGAGGCATGAAAGGCGGAGTTGGGCGAATGTTCGGTCATGGGGCTACCTCATATGGGTTGGGACCGTATTGATTGGTGCCGGATTCGCTGGGGCGGGTCAGCCACCACAGAACCAGGAGGGGCGACACGATGAGAACCAACAGTGTCGGAATGACGATAAGAAGTGTTGCGCGGGTGAACAGAATGTCCAACGTGCCGCCGTGGAACTGGCTGGCGAGACCGATGCCAAAGATCAGAACCGCAAACGCCCCGAGGATCAGCAGGATGGGCAGCAAAGCATAAAGCCCGCTGCGCCCGGTATCATGCATCCGGCGGAACGCGACGGCCAGATGCGGGAAGAACACGATAAGACCGACGATGCTTTGCACCGGGCCTGTTGAGGTGGCCGTGACGGATTTGGACGTCTCGGTTTCGGTCACTGCAACCTGAGTGAAGAACTGCAAATCGATGATCCCGGCAATGATGCTCCAAATCACGATGAACAGGAAAAAGAACCAGTATTCGGACCGCGAGGCACGCCCCGAGAAAGTGAAGAACTTGGAGAAACAAGTGCGGATGGCTTCGGAGAAGGTCATGGTTGTCATTTCATACATGGCCTACCCCTTATTCCTGGATCGCGCAGTCGTAAATTGACCGGCGACGTTCAAATAGTAGAAGGGATTTGCCAACCGCAGTTTCTGAAACGAGCCGAGCGGAACCTTCGAATTGCGCGCACCAAAATTCGGCTGCTGCTTGCAACTCTTCATCGCCGACACGCATGCTCAAATAGGTAAATGAGATGCGATCGTCGCTCAGTGTTTCTGTCGAGCCGCCGGTTATGCCGGGAATTGCGCGGACGATGAATTGATCCATAGGTACGTCGTTCGATGTCTCAGCGTTGCCTATGCCACTTAGACAGGCGAACATCACAGCGAGACTTGCCTGGCGGACACCGCCGGGCAGCGCCCGACCCGCCCCCCAGGGCGAGCGCTTCTCGCCCACCCTCGGGCCGGGCGCTGCCCTCAGAGCATATACCCGGTCTTTGGTCACTTACCCAATCGCTTCCAGCACAGCCTCGCCCAGCTGCGCCGGGCTTTCGGCCACGACGATCCCGGCCGAGCGCATGGCTTCGATCTTGTCCTCGGCTCCACCCTTGCCGCCAGCGACAATCGCGCCTGCGTGGCCCATGCGGCGGCCCGGAGGGGCCGTGCGGCCTGCGATGAATCCCGCCGTGGGCTTTTTGCGGCCCTTCTTGGCTTCGTCCGCCAGGAACTGCGCGGCCTCTTCCTCGGCAGAGCCGCCGATCTCACCGATCATGATGATCGATTCGGTTTCGTCATCGGCCAGGAACCATTCCAGCACGTCGATATGCTCGGTGCCCTTGATCGGGTCGCCGCCGATGCCCACGCAGGTGGACTGGCCCAGGCCCACATCGGTGGTCTGCTTGACGGCCTCATAGGTCAGGGTGCCCGAACGCGACACAACACCGACCGAGCCGCGCTTGTGAATGTGGCCGGGCATAATACCGATCTTGCAGGCATCCGGCGTGATGACACCGGGGCAGTTCGGCCCGATCAGGCGCGAGTTCGAGCCTTCCAGCGCGCGCTTCACCTTCATCATGTCCAGAACCGGAATGCCTTCGGTGATGCAGACGATCACCTCCATCTCGGCATCAATCGCCTCAAGGATCGAGTCAGCCGCAAACGGCGGCGGAACATAGATCACCGAGGCGTTGGCTTCGGTCACATGCTTGGCCTCGTGGACCGAGTTGAACACGGGCAGGTCAAGATGTGTCATCCCGCCTTTGCCGGGCGTCACGCCGCCTACCATCTTGGTGCCATAAGCAATGGCTTGTTCAGAGTGGAATGTGCCCTGCGAGCCGGTAAAGCCCTGACAGATCACTTTGGTATTTTCGTCGATGAGGACTGCCATCTGGCGTTCTCCTTTGTAGGGCGGGCGTTAGCCCGCCAAAATCTTGGGAAAGGTGGGCTGAAGCCCACCCTACGGGATGACACTCAGCCTTTGACGGCCTTCACGATCTTCTCGGCACCGTCTTTGAGGTTGTCTGCCGCGATCACGTCCAGGCCAGAGGTGTTGATGATCTCTTTGCCCTTTTCGACATTCGTGCCTTCCAGGCGCACGACCAGCGGAACCTGCAGGCCGACCTCTTTGACGGCAGCAACAACGCCCTCGGCGATGACGTCACAGCGCATGATGCCGCCGAAGATGTTGACCAAAATGCCTTTGACCTGTGGGTCGGAGGTGATGATCTTGAACGCCTCGGTCACTTTCTCTTTGGTGGCACCGCCGCCCACGTCGAGGAAGTTGGCGGGCTCGGCCCCATAGAGCTTGATGATATCCATCGTTGCCATCGCCAGACCGGCGCCATTGACCATGCACCCGATCTCACCATCCAGTGCGATGTAGTTCAGGTCGTATTTGGAGGCTTCCAGTTCCTTAGGGTCTTCCTCGGTGGTGTCGCGCAGCTCGGCAATGTCCGGGTGGCGATAAACCGCGTTGCCGTCAAAGCCGACCTTGGCGTCCAGCACTTTCAGATCGCCGCTGTCGGAGACGATCAGCGGGTTGATCTCCAGCATCTCCATGTCTTTCTCGACGAAGGCGGCGTAAAGCTGGCTCATCAGCTTGACGCATTGCTTGACCTGTGCGCCTTGCAGACCCAGCGAAAACGCGATGCGGCGACCGTGGTAAGGCTGATAGCCCGTCGCAGGGTCAACCGAGAAGGACAGGATTTTCTCTGGCGTGGCAGCGGCCACCTCTTCGATGTCCATACCGCCTTCGGTCGAGCAGACGAACGAGATGCGGCTAGTCTGGCGATCCACCAGCAGGGCTAGGTAGAGTTCGCGTTCAATGCCGGACCCGGCCTCGATATAGATGCGGTTGACTTGTTTGCCTGCGGGGCCGGTCTGATGTGTGACCAGCGTGCGGCCTAGCATCTTCTTGGCTTCTTCGGCGGCCTCTTCCACCGACTTGGTCAGACGGACACCGCCC
>NZ_AEYW01000024.1 GCF_000192475.1 Ruegeria conchae
CGATGTTTTCCGATGCGATCAGCTCGATTTCATCGCGCTGGCGGCCCAATTCGGATGTGACCGAGCCAAATAGCTCGGGGTCACGATCGGCAAGGGATTGGGTGAAGAAACCTTGGGTGCGTTGCGGGGCGTTCACGTTGAAACCTCCTGAAAAGGGTTAGCCGGTCCAGCCGAGGCCAGCGGAAATGGCATTCATGGATTGCAGCAAAGGCACAGGTACCGATCCTGCCTGCGGCTCGCTTCGGGCTTGTCGCAGCAGTTCGACTTGCAGCGCGTGAATGCGGGCCAGTTCGGCCCGTTTACGATCAAACCGCTCGCACAGACGAGGAAAACGGTGACCGATGGTCTGACCGCCGGTCAGAAACTGCACTGCGCTGCAGGCACTGTCGTATTCCGTTTTGATAGCCCGCGAGATGCGTTGGCGAGTCTCCGCATCGGGGACCAATTCGCCGTATTGTGCGGCGATATCCATATCCGCCTGATAGAGCGATTTTTCCATCTCATCGACGGCGAGGCGGAACAGGCGAGAATCATTGAACATGTCCTGCAGCACTTCATCACCGCGCGCGCCCCGGAATTTGCGAAAGCTGGTCATGGCGGCGCCAAACCCGTACCAACCGGTGATCAGGTGACGGTTCTGCGACCACGCAAAAACCCATGGAATGGCCCGCAGGTCATCCAGACTGGCTGCACCGAACCGGCGGGTCGGGCGGGAGCCGATTTTCAGGCGGGCGAGCTCTTCGACCGGGCTTGCCTGCTGGAAATAGTCCAGAAAACCCGGCATCTGCAGAAGCGAGACATAGGCTGTCTGCGACAGTTCAGACAAGGCATCCAGCGCATCGTCGAACTCGGGCCGGGCAGGGGTTTCGCCTGGGTTGGCTGTATGGCGCAGCGTGCTTGAAAGCAGCAATTCCAGATGCGCCGCAGCCGTCCCACGGTTGGCATACTTGGTTGAAACAACCTCGCCCTGTTCGGTCACGCGCAACCGTCCGGCAATCGTTCCACTGGGTTGCGCAGCTATGGCGCGTCCGGTAGGTGCGCCGCCCCGGCTGACCGAGCCGCCGCGACCATGAAAAAATGTGGCCTTGAAGCCTTGCGAGGCCAGTGCCGATACGATTCGGCGTTGGGCACGTTCCAGTTCCCATGTTGAGCAGAAGTAGCCGCCATCCTTGCCGCTGTCCGAATATCCCAGCATCACCTCGATTACGTTACCGTTGGATTTGAGGCTGCGGCGGGCAAGCGGAACGCCCAGGACATCCAGCAAGATCGCCGGGGCGTTACGCAGATCGGCAATCGTTTCAAACAGCGGAACTACCGAAATATCCAGTGTCTCGGACCCGAACCCGGCATAACGGGCCAGCAGGTAGACGCCGAGCATATCATCGGCAGAGCGGGTCATGGACAGGATGAACGGACCGATTGCCTTGGGATCTGGCCCTGATCGTACGCTGTGGACCAGCGCCAGAAGAGCGAGCAATTCCTGTGCCTGATCGCTCAGCGCGTCGCGGCTTTGATAAGGCAGGTTCTGATCCGACAATTCGGTGCGCAAACGGGCAGACCATTCGGCCGTGCCATAGTCCGGAGCCTGGCCGGATTGTGACCAGATTTCGGCCAGAACATCGGTTGTGACGGTCGAATTCTGGCGGATGTCCAATGTTGTGGTTCGGAACCCGAAAACCGTTGCAGCTCGGCGCAGGGGGCGGACATGCCGTCGCGCCAGAATATCGGCGTTGACCGCGCATAAAGCGTTATCAAGCGCATCAAGATCGCTCACGAATTGTGAGATGTGATCATAGCCGCCATCTGTCAGCCGATGGCGAATGGCATTGAGAGCTTGCCGAAACGGTTCGTTCCGATTGCGGCCAGCTTCTGGAAACCGATTGATTATTTCTTGTATACGCGCCCTATTGAGCTCGGGCAGCGGCAATATGAGGGCACTGATGCTCAGCCTGCTTGCAGCCTGTTCAAGGACCTGACGGTAAAGGTTCAGAACCGTTTCACGCCCGCGTTGCAAAGCCAGTGCGGTCATCTCGGTCGTGACATTCGGATTGCCATCCCGATCGCCGCCGATCCAGCTGTGAAAGCGGATATCGGGTGTTTCGTTCAGGGTCTGGCCCAGCACATGCAGGCAGGCCTGATCGAACCGATTCATGACCTGTGGGACGGCGTTAAAGATTGCATCCCGGAAGAATTGCAACCCCCACTCGATCTCATCGCGCAGGCTTGGACGCGTCAGGCGAAGTTCCCCCGTCAGCCATAGAAGATCGACCTCACCTTCCAGGCCATTCAGCAATTCGGCACGTTCGGTCGGGGTCCAGCGCTGGGTTTCAAGGCCAACGAGGTTGCGGTATATCCGCCGGTGAATTTCCAAAACAGTGACCCGTTTGGCCTCGGTTGGATGCGCGGTCAGGGTGGGGCCGGCACAAAGAACAGCGGTCAGTTTTTTTATTTGGCTGTCTGTCAGGGACAGGTCGGACAACACCTCGGAAAACCCGCCTTCGACCGCTTCGGGGCCGCTATTGGTCTCGGCCAGGCGACGATCTCTGACTTCGGCGTTTTCGTCGATGATGCGCAACAGTTGGAACCAGATCGACAGGGCCTGCAAATACGGAGTCGCCTCGGGCCCGGCGGGAATAGGCTGCAGCGGCGAAGACTCGGCCCATGTCGCTACATGAGGCGCCCGTTTCAGCAAAATGTTCCGCCACAACACCCGCAATTCCGAACGCAATCCTTCGGCATAGTTCGAAGGTTCTGGGGTGGGCTGAATATTCCGCGCCAGTGCTTGCATCAGATCACCTGATCCCGCGGAGTACGACCTGCAAAAAAATCGCCGAGATTGTCGAGAACGCGAAACCCCATGGCTTCGCGGGATTCGCGCGTGGCGCTCCCCAGATGGGGCAACATCACCAGATTGTCGCACTGCAGCAGGTCCGGGCTGATCCGGGGTTCGCCGTCAAAGACATCGAGCGCCGCGCCGCCGATCGTGTCGAACATGAGGGCCTGTACCAGAGCGTGCTCGTCCACAACTTCGCCGCGGGCGGTGTTGATAAGGAAGGCATCAGGCTTCATCAGGTCGAGCCTGCGCCCGTTGATCAGGTGTCGGTTCGACGAACCTCCGGGGCAATGCAGCGAGACGAAATCGCATTGTGGCAGCAAGTCATCGACCGTTTCGACCTGTGCTGAGTTGAACTGTTTCAGCATCTCGGCCGACACTGCGCTACGGTTCTGGACCAGAATTTTCATGCCAAAGCCGTGATGTGCGCGCCGCGCCATTTCCTGACCGATCCGTCCAAAGCCGATAATGCCAAGCGTCTTGCCGCTGACCTTCGTGCCGACAAGGTGGGTTGGACGCCAACCGGACCAGTTTCCAGCGCGCAATTCGCGCTCGCCTTCGCCAGCGCGACGGGCAACCATCAGCAGCAATGTCATGGCCAGATCGGCCGTACACTCGGAGAGGACATCCGGTGTATTGGTCACGGTCATCCCAAGATTGCGCACCGATGGTTCGCAGATATGGCTGTATCCCACGCCATAATTGGCGAGGATTTTGGTCTGTGCTGCGGGTACGTCCAGCGCCTCGGCGCTGAGCGTGTCCGTAACCGTGGGCAAAACTGCGTCATAGCTTTTCAGCGCATCGCGGAATTCGGCCGGTGACATTGGTTTGTCTCCGGTGTTAAGCACAGCGTTGTAGTTCTCGGTCAACTGCGCTTCGACCGCAGCAGGCCAACGACGGGTGACAAGAACCGAAGGCTTGACCATCACGCAGCCTTTCCCATGACACGGGCGATCGTTTCACCGATGACGGCAGGGTTTTCGGCAACGGTCACACCGGCGGCGGACAGAATCTCGACCTTTTCCGATGCACTTTCACCAAAAGCCGAGATAATCGCACCGGCATGGCCCATAGTCCGCCCTTTTGGCGCGGTCAGACCAGCAACATAAGCAATGACGGGTTTCGAGATGTGATCGCGGATGTATTCAGCCGCTTCAGCCTCTTGCGGCCCGCCGATTTCGCCGATCATGGCGATGACCTCGGTGTCCTCATCCCATTCAAAGCGTTCGAGGATGTCACGGAACGAGGAACCGTTGATCGGATCACCCCCGATGCCGACGCTGGTCGAAACTCCGATCCCGCGCTCTTTCAGCTGCGCCGCAGCCTCATAGCCAAGTGTCCCCGAGCGGCCAATGATGCCGACATTGCCCGGCAGGTAGATATGCCCGGGCATGATCCCCAGCAAAGCCTTGCCGGGGCTGATCGTTCCGGCGCAGTTCGGGCCGGTCAGCACCATGCGCTTATCCTTGGGATAGCGATACATGTAGCGTTTGACGCGGATCATGTCCTGAGCCGGAATGCCGTCGGTGATGCAAACGCAATAGCGGATACCCGCGTCGGCGGCCTCCATGATCGAATCCGCAGCAAAAGGCGGCGGGACAAACACAAGGCTGGCATCTGCGCCGGTGGCTTCGACAGCCTGTTTGACAGTGTCAAATACGGGCACACCTTCTACGGTTTCGCCGCCTTTTCCGGGAACGACGCCGCCGACTACATTGGTGCCATTTTCCAGCATGTCCTTGGTATGAAAGCGCGCCATGCGTCCAGTGATTCCTTGCACGATAACGCGCGTGTTGCGGTCGAGAAGAATGCTCATTACACGGCCCTCATCTTGGTGTTTTGGGTCAGATCGTTCTGCCATGCGCCCACGGCCCGTTCGGCGGCTTCCATTAGCGTTGTGGCGCGGATGATCGGCAGGCCGGACTTGGCCAAAATCTTCTGGCCTTCTTCGACATTTGTCCCGGCTAGCCGCACAATAACGGGGATGTCGATTTCCAATTCGCGAAGTGCCTGCACGACACCTTCGGCAACCCAGTCGCAGCGATTGATACCGGCAAAGATATTGACCAAAACCGCCTGGACATTGTTGTCGGACAGAACCAGACGGAAAGCCTTGGCGACACGTTCCGGCGACGCCCCGCCTCCGATGTCCAGGAAATTTGCAGGCTCGCCACCCGCCAATTTGATCGTGTCCATCGTGGCCATGGCCAGACCAGCACCATTCACGATACAGCCAATATTGCCTTCGAGACCCACGTATGAAAGCCCCCGATCCGCCGCGCGGCTTTCGCGCGGGTCTTCCTGGCTTTTGTCGCGCAGTTCGGCGATCTGCGGATGACGAAACAGGGCGTTGTCGTCAAAGCTCATCTTGGCGTCCAACGCCAGTACACGATCATCCCCTGTGATGACTAGCGGGTTGATTTCGACCATGGTCGCGTCAAGTTCGCTGAACGCTGCGTAACAGCCCTGCAACGTCCGGACCATCTGCTGAATCAGACGGGGTTCCAGCCCGAGATTGAAGGCGATCTCGCGTGCCTGAAACTCCTGCAGCCCGACGGCGGGTTCCACGATTGAACGGACAATGCTGTCAGGGCGTTCAGCCGAGATCTCTTCGATCTCCATTCCACCTTCCGAAGAGGCGACGATCATCACGCGCTGGCTGGAGCGGTCCAGAACAAAGCCCAGATAGATCTCGCGATCGATCGGCACGGCGGATTCGACATAGACACGGTAGATGCCTTTTCCTTCCGGCCCGGTCTGGTGGGTCACCAGCTTGCGCCCGAACATCTCGTCGCAGGCTGCGTGGATCTCGTTTTCGCTGTCGCACAGCTTGACGCCGCCGGCTTTTCCTCGGCCGCCTGCATGCACCTGGGCTTTGACAATCCACTTGTCCCCACCCAGCTCGCGTGCGCGGTAGGCCGCCTGCTCGGGGCTGTAAGCCAACGCACCCGATGGTATGGCGACACCGAAATTCGAAAGAACCTCTTTCGCCTGATACTCATGAATATCCATCTGCATTCCTCCCGTTTATGCAGTGCGTTCAAGCAGCGATCGATGTGCCGTAACGGCTTTCGAGCAATGCCTCGATCTCTTCGAAATCGACGGTGCCGCCCAGTTCGCGCATGGCTTCGGCGAACAGACGGATGATCTGGCTGATCGCCTGGCGGTTCAGTTGGTTGAGGATGCCGATCCGGACCTGTACAGGTGCGCTGAGCGTCGGCCAGATGCCGAACCCGCGCGCCCGGCAATTCTGGACCAGCTCCATCTCGCGACCGGCCAGATCCGGCGGCAGGTTGAGGACCAGTAGGCTGGGCATATCCGAAGTCACTTCGCATCCCATTGCGGTTACGGCGTCACGCAGCACCTTTTCGTGCGTGCGGTACGAGCCTGACCGCTTTGCCAATCCTTCTGTCAGCGTCAGACGAAGGGATTCATGGAAGGCGGCCACAGCGTAGCCGGAATGGGTCCGGTGATAGGTACCTTTCTCGACGTCCTGCCCATCGACGATTCCCCAATGACGAGCCTCGAAAATGGGATTGTGGACATAGCTGTAGGCACCTGTTGATTTAAGGCTGTCGATATATTCATCGGAAAAGCTGACCGGCGCATAGGTCAATGGCAAGCAGCACAGACCCTTTTGCGGGCAAGAGGCCCAGCCAGCGATGCCCGGGTAGTTATCAATTTGAAAATCCTCGACACCCAGAGACGAAACAGCGTCGATCAGACCCATAGCGCCATGGCGTTCACAAGCATCGGAGAACCCGCGCAGATCATTTATCCGGCCAGAGCCCGTTTCCCAATGGGCCATGAACGCCCATTTTGGTCTATGCTCGGCCAGTGCAGCCTCGACCATATCGCCGGTTACCGACTGACCATGCGGTATATCGATCACGGTGACGCTGGCGGCTTGCGGGTCCAGCGGGTTGGCGGCATGCTCATCCGGTGTTGCTGCCTTGATCCTGAGGGTCAGTGTATCGATGCCTGAAAAGGTTCCGTTGTTGAATGCAATAACCTTGTCGCCGGGCATGACGGCCGAAAACATGGTGTCCAGCGCGCTCCAACCGGTGCCCGCGACCGCGAAGGTATAGGTGTTCGAGGTTCCCCAGATCTCGCGTAGCATGAGTTTGCATTCGACCATACCGCGCAAAACATCACCCTGCATATGGTCAGCTACCCCTGCGCTTGCGAATGCCTGCAGAACGCGGGCGTCGGTATTGCCCGGTCCCGGGCCGGCAGCCAAGGTTTGGGGGATTTCGAGCGTGGGATAAATCTGGGAATTCATTCGATCCTCCTTGATCGTCGGGGTGTTCAGCCACACCCAAATACCGTGTTGTGGATCAGGAAAGCCTTGCTTGCATCGGCACGCAACGTAACTTACTACTGCTTTAGGACTTCTAATAGGATGGGGAAAAACCTACCCGGTTTGGTAAGAATACTAGAGTATACTAATTTTGCACCTATACAAATGGGTAGAAAATTTGAATTTTGGATGTAAAATCAATGTCAGAGCTTCCACAACAACCGATTGACGTTATGTTGGCCGACAACAATCCGCTGGTGTTGTCGGCCATGTCGGAGATTTTTGAACGTGATCCGCGATTCTCTCTAGTTGCCACATCAGCCACCGCCGAAGGGTTTTTGGGCGCGGTCATGAGGGTACCAGTCAAGGTTTGCGTAATTGCATGGAATTTGCCGGTTCTCGGTGCGGCCAAATTGATCGAAGTTCTACGGGAACAGGAAAACGTACCCCGATTTGTCATCTATGGCGATGAGGTCGGAGATGTTCCGCGCCTCGCCATGCAGGCAGGCGCGGCAGGGTTCGCATCCCGGTCGGGTGAGGTTGAAGTATTGCTGGAAACTTGCGCGGACGTGGCGGCTGGTAAAATGGTGTTTCCATTTATCGATGTACGGAAGATGCAGCAGGACCCAATTCACAGCCTTTCCCGCAAAGAGCGCGTCATCCTTGAAGCGCTAGCCAAGGGCCTATCCAACCGCGAACTTTCGAAAGACCTGCAAATCTCGACAAATACCGTCAAATTTCACCTGAGCAACATCTATGAAAAGCTCTCGGTTAAAAACAGGACGCAAGCGATTGCTTTCTACTATTCTTCTGGCGCAGCCTCAGATTAACCAAATTACGGCTATGGCCGAGCATGTACTAGCGATCGCGCAATACCGGTGGGTAAGTTAAACTATGTTAAAAGTGGAAGCATGATCTGCTGATCATACCGCATGAAAGGCAGCCGCCCGACGTCGACCGCCATCGCAAGACGCATCTGATTTTGGCGAAATTGACCGTCATCTACGGCTTTCTGGGCGCTTAGCACATCATAGAGCGGGGTCATGCGGAATCCGCCTGGATGCAAAGCAACGCTGAAATTCTTGGCGTGCCTGTCTGTCGCTCCTAAGAGCCAAAACAGCACCAGTGTGCGGAAGAACGCGCGCTGACCTGCCTCAGGGTCATCACTACCCGCTAGCAACCCCACGCCTTCTTTGATCCTCGGCCCACTGTCTAGTTGGTATTTCTGGCTAGGCGGGAATGTGAGCGCTTGGCAAAAGTCTTCCTGCGGGAGGCGGATCAATCGACCATCCTTGGCCCAACGCCGATCAAACCGTGTCACAACAAGGCTCCGCACGTCCTCTAAGTCGGCAATCGCGATCTCCGCCACCTCCATTCCCATGACGCGACAAAAGCTCATGCAGAAATACTCGTTCTCGACGCTGTCGGATAAATCGATCCCTGCGGGCAGAACACCAAGCTGGGTTTTGAGGATATGGGTTGTAGGGTTGGGCCCAGACGGGCGGATCCACGCGCCATCGTAGCGCAGCAGCGCCGTTTTCTCCTGCGCCCCTACTAAGGAAATGCGGAATTCGTCGTCTGCGTCCAAGCCAAGGGGCGCGCTCGCAAGGTTGCGCAGGGTTCTGTTGCAATCTTTTGGGAACGATGAACTGTCTAAGCGATTGCAGGGGAGCTAAGCGGCCAGTGCTGCGAATTGACGAAACGGACAGATTCCGGGCGTGAACTGACCCTTGCGGATCATGTTCGCGACTTCGATTCCGTCCAGCGTCCCGGACGCGGATGCGAAGGCTTTGAGCCCCATCAGCGGGCGCGTTCGCCTCTTGATGAAACGGTGGCCCTGCTCAACGATATTGTTCAAGTATTTCCGTCTGACCATCTCAATGGGGATCGGAGAGCCAAAGCTCTTAAGCATCTTGTTGATGGTCTTAATGCCTGCGGTGTTGGCGCCGCTTTTGTCGTTGACGATCTTTCGAGGCAGGCCATTGGCTTCCAGCATTCGGGCGAAGAACTTGGAGGTAGGTTATTTGTTGCGACGCCCGGATAACATGAAATCTAGTGTCTTGCCGTGTTTGTCGACGGCTCGGTAGAGATAGACCCACGCGCTTTTCACTTTGATGTAGGTCTCGTCCATTCTCCAGGAACGTTCGCACGGCCTTTTTCGTCGACGCGCTGCTTCTGCGGCTGCAGCGGTATACTGTCTGACCCAACGGTTCAGTGTGGTGTGATCAACCGATTTGCCTCGTTCGCGCATGATCTCTTCAAGATCTCGGTAAAACACGCCGTGTCGAACATAGAAGTACACAGCAAAGAGGATCACATCCTTCGGATATTGTGCGCCTTTAAAGGAGATTATGAATAGACTTTCGATTTGATAATTCTGAAGGTCATTCACCTGTTGGTGGCGCGAGCGTAGATGGCTAAAAGCTTGCAACAGATCCCCGAGATGGGCTCGGTGCAATCGTTCGTCGAATTGTGGTGAGTAACCGCACTGCCGACAAAGTCGCCTTCAAAGGCAAAACACTAAACGCGTGTCGCTAATCAACCAGTCGCGTAAATCTAGAATGCGATGGCAAAAGCCGGAATAGTAGAGTGACCCGAAGACAGATGACTGCGGATGCCATTCATTGAATAATCAGTTCATTTTGAAAGCCTATTCTTGATTAGTATCGCGTATCTCAGCATGATCCTTAGATGTCGGCTGGAATAGACAAATGGTTAAACGATCTCGATCTGAGTCAGTACGCGGATGTATTTGCGGAAAACGATATTGATGCGCGCGTTCTGCCATTACTATCTGGCGACGACTTAAAAGAGCTCGGAGTTAGCCTTGGTCACCGCAAAATCATCCTTGCTGCAATTCACCAGCTAGACGGCCAAAGACCCGCAACCTCACCGTTACCAGCAGCTCGTGTTCAAGCGCCTGAAGACGAACAAGCGCTGACCTTAGACGATTCACAAAGTGATGATCTGCGCAAACAGAAGTATGTTGAACCGCCTACTGCAGAAAGGCGTCACGTAACAGTTTTGTTTGCCGATCTTGTCGGCTCGACTGAACTCACCAATCGCTTTGATCCCGAAGACATGCGGGACTTGCTACAGAACTACCAAGATGCCGTTGCAGGAGCCGTAAGCCGATACGGTGGCTACGTAGCAAAGTACTTGGGCGATGGTCTTCTTGTGTTTTTCGGATGGCCGCGGGCTTATGAGGATCACGCAATTCGGGCGGTAAAAGCCGGCCTTGAATCTGTTCGCCGTGTCAAAGAACTCAAAACGCCTGACGGAGAACCTTTGTCCGTCAGACTGGGAGTTGCGAGCGGTGATGTTGTGGTCGGCGATACCATTGGCGAAAACACATATGAGGAGGGGGCCATGACTGGTCCGGTCGTCAACCTTGCAGCACGGCTTCAAGAGCATGCAGAGCCAAACTCAGTCGTTTTGTCAGTTGAGGAAACCGAGACAACTTTGCATCGAGTATTCGAGTTCAAATCTCTTGGGCAGGCAGAGCTAAAGGGGTTTGCTGAACCACGTAATCTGCAAAAAGTGGTGTCGGAACGTAGTGCGGAAAGCCGGTTTCGGGCCTCATATCGAGACGATGTCGACAGCGTCATGGTTGGCCGGGACTACGAAAAGGGCATTTTACTGCAATCATGGCAACGTGCTCAGAATGGCCACGGAGACGTTGTTCTGCTCTCCGGTGAAGCCGGAATAGGAAAGTCGCGGCTTACCGAGGAATTCCTTGCAGAAATCACCGAAAACGACGAAGTCGATGTCATAAGGCTGAACTGTTCCCCCTATCTCAGCAGCAGCCCCTTTCATCCGGTAGCCCAACGAATATCCCAGGATGCGGGTGTTGAACCGGACTTTGATGACAATCTGATCCTTGAGCATGTCAGAAAAATGCTTGAAGGACGACCAGGGTTGGACTGGCAACAAGTTCTGCCTTTCTTTGCAGCGTTGGTCGCGCCTCGTAGTGTGCTTGCCCAAAAGGTGCTCGAGATGTCACCGCAGGAGCAGCGCGACACAACAATCCAAACATTGATTCACACGGTGCAGGTGCGGTCAAGTGTACGTCCGGTTATGCTTTGCGTAGAAGATGCTCATTGGATCGATCCCTCCACACAAGCCTTGTTGGAGCGGTTTAAGTCGATATGCACGGATCTTCCTCTGATGATCTTAATAACCCATAGACCCGGGTGGGAAATGGCCCGTGATGATGGGGACACACACGTACAGTCTCTAGTTTTGCGCCGGTTCGATTCTGCGCATGTCTCAGACCTTGTCGAAAACATTACAGGCAAGAGACCGGACGAAGCACTGATCTCTACGATAACTGAAAAAACCGATGGGGTTCCATTGTTCGTGGAAGAAGTGACCCGAGCCATCGTCGATTCCGGCGAGCAGGGGCAAGGCCACATACCTTCATCATTGAAAGGCGCATTGATGGCGCGGCTCGACGCTGTTTCGCCAGAGGCAAAACAAGTCGCCCTTACAGGATCGGTAATTGGCCGAGAATTTGAGCCGAGCATATTATGTGCCGCGAAAGGCCTTGAAGAATCTGATATCAACAAATGCCTCGAAGAACTATCTCGAACAGGCTTGATCTTTGAAAGCGGGCACAATCGCGGGCACTTCGTTTTCCGCCATGCCCTTATTCGCGATACCGCTTATCAATCCATGTTGAGTTCAACCCGGAGACAACAGCACGCAGACGTGGCGCGTGCTTTGATGCGGATAAGGTCATCTGAGATCGAGCGTCGCCCTGAACTAGTCGCGCGCCACCTTTCAGAGGCTGAGGACTGGAGTGCCGCGTTTGAAAAATGGCAGATTGCGACAGAAATGGCATTGGTGCGATCTGCCAGCCAAGAAGCGATGACGAACGCCAAGGAAACTTTAAGAGCCGCAGAAAAACTTGGTTCAGACTCCAATACAGAATTGATCAAAGGCAAAATCTTGGTTGGCCGCAGCCATGACAGCTTGGGCCAATTGCCTGAAGGTATAGCTGTTCTGAAGGACGCATCCAACGCGGCCCGGGCGGTGCACAACGTGGAGCTGGCCGCAGACGCGGCCAACCACTTCGCTGACTCATGCATGATGTCCAGCGAAAGGCACAGCGAGGCGATCGAACTCTGCGATAATGCACTGAAAGATTTGCCCGATGGTGATGATGTCCGTCGGTGCAGATTGATGAGTCAACTTGCGCGCGCCCATATATTCGTAGGTCAGTTTTCCGAAGGTGCGCGTTTCGGGCAGCAATCTATGGAACTAGCAGCAAAACTGGGAGATTATAAATCCCAGTTTTCGGTCATGATGATGCATTTTGGGGCCCCATTCATAGCGAGGAAGGGAAGAGACGCTCATCAATGGCGCGAAAATCTGGAGGCTATGCATGGTGTGGCCGAGAAACTTGGCAGTATCGATCAAGGGCGAGACCGAACTCTCAGCCTGTTTGTAGGTGCCGAGATGGCCGACCGCGAGTTGATGGACCATTCTCTGGGTTTGCTCACCGAGATCTCGGAAAAAGACAATCATCTGCAACTCTATTGGGTTCAGAAGCACGCACGCGCCATGGTTGCAATTATGGACGGCGATTTTGCGCAAGCAGAAAGACACGCCACCGAGGCAGTGAAGATCGGTCGAAAGACCCATGGGGAACATGTTGAGGGCGTCTTTGGGGTTCAGATGTTTACCATCCGCCGCGAGCAAAACCGACTGCACGAGGTCGCACCTGTGATCAAGAAATTGATGACGGACAGCCCCGAAGACATTTCGTGGAAACCAGGTTTTGGCCTTATCGCGGCCGAGCTCGGATACAAGGAACCTGCTGAACGTATACTGAATGAAATGGCCGACAATGGCTTCGATCTTCCACTCGACGCTATGTATTCAACGACCTTATCTTATCTGGCTGACATATGCGTCACCATTGAACATCAGGGACATGCCAAGACGCTCTATGATTTACTGGCTCCATACGAAGAACTGACGATCACTGCAGGGGCAACGACGGTGTGCGCAGGTGCGGCAGCGCGACGCCTTGGCGGTCTGGGCACGGTGTTGAAAGACTGGGATGCCGTAGACACAATGTTCCAGAAGGCTATTGAAATTGACACGCGCATGAAATGCCCACCTTGGATTGCGCACAGCAAAGCGGCTTTTGCATCCGCATTGAGGCGACGGGGACGCCCCAAGGATGTGGAACAGGCGTTTCAACTGGAAGGGGAAGCGTTGGCAATTTCGCAGAAATTGGGTATGGTTTCCCTAAGGTCAAAGCTCGAAGGAGTAGCGAGTTAAGGTACTTAAACTGTTTGGGGGACTTAATGCCTAGATACATAATTGAAAGAAATTTTGCCGAGCAGCTAAACGTCAGTGAAGATGACAAAATTCACATCAAAGAAATCAATGACGAAGTCGGCGTCGAATGGATTTTTTCGTTCCTCAGCGCAGATAAGCGCAAAACATACTGCTTGTACGAAGCCCCTGATGAGGAGAGCCTCAGAAAGGCGGCTGAGCGACTGAATATTCCTGCCGATGTCATAACACCTGTGGATCGGATTGATCCGGCAATATTTGCCTGATCAGCAGCCATTTTTACCCACCTCAATGAAACGACTTCGCGAGACAACGCGACGGAAATAGCAATTAGCTGAGGCAGCCTTGCAAGAAGCCCAACCAGACTATTGGGAGGCCTACGCATGTTTGACCTGAAAACACTCGACGGAAGTACAGCTATTGTAAATCAAGACACTTTGGACGCGCTTGATGCATCACTTCGCGGCGGGGTCTACCAGAAAGGCACCTCGGAGTACGAAGACGCAAGAACAACGTGGAACAGCATGTTCGAACGTTACCCGGGGTTCGTGATCCGCGCGCTGGGAGCAAGCGATGTGCAGAGGGCCGTGAATTTCGTACGAGACACTGGCCTCGTAATGTCGGTTCGGTCAGGTGGGCATCAGATTGCAGGGCACGCTGTCGCAGATGAAACAGTCATGCTCGACCTGTCCCAAATGCGGTCGGTTCACGTAGATCCTGTCAACAAGACTGCTCGGGTTGAACCGGGTGCACTGCTAGGAGATGTGGATCGTGAAACCCAGGCGCATGGGCTTACCGTTCCTGTTGGCATCAACTCGACCACGGGCATTGCGGGCCTTACCCTTGGCGGCGGTTTTGGATGGACCACCCGGAAATTTGGCATGACGATCGACAACCTGCTCTCAGCGGAAGTCGTGACTGCGGACGGAGCCATTGTAACCGCATCCCCTACAAGCCACCCGGAACTTTTCTGGGCTATCCGCGGTGGGGGTGGAAACTTTGGTGTCGTAACCTCATTTGAGTTCCAACTGCATGAGCTAGGACCCGATGTCCTGTCTGGCCTCATTGTTCATCCGATAGAAAATGCGCCAGAGCTCCTCGCTGAATTTGCTACGATTGCTGACAATTCCCCGGATGAGCTGACCGTCTGGAGCGTGATGCGAAAAGCGCCTCCTCTACCGTTCCTGCCAGTTGAGTGGCAAGGGCGAGAGGTGTTGATCTTTGCCGCCTGCTATAGCGGGTCGATGGAGGAAGGTGAAAAAGCTATGGCGGCATTGCGCGCGCTAGGTGAACCAATCGCCGATGTGATATCTCCCCACAAGTTCGTAGACTGGCAGGCCGCCTTTGATCCTTTGTTGACGCCAGGCGCCAGGAACTACTGGAAGAGCCATGATTTCGATGCACTTTCTTCGGATGCAATCTCAGGACTCTTGGAAGCGATTTCCAGCCTTCCTGACCCGGCGTGTGAAGTTTTTATTGCCCATGTGGGCGGAGCAATGGCGCGCGTCGAGGCCGGTTCTACCGCTTATCCCCAGAGATCTGCTCACTTCATCATGAATGTACACACGCGTTGGGAGGATCCCAGCAAGGATGCCGAGTGCATTGCTTGGGCGCGAGATCTTTACGACCAGATGCGACCGCACGCGACCGGTAGTGCGTATGTCAACTTTATGCCCGAAGACGAAGCGGATCACATGGCAGGAGCATATGGTGACAACGGTGAGAAGCTTTCTAAGATCAAGGGCACATATGACCCGGTCAATTTGTTCAGAGTAAACCACAATATTTTGCCTGCGTGATGGAATCCAGAACTGTATAATTTGATCCAGATTGATGTTGAGTGTTTTGCTTTGTCGTCACGCCGCATTTCTCGTTCCTGTCGTTCATCCAACCGGATCCAGGTTGCGGTGCGCCCGTAAAAGCCGCCATCCGTTGTGTTCGCAGTAGTGGGGTCACGTGATCCGCGAAAGCAGCTGAAACACTGGCATCAGTTTGGCGAACTCGGCGGCTGTTAGTTCCGTCAGATTCGACTTCAAAACAAAGGCTGGAGTCTCGGTATCCATCCAAACTGCAAAGCCCTTGCGCCGCAACACTTCCTCATGGGGGTGGTCTTTGTCAAAACCGGGCGGGATGCGCTTCAACTCCGGGTCACTGATCCTGAAACCCCGTTTTCGCATCTCTAATGTGATCTGGGTTAACTCTGCGCCCAGAGGACCCGCCATCGCCTCGCGGAAAGTGTCCAAAGCCCATTTGTCGTACTGGAACACCCCACATCCGAGTGACAGCTTTTCTGGGGAAAGGCCAAAGAACCACATTGGCGGCTGAACCGCCTGTCCTGTCGGTAGGAACGCAAGGTGCAGATGCGCGTTATAGGGTGTGTTGTCTTTGGAAAACCGAACATCGCGATGAATCCGAAAGATTTTGCCGCTATGATCCTGCCCAGTCAAGTCGCGTAGCGCCAACTCCATATCTTCGGCGAACAGCTTGCTGGGTGCCTTTATATGGGTATCATACGTCGCCTTGTTCGCCGCAAACCAGTCCTTGGTATTGTTGGCCTTCAGTTCTTGCAGGAAGCCCACTGCCTCGGCATCAAAACAATCGAATTGGGCCATAAGATCCTCCGTTCAGTCTTTCTTGGGCAACGCCGCGGCATGTTCGAGGCATAGCTGCAGCCACCGTAGCAAGGCTGCGTCATCGCAATCTGATGCGTCAACGCGAACAAAACCGCCCAGCTTGCGGGTTCCGTGAATCACAGCGCGGGCTTTGGGGTCCTGCAATGCCGTGGGCTCGTTCACCTTACCCACCCTAAACATGAACCGACCCACGCCATCCTGATGTCTGCGCGCACCACAAAGCATGTTGCCATTCAAAAAGAAGCACAGGCCGCCCATCATCCGCTTTTCGGAAATGCCCACATGCGCGGCCAGAGCGTCTCGCATGCGGGCGTTGAGTGTTTCATCCACTGGCATCAGCTGTAGATCCAAAGCTGCCAGAGGATTGCCAGCGCAAGCACCAACATGGCCAAGGTCGTCAGCGCCGCCCCTACCGCACGCCCCTTGCCATTCACCGAAGTGCTGAGGCTGAAATAGTGGACAAGGCGGGCAAACAGCAGCACACCACCGCAGGCGGCGACCAGCCAGGATGGGGTTCCTGCGATTTCTGCCCCCGCCAGGGCAAGCAATGCAAGCGGCACGTATTCGATGAAGTTCCCATGCGCCCGCATCAGCCGCAGCAAGTTTTCATCTTCACCGTGAAGCAAAGAGATCCCGGTCTTGGTGCGACGCACACCAACGGCGATCGCCATCGGAATACTCATCAAAACAAAAATAGCAGTGACGACCAGCGCGATCTGCGGAAACTGTTCCATGTTATGCCTCCTCTTTGATTGCGCTTAGGACGCCATGCTCTCATATGTGATTAGCGCAAACCGTGCCCCTTGCGGGTCAGTCAGAGTGGCCATGCGACCGACCCCCGGCATATCCATAGCAGGCTGGACAATCGCGGCACCTTTGGCCTCAGCCTTGGCGACGCTGGCGTCCACGTCGGCCACGGTAAAGAAGATCGTCCAGCTACCGTTATCCTCTGGCATTGGGGAAAAGCCACCAATTGCGGTTTCGCCAACAACGGCGGCTGAATAGCTTGATCCGTCCTGCATGGGCATGTCATTGATCGTCCAGCCCAGCACCTCTTGATAAAAGGCTTTGGCTTTGCCCTGATCGGGGCCGGAATGTCCGATCCAGCCGGAGTTTCCGACAGTGGTCATCTCAAGAATACTCATGTGCTTCTCCCTTGGTTACGCCCGCCACATACGGGTCTGATCCAAGGACGCGCGATATTCAGTGATCCCTACACGCCGCGTAATTTATTTTGGCTAATCTCTATTTTTTCCGTGATTGCAACACGTTCGGGCGCGGTTGGGCCAAGATTCATTACCGTTTCAAAGGCGGCAATCGCCGCGTTGTGATCGCCGGTTTCCTGCAAAAGCCCTCCGCGCATTGCGTGGAACCAGCGATAGGTGGACAAATCCTGCGCCAGAGTCTCCATCGCCTTTAACGCATAATACGGGCCGTGCAGCTTGGCCTGAGCCGCTATCTGATTGAGACGGATGACAGGTGTTGGCAGTAATGCGTAGAGAGCAGCGTAGTGACTTTCGATCGACGCCCAGTCCGTGTCATCTACCGAATCTGCATGGGCATGTGTTGCGGCGATTGCAGCCTGTACGATGTAAACACCATGATGACCAGTCCGCTGAGCCTTCTGCAAAAGACCCGTCGCCTCGGCGATGTCCGAGCGATCCCAAAGGCTGCGATCCTGATCGTCCAACGCGACAAGCTTTCCGTCCGTATCAATTCGCGCATGACGCCTAGCGTGCTGGAACAGCAACAATGCCAGCAAGGCGGCCTGTTCCCCCATCGCCGGAAACAGTGCCGCAAGCAGACGGGCCAAACGGATCGCCTCTTCACACAAGGTAAGCTTGATTTGATTTTGACCCGCTGAGGTTGACCATCCTTCGCTGAACATCAGGTAGACCATCAAGGAAACTTCACCCAAGCGTGCACCCCGCTCAGCCGGGCTGGGTGTTTCGAAGGCAACCGGATTGCTCGCAATCTTCTTTTTTGTACGGGTGATCCGCTGTTCCATAGTTTTTGGCCTGATCAGAAATCCGCTCGCGATTTCGTCTACGCTCAGCCCCAAAACCACGCGCAAGGCAATGGCAATCTGGTCCCGCCGGTCGAGTTCCGGATGGCAGCAAATGAAAAGCAGTCGCAATACATCATCGCGCATTTCGTCAGGGTCCGGTGTTTCGGCGGGCATCAACTGAAACTCCTCACTGTGACGCGCGAGAATTGCCGCACGACGCTGTGATTTGCGCACATGATCCAAGCCCGAGTTACGTGCGGTCGTCAGCAACCACGCCAACGGATCACGCGGCGTACCGTCTTTGGGCCAGACCGTCAGCGCCTTCAGGCAAGCTTCGGCAAATGCCTCTTCCGCCGTGTCGATATCCCGGAACAATCGGGTCAGGGCCGCAAGCGCGCGCGGTCGGTGCAAAGTAATTGTAGCCTCAAGCCAGTCCGACATGACCTATTCAGACGAGATTGCGCCACCCGCCCAGGCAACCGGGCGCACCTCTAGCCGTGCGACAGGGGATGAGATCATCTTTGCGTATTCCAACGCTTCATCCAGGTCTTTGAAATCAGCGGCATAGAACCCAAGGAAATTCTCTTTTGTCTCCGCAAACGGACCGTCGGTGATCAGGGGAGCCGTGCCTTCGGTCGTAGCTGGCTCGACCATAACAGCAGAGGTTGGCGGCATCAGTTTCATCGACACAAACTCGCCCCGGTCCGTTAATGCCGATTGCAGCGCGCCGTGTCCCGACATCACTTCCTCCTGGCGATCTTTGGGCAGCGCTTCGAACACGCCCGGCTCCCCATAAATCGTGATTGCGTATATCATATTCGCCTCCATGCTTCATTCACATGGTGCAAGGACGCGCGAGGACATGCAAATCCGACAACCGATCCCAAGATAGCCAGTTGGAACACCGAGAGGCTAATCGAATGCTTGGCCGGTTCCCAAAGCTCTGTTGGATTACCTTCAGGATCATTGAGCCACGCGAATTTGCCATTCGGATATGGCGATACCGGATCTCGGCGGACGTCAACACCCTTAGATTCGAGTTGTGCGAAATTTTCTCAATGTCGCAAACACGAAAATTCAGCATAGATGCCTTTTCTTGGTCCCCGAAATACTCTGTCACTTTTTCAAACAGGGCGAATACGGTCTCGCCTGCTTCCTGCGTCCAGCACGGTGTTTCATAGTCGTTTGGTACAAGGTTAATGCCCAATTTGTCACGGTACCATGCCGCCAAATTAGCAGGCTCGTCTGCCCAGAAGAAAAACCCGCCAAAGCCCAGTACTTTTTCCATCTTCGATTTCAAACCCGGAGACGCTATCGGAAAAGACTACTCTAATATGTGGGATTTGATAAGCGCGGCTCCTAAGAGACATTCGTCGTCCACGCGCGATGCTGCGGGCGCCAGTAGAACTGTCACAACAAGCACAGAGCCTATGATCAAAGGATGTGACCACTCAGTTATGGATGGTCTATTACCACACCGGTCGTTATGCAGAGGAAGGGAGGTAAATTTGGAGCGACAGCTTGCAGCAATTCTGGTCGCCGATATGGTCGGCTTTACTCGTCGCATGGAGCGAGACGAAGCTGGAACGCTTGATGCGTTGACCGCTCACTTAGAAGGTACAGTTGCACCTCTGATCAATCGTCACCACGGACGGATTGTCAAACTTATGGGTGATGGCCTTTTGGCGAGCTTCACTAGTGCTGCAGACGCGGTTTCTTGCGCCGTTGAATGGCAACAATCACCCTTGGAAGAGCCAGACCCGTTGCTTTTCCGCATTGGCATCAATCTTGGTGACATCCTCATGCAAGAGGATGATGTCTTCGGCTCAGGTGTTAACCTTGCCTCGCGTTTAGAGCAACTTGCCCCACCAGGAGGTGTGCTCGTCTCGGACGCTGTCTATCGCGTGGTTGGCAACCGCATTTCGGTCGTGTGGGAGGATGCGGGCACACATACCATCAAGAACATCACTGAGCCTGTTAGGGCCTGGCGCATTGGAGGTGCGGAGCAAGCACAGCCTGACGCGAAGCCAGCAGCTACACCCCGCAAAGCTACCATCGCAGTCTTACCACTGCACAGTTTGAGTGACGACCCGGAGCAGGCATTCTTCAGCGATGGCATCGCAGAAGACATTATCACCGGGTTGTCTCGATTTCGTACTCTTCAGGTTGTCTCCAGAAACGCATCTTTCCGTTTTAGAACACAGGAAGCCGATCCGGCAGAGATCGCAGCAGAATTGGGAGCCGATTATCTCGTAACAGGCAGCGTTCGAAAGGCCGGTAGTCGGGTAAGAATTTCCGTACAGCTCGCGGAAGCAAGTACGGGCTCGCAACTATGGTCAGAACGATATGATCGCGAGTTGGAAGACATCCTGTCCGTTCAGGACGAGGTGGCCCGCAACATCGTTGCGGTCCTTCCGGGACGTGTTCAACACAACGTTGCCGACCGATCATCGCAAAAACCAGCAGATGAGATGAAGGCCTACGAGCTGATGCTTCGAAGCAAAGCTCTTCGAGATGGCCTAAATGCCAGGGATACGGCTAAAGCAAGAGCTTTGTTGGAACGGGCCATTGCGCTCGATCCGTCCATCGCTCGGTCTTACATGTACCTCTCAGACACCTATGTTATCGATCTTTGGCTGGGATTGGCGGGCTCTGACGCTTCCGGTCACATCCTGCATATCGCGCGCAAGGGTGCTGCACTGGACAACCGGGACGTCTACATTCAAGACCAACTGGGTTTTGCTTATCTCTGCGCAGGCCTTTGGGACGAAGCAAATGCACAGTTCGAAAAGACGTTATCGCAGATCGAAAACGAAGCGGAGTCCATGGCGTGGTGCGGTTATGCTTTTCTGTTGCTGGGGAGGCACGAAAAAGCGAGAGAGGTCGTATCGCGAGCGATGCGGTTAGATCCGTTGCATCCCCCTTCGATCGATTGGATCATGGGGCAGATAGAATTCTTCTGCGGAAACTACGAGGAAGCAATCGGCTTTTTGATGGGAGAGGCTCGGCTCAACTCGTTAGCTGCGGCATTCGTGGCAGCATCTTATGCGCATCTTGGTCGGCAATCTGAGGCGGCGGCTGCGTTGCAGGAATTTATTGCGGAACGCCATGACGAATTTGGGAGTCGTGGCATCGAAGTGCCCAAAGACAATCTCTCCTCTCTTGCGCGTGGTTATGAATGTATGTGGCGGTGTCGAGACGATTTCGAAGTTCTGGCGACCGGTCTGCACAAAGCTGGTTTGCCTGTCTGACTTACTTAATCAAAGGTCCGCGTAAGGCGTTATGCCAATCGATCTCGGCTTCGGCGATTCCGGAATCTTGCCGTTCAACCCTGCTCATTCTGGTTGGGTCAATTCGCTTTGCTAGCAATAATCGGAGCGACTCTTTGACTTTTTCGCACAAGGGGCCCACACTTTTGACTCCTGAGGCCGGGACTTCACGATGTGATACAAAATCACGAGAATAGGTGTACTTCATGGATCTCTCCTTTAGTAGTCATGCACCTACTTTCTTAAAAATCTTGACATCCCACAAACGCCGTTTCTTGACATCCATTGTTCCAAAAAGTCACAATCTATCATGCCAAGAAACTTACCTCCCCTAAATCCGCTGCGTGCCTTTGAGGCAGCTGGGAGGTTGGGTAGCTTTACCCGTGCAGCGGAGGAATTGAACGTATCGCACTCCGCAATTTCCCGTCACATACGCGGGTTGGAAAAGCGGTTGAACGTGCATCTTTTCCGGACGCAAAAATCTGGTGTTGCCCTCACCGAACAGGGACAAATCTACTTGGGACAGATCACACCTGCTCTTGACCAAATTGCCATCGCAACTGACGCTCTGACGTCTGCGCCCAAAGGTGTTGTTACCATGACAACAGAGAGCGCCGTCGCGCAAAAATGGTTGGTGCCACGGCTACCACGACTGAAAGCCGCGCATCAAGAGATAGACTTACGTCTTTCGATCACAACAGAGGTCATGGATATTGAGGCGCACGATTTCGATCTGGGCCTAAGATATCTTCGCACCCACCCAGACGAAGGGTACGTCCTGTTGTTTCCATCTCTGGTCAGAGCTTTTGCCGCGCCAAACTTTGCGCCAATTGTTGGTTCTGAGACCGACCTTAAAGTTCTGGCCACGGGCCCATTGATTGAAGAGGCAACATTCCGTCTTTGGCCAGAATGGTTCTCGAAATCTGGTTTAAAAGAGGTTCCTACTCTTGATCTGCCTCATCCATTAGGAGCACTCCTGTCAATCCAATCGGCCGTGGCGGGCCTGGGTGCGGTTCTGATGGACAAGCACCTTTGTCAAATAGAAGTTGAGACGGGTGCGTTGGTGAGCCTTAACGACGTAGAAATTCCCTTTGGAGGATATTACCTCGCCACCAACCAGCGCGCGGGACGGCGGCGAGCCGTCCGTGTTGTTCGAGAGTGGTTGCAACAGGAGGCGCAATCCCCGGAAGGTGTGGCTACTGCTTAATTTTGCTATGCGCAGAATCAAACCGAGCGCACCGGTCGGTCCGCCTTGAATCCCTAATCGACCTCAGAGAAAACGAAGTGTCTTTTGATTTGATTGCTCGTTAGCGGCGGGCTCCACAGCGAAACCTGCCAAACCCTATATCAGAAGTAGTCTGATCCGCGCCTGCGGAAATCATTCCAAAAAATGGAAGCTCATGAGATGAGAAACTCTCCCCTGATCACCGAAGGCCAGAGTGCGTAGCTTCTGCAATGACGCAAGAGTATCGAGACCCCAACGGTTCGGCGTGGCGTAATCTACTGATATACCGCGTTCACTCGATATCTCTTCCGAGTCTCGGTATGAAACACCGCACCGGACATAAAAGAACACGGAGACAGGATCACGTCCTTCGGGTATTGCGCGCCTTTATACGAGATCATGAGCTGACATTCGGCCTGACACTTAATTATATCATGAGCTCACGACATCCATGCCCGACATAGTAGTTCGTGGAATTGGTTGTTTAACCTTTTGGTCGGGGGAGCTTTCCTTGGTAAGCAACGAATGTAAGGTCAGAACCAAAACATACCGCTAAAATAAATCGAAACGCACCGGGTTTCTGGCCCAGTACACTCTTGCCGCTAGCAAGAGCCGTTCTTTCGGATCCTCCAGTGCGGCGTAGGGAATGGGCACTCTGTTCAAAGCAGTTGCGTTTTCCAGCGATTTTAGAGTCTGCGCGCCGACCTGGCCGTCTACTTTGATACTTTCACCTAATTCGTTCAGTGCCATCTGGAGAGCACGGTCCAAGGCCTCGCGTGGTACATTGTCCAACAGCGATTGTGCCTGGGCGGCTGCTTCAGTATCTGCCAACAACGCTGCTTTTGCAGCTCTGAGGGCGGCGTCTGCCGGGCCTTTTCCTGAAACCTGACCGTCAAGAATGATATAAGCGCCGTTTGCCCCACCCCAAGCATCGCCCCTTGCAAGTGATACATCATACCACTCTAACGCTTCAGATCGAGATCGGCCTTCAAGCTGGCCACGCAAGATCATCCGCGCGATGCTGGCCGGGGCAGTTGGGTGACCGCCTTCGGAGGCTGCCATGAAATATTGCAATGCCTTGTCATAGTCGACAGGGTTTCCGCCGAGGCCAAGCAGTGCGACATAGGCGAGGTTGTCGTAGCCATAGATGTCTTTTCGCAATTCAGACGCCCGGAGATATCGCATGCCTCTCTCCGGTATGTAATGCGCCGAGTCTTCCCGCAGGAAATACAGTCCAAGCTCGTTCATCGAAAAGGTGTGTCCAAGTTCAACTGCACGCTCAAGAAGCTCAAACCCACGGCTCTTTTCCTGTTGGGTATCACCTTCTCGTAGCAGCTTTTTCCCAAGGCGATGCATCGCGTACGGGTCTTGTTCGGCGGTGCCCTGTTCCAGCAGGCTGAGTGCTTGTTGAGGGTCATACGGAATCTTGGTTACACCACGGTCGATCCGTTCCGAGTCGAGTAGCATGGCCAAGGCAAATTTCGCCCGTATGTGGCCAGCTTGTGCCGCCGCAGATATATTGGCATGTGCATCTACCAGTTGCCCGGCGGCCTGTTGCACCCGCCCAAGCTGATATCGAAAACGGGCATTGCCGGGATATTCGGCGACAGCTGTGCCACACGCCTTCAGACCGGCCGGGATGTCCAGTTCGTTTGGAAGGCGAAATACGCCGACACCATTGAGATCAAGTGCATCACCCGCCTCGATGTCGCATGCGTTAATGTCCAGCTGCAGTGAGACGTCGACGCGTTTACGTTTCTGATCGGAGGTGACAACTTCTACGCTAAAACTGTCCCGAACGCCATTATTGCTTATCTCGACCGCACGGACATCTGAAATTTCAGGAGCATATGAAATCGAGGCGGTTTGCTGAGTATCTTCCAGCGCGATTACACCTTGTTCAGGGCGTTCGACAATCTGAACATCAGTGATTTCGGTCCCGAGCGCCTGCGACAACGTTTGGATCAGTGGAATGCTTTTGTCGAACTGCTGAACGAGGTCCAGCGACTGGCTGGTTTCGCTCGGAACGGCCTGGGGTTGCTGTTCAACCTGGTGTTGGGCCAGGTAAAAAGGTTTCACCAGCGTAGAGCTTTCCCACGGTATTTGGCGCCCACCCGTCGCCTGGTGGACACGTTCCCTGATGACCGGGAACAATTGTTGGATGTTTTCATATGGAGTGGCCCGTGCAGCTTCTAATACGGCTGAAGTGTAGGGGCTGTTCTGGCCGATGTCGCCATCGCTGGCGACGGCACCGGGTGAGGTCGAATATGCGACCAGTGAATTCAAAGGCGTGCTAAAAACATCAAAGCCTGGTCGCGTTTCGAACAGGTTTGCATCAAGATCCGCTGCCAACCTGATATCGCTGAACGGATTGTCCCGGCATGAATCAAGGATCGCCACATGGGCTGAACTTCTGGCAGATAATGTGTCGATAATCCGGTCCAGTGTCATCGTGGCCAAAGGAACGTCGTAAATGCTTTCGAATTTTGCATCGACCGGTAACAGGTAGTTGCGTCGCCCAATCTGAATGCCATGGCCGGCATAATAAAATAGGACGTTGGCTGAATCAGGAATGTTCAGAACCGCAGTTCGAAGAAGCTCCTCGAATTCTCGCTTTTCAAGATTGTATCCGTCGTAAACCTTAAAGTTGAATTCCCGTAACAGAGCAGCAATGTCTTCTGCATCTTTTTGCGCATTCGCAAGGTCGACGACTTCGGAGTAATCCTGATTACCAATCACAATTGCAATCCGAGGCGCTTCAGTAATCTGCGCTGTGCTCTCAGAACTTGATTGCGCCCAAACAGAGTCGCTTGCCGCAGACAAAGCGACCGTGCCTCCGAAGAGCGCGCCTAGCAGACTACGCTTCAACATGTTTTGTATCCCTGCGCTAGTTCCAGCTACCGCCGCCGCCGCCGCCGGTTCCACCTCCGCCGCCACTGCCGCCACCACTGCCGCCATCATTTCCACCACCGCTATCGCCACCTCCGTCGCCTTGGCGCTCTTCTCCGGAGATCAACGTGCTTTCGGTTGGTGCGGGAGCAGCTTGGACCACTGGGGCCGACACTTGGGTCGGTGTTGGCGAAGCCGCTGAAACAGGTTGTGTTGCGGGGCTTGATGGAACGGTTTGTGTCTCTGCCGTCCACGGCAGTTCGCACCCTGCCAAAATGAACGTACCCGACAAAAGTATTGGCAGTGAAACTCGGGCCATAATAGCCTCCCAACTCTCTGAACTAGTCAATTTCATCTTTAAGCTTACGCACGGTAAACTCTCTCTGTCCATTGTTGTTTGCCACACAACCTAGGCCCAGACTGTAATCTGCATCACATCAGAAGTTATGTTGCAATCTTGCCGTGCAAACAGATCCGTGCTTTGCGGTGAAAACGAGTATCCGCGCACCTGCCAAGGCATAGGTTTGTGGCTGATACGAAACGTATCCATCGATGTGTGCCTCAATTAACCCCTATGGAAAATGACGATGTCTATCGCTCGGTGGTAGTGATGAAGAAGTAAACCCATTCTCCTTTGAAATTCGGGTTGCTTTTGCGTGCTTCGGCAATTCGTGTTTTCAGGAAATTCAGATATCCCTCGGCAGGTTCAACCAACGGTCGATCGTTGTGATACAGCGGTTCCGATGCTGCGAAGGCGACGGCTATTTCCTGCCCATAAGGTGGCCCTATCGTAACAAAGAGGCCCGCGTCACCTGGTTCCGCTGCGCCGATCTGCAAAGCAGCCTTTGCAGGCGTCGGCGCCATTGGAGTTGACACGTTTGGCCTGAGGTGGATCACCTGACCTTCGGCATCAAAATAATCGACATAGACGAAAGCGTCGTAATCCGCCCCGGTCAGGTCCAATATCAGCTGCTGTCCTTTGACATAGTAAAACTCGCGTGCATGAACGTCCTTTCCGATGAGAAGCGGATTGGTGATTTGATCTGTCGATTGCGGCAATCCGACATCCGCGATGCCACTGAGCGCGCCACATTGTGGGCGAGGTAGGACGTGAAGCTTGTCGTCAACCCGTATGTTGTTTCCCATTTGTGCCTGAAGGGCTGTCAGTACAGGATTGCGCAATCCGTCTTCGGGGATATGACCGATGACCTGCAATGTGTTGGTGTCGGGTTGAAATTGAACTTGCAGCCGCGCGCACGGAATTTGCGCCAGTAGCCCATCGATTCCATCCCGCAGATTCTGAGCGCTTTTCCCGGCGTCTTCGGGTCGCATGAAACTCTGGATCGCCGCCAGAGAGACGGGGTCGATCGGTTCATTGCCCGTGGTTGAAAACACCTCGGACGCGTTGGTGGGAGGGATATCAGGGACTGTCTGCTTTAGGGCGACGGGTTGGGGTCTCACAGGCTGGGCTAGTTCCTGTTTTGGAGGTTGTGGGGGCAAAGCCTGCAATTGCGGTGAGCTTGAAAGGATCGGATTCGCCTGCAAAGTAGCTGGGACCAACCGAGATGGCGAAACTGCTGCGACTTGTAAGGGCTGAGGCGCGCCGGTGACTTGCTGTATCGCCTCGGACAAATTTTCAAGCGGTGCCAGAGCATCCGATTTCGCCTGGGTTGCCGCAAGCGTCTGCTGTGGAATTTGCTTCGCAGCTGCGGTCGATTGACGTATTGCGCTTTGATCCAGCTGCGCCCCAATCGCATCCTTTGTCGGCGCAGCCTCGACTTCCGGTCGTGCTTCGATAGCCTCGCTTTGTTTGACCTGATGGGCGGACAATTGCATCCGGGTCTCGGGCACGGGCTGCTCCGTCACCGGGTCTGGCTCGACACTCCAAATCAGCGCCAGAGCGCCGCCGACATGAAGGGCAAGCGAGCAGACTAACCCAACCCCCCATATGAACGGCCCCTTGATCACCGTGCAGGCCCCGGAGGTGTCACCACCAGAACTACGTCGCGTGCACCCATCGCCTCGAACTGGGCAATCCGGGGCAGGATGTCGCGTAATACAGCGTCGCGATGCGCGTTGATCCGGATCAGAATGTCTGGATCGGCCTCCAGTTGGGACTGAATGCGCTGATCAATGTCTTGCAGAAATACCTCTTCGCCGTCTAGCGCCATCGTCCCATCGGCCGCTACGGATAACGTGATGCCTCCCGCTGGCATGTCCGCCCCGGTCAGGGCCGTTGGTGGGGTTACATCAAACGGCGCAGTGGCGTCCATGCGGCCAATCAACATAAAAAATACCAGCAGGAAAAACACCACATCGATCAGGGCGATGATCGTCTCGGGGTGATGGCGACGAGCAGGGCGAAAGATCCTCACTGGCGGGCCTCCAGTCGGACCACGCGCATGTTCACGGCCCCAGCGCTTGTGACAATATCCATGACAGTTACAAGCGACTGTAGTCGAGCACCTCCGGTCGGTAGGATGATGACATGAAGCGCAGGGTTCCGATTAAGGCGGACTGTCAGCAAGCTGATTAGTTCGTCCCGGGTGAAATCCTTGCCTTGATGAAAGGGGGATCCGTCTGTTCCGATGCGAATAAGCAGTGTTTCGGATACAGTTTCGGCTTCGGCTGCCTGCGAGGGGACCGGGCGGTCGGACTGTGCCAGCGCCGGAATCATGTCTAGGTTCAGATAAGTCGACGTGACCATGAAGAACACCAGCAGGATCAACATTATGTCGATCATCGGAACCAGAGAGATCAATGGCCGGGTCGGCTTGCGTCTGTTCAGGCTGATATCGCTGTACATCGAAGCTTCCTTAATGCGCGCCGCGCTCCTCAAGCACCATCAGATTGCCAACTGCGTTCTCAATGGACTGCGCCCCTGCTTCGGCACGTCCAGACAGCAAAGAGGCTCCGATTGCAGCTGGAATAGCGACCAACAACCCGGCAGCGGTCGTCAACAGCGCCTGCCAGATACCACCCGCCAGAACCGAGGCGTTAGCCGCACCCTGCGCCAGCTCCAATTCCTGAAACGACTGAATCATTCCGGTCACTGTGCCTAAAAGCCCCAGCAAAGGTGAGATCATGGCGATTAATTCTAAAACGCGAATCCAGCTGTTCATTACGGCGAATTCTTGATTGCCGCGACGCGTCAGCTCGGCCATCAGGGCAGGCCCTTTGAAGCCATCGATTAGCGCTTGCATGGCATAGGCACAAACACGGTCCGCCGGTGATTTACCTGCGGCGACGGCCTGTTGCGCGGATTTTTTGTCTCCGCCCGACCATTGGACAAAAGCCGCGTCCCGAGCGGGCCCTCCAGCGCGTACCGGCGCGAGCCTGATAACCTTGACCACGATCACTGTCAGCGACAGCAAGGACAGTAGGCCAAGAAGGACGATGATTGGGCCTCCGGTGCCCAAATTTTCCAACCCCGGCATGGCTTATTGCGCCAGATTCGCTGTTGTCTTGCTGTCCAACGCTAATAGCGGGAAGCAATCCACAGGGTTTTCGTTCTGAGGTTTGCACGCGGGCAGGTCGTGTAAAAGCACCTCGGAAATATCTGAGCAATCAATCTCGGGAATCTCAAAGAGTTTTAGAACGGTCCGTTGTACCGGTAGGGGGGCTGCGTCGATGGACAGCAAGCGATCGATCACTCCGTCGCCGTCGAGGATCGCCAGTGACATTTCAAATTCTTCAAAGCTGTTACCGGTCTGGTTGCGAAACAAAAAGAAAGCGCGGCAGCCCCCAGCCTCGCCAGTTTCAAACTTGTTCAACTCAATGGACAGTTTACCTTCGTCAGCCTGCGCCATCATGGCTGCAAGTGTCAGTGCAATGACTGCAAATATCCCTGTTTTCATTTTATTCCCGTTCTCGATTGCCGATTTCTCCTAGTCGTCCGCAGGCGTCGTCTGTGAAGACGGTGTGCCAGGGTCCGTTCGATCGGGTTCGGACCTTCCATGATAATTGCAGCATCGGACCGCATGCGAGAAGAGGAAATTTTAGTCCTCGGCATCTAACTTCTTTGGCGAAACGAAAAAAGCGTGCCTTATCGGCGTAGCGGCCAAACCATGTCGTAAAAAAAACGTATTTATTAGGTTTGACTTTGGGCCTGGTATGGGGCTGATTCATAACAATGACTGCGCATAAAACGCGAAATGTTTGCAAGCTTTGTCATCGTGTGAAGTAGTTCATATCGGTTGTCGGGAATATCACGTTAAGCGGTGCCAACAAACGGACAAGCGGCAGACAACCGCCACGTTATTGGGGAGAGTATGGAACTATCATCTTATCTGGAGCCTAGAAGCGAAGATCAGCCAAGCGGTGAAAACCTGGAATATGATCCGGCATTTACTGATCTTGAGATCGCGGCTCAGCCAGGGGAAGAACGTCAGATGGGCGACGAGGTCGTCGCCGCTGAAGAACAAGATTGGGCTGATGTCGAGGCCAAAGCGCTAGCGGTTATGGAACAGAGCCATGATTTGCGCGCCGCGATCTACCTGGCCGAAGCGGTTTTGCATACAAAGGGTCTTACTGAATTTTCAGCTTCGATAAATTACGTCAGATCTCTGCTGGATGAATTCTGGGATACTTGTCACCCTGAGTTGGACGAAGATGATGGCGACGCGACGATGCGGATCAACGCGGTGCGTGGTCTGGCCTCGACTGAACGTATGGTACGAGCGCTACGTCGCACTGGCTTGACGGAAAGCCGAACTTTCGGACGCATCACCCTACGTCATCTGGATGTTGTCGATGGCCGCATAAACATGCCTGCCGATCTGGACGACATCCCGGACGAAAACAGCGTTGCCGCCGCTTTCAAGGATACTGATGAAGAAACACTTTCCGCCAACGCGGAAGCGGTTGCATCAGCGCTTGAGAATGTAAACTCTATCGATGCTGTCTTTGCTGACAAGACCCCGGGAGAAGGCCCGAGTCTGGACCCTTTGATTGACGCATTGAAGAGCATCAAGCAGGCGTTGTCCCGTTACGCTGATGTCGGTGACACCGCAGATGACGACGTGGACGAAATGGATGCACCAGCGGCTAAATCAGGATCAGGTCCGGCTGCTGCGCCTACAGGCGGTGGTGCGGTCAACTCGCCCGAAGACGTTACACGAATGTTGGAACGCATTATGGATTATTATGCGCGCTGCGAACCTTCCAGCCCGCTACCGATTTTGTTGGAACGGGCAAAGCGGCTTGTGAATGCAGATTTTATGACGATTATCGAAGATATGGCCAAAGAGGGTCTGGACGAAGTGCGCCAGATCGGCGGATTGAAAGATGATGATGACGATGGATTTTGATACGTTTCCGGCGATAGCGCTAGAACGTGGATCGAAACAAAAAGCTGACGGATGAGTCGAGGAGCAACAGATGGCTGACAGTTCACAAAAATTCATAGCCCGGAACAGGGCTCCGAGAGTTCAGATCGAATATGATGTCGAGCTTTATGGAGCCGAGAAGAAAGTACAGTTGCCGTTTGTCATGGGCGTCATGAGCGATCTGGCTGGCAAATCCGAGGTCGAGCAGCCCGCCGTTGCGGACCGGAAATTCCTGGAAATTGATGTAGACAATTTCGACGACCGGATGAAATCGATGGCGCCGCGCGCTGCGTTCACGGTGCCCAACACCCTGACAGGCGAAGGCAATCTGGCAGTAGATATCACCTTTGAAAGCATGGATGATTTCAGCCCGGCCGCGATCGCGGCCAAGGTCGAACCGCTGAAAGAGCTGCTGGATGCGCGCACACAATTGTCCAACCTCATGACCTATATGGATGGCAAAACCGGGGCCGAGGATCTGATTTCAAAAATTATGCAGGATCCCAGCCTGCTAAAGACACTGGCAGCCCAGCCCAAGCCGGGCAACGACGCTGCTGAGGAGGAGTAAAAGATGGCCGATGAAGAAGCCAAGGTAGAAGCCGCCGAAGGCGCAACCGCATTTGGATCATCCGAGTTCGAAGCTCTGCTGACCAAGGAATTTCGCCCGAAATCGGACCAAGCCAAGACTGCCGTTGAAAGCGCAGTGAAAACACTGGCCGAACAGGCCCTGGCCAACACTGGTCTAATTTCGGACGATGCGCTGCGCTCGATCGAAGGCATCATTGCTGAGATCGACAAGAAGCTGACCGAACAGGTTAACCTGATTTTGCACCATGCCGATTTCCAGCAGATGGAAAGCGCGTGGCGTGGTCTGCACTATCTGGTGAACAACACCGAAACCGACGAGATGCTGAAAATCCGCGTGATGAACATCTCGAAAAAGGACATGCACAAAACTTTGCGCAAGTTCAAAGGTACCGCGTGGGATCAGTCGCCGATCTTCAAGAAGCTCTACGAAGAAGAGTTTGGCCAGTTTGGTGGTGAGCCTTATGGCTCATTGGTTGCAGACTATCATTTCGATCACAGCCCGCAGGATATCGAACTGTTGGGTGAAATGTCGAAGATTGCCGCTGCTGCCCATGCGCCGCTTATCACCGGTGCCAAGCCCAGCCTATTCCAGATGGACAGCTGGTCAGAATTGGCTAACCCGCGCGACCTGACCAAGATCTTCCAGACCCCGGAATATGCTGCTTGGCGGTCTCTGCGTGAAAGTGAAGATTCCAAATATGTGGGCCTGGCCATGCCGCGCTTCTTGGGGCGTCTGCCTTATGGTTCCAAAACCGAACCGGTCGAGGAGTTCGCCTTTGAGGAAGACACCACCGGTGCGAATAGCGACAGCTATAGCTGGGTGAATGCGGCCTATGGCATGGCGGTAAACATCAATCGGTCTTTCAAGGAATATGGTTGGTGCTCGCGGATCCGCGGTGTGGAAAGCGGCGGTACCGTTGAGGGCCTGCCAGCGCACACCTTCCCGACCGACGACGGTGGCGTTGACATGAAATGCCCAACCGAGATTGCGATTTCGGACCGGCGCGAAGCGGAACTGGCCAAGAATGGCATGATGCCGTTGATCCACCGCAAAAACAGCGACGCTGCCACCTTCATCGGTGCGCAATCGCTGCATAAACCCGCCGAGTATGACGATGCTGACGCGACTGCGAACGCCAATCTGGCTGCTCGTCTGCCATATCTGTTTGCGACCTGCCGGTTTGCTCACTACCTAAAATGCATGGTGCGGGACAAAGTTGGTTCGTTCAAAAGCCGTCAGGATATGGAATCCTGGTTGCAGGACTGGATCAACCAGTATGTTGACTTCAACGCTGATATTTCTGCTGAGGCTGAGAAGGCGCGCAAACCGCTGGCTTCCGCCGAGGTTGTTGTTGAGGACGTAGAAGGGAACCCCGGATACTACACGTCCAAGTTTTTCTTACGCCCACACTACCAGCTTGAGGGGCTATCGGTGTCTCTGCGCCTAGTTTCGAAACTTCCGTCGGAAAAAGCCGGTTAAACCGAAAAAAAAGTGGCGGCGGGTGAAGTGCTTCACTGCCGCCATTTCAAACCTCGAATATCTCAGTGTCATCATTAGCCCTTGAAGGAAGGTAAAATGGAAAACGTATTCATCAAGATGGACTTCCCCGGTGAGGCCAGGGAAAAACAACATACCGATTGGATCGCTTGTAAAGAGATCAGCTGGGAGGTCGCGCGTACCCTGGATATGGGCGACATGGGCACCACCCAGCGTGGTTATGCGAATGCAAATTTCGGCAAAGTCACGCTGAGCACCGAGCTCAGCAAAGCGTCGGCAAAACTCATGACCTACGTTGCCTCGGGCAAGTCCAACGGTGAGATGACCATTCATCTGTGCCGTTCCGGTGATGATGAAAAGAAAGGGATGGAGCCATATCTGATCTTCACACTGCGTGATGCCATCGTTGACAGCTATTCTGTGTCTGGCGGCGAAGAATCGATCCCATCAGAACAGTGGACCGTTGCGTATCGCGGCATCTCGATCAAGTACAAGATAGCCGATTTCAAAACCGGCAAGCTCAGCGACTGCAACGAGTTCAAGTGGAATCTGGAAACCGGCGACGTCAGCTGATTTTTGGAGAAAAAAATTGGCCTTGGCGGTATATTTTCCGCCAAGGCTGTTTCCTTTTTTAACATCCTGACGACGCGAGGGCTTCATGACGCCAGAAGAACATCTAAGAACAGGCGATCTGACTGCCACGCTAACTGCGCTGCAAGATAAAATCCGCGCAAATCCAGCCGATGCAAAGCTACGAATTTTCCTGTTTCAATTACTTTGCGTCATGGGAGATTGGAAACGCGCGATCACTCAGCTGAAGCTGAGCGCGGAAATGGATGAGGCGGCCACAATGATGGCCAAGACCTATCGCGAGGCCATCATTTGCGAAGTGTATCGCGAAAAGGTCTTTGCGGCCGAGAAAACTCCGATGATCTTTGGCGAGCCCGAGGAATGGCTGGCGCATCTGATCGAAGCCCAGAAGCTGACCGCGGGTGGGAACCTTGAACAGGCTGCCGAGATGCGGGCGAAAGCCTTCGACGCGGCCCCCGCAACGTCAGGTACTGTGAATGGCGAAACGTTCGAATGGATCGCGGATGCCGACATGCGTCTGGGTCCGGTGCTGGAGATTATTGTGAACGGGCGCTATTTCTGGCTTCCGTTTGCTCAGATTGCTCGACTTGAAATCGAACCACCCAGCGACCTGCGTGACGCCGTCTGGACGGCCTGCACTTTGACTGTTGCCAGTGGTGGAGAAATTGCGGCGTTGATCCCTACCCGATACCCGGGAACGACAGAACACGGAGACGATGCTGCTCGGCTGGCGCGCGCGACAAGTTGGGTCGATGCGGGATCTGATACCTATACCGGCCTGGGTCAGCGCATACTGACCACGGACAAATCCGATATTGCTTTGTTGGATGTGCGCGAATTGGTACTGAACGTGGCCGCCGGGGCCGGGGAAACGCCGGGAGATGGCTGAGAAGACCCTTGCCGAACGCTTGCAGCCTTCGCTTCTGGATCGGCTGACGGACGACGCGCCGGATCAGAAAAAGGAAGGGCGCGACTCTCGTGTGATCGATGTGGGCCGCCTGAGAGAAATCATTCAGCGTGATCTGTCCTTGTTGCTCAATACTACAGATCAATCCGATCTGATTGACGAAGATACTTATCCCTACGCGTCGAAATCTGTTCTGAATTACGGCATCCGCGAAAGCTCGGGGTCGTTTTCAACACTGCGACAAGCCCAGCGAATCCAACGCTCTATCGCGGATTCGATCGAGGTATTCGAACCTCGTATTATGAAGGGCTCGGTCTCGGTTGATTTGCGGTCCGAAAAAGGATCGGGCGAAATGCATGTAGAATACGATATTCGCGCTGTAATGTGGGCTCAGCCGATGCCTCTGGAACTCTACCTGCGCAGTCGCGTTGATATTACGACCGGCGAAGTCGCGATCGAGCGGAGTTAGCGCGATGGATACCCGCCTGCTCAAACACTACGAAACTGAACTGGCCTTTCTTCGCGAAATGGGGGCAGAGTTCGCTGCCGCTTATCCCAAGATCGCGTCCCGTCTGGGGATGGAAGGGATCGAAGTTGTCGATCCCTATGTAGAACGCCTGCTAGAGGGGAGCGCTTTTCTGGCGGCGCGCGTGCAGTTGGAACTGGAAATGCAGTTCCCGACATTCACGTCGAACCTTCTGGAAATAGTCTATCCGCATTATCTGGCCCCGACTCCATCCATGATGATTGCGCAGTTTGAACCGGACGTTGGCAATGCGGCCCTCAAAGAGGGCTATACGATTCCACGTGGTGCGACGTTGCGTTCATACTTGGCGGAAGGGGAGCAGACCGCGTGTGAATTCAGGACCTCGGCCGACATGACGCTGTGGCCGATTGAGATTACCGAAGCCGAATACATTGACGGGCGCGGTGAACTGGTCGCAGCAGGTGTGGCCAAGGAAACTGACGCCCGGGCTGGCATCCGGTTGCGTTTGAGACGCACCGACGGCGAACCTATGACAGAACTGGGTTTGGACGATCTTGTGCTGCATCTGGACACCCAGAGCGGCAAGGCATGGGCGCTTCATGAATTGCTGGCGACTCAATGCGTGGGCCTGACCGGGCGGTCGACAGATCGGCGAGCAGACTGGACCGTTCGCCTGAACCAGGCAAATGTTATCCCCAAAGGGTTTGAGCCTGAAGAAGCTTTGCTGCCGACGCCGCGCCAGTCTTTTGACGGCTATCGTCTGTTGCAGGAATATTTCGCAATGCCCGAACGTTTCCTGTTTGTCGAATTGACCGGCTTGCAACAGGCTTTGAAACAGTCGGCGGGCAGTGATGTTGATATCTATATCCTGCTGCAGGACGGGATGCGCGATGTCGCTCCGGCGGTTACGCCTGCGGCATTTGCGCTGAACACGGTTCCGGCTGTCAATCTGTTTCACCGCCGATGTGACCGGGTTCATATCACGCAAATGGACACCGAGCACCATGTTGTGCCGAACCGGACAGCTGGTTTGGATTATGAGATATTTTCAATTGATCGCGTGACTGGGATTCAGTCCGATGAAGAAGGGGACATTCCTTTCCGCCCATTCTACAGCGACACTGATCTGACAGCTGCGGGCGATAACCACTCGGCCTATTACACGGTCAAGCGTCGGATGCGGCAACGGAACGAAAAAGAACGGTTGCGCGGAGTTCGCACATCTTATCTGGGCTCTGAAGTGTATCTGACGCTGGTGGATCGGGCTCAGGCACCTTACCCCGGATCGCTTGACCAGTTGGCGGTTGAGGCGCTGTGCTCGAACCGGGATCTTCCTATGCTACTTGCGGCGGGAGGGACAGATGTGTTCCATCTGCCAGAAGGTGGGCCAGTTAAATCGGTACGCACACCCGTAACCCCAACTCGACCTCATGCGACGTTGGCTCAGGGGGATGCAGCCTGGAAATTAATCAGCCATTTGAGCCTGAACTATCTTTCGATCTCTGGTGATGGCGCGGAAGGCGGTGCAGGCGCGCTGCGCGAGTTGTTGGGGATCTATGCTCCTCTGGGAAACAGGGTGACTGAAAAACAGTTGGAGGGCGTGGCGTCTGTTACCAGCCGCCCAATCGTGCGTCGGATGAGCGACGAAGTGCTCAGCACAGCCGTGCGCGGTCTGGAGATTACGTTGGGGTTTGATGAAAGCTTTTACGAAGGCACCAGCGTATATGTTCTGGGTGCCGTGCTTGAACGGTTCTTCCGTAAATATACGACGATCAACAGTTTCACGGAAACCGTTCTGAAAACCGAAAGACGAGGAGAGATTGCCAGATGGCGACCAGCAGCCGGCCTGGGCAGGATCATTTGAGCCTGCTTGCCGAGCTGGCGGCAGACCCTGAAAGGCATCATGTCTTTCAGGCGCTTCGGGTGATCGAGGCGCATTATTCCGATGCACCGAGGTTGGGCGAATCCCGCCGTCCGCGCGAAGACAAAGTGCGGTTGGGACAGGATGTGTCGCTGGCCTTTCCTCCCAATACTCTAACCCGTTTTGAACCGGCGTCAGAAAACGCACCCGGCAAGCTGAACAACCTATTCTTTGGTTTCTTCGGCCCGCAAGGCCCTTTGCCGTTGCACTTGACGGAATTCGCCCGCGACCGGCAACGTAATCACCGCGATCCTACTTTTGTCGCTTTTGCCGACATGCTGACGCACCGAATGATGAGCTTGCTGTACCGCGCATGGTCAGCAGCCGAACCGGCCCCCAGCTTTGATCGTGGGGATGATCCGTTCGAACAGCGGGTGGCTGCTTTGGCCGGTTTTAAAGGGCAGTCGTTCGTAGATCGCGATGCGATGTCGGACATTCTACGCCGATTTTTCGCCGGGCATCTGGGGTCGGGCACCAAGACAGCTGAAGGTCTAATCGCGATACTGTCCGACTATTTCGGCGTCGAGGCACACATCCAACAATTTGTAGGATCCTGGTTGGAACTTGAGCCCGATGATACCTGGCAACTGGGTGGACCCGCTCGTCTGGGACAGTCAACCAGCATCGGGAGCCGGGTTTGGTCTCGGTCGGCCAAATTTCGAATCCGGATAGGGCCGGTTTCACTAGAAGACTACAAACGCCTGCTTCCCGGCGGCCTGTCGCAGCAGCGGTTAGAGGCGATCCTACGCACCTATGTCGGCGACACTCTGGATTGGGAGATCAATCTGGTTCTGGCCGGTGACGAAGTGCCCCGCGCATCGCTGGGCGGCACGACGCAGCTGGGTCACACAAGCTGGATCAAAAGCCGCGATGAAGCGGACACAACCCAGCCGGATGCAGATGATCTGATCCTGTACCCCGGCTACACGACACAAGAATTCGAGGCCAAAGAACCGGCCCCCAACGAGAGGTATTGAATATGACGGAAATCAGCCGTGTTTCGCTTTTCGGCAAGCTAAACAAGCTGGGCTATCAAGCGATCGAAGGGGCCACTGTATTTTGCAAGATGCGGGGCAATCCTTATGTCGAGATCCAGCATTGGTTGCATCAAATCCTCAATGGCCAAGACAGCGACATTCACCGGATCATCCAGCACTATGATCTGGATCCGGGCAAGATCGCGTCGGAACTGACCCGCAGTCTGGATATGCTGCCGCGCGGGGCGTCCTCGATCTCGGACCTCTCCGACCACTTAATGGATGCGATGGAACGCGGCTGGGTCTGGGGGTCGCTTTTGTACTCCGATAGCAAAGTACGCACGGGTTATCTGATTTTGGGCATGCTCAAGACGCCCGCACTGCGCAACATTCTGGGCAGTATGTCGCCCGAGCTCGCGAAGATAGGCGCAGATGATCTGGCCGACAGCTTTGCCGAGGCGACAGATGGTTCTCCTGAGGATACGTTGGGCGCACAGGATGGTTCCAATGTTGGGGGCGGTGCCGAACCTGGTGAGGCCAGCAGTGCGATGGCACCCGGCGCGATGGGTAAAGGTGAGGCGTTGGAGCAGTTCTGCACTGACCTGACCGAACAGGCGCGCAACGGCGAGATCGATCCGATTGTGGGTCGCGATGAGGAAATCCGTCAGATCGTCGACGTGTTAATGCGCCGCCGTCAGAACAACCCGATTTTAACTGGTGAGGCTGGCGTCGGTAAAACGGCTGTGGTTGAAGGGTTTGCGCTGCGGATTGCCCGTGGTGACGTGCCACCTGCATTGAAGGATGTGCGCTTACTGGTGTTGGATGTGGGCCTCTTGCAGGCCGGGGCCTCGATGAAGGGAGAGTTCGAAAACCGCCTGCGTCAGGTGATTGACGAGGTGCAGGCCAGCCCGACGCCGATCGTAATGTTTGTTGATGAAACGCATACATTGGTTGGTGCTGGTGGAGCCGCAGGGACAGGGGATGCGGCCAACCTTCTGAAACCAGCGCTCGCGCGTGGTACATTGCGTACAATCGGCGCGACTACATGGGCTGAATACAAGAAATACATCGAGAAAGACCCAGCCCTGACCCGGCGTTTTCAGGTCGTGCATGTTGAAGAGCCAGATATTCCAAAAGCTGTCCTGATGATGCGCGGTATCGCCTCGATGCTGGAGAAACACCATCGTGTGCAAGTTCTGGACGAAGGGATCGAGGCGGCGGTGACGCTTTCGGCTCGCTACATCCCCGCGCGTCAGTTGCCCGACAAATCAGTCAGCCTTTTGGACACCGCCTGTGCCCGCGTAGCGGTATCCCAGCACGCGGTTCCGGCGGAAGTCGACGATAGCCAACGGCGGATCGAGGCATTGACGACTGAGTTGGAGATCATCGAGCGGGATGAGACAGCAGGATATGACGTAGCCGATCGGCGCGAAGCGGTGAATGCCGCGAAAGTGGCCGAGGAAGGGCGTCTGGCAGAATTGACTGGACGTTGGGACGCCGAGAAAAAGGTGGTTGAAGAAATTCTCGACCTGCGTGCCAAGCTGCGCGAGGGTGGTCAGGAGGTTGAAGGAACTGGAACAGCCGAGGGTGAAGCCGCGACCGATGAAGCCCCGGATACGCAACCCATCGACCGGGAGGCACTGCTGGCCGAATTGAAGGCCAAGAATGCAGAATTGGAAGTGTTACAAGGTGATAGCCCGCTGATTCTGCCCATCGTGGATCATCAGGCGGTGGCCAGCGTCGTCGGTGACTGGACAGGTATCCCTGTCGGCCGCATGGTCAAAGACGAAATCGAGACCATCCTGAATCTCGAAGAACGGCTGGCCAAGCGTGTGATCGGTCAGGACCACGCGATGAAGATGATCGCCAAGCGGGTTCAAACCAGCCGTGCCGGACTGGACAATCCGAACAAACCGATCGGGGTGTTCATGCTCGCTGGCACCAGTGGTGTTGGCAAAACGGAAACTGCACTGGCACTGGCCGAGGTTTTGTACGGTGGCGAACAGAACGTCATTACGATCAACATGTCCGAATATCAGGAAGCTCATACCGTCAGCAGTTTGAAAGGAGCACCTCCGGGTTATGTCGGCTACGGCGAAGGCGGTGTGCTGACCGAAGCGGTAAGACGCAAACCGTATTCGGTAGTTCTGTTGGATGAGGTCGAAAAGGCGCATCCTGATGTACACGAAATTTTCTTTCAGGTCTTCGACAAGGGCGTGATGGAAGATGGCGAGGGTCGCGTAATTGATTTCAAGAATACTTTGATTCTGCTGACTTCGAATGTCGGGACCGAGATGATCATGGATATGTGTGCGGACCCCGACTTGATGCCCGACCCCGAGGGGATGGCCAAAGCGCTCCGTGATCCGCTGCTCAAGGTTTTCCCGCCCGCGCTTTTGGGACGTTTGGTCACGATCCCCTACTACCCGCTGAGCCCCGAAATGTTGGGCGAGATCACCAAACTGCAACTGGGCCGGATCAAAAAACGTGTTCAGGACGCTCATGGCGTGCCCTTTGAATACTCTGACTCAGTGGTCGAAGAGATCGTCAACCGTTGCCAGGAATTGGACAGCGGAGGTCGCATGATCGACGCGATTGTGACCAATACGATGCTGCCTGATATCTCGGCTGAGTTTCTTCGTCGTATGATGGAAGGGCGCGAAGTTTCAAAAGTGGTGATCGAGGTCACAGACGGCGAATTCACTTATGGGTTTGACTGACAAAGGCCGCCATTCGGACGGATCATAACTCAATAGAAAATCGCCAGTGGAGGAGTCCCAAGATGGCAAAGACAACAGTTACCAAGCATAAGTTTTACGTCGTCGATCTGATCCGGTCGAAGCCAAAGCTTGAGTACATCGAAATCCCGAAATACCGTGTTGATGTTGAATTCGAGATCACGAAATCGGGTAAGCTGAAAAAGCCCGCACCGGTACCCTCAACCGCGCTGAAACGTCTGGAAGATGCCGGCATGAAGGTGCTGGAGGATTACGAAAAGACGATCACTCAAGAGGCTGTCCGGCTCGACAAAAAAGTCGGGGAGTTGATGAAGACGCCTGGGAAAAAGTCTCAGGACGAGGCGGAAAAGCTGATCCAGGGCGTCAATCAGTCGATCAAGAATGCCATGGCCTCCGCCGAAGGTGCGGCCAAGGTGGCGATCGAAAAGAAGCTGAAAGACGAAGCGAACAAAGACAAGCTGCTGAAAGAGGCGCGCATAAAAACCACGGTGAAAGTAACCATGGGCGTCATCAAGATCAGTGGCGCAGTCGCGAGGTTGGTGGCATCTTCGGGCGCAGATGCGATGGCCTACAAGACCATTGCCAAGCAAGTGTATTCTCTGGGCAAGGAGCTTCAGCAACAGCTCAAGGGTGAGGAAAAGCTGCGCAAGGACCTGTATAAGGCAATCCAGAATTACATGAAGTTGCGTGAATCTGTCATCATGCAGGCGGCCGAGCGACAGGGTATCACGGACACATCCGGTATTTCGCCGAAAAAGCCGTTGGAGGCGATTAAGAAATTCACCGCCAAAGCTATTGCGATGGGTGAGGAAGTTACAAAGGGCAAAGACCCCAAGACCATCGCCAAGAACATGCTGGATTTTGCAGCGAAAGCGGTGAAAGGCAAGGCGGAGGACGCAAAGAAAGCACGCGAGAAATACCGCGAGCATACGACGAAGACTCGTCATAAAGTGGATGATCTGGGCGCTTCGGCAGACAAATTGATGAAGGCGGCCAGAGGCTCCAAGACCCTCAAAGAGGGGATCAAGTTGGGCGCTGAATGTATGAACGTCAAACGCTCGGCCAGTGAACTTTCAAAGAAGCTGGAAGATCGCGAGAATTTCCTAAATGATATGAACGCGTTGATGGAAGGCAATGGTCTGAAAGTGGACGACACCGCGATCATCGACAAGATCAAGGCGTTGGATAAGAAAACCATCGCAACGGAAGCCAAGAACATGTTCACCAACATCAAGACCGTGAAAGGTATGATCGACAACATCAGCGACGCTGTAGGTTGATCGAACCCTGACACGTTGGGCGCGCCACTTGTGCGCCCAACAGATGCTAGACGACAGGAGGCAATGTTGGATACCGGTATCGAGAAGAGCGAAACGCTCCGCGACACCGTGCGTGCATTTGTTGAACGCAAGGCTGTGACCAACACCATTCTTGGCGTGATCATTTTCAATGCGATCACGCTGGGATTGTCGACTTCGGCGTCTATACAGGCCAGTGTTGGCCATCTCTTGACCACGTTTGACAGCATCGTCCTAGGTGTTTTCGTAGCCGAGTTGCTGCTGAAATTTTATGCTTACCGGCTGAGTTTCTTCAGAAATGCATGGAACATCTTTGATCTTGTGGTCGTAACACTGGGCCTGTTGCCCAATCGCGATGGCCTTTCGGCCTTGCGAGGGCTGCGGGTCATTCGCGCCATGCGCCTTTTGTCAGTCATTCCGCAAATGCGCGCTGTGGTACAGGCGTTGCTTGATGCGTTGCCGGGCATGGGCGCAGTGATCATCATGATCTCGATCGTGTTCTATGTCTTTGCTGTCATGGCTACGCTGATGTATGGCCCCGATTTTCCCGAATGGTTCGGCACGCTGGGCCGGTCTTTGTATTCGCTGTTCCAGATCATGACGCTGGAAAGCTGGTCGATGGGCATCGTGCGTCCCGTGATGGAAACACATCCAACTGCGTGGTTATTCTTTGTCCCATTTATAGTCATAACTGCGTTCTCAGTGTTGAACCTGTTCATTGGTCTACTGGTCAATACGATGCAGTCAGCGGTCGAAGACGAGTCGGTCGAAGAGTTTTCGCATCTTCGTGAACTGGTACGCAGCGAAACGGACATAGTTGATGATCGCGTTAAGGAACTGCTGGTCGAAGTGAAAGCGTTGCGTCGCGAAGTTGCGGAGTTGAAAGGGCAGGGCGATGACTGACAGTTCTCAGAAATTCATTGCACGCAACAGGGCGCCGCGGGTTCAGATCGAATACGATGTCGAATTGTACGGGGCCGAGAAAAAGGTTCAGCTACCGTTCGTGATGGGAGTTCTGAGTGATCTGTCCGGGAAGTCTAAGGCCGAAGCCGTCTCGATTTCTGACCGCAAATTTCTCGAGATCGACGTCGACAATTTCGATGAACGCATGAAGGCGATGGCTCCTCGTGTTGCGTTTTCGGTGCCCAATACTCTGACCGGTGATGGCAATCTGTCGGTGGACCTGACATTTGAGAAGATGGGTGATTTCAACCCGGCTCAGATCGCGGCCAAGATTGAACCCCTGCAGAAACTACTGGACGCGCGCACTCAGCTAGCCACGCTTATGGCCTATATGGACGGCAAGGCCGGAGCCGAGGCGTTGATCGAAAAGATTTTGGCCGATCCTGCACTGTTGGCGACGCTGGCAAGCGGCCCGGTAGAAGATCCTGACCCAGCGTCGACACTGGATGCATTGCGGGAGTTGGCCCCCGAAGACGCCCCCGACGATCACTCGGTGGCCGAGGCATTGGCGACGCTGCCCCAAACCGAGGTCGTCGAACAACCGGATGAGACGTCAGACGTCTTATCGAACCTATCTGTCAACGCTCCCGAAGACCCGCCTGAGGATACGTCCCTGGACGACGCTTTGGCTTCATTACCGGAAGCGATTGCAAGCGACGACGAAACCGACATGACCGCTGGCGTGCTGTCTGATCTGGCCGGTGCAGCCCCCGAAGAGGCCGTAGAAGATACTTCGGTCGAAAACGTCTTGTTTTCAGTTCCAGACGTGGCAGAGGACGAGGCGCAAGATGAGGCAACAGGCATTTTGTCCGACCTCGCAGATCAGGCCACAGATGCTGTTGCCGAGGACAATTCCCTAGAAGAGGCGCTATCGTCCCTCCCAGAGACAGAAGAAACAACCGAAACCGATTATTCCGAAATCCTGTCCGACCTTGCCGAAGCAGAGCCGGAGGTCGAGTCTGAAGACAGTAGTGTTGATGATCTGCTTGGTGAACTTGCCGAAATGTCGCCGGTTGAGGACACCGCCGAGGATAGTTTAGACAGCGATGCTCTGGCGTCGCTGCCTGATGTTGCCGAAGCCGAGGACATCGACGACAGCAGTGACATCCTGTCCGATCTCGCTGATGCTGCGCCAGATGATGCCCTGGATGACAGCACTGTAGATGGCCTGCTGAGCGACCTCGCGGATTTGGCACCGGATGACGAAGCGCTGGAGGATACCTCCTCAGCAGACGCGTTGGCCTCGCTACCGGTCGTTGAAGAGGCCGATGACGACGACGAGAGTGATGACATACTATCCGACCTTGCCGACGATGCGCCCGAGGAGGACACTGAAGACAGCAGCATCGATGATCTTTTGGGCGATATTGCCGACATGGCACCAGAGGACATGGATCAGGATGATGAATCGGATGATATCCTTGCAGCAATTCCGGACCTCGATAGCGCGGATGACGCAGAAGATTTAGATGATGTTCTCGGCGATCTGGCAGAGAACGTGCCCGAGGAAAGTGCGGACGACGTTGACGATTTGGATGCTTTACTAGGCGATTTGTCAGACAGCGCGACCGAGGAAGAGACCTCGGATGAGGTTGAGCTGGACGATCTGCTCGGAGACCTTGCCTTGGATGACGAGGGTTATGAGGCTACTGCGGAGGAAGCAGACGGAGACGATTTGGACCTGGATGAACTTTTCGAAGATGACTCGTCAGACGATGACAGTCCCGTATCAGAAGGTGAAGACGACAACCTCGATCTGGACGATCTACTAGACAGCGACGCGACCGAAGGAGAAGACGCTTCGAATACTTCTGAGGCGGACCTCGACGACTTGGATTTGGACAGCCTGCTTGGCGATGACGACGCGACCGGCGAAGCGGAAGAAGCTGAAGGTACCGAGACTGATCAGGACGATTTGGATTTAGACAGTCTGCTGGACGACACGGATGAAGAAGATCCTGTGCCTGATGAGCTGGATGACCTCGATCTGGACGATCTGCTAAGCAGCGACGCGTCTGAGGATGATGACGCGGCGGATACATCCGAGGCGGACCTCGACGATTTGGATTTGGACGACCTGTTCGACGATGAAGACTCGTCGGATGACGCATCAGGATCCGAAAGTACCGAGACTGATCTGGACGATCTTGATTTGGACAGTTTGCTGGATGACTCGGATGAAGAAGAGACTATGTCCGATGACGAATCCGAGGGCACCGATAACGAGGTCGCTTCAGAAGGGGCCAAACCGGATGGGGAACCGATGCTCGCTTTTGGTCGGATGAGCGCCGACAGGCCCGATCCTGAACGCTTGAAGCGTAGCCGTTTTCGTATAGCAGTTTTTGGCGATTTCTCGGGCCGTTCTGCGAGGGGCCAGATCGAGACGGGGGACGCCTTGGCCGCGCGCAAACCGATCCTGCTGGATCCGGATACGGTTGAGGATGTGATCGCCGGCTTCGCCACCACCCTTGTGCTGCCTATCGGAAAGGATGGCGCAGGGATTGAGGTGAAACTGAATGAACTCGACGACTTGCATCCCGACGAGCTGTTCGAAAATGTTGAGCTTTTTGAGGGTCTGGCGGGTCTGAAACGCCAGTTGAGTGCCGGAGCAACGGCGGATCACGCGGCAAAACAGCTGACCGCATGGGGAGAGGAATTTGGCCAGGCTGTAATTCCACCGCGCAAGTCTTCGGGTGGCAACACCGTACGAGCTGATCTGAAACTGAGCGATTTTCAGAAGCTGATCGGTGATACCGGCGGTGAATTGGCGCAACCCTCTCCGGTGGACGATCTGTTGAAGCGCGTGGTTGGGCCGCATATCCACAAACTACCCAGTCCCGACGTCGCAGCTATGCAGACTGCGGTAGATGACGCGCTGAGTACGGCGATGCGGCTGGTTCTGCATCATCCCGAATTTCAGTCGGTCGAGGCGCAATGGCGCAGTCTGGATTTGATCGCCCGCAGCGTCGAAGATGACGATACGCTGGATGTGATCCTCTACGATGTATCCGCTGAAGAAATCGCCGCCGATCTGGCAGCCGAAGAGGATTTGGCCCAAACCGGGCTTGTGCGATTGTTGACCGAAGAGCCGCTAGATGAAGAGAACGGACGTGGAGGATATTCCGCGCTGATCGGTCTTTATACTTTCGAGGAGACACCGCCTCATGCAGAACTTCTCGGGCGCGTGGGCCGGGTTGCTGCACATGTGGATGCACCCTTTATCAGCGCTATTACACCCGCCTATCTGGACATCAAGAAAGACGACCGCCACCCATTGGTGGTCAAGGCTTGGGACACGTTCCGCATGATGCCTGAAGCCGGGCATGTCGGGCTTGCTTCGCCACGCTTTCTGCTGCGTCGGCCATACGGGGCCAAGTCCGAACCAATTTATGAGTTTGAATTCGAGGAATTCACCGAGGCTGAAGGATTGCGCGGAATGCTCTGGGCCAATCCAGCGGTGCTAGTGACGATCTTACTTGCACGGTCTTTCAAGCAGAATGGCAAAGCGATGAATTTGGGTTCAGTCATGAGCCTTGGTGGAATGCCTTATCATTTCGTAAACGACCGCTATGGCGATCAGGTGGCTCTGCCCTGCACCGAGCGCAATATCAGTTTGGACAAGCACGAACATTCGGTTCAGCGCGGTTATATGCCCCTACTGTCTGTCAAAGGGCGGGATGAGATCAGGCTGGGATCGTTCAACTCGGTTGCTGGTCAGGAGTTGCTAGGGCCGTGGTCAGGCGTCCCGGCTCCGGCGCCATCACCGGATGTGCCGGATGAGCCCGAGGCGGAAGAGGCGGTCTCGGACGATGAGTTTGATATGGATGATCTGGGTCTGGACGATGATTCCGATCCAGATCTTGACCTCGGCGATGACGACACATCGGATCTGGATGACGATGGCTTCGACCTGGATATTGAGGACGATGACGCTGGCGGTCTGGATGATTTTCTCTCGGCATTTGATGATGATGCGGGGGATGACGGGGATGAAGATGAAATGGACCCGGAACTGGCGGCTTTGCTGGCCGATCTGTAACGGCGTGTCGAACGAGATTTGGAAGGAACGGTAAATGGCGCAAGGTATGCAAAGTAAAGAGTGGCCCCTTCGGATCACCGGCTCATACAGCTATGGCGAAGACGAGCTAGTCATCCGGCGGGCGATTGTGACGGAAAAGCTGGGCGAGCTAACGGACATTCAGGTCGAGGTTCTGTCGCCGGACAAGTCCATCGCGCTGGACAAGCTGCTGGGCAAGATCATGACCATCCACATGGCCGCCGCCAAGGGGGCCGAGCGCAAGTTCACCGGCACGATTGTTCGCGTTGAACGGCTGGCACTGCGGGATGGCTTTGTACAATTGCTGGCAGAATTGCGACCCTGGTTCTGGATGCTGGATCAGACCACCGACAGCCGCATTTTCCAGAACATGACCGCCGTGCAGATCATCGAAAAAATCTTCGGCGAGTACGCGTTCTCGGACTTCAAAAAGAGTCTGAGCGCCAGTTATCAGCAGCGGGAATACTGCGTGCAGTACCGGGAAACCGACTTCGATTTCATCTCGCGTCTGATGCAGGAAGAGGGCATCTATTATTATTTCGACTACGCGAATGCCGAGCGTAAGCTGGAAACGCTCGTGCTGTGCGACGATGTTTCCGCGCACAAGCCCATCGAAGGCATATCGACGGTCGAATATCGTCCAGGCGATGACTATAAACAGCGCCTGCCGGATTGCGTGTCAGAATGGGCTAGCTCGCAAGAGGTCGTACCGGGCGTCGTGTCGCTGCGGGATTTCGATTTCAACACGCCGAACGCCAAGCTGGATGTGCGGGCGAACACAAAGACCAAGGCTACGCATAACTACAAAAGCTATGAGCTGTACGATGCACCCGGACATTATTATAAGGAAACCAAGCTCGGCACGACCCGTGCTCAGGTGCGCATGGAGGCCGAAGATGCCCGGTTCGACCGCCGCCGGGGCCGCGCCTCAGTCCGGGCGATGGAGGTGGGCAAAACCTTCACGTTGAAGGAACATCCCGAAAAGGCCCAGAACGATGATTTCCTGATCACCGGGGCTACCTATTACCTGCAGACGACCGAGGGTTACGGGTTCGAGAAGAACTCACAAGACCTTGATACCGGCGCGCTGGAATTCCCCGATGATGGCGGCGAGATGTTCATGGTCGAGTTCGAGGCGCAGCCGAAATCAGTCAAATACCGCTCGCCCCTGACCGCGCCATGGCCCGAGATTTCGGGGCTGCATACCGCCATTGTGACTGGCAAAAGCGGCGAGGAAATCTGGACCGACAAGCACGGGCGCATCAAAGTGCAGTTCCACTGGGATCGCGAAGGCAAGAAAGACGAGAACACGACTTGCTGGGTGCGTGTCGTCACGCCGTGGTCCGGCAAGAACTGGGGGATGGTCAGCATTCCCCGCATTGGTCAGGAGGTGGTGATCCAGTTCGAAGAGGGCGATCCGGACCGGCCGATCTGTACCGGCATGCTGTACAACGCGGACACCATGCCGCCCTATGCGCTGCCTGCCAATCAGACGCAGACCGGGATCAAGACGCGGTCCTCGAAAGGTGGCAGCGCCGAGATGTTCAACGAGCTGATGTTCGAGGACAAAAAGGGCGAAGAACTGGTGCGTTTTCAGGCGCAGAAGGATCATGAAAAGCTGGTCAAGAACATGTCCACCATTACCGTTGGTTATGACAAGCTGGACAAAGGCGGCAACGGCGGCGACGGCTGTCTGAGCCAGGTGGTCAAGAAGAACGTGGATGAAACGATCAAAGAGGGCGACCATACTTTCAAGATTGAAACCGGCAGCCAGACGGTCGAAATCAAGACCGACCAAACCGAAACGGTCGAGGGCAAGTCCACCCGCACCGTGACCGGCAACAACACCGAAACGATCAAGACCGGGAACAAGACAACCACGGTGAACACCGGCAATATTCAGGTCGATGCCAAATCGGGCAAGATTACCGTCACCGCAATGCAGTCGATTGAACTGAAAGTGGGCGGGTCATCGATCAAGCTGGATCCGACAAGCATTACAATCAAGAGTACGATGATCAAGGTTCAGGCGAATGCCAAACTGGATGCAAAGAGCCCGATGACGACTGTGAACGGCGATGCCATGCTGACCCTCAAGGGCGGCCTGACAATGATCAACTAGGGGGCTGACCGATGAGTGAACGATTTGCAGATATGGTCAAGGTCCCGCAGGTACCCGCCGCCCGCATGTTGGCCGACGCCAACGCGCGGCTCAGTGTTGAACTTGATGCCCCGGCCAGCGCTGCAGTGGATGTTGTTCTGGCTGAATTGGATAAAAAGGAAGCTTACATTGATGTACTGCGTCTGTTGGGTGTTGCGCTGCCGCCACGGGAGCGCGTGTGGTGGTCTTGCCTGGCCGCGCGCGATTACATCGGCAAAGCGCCGGACAACAATACCCGCGCTTTAGCTGCATCCGAGGAATGGGTGTTTCGCCCAACGCCCGAAAACCGGCAAAAAGCGGGGGAAACCATTGATCTGGCCGACCCGGATGACGAAACCGTGAATTGTGCCATTGGCGTGCTCTATTCAGATGGTACGCTGGGAACCGGCGATTTAGCGACTATGCCAGCCCCGCTCGGGGCGGCGGAAATCGTGGCCTTTGCAATGAATGTTGTTGCGATGGACAATCACGAAGGCGATTTTGATGCCTACCTACAGTTGCTGATTGATCGCGGCGTCGATATTGCTCGGGGTGGGAATGGTAGTCTGGACCGCGACGGTGCCGGTTCAGAGACGGAGGAATAAACATGGGATTTCCACAGGCCCGTGTAACTGATCTGCACGCATGCACGCTGCCGGCACCGCCGCCAGCGCCTCCTCCTCCTGCGCCGGTACCGATGCCGATCATGCCACCTTGTTGTCCAACCGTTCTGGTTTCAAAACTGCCAGCGGCACGTGTGACAGATTTGGCGACACCTGCATTTCCGCATCCTATATTGAAAGGATCGGCGACGGTGTTGATTGGCAAGCTTCCGGCGGCGCGGGTGATGGATACTTGCGCCTGCGGTGGTCCGATCCTGCCGCCTTGCTGCCCCACCGTTCTGGTTGGAGGATGAAGACAAACGAATGACGGTCACACTAAAATTTCAATCCACCGGCATAGTGCCGGGCGACGGGCGCCCGGTGTCGATGCAGGGGGGTTCTTTGACCGTGGGGCGTGGACCGGCCAATGACCTTGTCCTCCCCGACCCTGAGCGAACGCTCAGCAAGAACCATTTTGTCATCGAAGATCACAATGGCAACGTCGTGATTGTGGACTTGTCGACCAACGGCACTTTTCTCAACTACTCTAAGATTGCCCTGGGCCGGACGCCCACACCGCTGAACAATGGCGATGTGCTGACGGCAGGTGGGTATGAAATGGTGGTCGAAATCGGCGCCGACCTGCCGTCGTTCGAAGAGATGATTCCTCAGCCGATGCAACAGGATCGAGTCTCGCCGGGGCAGTCGCAAAATGCGCCTGACCCGTTGGCTCTGCTGGACGATTCGGGGCCGGGCGGGGATTTCCTTGATGAATTGTTGGGGGGTGACGCGCCGAAAGGGCCGGGCCAAATTTCGACGCCTGACCCGATGGATGAGCTGTTGCCGCCTTTGGATGATGACGACCCATTTTTTGCGAAACCAAAAGATGCGCATCAGGAAATGGGGGCCAGCGATCCGATGCACAATCCGTCAGCCTCGGATGCGTTTTCGGCTCCAAGCAGTGGCGCAAATCTGATCCCGGATGATTGGGATGATGACCTGCTTTCGCCACAAGGCGCGTCACCCACAGACCCTTTCGGGGGAGCACCACAAAACCCGGCTCCGCCGCCAACTAAACCGACACCGGGTGGGCAGGCTGCTGCACCACCACCGATCTCCAAACCCGAAGCTGCATCTTCCGAACCTGCGCCGGAGCAAGCAAAAGTGGACGTACAGGCCGCTATGCCTGTCGCGACTGGGGATCAGGCGGCGGCACGCGCTTTGCTTGAGGCGCTTGAGGTGGATGATCTGCGCATTGACGATGCTGATCTGCCCGCAACGATGGGCCGGTTGGGCCGTGTGCTGCGAACGATGATTGTTGGTCTGCGCGAGATCCTGATGACGCGCACCTCGATCAAGTCTGAATTCCGGATCGATCAGACGATGATCAGCGCAGGTGGGAATAACCCGTTAAAGTTTTCGATCAGCCCGGAGCAGGCAATCGAAGCGCTCGTGAAACCTCGTGTCAAAGGCTATCTGGCTTCGGAAGAAGCGACCGAGGAGGCGCTGAATGACATTAAGGCGCATGAGATCGCCATGGTGACAGGCATGGAGGCGGCATTGAAAGGCGTGCTGTCTCGTCTTGATCCCGAAGTTTTGGCCGGAAAAATTGAAGGGTCTGGCAAACTTGGGTCACTTTTCAAGGGTAAGAAGACTCAATATTGGGAAGTCTATGAGAAGATGTACGCGGAGATTTCGGATCAGGCAGAGAATGATTTCCACGATCTATTCAGCCGCGAGTTCGCACGTGCCTATAAGGAACAGCTGGAGAAGCTGAAGTAACGTCCAGCTTGGGCGCGATAACAAGGGAGGGCAGCCATTGTCCTGGGACAGCAAGGTGCTATGGACCGAAGGGTTGTTTCTGCAGCCCCATCATTTCCAGCAGGCCGACAGATATACTGAGGCTCTGGTGGCCGGGCTGGCGCGTAGAATGACGCCCTATGCCTGGGGTATGAGTGCGCTTGAGATTGATGACGAAGTACTCAAGGTCGGTCAGATCGCGCTCAAGTCTTGCGCGGGTCTGACATCGGATGGGCAGGTGTTTCGCGTCCCGCAGGCCGAAGATCATCCACCGGCGCTGGAAGTGCCCGAGTCGATCAAGGATTGCGTGGTATATTTGACGGTTCCGCAAAGGCGGCAAGGCGCGTCCGAAGTAGACCTGAGCGGGGCTGAACAGTCGGTTAGCCGTCTGCGCCCGGCAGAGCAGGAAATCACGGATGTGATGAGCCAGCAAAAGAAGCCGGTGACCCTTGGTGTTGGCAAGCTGCGCCTGCAGTTTGCACTGGCTGTTGACGATTTGGCCGACAAGCTTGCCATTCCGATTGCCCGGATCATTGAAGTGCGTCCGGACAAAGAAATCATAATGGACCGTGGCTTTATCCCCTCGGTTATGGATGTTCGCGCGGCTCCGGCACTGGCGGGCTTCATGAACGAACTTGAAGGTATGCTGTCACACAGGATGCAGGCCTTGGCCGGAAGATTGTCTGAAGGCGGTCCTGCCAAGGGTGCTGCCGAGATATCGGATTTCTTGTTGTTGATGGTGATAAACCGAAACTTGCCTCTTGTTCGCCATTTCGCAAATATCGAAAACGTGCATCCCGAACATGTTTATCGCGTCTGTGCCGCGCTGGCTGGAGAGCTTGCGACATTTATGAGTGCCGAAAAGGAAGCCGTGCAGTTTCCAGCTTATCAGCATGACAATCTGACCGAGTCTTTTGCGCCAGTGATCCGCGTTCTGCGCCAGTACCTGAGCTCGGTTTTGGAGCAGACGGCGATCTCGATCCCGCTGGAGCCACGGAAATACGGCATAAGCGTAGGCGTAATAGCCGACCGCAAGTTGATCGGAAATGCGGGGTTCGTTCTGGCCGTCAATGCCGATATCCCAGCCGAGGATGTACGGAGGCATTTTGCAGGCCAGGCCAAGACCGGGCCAGTCGAGGAAATCCGTCAGTTGGTGAACTCGGCCTTACCGGGAATCACGCTGCGCCCGCTCCCTGTTGCTCCGCGTCAAATTCCGTATCATTCGGGAGTGGTGTACTTCGAACTGGACGCCGCCAGCCCGTATTGGAGCAAAATGACTACCTCCGGTGGGATCGCGGTGCACGTGTCAGGACAGTACCCAGGTCTGCAGATGGAGCTTTGGGCGATCCGCAATCAGTAGGCGTTCGTTTGAAAGACGAGGCCTAGAGAGGTTGCCAAAAAACAATTTGATGGGGCTGCCCGCGTGGGTCACAGTAAGATGCGGGGGCCTTGAGGAAGCAGGAAAACGATGTCCGACAACGATCCTTTTGCCGAACCGGACGACACAGACAAGACGGTGATCCGACCTAACCCGGGTGGACGGCGTCAGCCCGGCGGCACGCAGCAGCAGCCTGCCGCGTCTCAGCAACCGGCAGGTTACCCGATGGAGACTCCACCTCAGCAGCCAGCGGCGGGCGGGGCAGAAATTGGCGTGCCACCTGCGCAGGCTTCGCAACCGCGCATGTCACAGGGTGGAACAGGGCAGGTGGCAACCACCGGCATGAACCGCCTGAATGCCTGTGCCTCGCCTTTGTTTTCGCTCATCAGTCGAATTCGCAACCGCGCGCAACACATGGACCCCGACAAGCTTCGCCAAAGCGTGGTAGCTGAAGTGCGCAGTTTCGAGAACGCGGCATTGCAGGCGGGTATCCCAGCCCAGTCAGTAAAGATCGCACGCTATGCGCTCTGCGCCACATTGGACGATGTGGTGTTGAATACACCTTGGGGCGGGCAATCCAGCTGGGCCACGCAGTCTCTGGTCGGGACCTTCCACCGCGAGACGGTTGGTGGCGATCGGTTCTATGATCTTCTGGCGCGGCTGGAACAAGAGCCTGCGAACAACATCGAATTGCTAGAGTTCGTCTACATGTGCCTGTCACTGGGCTTTGAAGGCCGCCTGCGGGTGGAACAGGGAGGTCCGGACAAGCATTTGCAGATTAGGCAAGGTCTTGCGCGGATCATCCGGGCTCAGCGCGGCCCGGTTGAACGCGACCTAGCTCCGCATTGGGAAGGCGAAGACAAGCCATATCGAGCGCTCAGCATGTGGAAACCGGTTTGGATCGCGCTTGGCGTGACGGCCCTTTTGCTGATGATCGAGTTTGGTGGCCTGTCCTACGCGCTGTCTAACAAAACTGAAAATCTTGTAGGACAGATGTCGGTAATTGATGCGGGTCCTGTGACCGAATTGCAGCGTCGTGCACCTCCACCTCCACCGCCTCCACCACAGGCACAGGTGGAAAAGGTCGTGGAATTCCTGAAGCCCGAGATCGACGAAGGATTGGTCGAGGTATTTGAGAAGGGCAATACGCTGGTCATTCGCATCAAAGGCTCGGGCATGTTTGGCTCGGGTTCGGATCATCTGCAGGATAAATTCCGCGAGCCGGTGCGCCGGGTTGCGGTAGCGCTGAACGACGAACCCGGTTCGGTGATCGTGGCTGGGCATTCGGACAACGTGCCGATCCGGTCCTCTCGGTTTCCGTCCAATCTGGCCCTTTCACTGGCTCGGGCCAAATCTGTCATGAACCAGATGGCCGCCGATTTATCCGATCCCAAACGGCTTAGCGCTGAAGGTCGGGCCGACAGTGAACCAATCGCCGACAATTCGACTCGAGAAGGTCGCGCGACCAACCGCCGGATAGAAGTCCTGTTGGTTCAGGAGGAAACCCCATGATTGTCCTCAGATTTCTGAAGTTTGTTTTCCTATCCATCTACACGGTTCTGTTCTTTACCGCGACTGCTCTGTCGCTGAGCTTGTATTTCTTCGGGCCTTTGATCGGATCGGATGAATGGCGCCCGTTGGATGGTGTGGCGGCGCGCCTGATCTGGTGTGGCGTCATATTTGCAATCTTTTTGGCTATCGCGCTGACGGTATTCTTTGTCCGCAGCAGACGCGAAAAGAACCTGACTGAAGAAATCACCGAAGCCGTCAGTGATGGCGGCGATATGATCGACAGCGAGATTTCCGAGCTGCGTGGCAAGTTGAAAACGGCAATGGCGGCGCTGCGTAAGTCCAAGAACGGACGACGCCATCTAAACGAATTGCCGTGGTATGTGATGATTGGCCCGCCAGGCGCAGGCAAGACCACGGCAATCGTGAATTCTGGCCTGAACTTTCCACTGGCCGATGAAATGGGAAAAACAGCGATTGGTGGCGTCGGCGGAACGCGTAATTGCGATTGGTGGTTCACTGAAAATGCTGTTCTTATCGACACTGCGGGGCGGTACACAACGCAAGAAAGTGACGCTGAAGTCGACAATGCGGCCTGGATCGGGTTTCTAGGGTTGCTCAAGAAATACCGTAAACGCCAGCCAATCAATGGCGCGATGATCGCGATTTCGCTTTCGGATCTGTCTCTGCAGGATGAAATAACTCAGAAAGAGCACGCGAAAGCCGTGCGCCGTCGGCTTGAGGAGCTGCGCGAGAAGTTGGGTGTACGCTTTCCGGTCTATATCCTGTTTACCAAAGCTGATCTGATTGCCGGGTTCGCCGAATTCTACGATAATCTGGGCAAGGAAGATCGTGAACAGGTGTGGGGTTTCACGCTGCCATTGGACAAGTCTCGATCCGAGCAATCTCCTGTTGTTGCCTTCGATGAAGAGTTCGCCTTGCTGCTGGGCCGCCTGAACGCCCAATCGCTGGAACGGATGCAGACCGAAACCGACCCACAGCGCCGCGCTCTGGTTGCCGGTTTCCCGATGCAGGTGGCATCCTTCCGGAAGGTTGCGCATGAATTTCTAACCGAGGTTTTCCAGGACAGCCGTTATCAACATCGTCATATGCTGCGCGGTGTGTATTTCACGTCTGGAACGCAGGAAGGGACGCCGATTGACCGGCTGATGCTGGGCATGGCCCGGACCTTCGGGATTGGGCGCCAGGCCATTGGTACGGGGCAGGGTTCAGGGCGCTCGTATTTCCTGACCAGATTGTTTGATCAGGTGATTTTCCGTGAAGCAGGTCTGGTCAGTGCAGATGATAAGGTTGAACGCCGGTACAGGATTACCAAATGGGTTTCGGTCGCCGCGACAGTTATGGCGGCCGTTACGGTCGGCGCTTTGCTTGTGCGCAGCTTCTCGGGAAATTCCGAGCTGATTGCCGAGGCGCAGGAAGGTGTATCCGCCTATCAGGCCGCTGCAGCAACGCTTCCACCCAGTCCGGTGGGAGATACCGATCTTGTACCTGTCGTGCAGGCTTTGAATACGTTGCGCGATCTGCCTGCGAATCCGACACTGTCAGATCCGGACCCGGAAACGCGCCTAACATATGGTCTGTATCAGGGTGACGTGATTGGTACGCAGGCGGCGCAGACCTATCGCGCCGCATTGAACCAACGGTTCCTACCGCGCTTGCTGCTGCGTCTGGAAGAGCAGATGAGTGCGAATATCAACAATCCCGATGTTCTATATGAAGCGCTCAAGGTTTACCTGATGTTGGGCTTGCAGGGTCCGATGAACCCGAACCTCGTCAATGAATGGATGAATATCGATTGGACGGTTTCGTTCCCTGGCCCTTCTCGTGAGGAATTTCGCGCTGACCTGAATGATCACCTTGAAGCTTTGCTGAGTCAGCCGATGCAGGCAGTTGCCTTGAATGGGCCGATGGTGGAACAGATCCAAGGTATTCTATCGGAGCTGCCCTTGGCGCAGCGGGTGTATAATGGGATCATATCCAGCCCAACTGCAACGGCCTTGCCGGAGTGGCGCATTACCGAAGTTGGCGGCCCTGCCGTTGGTCGCGTGCTGGTCCGGTCATCTGGGAAGCCGTTAAATGACGGGATCGAGGGGATTTTCACCTACAAAGGCTTCAACGACGTATTTTTGGGCGAAGCGGTCGGAGTGGCCAAACGGGTACAAAAGGAAAGCTGGGTTCTAGGTCCTCGCGGAGAAGCCGAGCAAACCGAACTGGCCCTCGCGGCGCTTAGCCGAGATGTTCTGGACCTGTACTACAACGACTACATCGCGCGCTATGACGCCATGCTGGGCGATATTGACATCGTTCCTATGGAAAGCCTGAGCCATGCAGTTGAGGTGACCAACGTACTGTCAGGCCCGACGTCGCCTATCGTGAACATCCTAAATTCGATTTCTGACGAGACGAAACTGACAGAAAGCCGTTCAGCCTTGCCCAATACGGATGCGTTGAACGAAGGGTTGTCAAATGCCGCCAGCCTGGAAGTGCAATCCGCAACCTCCGTCCAGACACAAATCCTGCTGGAAGCGCTGGCCAAGTCCAGCGGTGCAACTTCATCAGAGCCGGTGCAAGAACCGGGCCAATATGTCGAAGATAGGTTCTCTTGGTTGCATCAGTTGGTGGAACAGCAACAGGGACAACCCTCGCAGCTTGATCTTCTGATGGGATCGCTGACCGGTGTGTATCAAGAACTGAACAAGATGTCCTTCAGTGGTGTCACTGGCGCGGAATCCGGTCAGGCGTTGCAGCAGTTCCAGCAGGAAGCGGCGCGTATTCCTGGCCCGATGGAACGCTGGGCATTGCAGATCATCGATGGCTCATCGGGAATCACGTCGGACAGCACGCGCGCATCTATTAATGCGCGCTGGCAGGCTAATGTACTGCCCTTCTGCGAACAGGTCGTGACCGATCGTTATCCGTTCAACCGCAGATCGGGCGCGGATGTTGCCATGGGTGATTTCAGCAAGCTGTTTGGCCCGCAAGGTTTGATTGATACGTTCTTCAACGAAAACCTCGCGAAGCATGTGGATATGCGTACCCGGCCGTGGTCTTGGAAAACCAGTGTAAATGAGGCCGATCTGGGGATCAGTCAGGCAGTACTGACCCAGTTTCAGAATGCAGCCGAGATCCGAGAAGCGTTTTTTGCAGCTGGCCCCCAGCCGCGAATACAGTTTCAGATCATGCCCGAAGCGCTGGACCCCAAGGCCAAGGGCGTGAAGCTGGAGATTGACGGTCAGACGCTGGAGTTCCGTCATCGTGGCGGGCTACCGTCACCGATGGCCATTGCCTGGCCGGGTCAGGTTGGGCTGGCGCGCGTTAGCTTTGAACCGGAAAAACGCAACATTGAAAGCGTCTTGTCCAAGGACGGACCGTGGGCCTGGTTCCGCTTACTTGACGCAGCCGAGGTGCGGCGCACAAACGTGTCAGACCGCAAGAAGGTAATCTTCAACGTTGGCGGTCGCATCGCGATTTTCCAGCTGCAATCAGGATCGGTCATCAACCCCTTTGCCTTGCCGGCGCTGCAGAAATTCAGCTGCCCCAAGTCTTTCTGATGCCGAAGGCTGGATTTGGCGCATTCGGGAAGATGCCCTCGGTCGGAGATTTCTTTCGACTCGGGGTAGCACCCGAGTTTGTCCAGCCCTGGGACACCTGGATACAGCACAGCATGCTTGCCGCGTCCGAGTCGCTGGGGCCTGCTTGGGATTCGCATTACATGTCGGCCCCTATCTGGCGCTTCTGCCTTGCCCCAGGCTTGGCAGGTCCGCAGAAAATGCTGGGCGTTCTTATGCCTTCCGTGGACAGAGTAGGGCGACGCTTTCCCCTGACATTGGTTGCAGCGATTTCGAACGAGGGTTCTGCTATTCTATCTCATTTTCGGGCTGCGGAGATTTACGGTCAGCTCGAAGATCTCGCATTGGCTGCGCTCGAGGACGACATGACCCGTGACAAGTTGGCTAAGGAGCTTGAGGCTCTGATCGTTCCAGTGCAGGAGCCAACAGCCCCGGTTCGTGCACAAGGCAACACCTTGGTACTGACGCGCGGAGAAGTATCCGACGGCCTGCTGCCCGATCTTGCTTCGGGATTAGTATCTGATCGTTTTCGGATGCCAACAATTTGGAGCACTGAAATCGGTGGTGTGCCTCGAATGATGGTCTGCGAAGGTTTACCGGAAGGGGCAAACATGCGAGGTTTGTTCAACCTTCACGCTGCAGTCTGGACCGAGGCAAGGCCAATATGAATTCAAGTCACCGCGTTCGGTACAGCGCCCGCAGCCATGTTGGCCTCAAGCGTAAGCTCAATGAAGATGCGGTGCTTGCACTGCCCGAAGAAAACTTGTGGCTGGTTGCGGATGGGATGGGCGGTCACGAGGCGGGTGATTACGCCAGTCGGCTTGTTGCGGATATGGTTGCGGCCATCCCCCCGGGTCTGCCACCATCAGACCGGATGGTCACATTGCGCGATGTGCTTCGGCAGGCCCATGCGGCGATCCGCACCGAGGCCGAGGCACGCGGTGGCGGAACCATCGGCACGACTGTTGCCTGCATGATGTTGGCAAATGGCCATTTTGTTGGGTTGTGGGCCGGAGACAGCCGAATTTATTTGTTGCGGAACAATCAAATTCAGATGCTGACCACCGACCATTCCGTGGTCGCTGATCTCGTTTTAGCCGGTCAGATGAGCTGGGACGAGGCTGAGCAACACCCTCAATCCAACGCCATCAACCGTGCGGTGGGAGTTGGGGATGAGCTGGAATTGGACAAGATCCGTGGCGAAGTTCAACCGGGGGACCGGTTCCTGATATGCTCGGACGGATTAAGCAAATATGCTACTTTTCCGATGCTCGAAAAAGCACTGTCCGAAATGCCGATTGAGACAGTGGCAGATCAGTTGATCCAAATCGCTCTGGATGGGGGTGGCGCAGATAATATCTCGGTGATTGTTGTCGACATTCCCTGAAGGCAAATGATGCCTTCAGGCGTCGCTAATGACCAATGGCTTGCAGTTCGAGGCCAGGTTATTGTTCCAGGGTAGTCAGAATACGGCTGTCCAGCGACAGGATCTGCGTATCGACGTTGCGATCTTGCTCGCGCAGCGCTTCGGCATATCCTGCTGCGGATTCGGTTGTTGGTCGCAGGGTGTCGAATAACTGTTTGTCACTATGCAACACGATGACTTTGCTTTTGCCCAAGGTGGAATCGTCAACCTCGAATGCAATGCCTCCGTTTTCCTGGCTCTCTGGTATCGAATAAGCAACGCGTACTGACATGGGTCCTGTTTGGCCTTCCCTTAAGGCCGGAATGCCGTTTTCCTGGCGCGTCACATTGGGCAGCAGGTGGAATACGTTTCCTGAGACATCAAGAACTGAAACAGACAGAAATCCGTCCTGCGCATCATCTGGCAGTTTGACGTCGATCACCGGGTTCTGGCCGACGATAAAATCACCATTGGGATTTGGCGCGTTACCCTGTTCACCATTATAGAATGCGATCGAAATATCGCTTGTCGGTGCAGTTGGAAGATAGTTCTCGATCAGACACAGGGTAGGATTCAAGAGCGCAATCTGATCCAAATCCACGGGTCGCGTGCCAACAAGCGCCGTCAAAGCGGTTTCAAGCCCGATTAAGCTGTCCTGAGACGCCAGTGTGCCGCTCACCCGAACCGGGGTTTCAAGCCCGTATCCGGTTGTGGGCGGGTCAACCAATTGCAACGTGCCACAATCGGCCAAGCCTGCCAAAATTGGTCTGATCTCTGCTGCTGTAACGAATAGAGGTTCAAGTTCCAGATCAACTGTTCCCTGCAGCCCAGCAGGTAATCCTGCGGAAAAAAGCTGCTCCAACTCTGTGTGCAGGGCCTTGTTCGTGGTCTGTCCGGTCAACTGGGCGTCATTGCCGTTCACGACCAGACGCCATTCTTCCAGATCCATCACCGCATCTACGACATCGCTGACGGCGCTTCCCCAGGTTTCTGAAATGTCGCCCGATGCTAATGTCAAATCGACCGTACCGCCATCTCCGGTAATCTCGCGTGTCATAGCATCCCGAGTTTCTTCCGATGGCACGAACCCGACCGCACGGGGGGGCTGCCCATCGCGTTTGTCCGCTACCAATGTGTAGGGCGCGACGACGGGGTATGACGGGCCCAACAGACCATCGAAGGTGCCGCTTAGATAGCCGCCAATTCCGGCCCCGCCGACGATAACAACGCCCAAAGTGGCCATAAGTCCTGTCCGCGACTTTTTTGCGGTTGCAGGCTGAGAGGGCTTCGGTGTCCGCACTTCCTGAGTAGGCGTGGATTCAGGCGCGGCCATCGCAGGTGCGGGAGCGCTACTTTTTGGAACAATTATAGTGGCATCTTCATCAGTGTCAGGGATTGCCCTATCAACTGGTTCTGATCGTGCAGAGGCAAGCGCCCTTAGTACATCACCGGCCGATTGAAATCGGTCATTTGGATCCGGGGCGGTCATCTTGTCGAGAATGAATTTCAGTGGTTCGGGCACATTTGTTGTGTCCAGGGGCTCTTTCTTGCTTTCGACAACCTCCAGCAGGTTGCGCCCTGAGTTTGCTTTTTCGCCCCGGAAGTTTGCAAGTAGCAACGCGCCCAAAGAGTAGATATCTGTGCGTTGATCGGTTTTACCCGACAACTGCTCGGGCGCTGCATAGGCATATTTACCGGCAAATTCACCACCCACGATGGTCTCCGCGCCAGGATTGGTATCCTTGGCAATACCGAAATCGATAATCACCGCCTGTGCAGGATCGCCGTCACGTAGGATGATATTATCCGGGCTCAGATCGCGATGGACGATATTGCGGGCATGGGCGGCCTCCAATCCCTCGCACACCCGTTTGCACACAGTGAGAATTTCAGGCGCAGACATCGGACCCTCGGCCAGCTTCCGGTCCAGTCCGGGTCCGTCAACGTAATCCATAACCAGATAGACATGTCCGTCGGCGGTGCGGTTGTTTTCAGAATACCGCACAACCGCGTCGTGGCGGATGTCGCGAATTTCTTCTTCTCGGGTCAGAAGGACAAGATAATCGTCGTTACTGGAGAATTCGGCCTTCAATACCTTCAGTGCGGCAAGGCGCCCCGAAATCTCGGAGCGTGCCCGGTAAACGTCTGATGTTCCACCCCGCCCAAGGATCGCTTCGATCCGATAGGTATTGTTCACCAGATCGCCCGGCTGAAACAGGTCGCCTGTGCGGGATTCAGTCATGCCGCCCTCGAATTTAGTTGTTATCAGAGGAGACTAAATCAGCCGAGAGCCTGAAATTCAACGCGGCGATTTTCATCTGCACGCGGGTTATCCTTATTCAGAGGTTGTGCTTCACCGACGCCGAGCACTTCCAGGCGTTGGTCCGAGATGCCGCAATCGCTGACAAGAAAGCGTTTGACCTCTTTTGCACGCAACAGAGACAGGTTTTGATTGTATTCCGCAGATCCTGCGCTGTCGGTGTGTCCGATAATCTGAAAGACATTCACGTCGACGTTCTTCATCGCCTGACAGAGCGAGGCCAATTTCGGTTTTTCATCGTCCCGCAGTGCGGCCGAGGCGAAATCGAAACGAACTTGAATGTTGACCTGATCTTCCGTTGCGACGGGTTGATACTCGGCGGGCGCTGCTGCAACAGTGGTTTCAGCGGTGTCTTGTGTAGTTTCGGTGCCGGAATTTGAGGGCACGATCACGAGTCCGCGTGTTTTTTGTTTGTTGAATGCGTCGGTGATTTCGTCGGCTGTCAGCTCATTTGACTGCGCCAGTGCAAATTGTGTCGCACATACAACCACAAAAGCCGAAGCCCCGATAGTTTTCATCGATGAAAATGCAGGCATTACTGATGTCCTTCCATATTTGAGACAAAGAGTACCCCTGCCTCTGAGCAGCGACAATGAAGAAAGTCACATATGAGATTAACAATTTCGGGCAAAGACGTGACATCCTGTCCGTCGACTTCTAGGTTGATGCACAAAGGCAGTGAGACACAGGAAAACACAGCAGATGCGCACCGTTCCAGCGATAATCCTTGGTGTGGCGATAATCCTTGCCCCGATCATCTGGTATGTCTTCCCTATAATAGTCCCTATTGAAAGTGATTTTGAGGGGCCCGCAATCGACTCAGGCGCCCGGATCGAGATTGAAATGCTGAGCCAGCAAGTCGAAGACATGCGCAATCAGATTGAGCAGTTATCTCTGGAAATCTCCCGATCGCAAAGCGGTGGACCTTTGTTGCAACAAGGTGCCGACGGTTCCGATGATTATGGCTATGACAGCACCACACCAAACGACATCATCGATGCCTATGCTCAGGTTGTTCTGATTGCCAATCGTAAAAAGGTGAATCAGCAACTTCAGCTGGCAAATTCAACATTCTTGAAAGAGACGTTTGGTCTGCCGCGCGAGGACTTAACAGACAGTTGCCAGTCAATGACTAATCCGCGTCTGGAAAGTCTGCTGATCCTTGAAGAAGTGGGGCCTGTTCGTGTGCGGATGCTGAAACCTGCAATCGATTCCCTGCGCACTGTATTCGACAATATCCGACGGACCGATCCTGATTTGTTTGCCCGTATTAATACGGCAGGGTCTTTGTGTGTCCGCCGAATTCGAGGAGCGACATCCTCAGCCTCGGCGCATGCTTATGGACTTGCTGTTGATCTTAACATCGACGGTGTGCTGGACACTTTGGGCGATGGAAAAACTCAACTTGGCCTCACTATCCTTGCCGATTTTTTCCGCCAGGAAGGCTGGGTCTGGGGGGCTGCATGGGGGCGCGAGGATTCCATGCATTTCGAAGTCAGTCGAGACAAGATAGAAGAGTGGCTGGAACAAGGTCTGCTGTAGTTGCGCGTTATGTGAAGTTGGACACGGACTTCAAAGCCACTAAACGTGATACCCAGAACAGTAATTCCAACGAGTTTTCGTAAATGGTAAATACAATCTTGCTTTGGCGTATACGCTGGGTTTTTCTGAGTACTGTTTCTCGCCTTCACCAAAGGTCACCAATGTCGAAGCTACTGCCTAGGAAGTTTCAGCGCCTCCAAAATATCAGTGTGATATTTTCACTTGCCGCCGGCAGCTTGAACATTCTTGCGGATAGCGCCTGGGCGCAAAGCGCGTCCAACATTGCGCCTTCGACGTTTCAGCCACAAAATCAGCAAAGCACTGGGCCAGTGACTGTGGCGCGGGATCCGGGTGCTCCGATCCCGGAGGGCGCGGACCGGTTATTCGTGACGGTTGGGCGGGTCGATATCGAAGGTGCTCTGCCACAGATGGAGAGTGCAAATACCGCCTTTGTTGAGCGGTTGTCGGGCAAGCGCGTCGCGGCGTCTGAAATCTTTGCGGCGACCAACCGTCTGGAAAGTGCGTACGCCAATGCCGGGTTTGTCCTAAGTCGTGTGGTTTTGCCGCAGCAGACTCTGCGCGACGGTGGAACCCTTCGCATTGTTGTGGTTGATGGGTTTGTCGAGCGTATCGATGCCCGGAAGGTTCCCGAACAAGTTCGCGACCGGGTGGTGGCGATCACTGAACCACTGATCGGCAAACGCGGTATCAGGCTGCAAGAGATTGAGCGGGCACTATTGCTAGCAGGTGATACATTTGGAGTTCGGCTGGCATCGACCCTATCAGCTGGGGACGCCAATGGCGGAACGATTCTAACACTGGACGGAGAATTCAAAGAAATTACCGGCTCATTTGGGTTCGACAACACGTTATCGGATGAGCTTGGTCCCGTGAACCTGAGTCTGGGGCTTGAGATGAACGGTTTTCTCGATCTTGGAGAGACCTTCTACTTCAATGTGGGCGGGTCACCTACGCGGTTTTTCTCGAGTGACCCTGAATACCGAATAGTCGCGGCAGGTACCGTATTCCCGATTGGCTATGATGGTCTGACGTTTAATGCAGAAGTAACATCCAGTAAGGCGCGCCCCGAAACAGACCTTGTTCCGAATGAAAGCGAATTCGAGAGGTTGTCTCTGAGGCTGTATTATCCTTGGATTCGATCGAGGCAGCTAAATCTGACATCGCAGCTGATCTTTGACCGTATCAGCGATTCTCAAGATTTGCTGATCGGATCAGATTCAGTTCCGGTATACGACGACGATACAAGCGTCTTGCGCGCAACATTAGATGTTACGCGAAACTATGATAATGGGGCATTCTTGCGCGGCAGTGCTATCCTGTCTCGTGGGTTAGATGCATTTGGAGCCAGCACATCGGTCGGGCCTGATGAAGCACCTTTGTCTCGGCAGGGTGCCAGTGCCGAATTCACCAAACTCGTTTTGGCCGGTCAATATCAGCGCCCGATAAATGCCAATTGGTCATTGAATCTAAGCGGCCGCATTCAATCTAGTTTTGGCGATCCGCTAGTTACATCTGAGCAGTTCAGCGTCGCCAGCTCGAGCGAGCTGTCAACGTTTGACGCGGGCTCGCTACGTGGTGATGATGGTTGGGTCGTGCGGTCCGAAGTGGGACGATCTCAACAGATTGAACTCGCCGGAGTTCCGCTGCTGTTGAAGCCCTATATCTTTGGTGCTTATGGGGAACTGGGATTAGAACAGCCTACGATATTTGAGCAAAGCACCACCACGGCCTATTCCTATGGGATCGGCGCTGATTTGTTTATCATTGAAAACTCGACCTATAAGTCGGGTTCGTTACGAGTTGAGTATGGGAGAGGTGAACGCGATGACCTGGGAGCTGATGGAAACCGCTTCAGTATCGTTGCGAGCCGGAGATTCTGAGCGCACCGACAAGATACTTCGGACTGCGATAGTTTCAGCCACGGCATTGCTTTGGGGCACGACTGCGATGGCGCAGTCCTTGCCGACAGGTGGTTCCGTGGCCTCAGGCAGTGCGACAATTTCGCAGCCCAGCAGCACACAACTGGACATAACTCAAAGTTCAGACACCGCTATTGTGAACTGGAACGGATTTTCGGTCGGTTCCGGTTCGACGGTTAACATTCATCAGCCCAGACAGCAGAGCGCCATCCTGAACCGGGTGACGGGTGATACCACTAGCCAAATCCACGGGCAGCTGAATGCGAACGGGCAGGTGTTTCTAGTCAACCCCAATGGCATTTTCATCGGGCCGAACGGTCATGTAAATACAGGCGGATTTGTAGCCTCGACCCTCGCTATCTCGGATGATGATTTCCTGAACGGGAGATATCGTTTCGAAGGTAACGGAAATTCAGCTTCGGTTGAGAATGCCGGAACGATCTCCATCGTTCCCGGTGGCTATGCGGCGCTGATCGGCGGCAAGGTATCTAACTCGGGCTTGATCAGGGTGCCATTGGGCAAGGTCGGTTTGGGTGCTGGTGAACAGGTAACCCTTGACGTCTCGGGCGATGGGTTTTTGCAGGTAGCGGTTCCATCGGATAGCGATGATGCCACGATGGACGCCTTGGTCACCAATTCGGGGCGGATCGAGGCTGAGGGTGGTCTGGTTCATCTGAAAGCAGCCAGCGCGCGCGATGCCGCGCGGCAGGTGATCAACATGTCTGGAGTGATTGAGGCGAAATCCGTCGGAGGCGTCTCCGGCGCAGTTGTTTTAGGTGGTAGCGGTGGAGCGGTTCGTATCAGCGGAACAATCGACACTTCGACCCGCGAGACGATTGTTGAAACCTCGTTGCGCCCAAGGGTTCGTGCGCAAGAGGGTGGAACAATCACGATCACGGGTGAAGCGATTGCATTAGCCGGTGCCACGCTGAGCGCTGATGGGGCTGGTGGTGGTGATGGCGGCACAATCTTGGTGGGCGGAGACTATCAGGGTGGCGGTACGCTGCAGACAGCGCAGACAACCAATGTGGACGCAAGCTCTACCCTAACCGCCGATGGTGGTGAGGAGGGCAATGGCGGACGCATCATCGTTTGGTCTGACTATTCTACGATCTTCTCAGGCTTCAACTCAGCCCGCGGGGGCGAACAGGCGGGTGATGGCGGATTTGTCGAGGTTTCTGGTAAAATCGAGCTCAGCTACCGAGGACTGACCGATACGCGCGCGCGCAGCGGTTCTCATGGGACGTTGCTGCTTGACCCGTCTAATATTTTTATCAATTCGAGCGGCGCTCTCGGGACAGTCGACCCGGCGACGATCGTTGCCAACCTCGACCTTGGTGATGTTATCATCACCACTGCCGGAACCGGAGAGCTTATCCCCGGCAGCGGCCCGCCAGTGGATTTGGGTGGGCCTGACGGCCAAGCGGGGGACATCACTGTCGAAGAGGCTGTTGTCTGGGCTAGCTCTTCCAACCTTACCCTACGTGCGGACAACGATATTGATATCAACGCCGCTATTACAGCGCCTGATGGCGGATTAACGATCGATGCGGTTGGTGACGTTGAAACCGGCTCCGGCGGTGCAATCGATGTTGCGTCGTTCACTCTGGAAAGCGGCTCATGGGATCAGAACGGCGGTGCGATCCCGTCCTTTTCGGCGGGCGATTTTTCGATCACGGACGGGGCCACATTCCTGAGGGCGCTGGGTGGTAGCGGAACTGCCGCCAGCCCCTATCAGTTGACGGATGTATATGGCCTGCAAGGAATAGACAGCACGGGGCTGGATGCTGACAGCTTTGAATTGGTGAACAACATCGATGCGTCTGTCACATCCGGCTGGTCCGGAGGATTTGACCCAATCGATACTTTCTCGGGGTCATTGGATGGAAATCGGTTTGCGATTGATGGGTTAAATATTGATCGGGGCGGTAGCACTGCCATGTTCGGAATTATCGAAACATTGGGATCAGTTTCCAACTTGTCCGTAACCGATGCAGATATAGATGGCGAAACCGCGGCTGTTTTGGCTGTGTTCAACGACGGTTTGATAAGCGGGGTCTCAGTCGATGGATCGGTTACTGCCGAAGGCGCGGGTGGCGGATCTGTAGCGGCAGGTTTGGTTGTTACGAACACCGGTACAATCGAAGACAGTTTTAGTACAGCTAGAGTCGAATCCATCTTTCCTATCGACGCGTCCAGTACATTCTTATCCGCGGCAGGACTAGTCGGTGACAATGTCGGGACTATCGAAAGGTCTAACAGTTCCGGCCCCGTCATTTTATCCAGTCAAACGGGTGGTGGAGTCGCTAGGGGCGCGGGTTTGGTGACGTTTAACAGGGGTATTATCCGAGATTCATACTCCACATCAGACATTACGGCCGTCAATATTGATGATACCGTAACCATCGGCGGTCTTGTGGTGAACAACGATACAGACCCTGATTTTGGAACTGTCGGAACAATCGAACGCACATTTGCGACGGGCGACATAACCTCGAACGGGTCGGCGTCAACAACCTTCGGCGGTCTGGTTGTTTTTAACGATCCCTCAGCCTCGGTTACGGCTTCATTCTGGGATAGCCAAACTACGGGGGTCAGCACCAGTGACGGTGGCACTGCACTGACCACATCGCAGCTGCAGGACACCGAGAGCTTTTACAGAGGCGCCTCTTCTCAGGGATGGGATTTCACCACCGTGTGGGCACCGGGAACCGGCAGCACAAACCCTGCAAATTACACAACTTCGCCTGTGCTCTTCGCCATACCTGACGATGTTGCCGTCCCGGCCGGCGAGACATCTAGCGCCTCAACGACCGGTACAGTCTATGGCGGGCCATCGCTTTATCGGTTTGGTCCGGCATCCGATACGCTGAATACTTCCAGCGTTTTCAGTCCGTTGAATTTCGCCAGCACTTCACCCGGGGCGACGACCTTTACATTGGGCAGAAGTTCAGTTACCAGCAGCGGCGGGCAGGTCTTTACGATTGCTGCTTTGCCGGGGGCGGCCGTCATTACAAACGGCACGATTATTACAGTTCCTCCGACGCCTACAATTGAGGTTACGCCGACAGTCGACACTACAATCACCGGCGGAGGTGGCGGAGGCACAGCCGTGACAACTGTCGCTGAGGCAGAAGCCGCGCTGGGGACGGTCGAAAATGTGTCGCAGGAATTTGACGAAGAGATTGCATCCTGTGCCAGCAGTGGTGAAAGCGTTAGCGAATATCTTGCCTGTCTGGCCCAAGCGATGGATGAGTATGCTGCCGATCTAGATGGGATCGTTAAGGGCCTACCACCAGGACTGGATTCCGTTGGGGATATCATTCGCGGTGCCAGTGCTGGGATCCGCGAAACTGGCGAAGAAGCCAGCCGCCGTCTGTCGCTTGCCACGACCGCAGAGGAACGAAACGCGATTCGACGCGAAGCTGTCCAGCAGGCACGGCGTCAAATTCGTCAGGCTCAGAGGGAGATCCGAAAAGCTATCACGTTGATAAGAGCAAGCGATCCCGAACTTGCCATCATCCAGAACCAGCAGGTAGAAACGATAGTGGCGGCTGTTGGTCAGGCGGAAATCGGACTGACGCGCGCCATCGGTCTCTAAGACGTCGGAGAACTTAGCCAGTGTACCTGAAACGTTGCCTCGCGGCGCTTCTACTGTTGATGTTCGGTGCTTCAATGGCACTGGCTGACAAACGTGTTGCGCTAGTCATCGGCAACTCGGACTACTTGTCAGTGAGCCCGCTGGACAACCCGATCAACGATGCGTCCGATCTGGCCATCGCGCTTGAAGGGCTCGGGTTTGAGGTGTTTCTGGGCACCGATCTGACGCATGATGAAATGCTGTCACTCGCAGAATCTTACGGTGCAACTGCGGCGGATTCCGATGTGTCGCTGCTTTTTTATGCAGGCCATGGGTTTCAAGTGGGCGGGCGCAATTATCTGGTCCCAGTTGATGCTCAGATCACGGAACCGGATGACATTCCGGAACAGACGATTCAGATGGACGAATTCGTTAACCGAATGGAACGGTCAGACGGCATTCGACTGGTTTTTCTTGATGCCTGTCGAGACAATCCTTTTGAAGGCACCGGAATTGAGGTTGGCGGTGACGGGCTGGCACGTGTTGGCAGCGCCGCGGATTTCATGTTTGCTTACGCGACCCAACCTGACAACGTGGCCTATGACGGCACTGGTCGAAACAGTTTTTTCACCGAAGCGTTGCTGAGCCATATCTACACGCCCGGACAGGACATCTCGGATTTGATGATTTCGGTCCGTAAGGATGTTCTGGCTTCAACGGGGGGACGTCAAATTCCTTGGGACAACTCGTCTTTGACGCGGCAGTTCCGTTTTGACAACAGCCCCGTTACTGCCTCGGAAGAGACGTTGCTGTGGCAGGTTGCGGCTAATGCGCAGGATGCCTCGCTCATGCAGCTTTACATAGATCGCTACCCGCAAGGCGCACATGTGAACGAAGTTGTGGCATTTCTGGACCGGGCAGGGCAGGCGCAAACGCTAACCCGCGCGGTGACCGTCGAAGAGGAAGACGAGCAAGCCGAGCGTCTTTGGAAACTTGCACAGCGCAGCCGCATGCGCCCGCTGCTCGAATTCTATCTGGAGCAATACCCCAACGGTGCTCATGCCGGTCAGGCGCAGCGCTTAATTTCATCAATTCCGCGCCCCGAAGACAGTACCCCGGGCGGTATATGTGAACGTCTTGCGACCCATCCCCGAGACCGAACGGCCAGCATCCCTGGGGTGCCATTCAGCCGCCTTCAGGAAAACGCATTGACGGCTATACAGGCCTGCAGTGCTGCCACTGCGCAGACGCCTGATCTGTCGCACTACGTAGCCTTGTTGGCGCGGGCAACCATTGCTGCAGGGGATGTGGATCGCGCCGTTACGCTTTACAAGCAGGCGGCTGAGGCAGGTGACTTGCGGGCGATGGTTTCGCTGGCTCAGCTGCATGAAAGCGGAACAGGGGTGCCACAGGATCAGGACATGGCGCTGTCTCTCTACGAACGCGCGGCAGAAGGCGGCAGTTTTGACGCCATGATCAATTTGGCCGTGACACTATTCGAAGGGAATATCGTGCCTAAGGACGAGGCGCGCGCGATCGCGCTATTGCAGCAAGCCGCCGAAGGTGGATCAGCTAAAGCAACCTTCAACCTTGGTGTGCTGGCGCAGGAAGGGGTTTCCGGAGAGCCAACAGAGGCGCTGAACTACTTTGAGAAAGCCGCACGTGATGGTGAATATCAGGGATATCTGGCGGCGGCAATCTTGTTGGATGAGGGGCGTGGCATTGCACAAGACCCCGTCGAAGCCGCCCGCATGTTGCTGCGGGGTGCGGCAGAAGATAACGGCACGATTGTGAACCAGTTGTCACTGGCCTCGGATCAGTGGACGCGGGATACTTTGATGGAAGTGCAAAAACTGCTGCAAAAAGCCGGCTACTACTCCAGTACCATCGACGGTGTGCCAGGGCCGAATTTCATTTCAGCCCTGCAACAATGGCGCAGCGGCGGGTTCAATCCGATTATTCTGGCCGGGGATTGAGCCCTTGTTTTTCAATTGCGGTTAATTCACCGGCACAAATTCGATCCGACGATTGCGCCGTTTGCCTTCGGCCGTATCGTTTGAAGTCACAGGACGGCTTTCACCATAGCCGACGGTTACAAGACGTTCGGGTGCGATACCCTGATTGACCAGATAGGTGTTGACGGCTTGCGCGCGACGTTCGCTGAGCACCCGATTTGCTGAATCCGAGCCGTCACTGTCTGTATGGCCTCCGATCTCGATCGTCAGTTCAGGACAGCGATCAACGATATTGTGCAGGTTGGTCAGCAGCGGGATGGACGCATCTGACAAGCGGGCGCTACCCGAATTGAAGTAGATGTTGCCTGTACGCGAAAGAATTTCCATGCGGCCTTCACAGGCTTCGCGGTCAAGATTGCCTTTGGTTTCAAGCGCTGCGGCCCCGGGGGTCGTCGATGCCGCGACAAGTTGCGGAGGGGTGCCCGCTTGCGCCCGGTCGAACACGAAGCCAAAGCTGACGAAACCGAAGGGCAGGATGTCAACGCCCGCAGCCTCTTGCAGTTTGCCCCGCCCTTCTTCGAGGTTGAAATCGGGCAGTGCGATTGCAATCGGTGTAGTATTTGCCACAGCGACACGGTCATTGTCGACCAATGTGATGGCAACCTGCGCGACACCGTCCTTTGTTACGCCGTGCAGCGACAAGGTATAGGGCAGGTCAATGATTTTGTGACGTGCCTGATGCAGGTCAACCAACTTTTCAGGTGGAAGCTGCGCTGTGATGACAGCCTCAGGGTAATTGAAGGTCTCAAAAAACAGAAATCGCATGCGCACATTGCGCAGATCAATGTTGGTGTCGACGCTGTCCATCAGAACTCTGATCTCTGCGGCACCATCCGGGTTGATCACACCTGTGAGTGTTGCAAATCCACTGTTTTCAGCCACCGAATTTTTCTTAACGGACAAAAACTGCAATTCGGAGGTTTCGGCATCAAGCGTCCAGCCATGCTCAAATGGATCAGCGCTCTGTGCCGATGCGGCATTCGAAAGTACCAAGAGCGCGATGGCAATAAGAACTCGCATCAAGGTTGAGCGTGGCATGTGTGAACCTCTTCCTATGCTTGATACTCAATTCGGAATATGTCAGTCCGTGGCCATAATAAAGCCAAAAGACACATATAACCAATTTCTAGCTGGCTTGATGTCTCGGCGTCACGGATATGCTAGGATGATGGTGGCAAAGGATCTGGCGTGTTTCGCATTTATTACGTTCTGATTGCGATGATATCGATATCATGGGCTGCTCAGGCAGGGGCTGAGACGCGTATTGCGCTTGTGATTGGGAATTCTGCCTATGGTTCGGTCTCGCCGTTGGACAATCCGGTCAATGACGCAAAGCTGATTTCGGAAAAGCTAACTGACCTTGGCTTTGATGTCCGAAATCTGACGGACAGTAATCAGATTGAGATGAAAAGGGCGATTTCCCAGTTTGGCCGCGACCTGCGTCAAAGTGGTGAAGATGCGGTCGGGCTCTTTTACTATGCCGGACATGGCGTACAGTCATTTGGTTCGAATTACCTGCTGCCGGTCGATATCTCACTCAGTGATCCGGCTGATCTGGACTTGATGGCAGTTGAAGCGCGTTCTGTCCTGCATCAAATGGCATCAGCACATAACAAGACCAATATCGTCATTCTTGACGCTTGTCGGAACAATCCATTCGAAAGTCTTTCGAACATGGATGACAATGGCCTGGCCGAGATGAAGGCCCCGACGGGCACTTTTCTTGCCTATGCCACCGATCCCGGTGGGGTTGCACTGGACGGCGAAAAAGGCAACAGCCCGTTCACACTCAGTCTGGCAGAACATATCGAAACACCGGGCATGGCCATCGAACAGTTGTTCAAAAAAGTTCGCGTTGACGTACTGCAAGAAACGCGCGGCCTGCAAACCCCTTGGGATACATCGTCTTTGACACAGGATTTTGCATTCTCACCGCAGATCCAAACGCAAATTGCCAAAAATCAAAGTGAAGATGAACTGTGGCAGGAAGCGATTACCACACGCGACCCTGTTCAAATCATGCTCTTCATGCGGGCGTATCCCAATAGTTCGCGTGCCGAAGAGGCTAGCAGTCTTTTGCAGACGGTTATGGCAGAGTCCTTTGGGACATCCCCGCTGCTTGGAGCGAATGCGCCGGAGCAGCAGGAGGAAGTTGCCGAGGCTAACGAGACAGAACGCCTGATGTATGAGCTCGCTCTGGCCGACGATACCGTTCACGCCTACGAAGTGTATTTGCAGAGCTTTCCCGAAGGTGTGTTTTCGAGCAAAGCGGAGGACCGTCTGGCGGCCCTGAGGTATGGACAGGAATCCGTGACACGTAAGACTGCGCCCGATTCCGACGTGTCAGAGCCCCAAGGCGGGGTTGATGCGTCAGCAGATGTACTGGTTACGCTGGACTCTCTGCTTGATTTTGGAAACGCGTATGTACGCGGGCAAACCATCAATCAACTGGTGGTGGGCACGCCACAATTTCCGCCAATCGAGGGGTTGCCGGACGAGTTGTGGAAAGGCCAGAACTGCTCCAATTGCCATCAATGGACACCCGAAGCCCTTTGCGATCAGGCACAGACCTACGTGAATCGCCCCGAGGCCGGGAATGTTACCAAACAACACCCCTATGGAGGTGGCCTAAAGGTCAATCTCCGCCGCTGGGCTCTTGGTGGGTGCCAGGGTTAATGCGCTGAGGCGGATCAACCCGACAGTTTGGCAAGATCGGCACTCAGGGCGCGGGCTTCAGCGATGCTCTTTTGTAATGCAGCCAGTTTAGCATCCGGGGTTGCACCGGTAGGCGCGTCATTCAGCACACGGTCGATGCGGGCAGCCGTTGCGGCGTCGTCCCCTCCGATTGCATCGCGCCGTTGAAGAATATTCAACTTCAACTGTGCCAATTCGGATTCAGAATTCCGGATTTGCGCGGCGAGGGCTTCGTTGCGCGCCTCTGCGGTGGCCACATCCCCCTCGGCAGCAGCGATGCGATCATCATAGGCTCCGGTTGTGATACCTGAGACTCCGGCAAAGAAACCGCCGTCCGCCGGATCGGTCGTGGTCTGACATCCGGCCAGCAATAGGCAGGGCAGGGCGGCGAAACGAGTTGCTGTGCCTTTCGTCATAGCGAAGATGCCAGATCGTTTGCGATCCCGCGCATTTGCGTGATCTGGTTCGATAGGGCGGCTAAATCTCCGTCAATCGGTGAGGCGGTCTGACCGCGTTTAATCGTCAGGTTCCGGGCCTCATTGAATTCAGCCTGACGTTTGGTCGCTCCGTCGATGGCAAGCTCCATCTGAGCAAGATTGCCATTAGCCTCGGCAAGTTCTTTTGTGACCTCCGCCTGATCGGCTGTGCCCGCTGCTACGCTGGCGTTCAGTGCATCAAGTTCGGCTCTTTGCGCCGCAAGAACCTGGTTCATAACGTTCAGCGTCGTTTGCATTTCACTGGCATTGCGATCCAAATCTTTTTTGATTTGCCTCAGACGTGCCTCGCGACCAGCATAGTTGCGCTGAACGAAGGCGACGTAGGTTCCGGCCAGGGCACCCGCCCCGAGGCCAACCGAAATACCTGTCCCAATATCGTCACTACCGCCAAGGCCGAATCCGATCGCGCCACCGGTGACACCACCTGCGATGGCACCTTGCAGGATTGTTTTCTGCATCGCCGCGGCTTGTTTCGCCAGATCGGCCTCAGCCTGCGTTGCTCCTGTGGGGCCAGTCGCAGGGGCCGAGGTCTGACTGCTATCCCCGCAAGCCGTGAGGGCAAGAGATACCGCAACAAGTGCAGCACCTATTCGGGAGGGATGAGATCGGTCAGCCATTGGTAACTTCCTTTTCTACTATCTTCTGCCTGCGAAACGTGCCGCAAAAAAAGAGCTGCGTCGTTTGTCATTCGCGCATCGGCGATGTTCAGATCCCGCGGTGCTGATGCTTTGCTTATTATTGACGCATCAATGCCAGGAGGGAAGAAGATGACAGCGCGATTTAGAACTTCTTCGTAGTAGCTTCGGCTTTGGTCCAGACGGCGCAAGATGATTCCGCGCGATCGATAGATATCATAAATGTCGTTGCGCGCCTGTTGCAAAATGGGCAAGGCGTTTGCGTCGGTACGGGCAATATCCTCGATTTGCCGCAATGCATCTTCGGCGATACCAAGCGTGCGTTCCAGGCTGCGCAAGGCCACAATATCGGTGCGTAGTCTTTGCAGCGTGGTGGTGGCCAGAAAAATCGACACTTGCGCCGCGTCTTGAAGCAGGCGGTCAGCCGAGGCAGTTTCGCGTTCTGGCAATTGGCTACGATAATTGTCCAATGCTGGACCCAGGTCGCGCGTCTGGGGGTCATTCAAATACCCCAGAGCTACCAATGCCGAGGCAATTTTGTTGGGATCGGCTTCGGTTAGCGAGGCGTTGATCGGCGCCAGTGAAGCTGCAGGTTCCGGTAGGGGAGCGGCTATCCTTTCGCGCGCAAATGAAGCAAACAATCCCTCCGGGTGGGCCTCTAGGTATCCCTCGAAATCCTGTGCATTCGAACTGGAAGCGATGCGCCGCCAATGTTCCAGATCAATGGTGTATTCGTCTTTGGGGGCACTGCCAGCCAGAACCGGCGCAAAGCTATACTCATCCAGAACGGATTCTTCGACCCAGGGAATTTGGCGTCCATCTGTCTCAAGAACGACCTGTTGGCGCACGCGACCCAACATCAGCCGCACGTCCAGATTGGGTGTCGCAATGTGATCGAGAAGACCTGAAGTGAAAACGCTGTTTTCTTCCAATCCATCATAGGCCACATTGCCGGGGTCAGTGGCATAAGCGATCAGCAAACCGGCTCCGCCACGAATTCTGACCAGCCCATTTTCGACCATCCCACTTTCAGTGAACGGGTTGTTGCGACAAGCGTCCAAGAGCAAGATCCCGATATCTGGTCCGGCCCTGGACATCACATCGCGCACCAAATCTAGGGTCATCGAGCTTTGCCTGAGCGCCGATAGATCGTTGCCTGCAAAATCTGTGCCAATCAGATGATTTTCTCCTCCGATCTGGACACCGTGTCCGGCGTAGAAGAAGACCGCCATCTCAGCACCCTTCGCCGCGACGCCGAATTTCTCTACTGCCCTTTGCATGGCTTCTGCGTTCTGATCCGTGGCTTGGGTGACGGCAAATCCAAGCTCCTCCAGTGCAGCGCTCAAGGCTGCGACGTCATTTGCCGGATTGCGCAATGACATTTCTGGGGCTTCATAGTTTGAATTGCCGATTAATAATGCCACACGCTCTTGGGCATATACCTGCGTCGCAAAAAACAAGACGTTCAAGAACGTCATTATGAGAAAAATGCTAGTTGGCTTGGCCGGATGGAGCGGGCTCATGCAGTTAGGTTAGCGCAATAGATTGAAAATTTACAATTGGAGTTTGTATGGTTTGGTTCGCCCGCAAGCTATTCTGATAGATCGGCTCCATTGAAACTTTTTTGACCGCAAAAATCGCTGAGATCAAAGACAGTACCGTCAAAGGGCAGAGTGAGCAGAAACCTTGGGGAAAGCTCTGCATTCATGTTGTTCCAGAATGATTTTTGTTGCGCCAGGTCTGAGCAAGATCAGCATTGAGGCTGCAATTCCTGTAAACGATGACTGATCTACTACAAGAATTCACGCCAGATTACTGACTCTACTACCATTTGAGCTCCACGCGTCAAATTAATATGCTTTCCCGCTTTTTCCCACTTGTGATGCCAGCTGCGAGGGATGGAGGGGGCCGTCCGAAGTGATCATCCAATTGGACAAGGTTTTGTCCATATGACGCATGCGATGCCGTAACATCTCCTGCGTCATTTGGGTGAGGACCTGCGAAAACTCAGGTCGTTCTGCGACGTTTTCCATTTCGCCTTTGCCTTTGTGGTCAAAAAGCAGGGGTGGTAGGTCGGCTCCGAACTGTACAAGCGTGAACCGATCGTCGCGCAGAATGCCAAGACAGCTGTCCGAGATGTCGGTGCCAAGCGTCTTCTGCCAAAGGGTTGGCGCGATTGGGTCCGCAAAATCGAGCTCAGAGAAAGAATATTTGCGCCAGTTCTCAGGTAGGTTCCCCTCAAGGAACGGCATCAAAGTCATGCCATTCATTGCGTCATGAGCTGGTTGCCCAACCCAATTGAGGATCGTTGGGACAATATCGATGCTCTCCGTTGGCTTCGAGATCTGTGCGCCTTCGGCACCGCCCGGCATCCTGACAATCAGGGGTGTATGGTATGCCGCGTCATATACCGACATCTTACCCCAACTATGATGGTCACCCAGCATCTCGCCATGATCGGCTGTGACTACCAACAATGTGTTGTCGTATTGGCCGCTGTCTTTCAGGAACTGCACGACACGACCGATGTGGTGATCAACTTCGGTTGCGAGGCCCAGATAGATAGACCGAAGGGTCGCGACGACCTCGTCAGTCGGCTCGAGTTCGGGGAAACCTTCGACAAATCCTGCGACAGTACTGTTTGCCCTGGTAGGTGCGAAGAACGGATGGAGCGCGTCTTCTGCTTGTGCTGAAGCATGGCGCGTTGGATTCGGCAGTTTGGCCGGATCATACATTTGGTTGTAAGGGGTTGGTGCGACCAGCGGCGGATGTGGTCGTAGATAAGTAAGATGGGCGAACCATCCTTTGTCCTGATCTGCATAAGCTGGCATGGTTTCCAGAAACCGGTCAGTCAGAAATGCCGTGTCACTGTCTTCTGCAGCATAGAGCGCAGGATCATTCAGTTTCGGAGCGTCCCCGGTTGGCGAGACGGGTTTAAAAACATCAAAATAGTCGTCGAAAACATATCCTTTGTTCTTAAGGTGTGATCGCCAGGGAAAAGACATCTCCATGCGCATCTCCACCATTTCCTGAAAACCTGGCAGGTGAAACTCGTAAGAACGCAGAGCCGGATCATTGGCGTCAAATACGCGCGGGTCCTGCGAGGTGTCGGTGTATCCAAAAAGCATAGGAAGGTAGCCTGCCTTGCGCATCTCTGATGCGATCGAAGGCGTGTCGTGGCGAAGAGGCGTGCCGTTTCGAACCGAGCGGTGGTTCATCGCATATTGCCCCGTCAGCAGCGATGCTCGCGAAGGCCCGCATGGATTTGTAACCGAGAAATGACGGGTGAAGGTGACGCTGTCTTTCATCAGCGCCCGCAAATGGGGTAGATCAACGTGGTTCGCCAGCGCACCAAACACACAATCAGCCCGCATCTGGTCGGTGATAATAAAAAGGACGTTTCTTTTGTCGTGCATCGTTTGACGCTCCAGATGAATTGACCGACGGCTCAGTTGATGTCAGGAATCTAGCTGTTGTGATTCTAACTTGCTTGTGCCGAGCAAAGAATGCGCTGCACGCCCTGCCAAAATCCACATTAAACATCAAAAATCAACATATGGACGCAAGAATTGTTGCGTTTGTAAAATATTGTGGGATAACGTGGAAGATGCGAGGGATATTGTGGAAAGCGGATGTCGCAGACACATCGAGAAATTGAGCTTCTTGAAGCGCTGAGGCGCCTGGGTGGCTCTGCGCGGAACACAGATCTGGCGAAAGCGCTCGACGTTTCCGAGGAAACAGTACGGAGAACAATCAAGTCCCTTTCCAAAACCGCAATGGTGGCCCGCGTGCGTGGTGGTGCTTATTTGGTGGGCACACAGAACGACCCCAGCTTTTTTCGGCGCATTACTCAGCGCCCGACAGAAAAGCGGCTGATTGCCAATGTCGTTAGTACGCTAGTATCTGACGGCATGACCCTTTTTCTTGATGTTGGATCGACCACTGCATTTGTCGCGGAAGAACTGCGACGGCATCAAAACCTGACAATCGCGACCAATTCGATTGGAGTGGCCCAGACACTGGTCAACGTGAATGGTAACCGGGTGCATATTCTTGGCGGAGAAATGCAGGCCAATGAGCGTGGTGCCTTTGGTCACGTAACCCATAGACAGGCCCAGCGACTGGTATATGACATGGCGATCCTCAGTGCGGATGCCGTTTCACCACGCCGAGGCTTTTTGTATCACAGCAATGCAGAGGCAGAGCTTGCGCAGATCGTGGCGGAATGTGCCGACCAGATTCTGATTGCATTCGACCACGGCAAACTCAGCGAATCTGCGCCCTTCGTAGGACCCGCCCCGCGCCAGATTAGTCATATTGTGACCGATAAAGCGCCTAGTAAGGCACTCGCGCAATCACTGGATGCCTGGGGTATCAAAGCAGTAATTGCAGATGGATCGTATTGAATGTTGAGCCCTTCAGAAATGGTTAGATCGACTACGGACGGGAAAACACATGCAGAGCATGCGACGCAGATTGCAGCTTTGGCCGCTGACGCAGCTCGGGGTTATTTTCGTGGCCGTCTGGGCGTTGAATTCAAAACCGATGAAAGCCCTGTGACTCAGGCAGATAAAGGCGTCGAAACCATCGTGCGTGCCTATCTGGCTGAGCACTTTCCAGAAGATGGAATATTTGGTGAGGAACAGGGTGCCGAGGGGTTGAATCGTGATCATGTCTGGATCATCGATCCGATTGACGGCACCCGTTCGTTTCTGTCAGGCCATCCTTTATTTGGCTTCTTGTTGGGTTTGCTTGTTAAGGGTGAACCTTTGCTTGGCGTGATTGGAATGCCCGCACTGAATGAATGTCTGCTTGGTATCAAAGGGCAAGGGGCCATGCTAAATGGCCAGTCGGTTTCAGTCAGTGGAACAGAGAGTTTGAGCCACGCAGTATTCTTCGTGAATGAAGGAGATAAGATTTACCGTGATCACCCTGATTTGTTCAGAGATTTGATGCATTCCGGTCAAACCCGAAGGTTTGCCTACGATTGCTATCCCCATGCCCTGGTTGCGATGGGGCACGTTGATGCGGTTATTGACTATGACCTACAACCTTACGATTTTCTTCCGGTTGCGGCTGTCATCGAAGCTGCCGGTGGTGTGATTACTGATTGGAATGGTAATCCGCTTAATCTGAATTCGGATGGTCGTGTGATATCAGCCGCGACGCCTGCATTGCATGCCGAGCTATTGGCCATGACCCTGGGACGCTAGATGGTAAATGGCAGATTTCTATTTGAATTTGTGCGCGCGGCGATGCTGATGGTTTTGTCGTTCATGTGGTGCGTCGTGGCACAAAGTTCAGCCTTGGTGCAAACCTCTACAGGGAGGTGGCAGGCGCATGATCGACCCGGTTGAGATATTGAATCCGAATGGCAAGGGTCGTGTCGTGTTGTTGTGCGAGCATGCAAGCTCCACAATACCCGAAGCCTATGACGAATTGGGCCTTGCCGATAAAGACAGGTTGAGCCACGCGGTTTGGGACCCTGGTGCGCGTGAGGTTACATTGGCCTTGAGTGCCGCGCTGGATGCGCCCGCCATACTATTGCGGGTTTCGCGGTTGGTTTACGACTGTAACCGTCCACCGGATGCGCCAAGTGCGATACCGGAAAGGTCCGAGCTGATTGAGGTTCCGGGAAATCAGAATCTGAACCAGTCACAGCGCGATGCAAGAATACAGTCTGTCTATGGACCATTCTGTGCGGCCGTGTCAGGCGTTTTGGAAGCCCGCAACAACGATCCGGTGGTTGTGACGATACACAGTTTTACGCCGATATATTACGGCGCAAAGCGTGCGGTCGAAATCGGGCTGTTGCATGATGAAGACAGTCGCCTGGCCGACGCGATGCTGGCGCGGAAAACTTTACTTTCGCATCGTCGGGTAGAACGGAATGAACCTTACGGACCCGGCGATGGGGTTACACATTCGCTCAGGTTGCACGCCCAGTCCCGTGGATTGGCGAATGTCATGATCGAAGTGCGCAATGATCTGATGCGCTCTCCGGAGGATGTGGCGGAGATCACGGAAGAGCTATTGACGCTTCTTCAACCTGCCATAAAGGAAATCGCTCATTTGGAGGAATTGTCATGGGCGGAACGATGACTTTTGAGGACCTTCAAGCGGAGGTCCAAGACGGCGCAATCGACACTGTTTTGGTCTGTTTTGCAGATATGCAGGGACGTTTGATGGGGAAACGTTTTCACGCGGCGCATTTTGTTGCGGGTGCTTATGAGGAAACGCACTGTTGCAATTACCTGCTGGCAACTGATCTGGAGATGGGAACGCCGGATGGCTACGCTTCGACTTCCTGGGAGCGGGGCTATGGCGACTATGTTATGAAGCCTGATTTGACCACGCTACGGCCGGTACCGTGGCTGGAAGGTACGGCACTCGTGCTGTGTGACATTCTTGATCACCACACACATGAGGAGGTCCCTCATTCTCCACGCGCGATGCTTAAATCGCAGGTAAAACGCCTGAATGCGCTTGGATATGATGCTAAGATGGCAACTGAGCTGGAGTTTTTTCTCTTCGAAAAGAACTTTGATGAAATCCGCAAAAGCGGGTTTCGGGATCTGGAGCCGATATCGGGTTACAACGAAGATTATCACATATTCCAAACCACAAAGGAAGAACACGTGATGCGCCCGATCCGCAATCATTTGTGGAATGCTGGGATTCCGGTGGAAAATTCGAAAGGTGAAGCAGAGACCGGTCAGGAAGAGCTGAATATCAAGTATGCCTCAGCATTGGACACGGCGGCTTATCACACAATCGCAAAACACGCCGTCAAAGAAATCGCGTGGCAGCAAGGCCATGCGGCGACATTTCTGCCGAAATGGCACCATGACAAGGTAGGCAGTTCGTCCCACGTTCATCAATCGCTTTGGAAAGAGGGTTCAAATGCGTTCTTTGATCCAAGCGACAGTTTGGGCATGTCTGAAGTAATGAAGGCCTATACCGCCGGTTTGTTGAAGTATGCGCCAGACTACACCTACTTCATGGCGCCCTACATCAATAGCTACAAACGGTTCATGAAGGGTACTTTTGCACCGACCCGCATCATTTGGTCGGTGGATAATCGTACTGCCGGATACCGACTTTGTGGCGATGGTACAAAAGCTATTCGTATTGAGTGCCGGATCCCTGGCTCCGATATGAACCCTTATCTTGCCATGGCAGGCATGCTTGCCGCAGGTATTGCAGGTATTGAACAGGGCCTAGAGCTTCAAGCTCCAACCAAAGGTGACGTATATCAGGGAGAATCCGGGATGATTCCGGGTAATCTTCGCGATGCGCGTGACGCGTTACACGGATCTACGATGCTTCGCGCGGCTTTGGGCGACGAAGCCATCGACCACTATACGCACGCTGCTGAGGTGGAAATCGAAGAATTTGAACGTGTCGTGACTGACTACGAGATCGCGCGCGGATTTGAGCGGGCATAGCTCCGTATTGCCCTCGGAACGTCGCTCGTTGGGTTTATGGGACTTTCTTTGAATAGACAGGGTGGAATCCCTGCATCTGGAGAACTGGCATGGATCAGGTTTTGAAATGTATCTCACCGATTGACGGGTCGGTATTTGCAGAACGCGTGGCTCTGTCACGGGATGAGGCCTTTGCTGCGGCAGAGCGCGCCCGAGGCGCACAGGCAGTTTGGGCTTCGCGCCCGCTAGAAGAGCGGATCGATTTGGTTATGGCTGGGGTTGCCGCTGTCGGGGCGATGAATGATGAAATCGTTCCTGAAATCGCAAAAATGATGGGCCGCCCGGTGCGCTATGGTGGCGAGTTCGGTGGGTTCAATGAACGCGCTAGCCACATGGCATCTATTGCCTCGGAAAGCCTTGCTGATATCGAAGTGGGCGAGGATGCGACCTTCAAACGCTATATCAAGCGTGTTCCGCACGGTGTGGTTTTTGTTGTAGCCCCTTGGAATTATCCGTTCATGACTGCGATCAACACGGTGGCTCCGGCACTGATTGCGGGCAATGCGGTTTTGCTGAAACACGCAACTCAGACACTGATAGTCGGGGAACGTATGGCGCAAGCATTTCATTCTGCGGGCGTGCCAGAAGGCGTATTCCAGAATGTTTTCCTAACCCATGAGGTGACCAATGATCTGATCGCAGGCAATGCGTTTGATTATGTAAACTTCACAGGTTCCGTCGGTGGTGGAATTGCCATGGAGAGAGCTGCCGCAGGAACCTTTACCGGAGTCGGGACCGAGCTTGGAGGAAAAGATCCCGGCTATGTGATGGAGGATGCCGATCTGGACGCTGCGGTTGACACCCTGATCGATGGCGCGATGTTCAACTCTGGCCAATGCTGTTGCGGCATCGAACGTATCTATGTGCATGAAAGTCTCTATGATCAATTTGTTGAGAAGGCCGTCGAGATTGTAAAGGGATACAAGCTTGGCAATCCTTTAGATGCTGAGACGACGATCGGGCCAATGGCCAATTTGCGGTTTGCTGCGGAAGTCCGGGCGCAGATATCAGAGGCTCTCGCAGATGGAGCTGTCGCGCATATCGATCTGTTTGCCGAAGATGATGGTGGCGCGTATCTGACGCCGCAGATTTTGACAAACGTCAATCATGATATGCGTGTGATGCGTGACGAGAGTTTTGGCCCAGTTGTTGGCATCATGAAAGTGTCTTCAGACGATGAAGCTGTTGCTTTGATGAATGACAGCGAGTTTGGGCTGACAGCAAGTCTTTGGACGCAGGACGTCGACCGGGCAGCCCACATAGGTGATCGGATCGAGACTGGCACGGTGTTCTTGAACCGGGCAGATTATCTTGATCCCGGTCTTTGCTGGACGGGTTGTAAAAACACCGGACGTGGCGGCGGATTGTCGGTCATTGGTTATCACAACTTAACCCGACCAAAGAGCTATCACCTGAAAAAGGTGACTAAGTAATCTCTGTGGCAACGCAGACATCACATGTTGGGTGCATGCACCCTTTGAATTGAATAGGTGAGAGAATGAGCATCACGGGAAACTGGTCGTATCCGACCGCGATCAAATTTGGCGTTGGGCGCATTTCTGAGTTGGCGGGTGCCTGCAAGGATCTCGGAATAAACCGCCCGTTATTGGTGACGGATAAAGGATTGGCCAATTTGCCGATCACGGAACGCGCGCTCGATATCCTGGAAGCGGAGGGTCTTGGTCGCGGTTTGTTTTCTGATGTGGATCCGAACCCATCAGAGTTGAATCTGGCGGCGGGTGTGGACGCCTACAAAGAGGGTGGCCATGATGGGGTCATTGCATTTGGCGGCGGGTCCGGTCTCGATCTCGGTAAGATGGTGGCATTCCACGCCAATCAAACGCGTCCGATCTGGGATTTTGAAGATGTGGGCGATTGGTGGACACGTGCGGATGCCGATGTAATTGCGCCCATCATTGCGGTACCAACCACTGCGGGTACGGGTTCGGAAGTTGGCCGTGCGAGCATCATCACGAATTCACAAACTCACGTCAAAAAAATCATCTTCCACCCGAAAGTTTTACCCTCGGTTGTGATTTGTGATCCGGAATTGACCGTTGGCATGCCCAAGTTCATTACGGCTGGCACCGGTCTTGACGCCTTTGCTCATTGTGTTGAAGCGTACTCCTCGCCACATTACCATCCGATGAGTCAGGGTATTGCACTGGAAGGCATGCGCCTTGTCATCAACAATCTGCCGCGGGCCTATGCAGACGGTACGGACCTTGAGGCACGGGCCCATATGATGAGTGCAGCAGCCATGGGGGCCACGGCCTTTCAGAAGGGACTAGGTGCTATTCACGCCTTGAGTCACCCGATCGGCGCGATCTTTAACACTCACCACGGCACCACAAATGCTGTGTGCATGCCGGAGGTTCTCAAGTTCAATGCGGACGTCATTCGCGATCGCTTTAATCTGGCGGCTGGTTATCTGGGTATTGATGGGGGATTTGAGGGCTTTCAGAGCTTTGTGCAGGACTTCAATGACGGTTTTAATATTCCGCGAAAGTTGTCCGAGATGGGCGTAACTGTAGACAAGATGGATGCGCTTGTGGAAGGGGCAATCTCTGACCCGTCTTGTGGTGGCAATCCAGTGGAACTGACACGCGAAAATTTGCGCCACCTGTTTAATGCGCTGATTTAATACACGTCATTTGAGCACGGGCATCATCATAATTATCCTTGCGGCGGCAGTTTTGCATGCCGCTTGGAATACGATCGTTAAGGCAGCCGGTGACCGAACAGTGACGTTGGGGCTGGTCGCGCTTGGGCATGTTTTCCCGGGCCTGATCTTGGTGACCTATCTGCCTTTTCCAGCCATTGAAAGCTGGCCGTATTTGTTGGGATCAACGGTGATCCACTTCGGGTATTTTTATATGCTCGGTCAGGCATATAAACATGGCGATCTCAGCGTGGTTTACCCGATTGCGCGCGGCATCGTGCCTGCATTGGTTTCGCTTTGGGCAATGCTCTTTGTGGGTGAGGTGCTGCCCGCACAAGCGTGGTTGGGCATAGCGCTGATCGCGGGGGCTATTCAGCTATCCAGCTGGGCGGCGTTACGTCAGGGCGTTGGCCGCGCGGCATTGGGATTTGCCCTAGGAACCGGAGTGTGTATTTCAGCCTATTCGCTTGTCGATGGTGTCGGAGTGCGCCTGTCCGAAAATACGCTTGGGTACTGGGCTTGGCACTCTCTGTTGCATGTTTTCATAGCGGCTTTTGTTGGTATCAGGCGTGGCAGGGCGATGTTGACGTTACCTGCTAAGACATGGGTTATCGGGCTCACGGGTGGATTCGTTTCGATGACAGCCTACGGTCTTGTCCTCTATGCAAAAAACTTCGCGCCTCTTGGTGCCGTTTCGGCTTTGCGGGAAACGTCCGTGATATTTGCGGCTCTGATTGGGTATTTGCTGCTTGGTGAAGGTCACCCGGTCCGTCGAATCATGGCTGCAATCATTATGGCTGTCGGCGTGGCATTGATCGCTTTGGCGTCCTGAGCTGTCAGGAAGTAATACAACAATCATTTTGTGCCGTAATGACTCGCCCGTTGGGCAGTTGACGGCGTGACCGTTTATGTTTGAATTGGATATATATTTTTATGAAAAACCAAAATTGTCACAAAACTATTACTTTTTTTGTGGATTTATAAGTGGAATTATGGCGAAGTTAAAAAATGAACGATGATAGTGGAAACATACCACATCGAGGGCGGGAGCTTCTTGACGTGTTGGCACGGTTGGGCGGCTCTGCACGCAACACCCAAATCGCCCAAGTCATGGATGTGTCCGAAGAAACCGTTCGCCGTCTTGTCAAAGCGCTCGCACGCGAAAACATGGTCGAACGTGTTCACGGAGGGACGTATCTGTCGCGGGCGCAGGACACGCCAATGTTCTCTGGGGCGCTCGAACATAATGCGAAAGAGAAGACCCTTATTGCAAATCGGGTCAGCCAGATCATCGAAGACGGAATGGTGATATTCGTCTCGGTAGGCTCGACCATGACGCATGTTGCGGAACAGCTCCGCGATCATAAGGACCTTTTGGTAGTGAGCAATTCGCTGTCGGTTATCGCATCTTTGGCAGATCACAACGGTACGCGCGCCATTCTTGCCGGAGGCGAAGTCATCCGCTCAGAACGCGGAAGCTTTGGGCGTGCCGCCGAGCAACTGGCGTGTCAGTATAGCTATGACGCCATTATCTGTGGTGCCGATGCCTTGTCTCTGAAAGGCGGAGTGCTGACCTCGAATCTGCTGGAAGCCGAGCTGACACGCGCGCTTTTGGACAACACCGCACGTACGATTGTCGCAACGGACAACACAAAATTTGGAGCGCGAGCGGCCAATATCGCTTGTCGGTTTGATCAAGTGACCGATCTGGTCACAGATATTACCCCACCCGCCAACTTTGGTTCGGCGCTGCATGAGGCTGGGGTCAGGGTCCACGTCGCTTCTGAAAGGGGTGGAACCAGCAATGGCGCAAGTGCAGATGATGCCAATGCCGCCATAGATGAAGAAAACTAAGAAACAGAGCTATCTTTAGGGAGGTTATCATGAAGAAGCTTTTGATGTCCGGAGCCGCATTTGCGACTCTTGGAAGTGCTGCCTGGGCAAATTGTCCGACTGCGACGGTGGTAGATATGCAAGGCCTGACGGATGGGGCATATCCTCAGCAATTTGATCTGTCTGAATTCCAGTCCGCAGGAAATTGTACGCTTGGATTTTCGGAAAATCCATCTATCGCAGATCTCAACGGCATGATCCGAGGCAACGAAGCCCTACCAGCAGTAGCGGATCGGTTGCCAGCTGATCCACTGGTTATCGTGCCCTACGACAGTATTGGTCAGTATGGTGGCCAGCTGGACGCGCTGTCCAACGCTACGGAAAGCGGTACATCCGACTTCTTGTCTGTGCGCCACGTCAATCTGTTCCGTTATTCCGACGACTTGCAAACCTTGGTGCCCAATGTTGCGAAGTCCTGGGAATGGAATGACGCATTCACCGAGCTGACGGTTCATCTGCGTTCAGGTCACAAATGGTCGGATGGCGCGCCATTTACATCCGCAGATGTTGTCTTTTGGTATGATAACCTGATGATGGACACCAACGTTATAGCCGAAGCGAAGGACTACGCGCTGGCAGGTGGTGAACCGATGAAGGTTGAGGCGCTGGACGATACTACCGTTCGTTTTGCGCTGGCAGCGCCGAAGCCGGGTCTGACAGAGACGTTCTCTTTCACGTATGTTCAGCCCTTCCAGCCAAAGCATTTCTTTGAACAGTTCCATCCGGCTCTGGATGCAAATGCGGACGCCAATGCACAAGCACTTGGATATGAGAACGGTTATGAGCTGATTAAAGCTTATTACGGTAATTCCGACTGGATGGACACGCCATCTCCGATGTTGACCGCGGGTGATAAACTGGCAGGTCTGCCCAAGGATGCGATGCCAACATTGGAAAGCCACATTCTGGTCAAGGAAAGCACAGAGGGGCGCCACTACGTTGCGAACCCATATTTCTTCCAGGTGGATACGGCAGGAAACCAGCTGCCCTATATCTCTGAGATGGATGAGACCTATGTTCCAGATGAAGAGGTGCGGAACCTTAAACTGTTGAACGGTGAGGTGGATTACAAGTCGCAGGGCGTAAACCTGACATCTGCTCCGGTTCTGTTGGAAGGTCAGGAAAGCGGGAACTACACTTTAGAAGTGAAGCCGGCAATTGGCTACCCGGTGCTGACGTTCAACGTTACTGCTGAGGATGAAGCTAAAAGAGCGATCTTCAATGACATTCGTTTTAGAACAGCGATGTCGGTTGCGATGGATCGCAATCAGCTAAATGAGGTAACCGCATTCGGTCTTGGTGAGCCAACACAGTATATTGGTTTTTCTCCACGTCCGGATTTCATCGACGAAAAGTGGTCGAACTACGAGATCAACTTTGATCAGGAACGTGCAAATGCTCTTCTGGATGAAGTTGGCCTTGTTGATCAGAACGGAGACGGTTTCCGCGATCTGCCAAACGGTGATCCGTTTGTGCTGGACTGGCAGTTCTCGACGCAATCCGCATCGGCTCAACTGGTGGAACTGATCGCACAGAATTGGAAAGATGTGGGCGTCAACACGGCAATCAAAGAGGTTACCTCGGATGAGTTTCGTGCCGCGCAATCGGCAAACACTCTGGACATGGGCATGTGGCTCAAAAGCCAGCCAGCCGGTTCGGTTCTTGGCGATGGTGAAATCTGGGTACCGCCGTTTGACGGGTATTTCGACGTGCGTACCGGTATGCTGTGGGCGGAATACATCAGTTCAAATGGGGAAAATGGTGTGGAACCACCAGCTTGGGTTGCTGATCTGAAAGCGGCATTGGACACCTACCAATCCAGTGCGCCCGGATCAGACGCCTCGGTCGCCGCTGCGCAGAAGATGGTCGAGATCATGACTGGGGAGATGCTGTTCATTGGTACAGTTAATGCTCCGGCCCCGATCTATCATTCGAACAACCTGCAGAACTTCACTGAATTCAAAACGCAGTCCTACGAGTTCTATAGAACCTATCCGTACCGCCCTGCCCAGTGGTGGCTGTCGGAGTGATAGGCGTTTCAATCTAAGACAACGGTTAGGGGCGTCAGCGCCCCTTTCCACATGCTAGCCAGGAACTAAGAAATGCTCCAATTCGCTCGCTTTGCCGCCACGCGCGCAGTGATGGCTGTGGTCACTCTCGTGTTGGTCTCGCTCATCGTTTTTACACTGATGGAGCTTGTGCCGGGTGATTGTGCTGAACGCTATCTCGCCTACAAAAACACGCAGGGCTCGGCCATTACGTTGGCTGATATCGAGGCTGAGAGGGTAAGGCTGGGGCTTGATCGTCCTTTTCTGGTACGTTGGGCTACTTGGTTAAGCGGCGCTTTCCGCGGTGATTTCGGGGATAGCTGCATTTTGCGCGTCAATATCGCGCAACTTCTAGGTGACAAGTTTTGGATCTCTTTGTGGATCTGCTTGGGCTCTTTGACACTGGCATATATGATCGCAATTCCGGTTGGCATTATCTCGGCGGCGTCAAGGAACGCTTTCCTCAACAATTCCCTGCGGCTCGTCAGCTATTTGGGTCTGGCAATGCCGAACTTTCTGCTGGCGTTGATGGTGATGTTGTTTTCCACCGTGTATTTTGGGGAAACACTGACCGGCCTGTTCAGTCCTGAATATCGTGAAGCGCCCTGGTCATGGGCCAAGTTTGTGGATCTTTTGAAGCATGCCTGGCTGCCGATTTTCATTCTGGGATGGTCGGCAACCGCATTTGCTCTGCAAACCGTTCGTGCACTGATGTCGGACGAGATCGGTAAGCTTTACGTGACCGCCGCCGCCGCGCGCGGGATATATGGCCGCCGACTCTTATGGCGCTATCCCGCACGCCATGCGCTGGGGCCGATCGTCAACTCGCTTGGATTCGACCTGAACCGTATCTTCAATGAACTGCCCATTGTGGCCCTGATCCTGACACTCACCGAAGCTGGATCTCTACTGCTTGAGGCGCTGGCACGGTCGAATGACCAGCAGTTGGCTGGTGCGATCATATTCTTGCTGACAGCTGCCATCGTCACGCTGAACTTCGCGACCGACATCCTGTTGGCTGTAATTGACCCGCGCGTGCGCAAGAGCATTCTGAGGTAACGCCCATGTCTGCAAAAACGTCCACGAAAATTGACGATCAGAAGGCAAAAGAAGCTTACTTTACGGCTTCACAGCGCCAACTGATCTGGGCCAGATTCAAAAAACAACGGGCGGCCATGATTGCCGCTACAGTGCTGGTTGTATTGATCCTTTCAGGTCTTTTTGCACCATTTCTGTCACCCTATGATCCGACAATAGCGGGGCGGGATAAGGATTATTTGAATGGGGCCCCTCAGATCCCGAAATTCTGCGACAAGAATGGCTGTTCCATACGTCCGTTCCTGCACACTGTGACACGCGAACGATCATTGGCGACAAATTTTCGTTGGGTTGAGAAGGTCAACGAGGATGAACGCCGCTATATGGAGTTCTTCGTAAAGGGAGATAGCTACAGGCTATTCGGGTTTATCCCTGGCAACATCCATTTGTTCGGTATGGAGCAAGGATACGTTCATCTATTCGGAACTGATAGTGCGGGCAAAGATATCTTCTCGCGTACGCTTCATGCTGTCTGGACGTCGCTTCAGGTGGGAACTCTGGGAGTAGTGATCTCATTCGTTCTTGCGCTGATGATCGGGGGGATTGCTGGCTACTACGGTGGCGCGATTGACAGCGTGATCCAGATGATTACCGACGCGGTCAGGACGGTGCCTTCGATCCCGCTCTTTATGGCTATTGCGGCCTTTATTCCGCCCGAGTGGTCAGCCGAGACCAGATTTTTCGTTATTACACTGATACTGGGATTGGTCGGGTGGCCGACGCTGGCGCGAAGGGTGCGAACTCATCTGCTGACCGAGCGTAATCAGGAATATGTTTTGGCGGCTCAACTTTGCGGAGCATCTGCAGGGCACGTTATTCGGCGACATCTCCTGCCCAGCTTTACCAGCTATATCATCGTCGATCTGGTGATCTCGTTTCCGTATGTTGTTCTGTCGGAGACGGCTCTCAGTTTTATTGGGCTAGGGCTTAAGGATCCGGTCAATTCATTGGGAGTAATGCTCCAGAACGTGACCAAGGCGGACGTTTTATTGAACTACCATTGGTATTTTATTCCGGTCTTTTTCTTCATCGCTCTTGTCATGGCTTTCGTCTTCGTTGGTGATGGATTGCGTGATGCCGCTGATCCATATTCGGAGACCCGCAAATGAGCCTGATCGACGTCGAAAATCTTACGCTGCAATTTAAGACCGACGAAGGTTTGATCACTGCGGTAGATGATGTGTCTTTCTCGCTGGCGCCCGGCGAAGTCATGGGCCTTGTAGGGGAAAGTGGTTCTGGAAAGTCCGTGACTGCGAAATCTCTGATGAAGCTTAATCCGGGAAATGCGGTCTATTCTCCGGAAAGTCGGATTACCTTGCATCTTGATAGCGGCCCAGTGGATGTCATGAGCCTGAAACGCCCCCGCGATATGGAAATTGTACGGGGTGGGTCGATCTCGATGATCTTTCAGGAACCCATGGCCAGTTTTGCGCCGGCGATGACAGTCGGCAGCCAGATGGTTGAGCAGTTGTTGATCCACACTGACTTGTCCAAGAAACAGGCTAAAGAGCTATCAATTGAAATGCTGGACCGGGTCGGTATCTCTGACGCATCCACTCGGTTTGGGCAATATGCGTTTGAGATGTCCGGCGGTATGCGGCAACGGGCGATGATAGCCATGGCCCTATCGACCAAACCCAAGCTGCTGATTGCGGATGAGCCCACGACGGCCTTGGATGTAACCATTCAGGCGCAAGTAATAGATCTGATGAAAGACCTCGTGGCTGAGTTCGGCATGGGGATTATCTTTATCACTCATGATCTTGGCGTCGTCGCACAAACCGCAGACAAAGTGGCGGTGATGTATCTGGGCAAGATGATTGAGCAGGGACCGGTGCGCGAAGTTATTCGGAACCCATATCACCCCTATACCAAAGGTCTGATCGATGCCCTGCCGCAGTTGGATGACCTGGAGAAACCGCTCATGCCGATCCCAGGAGATATTCCGTCACCTCTGGAACGGCCTGCGGGATGTGTCTTTCACACCCGTTGCGGCAAGGTGATAGGCGACATTTGTCGCACTGTTGTGCCGCAATGGTCTGATACGGGCGAAAATCACCGCACCGCGTGTCACTTGTGCGCTGAAGGATAAGTGAATGAGTTCTGAATACCTAATCCAAACACGCGATCTTTCGGTTGGTTTCCCGGTGGGTGGCCAACTCTTCAATAGGCGGGTCCTGAAAGCGGTTAATCATGTAACTCTCGCCATCCCAAAGGGGTCGTTCTTTGGGGTGGTCGGTGAAAGCGGGTCTGGAAAAACGACATTTGGTCGTGCCCTGTTGAACGCGGTACCGATCACAGGCGGTTCAGCACATTATGATGATGGCGAAGTAAACTATGACCTTGGAGATCTGGCCGGAGCAGATCTTAAAGAATACCGGCGAAGGGCACAGTTGATTTTTCAGGATCCCTACGCAGCGTTGTCGCCACGCATGACGGTGCGCGACATTATCGCTGAACCTCTTGAAGTTATGGGGCTCTGTAAGTCGCGTGATGAGGTGGACGAGCGGGTTCGCGAAGTGGCCGCGATGTGTCGGCTCAATATCGAACACCTGCGCCGTTTCCCACATGCGTTTTCCGGGGGTCAGCGTCAGCGTATTTCGATCGCTCGCGCACTGGTGTCCAGACCTCGGTTTGTTATTGCAGATGAAAGTGTCGCAGCTTTGGACGTGTCGATTCAGGCCGATATTTTGAATTTGCTTAAGTCGTTGCAAGATGAAATGGGCCTGACTTACCTGTTTATCAGCCACGACCTGTCCGTGGTCGCACATACCTGCGATCATGTGGCAGTAATGTATCTTGGTCAGATTATGGAAAGTGCCCCGACGCGGCAGTTGTTCGAGGCACCTCGGCATCCCTATACGAAGGCGTTGTTTTCGGCGATCCCTTCTCTGGACCCCGATGATAAAGGAAAAGTGCAGCGGTTGGAGGGTGAGATCCCATCGCCGACAAACCGCCCAACAGGATGTCAGTTCCACACACGATGCCCCTCTGCGACAGACCTGTGTAGACAGAAAGAGCCTGAGATGGAGATATGCGAAGCCGGCCATTCCGTTTCCTGTCACCGCTGGCAGGAACTTCAGACCGCAGTCTAAGTTAAGTTGGATTGCGTCCCGTTCTCCGTTGTGTACCGCAATATAATCGTCTGTGGGAAGTGATCGAATTTCATCAGGACGAATGTTGCGCTGATAAGGGAGGCGACCCAAACCGACCGGTTTTTAAGGCGCCGCCTACCGATTGAGTGCCGCCGCAGGGATGTGTTTTTGACAGTCGATAGTCCGATTTGATAAGGCGGCTGTTGATCAGCCGCCTTTCCGTCTCTGCATTATAGGTGCGATTACTCGCCCAATGCGATGCCCTCGCGACGCGGATCTGCGCCGCCCTCCAATCCGGTAGGACTGATTTTGATCATATGCAATCCACTGGTCAGTGCGCGGCTGTTGGTTTCAAATCCCATTTCTTCCAGCGCCGGAGCCAGGGCTTCGGCATCCGTCCCTTCTTCGAGATCATATGTGCCAAACCGATTGATCAGATGAGGAGCGGCTGCGGCGCTTTGGACATCCATGTCCCAGTCCAATACGGAAATAATAGCCTGTGCCACATAACCGATGATCCGTGACCCGCCCGGTGATCCAACCGCTAGAACCGGCTCTCCGTCCTGCATTACAATCGTCGGTGCCATTGATGATCTTGGTCGTTTTCCCGGTGCAACTGCATTTGCAATCGGGACACCATCACTATGTGTGGCAAACGAGAAATCGGTCAATTCGTTGTTCAGCAGAAAGCCGCCCTTGGTCATTAAATGTGAACCAAAACCTGTTTCGATGGTCGTGGTCATCGACAACACATTTCCATAGCGATCTACGATTGAAATATGAGATGTGGAGGGCATCGACATATCGATATTGTCGGCCCAAAGCAGCACGTGGTCGAACTCGGGTTGTCCATGTGAGACGGTATCCAGCGCCGCTGGGCCTTCTAGTAACGATGCACGGTCTTTCAGGTAGGTTTCGTCCAGCAGGCCGCCAACCGGAACTGGAACAAAATCGCTGTCTGCGATATACCGCCCACGATCAGCAAAAGCGAGCCGCGAGGAATCCCCGATCAGACGCCATGCCTCTGGGCTTTCGGGGCCCATCGCGGCAATATCATAAGGTTGCAAATGGCCAAGGATTTGCCCGACACTTAGGCCCCCCGATGATGGCGGTCCCATACCGCAGACCTCAAAGCTCCGATATGTCGCGCAGACCGCAGGTCTTTCCACCACACGGTAGTTGGTCATATCCAGCATGCTAAGAACCCCTGGGTTGCGTACGGCCCCACGCACTGTTGCCACAATATCCTCGGCAATTTCACCCGTATAAAATGCATCGGCCCCTTCGACCGCAAAACTACGTAGAGTTTGCCCGTAGGCCTGGTTCTGCAGATGATCGCCAACCTGTAGTCCTGCGCCATCGGGCATGAAATATGCAGCTGTTGACGGCACTTGACTGAGTCGCTCAGCATCCCACTCGATCATACCTGCAAGGCGGGGTGTAACTGTGAACCCGTTTTCGGCCAAGTCTATTGCATCCTCAAACAAAGAGGGCCAGTTTGCGCTGCCCCAGCGGCGATGCGCGTCTTCCATAAGGGCAGGGGTGCCTGGCACGCCGACCGAGATGCCACCGATGGCCGCGTCATAGAACCCCCGTTTTTCGCCCTCAGCGTCCTGAAACAGACGTGGATTCACTTCAATTGGAGCTGTTTCGCGGCCATCCAATGTGGTCAGTTCACCAGTTTCGGCATCAAACCAGACAAGAAATGCACCACCGCCCAGCCCCGAAGACTGAGGTTCTACCAATCCAAGTACAGATTGTACGGCGACCATGGCGTCCGCTGCAGTTCCGCCTTTTGACAAAACACGAGCGCCAGCTTCCACAGCCAACGGGTTCGCTGCCGAGACCATCCAGTCTGAAGCGACAACGGGCTGCCCGGCATCGCGCTTTACCAAGGCGGCTTCAGCGCGCTCTGACAGTTTGTCCAGTGCACCGGTGGTGGCTGCTTCAGGTGCGACCGCGTCTGTGGTCTGTTGGGCGAAGGCAGTACTGTTCAATAGCGCACTCAGAATTACAGCAGAGGCTGCTAGACCGCGCTTTTGTTTTGGGGTGTCATTCATCGTTGGGTTCCTCCAAGAACGCATTAAAGCAAACAGTTGGGCAAAAAAAATTGCGAACCAAGTAAGAAATACGATCACCGTAATGATACTGATCCAAAAGACAACGCAACAAATTCAATGTGGCGACTACATACGGGCCCGGGGCAATTCGAAAAACGTACGGGGCTTTGAACGAGGCCTTCTGCACGGTTCTTTAAAGAACCGTCTGTTTAACTTATAAAAATGCAGACAGAAAACGTGGGTGGTTCTGCATTGCATTCCAGAGTTTTTCTTGGATTGGCCCGTTCAAGTGATGGTTTCTGTGGCGAAGGGAACGCCTCTCTCTTCGAGCCGCTTCAGATAGCCGCTGACCTTTTCAAGACCGGTTTTAAGAATTTCAGGGTTGTTGGCGTAACCGATACGTAACCAACCCTCCATATGCAGAACTGAGCCAGGTGTGAACATCACCCCAGTTTCTTCCAGCAGTGAGACACAGAATTCGCGAGACGACATATCGAAATCGTATTTAAGCAACGCGGTGGTGCCCGCCTGTGGCTTGACATAAGAAATCCTGGGTTCATTCGATACCCAATCATCAAGGATTTGTAGGTTTCCGCGGGTAATACGGTGGCTGCGCTCCAGAATGCGGGATTTGTTTTCCAGCGCGAGGGCGGCGAAATAATCGTCAAGCATTCCAACGCTGATCGTGTTGTAATCGCGATGGATGGAGACCGCCTCCAGCACCTCCGTTGCCGCTGCGATCCAACCCAGTCTCAATCCTGCCAGCGAAAAGGTCTTGGACATACCGGCCACGCTGATACCTCGTTCATAGAGGTCCGCTATCGCGGGGCAGAATCCGTCGCCGGTTTGGCTGGTGCCACGATACACCTCGTCACACAGCACATAGGTCTGACTGCGCCGGGCAATCTCAATGAACTGCTCCAGGTAGCCTGCATCCATCAATGCGCCGGTCGGATTGTTGGGGTTATTGATTGCGATCAACTTTGTGTCTGGTCGGATCAAATTGGCGAATTCATCGAGATCGGGCAAAAAGCCGATTTCTGGCCGCAGGTGAAGGATATCAACTGTGGCGCCATAACTCTCGGGGATCGAATAATGCTGTTGATAGGTTGGCCGGACCGAGATCACGTGGTCGCCCGGTTCGACCAGCGTTTCATGGACCAGCGCATTAGCCCCGATTGCCCCGTGTGTGACGACAATATTTTGGCGCTCTTGCCGTTCATAAAGCGTCGCAATCGCATCACGCAATCGGTCAGACCCTTCGATCGCGCCATAGGTCAGCTTCATTGGTTTGAGATCGTCAAGAACGTCGGAGTTTTTGCCGGACAATTCCAAAAGCTGCTCGATTGTCAGAGATGCAACACAGGTTTCGGCCAGATTGAACTCGCAATGGTTCTCGAATTCATTCATCCAGATCTCAACGCCAAAAGGCTTGATTTTCATCTCATCTCTCCTTGTTGCTCAGTCCTTGCGCCTGAGGAAGCTTTCAGATGCCACAAACCATGGCGATGCCCTCAAGGCCCAAGCCGACTGAACGGAAATATACTGACCTGGTGTAGTCAGGTAACCGAGCCTTGCCGCAGGGCAGTGAACCCAGATCGCCACTGTTCTGATCCGACGATCATCCATGGTCAACCCTTGCGATTCTTATCTCCGCCGCTGCCTCCAGTGGCTCAACCGATTTCCTCAAAATAACGTACAGTCGCCGACAGGCCCACCAGCACCTCGTATCGAGGGGCGCCCATCGCTTATCGGTTCGGGTTTGCATCCGACACGCACCGCCCCTTGTAGGGGAAGAGCGAAGTCAACAACGCCAGACGTCCCCAGACAATACCCAAATGCGGTCTGAAAAACTTATACGAGGAGAAGGCCAGAAAATCATAGCCCAGTTCTTTAACGTCGACCAAGTGATGCGGCGCAAATTGCACCGCATCTACAAAGACTAACGCCCCTGCATCTTCCACCGTCTTCCCGATGTTGATTGCCGATCTAGAAATGTACGGACAGACCAGCCAAGGGCTTCTGGATTGGAGGTGCGAACTTGGTCAGATCGATGCCTTCAACCGCTGTTTTGTATTCATCCAGCGTTGGTGTACGTCCCAAAATTGCCGATAGGACAACAACAGGAGTCGAGCCCAACAAGGATTCACCCTTTTTGGTTTCGGAATCCGCAACCACCCGGCCTTGGAACAGGCGTGTCGATGTGGCTAGAACCGTATCCCCTTTGGCTGCTTTTTCCTGGTTGCCCATGCAAAGGTTGCAGCCCGGACGTTCAAGATAAAGGATGTTTTCGTATTCGGTACGGGCCTGGACCTTAGGCGCAGCATCGTCAAACTCAAATCCGCAATACTTCTGCAGAATTTCCCAGTCGCCCTCTTCCTTCAATTCATCAACAATATTGTAAGTCGGAGCGGCCACGACGAGCGGAGCCTTAAATGTGACATCGCCCTGATCAGCCTCGAGATTGCGCAACATCTGAGCGACGATCTTGATATCACCCTTGTGCACCATGCATGATCCAACAAACCCAAGGTCCACTTTCTTTTCTGCGCGATAGAATGAAATCGGGCGGATGGTGTCGTGGGTATAACGCTTTGAGACATCCGCATTGTTGACGTCTGGGTCCGCGATCATTGGTTCAACGATTTCATCCAGATCGACAATGACCTCGGCAGCGTATTTGGCATTTTCATCGGGTGTCAACGCGGGTTTCTCGCCCGACCTGATCTGCTCGATGCGCTTGTCCGCGATCTCGATCAAGCTGTTGAGCATCCGGGCATCGTTCTCCATGCCCTTTTCGATCATGATCTTGATGCGCGATTTGGCAATCTCCAGTGACTCGATCAGGGTCTCGTCGTTGGATATGCAGATTGAAGCTTTGGCTTTCATTTCCGCAGTCCAGTCGGTGAAGGTAAAGGCCTGGTCCGCCAACAGCGTTCCAATATGCACTTCGATGATCCGACCCTGGAATACGTTATCACCGTGTTGTGCCAGCATCTGCGCCTGTGTCGCATGAACCACGTCGCGAAAGTCCATGTGATCAGCCATCTTGCCCTTAAAGGTCACTTTTACGGATTCAGGGATTGGCATGGTGGCTTCACCTGTCGCCAGAGCTAGAGCCACGGTGCCAGAGTCCGCGCCAAAAGCGACACCTTTGGACATCCGGGTATGACTGTCACCACCAATGATGATTGCCCAATCGTCAACAGTAATGTCGTTGAGAACCTTGTGGATAACGTCTGTCATCGCGTGATAGACGCCCTTTGGATCACGACCGGTAATCAAGCCAAATTTGTGCATGAAAGCCATCAATTTGGGCGTATTGGCCTGCGCTTTGGCATCCCAGACAGAAGCCGTGTGACATCCCGACTGATAGGCCCCGTCGACCGAAGGAGAAAGGACCGTAGCGGCCATGGCCTCAAGCTCTTGTGCCGTCATTGGTCCGGTTGTGTCCTGACTGCCAACGATGTTGACGCGCACCCGCACGTCAGACCCTGCGTGCAGCACCTTGTCGGACGCTACACCCAGTGCGTTTGCGTTAAAGATCTTCTCGACCGCGGTCAGACCTTGATCTTCGACGCTGATTTCCTTTGAAGACGCAAAGACCTGCGGTGCTTCGATCCCCAGAGTTTCAGCGGCGAATGTCTGCAGTTTTTTGCCGAACACGATGGCATAAGACCCACCAGCCTTCATGAACTCCATCTTTTGCGGTGTGAATGATCCGGCCATATCGACCAGTTCATCGCTGCCATCTTCGCTAAATAGTTTCTTTTGCTTTGTGTCGATTGTCAGAACGGTTCCGGTCGCAACCGAGTATTTCTGTTCGAGCACCGGGTTGCCGTCATTGTTCGGGATCGGCTTGCCGTCTTCATCCGTCTTTCTGACCCAGTTCTTAAGGTCCACACCGATCCCACCGGTCACGCCTACCGTGGTCAGGAAAATGGGAGAGATGCCATTCGTTCCCGCCACGACGGGTGCGACGTTGACAAACGGAACATACGGGCTAGCCTGCTTGCCGGTCCAAAGGGCCACGTTGTTAACCCCAGACATGCGCGATGATCCGACGCCCATCGTGCCTTTTTCAGCGACCAGCATGACACGTGCATCTGGATGCTTAAGTTTCAGTGCCTCAATTTCTTTTTGAGCGTCTTCCGAAATCAGACACTTGCCGTGCAGCTCACGATCAGCGCGGGAATGTGCCTGATTGCCTGGGCTTAGGAGGTCGGTTGAGATATCGCCCTCTGCAGCCACATAGGTGACAACTTTGATTTCTTCGTCGACCTCAGGAAGCTTGGTAAAGAACTCTGCCTTGGCGTAGCTGTCCAGAAGGTCTGAAGCTATGGCATTGCCTGCCTCATAGGCCGACTTGATGCGATCTGTATCGACCTCGTAAAGAAAGACCTGAGTCTTGAGCACCTCAGCCGCATCGCGCGCTGTCGCTTCGTCGGTGCCCAGTGCAAGGTCAAGCAACACTTCGACCGACGGGCCGCCTTTCATGTGGCTCAATAGCTCATAGGCGAAAGCTGCCTTGATTTCCTCGACCTCAACAGTGCCCAGAATGATCTCTTTTAAAAATTGCGCTTTTTCACCCGCGGCGCTCGTGGTGCCGGGCAGGGTGTTATAGATAAAGTGGTGCAGGCATTCATCGCGGTGCGCACTGCCGGAGTCTCTGATATGGTCAATAACTTCGCGGGTCAGTGCACCGTCATCGATGGGCTTGGGGCTGAGACCCTGTTGCTTGCGGTCTTCAATCTCGGTCAAGTAGTCGTTGTAGAGGCTCATGTTATTTTTCCGCATCTCTGGCATGCTATGGGGCGATATTCGTGGCGGCATAATTGTCGCTGGATCAGTATAGTATACTTTCGTATACATTAGATTGACGGAGTTCAAGCGCCGGATTGCCGCATATTATATGAAAATCCTTTAGGCCATCTCGAATCCCGGTGCATTCCCTCTAAGTTTTAAGATTGCAGGGAATGGGCAACGAAAAGGTGGGCGCAATTCTCAAAGCCCTAGAGACAACCCTTTTCTACCTGCGATTAGTCAAGGTTACCTGCCGTTAAACAGCGCTTTTGCGATCGCTCCAGGTGCCGAGCAATGGGGGGTGAGGGCGCGGTTCATAGACCCAATGTGCAGTGCATAGAATACAGTGTTGAGGCCAGCGCGAAGGCGGTGCTCCCATTCTTGAGTATCCGCAACCACGCCCTGTTCGGTGGTCACAGCCCCGGTTAAAACCTGATCAGGCAAAGCCAACCGCACCTTGGCAAGCCACGGAATGCCTGACACATCGCTATCACAGAGGATGCAGGATAAGAGGAGTTCATGTCGTATACTCGTTTTGCGATCTACTATGTTCCACCCCAGGGGCCGTTTGCCCGTTTCGGGGCATCCTGGCTCGGTTGGGACATTATCAGCGCGTGTGAAGCGCCTTTATTCGATTTTCCCGGTTTGGATGGAATCACGATGACGCCGCGCAAATATGGCTTTCACGGAACGTTGAAACCGCCATTTCGGTTGGCCGGTGACAGCACAGCCGAGGAACTGCACATGCGCGTGGCAGAGTTGGCGTCGGGGCTTGCTCCAGCGAAATGCGACGGTTTGGAACTGACCAGACTTGGCCGCTTTTTGGCGCTGATACCGCGCGGCGAATCTAATGCGTTGCAACGGGTCGCTGCGGCCTGCGTCCAAGACTTGGATGAATTCCGAGCGCGCTTGTCTGTGGCAGAACTTGAACGGCGGCGGCGACCGGGGATGAGTGCCCGTCAGAATGCCCTATTGACCCAATGGGGTTACCCGTATGTGATGGACGAATTCCGATTCCACATGACCCTTACTGCACGGTTGCCCAAGCAGGATATTTCGGACTGGACAGAAACGATATTGAAGTCTCTGCCTGAGCTGCCGGTTCCGTTTGTTGTTGATCAGATCGCGTTGTGTGGTGAACGCAAAGATGGGCGGTTTGAGTTGATTCATCGCTACAAGCTCGCGGGTTGAATCAGATTGCCTTTCAATCTTTGATCCGAAGCTTCGATAAACGCTCAAATCAAGGTGGGTTGGGGATCTCGGTGTATTTGTCTTTTGGAATTCGGACGATACCACGCAATCCGAGAAGGCCCCGATCGAGCGGATCAAGGAGTTCGATCGCAGATTTCACTGCATTGAATATGGAATCTGCGTCATTTCCATTCGCGGTAATAAGCGGCAATCCAGGTGTAGGCGCGGTCCAATCCAGAACCCGCAATTCCTGTGCGAACGCATCATGCTTCTCCATCAGTTTCCAGGACATAGCGTCTAGCGATGCGATGTCCGCACGTCCTGAGGCGACCGCTTGAGCTGATTTGACATGCTGTTCCGTGTGTAGGCGATTTTGAAACCAAAAACCGTGCTTGCGTAGATGCCAGTACGGAGCAGCGTAACCTGACTGCGAGAATGTCTGATTAAACGCAAAGATTGACTCGCTGAATTCTACGATGTCCTGTCGGGCATCATCGGAACGCACGACAAGTGCACTTCGATAATATCCTGGGGGGCAGCCTTCAAGCCCGTAGTCCGGTGTGCCGACCAGCTCGACCAAGTCATGCAGCCAGATGCGATACGGCATGCCGCAAGTCTGGCTTAATACCAAATTCGGGTTTTTCCAGACAAAAAACTCTTCTGCGTTCTGAGAGAGATGTTCGGGGCCATCTATACCTAATTCATTCAGGTTCCGAAGTATCAGCTGCCAATACCGATCATGGGCTGCTGCCAGCTGCGGGCGCTGATACATCATCAGATTTGCAATCATTCTGTTCAGAGCCTTGGTTGGTGCACACTGTTCCTTTGGTTAGCATGTCTGTCTTGCATTGGAAGTCCTGGCTCATAGAAAGTAATTGCATCCTAGATATAATTTTAATATTTCACGAAATATGGAATCATATATCTCAAACCAACTTAACACATTAGGCCATCCACATCGGCTAGCGGTGTTTCGGATGCTTATGCGGCGATATCCTGATCGGGTACCGGCTGGAGAGCTGGGTTCGGCGCTCGATATCAAGCCCAGCACCATGTCGAGCTATCTTAGTGCACTGCAGAACGCTCAGATCATAAATCAGCAGAGGGTTGGAACTTCTTTGCTCTATGCAATTGATATGCATTCTGTGCGGAAAATGCTCGACTACTTATTCTTGGATTGCTGCCTCGGACGACCTGATTTGTGTATGCCCTTCGATTTGGGAAATGACGTCGAGGATGATCGGAAATTCAACGTGCTGTTCCTCTGCGTAGGAAATTCAGCCCGCTCTATCTTTGCGGAATCGCTGCTTCGTGAAATTGCCGGGGATCGGTTCAATGTATTCTCGGCAGGGATCAAGCCTTCCTCTGAATTGAACCCGTTTGCCCTTCAGGTGCTGAAAGACAAAGGCCACGATATCTCGGCTTTGCGTTCAAAGAACATAGCTGAATTCTCAGGGCCGAATGCACCAGACCTCGATTTCGTTTTTACGGTTTGCAATCAGGCGGCAAACGAGGAATGCCCGGCTTGGGATGGCCAACCGATCAGCGGTCATTGGGGCATGGCGGATCCGGTCAAGGCCGAGGGTACCCATGCGGAGAAGGGCCTCGCGTTTCAAAACGCCTATGGTGCACTTAAACGTCGGATTGAGGCCTTTTCTGCGTTGCCGGTCGAAAGCCTTGATCGCCTCGCCTTGCAATCCGCCATCGATGAAATCGGCAAATCTGCCGCTGAGAGTACAACATGACAACTTATGCAGTGAATGGCCTAGGCCGGATGGGAAAGCTTGCCCTGAAGCCGCTTTTGGAACGCGGGGCACGTGTCGCATGGATCAACGACGCGGTGGGTAACGCCGCAATGCACGCGCACTTGTTAGAGTTTGATTCTGTGCACGGCCGTTGGGCTGGGTCTTTCGATCATGATGACGAAAGCATCACCATCAATGGAACGCGCATACCGTTCGTCGGAACAAACGACCTGACAAAACTCCCACTGGATGGCATCGACATGGTGATCGATTGCACGGGTGCCTTCAAGACCGAGGTCAAGTTGGCCCCGTATTTTGAAGCCGGTGTTAAGAAGGTGGTTGTCTCTGCGCCGGTCAAGGGCGGTCCGGCCTCTAACATTGTATATGGTGTCAACGAAGATACATATGACCCCAAAATGCATCACATTGTGACTGCAGCATCCTGCACGACCAATTGTCTCGCTCCGGTCGTAAAAGTCATTCATGAAAACCTTGGAATCCGGCACGGGTCGATGACCACGATTCATGACGTGACCAACACGCAGACAATGGTAGATCGTCCCGCCAAGGACCTGCGTCGTGCGCGCTCGGCATTGAATTCGTTGATCCCAACCACAACTGGATCAGCAACGGCCATTACGCTGATCTATCCGGAACTAAAGGGTCGATTGAATGGCCATGCCGTGCGTGTTCCATTGCTGAATGCGTCGCTGACAGATTGTGTTTTCGAGGTTGAACGAGAAACAACCATTGAGGAGGTCAATGGCTTGTTCAAGGCTGCCGCTGAAGGGCAACTCAGCGGTATTCTAGGTTATGAAACGCGACCCTTGGTGTCGGCAGATTATACAAACGACCAACGCTCTTCGATCGTTGATGCACCTTCAACCATGGTGGTGAATGGCACCCAGGTGAAAATCTATGCGTGGTATGACAATGAATTCGGATATGCGCATCGCCTGGTCGATGTTGCCTTGATGGTCGGGGCATCATTGTGACGCAAAGACCTGATGGTCTGCCGGCCTACATCGCCGTAACGGCCGCCTATTGGGCGTTTATGCTGACCGATGGGGCGCTCAGGATGCTGGTGCTGTTGCACTTTCATACTCTGGGCTTCTCTCCGGTGCAGTTGGCTTACCTGTTTGTTTTATACGAGATCGCTGGAATGGTGACCAACCTCGCTGCAGGTTGGATTGCGGCCCGGTTTGGGCTGGCGGCAACTCTCTATGCAGGCCTGGCGCTGCAGATCGTGGCCTTGCTAGCGCTGACGCAGCTTGACCCGCAATGGGCCATGAGTGTTTCGGTGGCATTTGTGATGATTGTTCAGGGGGCAAGTGGGGTCGCCAAGGACCTGGCAAAGATGTCGTCAAAATCGGCAGTCAAACTGCTTGCCCCAGCCGAAGGTGGCGGTCTATTCCGATGGGTTGCCATCCTGACAGGATCAAAGAATGCCGTGAAAGGTATTGGTTTCTTGTTCGGGGCGGCGCTGTTGGCGACTTTGGGTATTAATTGGGCCGTTTTACTTATGGCGATTATACTGGCTGTGGTTTTGGGTGCTATTCTTGCCTTCATGCCAGTCGGTCTTCCCAATGGGCGAAAGGGCGCCAAGTTCTCTGAGGTCTATTCGAATTCGGCCAATGTAAACTGGCTTTCGGCGGCACGGGTCTTTTTGTTCGGCGCGCGGGACGTTTGGTTTGTCGTCGGCATTCCAATCTATTTCTATGCCGTGCTATCCGATGGCACTGAGGAAGCGAACCGCGCGGCCTTCTTTATGATCGGCACGTTTATGGCCATCTGGGTGATATTATACGGTGCGGTTCAGGCCAGTGCGCCAAAAATCCTGCGCGCGTCTGAGCGCTCTGAACGAGATTTGATACGCGCCGCACGTGACTGGGCTGCTGTTTTATTCTGCATCCCAGCAATTCTGACTGTCGCAGCCCTGCTGTCTACAGGGGCGCAGGCATGGCTGACCTTTGCATTGGTGATTGGTTTGCTGCTCTTTGGGGCTATATTCGCGATCAACTCTTCGCTTCATTCCTATCTGATCCTGGCATTCACCAAATCTGAAAGGGTCACAATGGATATAGGCTTTTACTATATGGCCAATGCCGCGGGCCGATTGATCGGTACCGTTCTGTCTGGCGTGACCTATCAATTGGGTGGGCTTCCATTTGTGCTGGGCACTGCAGCAATCATGATCGGCCTTTCTGCACTCATATCCTGTAAACTTACAGCACCGACCAATGAGGCAATCTTATGAGTATCTTTGAACGCTACCTGAGCGTCTGGATCGCGCTTGCCATGATCGGGGGTGTATTAATTGGCCAGACAGTGCCCGGGCTGGTCGAGGTTATCGCATCGGCAGAGGTAGCGAGCGTTAATCTGGTTGTGGCGTTGTTGATCTGGGCAATGGTCTATCCAATGATGGTTGGCGTTGACTTTAGTGCTGTCGCGGGCGTTGCGCGTCAGCCTCAGGGCTTGATCATCACGCTTGTCGTGAATTGGCTGATAAAGCCTTTCACCATGGCGATCCTCGCTGTTTTGTTCTTTGAGTTCGTCTTCGCCCCATGGATACAACCTGAAGACGCGGCTCAATACACTGCGGGCCTGATCCTGCTTGGGGCTGCTCCGTGCACTGCAATGGTTTTCGTCTGGTCGCAACTTACAAAAGGGGACGCAACGTACACATTGGTGCAGGTCTCGGTGAATGATCTGATCATGGTTGTCGCGTTCGCGCCAATAGTAGCATTTTTATTGGGCGTCACAGAGATTTCGGTTCCGTGGCAAACGCTTGTCCTGGCAACGGTACTCTATGTAGTTCTGCCCTTAATAGCCGGGTTGATCACGCGCAGGTGGCTTGGGTCGCAAGATGCAATCGATACATTTTCGACACGTGTAAAGCCCTGGTCGGTTATAGGTTTGATCACCACAGTCGTCATTTTGTTTGGCCTGCAGGGGCAAACGATTTTGGCCCGGCCATTTGTAATTGCGCTGATCGCTGTGCCCATATTGGTTCAGAGTTACAGCATATTTTTCTTGGCTTATGGTATGGCCTATGCGTTGAAAGTTCCGCATCGAATTGCTGCTCCTTGCGCCATGATCGGAACCTCGAATTTCTTTGAACTTGCGGTTGCGGTTGCCATCAGTTTGTTTGGTTTGAATTCGGGTGCGGCGCTGGCAACCGTCGTTGGGGTGCTCGTCGAGGTCCCGGTGATGTTGTCATTGGTGGCATTTGCAAATCGCACTCGTAGTCGGTTTGCAGTGCCGGAATAATCGCCACAAACTTCTTACGAACTGTCATGCTCTGATTGAATTTTGTTTCCAACCAGGAGTTCAGCGAAGCATTCCAGATCGCGCGTGTGGGGCTTTTATGCAACGTGCGTGTATTATCGCTTTTGGTCGTTTTGCGCGGAATTCATCACTGACATAATTACAGTTTGTGAGGCTAGGAGTGGACCCGAGGTTCAATCGGGGAATCAAATATGCGCATTGCAGTCGTTATTCCCTGTTTCAAGGTCAAGCGCCACATTGAAGATGTGATCGCGCGTATCGGTCCAGAAGTAGAGCATATTTTTGCAGTCGATGATGCCTGCCCCGAAGATTCTGGTGGTTTCATTGAAAAAACAATAAAGGATCCCCGCCTGACAGTTTTAAGGCATAAGACAAACACTGGTGTGGGTGGAGCTGTCATCACGGGATATCGGGCAGCATTGGATGCAGATGCCGAAATAGTCGTGAAGATTGATGGGGACGGTCAAATGGCCCCTGAATTGATCTCTCAGTTTGTACAACCGATCGCAGTTGGGGAAGCCGATTATGTAAAGGGTAATCGGTTCTATTCGGGTACTGCGGTGAGGGAAATGCCCTGGGTCAGGCTGTTCGGCAACGCGTTCCTTAGCTTTATAACGAAGCTATCAAGCGGGTACTGGAGCATATTTGATCCAACCAATGGGTTTACCGCGATACATGCCCGTACGCTCGCCTCAATTGATCTCGACAAAGTATCCCAGCGATATTTCTTTGAAAGTGACATGCTCATTCGTCTCGGTGATCTGCGGGCTGTCGTGATCGATATCCCTATGCGAGCTGTCTATGCCGACGAAGTCAGCGGGCTTCGCGTCGGACGTGTCATGTTTGAATTTCTTTGGCGCCATTTGGTCGCCACACTAAAGCGCGTTATCTACATGTATTTTCTGCGCGATTTCTCTCTTGCGTCGTTGAACCTCCTGTTCGGAGTCCTTCTCTTGGGGTTTGGGGTCATTTTTGGTGCGGTGGCATGGTCAGAGTCTGTTGCGACCGGTGTGCCAGCCACGACCGGAACCGTAATGCTTTCGGCATTACCGATTGTCCTTGGATTCCAGATGCTCCTGTTTTTTGCAAGTTATGACATTGCATCTGAACCAAAGGTCCCAATTCAACGTCTACGGATCACCCGGCGCATACCGATGCTTGTCGGCAGTGGCGCAAAGATAGACGATAAATAACATGACGTACGATCGGAGTTTGCTTGCGGTCTTGTCAGTGTTCTGTGCCGCATTGTGGATAGGCCTGCTGACACCGCCTTTCCAATCCCCCGACGAATTCGATCACGTCGAACGCGCCTATTTGCTCTCGAAAGGTCAGTTCCTGTTAAGCACTGACGAGGGTCGGGCATCAGGCGGGAATGTGGACACTGGGTTGCTCGACTATATGGCGCAGTTCAAATCCTTGCCGCATCACCCGGAAGTCAAGGTCACTTCAGCGCAACTGAATTCTGCGAAAGACATAGATTGGAGCGGCAAGCGCGCCTACGAAACACTGCCTGGAACAGGGTATTATTTCCCTCTTATTTATTTACCCCAAGCACTGGCTCTCGCGTGTGGAGAGTTCCTGGGTCAAAGTGTCGATGCCAGCTATAAACTTGCGCGACTTTTTACTCTTGGCGCGGGGTCGTTGATTTTGCTTGCGGCATTTCGAATTATGGTGCCTTCGGCCTTGGTGATAGCACTATTATTCCTCCCGATGACGCTGTTTCAGGCTGCATCAGCCAGCATTGACTTCATATCCACGGCGATGGTGCTTCTGATAATCGCGCTATACCTCGACATAATGAAAAGAAGCACTCGGCCAAGTATTCAAAGGATGCTTGGATTATCGGCCCTGATTTTCTTACTTGCAGGGTGCCGTTTGCACATGGCGCCACTTGTGTTGTTACCCCTGACGTTCGGGGTTCGCTTTCGGAGCATTCCTGCAATTTCCCTATTCATGGTTTTATGTATCGCGATCATTTCCTGGTATGGATTTGCATTATCCATAACTAAGGATATGCGCGTAGATTTAGGTGCGACCACGACCCAGATCTTGGAATATTATGTGCTCAATCCCTGGCAGTTCGCGGACACTCTTTGGGCCACGCTTTCGGACGGACAAAGAACTCTTTACTACCTTCATACATTTTTAGGAATTTTGGGGTGGCTGGATGTGCCATTCTCTCCTCAGACCTACACTACATTATTTCTTATTGTCCTGTTGATCCTGATGTTTGCGATACTTCAGGGAAGAATAGATGATGGGCTGTCTTCATTTGCCTTGATTTCATCTGCATTTGGTGGGTTCTTCATAGTTTTCTTTTCACTTCTAGTAACTTGGACGCCCCATCCCGCCTCAGCTATATTGGGTGTCCAGGGCCGTTACTTTTTGCTACCCATCCTATTTCTGGCCTGTCTTTTCCAATCGCGTGGAACTATCGATGGCAGGGCAAGAAAATACAGAATGGCTGAGAATGTGCTGCTGATATTACTGTTGTCATTTTCCCTGTTCGCAACGTCTGAAGCCTTGGAAGCAAGGTATTACTTCTCCAGCAACATATAGGCTTGCGTAAAATGCAGGAGGCCAACGAGATGAAAAACTTTGTAGAGAAACCGGATTGGTCGAACTATGAAGAAAATTGGCTGGCGAACTATGACGCCTCAAATTACGGCTCAAGCTTAAGTGCGCGTATTTTACGTTCGACGCATAACTTGGTTGAGAAAAATGCCGGCCTTGATGATCACTACGGGACGGTTCTTGAGCTTGGCGTTGGCACGATGGCACATTTCGGCTGCGTTCAACATGGTTTCGAGCGATACATCGCTTCCGACCATGATCCAAAAGTAATCGATTGGTTAACCAAGCGTAGTTGGGACCCACGCGTCGAGATCAAGCAGCTTTCAGGTGCCAGGCTGCAATTTGAAGACGATAGTATTGATCGCGTGATCGCGACCCATGTTTTGGAGCACATTCCTGATCCGGTAAGTGCGTTGGAGGAGTGGGTTCGCGTTATCCGTCCGGGCGGGGTACTATCGCTGATCCTCCCGTGTGACCCCGGACTTGCGTGGAGGATTGGGCGAACGTTAGGGCCGCGAAAACGCGGTTATGCAGCGGGCCTGCCTTACGATTATTACATGTCAGTCGAGCATGTAAATGCGATCTATAACCTGCATCAGATTATTAAGTTTCATTTCCCAGAACGCCGTACCAAGTGGTGGCCCATGCGGGCCGCAATTCCGGACATTAACCTGATATACGGGGTTAATTGCTTTGTCTGATGGGACAAAAACACTAACTCGCAATAAACGCCTCCGTTGGACCCTGGCAGGGCTCATTGCAGGATTGGCGCTGCTGGTTGTGCTCATACAAAAAAGTGGAGCAACTCTGTCGGGTATTTCTCAGGTACTGGGCGGCGTACCCTGGCCTATTTACGCGCTGATTATGTTGACGCAAAGCATCATTGTTGTGGCCGCGGCAATGAAGTGGCGGATCGTGCTTTCAGAAACACTGGATATTCAGACAATATCCTTGGGAACGGCCACCTCTGCAACGGCGACCGGTGCGCTTTTGGGGCAGATAATTTCGATACAGATTAGCGTCCCGATTGTCCGCGCGTGGGTTGCGAGCAAAAGCGGCATCCGCGCCCGCGCCGCTGCGGGTACCTCACTATTTGAGCAATCGTTAGAGCTTTTGACGCTGGGAATTGCGGTACTGGCCGGCCTTGTGTTTGTTGCGTTGGGTGCGGCTTTTGCGACATTCTCTTTGATCGTACTTCTCGGGGTTGTTGTCGCTGCGCTAAAGCCTGTCCTGCGTGGGAGTGCACTGGTGGTTCATCGAATTCGTGTGATGATAGGAGAGGGCGCGGCTTTGACGTCGCTCGCTGATGGTTTGAACCAAGCTGCTGACCAAAGATCCGTAGTTCTACATAAACTTATGGGGTTGAGCCTTTTGAGGTATGTGCTGATAGCGGGTTTGAATGTTGGTCTGATGGTGATGTTTTTGCCGGAGCTCGATCCCATGCCGCTTTTCGTCGCCTTCCCTTTGATACTACTTGTTTCGTCGATCCCGTTTTTACCTGCAGGATTGGGAGTGACTGAAGTGACATGGGCTAGCGCTCTATTCCTTCAGGGCATTGACGCGGCGACTGCGGCCGAAGCTGCGGTATCTTTGAGGATCGTAACCGTCAGCGGATTCTTGTTGTGTTACCCCTTCCTTGCAGCAGCGGGATTTAGGCGGCATCAGGATCTTTGATAGTGAAAAATCCGTATTTTGTCAGGTGGGTTCAAAGCACCAATTCCCTATCATGCTGGAATCTCCGGGCTGGGTAGTTGTCCAATTGGCTTTTTACTCACTGATGTGGATCAAACTATCGCGGCCTATTTGGTCATTTGGGAGAACCACAAATCAGTACGCGTGATGCCCCAATCTAGCCACAATAGCCTGATGAATCGGAAACAATCTGTTCTTGTTTTGGAATTCATAGCGCAAGAGAGTAAAAAAGAATGATAAACCCAATCGCATCAGATCTGACTTGGCAAAAAGAGCCCTGTTAGAAGAGCGGCAGCAACTAGCGCTACGGGCGATCAGATGGTGCCGGTTTTAGAAATTGCTGCTCACACCGCCTGAAGTGGAGGAGATGACCTAGATTGATGTACGCGCATATTTCCCGACAGCTAGGTCGCCCAATCGCAACATCAGTTGCGACAGATAATCCTTTGAGACTAGAGTCTTCGCTGATCACGATTGCCTTCATGATCGGTATACATACTCAAAGGCGCTGCACCCCATGACGCAGCCATGGCTTACCGTAATTATGCCAATCTATAATGGCGGGGACACTCTGGACGCTGCACTGTCGTCGCTAGATGGTCAATGCGAAGGGCTTGAGATTGTCGCCGTCAATCAAGGTTCAACGGATAATAGCCACGAACTTCTCGAGGCTGCGCGGTCACGTCTTCCAATCCGGATCATCGACAATCCCGATGCAAAATCATGGACCGAGAACACAAATCTTGGACTGCGAGAGGCAGCTTCGTCCCTTATCACAATGTTGCATCAGGATGATATCTGGTCGCCTGGTCGTGCGGCATTGCTGAAAGAAATGTCCTCACGATACCCGAATGTCGATATATGGGTTCATGGTGCGAATCTTATCGACCTTAAGGGCAATACGGTTGGCCATATGTGTCCTCCGTTTGGAGGTGCTCAGCGCGTTCTTTCATTCGAAGAGGCACTTTCGTACTTGATTGTTCAAAATACCGTTGCGTTGCCTGCGGTCATGTTCAGGCGGGCTGCTGCGATGCGAAATGGTGGACTTGATGAAGACCTTTGGTATACTGCTGACTGGGACCTTTGGTTGAGCCTCGCACAGAATGGATTGGCTTGGGATCCCACCTGCGCGGCATCGTTTCGTATTCATGCAGCTTCCCAGACCATGACCGGGTCGCGAGACCTGCAATCGTTCAAGCGACAATTGAAGATCCCAATGGAACGGCATCTTGTGCATCTGCCAGACGATCTCAGAAAGATTGCCCGTAAACGCGCTGATACGGCCAATGCTTTTAACATTTGTTTGGCCAGCCTGCACCATCGCAGATTGCGTGGATGTGGTTCAGCGTTAAAGGCAATAATCTCACTTGGACCGCTTGAATGGCGCGAGTTTCTCACCCGCTCACAGATCGTGAACAGGCTCGTGCCCCGGCTTAAGCTGGCGCTGAAAAGAGGAACATGAGATGAGTCCATTCAGAGCGCCTATTGATTGCGCATTTGAGGCAGACGCGAGGTTTGCTTTGACATCGCGACACCGTGGTATTTTTGAATTGGATTGTTTTTCACATCGCGTGAGAGGTTGGTTAAATCCAGTGACAGATCTTGAGATCACGCGCGATGAAACAAGCCAGCAGCGTTTTATGTGAGAGTGCACAGAATGACGGTGCGCACAAAGATCTTGCCACAAAACCTGAACCGCTCTGAACGGTTATCGTTTGCACTCAAAGCCTTTATTTTATTAAAGATTGCCTTTCTCGTTGTGCTGTCGGTTAATACTCGTTTTGTGATGGATGAGTTTTGGCATTTTACCCAACCCGTTTATCTGTTCGACGGAACGTTCGAGACGATCTGGCCGAAAAAGGCGGTCGGATATGCTCTGTTCTATGAATTCTCTCATCTGATCGGATGGGATGCGACCTCAATGCTGATAGCAGGCCGATTGACGACAGCTTGCCTGGCAATAGCGACCGCTTGGTGCGTCTACCTATGCACCCGTACTTTGGGGGCGGAACGTGTTACGGCTTTGTTAGCCGTTGCACTCTTGCTGAGCTTCAGTAATTTCATCGAACGCGGATTCCGCCTGCGTTCAGAACCGCTTGCTACGCTATTTGCGATTATGGCAATTCTGGTCGTCATTCGGTCTGGAACTGACCGCGCCAAGTCTCTTCTGATTGCTGGTTTGCTTAGTGGGCTTGCATTTGTAACGACCCAAAAATCAGTCTACTTCAATTTTGCGTTGGGGGCCGCATTGACTATTGATGCGCTCATCATGCGCTCAGTCGCCCGAGCGGTGAAGCGTGGGGTAATGCTCTTACTTGGGTGGGCAGCCGCAATAGCAGTTTACGGAGTCCTGTTAGGGGGCGCCGCGATGCCACAGGTTCTTGCCGTGCTTTTCTTTGGGCCAGCGGAACTTGCGTTCAACGGGGGCAGTTATTACGAAGGACTTGATGCGTTCGTCTGGCAAACGCTCAAGCGAAATTCCCTGCAATATGGTTTGGTGATATTTGGGCTTTTTGTTGCGGCCTCTCGGTTTGCCAAATGTGATAGTGCTGCACGGGTATATTTTACCTTTACGTTAGCGCTTTCTGCATTGGTCTTTTTTCATAATCAAACATGGCCGTACGTTTTCGTCATGGTGCTGCCGTTTCTGGCTTTCTATTGTGCCGACGCTGTCGCCCATTTGATGCAGCGGTCAGAAACGTGGTATTCGCGTGCCATTGGTGTTCTGGTAATTGTTGCTGTGCTGAGCACGCTGCGAAATGTTCAATATTTGGCCCACGATAACCGTGACCAATTTGCGCTTATTCAGCGAGCAGAAGAACTACTTGAGCAAGAGGACACCTATTTTGACGGCATTGGCATGATTCCCAGTCGTCGCATGGAGCCGCGCCTCTGGCTTGATGCACAAGCTGTCAACAATACGAAGTCTGCAGGCGAAGAATCTGCGCTGTATCAGGCGTTGCTCCGCTCCGAGCCAAAACTTATGATATTATCTTATCGTACAGACAATCTGGGATCGGAATTTGGCGCCGTGCTTGAGGCGAATTATGAGTTGCGAGCTCCGAACATTATGATGCCCCGTGCAACAAACAATTCGGTTTTGACCGATCCACGCGATCGTATTTTACTATTTGAAGGCGTCTACAGCTACTAAGGTTAGCCTGCGTTTATTGGGATCGGTATCGACTTAGAAAAGAGCCAAAGGTTCATACTGGGCTCGAGCGCCGATTTTCTGGATGCGGGTGGCGGTTTCGACAGGTCGATTGTGGCGCAGGTAGATGACGTCAACCGTGATTTGAAGCTTGAATTGATGATATCTGGCTGGGCATTGCGATCACGGATGTAGAACTGGCCGATGCAGTCGACAATGCATTGCAGGTCGAAGGAAGCGGTCTTTGGCTGCGTGCAGATGGTGCATTAGGGGCGGGACGTGCGCAGTTGTTGTCACGCTTTAATCTAAATATGCGTGCAAAGCATAAGGTTGTTTGTCCGTCAAAATACCCTTTTAACGAGAACTTTGAATAGCACTTTGTTAAGAATATTGACCGATGATTTGTTGTCTGGCGCATAATTAATACCAGGAGCATTGGCATCATGAAGGCTTGGTTGTCGGTTTTGATAACCACGATAGTTTTGGCTGGTTGCACTGAAGATATTCAGGGGACTCAGTCCTTTGATCCGACTGCAAAACCCGTGGAAGTACCCGCATCAGGTAGGAACAATCTGAAGGGAAGCGTTGCACATACCGATTTTGCCGAGCTGGTACGAACTTCGGTCGCTACTTCACCCACGACAGCCGCAGGCACCGCGAACGTTCTGGCATCGAAGTCTCGAATCGACGCAGAGCAGGGGGCATTTTTGCCGCAGATAGAGGCCGAAACGTCTTTGACGTCTGGCGGTGATCCGGTTCCAATCCTGCGGTTGAGCCAGATCATATATGATGGGGGCAAAGTCAACAGTCGCGTCGGATTGCGCCAGATCGAAGCCCGGCAGACTTGGTTAAGTGAGTTGTCAGAGCTGAACGCATTAAGTTTCGAAGCCATAGAAACCATAGTCAATCTGGACCGCAATCGTCGCCTCGAACAGCAGGCTCGGCAGAATCTGGACCGCACGGATATATTGGTTGACGACCTCCAGTCACGCTTTGATGCGGGGGCTGGATCTGTTGCAGATCTGCTGGCCGGGCAAGGGCGCAGGTCAAATGCCGAGACAGAACTGGCACAAGCGCAGACAGAAGTGGAACTGGCAACCGCAAACTGGGTAGAAGTTTTTGGGACCCGTCCCGGTGTTATTCCGACGATCCCACCGGCCCCGGCTTTGGCTGGGTCTTCGGCGCATGAGATGGTTGAGCGCAGCCCACGTTTACGGACTCAGGTTGCCGTTAGCCAGGTGCGCCAGCAAGAAGTTATCGTTGCGGAACGGGCGACTCGGCCGACCCTGTCCGCGATCCTTGAGACTGATTTCGATCAGGGGTTCATTGACGATGGGGCGCAGGCTCGATTGGGCGTGACAGTTCCGATTTACCAAGGTGGTTCCTCACGGGCCAACGTGAAAACGGCGCGCGCGAATCTTCAACAAAGCCAAGCCGATGAAGAGGAGTTGCGCCGCGAGTTGCAGCGTAATCTGTCTCGGGCGCTGGAAGAGACCAATTCAATCCAACGGCGGCTAGCGACAGCCCGACGCGCGGTCGAGATCAATGAGCAGGCGCTAGATGCTGCACGGGGTCAGTTTAATATTGGGCGCAGCACATTGGTTCAGATATTGGATGCATTGCGCGAACTGAACCTTGCGCAGGTGCGGGTAATTCAACTTGAAGCTCAAGCGCGTCGCGCCGAATATGCTGTGCTGGCGGTCACCGGTGACATCCTGGACGCTTTGGGTGTCGCTCAGCCTACCGATCCGACCTTGTGACAGTCCCGATGAATTCAGCCACCTCCGACCCGCTGATCAATCATCTCCGGCTATTAAAGGAACATCTAGGCCTTGGTTTGTCCGAGGCAGATCTGGCGGCGACAGGATCCGCATCTGAGTAGTGTGCTCTGGGTTCTGCGCGCCACGCGATCGCGCCGCAAGGAGGAGGACCGTTCAGCGCAACAGGGGAGGGGCATCGGTTCTGGCCTGCATTCAGCGACCTGAGCGGGGTTTACGTTCAGATAATGTTGGCCGCCGTGGTAACCAGCGTACTTGGACCAGCGACCTCTCTGTTCACGATGGTTGTCTATGATCGCATCCTGCCGAATTTATTGGCCTTGGTTGCTGGTGTTCGCTATGCGCTGCTGTTTGACTTTCTTATCCAAAATCTACGGTCGCGTTTCATTGACACAGCAGGGAAACGGGCGGATAGGAAGATCGCCGAACGGCTGTTCAATCAGTTGATGACGCTCAAGATGAAGTCACGTAGGGTCAGAATGGGCGAATGGGCTCGATCCTGCGGGACTTTGAGGTGGTACGTGACTTTTTCACCTCAGCCTCTCTGGTTGCTTTGGTCGATTTACCCTTCCTATTTGTATTTATCGGTGTGATCTGGGCCATCGGCGGTACTCTCGCGCTGGTTTCGGCAATTGCTGTGCCGATTAGTTGCTATCGGGGCTTTTGGCGCACCCATTCCTCAGCCGATATGCACGTGAATCTAGTTTTGATAGTCAGACCAAACAATCAGTTCTGATGGAAACGCTGACGGGGATGGAAACGCTCAAGACGACCGGTGCCGAACCGGTCATGCGCGCTCGCTGGGAGGAGACGGTACGCGCGCAGGCAGATAGTTCCGGCAGGACGCGTTTGCTGTCATAGGGAACGGTGAGCCTTACCTTTTTGGTTCAACAGATCACGCAGGTCACGATTGTGTTTTTCGGTGTGTTCCTGATCCGGGACGGGGTGATCTCCATGGGAGCACTGATCGCTTGCGTGATCTTGACGGGCAAACCCTGTCGCCTCTGTCCCAGTTGGCGCAGGTACTGACGCGTCTGAACCAAGCGCGCGTGGTTTATCACCAGATCGTTGCGATTATGGTGCAAGAGGTCGAGCGTCAGCCTGGCCGACGCTATTTGTCTCGGCGCAGGATCGAAGGTCAGATTGACTTCAAAGGTGTCAGTTTTGCTTACGATGACGCGTTGGGTTCGATTCTTAAGGATATCGATTTAGCGATCAAACCGGGCGAAAAAGTCGCGATATAGGGCCCGATTGGGTCTGGGAAAGCACTCTGGCGCGCTTGATCTTGGATTTGTATGAACCTGATACCGGGGCGGTCATGCAGGATGGTCTGGATGCGCGTGCCGTGGATCCGGCGGATAAGACCCGCAATATTGGCGCTGTGTTGCAGGATTGCTGGCCGTTCTCAGGGACTCTGAAGGAGAACATCATTTCTGGCCGGTTTAGATAATCTCTTCCGGCTTCGGTCGCTTGTTTGCCATTCTTGGTCCTCTATTTCTTAAACATAGCGGTGGACCATTTCAGATGGCGAGGCTCACAAACTGGCTTCGCCTGAAACCCGTATTCCAGCCTTTCAGACCCGTCTCGCACGTGCCGAAATTCGCGCACCGACACGCAGCATTGTCAATCAGGTTTTGATTTCGACTTTGGGCGGAGTGGTCCAGCTGGGTCAGACCGTAGTTGAAACGTACCGTTTGCCGAAACCGTCACAGTCGAGGCCTTTGTCGCGCCGGATGACATTGCCTTTATTCGATCTGATCTGGAGGTAAAGGTGCGTATTACGGCATATGACGCTTCACGCTATGGTGCCCTGGACGGGCGGGTAACGCGCATCGGCGCGGATACGGTACTTGCCCCGGATGGAGATACGTCGGTTTATGTCGTGGAGATACGACTGAGTGGGGCGTTGACGGACGCGGATGGGCAGAATCTGGACGTGATACCGGGAATGGTTGCTCAAGTTGATATGCTACCCGAACCAAAAACAGTGCTGGAGTATCTGACGAAGCCAGTCATCCGCGTAAAGGACAGGGCGTTTCGAGACTGACGGATTACGGCTGTTCTGTCCCCGTACTCATTTTGTTACCGCGTTGATATCACTTCACCAATACGTGATGAGTCCTGTGCTGGATTATGGCCGTTCCAGTTCCAATCTAGTTTGAATATTTAGCCATCGACTTGATTGCAGCACACCTAGGCTGGGCCTAAGTCGAACCAAGAACGAGCCAAACAAACATGTTGCAGCAATCCAGTTCTCTCGTTGGCCTTGCAGTTCTTTGGCTCATTGTGATTCACGTCTGGGTAATCACCCAATTCGACAGGGCCATGTGGCGTAATTTTCCGGTGGTCGCCCGGTGTTGTCACGTTTTTGAGCGTTTGTGCGGGTTATTTTGGCAATATTTCTTTGTTCAGGATCGTGCGGAAACGCCCTTCAATTGGTCAGAGCAGTCAGGGATTGGGTGCACCTACAAAAATGCTACTTCAACTGTTCCGCTCGGGTCGACGCGTGATTTGCGCCCCATTGGTGCGGTTCATTTTGCGCATTACCCATTGCTGACAGTGGAGCAGGGAGCGAAAGGCCACTCAGTTGCGATTGTCGGTCGATAAGCGCGGAACCCAATTCCGAGGGCAAGCTTTTTCCCAAGCGACAGCGATTGCAAGCCGGTGGTTAATCGATGGACCTGAACCTCATTCAAAATGGTGGTACATTTAGTTTCGTGGCCGCCCCAAGCTCACCGATCTGTCGTGAAAACAGGAGATTAAATGTCTACCAATGACCAAATCGTATCGCCAATTAACAAAGCTTCTGATTTGCTGGTTGCAGCGCTTGAGGCGGAGGGTGTTGAGTACATCTTTGCTGTTCCGGGAGAAGAGAATCTAGATGTTCTGGAATCTCTAAGAACCTCAAAAATTGAGTTGGTTCTAACGCGTCACGAACAGGGCGCGGCATTCATGGCTGCGACCTACGGTCGTCTGACGGGTAAGGCCGGAGTCTGCATGGCGACGCTGGGGCCGGGGGCAACGAACTTTGCTACACCAGCGGCCTATGCTCATCTGGGTGGTATGCCGCTGATCATGATCACGGGGCAGAAACCAATCAAGAAGTCGAAACAGGGCCAGTTTCAGATTGTCGATATTGTTGGGTTATTCGATCCGATCTGCAAAATGTCCAAACAGATCGTACACGGCAACACAATCCCCTCATTGATCCGCGAAGCCTTTCGTGTCGCGCAAGAGGAGCGCCCCGGCGCGGTTTTGTTGGAACTTCCGGAAGACATTGCAGCCGAAGAGACTTCTGAGCATGTTCTTGAACCGCATCAGCGTCACTATGCCGTGGCCGGTGATGCAGTTCTGACCGAAGCGGCTGAGATGATCCGTGCTGCCAGGATGCCGCTTTTGCTTTTGGGGGCCGGGGCGAACCGAAAACACGCCCGCAGCGCACTGAGCAAGTTCGTGAACGATACCCAGATCCCATTTTTCAATACTCAGATGGGTAAGGGTGTCGTGGATGAGCGGTCCGAACTGTTTTTGGGCACAGCCGCTCTGTCGGATGGTGATTATCTGCACTGCGCCATCGAACGCGCTGATCTGATCATCAATGTGGGTCACGATGTTGTGGAAAAACCACCGTTCTTTATGGAAGAGGGCGGCACCAAAGTGATCCATGTTAACTACAAGGCCGCGCAGGTTGATCAAGTTTATTTCCCTCAAGTTGAAGTGGTTGGTGATCTGGCGCAATCCATCTCCAAATTGGGTGAGTTCCTGCAAGGACCTTTGGAATTTGACCGAAGTTACTTCCAGCGGGTCAAAAACGAGACCGATCTACACACATCAGAAGGCGCTGATGATCCGCGCTTTCCGGTCATCCCTCAGCGGTTTGTATCTGACACACGTAAAGTCATGGGGGACTGCGATATCATCGCTTTGGACAACGGTATCTACAAAATTTGGTACGCCAGAAACTACCAGGCCTATCAACCCAACACGGTTCTGCTGGACAACGCGCTTGCGACCATGGGGGCAGGCTTACCTTCGGCCATGATGGCAGCGAAGCTATATCCTGAGCGTAGGGTTATGGCCATTTGCGGTGACGGAGGGTTCATGATGAACAGCCAGGAGATTGAAACCGCCGTTCGTCTTGGCCTCAATCTTGTTGTTACTGTTCTGAATGACAGCTCGTACGGAATGATCCGTTGGAAGCAGTCGCATGCGGGGTTTGATGATTGGGGATTGGAATTTAAGAATCCTGATTTTGTGCAATACGCTAACAGCTATGGTGCTACGGGTCATCGGGTCGAAAGGACAGAAGATCTGGTGCCTACCTTTGAAAAAGCGTTTGAAGCAGGTGGTGTGCATCTGATCGACTTGCCGGTCGATTACAGTGAAAACCAACGCGTTCTCATTGATGAGCTTGCGGCGAAGGTCTGTCTGATATGAGTAATGTTGTTGAAGTTCTGAACCCGTTTGATCTTGAGAAAATCGGCAGTGTCGAGGTTAAAAGCTGGAACGATATCAATGTCATGCTGAATGTGGCACACGGTCTGCACCGTGATCGAGGCACTTGGTTGCCTGCTTACAGGCGGATTGAGGTTCTGAAGAATACAGCTCGGATCATGTCCGGCCGCGCGGAAGACCTTGCGATGCTAATCGCCAGCGAAGGTGGCAAACCCTTGATTGACGCGCGCATCGAAGTGACGCGTGCCATTGATGGTGTCGAGCTGTGTATCCATGAGATCTGTCAGATGGCGGGTCGGGAAATACCGATGGATCTGACGGCGGCAGGATCGGGTCGGATTGCCTTTACACAGCGTGAACCTATCGGCGTAGTGGTTGCCGCAAGCGCGTTTAACCATCCGTTGAACTTGATCGTACATCAGGTGGCCCCGGCTGTGGCCACTGGATGCCCGGTCCTCGTCAAACCGGCACTTGATACACCACTGTCATGCGAAGCATTTGTCGACATCCTGTACGAGGCTGGCCTACCAAAGGAGTGGTGCCATCTGACGATTTGCCAAAATGATGTAGCTGAACGGATGATCACGGACGCGCGTGTCGGATTCTTTTCTTTCATCGGATCGGCACGTGTCGGTTGGATGCTGCGCTCGAAGCTGGCGCCGGGGACGCGATGCGCGTTGGAGCACGGCGGAGCGGCGCCAGTTATCATCGATGAGACAGCCGACATTGATGCCATGATCCCCTTGTTGACCAAGGGTGGATTTTATCATTCCGGTCAAGTTTGTGTCTCGGTTCAGCGTGTTTTTGCTCCATCAGGGATGGTGGAAACGGTCGCTCGAAAGTTGGCAGAAGCCGCCTCAGCGCTGAAGGTGGGTGATGCCCGTGACGCCAGCGTGGAATGTGGGCCACTGATCCGTCCGGGTGAAGTTGATCGAGTAGAACAATGGGTAGACGAAGCGGTTGCGGGAGGTGCCCGCGTAATGACAGGGGGTAAACGGCTGGGCCGAACGACCTATGCTCCGACTATCCTTCTAAACCCACCCGCTGATGCGAGCGTGTCCACCTCCGAAATCTTCGGGCCGGTCGTTTGTGTTTATGAATATGATGATCTTAGTGCTGCATACGAAGCTGCAAACGCTCTTCCTTTTGCATTTCAGGCGTCGGTCTTTACCAAATCCCTGGATACAGCAATGCATGCCGTGCGGTATTTGGACGCCACGGCCGTCATGGTGAACGATCATACTGCTTTTCGGGTCGACTGGATGCCATTCGCGGGTCGCCATCAATCAGGGTACAACACCGGCGGTATCGGCTACACCATGCATGACATGACGCAAGATAAGATGGCTGTAATACGGCTGTGAAGAAGCTGTCAGGATCGATCCGATGCTGGTCGAGCGAATGTGGGTACTCTAATTTCGCAAATGGCCCGCTTAGTGACGGAAACGATTGTTGACCGTGCTTTGCATGTTCTGGCATGAACACGCCATGTTCGGCTCCGGGGGATTCCCCTGGAAGCAATAGGGAATGTAGTGCGGTGCTCTTCGCGCCAAATCTGCAACTGCCCCCGCAACTGTAAGCGGCGAGCGCGGCTGACAATGCCACTGGGATATCCCGGGAAGGCCAGCATAGCGCTTTGACCCGCAAGTCAGGAGACCTGCCGAACACGCGCCCTCGGAAAGGGTGCTCATTGTCGGCGACGGGGTGTACGCTGTATCTGTTTGTCTCGGTCGACGAACGGACGCGGGCCCTCCCCAAGTCAAAACCAAATATGTGCCGGGGAAGGCGCGACCTGAGAAGGACTGAGTTTTGAAGAAATTGCTTTTGGCAGCAGCTGCTGCAGTGATGCCTGCGTTTGCGAGCGCTCATTTCCTAATGGAATACACAGAAAACACGATGATCGAGCGACCCGGTGATGTGCCGGTAAAGCTGATATTCTGGCACCCGTTTGAAGCTGGTCATGTGATGACGCTTGAAAAACCGGAAGAATTCTATGTGATCCACAACGGCAATAAAACCGATCTGCTGGACACATTGGAAGAAACCACATTTGACGGCCCAGACAACAGCGCCAAGGCGTTCAAAGGCTCGGTCCCGGTGAAGCGTTCGGGCGACTATGTGGTGGTGACCGTTCCTACGCCTTACTACGAAGAATCTGAGGATATTTATATCCAGCAGATCACCAAGGCCTATCTGAACCGAAATGAACTGCCCACCGACTGGGATCAGCCGCAAGGTCTGGCAACAGAAATCCTGCCGCTGAACAAGCCCTACAACATCATTGCGGGCTCAACTTTCACGGGTCGCGTGCTGAGCGAGGGCAAACCAGTTGCAGGGGTCGAGATTGAGATCGAATACATCGCCGCCGCCCCTGACCTGAAAAGCACGGGTGCCGCTGCACCGACGGTGTCACCGCTGCCAGGTGGTGCGCTGGTAGCGATTTCGGACGAGAATGGCTATTTCAGTTTTGGTGTACCCAAAGCCGGTTACTGGGGTTTCGCCGCTCTGGGCTCTGGTCCGAAAACCGAGCATGAAGGTAAAGAGCTGAGCCAGGATGCCGTGATCTGGATCCGCGCCTGGGATCTGGAGTAAACCCTTATGCACATTGTAGATGGTGCTCTTTCGAACCCTGTCGTAATCGGCGGTGCGATCGCTGCTGCAGGCGGGATTGCAATGGGGCTGAGGTCGCTGGATCTGGATCGCATTCCCACAGCGGGTGTTCTGTCAGCCAGTTTCTTCGTTGCTTCGCTGATTCATGTGCCGATTGGCCCATCTTCTGTGCATCTGATCCTGAATGGCCTGGCCGGGCTTTTGCTCGGTTGGGCCGCCTTTCCGGCTTTGTTTGTAGGGCTGCTGTTACAGGCTGTATTCTTTGGATTTGGCGGATTGACTGTGCTTGGGATAAATACGCTGAATATTGCCCTTCCGGCGGTACTGACCTGGATGATCTTTGGCCGCCTCATCGCCCGAGGCTCGGCCATTCAGGGGGCGATTTGGGGCGGTATCGGGGGGGCGTTCTCAATCGCAGCCACAACCGCGTTTGTTGCCATTTCACTGGCGATGTCCGGTGACGCGTTCCTGCCTGCGGCCAAGCTGGTGTTTTTCGCCCATATACCGGTTATGGGCATTGAAGCCATGCTTACGGGGTTTGCCGTGATGTTGGCGCGCAAGGTGAAACCGGAACTGTTCAAAAAGGCGGTTTTAACATGAAACAACTGGTTGTTATTGCCACGCTGATGCTCACACCGATTTCGGCCCTCGCACACAAGGTCATCGCGGGGGTTTTCCCCGCTGGCGAAGCGATCGAGGGTGAGCTAGGGTTCTCCAATGGCGATATGGCAAGCGACCAGGAAGTTTTCGTCTACGGCCCCGATGGTGCTGAACTAGGTCGCACCGTTACTGATGGGGACGGGTTCTTTTTGTATATCCCCACAAAACCTGTTGCGCATACCTTCAAGGCCGATCTTGGCGCGGGCCATGTGGCTGAAGTGACCATGTCCGCAAACGAGGTGGCCGAAATCATGGGAGTTGCCGCTGAGGTTGCGGAGATCGGCGCTCAGCCTGCGACTTTTGCAAGCGTTGGAACCGTGATGGTTGCGTCTCTGTCCGACCAAGAACGCGCCGCGATCGCTAAAGTGGTGCGCGACGAAACCCGCCCCCTGCGCCGAGAAATTGCCGCCTATCGCGAACATAACGATATGCAAAGTATTTTGGGGGGCATCGGGTATATCGTTGGTCTCTTTGGCATCGGGTTCTATTTCGCCGCGCGCCGGAAGATGGCCGCCTGATGGCACATGCACTGGAACCCCAGGCCAAAACTCTGGCCGAGGCAGGTGGGAGTGAGCCCTACGGGGTGATCGCGGATTTGGATCCGCGGATGCGCATCGCGATAACATGTCTCTTTGCCGTCGTCACCGTTGCACTAAGTTCAATCCCGTCATTATTGACCGCGCTTTCAGTTTCGATCGGGCTGTTGCTGATGTCGCGTTTGCCCATTCGCAGAACTCTCAAACGTATGGCGATGATGGACAGCTTTATCATCTTCATGTTGGTGCTTTTGCCATTCTCCATGCACGGAGACACCATGTTCACCCTCTTTGGATTTGCGGCAAGCTGGCAGGGGTTCTGGAAAGCCATTGAGATCGCGCTGACGGCAAACGCCGTGATACTGGCGCTGATGGTCCTGGTCGGGTCGATGGAGCCTGTCACATTAGGTCATGCATTGCACAAACTTCGCTGCCCGGAGGTGCTTGTGCATCTGTTGATGTTCACGATCCGCTATATCGAGGTGCTGCGCGAAGAGTACCTGCGTCTGTGCGGCGCGATGAAGGTCAGAGGTTTCCGTCCGGGCACCAACTGGCACACCTATCGCAGCTTTGGTTATCTGGTCGGTATGATGCTGATCCGCGCCATTGAACGTTCCGAGCGCATTCTGGACGCGATGAAGTGCCGAGGGTTTTCGGGCCGGCTTCTGTTGTTGCAAGAATTTAACCTGACCCGACGGGATTATTGGTTTGCCACGATGATGTGTGCGATTTGTGTCAGCCTTCTCATTCTGGATTTTCAATGACGATCCTTGAGCTCGAAGACATTTGCTTTTCGTACCCGGGTCAGGCCCCGGTACTGGACGGGGCTTCACTGCAGCTTGAACCTGGCCAGCGATTGTCGATTGCAGGTCCCAATGGTTCAGGAAAATCCACACTATTTCGCGTTGTCCTTGGCCTTCAAGCGCCCTCTTCTGGGCGCGTGAACATCTTTGGTAAGGATAGGTGTGTCGAGGCTGACTTTCACGAGGTTCGCCGCCGTATAGGATTGGTGTTCCAAGACCCTGACGACCAGTTGTTTTGCCCGACCGTGGCGGAAGATATCGCTTTTGGCCCGCTCAATCTTGGGCGCAGCACGGCCGAAGCGCTTGCCATCGTTGACAAAGTGCTGAGCGATCTGGATTTGATGCATCTGCGCGACCGTATCACGCATAAACTTTCAGGTGGTGAAAAACGGTTGGTGACCCTTGCCACCGTACTCGCGATGGAGCCTGAGGCGTTACTATTGGACGAGCCGACCAACGCGCTTGATGCCAAGAATGAAGCACGGCTTCTGGAAATTTTGCAGGGATTACCTCAGGCAATTCTATTGGTCAGTCATGCCCCTGCGTTCCGCCGCTCATTGGCGCCCGAGACCCTCGAACTCCGACGTGGGCAGCTTGTAACGGTGTAAGGCTGATACGCTGTGATCGGATACTTCGCGTTGGCGGTAACCATCGAATCTAATGGAATAGGCAAATCAACTGAAGATCATGTTGGTTGGTTCAGCGCCATTAGATCGGGATTGGCAGAGACGTTCCCACGTTCGGGTAGAACCGCTGAATGACGCGAACGATTGCCCGCAATCATAGACAGCAAGAACCCGGAAAAAAACGTTTGCACCCCAATAACAATCATCGTGAACGCAGCGATCAAAGTGCGCATCTCGTTCAATGCCGCAAAGTCCGAGGCAATCCAGCCAGAGGTGATAGTGGCCGCCCAGATCAAGCCGCCAAATGTAAGGACAAGCCCGGCCAGAATCCAATATTGTAAGCGCGAGCATCCCAACAATACCCGAGCGCGTTCTGTTGGCAGTCGAAGCCCATCCCGATAGCTGCACATCAGTGCCGCCAGCCACAGCACCACCGTTTGAAAGGCCAGGACCATGGCTGCACTCGCTGCAACCGCCCAGTGATCGCCGATCCTGAAGCCACCGATCAGCGCCATTTCCTGATCTCCGCTAAGTTGCAGTAGAACGGTGATTGCAAATCCTGCGAGGAACAGGACCAGTGCAGGCACCAGAAACAGCCAGGTTGGGCTGAGCAAGAACATGTATATCAGGTGCCGAAGCCCATCTCTCCACGGATTCAAATGTGGTGCCCTACCGCGTCCGTCAGGGGACAAGGTTACAGGAACCTCGGCTATATTCAGCTTCCGCAGCACAGATTTCAGCAGCATTTCGGAAGCAAACTCCATGCCGGTTGAAGATAGGTTGAGCCGTTCCAATGCCTCTCGCCGGATGGCGCGGATGCCACAATGGGCGTCACCGATACCAGTGCGAAACAAAATTCTAAGAATGCCCGACAATGCCGGGTTGCCGATATAACGGTTCTTCCAGGGCATTGCGCCTGGCTTGATTTCGCCACGAAACCGGTTGCCCATGCATAATTCGGCACCATTCATCAACTTTTCGATCATCGGAACCGCTTCGACGAAATCATAGGAACAATCGCTGTCGCCCATCACCAGATACGTCGCGTCGCTTGCTGCAAAACCGCCGATAAGCGCAGCGCCATAACCGCGTTCTTGAATGTTCACGACCCGGGCACCGGCCTTTTCAGCTAGGGCTTGACTGCCGTCCGTGCTGCCATTGTCTGCAACGATTACTTCGCCTGATAGCTGGTATCTCTCAGCGAGAATCTGCAAGGCTTGTTGTGCTCTGATTACACAGGAAGAAATCGTTGCCGCCTCGTTCAGGCAAGGCATAACGATAGCGACCGAGTTTTCGGCTGGCACCATGGTTCAGATAGCTCCCAATAGCGGATCGTAACATCAACAATAAAAGATAATAGCCATAATAGTGTCCAAATCGTGGCCTTAACTGGCCGCAGTTGGAACATTTCGCTTGAAAGGACTTGCTGGAAATTCTCCGAAGCGGCGGGCGCTAGTTAGAGATAACTCTACAATAACAGGCACGGTCGCAGGAACTTGCCTTGTTAAACTTTGCAAACCAAGAATTGACGATTAAGAAGGTCATATGAATACTCAGTCTCATACCAAAAGTACCGCCCGATCTCTTCCAATTGCCCTTTTGCGCGCGCGTGAAACTGTTATGGCACCCATCCGGGATATGCTGCAGGGTATTCGCCTGACTGAACAGAAATGGCGAATTCTGCGCGTACTGGATGAGTTGGGAGAGGTGGAGCAAAGCGCAATTGCGCATGAGGCTTGCCTGCTTTTACCCAGTGTGACCCGTATTCTACGGACGATGGAGGCAGACGGGCAGATTACACGCCGTCAAGACAATGAGGACAAGCGCCGGACTATGGTGCAGATCACCGACGCGGGCCGAATGATATTAGAGAACAATCTCGCCACATCGCTTGCAATATCGAACAATATCGAAGCGCAGCTTGGACGTGAAAAGCTAGATCAACTTCTGGATCTTCTCGAGGAGCTGCAAGAGGTTAAAGTCTGACCCCGTCCTGGCAAAAAAACGAGGTCAGTAGACACGTCAGAGACTGGCCAGTCCGGTATCAAGCGCCGAGAGGATTTTGGCCACATCTTCCGAAGTGATCACAAGAGGCGGTGACAGGATGATGTTATTGCCGGACACACGAACCATTACCCCATCTTCATAGGCTGTTTTTTGTACCTGCAGAGGCAAGTGTTTCGCGATCGGTGCTTTTGTTTTGCGATCTGAGACCAATTCCAGCGCACACATGAGGCCCTCGCCCCCACGCACGTCACCGATGACGTCATATTTTTCGGTCAGCTTTTGCAATCCGGAAAAGAGTTCGTCTCCGCATGCGGCGGCGTTTTCCCAGACCCGCAGGCGGTTTATTTCGGACAGTGCGGCAAGTGCCGCCGCTGCGCCGACTGGATGGCCCGAATATGTATACCCCTGATCAACCGATGCCAGACCAGTGGTGTCGGTTTCAAACACCTCAGCCACTGCGCCAGAAATCAACGTTGCACCGAAAGGAAAATAGCCATTTGTAATCGCTTTGGCCGTGGTCATTATGTCTGGTTTCACGCCCCAATGCCGCGCGCCGCTTTCGCTGCCTGTTCGGCCAAAGGCGGTGATGATCTCGTCCGAAATCAACAAAATACCGTGTTTCGAGCAAACTTCGCGCACCATGGGCATGAAGCTGTGATGTGGTGGGATCACTCCCCCTGCGCCGAGAACGGGTTCCATAATGAACGCCGCAACGGTGTTTGCACCCTGAAATGCGATTTCGGCTTCTAACGCTTTTACGCAAAGCTGCGCTAGCCGTTCTGGATCGGTCTCATCAAACGGGTTGCGATAGGTCCAAGGCGCGGGGACGTGAAAACATCCCGGCAACATGGGCTCGTAGGCTGCGCGAAATTTTTGATTTCCATTGACCGACGCAGCTGCAAAGTGAGTACCGTGATAACCCTGCTTCAGACTGATAAACTTGCTGCGGCCGGCCTCACCGCGAATTTTGTGGTATTGGCGGGCCATTTTCAGGGCGATCTCTACCGAGTCCGAACCGCCCGAGGTGAAAAACGCGCGTGTCAGGCCATCAGGTTCAAAGAACTGCGCAAGCTCATAGGATAGTTCGATTGCCTTGTCGTTGCTGGTCCCACGAAACGTGGAATAGTAGGGTAGGGCGTTCAACTGGTCCGCAATGGCCTGCTTTACTGGTTCGCAGGAATAGCCCAGATTCACGTTCCACAGACCACCGACTGCATCCAGTGCCCGGTGGCCATCAACATCCACAATGCTGACCCCTTCACCGCCACTTAGGATAGTGGGAGGGTTTTTTTGACTGTCCGCCGGATGGGCCATCGGATGCCAGAAATATCGCGCGTTGTTTTCTTTCAGGAAGTTTGAGTCTTTCATGGCTCTCTCTGTCGTCGTGTCGGTATCAACTGGTCTGCAACTGATTCAGGCGGTAGTTGGCAGGAAACTGTCCGCCATAGACTGATGTGATCTCTTTTGAGGCAATGCTCAGTGCGTCGAGCACGGCACTCCGCAGGTCCGATGTGACTCGAGGCTGCGGAATGACGCAGGCGATGGCTCCAATCGCGGTTTGTTCCTCGCCGAAGATTGGTGCGGCGAACCCGTGTACGCCCGTTTCATAGCCGCTCACACTTTCGCACCACCCTTTGTGCAGTGTTTCATCGACCAGATCCATCAGGCGATCGGGGTTTGTCAGGGTGTGTTCGGAATAGGTTGGTAGCGACCCATCCAGTACGTGTTGCAATAGATTTCTGGGGCCAAACGCCAGTGAAACGATGCCCGAGGCGGTCGCATGCAAAGGCAAAATTTCAGAGGTGCCGATACTTATGCGAACGGAATGAGCCTGTGTTTCTTCAACCAATGTGGTTTGCAGTTGATCTGATTTCAGCAGTGACATGTGCATCGTTTCATGCACTTTCAGCACCTGCGCCTTCATAACTATTCTGGCTGCCGTCAGCCGTGGTTTGGCGGCCTCTCGTAGATTGGCCAAACGAAGGGGGGCGGTTCCGATCGAATACAGTTTGGATTGTGGGTCCTGTTCGACCATGCCGTAGTCCGCTAGATTCGTCAGATACCGCAGTGCAGTCGCCTTGTTGATCTGATTCATCCGAGCAATCTGCGACAACCCAAGCTCAGGTTGTTGCAGAGAAAAGCTATCCAAAAGTTTCAGTACTTTCAGTGCAGTCCCCATGATCCAGTCCTTTGTTTCACAATTATCTTGACAGAAAGAGCTTAACACAGCAACAATAAAGCTTAACACAGCAATAAAAAAATTGATACTGTGTTTCAATATATGAACCGCTTGGGAGGACGTAATGAAAAAATTCATGGCTACTGCCGCAGCAATGGCCCTCAGTGCCAGCGCTGTTTTGGCTGAATATCCTGAAAAACCCGTTTCTTTTGTTGTGCCATGGCCACCGGGTGACCTTGAGGATGTGCTTACCCGCCTCATCGCCGACGAATTTCAGGCGATGTACGGTGTTCCCGCAGCAGTGGTTAACAAGCCCGGTGGTGGCGGAGGCCCGTTCCCTGGCGCGGTTGAAGTGGCAACAGCTCCGGCGGATGGATATACAGTAGGCTCTTTCGTCATAGGCGTACCGGTGATCGGCCCCGACATTGGTATTCCCGAGTTGAACCCCAATCCGTTTGACCCGATTGGCATTTTTCTGACCTACCCATTTGTGATCGCATCCAGCAAGGATGCGCCCTTCTCGACTTGGGCGGAACTAGTAGAGCACGGTAAGGAAAACGACGTTGCCTTGGGGCATTTCGGCTCTGTATTGCCACCCACACAGGTGACATTTGCAGCCGCTGTCAGCAGCGGGTTTGATTTCGCGAGCGAAGCCGCTTTCGACGCACTGGACTGCAACACATTGGCTTCGGGCGACGTGGATGTGATCAACACCACGCTTCAACTCATACTTCCCTGCTTGGATCAGGTGAACGTCCTGGCCAGCATCGGAGGAGAGCGGATATCGCTGGTTCCTGACACGCCAACCATTGTTGAACTTAACCCTGATCTGCCTTTGGCACTTTGGAACGGTCTGTTCGTGCACAAAGACACTCCAGCCGATGCACGTGAAAAGATCACCGCAGCCGCGCAAAAGGCCCTGAGTTCCGATAAGGCCAAGCAGCTTGCCGAGGAAACGGGTGCGCTGATCTACTGGCAGGATCCAGATGCGTCCAACGCACAGATCGAACAAGACAAAGCCTCGTTCGCCAAAATCGAAGAGATTCTGGGCGAATAACATGAAACTGGCCCGGCAGCATCAAATCTGCCGGGCCAGTTTCAATCAGGGGAGGGGTTTAGATGATCGCGAAGACCTTACAGGACATGTTCAAACGGTATCGCCGACCTGGTGATGTTGTATTCGCAGTGCTTTTCCTTGGTTTTTCGGTTTTTCTGCTGACGCAATTGGGTGAGCAGACCAAAGCCGTAAAGCGGACCAAATGGTTTGCCCAGCCCAACCTCTGGCCCATGATCTCGCTCTGGGCGATGGTCATCTTTGGGTTCCTTCACTGGCTGAGCTCAGCCATGTCCCCCCGTCTTCTTGGTCGCTGGACAGAAGTCGGTTTCTGGGTGCGATCGCTTGAATATGTCGCATATTTTTTGGTTTACGTGATGCTGGTTCCCATTTTGGGATACCTGCTGTCGACCGTTTTATTTGCTGTTTTTCTGGCGTTACGAACTGGGTTTCGGGGCGCAAGAACAGTCGGTATCGCGGCTTTGTTCGGTGTTTTTGTTACTGTCGTTTTCCGAGCCTTCCTACAGGTCAAAATCCCTGCTGGTGCTGTTTATGAATATCTGCCCGACAGCGTTCGCGCCTTTGCGCTGACATATCTCTGAGGTTCGAAATGGAAACACTATTTTCTGGTCTTTCGATCCTTGCGCAATGGCAGGTAATTATCGCGCTGCTGATCGGGTCAATCGGCGGGGTCATAATAGGTGCTCTTCCCGGAGTTGGTGCACCCGTTGCCATCGCAATTCTATTGCCAGCAACATTTGCTTTTGAGCCGATTGTCGGTCTGACATTGCTGCTCGGAATATACGGGTCGTCCATGTATGGCGGCGCAATCCCGGCGATTTTGATCAACACGCCTGGTACGGCCGTGAACGCGCTGACAACGTACGACGGTTACCCAATGACTAAACGCGGGCAGGGGCACCGGGCGCTCTCACTGGCATACTCGGCCTCGTTCTTTGGTGGGGTCTTCTCGATCATCTGTCTGATGATCCTGTCGCCGGTGCTGGCTTTGATCGCGCCGCATTTCGGTAGCCGCGAAATTTTTCTAGCCGCTTTGCTGGGAATTATCTTGGTGGTGCTTGCCCACCGCGGACAAATATTTGCTGCGGGAATGCTGGCCGCCTTCGGTATTTTTCTAAACACTGTGGGTTTGGAACCGGTCAAGTACACGCGTCGGTTTACATTTGACCAAAGTTGGCTTGCCTCAGGTATTGACTTGATCGTTGTGGTTTTGGGCTTGTTTGCGATCAGTCAGGCGTTGCTGCTGCTTCTGGAAAAGAACCATGCACCCGGTAAAGCGCATGTCAGCGGCAGCATTTTCGCGGGCCTGAAAGAGCTTTTGGGCATCAAGCGCGTAGCGACTGTGTCCTCAAGCATTGGTGTCTTCATGGGAATGGTGCCTGGCACCGGTGAATTTACATCGCAGTTTTTGTCATACACCTATGCTCAGAAAACCTCGAAGGATCCCGATAAGTTTGGCGATGGATCACCCGAGGGACTGGTGGCATCCGAGGCGGCCAATAACGCGGTGCCGGGTGCTGCGATGATCCCGCTGCTTGCGTTGGGCATTCCGGGTGAAGCACTGACGGCGATGATGCTGTCGGTGTTTTATGTCCACAACGTCATTCCTGGCCCACAGCTGTTTGAATCTCAGATGGACTTTGTGATGGCGCTGTATATGGCGCTGATCTCGTTGAATGTTATCGTTCTGGTGTTCCTGCTGTTTTCGACGAACCTGCTTCTCAAGATTATCCAGATACCAACTCGCTTTCTGGGGATCATGATATTGGTGTTGTCTTTTGTTGGTGTTTATTCGCTGAGGAACTCGATAACAGATTGTGCGCTTGCGGCGGGTTTTGGTGTCTTTGGCCTTATTCTGAAACGGTTGGATTTGCCGATTGTGCCAATCATTCTTGGAATGGTTCTTGGTGGTATCATGGAGGTGAAACTTCGTAGCGCCATGGCGCGGGTGAAAACCCCACTCGACTTCGTCGACCGGCCAATCGCGGCCATCCTGTTTGGCTTGATACTGCTGATCCTGATCCTTCATTTCCGCACTCTGTATTTCGAGTTCAGAAACAAGTTGCGGCCCGAGCCTACGGCTGAGCCTGTTGATGCCGACCACCCAAACCAACAAGGGTAATCCTTTAATGATCCAGTCAGAAATCGATGCACTTCGCGGCAAGGTGTTGACGCCCCGAAACCATTTTATCGATGGGTGTACTATCCCTTCGAATGAAGGCAGAACACACGATGTTCTGTCGCCGATTGATGGTCAGGTTCTGACGCAGATTGCCGAGGGTACACCTTGTGATATGGATGCGGCCATCGCTTCCGCGCGGGCGGCTTTTGAAGATGGTCGTTGGGCACGGCGCGCACCATCTGAGCGTAAGAAAATCCTTCTGAAGCTTGCCGATCTGATCGAGAAACATGCGCTGGAGCTTGCGGTTCTGGGAGTGCGTGACAATGGCACCGAAATAACGATGGCCATGAAAGCCGAACCCATGTCTGCGGCTGGAACATTCCGCTATTACGCCGAGGCGATAGACAAGGTCTATGGCCAGATCGCGCCTACTGCCGAAAATGTCCTTGGGCTGATCCACCATGCGCCGGTCGGCGTTGTCGGGGCGATTGTGCCTTGGAACATGCCGATGATGATCGGAGCGTGGAAGCTGGCCCCGGCCCTGGCGGCGGGGAATTCGGTAGTTCTGAAGCCTGCGGAAAGCGCATCTTTGACGCTGTTGAAACTGGCGGAACTGGCGGTCGAGGCGGGTATTCCAGAGGGCGTATTAAATGTCGTCACAGGTTCGGGTCGGGTCGTGGGCGAAACCCTGGCGCTGTCGATGGATGTGGACATTCTTGTTTTTACGGGTTCGGGCGCAACGGGACGTAAGCTACTTGAGTATTCGGCGCGTTCAAACCTCAAACGTTGCTACCTTGAACTTGGCGGAAAATCCCCGAACATCGTGTTCAAAGATGTAACTGATCTTGCGCAGGCGGCGAAAGTGTCAGCCGCGGGGATATTCCGGAACTCAGGTCAGATTTGCGTTGCGGCGTCACGTTTGCTGGTTCAGGCAGATATTCATGACGATTTTGTCGCAGAGTTAGTCGAGAACGCCGAAGCGATGCAGGTCGGGGATCCTCTAGACCTGAACAACCACATTGGAGCGGTGCACTCCCTGTCCGAATTAGATGCGAACCTTGAATTTGTCAAAAAGGCGCAGGTGGAAGGTGCTGAACTACAACTTGGTGGTGACCAAATTCTAAAGGACACTGGTGGTTACTATATGGCCCCGACCGTTATGACGGGAGTCCGCTCGACTGACACTCTGTTTCGAAACGAGGTGTTCGGCCCAGTTCTGGCCGTGACCCCGTTTGAAACAGAGGAAGAGGCGATTCAACTGGCCAACAGTACAGAATATGGACTGTCCGCTGGCGTCTGGACATCTAACCTCAGCCGTGCGCACCGGATGGTGGCAGGCATCCGCTCGGGTGTGGTGCATGTCAACACATATGGCGGTTCGGATCTCACTGTTCCCTTGGGTGGGGTGAAGCAATCCGGTAATGGCCACGACAAATCCCTTCATGCGCTGGAGAAATACAGCGATTTGAAAACAGCGTGGATTCAACTCTGATCCCGGAACTTCAAAGGAGAGCCCCCATGGGTGACAAAACCATTTTGTTGATCGGGACTTACGACACCAAAGACCCAGAGATGCGGTATCTAGAGGAATGCATCGTAGCGCAGGGGGGAAATGTTCTGACGATGGATGTTTCCGTATTGGGCGACCCGTCCCAACCCACGGACATTTCCAAACATGACGTTGCTGCAGCATGCGATATGACCATCGAAGACGTGATCGCGTTGGGCGATGAAAACAAGGCTTTTCGCGTTATGTCAGAAGGGGCCGCCAAAGTCGTTCGCGACGCCCTGTCCAAAGGGCGCTTTGATGCCATGTTGGCAACCGGTGGCACAATGGGAACCGATTTGGCGCTTGATTGTGCGCAAGCGATCCCCATGGGAGTGCCTAAATACATTGTGTCGACCGTCAGCTTTTCCCCATTGATCCCACCACATCGCTTAGCACCGGACATCCAGATGATCTTGTGGGCCGGGGGCCTGTACGGGATGAACGCGATCTGTCGTTCCTCTCTTTCGCAGGCTGCGGGGGCTGTACTTGGTGCAGCGCGTGCTGTTGAGCCACCAAAGTCCGAACGCCCGGTGGTGGGTATGACGTCACTGGGTTCAAGCTGTTTGCGCTACATGAAGATCCTGAAACCGGAGCTGGAAGCCCGTGGTTTTGATGTGGCCGTTTTTCATTCGACTGGGATGGGGGGTATGGCGTTCGAAAAGCTCGCGGGCGAAGGCGCCTTTGCGTGCGTGATGGATTTCTGCATGCAGGAATTTGCCAATATGTTGGCGGGCTCGCTGGTCTCATCAGGCGAAGATCGCCTGACCGATGCGGGCCGGGCCGGAATTCCGCAAATGGTTGCTCCGGGCGCGCTGGACTTGCTGGATTTTGCGGGTTGGCAAGACATCCCGCCGCAGTTTTCCGACCGCCCATTCCACGAGCATAACCGCCTGATAAAGAGTGCTGTGTTCAACGCGGATGAACGTCGCAACGGAATCCGGGAGATGGCAAAACGTCTAGAACAAGCCACTGGTCCGACCCATTTCTTCCTACCGGTTGTTGGAGTTGAGGAATGGGATCGTGAGGGTCAGGAGGCCCACGATCCCGAGGGTCTTGCCGCCCTTATCGACGAGGCACGTAATGTCATGCCTGCGGTCGTAAATACAACCGAGATTGACGCGCACATCAATGATCAGGCCTTTGCGGATGCCGTTCTCGCACAGTTCGACGAATGGGTCGCTGAGGGCGTTGTGCGCAAAGTGTAACCTCATCTGGAGGGTAACAATTGACCAGATCGAACGCTGAGTTGATCGCAGATCGCGCCCGACTGCTGGGTCCGAATGTCTCTACATTTTATGACAACCCAGTTCACATCGTGAAGGGCGAGGGTGTTTGGCTGTGGGACGCCGACGGGCGCAAGTATCTGGATTGCTACAACAATGTGCCACATGTTGGGCATTGCAACCCGCGCGTGGTCGATGCGATTTGTCGTCAGGCCAACACGCTGAACACTCATACGCGATATCTTCATGACGGCATTCTCGACTATGTCGAAAAGCTGACCAGCACCGTGGATGACCATCTGGATACCGCCATTCTGACCTGCACTGGTTCCGAGGCCAACGATATTGCCCTGCGAATGGCCGAAAGTATGACCGGCAAGCGTGGAATCATCGCAACGGATGCGACTTATCATGGCAATACCTCACTCGTCAGCCAGCTTAGCAAATCAAACGTTCCGACGGTTGGGTTTGGCCTTGGTCAATTTTTTCGTTTTGTCGGTGCGCCAGACAGCTATCGCAACCCTGATCCCGAGGGGATGAGATTTGCAGAATCTGTAGCTGAGCAGATTGCCGAGCATGAAAAATCAGGTATCGGGTTTGCCGCATTGGTTGTCTGCCCGTATTTTCTGAACGAAGGTTTCCCGGATAATCCGGACGGTTGGCTGAAGCCTACTGCCGAGGTTGTGCGTAAGGCGGGTGGACTGCTGATTTGCGACGAAGTTCAATCCGGGTTTGGTCGTACAGGCACGCATATGTGGGCGCATCAGAAGATGGGCGTGGTGCCGGATGTCATGACATTGGGTAAACCGATGGGGAATGGCCATCCGATCGGAGGGGTTGTCACCAACTCGGAAATCCTGGGAACATTCAGAAAAGGTTATCGCTATTTCAATACGTTCGGGGGCAACCCGGTCTCTTGCGCTGCAGCCATTGCCGTATTGGAAGAAATCGAGGACAAGCACCTGCTTGAAAACGCCAGAAAAGTCGGCGCGCACGCTCGTATGAGGATAACTCGATTAGCGAAAAAGCATGAGTTCATTGGTGATGTACGCGGTTCAGGTCTGATTTTCGGCGCCGAGATGGTACTGGATCGGGAAACGAAGCAACCCGCCAGTGCATTCACAGATCGAGTAATCAATGGCATGCGGGAACGGGGCGTCATTCACTCAAAGCTGGGGCGTCACAAGAACACACTGAAGATACGTCCACCGATGCCGTTCTCGATCGAGAACGCAGATCTTTTATTTGATACGCTGGACGAAGTTCTGGCCAAAACTCCGCTAGACGCGTGAATTTGGCGGTTAATCAGGCGTTGGAGCTATGGGGGATGCAGGATGCATCTTACCATTTGATCGCGGCCCGCGAAAATCAGGTCTTCCGCGTCGATATCAATGGTTCCTCTTATGCGCTGCGATTGCATCGAGCGGGGTATCGTACCAATGAGGAATTGCGATCGGAACTTCAGTGGATGGATGCGGTATCGCGCGGCGGATTACATGTGCCAGCACCGATTGCCACGGCGTCAGGAGATTTTCTGCATATCGCTGATGGGGTCCAAATTGACGTTTTGTCCTGGCTGAACGGTGCGCCAATGGGCGCAACGGGTCAGCCGCTGGAGACAAAAGACCGAACCTCACTATTCCTAGGCATCGGGCGTGAAATGGCACGGTTGCATCACGTTTCGGACAGGTGGGTGTTGCCTGACGATTTTGACAGATGTTCCTGGGATCGGAATGGTCTGCTGGGGAGTAACCCGTTGTGGGGCAGATTCTGGGAAAACCCGACTTTGTCTGCCGATGACCGCGAAATGTTTGAGGCTTTGCGCGGAAAGATGGCGACCGAATTGACCCAACTGGAAGATACGTTGGACTACGGTCTGATCCATGCGGATTTGGTGCGCGAAAACATTCTGGTTGATGGAGATCGTCTTCAACTCATTGATTTTGACGACAGCGGCTTTGGGTTTCGCCTGTTTGATCTGGCTACGACATTACTCAAGAATTTGCAGGAGCCAGACTATCCTGAATTAAAAGAGGCTTTGCTTGCGGGTTACCGGTCTGAACGACCCCTGGATGACAGCGCGCTTGATCTCTTTTTATTGCTGCGTGCGGCGACCTACGTGGGTTGGGTAATCGACAAACTGTCGGAAGAAGGCTCTGAACTCCGAAATCAGAGATTCATTGATACAACACGCAAGCTTGCGCTTCGATATCTGGGTTAGGGGTGCTTTGTGCACCGACATATTGAGTGATCAACTACCATAAAACCGCCCAGAGGGCCATCAATCCTCAAGTCGCTTACCGGTATCCGGATCAAACAGGTGCATTTGCTCGGGGGCGACCGAGAACCTTACCGCAGGATGCCGCCCTTCGATTGGGTGTACGCCGGGGAGGCTTGCTGTGATCACATTATGGCTGCCTGTCAGGCGACCGTGTAGCAGCGTATTTGCGCCCAAAGGTTCAGCCATCTGAATTGCGGCTTCCAGCGGGCCATTTTCATCCATTGACAGGTGTTCTGGCCGGATTCCCAGTTTTACCGAGGTATCTGGGCCTTGAGATGGACCAATTTCCACGTCTTCAATTTTGATCACTCCACCTACACGCCGCGCGTCAAAGATATTCATCGCGGGACTGCCGATGAATTGAGCCGCAAACAGGGTTTTTGGGGATTCATAGACATCCAGAGGTGTACCAATTTGCTCGGCGATCCCGCCGTTCATTACGATCATTCTGTCTGCCATCGTCATGGCTTCGACCTGATCATGTGTGACATACAGGGACGTAATCCCCAGCTTTTCCTGAAGCTCGCGGATCTCCAGGCGCATTTGAACGCGTAGTTTCGCATCAAGGTTCGAAAGCGGTTCATCAAAAAGAAACACTGCTGGTTCACGAACGATGGCGCGTCCCATTGCAACCCGCTGCCGCTGCCCGCCCGACAACTGTCTGGGCTTTCGGTCTAGCAAGGGTTCCAATTGCAACAGCTTTGCTGCTTCGGTCACCTTTTGATCGATCTCCGCCTTAGGTAACCCGGCAATTTTTAGTCCATATCCCATGTTCTGGCGTACAGACATATGCGGGTATAGCGCATAGTTTTGGAATACCATCGCGATATCCCGATCCATCGGTTCTTTATCATTTGCCCGCTCGTCTCCGATGCGGATTTCACCCGAAGTCACGGTTTCAAGACCTGCCACCATGCGCAAAAGCGTGGATTTGCCGCATCCTGAAGGCCCGACGATAACGATGAATTCTCCGTCTGCGATATCAATGTCGATACCATGAATGACGTCTGTGGGGCCAAAGCTCTTTTTGACGTTTTCTAGGGTTACAGTTGCCATTTCTTACTTCTCGCTATCGACAAGGCCGCGAACAAACAGTTTTTGCATCGACACCACCACAATAACCGGCGGGATCATGGCCAGTATCGAAGTTGCCATGATGACGGGCCATTCGGCCACATCATCGCCGGATGGGAACATCTGTTTGATGCCCATCACAATGGTATTCATCTCGGGATCCGTGGTGATGAGCAACGGCCATAAGTATTGGTTCCAGCCATAAATGAAGAGAATGACGAACAAGGCCGCGATGTTGGTTCTGCTCATCGGCACTACAATGTCGACAAAAAACCGCATCGGCCGCGCACCGTCTACCCGCGCCGCTTCAGCAAGTTCATCCGGGATTGTCAGAAAGAACTGCCGGAACAGGAAAGTGGCAGTGGCTGAGGCGATCAATGGGAAAATCAGCCCGTAATAGCTGTTTAGCATACCAAAACCGGCCACAACTTCGAATGTTGGAACAATCCGCACTTCGACAGGTAACATCAGTGTCAGAAAGATCAGCCAGAAGAAGGTCGTTCGCCCCGGGAAGCGGAAGTAGACGATCGCAAAGGCCGACAGAAGTGAGATCACAATCTTGCCAACGGCAATACCGATTGCCATCACAAGGCTGTTGAACAGCATGGTAGCGACAGGCACGTTTACTCCGGCAAAAAGGGCTGCTCGGTAGTTCTCCCAAAATTGATCACCCGGCCAGATCGGCATAGGGGGAGAGACGATTTCAGGCTGGGATACTGTTGAGGCAACAAAAGCCAGCCAGATCGGAAAGAATATGATCAGGACGCCCAGTACCATAAAGGCGTGGGTTAGCCAGATACCCGCACCTCGTTTCTCGACCATTCCGTGTTGTTGGGCCGCCATCAGTAATGCACCCTTTTTTCGACGTATTTGAACTGGATCACCGTTAGCAAACCAACCACGATCAACAGGATGACGGATTGTGCCGACGAAGACCCAAGATCTTGCCCGACGAACCCATCGGAAAACACCTTGTAGACCAGGATCGTTGTGGCTTGTTGCGGACCACCTCCGGTGATTGTGTGGATAACACCGAATGTTTCAAAAAACGCATAGACGACGTTGACCACCAGCAAAAAGAAGGCCGTTGGCGACAGCAGTGGCAAAACAATTGTGAAGAACCGGCGCCAGAAATGCGCCCCATCGATTGCGGCTGCCTCGATGACTGACTTTGGCACGGATTGCAGCGCCGCAAAGAAAAACAAAAAGTTATAACTGATGCGCCCCCACGCGGATGCGACAACGACCAGCCCCATTGCTTCGGCGTCATTCAGAACGTGGTTCCAATCATAGCCGAGTTGTCCAAGATACCAGGAAACAACTCCGACGCGTGTGTTGAACATGAAAAGCCAAAGCACACCAGCAACAGCTGGTGCGACTGCGTAGGGCCAGATTAACAAGGTACGGTAAACACCCGAGCCTTTGATCAACCTGTCGGCAATGACTGCAAGAAAAAGTGCCGGAATCATCGAGCACAAGGTGACAAGCGTCGAAAAGATCGCCGTTGTTAAGAAGGATGCACGATAGAATTTGTCGCTGAGAAGGAATTCAAAGTTGCCGAGCCCGACGAATTGAGATGACAGCCCGAACGGGTCAGGAATAAACAGCGACTGCCAGATTGCCTGCGCCGCTGGATAGAAGAAAAATATGGCAGAGACGATCACCTGAGGTGCGATCAGAAGCAGGGGCAGCAACCAGCCCCGAAAGGTGACGCGTTTTTCCAATTTAGTGTCCCACCAAAAAAGAAATGCGGGCCGTTAAAGGCCCGCATGATATCATTTTTATTGATTGGCTGATTCAAACCGGCGCAACAACGCGTCGCCACGTTCCTTGGCGCTGTCCATCGCTTCCTGAGCCGTTTTGTCACCAGACCAGATGGCCTCGAGCTCTTCGTCAATGATTCCGCGAATCTGGTCGAATGACCCCAAACGCAGACCTTTTGAGTTTGCGGTTGGTTCTTTCGCAGTCATCTGGATAACCGCGATATCTGTGCCGGGATTGTCTTCATAGAATCCTGCCGCGCGGGTTGCATCTCCCGCTTCAGCAGTAATCGGAAGATAGCCGGTATTCTGGTGCCAATTGGCCTGTACATCTGACGATGACAGGAAGCTCAGGAACTCTCCAACTCCTTTGTAGGCTTCGGGGTCGTGCCCTTCCATCACCCACAGGGAGGCACCACCGATAATGGTGTTCTGAGGTTCGGCTGTGACACCTTCCCAATAGGGTAGGGGCCGTACGTCAAAATCGAACTCAGCTTCCGAGCTGATGCCCGCGTAGCCTGCCGAGCTTTCTGTGAACAAGGCGCATTCTCCGGCCCGGAAGTTGGCTCCACCTTCGTTTCTTCGACCGGTGTAGATGAACTTACCGTCCTTGGCCCAATCACCCATTGCGCTTAGGTGGGCCACTTGCACCGGGCCATTCAGCATCAATTCGGTGTCCAGACCGGCGAAACCATTATCTTTCGATGCAAATGGTACATCGTGATAGGCTGACATGTTTTCCAGGTGAACCCAGCTTTGCCAAGCAGTGACAAGCGGACATTCTTCACCGCCTGCCTTTAATTGATCAAGAACCTCGCCAACTTTTTCCCAAGTGGAAAGATCGGTATCAGGATCGACTCCCGCTGCCTCCATCGCATCGCGATTGACCCAAAGAACGGGTGTGGAAGAGTTGAAGGGCAATGACAACATGTCGCCATCGGTAGTGGTATAATACCCTTTTACAGCGCCGATATACGCGTCGGGATCGAATGACGCGCCACTTTCGGCCATCACTTCATAGACTGGTTTGATGGCGCCTTCAGCCGACATCATTGTCGCGGTGCCAACTTCGAATACCATCAGAATGTGGGGCTGTTCGCCAGCGCGGAACGCGGCGATACCTGCATTCAGCGTTTCCGAGTAATTACCTTTGTGGCTTTCAACCACGACAAACTCGTCCTGGCTGGCGTTGAATTCTTCAACCTGGGCTTTCACCAGATCACCAAGACGGCCGGTAAAGGCGTGCCAGAACTGGACTTCGGTTTGAGCCATTGCCGCTACAGGGGACAAGGCAGTTGCTACGGCGAGAGCGCCGAAAAATCTCTTTTTCATGATTCCTCCCATGCATCAGGTTCGATGCTTCGTTGAATACCGACCGCTACGGGTAAACGGCACACATGACGATTTCACGACGTTAGCGTTACAGAAATATAATTCAAGACCTTAGTATTGATAAAAAAATAACACGGCATTATATTCGTGAGCGAAAAATTGGGAAATACTAGTTCAAACATGCGGCAAACCCTGAGAATCAGACAGCTTGAAGCCCTTATGGCAGTGACGACCAATGGATCGATCACTTCTGCAGCCACTGATCTTGGGGTCAGTCAGCCAGCTGTGAGCCGATTAATATCTGATCTGGAGAAGTCACTTGGGTTTCAGCTTTTTGATCGTCGCGAGGGGCGGTTAGTGCCGACTCAGGAAGTTCGGTATTTGCAGCCCAGCGTAGAGCGTGTTCTGGAACTGATGAAGCAGATCACCGACGTCAGTCAGGACATCACGCAACGAAAGGCGGGACATATTCGCGTCGCTTGCCTGCCCGGATTTGCAACCAGCCACCTGCCACAAGTTGTCGCCGAATTTCTGAAAGACCGCCCCGGCGTCACCATGACAATCGAGCCGGATCGGCCCGAGCGCATTCTAGAATGGATGATCGGTGAGCAATATGATTTTGGGATCACCGACAGTTTTATCAGCCACCCTGCCGTGCAAAATACAGATGTGCACTTACGCACGGTTTGTGTATTTCCGAGCGGTCACGAGTTGGAAAGCGTTTCGGAAGTTACACCCAAAGAGCTTGAGAACGAGAAAGTCATTCACACCCGCCGTGATAGCGACTTTTTTGCGCGCCTATCGAAAGCGTTCCAAAGCGCAAATATCTCACTGAACTCTCACATCGAGGTCAGGCAATTTACAGCAGCTTGTGAACTCGCCTTAAGAGGCGTGGGAGTCTCAGTAGTGAGCGAACTGGATGCGGTTCAATATGCCCATCTTGGACTGTGCTACAGGCCATTCGTACCGGTGTTACCTCATACACTTTCCTTAGTGCGCCCCATATTGAAACAACCATCTTTGGTAACTTTGGAATTTATTGAACAGTTCAGCGAAAGCTTGAACCCGTTTCGCGTCAAATCGATTATGCGCTGATCGCTAAGCGCTTTTAATTCTGGGGTGTTCGTCGATTTGCCATGTAACTGCCTGCGCTTCATCAGGTTTGGTCTGGCTGATGCCACAAAATAAATTCCAAGTTGAGACCTTGATGAGCTTTACGCTCATAGGGTTTGTCGGCACAGTATCGTCAATCTTAACCATAGTTCGATGCTTGATCGGCTTAGGTGATCTTTATTCATCTTTGTTACAATCGCCATCTACAAAGCGTTTCGAACATATTTCCAGGAAGGTGTGATATGCCCTTTTCCAGCAGTAAGCTCTCTCGCCGTAAGTTTCTTGCCACAACGACAGCCAGTGCAGCTGCGATTACTCTGCATCCGTTCTCTGCGTCTGCTGCCAACAATCAGGCTCATCTGAGGATCATGGAAACAACAGACATCCATGTGCATGTTTTCCCTTATGATTACTATGCAGATAAACCACGGGACACCGTGGGCCTGTCACGTACGGCATCTATTATCAACGGCATCCGATCAGAGGCGACTAACTCGCTTCTTGTTGACAATGGCGACTTTCTGCAGGGCAATCCGATGGGTGACTATATAGCCTATGAGCGTGGAATGAAGGCGGGTGACAGCCACCCGATTATCACTGCATTCAACACGGTCGGCTATGATGCCGCCACCTTGGGCAACCACGAGTTCAACTATGGTCTGGAGTTTCTTGATAAAGCGCTTGCTGGGGCCGACTTCCCAGTGGTTCTGGCCAATATTGCCAAGAAAAAAGGGGCCAGCCCGCGCGCTGACGAAACTCTGGTGAAGCCCTATGCCATTCTTGATCGTGAGATTGAACTGGGGGACGGCTCCAAACATCCGATCAAGATCGGCGTCATCGGCTTCACTCCGCCGCAGGTCATGAATTGGGATCGCAAACACCTTGAAGGCAATGTCGAAGCCCGCGATATCGTCGAGACAGCGCAGGCTTACGTACCCGAGATGAAAGAGCAAGGCTGTGATCTGATCATAGCACTTTCGCATTCAGGTATAGGTGAGGCCGATCATTCGGAAGGAATGGAGAATGCCTCGGTCGTTCTTGCCGGTGTTGACGGTATTGATGCCTTGGTCACCGGGCACAACCATCTGGTCTTCCCATCTCCAACATTTGCGGACCGTCCCGGTATTGACGTGGAAACCGGAACTTTGATGGGTAAGCCCGCCGTCATGGGTGGATTCTGGGGATCGCATCTTGGCCTGCTTGATCTGTTGCTGGAACGAGATGGTAGCGCCTGGCGTGTGGTCACCACCACTTCCGAGGCGCGGCCGATATCCAAACGCAACGAAGATCGGTCAATAACTGCGCTGGTCGGAGATGATCAAAAGGTTCTCGACTCGGTGGCGAAAGATCACGACGAAACGTTGGCCTACGTCCGCCGCGCTGTGGGTAAGACTTCGGCCCCATTGCACAGCTATTTCGCATTGGTTGCCGATGATCCGTCTGTGCAGATCGTTTCGATCGCGCAGAAATGGTATGTCGAAGAGATGATGAAAGGCACCGAGCACGAGGGTCTGCCAATCCTTTCGGCAGCGGCGCCATTCAAGGCTGGCGGCCGTGGCGGCCCGGAATACTACACTGATGTTCCCGTCGGTGACGTTGCAATCAAGAACGTGGCCGATCTTTATCTTTACCCAAACACAGTTCGTGCCGTACGGGTAAACGGGGCGCAGGTTCGAGGCTGGCTGGAACGGTCAGCGGGCATGTTCAATCAGGTTGAGGAAGGTTCCGAAGACGCGATCCTGCTGAACCCGGAATTCCCATCATATAATTTTGATGTGATGGACGGTGTGACCTATCAGATCGACCTTTCACAGCCGTCCCGCTTTGGTCCAAAAGGCGAAGAACTTAATCCAGATGCAGCCCGGATCGTGAACCTTGCCTTTAATGGTGCACCGGTCACGGATGACATGGAGTTCATTATCGCCACCAATAACTACCGAGCATCGGGCGGCGGCTCTTTCCCCGGCGCAAAGGGTGACACAGTTGTTTTTGAAGCCCCAGACACCAACCGGGATGTCATTGTCCGCTATATTGTCGAGCAGGGTACAATTGATCCTAAAGCAGATGCCAACTGGTCATTTGCGCCGCTCACCGACACGACGGTATTGTTTGAAACCGGGCCAAAAGCGCGGGACTACATGAATGATGTCAAAGGTGTTGTCATTGAAGATGCGGGAGAAGGTACAGATGGCTTTGCAGCGTTCCGCATTAAGCTCTGACCTGTACGAGATAAAAAAACCCGCCGGTAGTCTGGCGGGTTTTTGTTTGTGTA
>NZ_AEYW01000023.1 GCF_000192475.1 Ruegeria conchae
GGCAAAGCCAATCCAAAGGCCGTGAACGAATTGGTCAGCAAAAAGCTGAGTTCGTAAATCTTCCGAGTTGAACAAACCCCAGACAGGGGTTTGTTCAACTTGTACATAACAAAAAGTTAATTTCAGGCCGCTCAAAACGGGCAGGCCTTCAGCTTGACTCCACGCCCAAATGGGCATTCTTCTTCCCGCAACGCGGAGAGGAAGCAGACATGAAAAATCGGTTTGATCAGGAACTGGAAACCCGGCTGGTGCGCTATGCCGCCATCGACAGTCAGAGCGATGAGACCTCGCCCTCGACCCCAAGCACCGATGTTCAGTTCGACATGCTGAACCTGTTGCGGCAAGAGCTGACCGAGATCGGTGCGCAAGACGTTCAGATGACCGGAGACAGCGTGGTCGTGGCCACCATCCCCGGTACGGCCGACGGGCCAACGATTGGATTTCTGGCGCATGTGGACACCGCGCCTCAGTTCAATGCAACCGGCGTGAAGCCTCGGGTGATCAAAGGGTATAATGGCGGCGAGATTACCTTCCCCGATGATCCCGATCTGGTGTTATCGCCCGAAGAACACCCTTATCTGGCCAAGAAGATCGGACATGATCTGATCACTGCCTCAGGCACCACTCTGCTGGGGGGCGATGACAAGGCGGGCGTTTCGATCCTGATGACGATGGCGAGGCACTTGCTGGAGAACATTGACATCCCCCACGGTCCGATTCGCATCGCCTTTACCCCGGATGAAGAAATCGGGCGCGGCGTTTCCGAACAGCTACCCAAGGATCTGGGCGCGGATTTTGCCTATACGCTGGACGGACAGGAACTGGGTGAGATCGAATATGAAAGCTTCTCGGCTGATCGGGCGGTGATCAAGATCACAGGCGTGTCGATCCACCCCGGATTGGCCAAGGACAAAATGGTAAACGCGGCGCATCTGGCGGCAAAGATCGTGCAGACACTGCCTCAGGCGACGATGACACCCGAGGTGACGGATGGGCGTCAGGGGTTCATCCATGTCACAGATATGAATGGCGGCTCGTCCGAGATGGAGATCAAGCTGATCCTGCGTGATTTCGAAATGGATGCGCTGGAAGCCCAGCGCGAAATTGTCCGTCAGGTCTGTGCTGCCGTTCAGGCCACCGAACCGCGCGCGACCATCTCCTGCGACATCTCCCATCAATACCGCAACATGCGCTATTGGCTGGAAAAGGACATGACCCCTGTCGATCTGGCGCGCGAAGCCTGCCGCGAACAGGGGATCGAGCCAATATCGGTTCCGATCCGGGGTGGCACCGATGGCTCCCGCCTAACCGAATTCGGCACACCCACGCCCAACATATTTACGGGCATGCAATGTATTCATGGTCCGCTGGAGTGGATCTCGGTGCAGGACATGGCGATCGCAACCGAAACCTGTCTGTCGCTTGTGGGCAAAGCCGCGCGGAGCTAAAGCCACAGTGCGGGCCGAATTTCGCCAATACGTGATCTTGGCTTTCACCCGCCTGTCAAAATGTTAATTTGCCCGGGTTACGCAATTAGGACCAGTTGATGCAGCGCTACGAATATAAAGTTGTCCCCGCTCCGCAAAAGGGAACCAAGGCGAAGGGCGTGAAAACGCCCGAGGGCCGGTTCGCCACCTCAATTGAGCAGTTGTTGAACCAACTGGGCCAAGAGGGTTGGGAATATCAGCGCGCAGAATTGCTGCCCAGCGAGGAACGCACAGGTTTGACGGGTTCAACCACTAACTGGCGAAATGTGCTGGTATTTCGCAGGGCACTTGCTACGGATGAGCTGGATTCGAAAAACCCGGTTGAAGAAGGCGCCACCCCGACCGCGCGCCCGGTCCCCGGACCTGACGATGGACTGACAGAACCTCCGGCCGCCCCTGCCCCGATCTCAGAAGAGCCGGAAGACCCGCCATTGTCGCTGAAGCCCTCGGATGAAACGGCAGAAAAAGACCAGACCGAGCCTTCGCGCTAGCGTGGCTTCGCGGATTCTAATTGGCTGGCTTGCGTTGAATGTGATCAGCTCTACCAATGATATTTGTGCGCGATCAGGATAAATCCACATCAACCCTGACACATCGCGCCAACCTCTTGCGATGAGCCCCAAAGGAACTATGGGAATGAATCGAGCAATCATCGCTGCTTTGATAGCAATGGCAACTGCTGGTGCCGCTTTAGCCCAACAGCAACCGAATCTGTATGTTGATCCACCGGTCTACTACCAATGGAATAAACAAGTCCAATATGACCCGATCGAGCATGTGGAAGTGATCGGGGCGGTCAACCAGAACCGCGAAAGCCACCGATGTCAATTTGCCCACAGTGTTGGGAACGGCGATGAACAGAGCACGTACCTTTTGACGCGGCACGTGGGTGAGGATCGCGTTGCGGAAATCCACCGGGTTAAGGGTGACATCATATCGACCGAGTATCGCGATATGATCGATGCCATCGAGTTTATTCGCCTTTATGACAACGATGCCGCGTTTGCCTTCGATGGTTGCTTTGCATTTATGACCAACGAAGCGCGGCGCGACGCTCAGACCAAGGCGACAACCCAACGCGAACGGCTAACTAACTTTTGCCGCGATGAGGTAAACCGCAATCTATCCATGTGCCGCGAGTTTTTACCAGGAAATTAGACCGAACGCGAATTTAGGCAGGTTGTCCTAGTGCATAACAGTAAGGCTTGGCACGACCAGCGCACCGATTTAGGGGAAGCCTTGGAACACAAGGCAGACGTTTACGCGGCTGCTGGGTTCAAACTGGCCGACCGAATCCTACGGACTGAGTTGCAGCGGCGCGACTGACATCAGACTGACACGAGTCGAGCATGTGCGGCAGCGTGTCACTGTATATACAAATTAATTTAACATTATCAGGATATTCTGGTGCCCCCACACGGACTCGAACCGCGGACCTACTGATTACAAATCAGTTGCTCTACCAGCTGAGCTATAGGGGCACTGGGTGTCGATTAATCGCTCGGAACAGGGACTGCAAGCCCGAATTTTCGCGTCGCCTTAACTTTGTGATGGTTTGCCTTAGGATAACCTAATAATCAGGCCTTATCCAAATTTGACTGCGCCGGGGACAGGTTGTAACCCAAGCGATAATTTCGCCCGAGGCAAGGACAATTCCAATATGCAGATGGTCATCCAAGCCGGAGCACACTTTACCGACCACGACCCGTTGCTCAATCTACTTCAGGCGAACGTACAGCTTGTCGCTGAGAGCCATGCGGCATTTTGGGGGATGCGTCCGTTCAGAAAGATCTTTCGGCCAGCTCTGAAGCCTGCGGCCGACCGCCCTTCGCACCAAGATACGCGGGCAAGGTTTCAGAAATTAATGCCTCAGGGGCAGCAGGTTGATCGGGCGATCCTGTCAAGTGCGCTGTATCTTGGTGAACGGGCATCGATCATCATGGATGGGCAGTTCTATGCGAACGCGGGTCAAAGGATGTCCTATATGGACCACCTGTTCAGCGATTCGTCTGTCGAACTGTTTGTGGGGCTACGCAATCCCGGCAGCTTTATTCCGAAGGTATTGATGTTGCTATCGGCCCCCGAGCGCGAACATATAGTTGCGACGACCGATCTGAGTTGCCTGAGTTGGCTTGCGATGATTGAGGACATTCGCGATCTTGCTCCAGACGTCAAGATCACCTTGTGGAGTAACGAGGATTCTCCTCTGATCCTTGGTGACATTGCGCGCGCACTTGTCGGACTACCCGCGGACACGCAGCTTGATCAGGAATACGCGCTGCTGTCCTCGCTGATCTCGGATCTGGGTAAGCAGGAGCTGAAGGGGTTGAGAGAACAACAACGCCCACCCAACGATCCCATTTTCAGAGGAAGGTTAGCACAGATCTTTCAGCAGCATGCGCTGACAGGGGCGATCGAGGAAGAGGTGGAACTGCCCGGCTGGAGCGAAGACATTATCGCGGCGTTTACCGAGCTTTATGAGCAGGATCTGGCACGGCTTCGGACCATGCCAGATCTCCGTTTTCTGAACCCGTAAGCGGCTGAAGTTACATCCCCAGCGCTTCTTTGTACATTTCCAGCATGGCTTCTTCTTCAGCGATATTGTTCTTGTCGCGCTTGCGCAGGGCGACGACGTTGCGCATCACTTTGGTATCGTAGCATATTTACGAAATGAATCTGTCTTTAATATCGGGCAAGCTCGTCCGCTCGCAGCCCAAAGCAAACTTTCACAAATGGACTCTGCAAACCCCAGAAGTGCAACCATCCGGTCTTAGCCTTATCAACAATAAATGTCCGTATTACACCCAGTGCGTTACAAAACGTCCTTCCAAATGGTGCTCTATAATATTTCAAGAAAATAGGCTGGCAAAAAGTGCCAGCTCAATTCTATTGGAAAGAGTATCTTGGAGCTAGCCCAGCGGTTTGTATGCGACCGCATCAATCTCGACCTTGGCGTCCACCATGATTTGCGAACGGACGGTTGAGCGCGCCGGGCCGCCATTTGGGAAGTAGCTCGCGTAGACCCGGTTGAACGTCCAAAAATCACGAGGATCGTCCAGCCAGACGCCCACTTTCGCTACATCATCCAGAGTGCAATCAGCCAGCGCCAAAGCTGCTATCAGATTTTCCATCGTTTTTCGGGTTTGTGACTCGATGCCTCCCGCTTCTATTTCTCCATTTTCTTTCATTGCCACCTGCCCGGATATGAACACAAAGTCGCCGGCTCTTACAGCTGGAGCAAAAGGTAGCGGTTGACCACCTGCACCGGTCCTGTCATCGCCCAAGCGCACGATCTTTTTCTCAGTCATTGAAGTGATTTCCTTCTGTTAGGTCTTTTCCGTAAGGAATGGGGTCCACGGCACCAAAGCCCGTAGTCGAAAGGGCCGCGCCGCGGTTCGCGAGTTCAGCAGATTTCAAGGCATCCTTGTTTTTCAGGTAAGCGGACAGGAAAATTCCGTTAAAACAGTCTCCCGCGCCGGTAGCGTCGACCGCCGGGACTGTTACTCCGGGAATTGTGAGAATGCCTTGCCCGTCGGATATGGATACACCGTCCGCACCAAGCGACAGCGCCACAACTTCAGCACCCAGATTGTGGTAGAAGTCAATTATGTCCTCGGGGCTGTGAAGGCTCGTCAATTGACGGGCGTCATCGAGCCCTGGCAGCACGATATTGCAGCGCCGCATTGCATCGTGAGTAACCTGCCGGGCCTTGTCTAACGGCCAAAGAGCTGTCCGCAAATTGGGATCGAAAGCAATTGATACGCCAAACTGCCGCGCTGTGTGGATTGCTTCCTGAGTTGTTGATTGAAGCTCTGGACTTACCCCAAGACTGATCCCGGAAGTATAAAACATCCTTGCATTGGAGATTGCATCGCCTGGAATTTGTTCCGGTAACATCCGACTGGCGGCGGAGCCCTTTCGACGGTAAACGAAATGGTGCCCGTGTCCATCGTGAAAGACGAAATAGAGCCCCGTGTCCTCACCCGAGGCAGATAACACGTGCTCGTGGTTCACACCTTCTCGGGACCACAAACCCCGAAGCTTCTCGCCAAATTGGTCGTCTCCGACGCGCGCAATCAAAGCGACATCAATCCCCTGTCTGGCAGCAGCGACAGCGACGTTGGAAACATCTCCGCCGAACCCCCCTTTGAACAGTCCATCCTGGCATGCGTTTAATTCGAACAGGGGTTCCCCTAAACATATGAGGTCAGCCATGTTTCACCTTATTGATGCCCGACGCAGGCTACGTCTTTGGGCTACGGTTTTGCCGTTACTGAACTTTGCCTCGCGCCACGACTGGAACAGGCCCCAGCGAATGATCCCCGCGAATGGTCTCAATCTGATCAACCATGTTGGTCACAACACAGGCATGGTTTGGAATAATCCGGATATGCTCGCCAACTTTTAGATTGATCTTGTCGGCTTTCAGAACGCCATGTTCCTCTGACAGACCCTGAACCAGAATGTCCGGGCGCCCCATCACGTACCCGTGGCCCTCCAGTCCCAACAGGTCTGAGGTCAACACTTTAGATCCCGCATCTATCACTGCCCGATTGTCGGCAGGAACTGAAATTACGGTGGCAAGAACGCTCAGCGCACAGTCCTCCCACGTGCAGACGCCCTGTGCCTGAAGGGAGCAGTCGTTATAGATATAGGTGCCAATCCGATATTCAGTTGCAACTGGAACATCCTGCGCCTGCCACATTCCTGGTGAGCCGCCATGGGACACGACGTGCACCGGCAACCCGATCTCTTCGATTTCTCGTTTGGCTCTAGTGAGCCATTCTTGAACAGCAACCTCTTGGCCAACCGGCGGATAGGTCATTAGACCGAGGAATGTAACACCTGGTTGGCTATCGATATAACGTGCCAGATCTCGCGCCTGCTCAGGGGTGGTTACGCCACAACGTGCCGCGCCCGTATCGCACTCCACAAGTACACACAGTGGTGTCGCAGCATCTGCAAAAGATTTCGACAAACCGTCAACGGTTTCGGTGTTGTCCGCGACAACAGACAATCTCACCTTCTCTGACAGGGCACGCAACCGCGCCAACTTGGCGTCACCGAGGATATTAAAGGTTATCAGCACGTCGTCGATACCACCCTCAGCAATCATTGCCTCGGCCTCACTCACTTTCTGGCAGGTTATGCCAATAGCGCCCGCCTCTAACTGCCTTCGCGCCAGCTTGGGGAGTTTGTGGGTTTTGATGTGCGGTCGGACGGCGATTCCGTGTTTCGCACAATGCCCCTGAAAGCGGTCGATGTTCGCTTCGGCGATATCCAGGTCGACTAGGACAGCCGGTGTGTCGATATCAGGAAAAATCATTCCACAATTTCCTCGTGAGGGTTTTTGACGATAGGCCAAATTGAGCGTGTCAGATTATTGTAGCGTGTTTTGGTGGGATCATTCGGATAGGGGCCTTCGACAGCTGCATAAATTATTTCGGCAGCGACGTCGGAGAAGGCACCGTGGAAATGGTTTGTAGATTTGACGACCAATATCTTTTTTTCAGTGACATCGATGCCGAGGTTGGTGAACAGGTCTGGCGAGAAAGCCTGACTTCGGTTTGTGTTCAAAACGACCTCTATCCCACCCAAACGAATGACCGAGCAATCTCCCATGGGGACGATAGATGCACCAAAGCTTTGAACTGCATTGCGTTGATTGCGGACAACTGTGACCGTGGCGTCAATTGGGTTACCTGCGAGAGCCGACGTTTTGCCCCCGAAGCGTAGATCGAATACTGCGCCTTCTCCGGCCGCATGGCACAAGCGAACAGCCATGGGATCCCATATCGTGCCGAATGCGACAGATTTGAGGTTTTGAGCAATGGCCTCTTCAAGGATCAGGGTGGAATCCCCTGCGACGCCTCCACCCGGGTTATCCCACACATCCGCCACGACCACAGGTCCATGCGCGGCTTTCTGAGCCATTCGAAATGCTTCAACCGGAGAGAGGTAGTCTGGCTTTGTCTGTCCTCGGAACGAAAACAGCTCCGTTCCCAAATTCCGGGCTATATTGTCGGCTTTGGCCCGATCATCATCTGTCAAAACGACGATTTTGGCGCCGATATCCGGAGAATCCCCAGCCATAAACCCGTGAATGACAGAAGCTGAGAGAACTTCCCCCTTTGCCTCCATTTGGTTCAACTGATCGACAAATCCGCGCATGGGTTCTTGGCTGGTTGGCAGGACATCCAACATACGAACGTCAAAAACTGAGATAACGGGCCGAATGTCTCCTTTGATCGTGCGCAGTGTCAGATCGACACAGGCTTCTCCTGCTTCAACAAAATCAGTATGCGGAAATTCTTTGAACACCGTGATCACGTCGGCATTAGCCACTCGTTTCTGACTGAGATGACTGTGCGGGTCGAAGCTGGCTCCGATAACCGTTTTGGGGCCGACAATCGCGCGAATGGCTTCGATCAATTCACCTTCGCAATCCACACATCCTTCGGCAATCATCGCCCCATGCAGGCCCAGAACAACACCGTCCAAAGGTAGCGCAGCAGTGACCTGATCCAACACTTCTTGCTTCAGGCGTCCCCATGTTTCGCGGTTTAGCAACCCGCCCGGTTCCGCCCATGTAGCAGTACCCTCGATCAACTCCAACTCATTGACCTGTGCCCGTTTTCTCAGTGCCGGAAACACAGCGCTGCACAACGTGGGGGTAACAGGGTGTTCACCGGGTGGTGCGTAAAAGCTCTGCTCGAAATCGGAAAAATCCGTGCGCAGGGGGGAAAACGTATTTGTTTCGGTCGCAATGGACGCACAGAAAACCCGCATGTCTAATCCAATTCGTTGGTTGGGTCGGAGACCAGAGACTGATCTCCGACAAGAGGTGCTGCCGGTTGGATCCGGCAGTCAGGGAGGATCAGTCGAGGTAAGACGCGTTGTTGGCGTTCTCTACCGCAGCCTTGAAACTCGCCAGAAGCTCGGCCGCTTTTTCATCCAGGTTTTCCTGAACATGCGCTTCAAAAGCAGGCTGCGTTGCAGCCGCCATGGAACTGCGTTGATCGTCAGTCAGGGCCGTCACTTCAATCTGATCCATGAGGCCCGCAAGACCTCTATCTGAGGATTCGATGATCCGTGACAGACCGCGACTTGCAGTTACGCAGTTTTCAGCAGCCGTACGGATCGTGGCCTGCTCGGCCTCGGACAGGCCCTCAAAGAAAGCGCGATTGATCATGAAGGTGTAGGGCGAAAACAAATGGTTGGTCAGCGTCAGATACTGCTGAACTTCGGCAAAATTGGCGAAGGAGATGATCGGGACCGGATTCATCTGGCCGTCAATCACGCCGGTTTGAAGGCCGGAATACACCTCGCCCCAGGACAGGGGATAGGCTTCGGCGCCCAAGGCTTGCACGATCTTCTGATGCGACGGCAATGTCATCGTGCGGATGCGAATGCCATCAAAATCCTTCAAGTCCGCAATAGGTCGCTGAGAATTGGTGACCGCAAAGAAACCGCCGGTATCCGGGAAACCCAGCACTACAACATCACCCAGTTCTGCTTCGATATCTGCGGCCAGGGCTTCGCCGAACTCGCCGTCAAAGACTTCGTAGGTCGATGCGTTGCCATTAAATGCAAATGGTAGATTCAGCACATCAATCCGCGGGTAGTAGCTTGCCAAGGCGCCAGTCGATGTCAGGGTTGCCTGAATGATGCCGTCCCGCACCTGCTGCACATGCTCGGCGGCGGAGCCCAGTTGGTTTGATCCAAATACTTCGACCGTGACGCTGCCATTGGTGCCGGAATTCACAAGGTTGGAGAACACGGCCGTACAGGCGTGCGCCGGATTCTCAAATGGATCTGTTTTGTTGTCGTGCCCGAATTTGATGACGCCACCTTCGGCCAGTGCACTGGTTGCAAGCATGGTTGCGGTAAACGCCGCACCTGTCAGAATAGTCTTCATTGTTCTTCTCCTGTTGGTTTGGTTTTCGTGGGGAATTTACTGAGCAAAGCCCAACATCCGGGGCAGCCAAAGGGCTGCGTCCTCCCAAAATGCAAAGGCAAATAAGATGGCGATTTCGGCAATCAGAAACGGGAACAGCTTGATGGAAATCCGCTCCAGCTTTTCGCCGGTGACGGACGACAGAACAAACAGACAAGCGCCCACTGGCGGGGTCATCAACGATATGTTTAGGGCCAGAACAAAGATGATCCCGGCGTGAATGGGTTCTAGGCCAACCTGCTGTGTGAGCGGAACCAACACCGGCGCAAGGATGATCAGGATGGCGGTGATATCCATAACCATACCAACAATCAGCAGCAATCCGATGATGATCGCGATAACGGCATACCGGTTATCTGAAAGGCCAAGAACGGTTTCCGCAATCAGTTGAGGAATGCGCTCAAAGCTCATCCACCAGCCGAGAATGCCAGCGAAGGCGATAATCACAAAGATAACGCCAGTGATACGCGCCGTACGTACAAGCATCGCATAGAAGCCTTTGAACGTCAGCGACCGATAGACAAAAATCCCGATGAACATCGCGTAGGCCACAGCAATCGACGCAGCCTCTGTCGGGGTGACGATCCCACCCAGAATGCCCCCCAGGATAATTACCGGCATCGCCAAAGCGGTCAGAGAGGAAACAAATGTATCCCAGACCTCGCGAGGGCTCGCGCCGCGCAATGCTTTCGGAAGGTTTTCTCGCTTACCGCCGATGGCTATGACCGCCATGCAGACGATACAAATCACTAGGCCTGGCAGAACGCCTGCGGCGAACAGGCCTGCAATGGAGACACCCATTAGCGACCCGTAGACAACCATTAGCCCCGAGGGCGGAATGGTCGGGCCGATGATGGATCCCGCTGCCGTGACCGCGCAGGCATAATCACGTTTGTAGCCTTCTTTTACCATTGCAGGCACAAGTGTCCGACCAAAGGCCGCCGCGTCCGCAGTCGCCGAGCCGGTTAGTCCAGCGAAGAAAACCGAAGCCAGCATATTGGTATGGGCCAGCCCACCACGGAACCGTCCAACCAGAACCTGAGCCAGTTTCACAAGACGACTGGTGATCCCGATGTCATTCATGATCTCACCGGCCAGAATGAAGAACGGCATGGCAAGAAAGGGAAAGATATTGAGGCCGTTAAATATCTTGCTGGGACCAATCGCCAAGAACTGCGTTCCGCCCATGTCAATCAGACCCACGACGCCGGCAAGGCCAATGGCAAACCCAATCGGCATCCCGAACAGGATAAGGGCGACAAAAACGATTGCGACGATCACAGCGTCTCCTCCACCTCAGTGGCAAAGGGTGGCTCGTCAATATGCGACCCCAAATCCCGAAACAGGACCAGCACCAGCTGTACAGATGACAGTGCCGCCGCGACGGGAATGGCTGCGTAAAACGGAGCAAGGCTGGCGCCAAAAATCATCGCTTGGCGGGGAGCTCCGCTTTCGGCGAAGCTGATCCCAAAAAATGCGACGTATAAGAACAAAGCCAGCGCCAAAACGTCCATCGCAACCAACAGAGTACGGCGCAAACCGACGGGAAGTATCATGATGAATGCAGTCAATCCGATGTGGTCCCTGCGCGCGATTCCGGAAGAAACTGCAAGCAATGCGGCCCAGATCATCAGGTAGCGTGCCAGCACCTCGGGCCACGGGAGTTGCCAGTGAAAATAGTAGCGGTCGACGACACCAAGCCAGACATCCAGCACCAAGGACAACATCAACGCGGCGACGATACCCTCGACGACTGAATTTATCTTTGCGCTTGCGGCGGAAAACCAGTCTGACATTCGCACTCCTCCCCAGGACCCGAATCTGTAACTTGGTTACACCTTGCGCGATCAGGGTCGAGTTTTCAACGAAAAAATGTAACTTAGTTTCTTTATAGCTGCCAAAATTAGGGAAATTTCGTGAATATCGGTGAATATCTTGCTCACTCACAGCGATGCATGTAACTAAGTTTCATGAGTGACCAGGAGAAAATCACGCACATGCCGAACCAACCGCGCCCTGCCTCAGATGAAAACGCGCCCCCGCATAAGGGCCGCATTGGCGCTGTAGATCTAATCCCGGCACTGCATAACTCGCAGACCAAACTGGCAGTTCAGGAGCAGAAAGTCGCTGATTATGTAAAGGACCACCTCAACGAAATCAGCTCGATGACTATCGGGGATCTCGCGGAACGTTGTTCAGTCAGCAAGCCAACGGTGGTGCGGTTCTGCCGTAGCCTCGGTTGCGAGGGCTTTCGGGACTTCAAGCTTCGCCTGGCCCAGAACGTCGCCGTAAGCGCGCAGTACTTATACAGAAACGCCGGTGATGAAAGCTCTGATGCGAATACAGCGATTGACCAAGTCCTTGGGGCCTTGTTCGCGACCCTGGATGTCATGCGCGGTCAAATCGATACGGAGAGACTTGAAGAAGCAAGGGATGCCTGCCTGGACCGACGGCAGATCCTTTTTGCGGGAATAGGAGGAGGATCCTCTCTTGTCGCTCAGGAAGCATCCAATCGCTTTTTCCGGCTCGGGATTCCATCGTTCTTCGTCAATGATAGCTATGTCCTACAAATGCGCGCGGCCGCGCTTGGGCCCGAAGACGTTCTCTTCCTTGTTTCGGCGAGCGGTGAAGCCGACGCCATCGTTAGTGCGGCGGAAGTCGCTAATGGTTACGGCGCGACCACAATCAGTATCACCAAGCCCAACACCCGACTATCAGACATATCCAAAATTGCCCTGCTCACGGAATTGCCTGAAGACAGCGACATCTACAAACCAACAGCCTCGCGATATGCCCACCTCGCAATTGTTGACGCATTGGCCATGATCGTGGCGCAGGAGATGACCGACGAAACAAAGGAGAATCTTCGTCGAATTCGTGCGTCCTTGACGGCTTACCATGGAAGAACTGGTCCACAGCCTTTGGGCGACTAACCAAGGAACGAACAGATTAGTTTGTCTCAGCGCCGCTGAACAAAATTAGTTCTGACCTGCACGGCAATCTTAGGCAACTGTGAGCCATTGAATTGGAACGTTTTTGCGAGTTTGGAAGCAAAGTGGTATCAGCGGGGGACTGGTCATGTTGGCGCCATATAACGACGCGTTGCCAGATGACGTGAGAACTGCTGCAACCAATGTCGAGCAAGCGCTGAAAGATGGAACATTGAACCCGTTTGCTGGCCCCATCACCAACGCAAATGGTGAGACGGTGATCGAAGAAGGCGAAGCGCTGACCGACAAGCAAGTTCATGAGATGAACTGGTTTGTGCAAGGTGTCGATGGCGAGCTGCCAACCTGACGAAAGTTGCGATCTAGCAAAAACGCGTGTTGCTGAACGTCTCCTGAGGCAAGCTTCTCCCCGCTTCAAGAAAGGAGAGTGTCGTAACCGCCAGGTGGGCGCGTCGAAACCGGCGCGCTCACTCTTTCTACTGTGTCGTTCACATACCGCACCCTTTGGGCCAAGAAGGTGTTTGAGAGGCAAACCCGCTCAATTCACTTCTCAATCCTGCTGATCTTTGTTCCCTGAAGACTGGTTCGTGCCATAAGCCCCAGACGTCGGTGCTATGTTCTGCTTTGTGCGTTCGTAATCCCGACACCAAGCAGTATTCAAGAAACCTTAGGCTGCGGAGCTGGTTCATTGGCTCGGTTTTAGGTCATACCAAGCGCTTCTTTGTACATTTCAAGAACCGCTTCTTCTTCGGCGATATCGTCCTTGTCGCGCTTGCGCAAGGCGACGACCTTGCGCATGACTTTGGTGTCGTAGCCGCGGGCCTTGGCCTCGGCCATGACCTCTTTCTGCTGGTCGGCAATATCTTTCTTTTCGGCTTCAAGACGCTCGAACCGCTCGATGAACTGGCGCAGCTCGCCTGCGGTCACTCGGTAATTTGCTGCGGCCTGATCTTCGGTGATGTCTTCCATCTGCGTCTCTCCCAAGGGCTGAAAATAAGCAGCCGGATACATCGGCACCGACCCGATCGCAAGCAGACATTCAATACGGCGGGCTTGTCTGAATGGCATCGATCCGCTAAGCGCGACGACGGGTTCAACGGGTGAGCGTAAACAACTATGTTCGACATTATCGTCTGGGGCGGTGCCGCCCTGTCCATGGCCGGGCTGATCGGTCTGGTCTGGTGCATCTTGCGGGTGATGAAAGCGCGCAAAGCTAACCTGACCGATGAGGAACTCCGCGCTGCAGTTCAGGGCGTATTACCCTGGAATCTTGCATCCCTTTTCCTGTCGGTTCTGGGGCTAATGATGGTTATCCTCGGAATTTCTTTTAGTTAACCGAACAGATCACACCGGCATATTGTCGAACCGCGCCTCCAGCGCATCTTCGCACAGCGCCGCATCTAACCGCCGCAAGCGCGAAGGTATCTGAACACGCTGCGCGCGCATTTTATCCAGAACCTGACTGACACGGGGCTGAAGAGCCAGTCGGGTCTCCAAGCATGCACCATGTAGCCTTTCTTCCAGCCGTTCCGCCTCTGTATAAAGATCCTGAGCAGTCATTTGCATCCTCCCATACAGTGCCAGTCTGCCTGATATAGGTAACAAGATTAAGACCAGCACGAGACCGGGCCAAAACATCGCGGAATCTTGCCTGTGAGGGCCAAATTCCGTCAATATGACCTTGGTCGCCCAAAACATATGCTCAATTCGCGGCATTTGCTTTGACAGACATCAATTCGTGATTTGGCACTTTAATCACATTCCAGTATTGATATATAAGATAGAGCCGAACGGAGGATCCCATGACGCCCATAGTGAAAGCTTTTTTTGACCCTCAGACCTTCACAGTCTCATATGTGGTGCAGGAGCCCGAGGGACAGGCCTGCGCCATCATCGACAGCGTTTTGGATTTTGATCACGCCTCGGGTCGCACTGACACCAGTTCGGCCGATCAAATTGTCGAATATGTGACCGACAACGGGTTGAAGGTGGAATGGATACTGGAAAGCCATGTCCATGCCGACCACCTGTCAGCAGCGCCCTATCTGCAGGAAAAGCTGGGGGGAAAAATCGGGATCGGTGAGAATATCGTAGTCGTGCAGGACACATTCGGCAAAGTGTTCAACGAAGGGACCGAGTTCCAGCGTGATGGTAGCCAATTCGATGCTCTGTTTACGGAAGGGGCCAGCTTTCACATCGGCCAGATGCGCGGGGACGTCCTGCATACGCCGGGTCATACTCCGGCCTGCATGACCTATGTAATCGGCGACGCAGCCTTCGTTGGCGATACATTGTTCATGCCGGATTTTGGAACCGCACGCTGCGATTTCCCGGGCGGATCTTCGGAGGATCTATTTGCCTCAATCCAAAGGATTTTAGCATTGCCCGAAGAAACACGGGTGTTCGTAGGGCATGACTATAAGGCACCCGGCCGAGATGAATTTGCCTGGGAAACGACGGTAGGTGAACAGAAGGCGTTGAATGTCCATATCGGACAAGGCCGAAGCGTTGAGGAATTTGTCGAGATGCGCGATGCGCGGGATGCGACCTTGGCAATGCCACGTCTGATTTTACCCTCTCTGCAGGTTAATATGCGGGCCGGTCAGATGCCACCGGCGGATGAACAAGGTGATGTTTTCATGAAAATTCCGGTCAACAAGCTTTGACACGGAATATCGGGTGAGGATCTAGAAATGAATGTGGAGTGGATGTGGGGTCTTGCGGGTGGCCTGCTGATCGGGCTGGGTGCCGCTGTATATCTTCTGTGCAATGGTCGGATCATGGGAGCCAGTGGCATTCTTGGCGGATTGGTTGAGCGCAACGACCGCAGTGCAATGACGGAACGTTTAGCCTTTGTTATTGGGCTGATCGGGATGCCTTTCTTGCTACGCCCCTTGATTGCACCACAGACTCAGACTCATCTGACCCCGGATTTAGCAATTGTGATCCTGGCCGGGTTACTGGTCGGTGTGGGCACGCGGATTGCAAATGGGTGCACCTCGGGTCACGGCGTCTGCGGGATTTCTCGCTTCTCCCTGCGCGGGATTGTCGCCACGGTTTTCTATATCCTTGCTGGCGGGTTAACGGTCGTTCTGTTTCGCCAAGTTCTGGGGGTGATCTGATGCGCTCAGTATTTGCTTTTCTCGCCGGAGGTTTGTTTGGCACCGGGCTGTTGATCTCAGGCATGACCAACACCACCAAGGTGCAGGGATGGCTGGATGTGTTCGGCAACTGGGACCCGACGCTGGCCTTTGTCATGGGCGGGGCGATCCTGCCCATGTTGGTGGCGTGGCAAATGACCCGGAACCGAACGCCGCTGGTAGGTGGCAAATTTCCTGCTCCACCTCGTGTTGAGCTGGATCGTCGGCTGATCGTAGGTTCGGTTCTGTTCGGGGTTGGCTGGGGGTTGGCAGGTCTGTGCCCGGGCCCGGCGATGGCCTCGCTCAGTTATGGTGGTGTTGGCGGAATTGTGTTCCTGATCGCAATGATTGCGGGCATGTTGGCCGCGCCAAAACTGGGCGCACAACTGGACAGGATGGCTGACGCGGCCTAATCAGTTGTCATGGAGATTCGACCGATTACCCCCCGCTATGCCGTCTCACCCCAGATCACGGTTGAGGACGTGCCAGCCATCGCCAAGGCAGGTTTCGTCAAGGTGATTTGCAATCGACCCAATACCGAGGTGCCGCCAGATCAGCAGTCTGATGCCATCGGGCAGGCCGTGCGCAAGGCCGGAATGGAATACGAGGTATTGGAGCTGACGCACCAGACTATGACGCCAGAGAATGTCGCCCTGCAGCGCGATCTGGCCGAAAGCTGCAGCGGGCCTGTCCTGGCCTATTGCGCATCCGGCACCCGTTGCTCGGTTGTTTGGGCGCTGGGACAGTGCAACCGGCTAAGCACGGATGAAATTCTGGACGCGACGGGTAAGGCTGGCTATTCGCTCGACGGGCTTCGCCCTGCGCTGGAGCAGCTGCGCGCACAGGACTAAGCCACCTAGTACGGCCCATCGCCCTCAGGCGCTGGCAGTCCAGCAAGATGTGAAATCTCGGCAACGCGTTGATCGGGATTCGATGGCAAGATATCATCCGGTTCAAGCAGAGTATCATTCATTGCCGGTTCGCTGGTCACAATTTCTTCGTCCAGCAATGCTGACTTTTCGTCATCGTCAAGTTTGGAAACAGGGCCAGACTTGCTAGCCAGAAAGGTCTGGTCGTCCTTCGTGGGCAATGTCGCGACCGAATTGTGTTCATTTATCCGAACCGCGCGCATCCCACCGCATTGCCCCAACCGACCAATCGCCATACGGGCACGGTCGATTGACAGAACTTCAACCCGATCCACACGCGCGCCTTGCAACGGAAGGACATTGCCAACAGCCAACTCTGACAGAGCAGTCAACGGCAGTGAAATACGGCTGATTACAGCTTTCAGTTCAGCGCGCATCACGCCGGATGCCTGATCGAGGTTCATACCCGCGAGACTGTTTTCCGCCTCCTGCTCCGCATCAGACAGCGGTCGGTCAGGCAACAACGCGCAAACCTCCCCCTGTCGGCTACCGCCAGCCAACTCGACTGTCAGATCGAATACACGATATGCCTCATCCACCAGCGCCAGTGTTAGGCTGCGCCGATCTTCAGCTCGCGATGTGAACTCAAACCCCGACAGGCTGGCCATATCCGCCGGGGATTCGACCAGCTTCTGCGCCCGGCCCAGCATATCCTCGATCAAGGGGGCGACCATGGCGGCGTCAGTGTCCGTAAACATTCGCTCCGACGGTGGATCAGAGGTGACAATTGCGATCGTCTGCTGCTGAATCACGGCCGACACGCATCCCGGGTCCAGACACACTGCCGCCACGCTACCTTGATCCGAGCCAAAAAGCAGCATCAACCAACCCTGTTTCAATCGCGCGGTCACATCCTCCTGCACACGCAACGCCTGTTTGGCCCCGATGACTGCCAGCGCAAGCCCCATGCCATCACCTGCCGCCCGCGCCAAACCAAGCCGCAGGGCACGTAGAATTGAACGGGGTGTATCAACTCCACCCTGCCTCGCCGATAGTTTGCGTGCCAATGCTGATTTGGTCATCGCCCCGCTCTGCCGTCTTAGAAACACCTAGGAATTGTGTAACCCGCAGATCGTTACAAATATCTTTATGACATCCTCATTGCGCGGCCTGCCGATAAGCAAGTGGCAGACTCACACGGAAGGCGGCTCCTGCGTGCCCAGGCAAATAGGCGACTTCGCCCCCTAGGCGCTGCATGATCTCGCGACAAATCGCCAAACCCAACCCGGCCCCACCTGCCTTGTCCGAGCCAACGCGGGCAAATTTCTCGAACACCAGCGATTGGGCCTCGGTCGGGATGCCGCTGCCATTGTCGATGAAATCAATCACCATCTGCCCGCCAACATCATGGGCCGATATCGTCAGCACCGGTTCATCAGCGTCGCAGTATTTCTGAGCATTCGAGATCAAATTAATGAAGACCTGCCCCAGCCGATCCAGATCAGTGTAGAGCGGGATGCGTTCGTTGGCGCGCACCCGCCGCACACCAATCTTGCGATCACTGCCTGCCAGAGCACTTGAGACTGCGCGATCCAATACCTCGTTCAGCGTTGCGTCATCCATATTCAGGCTGACCTGCCCGCTTTCCAGGACACTCAAATCCAGCAGATCGTCCAGCAGCCGGGTCAGACGCAGCGACTCGTCATGAATGATCGCAGCATAGCGGGTCTGCTCTTCTGCGCTCAGGCCCTCGGCGTCGCGCAGGATTTCGGAAAATGCGCGGATCGAGGTCATCGGCGTGCGCAATTCGTGGCTGACCTGACTGAGAAAGGCGTCTTTCTGCTTTGATACTTGGGTGAGCTTGGCGTTGGCCTCCCTTAACTGGCGCGCAGTGCGGCTGAGTTCAGCCGATTTCGCTTCGAGCTGGCTGGAATATTCCAGCATCTGAGCGGATTCGTCGGCTACAGCCAGCAGGTCCTCGACCGAAACAGACGCACCACCCACGATCTGACCAATCATCGCATGGGCGGTTGCGGCACCTACCGAACCGCTGAGTTCACGTTCCAGCCGTTCCAGAAACTGCGGAGTTGGTTCGGGAAGACGTCCAGGCCGGCCATTCTGCCGTTCCGCTTCGGCCTGAAAGAACTCCTGCGCGGGTATGGTGCCCAAAATCCGCTGGGTCATGATCATCAGATCTTCGCTTTGCGCTACTGACCCGGTCCAGCCGCGCGCCGAAACCGAGTGGTCGAAGACATTGACGAATTGTGCACCCTGCAGGCGTTCCAGCGGGCTTGGAAAGCTGAGCATCGAAGCGACGCAGAAGGCGATTGTGTTCAGTGACAGCGACCACATGACTGTATGCACCATCGGATCAATTCCTTCGATCCCAAAGAGCGCTTGCGGGCGTAGCCAGCCCCAGCCGAAAGGTCCATTTTCGATCACCGACGCCGGGATGATACCACCTTCCATGCCGGGCAGCAGCAGAGTATAAATCCACAGGAAGAACCCAACACTGAGCCCCACCAACGCCCCGGTTCTGGTCGCACCGCGCCAGAACAAACCACCCACCAGAGCGGGCAGGATCTGAGAGATCCCTGCAAAGGCCACCAGACCGATTGAAGCCAGTGCAGCCCCGCCACCTGACAAGCTGTAGTAGAAATAGCCCAGTGCCATGATCACAGCGATCGAGACACGGCGGGCCATCAGAACGATGGTCCGGACATCACCGGATACCGACGCGGTGCCTTCCTGCGTATTCAGCCAGATCGGCATGACCAAGTGGTTCGAGACCATGGTCGACAGCGCCATGGCCGTGACGATCACCATCGACGTAGCCGAGGAGAACCCGCCGATGAAGGACAGCATCGCCAGCCAGTCATTGCCCAGCGACAGCGGCACGGTCAGCACAAACAGGTCCGGGTTCGATCCCTCAGGCATCAGGTCCAGCCCGACCACCGCGATCGGCACCACAAATAGGCTCATAAGCAACAGATAAAGCGGAAAGGCCCAGGCTGCAGTGCGCAGATGGCCTTCGTCATCATTCTCAACCACCATGACCTGAAACATCCTTGGCAGGCAGACAAAAGCCGCTGCCGAGAGGAATATGAAAGTGGTCCAGCGCCCAGCATCCACATGCCACTGACCAATCTCAGACGCGTCGATCTGGTCCATCATCGGCCCCAGCCCCCCCGCGACGCCCCAGACGACAAAGATACCAACCGCCAGCAGAGCAAAGAGTTTAACAACTGATTCCAAGGCAATAGCCGTGACAACGCCGTGGTGGCGCTCGTTTGCGTCCAGATTGCGAGTGCCGAAGAGGATCGCAAAGACCGCCAGACCGGCAGCGACCCAGAATACGCTGGATCCCTCGCGGTAAAGGCCGGTTGGATCAGCCTCGGCAAAGATCGAAAACGACAGCGTGATCGACTGCAATTGCAGCGCGATATACGGCGTGCCACCCAGCACCGCCAAGATCGTCACGCAAACCGCCAGGGTGTTGGACTTACCGTAACGCGACGAGATCAAGTCAGCGATGGAGGTCACACGCTGGCTGCGTCCGATACGAACCAACTTGCGCAGGCCCCACCACCAGCTGATCATTACCAGAGTTGGACCCAAATAGATGGTCACAAATTCCAGTCCAGAACGCGCGGCGTTGCCGACCGCGCCATAGAATGTCCAGGCGGTGCAATAGATCGACAGAGACAGCGTATAGATCAGCGGGGACCGAAGCCATTTCCCACCTCCGCGTGCCGCAACCCGATCAGCGGCAAAGGCCACGCCGAACAGCAGCACCACGTAGCCCAGACAGACCAGGATCAGGACATTCAGCGTCGCCATGACTCGGCCCCGGGCTCGGCGTTCTCGCGCGCTGCCATACGCCTGGCAGCAATGCCAAAGACCACACTGATCAGGATCAGAATCCCCCAGCAGGCAAAGATGTAGAACATGGCTGAGGAAAGCGACAACGCCTCGGCACTTTCACTTTCACTTTCATCAGGCCACAGAAGCGGTAGCGCAAGCAGGGCGGCCCCCAGAAATGGCAGCAGCCGCGCCGCATCCGCCAGTCTGCGCCGACGATAACCCTGCCGCTCGAGAAACAGAGACGGTCGGGCCGGCGAGGGCCGGCCTTTGCCGTCGTCCGGGGAATTCATGACTGTGACGCCTGCGCATGCAGGTCACGCACCGCCGTCAAAACCTCGGCATTCGAGAACGGCTTGGTCATGAAACGACTGACCCCGGCCTGTTCGGCCATCTCCCGGTCACGGGATTGCCCGCGAGCAGTCAGCATCAGGACGGGCAATGCCTTCATCTCCTCATGCTCGCGCAGATCACGCAGCACATCCATTCCGCTTTTACCCGGCAACATCACATCCAGAATCACCAAATCGGGCTGAGCGGACAGGATTACCTGCACCGCGTCCGTTCCCTCGGCATGCGTTTCAACCTGCCACCCTTCACGCGTCAGCAAAAAACGGATCGCCTCGGTGATATTGGGTTCATCCTCGATCAACAGAACCTTACGGCTCATATTTGTACTTCCTCCCCAGGACCGGTTGCACGTCCGGCCACCTGTCCAGACCAGCTTAAGCGCAGCGTCACGAAACTGTCAAAACCCTTCGCTCAAGATCGACGGTTCCCGACGTGCGCCGCAATCTCGTTTGGGGCAAATCCGACAACTGACCCCGACTTGCGCCGCGTTCTCCGTCGGCCGCACGGTGTCTTCAACCGGCAGCACCAACATGACCGAACGGTAGACCGGCTCGGCTCCGAATTCCTCGGCCGGTTGGGGGGAGGCGATGGCGAAACATTCAAACTGGGCGGCGGTGCGGCCAAGCTGCACGACGCGCTTACGGATCGGCACCAGAGGACGGTTTAGCGCCGTGAACAAAGGCCAGAGCGGGCACGCCTCGCCATGGCGCGGCAGGGCAAAGCCCGGCGCAGGCTTATAGAAAAGAACGCCGCCCGAGGCGTCGCAGATCACCAGCCCTGCAGGACGTGCCAGCGTGCCTTCGGGCAGAAAGGCCAACCGTCGCAGCACCGTAACCAAATCCACCGAAAATGCTGCCGCGAGGGCCAGCGGGTCAGGATCTGATGCATCAAGCGCGGAGCGCACCTGATCCAACGGCATGGCCAGCGCATCGGCTGCGTAAAGTTCCAGCAAGCCCGAGGCTACGGCGTTGGCGGCGGAGGACTCGAGCCCATCCAGCAGCACATCGGTTAATTTCCCTCCGGCTTCGAGTTCCGGGAAATGATATCCCTGTTCAGCAAAAAAGGCCTCGACCGCATCAAGGGGGATGCCACGCAGATCGCGTTGCCCGTCACTGTCATCAAGATAGGCCACTAGCGCTTTGGAGCTTTCGGCCAGCCGCTCGGCATCCTGATGCAGGTTGCGATGGAAGCGGTCGCGCCATTCGGCCTCGATCTCTCCGGGTTCGGCCAGAATCGCGGCGGTTGAACGAATGGCGGCAGCGGTCGACAGCACCTCATGCATCGAAGCGGCCAGATGTGGGTCATGGGTCAAACGATCCGAAAGGGTTTCGACTGTACGTTCCAACGTCACTACGCGGCGATGCATCTGTGCCAGAACGCCGGACCAGCCAGGAAAACGCCCGGCAAATTCTTCAAGCCCGTCAACCTCGGCCTTCTGACCAACCGCATCTGCCGCTGCCTCGCGCAGTGCTGAGATGAGCGTATCTTCTATCCCTTGCGTCAGCAGCGATGGCTCCACTGACAAAACCGCCGCAATATCGACTAGAAGCTTACCACCAATGCGGCGGCGATTGTGTTCGATCAGGTTCAGATACGATGCCGAAATCCCCACCTTCCGCGCCAGTTCCGCCTGTCGCAACCCCGAGATTTGCCGCCTTTCGCGTATCCGGCTGCCGGTCAGGGTATCTCGCATCGTGTTTGTATCCTTGACGACTGGAAACAGATTTGCAGAATAACTGCATGATTTTTAACCCTTGGCGAAGAATTATCAAATAAGATTTACAACTTTGACAGCGACAACAGAAAGAAACCCACCCTTTCCCGCCGCCTGCTCTTCTAATTCAACGCAATACCCGTCACCATAAGGACATGAGCGATCCCGCCTTCGAATACGCACCAATCGGCCTAGTCGAGCTTGAGAACCGGATCATCCGGCGGTGCAATCTGCAATTTGCGCGGACCTTTGGCGGGGATGAAGCTGATTACCGCAACATGCCCTTGCTACATCTTTATCCCTCGGTTGCCGATTGGGAGCGGATAGGCGCACGCAGCCTGCAAGTGATGCGCGACACCGGGTACTATACGGATGAACGAGTTATGCGGAGGCGCGACGGGGACCTGTTTTGGTGCCGCGCACGAGGGCGGTCCCTTACGCCCGACGATCCGTTTCGTCACGGGATATGGAGCTTTTCGGATATCTCGGAAGAACGCCCGCTTGTGCAATTGACCACCCGCGAACGCGAAGTCGCCATCCTGTCCTGCCGCGGCCTGTCTGCAAAAGAAATCGGAGTGGAATTGGGGCTGAGTTATCGCACAATCGAGGCCTATCGCGCTCGTCTTCTAGAGAAATATGGCGCTCGAAAGCTGCCCGAGTTGGTGGCAAAATTGTCAGGGACGCCGCTGTAATTGCAGCGCCCCTCGAACTTGACGCGAAAACCCCTATTTAACGGGCTCAGTCGACGCTTTTCATGGGCGTCTGCATAGCTTATAACCCTGCGTAATCAGACCAAGCCCGCAGGGAACAGACGGGCCATAGGGGAACCTTCGAGGACACTCATGACAGATACCAAACACGAAGCGGATGTCGCGTTTATCAAGGCACTGGCCGAACTGCTGCGCGAGAATGACCTGACCGAATTGCAGGTCAAACGCGAATATGGCGATGACGACAGCCTGAATGTCCGCGTCAGCCGTATGTCGCAGACTGTTGCCGCTCCGGTTCAGGTGGCGGTTCCTGCGGCAGCACCCGCAGCCGCACCTGCCGCCGCACCTGCCCCCGCCGCCGAGGCGCCTGCTGCGATGGATGATCCCGCCAGCCACCCCGGCGCTGTGACCTCTCCCATGGTCGGCACCGTTTACATGCAGCCCGAACCGGGCGCGCCCGCGTTTATCTCGGTTGGTGCATCTGTCTCGGAAGGCGACACGCTGCTGATCGTCGAAGCAATGAAGACCATGAACCACATCCACGCGCCCAAATCGGGCACCATCAAGCGCATTCTGGTCGGCGATGGTGATGCCGTGGAATTCGGCACGCCTCTGGTCATCGTTGAGTAAGGCGGGCCCATGTTCGACAAAATCCTGATTGCCAACCGAGGCGAGATCGCCCTGCGTGTGATACGAGCCGCGCGCGAGATGGGGATCAAGACGGTTGCCGTCCATTCCACCGCCGACAGCGACGCGATGCATGTGCGTATGGCCGACGAATCGGTCTGCATCGGCCCCCCGCCCAGCCCGCAAAGCTATCTGTCCGTGCCCGCGATCATCTCGGCCTGTGAAATCACCGGCGCGCAGGCGATCCATCCCGGCTATGGCTTCCTCTCCGAAAATGCCGAGTTCGTTCAGATCGTCGAAGATCACGGCATCACCTTCATCGGCCCCACCGCAGAACATATTCGCGTCATGGGTGACAAGATCACCGCCAAGGACACGATGAAGGAACTGGGCGTGCCTTGCGTTCCCGGCTCCAATGGCGGCGTTCCCACCTTGGAAGATGCCAAGCGCATCGGCGAAGAGTTCGGCTATCCCGTCATCATCAAAGCCACCGCCGGTGGCGGCGGTCGCGGCATGAAAGTCGCGATGACCGCAGATGAGATGGAAAGCGCCTTCATGACCGCGCGCGCCGAAGGCAAAGCAGCCTTTGGCAATGACGAGGTCTATATCGAGAAATACCTGACGACGCCGCGCCACATCGAGATTCAAGTTTTCGGCGACGGCAAGGGCAAGGCGGTTCATCTGGGCGAGCGCGACTGCTCGCTGCAGCGTCGCCACCAGAAAGTGTTCGAAGAGGCCCCCGGCCCATGCATCACCCCGGAAGAACGAGCCAAGATCGGTAAGGTTTGCGCCGACGCGGTGGCAAAGATCAACTATATCGGCGCTGGCACCATCGAGTTCCTCTATGAGAATGGCGAGTTCTACTTCATCGAGATGAATACCCGTCTGCAGGTGGAACATCCGGTGACTGAAGGCATCTTTGGCGTCGATCTAGTGCGCGAGCAGATCCTTGTCGCCGCTGGTGAGGACATGTCGTTCGGTCAGGACGATTTGGAGATCAACGGCCACGCCATTGAGGTTCGTATCAACGCGGAAAAACTGCCGAACTTCTCGCCTTGCCCCGGCAAGATCACAGCCTATCACGCGCCGGGTGGTCTGGGCGTGCGGATGGATTCGGCGCTCTATGATGGCTACTCGATCCCGCCGTATTACGACTCGCTGATCGCAAAGCTGATCGTGCAGGGCCGTGACCGGGCCGAAGCGCTGGCGCGTCTGGAACGCGCGTTGGGAGAGCTAATCGTCGACGGCATCGACACCACCGTGCCGCTGTTCCACGCGCTGCTGCAGGAACCTGACTTGCATAGCGGTGACTATAACATCCACTGGCTGGAGCACTGGCTTGCGGAGAACATGGCCCAATAAGAAAACGGGATCAGAGGTCTACGGCCCTCTGGCCCCGGGGCACCCAGCATGAGCCTTTCCCCTAAACTTCTGCTGCATGGCTACTCCATCGGCATCTTTCCGATGGCCGAGCACCGCGATGACCCCGAGCTGTTCTGGGTTGATCCGAAGATTCGCGGCGTGTTCCCGCTGGATGGCTTTCACATCTCACGCAGTCTGGCGCGTCGCTTGCGGACGTGTGGGTTCACGATAAGCATCAATCGCGATTTTGCGGGCGTGGTGGATGGCTGCGCCGACCGATCGGAAACCTGGATCAATCCTGAACTGCGCCGCCTGTATCAGGAACTACATCGGGCCGGCCGCGCGCATTCCCTCGAAGTCCGGGAGGGTGCTTCGCTGGTTGGCGGGGTTTATGGTGTGGTTCTGGGCGCAGCCTTTTTTGGCGAAAGCATGTTTTCGCGCCGCACGGACGCATCGAAGATCGCACTTGCCTACCTGGTGGATCGGTTGCGCCAAACCGGGTTCACGCTGTTCGATACGCAGTTTCTGACCGCGCATCTGGCCTCATTGGGCGCGATCGAAATCCCGCGTGCAGTTTATCACAGCGAGTTGAAACAAGCGATTGATCTAAAAGCAGATTTCACCGCTGATCTGCAGCAGACACCTCAGGGTGTGATACAGCGGATCACCCAGACATCGTAACGCGCATGGTCCAGCGCGTTCAGCGCGGGCGAGGTCGCTATCATCCAGCCGTCAAATAGCTGCTGCGCCTTGCCCTGTTCCCAAATTGTCAGATAGGCAAAGGCGTCGCCCGTGGGGTTGTCAGCCGGGTAGCGGCAATCGCCCAGTGCAACGTCCAACCCGAATACGGTCGCCGTCTGTCCGTTCTGAACCTCGATATCCAAGGTCTGCCCGCTAACCTTATCCAGCCCGCGCAGCATGGCGCCCGGACCGGACTCTACCTTTTGCTGTGCAGCCGCAGCAGTCGCGGTGACCAGCAGCGCAGCGAGGGCCGCACGGATCATTCGCTGCCGTCCCCTGCCACAAACTTGACCAACAATGAGATCAGGCTGACCGCGCCCTGCGTGTCCTCGATCTCATCACCCGGCTCAAAATAGAACGGAGAGCCGCCGGGCATCACCTCAACAAAATTGCCTCCCAGCAAACCTTCTGAGGAAATCACAACTGCGCTGTCATCCGGGATCAAAATGCCATCCGCCACGGAAAATTGTGTATCGGCACGGTAGGTGTCAGAATTCAATGTAACGCCCGTTACTGTACCGATTTTCACACCGGCTAGGCGCACATCGGTTCCAACGCCGACACCTTCAAGAGAACGAAAAGACGCGCCCAACTCGTATCCTGCGCTGGACTGGGACAGGCCAGTGGACTGGCTGGCATAGACGCCAAAAGCAATGGCGCAGGCCAGCACGGCACCGCCGACAATAACTTCGGTCTTGGTATGAGCTGACATTGCTTATTCCGGGCTCCACGCCTCGTAGTCCGAGCGCTCTACCGGATCAGCACGACGCAGCGATCCTGCCGGAGCATAGGCCAGCGCGGTTCCCGTCAGGTTTTCCTGATGCGGTTTCTCCCAGGATTTGTGAGCCAGAGGTTTGTCGGTTGGCGGTTCATCCCAAGTGCGATGCAGCCATCCATGCCAATCAGGGTCGATCCGGCTGGCCTCGGCCTCACCATTGAAGATCACCCAACGTTTGCTGTCGTCTGCGTTACGATAGAACACGTTGCCTTCATCGTCTTCACCGACCTTGATCCCTTTGCGCGCAGTGTAGAACTGCGTGTTCAGGGTGGCTCCGTTCCACCAGGTCACGGCCCGCAAAAGACTGTTCAGGATTCCCATCGGCTGCCTCCGGCATTTCTGTCCCCGAAGATATGGACCAAAGGCACGCTGAGGTCCAGTGCCACCGGGCTTGCCTGCGTCATTCCGGCAGAATAGCGGTAACCTCAATTTCGATCCGATACTTCGGATCGATCAACCCGCATTCAATCATCGTGGCTGCAGGAGGGTTCGCGCCAAACGTCTCGGCCAAAACAGGCCAGCAAGGCTCGAACTCGGTGCGATCCGGCAACATATATGTGACGCGCACGACGTCTGAGAATGATGAGCCAGCCTCGATAAGCGCATTTTCGATAATCGACAGAGCTGAGCGACATTGGTCAACCACCGTGTCCCCCTGACTTACAGTCCCTGCGACATGAACCCAGCCTCTAGTGACAACTGCGCGGCAATAGCCAGCCTTGGCTTCGAATTCGCCGTTGGATGATATCCGTTTGATTGCCATGATCGCCTACTAAAATTGCCTCAATGACCTCAGAGCCGATTCAATGCGAGGCTCTGCGTCGCGCTCCGAAGTATTAATAGCCAGATGAAGAGCGGACCCCTGCTTCATCTGGCTATCAATACTTCGGGGAAGTCGCCCAATGGCTACGGGGGCAGAACTCCCGAACCAGCGCCGCGGGCAATCAGCCTCGGCTCAACCAGCGGAAGCAGATTCAGCTGTATCAGCGTAGATGATCAGTGGTTGCGAATCCGACGTTACCGCTTCCTCATTGACTACGACTTCGGTCACGTTCTTCATGCCCGGCAGTTCGAACATTGTATCCAGCAGGATGTCTTCGAGGATCGAACGCAGACCACGCGCACCGGTTTTGCGCTCGATCGCTTTTTTCGCAATCGCTTTCAGCGCGTCATCGGTAAAGCCCAGTTCGGCGTCTTCCAATTCGAACAGGCGCTGGTATTGCTTGACCAAAGCGTTCTTGGGGCTGGTCAGGATGGTAACCAGCGCATCTTCGTCCAGATCTTCGAGCGTTGCCAGAACCGGCAGACGGCCAACAAATTCAGGGATCAGGCCAAACTTCAGCAGATCCTCGGGTTCAAGATCCTTGAAGATCTCGCCCACACCGCGTTCGTCATTGTCGCGGACATCAGCCCCAAAGCCCATAGCCGAGCCTTTGCCACGTTGCGCAATAATCTTGTCGAGGCCTGCAAATGCACCACCACAGATAAACAGGATATTTGTGGTATCCACCTGCAAGAATTCCTGCTGAGGATGCTTACGGCCACCCTGCGGCGGAACGCTGGCCACGGTGCCTTCCATCAGCTTCAGCAGCGCCTGCTGGACGCCCTCACCCGAGACATCGCGAGTGATCGATGGATTCTCGGACTTGCGCGTAATCTTGTCGACTTCGTCGATATAGACGATGCCGCGCTGTGCGCGTTCGACATTGTATTCGCTGGCTTGCAGCAGCTTGAGAATGATGTTTTCGACATCCTCACCCACGTAGCCGGCTTCCGTCAGTGTGGTTGCGTCCGCCATCGTAAAGGGCACGTCCAGAATCCGTGCCAGCGTTTGCGCCAGCAAGGTCTTTCCGCAACCGGTGGGACCGATCAACAGGATGTTGGATTTGGCAAGCTCGATATCACTGCCCGCTTTCTGGGCATGATTCAGACGTTTGTAGTGGTTGTGGACCGCAACTGAAAGCACCCGCTTGGCGGTGGCCTGACCGATCACGTAATCGTCCAACACTTCGCAGATATCCTTGGGCGTTGGCACGCCGTCCGAGGATTTCAGGCCGCTGGCCTTGGTCTCTTCACGGATGATGTCCATGCACAGCTCGACACATTCGTCGCAGATGAACACGGTCGGGCCTGCGATCAGCTTACGCACCTCATGCTGGCTTTTGCCGCAAAAGCTGCAATAGAGCGTGTTCTTGCCGTCACCGCCTGAATTCGTCGCCATGCTTTACCCCTCGGGCTCCGTCTCAGCAGCCCATCTCGGGGCCGCGCTTGCCGTATATGCCTGCAGCTTAGGCCAGCCCTCTGGCAGCTACAATCTCAAAATCAATCCTCACGCCTGACGCGCGCGGATTTGAACCTAGGCGTCGTCGCCGTCCATTTTGGCGCGGTTCTCGACGATCTCGTCGATGTGACCCCACTCCTTGGCCTCTTCCGGGCTCATGAAATTGTCGCGATCCAGAGCCTTTTCAACCGCCTTTTTTGTCTGTCCTGTATGGCGCACATAGATATCATACAGGCGATCCTTGAGTTTTTGCGTCTCGGCCGCGTGGATCATGATATCGCTGGCCTGACCCTGATATCCACCGCTGGGCTGATGCACCATGATCCGGCTGTTGGGCAGAGAAAACCGCATTCCCTTCTCGCCACCAGCCAAAAGAACGGACCCCATCGAAGCCGCCTGACCGATCACCAATGTAGAACATTTCGGCTTGATATACTGCATTGTGTCGTAAATCGACAAACCGCTGGTGACCACGCCACCGGGCGAATTGATGTAAATCGAGATTTCCTTGTTCGGGTTTTCAGCCTCGAGATGCAGCAGCTGAGCGACGACCAGATGGCTCATTCCATCGTGGATCGGTCCGTTGATGAAAATAATTCGCTCTTTCAGAAGGCGCGAGAAAATATCATACGCGCGTTCGCCCCGGCTGGTCTGCTCGACGACCATGGGGACGAGAGTGTTCATATATGTTTCAACTGGATCGAACATTCGGAACCTGCCTGCTTTGCGATGGATCGGGACTTTACCCGAAGAAGAGTTACCCGAGTCTTAGTGCTGCTGTTGGGGGGCTGCAAGGGGGGCTGAGCGTTCCGAGGAATTCCTTCGGTTTCCGAAACTCCTCCACGAGAGGTCTGGCAAACCGACAGGAATATACCATATAACATCACGTTATTTTGATCCGTGCATATAGTGATACATGCCTCGTAGTTGTACCAATTGCACTTTCAACCTAGTAACTTCAGACAATCTCGAACTTGGGCGAATATAATCGAGGAACACGATCATGGCTTTGCCGCAAATGACCGAAGATATGTCACAGTCCGAACTTGAGCGGATGGTTGAAAACGCAACCCGCGCGTCGAATTTTCTCAAGGCGATCAGCCACGAAGGGCGTTTAATGATCCTGTGCCACCTTGTTTCCGGCGAGAAATCCGTGACCGAGTTAGAGCGGCTGCTGTCGGCCCGGCAGGCGGCCGTCTCACAGCAATTGTCACGCCTCAGATTGGAGGGGCTTGTCGTTCCCAGACGGGAGGGCAAGACAATCTACTACCGATTAGCGGACGAAAGACCCGCGCGGATACTTGAGGTGGTGTACGAGCTGTTCTGTAGTCCGGAAGCAGGCTAATTCCTGTAAATCTGGCTAAAATCCAAGGTGTAACTGGAAACGGGCCCAAGGCCTTCTCCGTAGTCTTGAGGTCGTATTTACGCGCCGTTCGCTATACGAGCGATGTAAGCGAAGGAGCCTTTGAAATCTGTGGCTCTGATACATAAAAGCTGCTACCCAATTCGAAACAATCACTTATGGAGCAATCGATGATCCGAGCAATTCTAATTGGCCTGGCCCTATTCACACTTACCGCTTGCGAAACCGCAAAGGGTGCGGGCAAAGACATCGAAAATGCAGGCGATGCTATCCAGAACGCGGCTGAGGACGTTCAGGAAAACATCTGATTACGACGGGATGTTGCGGTTTAGCAACGCCTAATCCGCAATATGTAGTTGCCAGACCCAAACAACAGGCGTAGTGTCGTCCGCACAGGTGCATAGACGCGGCATTGCATTTCTGACACTTCTACGGGGTTCTTTTGCGCAAGCAAAAGAACCCCGTTCCGTTCCGGAGGTTTGTGCGTGGTAGCCTGTATGAACCTTAAGTTCTAAAAAAGGAAAAGGCGCCAGGTGCTCAGACGCGGTCTTTGCATGCATCCTTACGGACACTCCTGACGCCTTGCCGGTTCGAACCGCCCGAGGGGCGTCCCGATCCAGTTGCCTCTGCCCCCGAAGAGGCATTGGCGACTGCCACACGCGCTATGTCGCGTCGCAGCCCGCGCAGACCTTCTGAGAAGCCGACCACCTAATCCGAACCGAAGCCCAGTTTATCTGATCCACTACCGGTAAACCATTGCAACCAAGAACAAATCCTAAAACCTGCCTTTGTCGCCGTGGCCCCCTTGGCCTTTGCGTCCAACCCCTGTTCCGAAGATCAGAAGCCGTATCCAGACTTTTGCATCAGGACCCTGTTCGGGCAAGAAAATAGCACTGCAGCATGAAAATTAGACGGGGATAAACTGTTGATATCCGGCGGGAGATAAATGTGGATAACCCGAGAATTTGCGTCATGACACAGGCTTGGACGCAGACAAATTAAAAAGCGTGCTACGAGCCAGATATCACCCAGTTTCTGCACTTGCGAAGGTTCTGAGCGTTGTTCTTAGGGTGCAGTACCAAAGGAATCGGTATTCTGAACCCAGATTTTTCGAATCGAAGAACCAATGATTCCCTAGCGCACGTGACAATTCCATTCACTTGCGATCCTCAGGACGAGTTGGCATGCCGGATTAACGTAACCCCATCTGATTGCGCGCAAACGCATTGGTGAAATCACTTCTTCCGAAATCGGCCAAGTGTTCACCATTTCTAATGCACTTTTGGGCAGCCCCGTATTGCGCAAATACTTTTTGTATTCTGTAAACTGATGCGCATGGCACCTGTTTCGCATTGGGATCCGACACGAGTAGGCATTCACTTGAACTGCCACCAATCGCCAATGTCACAAAAGTGCCAAAAACACGGCGGTGCATCGGCGTTTCATGTTAAGACCGAAACGTCATAGGCTGTGAAATGGGCTGCAAACGGAGGAACCAATCATTATACGAACAATCGTACTCGCGTTTGTGGCAAGCGTCATTGCAAGCCCTTCTTTTGCGACGTTTCTTGTGTCCTGTGAAGCACCTGATGAGTCAGGCGTTGCGGTAGCATTTGGCTTTGGAGCCGTACCCGGCCTTGCGATTGTCAGCGCGACTATCCACGCGGATGGACAGGACTGGAGCATGACAGAGATAGAAGGTGCGCTGCCCCTTGTTTTGGCACAGGGGGCTGCGGAGAACACGCACACATTGCTGGATTTCGCCGATCCTGAGTTTGACCGCATTGTTGCATCAGTGCGGCTGATAACGGCTGTTGAAGGCGACGACCAAATCACCGTTGGCACGCTCAAGATCCCGGAGGTCGGGGTCTTTCCGCTGGTCTGCGAAGGACCATGACCCACATCTTCGCTAGAAACGTGTGGGCGGGCACAGGGAGAAACCAATGCCCCCGACCTAGTGAACGAACATCCAGTAATAGCTTCATTTTCCGTTTTTTAGCGATCTCAGCCCACACCTGGCCTATAGATATGAGGTTAACTCCCGGGACATGTTCAGAAGTGGCATTTTCTAGCTACATTCCAGACTACACCAGCCCGGCAACCTTCTAGTGGCCGCGCCACCGCAGGAGACAGTCGCATGATCCAAGAAATACATCGACCCGGAGATCCAGTAGCTGACATTCTCTTCAATTGGCTTCCATTTCTTGGGGTGGTTGCGCTCGGCGTAGTAGGATTGGTCATCACCGCGCGGGGCTATCGGCACTATTTGAATTCGACATATTTGAAGCGAGCCGGTCGACCTGGGCAGGCGCGTGTGACCGACAAGTGGGTCAAGAAGGGCCACGTTGGTCGCGACGAACGGAAACGCACGAAACCTTCGAAACGTCACTTTTTGCGCTTCCAACTTTTGGATGACCCGCGCGCATTTTCCCTAAAAGAAGTTGCTCCGATAGACCTTTGGAACGCGGTCGAGGTCGGCGACATGGTCGACGTGCTCTATCACCCGCAGCGGCGCTTGATGCGCCTTGCTGCCTGGACGAACTACAGCGGGACAAACGCAGGTGCAGCCCAGATGGCAATTGGTGCGATCATGCTGTCAGCAGCCGTCGCTTCTGTTGCAGAAGGCGCAGTCTCGGCTTTGCGAAGTCCTGAGCAGCGTATTGCTGGCGAAACTTGGGTTCGTAGCAAGGCAGAGGTTTTGAACATGGGCAAGCCCGCGGATCCGTATCTGCGCATGTTTGCTCCAGGGTCCCGGATGATCCGCGTCGTGTTCGGAGATACCCATGGAGGCGCATTCTTAGGGAATGAGCGCACTATCCATGTGACCCCAGCAGAAATCCGCATATACGACATCGAAGAAGACGCGATCCTAGTTGCCTGGATGGACCCGGAGAATGAATTCAATGCTGTTCTGGACCTTGAGCAGCGTGACACAGATTTTCGTTGATTGTTTTGGATCGAATTGTACGGCGACAAATACACTCAGATGGTGGGTTTGTCCCGGATTGTGTCATTGATCGCGGTTGCAAAGAAAGTGCAGTCTTGATTCTGAAAAAGTCGAAGTACTGAATAACCAAATTTACAACGCGTGCATCGACATCGCTTTGTGTCTACCGCATATGAAAACATGCTGCGACAGCGCTCTCTGAATTTCAAAAGTCTAGAAGCTCCGCGAGTTGCGCGTTGATGATTGATCTGATGCAGCGTTGTCGATGAATGTCGGCAATGTGGGCTGCGACCGTAGCATACGAATTGGCTGGTGAATGTTTCTTTTCGGCCGTGTGACCGGGTGTTAAATTCGATATTAAAGTTATTTTGAATAATACATAATGATGAAAAGAGCCGCATGAGAACTTGGTTTTTAAAAAAGGGCTCAGCCGTAACTCGGATTGCTAAATCCTGCTTTTCTGAACGTTCTAAACAGCGTTTTCGCCACCTCCCTCATTCATTTTGCCATGTACTTTCTCCCTGAACCGTTGCGCGATGATGTAAAGGGGCGGGATGACAAATATGCCCACAAGAGCAGCTGCGATCATCCCTCCGAAAACCGGTGTGCCGACACCTCTGCGAGCGAGCATGGAGGCACCGTCGGCCACAACCAGCGGGTAGAGCCCGGCAATGAATGCAAAGCTGGTCATCATCACTGCCCGAAAACGTGCGCGGGCACCCTGAATGGCGGCATCCGCAGCGCTCAGGCCCTGCCGGTATCGATCCATCGCAAATTCGACGATCAAAATCGCATTCTTGGCGGCAAGCGCTATCAGGACCACCAATCCGATCTGGGCATAGAGGTTGTTCTGGAGACCCAGCAACAGCAGCGCACCCAACGCGCCGCACACCGCAAAGGTGACCGAGAAAAGGACCGCAAGCGGTATCGTCCAACTCTCGTAAAGCGCAACAAGGAAGAGATATGCGAACAGCAAAGCAAGCCCCAGAACAATAGGTGTCTTTCCGGCGGCCTCAATCTCTTGCTGCGCGGTTCCGGTCCAATCGTAGCTGTAGCCTTCTGGCAGAGTCTGGGCTGCAATTTCTTCCATCGCCGCGATGGCCTCGCCCATTGATACGCCCGGAGACGGTCCACCGTTTATGGTGACGGCCCGAAAATTATTGTAGCGGGCGAGCAATTGCGGACCCAGAATGAGTTCTACCTTCGCCACGGCGCGCACTGGCACCATATCTCCATCGTGATTTCGGACATGAATGCGAGCAATATCTCCGACATTGGCCCGGTATTTCTCATCTGCTTGTAAGTTGACCTGCCACGTCCGACCGAACAGGTTCATGTCATTCACGTGATACCCGCCCAAAGTGACCTGCATCGCCCGGAACAGGTCGTCGACGTTCACGCCAAGCGTCTGCAGCCTTTTACGATCGAGATCGAGATTCAGTTTTGGCGACTGCGCAGAGAATGTTGTGTAGACGCCCGACAACCGGGGGTCGGCGTTGGCGGTTGTGATGAACCCCGCCGCAGTTGCACCAAGATCTAAAACGCTGTCGCCATGCAAGTCCAAAAGCTCGAACTCGAACCCGGCACCAGTGCCCAGACCAAGGATCGGGGGCAGATTGAATGGAAAGGCAATGGCGTCTTCCAAACCGGCAAACTCGCGCCGAACATGCCGGATCGAGGATCTTACGGATAACGCCGGATCGGTTCGATCTTCAAACGGTTGCATGATGGCGATGCCAAACCCGCTGTTCGATTTGTTCAGGCCATCGACAAAGCTAAAGCCCGTGACCGTCATGACATCCTGCACGCCGGGCGCGGATTTGATGATGGTCGAGACGTCTTCCATAACTTTGGATGTGCGATTGATCGAGGACCCCTCGGGCAGCGCGACCTCAACGAAGTAAGCCCCTTGATCTTCGACCGGTAGGAAACCGGACGGCGCTGTCTTGAACAGCCAGCCCGCACCGAAAAGTGCAAAACCAAGCAGCAAAACAGCCAGAATTACTCGACGGGCGAGAATTGAGACCGCATAGGCATAGCCGTCGCGCGCGTTGTCTATTCGGCGAGATAGCCAGGCAAGCGGTCCGCGTTTTGGGGCGCTATCCCGGCGCAACAGCACCGCACACAAAGCCGGGCTGAGTGTCAGGGCGTTCAGCGCTGAAATCAGCATCGAAAAGGAAACTGCCACCGCGAATTGTTGGAACATCGTTCCTGTAATGCCGGGAATGAATGCAACCGGCACAAACACCGAAAGCAGCACACAGGTTATTGCCAGAATGGGGGCTGTAATCTGTTTCATGGCCTCGCCGGTGGCTTCGGCCACGGTCATCTCGGGGTTTTCACCCATGATCTTTTCGACGTTTTCGATCACCACGATCGCATCATCCACGACGATGCCAATCGCAAGCACCAGTGCCAGCAACGAAACTGTGTTGAGTGAAAACCCCAAAGCGAGAATGAACGCCAGCGCACCAATAAGCGAAACCGGAACCGCGATGAGCGGGATTAGCGCCATCCGCAGGTTGCCCAGAAACAAGAAGACCACGATCACCACCAGGGCAAACGCTTGTACCAGAGTTTTCACAACTTCATCGATACTGGCGCGGACGAAGGTCACAGAGTTGTAGGGCACACTCCAGTTAACCCCATCGGGGAAAGCGCTCTGTAATCCTGTCAGCGCCTTTTTTATGGATTCTGACGTGTCCAGGGCATTTGCGCCCGGCTCAAGGTAGACACCGATCATTGCGGCCGGCTTATTGTCAAACGAGGAAAAGGAGTCCCGGGTTTTCGCCCCAAGGTCCACCCGTGCGATGTCACTGATCAAAACAAAAGAGCCGTCTGGAAGTGCCCGCACGACAATCTCTTCGAACTCGGCGACGGTGCTCAACCGACCTTGCGTCTGGATACTCAGCTGAAAGGTCGGGTCATTTGTCATCGGCTGCGCACCGACGCGCCCCACCGCTGCCTGAACGTTTTGCGCATTAAGGGCGGCGATCACATCGTCGACGGTCACCGAAAGACTTGTCATCTTGTCGATGTCGAGCCAGATGCGCATCGAGTAGTCAAGCGCTCCGAACAGCGTCGCATCCCCTACACCGGGTGATCTTTTGATGCTGTCCAGAACGTTGATTGTTGCAAAATTCGACAGGAACAAGTCGTCGTTCTTCGGGTCGTCCGAGGTAATGGCCACGACCTGCAACAGAGCCGAGGACTTCTTTTTGGTGTTGACGCCCGCGCGTGTGACCTCTTCGGGCAATGCGGACATGGCCAGGCTGACACGGTTCTGCACATTGACAGCGTTAATATCAGGGTCTGTTCCAGGCTCGAAAGTAACCTGCAGGTTATAGCTGCCATCCGAACCGCTCGTCGATTTCATATAGAGCATGTCGCTGACCCCAATCACCTGTTCTTCGATGATCTGGGCAACGGTCGACTCGACCACTTCTGCCCCGGCCCCAGGGTAACTGGTAGTAACCTGAACCTGTGGCGGCACGATGTCGGGCAGCTGCTCCACCGGCAGCTGCGTAATGGAGATCAACCCGGCCAGCGTAATCACCACCGAGATGACAATTGCAAATCTGGGGCGGCGGATAAACAGTTGCGAGATCATGGGATCAGTTTCCGCTGGTGGCTGACGATGTGCTCTGGGGTGTGGAGATACTGACCTCGACGCCCGCATGAACGCGCTGAACGCCGTCGGTGACAACCTGGTCCCCTTCGGTCAGACCGCTCGAAATGACGGCTTCGGCCCCTTCGGTCCGTCCCAATTGAATCGGCTTCTTTTCAACCTTGTCGTCGCTTCCGACCGTGAAGACAAAGTAACCCGACTGATCTTTTTGCAAAGCCTTGGCGGGGATCACCAGCGATTTGTCCTGCGTGGGATCTGTGACAAGAACCCGCACCAGCTGATTATCAATGAGTGACCCATCCGCATTAGGAAAAGACCCCCGGACCAGAACGGTATCCGTGCCCGACTGCACCTGCGTGTCAGCCACTTCAATGCTGCCTGTTTCACCGTATGTCGTGCCATCGGCAAGAATCAGCTGCAGTTTCAGCGGTTCAGAGTCCGACGCCTTGGCACGGCGGGCGCGAAACTCAAGCAGTTCGGCTTCGGTTACCGGGAAGGTTACATTGATGGGATCGATGCTGGACAGCGACAACAGGGTTCCACCCTCTGGGCTGACGAATGCGCCCACGGACAAGTCCGTCAGTCCGATCCTGCCATCAAAGGGCGCGGTTATCTTTGTATAAGACAGGTCAAGCTGAGCGTTTTGGAGGCTGCCCTGTAGTTCCAGCACATGCCCATCCGCCTCACCTTGCTGCGCTTCCGCTTTCTGAACGACAGCCTGAGGTGTGTCGCCTTTGGCGTATAGCTTTTGCTGTCGATCAAGCTCGATATCGGCAATTTTCTTTCCCGCTTGTGCCGCTTGGATTTGTCCTTGAATTTCCGTGACGGTCGCCTCGTAGGAATCCGGTTCGATCTCGATCAGGACATCCGCCGCTTTAACGCTTGAGCCGTCCTTGAAATTAATGGACTTCACAAATCCAGGTACGCGCGCGATCAGGTCGACACGATCCAACGCCTCGATCCGGCCAGTGAACACTTCGGTCAAAGATACCGGTTTCATCTCTGCCGACGTCACGGTCACCTTAGGCTTCGTTTGGCTGTCCTGCGCAATGACAACAGAAGGGTTCAGACCAAAGTTCAAAATCACTGCGGTGACTAACAGCCTTACTGACAAATTACATCCTCCAGAAGAGTTTCGTCTGTGCTCTCGTCGAAACCAAGGTAACGTAATGCTGTTGAAAATCCAGCAATCACATTGAGTGCATTTTCCACCGACTCAACCAATTGGAAGTCTTTGCAAATTAAGCAAGGCGCCTTGGTCTCATAATGCTGTCGCCAATACGTCGAGACTTTTGAGCAATCTATGAGTTCAATAAGTTTCTGATCCCGCAGGCGCAGCGAATGTCAGGAGAGAGGGCTGCAACTGCAGCATGGCAATGGTATGACGAACGTCCGAATAGGCCATTCCAAGAAATTCATGCTCCTCGCAAAAGCCAGTCGCTGTCTCTGGCGGTGAAGTGTGTTCTAAGGCGTAATTCCAGAACAGCAAAATCTGCCTCGCGAAGGTACTCCGACGCGTCATCTGCCGATTTAAAGAACTGTGCATTGTCTTTGAACATTCGGTCATTGCTCGTGGGAAAATACTTGTCGGCGTTCTCTGCCATGGCGTTTCGACGCGTACGGTCGTTTGCATAAACTCAAAAGGTGTTGGGAAATCATCTTTTGACAACGCGCTACTCACATTTCTTGGTTTTGCATTGAGACCGCAGCCTCAACCGAACCGTGTTCAGACGGTATGGCAATCTCTGGCAATCAAAGTTGGTGCAACTAATGCTTCGGGTGGAAGAAACTCTAATCTGAATGACTGCTTTCCAAGATTCGCATCTGGATTTCGCATCCACAGTGAATGTCTGCTCCCAGCCCAACCTTTCAAGCAAATTGAATTAGTCAACGTCCCAAGTATTGGGCTTTGGCAGCTGAAGTCCTCCATTTGAGACAATGGCAAACTTATGAGCTCGAAATGGCAATCCCTAGGGCCAAAATGGCAATACTATGGGTACGTGTAAAATGACCCATAGTTTGCCCATTTGACCTCATGTAACTCATTGTTTTTACTATGACCCATATTTGAATGTTACTCTTTGGCGTCCATAAAATACACATAGCATGTACATTAAATCTAAGTACTATTTGTCATGAAATTTGAGCCCTCAGTTTGAGCTGATGGTTGTTTTGATGCCTTACGGCCCACGAAGTCGCCCTCTCGCATCACTGAAAATCAAAGACCAACTGCTGTGAGGCATTCAGCAGCCTGATTTTTCGCCCCATTGATGCTTCAGCTTTCAAAGTAACTTCGGCAGCAGCACGTGCATCTTCTCCGGCATCATGGTGCTTGAATTGAAGCCCTAACACCTCTTTAAGATTGGCCAGACCATGCCCACCATTGCCCCGCAACTCCGGCCAGGCTTGGCGAGCGATGGCAACGCTGTTTGACCATACCGATTTCAACACTTGAAGTCCTGCAAGTCGGCACGCTGCATCAAAGGTTTTCTCATCGAAACGGCTATGTTGAATAAGCGGATATGCTTCAAGAACCGGACGCAGGTCAGGCAATACTTCTGCAAATTCGGGGGAGTTTTTGACCGTTGCAGCATCAATCCCATGCAACCGCGTATTGCCTGCGGCGAATGGCGTGCGGGGATCGATATAGGTGCTGTAAGTCGCAATTGAGTTGTCAAACCCAACAAAAGCGAGGCCAATTTGACAGATGCTCGCGATATCGTACCCGGCAGTCTCGACGTCCACAGCTATGAACCTGAGATTGTCGCTCAGTGGTTCGACCTGATTGAAACAGGTTGGTAAAGACAAAGATGTAGCATTGACCATGAGAACGATTTTCACACGCTTACTGACTGATGCAAAGCTCGACCAGCAGCTGAGCAAAGCAGCCAGGCTTCTTTTCCAGACCACGCAGCACATGATAGCAGTCATTGGTACAGGTTGTAGCGAACAGCGGAAGAGAGCCCACACCGGACCTCTTGATTTTGTGCTGCGCACGCTCGCAGCATGAATTTCTCTGCACACGCGCATTTATTGGTGACGCATCGCGGCGAGAAAACCGGCCATTCAATCAGATTGAACTTCGTTCCTGATCCCGGACACCGGGGCAAACTACCCGTGCCCAGGAAAGGCGCATGGAATGGGACAATCGAGACGGGCGTTCATAGATGAGTTCAAACCCGCAGGGTTCTAGGCCGGCCCATATCGCCGCGATCATTTTCAGCCCGCAACCAGTCCAGGAATGCCTCGGCCCCTTGAGACATCTGCCGATCCGTGAAAACGACAAAGTAACCCGCGTTCTCAACTCTGATGTCAGACAATCTGACAAGCGTTCCATCGCCAAATTCCGGCGCGACCAGATCATCCCACAGGGCGATCCCCTGGCCATCCACCACCGCCTGAACGCGGCTGTTGGAATCCGGGATGGTCAGGCTGGACCGGCTGGGGGCGTAAGGTAGCCCTGCTGCTGCGTGCCAGGCCTTCCACCCCGCATCGCCGGAGCTGTCCCCCAAGAGCGGAAGCTGCCTGACCGCCTCGGCCAGTCCAAGCTGCCTTACCTGCTCTGCGACTGCGCGGTTGGCAGTTGGAACGGCAGGCAGGGACAGAAGAAGTTCGCTTTTGTGACCCTTCCAGCCGCCTATTCCCCAGAGGACAGCCATGTCCACCCTGACGCTCTTCAGCATGTCCATAGAACTGATGGGTTCGATCCGCAGGCTGATACCGGGATTGGCCTCGAAAAAGCGAGTTAGCCTTGGCGATAACCACCGCGACGAGAAGTAGGTCAGTGCGCCAACGGTCACGGCACCTGAGGCCGAGCCGCGCAGGTCTTCGATTTCACGGTCGATCTGGCTCAGGGCCGTTTGGGACACATGCCACAACCTGCGCCCTTCTTCGGTCAGTTCCAGTTTTGCGTGCACCCGCTCGAACAGGCGAAAGCCGAGTTCGGCTTCAAGCTTGCCCACCTGGTAACTGATCGACCCTTTTGACTGATGCACCTCGTCCGCCGCCTTGGTCATCGACAGATTGCGGGCAACGGCATCAAAGGTCTTGAGGGCATCATAAGAACGAAAGCGCATGGGTATTGTCTAATTTTTTCGAACGACTTGTGCAAATCATTAGATTTGCGCCAAGCCCACCTGGCCCAATACACTAAATCTAATGCGTGGCACCCATCTGTCCTTGTCGAAGATCACCCGCAGGCGTCTAACAACTCTGAACGGTGAATTTCATGACAACTGACCTCTCCCACACCCGTTACGCGGTCAAAGCCTTCAAGAACATTGGCGAGCGCCCGCGCGAACTGACCCGCACAATGCCGCCCCATCCGTTGAGCTATATGGAGCTGCCTTTTGATCCTGAATACACGCTCTACAATTCGCGCCTGACACCAGAAAAGCTCGACACAGCCACGGATGACGAGATGTATTGGGCCGTGCGCACCAACGTCATCTTTCGCCACACCGGCGAGTTGCCAATTGAGATCAGCGGGCCGGATGCGGAAACGCTGCTGAACAAGGTTTTCACCCGGAGTGTTAGCAAGGTGAAACCGGGCCGCTGCTCCTATCAATTCGCCTGTTACCACGATGGCGGCATGATCACCGATGGCGTGCTGTTGCGGCTGTCGCAGGACAGGTTCTGGATGGCGCAGGCCGACGGCGACCTGTTCAGCTGGTACAAGGCCCACGCCGAGGGGCTGGACGTGAAAATCCACGATCCGAATGTCTGGGTCAGCCAGATACAGGGGCCACGTTCGCTGGAACTGCTGGCCACCGTGCTTGATGGCCCCATGCCCGATCCATTCCGCTATTTCGATTGCGCTGAGGTCTCCATCGCGGGCCAGACCTGCTGGATCAGCCGCTCGGGCTTCACCAACGAGCTGGGGTGGGAGGTCTACCTGCTGCCCGACACCGACATCCCCGCCATCGGCGACCGGATCATGGAGGTCGGTGCGGCATTCGGCATTCTGCTGACCGGAACGCCGGTGTTCCGCGCGCGGCGGATCGAGGCCGGGTTGCTCAACGCTGGGTCAGATTTCGGAGCCGAGACGACGCCGTTTGAGGCAGGGCTTGGCGGTTTTGTCGAATTTGAAGATCGTGACTTTGTTGGCCGCAAAGCACTGGAGGCCGCCGATAAATCCTGCCGCACCTGGGGCATGCGTGTGTCCGGCGGCGTGGCGCAGCTTGGACGCGTCATGACCATTGATGGAAAAGATGTTGGCCGTGTCTGTTCCTCGGGCTATTCGCCGTATCAGGGCTGTGGTGTTTGCATCGTGCGCATGGACGACCCCGCACAGGGTCCGGGCACACAGGTCGATGTGCTCTGCGCCGATGGGTCCACCCAGAGCGGTGAGCTCTGCACCCTGCCGATGTACGACGCCGACCGGCTCATTCCGCGCGGCAAATTGGTGGATATCCCGACCAAACCGATCGCGGCGGAATGACGATGTATGACATGAACCTCACCACCTCGCACTTCCCGGCGCAGAATGATGCGGAAATCCGCGACATCACGGTTGGCGGGTTGCTGCGAGAGGTAGCAGCCAGTCATCCGGATGCCGTGGGGATGGTGGATGTCGCGGAGAGCGGTTACTGTGGCCAGTCATGGACCTACGCGGAGATACTGGCACAGGCCGAGAGCCTTGCCGAGGCCCTCGCCACCCGGTTCGAAGTTGGTGACAGGGTCGTCGTCTGGGCACCCAATATCCCCCAGTGGATTTTCATGGAATATGCCTGCGGCATGGCGGGGCTGGTTCTGGTTACAGCCAATCCGTCTTTTCAGGCCTCCGAGCTCAAATATGTGCTGGAACAATCAGGGGCTGTCGGACTGTTCATGGTGGACGGGTACCGAGGCAATCCGATGGCTGAGATTGCGCGCGAGGCGACAAAAGGCAACACGCGCCTGCGCGAGGTCGTCAATCTGGAATGCGAGGATGCTCTCTACGCCCATGGTGAGCGACCCGCCATCCTGCCAGATGTCCAGCCGGATGATGCTGCGCAGATCCAGTACACCTCGGGAACAACAGGATTTCCAAAGGGCGCGGTGCTCAGCCACAAGAACCTGGTGAACAACGCGCGGCTTTTCTGCGCACGCAAACAGGTTGGGCCGCACTCAGTCTGGGCCAACTTCATGCCGCTCTTTCACACGGCGGGCTGTGCCACTGGGGCGCTCGGATGCCTTCAGGCCGCGTGCAAGATGCTGCTGATCAAGCGTTTTGATGCCGATGTCTTTGCGCGATTGATCGAGGAACAGGGCGTCACAACCTGTTTCGCCGTTCCCACCATGTTGTTCAACCTGCTGGAATCCCTCGAACAAACCCCGCGCGACATGTCTTTACTTGAGGTTATCACGACGGGCGGAGCGCCTGTGCCACCCGATCTGGTTCGCCGGGTGCGGGACCGATTGGGCTGTCACTTGCTCAGCGCGTTTGGGCAGACGGAACACAGCCCGATGATCTGCCTGAACCCGGTCGAAGCAACGCTTAAACAGATCATGGAAACCGCAGGCCCGCCCTTGCCGCAGACCGAGGTGTCGATCCGCTCTCCAGAGGACAACCGCGTGCTCCCAATAGGTGAAGTCGGCGAAATATGCGCGCGATCCTACGCTGTGGTGATCGGATACAATGACAATCCAGAAGCAACCGCCGCCGCTATCGACGCAGACGGCTGGCTGCATACCGGCGATCTGGGAACGATGGATGCTCAAGGTTTCGTGCGGGTGACGGGTCGTGTGAAGGACATGATCATACGCGGCGGTGAAAACCACTTCCCGGCCGAGATCGAAGCGGTGTTGGTGACCCACCGCAACGTCGCTCAGGTGGCCGTGGTCGGCCTGCCGGATGAGAAATGGGGAGAGGTGATCGCGGCATTCATCCTGTCCGACCAACCCCTCGACGTGGCTGATTTGCGCACCCACTGCCGGGCGCATCTGTCCGCGCAGAAAACGCCATCGGTCTGGGTGCGTGTGCCGGACTTCCCGCTGACAGGCTCTGGCAAGGTGCAGAGATTCGCTATTCGTGAGAAGTTCCTCGCAGGTAACTACGGAGAGGTTCTGCAATGAGCGTTCGCGTCGAAAAGGATGGTCCGGTCTGGACCATCATCCACTCCCGCCCTGAGGCTCGCAATGCCATGGATCCGGAAAGTGCCACTGCACTTTTTGAGGCGTTCCAGTCGTTTGACGCGGACGTCACCGCCAGCGTTGTAGTGTTCTGGGGCGAAGGCGGTGCCTTTTGCGCCGGGTGGGATTTGAAGCATGCAGCCTCCCTTGCCGGGGCCGAGGCGCTTGATCCGTTCGACTTTCCCGATGAGGGTGAGCCGCCGATGGCGGCCATGGGACCCAGCCGGTTGGAGCTCAGCAAACCGGTGATCGCCGCTGTGGCCGGGCCTGCCGTGGCGGGTGGCATGGAACTGGCGCTTTGGTGCGATATCCGGGTGATGGAAGAAACCGCCTTCATGGGGGTCTACTGCCGCCGTTGGGGTATTCCATTGATCGACGGTGGCACGGTGCGCCTGCCGCGTCTGGTGGGTGAAGGCTGCGCGATGGACCTGATCCTGACCGGTCGCCGCGTCGATGCGGAAGAGGCACTGCGAATTGGGCTGTGCGAATACGTCGTGCCTGAAGGCGACGCGCGAACCAAGGCCGAAGCGCTGGCCCATGACATCGCCCGTTTCCCCCAAAGCTGCATGCGCGCAGATCGCCGGTCTGTGCGGGCACAGCACGGGTTAACTGAACGTGACGCTCTTCGACAGGAATGGAAGGGCAGCAAGGCCGAGGTCACCAAAGGTGTCCAAGGCGCCACCCGGTTTGCCAGCGGCAAGGGCCGTGGCGGTGATTTCAGCGATGTATGATTTGACCCTCACCACCTCCCGTGCTCCTGCCCAGTCCGACATGGAGACGCGCGAGATCACCATCGGTGCATTGCTGCGTGAGGTTGCTGCGGCGCGCCCGGATGCCGAGGCCTTGGTCGAAGTCATGCAGGACGGATCAGAAGGGCAGCGCTGGACCTATGCCGAACTGCTGGCCGAGGCCGAGCGACTTGCGCTGGCGCTGTCCAGTCGTTTTGCGCCCGGTGAACGGGTAGTGATCTGGTCACCCAACAGCCCAGAATGGGTGTTGATGGAATATGCCTGTTCGCTGTCAGGGCTGGTTCTGGTCACCGCGAACCCAGCCTTTCAGGCGCGCGAACTGGCCTATGTGCTGGAACAATCCGGCGCGGTTGCCCTGTTCCTTGTCGAGGAATTCCGCGGCAACCCAATGGGCCGGATTGGAGCTGAGGTCGTGACCGACATCGCTGCCATCCGCGAAGTCACAGATATGGAAAGTGACGCGTTCTTTGCACAGGGCACCCGCCCGCCTGCCTTGCCCGAAGTTGCCCCGGGCGACGCTGCGATGATCCAATATACGTCCGGCACAACAGGTTTTCCCAAGGGTGCTGTTCTCAGCCATCGCGGATTGGTCAACAATGCACGCTTCTACGCGTCCCGCTGCGGCGCGACCGAGACGACCACATGGGTCAACATCATGCCGATGTTCCACACCTCAGGCTGTGGCATGGTCACTCTGGGCTGCTTGCAAGCCGGGTGCAAAATGGTGCTGGTCAGCCTGTTTGACCCGAACATCGTGCTGGATCAGTTGGAAGCGAGCGGCGCTGACATCATCCTTGGCGTACCGACCATGGTGGTGGCGCTTCTCGACGCGCAAGAGGCGCGTCCGCGAAACCTCTCAGCCCTGAAGCTTGTCAGCTGCGGCGGATCAATGGTGGCGCCCGAATTGGTGCGCCGGGTCGAGGCGCTGATGGGGGCCGGATTTTCAACGCTCTATGGCCAGACCGAGCATTGCCCGGTAATCACGCAACACCATTTGTCAGACAGTATTGACGACATCTGCAACACGGCTGGCCAGCCGGTTGCGCAAACCGAGGTCTCGATCCGCAGTGTCGATGACAATAGCGTTGTCGCCGTCGGAGAGGTCGGGGAAATCTGTGCCCGCGGCCCCTGCGTCATGCTGGAATACAACGACAACCCCAAGGCCACGTCCGAGACCGTCGACGCGATGGGTTGGCTGCACACCGGCGATCTGGGCCGGATGGATGCGCGCGGCTACGTCACCGTCACTGGCCGCGTCAAGGAGATGATCATCCGCGGCGGCGAGAACCATTTCCCGGCCGAGATCGAGAACTGCCTATTGGAACACGCGAGCGTGGCCGAGGTCGCCGTTGTCGGCCTGCCGGACCCGAAATGGGGCGAGGTTATCGGCGCCTTCCTCCGCGGCACTGAACCGCTCGACAAGACCGCGCTGCATGCCCATTGCCGCGCAAACATGTCCCCGCAGAAAACCCCGAATATCTGGGTGCAGGTCGAGGTTTTCCCTCTGACCGGCTCGGGCAAGATCCAGAAATTCATCCTCCGCGACCGGTTTGTCGCCGGGGACTTCACCGAACTTTGAAAGGCAGGACACGCCATGCAAGACGCCACACGACATTACATCAACGGCCAATGGGTTACCTCGATCGACGGGCGCGAAGTGGAAGTTGAAAACCCGTCCACAGAAAAAAAGATCGCCACGATCACTTTGGGTGGCGTCGCTGTTGCCGACGCGGCCGTCGCCGCAGCCAAGGCAGCTTTCCCGGCCTGGGCGGCAACAGACCCTTTGGGCCGGATCGCCGCACTGGAGCGGTTGATGGAGGTCTACAAGGGCCAAGCCGAAGACATGGCACAGGCCATCAGCTTTGAGATGGGTGCACCTATCGCATTGGCAAAGACGGCGCAGGTCGGTGCCGGGGCGGGGCATCTCAAGAACACCATTCGGGCGGCCAAGGCTTTTGCCTTTGAACGTCCCTTGGGGGACCACGCGCCCGGCGACGTGATCCTGTACGAGCCGGTCGGTGTCTGCGCCCTGATCACCCCATGGAACTGGCCGATGAACCAGGTGATGCTGAAACTCGCCCCGGCGCTGGCCGCTGGGTGTACGGTGGTTCTGAAACCCTCTGAACTCTCGCCACTCAGTGCCATTCTGCTGGCCGAGATGATCGATGCAGCGGGCTTCCCACCCGGCGTGTTCAATCTTGTGAACGGTGATGGTGCCGGTGTTGGCGCGCATCTCACCGCGCACCCGGACGTGGACATGGTCAGCTTCACCGGATCAACCCGAGCTGGGGTCGCGATCAGCAAGGCGGCAGCGGAGACCGTCAAGCGCGTCAGTCTCGAACTGGGGGGCAAGGGGGCCAACATCATCTTTGCCGATGCCGACGAAAAGGCGGTCGCACGCGGTGTGCGCCATTGCTTCAACAATACCGGCCAGTACTGCAATGCACCCACAAGGATGCTGGTGGAGCGGTCGATCTATGACGCGGCTGTTGAAACTGCCCGAGTGGCGGCCGGGAAAACCGAGGTTGGCCCCGCTGATGTCGAGGGTCGCCAGATCGGCCCGGTCGTCTCCGGGGTCCAGTTCAACCGGATCCAATACTACCTCAAGCAAGGGATCGATGAAGGCGCCAGGCTTGTGGCTGGCGGGATGGGCAAGCCGGACGGGCTGAGCACCGGGCATTTCGTCCGGCCTACGGTCTTTGCCGATGTCACGCCTGACATGACCATCTGGCGGGAGGAAATCTTTGGCCCGGTTCTGACCATGACACCATTCGATACCGAGGAAGAGGCGATCGCCCTGGCCAATGACACACCTTATGGGCTGACCAATTATGTCCAGACCCCCGATAAATCTCGTGCCCGTCGGGTGGCGCGGCGGCTGCGCTCGGGTATGGTCGAGATGAACGGTAAATTCGGCGGGGCCGGAACACCCTTTGGCGGGATGAAGCAATCCGGTACTGGCCGCGAAGGCGGTGTCTGGGGGCTGGAGGAGTTCCTGGAGGTCAAGGCCGTGAGTGACTGGGGGTGAGCATGGCAAAGGTTCTTTACGAAAAAGATGGCCGGATCGGGCGGATCACCCTGAACCGCCCCGAGGTGATGAATGCCATCGACGACGATCTGCCGCGCGAACTGGCGGCGGCGGTGGCCGAGGCGGATGCCGACAGGGGCGTGCATTTGATGGTCCTGTCCGGTGCCGGCAAGGCATTCTGCGCGGGCTACGATCTGGCCCATTATGCCGAAGGCAACGGCCCCAACAAGGTGGTGCAGGACATGCCATGGGACCCAATGCAAGATTTCCAGTTCATGTGGGCGAATACGCAGGCCTTCATGTCGCTCTTCAGGGCGATGAAACCGGTGATCTGCAAGGTTCACGGCTTTGCCGTCGCGGGTGGGTCGGATATCGCGCTCTGCGCTGATTTGACCATCATGGGAGAGACAGCGCAGATCGGCTACATGCCCACCCGGGTCTGGGGGTGCCCGACCACGGCAATGTGGGTGCATCGGCTCGGGCCTGAGAAGGCCAAGCGGATGATGTTCACGGGCGACAAGGTAGCTGGTGTTGAGGCCGCCGAAATGGGACTCGTTTTGAAATCCGTACCCGATGACCAGCTGGACGACGAGGTCGAGGCGCTGGCTGCGCGCATTGCGTCCGTGCCGATTAACCAGCTGGCCATGCAGAAAATGGTGATTAACGCGGCGGTCGAGGAAAAGATCAACCAAACACAGCGCCTTGCCACCGTGTTCGATGGCGTCACTCGCCATTCACCCGAAGGCATGAACTTCAAAGCCCGCGTGGAGCAAGTCGGCTGGAAACAGGCTGTGCACGAACGGGACACCGGCACCTTCGACTGGACCCGCAACAAACCCTTCGATTGAAAATTTGAGTACGGCGACCGAAACTGAGCCTCCCCAACTGAACTGGTCCGACGTTATGTTTAGGAAACGGAGGACCGAGAATGGCAAACAAGCGACCGAAGCCGGAAGAGATTGTCTCGAAGTTGCGGCAAGTTGAGGTGCTGATGGGGCAAGGGATGCCTCGTCTGGATGCGATCAGACAGATCGGCGTTGTCGAACAGACCTATTCACGCCTGTCATCTCAACACCCACCCTGTATGTCATTGATGGTAGCTGAATCCAGAGAGCTTTGCGAAACACCCAAATCGTAAATCAGGCCCGCAGGGGTTATATGTATATTTGGCATCACTACCCACTTTATATGTATAATCTGATTTTTAGATAATCTGAAAATGAGATTACTGGAAATGTCCGAAGCATCATACGGACACTCAATTGACCAAAACACTTCGCACCGACGGACACTTGGCGCTCATTGAAGCGCTCATTTCAGCCCGTAAGTCACAAAAACTCTCTCAGGCAGCCTTGGCTGACCGGTTGAAGTGCCATCAATCGTTCGTCGCGCGGATCGAGTCGGGTCAGCGGCGTATTGATGTGCCAGAATTGGTGATCATTGCGCGGGCGCTCGATGTTCCTGCGGAACACTTCTTCGAAGCCGTCATTAAGGCAGTGCCACCGGGTGAACGGATTTAACGACTTGATTTCGTTGACTAATCACACAATTCACAAAGGGCTTTTGCGGCTTTGGGTGTGACCGAAGCATGATTTTCACGTCCAAAATTTACTCAAACCCCATACCCAAAATAGAGACGGCTTCACCCGAAAGCATCGTTGTGAAGCCGCTCAATGTACAACCTATGTGTAGATTGTGGACCCAAGTTAGAACGAAATGGGCAAACTATGGGTCATTTCACAACATCAACAACTATGTACCCAGAATCTAACCGCATTTCGAATGGCCGCAACTTCTGCAGGTCATGCAGCCTTCGATCATCACCATGTCGAACTGACCACAGGACGGGCATGCTTTGCCGCGTGGAGTGTCGATATTGACAACTTGCGCCTGGGGGTCCGACTTTAGGCCCATTCCTTCACCTTCGAGAAATCCGATTACAACCATATGCTGCTCGATCACGCCACCGATTGCAGCAAGAATTGAGGGGATGTACTTGCCCTTGACCCAAGCCCCGCCGCGTGGATCAAAGACGGCTTTCAGTTCCTCCACAACAAACGAAACATCTCCGCCCCGGCGGAAAACAGCGGAAATCATCCGCGTCAGGGCCAGCGTCCAGGCATAGTGCTCCATGTTCTTCGAATTGATGAATACTTCGAACGGTCTACGACGACCACTGATGACAATGTCGTTGATCGTCAGATAGATCGCGTGTTCGCTGTCGGGCCATTTCAGCTTGTACGTCGACCCTTCCAGAGATTGCGGACGATCCAGCGGCTCTGACATATAGACGACTTCGCCGACATCAACCTCCTGCGGCGCAGCGGCACTTTCACCTGGTGCTGTATCTGTACTCTCTGACACGGTCAGAACAGAACCCGTCACATCGTTGGGGCGATAGGTCGTACAACCTTTGCAGCCTTGATCCCAAGCCTGCATGTAGACATCCTTGAAGGCGTCAAAGCTTATATCCTCGGGGCAGTTGATGGTCTTCGAAATCGAGCTGTCGATCCACTTCTGCGCCGCGGCCTGCATCTTGACGTGATCAGACGGCGACAGCGTTTGTGCGTTAACGAAATAGTCGGGCAGCTCCGTATCCCCGAACTTATCGCGCCACATCTGGACGGCATAGTCGACTACTTCTTCTTCAGTGCGCGAACCGTCTTTCTGCAGCACTTTGCGCGTGTAAGCATAAGCAAAGACCGGTTCGATCCCCGACGACACGTTCCCGGCATAGAGCGAGATCGTCCCCGTCGGCGCGATCGACGTCAGCAGCGCGTTGCGGATGCCGTGTTCGCGGATCGCATCGCGCACATCGTCATCCATCTGTTGCATCGTACCACTGGCCAAATATTTCTCAGCATCGAACAAAGGAAACGTGCCTTTCTCCTTTGCCAGGTCCACCGACGCCAGATACGCGGCGCGGGCGATCGCGTGCAGCCATTGCTCGGTCTGACGCGCCGCCTCGTCCGAGCCATAGCGCAGGCCCAACATCAGCAGTGCATCTGCGAGACCCGTTACGCCCAGCCCGATACGGCGTTTGTCTTGCGCTTCCGCCTCTTGTTCAACCAGCGGGAATTTCGACGCGTCGACCACGTTGTCCATCATGCGAACGGCGGTGGCGACCAGCTCTTGCAAAGCGTCCTCATCCAGATGCGCCGCGTCCTCAAAGGGCTCGGCCACCAACCGCGCCAGATTGATCGAACCCAACAGGCAAGCACCATAAGGTGGCAAAGGCTGTTCGCCGCATGGATTGGTCGCAGCAATCGTCTCGACGTAGCTGAGGTTGTTGGCAGTGTTGATGCGGTCGATGAAGATCACACCTGGCTCGGCATAATCATAGGTCGCCTGCATGATCTTGTTCCATAGATCACGGGCCTGAACTATGTGATAGACTTTGCCGTCAAACACCAAATCCCACGGGCCATCGGCTTTGACGGCCTCCATGAACGGATCTGTCACCAGCACGGACATGTTGAACATGCGCAGGCGCGCCGGGTCGGACTTGGCGGTGATGAACTGTTCGATATCCGGGTGGTCACAGCGCATGGTCGCCATCATCGCCCCACGGCGCGAGCCCGCGGACATGATCGTGCGACACATTGCATCCCACACATCCATAAAGCTCAGCGGACCAGATGCGTCGGCGGCAACCCCTTTGACGTCCGCGCCGCGTGGACGGATGGTCGAGAAATCGTAACCGATCCCCCCACCCTGCTGCATGGTCAGAGCGGCCTCTTTCAGCATATCGAAGATGCCGCCCATGCTGTCGGGGATCGTGCCCATCACAAAGCAGTTGAACAGGGTCACCTGACGTGCGGTGCCCGCCCCAGCAGTGATGCGACCAGCAGGGAGGTATTTGAAATCCTCAAGCGCGGTGTAGAATTTTTCTTCCCAACGCTCCGGGTCCTGTTCCACCCGCGCCAGATCACGTGCAATTCGCCGCCAACTGTCCTCGACCGTCTGATCGATGGGTGTGCCATCCGCCTGTTTGAAGCGGTATTTCATGTCCCAAATCTGCTCGGCGATGGGGGCGGCAAAGCGGCTCATTGGTGATTCCCTGTGCTGAAAGAGGTATTCAGACTATCATCCACAATACCTTGATGACAATCGCGCATGAGCTACAATGGATAGACAGTCGATGAACGACTCTGTGGGAAAGCTGTGGATAACTACGTAAACCTCATCAAACTTTCGGTCGGATCAGAAAGCGTCGACACGCTGATCGCATGGCAGGACAGCCGAAAACCTCTTTATGAGGACGGATGCCCGCGCCATGTCACACGTATGTGGCCCAAACGTGAATCCGAGATTTTGAATGGCGGATCAATCTATTGGGTGATCAAAGGTGTCGTCCAATGCCGTCAGCAGATTCTACGGCTGGACGAGGTGCGCGGTGAGGATGGAATCCGACGCTGTGCCATCGTTCTCGACCCCGAGGTGCATCGCACGCAGAACGCTCTGAAACGCCCGTTCCAAGGCTGGCGCTATCTGAAACCCGAGGATACTCCGGCCGATTTGCCCAGAGGACGCGAGCAAGACGATGCCCTGCCCGACGACCTGAACCGTGCCCTGGCGGATATCGGCGTGCTTTAGCGCAACCGATCCAGTAGGTCGTTCAGAATCGTCTTCTCGGATGCGTTATAGGTTGCCACCCGGCTGCGCCACAAAGTCGCCTGCGACTGCAAGATCGACCCATCTGATAGGATTTTCAGGTGGTTGGCCCGCAGAGTTTCGCCAGTTGACGTAATATCAGCAATCGCCTCGGCGGTTTCGTTCACCACCGTGCCCTCAGTAGCACCCTGGCTATCGACCAGCGTGTAGTCGGCCACGCCCGCTTCTGTCAGGAATTCACGAACCAAACGGTGATACTTGGTGGCGATACGCAGCCGGTGCCCGTGAGCCTTGCGGAAACTCGCAGCTGCCGCGTCCAGATCGTCCAACGTATCCACATCGACCCAGCAGGCAGGTGTTGCGATGATCAAGTCAGCCTTGCCGAACCCAAGCGGGGCGACCTCTTCGACCTGCTGTTCCCACCGCGGCAGTTTCTCTTGCACCAGATCAATCCCGGTCACGCCCAGATGAACGCGCCCAGCGGCAAGCTCGCGCGGTATCTCCCCGGCGGATAGCAGGATCAGCGAGACGCCATCAATCCCCTCAACTTTGCCTGCATATTCCCGGTCCGATCCGTTGCGCGAAAGGGTGATGCCGCGCTTTTCAAACCACGCGAAGGTCTTGTCCATCAATCGGCCCTTCGAGGGCACGCCCAGTTTCAGGCTCATTGCGCGGCCTCCTCGATTTCGAGCATCAGGTCCGGGCGGATCACGCCGCCAATAGCCGGAATCTCGGCCCCACCTCCCAATTGCCGGGTCAGCGCATCATAGCGCCCACCGGTTGCGACCGGTGGCAGATCAGGGCGGCCTTCGGCGTAAAAACCGAATACAAAACCGTCGTAATACTCCATCGAGGTTCTGCCATAAGACGCCTCAAAATCCAGTGTATTCACGTCCACGCCCCGCGCCTGCAGGGCTGCGATACGGGCTTCCAAACGATCCAGCGCGGGCGTGATCTGCGGCAGGTCAACCGCCACGTCGCGCAATTGTTCCAGCGCAAAAGGCATGGTTTCGCGCACATTCAGCAGTGTCTCCAAACCGGCCAGTTCATTGTCCGAGATCGGCGGCGCGGCGCGGTCTTCGCGTAGGGCTTCTATCCGGTCGAGGATTTCCGGCGCGCGGCGTTTACCGATCATGGGCACGTCAATCGCCAATGGGTCAGCTGCGTCAAGCAGAGCATCGCGACCCTCAAGGCCCGCTTTGCGCCCGGCGTATCGGTCCAGCAGAACGCGGAACCGGCGAGGCCGCCAGAGATGCCGCATCAGCGCGGCCTTGCGGCGGTCAGTTGTCTTCAGTCCCGCGACAGCGGCGATCAGAATGCCGATATCACCGGTCGCTGCCCGCAAGGGTAGCCCGCGTAGTTGCAGGGCAAACAGCGAAAAAACTTCGGCATCTGCCCCAGCGGGGTCTTCGCGATCAAAGACTTCGTAACCGACCTGGATATACTCATTAGCCCGGTCGGGATCGTGTTCCTGACGACGGAACACTTCGCCGGAATAGGTGTATCTTGCAGGTTCAGCCCCTTCGGACATGTGCATCTGCACCACTGGCAAGGTGAAGTCCGGGCGCAGCATCTGCTCACCCCGCAGCGCGTCCGAGGTCACATAGGCGCGCGCGCGGATATCTTCACCGTAGAGGTCCAGCAGCGTACCCGCAGGTTGCAACAAAGGTGTGTCCACCACATGCCCACCCGCGGCCTCGAACCGGACGCGCATCATTGCGGCGCGGGCCTGTATCTGGGAACGATTGGGCATGGGTCAGTCCTGACTGTCCAAAATTTCGCGCACCTTGGCGACCAGATCTCCGCGTAGCACTTCAAACTGGCTGGGTCGTTCTTTCCATTCCTCAAGCGTGGCGCTTTCGGCAATCTTTGCGCCAAGGATCAGGTCCTTGATTTGCACAATTCCCTTTTCTTTTTCGTCACCACCTTCGATCACAGCGATCGGAGAGTTCCGCTTGTCCGCGTATTTCAGTTGGTTGCCAAAGTTCTTGGGGTTGCCCAGATACACCTCGGCCCGGATACCTGCATTGCGCAGCTCGGTTACCATGGCCTGATAGTCGGCCATCCGATCCCGATCCATGACGGTGACGACCACCGGACCGGTGGCTTGCGCTGCGATCCGACCCTTTTCGCGGAGCGCGGCTAGTAAACGATCAACACCGATCGAAATACCCGTCGCGGGCACTTCCTGTCCGGTAAAACGCTTGACCAGATCGTCATAGCGACCACCGCCTGATACCGACCCGAATTGCCGCTTGCGGCCTTTCTCGTCGAATATCTCGAAGGTCAGTTCGGCCTCATAAACCGGCCCAGTGTAGTAGCCGAGGCCACGGACAACCGAAGGATCAATCTCGATCCGGTCCGATCCATACCCCCCCGCATCCAGCAGGGCACCGATCTGCTCCAGCTCGGCAATGCCATCCGCGCCAATCTTGCTGTCGCCCACGGCGGCGCGCAGGTTGGCCAGCGTACCAGCGGTGTCGGTAGCTTTCGAGGTCAGGAACGCGATCACAGGTTCGGCCTGATCATCGCTGAGACCAACACCATCAATGAACGCCCCAGAGGCATCCAGTCGGCCCTTGGTCAGCAGCTCTCGCACACCGGCCTCCCCGACCTTATCGAACTTATCGATAGTGCGCAGAACATTATCGCGGGCGGCCAAGTCTTCGCCCAGCCCCATCGCCTCAAGCACTCCATTCAGAACCTTGCGGTTATTGACGCGCACAAGATAGTCACTGCGGGGAATGCCCACTGTCTCCAGCGTGTCCGACAACATCGCGCAAATCTCGGCATCCGCGGCCATCGAGGCCGTGCCCACGGTATCCGCATCACATTGATAAAACTGGCGATACCGCCCCGGCCCTGGCTTCTCGTTTCGCCAGACCGGACCCATCGCATAGCGACGATAAGGCGTGGGCAGGTCGTTGCGGTGCTGCGCGTAAACGCGAGCCAAAGGCGCCGTCAGGTCATAACGCAGAGCCATCCAGTCGCCATTGCCGCCCTCGTCGAATTCCTGCCATGCAAACACGCCTTCGTTTGGGCGATCCACGTCCGGAAGGAACTTGCCCAGCGCGTCGACGGTCTCAACCGCGCTGCTCTCCAAGGCATCGAACCCGTAACGATGATAGACGCCCGCAATCGTCCGCAGCATCTCGGTGCGCTGCGTAACTTCCTCGCCGAAATAGTCACGGAACCCTTTCGGCGTTACGGCCTTGGGGCGGGGCTGTTTCTTGGGCTTGGCCATGTGGGGCGTCCTTGGGATTTAGTGTTCCGCGCGCGGTCTATCCCATGGCCCGCATCGGAGCAAGGCGGGGTTTCACTGGTCATGGGCTGCCGGGGTCGCTATGAGACGCCTATAAGGAGAGCCCCATGCAGCATCTGGAAGAACAGATCGCCCATCTGACCCGCACGGTTGAAGAGCTGAACTCGGTCGTCACAAACCAACAGAGCGAGATCGACCGCCTGACCCGTCGTGTCGAGATGTTACTGCAGCGCGAGGCCGAACGGGCGCAGGAAGGCTCAGGCGGAGTTGTGTTCGGCGACGAACGTCCGCCGCATTATTGAGTGATCACAACCCCAGTGTCGATTTCACCGCATTGTCGACCACCCCGCCCAGAAGGGCGTTCTTGTCTGCGGCACAGCCCTCGGACAGAGCGGCAATGAAGGCTTCGCGCAGTTGGGCCTTTTCCTCGTCAGTGGCTGCATGATCCTCGATATTGATCTGGCGGTTGTAAAGCGACAGGGCCGTCATCTTTCCAACCACAGCCACGACAAATTCTTCGTCGCCATCAGCCTCTTCCGCAATCGATGCGCATGTATAGTGCATCACGGGCAAGGCATCCTGCACCAATTGCTCTGCAGAATCGTCAGCCACAGCAAATGTCGGAAGGACAAAAAGCGCGGCACAGGCGGTGGATTTGATGGAATTTTTCAGCATCATGATCACTTCCAGTTATGTCCGATAATCGCCCCGGCGACACCGCCGACCGCGGCCCCCTTGCCGTCTCCGACTAAAGCACCGACGCCTGCACCAACCAGAGCGCCAGTAACAGTATTTTTCTTCTTGTCGTCCGCTTGAACGGCTGTGGCCAACGCCAAAGCACATGCCACCGCTAGGCTAAGTGATCTGAAATCAATACCTGAATTCGTCATTTCGGAACCCTCCTGTGAAATGACCTCTAAGGTTATTCAGTCAGCCTAGCTGGGCACATCGCTCAAGGCAACAATTCGGTTTGTGGTCAAACTTCCTCGATCTCCGAGATCCCCTCAAGCGATTTGAGGGCACCTTTGATCTGGGGATTGATCGCATAGTTTCGTCCCAGATCCAATTCGACCTCACCCGGCAAACCGGGATCAAGCAGGCAGACGTAAACTGGGCCTTTGGCAGCCCTTTTGGCGTTGCTATCTGCGTCTTCCAACACTTTCGCCATGCTTGGCAAAACCTTTGAATCTTCCACAAATACACGCAGGCCTGTGGCCCCAGCCTCGGCGACCACCACGTCGACCGGACCAACTGACCGACCCAACAGCTTGAGCTGATCCGCCTCCATCGTCGCTTCGGCGGTCAGCACCACCTGCGCGCCGGTTTCCAGAAACTCTCGGGATTTCTCTAGTGTTTCTGAAAATAGCGTGACCTCGAATGCTCCGGTGGGGTCAGAGAGCTGAGCAAATGCGAACCGATTGCCACGCGCCGACTTTCGCTCTTGCCGTCCGGCGACGACACCGGCCATCTTTGCAATAAACGGACCAGAGCGCGCCTTTTCAGTCACCTGATCTAGTGTCAGCACCTGTTTTCGCTTCAATGCAGGCATATAATCATCCAGCGGATGGCCGGACAGATAGAACCCGATGGCCTTGAATTCTTCGCTCAATCTCTCGGCGGGCAGCCAATCTGGTGCGGGTGACAGCCGAGGTTCGGGCAGGTCATCTCCTGCTTCACCAAACAGCGACACCTGGTTTGAGTTTTTCTGATCGTGGATGGCGGCTGAATATTGCACCAGCGGGTCCAGGCTTTCAAACACGCGACGGCGGTTCTTGTCGAGTTCATCGAACGCACCGGCACGCGCCAGCATCTCTAGCGGGCGCTTGCCGACTTTTTTCAGATCAACACGGCGAGCAAAATCGAAGAGGTTCACAAATGGCTTATCCGCGCGCCCATCGACGACGAGGTTCATCGCCTCAACACCCACGTTTTTCAGCGCACCCAGCGCATAGACCAGATGTCCTTCCACCACGTCAAACGTCGCCTGGGATCGGTTCACGCAGGGCGGCACATAGGGCAGTTCCAGTCCCTTTCGGACCTCTTCGAAATAGACAGCCAGCTTGTCGGTCAGATGGATATCGCAGTTCATGACGCCCGCCATGAACTCGACCGGATGGTTGGCCTTCAGCCAGCCGGTCTGGTAGCTGACGACCGCATAGGCGGCAGCGTGGGATTTGTTGAAACCATAGTTGGCGAACTTTTCCAGCAGGTCGAAGACCTCGGAGGCCTTCTTGGCGTCAACCCCATTCTCGCCCGCACCCTTTTCGAATTTGGGGCGTTCGGCGTCCATCGCCTCTTTAATCTTCTTGCCCATAGCACGCCGCAGAAGGTCGGCACCGCCTAGGCTGTACCCCGCCATGACCTGCGCGATCTGCATCACCTGTTCCTGATAGACGATGATGCCTTGGGTTTCCTCAAGGATATGGTCGATCAGAGGATGTACGGATTCGATCTTGCGCAGCCCGTTCTTGACCTCGCAATAGGTCGGGATGTTCTCCATCGGGCCGGGACGATAGAGCGCCACAAGGGCCACGATGTCCTCAATGCAGGTGGGTTTCATACGCTTGAGCGCATCCATCATGCCCGAGGATTCCACCTGGAACACCGCCACGGTCTTGGCCGCCGAATAGAGCTTGTATGTCGCCTCATCATCCAGCGGGATGGCGTTGATCTGGTTCTCGGCACCTTCGGCGGGTTCATAGAGTTCAGTGCCATCGGCAGCGATATGCAAATCCCGCCCAGACTTGAAGATCAAATCCATAGCATTCTGGATCACAGTCAGCGTTTTCAGGCCCAGAAAGTCGAATTTTACTAACCCGGCCTGTTCTACCCATTTCATGTTGAACTGGGTCGCGGGCATGTCCGAGCGCGGATCCTGATAGATCGGCACCAGTGCATCCAAAGGACGGTCGCCAATCACCACACCAGCCGCGTGGGTTGAGGCGTTGCGCAGCAATCCTTCGACCTGCTGGCCGTAAGTTAAAAGCCGGTCGACAACTTCTTCGCTGCGTGCCTCTTCCCGTAGGCGCGGTTCATCCTTCAATGCCTTTTCAATGGAAACGGGTTTAACGCCTTCGACCGGGATCATCTTGGAAAGTCGATCCACCTGCCCGTAGGGCATTTGCAGGACCCGCCCGATATCACGCACGGCAGCTTTCGACAGGAGTGCACCGAAGGTGATAATCTGACCTACCTTGTCGCGCCCGTATTTCTGCTGCACATAGCGGATCACCTCTTCGCGGCGGTCCATGCAGAAATCGATATCAAAGTCTGGCATCGAGACCCGCTCGGGGTTCAGGAACCGTTCGAACAGCAGCGAATAACGTAGTGGGTCAAGGTCGGTAATCGTCAGCGCATAGGCCACCAGCGAGCCCGCACCCGAGCCACGTCCCGGGCCAACCGGGATGTCTTCATCCTTTGCCCATTGGATAAAGTCGGCAACGATCAGGAAATAGCCGGGGAACCCCATGCCTTCAATGATGTCGAGTTCGAAATCCAGACGCTCTTGATATTCTTCCGGTGTCACCGCATGCGGGATCACCGCCAGACGCTTCTGCAGGCCCTCATTCGCAATGCGGCGCAATTCTGCCACTTCGTCATCAGCAAATTTTGGCAGGATCGGATCGCGGCGATAGGCCATAAACGCGCAGCGCTTGGCGATCTCAATCGTGTTTTCAATCGCCTCGGGCAGATCGGCAAACAGGGTCGCCATCTCTTGCTGCGACTTGAAATAGTGCTGTGCGGTCAGGCGGCGGCGGCCTTCCTGCTGGTCAACATAGGCACCTTCGGCGATACAGATCAGCGCGTCATGCGCCTCATACATGTCCGTGGTCGGGAAATAGACGTCGTTTGTGGCGACCAGCGGCAGGTTCTTGGCATAAGCCATCTCGACATGGCCGCGCTCGGTCAGGCGTTCGGCCTCGGGCTGACCATCTTCACCTGGGTGACGCTGCAGTTCGACATATAGCCTGTCTGGGAACATCGCGGCCAGTCGATCCATCAGAGCCTCGGCCGCTGGGCGCTGGCCTTGTTGCAACGACATCCCAACCGGCCCATCTGGCCCACCCGTCAAGCAGATCAAGCCGTCCGAGTGCTTTGACAATTCGTCTAATGTAACCTGCGGCAACTGCCCGCCCTTGTCCACGTAAAGGCACGAGCTGAGCTTCATCAGGTTTTCATAACCGACCTCGGATTGTGCCAGAAGAAGCAAGGGCGCAGGCGCCTTCGGCTTCTCACCCGGCTGTGCTTGTACGTAGGTCAGATCAACTTGACAGCCCATAATCGGCTGAATGCCCGCCCCGCTGGCGGTCACGGCGAACTCCAGCGCCGAGAACATGGAATTGGTGTCGGTCACCGCAACGGCGGGCATTTCCATCTTCTCGCAAAGACCCGGCAGCTTTTTTAGCCGCACGGCACCTTCAAGCAGAGAATATTCGGTGTGAACGCGGAGGTGAATGAATCGGGGATGGCTGCTCATTCCTGCAAGCTATCCCAGCAAACAGGGATGCAAAAGCAGGAACCCACCCCATGGATTCGGCAAAATAATCGCGCGGATTATTCGGATATTTCTGAAGGTGCTTCTGAACTCCCGCAAGCCCGATCCAAGAAAATACTTTAATTTCAGAGCACTGAACGATAGATAGATGCGGCAATTGACCACAATTCGCGCCATATGATGTATCACAGAGACAGTTTTTCTTGCCAGATCGCACAGCCTGTTTCTAACATCAGATGGCAAGCTACACGCCCGCCACTCTTTCTACGTCGCATCGAAGGAGAGCATCCAAAGGGCGCAACTGGGTAACGCGACGGGTTTCACTCATGAATATCACGTTTCTTCTGAACGGAGAGACAGTGGAGCTGGAGGATATCGATCCGACGGCGACCTTGCTGGATTGGTTGCGCGAGGATCGCGGCCTTACCGGCACCAAAGAGGGCTGCAACGAAGGTGATTGCGGAGCCTGCACTGTCATGGTGTCCGATGAGGACGGTGCCAAGGCGGTGAATTCCTGCATCATGTTCCTGCCGCAACTTCACGGTAAAGCGGTGCGCACTGTCGAAGGCGCGAGCGGCCCAGATGGAGACGCTCACCCGGTTCAGAAGACAATGGTGGATCTGCATGGCTCTCAATGCGGGTTCTGTACGCCTGGCTTTGTGATGTCGATGGTGGCAAGTCACACCAATGGCGCGACGGATCACGACACTCAACTGGCCGGTAACCTGTGTCGCTGCACGGGCTATGCACCAATCATCCGGGCGGCTGAGGCCGCCGAAGCACATCCAGTTCCCGTGTGGGTCAAAGATAAGCCGGTGTCTATCCAGTCGACCCCTGCCAGGTTGCCTGGTTCGTCGGATGAACTCGCCAAGATTTACTCTGAAAATCCAGATGCTACTTTAGTTGCCGGGGCAACGGATGTCGGACTTTGGGTCACGAAGCAGCTGCGCGACCTTGATCCCGTAATCTTTCTTAATCGTTGTGAAGATCTGAAAGAGATCACGATCAACGATGAAGAAATCCGCTTTGGCGCAATGGTCGACATGAACCGCATGGGCGATGCGCTTGCCGATCTGCATCCGTCTTATGCAGAAATGGTTCGGCGCTATGCCAGCGTTCAGGTCCGAAACGCGGCAACAGTTGGTGGCAACATCGCCAATGGCTCGCCCATCGGAGATAACCCTCCTGCCCTTATTGCTTTGGGAGCAACACTGCACCTGCGCAAGGGTGACGCCCGCCGGTCAATCCTTTTGGAAGAGTTCTTCATTGACTACGGCAAACAAGATCGCGCGCCGGGCGAGTTTGTCGAGGCCGTCAGCTTCCCGCGTCAGGCTGATCGGTTGAAGTGCTACAAACTCAGCAAACGGTTCGATCAGGATATCTCGGCCGTTTGTGGGTGTTTCAACATCACCGTAACCAACGGCACAGTCGAACAGGTTCGCGTTGCTTTTGGCGGCATGGCTGGAACTCCAAAACGTGCAACGGCAGTCGAGGCTGCGCTAACCGGCCAGCCATGGACGCGCGAAACAATTAACGCCGCATTGCCTGCTTTTGCGGAAGATTACGCGCCGATGACCGATATGCGGGCCTCGGCCACGTATCGTCTGGAAACAGCCAAGGCGATGCTTGTCAGATACTACAACGAAGATCAGGGCAAACTGTCCAATGTACTGGAGGTGTCGGCATGAGTGTCGCCAAATCCCTTCCGCACGACACTGGACCACTGCATGTGGCCGGTACAGCGCGCTATGTCGACGACATCCCGACACCAAAGGGATCGTTGCACCTGGCGTTCGGACTAAGCCCGATCGCCAAAGGTAAAATCAGCGCCATGGATCTGTCTGCCGTAAAGGCTGCTGACGGTGTGGAGACGGTGATCACCGCTGATGACCTGCCCTTTGCAAACGACGTATCCCCATCAATCCACGACGAGCCGCTTTTGTCGGATGGAACGGTGCACTATATCGGTCAACCGGTATTTCTGGTCGTCGCCACCAGCCATCTGGCTGCCAGAAAAGCGGCCCGGCTGGGCAAGATCGACTATGCCGAGGAAGCACCGATTCTGACAGTCGAGGAGGCCCTTGCCGCTGACAGCCGATTCGAGGACGGCCCGCGTATCTACGCCAAGGGCGATGCAGAGGCCGCCATCGCAGGTGCGGCTCATATCGTCGAAGATACGTTTGAGATCGGTGGGCAGGAACATTTCTATCTGGAAAGTCAGGCAGCCCTGGCAGTGCCGAATGAAGGCGCGGATATGCTAGTGCATAGTTCGACTCAGCACCCGACCGAGATACAGCACAAGGTAGCCGATGCACTGGGTGTTCCCATGCACGCAGTCCGGGTTGAAACACGGCGGATGGGCGGAGGTTTTGGCGGCAAGGAGAGCCAAGGCAACGCTTTGGCCGTCGCCTGCGCCATCGCCGCACGTGCGACTGGCAAGGCCTGCAAGATGCGCTATGATCGTGATGACGATATGACGATCACGGGCAAGCGCCATGGCTTCCGGATTTCGTATAAAGCCGGGTTCGATGAAAACGGACATATTCAGGGCGTTTCCTTTTTACACTATGCCTTGTGCGGTTGGGCGCAGGATCTGTCTCTTCCGGTTGCAGATCGCGCCATGCTGCATGCGGACAATTCCTATTTGCTGCCAAATGCCCGGATCGAAAGCCATCGGCTGAAGACCAACATCCAGTCTGCCACGGCCTATCGTGGGTTTGGCGGCCCGCAAGGGATCGTTGGGATTGAACGTGTGATGGACCACGCGTCGCATGTTATGGGGCTGGACCCGATCGAGCTGCGCCGCCGGAACTACTATGAACCGGCGCATGAGGTGGCCGATCCCCCGGTTGCTCAGAAACCTCTGGGCCATCCTGACCCGCATGACGACCTCACCAGCCGAGGCGCGGTCGAGATGGGCGATGCACCGGTTCGCCCGGTACCCGCAGGCGGCAACACCACGCCTTATGGGATGGAAGTCAGCGATTGCGAACTGCATGGCATGACAACAGCTTTGCTGAAGTCTAGCGACTATGCCGCCCGTAAGCAGGCGGTTGACGCGTGGAATGCCGAGAATAGCGTGATCAAGAAGGGAATCGGTTTTTCCCCGGTGAAGTTTGGCATTTCCTTTACACTGACCCACCTGAACCAAGCCGGTGCGCTGGTGCATGTTTATCAGGACGGCTCGGTCCACCTGAACCACGGTGGCACTGAGATGGGCCAGGGGTTGTTCCAGAAGGTCGCTCAGGTTGCAGCGTCGCGTTTTGGCATACCACTTGAGCTGGTGAAAATTACCGCCACCGATACGGCCAAGGTACCGAATACATCTGCCACCGCGGCCTCGTCAGGAAGTGACCTGAACGGCATGGCGGTCAAAGCAGCCTGCGACACCATCCGTGACAGGATGGCGGATTATCTGGCGGAACGACATCAGGCCGACCCCACGATCGTGACATTTGCGGACGGGCAAGTTTCAGTAGGCGAAGAAAGCTATAGCTTCGCCGAAGCCGCAGCGTTGGCCTATCAGGGGCGCATCAGCCTGTCCGCAACCGGATTCTATAAAACTCCGAAGGTCGAATGGGACCGGATCAAAGGCCATGGGCGCCCCTTCTTTTACTTTGCCTATGGCGCAGCCATCACTGAGGTGGCTGTCGATACACTGACCGGTGAAAACCGTATCTTGCGCACCGATATCCTGCATGATGCGGGCGCGTCCCTGAACCCGGCGTTGGATATCGGGCAGGTCGAGGGTGCTTATGTTCAGGGCGCGGGCTGGCTGACGACAGAAGAACTGGTCTGGGACGGCAAAGGCAGTCTACGCACGCACGCACCATCCACCTACAAGATACCGGCCTGTTCTGACCGACCCGATATTTTCAATGTCGCGCTTTGGGATGGAGAGAATCGTGAGGACACGATCTATCGTTCGAAAGCGGTTGGCGAGCCACCCTTCAATCTTGGCATATCAGCTTGGTTGGCCCTATCGAACGCGGTGGCCGCATGTGGAACCAGCTATCCCGCGCTGAATGCGCCTGCCACCGCAGAAGAAGTCTGGCGTGGAATTCAAAGGGTAAAGGGAGATACCTGATGGGATTTGACAGGGAGGCTTTGAGGGAGGCGGTCAAAACCCACGGCAAGGTGGTTCGGGTCGTCATTGCCGGGATCAAGGGATCATCACCGCGCGAAGTTGGCGCTTCGATGCTTGTATGGAAAGATGAGCAAAGCGGCACCATCGGCGGCGGCACGCTGGAATATCAGGCCGCTGAAGCTGCGCGTCGCCAATCCAAACCGTCACGGCTGAGCCAGCATGCACTTGGCCCTGATTTGGGCCAATGCTGCGGCGGAGCGGTTTCGCTGCTTTCGGAAATATATGACAGCGCTTCTTTAACGCATATTGAAGGTACGGTCGTCGCACGACCTGTGACCCAGGAATGCGAAAAAGATGACCCGCTGGATACTCAGGTTCAGCCTATGGCGGTTAAACGCGTATTAGCGCGGTCTCGCGCTCAAGGCGTCGCACCCGAACCTCAGCTGATCGAGGGATGGATGATCGAACCCATCCACGAACCCACCCGCAACATCTGGATTTGGGGGGCAGGCCATGTTGGCCGTTCTCTGGTGGATGTTCTTTCCCCTCTGCCCGATCTTGCAATCACATGGGTTGATACCGGTCCCGAGCGTTTTCCCAGCAGCATTCCGTCGGGGGTGACTGCCGTGCCGGCGGCCAAGCCAGCAGAACTGGTGCGACATGCACCGCCTGAGGCCGAGCATTTGGTGCTTACCTATTCACACAATCTGGACCTGGAACTGTGCAACAGGTTGCTTTTGCACGATTTCCGTTTTGCCGGGCTGATTGGTTCAGCTACTAAATGGGCGCGATTCCGATCGCGGCTGGCGGCGCTGGGACATCTGCCCGCACGTATAGGCCGGATTACCTGCCCGATTGGCGACCCCGATCTGGGCAAACACCCGCAGATGATCGCCGTTGGGGTCGCAGCGCAACTTCTGCGCCCGGCCCGGCAGAATGAACTGAAGAAGGACCTGAGCGCGTGACCACTCCACTTCTAAGTCTTCAAGGGCTGACCAAAGCCTATCCCGGCGTCGTGGCCAATGATCAGGTGTCTTTCGACATCGGTGAGGGCGAGGTTCACGCCTTGCTGGGCGAGAACGGCGCGGGCAAATCAACGCTGGTCAAGATGATCTATGGCCTGGTGAAGCCCGACAGTGGTTCGATGCTACTGCGTGGCCAGACTTTTGCACCGCCTGAACCACGAGCGGCGCGCTCTGACGGAATCGCGATGGTGTTCCAGCACTTTTCACTATTCGATGCCCTGAACGTCGCTGAAAACATCGCGCTTGGTATGGAAAACCCTCCTGCGATGGGTGATCTGGCGTCCCGCATCCGCGAAGTGTCGGAAACCTATGGCCTGCCGCTGGACCCCTATCGTACTGTGGGTGACCTGTCTGCAGGAGAGCGTCAGCGGGTCGAGATCATCCGTTGCCTGCTGCAAGACCCCAAGCTGTTGATTATGGATGAACCAACATCGGTTCTAACCCCTCAGGAAGTCGATATCCTTTTTGAAACGCTGAATAAATTGCGCTCCGAAGGCACCTCGATCCTGTATATCTCACACAAGCTTGAAGAAATCAGAACGCTGTGTGACCACGCCACGATACTACGTCTGGGCAAGAATGTAGGCGAGTGTGTGCCCGCCGAAACCTCCGCCCGCGACATGGCCGAAATGATGGTCGGCTCGACGTTGCAAACACCAGAACGATCCGGTCGGGAGTTTGGCGAAGTTGCGCTGGATGTAAGTGGCCTTTCGGTGCCATCGCCTTCAGAATTTGGCACAGCGTTGCGCAATGTTCACATGACCGTCCGCAAGGGCGAAGTTCTGGGCATCGGTGGCGTTGCCGGAAACGGTCAGGACGAATTGCTGGGTGTTCTGTCAGGAGAGATTTCAACTGCTGCAGATGCGATCAAGTTCAATGGTCAAGCGATTGGCAAGCTCGGTCCGACGGCCCGGCGGAAACTTGGTGTGCTGACAGCCCCCGAAGAACGGCTGGGCCACGCAGCTGCCCCTGATATGAGTCTGACTGAAAATGCCCTGCTGACCGGATCGATCCGCGAAGGGTTGGAAAGCAATGGCTTTCTAAAGTGGAACGAAACCAAAGAGTTCGCCGAGAAGATCATCAGCGCTTTCGACGTTCGGACACCTGGGCCTGAGAATGCAGCACGATCGCTCTCGGGTGGGAACCTGCAAAAGTTCGTTATCGGTCGCGAGGTGTTGCAGAACCCCGATGTGTTGGTAGTGAACCAGCCAACTTGGGGTGTGGACGCCGCTGCCGCTGCCTCGATAAGGCAAGCGATCCTGGATCTTGCGGCCAAGGGAACGGCAGTGATCTGTATTTCCCAAGACCTTGATGAGCTTATGGAAATCTCGGACAGCTTTGCCGCGTTAAACGAAGGGCGTCTGAGTGCGCCGCGTGAAACCACCGGCCTGACGGTTGATGAGATTGGCCTGATGATGGGCGGAGCACATGGCATGGAGGTGGCGCATGTCTGACGCGTTAAACTGCCTTCTACGAGAATATTTTCAAAAAGATGAAGAAAGCGGGGGGATAATCGGGTGATTGTGCTGGAGAAACGGCCTCAGCCATCCAAGGCTTGGTCATATGCGACCCCCTTGGTGGCGGTGTTGGCCACGATGGTTTTTGGCGGATTGCTGTTCGCTATACTGGGCAAAAATCCGGTTGAGGCGATCGGAACGATTTTCTGGGAACCGCTGTTTGGCGAGTTTGCATTCTACTACCGCCCTCAACTGTTGGTCAAAGGTGCGCCTTTGGTGCTGATTGCGATTGGCCTGTCTTTGGGTTTTCGCGCAGGTATCTGGAATATCGGTGCCGAGGGTCAATATATCATGGGAGCCATCTTCGGGGCGGGTGCTGGACTGGCATTCTATCCGATGGATGCGTTCTTCATCTTTCCCATCATGGTGATCGCAGGCGCGTTTGGCGGCTGGCTATGGGCAATGATTCCGGCCTTTCTTAAGGTTCGGTTCGGAACCAACGAAATCCTCGTCTCTCTGATGCTGGTCTATGTGGCCGAGCAGTTTTTGGCCTCGGTTTCGCTGGGTCTGCTCAAGAACCCCGAAGGGTTTGGCTTTCCCGGATCGCGCAACCTGCAAAGTTATGAAAGTGCACACAATGCGGAACTGATCGCAGGTTCAGGTATGCACTGGGGTGTAGTTGCGGCATTTATTGCAGTGATTTTCTCATATGTTCTGCTGAACCGGCACATGCTGGGCTTTCACATTCGTCTGACGGGTGAGGCGCCTCGTGCAGCCAAATTTGCAGGCGTGAACCCAGCACGTTTGATCCTGTTCTGTCTTGGCCTGTCAGGTGCACTTGCCGGTCTGGCAGGTATGTTCGAGGTCTCGGGCCCGTCGGGCGTGGTCAGCATCGACTTTAACGTCGGCTATGGCTTCACCGCGATCATCGTGGCCTTTCTGGGCCGTCTGCATCCGGTGGGGATTCTGCTGGCAGGCGGGCTGATGGCGCTGACCTATATCGGTGGTGAAATTGCGCAGTCTCAACTAGGCCTGCCTGCCGCCGCGATACAGGTGTTTCAGGGAATGCTGCTGTTCTTCTTGTTGGCATTCGATCTTTTGACAAATTACCGCATCCGTGCGGCACGTAGCGAGGTGGCATAATGGACCTTGGTGAGATTAACCCCGTCCTTTTGGTCGCTTCGCTGATGGTGGCCGCAACGCCACTGCTTCTGGCCGCGATTGGTGAACTGGTCGTCGAAAAGGCGGGCGTTCTGAACCTCGGCGTCGAGGGTATGATGATCGTAGGCGCGATCAGTGGTTTTGCGATCTCGGTTGAGACCGGTTCACCCTGGCTGGGCTTTATCGCGGCAGCGATCGGAGGCGCGGTGCTATCGCTGCTATTCGTGCTGTTGACGCAGTTTGCGCTGGCCAATCAGGTCGCCAGCGGTCTTGCCCTGACATTGTTCGGATTGGGCTTCAGCGCGCTCATGGGGCAGAGCTATGTGGGCATCAAACCCCCCAGCATGGGCGATATACATATCCCACTGCTCAGCGACATTCCGGTCGCCGGTCCGATCCTGTTCCAACACGATCCGATCCTCTATGTCGGCATCGCGATAATCGCCGCCGTCTGGGCCACGCTCAAATACACCCGTGTTGGACTTATCCTGCGTGCTGTGGGTGAAAACCATGACGCCGCCCACGCGCTTGGCTACAAAGTCATCAAGATCCGCATCATGGCGATCCTGTTTGGCGGGGCCTGCGCAGGACTTGGCGGTGCCTATATCAGCCTGATCCGAGTCCCTCAGTGGACCGAGGGTATGACCGCCGGTGTTGGTTGGATCGCTCTTGCACTGGTGGTGTTCGCCAGTTGGAAACCATGGCGTGTTCTGCTGGGTGCCTATTTGTTCGGCGGAATCACTGTGTTGCAACTGAATTTACAGGCGGCGGGCGTTGCCATCCCGGTCGAGTATCTGGCAATGTCGCCCTACATTATCACGATCCTTGTGCTTGTGATCCTTTCGGCCGACAAGAGCAGCGCACCTGCCTCACTGGGCCGTACATTCCATGCCTCGCTCTAGGGGCTAACTAAACCAACTTGGGGAGTAACACATGAAATTCACTACACTTTTGGCAAGCGCCGCCATGGCGCTGGGTCTGGCCACCGGTGCCATGGCCCAAGACAAGACCAAAGTCGGGTTCGTCTATGTCGGCCCGGTGGGCGACGGTGGCTGGACCTATGAACACAACAAGGGTCGCCTGGCAGTCGAGGAAGAGTTCGGCGACAAAGTTGAGACTGTGTTTGTTGAATCGGTCCCGGAAGGCCCAGACGCCGAACGCGTGATGACTCAGATGGCGCTGGAAGGTGCTGACCTGATCTTCACCACCTCATTCGGATACATGGACCCGACGATCAACGTGGCCAAGAAATTCCCGAATGTGAAGTTCGAGCACGCGACCGGTTACAAAACGGCAGACAACGTCTCGGTCTACTCGGCGCGTTTCTACGAAGGTCGCGCTGTTCAGGGGCACATCGCGGGCAACATGACAAAGTCCAACATCATTGGCTACATCGGGTCGTACCCGATCCCCGAAGTGATCCGTGGTATCAATTCGGCCTATTTGCACGCCAAAAAGGTGAACCCGGATGTCGAGTTCAAAATCGTCTGGGCCTACACATGGTTTGATCCCGCCAAAGAGGCTGACGCCGCCAAGGTTCTGATCGAACAGGGCGCGGACGTTATTCTGCAGCACACCGACTCGACCGCACCGCAAGCTGCTGCGCAGGAAGCTGGCAATGTGGTAACCTTCGGTCAGGCCTCTGACATGAGCGAATACGCCCCCTTCCCGCGTGTGTCATCGATCATCGATGATTGGGCACCCTACTACATCGCGCGGACACAGGCGGTCATGGATGGCACCTGGGAGAGTGTAAATACCTGGGACGGCATCCGGGAAGGAATGGTCGCAATCGGTGAGATTTCCGACGCGGTACCGGCTGATGTCAAAGAAGAGGCGCTGGCCCTGAAAGCCGCGATGGCGGCAGGTGAATATCACCCCTTCACCGGCCCGATCAACAAACAGGACGGCAGCGCTTGGCTGGCTGAAGGCGAAGTTGCTGATGACGGCACGCTGGCCGGGATGAACTTTTACATCAAGGGGCTGGAAGGCGACATTCCGCAGTAAAGTCTAAACCAGCAAGATAAGATCAAGGCTCGCAGAATCCTGCGGGCCTTTTTTGGTCATCCGTTCAAGCAGACACCATCTGGAAGAAATGGGCTTTCAGCGGTATCGCCGACGGCTCTGAACCAAAACGTACACGCATATTGTGTGCGAGATCACTGGCAATTTCATTATGGTCTCCATCGCGTTCGAGAACCTCAAAATAGGCTGGGCTGCCAAGCATCAGACCCAGCGCAAAATTATCAAAACTCGCAACAGTTGAGGCATGTTCGACGTATTCGTGGCGTGGCTCGACAAACCCTGCTTGCGCAACCTCATCCAGAATCGCGGCAGCATCGTGTAGCGAGAACGGGACTTTCATGAAACCGGGAGGATGACCATCAAATGCAGCAGACAATGTTTCGATGACCAGTTCGGAATATGGGTTCTCAGCGTTCGTGCCCCAGGTCGAAAACAAATAAATGCCACCCGGTTTCAACACCCGGAGCGCTTCGGCATAGGCTTTGGCACGATCGGGGAAGAACATATGACCGAACTGGCAGATGACCGCGTCGAAACTTGCGTCATCGAATGGAAGCTCCTGCGCATCTGCAGTTTGAAAACTCACGTTATCCGTCTCGATGAACTTAGTGCGTGCAATATCAAGCATCGGTTCGTTGAGGTCTGTGACCACAATATGCCCATCTTCCAACGCACTAGACACATGCCGGGTCACGATCCCTGTGCCTGCAGCGAGTTCTAACACCTGTCTGGGCGAAACGGCCGCTGTTTTCTGCGCCATAATGCGGGCCATATGATCGAATATCACCGGCCCCATCTCTCGATCGTAATATCCCGGGATATCTCCTACAAATGCAGAATTTGTATCAACCATCGTAACCTCCATGCACCGATAAAATCCCCAGCCTATCATGGTCAACTGAGGATATGCTGAGGCATCGTAGCACAGACTGCGCAAGTTCAGCGACATAACCACGTTGAACACATGGCTGTCAGGGACAGGGTCATACACGAAGGATTGGTTTAGGATCCGGTATTAGTGTCCAGTCAAAACCAGAGTGTTCACCGGCATCAGGATCAACCGCAACCGCAAGCCCGCAGCGTGGACAACACCGATGGTGTCGACCACATGCAGGAACGACTTTTCCCAGAACCCAAGATTTTCGTCTTCCAGCTTGGCGTGGTTATCCGTGTAGACATTGGCCAGACAGTTGCTTCCCGGCGGCACATCATCGGCCATGCTTTCATAAAGCGGCTCGAGATAGACGAGGATCGAGCCTGGCTTGGTATTGGTCTGGACGTCACGCAATTCATCGGTTGGCCTGATCTGACCTGAAGGGATCACATCCTGTACCTCGACGACGACGACGGGGATCACTGTGAAGGGTTTTGTCATGCACCCGATTTCACCGATCATGCCTGGTTTGATCACTTGCGCTGAAAGCTGGTTGAACGCAGCCTGAAACCGGTCGTGCCCCGAAGAAGACGGCACAAGGATGCCTGCCGGCCGCAATAACGGGCTCACGTAATCGCCGACCTGCAGCCCAAATTGTTCGATGCGACCGGTGACACCTGCGCTGATTATGGTCTTGTCCAGCTCAGTCAATGCCGCGTCAAGCTGAGCATTCGCACTGGCAAGCTGGGCAGGGATCAGTTCCTCGATCTGCTGCACCACTGCAGCGCGCTTGGAAGTGGCAGCCGTGACTTGCGCCTCACGCTCGGCAACCAAATTTTCAAGCCGGTCGATCTCGGCCAGGCGCACGGCACTGGACCCTTCGTCGCGCAGTGTAGTATTCCGCTCGAGATCTTCAAGCGCCTGATCCAATGCCGCGCGTGCACCCGCAATGCCTGCCTCGGCCTCGGCCAGATCGGTTTGCGCCACTTTCAAAGAAGCTTGAACCTGAGCGATTTGCGCATGAGCAGCTTCAACCTGTGCTGTTTGCGTGAAATCCTCAATCCGGAAAATCGGCTGCCCTGCTGTCACCTGCTCATTGTTGCGCACATAAACTTCGGAAACGCGGCCGCCGAGCTGTGGAAGGATCGTGACCGTCCGGAAGTACGAGGCTGCCGTTTTGCTGGCCGGATGGAAATAAAACAAAGTGGTGATCACCGTCAGTGCCAGAATAGCGCAGGTCGTTAACCCCCAACGCAGTTCATACCACATAGTGAACAGAGTAATCTCATGTCCGATCCGTTTGCCTTGAACAAAGCGGCGGAACAGATAGTCGGGAAGCACGGTGATCAGTGCGCACAGCATCGTCTCAATCATGGTTCAGTGCCCCTGCGCTGCCGGTTCTGAGGGTTCGGGCTCAATATCCGGTTCGGGCGGATCAGGAACCACGGCTTTATCCTGCCCCGGTGCCAGGGATCGGATGGCATCTGCAATCGACCGTAACGGAGCAGCAAAATCGGGGAACTGAAAACCCGCGACAAGAATTGCCGCAATCCAGAATATTCCGTTGTGGGTAAACAAAGCCAACAGCGCGAGTATTCCAACCAGCTGAAACTGTGGATGGTTATTCTCATGCGCCATTTTTTCCGGGATCGAATGCAGCGTAAAATACGCAACCCCGATCAGGACCACCAAACCGACGGTGAAAATGACCATAAAGGTAAAGAGGTAGTCGCTACCGTCCGCCTGCGTTACATAAGAGGGTATATGCCCCGTTGCCATCGGGTGAATGTCTGCCGAGTTCACGTCCGCCTCCGAATCTTGCTTTGATTGCACTAAGAGCAGGCTGATCGCTTGCGATCAAGTTTCCTGTGCATGGTGCTTGCTTCTTTTCGTTTGAAGGCACGCGTGCCATGGTCAGCACAGGTCACGGGTATATTATGCGTCACACTGATCATCCCCCGGCCGGAAGCGAAAGAACACGTATGATTGATTTCCTGATAATCGGCGGCGGTATCGCCGGGTTAAGCGTGGGTGCCCGCCTGTCCAAGCACGGCACCGTCACGGTGTTAGAAGCAGAGGATGCGTTGGGCTATCACACCTCAGGTCGGTCCGCCGCCCTGTTTGAAAAGGGATATGGTCCGCCGTCCGTCAAAGCTCTGAACGAAAAGAGCGCTGCTTTCTTTGAAGTCAATGAATACCTGACACCGCGAGGATTGATGCTGGTGGGTGCCAAGGATCAACAAGAGTTGTTCCTGAAGGAAGCTCAAGACCTTGGAGTTCAGCAAATTTCTCTGGACGAGGCCACAAAGCAAATCCCGATCCTGAATGCCGACACCGTAGGACATGTTGCCATCAGCAATACTGCCTTTGACATAGATACGGACCGGATGTTGCAGGATTATGCACGGATCATCCGACGCAACGGTGGATCAGTCCTGACCCGAGAGAAGGTCGGCAGCATTCGCAAGTCCGGTCACTGGGTCGTTGAAGCCTCTGACACCTTTGAAGCCCGCAACTTGGTAAATGCCGCTGGCGCATGGGTGGACGAAGTGGCGCAAATGGCAGAAATCCAGCCAATCGGTATTACTCCATTTCGTCGATCCATGGCCCGCCTACCATCGCCTGGAGGGCATGATGTGAAAAACTGGCCCATGATGCTGGGGGTCGCTGAAACCTGGTATGCCAAACCCGATGCCGGAAAGTTACTCGTTTCACCTTGCGAGACCGACCCGACCTCACCCCATGATGCCTATGCCGACGACATGGTTCTAGCAGAAGGTTTGGCACGGTACGAGGCCATGGTGACAGAACCGGTGACACGTGTTGAAACAAACTGGGCCGGGCTGCGCAGTTTTGTATCGGACGGCACTTTGGTTCTGGGGCCAGATCCCACAGACCGAACCTTTATCTGGACTGCCGCGCAGGGCGGATACGGGTTTCAGACTGCCCCGGCTGCCTCGCAACTTGTGGCAGATCTTGTAACAGGTACTGAACCATCACTTGATGCCACAACTGTGCAAGTGCTGAAGCCCGAAAGGTTGCGCAGATGACACCGCGCCAACTGCCCCCCAATGCAAGCGTCGCCACAGAAGGTGAAGACGGCATGCTTGTCGCCCCAACAGCAAGCCGAAACGCGGCGGTGCTTTGTGATCTGATAGCGCGTGTTGCCCCATCATCGGGCCGCACGTTGGAACTGGCCAGTGGCACAGGTCAGCATGTATCGGCCTTTGCCCGGCGGATGCCCGGACTTCATTGGCAACCCAGCGAAGTCAACTTGGAACGGCGCGCCAGTATTGATGCCTATTCGAAAGGGCTGGGAAACACTTCCCCTGCACTTCATCTGGATGCAACCGCGGCAGGTTGGCACAAAACCATAGCAAGGCAAGATTTGGTTGTGCTGGTCAACCTCTTACATCTGATCAGCTTACCCGAGGCTGAAACCTTGATTGCCGAAGCCGCGCGCGTTTTGAACTTGGGCGGGCGTTTGGTGCTATATGGCCCTTTCAAACGTGATGGGCGCTTGACCAGCGAAGGCGACCAGAGATTTCACGACGCATTGGTTCAACAGGACCCCGAGATTGGGTATAAGGATGACACCCAGATAATGGCGCTGTTCTCTGAAAATGACCTCGATCTGGTCGAGGTCGTTCAGATGCCCGCGAACAACTTGGCATTCATAGGCCAAAAGGCAGCAATCTGATCAGGATCAAAGCCGGTCCCCTTCTTATGCATCATATGCAATTTATCATATGTTTTAAGAAGGATGTTGTAATGAGCTGGCACGAAGCACTGGACGGGACCCGCAAAAGCCTGCGCAATCTCAACGGCGCCATTCCCAATACCGCCCGAGCCTTTGGTGCCTTGGGGAATTCGGTCAAAGAAACTGGGATCCTGGACTACAAAACCAAGGAATTCATCGCGTTAGGCATGTCGATCGCCGTTCGGTGCGAGCCTTGCATCACCCTGCATACCGAGGCGTTGATCAAAACAGGCGCCACTCGCGATGAGGTTTCGGATGTGTTGGCGATGGCGGTGCAGATGGGCGGCGGGCCATCTATGATGTATGCGGCGAAAGCCCTAGACTGCTTTGATGAATTGAACTCATAAAAAAAAAGCCCACCAGAGGCGGGCTTTTTGGGGAAGGCGGTACAGGTTTGTGCCGCCTTTCTAAGTTACTAGCCGTCCTTACGGATGGTTTCATTCTTCGGATCGTAGGGGCTGTCGCATGTGACGACCGCATCCCACAGTTTGTCCTGAATTTTGACCTGAAGCTTAGTACCTTCGACCGCCAGTTCGGGCTTCACATAGCCCATGCCGATGGACTTCTCGAAGGCCACCGAATAGCCACCCGAGGTCAGACGACCGACGCGCTCGCCTTCCGGCGTGTACAGCGCCTCGCGGCCCCATGGATCGGCATCGTCCGGCCCGTCGATCAGCAGAGTGCAGCATTTCACGCGTACGCCGGTCTCTTCCAGCTTGGCCTTGCCGTAGAAGTCTTTCGACAGATCAACAAAGCGTGGCAGGTCAGCTTCCAGAGGGGTTGCGTCACGGCCCAGTTCTGTACCAAACGCGCGATAGGATTTCTCCTGACGCAGCCAGTTCTGGGCGCGCGCGCCGACCAGCTTCATACCGTGCTTCTCACCGGCTTTTTCCAGCAGGTCGAACAGGTAATTCTGCATCTCGATCGGGTGGTGCAGTTCCCAACCCAGTTCACCGGTATAGGCCACACGGATCGCGTTCACGGGGCACATGCCGAGTTCGATCTGACGGGCCGACAACCACGGGAAGCGCTTGTTGGACAGTGCAGTTTCCGGATCGGCGTCCTTGATGACCTCCTTCAGCACGTCACGCGACTTGGGTCCGGCGATGGCGAATACGCCCCACTGGGTGGTCACGTCCTGGATCTCGATATAACCAAACTCCTCCATCTTGTCCTCGGCCGCCTTGCGCAGATAGTCGGCGTCGTACTCGGTCCAGGCACCGGCAGAGACGATGTAGTAGTTGTTCTCGCCGTTGCGGACGATGGTGTATTCGGTGCGGGTGGTGCCGTGCGAAGTCAGCGCGTAGGTCAGGTTGATGCGACCAACTTTGGGCAGCTTGTTGCAGGTGAACCAGTCCAGGAACTGGGTCGCACCGGGGCCTTTGACGACATGCTTGGTAAAGGCCGACGCGTCGATCAGGCCAACGCCTTCTCGGATCGCCTCGGCTTCTTCGACGGCATACTGCCACCAGCCACCACGACGGAACGAGCGGCTTTCCTTGTCGAAGTTGTCTGGCGCCTCGAGCGGGCCGAAATAGTTCGGACGTTCCCAGCCGTTGACCCAGCCAAACTGAGCGCCACGGGCTTTCTGCCGGTCATAAGCCGGAACAGTACGCAGTGGACGGCAGGCTTCACGCTCTTCATCCGGGTGGTGCAGGATGTAGACGTGCTCATAGCACTCTTCGTTCTTGCGCGCCGCAAATTCGGTGGTCATCCAGTTGGACGAGTAACGCTTGGGGTCCAGCGAAGCCATGTCGATCTCGGCTTCGCCATCGACCATCATCTGTGCCAGATAATAGCCGGTGCCGCCCGCGGCGGTGATGCCGAAGCTGAAGCCTTCAGCCAGCCACATGTTGCGCAGGCCCGGAGCCGGACCAACCAGCGGGTTGCCGTCAGGGGTGTAGCAGATTGGACCATTGAAATCGTCTTTCAAACCGGATTCGGCGCAGGAGGGAACACGCTCTGCCATCGCCATGTACTGATCGGCAATCCGGTCCAGATCCAGCGGGAACAGGTCAGCGCGAAAGCTGTCCGGCACGCCATGTTCGAACTGCGCAGGAGCGCCATGTTCGTAGATACCCAGAATCCAGCCGCCGCGTTCTTCGCGGGCATATGACTCGTTGTCGGCATCGCGCACAACCGGATGCTCGGGGTTGCCCGCTTCGCGCCATTTGACCAGTTCAGGGTCTTTGTCCATGACGATGAAGGTATGCTCGACCGGGATGGCAGGCATCTTGATGCCCAACATCTTGGCAGTGCGCTGCGCGTGGTTGCCTGATGCGGTCACCACATGCTCGGCAGTGATCACAACCTGCTCATCTGAAGGAACGAGGTTGCCGCCCTTCTCGACCATCTTGGTGCAGGTGACTTCCCAGTGGGTGCCGTTCCAATGGAACGCATCGGCCTGCATCTTGCGAACAATGTCGACACCGCGTTGACGAGCACCCTTGGCCATCGCCTGCGTCACGTCGGCAGGGTTAATATAGCCGTCCTCGGTGTGATAAATTGCACCCTTCAGGTCCGAGGTTTCGATCAGCGGCCAGCGCTCTTTGATTTGGTCAGGGGTAAGCCATTCGTAGGCAACATCACAGGTCTCGGCTGTGGACGCATAGAGCATGTATTCGTCCATACGCTCTTGCGTCTGTGCCATGCGCAGGTTGCCCACCACAGCGAAACCGGCATTTAGCCCGGTTTCTTCCTCAAGCGTCTTGTAGAAATCGACCGAGTATTTGTGGATATGGGTCGTGGCATAAGACATGTTGAACAACGGCAACAGGCCCGCCGCGTGCCAGGTGGAACCGGATGTCAGTTCGTCCCGCTCGATCAGCATCACATCATCCCAGCCTGCCTTGGCCAGGTGATAGGCAATCGAGGTTCCGACGGCGCCGCCGCCAACAACCAGTGCTTTGACTTGGGTTTTCATAGCCGGGTGTCTCCCCTTGGAATCTGTTGACACCATATGGCGCATTTGTGGCGCCCGGCGCGACATTCATCCGACCAGTGATAATAGAAAAACGACCCGCAATTGATGCAGGTTCGTTATTCGGGCGTGACAATCCGATCAGTTTTTACCGAAGGTGCAGCGTTTAGAGCTTCCACTCATTGCGCAGGAAGATCCTTCGTTTCCCTTTCTAACACGGACGTCTGAGCGTCCTGCGTTTGCTGCAGTAGCGACGGCGCCGCCGCCAAATGCCCCAAAACCGGGGATTTTCTGTAGCAATCCATTGATAAAACCGCCACCCGAGTCAGTCGGGCTGGCGTCGGCTTGACGTTGATCCGAATGCAATATCAACTCAAGCGCCTTTCCATAGGCCATCTGTAAATTGTCCTGATTTTCAAAGACTTTGCCGCCAGTGATATCGGCCAGACCTTCTGCGTTGAAATCCGTCGCTGTAAGCGTGTTCAACATCACAGTTCCGATATCCATGTTCTCGAGTTTCTGCTGTGTCACCTTGTCCTGCATAGCCACCATTTTCCCATAGAGGTCCAGCATTTTTCCTGCCATTTCAGGCTGTTCCTCCAGTGGAACATAAATACCCTGCCCCGTCGCAACCGAGGGAAATTCCAATAGTGCATTCAGCCCGGCCAAATCGACTGAATTCAAAAACTGCCGGATCGTGGCATCGCTTGCATTGGTATGCAGACGCAGCACAACTTCTTCATCAAATCCGATGCGACCTTTGATCTTACGGATGTCGCTTTCTTGAACATCGCCAGAAAGACCCTCGGTCACTTCCGCAAACGCCACGCCATCAATGACGGCATATCCGTTAGAAAACTGCATCGCGTTCATAAAGTCGGCCTGTCGCCCCAGTGCCAGACCAACCAGAGTATTGCGTGCTTTCTTAGGCTTCAAAGTGATGTCGAACCAGACGATTTCACCATCTTTTTCATAAACATAACCGGACTCTGCCAGCTTACGTATCAGACCCTCGCGCCCCTCATTCGTGAGGCGCTGTAATTCAGCCTGACCGGAAATAGAGCTGATCATGGGCGAGATTTCATACCCCGACAGAACCGCCTGAACCGGCTTGCTATCGGCATCTATCAGATCATAGCGGCTCCAACCTTTGGGGGGAGATGGCAAAAAGGATTTTGCGCCCGCATCCCAGCTTTTCTTGCGCGCACGTTCGGCCTGCTTGGCGACCTGCTCGGCCTTATACAAGCCGAAACGATCATTGATCGTTTCGATATAACCTGCAAAGGACAATGTATCGTCGTGCTTTTTATCCTGCTGGTAATAGTCAAGACCCGCGATAACAATCGCCGCGATCAGCAAAAATCCAATGAACCGCAAGGCGCCCATAAGTCAACCTCAGAATCAATTAGTGCTCTGAAGAGATTCAATCCTATGAAATTTGGGCGTGGATATGACCGATCCTTGGAATTATCTGTCCGTCGACATACAGCTTATATACTAAAGAATCTTCCCCGGATTCATGATGTTATCAGGATCCAGCGCCGATTTTATCGCCGCCATATAGGCCGTGGCTGCACCCAGTTCCTTCACCAGATAAGGGCGTTTTCCTTGCCCTATTCCGTGCTCCCCAGTGCAGGTGCCTTCCATCGAAATAGCCATATCGTTCAGCCATCCAACGAAATCCTCAGCGCCCGCGACTTCAGCCGGGTTGTCCATATCGATCAACAACAGAGTATGGAAGTTTCCGTCTCCGACGTGACCCACAATCGGGGCCAGCAATCCCAACTCGGCGGCTTTGTCCTGTGCGGCTGTCACACATTCGGCCAGACGCGAGATCGGAACGCAAACATCCGTTGAAATCCCCTGCGCGCCCGGTCGCAATTGCAGGCTGGCCCAGTACATGTCGTGCCGGGCTTGCCACAGCTTGTTGCGCTCCTCGGTTGTCGAGGTGGTGGTGAAATCGCTGCCACCGAATTCTTCCGCGATTTGCCCAAAGGTCTCGGCCTGCTCAGCCGCTCCGCTGTCGGAACCGTGAAACTCCAACAGCAACAGCGGCGTTTCAGGCAGATCAAGTCCTGAATAGGCGTTTGCCGCTTTGACAGACATCTGATCCAGCAGTTCGATCCGGGCAACAGGAATTCCATATTGAATGGTCATCATAACTGCTTGGCATGCCGCATCCACTGTTGGAAATGAACAACGCGCTGAACTGATGGCCTCGGGTATACCATGCAGACGCAAAGTGATCTCAGTGATGATGCCCAGCGTCCCCTCGGCACCAATCAACAGACGCGTCAGATCATACCCGGCCGAGGACTTGCGGGCCCGATGTCCAGTGCGGATCACTTGCCCGTCAGGCATCACGGCCTCAAGGCTAAGCACGTTGTCTTTCATTGTCCCATAACGCACTGCGTTGGTGCCAGACGCGCGCGTCGCGGCCATGCCACCCAGAGACGCATTCGCGCCAGGATCAATGGGGAAGAACAGCCCCTGATCCCGCAGATGGGTATTCAGATCGGCGCGGGTGACACCCGGCTGTACCACGCAATCCAGATCACCGACATTGACGGCCAGTATCTTGTCCATCTGGCTCAGATCGACGGAAATCCCACCGGCAGGCGCATTCACATGCCCCTCAAGCGAAGTGCCTGTACCGAAAGGGATTACCGGCACTTTATGCGCGGCACAGACCTTAACGATATTCGCAACTTCTTCGGTAGAGTGCGGAAAGACCACCGCATCAGGGCTCTGGTTCTCGATCCAGGTCGTAGTGTGCCCGTGCTGCTCACGGATCGCGGCACCGGTCTGCAGCCGGTCCCCAAATCTTTGTTTCAGAACTCCGACAGCGGTTTCTATTCCGGATTCATTTCGCTGCAAAGCGGCTGCCTGCACCATTGCGTTCCCTTTCCTTCAGGCCGCGGCCTATAGCATTGCAGGCACAACCTGATCAGGCGGTCGATGGCCGTCCTCGAATGTCTTGATGTTGATGATGACCTTCTCACCCATCTCGATCCGACCTTCGAGCGTGGCCGAACCCATATGAGGCAACAAAACTACATTTGGCAGTTGCCGAAGGCGAGGATTTACGTCTGTGCCCTGCTCATAAACATCCAAGCCCGCGCCAGCAATTTCTCCCGCACGGATCATCCGGGTCAACGCGTTTTCGTCTACGACTTCACCACGTGAAGTATTCACGATCACAGCCGAGGGTTTCATCAGCTTCAATCGCCGCGCATTCATCAAGTGAAATGTCGACGGCGTCGACGGGCAATTGATCGAAATGACATCCATTCGTGCAACCATCTGGTCAAGGCTTTCCCAGTAGGTCGCTTCCAACTCTTGTTCAATCTCTGGGCGCAGGCGGCGGCGATTGTGATAGTGCACCTGCATTCCAAAGGCACTTGCACGGCGGGCAACTGCCTGCCCGATCCGGCCCATACCAAGAATACCCAACCGGCGTCCACCAACCCTGCCACCCAGCAAGGCAGTCGGAGCCCACCCGGCCCAATCGCCTTTTTGCATTACGCCCAGCCCCTCAGGGATTCGCCGAGTGACAGCCAGGATCAGTGCCATCGTCATATCTGCGGTATCGTCGGTCAGTACGCCTGGAGTATTCGAAACAAGAATGCCCCGCTGCCGCGCTGTCGCTACATCTATATTGTCGACACCCGCACCGTAGTTCGCAATCAAGCGCAAATTCTCGCCTGCATGCCCCAAAATACCGCCATCAATGGTATCGGTGATGGTTGGGACCAGCACATCTGCTTCTTTCACTGCGGCAGTCAGTTCTTCGCGTGTCATGGGATCATCGTTGTCCCGCAGCTTTACATCGAAAAGCTCGCTCAACCGGGTTTCCACCGCTTCGGGTAACCGTCGCGTAACGACAACACTCAGACGTTCTCTTGGCACCTTAGCCCTCCTACCGCTTTGCAAACAGCCGCGCGCCATGGCATCGTGGCGCAGGATTACACGGGGCACAAGAACCCCTTGGGCATCGTCTCAACCTTTTTTACGCACGATCGACAGGCATAAGAGCAGACAGGCAGTGAGTGCTAGTTTTTCAGTGAATCGCCATTTTGTGGCGTTGATCTCGGTGTTTCTTCTCGCGTTTGGCGTTGTGGCCGCGTCTGCGCAGGAAAAACGTGGCCAAGTCACGAATCTGCCTCTACCCCGATATGTCTCAATGAAAGCGGCCGAGGGTAATGTGCGCCGCGGCCCATCTCTGACCCACCGAATCGACTGGGTGTTCAAGCGACGCGGCATGCCGCTGCAGATCACGGCTGAATACGGAAACTGGCGCAAAGTGCAGGACCACGACGGCGCGGGGGGTTGGGTTCACTACGCTCTGCTTTCAGGCGTGCGGACTGTTCTCATAGAATCCGACTTGCTGCCGGTTTACACCCTGCCCGACTCAAATTCGCAGGTGAACGCGCATTTCGAAACCGGGGTTGTCGCCCGACTAGAGCAATGTACACCGGATTGGTGCCGCATTTCGGCCGGCGGCTATCGTGGCTGGACCCTCAAGAACAATCTTTGGGGGGTCGATCCCTCTGAAATTCGGGAATAACCACCCCTTATCCTGAATTCTGTGTTGGTTAACCCTCGGCTTGCCCGCTGCCGCGCTTGGCCAGTTCCTGATCCAGCAGCAATAGATTCCAGCGATCTCCGTTGGCCGCCTTGGCCTTATCCAAGATCGAAGTGAACAAATCCTCTTCCTCGATCTGCTCTGCCAAGAACCAGTTCAACATATTCTGCGTACTGTATTCCTTGACCTCGTGCGCCAGTTCGAACAACGCATTGATCTGCCCGGTTACTGTCTGTTCTTGCGCCAGAGCCTGTTCGAGCACATCAACAGGCGATTCATATTCCGTTTGCGGCTTGGCGATCCCCTCCAGGTTGATCCGGCCACCCCGCTTGGCGATAAAGTCGAAAATACGCATTGCATGAGTATCTTCTTCTACGGAATGCCCCCGGAACCAACTGGCGAAACCTGGCAGGTCCTGCGCCTCGAAATAGGCCGACATCGCCAGATAGGTATACGAAGCATGAAGCTCATTATTTATTTGCTTGTTCAATGCCTCTGCAACTTGCAAGTTCAGCTTCATAATAGGCTCCTTTTTTGGATAGCGGACAATAATCACCTAGGTGAGTGATCGGGAATTTTCAATCGTCATATTTTTATTTTAACACAATATTTCAACAGGTTAATATGCGCATCATGCAATTGAAACGCAGTCGCAGGTTGAAGTTCATATGCATAAACCAAAAGCTGCGCCTTTGCCAAGAAATCCAAGAAACACTCACCTGAACCAATCCTTGGAATTCACCATCTTTTCAGTATTTCGAACACTTACCAAAGAGCGGTAGACATCACCAAACCGCTGTCAGAAAAATTTGCAGATCGATATGATATTTGTCCAAAAAAGCCCTTGAACCCCGAAAGCAACAGTCGTAGATAGCCGCTCACCGTTGGGGTGTAGCCAAGTGGTAAGGCAGCGGTTTTTGGTACCGTGTATCGTAGGTTCGAATCCTACCACCCCAGCCATAAGAACAAGGGCACCACGCGGTGCCCTTTCTTGTTTGGTGTCCAACTTGGTGTCCAAACGCTCTTTTCAGCGCTTGGTGCGCCTTTAACCAAGCAAAGCTGTCACAACCTCAAAGGATGCCAGACCGCACAGCAGAGCCGATAGCTGCAAACGTGAGTTTGCCCGAGTGTTGAGGCGGATCACCAGTTGGCGGCTGGTGGGCGATGCCCAATACCGGCAACTTAAGTAAGTATTCGTCGCATCTCTCTTTGCAACGCCGCTCTGTTTCCTCGCGAACGTTTGTCTGTTGCCGCGGTGTGATTGATGCCGATCAGACGAGACCTGGCTATAATCTGAGAATTCAGCGAAGCAAGCACGTCAATGCGCGGATTCTTCTTTGGAACGTCCGATTGGATCACGTAGCCTTCTTCGCGAAGCGTGTCCGCTTCAGCACCAAAGTCAGCGATCAACATCGAAATTTGCACCAAATGGATCAGGTCGGAAGGTTTCCAATCGTTGTAGGCGCGCTGTTCCTGCAGCTTTTCAAAAGTGTAATCGCAGTTCTTGCCGCCGAAATAGGCAACCCTTTGGTTATTGTTGGGTCGGGGTCGACCGGCTCACGGCGAGTGTTGGGCAGCCTTATCATGGTTGTTTAGCGGCAATGACGTTGGGACAGGTCTGGCGATCAACCCACTGCTTCAATGTCTGCACCAGTTTCGCCGGCCAGCAATCGACCAAGGTGAAACAAGATCAAGGGGTCGTCTTCGCACTCGGCCAAAAGCGCCGCAAAGGATTGGCGCGCTTTGGGGTCACTCGCCTCTAGCAGCTCATACGCCGCCTTGTAATCTCTCACTTGATCGGTGTCGACAAGCGCCTCTGACAAGGGTTCATAGCAGGTCACCGCTTGCGTTTTGCCTTTCAGCAAGAGTCTTCCAATTGGTCGGCCAGAGAAGTTGTCGATCCCCTTGGCAACACTTTCCGAAGTGCAGATGCGCGTCCCTATCGTCTTGTTGGCCTGTTCCAGCCTTGCCGCAGTGTTCACAGCATCGCCATACGCTGTATAGTCGAAATAGCTCTTGCCGCCGAAATTGCCAATGATCGCATCGCCGCTGTTCACACCTATGCGCGTGTCTCCCAACGCGATGCCGCGATCCAGTAGTTTCTTCTGAAAACCTTGGGCAAATTCGTCGAGCGCCAAGGCGCAGGCCACCGCGTGCGCGGCATGTTCCGGGTCGTCAACTGGCGCACCGAATATTACTTGGATGGCGTCGCCTATGATTTTCATGACTGTTCCGCCGTGCGAAAAGATTGTTCGGGTCATGCCATCTAGGTATTCGTTGAGAATTTCGACGATCAGGTCGGAATCCGAGCTTTCTACCAGCTGAGTGAAATCGGCCAGATCAGTAAATAGAAAGGTTGCTACGCGGCGCTCGCCCTTGGCCTCTATTGCCTCTGGATCACGCGACAACGTCTCAACCACCGTAGGAGAGAAATACCGTGACAGCGTCAATCTCGCTTGCTCAGCTTTATCACGGGCCGTGCGCAATTGGCGGAGCAACTCAAGGTGTTCCAGCGTCTTGGCAATGGTCCGGTCGAGATCTTCGAACTCGATCGGTTTGGTCACGAAATCAAAAGCCCCGCGGTTCATAGCCGCGCGGATATTGTTCATGTCGCCGTAGGCGGAAACCATAACAGTTTGCAGATCAGTTTCCATCTCGCTCAACCGGTCAAGCAAAGTGAGACCATCCATCCTGGGCATGTTTATGTCGGAAAGGACGATATCTATTTTAGGGTTCTCTTCGAGAACTTCGAGGGCGTGTTTGCCGTCATGAGCAAACAATAGATCGAGTTCCCCTTCGCGTACGCGACGCCGAAACTTTTGCGAAATCAACGCTTCAAGGTCGGGCTCGTCATCGACAACAAGAATGCGAGGCGGCGTCACGTCGTATCTCCGACAAATTGTGAGAGCCGCTCTTTCAGTTCAACAAAATCGACGGGCTTGGTCAGGAACTGTTCCGCTCCCAGTTCCCGGACTTTCGCCTCGGTCGCTGCATCAACATAGGCGGTGATCATCATAACCGGTAATTCAGGCCAGCGAGCGCGTAGCTCCTGCAAAAGCTCGATTCCTGACATCCCGGGCATGTTGATGTCCGAAAGCACCAACATCACTTCTTCTTTCGAATGACTTATTGCGTCCAAGGCCGACTCGCCAGACCCGGCAAACCCAAAACTGTAGACTCCTTTTCGTATCTCCCGCCGAAAATTTTGTTGAATCAGGTCTTGTGCGTCGGGTTCGTCATCTACCATCAGAATTTGTCCAGTCATGCTAGGTCCCCCTGAGAATGAACCGGGACCGAAACGTCAAAAATCGTGTGATCCCCTGGCTTACTGTCCACAGTCAATGTTCCACCATGCTGCTTGACGATGGTATCATAGCTCAACGAAAGGCCGAGCCCTGTGCCTTCACCCGCGGGTTTTGTGGTGTAAAACGGTAGAAAAATTTTCTCCCTCATTTCTTCTGGAATGCCCGTACCATTATCGCGAATAGTGACGTTGACGCGGTCACCATTGGCTCGCGTCGATAGCCAGATCGTCGGTGAAAAGTCACCTTCTTCCGCGTCTTTACGTTTGTTGGCCGCATACATGCCGTTGCTGATGAGATTAAGAAAAACACGCATCAAATCCTGCGGATAGCAATCGATTTGGCCAACGTCAGGATCAATGTCGGCTCGTATTTCGACATTGAAACTGGAATCCTCCGCCCGAGCACCGTGATAGGCAAGGTTCAGCGCTTCTTCTGCTATCGGGTTTAGTGCAACACGTTGCAACTCGCTTGGCCCCTCGCGGGAATGCAGAAGCATGTTTTTAACGATGCTGTCAGCACGTTGACCGTGTTGGTTTATCTTGCCCATGTTGCCGCGTACTGTCTGCCATAGGTCCTTAGCTTCCTCGCGATCCTCTTCCTCCAGAGCAGCGATCGGGTCTTCTAATATCTCGTGTAATTCTTCCATCAACTCGCCAGACAATTTGGCAAAGTTGTTGACGAAATTCAGCGGGTTCTTGATCTCGTGGGCAATGCCGGCAGTAAGTTGGCCTAGGCTGGCCATCTTCTCGGACTGGATGAGTCGTTCTTGGGCTTGCCGCAGATCGTTGAGGGCTTGTTCAGCCGCATCACGCGCGTTGGAAATCTCCGCTTCACGCCGTTTTAATTCGGTGATATCGAAATACGTCAGCATGCGACCGCCATCCGGCAGGTCCACGCATTGGAAACTCAACGTCATGCCATCAGCCCGACACAACTCGCCCGGTGGCATGTTTCCTGCCCGTATTGCCTCGACCCGCATGGACAGCCAGTCATCCCAGTCTTTCGGCGCGACATCATAGACTCCTGTGCCCTTGTTGTACTCTATCAGCTCCTGCATAGTTGGGCGCTGGTCGATGAATTTCTGATCGATGTTCCAAATTCGCGCAAATGCCCGATTTATTATACGCGCACGTAAATCCGGTCCCATGAACAGAATTCCATAGTCGACGTGATCGATGACCGCGTTAAATTCTGCCAGTGCCGCTTTCAGAGCTTCGTCAGCGAGTTTGCGGTCCGTAATGTCAGTGTAAGTTGCAACTAGGCCGCCACCTTGGATAGGGTTGCCGATAATCTCAATCACCGTACCATCAGGACGAATACGTTCAAATTTGTGCGGTAAGAATTTTGCGGCCAGTTCCACCCGCTCGCGCACTTGGGTGTCAATGTCGCCCGGCCCATATTCCCCTCGTTCAGCATTGAACCGAAATGCCTCTTCCATTGTGAATCCGGGGCGAAAGCGTTCGCGAGAAAACTCCATGAGGTCGAGAAATTTCGAATTCAACGCAATTGTGCGCAGCTCTTTATCCACCAGCGTAATCCCCTGGCCCATGTTCTCCATTGTTAACTCGAGGATTGCTGATTGTTGTTCGATCTCCAGCTGTTTGGTCTTCAGTTCGGTAATGTCGGTATAGATCGAGACGATGCCACCATCCGAAGTGCGGTGATCCGTAATCTGCAGCCAGTACCCGGCGACTAGCTGTTCGCGTGGTTCGCCCGAGGCTTTCATGCGCTTTTCGGCAATTCTCTCAAGATACCCTTCTACTTCTCCTTCGGAAAGTGGAAATAGGCCGCGCTTGATGCCGGCACCGATGATCTCTTCGAATTTCACGCCGGGTACGACCTTGTCGGCGAGTTCGCTCATGTAGGTGCGGTAGCGCTCATTACATACAGCTAGCCGATCCTCGGCATCCCACAATGCAAAACCAGACGAAATCGCTTCAATTGCGTCTTCAAACCGCTGCCGTGCGGCCTGCGCATCTGCCTCCCTGCGTTTGAATTCGGTTATGTCGTTGTAAACCATGATGCGGCCACCATCAGGCAGGCGACGTTCGTTGAGCATGATCCACACACCGTTGCCCAACTCTAGTTCCCAGTTCGCCTTTGGCTTCTCCCAAGCGACGCGGCGGGCAGCGATCCAACCGTCAACGCCGTCTGGATGTTCGGTAAACATCCCAAGCTCATAGCCGTTGCGGATCATGTCGAAGAATTCGCGGCCCTCATAGATTAGGTTGCTCAAATCGGCGCCGCCAGCGGCGTCGCTGAAGATCTGGACGTAGCGGTCGTTGAATAACTCGACGCGATTTTCAGGTCCCACCAAAAGCAAACCATCGGCGATCGTTTCAATTGCTCCGAGTAGCCGACCTTCAATTCGGGCAATTCGTTCCCGTGCATCCCGGATTTCAGTTATGTCGCGCACGGCACCGACAAGCCGGACGACCCGGCCTTCGGCGTTTCGCACACCAACGCCTCGGTCGTGAACCCAACGGTAACCGCCATCACGCGCCCTCTGCCGGTAGTCACATTCAACAGCATCAGTCTCGCCCTTGAAATGGTTAACGATTGCCTTGACATAAGCGTCGTAATCATCCGGGTGGATCTGCTCGGCCCATCGTTCCGAAGACGAATTGGCCTCGTCCAAACTGAGTAGATCGTTCAGGTCAGCAGAGACAAACAGAACATCATTGGTCACGTCCCAATCATAAATTCCATCGCTGGTAGCTTGAGTGACCAACTGGTATCGTTCCTCACTTGCGGCAAGGGCTGCATCCCGTTCAATCTTGGGTGTAATGTCCCGAATTGCGGCCACCATACGCGTCGCGTAGCCGTTAGTGTCGCGAATCGAGGTGCCGTGATCCGATACCCAGCGCCACTTGCCGTTAGCTACTTTGAGTCGGTACTCACATTCCCATCGTTTCTTCTCGCCGGATATATGCGCCTCCAACTCTGACAAGTAAGAGGGCAAATCGTCGGGATGAATAATGTCTTGCCATACCCACGTTCTCTCTCCCTTAGGACCGGTCTCAAGCCCTAGGAAAGTCTCAAGTCGTGGGGACGCATAAAACTGGTCGTCGGTAATATGCCAATCGTAGATTGCCTCTTCCGCAGCGTCTGAAACAAGCGCGTAGCGCTCCTCACTTTCTCGCAATGCTCTCTCTGCTTTTCGTTCGGCGGTGCGGTCCTGATAGGTGACCATCGTTCCTCCAGAGGCCGTTCTGCGATAGCTGATCGCTAGAACCTGCCCGTCTGCCATCTCATGCTCGAGCGCGCGCTCACCAGAGGCACCAATCTCGTTCATTCGATCGGCCACTAGCCGATCAGTGTTGCCCGCGCCAAAATCTCCGCGTTCGGCATTGAAATGCAGCAAATCTTCTAGACTAACACCACGGCGGCAGAGCTCTTGTGGGTAGCGTCGCATCTCGCGAAATGCGGGGTTGCAGTAAACCAATCGGAGTGCGTCATTGAATATGCCGACACCAACATCCAGAAGCGCAATACCTTCTTCGTACCTGTCTGCTTGGCTTTTTTGGTCAGCGCCATTCATATCCAGTTCCCCCCCGTGGAGAAGAATGACTGAGTCAAAGAGTTTAGTCAAAAAACCAACCGTAAAAGCTTGGTTATAGTGAACACGAGCTCTTGTAGAAAGTTCTTGCAATTCAAAGGGTGACGTAGCTTACCGCTCCAGAGCTTACCAAGCCGACAAACCCGTTCCACCAGCCTTTAGGTCACGTGCGTTAGTTACGGCATCCCCGTAAGGTCCGCTTTGTCCCGCACAGCGGTCATTGAGGCAATACGCAGCGAAGGTTTGCTCTGAGCCCAAATCGACGGATGCTGCGCTGGGGTTAAATGTCCGCTTTCAGCGAGCTAAATCGGCGGTTAGTCTTCCATCGCTTCATAAATGCCTGTTTCGAGTTTGTTTTTAATTACGCTTAGCAGGCGCCTGGCAGCTTGTTCATCGTATGATTTCAGATCTAAAAATTTCACAGCTGCTTCCAGTTCTGCGGCCGCTGCGGCTTTTCCTTTGGGGCCGAGACCTCTGATCTCTGGCGCCAATTTCTTAAACACCAACGACCGCAGCCTTAAGCGCATTTGATCCGCACCTTGTCCACCAGACGAGGTATTATAGTCGACACCGTCCGACCCACCCCCAACAGAGCCAGACGAGGTATTGTAGTCTACGCCGTCCGAACCATCCTCAACAGAGCCAGACGAGGTATTATAGTCGACACCGTCCGACCCACCCCCGACAGAGCCAGACGAGGTATTGTAGTCGACACCGTCCGACCCACCCCCAACAGAGCCAGACGAAGTATTATAGTCAACTCCATCTGCACCCGCCGCCGCACTCGCCGATGGTAGTGGTTGGGTTGGCTTTTTTCGGGCCGGTGGGTCCAGTTTTGAAAACGTCCCGTTTGCAAGCTTGGCCGTAAGCGACTTGATTAAACGCTTCGCGATATCGGCATCGAAGTTTTCTTTATCTATTGCTTTGGCGACTTCGTCCAACTCTGGCTCGGCTTGCGCACGCCCTTTTGGTCCGAGGTCGCGAACCAGCGGTGCAAGTTTACCCATGACCAATCGCACAAGTTTTTGTCGGTCGTCATCGTTGTCTTCGTCGTCTGCTAATATGGCGTTACCATAGTCAGCGGTGGATGTACCTAAAGCACCGGCGCTAGGTAATTTTTGGGTCGGTTGGCGAACCGGGGGTACAACAGAGGCTGCATCTTGGTCGTCAGACAACGAAGCTGCCATGTCAATATTAGCCACCTTTAGAGTGCAAATTCCGCTAAGTTGTTTGTTTAACTTGTCGAGAACCTTCCCTTTAATTTTGTTTGGGTCCTCTGCGCAAAGGGTCACCGTTTTACCTTTTGTCACGATCTTTCCGCGAGTTATTTTTTTTCCTGGTACCGAAACTTTCTCATCGTCGCCAAATGCTACGAGATGAAAGCTGTCTTTCAAAACCTTGTGGTTGGTCAGAATGAAATTAGTCGCACCACCCTTGGTTTTCGCGCCAAACGCTGTCTTTTCTTTGTCTTTCAACCTTTGATCCTTTCATGTCTGCCGCCCATTTCATTCAGTCACGCGTGTCATTTAATCTCAACAGCTTTCTCATAATGATGAAAGGTGAATGTGACTTTGCGAGTGGCTCCCTAGTTCTTCATAAATAATCTCTACTGAGGGCTCAAAAGTCCGTTGATCATTGACGAAGGGGTGAAAAATCGCAGCGGCCACAATAAGAGGCTACTTTCCATATTTCTTAAGCAGCAGATGCATCGGTTAAATGCGCTGCTGCATCCGCTAAGTCCCGACAAGCAAGAACGAAGTAGATCAAGCTTGATCTGAACGCGGAATTTGCGCCCATTGTGCTCAAGTTCGGTTTTGTCCGCTTCGCGGTTGTTCAGATGCACTGCCGCGAACGTCTGCTTCGAGTTTAGAGCTGACTTCGGCGAAGTCCGCGGCATCGGTCGTCAATTGCGGATCAAAGGCATTCTCTTCAGCTGCAAAGCCAACTGATCAATTGAGTGAAAGCTGACACTTGATTTGCCGGAGATCCATGTTCAGCTCTGTCCCGGAATGACAGAAACCATGCTTTCAATCCTCCACGGAGGGTGTCCAAATACTCCGTATTAGAAATTGGCCCTCAATAAGAATAAACTGAGCGCTAGTGCCGATCTCCACCCTGGGCAAGGGCTCAAGTTAGGGCGATGAACGGCCTCGATGCCATGCTGGTTCAACAGTCCGGTTCGTCCGAATGTGAGAAATTGGTGCGCGCGGCAGCGAAGGTGAAGTTTGCGTCCGGCGACAATTTTCCATCGGTAGAACCAGACAGAATGGATATACCTAAGTGTACCCCGCCTCAAAGAAGCTTGAGATCATCCGCACGGTCGAGGCACCGCACCTGCCAACCCGGCAAACCCTGAAGATGCTCGGCATCCCCAGCAGCACATACTACGACTGGTATGCCCGCTGGAGCGATGGTGGTGTCGATGCCCTGGCTGATCGTTCGCCACGGCCCAAGTCAGTGTGGAACCGCATCCCGGACAAGGTACGCGAGGATGTTGTCGATTTTGCCCTTGAGCATGAAGACCTGACGCCGCGCGAACTGGCGGTCAAATACACCGACGAGAAGCGGTACTTCGTCTCGGAAGCATCCGTTTATCGCATTCTCAGCGCCGAGGATTTGATCACGGCACCGGCCCAACGAAACTGTGGCCGTCAAACACTTGCGGCGGCCAGTCGAGCGCCACACCAGTGGCTTCCGCGATCCCGATATGCCAGTTGCGCGAAGCCTGATCGAGCCACATTGTTCCCGCAGCATCGGACGCATCGGTTGCCAGTTCACCATGCAGGCGTGGACCGATGTAGTCTTTGGGCAGCAGGATATGGGCAAGCTGGGCATAGTGACCGGGTTCATTCTGTTTCAGCCAAGAAATTTTGGGGGCAGTAAAACCGGGCAACGGAAGGACACCCGCAATATGACCAATCTGCGGCAGGGCTACGCGTAGTTCATCGCATTCGATTGCGGCCCTGCTGTCATTCCAGAGGATTGCCGGGCGGATTGGGCACAGCGTACGATCCAGCAAAACGGCCCCGTGATCTGTCCGGACAAACCGACGGCCTTCGCCTCTGACAGTGGGATTTGCTCTGCAAGCTGCTTCAATGCGTCGCGCGTCGCCTGCCACCAAAGGTCTGGGTGCTGCTCTGACCAACCGGGTTGCGGCGAGGACGTCTCGATCCCTGCAGAAGATATCGCAAGAATACGATCAGTATCCGCGCAGACAATCTTGACCGCCGACGTTCCGATATCAATCCCGAGATACATTTTTACCCCTCGACCTGCACAAACGTCCGGAACTTGTCTTACTCTTGATTTTTTATCGCGCGTAAAGAATATGTAAAAATAGGATAAGATCAAGACGGCTATGATCCGCAGGCAGACTGGCATGACTAAGATTAAGAATATGGAAGAGTTTGCGGCCCTCAGCGGCATCTCGCGGCCTACGGTATCCAAATACTTCCACGATCCCGACAGCGTTCGCCCAACGACAAGGGCGCGTATCGAAGAGGCGCTCGAACGGTTTGACTATCGCCCGAATATCTATGCTGTAAACCAGAACCGGAAGTTGACCAAGAATATCGGCATCGTCGTGCCCTATCTGGCCGATCCGTTCTTTGCCGAAATCGCGCGCTATCTGGAGCAAAGCTGTATTGCGGCAGGCTATCGCCCTTCCCTTTTTAGCGCCCACGGAGAACAAAAGCTGGAAAACGAAATTCTGGATGGGCTGCAATCCATGAAGCCCGCCGGGGTTTTGTTGGCACCCCTGGGTCGGATTTCAGACCGATCGGCGATTGAGAAGTTCTGCGTCAATGTACCGACTGTTCTGTTTGACAGTAACCTTGATGGGCTGGGTGCCGCGTTTATCGGATCGGACAATTTCAGCTTTGTGTCTCAGACAGTTGAATACATGACCCGGACGGGCGAGCCTCCATCATTCTTTGAAATGCGCACACCTGCGAACCCAAACGCCAACAAACGAAGGAAGGCCTATGTCGCCATGATGGAGCGCCTCGGGTTCGAGCCGCATATCATCAAAGTCGACGGGAAAGGATGGGCTTTCGAAGAGATTGGGCACAGAGGCGCGCTGAAAGTTCTTGAAGAGCGTGAATTGAAAACGAACTCCGTTCTGTGCAGCAATGACCGGCTGGCTATTGGCTTTCTTGCGGCCTGCTATGAACAGGGGATTCGGGTCGGCCGGAAGGAGGGCTGCACGCTGCGCGTGGCCTCAAATGACGATCATCCGTTCGCAAAGTTTACGTGCCCTTCTCTGACGACAGCCGCACATGACTACGACAACGTAGCCAGCCGAAGCGTCGAAACTTTATTCGAACTTATTGAAAACGGTGGAAAATTTGAATCACGAACTGAGACACTTTTCCCCGCTCGACTTGTTTTAAGGGACTCTGCGTAAATCAAAATTTTAACGCGCGTAAAGTTTTTATTGACTGCGCGACAACTTTCACTCTACGCTCCCTGCACGACATCCAAGCTCAGGGAGGACAGGGATGTATCTGAAACACGCACTTCGTGCGGCGACTGCATTGACATTCGTCGCCACGGCAGCAGCCCACGCGCAATCCATCACCATAGCGACCGTGAACAACGGCGATATGATCCGGATGCAGGGCTATACCGACAAATTCACCGAGGCGACCGGCATTGACGTCGAATGGGTGACGTTAGAAGAAAACGTGCTGCGTCAGCGCGTAACGACCGACATCACGACCAAGGGCGGTACGTTCGACATCATGACAATCGGCATGTATGAAACGCCGATCTGGGGCGCAAATGGCTGGCTGGTGCCGCTGGATGGCCTGTCCGAAGAATACGACGTTGGTGACATTCTGCCAGCGATGGCAGGTGGGTTGAGCCATGACGGAACGCTTTTCGCGGCGCCGTTTTATGGTGAAAGCTCGATGATCATGTACCGCACTGACCTTATGGAAATGGCGGGCATGGAAATGCCTGATGCGCCGACCTGGCAGTTCATCAAAGAGGCCGCCGCCGCGATGACCGACCGCGACGCCGAGATCAACGGCATCTGCCTTCGCGGCAAGGCTGGTTGGGGTGAAGGCGGAGCCTTTATCACTGCGATGTCCAATTCATTCGGTGCCCGCTGGTTCGACGAAGAATGGAAGCCTCAGTTCGATCAGCCCGAGTGGGCAGATACACTGAATTTCTACGTTGAAATGATGAACGAGTCCGGTCCTGCCGGCTATGCCACCAATGGGTTTAACGAAAACCTGTCGCTGTTCCAGCAGGGCAAATGCGGCATGTGGATCGACGCGACAGTTGCGGCGTCTTTCGTGACCAACCCTGACGACTCTACGGTCGCGGATCACGTAGGATTTGCGCTGGCACCTGACACAGGATTGGGCAAGCGGTCCAACTGGCTTTGGGCGTGGGCACTGGCTATTCCTGCTGGCACACAGCAAGAAGATGCTGCCAAGCAATTCATCGAATGGGCGACCTCAAAGGACTACATTGAGCTAGTGGCCGAAAGCGAAGGATGGGCAAACGTTCCCCCGGGTGCGCGTACGTCTCTGTACGAGAATCCGGAATACCAAAAGGTTCCGTTCGCCAAGATGACACTGGACTCAATCCTGTCAGCTGATCCGAACAGCCCGACGGTGAAACCCGTCCCGTACGTTGGCATCCAGTTCGCCGCAATCCCGGAATTCGCAGGCATCGCCACACAGGTGAGCCAGGAGTTCTCGGCAGTCTATGCCGGACAGCAATCCGTGGATGAAGCGCTGGCCAAAGCGCAGGCCTTCACCGCAGAAGAAATGGAAGCCGCAGGTTACTGAGGCATCCCTCCCCGCGGGCGGGCAGAGTTCTGCCCCCCGCTCCGCCCTTCCACAACTCGCGTTTTTCTCGCAGGCTGGGTTACGCCTGAACAGAGAGGGTTTGCGTTATGGCTACTCAACATTCCCGATCCGTTGCTCGCCTGATGATGGCACCTGCAGTGGTCCTGCTACTTGGCTGGATGCTCGTGCCGCTGACGATGACGCTGTATTTTTCCTTCAAGAAATACCTACCGCTGCGCGGTGGGGATCTGGGCTGGGTCGGGTTCGACAACTATGTCCGGTTCGTCTCGTCCAGCTCCTTCTGGCCCGCTGTGCAGGCGACGCTGGTGATCGTAGGCGGTGTGCTGGTGATCACAGTGGTGCTGGGCATCCTTCTGGCGATGCTGCTGGACCAGCCCATGTGGGGTCAGGGTGTTGTCCGCATCCTCGTGATCGCACCCTTCTTCGTCATGCCGACGGTTTCTGCGCTGGTCTGGAAGAATATGTTCATGGATCCAGTCAATGGCTTGCTGGCCCATCTGTGGCGCTTTTTCGGGGCCGAGCCAATCTCATGGCTCTCCGAGGCGTCGATGACGTCGATCATCATGATCGTCTCATGGCAGTGGCTGCCCTTCGCGACGCTGATCCTGCTGACCGCAATTCAGTCGCTGGACAGTGAGCAGCTGGAAGCAGCCGAAATGGATGGTGCCCCGGTGCTGAAGCGGTTCTATCACATAGTCCTGCCGCACCTCAGCCGCGCGATAACCATCGTGATCCTGATCCAGACGATCTTTCTTCTGTCGATCTTCGCCGAGATCTTCGTGACCACCGGCGGCGCGTTCGGCACCCGCACCCTCACCTACCTGATCTTCCAGCGCGTGCTGGAAAGCCAGAATGTCGGCCTTGGATCTGCCGGAGGTGTCTACGCCATCATCCTTGCCAATATCGTTGCGATCTTCCTGATGCGCATCGTCGGCAAAAACCTGGACGCGTGAGGAGGAACGACCATGGCCCGCGCCGTCACATCCCGTCGTAAATCGCTGAACACCGCCCTTGCCTGGGCCGTTGGTCTGCTGATCTTTTTCCCGATCCTTTGGACGATCCTGACCAGCTTCAAGACCGAAGCGCAGGCCATCGCAAGCCCGCCCCTATTCTTGAATTTCGACTGGACGCTTGAGAACTACGCCATTGTGCAGGAACGGTCGGACTACATGCGGTTCCTTTGGAACTCGGTCATCATCGCAGGCGGCTCGACCATACTGGGTGTGATCATAGCGGTGCCTGCTGCGTGGGCGATGGCGTTTGTGCCATCCAAACGCACCAAGGACATCCTGCTTTGGATGCTGTCCACTAAGATGCTGCCCGCGGTCGGCGTTTTGTATCCGATCTACCTGCTGTTCATACGTCTGGGCCTGCTGGACACGCGTGGCGGGCTGGTCGTCGTACTGATGCTGATCAACCTGCCGATCATCGTCTGGATGCTTTACACCTATTTCCGCGAAATCCCCGGTGAGATTCTGGAAGCCGCGCGGATGGACGGGGCAACACTGAAAGAGGAAATCCTCTATGTTCTGACGCCCATGGCCGTGCCCGGTATCGCCTCGACGGTCTTGCTGAACTTCATCCTAGCGTGGAATGAAGCGTTTTGGACGCTCAACCTCACCGCTGTCGATGCTGCCCCGCTGACGGCCTTTATCGCCAGCTACTCCAGCCCCGAAGGCTTGTTCTTTGCCAAGCTCAGCGCGGCCTCGACCATGGCGATTGCACCAATTTTGATCCTTGGCTGGTTCAGCCAGAAACAACTTGTCCGCGGCCTGACTTTCGGCGCTGTGAAATAAGGAAGACGACTTATGGGACGTATTCAACTCAAGTCAGTGACCAAAAGCTTCGGCGACGTTGAGGTCATTCCACCGCTGGACTTGACCATAGGAGACGGAGAATTCACCGTCTTCGTCGGCCCCTCGGGTTGCGGCAAGTCCACTCTGCTGCGGCTCATTGCAGGGCTGGAGGATATCACGTCGGGCTCCATCGACATTGATGGCGCGGATGCAACAGACGTGCCGCCCGCCAAACGTGGTCTGGCCATGGTGTTCCAGTCTTATGCTCTGTACCCGCATATGACGGTGCGCAAAAACATCGCCTTTCCCCTGCGCATGGCCAAGCTGGATCAGGCCGAAATCGACAAACGTGTTGAAGGTGCCGCGAGCGTCCTAAACCTGACCGATTATCTGGACCGGCGCCCGGGGCAATTGTCGGGCGGGCAGCGTCAGCGCGTTGCTATAGGCCGGGCTATCGTACGCGAACCCGCCGCGTTCCTGTTCGATGAACCTCTCTCGAACCTCGACGCAGCCTTGCGCGTTGGCATGCGGTTGGAGATCAGCGAACTTCACGAACGCCTGGCGACCACGATGATCTACGTGACCCACGATCAGGTTGAGGCGATGACAATGGCCGACAAGATCGTCGTTCTTCAGGCCGGTGTGATCGAACAGGTCGGCAGCCCGCTTGAGCTGTACCGGACGCCGCGCAACCTGTTTGTTGCAGGGTTCATCGGCTCGCCTAAAATGAACTTCATCGAAGGCCCCGAGGCGGCAAAGCACGGCGCTCAAACCATCGGCATCCGTCCTGAACACATCACCGTTTCCGAGACCGATGGTGAATGGTCAGGAGTGGTCAGCGTCTCTGAGCACCTTGGCTCGGACACCTTCTTTCACGTCCAAGAGACCGGCCTGGCTGAGACAATCACAGTCCGTGCAGATGGCGAAGTGGGCTTCCGCCACGGGGATCGCATTAATATGACACCGCGGGCTGACGTAATCCACCGGTTCGACGCGAAAGGCTTGCGGATCGAATGACACGCTTGGCTGGCAAAACCGCCCTGATCACCGGGGCTGCGCGAGGCATCGGATTGGCCTTTGCCAAAGCTTACGTCACCGAGGGCGCACGTGTTGCCATCGCAGACATCGACATCCAGCGCGCGAGAGACGCAGCTTCTGAAATCGGTGAGGCTGCTTTGGCTATCGAGATGGATGTGACCAACCTGCAGAGCATAGATGAGGCGGTGGCAAACACAGCTGCCCATTTCGGTCTCATTGATATCTTGATAAACAACGCAGCCATCTTCACCGCCGCACCAATCGTTGAGATCGAGCGCATGGATTATGACCGCGTTTTTGACATCAACGTTGCTGGCACCTTGTTCACCATGCAAGCCGTCGCGCGCCACATGATTGAAAAAGGGACCAGAGGCCGGATCATCAATATGGCGTCACAGGCCGGGCGAAGGGGTGAACCTTTGGTCGCTATCTACTGCGCCAGTAAGGCGGCAATCATTTCTCTGACTCAATCGGCGGGGCTGGACCTGATATCTTACGGTATCAACGTGAACGCGATTGCCCCCGGTGTCGTCGATGGCGAACACTGGGACGGCGTAGATGCGTTCTTCGCAAAACACGAAGGCAAACCCCCCGGCCAAAAGAAACGCGAAGTCGCCGCAACCGTCCCTTATGGTCGCATGGGCCGGGCTGATGACCTGACCGGGATGGCTGTATTTCTGGCTTCTGACGATGCCAATTACATCGTCGCACAAACCTACAATGTAGACGGCGGAAACTGGATGAGCTGATGGATCCTGCAGCGAATGCAAAAACTCCGGTGCGACTGCGACTCGACAGCCTTGCAGACCTGCCCGCTAATGTCAGGCACCCTGCCTATCAGCGTTCGGACCTGACGCCGGGAATTGTCCATATCGGGCTTGGCAATTTTCACCGTGCGCATCAAGCGTGGTACATTCACCAGTTAATGCAGCAAGGCCAAGCCCATGATTGGGCGATCATCGGGGCCGGCATACGAAACTACGACGCGGAGATGAGAGAGCGTCTGCTGGCTCAGGACTGTCTGACCACGTTGATTGAGCTAGACCCTACAAGGACATCCGCCGAGGTCATTGGTCCGATGGTTGACTATTTACCGATTGAGGCAGGTAATGTTGCCTTAATCCGGAAGATGGCCGACCCTGCCGTTCGTATTGTTTCTCTCACAGTTACCGAAGGCGGGTACTATCTGATCTCCAACACCGGTGCGCTTAACACCGATCACCAAGATATCCGCTACGATGCCGCAAACCCCAACCTGCCTCGAACGGCGTTTGGCTCCATAGTCGCGGCACTCAAACAGCGCCGAGCAAATGGCCTCAAACCCTTCACCGCGCTAAGCTGCGACAACCTACAGGGCAACGGCACAATCCTGCGGAACTGCGTAGTTGGCTTGGCGCGCATGTCTGATCCTGATCTGGCCACCTGGATTGATCAAAACGGCGCGTTTCCCAACTCGATGGTAGATTGCATCGTGCCAGCAACGACTGACGAGTTGGTATCGCAATGCCACATCCTTGGTGTGGATGACCGCGCTCCTGTCTCGCACGAGAACTTTCGTCAATGGGTGATCGAGGATGAATTCTGCGCCGGGCGACCACCCCTTGAGCAGGTTGGGGTAACGCTGACCCAGAATGTTCACAGCTATGAGTCAATGAAACTCCGCATTTTGAACGGAGGCCACCAACTTCTCGCAAACGTTGGGGAAATTTTGAATGTCCCGACGATTTCATCCTGCATGCAGGATCCGGACATCCTGGCATTCTTCAGAACGGTTCAGATCGAAGAGATTCTGCCTCATGTCGAGGCTGTCCCCGAAACGACAGCGAAAGAGTACCTTGAGTTGGTTGAGAGGCGATTTGCAAACACAGCGATTCATGACACAACGCGCAGGGTCGCGTTCGACGGATCGGCGCGGCATCCGGGATTTCTACTGCCATCGCTACGCGATGCACTTGCATCGGGCTCTTCAGTAATTGGGCTTGCGCTGGCCGAAGCATTCTGGTGCCGGATGTGTGCGGGGGTTCGTGAAGACGGTTCCGAAATCGCCCCGAATGATCCCCTTTGGGAAAATCTATGTGAAACCGCGTTGGCTGCCAGAACCGATCCAGGACTGTGGCTCGAACAAAGTCTGTACAGCGGTGACTTTGACCGCGGCACACAATTTTCCAACGCCTTTGCCTCGTGGCTAACCAAGATCTGGCAACGTGGTAGCCGAGCAGTATTAGCTGAGTATGTCGCGACCAATTCATTGTCGCACTAACTTCGCGTTACTTCGATCAATGGGTCGCGGACACACATTGTTGTTTTAGGATGGATCGGCAATGTCCGCCTCAGACACTCGGCCTTCGAAAAATACTGTTACAGCCACAGCCTGCTTCCCTCCGATCCCGCAAAACATCGAATGACCGACAAGGCACCAAATACCAAAGTGATCAAAAGCAGAAATGTGCGACACGAAACTCGACTCAAACCGACTTACGAGCACTGCCAATTGAGCAAAATTCCTTTATATTGTTAAATTTCAATATGTTGACAATAGACCCTGCCACTCCAGCCACGAATGCACGAAAACCAATGAAACCTAGGGGCAAAATCTGTGCCTGACACGCAGTGTGTACCAGTCCTCAGCCACTGTAGATTAGAGTGCAACGCACCCCAATGCGCGAAAGCGCGCTGACACGTCCGGTCAATATCTAATCACAGCTCTGATCTTTGAATCCGTCGAGCGGCCGGTCGAAATGGCACCGGAGAGAGAAATCGTGCTCGTTCAGTCCAGCATGTGAGGACGCGGAGTTGAATTAGCAACTTGATGCGCCGCTGAGAACCGAGGTTTCAAGCACCAGACAAACTCAAATCTTAAGTCGCGATCACGCCAGGCGAATTGAATCTTACCTGACTGGGCCTAGCCCCATCCGACCGCGTGCAGTTAGCGACGCATCGATTGTCCGTTGTGGAACAGGTGCACCTTTTTCGGAGGGGCAGTGACGGATACGCTTTGCCCTCGCAGATTGCGCTGAACGCCCGGCAGTTTAGCGATCACTGCCTCTCGTCCCTCGGGCGCTGCAAAGTAAAGCAATGTAACCTCACCCAGAGCTTCGGTAAAATCCACAACACCTGAGTAGATCGCGTCGGCCTCAGTCATCTCCAGATCTTCGGGCCGAACGCCGATATTGACCTGTTTGCCTTCATCCGCTGCCTCTGTCGGGATGGATGAGACCGCAACACCGCCGTCGTCCAGTGTTACGGTCGTCGTCTCTCCGGTCGAGGTGATAGTACCCGGCAACAGGTTCATTGCGGGCGAGCCAATGAACTGCGCAACGAATTCATTGTCAGGCGTCTCATACAATTCCAGCGGAGTACCAACCTGAGCGATTCCTTTGTTGGCCAGAACGACGATGCGGCTGGCGAGCGTCATCGCCTCAACCTGATCGTGGGTGACGTAGATCATCGTGCTGTCAGGCATCGCTTCTTTCAGACGAGCGATCTCGATTCGCGTAGCTACGCGTAGGGCGGCATCCAAGTTCGAAAGCGGCTCGTCAAACAGATAGACTTTCGGATCGCGAACAATGGCACGACCGATGGCTACGCGCTGACGCTGACCGCCGGACAACGCTTTGGGCAGGCGATCTAGCAAGGGCTCAAGCTGCAAGATCTGCGCCGCACGCTCCACGGCGGCATCAACCTCGGCACTGGGCAACTTGGCGATCTTGAGCGCGAAGGCCATGTTTTCGCGCACCGTCATATGCGGATAAAGCGCATAGGACTGGAACACCATCGCGATGCCTCGCTGTGCGGGCGGTACGTCATTGACCACCTGCCCTTCGATCTCAAGCGTTCCGCCCGTGATCTTTTCAAGGCCCGCGATCATCCGCAGCAGAGTAGACTTGCCGCAACCTGATGGTCCGACGAAGACAATCAATTCGCCTTGCTCAATCTCGAGATCGATATGTTTCAGAACATCGACCGGGCCATAGGATTTGGCCACATCTGTAAGCTTGAGTTCCGACATGGTTTACCTCTTTTCCCGAGCCAATAGACAGAATTGTGCGGCGTTCAACATCAACGTGCCTTCCCCGCGAACGCCGCCCAACATCTCCCCGATTACTTTCCAGTCGCCTTCTGGCAGTGTCACGTCCACCGGATCGTCACCCAGATTGAAGGCGCAGAAAACCTGCTCTGATTCATCCTCGCGGGTGAAGGTCAAGACCGAACCTATTTGTGACATCCCTGTCTGCTTGCCGGACATCAGTGCCGAGTGCGCATGGCGCAAAGCAATCGCATGGCGGTAGTGGTGTAGCATCGACGCCGGGTCTTGTTCCAACCGGTCAACCGCCCGCTCAGCTTGAGTGGCACTGACCGGCAACCAGGGGCGACCCGCGCTGAACCCGGATTGTTCGTCCTGCGCGACCCAGACCATTGGTGTGCGACATCCGTCACGGCCTTTGAATTCAGGCCAGAATTCGATGCCATAGGGGTCTTGCAAATCCTCAAACGCAACATCCGCCTCGGGAAGACCCAGTTCCTCTCCCTGATACAGGCAGGCCGAGCCACGCAGGCACATCATGAGAACAGCGTGCTGCCGGACAGCTGCATCGTCCAAACCCCAACGCGAAGCATGGCGTTGCACGTCGTGGTTCGAGAAGGCCCAACAGGGCCATGCATCACCTGCCTTGTCCTCAAGCTGGTCAAAAACCTGCTTTGCGTAAGCTGCCGTCAAAGCCCGCTTTTCAAGGAATTCGAAGGCATAGCACATGTGCATCCGCTTATCACCACTGGTGTATTCCCCCATGATCTCCAACCCGCGCTGTGCGTCACCGACCTCACCCAGACAGGCGCGGCCTTCATATTCGTCAGTCAGGGCGCGCAGCCGTTCTAGGAAGGCGATATTCTCGGGCTGGCTTTTGGAATAGAGGTGGTCCTGATGGTTATACGGGTTCACCATCGGGGCAATTGACGCGTTGCGTTGATCCATCGGCAGGCCGGGATTGTCGCGCAGCTGGGCATCGTGGAAATAGAAGTTGATCGTGTCCAGACGAAACCCATCGACTCCCAAATCCAACCAGAACCGAGCGACATCCAGCAGGGCATCCTGAACATCCTTGCAATGGAAGTTCAGATCGGGCTGTGACGTGAGGAAGTTGTGCAGATAATACTGCAACCGCCGGGCATCCCACTGCCACGCCGAGCCACCAAAGATCGAAAGCCAGTTATTCGGAGGTGTCCCGTCCGGCTTGGGATCAGCCCAGACATACCAATCGGATTTCGGATTCTCTCGGCTTGCGCGGCTTTCTTTGAACCATGGGTGTTGATCCGACGTATGCGAAAGCACGAGGTCGATCATCACCTTCAGCCCATGCGCATGAGCCTGATCCAAAAGTTCTTTGAAATCCGCCATGGTGCCGAACATCGGATCGACATCGCGGTAGTCGCTGACGTCATAACCGAAATCCTTCATCGGAGATTTGAAGAACGGCGATATCCAGATCGCATCAACCCCCAGCGAGGCGATATAGCCAAGCCGCTGTGTGATGCCCTTGAGGTCTCCGATCCCGTCGCCATTGCTGTCCTGAAAGCTGCGCGGATAGATCTGATAGATTACCCCGCCCCGCCACCAGTCTGACGCCGCTTTGGTTGCTTCAAATGCTGTCGCGTTAGTCTGCACGTTCATCACACGCCCTTATTTTACGGAACCGGCCAGCAAGCCGCGAACCAGATATTTCTGCATTGCAAAGAAGACTGCCAACGGCACCGCGATTGAGACAAACGCCGCCGTGGCCAGGATTTCCCAGTTACCACCCCGCGTGCCCAAGAGCTCGACGATGCGGTTGGTCATCACCGTTGTCTGGCCGCTGGCATCGATCAGGAACACTTTAGCGACCAGCAGATCGTTCCATGTCCACAGGAACTGGAAGATCGCAAAGGATGCCAGTGCCGGGAAGCTGAGCGGCAGGATAAGCTTGGTGAATATCTGAAACTCAGTCGCACCATCGACCCGCGCGTTCTCGATCAGATCACGCGGCAGCCCGGCCATGTAGTTCCGCAACAGATAGATCGCCAGCGGCATCCCGAACCCGGTATGGGCCATCCAGACACCCAGATATCCTTTGCCTATGCCGATATTGAGATGCAGCTTCAGCAAAGGGATCAGTGCCAATTGCAATGGCACCACCAACAGGCCAACCACCGCAGCAATCAGAAGCGCCCGCCCAGGGAAATCCATCCAGGCCAGCGCATAGGCCGCAAAAGCCGCAACAAGGATCGGGATGATCGTCGCCGGGATCGTCACCGTCAGAGTATTAAAGAAGGCCTTGCCCATACTGTCTGAACTATTTGCGTTGAACAGAACATGGGCATAGTTCTCGAAGGTGAATTCTGGTGGCAGAGTTGTGGTCACAAAGACCCGGGGGCCGCGCTTACCCGAAAATTCTTCGGTGTTTTCCATGCGATAGTCGCCATTGGCCTGAACCGTGATCGTCCCGCCGCGACGCAGCTCGGCTTTTTCACCCGGAGCAAAGGCATCAATCGCGCGCGAATTCACACCCCATCGCGAAATGTCCGAGGCCCGTTCACCATCGAAGATATTGCCTTCGATCACATAGAGACCATCCTGCAAAACTTGCGTTTCAGGTGCAGCAGCACGCAGAGTCAGGTTTTGTTCAGACGGGAACAGTGCCCGCCACCAACCGCTACTGGCAATTTGATCCCCTGTTCTGAAGGACGAAATCAACAAACCCAGCGTAGGGAATACCCAAAGTACGACCAGCAATACAACCGAGGCGTGTACAACCCATCTAAGGGCTGGGCGGGTTCCTGCAATATCGCTCATATCCCCAACCTCCTACTGCATTTCTTTGCGCGCATTGCGCACGTTCCAGATCAGGATCGGTGTCACCAGCAACATGATCACCATGGCGGATGCCGACCCCACGCCCCAGTCATTGGCGCGGAACATCTTGTCGTACATGTAATTGGCCAGAACCTGCGTCTCCCACTGGCCATTGGTCATGGCAAAGACGATGTCAAAGACCTTGAGCACAACGATTGTAATGGTGGTCCAAACCACCATGATCGTGGTCTTGATCTGTGGCACTTTGATCTTAAAGAAAATCTGAAACGGGTTGGCCCCGTCCAAAATGGCGGCCTCAATGGTCTCTTCCGGGATACCGCGCAAGGCAGCAGACAAGATGACCATGGCAAAGCCGGTTTGAATCCAGACCAGCACAATCATCAGGAAAAAATTGTTCCAGAATGGAAGCGTCAGCCAAGTATGCGTCTCGGTTCCACCAAAGAAGATATAGATCGCGTTCAGAACGCCGATCTGATCCTGATCGGGTGGGCGCGCGTCATAGACCAATTTCCAGATCACCGAGGCACCCACGAAGGAAATCGCCATCGGCATAAAGATCAGCGACTTAGCGACATTGCCCCAACGAATGCGATCCGTGAGCTGCGCGACTAACAGGCCAAAGCCAGTGGACATCGCAGGCACAACAATCAGCCAAAGCATGTTGTTGCGCATTGCCTCCCAGAATTTGGGCTCGGCGAGCATTTGGGAGTAGTTATCGAAACCCGCCCATTCGTATCCGCCACCGGCTACGCGATCGGTCAGCGAAAGGCGCAGTGTTTCGAACACCGGATAGGCAAGATAGACCCCAAGCGCGAGGATCGCGGGAAGCAGGAACAACCAGGGCCGGATCATGTTCGCGCAGTTGATATTACGCCCCGCATTAGGACCACGCGCAGGAAACAGGACCTTATCCAAGAACTGGTTGGACAGATAGAAATAGCCCACGCATCCCGACACACCGATTACGATTGTTAGCAGGCCCTGAATTGCCGGATTCATGGCGTCCTCTCCCTTGCTAGGGTTCCGGGCAACCTGAATGATAGGTTGCCCAAAGGTTCAGTGGTTTACTTGAGTGCGTCCCAGGACGACTGGATTTCGCTGGTGACATCTTCGGCAGATTTACCTCCGGTGTAGTCGACCATCCCGGTCCAGAATGTACCCGCACCCACGGCGCCCGGCATCAGGTCAGATCCATCAAAGCGGAAGGTCGTCGCACCCAACAGAATGTCACCCAGACCACGCAGAGTATCGTCCTTGTAGGCTTCGGTGTTCACGCCTTTATGCGGGGTCAGGAAACCGGTTTGCGCCATCATCACCTCATGCGCGATTGGCTGCTTCAGGAACTCCATGAACGCGCTAGTCGCATCCGAGGGATCACTGACGGCCATCAGCGTACCACCGCCTAGAACCGGGTTACCCAAGTCTTTGTCGGCGAAAGACGGCATGTAGAAGAAGTCTGCATCGAGACCGAACTCAACATCTTCGGGGAAAAAGGCCGGAACGAACGAGGCCTGACGGTGCATGTAGCATTGCGGCGGCGATGAGAACATGCCTTTGGGGCTGTCGCGGAAGTCAGTCGAGGCCACGGCCCCTGCCCCACCAGAAACCTTCGCGTCATCGCGTGCAAACCAGCCAAATTCTTCGATTGCGGCGATCACGCGTGGATCATCAAACGGTATCTCATTTGTCACCCACTGGTCATAAACTTCAGGTGGCTGCGTGCGCAGCATCATGTCTTCCACCCAGTCAGTCGCTGGCCAGCCCGTGGCGGCACCCGATCCTAGACCAATGCACCAAGGTGTCTCACCGTCAGCGACGATCTGTTCGGTCAGTGCTTTCAGTTCCTCCATGGTCGTTGGTACTTCGTACCCGGCATCCTCGAAATTCTCCGGGTTGTACCAAACCAGAGACTTGACGTTCACGTTGTAGAAGAAGCCGTACATCTGGTCATTGCCATCGGCATCTTTATAGGTGCCCAGGTCAACCCATGAATTTCCGGCCGCATAGTTGTCGCCAACCCAACTGGCCATGTCTTTACCCAAAGGCGTTAGTTGTCCTTTGGAGGCCATGATCGCCGCCAGTCCGGGCTGAGGGAATACGGCGATGTTCGGGGCGGAACCCGCTTCGGCATCGATAACGATCTGCTGCTCGAAACTGTCAGAGCCAGTGTAGATCACATCCGCGCCGGTCGCCGCCTCGAAATAGGCAGTCATGTTGTTGAAATAACCATCTTCCGGTGTCAACCAAGGACCAGCGATAGTGACGGTCTGACCGCTCAGATCAGGCGCACTTTCAGCCCAGGCTTTATAGCTATCCCAGTTGAACGGCCCTTCACCAGGTGTGAAGGCCAAGTCTTCGGCACACGCGGTCCCTGCCAGCAGAGCGGTCACTGCCGCACCTGCATAAAGCGAGCGTTTCATGAATTTTCCTCCCAGACTTTACGGCGCAAACAAGATTCGTTTTCAAAGCGCTTTGGATAGATCACTTTATCCGCTAACATTCCGAGTCTGTCAACATCTCGCAAATAGTTGCCGTAATATTGAGTTATTAGGCTCAAATATCAAAACGGGTTGACGGAACCTGAAATTCCAAACAAAACAATAGGACCGCAACTTGAAAGCGCTTTGAATGCTATGAACCTAAAGAAACTCTCAGAGATTCTTGGTCTTTCACAGACAACCGTCAGCCGAGCGCTGAACGGTTATCCCGAAGTGAATGAGGAAACGCGTATCCGGGTTCAGGCTGCCGCTACTAAACACGGATACCGCCCAAATAGCCGCGCCAAAGGACTGGCGACAGGGCGATCCATGGTAATTGGGCACGTGATCCCGTTCTCTTCTCAGCACGAGATGGTCAATCCGATATTTGGTGATTTTGTTGCAGGTGCTGCGCGCACTTACGCACAGAATAACTATGATATGATGTTCACGCACGCGCCTGACACCTCAGTCGAAGACTCCTATCGAAGCCTGTTCAACCGAGGGGTCGTGGACGGCGTCGTGCTTCAAGGCCCCAAAGTCAACGAGCCGCGGATATCCGCCCTGTCGCAAATGGGGGTGCCGTTCATTGTACATGGTCGTTCTACGGGTGCCGACGTTCCTTACGACTGGATCGACGTGAACAATCAGCGCTCATTCGAGAGGGCGACACAATTTTTGATCGATCTCGGCCACCGGCGCATTGCACTGATCAACGGGCTGGAAGAGATGGACTTTGCTCAGCGCCGTCGGAATGGATACGTCTCAGCGTTGAAACACTCGGGAATTGAGATTGCACCGGAGCTGTTGCGCAGCGCCGAGATGACAGAAATTTACGGGCATCAAACCGCCTGCGACATGCTGGATCTGGGCGATCCGCCGACGGCCATTCTGGCCTCGTCAATCATCTCAGCCGTTGGTGTCCGGAGGGCCCTGGAAAATCGCGGCCTGAAGATGGGGCGGGATATTTCAGTCATCGCGCACGATGACGAACTGTCCTACATGCGCAACGGCATAGATGTACCGATATTCACCGCCACGCGGTCCTCGGTCAGACATGCCGGAGAGTTGGCTGCTGAAATGCTGATTGGACGGATCAACGCCCCCAACGACCCACCCAAAACACGCCTGTTAGAGGCCGAGCTTGTTGTTGGCAGCTCAACCGGTCCAGCTCCACAAAGGATGTGAAATGAAACACAAACGCTCGGATTTTCCGGTAGATTTTCAGTTTGGCGTTGCAACGTCGGCCTACCAGATTGAGGGTCATGCTCAGGGTGGCGCAGGAAAGACCCATTGGGACAGTTTTGCGGCCACTCCGGGAAACGTCGTAAACGCTGAAAACGGCGATTTGGCCTGCGACCACTACAATCGATATGAACAGGATTTGGATCTGATCCAGGACGCTGGGTTCGACTGCTATCGTTTCTCGACCAGCTGGGCTCGAATCTTGCCCGAGGGACGCGGGCCAGCCAATCAACAAGGCCTTGATTTCTATGATCGTTTAGTTGACGCCCTACTTGAACGCGGCATCAAACCCTGCGCAACGCTGTATCACTGGGAACTCCCCTCGCCGCTTGCTGACTTAGGCGGCTGGCGAAACCGAGATATCGCGAATTGGTTCGCTGATTTTACAGAAATCATCATGGGCCGTATCGGCGATCGCATGTTCAGCGTGGCATCCATCAACGAGCCCTGGTGCGTAAGCTGGCTCAGTCATTTCGAGGGCCAACATGCCCCTGGCTTGCGTGATATCCGCGCCACTGCCCGTGCCATGCATCATGTCTTGCTTGCCCATGGTCGCGCAATCGAGGTTATGCGTGGATTGGGTATGTCCAATCTGGGTGCGGTGTTCAATCTGGAATGGTCGGAACCCGCCGATGATAGCACCGAAGCACAATCTGCGGCGGCGCTATATGACGGGATCTACAACCGGTTCTTCTTGAGCGGGGTCTTTAACAAATCTTACCCCGAGAATGTTCTGGAGGGTTTATCACCGCACTTACCCAAGGGTTGGCAGGACGATTTTGAGACCATCGGCAGTCCGGTCGATTGGTGCGGGCTGAATTTCTATACGCGCAAGCTGATTACACACTCTGACTCGGCCTGGCCCGCTTTAAAAGAGGTTCCAGGCCCGCTGCCCAAAACGCAGATGGGGTGGGAAATTGATCCTTCGGCGCTTTCGCGATTTTTGATCCGAACTGCACGCGATTACACGGGCGATCTATCGATATATGTCACTGAAAACGGTATGGCGAGCGTTGAGCGCCAACAGGATGAGGATCGAATTGATTATCTGGATCAACATCTGGCTGAAGTGCGTCGGGCTTTGGATCACGGTGTGCCGATCAAAGGATATTTTGTCTGGTCGTTACTGGACAATTACGAATGGGCGCTGGGGTATGAAAAACGCTTTGGACTGGTCGATGTAGATTTCAAAACGTTGGAGCGAACACCCAAAGCATCATATTTTGCCTTGAAAAACGCGTTGACGCAAAACTAACGCACACTAGTCCTGCAGGGTCAGCACCGGCTGATCGCGATACACCGTATAGCTGAAGGCGCCTTCGACCGAAATCAAACTGATGTCCAGTTTCTGAGCGTCGGGAAATAATTCAAAATAGGTGAACCGGATCGACGTCACCAAATCTATTTCCTCGCATTCCAACACATAGTCCGCTTGAAATTCGGCGTGTTCTCTGGTGTGATTTTCGGTTTTGTCATCCACTTGCCCAAAACCAACCCCAACAAGAGCCACATTCGCAGACGCGGTTTCGCATCCAGCTTCTGATGGCAAATTGAACAACCTCAACGGTTCTGAGAAATCCGATATCGCGGCCGCAACTTCTGCCCGTTCTTCGTCGTTTTCTGCTGAGTGCTCAAAGCCCACAACATCCATGCCCGGGGCCGCAAGAATCACGGCGAACTCATTACTATCCATTGATATTGCCACTCGCCCAACACCGTGGGTATGCGCTTCGACCGCAGCCAACTTTTGAGCCATTGGTATGGTTGGCAAGAGCATTAACAGTACTGCCGCGCATTTCATCTCAAACACCATTAAACAAACAAATCTCGTATTATTTTAGTCTAATTACCCTCCTGCGCAATTGGCTTACATGCATTTCAACCCCACCAGATATGGGGAGGCAAATTCAGACTTTATATCTGACAATAAAAGTCAGGTTGACTTTGTTGACTGATTAACTCAGATATTTCCACGTCCACCCCGTACCTGTGCGGGAACCGAACCCGTTGAGAAGGAATGAATTCCAAATGACCAAATTATTCACTGCGATCAGCGCCCTTACGTTGAGCATCGCAGGTGCAGCTGTCGCCGACGCCCCGTCTAAAGCAGATATTCTGAGCACCTATGCCAACATCGCGGAAGCCAAGTTTGACGACAGCCTGATTGCCGCGAAGAAGCTGCAAGCTGCCGTCAACGCTCTGATCGCTGACCCGTCTGATGCCACGCTGAACGCCGCCCGCGCCGCATGGGTCGCCGCGCGCGTGCCTTATCAGCAGACCGAGGTTTATCGCTTTGGCAACGCTATCGTCGACGACTGGGAAGGCAAACTGAATGCCTGGCCATTGGACGAAGGCCTGATCGACTATGTGGACGCGTCGTACGGAGGCCCGAGCGATGAGAACGAGTTCGCCGTGCTGAACGTCATCGCCAACCCCAGCTTTGAACTATCTGGCCAAACCATCGACGCCAGTGATATCACTCCGACCCTGTTGTCGGACACGCTGCACGAAGCTGACGGGATCGAAGCAAACGTCGCGACCGGTTATCACGCCATCGAATTCCTGCTTTGGGGCCAGGACCTTAACGGTCATGAGGCGGGTGCAGGCAACCGTCCTTACACCGACTATGTAGACGGTGACGGCTGCACTGGCGGTAATTGCGATCGTCGGGCCCAGTATCTGAGCGCCGCAACCGATCTGCTGATCAGCGATCTTGAATGGATGACGGCCCAGTGGGCAGAAGGCGGTGATGCGCGTGCCGCACTGGCAGCAGACGAGACTGCCGGTGTAAGTGCAATCCTGACCGGCATGGGCTCGCTGTCCTATGGTGAACAGGCGGGTGAACGCATGCGCTTGGGCCTGATGCTGAACGATCCCGAAGAAGAGCATGATTGCTTTGCCGACAACACCCATAACAGCCACTATTACGATGGTCTGGGCATCCAGAACGTGTATCTGGGAAGCTACACCCGCATTGATGGCACTCCCGTATCTGGTGCATCGTTGTCCGATCTGGTTGTCGCAACCGATCCGTCGTTGGATGCAGAGATGAAAGCCAAGCTCGCGAGCACCATGAAAGCTTTGGGCAACATCAAGTCGACTGCCGAGGCTGGTTTTGCTTATGATCAGATGCTGGAGCGCGGCAACGAAGGCGGTGAAGCTCTGATCATGGGTGGCGTGAATGGACTGATCGACCAAACCAAAACCATTGAACGTATCGTGACTCTGCTGGAACTTGACCAGATCGAGTTCGAAGGCTCGGACAGCCTAGATAATCCTGACGCGGTATTCCATTAAACGCTATGGCCGGGCGCGATGGAATTGCGCTCTGCCCCTTCTACGAAATGGGTGTGGCGTCTTGACACTGGACGCAAAACTAAAAACCAACTATTTCACTAAGAATAACGAAATCAGGCTGAGTCGCCATGATTATATGCCACTGTACCAATATCTCAGACCACGACATCCGCGCCGCGATCAGTTGGATGCGCACCGCAGACCCGCAGACCATAATCACCCCTGGCAAGATCTATCATGCCCTTGGTAAATCAGCGGATTGCGGCGGATGTATGCCTCTTTTCCTAGACACAATGCGTTCTGACGATAATCTGGAAGTCCCCATGCAGCTTCGAACATTGCGGTCCGGAGCATCACAGGAGAAGTCACATGAAAGGCGATCCCAAGGTTATCGAATATCTAAACAAATCACTGCGGCATGAACTGACGGCTGTTAGCCAGTACTGGTTGCACTATCGCCTGCAGGAAGATTGGGGGCTTGGCCATATGGCTAAGAAAAGTCGCGAAGAATCCATCGAAGAGATGGAGCACGCGGACAAGCTGATTGAACGTATTATTTTTCTCGAAGGTCACCCCAACCTGCAAAAACTTGATCCATTGCGGATCGGCCAGACACCCAAGGAAACTCTTGAATGCGATCTGGCAGCCGAAATTGATGCAAGAGCTCTTTATAAGGAAGCGCGCGAGTATTGCCGGGATGCCGGCGACTACGTGTCGATGTCTCTGTTTGAGAAATTGATGTCCGATGAAGAGGACCATATCGACTTTCTCGAAACGCAGCTCGACCTCTATGAAAGGATTGGCGAAGCCAACTATGCGCAACTCAACGCATCAACCATGGACGAGGGCGAGTAGGCTCGCCCTGGCATCGGTGGCCGCACTGTCGGCCACCCCCTCCCTCGCGACCGAGCTAAGGGACCCACATCTAAACTTCATTCCCAGAACAGACGAAGAGCGTGCGCGGATTGCTGCGGTGACAGCCTCACCCGAAAAGTTCAGTGCACCCCAGCGGTTCGAAGAATTATCCGCTGGCGCGGCGACTGTACGCGTTCGTACCGATGCCGATGCGTTTTCTCAGCCCTCCGCCAACATTAGTTTCGAACAGGAACTGGATTTCAAAGTAGGCAATGGATTGTTCAAGAAAATCTGGGTCTCATCGCCCTCCTCAACACTCGCCTCAGACGGGCTAGGGCCGCTCTATAACGCCCGCTCCTGCCAGCGATGCCACATCAAGGATGGACGGGGCCATACACCTAATGGACCGGATGACAACGCCGTCTCGATGTTTCTGAGGGTCTCGATCCCCGGCAACCCAGAGGATGCTCCTGCCAAGATTGAGGACTATATCGCCACCTTGCCCGACCCAATTTATGGCGGGCAGATGCAGGATTTCGCACTGGCCGGCCGTCCGGCAGAATATCGGTTGAGCATCACATACGAAGAAGACCCAATCGAGCTGTCCGACGGTGAAATTGCTTCGCTTCGCCGCCCGACCTACCATGCGGCCGACTTGGGGTATGGCCGATTGCATCCCGACGCCATGCTCAGCCCCCGAATCGCGCCACAGATGATCGGCTTGGGATTGCTCGAATCCATCCCGGTTGAGGACCTGTTGGCACGGGCCGATCCTGATGATGAAGATGGCGACGGGATATCGGGGCGACCAAACATCGTGTGGTCGTTAGAATTTGGCGAACCGATGATGGGCCGCTTTGGCCACAAGGCCGGAATGCCTACGGTGATGGAGCAATCATCGGCAGCATTTTCGGGTGATATTGGCATTTCTAGCCCGCTTTACCCTGCCCCCTTCGGCGATTGTACCGAACTGCAGACCAACTGCATAGATGCCCCGCACGGTGACTCTGATGTGCGCGGGTTTGAGATTGACCAAATCGGCATGGATCTCGTCGCTTTTTACAGCCGCAATTTGGGTGTCCCCGCCCGGCGTGAGACTGATGATCCACAGGTTCTGCGCGGCAAAGAAGTATTCCACACATCTGGCTGTGCCTCTTGTCACGCACCTGTCTATGTTACCCATCGAATGCCCGACCGAACCGAACACAGTTTTCAATTGATCTGGCCCTACACTGACCTGCTGCTGCACGACATGGGTGAAGGACTGGCCGATAACCGCCCCGAGGCCCGCGCCACGGGCCGAGAATGGCGTACTCCACCGCTGTGGGGGATTGGATTGACAGAACGTGTCTCGGGCCACACCCAATTCCTGCACGACGGTCGGGCACGCTCTCTGCTCGAGGCTGTCTTATGGCATGGCGGAGAAGCCCAAGCCGCCCGCGACACGGTGGTATCAATGCCTAAAGCTGACCGTGATGCGCTGATCCAATTTCTAGAGAGCCTGTAATTGATGCGAAGCCTTACCCTATTCACCGCTTTGTTGATCCCATTCGGCGCCTATGCGCAGGATCGCGCGCCGATTCTGATGGATGTGACTGAAACACATATTCTGCCGCGCTTTGCGCAATTGGCGGATGCGACCGACACCTTGGCCACCACCGTGCAGGCCGATTGTGAGCCACAATCGGATACCCTGCGCGCAGCCTATTCTGCAGCATTCGATAGCTGGATCTCAGCCAGTCATTTGCGATTCGGTCCAACCGAGACAGATGATCGGGCCTTTGCCATGGCCTTCTGGCCCGACACCAAAGGTTTCACACCAAAAACCCTGTCCCGGCACATCAAAGACGAAGACACAGCTGTCGAGTCGCCTGCCGCATATGCCGAAACGTCGATTGCCGGGCGCGGATTTCTGGCGCTTGAACGAATGCTGTACGATCCAGCCATGGCCGAACAAGGTAACGTCGCCTATCGCTGCGCGCTGATCCGCGCCATCGCTACCGACATTGATCGGAATGCAGATGCAATGAACGCCGATTGGCAGAGTTTCGCACCAAATCTGACCCAGCCGGGCGACGACAGCCCCTATCGCTCGGGCGATGAGGCGATGCAGGAACTGTACCGGGCGCTGACAACGGGCCTAGAATTCACCGCTGATACGCGGCTCGGTCGCCCCTTGGGTACATTCGAACGTCCTCGTCCAAACCGCGCCGAAGCGCGCCGGTCAAAGCGATCATTGCGCCATGTGGAGCTATCATTGATCGCGCTAAGCGATATGGCCGCCCGCCTGTCCTTCGACCACCCCGAAATCGCAGCTGATCTTGATACAGCCTTTGCACAGGCAATAGATCGGGCTCAGTCGCTGGATGACCCCGCCTTTGCCAAGGTCGACACACCACTGGGCCGCATCCGGGTCGAAGCGTTGCAACAATCGATCCACAAGATTCGCGAGATCGCCTCAATCGAGCTTGGTCCAACGCTCGGCATCAGTGCTGGCTTCAACTCGCTGGACGGAGACTGAACTTTGACCAACCGGCGCAATTTCCTTGCAGGTCTCGCCGCTGCCAGCCTGACGCCCGCATCCGGCTGGTCATCAGTGGGCGCGCCTGTTTATCTTGCCGCCGGGCTATTCCCCGATGGCAGCTATCGGCTTTCCGGGCTGGATAACGCAGGCGCCATCTTGTTCTCGATCCCTCTGCCCGCACGAGGCCATGCTGCGGCTGCCCATCCGTCCAAAGCACAAGCTGTCGCCTTTGCACGCCGTCCGGGCACATTCGCCATTGTGATCGATTGCAAAAGCGGCCACGTCATCAAACGACTGACAGCCCCAAAGGGCCGCCACTTCTACGGGCACGGCACATTCTCGGCCGATGGCACACGGTTCTTCACGACCGAGAACAAATATGAAGCCGCAGAAGGTGTTATAGGCGTTTGGGACGCCAACAGCTTTGTTCGGCTCGGAGAGTTCGCCTCGGGCGGCGTTGGTCCACACGACATAAGGCTGATGCCCGGCAGTGACATGCTAGTTATCGCCAATGGCGGTATCGAAACCCACCCCGATACCGGCCGAACGAAGCTTAACTTGCCTACAATGTTGCCCAATCTCGCCTATGTCGACCTATCGGGTTCGGTATTGGCAAAAGTGGAGCTAACCGGCGCGCAGCACAAAAACTCAATCCGTCATCTTGCTGTGCGTAGCGATGGTCTTGTGGGTTTCGCGATGCAATGGCAGGGCAATCAGATCAAGCACCCACCCTTGTTGGGCTTGCACAAACTTGGCGAAATCCCTCGCCTGCTTTCCGCCCCTGAAAGACAGCAAAGCGACTTGCAGGGGTATGCTGGCAGCATCGCGTTCTCCACCGATGGACATTCAGTTGCAATAACCTGCCCCAGAGGCAACACGCTACATCGCTTCGATGTGACGAGCGGTGCTTTAATGAATGCCTACACGCTTGAGGACGTCTGCGGATTAGGCGCTGGCGCAGAAGGTTTGGTATTCACCACCGGTACCGGTGCCTTTGGGTCTCTGAATGCCGCGCACGCCAAAATCTCGTCTCGGCAGGATTGCCAATGGGACAACCATTTGATCCCAATCCAAACAACCGATTAATACGCAGCGAGAATCCGATTCGCAGTTTATGCTTGGACGAATCGAACCGCTACCGTATTGGCAGGCGCGAAACCTGCACCCTGATTCCAAGGATAAACCTGATTGAAACAACCGCCCATCGCACCGCATTCCATCTACGGGGTTGAGAAATGGGGCAAAGGCCTCATTGAGGTGACGGATCAGGGCGAGATCGGTCTACGTAATCCGATGGTTCCTGATGCCACTGCGATTAGCCTGCCGGGTATCCTCAGTGATTTGGATGATCGGGGTATCAAGGCGCCGATGGTGCTACGTGTGGCGTCTTATCTGGAACATGAGATCGCGCATTTGAATGAAAGTTTCCGCGACGCAATCAAGCGCGTGGACTACAAAGGCCTATATCGCGGCGTTTTCCCGATCAAGGTGAACCAGCAGGCTCAGGTCGTCGATCGTATCGTCGAGTTCGGCAAGAAATACAATTATGGGCTTGAGGCCGGTTCCAAACCCGAACTGGTCGTCGCGCTGGCCCACCGCTTGGCCTCTGAGGCGCTCATTGTCTGCAACGGCGTCAAGGACGCCGAGTTCATCCAGCTCGCAATCCTCAGCCGCAAGATTGGTTTCAATACGGTCATCGTTCTGGAAAGCCCAAAAGAGGCTGACACGGTTATCCAGGTCTATAACGAGCTTGGCATCGAGCCCTTGATCGGCGTACGGGTCAAGCTGACCAATCAGATCAGCGGCAAATGGGAAGAAAGCTCAGGCGACCGATCCGCCTTTGGGATGAACACCGACCAACTGGTTGCCACAGTGGACAAGCTGCGCGACGCCGGCCTGCTGCATTGCCTGAAGCTGCAGCACTCACATCTGGGCTCGCAGGTACAGGACGTCAACGACGTGCGCCGCGCTGTAGGCGAGGCGTGCCGCTACTATACTGAACTCACGCACGAAGGCGTACCGCTCACCCATTTGGACCTGGGCGGAGGTATGGGTGTGGACTATACCGGCGAAAAGAAAGCCGCAGAAAATTCAATCAATTACACGGTTGAAGAATACTGCGCCAACGTGGTCGAAACTGTGGCCTATGCCATGGACGAAGCTAAAATCGATCATCCTACGCTTATCACTGAAAGCGGGCGGGCCGTCGTGGCCACATCTTCGATGCTGGTCTTTAATGTTCTGGAGAGCACGCTTTACGACGCCCCGACCGGTCCCGAAGTCGAAGCTGATGATCATCATATGGTCTCGGACCTCGCTGCAGTTCATGGCTATCTAAGCAGCGATCGGCTGCAGGAATGCTGGAACGACGCCACCTTCTACCGCAACGAGCTGCGCGCGCTCTTCCGGCGAGGCTATGTCGACCTGCGCCAGATGGCCCGTGCTGAACGGATCTACCTATCGCTTATGGCCCGCCTCAAGTCTCTGGCTGCAAGCGATGATCTGGAGTCGGATGTGGACGACCAGTTAGAGAAAGTGGCCGATATCTACCACTGCAACTTCTCGCTGTTCCAATCCCTTCCTGACGTTTGGGCCATCGATCAACTTCACCCCATCGTCCCACTACAAGGCCTGAACCAAACGCCTGACCGCCGCGCCGTTCTGTCAGACATCACCTGCGACAGCGACGGCAAGATCGACCGGTTCATTCTGGCCGACGGTGTCTCACCCAGTCTGCCGGTGCATTCCCTGCCCGAAGATGATGAGTATTTCATGGGTGTCTTCTTCGTTGGCGCTTATCAGGAAACCTTGGGCGATCTGCACAACTTATTCGGCGATACCAACGTCGTCACCATCGACCTGCGTGCTGACGGAGGCTTTGATCTGCTGCACGAACAAGAGGGCGACACGATCAGCCAGGTCCTGTCTTACGTGGAATTCGACCCACAGGACTGCGTCGCCGCCTTCCGTAAAATGGTGGACGAGGCGATCTCGACCGGTACTCTGAAAGCCAAGGACCGCAAAACCCTGATGAGCGCCTATCGCGACTCGATCAACGGCTACACCTATTACGAATAAAAAGGAGACAGACCATGGGCAAAACACTGGTTGTCGGCGCGGGCGGCGTATCTCACGCTGCAGTGCACAAGATGGCGATGAATTCGGACATTTTTACCGAAATCACCTTGGCCAGCCGCACAAAATCCAAATGCGACGCCATCGCCAAGGCGGTGAAAGAGCGTGTGGGCGTCGATATCAAGACCGCCGAACTGGACGCTTACAAGGTCGAAGACACGGTCAAGCTGATCAAGGAAACCGGCGCAGAAATCCTCGTGAACCTCGCTCTGCCCTATCAGGATCTGGTGCTGATGGACGCCTGCCTTGAGGCCGGAATCCACTATCTGGATACCGCAAATTATGAGCCCGAGGATGAGGCCAAGTTCGAATACCATTGGCAGTGGGCCTATCAGGATAAGTTCAAAGAGGCCGGTCTGACAGCCATCCTCGGCTCTGGCTTCGATCCGGGCGTGACCAGCGTATTCGCCACTTGGCTGAAGAAACATAAGCTGGACACCATTCGTCAGATCGATGTGCTGGACGCTAATGGCGGCTCGAACGATCAGGAATTCGCCACTAACTTCAACCCCGAGATCAACCTGCGCGAAGTGCTGGCCGAAGTACGTCACTGGGAGAACGGCGAATGGAAACATTCCCCCGCCATGACCCATAAGGTCGAGTTCGACTTCCCTGCAATCGGTCAGAAAAACATGTACCTGATGTATCACGAGGAACTGGAATCACTCTCGACCCACTTCCCCGAAATCGAACGCGCCCGCTTCTGGATGACCTTCGGCGATGCCTACATTACCCACGCCAAAGTGCTGGAGAATGTCGGCATGACCCGCATTGATCCGGTGATGCATGACGGCATGGAAATCATCCCGATCCAATTCCTGAAAACTCTGCTGCCTGATCCCGGTGACCTGGGTGCAGAAACCAAAGGCAAAGCCTGCATCGGCGACATCGCCACGGGCCAGGCCAAAGACGGTTCGGGTGAGAAAACCTATTACATCTACAACATCTGCGACCACGAGGAATGCTATGCCGAGGTCGGCAGCCAAGCCGTCAGCTACACCACCGGCGTACCCGCGATGATCGGTGCCGCACAGGTGCTGAAAGGCAACTGGGTGCAGCCCGGCGTCTGGAACATGGAACAGCTGGATCCAGACAACTTCATGGACATGCTGAACGAACACGGCCTGCCGTGGCAGGTCCACGAGCTCGACGGCCCGGTCGAGTTCTGATCCCTCAGGGCCGGTCTGAGCGACCACACTGTTTCATCTGGCCCAAAATATCCGGGGGGTCCGGGGGTTGGTCCCCCGGGCCTCTCCACCCAACGGAGACGCCTGTTATGTCCGACATGATGACCACGCAGGCCGGCGACGCCGGAGCCTTTCGCAACTTCGATCTCAGCCGGGTTCCCACGCCGTGCTTTGTGGTCGACGAAATAGCCGTCGACCGGAACCTGAGCATCCTCGCCGAGATCAGCAACCGCTCAGGCGCGCATATCCTGAGCGCGCTCAAAGCCTTCTCAATGTTCTCGCTCGCCCCATTGGTCCGCCAATACCTCGGCGGCACCTGCGCGAGCGGTATCTATGAGGCACGTTTGGGTCGTGAAGAATATGGCGGCGAAGTCGCGACCTTCTGCGCCGGGTATAAAGACGCAGATATAGATGAAATTCTCACTTTGTCCGACCACATCATCTTTAACTCTCCGGCTCAGAAGGATCGCTTCCTCTTCAAAGCCCAGGCAGCAGGCGTACAGGTTGGCCTGCGTATCAACCCCGAGCACTCCGAGGGTGAGATCCCCAAATACGACCCCTGCGCACCTTGCTCACGTCTCGGCACGCCTGCCAGCCAACTGACCGCAGGCGCCCTGACTGGCGTCGATGGGTTGCACATGCACACACTCTGCGAGCAGGGGTTCGAGCCGCTGCAACGAACTTGGGACGCTGTGGAACCCAAACTCGCCCCCTTCATAGACCAGCTCAAGTGGCTGAACTTCGGCGGCGGCCATCATATCACCCGCGATGACTATGACCGCGACAGGCTGGTGGCCTTCATTAAAGCCGTCCGCGCAAAACACAACGTCGACGTCTATCTTGAACCCGGGGAGGCGGTGGCGTTGGACGCGGGCATTCTGGTCGGAGAAATCCTAGACCTACCAACAAATGGCATGAACCTCGCAATCACCGATATTTCGGCCACCTGCCACATGCCCGACGTGATCGAAGCCCCGTATCGCCCCGCCCTGATGGACGAGGCCGCGTCAGGCCATACCTACCGCCTGGGTGGCCCCTCTTGCCTCGCGGGTGACGTGATTGGCGATTACACTTGGGATCAGCCTCTGGAGATCGGCCAGCGCTTTGCTTTCCTCGATCAGGCGCACTACTCGATGGTCAAGACCAACACCTTCAACGGTGTTCCCCTGCCCACCATCGCCTTATGGAACAGCGAAACAGACGAACTGAAAATCATCAAAAAGTTCGGCTATGACGACTTTAAGGACCGCCTTTCATGAGCATTTTTCTTGATAGTGAACTGACCACATCCGAGCGCACCGAGGACGCCCGCTTCCGCGTAATCCCGGTGCCTCTGGAGCGCACGGTCTCTTACGGATCCGGCACCGCAAATGGGCCTGAGGCGATCATTGAGGCCAGCAACGAGTTGGAGCGCATCACCGGCCACGCAGAACCTTGCGTAGAAGGCATATTTACCGAAAAACCCATCGATTGCGATGCCGCCCTGCCTGAAATCATGGAACGCCTCGCCCAACGCACCGAAGCTGCCATCCGTGCGGGCAAAGTGCCCGTGACCTTGGGCGGAGAACATTCTCTCAGTTTTGGAGCAGTGATGGGTGTCGCTCGTGCGCTAAACCAGCCCATCGGCATCGTCCAGATCGACGCCCATGCCGATCTGCGCAACGCCTATCAGGGAGAGAAACACTCTCACGCCTCAGTCATGCACCTTTTGGCCGAAGAAGGCATCCAGCTGGCGCAATTCGGCGTTCGTGCCTTCTCAACCGAAGAAGCGCAGAGCCGTCTGAAGAACCGCATTTTCCATGTGGACGCCGAAGAATTGGTGACTGGTAATATCCATTCGGTCGACCTGCCCGAGGATTTTCCCGAACTGATTTATGTCAGCTTTGACGTGGACGGGCTGGATCCATCACAAATGCCTGCGACCGGCACGCCCGTACCTGGGGGGCTGGGATACTATCAGGCGCTGCACCTGGTCGAACACGCCCTGAAGGGCCGGAAATGTGTGGGCTTCGATGTGGTCGAGTTGGCCCCAGACGGCAATGCCGCCTGGGACTTTACCGCCGCTCAGATCGTCTATCGACTGATGGCCGCTTGTTAACCTTCTGACGTCTCGTTCAACTCCATATGCCCCTCGCCCTTGCTTAAGACGCGGCGTAGCATGGGTTCGAAGAACTCCAGCGGCTTTGTTGGATAATCAGGGTCAAACGCTTTCTGATCGTATTCGTGGCAGAAATATCGGCAGTCCTCCCAATACGGGCTGTCGCGATACTTGTCGCGCGCATTCCGGTCACCGCCGAGATGGTGATTATAATAATATCCCTGAAACACACAGTGGTGCTTGAGGATCCAATGGGTTCTCTCGCTTACATATGGCTTCATCATCGCAGCTGATAATTCACCGTGATTATAAGGCGACAGGATATCGCCAGTGTCATGGATCAAAGCTGCTACAACCAGCTCTTCATCGGCACCATCCTCATAAGCGCGTGTCGCGGCTTGCAGGCTGTGTTGGTAACGATTCACTGGATAAGGCGTCCAGTCTTCGTCTAGCGATCGGATGGCATCCAAAATACGATCTGGCAGAGCCGCGTTATAGGCCTCTTCATACTCCATGACCGCATCCCAATCGGCCTTCGTTGCCTCTTCAAAACTGGTCCAGGTGGGTTTGTGGGTTTTGTCCAGCATGGCGCGCTCCTGTGGCTGCTTTCGCGCCTAGATTAGACAGACCGATCAACAACGCAAAAGAATTCGACGCGACAAACGCCAAGTATCATGCAGAGGTAATGGCGCCGTTGCCGGATGATTTACGAAACAAGGGGCGTCCGGCAATAGTCAGGAACAAGCCTGACAATGCGACGCCCAGTATCGCCGGAAGGTAAAGCAAAATCCACAAACGTGGATCTCCAATCACAACAGGTGAAACAAACCCCCTAACGCCTTCCAACAATACGAGAATCGTGAAGGCTCCGAGTATCTGGGGCCACAAGCCAAAACGCGAAAAACTGCCGAGCATGAGCGCCGAATAGCCGACCAAGGCAACCGCAATACAAATAGCGATCCATGAGAATCGCTGATGCAGTTCATCAACCAGATGCCCGACGCTGTGGTCATCTTTCACGGCAACAGCTTCCCGATCCCAGATCAGCTCGATCGTAGGTATCGCCTCAAGGCTCCGGTGGCCCATTTCCGAGTTCAGTGTCAGCTCTGAAATGTCGTAGGATGCATCTTCGAACAACGTTGATGACAACGTGTTGCCAGCCTCATCAAATCGCAGCGCAACCCCGTCTAGCATAACCAGATGAATGCCTGAGGTCTGGTTGACCAGATAAGCTGTGGTGCTGGAATAGCTGACGGGATTTATCGCTTCTCGCCGGTCCGAAACAAAGACCTCGCGCAGCGTACCGTCCAGATCGATACTGCCAATATAGACGGTTACACTGTCTGCCGGGTGCAGGAATTCACCTTCATTCAGCAGCTGAGCAGTAACATCACCAGCGACTTCATCCTGTCTTTTTTCCAGCTGATCAACCGATGCAGGCCGAAGAAACACACTGATGACCGCCATTATCAACCCAGCGCTCAGCCCGAACATCAAAACCGCGCGCGCCAGACGCCAAGGGCTCGATCCGGTCGCCAGCATCACCGTCATCTCACTTTCCCGGCTCAAGCGGTTGGTCGCGTAAACAGCGGCAGCAAACACCGCCATTGGCATAACTGTCCGTATCAGAGTCGGTAGGGTTAGCGCGGTGAATTCCAGAAACACCATTGCAGACTGGCCGCCGCTAATCACGCGGTCAAACAGGCTGACCGAACGTGTGATCCAGAAGACACCGACAAGGACCAGTGTGAAAAAGCCAAACAGCACCAGCAATTGCCGCAGGAAATACCCATCAAAACGCGACATACGACCCCTTGTTACTTGGCGATTGGCGTTGCGGCAAAGCTTATGCCATTCAGATGGCAGAGGGAACCGTGATTAAGCCCGATCAGTTGCCGGGATCAGTATGCGATGGTGCCAAAGCCAGTCCAGAATGCGAGACGCTCGTTCGGCATCGAGTGTATCTGACCAACATGCAACGATCTTGCTCGCGTTTTGTGGCCAATGTAAGCGCTGCAACAGAAGGCCAAGCGAAGCACCCTCGAGATTTGCGACAGGGCGCTGCAGATTTGGGTGCTTCAAAACAAGTCCCGGCTCAATATGCGCGGCGACCTGAACCCCAGACGTAATCAGCCGTGTTTTTGAAGACAGGGTCAGGGCTAAATCGTTGCGCAATATCTCTGGGCTATGAACGGTTCGAGGCGATTTGAGCCAGTCCAACGGATGCGCCCGCTCGGCCCAGAACGGCGAAGGACTGACTGCATGCTGCCTCGCATAGAAATCCGCCGACAGTGCGGCGTGGGTCTGTACACGCTCAAACTGGCGGTCTGCGTAGAAGGTCAAAGCCAGTTCGCTGTGTTCGGGCGTATCCAGCAGCGTGTTTATCACTGCTGCGGCCTGCACTGCCTGACCCATGGCCAATTGCACCCCTTGCGATGACAAAGCGTCGACCGAGAAACTGGCTTCCCCGACCCGCAGAAGATCTCGCGCCGGAGGTGTTACATCGGTTCGGCTGGTTGCGTCCACCCTCCGGACTGGCCCGATCCGGCGCTGTTCCAGACATGGGGATAACAAGGTCGATTGCGCCAGCAGGTTCAGGTAAAGATCGCGCCGGTCCGCAGGTGAAAGCCCTGTGCAGCTCTCGGGTTCAACAAATACCATTGCATTGACCACCCCACCCGGCAACAGCGCACCCCAGTACCAGTGCGACTTGCCTGCTTCGACCCGCGCTTGTGGGCCGAAGCCTGGGGGAACCTGCCAATTAGCATAGAGCGCCAATAGAGGCTGAGAGGCCGGGCGAAACCTGCGGCCCAGCCCGGCTTGTCGGCCTGCGGCATCCAGAAGGATCCGCGCCTGAACCTGCAATGCTTCCGTATCGGTGCGGACTGGTATTTCCCAGACTGATCTATCGCGCATCGGGCGGTATGCCCGTGCGGGCTGGATGATCTCAACTCCTGCCGCCCGCGCGGCCCGCAGCAGTACCGCATCAAACTGGCCTCGATCCACTATTAGACCGGGGTAATCGCCGTCAGCACCGCGACGCTCAAACGTTCCGGCCCAATGCAGGATCGATCCGCTTGCGCGCAGAAACCCGGCTTGCGCCACGGTTTCTTCGACGCCCAGAAGGTTCAGGATCGGCCAGATTGATGGTGGCAGAGATTCTCCGACATGCTGGCGCGGAAAGGATTGTCTTTCGATCAGGCAGACGCGGCGACCCAGTTGAGCTAACCTCAGCGCCGCCGCGCTGCCTGCTGGGCCGCCACCGACTACGCAGATTTCAGTCTCAATGATCATCCGATCAGGCAGAGGCGGCCTGCGTAGGCACACCAAAATAATCGGGCCTCACTTCGGACAAGCGGACATAGGCCTGAAGGCAATAGTGCAGCCAGCCGCGAATGTAGTCGCAGGCGGGGCGTCCGCGGTGGATGACCTCGTGATGACACCCACCGCCACATAGATACCGCGCCCAGCACGTATTGCAGGGTGACTGGATGTGCACGTGACGGTCCGCCAACCAGTTTTCGCGTCGCAAGTCGGGGCCATCATAGACATCGCCCATGGCTCCGGCTTCGTCCTCGACAAAGCGATGGCAGGCAAACAGGCCGCCATCGGCGGAGACGCCGAAATATCCGCCCCCTGCCCCGCAGGCATAGGGCCGATGGGTGCCGCGATGGATTTCCTGCATCGCCGCCGCCATGTTTGAAAACGGATACCGCCGTCCCTGAACCACCGCCGCCTCGAACACCTCACCGCAGCGGATCATCTGAGTCAGCATTTCGTTTAGATCGTTCCTGTTTAGCTCATGCTGACCGTTGGGCGAAGCCAACATCGGCGAGAAGCCGATCGAGTGGAAACCCATGCCAACGAACTGCTCCAGCGTCTCTGGAAGGTTCATATTCTGCGGCGTGACCGTCACCCGAGCCCCGACCTGCATCCGGTGCTGTGCGGCCAGAAGGGGTTCGACCCGTTTCAGGATCGTGTCGAAACTGCCCCGCCCAGCACGATTTGGGCGCAGTTTGTCGTGAACCTTGCCCACGCCATCCAGACTAATGGTGACTGCAAATCCATGTGCCTCAAAAAACACCGCGTCTTCGGGGCGGAGCAAGGTCCCATTGGTGGTGATCGAGAATCCAACGCTCAATCCGTTTGCCTGCGCCTGTTCCACAGCATATTCCGTAGTGCGCTGCACCAGATCGCGGTTGATTAGAGGTTCTCCACCCAGATAGGCGAGGTTGATCCGCACACCGGGTTCGGCTTCGGCCACCAGCCGATCAACCGAGGCCTTGGCGACTTCCCACTCCATATTCCGCGCAGGGCCGCCAAATTCGCCACCCGCCGCATAGCAATAGGTGCAAGCCAGATTGCATTTCTGCGCCACGGCCAGTGACAGCGAGCGCACGGGCAGGTCCTGAGGCGGTGTATCGTCGATGAACGGCCTGCCATCCAACCCCATGGACCTGAGGAAAGCGCTCTGGCCCGCGGTGTTCATCGCCGCAAACCGGCCCGCCGTGCCCTCGGGGACGTCGAACACGCGCGAGCCATCGATGGCGAGCATGTGATCTCCATGCCCTGTTTCGAAGAAATGCACCTGTGCGGCGGGTGCGATCACGCCTTGCCCTCCGTCCAGAAGGGAATGCCGATGCCTTTGGCGGCCAGCGCTTCGCCCTCGACCCGGAACAGTTTCATGTCATCGCGCACCTGCTGGATAAAGGTCTGCGACTCTTCGAATTTGCCATCCGCTTCAAGCGTATAGGCATTGGCCAACCCATCCTTGACCTTAGCGTAGAGTTCCAACGCTGTTTTGGCCTGCTCTTCGGTCCCGACCTCAATCGGGCGCAAGTAAGCAGGAGTACCTTCGCCGGTATCGTACTTGGCCAGAACATCCTTCATCTGGCTAAAGCGCAGGAAATGCTCGTCCCCGTCGGTGTCGATCCGCACCGCCAGCGCATAGAGACGGCGCTCGGGGAATAAGTCCTCCTGCTCCAGCGTTGCAACACATTGCGCATAGGCGCGGTCGATAAAGCCACCGGGGCGCTCGATCTCGATGAAATCCGCAAGCGCCTCGGCCGTCAGTGGCCTCAGCGCGCGGGGCTGCGTCTTACCCTTGCCTGCTGGCAGGGTTTCAGACGGGGTCAGGATGGGTTCATACCCTTCTGGCTCAAGCTCCCAAAGCAGTTGGTTCGCCCAGCGCATATGGGTCATCTCGCCAATCGCGACCTCCAGCACGGAACGCCGGGCAAAGATCAGGTCGTCCTTCAGCGTCGGCCATTTCTGGGTGTCCGCCGTTTCGGGATCCGCCAGCGAGAAATAGGCATAGAGATACTGCAGGCTCAACGTCATCTCCATCGCGGCCAGGCGCGTCTTGAGGTCCTCGATCATCGCCTCCGGCGTGTCATAGGGTTCCACGCCCGGCATTTCGGGGTCGACCTCATAGACCTCGCCGGTTTCGCGGCCTTCGACCACGATCGGCAGCTCGCTCCACATCTGGTTCACCTGATAGTGGTCGATCTGATAGGGGCGGTTCTGCTCGACCGTATTCAGCGCTGCCACATTGCCGGATGGCGACTTGTCCGAACGCAGCCAATCCAGATAGGTCTCGGCTTCGATCGGGTTCTTCGACTGGCCCGAAGGCAGCTGGTCGTCATGGGCTACCTCGGCCATCACCACATCGGGATGGTTTGAGGGCCAGTAGTGGCAGCCGCAATCGCGGAAGTCATGGGACCACGGGTTGCACAGACTCTGCGTCAATTCTCCGGGATCATAGGCTTCGTTGAAGACACCCGCCTCGGTCCGGTACTGGCGGCGGAATCCGTGCAGGACCACCTGCTCAGTATCCACGCTGCCTTCGTGATTGCGCCGCTCCAGAGCAATACTGACCGGTTTGTCATCGCCATGTTCCAGACTGCGGATAAACCGCCAGATCATCAGCCCGTCATAGGGCGTGCCGTCTTCCTCATTGAAAGTGATGCGCTTGCCGCTTTGTTCGACCCATGACAGGAACCAGCGCCCTTGGCTGAGCTTTGCGCCCACGTCGCCGCTGTAGGCCTCCAGCAAGGTCTGCACCCATTCTTCGGGGCTGTTGTCAGGCAGCATCGGGTCGTAGAAATAATCGACAAAGACCAGATGGAAGCCCTGTGAATTCTTCGGCGCCTCGGGCACGGGGTTCAGCGGCACGCGCGCGGCGTTGAAAACCAGACCGGGGAAAAAGCGCCGATCAAGGTTGCGTACATCCATTTCCAGACCGGGAAAGCAATTGCCCACCGATCCATCCAGTCGCGTGTTGTCAGGGTTGCCCGGTACCTTATAGGCCGCGCGGGCGGTCAGGTTGCGGGGTTTGACGCGGATGTGGCCGGGTTGATCAGACATTCTGAGCCTCCGATTCCTGTGCAACCAGATAGTCGATGAACGAGATCACCAGATGGTATTGCCTGCGAGACAGGGATAGCGGGTAATAGTTGGAATCACGCATATAAGGCGGCATCCGCGCGTCATGCATCGAGTCGCGGATGATCCGGGGATCGCGGAACTCCGGGTTCGGGGCCTGATCGGGGTTCGGGTCGGTCTCAAGTTCGGTCAGGATGCCGTAAGGCGGGCGCAGCAGCGTTTTCACAAAATCCGGGCGGCGACGTAGGAAATCCAGCAAGTTGGCCTCGTCGATCAGTTGCTCATGCACAAACTTCGTCGCCACCGTATAGGGCAGCCGGTCATTGGGCACGGAGTTCGAGAAGACCGAGATCGGCTGCGGCCGGATCAGTTCGTCAATCTTGTCAGGCGGCCTTGCATCCTCTTCCGTCATGGATTTTGCATCGGTTGATGGCAGGCCCGGCGTTGGGGAAATCCCGGTCTTGGCCTGCAGCTTGGCATTATCTTTCAAGCCCTGCGCCCGGATATCATCCAGGTTGATCAGGCTGTTAGTCTCGAAGGCGCGGCGGAAGATATCAACCACCTCATCCTTAGCCTGCGTGTAGTTTTGTTCGGTCACTGAAATCAACGACAGATCACGGTCTGCCAGATCATCTTCAAGGCTGTAAAACGGCCTAGTATCCGGCGCAAAATCGGGTGGGCCGGTCATGATCGTCGCGCGCGCCGTCAAGCGCTCGCCACGCACGGCGAGCGTTGCTTCGATCACGCCATCACTGGTGTCGTCTGCCACGCCCCAGGACTGGTCATTGCCGACGCGCGCACCGTCGTAACTGTCATGCGGCTCTGGGTCATCTGAGGTGCCGGACATCATGACCCATTTCGACCAAGGAGTGTCGGGGTTCAGGATGCGGTTCTGTTCGGGCACTATTTCATGGATACGGCCATATTCCGATTTCGGCGGGTCGTTCTGGTATCCCGGAACCGCCAGCGTCGCCGGGCCGTAGGCTGCATCGGGCGGGCCATAAACCTCGCCCTTGGGAGGCATGAACCGCAGACGCAGGATGCTGCGGTCGATGAATTCTCCCTCGACCGGTTCATCATGACCCTGCACCGGATGGATCGCGCGGATTGAGCCCAGCGGGATCGGGTTGTGCTCATAGACCATCGGCTGCTGTTCCGAGGTGTAGGGGCTAAAAGCCAGCAGGGGTTTCGGGGCGAAATCCTGCCCCGCAATCTCGACCCGAGCGCGAAATCCGCAGGCCGCGTCACCAGTCCGACGCTCTGCCTTGGTGTTTCCGACGGTGACCGAATAACGCACGTTTTGCAGCGACAGGCCTTGATCGTCGAGCAGATCCAGCGTCAACGGTGTCTCATATTCCTCGCCCGTCTCGGCGTCATGCATCCGCGCCCACAGCTCAAAGAACGGAGCAACCGGACGCAGTGCGCCGCCTTCGTCGCGAAAGCGGATCGTGTCGGGGTCGGGAAGATAGGCCGAAACGCTGCCATCTTCGAGTTCGCGCAGGGCTATGTTCGAGCGGATGACCGTCTTGTTGTTGCCATGGGCATCCATGTCCTGCTGCCACTCATAGCTTTCCAGCGGTGTTTCACCCGGCCCCAGGCGAGCAACCGCCATGGGTGGCAGAAAGAAAATCTCTCGGATCGTGTCCATGCTGGGCCCTCCCCCGTTTGGCCTTGGCTACCCCCGCTTTCAGGGGTTCGAATAGGTCTCAAAAGTGATGGTCATATCATCAAAGATCGACTCGGACGTATCGCGGATAATGTCCGGCGGCGCATCATCCGGCACCGGTGAAATGCTCTGCTGATAGTGGAAGAAATTGCCCGGATCGAATTTCCGCTTCACGAACAGCAGCGAGTTGAAATATTCGCCCCAATACTGCCAGCGATAGTTCTTTTGAGTCCGACGGGGGTAGTTCTGATAGACCCGGTCGATGAAATAACCTTCTTCGGTCATCAGTTCCATGAACCCATCAAGCCAGGGCACGACGATCTCTTTTTCTTCTTCCGACACCCAGAACACATCAACGTAGAAGTTCAGCGACACATCACGGTGGATGAAGGCGTTACCCTCTTTGCCCAGTGGCATCCGGTTGATCGCGCCGCCATAGGGTTCGATCGCAACCGCGCCATAGGCGTTGGGCGTGCTGTCGAGGTAGTCCACGACGCGCTGCCATTCGCCCGCGTTGAGCTGGCGTTTGATATACCCGGCCTGCTTATCTTCGCGCGCCTGATCGGGCACGACAGGGATGTCGTACTTGTCGTCGTAAAGCCACGAGTTGATTTCCTGATAGGTGCCATAATTCCGGTCATCAGGCCCCATCTCGCCGCCGATTTCTTCGCTGAGCAAGGGCTGGATAAATGCGTTGCCCTCTTCGGCCGTCCCATCATAAAGCGCCGACACCAGCAGCACTTTCTTATCGCCCTGAAAAGCAAGGAAAATATAAGCTCCGAACCGATCATCATCGCAGGTGCTCATATAATTGGCCTGAAGGAACTCCAACGCCTTTGCGGCTTTGTCCAGCGGCCATGTGATATGGCAGCCCCAGACCATAAACAGCGGGTGCAGCTGGTAACGGATCTCCAACAACACCCCAAAATTGTTGCCCGTCCCGCCCCGGATGGCCCAGAACAGGTCGGAGTTCGTGTTTTTGTCCGCGATCACTATGCTGCCATCCCACAGCATCACGGATACGCCCAGGACATTGTCGCAAGCCATCCCGTAGCGGCGAGAGGTAAAGCCATAACCGCCACCCATCATGAAGCCTGCGACGCAGACATCCTGACAAGCCCCGCCCGGCACATGCAGGTGATAGGAATTCAACTCAGAGTTCAGCATCTTGAACGGCGTACCCGGACCGACATAAGCCATCGGCACCTCAGGATCGACGGTGACATACCGCATTTTGCTGGTGTCCAGCACCATCTGGTTGTTGACCGAATACCCCGCCGTGCTGTGGCGACCAGACCGTGCCACAACCCACAAGTCGTGCTCACGTGCGAAAGCAAGACTGGCGCGCACATCCTGAATGGTCTCGCAATAGACGATGATCTCAGGGTAATCCTGAAAGGCCGGATTCCAAACCTGCCGGTCATTGTTGTAGTCGGGGTCGGTGGGCAGAGTGACCGTTCCGATCAGTTTCTTTTCAAACGCGCGTATCTGCTCGGGCGTGATCGAGTGATATTGCTGCAGCGCCAGATCAGTGCGGCTTTGCGCCACAATATCCTTGGCCAGAAGCGTTTTGCTGATCTTCTTCATCGGGTCTCCTCACACCAAATGAATTGGTAGCGTGGAAACGCATATCCCCACGCCACAACTATGAATTTTCGGTATCATCCCATATCTGCCGCTGTCCAAGCTGGCAGCAATGGCCCCTGTCGGTCAAGTGGTCGTTTCCAATAACGCTCGCGCCTCTTCCAGATCCGCCAGGTAAGCGTTCGATTCGAAATGGGACAAAGCGGTGTTAAGTGCATCGCCCGCAGGCTTTCCATGGTCCAGCCGCCAACGTGTCAGCGCAACCGCTGCACGCAGTTCGTACAAGTGTGCCCCTTGCCGTCGCGCCGTTTCGATCGACCGCAACAGCAAAGGCTCTGGGTCGCCCCCGGTGCCGGCAACAAAACTGGCTTCGATTCGCAGCTGTTCAGCTTCGGCCCATTTCTCTTCGGTTTCAGCCAGCATTTGCGCCGCGTGCGACAATGTCTGCTTAGCCGCTTTATGATCACCAGCGTTTATAAGAAGCTCGGCAATCAGAGAGGGGAAGAAACATTTGTAGTTCCCGGCCCCGACTGCCCACCAGTCCTCTGATGCTTGGCGCAGATCATCGATATGCGCAATATCCGAGGATTCGGTCGCGTTGGCCCAGCTTTCCCACAATCGCGCGATGGTGGCCATGAATGGCAGCGAATGCTCTTCAGCAACTTTGGACAACGCTTCGACATCCTGCTGCAACGCGGGTATGTCGCGTGCCAGCAGATGAACCTTGCACATATAGACCAAAATCTGCGCTACACTGTGGGCGTGCTTTAATTCCTTCGCCCAGCCCAAAGCCGTGCGTTGAATCTGCAAGGCTTCTTGGTGCCGCCCCATGAGGCAATAACACGTACCCAGGAACGCCGAAGTAATGGCGGCGTGATCAGTCCCATAGACATAGGCCAACTGACTGTGTTGATCAAAATCATATAGCGACCAGGCCTGTTCGAGATGGGTTTTTGCCTTAGGCAGATTACCCAAATGCAACTGCACAGCACCCATCGCGCGATGGCCCACCATTCGGTGTTCAGTCCTGCCGCTTTCCGCTGCCAGATCAAGAATTTGCGCCGATACATCTTGCGCCAACCGATATTCGGCCCGCACCAGATGGAAGGCATACAGCCCGTTAAGAACCGGAAACAGCCTGTCGGTCTCATCCGCTCGATGGCAGAGGTCTCGCAACCGCCCATACGCTTCGCCTGTGGCATCCCCTGAGATACCGCTGGTTGACCGCAGCACTCCGGCGCGCAGGATTTGAATATCAATCTCTTGCAGATCTCGATCTTTGCTTTTGGGAAGATCTGCTAGTTGATCCAGAGCTTTTGATAGATGCGTCAACGCCTCAGTTTGGGCCGAACGTTCAATCGCCCGCCGCCCGGCGCTTTGCCAATGCATCACCGCCTCATCCGCACGGTGCGCTAACGTGTAGTGCTGCGCCAGTAGCTCGGGTTGAGTCTGGGCAAGCTGCGGCTGGTTTTCAAGCAGCGCACCTGCCGCCCGGTCGTGCAGCACCTGCCGTTCCGTGCGCAGCAAGCTGTCATAAGCCATATCGCGTATTAATGCGTGGCGGAAGATGAACTCATCTTCTGCCTCATCCGGAGCCTGCAAAATGATACCGGCAGAGGAAAGCTGTTCCAGCCCAGCCTCCAAGACCGTTGGTGACAAAATTGAGACCGAGGCCAGCAACGCGATTGAAAACTGTCGACCAAAGACAGCACCAGTTTGTGCAACCTCTTTGGCGGTTCCCAGCCGGTCCAAACGCTCCATCAGAGAATCCTTGAGCGTATTCGGCACAGAAAGCGCTGGCAGTGGACCGCGCAAGGCATAACCCTGGTCGGTCAGTCTTAGTTGTCCGGATTCCAGCAGGCCGCGCGTTACTTCCTGAACGAAAAGCGGAATGCCATCGGTTTTGGCCGCGATCAGATCGCAGACTTCGGCTGGAATAGAATTCCCTCCTGCCACTTCCGCCACGATCTCGGCAATGTCCCGGTTTTCCAGACGCTTCAGCGGCAAGTGCAACGTATTGTTATGGTGCCCCCAGCCTGGATCAAATCCGGGGCGAGCGGTAATAACAATCAAAACCGGCAAATCCCGAATGCGCTCGATCACTCGGTCGGTCAGCGACAATGTGGTCGGATCGACCCAATGGGCATCCTCAAACAACAGTAAGACAGGTTTCTCACGAGCCAACGCTGCTAGTTGCTCGGTCACTGCATCGAGTGTCTGTTCAAGTTTCGCCTGTGGCGGCAGATCAAGCGGACCTAGTGAAGCGTCCGCTTCGACACTCAACAAATCGGCGATCAGGCGCATATGCTCGCGCGGATGATGTCGCAGGAGGTACGAGAGTTTCCCGAGCTTATCGTCGTCGCTGTCGGTTGGCGTGAACCCCGCCGCGCGCTCCAAGTGCTGAATGATCGGATAAAGCGCCGAGTTGGCGTGAAATGGTGAGCACTGAAAGTTGAGCCGAAGTGCACCCTGATCCTCAAGCTCTTGGCTTAACCCTTCGATCAAACGTGATTTGCCAATACCGGCCTCACCAGAAACCAACACAGACTGACCGGCACCCTGACAGGCCTCTCGCCACTTTTCGATCAGTTTGCGAAACTCGACCTGTCGCCCGACAAGCCTCCCAGCCCCGGCATCCTGCATAATGTCAAATCTACGCTCGATCCGAGCCTGTCCTGTAACTGTCCAGGCCTGGACCTGCTCCGAAAATCCTTTCAGTGCGAATGAGCCCCGATCCTCTAACTCAAATGCATTACCAATCAATCGCCGGGTCGAAGGGCTGATGATCAGGGTATTTGGCTCGGCCAACGCCTGTAATCGAGCGGCTAGATTGGGCGTGCGCCCCATAACCACGTCATGTTCTTTCAGCCCTTCGCCGTGTATCTCGCCCACAACGACAAGACCCGTCGACACCCCGATCCGTGCGCTCAGTTCTTCCTGACCTTCGATGCGGGCCAGCCCGCCCAGAATATCCAGTCCGGCATGAACTGCCCGTGACGCTGCATCTTCAAGCGCGTGAGGGTAGCCGAAATAGATCATCGCCCCATCGCCCATGAAGCTTGCAACATGGCCACCAAACCGAGCTACTGAGGTTGAGCAGATTTCTTTGAACCGTCGCAGCAGCTCACCCAGATCTTCCGGGTCCAGACGTTCTGACAGGGCAGTCGATCCAACGAGGTCAACAAACATGACAGTCAGTTGCCGTCGCTCGGCCACAATCTTCCCATGGCCATGAATAGGTGCCGGATTCGCCTCGCGCGCCTGACCCAAAGCTGCCGTCAGTCGGCGCCTCGGACCCAACGGTAGCCCCATATCTATCAGGTCGTGTTCAGAGAGATGTACAAGATCAGCCAGAGAGACCTCGTTGGCAGCAAACACAGGGGCGTACTTGGTCAGCCCGAGCCCTTCAAGAAATACGTCGATCTCTGCCATTATCCCCATTTGCCCCAGATTGGCTCCGGGCTCCCCTACCCGGTCAGGCTTACTGCCATCGGCACAAAAGTCGAGCGACCTTAGCACGTTAGGCGGACAACCCTGATGACCTCTCCGCAAGCCTAGTTCAAGCTTTTTCTTTCTCGCCCTAAAGGTCAAGAGAATTGAGTCTGACGTGCGCGCCAAATGCACGCGTCTGTCGCAGCGACATCATCGATTTGAGAGAGTGGCAGGGGCAGCAGGGTTCGAACCCGCGACCTACGGTTTTGGAGACCGTCGCTCTACCAACTGAGCTATACCCCTAGGCTGGGCCATCAGATATGCCAGAGGCGCAGCGGACTCAAGAGGCTTTTTAAGTTTTTACCTCCGACAAAAAAGTTGCACCCCGCGCGCAGTTCTTTAAGACAAGGTTCGGCCAGCAAAAGGAGCGCAGCCTTGAGCATCCGCAAGAAAATTGCCGACAGCGAAGCCGTTCTGAACTGGGTCGCGCGGCGAATTGCCAGCTATATTAGGATGGTCAATCGCAACACAAACTGGCGGCGCATAGGATACGAAGAACTAGATCAACTGGCCGAACAGGGCGAACCCGTCATCGTGGTTCTCTGGCACCAGCGTCTGGCTCAGTCGCCTTACTTCTTTCCCTTGGACAAGGGCCGCATCTGCTCGATCACCTCTGCTGCCCGCGCAGGCAGTATGGTGGGCCGTGTGCAGAAATTGTTTGGTATGGACACGATCGCGATGTCCAGCCGCAAACGCCACGTCGCCTTGTCCCGCGAGGTGCTCGGAAAAATTAAACAGGGCATCTCAATCGGAATCGCCGCCGATGGCCCCCGAGGCCCTGAACGGGTGTCTTCAACCGTACCGCTGGTGTGGGCGCGCACGTCAGGCAAACGTGTCTTTGGGATCACCTATTCCGCCAGGCACGGGCGCGAAGCAGGAACCTGGGATCATCTTCTGATGCCCCGCCCCTGGCGCAACGAAGGCGTGTTCCTGTGTCGCGAGTGGACCGACCCGGTTCCGCGAAAGGCAACCGAAGAACAAATAGAAACACTGCGGTTAAGTCTCGAGCAGCATATGAACGACATCACTGCCGAGGCCGACCGCATGATGGGGCGGAAGCCTTGGACTAAAGGTGCTTGATAGCTCTCCAACGCAAAAATGCCCGACCGGATCCGCCCGCACCCGATTATTCCTAATACATGCGAATCATGATTTGTATCTGGCACTGACCCGTTGTGCGCTTTCTGATACGTCAGCAAGCTTGATGTCGAACCGTTTTCGCTCACGACAAAAATCACTGACATTGCAATCAACTTCGTGGTCATTTCCGCCTAGAACCGCGTCTCGCATATCCTCCAGATCCTTGCTGTGAAGGATTTGAGTTCCATAGTTGATGAATTCAAAACTAAACATGATTTCCCCCTGATCTCAGCGGTTCGCCGCTTCCGCGTTCCACGTCACTCGCTGCATTTCACAGGTGGGTTTTTAGTCTTTGATTGGGGTGAACGTCTGATTAAGAAAAGCCCCATTCGTGTTTCTTTTAATCTCGGCATTGTGGGCCTAAAATTATTTGATGAAGAATCTCCTCATCATCCCCGATGTATTCGAGGAGTTTGGTGTATCTTCAATGATCCAGAGTCCTTCTTCAGAACATATGTTCACGCCAAACTCGATCACCCCTAATTCATTTTCGCTGAAACCCACTCAATAGAATTCTGTTTGCCAAGCAAGGCATCTTGTGACCAAGAACAACCATACCAAATCTAAGACAACGAGAATGCCCATGATTGAACGCATTGATACCGGCGAACGGTCCTCGAGAATCGTGAAGCACAACGGCGTGGCCTATCTGACTGGACAAGTTGCCGAGGGTGAGACGATTCAGGAGCAGGTTCAGATTTGCCTCAACAAAATAGATGCCCTACTCGTACAGGCGGGATCGTCACGAGAAAAAATGCTGCGCGTCACGATATGGCTGGCTGATATGAAGGATTTCGCTGGTTTGAACGAGGTTTGGAACGCTTGGGTTCCAACAGGCCACGCCCCTGCACGCGCTTGTGGTGAAGCCAAACTGGCACGCCCAGAACTGAAGGTAGAATTCATAGTGGACGCTGCCTGCGACTAAGTTCGCTGCAATCAAAAGGGGCCGCCCTTGTTCTTGGGTGGCCTTCTAAGTTTCGACGATGTGCCGGACTTGAGCCCGACCTACACCCTTGACCCGATGATTTCCAAAACAGCGTCGATGCCGAGAATGCGGTCACCTTTTTTCTTTAGTCAGGAATTTGGTCGCGGCTTTGGAATTGGTGTGGAGAGATTTACATGCGAGAGAGCTTTCGCATCAGAGACAACGCCTTTGGCCGAATAATACCGAATGAGATCGCCGTAGCTTTCGAATTCTGAACCGCTGGATTGAAAGACGAGATCCGCCAGATGCATCCTCCCCCGCACACGCAAGCGTCTGGGACGATGGTAGTGCAGCAGCCGAGTTCCCTCATCAGGTAGATCCGGGGTGTCGTTCCAGATACGACTAACTGAATTCAACGCGTCCTGACCATAACGGGCAATTGCTACTGGCAATGAAATCTGATCGAGCCAGGGTCTGCGTCCCCTCAATCCTGTCATCTTATCAATCTGTTGTGCAGTATCCAACCACAAGTCACCGAATGAACCAGTTGGAAAGAGTACCATCCCGGCATTGAAGAATGGATGTGAAAACTGTCCTAGTAGCAACTGAACCTTTGCTTCAGGTTTGGGCAGTCCAAATAACGCATAGACCTGACGCCAAACACGCGGGCGGTTTGTCCAGGCATTTCGCGTTTCCGGGCAGACCGATACTTTCTGCGGATAGGCTATCTCGGCAAACGATGTATTTTGCGTCAGAAACGTGTCGGTATCGAGAAACAGAGAGAAGTCAGCGTCTCTTTCCAGGGCAGCCCCTGCTATCTTGTTTCCCGCAGGATAGCCATCGCTAAACGGATTTTCGAGCACTCTGAGTTCAACATCTCTTGACGCCAACATTGTTCTCGTTTCCGGCTGCAACTCATCAATTCGATCAGACCGGCAATGTGCGTGCAGCGAATGATAGTCTTCGCAGAAAAGCTTGAGGGAATTGACTAATAAATGAGCCTGGACCTCAAGAGGTCCAGGCTCGACATTAAAGAAAACCGCAATTTTTTTTGTGGTTTTCTCGGGCATTAACAGCC
>NZ_AEYW01000022.1 GCF_000192475.1 Ruegeria conchae
GTATTTACGGATTAGGCCTGAGACCTGCAACCCCCATTTTGAAAAAACTTCACATTTCTGCTCGGTTTCTTCTCCATCTTAATGAAAACAATATGTTAGCTTCATAATTTGCCCCACAAACCTGCTAAAAAGAAACTCACAGCAACGAAGTGGACGACCTTTCAGCGGAATCATACCCAATGCTCGGTAGGCAACCTAAACTCGGGCGAATGAAAATGCCGCCCGAGTCTCCTCGGGCGGCGCAATTCACTGCGATGATCACAGGGTTAGTTCAAATCATATCGATCCGCGTTCATCACCTTGTTCCAGGCCGAAACGAAGTCACAGACAAATTTACCACCCGCATCGTCCTGACCATAGACCTCGGCCAGCGCCCGCAACTGCGAGTTCGAACCAAAGACCAGATCCGCGCGGGTACCTGTCCACTTCACTTCGCCGCTCGCCCGATCACGACCCTCGTAGACGCCATCACCTGACGGCTTCCACTCGGTGCCCATATCCAAAAGATTCACAAAGAAGTCAGTGCTGAGCGTACCAACCCGGTCTGTGAGCACTCCATGAGAGGTGCCACCGAAGTTTGCACCCAGCACCCGCATCCCACCGACAAGAGCCGTCATCTCAGGCGCAGACAGTGTCAGCAATTGCGCCTTGTCCACCAGCAGAGCCTCGGCCGGAACCGAGTACTCCTTGTGCAGGTAGTTGCGGAAACCGTCGGCGATGGGTTCCATCACTGCAAAGCTGTCCACATCCGTCTGCTCTTGCGCGGCATCGGTGCGGCCCGGGGTAAAGGGCACGTCAACGTCATGGTCTGCGGCTTTGGCTGCCTGTTCGATGGCTGCAGCGCCACCCAAGACGATAACGTCGGCCATCGAGACCTTCTTGCCCTCCGATTGCGCGTCATTGAACGATTTCTGAACCTCCTCCAGCGCATCCAGCGCTTTGGACAGTTTCAGCGGCTCGTTGACCTCCCAATCCTTCTGCGGAGCCAGGCGAATACGCGCACCGTTGGCACCGCCACGCATGTCCGATCCGCGGAAGGTTGAAGCCGAAGCCCATGCGGTCGACACCAGATCCGAAACCGACAGCCCTGTTGCAAGGATCTTGGCTTTCAGATCGCCCACATCGGCGTCGTCAATAAGCGCGTGATCGACAGCTGGGACATTGTCTTGCCATATGAGCTCTTCGCTCGGAGCTTCAGCTCCCAGATAACGCGCACGTGGACCCATGTCGCGGTGGGTCAGTTTGAACCAAGCGCGAGCGAAGGCATCAGCGAACTCTTCCGGGTTTTCGTGAAAGCGTTTCGAGATCGGGCCGTAGATCGGATCCATGCGCATCGCCATGTCGGCGGTGGTCATCATGGTCTTGACCTTCTTGGACGGATCATGCGCCGCCGGGGCCATGTCTTCATCTTTCACGCCGACCGGTTCCCAGATCCAAGCGCCCGAGGGACTTTTGGTCAGGTTCCAATCATAGCCGAACAACAGATCGAAATAGCCGTTGTCCCATTTGATCGGGTTCGCGGTCCATGCACCCTCGATTCCGCTGGTAGTGGTGTCGTCGCCTTTGCCTGAACCGAATTTGTTGATCCAGCCAAAGCCCATGTCCTCGATCGGGGCGGCTTCGGGTTCGGGGCCGACCAGGTTGGGGTCGCCCGCACCATGCGCCTTGCCAAAAGTGTGGCCACCCGCGACCAGAGCGACGGTTTCCTCGTCGTTCATTGCCATCCGACCAAAGGTGTCACGGATGTCTCGGCCCGAGGCCAGAACGTTCGGCTCACCATCGGGCCCTTCGGGATTCACATAGATCAGACCCATCTGAACGGCGGCCAACGGGTTTTCCAGATCACGCTCGCCCGAATAGCGGCTATGCGGGTTCTCGGTTGGGGCCAACCATTCCGTCTCGGCACCCCAATAGATGTCTTCTTCGGGTGCCCAGATGTCTTCGCGGCCACCCGAGAAACCAAAGGTCGTTCCACCCATGGATTCAATCGCGCAGTTGCCCGCCAGAATATAAAGGTCAGCCCAGGAAATCTGGTTGCCGTATTTCTGCTTGATCGGCCACAGCAAACGGCGCGCTTTGTCCAGGTTGCCATTGTCCGGCCAGCTGTTCAGCGGTGCAAAACGCTGATTGCCGGTCGAAGCACCACCGCGACCATCCGCCGTCCGATAAGTGCCCGCTGCGTGCCATGCCATACGGATGAACAAGCCGCCATAGTGACCATAGTCCGCCGGCCACCAGTCCTGCGAATCCGTCATCAGCGCGTAAAGGTCTTCCTTTAGCGCCTTCAGGTCGAGCTTCTTGAACTCTTCGGCATAGTCGAATGTCTCACCCATCGGGTTCGATGCAGGGCTATGCTGATGCAGAATCGACAGGTTCAGCTGGTTCGGCCACCAATCCCGGTTGGACCGGGCCTCGGCGCCATGCATTACCGGGCATTTGCCCATGTTGGGGGTATCACTTCCGTCCATATCGATCTCCAGTCCTGGCTAGATGTGTGCGTCGCGCGGTTAACTTTGAAACGAGAAACAGGGGTCTTGAGTGTTTTTGCGCTCGTCCTTGGCTGGGGCATTGCGCGAGTTCGCACAAATTGGCCCTGCCTTCATTGTAGGAAATAGCATTAACGACTCGTTCTTTCTGTTTGGATGTAGATTTAACAAATCCAAGCCATTCACATAAGTTTTGTTTTTCGATGATATCGATAACTCAAAACTATCACTTGAGCGTCTACGCGCAGCTGAACGCTGAAGCACGTGATTGCATTTTCACCGCTGGGCTTCACCGTGACCGGCAAGTCGGGCACGTGGGGGTGGCGACGCAAATGGATCTACGATACTGACCGCTGTGAACTGTCTGACAGGAGCCAGCGTCAAGCTGTCTGTCGAAACAGGTTCAGTGGCCACTGACTTTCTTATAAAGGGCTGATTTGTAGCCAAAGGGAATTCCCAATACGCCAACCAGCCACCCGGCTGTACGGGCGATCTGGATCAACCGCCGATCCGGTTGGAACGGAAACAACAGGATTGCCCCCAGCAGCGCCACCAAACGCAAAGGTGCACTCAGGAAACCCAAGATCGCCTTTGTCGGCTTCTGATCAAGCTTGCGCCGCATATGCGTGTTGGACTGGTCCCGCCCTCGGGCAGCCTGATACAAGAACGAGAGGCGTTCGGGCGGAATGGTTTCATACACGAACGCATCAGGCACCCAGCCCACAGGCAATCCAGCGGCAACGGTCTCGGCGTAAAACTTTGCGTCCGTTCCGCCCGTCATCCGCATGGTTTCATCGAACCAAAGCCCGGTTTCACTGAACAACCGCGTCTCGCAAAGCCAGTTGTTGGTCACGATGGTAACACCGCCGGTATCGTTCAATGTCGCCTTCCTGGCGGCGGTGTTTTCCTTGTCGAGATATCGATTGCTGATGTTGCGCAGCATCAGCCGCTGCATTGCGGTTTCTTGTCCGGTCGGCCCCGCAGCGCGGAGTGGCGCACCCAACAACACAGAAGAACTCTTGCGATACCCGGCAACCAAACTCTCAAGCCAATCGGATGCCACCACTTCGTCATCATCGACAAAACAGAGCAGATCCGAACCCTGATCAAGCGCCTCGCGTGCTGCACGGTTGCGCCCGAAAGGAATGCCAGGCTCGGTCTCAAGGACATAATCCAGACCCGCCCCGTTGGGCAGAACAGCCCCCGCTGCCCGCACGGTATCCTCGCTAAGCGGTGAACTGTCGTTTTCGACCACAAGGCATCGCACTGAGCAATCAGGCGGCAGCTTCATCTCGCCCCAGCTCTCGATCAATGCAGCCAGCATTTCGGGGCGCTGCCGGGTGAGAGTAGAAACCGTAATCTTCAGAGTGGCAGAGCGATCCTTCATCGCATCCCCATACTACCTGCATCTGTTTCTTGACAAGGCGCAGTGATCACGAGGGTTCCATCAACGCTTCTAACCCAACCCGGTAATTTGGGTAGAGCAGTGAGATACCCAACTCTTCTTTAATCCGATCATTCCGAACGCGTTTGTTTTCATTGTAAAAACTACGGGCCATCGGAGTCAGATCAGCCTCATCAAACGGCACAGCAGGCGGTAACGGCAGTCCCTGCAGCTCGGCCGCATAGCCGATCACATCCTGCGGTGGCACCGGTTCCTCATCGCAGACATTGTAGATCGCGCCCGGATTGGGTTTGGCCATCGATGCGATCAACACCTGCGCGACATCATCAACGTGAATACGCGAGAATACCTGTCCCGGCTTAATGATCCGTCTCAGGCCACCTCTCTTGAGCTTGGAAAACGGTCCACGCCCCGGCCCATAAATCCCCGCCAATCTGAATGTATGTAACGGGAGGTCCGGGATATCTGCCCACTGCGTTTCGGCACGCACGCGCCACCGACCTCGTTCGGCGGTAGGTTCGGGCGCGGTGGTCTCATCCACCCAACCCCCATCGTGATCACCATAAACCGCAGTGGTCGACAGATACCCAACCCATTTGAATTGCCCGGCGCGGGCGGCAATCTCATCGCGCAACTCTGCCAATACAGGGTCACCATCTGCTGTAGGCGCGGTTGAGATCAATACATGTGTGACACCTTCCAGGTCAGGCCGTTCCCCCGGCCAGACAATCGGCTCGGCGCCCGACGCGCGAATGGTGTCAATTTGCTTTGGATCGCGCGAGGTTCCGATGATCCGCCAGGATGCTGGATCAAGTTGCTTCGATGTCGCTCGGGCAGAATAGCCGTGGCCGAAGGAAAAAAGTGTCTGAGTCATAGCTCCTTTGATGATCCGCCCGGCCCGGGGATGCAAGCGCCGGATGGACGCACTTGATTCGAATCCTCTGATGCGCCTTCATTGATGTATGAGCAACAAAACACCCGATCTACGCGCCGCCTATTCCTTGAAGTCGCCTGAAGAGAACAAGCGTCTCTACGCTGAATGGGCCGGAGACTACGACGACAATTTTGCCGCACTGGAAGACTATCAACTCCACATCCACACAGCGCGCGCTTTCGTTGCTGCCGGTGGTCAGGGTCCGGTATTGGATGTTGGAGCGGGAACGGGGTTATGTGGTGCGGTTTTGGCGGGGCTGGGCGTTGGCCCGATTGACGCCACTGATATCAGTGCTGAAATGCTGGATCAGGCGATGCGCAAGGATATCTACCGAGACGCGATCGAGGCCGATCTGAATCAGGGCCTGCCCGTCCCGCGTGACAGCTATGCAGGCGTGGTCTCCTCCGGAACGTTCACTCATGGCCATCTGGGGCCCGAGGCCTTGCCCGCGCTCTTGCGGGTCGCGCGTCCCGGCGCACAATTCGCTCTGTCAATCAACGCAAAGCACTTTGAGGCGCTGGGGTTTTCCGATGCATTCGGCGCTCTCGAGGCTGAACAAATCAGCAATCTGTCATTTACCGAAGTGCGTATATATGGTGAGCTAGCCGCTGGCCCCAACAAGGATGACATTGCTTTAATCGCACTGTTCGAAAAGGGCTGATCAGACACTAATCAGGGCGAATCTGACAATATCTGGACCTTCGCAGCATTAGACATCTAGGTATACATCTGCTTCTTATACGCCCGAGTCCGTGTTGTCGCCTCAGCTGAGCCGTCGTGATAGGTCCCGAACCACTTGTCGAACGGAATCTCAGAAGTGCCATAGTTGCACTCGAAATACCGATGATGAAGCTGATGGAAGAAATCTCCTGCCCTCGCTGCGTCCGTCTCGCCAACCTTTAGCTTTTCAAAGCCCGAATGGGACAGAACCGGGCTGATCTGCTGAAAGTAAACATGAAACAACAGATGCAGCGGGTGCGAGGGTACGATCAGATGGATGAAGTAGGTCGAAAAATAAAGCAGGTTTTCATACCAGTGGTTCGATATCCCTGACCACGGCCCGATATTGACGTTGCGGTGATGCACGGCATGAACGTGTTTATAGAGTTTCGGGTGATGCTCCAACCGATGGACCCAGTAGAAATGCAACCCGGACCACATTGGGATCAGTAGCATCCAGATCACGAACCAGATCGGCGCTGTGGTCCATGTTATGACTGGCACGTAGCCGTTCGCCATCGCCCAATAGATTATCCATTGATAAACCGTGGCCACAGTCATCGCGCTGCCCAAGGTCCACCAGATGTTATCCAAAACCTGGTTTCGAAAAGTGAATGAACCGTTGTTCCGAGTCTGGTCCCGACGGTCAAACTTTTTATACATGCCCTGCCCTTTGCGCATGTAAAGCCACCAATGCAGGCCCCCAGCAACCAGGATCTGAGGGAGCGTATTCAATAGCCAAACGCGGAACATCCAACCAGGCGCGAAGGATTTCATAGTCTCTAATGCAGGCAAAAACGCAATATATGCAACGATTGCCAGAGCCATGCACAGAGTCAGCGACGTAAGCGGAAGCCAAGCCCCTCTGTACCAACGCAGGATCGCGGCGGGGCGCGGCGGCCAGTTGAACAAAGGATTCAGACCGACCGGACCGTCGGGGCGGTAATTCCAGCGGGCGGCTTCTGCATCATGAACGTCAGTCATGGCTGAAACTCCTTAGAGGGGGTATTTAGGTTGCGTAGTCCGAGTCTTCGGCGTCCAAGACTGCTTTAATTTCGCGCAGATGCGCCTCGGCCTGACCGGGATAGTCATCCAATTCCTCTGCGGTCTTTTCCGCAATTTCGTCGGACAGAACGCGCAAGGGCTGCCCAGTTTGAAGCGCACGGATGTAAGTTTCAGCGGCGCGTTCAAAATAGTAGAGTCTATTAAAGGCATCTGCAGGGCTGTCACCGATCACCAGAACCCCATGATTGCCCATGACCATGACCTTTTTCATCGGGTCTGACAGCATCGAAGCGCATCGTTCGCCCTCGCTTTCGAACGCCAGACCACCGAATTCCTCATCGATCACATAGCGATTGAAGAAGGTTGCGGTGTTTTGATCAATCGGCGGCAGGGTGCTGTCCGCCAGTGAGGCCAGAACCGTCGCAAAAATCGAATGCACGTGCATCACACAACGCGCATGGGGGCAATGGCGGTGGATTGATCCGTGCAACCCCCATGCCGTCGGGTCCGGCGCTCCGGGCTGATCCATGACATTATTGTCGTTGGCATCCAGTAGCAGCAGATTTGACGCTTTGATCCGCGAGAAATGCATCTGGTTGGCATTCATCAGAAACCGCGTGCCGTCTGCATTGACCGCCAGGCTAAAATGGTTCGCCACCCCTTCATGCATGTTGAGACGCTCGGTCCAGCGGAAGGCTGCGGCCATATCAACACGTTCGGACCAATGATCAATGTTGGGGCGCAGGTTGGTGACGCTCATACCGGACTCCTTCGTGGGGCGATTGGGGCATTGGGTAAATCGTGCCTGCACTGCAAAAGTTTGACCAACGAAAAAAACACACCTACTTCATAAGTAAAACTACTGGCGGAGTTATGCATATGCGGAAACCACTTCCTCCTCTGGGTTGGCTGCGCACATTTGAAGCAGCAGCCCGTCACCTGTCGTTTACAGGTGCGGCACGGGATCTGAATATGACGCAAAGTGCGGTTAGTCAGCAGGTCAAATCGCTGGAGGGGTATCTGGGCCAGCCGTTGTTCCTGCGTCGCCCGCGCGCATTGGAACTGACCGAAGCAGGCATCACCTATTTGCCGGTTGTGCGCGAGGCGTTTCGGACGCTTGTAAGGGGCACCCAGGCCGTCACGGGGGCGCAACAAAACGCGGTTCAGGTGCAGAGCAACATAACATTTGCCGTCAACTGGCTGGCGCCGCGTCTTCCCCGGTTTCGGAAACTGCACCCGGATGTGCATTTGAACATCTTCACCGAGCTGTGGGAGCCACGCGAAATGGCTGAGGGTGCGGCGGTCGAAATTCGATATTCGCTGCGTCCTGCCGACACGGTGCGCACAGAACTATTGCAGACCGATCACTATTATCCCGTCTGTGCTCCGGGCTTCCGGGTAACGCTTGAGACCTTGCAAGAACAGCCTCTTTTTGATTGCTCGAACTTGCTGTCGAATTGGGAGAGCTGGATCACGGAACAGGGTCTAACTTGGGAGAAACCGCAGGTCACCTATTCGACGACCTATCTGGTAAGCCTGTCAGTCGCGATGGCTGGAGGTGGGTTGTGCCTGGCCCATGACATGATCGCCAAACGCCTACTTGACGAAGGTCGCCTAATTGCGCCGTTCTCTCACCGTGCCGCCATGCCCGAGGCATATTATTTGCTGCTGTCACCTCAAGCTGAGGAAACGCCGGGCGCATTGGTTTTTGTTGACTGGCTGCGCTCCGAAATCGCAGCCGACACTCAAAACTAGACCGAGGCGCTCCCGCCCATCCTCAATGCCCTTTGGGCATTTCCTCTGGTTGGGCGTAGCAGCGCTGGCGCGCTGCGGTTGGCATGAATTGTGATGATTGGATGATACCTTACCGGTGGGGGTTGCACCTTTTGCTTCATTCGTGAAAGTTGGGCCATGGAATACACTCCCTTCCCAAGTTGGCCCGATACCACCCCACGTCTTATCGCTGTTGCTGCAGGCCGCGAAGCTGCCGATATGGTGATCCGCGGCGGTATCTGGGTGAATGTTCACAGCCGAGAAGCCCTGCCGGATCATGATGTCGCCATCGCTGCGGGACGCGTGGCCTTTGTAGGTCCGGATGCCTCCTATTGCATCGGTCCTGAAACTCAGGTCATCGAGGCAGACGGCCGGTATATGATTCCCGGACTTTGCGACGCGCATATGCATATCGAATCGGGCATGCTGACGCCTGCAGAGTTTGCCCGCGCAGTCATTCCACATGGCACCACCTCGATGTTCACCGACCCGCATGAGATCGCCAATGTGCTTGGCCTTGAAGGCGTGCGCCTGATGCATGACGAAGCGCTTATGCAGCCCGTGAATATCTTTACTCAGATGCCGTCCTGCGCACCTTCGGCACCGGGCCTGGAGACCACAGGATATGAGATTACAGCCGAGGATGTGGCTGAAGCGATGTCGTGGCCCGGCATTATTGGGTTGGGAGAGATGATGAACTTCCCCGGGGTCATACATAGCGACCCGAAGATGCTTGCGGAAATTGCTGCCACGCAGCGAGCGGGAAAAACAGTGGGCGGGCACTATGCATCGCCTGATTTAGGGTCTGATTTTGCAGCATACGTCGCTGGTGGCCCCGCTGATGACCATGAAGGCACCTGCGAGGACGATGCCATTGCTCGGGTCCGTCAGGGGATGCGGTCGATGATGCGGCTGGGGTCTGCCTGGTATGATGTAGAAAGCCAGATCACTGCGGTGACCGAAAAGGGGCTGGATCCGCGCAACTTCATTTTGTGTACCGACGACTGCCATTCGGGTACTCTGATCAATGATGGTCATATGAACCGTGTGGTGCGCCATGCAATCTCTTGCGGATGTGATCCTCTGGTCGCGCTTCAAATGGCTACCATTAACACCGCGACTCATTTTGGGTTGGAACGTGAGATCGGCTCGATCACGCCGGGTCGGCGAGCCGACATTATTCTGAGTTCTGACCTGACCAGCCTGCCAATCGAAACAGTTATTGCGCGGGGCCAGGTCGTGGCTGAAAACGGAACGGTGACGGTCGACTGTCCGCATCTGGATTGGCCTGCCAAGGCACGGAACACTGTCCATCTGGGACATGAGCTGTCTTCGACCGATTTTGAGATTACAGCCCCCGCTGGCGCCAACCGCGTCATGGCTAATGTGATCGGCGTCGTTGAGAATCAAGCCCCGACGCGGGCGCTGAAGTCAGAATTGCCCATTATCGAAGGGCTTGTTGAGGGCGAAGGCGAGGTTTGCCAGATCGCGTTGGTTGAACGCCACCGCGCCACGGGCGGGGTGACCAACGCCTTTGTGTCAGGTTTTGGGTATCAGGGCAAAATGGCCATGGCCTCGACCGTGGCGCATGACAGCCACCATATGATCGTTGTCGGCACTGACCGCGAGCAGATGGCTCTGGCTGCAAACCGACTGGCGGAAGTGGGCGGCGGCATCACAATCTTTCGGGACGGTGAAGAACTGGCGCTGGTTGAATTGCCCATAGCGGGCCTGATGTCCGACAACCCAGCCGCAGAAGTTGCAGCCAAAGCCGAAAAGATGGTCGAGGCGATGAAAGCCTGTGGCTGTGAACTCAACAACGCATATATGCAGCATTCTTTGTTAGCCCTAGTCGTGATCCCTGAACTGCGGATCTCAGACCTTGGGCTGGTAGACGTACGCACATTTGAAAAGATCGACCTTCTGGAACCCCTTGCATGACAACTATCCAAACCCCTGACGTTCCCAACCCCGAGAAATTTACAGACCCGCTGGCCGCTGTCGCGCGCTTGGAAGAGCTTTATGAACAAGCGACAAAGTTCCTGTGCGACAAGTTTGCTGACGCGCTCAAAAATGGCGCTCCTACCGAAAGATTCCGGGCGTTCTACCCTGAAATCCGGATCAGGACCTCTTCCTACGCACAAGTCGACAGCCGACTAAGCTTCGGTCATGTATCCGAACCGGGCACGCATGCGACAACGGTCACCCGGCCCGATCTGTTCCGGTCATATCTGGCCCAGCAAATCGCACTATTGATCAAGAATCACGATCAGCCGGTAACAATTGGAGCCTCTGAGACCCCGATCCCGGTGCATTTCGCCGTGGCAAACAACCCGGATCTGGTGGTTCCGCACCAAGGCGCAGCCGGTTTCACGTTGCGTGATGCGTTTGATGTGCCCGATCTGAACACAACCAATGACGACATTGTAAATGGCATCAACGAGCCCGAGAACGATGCCGAGCCTCTGGCGCTGTTCACCGCCCAGCGCGTAGATTATTCTCTAGCGCGGCTGTCGCATTACACCGCAACGGACCCGAGCCATTTCCAGAACCACGTTCTGTTCACAAACTATCAGTTCTACGTCTCTGAATTCGAAAACTATGCGCGCGCGCAGTTGTCCGATCCCGACAGCGGCTATACCAGCTTTGTCTCGACTGGAAATGTCGAGATCGCTGATCCAGAAGCGGCGATCGAACAGCCGCTGAAACTGCCGCAGATGCCGACCTATCACCTGAAGCGCGCGGATGGATCAGGAATCACGTTGGTCAATATCGGCGTCGGACCATCGAATGCCAAAACGGCCACCGACCACATTGCGGTTCTGCGCCCGCATGCCTGGTTGATGGTTGGTCACTGCGCCGGTCTGCGCAACACGCAGGCGCTGGGAGATTTCGTTCTAGCCCATGCCTACCTACGCGAAGACAAAGTTCTGGACGACGACTTGCCGGTCTGGGTGCCGATCCCCCCACTGGCCGAGGTTCAGGTCGCGCTGGAACAGGCTGTTGCCGAGGTAACTGAGCTGGAAGGCTACGAGCTGAAACGCATCATGCGGACAGGCACCGTCGCATCGGTCGACAACCGAAACTGGGAACTTCGCGATCAGTCCGGGCCGGTGCAACGGCTCAGCCAGTCCCGCGCGATTGCACTGGACATGGAAAGCGCAACGATTGCTGCAAATGGCTACCGGTTCCGGGTTCCATACGGCACCTTGCTGTGCGTCTCGGACAAACCTTTGCACGGTGAATTAAAGCTTCCCGGCATGGCTTCTGCGTTCTATACCACTCAGGTCAGTCGTCATCTGGCAATCGGAATCCGGGCGATGGAGCACTTGCGCGGCATGCCACTGGAACGGTTACACAGCCGGAAATTGCGTTCGTTCGACGAAACGGCCTTTCTCTGAAGCAAAAAAGCAACGAATTTCCCCTATTTTTGGGGTTTTTAGTGCTACTATTCGTTGTGTTCAGCCACAATATCCCGTTACAGTTACGCGGTGAGGCCCTATAGATCGGGCACGTTAAGGAGACCAAGAAATGGCAAAGCCTATGACAAAGACTCAGCTGGTGGCTGCTCTCGCTGAGGAAATGGGAACTGACAAGAAATCCGCAAACGCTGCGCTGGAGGCCATGACCGGCCTGATCACCCGCGAAGTATCCGCCGGTGGTGCTGTCACCCTGCCCGGCGTTGGCAAAATCTACTGCCGCGAGCGCCCCGAGCGCATGGTGCGCAACCCTGCGACCGGTGAGCAGTTCAAGAAAGAGGCCGACAAAGTGGTCAAGATGACCATCGCGAAAGCCCTGAAGGACAGCGTCAACGGCTAAATCACCGTAGACAGATCACAAGATCGAAGGGGTCGCCACCGGGCGGCCCCTTTTCCTTGCGGTTGTCACGAAAACCGGTGACAGTCGCCCCAAATTCCCAAGGAGGCCGAAATGGATCTGCGCGCCATCGCTATCGGGCTTGTGTTTGCCCTGATCTGGTCGTCGGCCTTTACCTCGGCGCGGATCATTGTTGCCGATGCCTCACCCCTATTCTCGCTTGCGCTGCGGTTTCTCATTTCCGGAATGCTCGGCGTGGCGATCGCGCGCGCTATGGGACAGAGCTGGAATCTGACGCCTGCCCAATGGCGCGCCACAATCCTATTCGGAATCTGTCAAAATACCCTTTATTTGGGTCTGAATTTCTTCGCCATGCAGACCGTCGAAGCATCGATGGCCGCGATCATAGCATCAACCATGCCGTTGCTTGTCGCTTTGGCTGGATGGCTACTGCTAGGCGAAAAACTGCGTCCGGTGGGTGTCATCGGTTTGTTTGCAGGCTTTGCCGGTGTCGCCTTGATCATGGGCAGCCGGATCGGGGCTGGCATCGACCTGTTTGGGGTCATGCTCTGCGGGTTCGGGGCACTTGCACTCACTTTTGCTACGCTGGCGGTGCGCGGAGCTACCTCTGGCGGCAATTTCATGATGGTGGTGGGGCTGCAAATGCTTGTGGGTGCAGCGGCACTGTTCGCCGCCGCCCCGATCTTTGAAACCATCTACATCCACCCAACCGTTCCGTTTATACTGGCTTTTACTTACACCACGCTGTTCCCCGGCCTTTTGGCCACGCTGATCTGGTTCCTGCTGCTGGACCGGATCGGCCCGATCCGTGCGGCAACCTTCCATTTTCTCAACCCGGTCTTCGGTGTTGCCATAGCGGCCCTCCTGCTGGGTGAAAAAGTGGGGCCACTTGATGCGATCGGTGTACTGATCACCACATTGGGTATTTTGGCCGTGCAATTGTCACGCCAACCCGTCGCCAAGCTGGCCTAAGATCGCGCACGACTGCGCGAGCCGATGTAACAAGCCTTTGCTTTCCCCCTTAGAACCCCATTTATTGGTCGAAACTAATAGAATTGGAGGAGCCATGTCTCGTTTCACCAAGGACCCCGAGGCCATCGCCGCCCTTTCGCCGGAGGAGTTCCACGTCACTCAACGCAGCGGGACCGAACGCCCGGGCACAGGCAAACTGTTGAATAACAAGGAACCCGGTATCTATGTGGATATCGTCTCGGGCGAGCCATTGTTCGCATCGACTCATAAGTACGAATCCGGCTGTGGCTGGCCCAGCTTTACCAAACCCATCGTGCATGAACATGTCGAAGAGTTTCGCGACACCACCCATGGCATGATCCGGACCGAGGTCCGCTCGAAACACGGCGACAGCCACCTGGGCCATGTCTTCCCCGATGGCCCGCGCGAACATGGTGGGCTACGCTATTGCATCAATTCCGCCTCGCTGCGGTTCATCCATCGCGACGATATGGAGGACGAGGGCTATGGCGAATTCCTGATCCATGTGGAGGATATCAGATGACCGATGAACGCGCCGTTCTGGCCGGAGGCTGCTTTTGGGGCATGCAGGACCTGATCCGCAAATTGCCGGGCGTGTCCCGCACCCGCGTCGGATACACCGGCGGTGATGTGCCCAATGCGACCTATCGCAACCACGGCACCCATGCAGAGGGGATCGAGATTTGGTTCGACCCGGCACAGATCACCTATCGTGAAATATTAGAGTTCTTCTTCCAGATTCACGACCCCACCACCTTGAACCGTCAGGGCAATGATCGCGGGATGAGCTATCGCTCAGCGATCTATTATGTTGACGAGGTCCAGAAACAGGTAGCCGAAGACACGATTGCCGATGTGAATGCCAGCGGCATCTGGCCCGGCAAAGTCGTGACCGAGGTCGAGCCTGTCGGAGATTTCTGGGAAGCCGAGCCAGAACACCAGGATTATCTGGAACGTATCCCGAACGGTTACACTTGCCACTTCCCGCGCCCGGATTGGGTGCTGCCAAAACGCTCCAGCGCAGCAGAATAAGGATACCGGTAGCCCCTGCGGGGGCTACCCCACCGCCACCCGAGGCCGTCCGCTGGCCTCGACCGTGACCAACGCCTCGACAAACACCTCCTGCGCCTCAATTTTGGCGGTGCGGATGTCGCGCTCGACCGTCACTCGAATATCCTCGGCCCCTGCTTCGCGCACGGCACCTTCGGCCTCTCCACGCAAAGCTGTTTCAAGTACCTTCAGGGCAGCGCTTGAATCCAAGAAATCTTGTGGCCCTTCTTCCAGATGCACCCGATAGCGGCCTTCAGCGGGAGACGTGACAGTGCCTGACCGGCGCAGGGTCATCCGACCAACGACCGCTCCGATAGCATTCGCAACACCAGCGTGTTCAGGCAGGATCATATTGCAATGCAACCGCTCACCTACGGCGGGGTAATAGCTGGGTGCCGAGGCCCCTAGGCCCACCACATCGACATTCATTGCGGTATCCAGCGCGATCAATCCTCGGTGTTTGGCAAGACCACGGTGGGTTAGTACGTGCCGCGCGAGTTCCTGCGGTGAAAGACCAAAACCGTCGACCTCTTCCGCAAAAGCAGTCTCTAACAAAGTCAATGAGGTTTGTTCGGTCAATTGATCAACGATCATCTGCGCCAGCGCCTCAGGTGATCTCGCCAGCTTTTCTCCAGATCCAACCCGCTTACGCGCCATTAGCTCTATTGCCTTGTGTGCAGCCTTAGCATCCCAGTCGTCCAGACGACCCAGAACATGGCTCGCGTCTGAGGGCGTGACACCGGAAACCTGAACAATCCCACGATCGACCAAACGTGTCAGCGCGCCATGTTCCATCCGGGTCTGCAACAATTTACTCAGCGCCAGCACCCCATCGCCCAGTCGGTCCAGCAAGACAGCTTCACGCGGGCCCACGCCTTCAGCCGGGATACCCGCCACCCGCCGCGCAAAACGGGTATCGTGTTCACCCACTGTTGTCGCGCGCAATTGTTCATCCAACTCTGCGTGAACAACTTCTGGTGCTTCGGCAGCGATCAACGAGACCGGAAGCACACGTCGCGGGCCAAGAAAGACACCACCCTGCAATCCTTCGGTCAAAACATGTACTTGGCTGTCCCCACCCAGACCGTGGGTACGCATCGCAACGGCTTCGACCATAGTACGGAAACCGCCAACTTGTGCACCTGCGGGATCAATCGCGGGCTTTCCATCCCGTATCAACGCGACGTCGGTCGTAGTTCCACCGATATCGGAAACCAACGCGTTATCGGCATTCGTCAACCAACGCGCGCCCACAATCGATGCCGCCGGGCCGCTAAGGATCGTCTCGATCGGGCGTTCGCGCGCCTGTTCGGCACTCATCAAAGCCCCGTCCCCACGCACCACCATCATAGGTGCTGAAATACCTTGTTCTTTCAGTTGGTCCTGCGCCCGCCCGATTAAACGATCAATCATGCCTATCAATCGCGCGTTGAGAACCGCAGTCACAGCCCGTTTTGGTCCATTCAATTTGGCTGACAAATGGTGCGAGCAAGTCACCGGAATACTGGTTCTTTCTGCAACCACCCGTGCAACTTCAAGCTCATGCGCCGGGTTTCGGGTGGCAAATTGTGCCGCAACCGCGTAGCCAGATATGCCTTCGTGAGATTTCAAGAAGGCCTCAAGTGCCTCTGTATCCAACGGCTCTTTCTCACCGCCTGCGTGATTGTGCCCACCGGACAGGACCAACGCCGGGTCGCCTTTCAGCGCATCCCGCAACCCATGCTTTTCCAGATCACTTTCCCGAAACCCAACATAAATCAGCGCGATACGCCCCCCCTGGCCTTCGACCAGCGCATTGGTGGCCAGAGTCGTCGAAAGCGATGCCAATCCGATCTGATCTGGCGCGATCTCGGCTTCCGCAAGCACCGTCGAGATGGCCCGGCCAACCCCAATCGCCAAATCTGCGCGTGTGGTCAGAGACTTAGCCGAGGCAATCACCTCACGCTCACCCCGAACCAGCACCGCATCTGTATAGGTTCCGCCCGTATCCACACCCAAAGCCAGCGCCATCGGGTCCTCCATCTGTTCGCCAGAATCGGGTGTAGCGTTTTCCTACGGCGCGTCCAGCCTGTTTACGACAACCTAGACGCCGCCCAGCGCGCTGCATCAGTCACGGTCGGATCCGGATCATCGGTCAGCGTCTGAGCAACTGGCAGCAACGCCGGTACCCCTGAGTTCCCAATCGCATAAAGTACATTCCGCACAAACCGGTCCCGCCCGATTCTCTTGATCGGTGAGCCCGAAAACATCGCTCTGAAAGCCGTGTCATCCAACATCGCCAACTCTGCCAACGACGGCGCCTTCAATTCCTCACGCGCTGCATATCTAATATCGCTGGCAGCGACTGCGAACTTGTTCCAGGGGCAGGCTGCAAGACAATCATCGCAGCCATATATCCGGTTCCCCAGTAGCCCACGCAATTCTTCATCCACCGGCCCCTTATGCTCGATGGTTAGATACGAAATACAACGACGCGCATCCAGTTGATACGGCGCTGGAAAAGCGTTTGTTGGACATGCATTCAAACAAGCCCTGCACGACCCGCAATGGTCGACCTCAGCCACGTCCGTTGGCAGGTCCAATGTCGTGAATACAGACCCTAAGAAGGCCCAATTGCCCCAATCTTGGCTTACCAGATTGGTGTGTTTACCCTGCCAACCTAACCCAGCTGCCTCTCCCAAAGATTTCTCAGGCACTGGCGCCGTGTCGACAAACACCTTCACTTCACCCCCGCCCTCAGCAATCAGCCAGCGCGCTAATCGCTTCAGGCGTTTCTTGACCAGATCATGATAATCCTTGTTCTGTGCATAAACCGAAATTGCACCCAATTCGGGATACGACAGCACTTCTGTAGGATCATGCTCAGGCGTATAACTCTCGGCTAGCATGATCACGGATCGCGCCTCGGGCCAGAGCACCGACGGATCCCCGCGCCAATGGCTCCGCTCCGCCATCCACCCCATCTGACCATGATATCCGGCCTGCAGAAATGCCTCCAACCGCTCTGGCACCTGCGGCACGTCCCAAGGACGGCACACCCGGCAGGCCACAAACCCCTCAACAAGGGCCTGCTCCACCAATCGTGCCTTCAATTCCGATCCGTTCTTCATCTGGCCCTAAATATCCTCGGGGGTGAATTAGCCCAATGGGCCAAGAGGGGGCAGACAGCCCCCTTCCCCAACTTATCAGAAATCCAGATCAGCGTAATGAGGCGGTGGCCGGAATCCAGGCACCTGATCCGCCAGAATCGAGCGGAATGCTGGGCGAGACTTGATCTTCGCATACCAGTCCTTCACCGCAGCGCTGCGGCTCCAATCCACGTCCGAGATATAGTCCAGCGCCGACAGATGCGCTGCTGCGGCAAAATCGGCCAGTGTCATCTGATCCCCGGCCAACCAGCGGCGATGGTCGAGCAGCCAGGCCATGTAATCCAAATGATACTTGATCGCCTTTGCACCTTCCTTGACGTTCTTGCTATCCGGATAACCCTGCCCAGTGACCTTCTTGTTCACTCGTTCATAAAGCAGTTTTGAGGTGACCTCGTGATGAAATTTGTCATCGAACCAGCCAACAAGACGCCTGACTTCGTAACGCGCCTCGGGCTTTTTAGGCATTAGGGGCGGCTCGGGACGAGTCTCTTCGATATATTCACAAATCGCGGCACTCTCGGCCATGATCTGACCATCCAATCGCAACACGGGGACCTTGCCCGCCGGATTGCGGCGCAAAAAGTCCGGGTCTTGTTCCCAATATCGTTCTTCGACCAGCTCAACCTCGATCTTCTTTTCAGCCAAGGACAAGCGGACTTTGCGGCAGTAGGGAGAGAGGGGAACGTGAAACAGACGCGCCATGAGCTTCCAATCGAACCAGAGAATACACCTCAGCTTTAGCCTCTGACCGGCTTGAGATTCAATCCTCGAAACACTTGGCGCGTCCATCTGCGCGGATGGTGGCCGCTCCATCCAGGATCGATGCTGCACGCCTGCGGGTTCGAACCGAAGGATCGGTAACTGATCTGTTTCGCGGCGAGGGCAGAATTGCAGCAATACGCGCTGCTTGGACCGGCGACATCTTTGCCGCACTTACCCCATAGTATTTCTGTGCCGCCGCTTCGACACCAAACACACCGGTCCCGGTTTCGGCGACGTTCAGATAGACCTCAAGGATGCGCTGCTTGCTCCAGACCATTTCGACAACCGGGGTTATCGAGGTCTCAAGGGCCTTGCGCACCCAACTGCGCCCTTGCCAAAGGAAGACATTCTTCACCACTTGCTGCGTTATGGTCGATGCGCCTCGATTGCCCCCATCTTCCAATGCGTCCCGAATGGCCTCAACATCAAAACCCCAATGCAAGCAAAAGTTTGCGTCTTCGGCTGCAACAGCAGATCGGGCCATGACGGGTGAAATTTCTTCGATGGCGACCCAGTCACGGTCAACCTTACCCAACCGGCGCCATTCCGACCAGATCGTATGTGTGATCGGAGGGTTCACGACCGAATAAATCAGGATCAACGCAAAAAACGCGACAGCAATACCTAAGCCGATTCGCAGCCCCCACCGCCGCATCCGCGCGATGAGGCCTTGCGATTTCTTTGAGCCTGATGCCTTTTTATTCTTACCGCGTGACTTGCGCGCTGCTTTCTTTGCCATGCTTTGCTATACGCCGCAGAGGGCGCATTTAAAACGGATTAATTCGACAACATCTGCCCGTCCCGCGGACGAACAACCGGGCGCGCCGTATTGACTGATGCAGCACCGCGCACACTCAACTCAGGGAACAGCGCCAGAACTTCACCTTGTGTTCGTTGCTCGGCCTGGGTCAGCGCATGTCCCGGATAGTAACTTTCGCTTTTGGCCCCGTTGGCGAACACGATCTCATGCCGGCGGAACAAGAGATGGATATAGTCGACCTCGCCCCCTTCCACCCGTGTCACAGTATCACCGTTCACAAGACAATGCGCTGCGATCAGAACTTCATCATGTCCAAAAAGGTATTGCGCACGCCAATCGTCAATAAGCATTCGGTGTTGAGGAGAAACAACCAGCGGCTCGACAAGGCCAAACATGCCGGCCTCAAACCGAACCGGTGCAAGATTACCCTCTGCCGCAACCGTCGTCCGACCAACCCAAAGCACCGGTTCTGCACCGCTATCTGCTGTTGTAACAAGATCTCCGGGCTTCAGGTCTTCAGCCAGACGCGGCCCATCTGGCGTATCGATCAGTGTTCCGGGCGTGAAACAGGGTGGGCCAAGTTCGCCCGGGACAATCAGTGGGCCTTCAACATTCACAAATGTCGTCGATACCAGCGTGCCTGCCTGAAGAACCTGACCGTCAGTAGGTGTAAAAACACGCGTGACGCCGTCCGAAAGATAGAATGTAATACCCACATAGGTGACGTCTCCGACACCGGGAACATTTATCGTCACGGTGTCTCCGGGCCAGGAATCTGATACCGTTTGCCCGGCGACAGTGTCACCGCCAAAGTCCTCAATCTCGCCATTTTCGTCCTGATCAACCAGATCAAATGTATCGACCGTGATCGCGGATCCGACGGGGGGTGGGTTTGCCGGATCGAAGGAATAAAACTGGTCTGTATAGGTTATCGGCACACCAAAACTCCGCCTCTCTCACATCATTGATTTAGGATCATGCCCGCATTTCCCGAACAAACAATGACCAAAGCTAGGCGTTCCGGACCGAATTGCACAAGGATTAGAAGCCCTGCGCATATGCAAAAGAGAACCCGGCGTGTTGGATTCGACACGCCGGGTAAACCGTTTTTGATATCGCAGATCCTATTCTGCAGGAACCGCTGCGACTTCGGTGGTCAGGGGGTGGCTTAGCTTGTTCAGCATCTCCTTGGGGCAGACCTGCAGGAAATGCGTCTTTTCGACTTCCCAGTGCTGCAAAATATCTGCAGCCTTGCGGCTATTGGTTTCGTCGACATGGCGTTGGATCAGCGTTTTCAGTTGATCCAACCAATGCTCTACCGTGACTGGACAGGTGACCAGGGTCTCGTTGTTCAACAGCGCTTCGGCCTTGCCCTCGGGATTGTACAGATAGGCCATGCCGCCTGTCATACCCGCGCCAAAGTTCGCTCCAATGTCACCCAGGATTACCGCAACACCGCCGGTCATGTATTCACACCCGTTCGAGCCACAGCCTTCGACCACAACAGTTGCGCCCGAGTTCCGAACCGCGAACCGCTCACCCGCGCGACCTGCCGCGAACAGATGTCCGTCGGTCGCACCATACAGGACGGTATTGCCAACGATGGTGTTGTCATCCGCCTTCAACGGGCTGACCTGCGGTGGACGCACGACGATTGTGCCACCCGAAAGGCCTTTGCCTACATAATCATTGGCATCACCTGAGACTTCCAGCTTCAATCCCGGAGCAGCAAAGGCCCCAAGCGATTGACCGGCCGAACCTTGCAGTTTGACATGCAAGTGGTCGTCCTGGAACGTGTTCCGCATCCCAAAGTTCTGGACGATATGGCTGGAGACACGGGTTCCCACGGTCCGATGCGTGTTCTGGACGGCATATGACAGCTGCATCTTTTCACCGTCTTTCAAGAACCGGGCGGCATCGCGCACGATCTCAGCGTCCAGCGTATCAGGCACCGCATTTCGATCCTTATCGCGGTTGTACACGATGTTATGCGCTCCATCGACGGTGATCAGCAGCGGATTGAGGTCCAGATCGTCCAGATGCGCAGAGCCCCGGCTTACCTGAGCCAGCAGGTCTGCGCGACCGATAATCTCATCAACCGAACGCGCCCCTAGGCTGGCCAGAAGTTCGCGCACTTCCTGCGCGTAGAAGGTGATCAGGTTTACGACTTTGTCCGCGTTGCCGGTGAACTTTGCACGCAGGGATTCGTCTTGCGTACAGACACCCACAGGGCAGGTGTTCGACTGGCACTGACGTACCATGATACAGCCCATCGCGATCAATGCAGCGGTGCCGATGCCATATTCCTCGGCCCCCATCATCGCGGCCATGACGATGTCACGCCCGGTGCGCAGGCCGCCATCGGTGCGCAGAGTGACGCGGTCGCGCAGGTTGTTCATGGCCAAAACCTGATGCGCCTCGGTCAGGCCCATTTCCCATGGCAGACCAGCATATTTGATCGATGTCGCGGGCGAGGCACCTGTACCGCCATTGTGACCCGAAATAAGGATTATATCCGCTTTCGCCTTGGCCACACCGGCAGCAATTGTGCCAACGCCCGACGACGCAACAAGCTTCACCGTCACCTTACAACGCGGGTTGATCTGCTTGAGGTCATAGATCAGCTGCGCCAGATCCTCGATCGAGTAGATGTCGTGATGCGGCGGCGGTGAGATCAGTGTCACACCCTTAGTCGAGTGCCGCAGACGCGCGATCAGGTCGGTGACCTTCATGCCTGGCAGCTGACCACCCTCACCCGGTTTCGCACCCTGAGCGACCTTGATTTCCAGCTCTTCACATTGGTTCAGATACTCGGCGGTCACACCGAACCGGCCCGAGGCCACCTGTTTGATCTTGGCCGAAGGGTTATCGCCATTGGGCTCCGGCACGAAGTGTGCAGGGTCTTCACCACCCTCACCCGAGTCGGATTTCGCACCGATCCGGTTCATCGCCACATTCAGCGTCTTATGCGCCTCTGGTGACAGCGCGCCCAGCGACATACCGGGAGTGACAAAACGCTTGCGGATCGAAGTGATCGATTCAACCTCTTCAATTGGCACCGGCTTGCCCAGCGGTTTGAAGTCCATCAGGTCGCGCAAATGGATCGGCGGGTTCGACTGCATCTTGGCCGAGTACTGCTTCCACAGCTCATATGAGGCTCTATTACAGGCCATTTGCATCATGTGCATCGAGGTCGCTTCCCACGCATGGGTCTCACCCGATTTACGCGCCTTGTAGAAACCACCGATGGGCAGCACGTCCAGGCCGCTTGCCCAGCCCTTGGCGTGAATCTCTTCGACCTTGACTCGAATGCCGTGGATACCAATGCCGGAAATCCGGCTCGTCATGCCGGGGAAGTACTCGGCCACCATGGCGCGGCTCAGGCCGACGGCCTCGAAATTCAGGCCGCCGCGATAAGAAGACACGACAGAAATACCCATCTTTGCCATGATCTTGAGCAGGCCCTGATCGATGGCTTCGCGATATCGCGCCACATTCTCGGTCAAGGTGCCGTCCAACAGGCCCCGTTCGATCCGGTCTGCCAGAGAATCCTCGGCCAGATACGCGTTCACAACGGTTGCACCGCACCCGATCAGCACCGCGAAATAGTGCGGATCGACGCATTCTGCCGACCGCACGTTGAGCGAGCAGAAGGTCCGTAGCCCTTGCCGTGTCAGATGACTGTGTACGGCGCTTGTGGCCAGAATCATCGGCATTGCCACCTTGTCTGGCCCGGAATGCTGATCGGTCAGCACCAGATGTCCTGCACCCGAACGCACCGCTTCTTCCGCCTCGGCGCGGATGCGGGCCAGAGCCAGGTCCAACTGACCCTCACCTGGGGCAAAACTGCAATCGATCTCGGCCAAAGGAGAGTTGAACTGCCCGACCAGCAACTCCCATTGCGCATTGCCGACAAAGGGGCTTTCCAGAACCACGATCTCGGTCTGGCTGCTATCTTCGTCCAGAACGTTCTTCAGGTTACCAAATCTAGTTTTCAGCGACATGACGCGATACTCGCGCAAACTGTCGATTGGCGGGTTTGTAACCTGGCTAAAGTTCTGGCGGAAGAAATGGCTGAGCGGGCGATACTGTTTCGACAGAACAGCCGATGGCGTGTCATCCCCCATCGAAGCAAGCGCTTCTTTGCCATCTTCTGCCATAGGGGCCAGGATCTGCTCGAGGTCTTCAACCGAGTATCCCGCCGCAATCTGACGCTTACGCAGCTCTTCGCCCGAGAACATGGGCGCTTCGGTTACACCTGCAAGCGTTGTATCCAGATCGTTGATCTTGCTAACCCAATCGCCAAACGGCAAGGCGCGCGATAGCTTGTCCTTGATCTGAGTGTCACGGTACAGCTTGCCCTTTTTCATATCCACGGCCAGCAACTGCCCCGGTCCAAGCGCGCCTTTTTCCTTCACCGACGCCTCGTCAATTGGGACCATCCCGGCCTCGGAACCCGCGATGACCAGACCGTCACCCGTTACAACATATCGCATGGGGCGCAGGCCGTTTCGGTCCAGTCCGGCACATACCCAACGTCCATCGGTCATCGCCAACGCGGCGGGTCCGTCCCACGGCTCCATGACTGAGTTGCAATAAGAATACATGTCGCGCCAAGCCTGAGGCAGTTCGACTGCCTGCTTGGACCAGCTTTCCGGCACCAGCATGGTTTTTGCCATTGGGGCTGAACGTCCGGCGCGCACCAAAACCTCAAAAACCGAGTCTAATGCGGCCGAATCCGAGGATCCACCTGCGATGATCGGCTTGATGTCCTCGGCATGGTCACCAAAGGTCGCGCTGGCCATGCGAATCTCATGGCTTTTCATCCAATTGACGTTGCCCTTGAGTGTGTTGATTTCACCGTTATGGGCCAGCATACGGAACGGCTGGGCCAGCCACCATTGCGGGAATGTGTTGGTCGAATAGCGCTGATGGTAGATCGCGAACGCGGATTCAAAGCGTTCGTCCATCAGGTCGGGATAGAACACCGCCACTTGTTCGGCCAGCATCATACCCTTGTAAATGATCGACCGGCAGGACAGCGAGGCCAGATACAACCCTGAGATCCCCGCGGCGGCGGCGGCCTTTTCGATGCGGCGGCGGATGACGTAAAGCTCACGCTCGAAGGTCTCTTCATCCACGCCTTTGGAGTTCGAGATCAGGATTTGTTCAATCTCTGGCCGGGTTGCGTTGGCCTTTTCACCCAGACAGGTCACATCGACCGGCACATGCCGCCAGCCGTAGATATAATACCCCATGCGCAGAACTTCGGTCTCTACGATGGTCCGGCAGCTTTCCTGCGCACCAAAATCAGTCCGGGGCAAGAACACCTGACCAACTGCGATGAGTTCGTCCATATTGGGCTCATGCCCGGTGCGACGGATCTGGTCATAGAAAAACGGAACGGGGATTTGCACATGGATACCAGCTCCATCACCGGTTTTGCCGTCAGCATCCACAGCCCCCCGGTGCCAGATCGCCTTGAGCGCATCGATCCCGGCGTCAACAACTTTGCGGCTTTTCTTGCCGTCAACAGAAACAACCAGACCCACGCCGCAGGATGAATGTTCATCTTCTTCGGAATAAAGACCATTCTCAGCCATCCACTGACGTTTGGTTTCTTCGGCCTGCACCCAATCTGCGTCAAACTTGGTCATTGGCTGTCTCCTTCTTCCGTCGGCACTCCAAGGTTTCTGAACCTTTGCGGGCGTTCATTTAGTAACGCCTGTCCTTCGGGTAGTTGATATTATGATTGCAGCAGGTGATCCGCCGCTTTTTGTATCATTCGGCTGCGACTGCGGCTTTGGCGTTTAACCTGCCGATAATCGCGTCAGCACAATCGCGCCCATCGCGGATTGCCCAAACCACAAGAGACGCCCCGCGCACGATGTCTCCGATCGCGTAAACGCCTTCCATTTCGGTCTCACCAGTCTCGAATGCGGCCTTGATAGTGCCCCACCGAGTCACCGGCAGGTCGGGCTGACCAAACAGGGTGGGTAGGTCTTCGGGTTCAAAACCCAGCGCCTTGATGACAAGATCGGCGTCTTCGACATAATCTGCGCCTTCGATCACTTCTGGCGATTGGCGGCCTGATGCGTCGGGCTGACCCAGGCGCATCTTCTGCACCATGACACCTGAAACCTTGTCGTCGCCGGTAAAGCCTTTGGGCGCACTGAGCCATTCAAAGATGACACCTTCTTCCTCGGCATTTTGGGTTTCACGCTTTGACCCCGGCATATTCGCCCGGTCACGGCGATAGAGACATTTGACCGAAGTTGCCCCCTGCCGGATTGACGTCCGTACACAGTCCATCGCGGTGTCACCGCCGCCAATGACGACAACTTTCTTACCTTCAGCGTTCAGGCGGCCACTATCAAAATCTTCAACGGCATCTCCAAAACTCTTACGGTTCGAGGCGGTCAGGAAATCGATTGCCTTTTCGATCCCGGTCAGACCGCTGCCCGGCATGGACAGATCGCGGGATTTGTAGACACCGGTCGCAATAATTACTGCATCATGTTTTGCTCGGATTTCTTCGAACTTGGCAGCATCCACATTGCAATTCAGAACAAATTCTACGCCGCCTTCGGCCAGCAAGTCATTGCGACGCTGGACAATGTCTTTTTCCAGTTTGAAGCCCGGAATACCATACATCAGCAGACCCCCTGCGCGGTCATAGCGATCATAGACCGTGACCTGGATGCCCGCCTGACGCAGCATATCGGCCGCGGCCAGTCCGCCGGGGCCGCCACCAATGATGCCAACGCTTTCGCCACGCTCCGCCGCTGGTGCGACGGGCTTCACCCAACCTTTGTCCCAGGCGGTATCGGTTATGTATTTCTCGATCGTTCCAATGGTGACCGTCCCGTGACCCGATTGTTCGATTACGCAGTTACCTTCACAAAGTCGGTCCTGCGGACAAATACGACCACAGATCTCGGGGAACGTGTTGGTCGCCTGGCTGGTCACATAGGCCTCTTCCAGCCGTCCTGTAGCGGTCAGGCGCAGCCAGTCCGGAATGTTGTTGTGTAGTGGGCAATGCGATTGGCAATAAGGCACACCACACTGGCTGCAACGACTCGCTTGCTCGGCCGCTTTTTCGGCGGCAAACTCCGCATAGATTTCATCAAAGTCCTCTTTGCGGTCACCAGCGGCACGCTTTTCAGGCATGACGCGATCGATCTGCACAAATTTCAGCATCGGTTGCTTGGCCACGGGTCAGACTCCATGAATTGGCTTGCTTGGGTCTCTTTAAGGGAAGTCATTGGGGATGAAAAGTCAAATGTACTGACCTATTATTAGAAAATTTTGGCGATTTGGCGTGTTGGGGCGAAATTTTGTCCGGAAAATAGTCCCGATTCGGACCTATCTATGCGCTTTCCTTTCTCGCAACACGCTTATACCCATTGATCACAACAAGCAGACCACAACACCGGCAGAGCAGATGAGTCTTTTTCACTTGATTCTTGTGGCGATTATCCAAGGCGTCACCGAGTTCTTGCCGGTCTCATCCTCGGGCCATCTGATCCTGCTTCCGGGTCTGTCCGGCGCAAGTGACCAAGGCCTGGCGATCGATGTCGCTGTTCATCTGGGCACGCTTGGTGCCGTGATTCTGTATTTCTGGTCAGATGTGAAGCAGGCGTTGGCCGGTCTGCCAGAAGTTTTGACCGGGCGACTTGATACTCCCAAGGCACAGCTGGCCTTCGGATTAGTCGTAGCCACAATTCCAACCGTAATTGTCGGCGCGATTCTGTACCTGTCAGGGCTTCAGCAATCCCTGCGCTCAATCGCGGTCATCGGCTGGACGATGCTGGGATTCGGATTGCTGCTGTACTGGATGGATCAGAAAGGCGCGCAAACCAAACATGCCTCAGATTGGGGCATAAGAGATGCTGTGATAATGGGGCTATGGCAGGTGCTGGCGCTGGTCCCGGGGACCTCACGGTCGGGGATTACCATCACCGGTGCGCGACAACTCGGGTATACACGGGAAGATGGGGCCCGGATTGCCATGCTGATGTCTATTCCAACTATATTAGCCTCGGGAGCCCTTTTGTCGGTTGACGTCATCCAGGATGCTAACTGGGATTTGGCGAAGGACGGAGTCATCGCGGCAGCGTTTGCATTTGTTGCCGCACTGCTGGCGTTGAGCCTGATGATGCGCCTGTTGCGCAGCGTCAGTTTCACACCTTATGTAATCTATCGCGTGATCCTTGGGGCGATCCTGTTAGTTATCGCCTATTCCTGATCAGATACGCAGATTCTTGGCTGAGTTCTGAATATCGTCATATTGACCCGATGGGCGGAATTTCCAGAGATATTCCGGCAATATCGAATCCAGTGTTGCGGGCTCAATCCCAAGATCCACAAACCCCTTGGCATCTTCTGCCACGACGTTATCGCGCCGCAGGTTTCTGACCTGATCGCGGGTTAGGATATTGTTTGGGAACAACTGAAAACTAACAAACTTTACGATATCCAGTACGCCCGCCATGATTTTGGCAGCGAGGAATGGCATGCCTATGATGATCCGACGACGATGGATCACTTCGAGCATCTGCTGCATCAAGCCACGAAAGCTCTTAACCTCAGGACCGCCAAGCTCATAAACCCCCGCAGAGGCCTTGCCCAAAACACCCTGAACTGCGGCCTGTGCAACATCATCCACATAGACCGGCTGAAACTTGGTGTCGGCTCCGACAAGAGGCAGGAATGGGCTCATGCGCGTCATTCCTGCAAATCGGTTAAAGAACTGATCCTCGGTCCCGAAGATTATCGAAGGGCGCAGAATAACAGCCCCCTGCATGTGTTGCAGAACATTCGCCTCGCCCTGGGCTTTGGTGCGTGCGTATTCGCTATCAGATTCCAGATCGGCGCCAATGGCGGAGATATGAACCATGCGATCGACATCGTTCGACGCAGCCAGACGGGCGATCCGTTCGGCCCCGTCGGCCTGCACCGCGTCAAACGCATTTTTGCCCAGCTCATTCAGGACACCGACGCAGTTCACTACAGCATCGACACCATGCATCGCCGAAGCGACCGAAGCATCGTCGCGGATATTGCACAGGATGGGCTCAACCTGCCCGACCGCGCCATACGGCCGCACAAACATCGCCTCATTGGGTCGCCGCACAGCGACACGAACACGCCAGCCTTCGGCTGCCATGCGCCGAGCGATATATCGGCCGACAAAGCCCGATCCACCGAAAATCGTGACCAGTTTGGACATGATGGCGCTCCTGCTGTCTGGTTCTGATCTGATCTACCGCCCAACCGCCCGACGGACAAGGCGCAATAACGCCGCGCATCCGCGAAAATCCAATGCGTGTATCCCCGTCAGGGCGAGACACTAAAAAACTTTCAAAAAACGCCCCGAATCCGGTTGACGCCTACCGCCAGTCGGCTTAAACGCCCCTCCACGACACCTGCCCAGGTGGCGGAATTGGTAGACGCGCTAGCTTCAGGTGCTAGTGTCCGTATGGACGTGGAGGTTCGAGTCCTCTCCTGGGCACCAAATCTTTCCCACATGGATGTTCACAAAAACTCAATTTGATTGAGGTTTTGATCATTATTCAGGTGCTCTCCCGAATAAAAGTCACGACTGAAGTCAATTCCGGGCATCTGTAAATATACTCGTTCCCTGTTTTGAGACGAACCCGCATTGTGAGCGAGTCGGTTGAGCAGCCGGTTGTTATCTCAACCTTTTCAAAGTTGCCTGGTCATCGCCGAAATTCTGATTGCTGATAACACAATGAATCCGAAAGGTTCTTTTGCCGCAATGCCGCTGAATTCACGAGAATCAATCTCGCGCTCAATTCAACGTCTCGATTTGGCGCTATCCCTCAACCAGTGCCTTAAGGTTCTCAAGCCCGCGCTCGTAATCGCCACCGACCCAGTTATCCATCATCAGGCCCATCCAGCGGGACATAGGGTTCATTCCCAACTCAGACACGAAACCCCAGGTCACCTGCGTACCTGCACCTTCGGATTGCAATGCGAATGTAGCCGTCGCAGTCCCCATCGGGCCAAAGTCGAGGGCGGTTTTGACGGACTGATCGGGGGTGCTTTCAATAATTTCCTGTGATCCAGTGCCCACCTGCGGATTGTCTGAGCTCCAGTTCAATGTATTGCCAACCCCAGCATCCGGGCCGCTGTAGCTGAGCTTGGTTTCGGGATCACGCGACAGCCAGGGCGACCATTTCTCGGTCTCCTGCATCGAATTAACATAAGGGAATATTATGGCGGCCGGGGCGTCAATCGTGATGCTGCGCGACACCTCGGCTTTACCTGGCAGCAGGTAGGACACCCCAACCAGTGCCAGAATGATAACAAGAAAGGCGACGAGGATACGTTTAATCAATCTCATAGAAAAGGTCCGAATCCAATTGAACTGGAGGGACTATATCAAAAAACAGCGCGGAATCAGAGGACTGATCTGCGCTGTTTAGAGTCAAGCAATGAATGACGCGCTTATACCACGACGAATTTCTTTTCCTGCGGATCATAACTCTGCAACCCGCCTTCTCCGATATCGGTCCAGAGCCCATGCAGGCTGAGTGAGCCTTCTTCGACGGCGGAAGATACAAAAGGGAAGGTCATCAGGTTTTCCAGCGAGGCGACCACGGCCTGACGCTCGAATTGCCGGGCTTGTTCGGTGCTGTCTTCGACATCGGCAACCAGCTCGTATTTAGGCTTGAGGATATCCATCCAACGTCCGACGAAGCTGTCTTTCGCCTCAAGTTGCGGAGCCTGCCCCTTGCACATGTCGATACATCCCTGCACGCCGCCACATTGAGAATGACCCAGAACTATCAGATGCGCGACCTTCAGCGCCGTTACCGCATATTCAATGGCCGCGCTGGTGCCGTGGTGATCCCCGTCCGGTGCGTAAGGTGGCACCAGGTTGGCGATGTTACGGTGAATGAAAAACTCACCCTGATCGGCACCGAAGATCGAGGTCACATGCACCCGGCTGTCACAGCACGAAATGACCATCGCGCGCGGGCGTTGTCCCTCCGTCGCCAATCGCCGATACCAGACCTGATTCTCGGAATAGGTGGTCGCCTTCCAGCCGTGATACCGTTTCACCAGATAGGTCGGCAAAGGTTTGGCAAATTTCATTCTGATGCCCCTGTTGTTTTGACTGGATCGCTCTGTACCCTGAATTCTCACAAAATTCGAGACATTATCCCGCTGCTCCGCAAGGAATTGCAAAGGTTTTTCAAAGCAGAATCGTAGCGTGCCGTGGGGGCATATCAACTGGGGTGAATGTGGTGGACAAGATTATCACGCTTGAACAGAAAGAATCCGTGCGTCTGGACCCGGACCGCCTGAACAGCCTGTATCATCAACTTGGTGACAACAATGCGATGGATGTGCTGTGCAGAACAGTTGAAGAACTCGCTCTGCGCCTGTCGAATTGCGAAAGGTTCTGGCGGAAACGCGATTGGACTGGGCTGCGCAAATGCGCCAAGTCATTGGTGGCCATATCCGAACAGATCGGCATGATAGCATTGGCCCGTGTCGCGAGTGACGTCGTGCATTCGGTTGATGCCGGCGATGCTGTAGCTACCGGCGCCACGCTATGCCGTCTGATCCGGGTTGGCGAGCGTTCGCTGACCGCCATCTGGGATCAGCAGGATCTATCGGTCTGAGAGGGGTTGCGGGGACGCCGCAGACGGATAGTCTGTGCCAAACTTCAACCAGCCGAGGCCCGTATGACCCTGTCCTTTGCCCCCGCTACTGACCCGTCTTTGCCGCTATATGTTCTGCAGCAATCCGAATTGGCGGGCTGGCTGGAAAATCAACCGGATCACGTGCACTCATGGGTTTCGGCGGATGGTTTTTCTGCCGCACTTGGTCAAACAGTTTTGGTACCCGGCCCAGATGGTAAGCCTGAATTTGCCCTTGCAGGATATGGCAGCGCGGCAAAACGAGCGCGCAAACGGTTTCCCTTGGCCGCAGCGGCGGAATCGTTACCAAAAGGAACCTATCGCATAGCCTCGGGCATCCCGGCGAACGTGCTTGAAGCTGAATGCTTTGGCTGGCTGATGACCGGGTACGCGTTTGATCGCTACGCCGCGCAAATCGCTGCGAATGCCGCGTTGGTTGCACCCGAAGGTGTGGATGCCAAACGGATCGAGATCATGGCAAATGCCGAGGCCTTAATACGGAATTTGGTCAACACTCCCGCTGCGGATATGGGCCCCACGCAATTGCAACAAGCCATTGAGGACCTGGCGCAGGAGTTCGGTGCAGATGTATCAGTCATCAGTGGCGAGGCGCTGTTGGACCAGAACCTTCCAATGATCCACGCGGTCGGACGCGCAGCGGAACAGGCGCCTCGGCTACTGGAGATGAATTGGGGTGACAGCGGCCCGAAACTGACCTTGGTTGGCAAAGGGGTTTGTTTCGATACCGGAGGGCTGAACCTGAAACCAGGTGCCTCGATGGGGTTGATGAAGAAAGATATGGGTGGCGCAGCCAATGTGCTGGGTTTGGCCCGTATGATCATGGCGCTCGGGTTGGAATTACAGCTGAGGGTGTTGATCCCAGCTGTCGAGAACTCAGTTGCGGGCAACGCTTTCCGTCCCGGTGATATTTTAACCGCGCGAAGTGGAATAACCGTAGAAATCAACAACACCGATGCCGAAGGACGGTTGGTTCTAGCCGATGCGCTGGCGCTGGCACATGAGGACGCGCCCAATCTGCTGATATCGATGGCCACGTTAACCGGTGCAGCAAGGGTAGCGTTGGGGCCCGATTTGGCACCGTATTATACCGATGACAATAAGGCAGCCGAAACGCTAGCGCGGGCAGCAGAAACTATCGCAGATCCGGTCTGGCGCATGCCATTCCATGAGCCCTACGAAGCGATGATTGAGCCTGGCATCGCCGACCTCGACAACGCGCCGTCCGGTGGGTTTGCGGGCTCGATCACCGCAGCGCTTTTCCTGCGCCGGTTTGCTGATGATAGTCGCTACGTACATTTTGACATCTATTCCTGGCAACGTAGAAAGGAACCCGGCCGCAGCAAGGGCGGGTTGGGTCAAGGACCACGTGCCCTGCTGGCGGCCCTTCCGGAGCTTCTTGGCCTATGACCCAAGCGCGTATTATCCGTCCCGTCGTCGATTTGCTACGTCAACCCGATGGCTTGCGCGACCGGCAATTGCTGTTCGGTGACTCTGTGACCATCGAAGAAGAGCTTGATGGCTGGAGCAAGATCAAAGCCAGCAAGGATGGTTATCAGGGATGGCTGCCCACCGATCGGTTGGGCCCGATTGAGCCCCAGACTCACTGGATCATTGCGGGCTCGACCCACGCATACGAGAAGCCTGACATAAAAAGCCGCGACCTAACCTCATTAAGTTTCGGCAGCAGAATTCGCGTTTTGTCGGAGGAAGACAGATTTATGGAGACAGCACTGGGCTTTATTCCAGCGGTCCACGCTGTCCCTGCCTACTCTCAGCTCGCCGATCCTGTTGCCGCTGCCGAACTGTTTCTTGGCACGCCATATCTATGGGGAGGTAATAGCCGGTTCGGACTGGATTGCTCGGGTTTGGTACAGGCTGCCCTGCTGGCCTGCGGCATCCCCTGTCCCGGAGACAGCGGCGATCAGGAACGTGAAGTCGGAGAACTTGTGCCTGCAGGGGAATCTGCGCGACGCGGTGATCTGCTATTCTGGAAGGGCCATGTGGCCTGGGTGGCGGCCGGGAATTTGCTGCTCCACGCCAATGCCTATCACATGGCTGTCGCGCTTGAGCCTATGGATCAGGCGATTGCCCGAATTGCAGCGCAAGGCGATGGGCCAGTCACGGCGCATAAAAGGCTCTAATCAGAGTCAACCGCCCGAATCAATTTGCGTTCCAGAACTCTCAGAACAGAGCGCAGATCGTGCCCACGTTTCAGAATGCGCCCATCCATACCCACCACCGAATACATACCTTGCCGCATTCGCAGGCGTGGGTGCTTTTCCACCCGGTAAATCGGATGTTCGGCAGTCCGCCTGAAAATTGAAAACACGGCTGTCTCGCGTAAATTGGAAATTCCGTAGTCACGCCATTCACCGGCGGCGACCATTCGGCCATAGACAGACAGGATTTGAGACATCTCACGCCGGTCAAACGCGACCGGCATCTGGGCAGAACCGGACCCGAACCGGCTGGGAGGCTGCATGTTCATAAAACAAGCCTTGCCGGAAATCGTCATTGAATCAAGCCCAGTGCAATCGCAACACGAATTTTTAGAACCGACCGTGTGCTACCTGCGTCCAACCTGACGGCAAATCAGGATCACCGGCAACAGCCCCACTGCGAGGATAACCAGTGACGGCACCGCTGCACCTTCCAACCTCTCGTCCGAAGCTAGCCGGTAAGCCTGTACCGCCAATGTGTCGAAGTTAAAGGGCCGCATGATAAGAGTTGCGGGTAATTCTTTCATGACATCGACAAAGACGATCAGCAACGCCGTCAATAGCGAAGGGGTCAGAATCGGTAAATGCACCCGGCGCAATGTGCCCAGCGGTGTCTGCCCCAGCGATCGCGCGGCAGCGTCCATATTCGAGTGCACGGTACTTTGGCCACCTTCATATGCGCTGAGCGCAGCGGCGAGGAAGCGCACCATATAGGCCGCGACCAGCAACCAGATCGAACCTGTAACTAGCAGTCCCGTTGAAACATCAAAGGTTTTACGCATCCAGGCATCCAGCGCATTGTCTAGCCCGGCAAAGGGAACGATCAGCCCGACAGCGATCACTCCACCGGGCACCGCATAACCCAGCCGCGCCAGATAAGCCGCCGTGGCAGAACCACGCCCGGGTCTGAGGCGCTGATAGAACCCGACCGAGATGGCGGCGCAAACAGTGATTACGGCTGCAGTTCCGGCCAGCGTTAGCGAATTTTGAATGAACCCAACATATCTGCGTGATAGAAGGTTTTGTTCGGATTCAAGACCCATCTGCACGAGGATCACAACAGGTAGAAGAAATCCGAACAGAACTGGAATTGCGCAAAGCAGAAAAGCGGCAAACGCCTTTGCGCCCTTCAGCTCTGCAGCAGGTTGGGCAGCATGCTGTTTGCCGGTTTGGTAGTATTTAGCCTTACCACGCTGTGTCCGTTCGGCTATTGCCATCACAAGTGCAAACCCCAGAAGGCACAAGGCAAGCTGAGCTGCAGCGGCACGGTCGGCCATGGAAAACCAGCTTGTGTAGATCCCGGTGGCAAATGTCTGGACACCGAAATAGGCGACGGTTCCAAAATCGGCGATGGTCTCCATCACAGCCAACAGCACTCCCCCCGCAATGGCGGGACGTGCCATAGGTAGAGAAACACGCCAGAAAGCGGGCCAGGGTCCGTTCCCCAAGGCGCGGGCAGCCAAAAAGGCGGTGGCACTTTGTTGCAAAAACGCGGCCCGTGCCAGCAGATAGACATAAGGATAGAGCACAAGGATCAACATCACCGCCGCGCCCTCGGTCGAACGAATTTCGGGGAACCAATAGTCGCGCGGCCCCCAGCCCGTCACATCGCGCAGTGTGGATTGCACGATGCCGGGGTGGTCAAGGATAAAGGTATAGGCATAGGCCAGAACGTAGGCCGGAAAGGCCAACGGCAGCACCAATGCAATTTCGAGAAATCTCACCCCCGGGAAACGGGTCATGGTCACCAGCCAGGCCGCCCCGACCCCGATTGAAAATGTCCCCGCTGCAACCAGCGCGACAAGGATGATCGTTGTCAGAGCGTAACTGGGTAGTACAGTCTCTAACAAGTGGGAAACGGTGTCCGTTCCGCCGGTCACCGCTGCCAGAACCACGGCCACCATCGGCAACAGACAAGCTGCTGCTACAATACAGGCGATAGCTCCCACGAAACGCGTGCCCAAGGCGCCGCGATTGCGTGTTCCGTATTCTGAATATTCGATTTCGGCCATGATGCCTGACTGAGAATCCCGAAGGTTCCGTCTTTAATCGACCAAATTGCTAAGAAACACCAGTGTGACGGGAAACAAATCTGCGGCACATACTGCCGCAGACCCTTATTCGTAGACGCGCTGGTCCTCGATCACCAACCCATCCTTGGGCAATGAACCGGGGGCCACGACCTCAATCGCGCCTTTGAGTTTCAGCACCTCGGCAACCGATTTGGCATAGGCACCGTCATTCTCGCATGGGCTTTCAATCTGTACGGTCATTGTGTCCATCTCGCCCTGACGGGCTGCGATAACGCGGGCTTTGACGATCTCGTCATGCTTATCCACCAGTGCGGCCACCTGTTCGGGACGCACAAACATACCCTTGATTTTGGTGGTCTGATCAGCGCGCCCCATCCAGCCTTTGATGCGCATATTGGTGCGCCCACACGGAGAGGCTCCGGGCATGATAGCCGACAGATCGCCTGTGGCGAACCGGATCAGAGGATAGTCGGGGTTGAGAGTGGTTACGACAACTTCACCAACCTCACCGGGGGCAACGGGTGTGCCAGTGCCCGGCGTGACAATCTCGACGATGACGTGTTCGTCGATAATCATCCCTTCCATGGCCGGGCTTTCATAGGCGATATTGCCCAGATCCGCTGTAGCATAACATTGCAGGCAAGCTATGCCCCGATCCGCGTACTCTTGACGCAAGGAAGGAAATAACGCACCCCCGCCCACGACCGCCTTCGAAAACTGCAGAGCAACACCCATCGCGTCAGCCTTTTCGAGGATGATCTTGAGATAATCCGGGGTTCCGGCATAGGCAGTGCAACCCACATCGCGCGCAGCGGTTACCTGCAGTTCAGTCTGCCCAGTACCGGCTGGCAGAACCGACGCGCCCACAGCCTGGGCACCGCTTTCGAAAATCATACCTGCAGGGGTCAGGTGGTATCCGAAACAATTCTGCACGATATCGCCCGGGCCCACGCCTGCGGCATTCAGAAAGCGGCCCATGCGCCACCAGTCGTGATCGGTGCTGCCCGGTTCATAAATTGGGCCCGGTGACTGGAACACATGCTGGAAGTTCCGCGCAGGTTTCACTGTAAACCCACCAAATGGTGGCCGCCCAGCCTGTGCCTTGGTCAGGTCAGATTTCCGCAGCACCGGCAATTGCGCCAGCGCCTGCATATCAGTCACTGCGTCTGACTGCACATCAGAAAGGATATCCTTGTATCCGGGTGCTGCCTGCGCGCGGTTGATCTGTTCAGGCAAGGCGCGCGCATGATCCGCTGCGCGTTCATCTGCTGATCGGGTTTCAAGCTTATCGAAATAGGTCATCGAAATATCCTCTGCCCGCTTACAGCCATCTCTTGCGACGGCGGTATGAGCGCACATCGCGAAAGCTCTTTCGGCCCTCGTCTGACATGCCGAGATAGAATTCCTTAACGTCAGGATTCTCGCGCAATTCGGCAGCTGGGCCGTCCATCACAACGCGACCTGATTCCAGAATATAGCCGTAATGGGCAAACCTTAGAGCCACATTTGTGTTCTGTTCGGCCAACAGAAAGGACACGCCTTCCTTCTCGTTCAGGTCTTTTACAATGCCGAAAATCTCTTCGACCAACTGCGGGGCCAAACCCATCGAGGGTTCATCCAACAGGATCGTCTCGGGGCGTGACATCAGCGCCCGACCCATCGCCACCATTTGCTGTTCGCCGCCCGAAGTATATCCGGCCTGCGACCGGCGGCGTTCCTTCAATCGTGGGAAGTAATTGTAAACCAGTTCCAGATCCTGCTGGATGGCAGCCGAGCCGTCTTTGCGTGTATAGGCGCCGGTCAGCAGGTTTTCTTCGACAGTCAGATGTTCAAAACAGTGGCGGCCTTCCATTACCTGGATCACGCCCTTTTCAACCAGAACAGCCGGATCGCTTTCATGCACGCTGGTCCCGCGATATTTGATCGAGCCTTTGGTAACCTCGCCCCGTTCGGAATGCAGAAGGTTCGACACCGCCTTAAGTGTCGTGGTCTTACCCGCCCCGTTTCCGCCCAATAGGGCAGTAATACCGCCTTTCGGCACAGTCAGGCTAACGCCTTTCAGCACGAGGATCACATGATTATAGATCACCTCGATATTGTTGACCTCAAGCAATGTTTCGGCTTGTACATCAGTGGTTTGTGCAGCATCCAGCATCAGCGCATATCCTCATGCCTGCCCCGTGGGACCGTTTAATCGGGGCGGCAGCTTACCGCCGCCCCTAAGTTTATGGTCGAAGCAGGCCTTAGTTGCAGCGTGTTTCGACGTTGTTTTCGGCTGCATATGCGCTCGAGTCTTCTTCAACCAGCGCACCGATCACCTCACCATCGGTTGGCTTGAAGTCCGAGATCAGGTTCCATGTTTGTGTACCTGCATCCCACTGAGAGACGCCGATCAAGCCAGGGCCGCCATGGTTATCGCACGATACCTGGAAGGTCGGACCAAAGTTCGGCATACCCAGAGAGGCCATGCGCTCTTCGGTGATGTTCAGCTGCTCCATCGCGTCCCGAACCATACCCGGTGTAACATCGCCGGTTCCATTTGCTTCCTGCGCGTCCTTGATCGCTTCGGCGGCGAGCATCGCTGAGTAGAGGCCACGGTTGTACAGAACGGTACCAACCTGATCGCCTGCGCCTGCGGCCTTTCCGGCATCCACGACATGCGTCTTGATGTCGTCAAATACAGGGAAGTCATCACCAACGGCATGGAAGGTTACGGCCTTGTAACCGTTCGCCTTGTCGCCAGCAGGCAGTACGTCATGCTGCGCGCCCGACCACCAAACGCCGATGAAGTTTTCCATCGGGAAGCGGATATTGGCAGCCTCCTGAATGGCGACCTGGTTCATTACGCCCCAGCCCCACATCAGGACAAAGTCTGGCTTTTCACGACGGATCTGCAGCCACTGGGATTTTTGCTCTTGCCCTGGATGGTCGACCGGCAACAACGACAGCTCAAAGCCGTGCTTTTTCGACAGCTCTTCCAACGTTCTGATCGGTTCCTTGCCATAGGCTGAGTTGTGATAGACCAGGGCGATTTTCTTGCCGTTCAGATCGCCTCCATTTTCGTCTAGCAGATAGTTGATCGCGCCCGAGGCACCGTCCCAGTAGTTCGCGGGATAGTTGAAGACGTGGCTGAACACCTTGCCGTTGCGGGCCGAAGTCCGGCCATAACCCATTGTATGCAAAGGGATGTCATCCGCCGTTACTTTGGGGATCAACTGATATGTAATACCGGTCGACAAAGGCTGATAAATCAGCGCCCCTTCGCCTTTGGTTGATTCATAGCACTCCACACCTTTTTCGGTGTTATAGCCGGTCTCACATTCGATCACGTTGACAGGAACACCGCCAATACCCCCGTCTCGTTCGTTGAGCAGGGTGAAATAGTCAGCATAGCCATCAGCAAACGGAATACCGCCTGCAGCGTATGGGCCCGTACGATAGCTGAGCGATGGGATCACGAGATCTGCGAGCGCAGGTCCTGCTGCCATCAGCGCGCCCAGCGCCAGGGTAGCCATTTTCTTTTTCATCGGGTGTCTCCTCCCTTAGTTGATCCGATGTTGGGTTTCGGGCTTCAGCCGCCCGTCTTTTCATTGGGCCTGCCCACTAGTGCGGGAACGGCCAGAGTCTGAGTTTCTCTTTCGCGACGCGCCAAAGCTGCGCCAGCCCGTGGGGTTCAAGAACAAGGAATATGATGATGAGAGCGCCCACAATCACGAGGTTCAGGTGCGCAACGATATCGGTGGGCCAACCCAGCAGATCGACACCCAGCAGCTTTAGGACAACTGGCAGCAAAACCAGAAATGCCGCACCCGCGAAGGACCCAAATATAGACCCTAATCCGCCGATAATTACCATGAACAGCACCAGGAATGATTTCTGAATACCGAACACTTCACCCACTTCGACCGCGCCCAGATAGACAGCAAAGAACAGTGCGCCTGCAATGCCTACGAAAAACGAGCTGACGGCAAAGGCGGTAAGCTTTGCCTTGAGCGGGTTCACTCCGATGATCTCGGCTGCGATATCCATGTCGCGGATCGCCATCCATGTCCGACCCGTAGTGCCGCGCGTCAGGTTACGCGCGATGATCGCACTGAAGGTCAAAAAGATCAGGCAAAACAGATAGGTCGCCCAGGCAGGCGCGTTCGGACCGGTGATGATGATGCCAAACACATCCCGTTCGGGCGAGTTGATCTGGCCAGAGGCCGAGTAGTTGTAGAACCACGGAACCCGGTTGAAAAGCCATACAAGGAAGAACTGTGCAGCTAGCGTGGCCACCGCAAGGTAGAACCCTTTGATCCGCAAAGAGGGCAGACCAAACAGCACACCCACCAGCGCTGTGATACCGCCAGCCAACAGAACATGGATGAACATGCTGACATCCGGAAACGCCGTCATCAGCTTGTAGCAAGCATAGGCCCCCACAGCCATGAAACCACCTGTTCCCAGCGAGACCTGCCCGCAATACCCCACCAAAATGTTCAGCCCTATCGCTGCGATGGCGTAGATTAGGAAGGGCAGCAGCAGTGCGTTGGCCCAATAGTCGTTGATAATGAACGGAATGACTCCGAACGCCACTGCCAGCACTACGTAGTACCGGTACCGGTCAAACTTGATCGGGAAAGTCTGGCTGTCCGCTATGTAGGAGGTTTTGAAGTCTCCGGCCTCACGATAGAACATATCTTACTTTCCCCATTCTTCCTGCGCCCGATTGCGGGCTGCGGCGTCCAGTTGATTGGAGCCCTTGGCGTATCCGGTCGCCTCAGAGGCGCGCACCAGCTTCATGTAGGCGAGAACACCCATAACAAGTCCGGCAAAAGCCAGAAGCACAGCGATCACAAGCTGGCCTTCACTTAGATCACTGGACGTCAGAGCGATGTAGCCAAAGGCCCAGAACCCGGCCCATGCAATCACGTTGACGATGGCGATCAGCTTGGTCATCCCCTACACTCTCTCAATGATCTTCTCGCCGAACAGGCCCTGTGGCCGGAACACCAGAAAGATCAGCGCCAGTACATAGGCAAACCAGTTCTCGGTCGCACCACCGACCAACGGGCCGATGGCAAACTCGAACAGTTTTTCGCCAACACCGATAATCAACCCACCGACGATTGCTCCGGGGATCGACGTGAACCCGCCCAGCATCAGCACCGGCAGCGCCTTGAGTGCGATGAGTGACAGTGAGAACTGAACGCCCGATTTGGTGCCCCACATGATCCCTGCGACCAGGGCCACGAACCCGGCCACCGACCAGACCATCACCCAGATGAAATTCAGCGAAATCCCGACCGACAGCGCGGCCTGATGATCATCCGCCACGGCGCGCATTGCCCGGCCCTGTTTGGTGTATTGGCTGAACGCGACCAAGGCCGCCACCAGCAGCGCCGCGATGATCGTCGCCACGATGTCCAGATTGTCGATGAAGAAGCCATAGTCGAAGATGTTAAAGGTGGTTTCATCAATCCACAGGTTGATGCCCTGCGGCAGACCCACATCCAGCGTCTTGATTTCAGACCCCCACATCAAGTCCGCCACGCCTTCAAGGAAATAGGCCAGGCCGATGGTCGCCATGAACAGGATGATCGGTTCCTGCCCAACCAGATGGCGCATCACGAACCGCTGCACGGCCCAGGCCAGCAGCACCATCACCGCCATGGTCAGAATGATCGCCAGCAGCGCGGGGACGTTCCAACCAAAGTAATGAACATGCGTGCCAAAGATGGCGTTGATCAGATGCGCAAAAGGTACCTGCCCATTCATGATTCCGACTAGCGTCATCGCCGCGAACAAGGCCATAACCCCCTGCGCGTAATTGAAAATCCCCGACGCCTTGTAGATCAGAACAAAGCCTAGCGCGACCAGCGCATACAGCACCCCGGCCATCAGACCGTTAAGGATGACCTCCATCGCAAATACGAGTTGTTCAGGCATGCCAGCCCCTCCCCAATTCTGCCCGAGCGTCAGTCATGACTGACCCCCAGATAGGCGTCGATGACTTCCTGATTGTTGCGCACCTCATCCGGCGTGCCGTCACCGATCTTCTTGCCGTAATCCATCACGACCACCCGGTCGCTCAGGTCCATCACCACGCCCATGTCATGCTCGATCAGGGCGATGGTGGTGCCGAACTCGTCATTCACGTCGAGGATAAAGCGGCTCATGTCCTCTTTCTCTTCGACATTCATCCCGGCCATCGGTTCATCCAGCAGCAGCAGCTTAGGTTCCGCCGCCAGCGCACGTGCCAGTTCAACGCGTTTCTTCAACCCGTAAGGCAAGCGCGAGACAGGCGTCTTGCGGATGTGCTGAATTTCGAGGAAATCGATGATCTTCTCGACCGCTTCTCGGTTCTCGGTCTCTTCCGCCTCGGCCTTACCCTTCCATAAGGCCTGCTGCAGGATGTTGGTCTTCATAAAGCCAAGACGTCCGGTCATCACGTTGTCGAGAACGCTCATGCCCTCGAAAAGGGCAATGTTTTGAAACGTCCGCGCAATGCCTTGTTGCGCCACCTCGAAGGGCCGCATCGGCGGGCGCTTGGACCCGTGGAACCAGACCTCGCCCTCTTGCGGGACATAGAAGCCCGAGATCACATTCAGCATCGAGGACTTACCCGCCCCGTTCGGTCCAATGATCGCGCGAATTTCGCCTTCGCGAATGTCGAACGAGATATCCTTGATCGCCACCACACCGCCAAAGCGCAGGGTGATGTTCTTCATCTCCATCACCACACCGCCGATCTTGCGGCCGTCTTCGGCGACATATCCTTCGGAGTTATCCAGCATCAGAACCTCCCTGACACAAAAACGGGACGGCGGGCGGGGCGATGACCGCAGGTCGAGCGGCGCACGTCAGCCCCCTCATTCCGCCGCCACCTTGTGCTGCACGACCGGCACAACCGGTGCATCGACAATCTCCAACGTCGCAGAAATCGAACCCTTGCGACCATCTTCATAGGTCACCTCGGTGGTGGTCGACACTTGGCCAGACCCGTCATAAAGCGCAGCGATGATGTCGTGGAACTTCTCCTCGACAAAGCCACGGCGCACCTTGCGCGTTCGGGTCATTTCTCCATCGTCGGCATCCAGTTCCTTGTGCAGAACCACAAAGCGATGCACCTGACAGCCCGACAGCATTTCGTCCGCCGCAACCGACTTGTTCACCGCTTCCACATGGCCGCGAATCGTCTCTAACACACGGGGATGGCCTGCCAATTCCTGATAGGACGCATATGCCACGTTGTTGCGTTCGGCCCAGTTTCCAACCGCGGTCAGATCGATATTGATGAAGGCGACACAACGATCCTTGCCATTGCCAAACAGCACGACTTCGAGAATGTCAGGATAGAACTTCAGCTTGTTCTCAACATATTTCGGCGCGAACATCGATCCGTCGGCCATTTTGCCAACATCCTTGGCGCGATCGATGATCCGCAAATGGCCCGAGCTTTCTTCGATGAACCCGGCATCACCGGTCGCAACCCAGCCCTCGGCATCTTTGGTTGAAGCCGTGGAGTCCGGATTGTTGTAGTACTCAACAAACACACCGGGCGAGCGATAGTGGATCTCGCCGCTGTCATCGATCTTCAGCTCGACATCTGGCGCGGGCACACCAACCGTATCGGCACGCACCTCACCATCCGGCTGCACGGTGATGAACACAGTTGCTTCGGTCTGGCCATAGAGTTGTTTCAAGTTTATGCCCAAAGAGCGATAGAAATCAAAGATTTCCGGCCCAATTGCCTCACCCGCTGTGTAGCCCACCCGAAAGCGGCCATAACCCAACGTATCCTTGAGCGGGCCATAAACCAGCAGGTTGCCCAGCGCGTATTTCAATTTGTCGCCAAAGCCCACAGGCTTGCCGTCCAACAGCAACCCGCCAACCTTTTTGGCATGGGCCATGAAATGATGGAACATGCGCTGCTTCAGCTTGCCTGCATCCTCCATCCGGATCATCACATTGGTCAGCTGGGTTTCGAACACGCGCGGCGGTGCAAAGAAATAGGTCGGCCCGATCTCGCGAAGGTCGGTCATCATCGTGTCGGCGCTTTCGGGGCAGTTCACACAGAAGCCGCACCAATAGGCCTGACCGATGGAGAAGATGAAATCGCCCACCCAGGCCATCGGCAGATAAGACAGGATGTCCTCGTTCCGGGTCAGATGATCGAAGTCCGCCGAGTTCTTGGCGCTTTCGATCACATTCCGGTTCGACAGCACCACTCCCTTGGGCTTGCCCGTCGTTCCGCTGGTGTAGAGCATCACGCAGGTGTCGTCATAGGTGATCTCGGCGATGCGCTTGTCGAGTTCCGCATCAAACCGCGCGTGGCCGGCACTACCCTCGGCCATAATGTCTTCAAGCGCGTTCATCTGGCTGTGGTCGTATTTCCGCATCCCGCGTTTATCGGTATACAGAATGTGCTTGATCTGATGCACTTTTTCCTGAATTTCAATGACCTTATCAACCTGCTCCTGATCACCGCAGACGACATATTTTGCGCCGCAATGCTCCATCACATAGGTCATCTCTTCGGCAACAGCGTCTTGGTAAAGCGGCACTGGGATCGCGCCCACCATCTGTGCCGCGACCATCGACCAATAATGCGCCGGGCGATTACGGCCTATGACAGCAATATGATCGCCTTTTTCGACGCCAATCTCCAGAAAACCCAATGCAATGGCGCGGATTTCTTTGGCGGTTTCGGCCCAGGACCAGCATTGCCAGATCCCGAATTCCTTTTCGCGGTAAGCCGGGGCATCCCCGAACTGGGTCACATTGCGGTGTAACAGCGCCGGAAGGGACTGCATCCCACCAGCGCCCGACTGCGTCTGAGCCAATCTTTCTCTCCTCCCCATCCGACCCCTCCTCGGGCCGGAAACGACAAGCCGGGAACACGCCCCGGGCGCCGATGCCCCGATAAGGGACGCGGAAAAGATCAGCGTCAAGTTTTGCCTGATGTTTTCTCAATTCTTACGAATTGTAACAGGGCACCGTGTCGGCATGTCGAGATCCGGGATCCGACCAAATCTGCTCAGGCCAAGCCCTTTGGTGTATCGAATTTAGATAAAGCACTCCGAACAGCTGAAGAAGGGGAGGGCTGCGCCACATTTCCGCCGGTATTAAGTGAGATTACATCTATGCAGTTATGCAGTGAATTTGTTACAGGCACCGCGGAATGGACTTTTCAGAACTTGCTCAGATAGCCATATCCAAAATTTCGGGCTTTGCGGATAACGCAAACCTGCGGCATTTTTGGGTGTATGTCCTGTGTGGTATGAGCATCGCAATCGTCGCCCATCGATTGGGAGGAGATGACCGCAGATTTCATTCGGTTTTCTTCAAGAAAGAAGTCTGGGGCTCCCGCTCGGCCTTCATTGATTATGTAATCCTTCTTCTCAATCCGATCATCTTTGTGTTTGCCCTCGATTGGATCGTCAACACACTCTGGAAACTGACCCCTGTCGTCGCTGATGGTATCCGGTCTTTGGGTGCAGACCTTCAAAGCGAGGGTGGCTCGGTTTGGGTCGCCGTCGCGCTGACCGTCACGCTGTATGTCGTGAATGATTTTATGCGCTGGTGGATGCACTATCTACAGCACAAGGTTCCGTTTCTTTGGGAATTCCACAAGATACATCACTCGGCAGAGCATCTGAACTTTGCAACCGCCGAGCGGCACCATCCATTCGATGCGGTATTTTTCGGTTTCGGAGCAGTAGGTGCGGCGGCTATCGTGAATGGTGTCTTCATAGGTCTGTTTGGTGATCATCTGACCGCCTATCAGATCGGTGGCGCAAATGTCATATTCTTCGGGTCCAACCTCATCGGTGGTGTTTTGCGCCACAGTCCCATCTGGGTCAGCTATGGGCCACGTATCGAGAAATGGTTGATATCACCGGCCATGCACCAGATCCATCATTCGAGCGACCCCAAACATTGGGACAAAAACATGGGCGGTGGATTGGCGGTTTGGGACCGGATGGGCGGTACGCTCTATGTCCCCAAAGGCCGGGAAGATTTACAGTTTGGCATCGGACCGGAAACTGAAGACTATCGGACCCTATACGGCGTGTATGTCGAGCCACTGATGAAAGCAGCTCGGATTTTTCAACGCAGTTGAACAAACTTGAGAGGTGAGCCCCTGTAGCCCTCTGGAAAAATGGCTCTCACCCTGTGCCTACAGCCAATCCCGCAAAATCGGGATCAACGGAACATCCGCCGCAGGCATCGAGTAATTTCTCAGATCATTCGCGCGTACCCACTTTAGCGCCTGCCTTTCCTTCGATTGCGGGATGCCTTCCCATTTGCGACAGGCAAACAGCGGCATCAGCAGGTGGAAATCGTCATAGCTGTGGCTGGCGAAAGTCAGGGGCGCGAGGCACGACGCCCAGGTGTCGATGCCCAGCTCCTCGTGCAATTCGCGGATCAGCGCAGCCTCAGGGGTTTCGCCGGGTTCGATTTTGCCCCCTGGGAATTCCCAAAGACCGGCCATAGATTTGCCTTCGGGGCGTTGGGCCAGCAGGACGCGGCCCTCGATGTCGATCAGAGCCACCGCAGACACTAAGATTGTTTTCATGAACGGTAATCCGCGTTGATCTCGATATAGCCGTGGGTCAGGTCGCAAGTCCAAACGGTGGATTTACCTTCACCCAATCCCAGATCGACTGCGATCACGAGGTCTTGGCCTTTCATGTAAGCAGCGGCGTCTTCCTCGCGGTAATCGGGACTAACCCAGCCTTTTTCGGCGACAAGGATGTCGCCGAAAGAAATGCTCAGAAGGTCGCGGTCAGCAGCAGCGCCGGATTTACCGATGGCCATGACGATACGACCCCAGTTCGGGTCTTCGCCTGCAATGGCGGTTTTGACCAGAGGCGAGTTGGCAATGGCCAGCCCATGGATTTTGGCGTCAGCGTCCGTTGCAGCTCCGGTCACACGAATTTCTACGAATTTTGTGGCCCCCTCCCCGTCGCGCACCACTTGCTGCGCAAGGTCCAGCATCACAGTTTCAAGTGCCTGCGCAAACGCGTCATTCCCCGTGGCATCAACGCCCGAGGCTCCGGTCGCACACAGAAGCATGCTGTCAGAGGTCGAGGTATCGCTGTCGACGGTTATGCAGTTGAAGGTCCGGTCTGTCTGTGCGCCCAACATCGCTTGCAGAGCGGATTGTTCGACATGGGCGTCGGTGAAGATATAGACCAGCATCGTCGCCATATCAGGCGCGATCATGCCGGAGCCCTTCGCAATCCCCGCGATAGAGACTGTTTTGTCATCGATCTCAACCTGCGCGGATGCCCCTTTTGGGAAGGTATCCGTGGTCATGATCGCCCGCGCCGCGTCTTCGATGGCGTGCCGATTGAGGCCGGATTTCAAGACCTCAAGCTGGGCGACGATGCGGTCATGGGGTAGCGGCTCGCCGATGACTCCGGTGGAAGAGGTGAAGACCCGCTCCACCGCAACGCCGGTGGCTTTGGCGACGGCTTGCGTCACCTCGGCCACCGAGGTTTGTCCATAATGACCGGTAAAGGCGTTGGCATTGCCCGAATTCACCAGGATTGCCGCAGGCCCATCATACGGCCCGCCGATCTTGTCCTGACAGTCCAGAACTGGCGCCGCGCGCGTGGCTGAACGGGTGAAAACCCCAGCCACCGATGTGCCCGGATCCAGCACCGCCATCATTACGTCAGTGCGGCCCTGATAGCGGACGCCCGCCTCAACCGTGGCAAAACGTACGCCGTCGATGGCAGGCAATTCAGGAAAGGCCTCTGGGGCCAATGGTGATACCTTGGTGATCGTCGCCACGCGCGTTACTCCTGCAGCAGCTCGATCTGGCGCATGACCTCGGGTCCAACCCCTTCCAGCGCTGGACGTTCGATCGTTGCCTGCTGGGTCAACTCGTCGACCTTGGCTTGGATCGCGTCCTGCCGGATGGTTTGGGCCAGTTCATCACGCACGACGGCCAGTTCCGGGGCCTGCGTTTTGCGTTTGTCATTCAGAGCAACCAAATGCCATCCGAATTGCGTCTGGACGGGTTCCGAAACACTGCCTTTTTCCAAAGCTACAACCGCGTTTTCGAACTCGGGCACCATCTGACCTTTACCGAACCATCCCAGCGAACCGCCATTGGGTCCCGAGGGGCCGGTGGACTTCTCTTTCGCCAATTCGGCGAAATCCGCGCCCTCGTCCAACTGGGCCTTGATGGCTTTGGCTTCGTCTTCACTTTCAACCAGAATATGGCTGGCGTTGAATTCGTCCTCACCCTCAAATTCGGCAAACTGCGCATCATAGGCGGCCTGGATTGCTTCATCCGTAACCTCGGCAGCGGTGATCGCCTCAACAGTCTGTACCGCACGCAGGGACCGCGTTTCGTTTTCCAGACGCAATGCGTTCAGAGGGTTCAGAGCATCCTGTTGCTGACCCAACAGGTGTTGCTGGACCAGTTGTTCAAGGATGAAGTCATAAAGAACGTCGTCTTCCAACTGCTGATACTGCGCGGGCAGAGCAGACGCGGTGGCGATGACGTGACCCAATGTGATCTCATCACCATTCACGCGCGCCACGACGGTCGAGGCATCGGGCTTGGTTTCGGCGGCCAACGGCAGGGCCATCACGGCAGCAAGCGCCAGCGATGGCAGAAAAGTGAGGCCTTTGGGCATGGAATCATCCTATTTCTTTGCCGCGACAGGGCGCAGCGTTGACACTTTAGAACCTGCCGCTTACATCGCTTTGAAGCCTTGGACAGGGCCGCCTTTCACCCCCCGTATCTATGGGTTGCGCGCAAGGTGGGCAAGCCTGTCGCAACCACGATAAGAACAGATCCGCTGGAGTGAACATGCTGGGACTCGGAACGCTCGCCAAAAAGGTGTTCGGAACACCGAACGACCGCAAGATCAAGGCGACCCGCCCCCTGATCGAAAAGATCAACGCGATGGAGCCCGAGTTCGAGAAACTGACCGACGAAGGCCTGATCGATAAGACCGCTGAGCTGCGCAAACGGGCGCTGGACGGTGAAAATCTGGATGACCTGCTGCCTGAGGCCTTTGCCAATGTCCGCGAAGGGGCCAAGCGCGCGCTGGGTCTTCGCGCCTTTGACGTGCAGTTGATGGGGGGTATCTTCCTGCATCAGGGCAATATCTCGGAAATGAAGACGGGTGAGGGAAAGACTCTGGTCGCCACACTCCCCGCCTATTTGAACGCCCTGACCGGCAAGGGCGTGCATGTGGTTACAGTGAACGAATACCTGGCCAAGCGCGACTCGGAATGGATGGGCAAGGTGTTCGCGTCCGTGGGCATGACCACAGGCGTGATCTGGACAGGTCAGCCCGATGCCGAGAAAATGGCCGCGTATAACTGCGACATCACGTATGCCACTAACAACGAGCTCGGCTTCGACTATCTGCGCGACAATATGAAGGCAGATCTGGAGCAGGTTTATCAGAAACACCACAATTTCGCGATTGTGGACGAAGTGGATTCGATCCTGATCGACGAGGCTCGGACCCCGCTGATCATCTCGGGGCCTGCGCAGGACCGGTCGGATCTGTATACTGCCATCGATGCGGTGATCCCGACATTGCAGGACGATCATTATTCTCTGGATGAAAAAAGCCGCAACGTGACCTTCACCGATGAAGGCAACGAGTTTCTCGAGCAGCAACTGCTTTCGGCGGGTCTGCTGCCCGAAGGGCATTCGCTGTACGACCCTGAAAGCACCACTGTGGTGCATCACGTCAATCAGGGCCTGCGCGCGCATAAACTGTTCCAACGCGACAAGGACTATATCGTCCGGGATGGGAATGTCGTGCTGATCGACGAATTCACCGGTCGGATGATGCCGGGTCGTCGCCTGTCTGAAGGCCTGCATCAGGCCATCGAAGCCAAGGAAGGCGTGCAGATTCAGCCCGAGAACGTGACGCTGGCCAGCGTGACCTTCCAGAACTATTTCCGCCTTTACGACAAGCTGTCGGGCATGACCGGCACCGCGCTAACCGAGGCCGAGGAATTTCAGGAAATCTATGGTCTGGGCGTGGTCGAGGTTCCGACTAACAAGCCGATTGCGCGTGAGGACAAGGACGATCAAGTTTATCGCACCACGGGTGAGAAATACGGCGCCATCATCGAACAGGTCAAAAAGGCCGGTGAAAAAGGTCAACCGGTCCTGGTCGGCACCACGTCGATCGAAAAGTCCGAAGTGATCAGCCAGATGCTGGATAAAGAGGGAATCGAACACAACGTTCTGAACGCCCGCCAGCATGAACAGGAAGCCCAGATTGTGGCCGATGCTGGCCGTCTGGGCGCGGTGACCATCGCCACCAACATGGCGGGCCGCGGCACCGATATTCAGCTGGGCGGCAATGTCGAGATGAAGGTGCTTCAGGCGCTGGCCGAAAACCCCGAGGCTGACCCGGCCGAGTTGCGTGCGGCAGAAGAAGCCAAGCACGCGGAAGAAAAGGAAAAGGTGCTAGAGGCTGGCGGTCTTTACGTGATGGCGTCCGAACGCCATGAAAGCCGCCGGATCGACAACCAGCTGCGCGGACGATCGGGACGTCAGGGTGACCCGGGCCGCACGGTGTTTTACCTCAGCCTCGAAGATGACCTGATGCGCATCTTCGGTTCGGAACGTCTGGACAAGGTCCTGACCACGCTGGGCATGAAAGAGGGCGAGGCGATCATTCACCCTTGGGTGAACAAATCGCTTGAACGGGCGCAGTCCAAGGTCGAAGGTCGCAACTTCGACATGCGCAAGAACGTTCTGAAGTTTGACGACGTGATGAATGACCAGCGTAAGGTGGTGTTCAGCCAGCGACGCGAGATCATGTCAGCGGACGATCTGTCAGATGTGGTTTCGGATATGCGCGAGCAGGTTATCGACGATATGATCGACGAATACATGCCGCCGAAAACCTATGCCGATCAATGGGATACCGAAGGGCTGCATGAGGCCGTCAAGGACAAACTTACCATTGATGCACCGGTTCAGGACTGGGCCGCCGAAGAGGGAGTGGATGACGAACAGATCCGCGAACGCCTGATCAAGGCAGCCGATGAAATGATGGCACAGAAAGCCGTCGCCTTCGGCCCCGAGAATATGCGTAACATCGAAAAGCAGGTCCTGCTGCAAACCATCGACGGCAAATGGCGCGAACATCTTCTGACGCTGGAACATTTGCGCTCGGTAGTGGCTTTCCGAGGCTATGCCCAGCGTGACCCGCTGAACGAATACAAGAACGAAAGCTTCCAGTTGTTCGAAGGGATGCTTGATTCGTTGCGTGAAACCGTGACCCAGCAATTGTCGCGCGTTCGCCCGCTCAGCGAAGAGGAACAGAAGGAAATGCTGGCACAGATGGCCGCGCAGCAGGCCCAGGCCCAGCAGGCAGTGGATAAGGCGGCGGGACAGGCCGAAGCAGTGGCAGAGGCGCAAGCTTCGGGCGATGCCCGCCCAGGCTTTGTCGAAGATGACCCTACAACCTGGGGAAATCCGTCGCGCAATGATCCCTGCCCCTGTGGTTCAGGCAAAAAGTTCAAACATTGCCACGGTAGATTGACCTAACGTCATCCACTTTCAAACACAATGTGTCCGCCTCAAGGCCACATATTGGCCTTGATTCAGAGGCAAGTTACGAGTCGCTCCTTCAACTGGGGAGGGTGTCTTGTTTGTAATAAAGAACTATGTGACCACGGGCGGAACTGTTGCCTGCGCCCTGGCCATCGGATATCTGATGCAAAGCGGATCAGCGCAGCAACCCAGCGCTGAACCAAGCGGCGCGCGTGTCGCGTCGATCTCTGAGCAGGGCGCGGACCTTGCCGGGTTGCAAAGCGTGGTTCTGACTTCTTCCTCCCCCACCGAAGCGCACAATGAGATTCAACCAAAATCCTCGCTTCCAGCTCCCGAACAAAGCCGTTTGCCATCCAACTGTGATCTAAGCGCGCGCGCTTTGGCTGTACCCGGTGCGAATGCACGGTTACAAGTCAAGGCCCCGTGCCATGCAAATGCAACCATCGAAGTTCATCACAACGGGCTGGTATTCAGCACCGAAACCGATGCGCTTGGTGGCTTGAACCTGACTGTTCCGGCGCTGTCCGAATACGCCATATTCCTGATCTCTCTGCCCGACGGCAAAGGTACAGTTGCAACAACGCATGTGCCAGAGATCAACGACTTCAACCGGATCGCCCTACAATGGCAGGGTAAGACAGAGCTGCAGTTGCACGCATTGGAATTCGGCGCAGGCTACGGAGAAAAAGGCCACGTATGGACTGGCTCTGAGGCCGGCGGTGAAGGTTCGGTGATCCATCTTGGACAGGGCGGCTCTGACATTGCACGCAATATTGAAGTCTATTCCTTCCCAATACAATCCGCGACCGAGACGGGTTCGATCACCCTATCAGTCGAAACTGAGGTCACCGAGGCCAATTGCGGCAAACCTCTGAACGTGCAATCGCTGGAATGGCGCGCGGATCAACGCCTGAGATCCCGCGATCTGACATTGGATATGCCGGGTTGCGAAACGGCTGGTGATTTTCTGGTGTTGAATAATCTGTTCACAGACCTGACAATCGCTGCCAAATAGGCAGCAGGCAATTCAACGGTCCAAAATGAAAATCCTTCGTGCGGCATTTGTCGCGCTTTTGTCCTTGTCCTTGGCACAGGGAGCCTCCGCGCAAGACATCACTCTGACCTCATACGACGGCAAGGTCGAAGTCGTCGGCACATTGCTTGGGTATGATGGTGAGTTTTACCGCGTCGATACGCAGTTTGGCGAACTGACGATCGATGGCTCGGGTGTAACATGTGATGGACCAGCCTGCCCCAATCTGACCGATTTTGTCGCTGAAGTGCGATTTTCAGGTTCATCCGTAATGGCAGAAACTTTGATGCCGGCACTCGTGCAGGGTTTTGCCGTACAAGAAGGTCTGTCGGTATCTGTTTCCGAGACTGCCGTAACCCAACGTGAGTATACATTGCATCATCCTGACCGCTTTGCACCTTTGGCCAGGTTTACCTTCTCCGTGACCGGCACCTCTCAGGGGTTTGCCGATCTTGCAAAGGGCGCGGCGGATATCGTTCTTGCCCAACGCGAGATTCGGCCGGACGAGACTAAGTTGAACCGCGACGCTGGATTGGGTGATCTGACTCAGGCACGCCGGTCGAGGGTCTTGGCACTGGATGCGATTGTTCCGATTGTATCTGACGACAATCCCATACGTCAGATATCCCCCGCAGACTTAGCCAAAATCTTCACGGGACAAAATACAAACTGGTCCGATCTTGGCGGTCCCGATGCGCCCATTTCGCTATACCTGCCGAAAGCCGGATCTGGCCTGACACAGGCCATAGAGGATCTGTTGCTGGCACCGGTCGATGCGCCGATCTCAGCAGACGTTACATTCCATGCTCGCAACAGCGATCTTGTTCGCGCGATCTCAGGCGATCCTTTCGCAATTGGTATCGCCAGCCTTGCTGAGACGGGCGAAGCGCGAGCGCTGCCACTGACCGGTGGCTGCGGTCATACCCTCTCGGCGACGAGGCAATCAGTAAAGACCGAGGACTACCCGCTCACCGCACCGATGTTTATCTACCTGCCGCAAAGAAGATTGCCGCGGCTCGCCCGGCAATTTCTGGCCTACACCCAAAGTGGCGTTGCACAAATGGTGATCCGGCAAGTCGGATTTGTAGATCAATCACCCGAGACCATCGGTATGGCGTTACAAGGCGAGCGGCTGGTCAATGCCGTCAGCACCGGCGGAACCGAAGTTGGACTGGAAGAACTACAGCGCATGATCGAAACCCTCCGCCCTCTGTCCCGGTTATCTTTGTCCTTTCGCTTCGAGCCCGGCTCGTCGCGACCCGATGCGCAATCCCGCTCTAATATCCTGCACCTGGCGCAGGTGTTGGAAAGCGGTAGGCTGGATGCGCGACAGGTGACTTTTGTAGGGTTTAGCGATGGCGACGGGGCTGCCACATCCAACACGCGCATTGCTCTGCAACGGGCCAAAACCGTTCGTAACGCGGTGCTGGCGGCCATCGAAACTAGTATTCCTGCGAGTCTCGAGATCGCGGTTGAGGGCTTTGGCGAAGCGATGCCTATGGCCTGCGATGACACCGAATGGGGCCGCAAGGTGAACCGTCGGGTCGAAGTCTGGATTCGATAGCGGTCAAAAATATCCTTGTGCGCGAAAGCTCAATTCTGTCGATTTGCCGATAATCAAATGATCGTGCAAGGTCAGCCCCAGCGCCGTGCAAGCATCCTGAATCCGGTTGGTCATGTCGATGTCAGATTGTGAAGGCGTCGGGTCACCTGAGGGATGGTTGTGCACCAATATCAACGCTGACGCATTCAGCTCCAGCGCGCGTTTCGCCACCTCACGCGGATAAACCGGTACGTGATCCACTGTGCCCTTCGCCTGCTCTTCATCTGCGATCAGAACATTCTTCCGGTCCAGATAAAACACCCGAAACTGCTCGGTTTCGCGATGGGCCATCGTCGTGTGGCAATAATCCAGCAGCGCATCCCAGCCCGAAATCACATGCCGCTGAATCACCCGCGCTCGCGCCATCCGATGAGCGCAAGCCTCAAGAATTTTCAGATCGGTAATCACCGTGTCCCCAACGCCTTTGATCTGGCGTAACCGTTCCTCGGATGCTGTCAAAACACGGTTAAAATCACCAAACGCATCCATCAGTGCACGCGCCAGCGGTTTCACGTCCTGACGCGGGATGGATCGGAACAAAGCCAGCTCCAGCAGTTCATAATCCGGCATCGCTGCTGATCCGCCAGACATGAACCTTTCGCGCAGCCGCTTGCGATGGTCTTTGATGTAGGAGGGTAACCGACCAACGGGCAGCGGCTGCGCCGGTGCTTCATCCGTATCGAACAGCATGGGGGCTTCGGCAAAGGCGTCTTGGGTCATAACCCCACTCTGACGCAGAATCGGTTTCCGAAAAGTTAACGCGCCTTATCCCTGCCCGTCGGATCGACAACACACGGGTCCCCCGCTTCATCTGGCCATAAATATCTCGGGGGAGTCGCCCAAAGGGCGATGGGGGCAGAGCCCCCCTGCTTAACCGGTTTAACCCTTCATGCCATCCCAGAAGGACTTCACAGAAGAGAAAAAGCTTTTCGATTCCGGGTGATTGTCTTCACCCAAATCGTCAAACTCACGCAGCAGCTCTTTCTGGCGGCTGGTCAGATTGACCGGAGTTTCCACGGCCAGTTCGATGAACATGTCGCCGATACCACCACCACGCAACGCGGGCATGCCTTTGCCGCGCAAACGCATCTGACGCCCGGATTGGCTGCCTGCCGGAATCTGAACGCGGCCGCGACCACCATCAATTGTAGGAACTTCGATCGAGCCACCCAGCGCCGCTTTACCCATACTGACCGGAACGCGACAATATAGGTTCACGCTGTCACGCTCGAACAGTTTATGATCCGAAACCTCGACAAAGATATAGAGGTCGCCCGGAGGACCACCGCGCATGCCAGCCTCGCCTTCACCGGCCAGACGGATGCGGGTACCGGTTTCAACGCCCGCTGGAATGTTCACCGATAGCGCGCGATCTTTTTCAACACGACCAGCACCGCCACACGATTTACAGGGATTCTTGATGATCTGACCCAAACCGGAACAGGTCGGACAAGTGCGTTCAACGGTGAAGAAGCCCTGTTGCGCGCGCACCTTGCCCATACCGGAACAGGTTGGACAGGTGGTGGGTTCTACCCCACCCTCAGCCCCAGTACCCTCACATGAAGAGCAGGCCACGGCGGTCGGTACATTAATAGTTTTCTGCAGACCCGCATAAGCCTCTTCCAGCGAAACCCGAAGGTTATAGCGCAGGTCCGATCCGCGGGCTGCACGACGTCCACCGCCGCCGCCACGTTGGCCGCCCATGAAGTCGCCGAACAAGTCGTCGAAAACGTCTGAGAACGCGCTGGAGAAATCGCCCTGGCCGCCAAAACCGCCACCGGGACGACCTCCGCCACCCATACCGTTTTCAAACGCAGCGTGGCCAAAGCGGTCATAGGCCGCCTTTTTGTCGCCATCGCGCAGCACATCATAGGCTTCGTTGGCCTCTTTGAACTGCGCTTCGGCATCAGGATTGTCCTTGTTGCGATCGGGATGCAGTTCTTTGGCTTTCTTGCGAAAACCTTTCTTGATCTCATCCGCCGAAGCGCCCTTGGACACGCCGAGCACTTCGTAATAGTCGCGTTTGGACATCAGTTCTTCCTTCTGCCTCAACGTAATCGGGCCGGCCCGGCAACCGGACCGGCCCGAATTGGCCCGGTTACCCGTTAGTTACGCTTGTCGTCGTCCAGATCTTCGAACTCGGCGTCGACAATATCGTCGTCTCCGGGTGCCTCATCGGCTGCCGCCGGCGCATCTTCACCCTCTTCGGCTTGCGCCTTGTAGATGGCTTCGCCCAGCTTCATGGCGGCTTCGGTGACGTTCTGGATGCCGGATTTGATCTTGTCGGCATTCTCGGTTTCCAGCTCGTCCTTCAGCGCGGCAATCGCCAGCTCGATGGCTTCGATGGTGGTCGGGTCAACCTTGTCGGCATGCTCTTCCATCGACTTTTCGGTCGAGTGGATGAGGCTTTCCGCCTGGTTCTTGGCGTCGACCAGCTCGCGGCGTTCCTTGTCTGCTTCCGCGTTCTCTTCTGCGTCCTTGACCATCTTTTCGATGTCCTCGTCGGATAGACCGCCCGAGGCTTGGATGGTGATCTTCTGCTCTTTGCCGGTGCCTTTGTCTTTGGCCGAAACCGAGACAATGCCGTTGGCGTCGATGTCAAAAGTCACCTCGATCTGAGGCATACCGCGCGGTGCGGGCGGGATATCTTCGAGGTTGAACTGACCCAGGATCTTGTTGTCCGCAGCCATTTCACGCTCACCCTGGAACACGCGGATGGTTACGGCGTTCTGGTTGTCCTCGGCGGTCGAGAAGACCTGAGACTTTTTGGTCGGGATCGTGGTGTTGCGGTCGATCAGGCGGGTGAACACGCCACCCAGGGTTTCGATGCCCAGCGACAGCGGGGTCACGTCCAGCAGTACCACGTCCTTCACGTCACCCTGCAGAACACCGGCCTGAATGGCGGCGCCCATTGCGACAACTTCGTCCGGGTTCACGCCCTTGTGGGGCTCTTTGCCGAAGAATTTGGTGACCTCTTCGATCACTTTCGGCATCCGGGTCATACCACCGACCAGAACAACCTCGTCCACATCAGCAGCCGACAGGCCCGCGTCCTTCAGGGCTGCCTGGCACGGCTTCATCGACTTCTTAATCAGGTCCGCAACCAGCGATTCCAGCTTGGCACGGGTCAATTTCATTACCATGTGCAGCGGCTGACCGTTCGAACCCATCGAGATGAACGGCTGGTTGATTTCGGTCTGCGAGGTCGAGCTGAGTTCGATCTTGGCTTTCTCAGCGGCTTCTTTCAGACGCTGCAGGGCCATCTTGTCAGCAGACAGATCGACGCCGTGTTCTTTTTTGAACTCATCCGCCAGGTAGTTGACGATGCGCATGTCAAAGTCTTCACCACCAAGGAAGGTGTCACCGTTGGTCGATTTGACCTCGAACAGGCCATCGTCGATTTCCAGAATGGTCACGTCGAAGGTACCACCACCAAGGTCATAAACCGCGATGGTTTGGGTTTCTTCTTTGTCCAGACCATAGGCCAGCGCAGCCGCTGTCGGTTCGTTGATGATCCGCAGCACTTCCAAACCGGCGATTTTACCGGCGTCTTTGGTGGCCTGACGCTGGGCGTCGTTGAAATATGCCGGAACGGTGATAACCGCCTGCGTGACTTCCTCACCCAGATAGCTCTCGGCGGTTTCCTTCATCTTACCCAGAGTGAAGGCCGATATCTGGCTTGGGGAGTACTTTTCACCGCGGGCTTCAACCCACGCGTCGCCATTGCCGCCATCAACGATGGCGTACGGCACCATTTTCTTGTCTTTTTCGACTTCTGCATCATCCACGCGACGACCGATCAGACGCTTGACGCCAAAGATGGTGTTGTCGGGGTTGGTGACCGCCTGGCGTTTTGCAGGCTGACCGACCAGACGCTCATCTTCGGTGAAGGCGACGATCGAGGGCGTGGTCCGCGCCCCTTCGGCGTTTTCGATGACCTTCGGCTGCGAGCCATCCATGATGGCCACGCACGAGTTGGTGGTTCCGAGGTCAATCCCGATTACTTTTCCCATAATTTTGATCCCTTTCAATTTAAGGCGATGTCCCGAGGCCTGAACCCGTTACGGCATCCCGGCCCCGATCTGATGTGCGCGACAGCACTACACCATCGCGCGTCGAGGCGTATATAAGGGCGCAAACTGGGGCCTGCAAGCGGTCAGAAACGCAGGTTTTCGGGAATTTGTGGCCTTTTTTGGCAAGGTTCTGGCAAGGTTTGGGGATTCTTCCATGGCGCGGCTTCTTTTGCGCGGATTTGATATCCGCAAAGGCTATCTGGATGCGGTGTCGCAAACCCGCCTGGTTGACCTGTTGCGCCCGATTCTGAAGGCCGCACCGCTCTATCGGCCCTTCACCCCATCGGGCAAAGAAATGTCGGTACGCATGACCTCGGCCGGAGCATTGGGCTGGGTTACGGATCGGGCTGGCTATCGGTATCAGGATACCCATCCCAAAGGCATGACCTGGCCTGCAATCCCGGATGATATTCTGACGATCTGGCAAGACGTGACCGGTGCGGAACGTCAGCCCGATTGCTGCTTGATCAACTACTACGGCGAAGGCACCAAGATGGGCCTGCATCAAGACAAGGACGAGGCTGATTTTTCTTGGCCGGTGCTGTCGATTTCACTGGGCGATGACGCGTTATTCCGCATCGGCAATACGACACGCGGGGGCAAGACCGAGTCAATCTGGCTGAGCTCGGGCGATGTGGTGATCATGGGCGGACCTGCCCGGCTGACATATCACGGGATTGACCGCATCCGATTTGGATCATCCAAACTGCTGCCGAAGGGCGGGCGTATTAATCTGACGCTTCGGGTCGCCACCTAGCGACGCGCCTCCCAGCTTTTTGACACGTGTTTGCGCGTGTAGAATTCAGCCAGCAACCCGATCATGGTCAGGACAATCCCCACCCAAAGCGCATATTCCCAGCTTGTGTTGCGAGGAAAATAATTCCGGAACACAAAACCACGGCATTGGTCGATAACATGAAACAGCGGGTTCCAGGCAAACATGGTCAGCATGAACCCGCCCAGCGCGTTTCCCACGAACATCTTGCCGGAAAAAACCATATTCATCCGCCGATAGACATTTTTCAGGATGGTCACTGTATTGGGAAACCACGGCTTCAGCGCCAGTAACACGAGCCCCACCGAACACCCCGTAAACCAGGCAAGCACAAGCATGGCAAAAGCTCCGCCTGGCTCCTGAATCTCGAGCGGCGAAACGGCAACACTGTAGACAAACAAAATCACCAGGATCGAGACAAGTTGGGTATAGAGCGTGCCTAGCGCCGAAGCCGCCAGCATCACCATCATGGTCATCGGCGAATGCAAAGTCATGGGATTGTTGCCATCTCCGACACCGGCAATGGCACCGACCGATTTGATATGTGTCAGAAACAGAAACACTCCAGACAGCAGAAAAAGTATGAACTCACCGCGTATCTTCGCGATCCGGGTGCCCATGAAAGACAGGATCAAGTAGAACGCTCCGGCGACTACAACCACCTGAAGAATATTTATAAGGATCGCCATCACCGCATTTGAATGCTGCGATCGGATATTGCGCACAATCGCATAGAATATCAGTTCAGCTGTGGTGAAGGCCCCGCCCAACAACGACTGATTTCGCTTATAGTGAAACACGCGACCACTCTTTCCTGCTCATGTCACCTGCAATCTGGCACGAATTTCTTGCTGTTCCGTATCTAGCGCACCATAAGTCCGTAAGAAACTTGGATCAACAAATCTCAAGAACGGAGCTTTTTTGTGACCTATGACGCCCTGATACCCGTCATCCGGCGGCTGGCCCTTCAGGCAGGCGACAAGATCATGCAGATCTACGAGGCGGATGATTTCGACGTCAAAGTCAAATCCGATTCCAGCCCAGTGACCGAGGCGGATGAGGCCGCAGATGCGCTGATCTCGGCCGGGCTGCGCGAAGCTTTTCCCGAAATTTTACTAGTGACTGAAGAGCAGGCGGACTCGCACTCGGAAAAAGGTGAGACCTTTCTGATCGTCGATCCGCTGGACGGCACCAAGGAATTCATAAACCGTCGTGGCGATTTCACGGTGAACATCGCATTTGTTGAGAACGGCGTACCGACGCGCGGCGTGGTTTATGCGCCCGCACGGGGGCGGATGTTTTATACGCGGGCCGATGGGCAAGCGGTTGAGGAAACTGGCGCGCTCGACAAGGATCAGCCGGGTGCGCTAACGCCAATAGCAGTCTCTAAACCAGACAATTCAGCTCTGATGATCGTTGCCTCCAAGTCGCATAGGGATCAGGCGACCGAGGATTACATCAACAAGTATCAGGTGCGCGACAGCAAAAGCGCCGGGTCGTCGCTGAAGTTCTGCCTGGTAGCAACGGGTGAGGCTGACCTTTACCCCCGCGTAGGCCGTACTATGGAATGGGACACCGCAGCGGGCCATGCAGTACTGGCCGGTGCTGGTGGAGATGTCGTGCGCTTTGATGACCACACCCCGCTGACCTACGGCAAAGACGGCTATGCCAACCCATTTTTCATCGCCTATGCTCCGGGCGTCGACCTGAAGGAAGCCTGATGTCTGTTCTGATCGCCATTCCCGCCCGCTACGCGTCGACCCGCTATCCGGGCAAACCTCTGGTGCCGCTGACCGGGGTCAATGGTACAGCCATGACACTGATCGAACGGTCCTGGCGCGCCGCCATTTCGGTCGCGGGTGTCGATCGGGTCGTCGTGGCGACAGACGATGACCGCATTCGCGAAGTATCCGAAGGGTTCGGGGCCGAAGTGATCATGACCTCAGATACCTGTCGCAATGGCACCGAGCGCTGCGCCGAAGCACATACGGCGCTGGGCAGCGGTTATGAGATCGTAGTGAACCTGCAGGGCGATGCACCATTGACGCCGCACTGGTTTGTCGAAGACCTGATCTCAGGCTTGCGCGATGCCCCTGAGGCCGGTGTGGCCACCCCGGTTCTGCGCTGCGATGGCGACGCTCTGAACGGGTTGTTGAATGACCGCAAACACGACCACGTTGGGGGTACGACAGCAGTGTTCGGCAATGATCACAGTGCGCTCTATTTCTCGAAAGAGGTAATTCCCTTCACCTCTGAGACCTATGCCAACGATGATCCAACTCCGGTCTTTCATCATGTCGGAGTCTACGCTTATCGGCCAGATGCACTGGCAGACTATCCCTCCTGGCCGACCGGCCCGCTGGAAACAATGGAGGGCCTTGAACAACTGCGTTTCATGGAAAACGGTCGTAAGGTTCTGTGCGTAGAGGTGGAAGCCAAGGGCCGTCAATTTTGGGAACTGAACAACCCCCAGGATGTCGCCAAGATCGAAGAAATGATGGCCGCGATGGGACTGGAATGACCCATATTCTGGTCACCGGCGGCGCGGGCTATATCGGTTCGCATGCCTGCAAGACGCTTGCAAAGGCGGGCTATATTCCGGTGACCTATGACAATTTGGTCACCGGTTGGCAGGATGCGGTGAAATTTGGTCCGTTCGAACGGGGCGACCTACTGGATCGCGCGCATCTGGACGCCGTCTTTGCCAAGTACCAGCCAGCCGCCGTGATGCATTTCGCAGCCCTCAGCCAAGTAGGTGAGGCAATGTCCGAGCCTGGCAGGTACTGGTCGAACAATGTGACCGGCTCTTTGACGTTAATCCAAGCGGCGGTCGACGCGGGCTGTTTGAATTTCGTCTTTTCATCGACCTGCGCCACTTATGGAGAACACGACAATGTCGTGCTCGATGAAACCTCACCTCAACAACCGCTGAACGCCTATGGCGCCTCAAAACGCGCGATCGAAGATATCCTGCGTGATTTCGAATTCGCCTACGGGCTAAACCATGTGATCTTCCGATACTTCAACGTCGCCGGGGCCGACCCGGATGCCGAAATTGGTGAATTCCATCAACCCGAGACCCATCTGGTGCCGCTGATGCTGGACGCTGTCGCCGGTAAGCGCGATGGTCTTACAGTGTTCGGCACCGATTATGACACGCCCGACGGTACCTGTATTCGCGATTATGTGCACGTCCGCGATCTGGTCGCTGCGCATGTTCTTGGTCTGAAGTGGCTGGAACAAGGCAAAGAGAGCCGTGTGTTCAATCTGGGTACCGGATCGGGATTTTCGGTTATGGAGGTGATCGAGCATTCGAAGGCTGTCACCAATCGAGCGGTGCCCTACAGCATCGGCCCACGCCGGGCAGGGGACTGTACACGTCTGGTATCCGGTTCAACCCGCGCAGAACAAGAACTAGGCTGGATGCCAAAAAGATCTACGTTAGAGACGATGATCACCGATGCGTGGCGCTGGCATCAGAATGGCAGCTACAAAAAGTGAGCACCAAGGATCAGCCGCTAAGCTGGGGGCAGCGATACAAGCTGCGCCTAAAGCGTAAGCGGCTTTTATGGCGGTCTTTTCGTAGCCGCCATCAGTTAACTTCGCGTGCAGACAAAACGCAACAAATCGCGCCGGGAGCTATCCTTGCCTTTACCACTCTACGGAACGAGATCACCCGATTGCCGTGGTTTTTTCATCACTACCGGACGCTGGGTGTAGATCATTTTCTGATTGTGGATAACGGCAGCGACGACGGATCGACCCAGTACTTGCTTGATCAGCCAGATGTATCTCTGTGGCAAACAACTACTAGCTATCGTGCGTCCCGGTTCGGATTGGATTGGCTGACATATCTGCAGTGGAGATTTGGCCACGGGCATTGGACGCTTATGGTCGATACCGATGAATTGCTTGTCTATGCCCATCACGACACGCATTCGTTACACGATTTGACGGGCTGGCTGGACGCGCGTGGGCAGTCCGCCTTTGGCGCATTGATGCTGGATCTGTTTCCCAAAGGCCCAGTGGGCACGCAGTACTATGACCCGCAATCCGATCCCACTGATGTTCTGAACGGGTTCGACCCCGGCCCCTACAGATCCCAACGTCAATTTCCATTGGGCAACTTGTGGGTTCAAGGCGGGACGCGAGAGAGAGCTTTCTTTTCGGACCACCCTGAAAGATCCCCGACTCTGAACAAAATCCCTTTGATCAATTGGGCGCGACATATGGCTTATGTGAATTCCTGCCACTCCGCCCTGCCGCGAGCCCTGAATTTTGAATATGACGGGCCAGAGGGGCAGGCTCCTTCGGGCGTTTTGCTGCACACGAAATTCCTGCCGGGGGTTGTAGAACAATCGCAGATAGAAAAACACAGGCGCCAGCATTTCCACGACCCTGAAAAATTCAGCACATATTATGATGGGATAATTAATAAGCCCGATCTTTGGGGGTCTGATTCTGTAAAGCTGCGCGATTGGCAACAATTGGAGACTTTGGGGCTGCTGAACGGCGGCGGCTTTCCAGCCACTACGGGGAAGTAAACGGGATTTAAACCCATTGCTTCGCAAGGTAACTAGATGTCATAAAACGATGACGGCTCGGCACCACTCAGGCCTCAGGCGGCCCCGGGCAGACGCGCGTATATCAAAAAAGGTTGGGCAGCCGCGTGAGCCTTTTGGATTCCTATCGCATGAGATTGCGACGCAAGCGTCGCCTTTTGCGGTGCCTGCGCAAAAGACGCGAATTGAAAGCGATACAGAACAACACGTCAGATATTCGCCCGCAAGACATCTTGTTGATGAGCGTCGTGCGAAACGAATGTATCCGCCTGCCTTATTTTCTGGACTATTACCGCAAGCTTGGCATCAACCATTTCCTATTCGTCGACAACAATAGCGATGACGGAACGCGTGAATTTTTAACCGACCAACCAGACGTGTCACTGTGGTGGACGGATGCCAGCTACAAAAGTTCGACTTATGGGCTGGACTGGTCAAATTATCTGTTGCGAACCTATGCCCACAAACACTGGGTTTTGACCGTCGATCCGGACGAGTTCTTTGTTTACCCGTTCTGTGATACCCGCCCGATAAGGGCGTTGACCGACTGGTTGGATGACACCAGCGTTCGTAGTTTCGGCACAATGCTGATCGACATGTATCCTGAGGGGGTCGTCGAAGACACGCCCTATCATGCCGGTCAGAATCCGTTCGAGATCGCCCCGTGGTTTGACTCAGGCAACTACATGATCGCCCGGAATCCCACCTATGGAAACCTGTGGATTCAAGGTGGTGCCCGAGCACGGGTTTTCTTTCATGATACGCCCGAAAAAGCCCCTGCACTGAACAAAATCCCTTTGGTGAAATGGCATCGCCGATACGCCTATGTCAGCTCGACCCATGCGCTGCTGCCCCGTGGCCTCAACCAAGTTTACGAGGAACGTGGGGGTGAAAAAACCAGCGGCGCACTGCTACATGCTAAGTTAATCGACACTCTGGGCAACAAGGCCCGTGAGGAACTAAGCCGCAGCCAGCATTATCGCGCCTCGGGCGAATATAGAGCTTATGCCGAACACTTGGAGAATAAGCCCGTTTTCTGGAACAACTGGTCCGAGAAATACATCAACTGGCGACAGCTTGAGATCCTCGGCATGATGTCAAAAGGGAACTGGGCATGAGCAGCCTGGGCATCGTCATGCTGGTGCACACCGCACTCGACCGAGTAGAGCGGGTGGCGCGGCATTGGACCGCATCGGGCTGCCCGGTCGTGATCCATGTGGATCGCAAGGTGACCAACTCGGCATATTCCACTCTGGTCACCGCCTGTTCAGATAATCCTTTAATCCAGTTCTCGGATCGACATGTCTGTGAATGGGGTGGGTGGGGCATCGTTGCAGCCTCACAGTCCGCTGCAACTCAGATGTTGGACAGTTTCCCGCAGGTGCGTCACGTTTTCCTTGCCTCGGGTGCTTGTTTGCCGCTTCGCCCTGTGGGCGAGCTGATGGATTATCTGGCTGATCGCCCCCGCGTTGATTTCATCGAAAGCGCCACAACACGCGATGTCAGCTGGACCATGGGGGGGTTGGATCTTGAACGCTTCACGCTGCGTTTTCCGTTCTCATGGCGCAAACAGCGGAGATTGTTTGACGCCTACGTGCGGCTTCAACGCGTAGTAGGAATGCGCAGGGCGATCCCTGAAGGTCTTGTGCCACATATGGGCAGCCAATGGTGGTGCCTGACACGGCAAACCCTGTCAGCCATTTTGCAGGACCCCAAGCGCCCGGACTATGACCGGTATTTTCGGAGGGTCTGGATCCCGGACGAAAGCTATTTCCAAACACTCGCGCGCCTGTATTCCACGCATATCGAAAGCCGGTCGCTGACACTGTCGAAGTTCGACTATCAGGGCCGACCTCATATGTTCTACGACGACCACCTACAATTGCTACGCCGCTCGGATTGCTTTGTGGCGCGGAAAGTCTGGCACGGAGCAGACAGGCTGTATCAATCCTTTTTGTCGGATGAAAACAGCGCGATGACACCGGCTGAGCCCAATCCGGGAAAGATCGACCGAGTGTTTTCTAAAGCTGTCGAGCGGCGCATTCGCGGCCGGGACGGATTGTACATGCAGAGTTGTTTTCCGCGCGCGACAAGCGAACGCGGCCTAACCGCTTTTCCTTATTCCGTGCTTCAAGGCTTTTCAGAGCTGTTTGAAGATTTCGAGCCCTGGCTTGCAAATGTGACGAGTGCACGGGTGCACGGACATCTGTTTCACCCGGAGAAGGCGCAATTTGCAAACGGTGGCACAATGATGAACGGCGCGCTTCCAGATTGCGCGTCTCTCCGCGACTACAATCCGACTGCATTCCTGTCGAACGTCATCTGGAACACACGGGGCGAGCGCCAATGTTTTCAATTCGGACCGAATGATTCCCAACAGATCAACGAGTTCCTGTTGCGCGATCTGAACGCCAGTATTGCAATCATCACTGGCGCCTGGGCGGTTCCCTTGTTCAGGTCCAACATGAACTTTGCCGATATTCGGTGTGAAGCTGCCCGTTTGCAGCAGCGGGAAACAAAGCAGCTTGAGTTGCTGGATACAGCCCGCGCAAAATCTAGAATACGGGTCTGGACTATGGCTGAGTTCGTGGAATCCCCCATGGAACACCTGCAGACCGTGCTTGAAGATATGGGTGCGCCCCAGCCCACCCACTTGACCGAGGCACCCACGATGGTGGATCTGACGGGGTTTGGTAAGTTTCTGCAGAATCTCAAAAACCAGGGCATGCATCCCTATTTGATGGGTGATTTTCCTGTTAACGATGTATTTGGCGGACAAGCCAAATCGTTCAAAAAGCCCTATCTGGTGCAGTAATTAAAAATGACCCGCCTCTTCGATTACTTCATCGTACTGGCCGATATGCGCACTGGCTCGAACCTGTTGGAATTGCAGTTGAATACGCTCGACGGGGTGACCTGTCACGGTGAGGCGTTCAACCCCTACTTCGTCGGCCTGCCAAAACTGGATAGCGTTCTTGGGTTTACTCTAGAAGATCGCGAGAACGATCCTCTGGCTCTGATCAATGCGATCCGAAACGCACCGGGCGAGATGAACGGCTTTCGATTCTTCAGTGATCACGATGCGCGTGCTCTTGGGCCTGCGCTTGATGATCCACGCTGTGCCAAGATCATCCTGAAGCGCAATCCTCTGGACAGCTACATCTCGTGGAAAATCGCATTGGAGACCAAGCAGTGGAGATTGGTAAACATCAAGCAGCGCCGCGATGCGCAGGTCACCTTTGACACCGAAGAGTTCTGTGACCAACTTGAACAACGGCAGGCGTTTCGACAGACCGTTCTCAAGCACTTGCAAACCACAGGGCAGACGCCGTTTTATATAGACTATGACGATCTGAATGACCTGGACGTTCTGAACGGGCTTGCAGCCTGGCTGGGCGTCAGCGCACGGCTTGCCGAGCTGAACCAACATCTCAAGCGCCAGAACCCCGCACCCGTCTTGTCGAAAGTGACCAATCCAGACGACATGGAGCAGGCACTGTCACAGTACGACTGGTTCAAGTTGCACCAAATCCCAAATTTCGAGCCGCGCCGCGGTCCTGCCGTCTCGCGCTATGTGGGCGCGGCAAACACGCCCCTGATGTATCTACCCGTGCGCGGTGGCCCCGAGGCGGAAGTGGCGCAATGGCTCGCCGATCTCGATGGAGTCACAACCGATGACCTTATCACTGGCCGCAATCAGAAACAGACGCGTCAATGGATGCAAAGCCATCCCGATCACCGCAAATTCACAGTGTTACGGCATCCGTTGGCACGCGCGCATGCGGTATTCTGTGACCGTATCCTGCACACCGGCCCCGGCGCCTATGTCAGCATCCGTAATATGCTGAGCCGGCGGTACAAAGTGCCGCTACCTGCCAAAGGTGATCTAGGTGCTTATTCACTTGACCAACATTACGAAGCTTTCTCGGCATATCTGGGCATGTTGCGCAGTATTCTTGCGGGTCAGACCCCGATCCGCGTCGACGGAGAATGGTGCGGGCAGGCGCAAACACTAGAAGGCATGGCTGGATTCACCCTACCCGATCTGATTCTGCGTGAGGTTGAGATGGCAATCAAATTGCCCGAGCTTGCCCGTCAAGTGGGACACGAAGCACCGCCAACTCCGGTGAAGGCAATGCCTGATGTGCCCTTCTCGCTGGATCAAATTTACGATGCACGGCTTGAAGCGCTGGCAGCCGAAGCCTACCAGCGCGACTATGTGCAGCTCGGGTTTGGTGCTTGGAAACCGCTTTGATTCAGGGACGCAGAGTGATGACAGTTCCCTCGTTCACCATCGCGTAAATCTCTTCGATCTCGTCGTTTTTCACAGCGATGCAGCCCGCTGTCCAATCAGGCGTCTTCTTCGCACGCTTGAACTCGGATCGTAGGTTCGGCTGTCCGTGAATGAAGATATCGCCACCCGGATCAACGCCAGCGGCCTTGGCCTTCGCCCGATCTTCCGAGTTCGGATACGAGATGCCCAGCGACAGGTGATACCGACTACGTGGGTTGCGGCGGTCAATCAGATAAGTGCCCTCAGGCGTGCGTCCATCGCCTTTTTTGGATTTTGTACCTCTGGGCGCAAATCCCAGATCGACATCATATTCCCGTAAAATCTGCTCGTTATGAAGAAGATACATCTTGCGTGCGCCCTTGTTGATGACCAATGAGGTCACCTCGGGCCCGCGATAAGAAAGAAATCTGGGTTTCGCTGAGGCGCACGCTGAAAGGCTCAGCGTTGCCATCGCGCCCATTCCAAATGCTCGACGATCCATAGTTTTCACTGCCTGATGCTCTTTTTTGCCCATTATTATGCCAGATTTGTGCGAAACTTAAATCACTTTTTGATGTGCGACTGTTCCATTAGGCGGCGTTCAATCGACTCGAGCCTTTCAAGAACCTCGTCACGATAGGCGTCGGTTTTGACCTCATCCTCGGCATGGTGGGCATCCTGCATCGAGTTCACGATCAAACCAACCAGAAGGTTAACCACCGCAAAGGTGGTCACCATGATGAAGGGAACAAAGAATAGCCAGGCGTAGGGATAGACCTCCATCACCGGGCGGACGATCCCCATGGACCAGCTTTCCAGCGTCATGATCTGGAACAGCGTATAGGCAGACATGCCCAGATCACCGAACCAATCCGGAAAGCTGTATGAGAACAGTTTGGTCGAGATCACCGCGCCGATATAGAACAAGATCGCCATCAGCAAGAACACGCTGGCCATGCCCGGCAGCGCCGAGATGAAGCCTTCGACCACCCGGCGCAGGCGCGGCGCAACGGAGATGACGCGCAATACTCGCAAGATACGCAGTGCCCGAAGAACAGAAAGCGCCCCCGCGCTTGGGACAAGGGCGACACCCACAATCACAAAGTCAAAGATGTTCCAGCCGCTTGTGAAGAACCGACGCCCGGTCGCCATCAGTTTCATCACAATTTCGATGACGAAGATGGTGAGGCACAGTTTATCAAGCGTCACGATCAGCGGGCCCGCTGCTTCCATCAGCGTGGGTGATGTCTCCATCCCCAACAACACCGCGTTGAACAGAATCACACCGGTGATGAATCGCCCGAATACCGGGGCTTCGATGATGGGCAGAAGTCGTTGGGCGATCACCATGCGGGTGGTCCTTATCTCAGATCTACGGGTTCAGCGAGAACCGGGCGGCAAGTTCGGTGTGTGACGACCATCGAAATTGGTCAACCACCTGTACCCATTCAAGGGCATATCCGGCATTAACCAGAATTTTCGCGTCGCGCGCAAAACTCACCGGATTGCATGAGACATATGCGAGCACTGGGCGTTGGGCCTGCGCTAACTCGGCCACCTGCGCCTCGGCCCCTGCGCGCGGCGGGTCTAGCACGACAGCATCGAATTTCTTGAGCTCATCGGGCATGAGCGGGCGGCGAAACAAGTCTCGTGCCTCTGTCGTGACCTGTTTCAGGCCTTGCGCCTTGCGCCATCCCTGATCCAAGGCCTTCGTCATTTCGGCCTCGCCCTCGACCGCATGCACCTCTGCGGTCTGTGCCAGCGGCAGCGAGAAAGTTCCGCATCCCGCGAAAAGATCGACGATCCGCTTGGCCCCCAGCGTCGCATCGGAAACGGCCTGTAATAGAGCCTGTTCTCCATCCTTGGTGGCTTGCAAAAATGCTCCGGGCGGCGGGGTGACGCCAGCGTTTCCAAAGCGTTGGATCGGAGGCTCACGCATGGCGATAACTTCATCATCCCAACTGAGCCGGGCAAGACCGTGGAGCTCGGTCGCTTGCGCGAGCGCCAGTTCCAATGGTCCATCCAGCGGTTTGCCGCCTTTGACCGCCACATCCAGACCGACTTCGGACAGGGTCAGCGTTACGGCCAGCACGCCTTTGCGGCTGCCACCCAACATGGCCAAGGCTTCGGCCACCGGAATGGCGTCGATCAAGGTGTGATGCAGCAGGTGACAATCCGGAATTTCGGTGATCGTTTCCGAAGCGCGTCCGTGGAACCCGGCCAGAGTACCCTTTTTGGTGCGCCGAACGGCGATGGTCGCACGACGGCGGGATCGTTCAGGCGAGGTGTGAATGGGCCGCATCGGGGCATCGAGCCCCTGCGCGGCGAGCGCGTTGCGGACCACGTCGACCTTCCAGTTGGCGACAAAGTCGTCAGCTGCGTGCTGCATCTGGCAGCCACCACAGGTCTTGTAATGACGGCAAGGTGCCTTGACCCGCTGATCCGAGGGCGTTTCGACACGGATGTCACTCAGGAACTGCCCCAGCAGCGTGCCGCTGATCACCTCACCCGGCAGGGTGCGTGGCGCATAGATCGGACCATCGGCGATCCCGTCGCCCTGATGTCCAAGGCGGTTTATAGTGTAGTGCTGCGTCATGGGGGCCTGATACCGATGGTTTACGACCAACAAAACCCCTTATTCTGCCGCCTCCGCCTGAATGAACCCACCCGACTGGCGGTGCCAGAACCGGGCATAAAGCCCACCCCGTTCCAACAGTGCCTCATGAGTACCGCTTTCAACGATATGTCCATGATCCAGAACGATGATCCGGTCCATCTCGCTGAGCGTGGAGAGGCGGTGCGCGATCGCCAGAACGGTCTTGCCCTGCATCACCCGGTGCAGCGCGGCCTGAATCGAGGCCTCGACCTCGGAATCCAGCGCAGAGGTCGCCTCGTCCAGAACCAATATTGGAGCGTCTTTCAGGATTGCGCGAGCCAAAGCGATCCTCTGCCGTTGTCCGCCACTGAGTTTCACACCCCGCTCACCGAGATGCGCATCATAGCCCTTACGCCCCTGCGCATCCTCAAGCCCCAGGATGAATTCATGCGCCTCGGCCTTAGTCGCGGCCTCAATCATTTCAGCCTCGGACGCATCAGGACGGCCATAGAGGATGTTCTCGCGCGCCGAGCGGTTGAACATCGCGGTTTCCTGCGTGACCATCCCGATCTGTTGGCGCAGACTGTCCTGTGTCACCTGAGAAACATCCTGCCCGTCTATGGAAATGACGCCATATTCCCCGTCATAGAGCCTAAGTAGCAGAGAAACCAAGGTGGATTTCCCCGCACCCGAGGCTCCGACAATGCCCAGCTTCTCACCCGGAGTTGCGGTGAAATGCAAGTCAGACACACCACCCACATCGCGGCCATAGGCAAAGCTGACATGGTCAAAGGCGATCTCACCTTCCGAGACCACAAGCGGTGTTGCATTGGGTGCATCTTCGACCCGGTCGCGCTTGGTCAAGGTATGCATTCCGTTCTCGATCTCGCCAACATTGGCGTATAAGCCCATCAACGTGAAACTGACCCAGCCGGTCATTTGTGAGATACGGATCGCCACAGCGCCAGCCGCTACGATATCCCCAGCAGTCGCGCCGCCCATCCGCCAAAGCCACAGCGTTGCACCGATCAGCAGGACCGGCAGAACCCCGGCTAACGTCATCAGGATGAAACGGAAACTGGCCGACAACTTGCCGAACTCCAGCGACCGTTCTCGCAGGTCGACCATGGAGTTGCGTGCCGCGTGGTCTTCGAATTCCGAATGAGCGAACAGTTTGACCGTCTTGATATTTGTGATCGTATCAACGACCTGGCCCGACACCATCGCCCGTGCTCCAGCACGCGCGGCAGAGCGCACACGAATGCGTGGAAGATACCAGCGCACCAGCAGGAAGTAGATAACCAACCAAGCGGCGAACGGGACCATAACAAGCGGATGAATAGACCCTAACAAAAGCAATGACCCCGCAAGCGAGGCCAAGGCGAACACAATCGCGCTGATGGTTTCGGACACCACCTGCGTCATCGCATTTGAGGTTTGCATCTGTTTTTGGGCAATCCGCCCGGCGAAATCATCGTCGAAATAGGTCACCGATTGACCCAGCGTCCACCGGTTCAGCTTGGCCAATACCAGCGGCGTGATGTTGGGCATGACGATGTAGTTGTTCGCGATTGATGACAGCCCAAACAGCGCGGGACGCAGCAGCATGAAGAATGCGACAGCGCCCAAAATGATCGCAAGATTGCCGCCGGTCAGAAACGCGTCGGGCCCGCTTGCGGAAGTCAGATCGATAACGCGCCCCAGGACCCACGCAGTGCCCGCTTCCATCGCGCCCGCGATTGCCGAGAACGCAGCGGCGACGAATAGCATCGGCCAGGCGCCGGACAGGCTCCAGCGAATGAACGCCCCCAGTGTTTGCGGCGGGGGCGTTTCGATGTCTTTGAACGGTTGGATGAGGTCGGCAATCTTCATTCAGCGGCCTCCGGGTTCAGGAAGCCCCCAGATTGCCGCGCCCAGAACTGGGCGTAAAGCCCTCCTTGCGCTAGCAGGTCGGAATGACCGCCCTGTTCGACGATGCGGCCGCCTTCCATCACCAGAATGCGATCCATCTGAGCAATCGTGCTGAGCCGGTGCGCGATGGCGATCACGGTCTTGCCTTGCATCATGCCGTAGAGTGTTTCCTGTATCGAGGCTTCGACTTCGGAATCTAGGGCAGATGTCGCCTCGTCCAACAGCAAAATCGGCGCGTCTTTCAGGATCACCCGCGCCAGCGTCACCCGCTGCCTTTGACCGCCAGACAGTTTCACACCCCGCTCGCCCACATGTGCATCGTAGCCAGTGCGGCCTTCCGGATCCTGCAGATCAAGGATAAACTCATGCGCTTCGGCCTGTTTTGCGGCGGCAATCATCTGTTCCTCAGTCGCATCAGGCCGGCCATACAATATGTTGGCCCGCACCGAGCGGTGCAATAGAGCGCTGTCTTGCTGGACCATCCCGATATGGCTGCGCAGGCTGTCCTGCGTAACCTTCGAGATGTCTTGACCATCGATCAGGATCGCGCCTTTCTCGACGTCGTAAAACCGCAGAAGTAGCTTTACTAGAGTCGATTTTCCGGCCCCCGACCGCCCGATCAGGCCAATCTTTTCGCCTGGCCGGATGGTCAGGTTGACGTGATCTAAACCACCAGTTTCGCGCCCATAATGATGCGACAGGTCGCGGATTTCGATCTGGCCATTGCCCAGCCGCAAGGATTTCGCATTAGGCTCATCCAACAAGTCGATCGGCTGTGCAATGGTCTGCATCCCTTCGGCAACGATGCCCAGTTCCCGGAAGAAACTGGTCAACGCCCACATGATCCACCCGGTCATGGCATTCAGCCGCAGCGTCAACGCAGTGGCGGCGGCCACCACACCGACCGTAGCGCTACCTTGCGCCCAAAGCAGGATCGCCCAGCCGACGACGCCCACGATCAGCACACCGTTCAACGCAACCAGTGCGGCATCCATGATGGTGAAAATCCGCATCTCGATCTGGAAAGTGCGGCGGGTTTCTGCAATCGCCTCGCGCGCATAATCCCGTTCCTGCGTGTCATGGGCAAACATCTTGATGGAGTGAATGTTGGTATAGCTGTCCACCACGCGCCCTGTTACGGTCGAACGCGCATCAGACGCGGCTTGCGACGCGGGTCCGACCCGCTTGACGGTCCACCGCACCAAGGCCCCATAGAACACCAACCAAATCAATAACGGCAGCAACAGGCGCGGATCAGCCGCCATCAGCAATATGGCCGCGCCGATCATGTAGGCGATCGAGAATGAAATCGCGTCAAAGACCTGAAACACCACCTCGCCCGCAGCGGGCGGGGTCTGAACAACCCGGTTTGCGATACGCCCTGCAAAGTCATTCTCGAACCAGCCAACTGATTGACGCAACACATGTTTATGCGCTCGCCAGCGGATCAGCGTGCCGAAGTTTGGCAGGATCGTGTTGTTGAGCAAAAGCACATCAACAAACTGCAAAATTGGACGAATGAACAGAATCAGCGCGGCGACCACGATCAGCTCGGTCCCGTGCGCCTGCCAAAATTCAGCGGGTGAACTTCCCAGCAAGTCCACAACGCGGCCCATGTAGAAGATTAGCCCGACCTCGACAGCAGCAACGATCACAGACATCAACGCGGCCCAGACAAAGATGCGCATGAACGGCTGCGAATAGCCCAGCATGAAGGGCCACAGCCGCGTAGGTGGGGTATCTATCTGTTCATAGGCGACAAAAGGGTCAACAAGGTTTTCGAAGTAGCGAAACATGGAGAGTGCCCCGATTGAGCAAAAAATAGGTCATGCGAAGAAAGATGGCGCCAGAACACCACCCCTACGGGTCAAAGTGTTCCGGGCTTTAGCCGAACCAGATCCCGTAATACATTCGCATTCCTCCCTCCATATGAGTCTGGCGCACCCTGCCAAATCAAATCGGATTTGTCATCCCCTTTTGAGACTTCAATTTATTCTGCCAGCAATTCTTCGCGGCTGAGCGTGAAATCCGATGCGATCCACCGCGCCTCAAGCTCGGCCAGTTTTGCGCCCAGCGCGGGACCCGAGAAGGCTGGGATCAAATCCGGCGCCTTGATCGGGAAACTGGCCGCCGCCCCATGTTGCAAGGCTTGGCTCAGGTCGTCTGACCATGGCTGTTCAAGAAATGCGTGGCGCAAAAGCGTCTCGTGTAAACCGCCTTCCGAGCCATAGCGGTAACCCAGTTCCGTGACGCTGGTCGTCGCCATCGCTTCGTCGCGCATCCGAGTCAGTCTTTGCAGTTGCGCACGGCTGAGGCGCAGGGTTTTTGCGACTTCGGGTGGTGCAATTGCAGCCAAACGGCGAATCGCTTCGGGCGTGGCGTGGGCGTCTTGTTCCAACTTGATGAGGATCGCCAAAGCCCGGTCGTCCGCGCCGGGTAAAAGCTGCGCCAGAACACCTGTGCTGCGCATGGCGGCAACCGACGGAGCGGGGTCAGGCGCAGCGAGAAGTTTCAGCATCTCGGCCCCAACCCTTTCGCGGGAAAGTGTCTCTAACCCGTCCAAATTCGCAGCAATCGCATCCAGCGCATCGGGGTCGAAGCCCTGGTCTGCATCACCATACCAAGCGTGAAAGCGGAAGTATCTGAGCGATCGCAGGTAGTCTTCGCGGATGCGATCACTGGCCTCCCCGATGAACCGCACGCGACGCGCCTGTAGATCCGGCAAACCGTTCAGCGGATCAAGGATCGTGCCGTCAGGTTTGGCGTAAAGCGCGTTCATAGTGAAATCACGACGCGCAGCGTCTTCTTCGACCCTGTCTGAAAAGGCCACAACCGCACGTCGACCATCCGTTTCGACATCACGGCGGAACGTTGTGACCTCATGAGGAATACCCTTGCTGACGACGGTTACCGTGCCATGTTCGATCCCAGTCGGGATTGGTTTCAGCCCAGCCTTCTGCGCCAGTTCCATAACCCGCTCGGGCTTTGCATCCGTGGCAATATCGATGTCTGAAACCGGTGCGTGCAGCAGAGCATTGCGCACACAACCACCGACGAATAGCGCCTGCGCCCCACCGTTAGTCAGTGCGGCGCACACATCCTGTGTGGCTTGTTCGGTTAACCAATCTTCTGTGATCCGCTTCATTCACTCATCCGCGCTGCCAGTCCCCGCAGCATCCGCGCCGTTGCTCCCCAGATGTAGTAGGGGCCATAGGGCACAGCATAGTAATACCGTCTTTGGCCGCGCCAACGGCGCGACTCGACGACATAATTCTCTGGGTTCAAGACATGCGCAAGCGGAACTGAGAAGACCTCATCCACTTCGCCCGGTTCGGCGATGGTTTCGAAGCTGGCTTCAAGGATCGCAACAACAGGCGTGACCGAAAAGGAGGTTACGGTTTCATGGGTTGGCAGATGGCCCAGTATGCGCGGCAATTCGGGTGGCAGACCGATTTCTTCTCGGGCTTCGCGTAAGGCGGTGGCCGTGACATCCGCGTCACCTTCATCCTGTTTTCCACCCGGAAAGGCAATCTGGCCCGGGTGGTGCTTCAACGCCGAAGAGCGCTTGGTCAGGATCAACTGCGGCACATCGCCGACTATGGAAATAGGCACTAACACACCCGCAGGGCGCAATTTGCGCCCCGCAGGCAGCACCGTCTCCGGGTTCAGATCAAAGTCACTGGACCCATCGCCATTACGACCCAGAGCCGCTGTCAGTTCCGAGATCAGATCACGCGCCATCCGGACCTTCGGCCTCGAACCCGACGGTCGTTGGATCCAGCACGTAGTGCGCACCGCAGAATTGACAATCTGCTGTGACGGTGCCTTCGTCCGTGGTCATTGTCGCAATATCCTGCGCCGAATAGATCGACAGGCTTTGGCGCACGCGATCTTCGGAACAGGTGCAGCCGAATTTTACCTGCTGCGCATCATAGACGCGAGGCTGTTCCTCGTGAAACAGGCGCACCAGAAGGTCGGTTGGCGCAACGGACGGCCCGATCATCTCCAGATCATCTACGGTGTCGAGCAGGATGTTAACGCGATCCCAGTTCTCGCCCTCTTCACCATCCACCAGATCCGAGGCGGTCAGAATCTCTCCGCTGCCTTCCCCGGATGCGGCAAAGGGCGAAGCCTTGGGCATGTGCTGCAACATAATCCCGCCTGCGCGCCAGTGTTCCCCGACACCGGGTTCGGTCGATTTGCCGAAGCTCAGTGAAAACCTGGTTGGCAGCTGTTCAGACTGTGCAAAGTAAGCCTCGGCACAGGCGCTCAGCGATCCGCCGGCCAATGGCGTGATGCCTTGGTAGGGCTGCGTGCCCTCGCCCTGATCGATCATGATGGCGAAATAGCCCTCGCCCACCTGATCGAAGGGGGCAGCATCGGTCAGCCGGTCACGATCAAAGCTGGCGTAGGCACGGATCTGCGCGGGCTCACCTTCGACCTGCGGCGCGTAGTAATCGGTTGCGATCATCCGTACGGCGCCCTTGGACTGCACCTGCAAAGACAGCTTCCAGCGCAGCGATACTGTCTGCCCGATCAATGCGGTCAGCAGGGCCATCTCGGCCACCAGCGCCTCGACCACCTCAGGGTAGTCGTGCTGTTTCAGGATGCCGTCCAACACACCGTCCAGCCGCGCCACGCGGCCACGCATGTCCGATACATCGAGTTGAAAGGGCAGGACCGTGTCGTCCCACGCGATTTTGGTTCCAATAGACATGGGGTTTCCTTAAGCGCCACAGGTTGGCATACCGCCACCATATAGGTTGAACAGTTTTGGTTGAAAGGGGCCTTACATGATCAGACGGTTCGGTGAAAGCCCCGAGGCAGATCGTAAATACACCCGGCGAGTCGGCGTTTATGCTTTGCTACCTCAGGGCAACCGTTTGTTGCTGACCTGTCAGCTGGAACCTGGCCCCGATCTTCAGCTGCCGGGCGGCGGCATCGATCCCGGGGAATCACCCATTACGGCGCTTCACCGTGAGGTTTACGAAGAAACCGGTTGGCTGATCGCCGCACCCCGGCGTATGGGTGCGTTTCGGCGATACACCTACATGCCGGAATACGACCTGTGGGCCGAGAAAGTCTGCCTAATCTACCGCGCCCACCCCGTCCGTCGCCTAGGCCCTCCGACCGAAGACATTCATGAGGCCATTTGGATGGAGACCGCAGATGCCGTTCATCTGTTAGGCAATGAGGGCGACGCCCATTTCGCCCAGCGCCACCTGCATGGGCTCTAAGGTCCGTTATATTCGAAAAACACGGCAGAGACGTCATCGGTCATGCCGCTGTCTGGCGACATCACCTGACTGAGTCGCCAGAACATATCCTCAAGGAATTCCGGCCCTCCGTTATCTTCAGCGCACTCGACAGCCATTGACCTAAGCCCGTCTTCGTCCAGCAAACTGCCATCGGCGAGCTGACATTCTGTAAACCCGTCCGAGTGCAACAGCAGCTTGTCGCCCGGCTGCATATAGGTTTCGGTTTGCTGAAACTGTGCTTCCGGCAGCAGACCAATTGGAAACCCACCTTCGCCCAAAAACTCGGTTTTGCCATCATGGCGCATCAGCAGCGGATGCGGGTGACCTGCCTGCACCATTTTTAGATGTCCGTTGCGAAGATCAACGATGGCATAAACCATCGTAAAATACTCTTCGATCCCGGTGTCGGCGATCAGACGGGAGTTGAGCAGAGACGCGACCTCTTCGGGCGGTAGCAAGGCGTAGAATTTGCTGAACCGGCGTTCCATCGCGATGTTCTGGTCGAAATGCGTACTGGACAGATACCCGCCCAGACGAGCCGTCATCATCGCGGACGTGATGCCATGGCCTGAGACATCGATACTATAGAACCCCAGCCGATTAACACCGGGTGAGAACATTCCAACAAGATCGCCGCCGATATGCCCACAGGGTTTCAAAAGCAGGCTGACCTGAGATTTACCGAAGGTTCCCTTCAACTCTGGCACCAGCGATTCCTGAATCTTTCGCGCCTGTATCAGGTCTTTATCGATCGCGTCATGGGCGAGCTTCAGCTCGTTCAGCGCGGTTTCGATCAGCTGGTTTTTGCGCGACAGCTCGCGCTGCATGTCCAGAATACGCGCACCAGCCGAGATGCGCGCACGCAGTTCATCCGCCTCAAGAGGTTTGATCAGGAAATCGTCTGCGCCTGCGTCTAGCCCTTTTGCGACCTCCTGCTTTTCGCTTTTTGAGGTCAGAAGGATGAAATAGCTATATTGATCACTATCCAGCTCTCGGAAGGCGCGACAGAACTCCAGCCCGCCCATGCCGGGCATAACCCAATCGCTAAGCACCAGATCGGGCGTATCGGTTGCGCAATACTCAATCGCAGCCTCGCCGCTATCGGCCTCAAGAACTTCGAACCCCCACTTCTTCAGCGAGGCCAGCAGAATGCGCCGCTGCAGACGGCTGTCGTCTACAACAAGAACCTTACGGATCGCGCCAAAATCCAGCTCGACCCGGGTCTCAACATGACTGGCATCCGGCACCATGAAGTCCCTGTACTTGCTCAACTCTCCAGTTGACAAAACGCTAAGGGCGTCAACTTAACATCCGATGAAAGATCGAGCAGCCAAAGTTTAACTCCAGATTTACCCGCAGCAGGATACCAATATGCAACCGCAAGAGGGTGGCATGATTCAGTGGTCCAGAGTCAGACAGTTACGTGATGAAGTCGGCGCAGAAGAGTTCGATGTGGTTGTTGATATCTTTCTGGACGAGGTTCAGGAGGTCATCAAGAAGCTGCGCGATGATACGGCCCGGATCGAGATCGAGCAGAACCTGCATTTCCTGAAAGGCAGCGCATTAAGTCTTGGGTTCGACAGCTTCTCGAAGCTATGTCAGGACGGCGAGCGACGGGCCGCTGCCGGCGACGGCGCTGCAGTCGATCTGGGTGAAATCTGTACGGCTTTTGACGCTTCGAAAGCCTTGTTTCAGGAGGGTCTCGCCGAAAACCTGCTCTAAATTACAAACTGCGCCAGGGTCTCGTCCTCGGTGATATCTGTATACGTGAACCCTGCGTCATCCAGATGCGCGAACAGACGCATAAAATTCTCGGGTTTGCGGGTCTCTATGCCGATCAGCACGGAACCAAAGTTGCGTGCCGATTTTTTCATGTATTCAAATCGTGCAATATCGTCCTCTGGGCCAAGGATGCCCAAGAACTCTTTCAACGCACCTGGGCGCTGCGGTAGTCGTAGGATGAAGTATTTCTTCACGCCTGAATAGCGCTGCGCGCGCTCTTTCACTTCAGGCAGGCGCTCGAAATCAAAATTGCCTCCAGAGGTTACACACACCACGGTCTTGCCGCGGATAAAGCTCTGGACATCGGCAACCGCCTCAATCGCCAAGGCGCCAGCTGGCTCCAAAACGATGCCTTCGACATTCAGCATCTCGATCATGGTGGTACAAATCCGATCCTCGGACAGGACCAGAACATCTGACAGATGATGATCCTTCAGCAGCTCAAAGGGTTTCGCACCAATTTTTCCGACTGCCGCGCCGTCTACAAAATTGTCCACGTGCTCCAACGCCACCGGATGTCCCGCTGCCATTGCCGCATGCAAGCACGCGCCGCCTTTTGGCTCCACAAATAAACAATGCGTCCGGCCCCCAAACCACGTGGCGACCCCCGAAGACATTCCGCCACCACCAACAGGCAGGATCACGTGATCAGGCACGCCGCCCAATTGCGCTTCGATCTCAACCGCCAGAGAGGCCTGTCCCTCGATCACATCAGCATCGTCGAACGGAGACAAGAAATGCCCACCCTGCTCTGCACACCAGGATTGAGCGGCGGACAGAGTATCGTCGAAATAGTCACCGGTCAGATGTATCTCGATATTGTCACCACCAAAGATACGGGTTTTCTGTATCTTCTGCTGCGGCGTTGTCACCGGCATGAAAATCACACCCTTCACGCCCAGATGCTTGCACATATAGGCCACGCCCTGCGCGTGATTGCCTGCGCTGGCACAAACGAATAGCTCCTGCCCCTGCTGCTTGCGCATCGCATTGAATGCGCCGCGGATCTTGTAGGACCGCACCGGGCTGAGGTCTTCGCGCTTGAGCCAGATATCCGCGCCATAACGTTCGGACAGATGGGCATTCCGCTGTAGAGGCGTTGCTGGAAAAACAGAGCGCATCGCCTGTTCGGCAGCGCGGGCACGGGGCATGAAATCAGTCATGTCGATTTCCCTGCCCGATCACCGCTGAAAGGGCAAGGAATACATATGTGTACGGGCTCAGGACAACTCGCGTTTCTCGATGAACACACCATAGATCGTCGTCAGGATGCTAACATTGATCAATGGGACGATCAGCATGCTCGCAAACAAGACAATGAAGATACCGATGATCGGGACGAACAGCAGCAGTGATGCCAGCAGCTGAAGCAACAATTGGAAGAGGATAGACAAGACGACCAGAAGTGCGATTGCTCCGCTTGCGCCAGAGGTCGCCTGCCAAGCTTCAGACAGCTTTAGCGGTTTTCCGATCGCTGCGGCGGGCAAAATCGCGGAGGCCCGATAGAAGCCGATGGTGAGAAAGATGATCAAACCCAGCCAAACCAGAATTCCTAGCACTGCAGAGGCTTGCGCCATCATGCTCATGATCAACGTCCCCGGTATCATGATTATTAGAGCGATTAGGCCGAGCATCAGGAGACGTCCGAAATAGGCGAGCACACGGTCGAACCTGAAAGACGGAACCAAACCGCTTGGATATTCCTCAAGAAGAACAAAGCGGTGCCACGACACGACAATCCACAGCATGACCCCAAATATAACGATCATAAAGCAGAGCAGAAATCCGGTGAAGGATGCCGCCGTTACACCGTCAGGAAAGCCAGTGGTTTCACTGTTAAATTCTTCAAAAGGGATGCCGAACAGAAAGAACAAGCCGATTGCTAGGAAGCCGCCAATCAACGCTGGTACAACAGAAATCTGCAATGCCTGTGTCAGATTCCTAAGAACCATTCTCACCGAATGCACGAATATCTCTAATCCCAGCATAAAAACCGCCCTCTCAACTATTCCTTGTTCTCTAACGGACCGTTTCACCTCAATTCCCGCCCTGCGTCAATCCACACAGCTTGCCCCCGCGTCCAAAACCCGCTAGGGGCCAGTCGTTCTACGCATAAAGGGAAGTCAGATGTCCGCGCCCAAGAAAGTTGTTCTGGCCTATTCCGGTGGCCTTGATACCTCAATCATTCTGAAATGGCTGCAGACCGAGTATGGCTGTGAGGTCGTGACCTTCACCGCCGACCTGGGTCAGGGTGAAGAGCTTGAGCCTGCCCGCAAAAAGGCAGAGTTGCTTGGGATCAAGCCCGAGAACATCTATATCGAGGACATCCGCGAAGAATTCGTCCGCGATTTCGTCTTCCCCATGTTCCGCGCCAACGCGGTTTATGAAGGTCTATACCTGCTCGGTACGTCCATCGCGCGACCTCTGATCTCGAAACGTCTGGTTGAGATTGCTGAGGCGACCGGTGCTGATGCCGTCGCCCATGGCGCGACCGGCAAGGGCAACGATCAGGTGCGGTTCGAACTGGCGGCTTACGCGCTGAACCCCGACATCAAGGTGATTGCCCCCTGGCGCGAGTGGGACCTGACCAGCCGCACCCGTCTGCTGGAATTTGCTGAGGCGAACCAGATCCCGATTGCCAAAGACAAGCGCGGCGAAGCGCCGTTTTCGGTCGACGCCAACCTGCTGCACACCTCGTCCGAAGGCAAGGTTCTGGAAGACCCCGCCGATATGGCCCCCGATTACGTCTACCAGCGCACCGTCCACCCCGAGGACGCGCCTAATGAGCCCGAGTTTATCGAGATCGGCTTTGAAAATGGTGACGCGGTCAGTATCAATGGTGAGGCGATGAGCCCCGCAACCATCCTGACCAAGCTGAACGAATATGGCGGCAAGCACGGTATTGGCCGTCTCGATCTGGTCGAAGGACGCTTCGTTGGCATGAAATCGCGCGGCATCTACGAAACTCCCGGTGGCACCATACTGTTGGAAGCGCACCGTGGCATCGAATCCATCACCATGGATCGCGGTGCGATGCATCTGAAAGACCAGTTGATGCCGCAATATGCTGAGCTGATCTATAACGGTTTTTGGTACAGCCCCGAGCGTGAGATGCTGCAGGCGGCCATCGACAAATCACAAGAGCACGTTACTGGCACCGTCCGCGTGAAACTGTACAAAGGTTTGGCCTCGACCGTGGGCCGCTGGTCGGATCATTCGCTCTATTCCGAAGCACACGTGACCTTTGAGGAAGACGCCGGCGCATACGATCAGAAAGACGCAGCAGGTTTCATCCAGCTGAACGCACTGCGCCTGAAACTCTTGGCGGCGCGTGACAAACGACTGAACAAGTAGGCAATCAGAATTCGAAAAACGGCCCCGGTGTCCGATAAGGCGCCGGGGTTTTTCTTTGCACGGTTCCCGTCAGGTCAGGCTTGCCCGGATCAGGCGTTTGTCTTTACGCATACGTCAACCAAAGAAGGACGGATCATGCTGCAAGACATCGCCGACGGAATTCAGAAAGGTCTGAATGGCAAGGGCTTTGACGGATCACTGAAATTCGATTGCGGTGAGGATGGCGTGATTGTCCTGGCCGACAACACTGCCTCAACCAAAGATCGCGAGACCGATTGCACCATCCGTATCTCGCGCGATAACCTGACCAAACTGCTGACCGGCAAGCTGAACCCGATGACCGGGGTTGCTTTGGGCAAGCTGAAGATCTCAGGCAATATGGGTGTGGCGATGAAGCTGGGGCAGTTGCTGGGCTGATAAACTCATCTCACCAGCGCGTGACAAATCATGTCAGCACATTGCACAAGCGCAATCCGGCGGGCAGCTTGGTTTCGGAAGGAGACCTGCCATGACCCGGACCACTTACCTTGATTGCCTGAAACCTTCGCTTCTGTTTGTGCTGATCCTGTTGGTCGCAATGCTGCGCGCCTTGCCAGCCCCGGCGGCGGGGACAGAAACGCTGACCGTAGCCGGGGGCTGTTTTTGGTGTGTCGAATCCGATTTCGAATCCGTGCCCGGGGTAATAGGTGCAGTTTCGGGTTATACGGGCGGTACGACCGAGAACCCAACTTATGATCAGGTCTCAAAAGGCGGAAGCGGGCATTACGAGGCGGTGCAGATCACCTTCGATCCCGCCCGCGTTTCCCGTGAAACCTTGCTGAACATGTTCTTCCGTTCGGTCGATCCAACGGACGCGGGAGGTCAGTTCTGCGATCGTGGTGAGAGTTATCGGACCGCCATTTTCGTCTCTAACACAGGGGAAAAGGCGTTGGCGCAGCAGGCCAAGAGCAGCGCGCAAAACGCGTTGGGTCAAACGGTGGTCACACCGATCCTGCAGGCCGGCACGTTTTATCCGGCGGAAGCCTATCATCAGGATTATTACAAGGGCGACAAGCTGGTCCTGACCCGGTTTGGTCCCAAGCGCCAAAAGAACGCGTACAAAGCATACCGCAAAGCCTGCGGTCGCGATGCGCGCGTCAAGCAATTGTGGGGAAGCGAAGCACCCTTTGCCGGTTCCTAATCCAGCTGCGCTTCGCGTACCTCTTTTAGATCAGGAATAACATCAGCTGTCCCGTGCCGCGTGACCATCAGGGCCGCGGCACGGTTTGCTTGTGCAATTGCCTGCTCCATTGGCATGCCCCGATCCATGCCCGCCAGCACATAGCCGGTAAAAGTGTCACCAGCACCCGTGGTATCCACGGCGTTGACCTTATGCGCCCGAAACGCCTGTGGTTTATGACCCCGCTGATAATACCGCGCACCTTTTGAGCCAAAGGTGACGATAACATGCTCGACCTGCAGGTCTGACGGGGCCAGGCCCGTTGCATCCTGCAACTGCTCGGCCTCAACCTCGTTCAGGATCAGAAAATCCAGATAGGGCAGAACCGCCTGTACCGCTTCGGCTTGAAATGGAGCGGCCGCATAGCACACGGTCAGCCCCATTTCGCAACCCAGTTTGGCGGCCTCAATTTGAGCATTGGTTTCGTTCTGCATCACCAGCAGGTCACCCGAAACAGCCGAGGACAACGCCTGTCCAAGTTGGTCGTTAGAAATGACGTGGTTTGCACCCTGAAACAGCACAATCAGGTTTTCGCCCTGCGCATCCACCGCAATGATGGCGTGACCCGTAGGTACATCCACCTCAGCAATATGCCGGGTGTCCACGCCATATTCGGTCAGCCTGTCTCGCGCCCAAAGGCCATCTGACCCGACCGCGCCGATATGCGAAACCCGTGACCCCGCGCGGGCCGCAGCCACCGACATGTTGGCCCCTTTACCGCCCAGAAACCTTTGCAACCCGCTGGCCGCCAGTGTCTCACCCGCTGAGGGCAAATGCGGCAGGGCGTAGACCATATCCGCGTTGATTGAGCCGAGGTTCCATACCGTCATGATTTACCCAATATCGCAGGAGGCCAGAATGGCCATGTTCAGAATGTCATTCGCGGTCGAAACCGTCGAACAGATCTGGATCGGCTTGTCGACTCCGGACAGGATTGGGCCGATCACGGTGGCTCCACCCATTTCCTGCATCAGCTTGGTCGAGATTGAAGCCGAGTGTCGTGCGGGAACAATCAGGATATTGGCTGGTCCGGTCAGGCGCTGGAACGGATAAGCTTCCTGCTGATCCACATTCAGGGCTACATCAACCGTCATCTCCCCTTCGTACTCGAAATCGACGCCGCGCTCGTCCAGCACTACCGGAGCACGGTGCATCTTCTCAGCACGTTCAGACACCGGGTAACCGAAGGTCGAGAAACTGACAAAGGCCACCCGAGGTTCCAGCCCCATATGACGCGCGACCGCAACCGCACGTTCAGCGATATTGGCCAGATCGTTCTCATCCGGCCATTCATGCACCAGCGTATCGCCAATCAGAACGATCCGCCCCTTGTGCAACAAGGCGGTAACCCCCGCCGCGCCATGGGCGGCATCGGCGTCAAACACATGGTTGATGCGGTCCAGAACATGCGCCGACTTGCGCGTTGCACCGGTCACCAGACCATCCGCATGACCATGCGCCAGCATCAGAGACGAAAAGACGTGTCGGTCCCGCGCAGCGAGGCGGTGAATGTCCTTGTGGTCAAACCCTTTGCGCTGCAGCCGCTGATAGAGAAAATCCTTATAGGTCTCCAGATGCGCGGTATTGGCGGCATTCACCACTTCAATCTCGCGCACAGCATCTCCCAGACCTGCGGCTTCAAGCTTTTCTTTAACATCGTCAGGCCGGCCCACAACCAGAGCCTTACCAAAGCCCGAGCGTTGGTACATGACGGCTGCACGCAATACGCGCGGATCGTCACCCTCGGCAAAGATCATCCGGCTTTGCGCCTGACGCGCCCGCGCGTTCAAGCCGCGCAAGATGCTGGCGGTCGGGTCCATGCGGGATTTCAGGCTCAGCTCATAAGCGTCCATGTCAATGATCGGACGTCGCGCCGCGCCGGTATCCATACCAGCCTTGGCCACTGCAGGCGGGATACGGTGAATTAGTCGCGGATCAAAAGGCGTCGGAATGATGTAGTCGCGGCCAAATGTCAGCGACTTGCCATAGGCCATTGCGACCTCATCCGGAACATCTTCACGCGCCAACCGTGCCAGAGCATGGGCGCAGGCGATTTTCATTTCGTCATTGATCGCACGTGCATGAATGTCCAGCGCACCGCGGAATAGGTACGGGAATCCCAAAACGTTATTAACCTGGTTCGGATAGTCGCTTCGACCTGTGGCAACGATGGCATCCACGCGGACCTCATGCGCCTCTTCCGGAGTGATCTCAGGATCCGGGTTCGCCATCGCAAAGATGACCGGGTTGTCCGCCATGCTGGCAACCATATCCTGCGTCACTGCCCCTTTGACAGACACACCCAGGAACACATCCGCACCGTTCATCGCGTCTTCCAATGTCCGCAGGTCGGTGGAAATGGCATGAGCCGACTTCCACTGGTTCATACCCTCGGTCCGGCCCTGATAGATCACGCCTTTGGTGTCACAGACGATGCAGTTCTCATGCCGCGCGCCCATGGCCTTGAGCAGTTCGATACAGGCGATACCCGCAGCACCTGCCCCGTTTAGAACGATTTTCACGTCCTCAATCTTCTTGCCCGAGATTTGCAGCGCGTTCAGCAAGCCCGCCGCGCAGATCACGGCTGTGCCGTGCTGGTCATCGTGGAAGACCGGGATATCCATTTCTTCCTTCAGGCGCTGTTCGATGATGAAACATTCGGGCGCCTTAATGTCTTCCAGATTGATGCCGCCAAAGGTGGGCCCCATCAGCCGCACGGCGCGGCAGAATTCATCCGGGTCTTCGGTATCCAGTTCGATATCGATCGAGTTCACATCGGCGAAACGTTTGAACAGGACTGATTTGCCTTCCATCACCGGTTTCGACCCCAGCGCGCCAAGGTTTCCAAGGCCCAGAACGGCGGTCCCGTTTGAGATCACAGCAACCAGATTACCCTTGTTGGTGTAGTCATAGGCAGTTTCTGGGTTTTCCGCGATGGCTTCACATGGAACCGCAACGCCAGGGCTGTAAGCCAGCGACAGATCGCGCTGAGTGGTCATGGGAACGGTGGCCTGCACCTCCCATTTGCCGGGGGTTGGGTCGAGGTGAAAGGCCAACGCCTCTTCTTTGGTGATCTTCGCTTTGGGCATCTTACAGGTCGTTTCCATGACTTAAGGGCTGATGCGTCATACCGCAGGCCGGGCCGCGCCTCAACGAGAATGAGTTTTCGTCTTTTACAGAAGATGCGGGGTTTGTAAGGTCGCGTCCGGAACACGCCATAAGGGGGCCGCCTTTGTCCACAGTCACGCCGATGATGGCACAATATCTTGAGATCAAAGAGGCTCATCCAGACGCCCTGTTATTTTATCGCATGGGCGACTTCTATGAGATGTTCTTTGAAGATGCCGTCAACGCGGCCGAAGCGCTGGACATCGCCTTAACCAAGCGTGGAAAGCATAACGGGATCGACATTCCGATGTGCGGCGTGCCCGTGCATTCTGCCGAAGGGTATCTGCTGACCTTGATCCGCAAGGGCTTTCGTGTTGCGGTCTGTGAGCAGTTGGAAAGCCCGGCGGAGGCGAAGAAAAGAGGCTCTAAATCAGTTGTTAAGCGCGATGTTGTGCGCTTGGTGACTCCGGGAACATTGACCGAAGACGCCTTATTGGAGGCGCGGCGTCATAACTTTCTGGCCGCCTACTCCCAGGTACGGGATGAGGCTGCACTGGCGTGGACAGATATTTCCACGGGTGCGTTTCATGTAATGCCATTGGCGACCGTACGCCTCAGCCCCGAACTGGCGCGGTTAGCCCCGTCCGAGCTTATCGTGGCCGACGGGACGGAACAGATGTTGCAAGAACCGGTGCGCGATCTGGGCATTTCGTTAACCCCGGTGGGACGTGCCAGCTTTGACAGCACTGCTGCTGAAAAGCGCATCTGCGGCTTGTTTCACGTCGGCGCGCTGGATGCATTCGGCAATTTTGGACGCGCCGAGATTTCGGCCATGGGCGCGCTGATTGACTATTTGGAGATCACACAGAAAGGAAAACTACCCCTTCTGCAAACTCCATTGAAAGAGTCCGAGGACCGGGTAGTGCAAATAGATGCGGCCACACGTCGTAATCTTGAACTGACCCGATCCTTGTCCGGTGGTCGCGCGGGCTCTTTGCTTTCGGTGGTTGATCGTACTGTGACACCTGGTGGCGCGCGATTGCTGGAACAGCGCCTATCCAGTCCTTCGCGCAATCTGGACGTCATTCATGCCCGACTGGACGCCGTGAGTTTCGCTGCCGAAGACAGTCTAATTGCTTCGGATCTACGCGAAGCCCTACGTAAAACACCAGATCTGGACCGCGCCCTATCTCGTCTGTCACTTGAACGCGGTGGTCCCCGTGACCTGACTGCCATTCGTAACGGGCTGACTCAGGCTGTTGCGATTGCCGGAATTTGCGAGGGCCAGGATCTGCCGATCCTGCTGGCAACTGCTCTGCAGAACCTCGTAGGATTCGATGATCTACTGAACCTACTCGATGAGGCATTGATTGCTGAACCACCCCTACTGGCGCGCGACGGTGGATTTATCGCTCCGGGTTTTGACGCCGAGCTGGACGAGGCCCGCACGCTGCGCGACGAAGGCCGTTCTGTTATTGCAGGGTTTCAGCAAAAATATGCGGAACACACTGGCATCACCTCGTTGAAGATCAAGCACAACAACGTGCTTGGCTATTTCATTGAAACCACGGCCACCCATGCCGAGAAGATGCTGAGCCTGCCATTCTCTGAGACTTATATCCACCGCCAGACCACCGCCAATCAGGTGCGATTCACAACTGTGGAACTGTCCGAGATCGAAACCCGCATCCTGAACGCAGGAAATCTGGCGTTGGAGATTGAAAAGCGGCTCTATCAAAGGCTTTCTGACGAAATTCTGGACCGTGCCGCCCGACTGAACCAGGCGGCTCGAGGTCTGGCAGAACTGGATCTGACTACTTCTTTGTCTGATCTAGCGCGTGGGGAAAGCTGGTGTCGTCCGCAGGTCGACAGCTCGCGCAGCTTTGAGGTGGAAGGTGGACGTCATCCGGTTGTTGAATACGCGTTGCGCCAGCAAGGCGGCGATGCATTCATTGCGAATGATTGCGATCTCAGCGCTGTAGATGGTGCCGCCATCTGGTTGCTGACCGGGCCGAACATGGCCGGTAAGTCGACCTTCTTGAGGCAGAACGCGCTGATTGCCTTGCTTGCTCAGATGGGCAGTTATGTCCCTGCTGAGCAAGCGCATATCGGAGTGGTCAGCCAGCTCTTCAGCCGCGTCGGGGCCTCAGATGATCTTGCGCGCGGTCGATCAACTTTTATGGTCGAAATGGTTGAAACCGCAGCCATCCTCAGCCAGGCCGACGACCGCGCGCTGGTCATTCTTGATGAAATCGGCCGTGGCACTGCCACCTATGACGGGCTTTCGATCGCCTGGGCCACGCTGGAACACCTGCACGCCGCCAATCAATGCCGCGCTCTGTTTGCAACGCATTACCATGAATTGACGGCTCTGGCAGGAAGTCTGGAGGGCGTAGACAACGCCACAGTAGCCGTCAAGGAATGGGAGGGAGAGGTGATCTTCCTGCACGAGGTCCATAAAGGTGCCGCCGACCGATCCTATGGTGTTCAGGTTGCTCAACTTGCTGGCCTGCCCGCCTCAGTTGTCGAACGCGCGCGTGTTGTTCTGGACCAGTTGGAAAAAACTGAGCGCGAAGGAGGCAAGCAAAAAACCTTGATCGACGATCTGCCCTTGTTTTCAGCCGCTCCGCCGCCGCCACCTCCCGCCCCCAAGGCAACACCGGTCACGGATATGCTGGATGAGATTCTGCCGGATGAATTAACCCCGCGCGAAGCCCTTGACCTGATCTACAAACTAAAAGAGGCGGCCAAATCCTGACCGCCCCTTCATCTTCTCAAAAATACTCTCGCCGAAGGCTTGGCTTCTTTGAAGCCAATCAGCCCGCAGGCATCGACGAAACACCTACCTGCGCCGGGCGCAACAGGCGGTCGTGTAGCATGAAACCTTCTGCCGAAACCTGAATGATGTCGCCTGCTTTGGTGCCAGGAACCGGTGCCTCAAACATCGCTTCATGAACGTTCGGATCAAATCGATCGCCCACCTCAGGTGTAATTACTTCGATCCCGTGCTTCTGGAATACGTCCTTCAGCGCGCGCATGGTGAGTTCGACACCTTCCAACAAGCCGGCAGCAAGCTCTTTTTGCTCATCGGTCGCGGCTTCGAGCGCTCTTTTCATGTTGTCATAGACCGGCAACATGTCACGCGCCAGCTTGGATCCACCGTACTGCTCGGCATCCCGACGTGCCTTATCGCCACGCTTACGGGCGTTTTCAGCGTCGGCAAGCGCTCGCATGAATTTGTCTTTGTAGTCGTCGCGCTCTGCGCGCAATTCGTCCAACTCCAGAGCTTCATCGCTGATCTCAGCAAATTCCTCGGCCAGCTCTTCTGCTTCTGCGGACATGATGTCGTCCAGAAAATCTTCGTTCTTGGGCTCTGCCATCTCTTACCCTCTAGCTCCGGTCGGAAATCAGCTTCCCAACCAGTTGCGCCGTATAATCCACGATCGGCACGATCCGTCCGTAATTCAGACGTGTGGGCCCGATGACCCCAACCGCACCGATTATCTTACGATCAGCGTTCATATATGGAGACACCACCAAAGAGGAACCCGAAAGTGAGAAAAGTTTGTTCTCAGAGCCAATAAAAATGCGCACACCCTCACCTTCCTCGGTCAATTCAAGGAATTCAGCGATGTCACGTTTGCGCTCAAGGTCATCAAACAGGGTGCGGATTCGATCCAACTCCTCGGCCTGACCCGGCTCATTCAGTAGATTCGCGCGTCCGCGCACGATCAATCGAGCCGAGTCGCTGCCATCCCCGTCCCACGCAGCAATGCCGCTTTCGACCATCTCACGCGCCAAAATATCGATTTCCTGCTTCCGCGCATCTATCTGCGACAGCATCTGGCGACGCACTTCGCTAAGCGTACGCCCTTCGATCAGCGCATTGAGGAAGTTCGCAGCCTCACGCATCGAACTTGGTGTTTGCCCGGGCGGAGGTGTGAACAGCCGGTTTTCGACCTGCCCGTCCGAGAAGACCAGAACCACCAAGGCGCGATCATGACCAAGTGAGACGAACTCAATATGTTTGATTTCGGCCTCATGTTTGGGTGTCAGAACCAGCGAGGCGCCTTGTGTCACGTGTGACAATGCCGAACCCACACGATCCAACATTCCACCAACATCGCCTGCGTTAGAGCCTAGTGTTTCGTCCAGCTTCTGCCGATCATCCGCGCCCAGATCGCCCATTTCAAGCAATCCGTCGACGAACATCCGCAATCCCTGCTGCGTCGGAATCCGACCAGCACTGACATGCGGGCTGTCCAGCAGGCCCAGGAATTCCAGATCCTGCATCACGTTACGCACGGTCGCCGCGCTGACTTTTTCCGAAAGCGTGCGTGTCAGAGTGCGGCTGCCGACCGGCTCACCGCTGTCCAGATAGCTTTCGACGATCAGCCGGAACACCTCACGTGACCGGTCGTTCATCTCGCTCAGAATTTTGCTCGCTTCGCTCATCGGCAATCCTCTGCTGGATCGTCATTAAATAGCAGGCACAAGAAAGGTCAATCGGGGTTGCATCGTAACGCTGCAGAGCGGTATCCCCAACCCAGCAAACAAAGGATTTTCCATGCGACCCTCAGGACGTGATCTAAACGAAATGCGCGCCGTTTCAATTGAAACCGGCTTTACCAAACATGCCGAAGGTTCCTGCCTGATTAAGATGGGTGACACCCATGTACTGTGCACCGCCACGATCGAGGACCGCGTTCCACCATTTATGAAAGGCTCGGGCCTGGGCTGGGTCACCGCCGAATACGGCATGCTGCCCCGCGCGACGAATACGCGGATGCGGCGTGAAGCGGCAAGCGGCAAACAAGGTGGCCGCACCGTAGAAATTCAACGCCTGATCGGCCGTGCGCTGCGCGCCGGCGTCGACCGGGTTGCACTGGGTGAACGTCAGATCACTGTCGACTGCGATGTAATTCAGGCCGATGGCGGCACACGTTGTGCATCGATCACTGGCGGTTGGGTGGCGTTGCGTCTGGCCGTGAACAAGCTGATGAAAACAGGCGATGTAATTTCGGACCCTTTGGTTGATCCCGTCGCCGCCGTATCCTGCGGGATTTATGCCGGTCAGCCGGTTTTGGACCTCGACTACCCCGAGGACAGTGAGGCCGGCGTCGATGGCAACTTCATCATGACCGGCTCTAGCAAACTGATCGAAGTGCAAATGAGTGCCGAGGGATCCGTCTTTAGCCGCGCACAGATGGACCAATTGATGGATCTGGCGGAAAAAGGCGTGGCTGAACTGGCTGCCTCACAGAAAGCTGCCACCGCATGACTCGTAAGTTCAACGGGGACAAGCTGCTGGTCGCCACGCACAACAAAGGCAAGCTTGAGGAGATGGCACATCTCCTCGAACCCTTTGGTGTTGCCGTCGTGGGCGCCGGCGAAATGGACCTACCTGAACCAGAAGAGATAGAGGATACCTTCGTAGGCAACGCCCGGATTAAGGCCCACGCCGCCGCGCAAGCCACCGGCCTGCCCGCCCTGTCGGACGATTCCGGAATCACCATCGACGCGCTGGATGGCGCGCCAGGCGTCTACACCGCCGATTGGGCAGAAACCGGCAATGGCCGTGATTTTCTGATGGCGATGACCCGCGCACATAACGAGCTGGAAGCGAAGAGCGCTGCCCACCCTCGCACAGCGCAATTCCGCTGTACTCTGGTTCTGGCCTGGCCCGACGGGCATGACGAGGTGTTCGAGGGCGTGGCCCCTGGACATTTGACCTGGCCAATTCGTGGCAAGGATGGCTTTGGCTATGACCCAATGTTTGTCCCCGAAGGGCACGACATTACCTTTGCCGAGATGGACCGTTGGGAAAAGAACAAGATCAGCCATCGCGGCCGCGCGGTGGAGATGTTCGTGAAAGGCTGCTTTGGCGGATGATTGGCGTAACGGGGGCTTTGGCCTGTATGTGCATTGGCCCTTTTGCGAGGCCAAGTGTCCTTATTGTGACTTCAACAGCCACGTTTCAAGAAATATTGTTCAAAAACAATGGCTTAATAGCTATCTGAATGAGCTTAAACGCGCAGCCAGTGAAACGCAAGGTCGGGTGCTTAACACCATCTTTTTTGGCGGTGGCACGCCTTCGCTGATGGCACAGGACACCGTCTCCGCCATCATCGACGAGGCCCGCGCCCTTTGGCGCCCTGCCAACGATATGGAGATCACGCTTGAAGCCAACCCCGGCTCAGTCGAAGCTGGTCGCTTTGCAGCCTATCGCGATGCTGGTGTGAACCGTATTTCAATGGGTGTGCAGGCCCTCAACGACGATGACCTGCGCCGTCTGGGTCGCATTCACACCGTGGCTGAAGCCCGCGCCGCTTTTGATATTGCCCGTAGCTGCTTTGACCGTGTCAGTTTTGATCTGATCTATGCCCGACAACATCAAACTCTGGACGCGTGGCGCGCTGAGTTGGCCGAGGCCCTGTCGATGGCGATCGATCACCTGTCGCTTTATCAACTCACCATCGAAGAGGGAACGGCGTTCGGAGATCGCTATGCAGTTGGTAAGCTGCGCGGTCTGCCCGAGGATGACAGCGCGGCGGATATGTATCTGGCCACGCAAGAGATATGCGAAGCCCATGGTTTACCCGCCTATGAGGTCTCAAACCATGCCCGACCCGGAGCGGAGTCTCAGCACAACCTGATCTATTGGCGCTATGGTGATTACGTGGGTATCGGGCCTGGTGCACACGGGCGGATCACCCTTGATGGCCACAAATTCGCGACCGAGACCATTCTTTCACCAACCAAATGGCTAGCCGCCGTTGAAAATGGAAGTGGGGAAAGCAACCGGTTCAAACTAACACAACGTGAACAAGCGTCTGAATACCTTATGATGTGTCTAAGGATCTCAGAAGGCCTAAATATTGGTAGATACAAGCAACTCTCGGGCGAAGACCTACCGCAGGAAAAGCTTTATGCACTGGCCGATATGGGCATGTTGATCCTGGAAGACGACCAGCTACGCGCCACATCTCAAGGCCGCGCCGTTCTCAATGCCATTATCCGAGAGCTATTGGAGTAACAAATGCAATATCTCTGGGCTGGATTGGGGTTGGCCTGCGTCGCGCTCGCCATGGTTGGAGTGGTCTTACCCTTGCTTCCAACAGTGCCGTTTCTTCTGCTCGCGGCATTTTTCTTTGCGCGCTCTTCATCAAGGCTGCATAATTGGCTGCTAACCCATCAGACCTTTGGTCCGCTAATTATCGACTGGCAGAACTCGGGCGCAATTAGGCCTGGCGCAAAAAAGGCGGCCACCCTTTCAGTTGCCGCCGTATTTGGCCTGTCGGTGTTGCTGTCCATGCCTTCACACGTCCTGATCATTCAGGCCGTTGTGCTAAGCGGCGTCATGCTTTTTATCTGGACCCGCCCTAGCGGCTAAGCTTGGCGCAAAGATCATCCAGCTGATCAAGGTTTTCATAGGACAACACCACCTGTCCCGTTTCAGATCCGGGTTTGTGGTTGATGGTGACCTTCATTGCCAGAATAGCTGACAAATCCTTTTCGAGGGCGCGCGTATCTGCATCTTTCCCAGCATTCAGATTTCTGGGTTTCAGCGCTGACTTATCCGCACCACCCTGTTGTTTCTTGACCAACGCTTCAGTAGCCCGCACGGAAAGACCGTTACGCACAACTTGTTTCGCCAATTCCGAAGGATCTTCTGCTGTAATCAAAGCCCTTGCATGACCGGCAGACAATTTCCCCTCAATCACAAGTGTTTGCACATCCATCGGCAAAGACAGCAGACGCAACAGGTTGGCAATATGGCTTCGGCTTTTACCCAAAGCTTCGGCAAGTTTTTCCTGCGTGTGTCCAAAGCGATCCATCAACTGCTTGAATCCTGCCGCTTCCTCCACGGCATTCAGATCAGCACGCTGAATATTCTCGATAATCGCGATTTCGAGCACCTCGGTATCATCAAACTCGCGAATAATTACTGGAATATCATGGAGTTGTGCCATCTGAGCGGCGCGCCACCGGCGCTCACCGGCGACAATCTCATATTGGCCACCTGCTATACTGCGCACAATCAAAGGTTGAATAATGCCTTTTTCTTTGACTGATGCGGCAAGTTCATCCAGCTGCTCTTGCGCAAATCGACGTCTCGGCTGATCTGGGTTTGCCTGCAACTTCTCAATCGGCACTGTAAGGTCGGGGCGGCGAGATTCCGACGAGATACGACCATCAGCTTCTGGTGCCACATCAGCCATTAATGCCGACAATCCGCGACCTAGTCCTCGGGGTTTCCCTTTCCTGGCATTCATGTTGCCCTCCTGACGGCCACTTAGATGGCTACTTTGTTGTTCTTATGCATGACTTCTCGCGCCAAATGCCGATATGCCATCGCGCCGAGTGAGCCCGAATCATATTGCAGTACAGGAAGCGCATATGATGGCGCCTCGCTGACCCGCACATTTCTGGGTATCTTGGTCTTAAATACCATCTGACCAAGATTGTCACGTGCGTCCTTTTCGACCTGACGGGACAAGTTGTTGCGGTTGTCAAACATAGTCAACACAACACCTTCGATCCTGAGGTCAGGATTCGCGGTCTGACGTACTTCGCGGATAGTCAGCATCAACTGCGACAAGCCTTCGAGCGCAAAGAACTCGCTTTGCAAGGGCACAAGGACAGAATGAGCTGCTACCATGGCGTTTACAGTGAGCAAATTCAAAGATGGCGGACAATCGATCAGAACAAAATCCAAATCAAACGAGTCAATCGCTCTCTGGCGCAGCGCATCATGCAATAGATAGCTGCGTTTTTCATTCGAGATCAGTTCAATATCTGCTGAACTTAGGTCAACGGTGGCCGGAATTACAAAAAGATCTTTAATTTCTGTTTCCTGTACCACTGCTTCCAATGATGCGTCGTCCAATATTAGGTCATAGGTTGTCCAATCGCGATCTTCGACCCCCAATCCCGTTGAGGCATTGCCCTGGGGGTCCAGATCTACGACTAAAACCTTGCAACCTGCCTCGGCCAACCCGGCTGCCAGATTGATTGCAGTCGTGGTTTTCCCCACCCCGCCTTTTTGATTCGCAACCGCGATTATCCGAGGTCCGGCAGGACGAGACAGATCAACCACGCGCAACTCCTTTGATTTTCAGGATAACAGACTGAGGTTCTGTAAGACTTTTAATAGGATCGGCGTCGAAATTCCATTCCTTGCGTGCGTCTAAAAGCTCTTTTTTCCAGGTTGCGCCTTTTGGCAACAGAGCTACGCCATTTTCATCTAAATGCCTGTCGCAAAAAGATAATAAGGTGGTCAAATCCGCTAATGCCCGAGCCGACAAGATATCCGCGCCCAAGGGATCAATTGCTTCGATTCTTCGTGCTAAGACCGTGCAATTCGCCCCGCATTCCCGGGCCACATTTCGAAGAAATGCGGATTTTCTCTGATCACTTTCGACCAGCGTAAATCGGGTTTCTGGTGCGGACTCTATTGCCATGATTGCACAGACCATTCCGGGAAACCCGCCGCCGCTGCCTAAATCAACCCAATGATCTACAGGCTTTGATGTTCTGAATACTTGAACTGAATCTTGAATATGACGAACCCAGATATCCTTTAAGCTGTTCCTTGATACTAGGTTGATTCTTGGATTCCAACGCTCAAGCAATGCAACATAGATCGCGAGACGTTCGAATGTTTCACGTGAAACATTCAGTTTCTCAGCGATGGCAACGTCTTGACCTTTCATGCGTTGCGAGCTTTCACGTCGCGCCGGAGCTTAGCCAGGACTAAAGTTAATGCAGCCGGTGTCACACCTTCAACGCGACCAGCTTGAGCAATATTAGCCGGTTTGGCTTGTGACAGCTTTTGCTTCATTTCCGACGACAATCCGTCCAGCCCAAAATAGTTGAAATCCCGAGGTATTTCATGGGCCTCGTCTCGCTTCATTGCTTCAACATCACGTTGCTGGCGCGCTATGTAGTTTGCATACAAGGCATCGCGTTCAACCTGACGGCGGATTTCCCTCTCTGTCCCTTCCAATTCAGGTTCAAGCAGGACAATATTTTCAAAAGAAACGTCAGGAAAGGCGAGTACTGCCATCCCGTCGCGACGATTTCCATCCTGATTGACATTAATCCCTGCAGCCAGAATTTCTTTGGGAGTATACGTTCGCGCAGTTAGACTGGCCTTGGCAGCCGCTAGCTTTTCGAGCTTATTCGCGAATAGGCCCCGGCGCTGCGTCCCAACACAGCCCAGTTCCTCCCCTATCGGGGTCAGTCTTTGATCCGAATTATCAGCACGGAGGGATAGCCGAAACTCAGCCCGTGAAGTGAACATCCTATAGGGTTCGGCAACCCCACGGGTGGTAAGATCATCAATCATCACCCCGATGTAGCTGTCCGAACGGGTAAAATAGAAGGGCACTCGAGACTGCACCTCTAACGCAGCATTCAAACCGGCGACCAGGCCTTGTGCAGCAGCTTCCTCATATCCTGTAGTGCCGTTGATCTGACCCGCAAGATATAGACCAGGCACATCAGGAACGGACAAAGATGCCGACAGGATACGCGGGTCAACATAATCGTATTCGATCGCATATCCTGGTTGCAGGATTTTTGCATGTTCTAGTCCAACAATCGATTGAACGTAGGCAACCTGAACATCTTCCGGCAACGAGGTAGAAATACCATTTGGGTATACTGTATTATCCTGAACCCCTTCCGGTTCCAAGAATATCTGATGGGACTCCTTGTCCGCAAATCGAACGATCTTATCCTCAATGGACGGGCAATACCTTGGGCCGACACCATCGATATGACCGCCATACATGGCAGAACGCGATAGATTTTTTTCTATAATCTCATGCGTTTGTGCGTTCGTGTGAGTTATACCACATGCAATTTGCGGGGCGGTCACCGACCTAGACATGAATGAAAACAGAGTTGGCTCCGCGTCGCCATCCTGACGTTCCAGTATATCCCAATTTATGGTCCGACCATCCAATCGGGGCGGTGTACCGGTCTTCAGCCGCGCCATGGGCAATGCAAACTCATCTAGACGCTCTGCCAGCCGAATTGATGGGCGATCTCCCATACGTCCTCCGGGCTGAGACACGTCCCCGATATGAATTACTCCGCGTAAGAATGTTCCAGACGTCAAAATGACCGCCTGCGCCGGAACCTCGGAATCGTCAGCCAGCTTAACCCCGACAACACGATGACCGTCCATCAGAAAGTCGGTTACTTCGCCTGTGATAACCGATAAGTTGTCCTGTTTCTTAGTTTCCTCTGCCATCGCAGCCCGATAAAGGGTCCGGTCGGCTTGCGCCCTCGGACCCTGGACCGCCGGGCCTTTGCGCCGGTTCAACAAACGAAACTGAATACCGGCACGATCCGCGACGCGTCCCATTACTCCGTCAAGAGCGTCGATCTCTCGAACCAGATGTCCTTTACCTAGCCCTCCAATCGCAGGATTACACGACATGACGCCGATGTCCCGTTCAGACAGAGTCACCAAAGCAGTTTTAACGCCCATGCGCGCTGCCGCATGTGCGGCTTCGGTACCTGCGTGCCCGGCACCGATAACAACGACATCAAATTTTGAATGTTTCACGTGAAACACTCCTCATTTACCTAAGCAGAAACTAGCAAAGATCTCATCCAGAAGGGTTTCGACATCTATTCGTCCAACCAGAGATTCAAGAGCGCGAATGGCTGTTCGCAGTTCCTCAGCTGCTATATCATACATATCTGGCCCCAATTCCAGAACTGTCTGTCCCGCAGCCAACGCTTCCGCTGCCTTTATCATCGCAACGCGATGGCGTTCACGGGTCGCAATACCATGACTAGTAGCCCGTTCACTTAAGATACACGATATATTGTCGATAAGGTGGTCAATTCCTTGCCCGGTTTTACCGGATATCCCACGCCCATCAGCTGCTCGTAAGTCAGATTTTGGCAGTACATGAATATCATCTTCCTGCATCTGGATACCTAAATCGTCAGGTGTATCCGTTAGGAATACACGCAAGTCAGCAACATCTGCCCGTTTGCGAGCCAGCTCGATCCCTAGATTTTCGACATGATCGTCGGTTACTCGCAAACCGGCTGTATCAAGCAGAGTAACTGGCAATCCTGCAAGATCCATACGCACTTCGATCACATCCCGCGTCGTACCGGCATATTCAGATGTAATAGCCGCCTCGCGTCCAGCTAAGGCGTTCAACAAAGTCGACTTACCTGCATTAGGAAGACCAACAATGGCAACTTCAAAGCCAGAGCGAATCCGTTCAGCGATGCGAACACCTTTCGCCTCTCGGGTCAGTTCGCCCATGACACCTGAAATCAATGTGCGGACTTCGGGCGTTACATCTGTGGGCACCTCTTCATCGGCAAAATCGATCACAGCCTCAAGCAATGATGCCGCACGGATCAAATCGCGCCGCCACCCTTCAGCTAAAGTGCCCAAAGCACCTGCCAAAATCGTTTGCGCCTGTTTCCGTTGCGCTTCGGTTTCTGCGTCAATCAGATCGGCAAGGCCTTCGACCTGCGCCAAATCCATTTTACTGTTTTCCAAAGCGCGCCGGGTAAATTCACCCGGCTCTGCCAGGCGGAGATCATCCATATCCGACAAAGATGCCAATACGGCGTTAACCGAAGCCATGCTGCCATGAATCTGAAGTTCGGCCACGTCCTCGCCCGTAAAGCTAGAGGGAGCCTTGAAGGTCAGGACCAAACCCTCATCCAACCGCATCCCATCGGCGGCGCTAAGCGTCCGAACCGTCATCCCGCGTGATCGCAGGCCTCCACCGGCCAAAATGTTGGCCGCAGAATGCGCCTGCGGGCCAGAGAGGCGGATGACCGCCACCCCCGCTTTGCCTTGCGCGCTGGCCAAGGCGAATATCGTATCCATTCGAAGGCCTCGCGTTGGTTAAGACCTGTGTCAGGTATTCATCGAATCGAAGAACTCGCCGTTCGTCTTCGTCTGTTTCAACTTCGACAACAGGAACTCGATCGCATCGGTCGTACCCATCGGGTTAAGGATGCGGCGCAGAACGAAGGTCTTGGCCAAATCACCCTTATCGACCAGCAGGTCCTCTTTCCGGGTACCAGACTTGAGGATGTCGATGGCAGGGAATACACGTTTGTCTGCGATTTTGCGATCCAGAACGATTTCCGAGTTACCGGTGCCTTTGAACTCTTCAAAGATCACCTCGTCCATCCGGCTACCAGTGTCGATCAGTGCGGTGGCGATAATGGTCAGCGAACCACCCTCTTCAATGTTCCGCGCAGCACCAAAGAAGCGCTTGGGCCGTTGAAGGGCATTTGCGTCCACACCACCGGTCAGAACTTTACCCGAGGAAGGCACCACGGTGTTAAACGCCCTACCAAGTCTTGTGATCGAGTCGAGAAGAATAACAACATCTCGTTTGTGCTCGACCAGACGCTTGGCTTTTTCGATCACCATTTCCGACACCGCCACGTGGCGCGTTGCGGGTTCGTCGAAGGTCGAGGACACGACCTCACCCTTCACAGAACGCTGCATATCCGTCACCTCTTCTGGGCGTTCGTCGATCAACAGGACGATCAGATAGCATTCGGGGTGATTCTGTTCGATCGAATGCGCGATGTTCTGCAGGATCACCGTCTTACCGGTCCGTGGCGGCGCCACGATCAGCGAACGCTGACCTTTACCAATCGGCGATACCAGATCAATCACACGGGCTGATTTGTCCTTGATGGTGGGATCTTCGATCTCCATTTTCAAACGCTCATCCGGGTACAGAGGCGTCAGGTTGTCGAACAGGATCTTGTGTTTGGCTTTTTCTGGATTCTCAAAGTTGATCTTGGTGACGTTGGTCAGCGCGAAGTAACGCTCGTTTTCATCGGGCGCTTTGATCTCACCTTCAACCGTATCTCCGGTCCGCAATGAGTGTTTGCGGATCATATCAGGCGAAACATAGATGTCATCTGGGCCTGGCAGATAGTTCGCCTCGGGCGAACGCAGGAAGCCAAAGCCATCCTGCAACACTTCCAGCACGCCATCGCCACCGATGGTCCATCCCTCATCCGCGCGTTCGCGCAGAATCTGGAACATCATTTCGCCTTTGCGCATGGTCGAGGCGTTCTCGATCTCAAGCTCCTCGGCCATGGCGAGCAGGTCTTTGGGGCTTTTGGCCTTAAGGTCAGCCAGATTCAGGGATTCAGTTGTCATGATGATACGAACCTCGGCCGCTTGGACCGCGGCGCCAGAGTGGAATTTCAGAACGGAAGATACCTCGCCCGGACGGGCGCGTTACGCGATAGATAAGCGCTTACTTAAGAAGAGTCAAACAGGCCCTTAGAACTTCAAAACGACCGCCAGAACGATCACAACCATCAGAATGGTCGGAACCTCATTCATCATGCGATACTGCCGCCCAGTGAGCTTATTTCGCCCCTCAGCAAGGTCCTTGCGCCGGTCCATCAACCAATGATGAAACCAGGTCATCCCGATCACAGCTGCACCTTTGACCCAAGGCCAGCTCCAATCCCATCCGACGATACCGGGCGTGAACACCATGATCAGCCCGCAGACCCAGGCCACGATCATTGCTGGACGCATGATCACGCGCATCAGCTTTTCTTCCATTTCAAAGAAAATCTGTTGCGCACCCTCGACGGCCTGCGCCTTTTCAACGTGATACACGAACAATCTGGGCAGATAGAATAACCCAGCCATCCATGAAATCACGGCCATGATGTGCAGCGATTTCACCCATGGGTATATTGCGAAAAGAAAATCGGTCATCGGGTTTTCCGGATTTGCCTGAAACCCTCCTAATAAAAAAATAAGAAAGAAAAAGGATGATGGTTTTGTAGGGAGGTCAAAATCGGTGGATTACTTTTTTGTCCTGCGTTTTTCCCCAGGTGGACAAAACAATTCGCTGAGCTGTACGATCTATTGATATTTCAAAAAACAACATAATTACAGATACTTAATGTGATCGCTCATAATGTTCTCTGTGGATAACCAGTAGGGTATCTTGGGATAGTCTGCTTATCCGATCTTTTCGACTTATCCTTGTCCTGTATGGACAGGATCCGGGCGACTCGGGGAAGTCTTGTGCTAAAATCCCGGGGTTGTGTGTCAACCGGAAAGTCATACAAACCGTTCAAGACTACTCAATGATTTGCACACGGGGTTTTCCACATGACTGTCCCCATAGTCCTTGCCTCGGGGTCCGAGATCCGCGCGCAGCTGCTGAAAAACGCGGGCGTCTCGTTTTCAGCTCAGATCGCGCGTGTAGATGAAGATACGGCCAAGCGTTCGCTATTGGCCGAGCAGGCATCGCCCCGCGATATCGCTGATGCACTGGCCGAGATGAAAGCGCGCAAAATTAGTGACAAGGTTCCGGGTGCCATGGTCCTGGGCTGTGATCAGGTGCTAGATTTCGAAGGGCAGTTGCTATCAAAACCTGATACGCCGGAAGATGCACTGGCACAGCTCAAAGCCATGCGCGGCAAGCGACATATGCTACTTTCCGCAGCAGTAATCTATCAGGATGGCAAACCGATCTGGCGGCATGTCGGTCAGGTGCGCTTGCGGATGCGTGCCAGCTCGGATGCCTATCTGCGCGATTATGTGGCGCGCAACTGGGAAAGCATTCGTCATGCGGTGGGGGCCTATAAGCTGGAAGAAGAAGGTGCACGTCTGTTCGCTACCATTGACGGCGACTATTTTAACGTCTTGGGTATGCCCCTGTTGGAGCTGCTTAACTTTCTGGCCGTGAAGGGAGTGATCGATCAATGACGGACCATCGAATTCCTCTGGCCGGAGTGATTGGGCATCCGGTTGCGCATTCCCGGTCACCAAAGCTGCACGGTCATTGGCTTAAAACCTATGGGTTGGCAGGGCATTATATCCCGATGGATGTCGCGCCGGCCGATCTGGAAACTGTTCTGCACACGCTGCCCAAAGCCGGGTTTGTTGGGGCCAATGTGACTGTGCCGCACAAGGAAGCGGCTTTGCGCTTGGCAGATCACGTCTCGGACCGGGCCTCGGTCATCGGGGCGGCAAATACGCTCGTATTCCGCGAAGATGGCTCGATTCATGCGGATAACACGGATGGGTACGGCTTCATGGCAAATCTGCGCGCGGGTGCGCCGGATTGGAACCCAGCGGATGGTCCGGCGGTTGTGTTTGGTGCAGGCGGGGCCGCCCGTGCCGTTCTGCAGGCGCTGGCAGAGGCAGGCGTGCCCGAAATCCTGCTGACCAACCGTACCCGCACCCGCGCCGATCATTTGAAAGAAGAGTTCGGCCAGCGGATCACCGTCGTGGATTGGGTACAGGCAGGCAACGTGATCGAGAATGCCGAACTGGTCGTCAATACGACTTCCTTGGGTATGCAGGGGCAGCCGGAACTGCGCGTTCCGCTGGACGGATTGCAACCCGGCGCTGTTGTCACCGACCTGGTTTATGCACCGCTTCAAACGCGTCTCTTGCAACAGGCGGAAGAGGCGGGATGTACCACTGTCGACGGGTTGGGAATGCTGCTGCATCAGGCTGTTCCCGGATTTGAACGCTGGTTTGGCGTCCGTCCTGAAGTTGATGCCGAAACGCGCGCGGCGGCCTTGGCATGAGTTTTGCGCTCGGGCTCACCGGATCAATCGGAATGGGCAAAAGCACGACCGCTCAGATGTTCGCAGATGAAGGTTGCGCGCTTTGGGATGCGGATGCGGCGGTCCATCGGCTTTATGCAAAGGGTGGTTCTGCAGTTGAGCCCATGCGCAACGCGTTTCCATCTGCGATTGTAAAGGAAGCCGTTAGCCGCGAAGCTCTAAAACAGATCATTTCGAATGATTCTAATGCATTGAAAATGATTGAGAATATCGTACACCCCTTGGTTGCTGAGGATCGCACGGCGTTTCGTGCAGCGGCCTCAGCCGATATCCTGGTGTTTGACATTCCATTGTTGTTTGAAACCGGCGGTGAAACTGCAATGGACGCCGTGGTCTGTGTCCGGGTTCCGGCTGATGAACAAAAAAGGCGTGTCATGGCGCGTGGTACGATGACTGAGGAACAGTTTGAGCAGATCCGTGCCAAACAGATGTCTAATGACGAGAAATGTGCCCGGTCTGATTTTGTGATTGAAACGGACAGTCTGGACCATGCCCGCGTGCAGGTGCAGGATGTGATCAGGCAGATACGGGCGAGGATGACAGATGCGTGAGATTGTACTCGATACCGAGACCACCGGGTTTGATCCCGAAAGCGGTGACCGGATTGTCGAGATCGGCGCAGTGGAGCTGTGGAACCACGTGGCCACGGGAGAGACCTATCATGTCTATATCAACCCGGAACGCTCAATGCCTGATGAAGCCTTCGGGGTTCATGGAATCGGCCCAGATTTGTTGGAGAATCCACGCCCGCCGGAAAAAGGCGAAGTGACGCTTAAGGACAAGCCTGTCTTTGCCAAGGTTGGGCATGGATTTCGCGATTTTGTGGGCGATGCCAAGCTGGTGATCCACAACGCCTCGTTCGACATGAAGTTTCTGAATGCCGAGTTGAGGTGGATGGGCGCGTCACTGATTCCCATGGATCAGGCAATCGACACACTCGCCATAGCGCGTAAAAGGTTCCCGGGCTCGCCCGCCTCGCTGGATGCGTTGTGTCGTCGGTTTGGTATCGATAATTCGAACCGGGTGTTACACGGGGCGCTTCTGGACTCGGAGATCCTTGCAGAAGTGTATCTGGAGCTGATCGGAGGACGTCAGCCTGATTTCGGCCTGTCGGCAACTACAACCGCGATGGCCGGAGGCGGAGAAGAATGGCGCCCAACTGCACGACCCAATGCATTGCCACCCCGGTTTACCGAGGATGAACGCGCAGCACATCAGGAATTTGTGGAAAAACTGGGCGACAATGCCCTGTGGACCCGCGCCTGACCATAGCCAGCCGCGGGTCAATGTCTTAAGCGTCGGTTTTTTGCGCTTGTGCGGCCTGACGGCGTGCCAGTTCGTTGCGATAAAGTGCCACGAAATCAATGTTATCCAGATTGACCGGTGGGAACCCACCGTCGCGGGTGATGTCGCTGACGATGCGACGCAGGAAGGGGAACAGCATGCGTGGGCATTCGATCATAAGGAACGGATGCACCTGATCCTCGGGCACGCCCTCCACGTGGAACAACCCGCAATAGTCGATCTCACACAGGAACAATACGTCTTCCAGGCCTTTGGCTTTAGAAGTCAGCTTCAGCTTGATCGAAACTTCGAATTGATGCTCGGTCGGGCGCTTCTTGGCATCCAGATTCACCTGAACCGAAATCTCTGGCTGTACATCGCCTGAGACGCCTTTCTGCGCCATCACGTTCTCAAAGGACATATCACGAATGAATTGCCCCAGGACGCGCATTTGAACCTGTGGTGCGGCTTGTGCCGCTGTGTTTTCTTTGGCGTCTTCTTCGGCCATTTATCTACTCCGGAATTGAAATTCGACACTGCTTATCAATTTGGGCGCGGTACCTCAATGCTGGTGCGGACCTTCCACCCATTTAGAGGGCTTTCCGGGTTCGTTACGCGGCCGGACTTCAGTGAATTCACCATCAATCATGTCGTCCTGATTGAACGGGTCAGGACCTGATCGAAACTGCGCGCCGGTGCCCATCTGGAATTGGGTGATGGTCGCCTTGGATTTCAGATAGCGGAACACAGCAACGCGGATGCCCGGAACCAGCAATGCAAAACCAACCGCATCGGTGAAAAATCCGGGGGTCAACAACAATACACCCGACAAAAGGATCATAGCCCCATGTGCAAGCGGTTCGGTCGGGTCGTCCAATTCGGCAAAGGATCGCTGTAGATTGGCCAATGCCGTGCGACCTTGTGTCCGGACCAATACAGTGCCCAGAACGGCGGTCAGGACTACGATTGCAAGCGTTGGCCATAGTCCGATCAGCCCGCCAACTTGTATGAACAGGGCGATCTCAACGATCGGAACTAATAAAAAAGCCAAGAACAGGTACATTTGCGGTATCCTTTAGCATGTGCCGGGCTGTGGACTTGCGCCCAACTGTCACCTACATAGTGGCTTGAGGCCGGGTTCACAAAGTCCTGGCGCTGAAAAGAGTATGAAATGAGCGACAACCCTATGATCCAGTTGCTGGTCCTGGCCGGAATTGCCGTTTTCCTGATCCTGCGTCTGAAAAGCGTATTGGGCACACGCGAAGGGTTTGAAAAACCACCCCTTCAACAACAGCCAGATACCAATGGTACGCGCCGTGATTTCGAGGTCATCGATGGCGGGCCGGATCACGATATTACCGATCATGTAGCCGAAGACAGCGAACAAGCGCAAACTCTGGCCGCGATGAAGCGGGTTGAGCCCAGTTTTTCGGTTAGCGAATTTGTTCAGGGTGCGCGCGGTGCCTATGAAATGATCGTGATGGGGTTCGAAAAAGGCAATCTGGACGAGATTCAACCTTTCTTGTCCGAAGAGGTTTTTGACAGTTTTGTCTCAGTAGTCGCTGATCGTGAAGACAAGGGCCTGACCATCGAAGCCGAATTTGTCGGCGTACGTGAAACTACTCTGGCAGATGTTTCGTTCGACAAGGACAGCAATCAGGCCGAGATCACCATGCGCTTTATCGGTGAGCTGACCTCGGTCGTACGTGATCGCGGGGGGGATATCATCGAAGGCAACCCCAATACGGTTAAACGCCAAAAGGACAGCTGGACCTTTGCTCGTGTAATGGGCGCGGACGATCCGAACTGGCTACTTGTTGCCACGGACGCATGATTGCAGCGATTCGGTCGCTTTTACTGGGGGTCGTCATGACCACTGCCAGCGCCAGCGCCGCCGGAGCCGAGGCGACGCGATCCATCCTGTCATTTGATGACCTTGATGGCTGGGCTGCCGACGATCACGGGGCAGCCCTTTCGGTTTTTCTGAGCACCTGCGGCGATCTGAAGGATCCGGATTGGCAGGCGCTGTGTGGCGTTGCCAGAACCTATGAACCTCAGGCCGCACGGTCGTTTTTTGAGCTGTTTTTCCGCCCGGTTCTGGTTGAAGACGGCGATGACGCGTTGTTCACAGGGTATTTTGAACCCGAACTGGACGGCTCTAAATATCCAACCAGCAAATACCGCTATCCGCTCTACCGGATGCCTCCCGAGGCGCGAGGCGCTGATCGGTGGCTTAGTCGCCGCGAATTGCTGACCGGAGACGCGATGACGGGCCGCGGGCTTGAGATCGCATGGGTCGATGACCCGGTCGAGTTGTTCTTTCTGCAAATTCAGGGTTCAGGTCGTATTCGCTTGCCCGATGGAGGTGCTCTGCGAGTTGGCTACGGCGGTGCGAACGGGCACCCTTATCGTTCAATCGGAGCCGAATTGATCCGACGTGGCGCGCTGGGCGCGCACGAGGTCAGTGCGCAGATGATCCGGGCCTGGGTACGCAAGAACCCCGAAGCCGGTGCCGAGTTGTTGTTTCACAACCCCTCTTATGTGTTCTTTCGTGAAGTGAACCGAGTTGCCCCAGAACTCGGACCTCTGGGGGCAATGAATCGCTCGGTCACCACGATGCGTAGCATCGCAGCGGACCCGGCATATACGCCCCTCGGGGCACCGGTTTGGGTTGAGAAGGATGGCAAGACCCCGTTACGGCGATTAATGATCGCGCAGGATACCGGTTCAGCCATTAAGGGTGCCCAGCGGGCGGACATTTTCTTTGGTACTGGGGATGAGGCGGGGCAAGCTGCTGGCCGTCTGAAAGACCCTGGCCGTATGGTCGTGCTTTTGCCGATTCAGCGAGCCTATGCCCTGTTACCGGATGAATTCTGATGACACGGCGCAAACTGACGTCAGAAGAGATCGAGCTGTGGCGCAAGGTCATCAAACAAGCTGAACGATTGCACCCCGAAATACCGCAGACCATCCACCCCACGACGTTGCCAAAACCCAAACCGACCAAGACCCCAAAGGCGCGCATCGAAGCGTTTGAGTTGGGCCAGACAGCGCAATCCAAATCCACGCGGAATAATCTCAAACCCTCGATCACCGAAGGATTGCGGGCAAATCCTGTGCAAATGGATACCAAGGCATTTGCGCGCATGAAACGTGGCAAGCTAAAGCCTGAGGGCAAGCTGGACCTGCATGGGATGCGTATGAGCGCAGCCCATCCCGCTTTGGTGCGTTTTATCCTGACGGCGCAGGCGCAAGGCAAGCGGTTGGTGCTGGTTATCACTGGCAAGGGAAAGGATCGCGACGAGCCCGGGCCAATTCCGACCCCGCGCGGTGTTTTGCGCAATCAAGTGCCACACTGGCTTTCTATTCCACCCTTAACGCAGGCGGTGATGCAGGTGACGCCCGCACATATCAGTCACGGTGGCGATGGGGCTTACTACGTGTACCTCAGGCGGGTTCGCTAACCCGATTGAAGTGCGCGGGCTATGCCGATCCGAACCAAGCCGCAGACGCACAAGAAGAATGCTGCGATCCAGAAGAATTGAGTGTTCAGTGAAGCGCCTTTGTCGATCAACATACCGGTCAAAGCCGGTCCGATTGCTGAACCCAGAACCATCACTGCAGCGGCCATGGCCTTGATTGCTCCTATGTGGCGCGTGCCATAGAACTCGGCCCAAAAGGCGCTGGGCAATGGATTATGCGCGCCAGCTGTAAGAGCCAGGAAAACCATTCCGATCAACGCCCCGCCAATCGAAGTTGAGACCGACAGGATCGCAAATCCGATGGCCATCGGTAATTGATAATAGGGCATCATCCGGGTCGTGCCCCATTTGTCCAACGCCCAGCCCGCTGCAAACATCGACAGGATCGAAACCCCTGTGAAGACCGGGAACAGAGCGACCAGTTGTATGTGGGGCCAGCCTTTGATTTCGGCGAGATGCACCTGATGAAAAAAGAAGGCTGTGATAAAGGCCGAAGGCGCAAGGATTGCGGGTGTCATAAACCAGAACAACGGGTTCAACAGTGCCTCGCGACGCGTCCATTGGCGACCCTGCATGCCGACAGACGAGGCATTGGTCGCCAAGCTTTGCGGTGTTCGTTCCTGACGCAGCAACCGGATCAGTACGGGAATACCCAAAGTGGTTATGCAAGCTGCAAGCCCCCATAACCAGCGCCAATCCAGAAACGCCAGAGCAGCAACGAATGTCAGGGGCAAAAGTGCCTCTCCGATTGCATACCCCAATGTTGCGATCGACAAAGCCTTGCCTCGTGTCGCTGTAAACCAGCGCGCCATCGCGACGGCCGCAAGATGGCTGCTCATCCCCTGACCGAGAAGTCTGAGAAAGAAGACCACAACGGGCAACAGAATAAGCCAAACATTCAGTGCCATTGCCAACGCGGCCAATGCCAGTCCGGTCAAAACCGCGGGGCCCAGCACGCGTACGCGAAAGATATCGGTAAGACCTCCGGCCCAGATCATCACCAGAGCGGAAACAGTTGTGCCAAGCGAATAAATCCCACCCCAGGCTCCGTGGCTTAGCTCAAATTCCGCCCGAATTTCTCCCGCGAAGATCGAGATGAAAAAGGTCTGTCCAAAGCTGGAGAGAAAGGTCAGCAGAACTCCCGCACCCAGCCAGTTTGCATTCTGGATCAGAAAGCGACGAAGGCCGGGTCGCGTCACGGGGTGCTGACCTGCGCCTGCCCGGTTTCGGTCAGAATGATTTCTGTCGCGCCATCCGTATTGCGTTCGCTGGGAGGGACGAGCACATCTATGCCGGGCCGGTCAGGACCGAATGTATTGCTGACCCTGCGGACCGAGCTGAGAATCGCCAGAAGTGCGGGCGAGGTTGCAGCCACGAAATGGGACGACCCTGCATCGCTGTTGAATGCGGTCGTGTCGATCACGTTTATCGGGTATTCGGCCAATGCGTCGGCCGAACTGATATTGCCCAGTCTCTTACTGTCCGCAGTACCGCGCAACCGCGCCGACAGGTTTAGGATCTTATCTTTCCTGGATACCATCACCACAAACGGATCTGGCGGGTTTTTGATGCTGTTCATCTGTGACCTAAACAGATCGACATCCAGATCGGGCGAGATCAGGATAACCCCCTCCAGATTGCGGTTTGACCAGCCAGGTTCACGCAGTTCGGCTTGCCGCATCATTTCCATCGACAATGCACTGCCCATCGAATGCGCGATTAGGATAACCCGTTTGACGCCCATTGATTTGAGCAGCCGGATCGTCTGTTCTAGTCCGTCGCGGGCAAACAGCATACTGTCCAGATCATAGGCGTATCCTGTTCCGCGCGCCTGGCTCGGCCAGGAATAGATCAGAGTGGTTCCGGGGATACCGATATCATGGCTTAGCTGGGCTGCACGAAAGGCAGTTTCGGTTTGCGTTGCGTTATAGCCGTGGACAAAGATCACCACGTCATCCACACCACGCAACCGGGCCGTTAGATCTTGCGGACCTGAAAACTCAGTAACATCCGCTACAACAAACTGTTTGTTCGGATTCGGGTTCGCGTAAGAGAAGTTTAGATCACCCGGCGTGTGCGACGGCGGGATCGAGACGGTCATCTCAAGATACCGCAAAGCCTCGGCGCGTTTTGCGCCATAGCTACCATCCATGTCGCGCGCACGGGTTGTCGCTGCAAAGACCGTTGCAGGGGTACCGACCTTCAGCGCTTCGGGCGTGATCTCTGTTATCGAGCGGTCCACGCAGGCGGCCAGCAGGCACAGGTTCGCGATGATGATCAAATAGCGCAGCACTGTCTGCCCCTACTAAGCAGTTACAGGGCCACGCTACCTTATTCCCGCTCAGCGTCCAGTCTGAGGATGCAGATTACCGGCAAAAACCGGCTGGCATCTGTTACAGAACGTAACGGCTGAGGTCGGTCGATTTTGTCAGTTCACCTAGATTGGCGTCCACAAAACCCGCATCAACCGTAATCTCGGCACCTGCCTGATCCGGCGCGGTGAATGAAAGCTCTTCGAACACGCGCTCCATCACTGTGTACAACCGCCTCGCACCGATATTTTCAATGCTCTGATTCACATCAGCGGCGATCCGGGCCAAGGCTGCGATTCCGTCTTCGGTGAAGCTGACCGTGACCTCTTCGGTACCCATCAGGGCGGTGTACTGGAGGGTCAGCGCATTATCGGTTTCGGTCAGAATGCGCACGAAGTCTTCTTCGGTCAACGCTCGCAGTTCCACGCGGATCGGCAGTCGACCCTGAAGTTCCGGAAGCAGGTCTGAGGGCTTTGCGATGTGGAACGCACCAGACGCAATGAACAGGATATGGTCGGTTTTCACCGGGCCATGTTTGGTGCTGACTGTAGTTCCTTCAATCAGCGGCAGCAGGTCGCGCTGAACCCCTTCCCGGCTGACATCTCCACCACGCGCGTCCGAGCGGGCACAGACTTTGTCGATCTCATCCAGAAACACGATGCCGTTCTGTTCGACGGATTCCAACGCCGCGCGGGTGACGGTTTCGTCGTCCAGCAGCTTGTCGGCTTCTTCCCCGATCAGGGCATCGTAGCTTTCGGCGACGGTCATGCGCTTCTTGACCGTGCGACCACCGAAGGCTTTGCCGAATATATCGCCTAGATTCATCATCCCCATCTGACTGCCGGGTTGGCCCGGAACGTCGAACATCGGCATCGGGCTTGAGGTATCGGACAGCTCCAATTCGATCTCGGTATCGTCAAGCTCGCCGGCCTTAAGCTTCTTGCGGAACATCTCACGCGTGGCTTCGCGGGCGTCGGTGCCTGCAATCGCTTCGATCACGCGATCTTCGGCCGCCTGATGGGCGCGGGCTTTGACATCTTCCCGCATGAATTCGCGGGTTTGCAGGATCGCAGCATCGGCCAGATCGCGCACGATCTGTTCAACATCACGGCCGACATAGCCAACCTCGGTGAATTTGGTGGCTTCAACCTTAATAAACGGCGCGCGGGCCAGTTTGGCCAAACGGCGACTGATTTCTGTTTTGCCAACGCCGGTGGGACCGATCATCAGGATGTTTTTCGGATAGACCTCGTCGCGGATATCATCCGGCAACTGTTTGCGCCGCCAGCGGTTGCGCAGCGCCACGGCGACGGCGCGTTTTGCGTCTTTCTGCCCGATGATAAAGCGGTCCAGTTCCGAGACAATCTCGCGCGGGGTCAGGTCGGTCATAAGTGTTCTATCCGTATGTTTCGCTGCGGAACCTAATCATACGGCGCGAAAACACAAGCCGATCACGGAAAGATCACGGCAACTCACAGACAGCACACGGAAATTCGTGGCGATGTGAATCGTCAATCATGCGGCAACTGCTGCATAACCCTTTGCGACGGACACCCCAGTCCGCATCATTTTACGGAGATACCTCATCATGATGACTCGTCGTTCGCTTTTTGTGAAAGCTGCAGCTACAGGCGCAGCGCTGACCCTGGCCGGCACGACCTCTGCCCTGGCCGGCGGCGCCAAAAAGAATGGCACATTCGAAGGTCGCTCGAACCACATCACCACTGGTTCGGTGAAGCTGGTCAAAGACGGCGAACGTTACATCGTTGAACTGGGTCAGGACTTTTCGCTGGATGGCGGCCCGGACCCACGCGTTGCGTTTGGCAAGGACGGCACATATGCGCCCGATAGCAAGCTAGGCGCGCTGCTGCACCTGACTGGCAAGCAATCCTATGCCGTTCCGCCAACCATGGATCTGTCGGGCTATAACGAAGTCTACATCTGGTGCGAGGTTGCTGGTGTCCCGCTGGGCGTCGCTTCGCTGAAGTAATCACGACTGTCAGAGGTCGGAGTTTCTGGCCTCTGACACGCCGTTAGGTAACAGCGCAACTGTCTGTTACACTCGCCCCAAGATATTGGAACTGGGGGCGTTTTTATGACCAAGATTGCCAAGATTACCTTGCTGTTCGTGGTCTTTGTTGACCTGATCGGACAGGGGTTGGTGTTTCCCATAATCAACTCTCTGATCATGGAAACAAAGTCGGGCTTTCTGCCGGAAAGCACGGCCATGGGCACCCGGCATTTCTATTATGGTCTGGTGATCGGCTGCTTCTTTCTGTCTTGGTTTCTGGGGGTGGTCTATGTCTCGAAAGTCTCAGATTCCATCGGGCGCAAGAATGCCCTTCTGGTTTGCCTGACCGGAGCGCTGGTCGGCTACGCCCTGACCATCGCCGCGCTTTATATGAACAGCTTGCTTTTACTGATCATTGGCCGGTCGATCACCGGATTTACCGCTGGCAATCAGCCGATTGCGCAGGCTGCAATGATTGACGGCAGCACGGATGCAGCTGACCGAGATCGCAACATGGGCTACATCGTGACCGGCGTCAGCTTTGGCCTTGTGGGTGGCCCGATTATCGGCGCGGTCCTGTCGGATGCCGCCTTGCTGGGCAGTGCAGCGACGTTAAAGACACCTTTCTACGGGGCGTTTGTTCTGGTCCTGATCGCGATCTTCCTCGTGACCACATTCTTCAAGGATACCAGGACCGAGCGCGAACCCTTTGTCTTCCGTCCCCGTGACATCACCGATAGTCTTATAGCTGTCCGTGAGCACCCGTTGGTTCTGAAAATCATGCCCGTCTATGCGCTGTTCATGGTTGCCAACGTCACTTTCTATGTGTTCGTCGACAACTTCCTGACCAGCGCGTGGGGCTATGGCGTGATCGGAGGTAGCATGGCGATGGTGGTGATTGGCGTTGCGCTAGCCTTCTCCAGCACCTTCCTTGTGAAGCCTGCACAGGAACGATTCAGCAAGCACCAGATCATCTATACATCATTGGTGGTTATGGTGATCTGCGGCTTTGGCTTTGCCTTCAGCCCAAGCGGTGTGCTGAGCTTTATCCCGGTCTTCTTCTTCTATTTCTTCTTCGGCGTGTCCTACCCGACACTGCTGGGCTTGTTCTCATCCAGCGTTTCCGAAACGGATCAAGGCTGGGTTATGGGCGTAACCACAGCCGTGTTCTGCCTGGCAGGCGGCATCATGTCCCTGATTGGAGGCGGATTGATGAGCATCGATATCCGCGTGCCCTACTACATCGTAATCGTGACCGCGCTGATGGGTCTGATCGGGATGCACATGCGTTGGAAAGGGAAAGAGATCAAAGCGCTGTTAGCCTGAGTCGTTTGCGTTTGATTTGGATCGAAATACGCCGCCCCTCCCTTCGGTCGAACGCGCATTTCGATCCATTGCTTTTGGCTAAAACGCAGAACGTCTTAAATCGTTTCGACAGTCAGGTTGCCGTTTGTGTAGACACAGATATCCGCCGCAATTGCCATGGCTTCGCGCGCCACATCTTCGGCCGGTTTGTCGCTGTCCATCATCGCACGAGCCGCTGCGAGGGCAAAGTTGCCACCCGACCCGATGGCGGCCACGTTATGTTCGGGCTCAAGCACATCCCCTGCCCCGGTGATCACGAGCAGATCCTTGCCGTCGGTTACAATCAGCATTGCCTCAAGCTTTTGCAGGTATTTGTCGGTGCGCCAGTCCTTGGCCAACTCGACCGAAGCGCGGGCCAGTTGGCCGGGTGTTGCCTCAAGCTTGGCTTCCAGCCGTTCCAGCAGCGTGAACGCATCCGCCGTAGATCCGGCAAACCCGGCGACCACCTCAAACCCGCCCGGTGTCAGGCGACGTACTTTTCGCGCGGTGCCCTTGATCACGGTTTGGCCCAGGCTGACCTGCCCGTCCCCGGCGATGACAACCTGCCCGCCCTTCTTGACGCCAATAATGGTGGTGCCGTGCCATCCGGGAAAATCGCTGTCTGCCATGAATGCCTCCGTTATCCGTGCTGCCATATATGGGCCGGGCACGGGTTCTGCGCAACCAGTTCTCAAACCGCCCAAAAGATATGCAGAAAATGCAAACCGGGACTGTTGAGTCAGCATTTGTGAGACTCAGCCGCCGGAGTTACATGAGGCTCACAACCGACAACGGGTCGGCTGTTTCTGTTAAAAAGGACTACGCACATGGCAAACGCTGTCGCAAAAACCCATGCGCCGCTCGGAGCAGTCACCATCCTGCACGCAGTGGACGTATTCTCCCACTCATTCGAAAATGTTGTCGAATGGTATCAATCTCGCAAGACCCGCAATGAACTGGCGCGTCTGAGCGATGAGCAACTGGATGATATTGGCCTGAACCGTGCCGACATCACCAAGTTCTGATCTAGGATCAGAATTAGACGTAAGATGAGCCGCTCAAACGAGCGGCTTTTTCTTTTTCAGCTCTTGACGAATTTACCCGCCAGATCAGGCAGATATGCCTCAACCGCAGCGGTGGCGACAACATGAAGCGTGCCTGCCCCGGCGTCCTCGACATCCAGCCCGCCTTTGACGGCACGGACCGAAGCGCGCCCCCGCGGAAGATCAGATGCGACAAGATCACAATCAACCGCCTCGGGCCGCTGCACTCCAATCGTGACCTCAACGCGCATCTCTTCGTGGCTGATGCCCAGCTTAGAGAACAATGTGATTGACGAGTGGTGCAGTGCGTCCTGAACAGCGCGGCGCGCGGCCTTGGTATAGTCCTGACCATAGAGGTCATTGCCGGTTCCCATCTCCAGAATGATGCGTTTCTCGGTCATTGCGCGGGCTCCATGTCAAAAGACACAATGATCGCCGCATTGGCGATCACCGTGCGGCCCTCGATGTGGGACTTTTCAATATCCAAGCCGCCTTGCGTTACCGTGATATTCGGTTGGCCGTATGGAAATACAGCTTTCAGCGCTTCGGTATCTACCTGGTCTGGTTGTTGGACGCCAATCTCGGCATCAATAATCATGGCTTCTTTCGGAAACCCGAACAGCTCTGCCATGTTCACCGAGTTATGCCAGAGTGCATCTTTGATGGCGCGCAACGCCGCCTCGGTATAGTCCTCACGCCGCAACGACGTGCCCAATCCGAATTCTACCAGAACTCGTGTTTTTCCCATTTCTTGTTCCCGTCAGATCAGCACATCCGTGCGGTCAACCAAAAAAGGCGTCCCGCATGAGACGCCTTTGATGCAATTGGTTCACACCGGCTCAGATCGACTCGTCGATCCAGCTTTGCAGTGCCGCTTTGGGTGCAGCGCCCGCACGGTTTGAAACGACCTGCCCATCTTTGAAGATGAACAGCGCCGGGATGCCGCGTACGCCCATGGCAGCCGCCGCGTTCGGGTTGCTGTCAACGTCCACTTTGGCAATCTTCACCTTGCCGCCATATTCACTGGCTAGCTCTTCCAGAGCGGGGCCGATCTGCTTGCAGGGGCCGCACCACTCGGCCCAGAAATCCACCACGACGGGGATATCAGAATTCTTGACTTCGGCGTCAAAGGTATCGTCGGTTACGGCAACGGTCGACATGTCTGTCTCCTGAATGGGAATGCTTGGGTTGAGAACGTAGGTGCCGTTCGGGAGGAGGTCAAGATATAGCGCTACGCCTCAGGGCCTCTGTCACTATATCGTGTGGCAGCCACATGAGATGTGCAGTGCGGGTCCATAGTATTGCGGTGTGGATCTGGTGCCTGGGAAATATTTGCGACAGGGCATTTGCATAGGCCCCCATCTGGCGCAACAACCCCTCGGGGCAGGTTTCAGGGTTGTCCGGAACAGTCGCATTTGATTTGAAATCAATCACATGAACGTCCGTATCGGTAACGATCAATCGGTCGATCACCCCGTGCATTCGGGCGCCGTCTAAATCGGCGGAGACCGGGACCTCGGCCAGTGCATCCGGTGCAAATACCGGTTTCAGATGATCGGCGATCAGGACGGCCTCGGCTTCGTTCAGCAACTCCTGGCGTTCCACATCCTGCAAATCGGCCAACAGCCGTGTGCAAAGATGCGTCCATTGCTCCCGAGCAACAGCGGGTAGATGTTCCAGCAATAGGTGCAGCCGCGTTCCACGGAGTTTCGCCGCCTCTTCATCCTGCCCGGCATCTCCGGGCAGAGCCTTGGCCCCCCCCAGATCAGAAGGGCTTAAGGTTTCAACTGGCGTTGGTGCTGGCGGCGCTGGGTGATAAAAAAATTCCGGCAGGTTTTGTTCGATTTTTTGGAGGCTGTCATGCTCAACAACAGGCAGTGCGTCCCAGTCTCCATGCGCCAGCCGGAGTGTCTGGGAACCGGGGATCTGACTGGCCCCTGCGCGCGCCATCGCGGCCTCGACCATTTGATACCAGCTGCTGCCATCTTTACCCACATCTCCGGCTGCGGCGACTATCAACCACTTTTCTGCTCGCGTTAGAGCCACATATAGAAGACGCAGCCGTTCATTCTCCTCGCGCCTTCGAGCTTCTTCACGCGCCGTAGCAATCAGTGAGGGTGAGGTATCAGAGGGCACTTTCCACAAGGGGGTATCCCCTGCCATCATGATCTCGGCATCGCGCGGCGGCTGCCGTTTGCCAGTGTCGGGCAAAATCACGATCGGTGCTTCCAGCCCTTTCGAGCCATGAACGGTCATCACTCGGATCATGTTGCCGACACCGCTCATCTGGCGCTTGATCTCAAGGTCATCGGTTTGCATCCAGAGCAGAAAGCCGGTGAGGCTGGGAATATCCGTCCCTTCATAGGCCAGTGCCTGTGACAGCAATGCGTTGATACCGTCCTCTGCCTCGGCCCCTAGCCGGCCCAGCAGTTTGCGACGCCCGCCGTGACGCGTCAGAATACGCTCGATCAGGTCATAAGGGCGGAGAAAGTCGGTTTGCCCGCGCAGATCGTTCAGAACTGCAAGCGTATCCGGGAATTCCTCGGCACGATTGCGTAGCGCGGCCCAAAGATAGGGTTCTTCCCTGCGATGGGCCAGATCGAACAATTGCTGTTCGGACCAGCCGAACAAAGGGGACTTAAGGACCGTGGCCAGTGACAAGTTGTCCTCGGGTGTGGCCAGAAAACTTAGCAACGCGGCAAGATCTTTGACCGCCAGCTCCGCGCCTACTTTTAGGCGGTCAGCGCCCGCAATGGGCAGATCAGCAGCTTTGCAGGCACGAATGATCTCTGCAAACAGGTCCGAACGGCGCTGGACCAGGATCAGAAAGTCGCCGGGCTGAACCTTGCGGCGAATATTGGTGCCTTGAGTTTCTCCATCGTCGGGTATTGTCGCGCCGTCATCGATCATGTCCCGGATCGACCGGGCCACCTGCTCTGCCAGAATAACCGTATGATGCCGTGCGCCGGGTCGGTCGACCGGGTCGGTCCAATCAGTATCTTCCTCCTCCTCGACCTTTTCGACCACAGGCCACAGGTCAACACGACCGGGTAGATCGGCCTTGAAGGCACGGTGCAGCGAGTCCTTGTGGAACCCGGCCTCGGCACGGTTTTCGAACAGGATATCGACCAGCCCTAGGATCGCACTGGATGAGCGGAACGAATACTCCAGCGTTGAATCCCACAGTTTAGAGCCTGATTCTCGCAGCTTTCGCCCAAATTCGGCCTGCATCCGGTCAAAGGCTTGCGGGTCGGCGCCCTGAAAGGAATAGATCGATTGCTTCTTGTCTCCAACAACAAAGATCGTGCGCTCAACCCCGGATCGGGCCCCTTCCCCGCTGGTGAATTCCTGCGCCAGTTTCTCGATCACATCCCATTGATCTGGACTGGTGTCCTGCGCCTCGTCCACCAGAATGTGATCGATGCCGCCATCAAGCCGGTACAGCACCCATTCCGCCACCGCCGGGTCATTTAACACCTGCCGAGCGCGCAGGATCAGATCATCAAAGTCCAGCCAACCCCGCAGCTGTTTTCGCCGCTCGTATTCAGGCAGGAAAGCGGCAGCAAAACGATGTAAAACGTGGGTTTTCTGCGCAGCCATCAACGCCAGCCTCTGTTCCCGCGCGGCCTCTACCCGCAACATGAGGGCCTCAAGCTGGGGCAATCTGTCGGCCAACACCCCTTCGCGTAACGCCTTGGTGGGGAAACTGTTGATCTTAGCTGTAAACGGTTCTTTTGCGGCCTTACCTGTAAGCAATACGCTTTCCAGCACAGCGAGGTCGTTCAGCCGCGCATCGACAAAGCCCATAAGCTTGTCGGCAGCTTTGGCGTTGTTTCCGCCGCTCTCTTTCAGGGCAGGTAAGATGGACTGGATCAGGTCGACTTCTCCACCCAGAAATACGCTTTGCAGCAAGGATTGTTCATCAAATCCTTGTGGCAGATCAAAACGTTGCAATAAGTCCGGCCAATGCAGAACTTCCTCAAACTGGTTTCGCCTCTGCGCCACGGCGGCGGTTAGTTTGTCAAAGCCGGTATCTGTCACAAAACGGGCCACATCCTCGATCAGTGCGGCCTGATGACCTTCGGCAAAATCCTCAATGATCTCTTCGCGCAGCAGGGCGGCGGCCCGATCTTCCATTTCGGCGAACTGCGGGCTGACCCCAGCCTCAAGCGGGAAGCGTCGAAGCAAAGAGGCGCAGAAGGAGTGGATCGTTTGGATCTTCAAGCCGCCAGGTGTTTCGATGGCGCGGGCAAACAAGGTGCGCGCCTGTGCCAAACGGTTGGGATCGATCACACCCGGAACACCGAGTTCAACCAGTTCTTCCTGAAGGGCGCAGTTGCCCAGCATCGCCCATTTACCAAGACGCTTGAACAGACGATTTTGCATCTCGCTGGCGGCGGCCTTGGTGTAGGTCAAGCAAAGGATGTGCTGCGGCTGGACGCCATCCAACAACAGCCGCGCGACCCGGTCGGTCAGCACCCGGGTCTTGCCCGAGCCCGCATTGGCTGCCAACCAGGTTGACGCGTCGGGGCGCGCGGCCTGAACTTGCCGTTCGGTGGCATCATTGCGGGCGCTCATGTCAGGTCCTCCGGTGCGGTTTCTGCCGACCGATCCCACTCTCCGAAACGGGCGAGATGATCATAATCCCCGACATCCGTATCCTTGTGTAGCATCCGGCGTGACGAGAACCCCTGATCAGGTTCTAAATAAGCAGATATGAGCTCTTTCAGTTCGGCCAGTACCTTGTCGGTCGGCTCTTTCTGCAAGGGCGCGGGTACCTCTTTGTAGGTGCCGCCCATACCGATGAAAATCGCCTGCGCAACGGGAAGCGGGTCGAACCCCTCGATACCGCCCTGTTCGGCCATTGCGGCTTCGATCAGCAGTTGTTTGTCAAATTTTGCCTGCTGGCTTTCCGTTGGCGGGGTTCCGGTTTTGTAGTCGATGATCCGCAAAGTCCCCTGTCCGCTTCGATCGATCCGATCTGCGCGTCCGGCAATGGTGAAGTCCAACGGGGCCAGCGCTAGACGCATTCCAACTTCAAAGGCCACCGGCCCACCATCGGTGCGGCGGTGAATCTCGGCGGATAGAAAACTGTCGGTGATCCGCTCTAGCCGTGCCAACCACAGCTTTCGCGCTGTTGGCCATGCAACGTGTTGCAGCAGCAGGGCTTCGGCCCGTTTCAGGAAGTTTTCACGGTTCAGCAACGCCGGATCCAGCACACTGTCGCGAACGAACTGTTCCAGCACCTCGTGGATAACGATGCCACGTAACAGCGCGTCCGGAGCCTGTACTAACGGGTCCAGAGGCTTCAGGCGCAAAACGTGTCGGGCGTAGATGGCGTAAGGATCGCGGATCAGACGCTTGATCTCGGTCACCGATAGTCGTCGCGGACGTGCTGCGACGGGCGGACGTGGTGACGGTCGGTGAGCCGCTGCAATTTGGGGCGCATGTTCCAGTGTTTCTGCCCAATCCAACCATTTTTGGCCACGCGCGCGCATTGCCGCCAAAGCATCGGTTCCATCTTGTTCAGGCAAGCCCTGCAAAAGGTTGGTCATGCGGTTTAGCCAGCGAGAGGGTACGGTTTCCGCGTCATCCGAGCGGATCGCGCGGGTCAGAACCACCTCCGGTGCACCTGCAGCTTGTTGGAAGTCATGCGCGGATAAGCCGATCCGGCGCTCGGGCAGCAGAAGCCCCGCTTCGTTGCGCATCTGTCGGTTCAACCAGGGATCGGGTGTCGCAGCCTCAGGCCAGCTGCCTTCGTTCAGGCCGCCCAGTATCAAAAGATCTGCGCTCTGTACGCGCGCTTCAAGTGTACCCCAGATCATCAGATACGGATGGGGCGCATCACGGTCGCGAACCTCCTCACCTGCCAATAACGCGCCCAGAAGATCCGCAAAATCATGGGCGGTCATCGCGCCACCGTGGTGTGCCTCGCCCTCCAGTGCTGCCATTACCGCAAGCGCCTTTTGGCCGGCATTCTTGTCCCACAATGTACCCGGTTCACCGGTGGTACCCGCCGAGATTGTTTCGGCCAGTGTGCGAAGTTGCGCGACCCAGTCCGACAGTGGTTGCTCCTGTGGCCGGTATTGATCGCAGAATGCATCGATCACCCAGCGAACCCAGTCTTCGGGCGCTTCGTTGCGAATAGCAAAGGCTGTCAGGCTCACACTGTCGGGAAAGGGCGGGCCGTGGCGGCGCAGGTCGAGTTCCAGATCGCGGGTGTGTAGCAGATGGGCGCCCCGGTCGCCGCCATCATGGCAAAGTGGATGCTTGAGCAGTGTCAGCAATGCCTCACCATCCAGACGGCGCGCGAACAACCCAGCGACATGGCGCAAAAACCGACCGGGTGGAGACAATTGTAGCGGTAAGCCCGCGCTGTCATCGGGCAGGATATTCCACCGGTCCAACGCGGCGCTGACCTGACGTGTCAACATCCGGTCAGGCGTTATGAGCGCGGCGGTTTGCCCGGTTTCTGCGGCCTGACGAAGGCGCAGCGCAATGGCTAATGCCTCAGCCCGAGGAGAAGACGCTTCGATCAGCGTGACATCCTTAGTTGCACCATTCAGATCAGCAAGGTGAGGACCCTCGGTCATCCAGGCGTCAGTCACCGGGGCAGGGCGCAAGGCAAGTGAGATCAGCTTGTTACGCGCAGGTGAGGGCGCCTGATCCGGGGTCCAAGGCTGAATTTGATCGGGACCAAGCCCAAGCCCGAGCATCAGTTTGCGGAATCGATATTGCGGATGATCCTCGGAGGTCAGGGCGTCATCCAGATTGCTCCAGACATGCTCGGGCTGGTCGAAATCATAGCCTGGCAACACCAGGGCCCCTTGCGGCAGGCGCGCGACGGCCTGCATCAGCATTAAGGTGGTTCCGCGTGATCCTGTAGAGCCCGCCAATATAACCGGATGTTCAGGCGGCGAGATCTGCCAGCGCGCGATCAGGTTTTCGACCACGCGGCGCTGCCGGGCCTGCGCGTCAAGTGTATCTGCGCCAGACTCCATGAACTGATCTGCGATGCCGATAAATGCTTGTGCCCGGGCCCAATGGCCGGACATGTCGCTGACGTCCAGTTGCCTGATCGCCTCGGGTGAGACGCCCTCACCCTGCATCTCGTCAATCAGCGCGGCAAGGCTGTCGGACAGATCAAAAAGCGAAGAACGCGCGGCCAGATCGGGTTGTTGATCCAGCAATTTGGCAATCAGCTGCGTCAATTCCAGCCTGCGACGCAAGGGTGGAATTGCGGGCGGGATCTGCGCGAGATCCGCGCTTTCGCCCAGGTCGGTAACCAAAGATAACCGCGGGAGTAAGCAGGGCGGTCCTTGATCAAACAGATCGCGCACCCGGCGTGCCATGCGGCGGGTGTTGATCACCAGTTGAACCCGGGCCAGCGCTTCGGGCGGCAGCCCCTCAAATCGCTCATGCAGCCCGTCGACCAGCACCTTGGGGAAATCCGCTCCCGGAGGGACCGCGAAGACCCGGGGCAGGGCGCTGGGCTCAAACATCGGCAATCAGCCCTTCGGCCAGATCAATACCTTCGGGATGCCCCACATCGCACCAACGACCGGGGTAGGACAGTGCAAATAGGCGATTATGCCGCAGCATTTGATCCCACAACAGGTTCAAGGAAAACACGTCCTCATTGATGTCACGCAGCCCGTCGGTTTTGATTATCTGAGCCCCGCCATATATCAGACCTGCGCCTCGGGTGATCCGCCCGGTGCTGTCCTGAGTAAAATCACCCGGACCGGCATGACCAAGGGCCTGTCCGACCGGAATGCACATTAGAAGCGCATCCATTTCATTTGGATCCCAGTGATCCCTGAGCAGTTTCAGCGGGTTTGGTCCGGCCCAGATCGCATCGCTATTCAGGGTGAAGACCGGCTCGGGACCAAGCAGCGGCAACGCTGCGCGCAACCCGCCACCGGTGTCCAGAATGCGCGGCTCTTCGAGCGACAGCGCCACGTCGTGGCCCGTCAGATGATCGGCAATCTGGTCGGCGCGATAATGCAGGTTGGCGACAACACGTAATGGTCTCAGCGCATCGACCAAATCCAACGCATGGTCGATCAAAGGTCGCCCGGAGACCTTAATCAATGGCTTTGGCCGGTCTTTGGTCAAGGCCCCCATACGGGTGCCGAAACCGGCAGCAAACAGCATTGCAGCTTGGGGTGTAGCGGTCATTGCGACCTCAGCTTTGCAAGGTTCTCCGGGCTTGGTTCGGGCAGGGCGCTGCGCAAAAGATCCGCCACGGGAACCAGCGCCGGATGCTCCAGATCGCGCCTCAAATGGGCCCAGGCAGCGGGGATCAGGTCGACGTAATGTGGTTTACCATAATCTATTGCCAGCCGCGCAAATCCACCCAGAATACGCAGGTTGCGCTGTGCGCCCAGAACCGCATAAGCGGTACGGAAATCGTGCCCGTCAACACCGGTTGCAGTGATATAACGGTCGATCATCCGCATCTCGATGCCGACAGGGACCGTGCGACGCACATCCTGCAGCAGCGACATCAAATCATAGGCGGGATGCCCTAACATCGCGCTTTGGAAATCCAGCAGCCCTACACGCGCCAGACCGTCTCGATCAGGCAGCCAGATCAGATTTTCTGCGTGATAATCGCGTTGTACAACAACCCGTGTCCCGCCGGTTTCGCGGTGCAGGATATCGGCAAAGCGAAGCTCGAACCGGGTGCGAGCTTCTTCATCATGCGACCCTTGAATGCCTTGAGCGTATTTGGTGAAAGAAAGCGCCGCAAGCTCAGTCATCAGAGCAGGATCATAGCTGTCGAGCGAAAGAGTGTGGGCCGCGTGAAGATGAACCAGAACATCGGTTGCCACGTCATACAGGGTGCGTTCAAGCGTTGGATCGTCTCGCAAGACGCGGGCAAACAGAGCGTCGCCCAAATCTTCGAGCAGAAGAAATCCGTATTCGCTGTCCTCTGCATAGATTTCTGGCGCACTCAGCCCGATTGAACGCAAATACTCCGACATGCGTACGAAAGGTTCGACCGACTCCCCTTTGTCGGGTGGGGCGTCCATTAGAACCGCTGTGCGGCCAGTGGCGGGATCGGTCAAGCGCTCGTACCGGCGGTTCGAGGCATCGCCGGCCAAGGGTGCATGTTGTGCACCGCTCCATGGGGTCTGCGCGATCAATGCTTCTGCCAAAATGGCCCGGTTTGTCATTGGATCATCTCCAGCCTGGTGCTCCATTTTGGGTCCGACCATGTAAGTGAAACTTGCCGGGTGTCCTGATCGTCGGGGTCGGTTGCGAAATGAACAAGCAAGGCCGATTGTGGGGACAACGGACCCAGTTTTTCGGGCCACTCGATCAGGCAGATGCTGGTGTCAAATGCGTCGACCAACCCCAACTCTTCAATCTCTTCCACGGATGCAAGCCGATAGAGATCAGAGTGCCAAATTTCCCCGATCCGCGTCTCATAGACCTGAACCAGTGTGTAAGTTGGTGAGGGTACATCCTCAGGCTTGATCAATGTCGACTGGATCAGAGCGCGTGCGAAATGGGTTTTGCCGCTGCCGATCGAACCTTCAAGCAGGATGGTGTCGCCCGGTTGCAATGCACCCCCCAATCGGGTGGCGATTTCCGCAGTGTCCTGAGGGGATTTTAGAGTCAATTTCAGCGGCGCATTCATGGCGCCACAATGAACCTACGTCGGATTGGCCGCAACCGGTTCAGGCGCTGATTTTTTGCTGCTGCGCGATGTTTTCAACGGCACTGTCTGAGGTGAAGCGAACGATGGTTGCCCCGTTTTGCATGGGACTGACTGTGCAGGTCATTGTACTGCCCGATTTTAGGGTCAGTTCGCCTGACCATTCGGCCCGGTTCTCGCGCGTGGTTACAAATTCCCGGATCTCGCCAAGGATTGGAGTGGCGGCGCAATGTTCCTGCCACTGGCGGGTGATTTCAAGAACAGTAGTAGGCTCAAACCCGACCTCGCCGCTGTCACCCCACATCGACTGGTAGGCATAGTTCGTCGTTGCCAGCGTCCCGTCATCCGAAAAGACAGCGATCGCATCAGCAAGCTTGTCCAGAATGGACTGCATCAAATCCATCTCAGCGCGGAACCTGCGCGTCAACGTAATTTCGGCGGTGATATCTTCGAACAGAAAGGCCACAGCACCATCCGGGTGCGGGCGTCCGCTAACAGAGTAGACTGAGCCTGAAGGTAATGACCAAGTTTCCTGATAGTTTCCATCCTGGGCTGCCTCCAGCAGATCATTCATCTGACGCCGCCAGCTTCGGTAATTTTTTGGCTCTGGCATCATATGCTGATCGCGCAACCGGTCAAAAAAGCTGGACAGACTGGGGCGAAGGCTCAGAAAATCCGGCGGCAGTGAGGTCAGATCAATCAGTGCAGGATTAAACAAAGCCAACTGGCTGTTACGGTCAAAAATAGCCAGGCCAATTGAGAGTTGGGCAAAGGTTTTGGTCATCGTCTGCACGAATTTGCGCTGTACAGTTTCCGCCTCAACAATCGCGTTGATATCGACGGCATAACACAACTGACCCTGGTCTTGGGCAACACGGGTCAGATCAAACCACAATCTGGATTCACTGTCTTTGATCTGAACCGAGACACGGGATTTCCGGCCCAGTTGCGCCTCGTCTGAAAGCAGTGGAAAAACCGGTTTTGTCAAATCCGCATCCGGCCCCGAGATCTTCCGAGCCAGAGAAACATAGGCCGCGTTACACCAACGCACCGTGTTGCATTCGCCCGACAGCCATACCGGGTAAGGTGCTTGATCCATCGCTAAACGGGTCGGGTCATTCGGGTCGGCGCGCTTTGCCGATACAGCGCCCTTCAGATCGCGCAACTGGACGCGGATCACTCCATCTATCCATTCACATGAGACTTCGCGGTCAACTGTGCAATCAATAGCGGATACAACCAGATGTCCCCGAGCCCGAACGAGTTCGGGTGTTTCTGGGAAAGAGGGATAGTCACGCTGAAGCAGCCTATGCAGATCAGACCAGTTGGTGACGGACTCATATCCGGCCAATGCGATGTCAGAGTGGCTGATCAACCTGTCCCCATCGAAAAGGAAGACCACATCAAATAGCGATCCGGGCGACGACAGCCCGTAATCTACAAACGATTTCTGGTGCCGAGGCAACAACCACAATATGGCAAAACAGGCCGATACCATGCTGATAGCGGCCAGAATGATCCAGTCGGCCATTATTCAACGTCCCTGTCAAATCAACCCGAGCCTGTATGAAGGGCAATAGTTAACGGGATCTTAACTTAGATCTGGAAGGGTTGGTTTGCGCCTGAGGGGACTGGCGTGTCGCCTGTTTGCGCATCAATCAGTTTGCGCGGCCAGATAACCTTGACGATTGCCCCTTTGCGTTCCTGCTGATCTGTCAAAGTCTGATACGGGTCTGCGCCATTGGCAAAGTAAAGCTCGGCGCCACTGCGCTCGAGCAGGGTTTTGGCAATGAACAATCCAAGCCCCATGCCTTCATATTCGGGCCGGCTGCTGCGGTCGGCCCGACGGCGGCGCATGAACGGATCGCCAATTCGTCCGATAATGTGTGAGGGGTATCCGCGACCGTCATCCATTATCGAAACACTGATCTGATCCGAGGTCCATTCAGCCTCGATCCAGACATTTGCCCGTGCAAAATCCACAGCATTCTGGATTAAATTGCGCAATCCGTGAATGATCTCGGGCTTGCGCAGAATTGAGGGTTGCTGAACATCGCCGTCGGCAACCGGCTTCTCTTCGAAATGTACCTGCTTGCCCCGGTTGATATGAGGTTCTGCGGATTCGTGGATCACCGTCGACAACGGGGCCTGCCGGAGGTGAAGGTCATCTTTTCCGGCCCGTCCCATGTCACGCAATATATCGCGGCAACGATCAGCCTGCTCACGGATCAAAGCCGCGTCTTCTTTCAGTTCGGGGCGATCGTCCAGCTCTTCGATCAATTCCGAACTGGCCAGCTTGATTGTGGCCAAAGGTGTGCCCAGTTCATGCGCAGCGGCCGCGACGACACCGCCAAGATCGGTGAGCTTTTGTTCGCGCGCCAGTGCCATATGCGTGGCCGACAGCGCCTCGGACATCGACTGCACTTCTGAGCTGATACGATGGGAATAGGCGCCGATGAATACAATGGCGATGATGATTGCGGCCCAATTTCCGAACAACAATATGTCAGGGATATCCAAAACAAGGCCCAGATTGGTACGCAGCGGCAGGTGAAACTGTGCCAGCAATGTTGTCAGGATCACCGCAACGCTGCCGATGATCAGGGTTGAACGTGTGCTCATCACATTGGCTGAAATCGTCACCGGCCCGATCAACAGTAGCGCAAAAGGATTGTTAAGCCCGCCAGTCAAATAGAGCAGTATCGACAGTTGCAGCAGATCGAACAGTACCATCAGAAAATTCTCGAACTCGGACAGGCGCTTGTTTTCGGGGAACAACAGGATCGCTGTCAGATTGCCCATGACGGAAACGCCAATGGCAAAGTAACACAGGCCAAGCTCGAGCTGCACATTATAGTATTGTTGCGCGACAGTGATTGCCGTGAACTGGCCAATGATGGCCACCCATCGCAACAGGATCAGTGTCCGCAACCTGATCCAGGTACTGCGTTCTTGCCCGCGCCAAAGGCTGGTGTTGGAATCTGTCATCTGTCGATTATGTCCTATTGCGTCGGCCCACAACGTTGATAGGAGTGCCGACCGAACCGATCAACAACCTTCGTCTCAGGATAGCCGTCATGCTCCGTCTTTATGCCATACTCGCAACTGTTGTTCTGGCCGTTGGTCTGGGTGCAATGTGGCTGCTGACACGCGGTGGTTCGGATGACAAGTTTGCTCAGTGCCGTTCAAGCCAGATCGCAGGCGGCAGCGCCGCGATTGGTGGGCCGTTCGAGCTGGTCAACAGCAAGGGAGCAACGGTGACAGACTCGGATGTGATCACCGAACCAACGTTGATCTATTTCGGATATACGTTCTGCCCCGATGTCTGCCCTTTCGACATGTCCCGCAATGCCGAAGCGATTGACCTGCTTGCCGAACGCGGACAGTCGGTGACGCCCTTGTTTATTTCAATTGACCCTGACCGTGATACGCCCGAAGTATTGGATGATTACGCGTTCAACCTGCATGATCGTATGATCGCCCTGACTGGCTCAGCCGAACAGGTCAAAGCCGCGAGCAAGGCCTACAAAACCTACTACAAAGCGCATGACAAAAGCGATGAGTACTACTTGGTCGATCACTCGACTTTCACATACCTGGTCACGCCCGAGGACGGTTTCCTTGAATTTTTCAAGCGTGATGATACCGCCGAACAGATGGCGGACAAGGTTGGTTGTTTCCTTGACAAGATTTAACGCGCAACAGTCGGTTTGACCTTTGGAATGGCGCTGCTATTACTCATGTTAAAGCCAAAGAGCGTGAAATAGCGGAAAGACCCACATATGGCAGACAGTTCCCAGCTTGAAATCGGCCCCGATAAATCGCTGCTTCTGGTAGATGATGACGAGCCGTTTCTGAGACGTCTGGCCAAGGCCATGGAAAAGCGTGGATTCGAGGTTGAGACCGCAGGCTCTGTCGCAGCAGGCCGCGCCATATCGACCGCACGACCACCCGCATATGCTGTGGTTGATTTGCGGCTTGAGGATGGCAACGGGCTTGATGTGGTCGAAGTTCTGCGTGAAAAGCGCCCGGACAGCCGGGTTGTGGTTCTGACCGGGTACGGAGCCATCGCCACTGCAGTCGCAGCGGTCAAGATCGGCGCGACCGATTATCTGTCCAAACCCGCCGACGCGACTGATATAACCAACGCATTGTTGGCAAAGGGTGACGAAATGCCCCCGCCGCCGGAAAACCCCATGAGTGCCGACCGTGTTCGATGGGAACATATCCAGCGTGTGTATGAGCTGTGTGATCGCAATGTCTCGGAAACAGCGCGCCGCCTGAACATGCACCGCAGGACGTTGCAGCGGATTTTGGCGAAGCGCAGCCCACGATAGGTCATCTCATAGGTAAGTTTGCAATTCCTGAGGTATATCGCAGAGCAACTGCGTTTCTCAGAAGCTCCAGGTGTCTTTCAGTAGTTGAAACCAACTAGGTCGAAAACTCGGGATAAAGGGGTATCTTGATGGAATCGAACGCGCCCAGTGCCTCAGATATTCTCAAAAACTACCACCATCAAAGGCATTTTTTGCAAATCGTTCATATGCCAGCGTTTGATCCGCCGGTGCGTACATTTCTGTATATGAAAAATCATAAATGCGCCTGTTCAACGGTTATTGCCACTTTGCTGCACAGGTTGAATGCGCAGGCCGGTGGTTCAATGCAGATTGATATGAAAAGCATACACAACCCGCCAAAATCGCTGATCAAGACTGGAAGGAAGGCGTTGGATGTCCCGTCAGCAATTGAAGCGCTAGAAGAAAGAACGCGGTTTTGCTTCTCGGTCGTTCGTCACCCGACTGCGCGCACGCTCAGTGCTTTTTTTGGGTATCTGTTAAAAACCCCAGGTCAAAAAGAAAAGTTTCTGCGGCATGTTGGTAGAGAACCAGATGGCGATCTCGGATTGTCAGACTTTCTCGACATCATTGCGCATGACGAAACTGCACGTGACTTGAACCGTCACTGGCGTCCGCAACGCAAAGAAATCAGTTTTGATTTCATCGATTTCGATTTTATTGGTCGCGTTGACGATCTTAATACGGCGGTGGAGCATATCTCTTATGAGATTTTTGGAATCCAAACTGAGATGCAGGATACCCGCAGCTCATTAGGACACTCTTCTTCTTCCAAAGACGCCATACAGAGCTTGACGAGAACTGATCATATGAACCTTGAATCCGCGTTCTCGATGGATTTTGAGATGTTCGAAAACGTAAAAGCACGGTTTAGCTGACGCTGAGCGATATTGGCCGTTTGATCCAAGTTCGCGGTAAAAAGTGATATTTGACGAACTCGAAGCTTCTACGAAAATCCATGAACCGTTTTTTTGGAATCAAGACTTATCTGGAGACAATGCAAGAGTTTGACTGGAGGCGCTGTACCAAAGTTTGGAGACTGCACGTTGGCTAAACACATACCGGCGTGTGTTTCGACGGATTTTGGCAAAGCGAAACCCGCAGTAAAATAACCAGTTGCACTCCTCGGTGCTGTTAATTGCTCAAAGTGGGGCCTCATTTGGATCGATACCATGCTTCTCGCACAATCGATGCAGAAAGCACCCTTCGGGTATTTTCCCACCAAAATTGCGCCTGATCACCGCTCTTAGATTGGTAGAGTATAGATGAATCGAAAGAGCCCTTTTAGGAATCTCGATTTCTGATCGGGTCAATAAGATGTCTCTGTGACGCGCTTTAACGGGATATAATACGTCGCTTCTGGAAGCATGTATTGCTTCACCAGTTTCCCCCAAAAAGTACTGCAAGGCCCGAGGACCATATGTTCCCCAAGGGAAAAACTCAGGCTGAATAGGAAGATTCTTCTCCAGGTGTCTCCGACGAGTCGGCTGGTCCCACCAAGGAGGGAATTCATTATCGTTTGCTGAGAATTCCAGCATCTTTTTGAGGGTATTACTGTCTTTTGGCAGCGCCAGCACGCCATTTAGAATGTTTGAGCCTACCCTTCCAAACAGATAGCCATTCGTGGTTGTTAGGGGTTTTAGCGCGTAAGCGTCTGTATCTGTCCAAATAAAGTTGGTTTTCTCGAGAAGATGTAGTCGAAAAATGTCGGAATGTAGTGCTGGACTTCGCCGGACAAAACCGTTTCCAACTCTTTGAAGCAGAATTCGCTCTGGATCGTATACGCTTCGGGCGTCGGCTTGCGTGACATACGAAGGTAAATTTTCGATTGGGCTATACGAAAACAATGTGACCCGTTGACCAATATCATCAAATGATTTGAGGCAAACAAGGTCTAAAAAGCTCAGGCGTTTGCCAATCCATAGCGACGCCACCTGACTGCGTTCCATAAAAAACCTCTAAAGTAGTATTGCGTATGACATACATGAAGCATGTTGACAACGGATCTGAATGGGCACCGTTTGAAGATATGATATCGATGCAGGATTTGACTAATTAAGTGTGATTTAGAGATATCCTGAGCGCTTTGGCTTGATCCGATGTCCAATCATCAAAAAATCGCGGCAATCAACTAATTTTCTCAATTTACCATAGTGTTGTACGCCCTTCTGCTGCCTGAATAACCCAAGGACGCAGACCGCGTCCGCTATGAGCCTATTTTACGGGTTTATGAGCTGCGCGATCGGAATGTCACTGAAACAGCCCTGTGCCTGAAAATGCACTTCCGTACGTTGCAGTGGATATTGGTGAAGCGCGATCCTCGATGACAATTTCAAGTTTGTAAAAAATTTTTCCGGAAGATTGGTATCATATCCCAACTGAGTTGAACTGTTGATCTTCTGTAAACAAAATTAACGCAATGTGAACAATGTGTTCAAATCGTGTTTAGATTCTCTGTGACATCATCGCGGTGTTGTAGTTGCAACAATGCCGTCAAGTAAGAGGCAGGTCAGGCAAACCGTTCAGAGGATCAAGCGATATGAAGCCGGACATGAGACCAAACCCTTCGCAGAAAGCGATCGAGAAGCTCTTCGAAATAGGCATCGATTTTCCCGAAGTGGGACCACCTGCAGATGCCGGTATGCCCGAGCTTCCTGAGCATGTGTTCCCCATTGAAGCGCCGGATTTGCCGGACCTTACTCTTCCTGAGGAAGCAATGGCTGATATTGAGATTCCTGCAGCCATTTTGCCAACAGATATCTTTGACTTAGGCTAAGTGGTCGATCGAGACTACAGACTTTGGTAAAGGGTGTATGTTTGTCCGCCGAACGTGATGTCATCCGGCGGGCAACCGAGCGATTCTAGATCTGTAACGATAATTGCCAATGCCGTTCGTAAAGATCGTTGCGTAATCAAGCCAGCGGTCATAACCGGCCCCAAATCACCAACCGGCGCATTACTGGATCGCCCACCTATAACTATGGTTTCAAATTCGGAGACCTAGTAATCTTTGGCACCTCTATTCGAGAACTGATTTTTTTAAGTAAGTTACCCGATCTCTCAGGCAATATTGGAAATTTCCGATCTTTATGCCGATTTGCAAATCAAGGCGTGGGATGTTGTGATCGCTCCAGAATACGCTGCGCATAAACCTTGAGGCAATGTGAGTGTACGTGCGAGACATTGGGAATTGCCAACAACGCGTCCACTTTCGCTTGTAGCTTGTCGCCCATCGCTAGCATTCTGTCATCCACGATACTGTTTTGATTGTATTTCTTCCAATACTGTTCGCGAAACCGGCTGTACCGGTCAGGTGCATCAATTGGTTTAGTGCCCTGACCCCGCAGGCGCTTTAGCTCGAAACTATCGCGCGTTTTCACCGGGTAATGAACAACGGCCGCCCAGTCGTGCGAGATTAGATTTTTGGGCGCGGTCCCAAATGCGTGTCGTCGACGCACGCCAGAGCGATAAATATCGTCATGCATGGGATGCCCGGATGCATTGACGAATTGCCCCCCGTCTTGCTGAAACCCTTTGTATAGATGGGGTCGATGAATACCGAACCCGCGTATCTTTTCGGAGGTCTGAAACAGCGTCTTATAGCGCTGATGCAGGCGATGGTCACTCCCGGCGCGTCTCAGAAAGCGCTGGGTGATCAGTCCGGGCTCCCAAGTCGCATGATGCCCGTCTCCGAAAATCAGCCAGTTCACCGCGATACCTTCCGCTTTTCCATGACGGCGATTGATCAGATCTGTGACTTGATTGTTAGGACCTGAACAGTAGAGGAATTCGTCACTATCGAGCCACATCAACCAATCGGCATAAATGAGCGATGGATGCAAATAGGCTTTTTCAGCGGCCTCATGTTGGGGGACATCGCCCGGTTTCAGATCTTGTAAGACATGAGAAATAACCCCGTTTTTATCAAGTACATCAAGCAGTTCGGTCGTACCGTCGGTTGAATCATTGCTGTAGATCAAGATCGGATCGAACCCGATCAACAGATGATAAGCGACCCACTCAAGAATGAATGGCCCTTCATTCTTTGCACAGGAAAACAACCCAACATTCATGCCGGTTCGACCCCAGGCTTGTTCATGGTCGGTGATCCTTGATGCACAGCCTACCTTCTGAAGATGATATTGCGTTGGGTTTGAAAGGCATTTTCATATCCACGAGCTGCCAGCGCAGCAAACAGGCTTTTCGCACCTGTACCGAGATTGACAGTTTCCAGTTGTAAATAGTACGGGAGCGCGTCGTCGTCGGCAGCCGCAAGGAAGGGCGTGAGGATGCGCGGCTCGTGCCCTTCAACATCCAGCTTGATAAAGTCCGCTCCGTATAGATGTTTTAGCTCTAACAGTGTTCGGGTTTGCACTTGAATGAGTTGGTATTTTGAATTGTCCACGCATGCCATGTCATTCGTCAATCGCCCTTCACCCAGATTGGTGGCCGTATCGCCGCGAAGCTCTATCGAAAGCGCAGCGTCGCCAGATTCGTCCGAGATGGCGAACGTGTTCAGATCGACGTTGTCGAAACCGTTCAACGCACAGTTCATAGACAAGCGATCCGCCAGCGCAGGGTTTGGCTCGAACGCAAAAATCTGAGAGTCTGGGCTGAGGATTGACGCAAAGAACAACGAGTAGAGACCAAAATTAGCGCCAATATCCAAGACCTTGAGTGTTTTCCCCTCAAAAGTCTCTCTCAGCCAATTCAACTCAAGCTCTTCCGGAGATCGACCTTTTCGCCAGAGTACAAACTCACTGAAATTGTCATAGGGATGCAGATGGATGTTCAAGTTTCGGTAGGTGACCATCTGTGGCAGTAGTGATTTTCGGATCAGATTGCGCACCCGTCCGCGACCTGTGAGGTTGTAGGCCTCACGTAAGCAGGCGTTGGCATAATCCAATCGCGCCTTCGGTACCGATACCTGACTGTCTGCATCGCTCATTAGAACCTGTGCCCGGCTATAGCCTTGTTTTGATGGCAAATTAGCACAGGACGCAACTCCAATCTATCGGTGACTTAGAGGCTGTCCAGCAACTCCTGATGCCGTGTGGTATATGCTTCTCTTACCTCGATGGGAGGGCGCAGCTTGATCTGCAGCCCCTCCAGAATCGCTTTGTCAGGGCGACCGAAGAATTTTGTCGCCTCAGTATCTGAAAAGCCCGCGATTTGTGTCGCTTCCATCCAGGCGCTGATCTTGTCGGCTTTCTTGATCTGGCGCTTCACCGTTTGCGGCACCGCGGCAGGCAACCCGAAACGGATATGGATTGCAGCTGCCAACCGGTCGTCCAGCGCGCCATAATCCGGGCCGACCGCAGATTTGACCGGGGAAATCATGTCTCCGATCACATATTCGGGCGCGTCGTGTAACAGTGCGGCTAATCGCCATTTTGTTGGTGCATTTGGTGCGATGCGGCCAAAAAGCTGTTCCACCAGCAAGGAATGTTCGGCCACGGAATAGGCGAAATCCCCGTTGGTCTGACCGTTCCAACGTGCTACAAAGGCCAGCCCGTGAGCGATATCTTCGATTTCGATATCCACCGGCGTCGGGTCCAGTAAATCCAGCCGACGACCCGACAACATTCTTTGCCACGCTCTGGGTTGTGTTGCCATTTTGCCATGCCTTGTGAACTAGGACACGTTTAATCCGTGTTCTTATGCTATGATGTACCTGTCTGGATCACATGCTGCCAACAGTTTCTTGAGCATTCGTGCTTTGAACCGGTGCGATACGATCCCGACATTAAGGACTGAGGGGGGTGCAGACTCCTCCCAGTTGCGCCCCTCTCGAAGCGAAACTCGTATCGAAAGGAGCTTGTTATGTTCAAGCGTTTATTTGCTACCGCCCTCGCCTTTGGAATGGCTGCAACTGCACCGCCTGCATTTGCACAAAATTGTGCAGAACGCGAGCACGTGATTACCAAACTGCAAGACAGTTATGCCGAGGAATTAGCCTTTGGCGGTCTGCAAAAGTCACGTGGCGCACAGTCGGTCATGGAGGTTTGGACCTCGAAGGAAACAGGAAGCTATACCGTCCTGGTGACCCAAGCAAACGGCATCAGTTGTATTGTCGCCGTTGGCACGGATTTTTTTGAAGCGATCCCAAAGATCAAAGTAGAGGGTACGCCAAGCTGATATTTTCAGTGTCAGGAATTAACCCCGGCCACCTGCGTTGCCACCTGCCCCAATGAATGCTAGGGCAGCCCGGATCAAGATTTACCGGAGTGGAGCACCTGATGGCCGGGGACTATATCGTCAAAGACATTTCGCTGGCTGGGTTTGGCCGCAAAGAGCTGGATATCGCCGAAACGGAGATGCCAGGCCTGATGGCCCTGCGCGCAGAATATGGTGAGAGCAAACCACTGAGCGGTGCCCGGATCGTGGGTTCGCTGCACATGACCATTCAGACCGCAGTTCTGATCGAAACGCTGGTGGCGCTTGGCGCGGATGTGCGCTGGGCATCGTGCAATATCTTCTCAACGCAGGATCACGCGGCCGCTGCAATTGCCGAGGCCGGCATCCCGGTCTTCGCGATCAAAGGCCAGACGCTGGAAGAGCATTGGGATTACCTGGACAAATCCTTCCTGTTCGAAGACGGCCCGAACATGATCCTCGACGATGGTGGCGACGCCACGCTGTATATCCTGCTGGGCGCACGTGCCGAAGCGGGTGAGGACATCATTCCGGTTCCGGGTTCGGAAGAGGAAGAAGTGATCAAGAAGCAGATCGCCAAGCGTATGGCCGCCAGCCCCGGTTGGTTCACCAAAATGCGCGACCAGATCCAAGGCGTGTCCGAAGAGACCACCACCGGCGTGAACCGCCTGTATCAGCTGGTGAAAGACGGCCACCTGCCGTTCCCGGCGATCAACGTGAATGACTCGGTCACCAAGTCAAAGTTTGACAATAAATACGGCTGCAAGGAATCGCTGGTAGACGGCATCCGCCGCGCCACCGACACCATGATGGCCGGTAAGGTTGCCGTAGTCTGCGGGTATGGCGACGTGGGCAAAGGCTCGGCTGCCTCGCTTCGCGGCGCTGGTGCGCGCGTGAAAGTCACCGAAGTTGACCCGATCTGCGCCCTGCAGGCTGCAATGGACGGATTCGAAGTCACCCTGCTGGAAGACGAAGTTGCCAGCGCGGATATCTTCATCACAACCACCGGCAACAAGGACGTGATCCGCATCGAGCATATGCGCGCGATGAAGGACATGGCCATTGTTGGCAACATTGGTCACTTCGACAATGAAATTCAGGTCGCCAGCCTGAAGAACCACAAATGGACCAACATCAAGGAACAGGTTGATATGATCGAGATGCCTTCGGGCAACCGCATCATCCTGCTGTCCGAAGGCCGCTTGCTGAACCTCGGCAATGCCACGGGGCACCCCTCTTTTGTGATGTCGGCCTCGTTCACCAACCAGGTTCTGGCGCAAATCGAACTGTTCACCAAGGGCGATGAGTACAAGAACGAAGTCTACATCCTGCCCAAGCATCTGGATGAAAAAGTCGCTCGTCTGCATCTGGACCGCATCGGCGTGAAGCTGACCCAGATGGATAGCGATCAGGCGGCCTATATCGGGGTGAAACCCGAAGGCCCCTACAAGCCGGAACACTACCGCTACTAAGTGCGAAAGACGCATGACCAAGCCTTCCAGACGCCGCCGATTCCTGCTTTCGGCGGCGTCTTTTCTTTTTGGCCTCTTAACGCTGTTGATCGTGTTGGTCGGAGGCGTTTGGTGGCTGCTTGCCCATCCCAACACTCCGGTGCCCCCGTACTGGAACCCGCTGCGTGAGCTGACCGTGACTGCGCCGGTGACTCCGGTCACAACCTATCAACTGAACCGAGCGCTGGCGGATGACGTCATGTGCCGCGCCGCTCTGGCTGAGGCTGGGGTACAGTTTGAACCGATGGAAGATCTGGTCGTGGAAGAGAACTGTGGGATTGCGGGGCGGGGCCGATTGACCAACTTGGTGAAAGCACGGATCGCGGCGATTGAGACCCGGTGCGCCACCACCTTACGGCTTGCCATGTGGGAACATCATGTGGTGCAGCCTGCCGCAGAGAAGGTATTAGGTACCGCAGTCAGCCGATTGCGCCAGATTGGCAGCTATAATTGCCGCCGGATGCGCACCGCGCAAGGACAAGACAATGGCTGGAGCAGCCACGCCACTGCAGACGCGATCGATATCGTCGGGCTGGACCTCTCGGATGGGCGCAGCTTGAACCTGCTGTCTGACTGGGGCACTGACGGCCCCGAGGCCGATTTCCTGCGTCAGATCGGGCGCGGAGCCTGTGATTGGTTCCGCGTGGTCCTTGGCCCTGACTACAACCGCTTGCATGCCGATCACTTTCACCTGCAGGGGCCTGGCTGGGGCTACTGCCGATAGTACCTCAGCGCAATGAAGGAATGAAATCTCCGCGGCCCTGTGGTGTGAAATCCAGTACATTCCACAAAGGCCAAGCTGCATCCACATGCCGGGGATGCCAGTCGCTGGGTTCAAAGAACAGCTCGGAACTCCAGAAGTGATGAATGCCATCAGGGAGCCGTTGAAAGACATTCAGGATGGGAAGCTGATCGCCCCCTTCGGTCTGGGCCAGATAGTCGCTCTGGTAATTCGTCCCCAGTGCAGAAAAGAGCGGCAGCGCATTCCAACCCATCTCATCCTTGAGCGCCGAGAGTTTTTCAGGCGTGTTCTGCGCCACCACGGCAACCGAGGCGTTCTGTATGAGATGGTGGATCTGAGAGTTTAGTCCATCCAGAAAAGCAGAACACATAGGGCAGGGGCGTTCCGCATCAGGTCCGTACATCAGTGAATAAATGATCAGCGTTTCTTTGTCGCCAAACAGCGAGGACATCGGTGCGCCTTTGCCTGCCAGATCTCGGAACGCATAATCACCAGGGATTTTGCCACCGGTTGGAAGAGAGCGGCGCAAGGCCGCGACCTCTTCAACCTTGGCTCTCAGGTCTCGTTCGGCAGAAAGGAGTGCGTTACGTGCGGATCGGTATTCGGTGGTTTCGTTGGGCAGAGAAACGGGCATGAGGACCTCCGGGAATCATAATTAACAAAAATGTTAAATAATAAATCTGGAAAAATCAAATCGAGTAGTCCTGCAAAGTTCAGCCTAGGGGGAAACCTTGTGATTTTTCCCTTTTGGGAATTCCGCCGACGAGGCTAGTCTCTTCCGCATCGGCAAAAAATTCCGTGACAATGGATTAAGGAGACTGGGACATGGGCAAACGCGACGAATTGATCGCCAAATACGCTGAAGATCTGAAAGGCAAATGCGGGATGGACCCCGATATGAACCTGCTGACCAAGGTTACCATCGGTTGCGGTCCGGCGATCTATGACGCGGATGCGTCGACAGTGGCGGCCAGCCAGGAAGGTGAGCTTGAGACGGTCAAGAACAATTTCCTGATCAAAAAGCTGGGCCTGTCGGATGGTCCCGAGCTGATGGAAGCGATCAACAAGGCCATGGAAACCTATGGCATGTCCGAGCGCAACAAATACCGCGCCGTGGTCTATTACATGCTGACCAAGCATTTCGGCAAAGAAGCGGTTTATAGCTGATCTAGCCTAAAGCCAGCTTAGCACCCGTCGGTCCTGCCGGCGGGTGTTCTGTATTTGAATGAAACTCTAAATACTTGGCGTTTGAAGCGCGGTTCTGAAATCGGCTAAGGTCAGGTCATGACCAGGACGGTCAGAACCAACAGATTTCCGTATGTGTGTGGTGAGTTTGGGAGCACGCGGGGTAGGGAAGGTTCTGCATCCGTCAGGGCCTTCCCTTTTTATTCAATCTGCTTCGGTCTGGCCCAGTCCGCAGATCACCTGCCATTCTGCATCGCTGACCGGCTGCACCGACAAGCGCGAGTTCTTGACCAGAACCATTTCAGCCAGACGTTCATCTGCCTTGATCTGATCCAGCGTGACAGGGGTGGCAAATGGCCGGACGGCCTTGATATCCACGCATTCCCAGCGCTCATCATCGGTGGTGCTGTCGGAATGGGCCTCGGCGCAGACCTCGACAATGCCAACAATCGCCTTGTCCTTCTGCGAGTGGTAGAAGAACCCCCGATCACCGATCTGCATCTGACGCATGAAATTGCGGGCCTGATAATTGCGGACCCCGTCCCATTCCTCGCCTGCATTTCCTTTGGCGACTTGCTGATCCCAGCTCCAGGTCGAGGGTTCGGATTTGAACAGCCAATACGCCATCAGCCGATAACCTTTTTCCACGGGATCAACTCGACCGAGTCGAACAGCCCGGCCAGCGCATAGGGATCATTTGCGGCCCAGGCCTCAGCTGCGGCCAGGTCATCGACATCCAGAATGACCAGCGATCCGATCATCGCATCGCCTTCCAGCAACGGCCCGGCCTGCGCCACCACACCAGTGTCATCGATATAGGCCAAATGTGCCGCGCGGTTGTCCAGCCGGGTTTGCAGGGCTCCGGCTTTGTCACGGGCGATCAGGGCGATGAGCATATTATTCCTCCTTGAGTGGGCGACCCAGCAGCGCCTGAATCGCGTCGGTGACACTGTATGCACCGCTGCTGAGTTTCGCCACCGTTGCGCTGATCGGCATATCCAGTCCTTCACTTGCGGCGATCTCAGACATGGCCAGCGCGGTGGCGACGCCTTCGACAGTTGTTGTGCTGTCAAACGGCTTCTTTTGACCCAAACACAGGCCAAAACGATAATTTCGAGATAATTCGGACGAGCAGGTCAATACCAGATCGCCCAACCCTGACAGCCCCATAAGCGTATCCGGTTGAGCCCTGCGCAGCGCGGCAAAGCGCTGCATCTCGGCAAATCCGCGCGTGATCAATGCAGCGCGGGCGCTGTCGCCAAGGCCTGCGCCAATAGCCGCACCGCAACCAATAGCCATCACATTCTTTAGCGCGCCACCCAACTCGGCCCCGACGGTATCGGCGGTTCGATAAAGGCGCAGGTTGGCGGTTGTCAGCTCTTGCTGAAGCGCCTCACCCAGTTCGACATCAGCACAAGCCAGCGTCAGCGCCGTGGGCAGACCGCGCGCGATATCATCGGCAAAACTGGGACCGGTCAGAAGGGCCGGCTGTGCGTCCGGCACGGTTTGACGGATGACGGCGACAGGACCCAGACCCGTGGACAGTTCGATCCCCTTGCAGCAGGCCACCAGAACCTTCCCGCTCAGCCGTGCTGCGTGAAGATTCAGGGCATCACGTAGTTTTTGCATTGGCACCGCAAGCAGCAGTACATCGGACCGCACCGCCTGTTCAATCTCGGCAGTCACCGTGATGTTGGCTGGCAGCGTGACGCCCGGCAGGCGATCGACATTCTCTCGCGATTGCTGCATTTGGCTTGCCTGATCGGGGTTCCGCGACCAAAGCGTAACGGGGCCGTTTCCCGCCAATGATATGGCTAAAGCGGTTCCAAAGGCACCTGATCCAAGAACTGAAACGCTCATGCCTTGGCTCCTTTCTTGCCGCCACCTAGCATCGATGGGCTGGTTTGATCCAAGGGCCAGCGGGGTCGTGCCATCAGGTCCAAGCCATCCCGCACACCGGTGCGGAATCTTTCTATTCCTGCATAGGCAATCATGGCGGCATTGTCGGTGCATAAAGCCATGGGAGGGGCGGTAAATCGGGCGCCCATTTCCGCAGAAACAGTCTCTAATGCAGCACGAATGGCAGTATTTGCAGCAACCCCACCGGCAACGGCAATAACCGTTTCCGACGGAGAAGCCTCAAGATACAGCGCAATTGCGCGGCGGGTCTTCTCGGCCAGAGTATCGACGATCGCCTGCTGAAATCCGGCGCACAGATCGGCGCGATCCTGTCGCGTCAGACCGCCTTTTTCGGCCACGATCTGATCCCGCATCCGCATCAGCGCAGTCTTGAGCCCCGAGAACGACAGGTCACATTCGGGGCGATCCAGCAGCGGGCGCGGAAAGCGGAAACGTTTGGGATCGCCCGTACAGGCCTCGGCCTCGACCGAGGGGCCGCCGGGCTGCGGCAGACCCAGCAGACGGGCGGTCTTGTCAAAGGCTTCTCCGGGGGCATCATCGATTGTGCCGCCGAGACGGGTGAAATGCTCGGGTCCATGCGCGATTAGGTATTGGCAGTGGCCGCCTGAGACCAGCAGCATCAGGTAGGGAAAGGCAATTCCGTCGGTCAGGCGTGGCGTCAGCGCGTGTCCGGCCAGATGGTTCACCCCGATCAGCGGCAACCCGGTCGCCGCACTCAGACCCTTTGCGCACATCACGCCGGACATCACGCCGCCGATCAGGCCCGGCCCGGCTGTCACGGCGATTGCATCCAGATCACGCAAGCCAACTTCGGCCTGTGTTAGAGCCTGTTTGACGCAAATATCCAACTTCTCGGCATGCGCACGCGCTGCGATCTCGGGCACAACACCACCATAGGCGCTGTGCAATTCAGTCTGACCATGTACCACGGATGACAAGATCTCGGCCCGTGCGCCTGTGCACTGCCGCACCACGGCGGCAGCGGTATCGTCGCAGCTGCTTTCCAGTCCGAGGACGGTAAGTGTTTGCACCATAGGCCTGATCCGTTGCATCATGATTGCCAAGCGGGGTATCACCCCGCGCGGATGCAAACAATCCCAAGGCCGAAGGCGCCGACCGTTGTATTTGTTGATGACCCGCCCTCGCGCCGCCTCGGACAGGTTCGTTGCGCAACTGCCGGACCACATTCGGTCGCAAGTTGCAGTTATCCATTCACCCTTGTTAAAGATCGAACCGCTGACGGTCGCGGTTGAGTCTGATGAGTCCGCTGGGCTGATCTTTTCCTCGGCAAATGGCGTGAACGCCGCCGCCCTATTGAATGTGGATCGCTGCCTGCCCGCCTATTGCGTTGGTCCGGCGACCACGCAGGCTGCGCAGGACGCGGGATGGGACGCGCAGATGAGGGGTGCGACGGCACAAGAACTGGTGGCCAATCTGCTGAAACTCAGGCCACGCAGCCCGCTGCTTCATCTGCGCGGAGAACACAGCCGTGGCAACGTGGCCGAGCGTCTGACGGAATCCGGCCTGACCACCCGAGAACAACCGATTTACCGACAACAGCTTTTGCCGCTGAGTGATGAGGCGTCACAGGCCGCCGAGGACAACCAACCCATCATCGCCCCGCTGTTTTCGCCCCGCACAGCGCGACATTTTGCCGACGTTTGGGCCGGATCTGCGCCTTTGTGGCTGGCCGCGATCAGCGAGGCCGCCGCGGAACCCCTTAAAACACTGCGTTTTGAACGGCTGAAGATCGCGGATGAACCGACACCGGATAAAATGCAGAAAGCCGTGAAAAAACTCTTGAATCACGTGATGCGGGTTGAGAGCGCGCCGGGTGCGGATTAACTTGGGCAAGTCTGTTGTTCATGTGTTTTGGGAATCGATAAGGGGATTAACGCGGTGGCTGATAAGAAGAAACCCGATCAGGAGCCGGTCGAAGACCCCAACGTAGAAGAGGTGGCAGAGGCCACCGAAACCAAAAGTGAAGCAGTCTCGGATGAGAATTCCGTTGACGCCGAGGATGCTGCGGACGAGCTGACTTCCGAAGCCGAAGCCGAAGCCGAAGCCGAAGCCGAAGCCGAAGCCGAAGCCGAAGCCGAAGCCGAAGCCGAAGCCGAAGCCGAAGCCGAAGCCGAAGCCGAAGCCGAAGCCGAAGCCGAAGCCGAAGCCGAAGCCGAAGCCGAAGCCGAAGCCGAAGCCGAAGCCGCTTCTGAGCCTGTCGAAGAGGTTGCACCTGCAGAAGAGAAAGTAGTCGAACGCACCGTCGAAAAGCGCGGCGGGTTTGTTCCGGCGCTGCTGGGCGGCGTTGTTGCGGCCGGAATCGGGTTTGCCGTGGGCAGTGGCGGTTTTTTAACCAGTGGGACAGATAGCTCGGACGCGATTTCCGCGCTCGAGTCGAAGCTAGCGGAACAATCCGATCAGATTGCCCAACTGACCAAATCTCTTGCTGATGGCCCCGATGTCTCGGGCCTTTCGGATCAGATCAGGGCTTTGTCTGACAAGCTAACGCCGGTCGAAAGCGATCTGGGTGCCGTGAAGACAAGTGTCGAAGGTCTGACCGGTAAGGTCGATCCGTTGGAGCAACGCCTGACCGCGCTTGAGAAACAACCGCTTGAGGCAAATGTCTCGCCCGAGGCGACCGCCGCGTTCGAGTCAGAGTTGAAGAAACTGCAGGATTCACTGGCCTCGCAGCGAAGCGAAGTGGAAAAGATGGTCTCAGATGCGCAGGCGCTTGAGGCGAAGGCCTCAGCCGAGGCTCGCGCGGCGACCAACGCTGCAATCCTGTCGCGTCTGCATGGCCAATTGGATGCCGGTCAGCCCTATGAAGAACTGGTTGCTGAGTTGAAAGCCGGGGGTGTTGACGTGCCGGATGCTTTGGCTGCGTCAGCGACGGACGGGGTTGAGACGCTCTCAGCCTTGCGCTCGACGTTTGCCCCTGCTGCGCGCACTGCGCTCGCCGATGCACGCGATGCCAACAAGGGGACCGGCTTGGTTGCCTTCCTGCAGCGCCAGACGGGCGCGCGGTCGGTGACACCGCAAGAGGGGGACGACCCGGACGCAGTCCTGTCGCGCGCTCAGGCGGCGTTGGCGGATGGTGATGTCTCAAAGGCGCTGACCGAACTGAAATCACTGCCCGAAGCGGCGCAGACCGCATTGGCGGACTGGGAGCAGGCGGCGCAGACGCGGGTCTCTGCCGTCGAGGCCGCAAATACGCTTGCTTCAAGCCTGAACTCGAACTGAAGGACCTGCCATGCTGTGGTCATTGTTAAAGATCCTTGTTTTTGTTGCGATTATCGGCCTGCTGGCCATGGGTGCAGGGTTCCTGATGGAATCATCCGGCGGGGTGCAGATCACCGTCGCGGGCACGGAATACACGCTTGGTCCGCTGCAATCGGTGATCGCGCTGGGCGTGCTGGTGTTTGCGGTCTGGTTGTTCTTCAAACTGCTGACGCTACTGATCGCGACGTTGAAATTCCTCAACGGTGATGAAACCGCCCTGTCGCGGTATTTCGACCGCAGTCGGGAAAAGCGCGGATATCAGGCGCTGGCGGACGGGCTGATGGCGCTGGCCTCGGGTGAGGGGCGCGTGGCGATGACCAAGGCCAACAAGGCCGAGAAGCTGCTGAACAAGCCGGAACTGACCAATCTGCTGGTGGCACAGGCCGCTGAGATGACCGGCGATACCAAGAAAGCAACCGAGACCTACAAGAAGCTGGTCACCAACAACGCCACACGATTTGTCGGCGTGCGCGGGATCATGAAGCAGAAACTGGCTGAAGGTGACGATGAAACCGCACGCAAGCTGGCCGAGAAGGCTCTGGCCTTGAAGCCCCGGCACGAAGAGACGCAGGATGTGCTGCTGAACCTGCAGACCAGAGCGCAAGATTGGGCCGGCGCGCGCTCCACGCTGACGTCAAAGCTGAAGGCCGGGTATTTGCCGCGTGATGTGTTCAAGCGGCGCGATGCGGTTTTGGCCTTATCCGAGGCCAAGGTGCTGCTGGATGATACGGCAACGGTCGAACAGCAGGAACACGCGATTGAGGCAAACCGCCTGTCGCCCGATCTGGTCCCGGCAGCTGCTATGGCCGCGCGGGCCTATATCAAAAAGGGCAAACCGCGCGCGGCAACCAAAATAATCAAAAAGGCATGGGAGGTTCAGCCTCATCCCGATCTGGCCCATGCCTTTGCTGAGATTGCGCCGGATGAAACCCCCGATCAACGCGTCAAGCGGTTCACGGCGCTGACTCGGATTCACCCGGAGAACATGGAGACCCGCTTGATCCTGGCCGAGCTCAACATCGTAGCCGAAGACTTCCCCGAAGCGCGCCGCGCGCTGGGCGATGTGGTTGAAAAGCAGGGGGATGCCAGGGCCTACACGCTGATGGCTGCGATTGAACGGGGCGAAGGTGCCTCGGACGCAGTGGTTCAGGGTTGGCTGGCCAAGGCGTTGAACGCACCGCGCGGGCCGCAATGGGTCTGCGACAATTGCCACGATATTCAGCCCGAATGGGGCCCGGTCTGCCAGAACTGCGGCAGCTTCGACACACTCAGTTGGCAGACACCGCAGACGCCTGAAATCGCCAGTGCGACAGGTGTGCACATGTTGCCGCTGATCGTCGGAGCGCTTGAGGATCAATCGGAAGCCGAGGAAGAACCAGAAGTCGACGATCCAGAGGTGGAAGAAGTGATTGAAGTAAACGCCGAGCCCGTCGAAATCGAGCAAGAGAAACGGGCCTAATGGTTCGATAATTCGTTAGGGCTGTTTATTAGCAAGCTCTGAGCTGTAATCAGGCGTGGTGGATTCTTTGCTACTACGTACTATCAGTCATTTCTGCGACGCCAACAGTCCCAACCAGGCTTTCAATCGTTTGGCAGCTCAGCCGATCGGCACGGGTTCCATGGCAATACAGGCCGCCTACCCCGATCGGTCACGTCATTCATATGATCCCTTCTTGTTTTAGTGCGTCAATTTCTGCGTCAGATAAGCCAAGCTCGGACCAGATCACAGCGTTATCGGCACCGAGGGTAGGCGGGGCAGCTTGGGGAGTTCTCCGCTCACCATCCATGACTATCGGACTGCCTGCAAGGCGCAAGTTTTCACCGTGAGCTGACAGGCTCGCTATCAATCCCCTCCCTTCCAGTTGTTTGTCTGACAAAGTCTCAGGCACTGTAAAAACCTGCCCCGTCGGAACGCCGAGCGCATTCAATTCGCGAACCCAATCCTCGGCCGGACGGGCGATCAACACACGTTCGAGTTCTTGTCGAAGGGCATGCCGGTTTTGTTTGCGATCCTCACGGGTCTGATAGTTGGGATGGGTCAGCAAATCGTCTCGGTTTAGATGCTTTGCCAGGGCCTGCCATTGCTCATCCCGATTGGCCGCGATGTTAATCGGGCCGTTGGACGTGGCGAATGTACCGGACGGGGCCGAGGTGGTGTTTTCGTTGCCATGGGCATCTGGCAACACGCCTCCCAAAAGATAGTTCGAAACGACCCAACCCATTGTCGAGACAACGGCCTCAGTCATTGCAACGTCCAGAAATGTGCCGCGTGGATTGGCGTTCAAGGCCGCGCTGATGGCAAAGGCTGCGGTCAATCCGCCCACAGTATCTGCAAGAGGATAGCCGACCCGGTAAGGTGCCGTATCGGGGGCGCCCGTGATCGACATGACACCGCTGATACCCTGAACAATCTGGTCATAGGCGGGATCGTCACGCCTCGGTCCGTCCTGACCGAATCCGCTGATCGCACAATAGATCAGGTTGGGATTTTCGTTGCGCAGAACCTCATAACCCAACCCCAGTCGATCCATGACACCGGGGCGGAAATTCTCAACCAGAACGTCGGCGGTTTGAACCAGCCTTTTGAGTAGCGCCTTCCCCTGCTCAGCCTTCATGTCCAGCGTAACAGACTTTTTATCGGCGTTTTGAGCCAGAAAGCTAATGCCCATTCCGGCCTTGTTGCGTTCAGAATCCGCGCCCAGCACTCGGGCCAGGTCCCCGCTGCCGGGGCGTTCAACTTTAATGACTTCGGCGCCCATCAAGGCAAGTTGATAGCAACAATAGGGGCCTGCCAGAACATTGGTCAGGTCAAGGACGCGGACCCCTGAGAGTGGCTCAGTCGCCATCGGCGATCCCGGCCGCCCGTGCCCGTGCTCGGCGGGCGCGGTAGCTGGGCAGCAGCACCAACAGCACGGCGATGACGAGTAGCGCCAGTGTCATCGGGCGCTCCCAGATAAATCCGATACCATCGTAAAGCTGCATGGAGCGTGCGAAGTTGTCCTCCATCATTCCACCAAGGATAAAGCCAATCAGCAGGGGAGCGAGTGGATAATCTGCGAACTTAAGAGCCGTCGCGCAGACCCCGAAACCGACCAGTATCAACAGTTCGGTGGCGTTGTTCTGGCCGATATATGCACCCATCAAGGTGAAGAATAGAATGAACGGGATCAGATAGTTGCGCGGAACGGCCAGCACTTTGGCGATATAGGGGATCAGTGGCAGGTTCAGGATCAGCAGGACGAGGTTACCGATGAACATCGACATGATGACTGCCCAGAAGATCTGCGGCTCATCAATCATCAAGCGAGGACCCGGAGTAACGTTCAGCGCAATCAGTGCGCCTAGCAGAATCGCGGTGGTGCCCGATCCGGGAATGCCCAATGTCAGCAGCGGCACAAACGAACCGGTACAGGCCGCGTTGTTTGCAGCCTCAGGTGCCGCAAGCCCTTTAATAGAGCCTTTTCCAAACTCTTCCTGCTCTTTTTTTGGCGCGATGTTGCGCTCGACCGCATAGCCAAGGAAGCTCGCAATAGTCGCGCCCGCGCCCGGCAGGACCCCGATGAAAAAGCCCTGAGTCGATTGGCGTCCAATAACCGGCGCGATGGCTTTTGCCTCGTCTTTGGTGATGCGCAGATCTTTGATTTCACCATCATCGCCTTGCAGATTCTTGGGCTTGAGGACGAGGAAAAGCGCCTCGGGCAAGGCAAACATTGCCATGGCCAGCGTGATGAAGCCAAAGCCGGATTGCAGGTCCATGATGCCCATAGTGAAGCGCGGCAGGTTGAACAGCGCACCCTCGCCAACGGTGGCCATGATCAGTCCGAGAATGGTCATGATCAGCGCCTTTGCCACCTGACCTGAACCGGCAAATGCCGCAATGGCTGACAAGCCAACGACCATCAGCGCGAAATATTCGGCGGAATGAAACAACAGCGCCACGGAAGACAGCGCCGGGGCGAATACCATCAACAAGATTGCCCCGATCGTACCTCCTGCGAAACTTGCGATCGCAGCAATGGTCAGCGCTTTACCGGCTTTGCCTTGTCGCGCCATAGGATAGCCATCAAAGCTTGACGCTACTGTGCCCGCGACCCCCGGCGCGTTCAGCAGGATTGACGAGGTCGAGCCACCGAAAATCGCACCATAGTAGACGCCCGCGAGAAGGATCAGAGCAGCGGATGGGTCTCCCATCGAAATTGCGACCGGGATCATGATCGCGATGATCGACATTGGCCCCAACCCGGGCAACATGCCGATGAATGTACCGATCAGGCACCCCGCGATGACCATCAGTAGGTTTTGAAGCGAAAAGGCCGTTTGCAGACCGATCAGAAGTCCTTCAAGCATGTCAGCCTCCGAAAATGCCGGGCAGTGGGCGCATGTAAATTCCAAGAACTTCCTGAACCAGATACCAGACCGATCCGGTTGCGATCAGGGCCACAGGCACCATGATATGCCATTTGCGTTCACCCAGAATGTACGAACCGATAATCAAAAAGCCCGATGTCGCGATCAGAAATCCGACGGGGCGCAGACATAGGGCGTAGACGACCATCAGAACCAGCAGCGAAATCGCCTGCCCAAGGTGGTATTCGCCAAGGCGGCGGTAGTCGATATCCGCCTCTTTTATTTCACTTTTCTCAAAGCCCAGAAGAATGATTGTGCAGGCGATTATCCCCAGTATGGACAGGACCTTGGGGAAGGTGCTGGGCCATATCGGGTTTCTTTGCATGAAAGGGGGCAGGCTGCCGTCCATCGTGAACCAGGCTGCATAGCCATAGGTTAGACAAATCCCCAGCAGAACAAGCGCGATCCAACGATCCAGCGCCATGGTGTCCCCTCCCGTATTATTGTTGTGAGTTTGGGGGCAGAGCGGAGGACCGCTCTGCCGAAGCCACCTTTAGAGGAAGCCCAGTTTCTTCATCAGATCGCTGATCTGCTTTTCTTGATCTTCAAGGAAAGCCGAGAAGTCGTCGCCCGAGTTGTGGATGTTCACCCAACCGTTGCGCGCGCGTACTTCTTCCCATTCAGGTGTGTCATACATTTTTGTGATGGCGTCCTGATAGGCGACCAGCTTGTCTTCGGGCAGTCCGGGTGCCGCAAAGAATCCACGCCAGTTGACGAAGGTGGTGTCGATACCCTGTTCCTTCATGGTTTGGGCATCAGGTGCCGCGTCTACGCGCTCCTCAGAGGTAACGCCGATGATCTTCACCTCACCCTGATTGGCCAGATCGACAGCTTCCGAGAAGCCAGTCGACAAGGCTGCGATTTCGCCAGACAGCAGTGCCGCCATGGCCTTACCGCCTGCGTCGTACGGGATGTATTTGACGCCCAGCGCATCTTTCCCGGCTGCTTCCATCACCATGGCTGCCACCAGATGGTCCATGCCGCCCGGAACCGAGCCGCCGCCAATGGCGGTGGCACCCGGATCGGCGTCATAGGCTGCCAGTAGGTCTGCCATAGAGTTGATCGGGCTGTCCTTGCCAACAACGATTGCTGCATAGTCACCGATGGTGCCAGATACCAAAGTCAGGTCGCGGAAGTTATGCGGGAACACGCCCGTCAGAGACCGGATTACGATGGGTGTCGAATTGACCATCAGCGTTCCGTGATTGCTTTCGGCGTTTTCGATCAGATAACCGATGGCTTTACCGCCACCGCCGCCTGACATGTTCTCGTAGGACGCCGTGCCCACAAGACCTGCATTGGTCAGGGCCTCGCCAGTTCCGCGTGCGGTTCCGTCCCAACCGCCGCCGGCGCCACCGGGGATCAGAAAGTGGATGCTGTCCACGACCTGGTCTTGCGCCAATGCAGGTCCGGTTAGACCAACGGCAGCAACGGCTGCGATCAGGGCACGACGGCCCAGTTTGAATGTTGTCATGATGTCCTCCCATTTGACATCCGGCCGCGGGGCGGCTCAGATTATTCTGAAGTTTAACCACACGAACCTGACATCAACCTGTCACGCGTTAGGATGCGACCCAGCCCTCATGAAATTCCTTCTGGTCGAAGATAACCTAGATCTTGCAAATGCGATGTGTGCCCGCATGCGCCTGGATGGTCATGTCGTTGATCATGCAGAGAAATTGGACGACGCAACAGCCTATGCTGAGATCGAGGAATATGATCTGATCCTGCTGGATATCATGCTGCCCGATGGAGATGGCCGGGACTTTTTGCAGCGTCATCGGGCCCGTGATCCGGATACTCCAGTTATCGTTTTGACCGCGCGCAGTCAGGTTTCGGATCGAATCGGATCGCTCGATCTGGGGGCGGATGACTATGTAACCAAACCCTTTGATCACGCCGAGCTAGAAGCCCGTTGCCGGGCCGTCTTGCGGCGCAAATCAGGGATTGCCAAATCAAGGATCGAGGTCGGCGGGATCGTGTTTGACCCTGTCGCAGGCTATTTGAGCGTGCGGGGAGAAACGATATCCTTGCGCAATCGCGAGCTGCGGATGATGGAGTTGTTCATAAACGCGCCAGGTCAGGTTTTTTCGAAACAGAAGCTGGCCGACAGGTTGTTTTCTTACGACGACAACATCTCGGACAACGCGATCGAGGTCTATGTGGGTCGACTGCGCAAGCACCTTGAGAAATCCGAGCTGAAAATCACCACGTTGCGCGGGCTGGGCTACAGGCTGGACCATGACGGTTAGTCCGGCTGTTTATGGATCGCTCAGAAATCGGCTTGTGCTGGCGCTGATCAGCGGCGCGGCATTATTGGCCGTTCTACTGTTCTTCGCGGTCCGAAATTATGCAGCGCAAGTGGCGCAGCAGGGGCAGGACAACATCCTTGGCGCGTCGGCGGCCTCGATCCTGGATGCGGCTGCGCTGCGTGATGGGCAGCTCGAGATCGATATTCCCTATGCCGCGTTTTCTATGCTGGCGACCCCGTCGGATGACCGAGTGTTCTATGCAATCTATCAGGATGGTGCATTCATATCGGGCTATGACGATCTTCAGCTTGCCCAAGATGCGGGTGATGGCAATTGGACCTTCGGTGCAGGTGAGCTTCGAGGTGAGCGCATTCGGCAGGTCAACGCCAGCCGCACATTGGTTGGTCTGGGCCGTCAGACCGAAATCGAGGTCGCGCTTGCGCAGACGCAGGATGCATTGGCCGAAACGCTGGATCAGATTTCACGCAATGCGGCCTTTTTGGGGATCGGGTTTTTTGTGCTGACAGCGGCGCTGTCTTTTTGGGTTACAACAGCAACCATCGGACAGCTGAACAAGCTGACCACCTCGGTGACCCGTCGCGGACCGCAGGACCTGAGCCCGTTCCGAAAACCGGTGCCCAAGGAAATGGCCCCTCTGGTGTCTTCGCTGAATTCCCTGATGGGGCGGCTGGATCAATCTCTCAGCCAGTCCGAGGATTTCATCGCAGAGGCGGCGCACCGGGTGCGTACTCCGTTGGCGACCGTCCGGTCCTATGCCGAGGCGACCTTGCAACGCGTCGAACGCAAGGAAAATCGCGAAGCTTTGCGTGCGATGGTGCGGGCTATTGACGAAAGCTCTCGGGCGGCAGGGCAACTTCTGGATCATGCCATGATCACATTCCGGGCCGATCATCTGGAACGAGAAGACCTCGATCTTGTTGCTTTGACCCATGAGCTTGTGCAGCGCCTGACGCCCATCGCCGAAATGAAAGACCTTTCGTTGTCTCTGACGGGTGACGCTTCGGTTCAGTACTCAGGTGATCCGATCCTGTTGCAGAACGCCGTGCGTAACATGGTCGACAACGCTCTGAAATACGCACCCCCCGACAGCACCGTTGAAATCAACGTCACCGCAACGCCTCAGATCCAGATCAGCGTCAAAGATTCTGGCCCGGGGTTTCCACCTGATGAGATTGACACGTTGACCCGCAGGTTTGAGAGAGGCCAGAACGCCACAGGGACCATTGGTTCGGGCTTGGGGCTGACCATTGTACAGGACGTGGCAACAGCCCACGGCGGCACGCTGGTTCTGACCAATCAATCAGAGGGCGGCGCATGCGTTATTTTATCGCTCTGATATTTTTGCTGCTTCCGCATGTTGGAACCGCGGACGACTGGGAAGATCGCCGGTTGTTCAACGATGGCGCGGAGGGCACGCCCTTGCGTGTCATATCGAGCACCGACACCGTTCTGTTCGCACCGTTCATCGAAGAGTTTGTTGCAAGAAACCCTCAGATTAGTGTCGAATATTTGGTGTCAGGGACTGCCGATATCTATGAGCGCGTTCGGGCAACACCTGATGCATTTGACGTTGTCATCTCAAGTGCCATGGACCTGCAATTGAAACTCGCCAATGACGGGTTTGCGCTGCCTCTGGACGGTATGCCCGTTCCTGTTTGGGCGCAGTGGCACGACAGTCTGTTTGCCTTTACCTCCGAGCCCGCCACCATTGTGGTCAACCGCGCTGCTTTCGAAGGCCAAACCATCCCGCAAACGCGTCAGGGCCTGATCGAAGCGCTGCGAGAACGGCCTGAGGTGTTTCGAGGCAAGGTTGGAACTTATGACGTACGACAATCCGGGCTGGGCTATCTGTTCGCCACGCAGGATGCGCGTGCGTCGGAAACCTATTGGCGCCTGATGGAGGTGATGGGCGGTCTGGGCGTCCGGCTATATTGCTGCTCTGGCGATATGATCCGCGATCTGGCTGACGGGAAAATTCTGGTCGCCTATAACGTGCTGGGCAGCTACGCGGCGGCTCGGACAGAAGGTGAGGGTGCTCTTGAAATCATATTGCCGTCTGACTTCCAGACTACGATGATGCGAACGGTCATGGTTTCTAAGGCGACACAAAAACCCGAGGTTGCCGAAGCATTTGTGCGTTATCTGATTAACGGTACGGCACAAAGTCCTGAGCGCTCGCCTCTGCCGGTCTTGTCTGCATCCGCCGATAGCGAACAGGAGGCAATCGGACTAAACCCTGCGCTGCTGACCTATCTAGACGTATTGAAACGCAGAAAGTTCATCTCGGCCTGGGAAAACGCTGTTATCCAATAGTGATGCGCGGGCCGATTGTACCAATCGGTTCCGTTTGCCAATGTTGCCGTCGCATTGGGCGGGCCGGTATCGAAATTGCCAATATGATCTGCAAGACGCAATTCGTAAGCCAGACAGCATCTGTCTTTCGACCTATGCCGACCCCGCAGGATAACGCATCTAAGCACAAGCGCTTTATGAAAAATTGTTACACATCTGCAGAGGATGCCTAGGACCAAAGCTCAGTATTGCTGCTGCGCCAAATCAAGTTTTGGGCGTGTACGTCGTAACGCTTGCGATCAGTGCATCTGCCCAAACAGCTCATACAGCTCGATGGTCGTTTTCACACCAACCTTCTGTTGGATGCGTCCCCGATGAATTTCCACCGTGCGAGGGCTTATTCCCAGTGCGGTGGCAATCTCTTTGCTAGATGTCCGCGAGGGGTGGGTCAGAATATGCTGCAGTACCTGTTCCTCGCGCTCGGTCAAAAGTCTGCGCTTATCTGCAAGCATCCGACGCCTTGTTTTCTCGGCGCGCAGTTTTGTGCCTAGTTCGAAAGCGGCCTGTATTCGTTCAACCAGCACCTGCAGGTCGAAAGGTTTCTCCAGAAAGTCAATTGCGCCTGCCTTTGTGGCGCGGACCGATTCCGGAATGCCCCCATGGCCTGAGATGAATATGACCGGGAGAGTCGAGTCGCGCCGGTTCAGATGGTCCTGTAGTTCCAGCCCGTCCATCCCCGGCATTCCGTAATCAAGGATCAAACATCCTTTTGCATCTTCATGCACTTGGTTTAGGAAGGCCTGTGCATCCGGAAAGTGTTCGACCTGCATCCCACGTTTGCTGAGGGAACGCGACAGGGCGATACGCACATCTTCGTCGTCATCGACGATGTATACAACCTGCGGATCAAAGATCATTCCTGATTTTCCTCGGATAAGTCACTACGGCGCAGGGTGAAACAAAAGCATGCGCCGGTTGTTTCGGTGGGTTCATACCAAATCGTTCCGCCATTGGCTTTGATAATGGTTCGGCAAATGGACAGGCCCAGACCCATTCCGTCGGTCTTTTGCGTGTCGAATGTATTGAACAAAGTGACATCATCACTGACGCCGGGCCCATTGTCCTGCACATGAACTTCGACCATTTCATCTGTGGGTCGGGTCATAATGTTGATCTGGCCTTTCGCGACCGGATCACGCGCCAGAGCATCAATTGCATTGCGCAGCAGATTGACCAGCACCTGCGCGATCTGTGTCCGGTTTCCGATCACCGGGGGAAGGCCGGATTCCTCGAAATGCAACTTGATCTCATGCAGTTTCGCCTCGGCCTCCATCAGACTGACGGTTTGCCGGATCAGCCCGCTCAGCTCAAACGGGGTTTGACGTCCGCGATCCTTTCGCACCACTTCGCGCAGGGCGCGGATGATGTCGCCTGCGCGGCGAGACTGGCGGTCGATATCCGAAAGGATCTCGGTCAGTTCAGGATCGGGATCGCCGATTTCATCCAACGTGATCTTCGCAGCGTCAACGTTATATGAGATCGCGCTAAGTGGCTGGTTCAGCTCATGCGCCAGCCCGGATGCCATCTCACCCATCAAGTTGACCCGCGCCACATGGGACAGATCGCGGCTAAGGCGGCCGGCCTCATCCTCGGCCTGCTTCCGATCACTCACATCATCGATAATGGCAACTGCGTGATCGGGTATGCCACTTTCATCGCGGATCAGGATTGCGTTGACCCGCAGCCAGATCGGTGATCCGTCTTTGCGGATAAACTGGCTCTCGATTATGAACTCGGAATCCTGCAGCAGGGTTTCGCGGAACTTGACCGCAATCTGATGACCGTCTTCGGGCAGAATGTCGGCCAGCGTCATCTTCTCCAGTTCTTCCGGCTGATACCCCATGATGTCGCAAAGCTGTTCGTTGGTCCGTAGAAACCGCCCCGTCTCGGGCGAGATCTGGGCCATCCCCCGCGAGGCCAGATCGAAGGTGCGGCCATAGGCGGTTTCGAACCGTTGACGTTGTTTGACCTCTTGCGTCAGAGCCACACCGGTATCTTCCAGCTCACGATAAGGGCTGTGCAAACCTTCTTCGGGCGTGATCTCCCCACTGAACAATTGCTGGCTCTGACTGGCAAAGGTGCGCACCGGGGCATAGATCCGGTCGGCCATGGCAAGCCCGATTGCGCCGGTCAGAATGGCGATGGCCAGCGCGATCCAGACGCCTTGTGTCCGGTTCTTCTTGATCTCGCCGATAAAGTTGTCCTCGGCCGCATAAAGGCCGATTAGCCAACGCAGCCCCGGCTCGGACACTTCGATTAACATCGCCACATAGTCTTGACCATTTAGCTGGAAATCCGTGTGGACAGGACCCTCAGTGTCGCTCAGATCGGTTTGCACCACATCTCCGAACGCCATTTGCGCGATGGGGTCCGCGATCTGATCCACCCGGGTCAACTCGGGCGCTTCCATATGGGCTTCCTGCCGGATCAATACGAGCGTTGGGTGCGCCAGAACCGCACCATCTTCGTTCAGAACCAGCGCGGCACCGCGTCGTTCAGACCAGATATCCAGCAGGAATCCCGACAGGGCGTCGATCTGGATATCGACACCCAAAATGGCGCGGATGTTTCCATCCTCGTCCAAGATCGGCACGCTATAGGTGATCCCCGGCTGGCGCGTCGTGAAGAAGATATAGGGTTCTGTCCAGATCGGCGCTTTGGTCTCAGAGACCATTCGGAACCAAGGCCTACTGCGCGCCTCATAGGTATCGGTTTCGGTGGCCGCCGTCTCAAGCAGAGTAAACTGATCGTTGCGCCATTTGAAATCGGCGGGATGCTCGGTCGTGCCCTCAAGAAATGGCGGAACGTACTTGGTGCGATAGCGCCCGGCCTCTTCTGCGCGCATTACATAGACAAACCTGCCCGTATTATCGGCCAGATACATCCCTGCAAGCTGTGGTGCGACCTGAAGCTGCTGGAAGAAATGGCTTTCCAAAACGGTGGCATCGCTGATGTCCAGAACGTCATTTTCGGCAAGACGCCTCGTAGCATCCAATGCCTGCCGGGCCGGGTTCAGGAAATTTTTGACCTGCCCGATTACGTTGACGCTAACCTCGTTCAGAGAATTGCGTGATTGCCGCAAAAGCGCGTTTTCCGAGCTGACAAAGGTCGACAGGATGACGGAAAGGATCGCGAGAAACTGCAACCCACCCAGGCACAATGCAAGCGTTGCACGCAGCGACCTGCGCCTGCGCGCGGGTTCGGCATGATCTGGACGAAGTTCTTGATGTCCTGCGTGGTCCAATTTCTGTCCAAACGACCTTAATACAAGTATCGCTACCTAAGACGCGACATGCGGCCGATTACCCTCATTCCCCTATCTTCGAATCCAAGCCTATACGTAATCAACCGTATAGACACCTGCTGTTTGGTTTCGCTTTCCTCTTATTCATCGGGGGGCCTGATTCCAGTGCGATTTTTTGTGTTGTGTTCTGAAAGGTTTCAGGCACCCCAACAGATTAAAAAAGACTGACAACAGGAGTGTCAAAGTGTTCAAGAAATCCTCAATCACCGCATTTGCCGCGGCGGCCCTGATGGCACCAGCGGCATATGCAGAAGAGTTTATCACGATCGGAACTGGCGGCGTTACGGGTGTATATTACCCGACGGGTGGCGCGATCTGCCGTCTGGTCAACAAGGGCCGGAAAGAGCACGGGGTCCGGTGTTCGGTGGAGTCGACTGGGGGGTCGGTTTACAACATCAACACCATTCGCGAAGGCGAGCTTGAGTTTGGTGTGGCACAGTCGGACTGGCAGTACCACGCGTATAACGGCAGCTCGAAATTCGAAGAAGCCGGCCCGTTTGAGAACCTGCGTGCCGTGTTCTCGGTACACCCAGAGCCGTTCACGGTTGTGGCGCGTGCCGACGCGGGTATCTCGAATTTCGAAGACCTGAAGGGCAAGCGCGTCAATATCGGCAACCCCGGTTCCGGTCAGCGCGGCACCATGGAAGTTCTGCTGGGTGAGATGGGTTGGACCACCGACGATTTCGAACTGGCGACCGAGCTGAAAGCGGCTGAACAGTCTGCTGCTCTGTGTGATAACCAAATTGACGCAATGGTATACACAGTTGGTCACCCGTCCGGTTCGATCCAGGAAGCAACCACCGCGTGCGACTCGGTTCTGGTGAATGTCAGTGGCGATGCGGTTGACAAGCTGGTGGGTGACAATTCGTTCTACCGTACCGCTACCATCCCCGGTGGTATGTACCGTGGTTCGGACGGCGACACATCGACCTTTGGTGTAGGCGCGACCTTCGTGACCTCGGCAGACGTTTCGGAAGATGCGGTTTATGCGGTTGTCAGCTCGGTCTTCGAAAACTTCGATGACTTCAAAAAGCTTCACCCGGCATTTGCCAACCTGAAACCGGAAGAAATGATCGCGGATGGCCTGTCGGCACCGCTGCATCCAGGTGCTGAGAAGTACTACAAAGAAAAAGGCTGGATTCAGTAATCAGACCTGACACGGGGCGCCTTTCGGGGCGCCCCGATTCATATCCGGGCTAAACCGGAGACAAGACGGCTGCAAAAACCAAGGCCGAAGGACAGGGAGATACCAACATGAGTTCCGACACACAAGGCAACCGCCCTCTTTCCGAAGAAGAGCTTCAGGAACTGGTTGCCTCATCAGATGCAGGCGCGCGTGATCCGGCGGGAAATGTCGGGCTGTTTCTGGCGATCGTTGCGGTCTTGTGGTCGGTGTTTCAGGTCGTTCTGGCCTCTCCCTTATCGAATTACCTGCTGCCGGGCAGCGTGGTGAATAACTCTCGCCAGATACATCTGGCCTTTGCGATGTTCCTGGCCTTCTCGGCCTATCCGGCGCTTAAATCCAGCCCGCGGAATTACATCCCGATTCAAGATTGGATCATGGGGATCGCGGGCGCGTTTCTGGCGCTGTATGGTTATTTCTTCTACCAAAAAATCGTTGATGCGGGCGGTCTCGCAGACGACACCGACAAATGGTTCGCCCTTGTTGGCCTACTGCTGCTGTTTGAGGCCGCGCGGCGTGCGCTTGGCCCTGCGATGGCTATCATTGCCACGATCTTTCTCGCCTACGTCTTCTTCGGTTCCTCCGAGTGGGTGCCCGAGGTGATCCGCTGGAAAGGGGCCAGCCTGCAAAAGGCGATGAGCCATATGTGGATCACGTCCGAAGGTGTCTTTGGCATCGCGCTGGGCGTTTCGACCAAGTTCGTGTTCCTCTTCGTCCTGTTCGGCGCGCTGCTCGATAAGGCGGGCGCGGGTAACTACTTCATCAAGATGGCTTTTGGTGCACTAGGACACCTGCGCGGTGGCCCGGCCAAGGCGGCAGTTGTCGGCTCGGCGGCGACCGGCCTGATCTCGGGTTCGTCGATTGCTAACGTTGTGACAACCGGCACATTCACCATCCCGCTGATGAAGCGGGTGGGCTTTTCAAGCGAACAAGCGGGCTCGGTCGAGGTTGCCTCATCAGTGAACGGTCAGATTATGCCGCCCGTGATGGGCGCTGCGGCCTTCCTGATGGTGGAATATGTAGGCATCTCCTACGTTGAGGTGATCACCCATGCATTCCTGCCTGCTGCAATTTCCTATATCGCACTGGTCTATATCGTGCATCTTGAAGCGGTGAAGCGGAACATGCCGACATTGGGCGACCGCGTTGTTTCGATGGGTCGTACGATTGGCGGCATGGCGCTGTTCTTCGTGGGCTTTGCTGGGCTTTGCTACGGCATACAGTACCCGATCAAGGCGATTGTCGCGCTTATGCCCGACGCGTCGGGGCTGGTCCTGTCGGCGCTGATTGTGCTGGCCTATCTGATCCTACTTTGGCTGGCCTCCGGAGTAGAGGACTTGGTGCCTGACGATCCTAATGCCAAAGAGGTCGAACTGCCGGTGATCGCGGAGATCTACAAGGCCGGTCTGCATTACCTGCTGCCGATCATCGTGCTGGTCTACTTCCTGATGATCGAACAGAAATCGCCCGGCCTGTCCGCCTTCTGGGCAACCTCTCTGTTGTTCGTAATCCTGCTGACGCAGAAACCGCTCAAGTCCATCTTCCGCGGCGAAAGCGACACCGCGAATGCCTTCATGGCCGGTGTCACCGACCTGTGGAACGGGCTGATCGACGGCGCGCGCAACATGATTGGTATCGCTCTGGCCACCGCCACTGCGGGTGTGATCGTCGGCACCGTAACGCTGACCGGAGTGGGTCAGGTGATGGCCGATCTGGTCGAGTTCCTGTCGGGCGGTAATCTGATCGCCATGCTGGCGCTGGTCGGTCTGCTCAGCCTGATCCTTGGGATGGGTCTGCCGACCACGGCGAATTACATCGTCGTCAGCTCACTGATGGCGGGTGTGGTTGTGGAACTGGGCGCGCAGGATGGTCTGATCGTGCCGCTGATCGCGGTGCACTTGTTCGTGTTCTACTTCGGAATCATGGCTGATGTGACACCGCCCGTGGGCCTGGCGAGCTTTGCGGCCGCCGCCGTTTCGGGCGGGGATGCGATCAAGACAGGCTTTACCGCCTTCTTCTATTCCTTGCGCACCGTCGCGCTGCCGTTTGTGTTCATCTTCAACACCGATCTGTTACTGATCGATGTAGGCTGGGTACAGGGTATTCTGGTGGCCATCTCCGCCACCATCGCGATCCTGATTTTCACCGCTGGCACCATGGGTTGGTTCCTGACCAAGAACCGCATCTATGAAAGCGTGGCGCTGATTCTGATCGCCTTTGCGCTGTTCCGTCCGGATTTCTTCATGAACCGCATCGCACCGCCCTTCGCGCAGATCGAACCGGCACAGCTGACGCAGGCCGTGGGTGAGGCCGCGCCAGGTAGCACCATGCGGATCGAGGTCGCGGGCCCGGATTTTGACACCGGCAATATGACCGAAACCACCGTCGTTCTGGACATTCCGGAAGGGGCCGATGGCACAGCACGCGTTGACGCTCTGGGCCTGATGACGCTGGAAGAGGATGGTCTGGTCAAGCTTGACGAGCCGATGTTCGGTACGCCGGTCGCGGATGAGCTGGATATGTTCGACTATTATGCTGACGATGCCGTTCGCATCACCAGCATTCAGGCCCCGCAAAGCCAGCCCGCGAAAGAGCTGATCTTTATCCCGGCGCTGATCCTGTTGGGTCTTGTCGCCTTCCTCCAGCGCGGTCGCGCCGCAAAACAGGGAGAACCCGCATGACCAAAGCTATTCTGTGCGCCGTGGATATCAGCAATGGCGATCTTGATGTTGCTGTCCTAGAACGCGCCGCAGCGCTGGCCGAAATGGATGGCGCGCGGCTGGATGTGGTGACGGTGACGCCCGATTATGGAGAGGGGTTCGTCAGCAGTTTCTTCGAACCCCACCACCATGAAAAGGTGATTGAAGAGGCTCATGAAAAGCTGGTCGCCCTCTGCGCCGCAACGCTGGGTGAGGAACGCAATGCACAGGTTCGCCATGTGGTGGCCACAGGCAGCGCCTATCAGGAAATACTGAAAACGGCCGAAAGCGCGGGATCAGACCTGATCGTGATCGGTGCGCATAAGCCTGATTTTAAGGATTATCTGCTTGGTCCAAACGCGGCCCGGGTCGTCCGTCATTCGCATACCTCGGTATATGTCGTGCGATAAATCGAACGGACCGAAGGGGGCCGGGAACTTGAGATTGGTTGCTTTCGACGGGGCAGCCAGTTCACTCATCAAAGGTATGGCTGCGGGTGAGTTTGTCCTGATTGAAAACAGTTGCCCGACAAGTGAAAAGTTCTGTCCTTTCCTCTTGCTTTAGCCGCGTACCCGTCCGATAGGGCGATATGTTCAAAAGCCGAGCCATAACCTTCATTCTGATCACGCTGATGATCGACGCCATCGGTATCGGCATCGTGTTCCCCATCATGCCCGACCTGATGGATCGCGTTGGTGCTGGGGACACCGGGCAGGGCGCCTTTTGGGGCGGGCTGCTGATGGCGGCCTATGCCGGAGCGCTGTTCCTGTGCGGCCCCATTGTAGGCAGCATTTCGGACGCCATCGGACGCAGGCCGATCCTGATAGCCGCCTTGGTCATGCTCGCGCTGGATTACGTGATCATGGCATTGGCTGACAGCTTCTGGTTGCTTCTTCTCGGGCGCACGCTCGCAGGGTTGGCCGGGGCAACCTACATCACCGCGACGGCTTACATTGCCGACATATCCTCGCCCACCGAAAAGGCTGCAAATTTCGGTCTGATTGGAGCGGCTTTCGGGATCGGGTTTGTGCTTGGGCCAGCCATCGGAGGCATTGCAGCCGAGATCAGTATCACTGCGCCGTTCTGGATCGCTGCGGTTTTATCCGCCGCGAACGCCCTGTTCGGTGTGTTTGTATTGCCCGAAAGCCTGACACCCGAAAAACGCCGCCCTTTTGGCAAGCGCGATCTGAATCCGTTCAAATCGATCTTTGACGCTTTCCGGTTTCCAGGGCTGGCGATACCGCTGCTGTGCATTTTCATCTTTGAATTTGCCAACATGGTTTACCCAACCCTTTGGGCGTTCTGGACACGTGAAGTTTTCGACTGGCCGACACTCTACATTGGGTTGTCGCTTGCTGCTTACGGCGTGTTGCTGGCGATTGTGCAGGGGGGATTAATGCCCCTTCTTATCAGGTGGATTGGCGATTACCGCACATTGATGCTGGGGATGATATCCGCGCTGATTGGATTGATCGGATTTGGTTTTACCGCAACGATCACCGCCCTTGTGGTCTTTCTTTTGCTGGCCGCCTTGTCTGATCTTGTGCCCGCATTGATGACGGCAATGGCCTCGAACCAGGCCGACGAAGACCGTCAGGGTGTGGTGCAGGGGGTCATCGCGTCGCTATCATCTGTTGCTGCTGTCCTGTCGCCCCTGGTGATGACCGGCCTATTTCAGGCTTCAGTCGATGCTGAAGGCGTCTACCTTCCGGGCGCACCCTTCTTTTTCTCGGCCGTTTTGGTGTTGGCGATGATGCCTTTGGTGGTTCGTTTGCGCGGGCACGCCTCGGTCTGAAAAAAAACGCACCCGCAGCGACCCGCGAGTGCGTTGGTTTTCGACGAATTGAAAGCGCTTACTGAATTTCACCCATACAGAGATACTTCATCTCAAGGAAATCTTCGGTTCCGTATTTCGAACCCTCGCGGCCCAGACCGGACTGCTTGACACCGCCAAACGGTGCAACTTCGGTCGAGATCAGGCCGGTATTAACGCCCACCATGCCCGATTCAAGCGCCTCGGCAACGCGCCAGACCCGCGCCAAATCGCGGCTGTAGAAATACGAAGCCAGGCCGAACTCACTGTCATTGGCCATGGCAACGACGTCGTCTTCCTCTTCGAACTTGAACAGAGGGGCAACGGGGCCGAAGGTTTCATCCTTCGCGACCACCATGTCGCGGGTTACGCCGGTCAGAACGGTGGGTTCAAAGAATGTCCCGCCCAGATCCGAGCGTTTGCCCCCCATCGTGACCGTCGCGCCTTTGGATACCGCGTCCGAGATGTGCTCTTCGACCTTGGCGACCGCTGCGTCGTTGATCAGCGGACCTGTGGTGATGCCGTCGCCAAAGCCATTGCCCACATTCAGATCTTTGGTTTTCTCGGCCAGCTTGGCAGCGAATTCATCGTAGACACCTGCCTGCACATAGATCCGGTTGGCGCAGACGCAGGTCTGACCGTTGTTGCGGAACTTGGCGATCATCGCGCCGTCCACAGCCGCATCCACATCGGCGTCGTCGAACACGATGAATGGCGCGTTGCCGCCCAGTTCCAGCGACATCTTCTTGATGGTGCCTGCCGCCTGACGCATCAGGATCTGACCTACACGGGTCGAGCCGGTAAAGGTGATCTTGGCAACCTTGTCGTTGGTGCACAGCTCATTGCCCACACCCGAGCTATCGGTACCGGGGATCACGTTCAGCACGCCCGCCGGGATACCCGCACGTTCGCCCAGTACTGCCATCGCCAGCGCCGAAAGCGGTGTAAGCGTTGCAGGACGCGCCACAAACGTACAACCCACGGCCAGCGCCGGGCCGACCTTGCGCGCGATCATCGCGTTGGGGAAGTTCCACGGTGTGATCGATCCCACCACGCCCACGGGCTGCTTTAGCACAACGATGCGCTTGTCACGCTGGTGGCCGGGGATCACGTCGCCGTAGATACGCTTTGCCTCTTCCGCGAACCACTCGATGAAGGACGCGCCATACAGAATTTCTCCGCGCGCTTCAGCCCAGGGTTTGCCCATCTCAGCGGTCAGGATAGTGGCCAAATCGTCAGCGTTTTCGACCATCAAATCGAACCACTTGCGCAGGATCGCGCCGCGTTCCTTACCGGTCTGCGCAGCCCATTCCTTTTTCGCAGCATAAGCCACATCAATGGTCTGCCTGGTGCCTTCGATGTCGATATCCGTCACATTGGCGATCAGATCGCCGGTGGCAGGGTTGTGAACCGGAAAGGTCGCCTCACCCTCAACCCACGCGCCGTTGATATAGGCGCGGGTTTCCAGAAGGCTGGGATCCTTCAGCTCCAGTTTCGTCACTTTGGTGTCCAGCATGATCAGGCTCCTTTAGTAGCGTCGACCGAGGCTTCGAGGATTTACATGGCCTTGGCGAAGATTTTGTCCTGTACCGTTAGTGGTGCGAGGAATCGGATTACGTTCCCATATACGCCACATGTCAGCAGGATCAATCCACGCCTCATGGCTTTCGTATACACAATCTCACCATTTCTGTGTTTGGGTCCTGTCTCCAGGCAGAGATCAAGGTCGTTACTATTGTGAATATCCGCGTATCTGTTCGATGGCTCGGGCAGCGAAACTCCCCGACAAGGATTTGTCAACGCTTGCTTCCAATGCGGGCAACGCAGATGAGGCACTTTCTCCAATTTCACCCAAAGCAATGGCTGCTTCTTTTCTGACAAAAACCGATGGGCTGTCGAGCAGCTTGATCAACTCAGGAACTGCTGGTGCTGCATTGGCACCAAATAGCGCCAATCTTTGAGCTGCTTCACGCTGTTCCTTGGCATCCCCGCGTGACAAATCGGCTTTGAGGCTTGCTATCGTTGTACTCGGTGCAAGCGCGGCCAATCGAAGACCTTTTTTCAAGCGATTGTTCAAATATTGCTGCGCGCCAATCCAGCGCACTATAAAGAAGTACTCGCGAACAACTTCGTTCAGAACCCGCTCATGCTTTCCCTTCTGCCATCGATCGATCATTGCCCGCGCAGAGCTCCGATCGCCATTTAAGGCCAAAACCGAGGCCGCAAATGGCATCAATTCAATTGCCTGAGGGTTCCGATCCAGTTCATGCAATATGGCCGCCTCTGCGCCGTTCAGATCATCCATTGCAAAAAGCGCAGCACCTTCAAACAACGCGTAGTGGCTGGGATACGCAGGGTCGAGACGCATTGCAGCCTGTACAAAGGCCAGTCCTTCCTCAGGTTCACCGCCCGCAATCAGGGCCCATCCCATTGTCAAATGCGCCTCTGGGTCGCTGGGCTGCAGGGCAATGGCTTTTGCAGCCTCTTGCCTGGCTTCATCCGTTCCCCGACTTACGCCCTGGGCACTGTCCCAATCCGGAAGGTTAAGACTGACTATCGCCCGGACGACGTGGATCAATGAGGTGTCCTGCTCCGTCAGTTCGCGGAAGTACTTATAGAACAGACCAATATGCATCTGTTCGTCAGCGCCTGCGAAGCCTGTCCAATGGTGGAAAATGTGCGGTCGTAAATGTGCCAGAGCAAGAGTCGCCCAGGCACGCCCATAATCAGGGTCCAACTCGACTGCGCGTTCAAAATGCGGAATTGCAGCCAGATTGTCGCGTTCATTGAAACGCGAATAAAGCTCCCAACCGCGCTGGAATGCTTCGCGTGCTTCGATGGTTTCCGTTTCTACGTTTTCGATTGCGATTCGACTTTGAGAATCGAGAGGAACATCAAGCTCCTGAGCAATCGCCAGCACAATGTTGTTTTGCAGGTCAAAAATCTCGTCAATTTCACCATCGAAACGTTCGGCCCAAATCAATCTACCGTTTACCGTGTCGGTCAGGCGGATATTGACCCGAAAACCTTCATCGGTGCGTCTAAGACTTCCATCGACGACGTAACGAACACCCAATTTTTCGGCAAAACCTGGAACATCAATGTCGCGGTCCTGAAAAGCGAAAGAGGTATTTCCCGCGATGACAAATAAACCGGAAATGCGGGATAAATCCGTAATCAGGTCCTCGGAAACGCCATCGATCAGCATCTTGTTGGACGGGTCGCTGGTAAAATTTGTCAACGGAAGCACGGCAATTGATGGCAGGTCTGGTAGCGGGTAGGCCAATTGCGCTTCTGAGGCGCGCAGTTGCCCCTTTTTCCAGTTCATTGCCCCGAAATAACCCATCAATATCAGCACAGCCATAACCGCAGCCAACTTAAGAAACCGTGACGCATTTTTCGCTTTCGGCTTTGTCGGCAAGGGTGCCGCATCAGTTTCTATTCGGAAAGCCTCAACCGGTTCTGCGATGTTCTTGACTGATTGCGGACCAATTGACGCAAAACTGAAAGGAACCTTGTTGCGGGCATATTCAACGATCGATTGCGATGCGATAATTCCACCCGGTTCCGCCAATGCCTCAAGCCGCGCGGCCACGTTGACGCCGTCGCCCAATATGTCATTCGCGTTCGAGACCACATCACCGACATTCAATCCGATCCGAAAAACGATGGCGCGGTCAGGTTCGATATCTGAGTTTCTTTTCAAAAGTTCCGATTGTATGTCGACCGCCGCACGCACCGCATCGACAGCGCTATGGAATTCGATCAGAAAGCTGTCACCCGCCGTGTTCGCAATGCGCCCCGAGTGCCCTGAGACCAATGGCTCGATGACTTCGGCACGGATCAAACGCAGCTTGTCTATGGTGCCTTCTTCATCCAAACCGATCAGTCTTGAATAGCCTGCGATATCGGCTGCTAAAATAGCTGCTAATCGACGATTTGGTCGGCTTTCCATAATATCTCAGCCTATCATTTGGGCATTTTTCTGGGAAATGGTTTTCACGGCAGAGCATTTTGCGCTGACATTTGAATGCTGCGCGCCAGCTATTTGGATTGAGATGAAGGTCTCAGGCCGTTGAATTTGGGCAATAGATGCCGCCGAAGAAGTGTTAAACTGAACGTCAACTCTGCCCGCCAATCGATCGATGGTCGTTGCGGGTTTTTATCAGCAACGGGCGTCGGCAGTCCTGCGGGCTGACGCCCCATTTGTCCTCAAAAAAAGAAAAACCCCGCTGACGGCGCAGCGGGGTTTAATCGACTTTCGAAATTGTGCAGCCTCAGCCCTTTTTCAGAACCTCACGGCCCAGCAATTCTGCAATCTGAACTGCGTTCAACGCTGCGCCTTTGCGCAGATTGTCGGACACGCACCACAGGTTCAGACCGTTCTCGATGGTCGAGTCCTGGCGGATACGACTGATGAAGGTGGCGAAGTCACCCGCGCATTCGATGGGCGAGACGTAGCCGCCCGCTTCACGCTTGTCGATCACCATGATGCCCGGCGCTTCGCGCAGAATGTCGCGGGCTTCGTCTTCGTCCAGAAATTCCTCGAACTCGATATTTACGGCCTCAGAGTGGCCAACAAAGACCGGAACGCGGACGCAGGTGGCTGTGACCTTGATCGACGGGTCGACGATCTTTTTGGTCTCGACAACCATCTTCCACTCTTCCTTGGTCGAGCCGTCTTCCATGAAGACGTCGATCTGTGGAATGACGTTGAAGGCGATCTGCTTCTGAAACTTTTTCGGCTCAACCTCGGTCGTCGGGTTATAGATGGCCTTGGTTTGATCCCAAAGCTCATCCATGCCTTCCTTTCCGGCACCGGAAACCGACTGATAGGTCGAGACGACAACGCGCTTGATCTTGGCGCGGTCATGCAGCGGCTTCAGCGCCACCACCATCTGCGCGGTCGAGCAGTTGGGGTTGGCGATGATGTTCTTGTTCTTATAGTCGTGGATCGCCTGCGGGTTACATTCCGGCACGATCAGCGGAATGTCCGGGTCATAGCGATAGAGCGATGAGTTATCGATCACCACGCAGCCAGCTGCCGCCGCCTTGGGGGCGTAGACTTTGGTCGCCTCGGAACCCACGGCAAACAGCGCCATGTCCCATCCGGTGAAATCAAAAGTATCCAGGTCCTTGGTCGTGAGTGTCGTGTCGCCAAAGCTAACCTCGGTGCCCAGCGAACGACGGCTTGCCAGTGCGGCAAGTTCATCGACCGGGAATTGGCGTTCCGCCAGGATGTTCAGCATTTCGCGGCCCACATTTCCTGTGGCACCGACGACTACGACGCGATAGCCCATTTCATGTCTCCAAAGTTAAGGACGCGCGTTCATAGCCGCGTTGCGGCAAAGAAAAAAGAGGCGTTTCGGCATATTTCACCCCGTCACACCGATTTGACACAGTTCAGTACCGTTCAAGGTTGTTTCAGCAAGGATCGACAAACCTCGACAATTGCCTGCGCTTCGCTTTCGATTCGAAGTTCTGTTCGACATGGGTGCACGCGGCGTGTCCCGCGGTGGTTAATGCGGCGCGGTCATGCAGCATATCTTCCGGCGCACCGGCCAGCGCCTCAGCAATATCTTTTTCGACCAGTCGCCCGGATTCGTCATCTTTGATCTGCGCGCTGAACGCACCGACCCCATGGCAGGCGATGGCGGGAACGCCCGAGGCCATCGCCTCAAGCGAGGTCAGGCCAAATCCTTCGTGCCGCGCGGGGCCACGAACAGATCGAGCGCGCGATAGGTCTCGACAATCTCATCCCAGGGGTGTTCGCCCAGAAAATGAACGCGGTCTCCAAGCCCGGCGTCCTGCAATTTTTGTTTCTGCTAGGCTTCGAACGCTTTGGTGGTGCGGGTGCCGATCATCTTTTCACCTATCGGCAGCAGCCGGATAAACGTAGTCGTCACACCTGACGGGGAAAGTTTCAATTTGAGCGCAACCACTTCGATGTCCCGCACGGGTGGGCTCCGGTTTCAGTCCACGCTGTCCCGACTGAACAGATAGATCACGCAACCAATTGCAAGGGTGGCGGCGAAAAAGCCGAAGATTGCGGTATAGGGCGCCGAGGGGCTGATCGCGGCGCTGGCCGCATGGATGCGCCCGGTGGCAAATTGCGCCAACCCGACACCGCCGATGCCGAAGAGGTTCAGCAGGGTAACACCACGCCCGACCAGATGGGCTGGAATGAAGGCGCGACCATGCGCCATGATGACCGGAAAACTGGCGCCCAGAAAGCCGATGACCGCAAGCAGCAAGACCGAGAGCCAGACGCCCCCGTCGATCCAAAGGCACAGCAGTCCTAAAGTGGCTGCGCCCAGGGCGTTGCCACCGAAGATCACCCATTTGCGGGTCTTAAGGATGCGGTCCAAAGGCCCATAGGCAAAGGTGCCCGCAATCATCGCTGCACCCATGATCAGCGTTGCCTGCCCGATCTGAGTAGTGCTGAGGTCAAATACATCGCGCAGATAAGGCCCTGCCCAGAGACCGCGCAACGCCGCAGAGGGCGCATAGGCCACCAGCATAAGTGGCAGGATGGTCCAGAGGGCGGGCTCTTTCAGCAGGTCCAGAACCGATCCTTTGTGTTCGGTCTCGACCTTATTGGGATCATGCACCGTCAGCCAGATCCCTGCAGCCACCACGCCCGAAATGATCGCTAAACCACCCAATGTGGCCCGCCACCCCATAAGCTCAACCGCCAGAGCCGTTGGGTAAGAGGCCACCAGATTGCCGACTGACCCAACGCCCAGCATTACTGCGGCGAGCGTGGCGAATTTGGCAGGTGGAAATTCTCTGGCAAAGATATAATAGGACGCCATCAGGACAGGGGAACAGCCAACCCCGATCAGCGCCATGGCCAGCGCAACATGAAACGGAGTGGTTGCAATGGCGAACAGGCCAGCCCCGCCTGCGCCGCCAATCAGCAAAAGCATCGCAGAGCTGCGCCTTGGGCCGACACGATCCAGAGCCCAGCCCACCGGGATTTGCATTGCGGCAAAGATCAGAAACCAAAGCCCCGACGCAAAGGCCAGGTCTTCGGGCGTGGCCCCGATGTCTCTGCCCAGATCGGTAGTCAGCACGGCCAGGAATGCGCGAAAAAACTGGCTGAGGACATAAGCCAGACATAAAACTATCAAGCCTGCCTGCATCTGCTGCCTCTTTTGCCCGTATACCCTGCCGAGATGCTTTGCACGTTGTGCAGGCTTGCACAAGCGCTCGGGGTAGCGCTAAAGGGGCAGACATCCTTCACATTTGGGCTATCTTGAAAGCAGTTTTGGGAATTTCAGAGAGTGTTATGCCCCCTTCAGACTCTTTATTTTATGACTCAGTCCCTATTTCAGACAGCTTCCTGCGACTGAGCGATCCGGTGCAGTTTACACCTTTGCCTGATACGTGGGTTTTGGGAGTCGCGGATATCGTGGACTCGACCGGAGAGATCGAGCGTGGCCGTTACAAAACCGTTAACATGGTTGGTGCTGCGGTTATTTCTGGCATGATCAACGCGCTGGGAGGTCGTGTATTCCCCTATGTCTTTGGTGGCGATGGGGCCGGCTTTGCAGTGCCGGGCGAAGATGCCAGGATAGCGCGCGAAACGTTAGCGGCTTTGCAGAGTTGGGCCGAAACAGAATTTGCCATCACTTTGCGCGCAGGGCTGGTTTCGGTGGCTGACATCCGCGCTGCTGGGCGCGATCTTCGTGTTGCCCGCTATGCGCCCTCTACTGGTGTTGACTATGCGATGTTTACAGGCGGTGGATTGGCCTGGGCCGAGGCGCAGATGAAATCCGGGCGCGTCGCCATTCCACCGGCTGGGCTTGACGCGCAGCCTGACCTGACGGGCCTGTCTTGCCGCTGGTCCAACAGTCCGGCCCGCCACGGTCAGATCGTATCTCTGGTAATTCAGCCAACATTAGAGTCTAGCGAAGCCGATTTCGCGGCTTTGAGCCAATCCGTTTTATCGATCGCCGAAGGGTTGGACCGGGCCGGTCATCCGGTTCCCCAAAAGGGACCACCGATGAGCTTTCCTCCGCCAGGTGTTGATATCGATGCCCATGTCTCACGCGCTGGGCGCAATCTGCTGGTTCAGAAGATACGGCTGATGATCGAAAATATGCTGATCGGGCTGTTGTTCAAAACTGGTGTAAGATTGGGGCAGTTCGAACCCAATCACTATAAAGAAATGGTCAGCCGCAACGCGGATTTTCGCAAATTTGATGACGGATTGAAGATGACGTTGGATTGCGACCCATCCACGTTGGAGCAGATCACCCGGATGCTGGAAGACGCCCAGGCAAGCGGTAAGATCCGATACGGCCTGCATGCTCAGCAAGAGGCGATGATGACCTGCTTTGTGCCCTCAGCAATGAGCGATGACCATGTTCACTTCGTTGACGGTGCCTCAGGCGGCTACGCGCAGGCCGCAGCTGTGATGCGGGCCTAAAGGCTTCGCGCGACTTCTGTTATCACGTCATATGCCATCAAAACATCGCTCTCAGTGGTTTCGAACTGCCCGGCCTGAAAGCGGATGACCAAATCACCGTCCATACGGGTCTGGGTCAGATAAATCCGCCCGTCATCATTAATCGCGTTCACCAGTCGCAAGTTCAGGTCATCCAGGTCGGTGGCGCCCTGCGGCTCATATCGGAAGGTCCACAGCGACCACATTGGCGGCGTGACGATCCGAAAGTCCGGCTCAGCTGCCAGTCGATCATGCAGCGCGACCGACCAGTTGACATGATTGCGCAGCCGTTCACGCAGCTCCTCCAGCCCGTAGGTTCGGATGACAAACCACAGCTTCAATGCCCTGAACCGACGGCCCAGTGGCACCGACCACTCCGAGTAGTTGATGATTCCGTCTTTCCCATGGGTTTTTAGGTACTCTGGGCTGATCGCTAACGTGCGGACCAAATCATCGGGGTTCTTCAAGAAATGTGCGCAGCAATCGAACTGGACACCTAGCCATTTATGCGGATTGAAGACGATGCTGTCAGCTTGTTCGATACCCGGCCAGTATTTGCGATATTCGGGACAGATCATAGCAGAGCCGGCCCAGGCCGCGTCGACGTGCGAATAGAGCCCGTATTTACGCGCAATCTCAAGGCAGCGATCCACCGGATCAGTCGCCCCGGTTCCTGTTCCACCAACGCAAAGGATCACACCAGCTGGCTGTAAATCAGTGTCTAAATCAGCCTGAATCGCTGCTTCGAACGCGTTTGGATCCATCCCACGCCAATCACCTTGAACAGGAATGCGCACAAGATTGTCTTGTCCGATCCCCGAAGCCCAAATGGCGCGGTCGATTGAGGTATGTACTTCGGACGAGCAATAAACACGCAGTGGTTTTTGGCCAAAAAGACCCTGGCTGTTTCCTTGCCAGTTCATTGCCTTTTCGCGCATGGTCAACACAGCCGCCAGCGTCGCCGAAGAGGCGGAATCCTGTATGACCCCGGCAAATCCTTCAGGCAGGTCCAGCGCCTCGCGCAGCCAATCCATCATCCGCGTTTCCATCTCGGTCGCGGCGGGAGAGGTCTGCCACAGCATACATTGCGGCGCGATGGCACTGGCCAGGAATTCAGCAAGCACCGACGGCGCAGACGCGTTCGAGTTGAAATAGGCGAAGAATCGGGGGTGCTGCCAATGGGTGATACCGGGCATCACGATCTGTTCAAAATCGCGAAAAATACTTTCGATTGCTTCACCATGCTCGGGCGGATGGGCGGGTAAGGCGTTCAGAATATCGCCAGGCTCAGTTCTTGCACGAACGGGCTTGTCGCCAACGGTCAGGTGATAATCTTGTGTCCAATCAGCGATTTTTTTGCCCCATACGGAAAATTCGTCCCAATTCATTGCGGTCTCCTTGCGGCCAATCTGATCTGCCTGCTGAATAATCACTTCGACTCACCATTAATAAACAAGTTAATTAAAATCCAGCCCTGCAAGTTTGTGTGAACTTAGCAATCTATTGCGAAACAAAGGGAGTCGCGTCAAAATTAACCATGACGAATAGTTTGCCGTTGACGTCTCGATCACTGCCGATTGCCTTGTTGCGTGCGCGTGAAAGGGTGATGGGGCCGATACGTAGTGTTTTAGCTGACGCTGGGATAACTGAACAGCAATGGCGCGTACTGCGCGTCTTGCAAGAAGAAGGTCCGCAAGAACCCACGCAGATCTCAGAACGCGCTTGTTTGTCGCTTCCCAGCCTGACTCGGATTCTGAAAAAGCTGGAAGATAAAAAGTTGATCAAACGGCAGGCCGTCGAAAAAGATCGTCGTCGCCAGATCGTCGAAATCACCAAAGAAGGAATGCAGATTATTCATGCCAACTTGCCGGAAATGTTGCGGTTGGCGGCACAAACGCGCGAATTGATGGGGGGCTGAGCAACACGAAACACTGCTGAATCTTTTGAGCGAACTACACGACTTAAAAAGCTAATTACTCAAGCTGAATAGACTCTAAACAATGGACTTTTATTTATTTTTGGGCAGCAATTCCTGCATCGGTTCCTGAGTTTGTACAATATCGATTGCCCGCGTCGTTCTAGCGTCGTAGCTTTAGGGTCACCTGGAACAAACGGTCTGACAAAGATGGATGGGCCCAAGCCGCAAAATCCGGCACAGACTAAAGAATTCGCCACGCAGGATTTGAGCGAGCGCGTTGGAGCGCGTGTGCGGAAGGCCAGGCAAATGCGCGGCATTCCGCGCAGGGTTTTGTCGGAAAGCTCGGGTGTTTCGCCCCGGTATCTAGCTCAACTCGAAGCTGGTGAGGGTAATATCTCGATCGGAGTATTGCATCGGATTGCGCAGGCGCTGGATTACAAGGCCGAATGGCTGATCGGCGAAGAAGATCCCTGGGATTCCGATGGTTTGCAGATGCTCGAACTGTTCCGGCAGGCCAGCGATGACATCAAAGACAACGTCATGAGGGCACTGCGTCCCGATCCTGCTGAGAATGCTCGGGCACAGCGGGTCTGTCTGATCGGTTTACGTGGCGCGGGGAAATCAACGCTGGGTGCTTTGCTTGGCGCTGCGCTTAAGCTGCCCTTTGTGGAACTGACGGCTCAGATCGAAGAAATGTCGGGGATGCCATTGGCTGAAGTCATGGCCTTCTACGGGCAAGAGGGATATCGCAACCTTGAAGCGCAAGCGTTGGACCGAGTCATTGCCGCCGATGATCGAATGGTTCTTGCTGTCGCTGGTGGGATCGTTTCAGAGCCTTCGACCTATACGACATTGCTGAGCCGGTTTCACACCGTCTGGCTTCGGGCGACACCCACCGAGCATATGGAAAGGGTGCGCGCGCAAGGCGACGAACGTCCCATGGCAGGAAATCCAAAAGCAATGGAGCAGCTCAAGTGCATACTCGCCAGTCGCGAGGCATTGTACGGGCGTGCGAACGCTCAGCTGGATACATCTGGGCAGACCGAGAATGAGTCGATCAGAGATCTGATGGAGCTTGTCGAAGAACATGGTTTCTTGAGGTAATACAGGCTCTATTTAGGGTCTTTCAGCCAGTTTCTAGCGAATTCTATGGTGTCTAGATCAGCGAATCGTCGAACCCGGTCAAGTTCCGCCTCTAGCCGTCGGGTTCTTGCATCGGACCAGAGGACCGACTGCTCGGGCCACATTGCCCGAACATGCAGATTGCCGTGATTACGGTGTGCCTTCATGTCGATACGGCCGATCATGCGGCTCCGCTCCATCAAGGGGAAGACGTAGTATCCGTAAATGCGCTTGGGCTCGGGGACGAACACTTCGATGCGATAATGAAACCCAAATAGGCGTTCCGCGCGTTTACGATCGCGCAACATGGGATCAAAAGGACTAAGAACCCTGATCCGACCGGGCGCTTCTGGCAGCGCTGCCACCTGTTCGGATATTTCGGGCCGTGCAAAGACTTTGCGGTCATTCCCATCCGCACACTCTACGAATACTTCTGCGATTATTCCCTTTGTCAGAGCCTGATCACACCACGCCTTTGCCTCGCCGGCGCTGACGGTATCCCAAAATGCAGCCAGCTCTCCTGACGTGGCAAAGCCCAGCCGGTCGAGTGCCGCGTTACAAAGCCAATCCACGGTTGCATCTACGTCGCACGCTATGCTGCCGGGGCAAAGTTGGGTGTCGATAACCCGCTCCGTCAGATCATAGCGTTTCTGAAACCCCTCACGACCGATTACAGTCAGCGCCCCGGATCGCCAAAGGTATTCCAGCGCTGTTTTTGACGGATGCCAATCCCACCAACCACCAGACCCCTTTTTTTCATCCTTGCCCACATCAGATGATCCGACGGGACCATGATCGCGAATGTGCTGAAGAACAGATTCGAATCTCTGTTCAAAGCCATCACGTCGCCAGTTCTTCCATCGGGCTTTCAGCATGTCGGCATCGCGAAGGAACCGCAGGTGCCAATGGCGATAGAAATCCATCGGGATAACGGCAGCGTCATGGGTCCAGTGTTCGAACAGCGCCCGATCACGCTCGTAAAGTCGCTTGAGGTTGCGCGGGCGATAGCTTGGTCGCCGCGCATACAGGATCATATCATGGGCGCGTGCGACCGTGTTGATGCTGTCGAGCTGCACAAAACCCAGGCGGTGGATCAATCGCAACAGATCCTCACCTTTAGAACCGCCTGCCGGCTGCTCCAGCAGCGCGTGGCGATCCATGAACATTGTCCGCGCTTGGCGGTTGTTCAGGCGTTGCAGGGTCATGGGATCCTAGCGTCGTTTTAGCGTGTCACCAAAGCTGATCTTAGGGGTCAAGGTGACACGGGCATCAACCTCTGACTCTGGATCGGCCAGCTTTGCCGCGATGATTTCTGCAGCGGTGCGCCCGATCTCGGTTCGGCAGGCATCCATCGTCGCCAGCTTACGCGGTAATCCTTGTAACAGCTCGACGTTGTTGAACCCGGCGAGGCCAATCTGACCAGGCACGTCTATCCCCTGATCCAGCAAATAAAGCAGCCCACCCGCGCCAATCATGTCGTTGGAATAATAAAGAAAATCTAACTCAGGCGAACGTTCCAGCATGGCATGCGTCATCTCTCGGCCCTTGGCCAGCGCTGAGCCGCCCGAATAAAACTCGCGATCTTCGATCTCGATCCCGTGCTTGCCGAGCACTTCGGTAAAGCCTTCAAACCGTTTGCGGGCACGGTGATCCAACGGCATCTTGGTACCCATGAAACCGATATGCTCATATCCAGCCTTCAGGATCGCCTGTGCCATCTCGCGTCCGGCGCGGCGGTGTGAGATTCCTACCATGGCATCGACGGGCTTGCCATCGGTATCCATGATCTCGACCACCGGAATGCCTGCCGAATCCAGCATGGCGCGGGCGGCTTCAGTATGTTCCAGCCCAGCAATGATCACGCCCGAAGGCCGCCACGAGAGCATCTCGTAGAGCACCTTTTCTTCCTTTTCAGGCAGATAGTCCGTGACACCGACCACCGGCTGAAGTTCAGTATCTTCCAGTACCTGATTGATGCCTGTCAGAACCTCGGGGAAAACCATGTTCGACAGCGATGGAATGATCACTGCCACAAGGTTCACCCGGCTTGATGCCAAGGCACCGGCGATCTTGTTGGGCACATATCCCAATTCCTTCGCAGCAGCCAGAACGCGGGTACGGGTGGCGTCCGATACATCTCCGCGATTGCGTAGCACCCGGCTGACTGTCATCTCCGACACTCCGGACGCTTCCGAAACATCACGAAGGGTAAGCGGGCGTTTTGTTTCTATTGTCACCGGGGATACCTGCATTGTTTGTTTCCGCGATGGTAGCGTGAACAGGGTGATCTGTTCAACTGTTGTGCAAAGCCGATGACAATCCGAATAAACCCGGTTACAGAAAGCGAAACGCGGCCCCGTGGCTCAACTGGATAGAGCAGCCCCCTCCTAAGGGGCAGGTTGCAGGTTCGAATCCTGCCGGGGTCGCCAGACTATTCATACAAATACTGCGCTTTCTAGCACTTAGATGCTTCCTGTACCCCGAATTGTGACATACATCGAAGAACCGGTTTAGCTTCCGCGACGACCTATGAGTGCTTAAGTCACCGCAAACAGGCTGACCTGAACGGTTTCAGGCCAAATGAATAGAGCAGAAGGTTTAAGTTGGTGACGCCACTGGTTTTAGATCAAAGCACTTTTGCAACACACTCTATTGAGCTGCACGGCGCTCTTGTTCTGGCCAAAACTCATCGACCACGACATATGCGATGATCACGAAAATGGCCGCGCTGGCGACCTGCAATACTCTTGTGATGCTCTTGACGTCAGCCTCATCGGAAAACGGAGCGATCGAACCACCGTAAACGATCAGAACCGTTGTTAATGCCGAACCTGCAGCAGCGGCGAGCGGGACCTGCGATTTGCCAAGCGCTCCGAGTGTCAGGCAAATGAAAAAACCCAACAAAATTGGGGTAAGAATAACCGGAGCTATTACGTTTATTTCATAGCAGATGATTGAAACCGCCGCCCCGAGGAGATTAGCCGTCAGCATGGCTTTGGCCACCGTTTTGCCCATCGACGGCATGGCTGCAAGTTGTTGGCTAAGAAGCGCGACAAAGAATAGGACCAACAGGGCTGAAGCGCCGGACACAAAAAACGCCATCGCGAACGGAACCGTGACAAGCGACATTCTGGCGATCCGGCGATGCGGGTCAAAGTCAGGCGAAGTATTGGTCTTTTTCTGAGCCGCTGTGGGGGGGGCAGCTGGTATCAACACAAACATCAGCGTTGATATGAAACCTGCAAATAGCAGGTTCAACGGTATCCAAAATACAAGCACCAATGCCAGATCCTGTGACTGCAGAACAAGGTTTGGGATCATCAATGCACCCATGAGGGCTATGACACCAGGCAGGACGCCTGCACCTGAAACGGACCACATGAAAGACAGGATGATCCCAATGGCAACTAGAATCAAAAACACCACGGGATATGGGGCAAAGACTGACGACAGCAGGAATGAAATGAACATCAGCCCGATCGAGAAGACAAAGAGCTTTGCAAATGCTGCCAAGGGCAAAGCCGCGGGCGCCTGAAGAAACAGTGCGGTGAAGACCGCTCCTACCACCGCAAGTGGCCACCCCAGAAATAAGCCCAAGGAGAATACCCCGGTGACGCCGAGTGCCAGGCGTACAACCGAATTTCGATCCTCAGTACGCATAGGACAGGATTGATACCAAACGGATATAGGTCCGACCTACCACGTTCAGCAGAGTGTTTTCGCTCAGATACATGATAACGTCGGCCTGCCCATTAAGCTGGAAGCGCAAGTCGTCTTCGGCATTCCCGGCTTCGTAGCCAGGCAATACGATCCGCACTGGAAAGCGTTCAGGCTCACGAAGAAATCCTTTGGTGCTGGGCGGGCTGGCCAACTGGCCGGGCTCATCCCCACCGCTCAGGGAGACTGCTGCGCTGAAGCTCTCGATCACGCCTGGAACAATCTGGCCGGGATGCATGTCCAGTACCACATCGACAGGTGATCCTACCGAAGCCCGACCAAGGTTGTTTTCGGTAAAATACGCTTCGATCCAAACGTCTGTTGCATCCAGAAAAGTCAATAGGTTCTGGCCAGATCGCGCATATGTTCCGGGTGCGATCAACAAATTGGATATGACGCCTGTCGCTGGAGCACGCAGTTCTGTCCACTCGAGATTAAGCTCTGCATCCGCTAAGGCAGCCAACGCGCGCTGGATTTTCGGGTTGTCAATTCCGTCGTCGCCTAATCGCTGTTTGGCTTTTTCCAGATCCGCTTTGGCGTTTTCAAAATTTGCCTCGGATTCTGCCAGTTGCCCACGCGCGTCATCGGCCTTTGAAATTGCAATCAACCCTTTCTTTTCAAGCGCAAAAACACGCTCGGACTGAATGCGCATCGTGTCTAGATCGCTTTGTGCCCTTGCCAGCTTTGCTTGTGCAGCGCTCACCTCTGCCGAAGATGCACCCACCTCCTGCGTGGCTGCCTCAAGATCAGCCTCGGCCTTGTCGCGATCAATTTCGTAGGGCCTTGGGTCAATTCGAACCAGAACATCACCGGCTGATACGACCTGACCGTTTTCGACAAGAACTTCGGTGACTGTACCGGTGACCTGTGGAACGATCTGTGTCGCAATTGCTTTTACTCGGGCATTCCCGGTAAATGGCGTTTTTCGGTCAGCGATCAGGTACCAGATTAAGAAGATAAGAATAACGGTCAGCGTGGTCCAAATCGTCTTTCTCATTTCGCCGCTCCTTCAGCGGCACTCTCGACTTCGGGTGAGGTATCAATCCAAACCTTGAACAGTTCATAGAAGACAGCGAAGAGAACCGGCCCCATAAAGACGCCGATCAAACCGTACGCCATCATACCTCCGAGAACACCGATGAGGATGACCAACATAGGAGTCTCAAGGCCTTTTGAGATGAACACGGGTCTTAGGAAGCTGTCCATTATCATGACGGGAACGGCCAATAGGGTGAAGATCAAAGCAGTACCGCCGGACATGGAACTCCATGCGTAGATAATAACCGGTATAAGAACCAATCCGGGCCCGATTTGGATAATCGAGAGGATCAGGCAGATAAATGCGAGAGTGGCGGCCGAAGAAATCCCAAACAAGGCCAATAGTATCCAAACGCAGACAGCTTGAATGGCTGCTACGCCAATCACTCCTTTTGTCACGTTCCGAATTGTTGCGCCCGCCAATGTTACGAATTCTCCACCGCGCGGGGCGAAAACACGGTTTGCAAAGCGCTGAAGACCCTTGACCAAATTTGGCCCGGGGCTGAACAACGCCCCCATAATCAACACGGACAGAGCTAAGCCAAGTAGCCCGATACCGATGCCCAGCACTTTTCCGAAGAGCGATTTGGTGATCTCAAGGATTTGCGCACCGTATTTGGCAAGCGCACCATCCAGGTTCCGTTCAAACATTCCCCACACGTCGGCAATTTTGCCCCCGACTAACGGTATTTCTTTCAGGCCTTCGGGTGCCGGTGGAATCTTTAATTCACCCTTGTCTGCTTGTTCCGCGAATTCGGACCCAAGTTCCGCGGCACCAGACACCGCAGTTGCGACTGGCCCGAGGGTTAGAACAAGGCCCAACAAAACCAAGATCGTCGTGGCAAGTTTTTTCCGACCTCCCAGCTTGGACTGCAGCCAATCAAATGCCGGGTAAAGCGCCACACATAGGATCGTTGCCCAGATAACCACGCTTGCAAGCGGCGCCACCATGACCAGGGCGCTGTAGAGGAATAATCCGAGAAAAAGCAATCGTATCGCTAGATCGACAATCTTTGCGTCCTGGGTCTTTTCCATTCCATCCCTCCACTATTTGTTATCTCAACATTACACTCAAAAAACTCGATATGTATATTTATAATCTACCAAAGATCTTACAGTGGCCTGAAGACACAGATGAATCCGGATTAGCGCTTTAGCTGTTCTGGCTATAAAGCGATTGCGCATGACTTCTTGTGGGTTGAACCTTACGAGGCTTATTTTTCTGATTTCTCATCGTTCTGGGACAAAATGGTATCCGCCACAGTGGTTGCCGTGGTCACAAATATACCCAGGCCGACGATGATGTAGATCATCGTAAAGATCTTCCCCGCCGCGGTTTCCGGAGAAAAGTCACCAAATCCCACAGTCGAAATCGTCACGACAGAAAAATAGATGGAATCGAGCCAGCTCCAGCCTTCGACATAATGATAAAACACCGATGCCCAAAGGATCATACCGGCCGTAAAGGCCAAAAGTCCCTTTACTCTGCCGTCCTTGAAGGCGACACCGATCCCTCGCGAAATTCTGGTTAGTGCATTCATTGCGATCTCACTTTCGAATAATTGCATTTGTATCAGAATTGAGGATTTTCGGAAGAAACAAAGCTGATGAACATGCCGCTAATTTCACGGAATGTTCCATAACTGCCAAAAAACAAACAGGGGCTTAAGGTCGTCACCGCTCTGGCGAAGGTTCTCGTTCGGAATAAACACCTTACCGATCTTCGGGATGGGAAACACTTCGATTCCGAAGAACTTTGCCCGCATGCCACCGCAAATAGCTTGTTTGCGAGCGAATGGGATTGTCATCAATCAAGGCGCAAACCGCGTGCCGTCCAATAGACAAAATCTGTGCCTTCAATAGATTGCCGATCCAATCCGGAAAGCACATCTGAGAACTGGTTAAGTTCTTGGGCTCGGCAAACCCCTCTCAAAGGACCGGAAGTATAGCCAAATCTTTTGAGGTAGCCCGGTAAATCAGAGTGCCTCATATACACGAACCGTCGGTCGGGTGACGCGTACACTGAGGCGGCACCCAAGGGCAATCGGTGTCTGTTTTTGAAACCGCATACAACAAGTGTTTCATCTGGCTGATGGGTTGATTGCAACGGCGAAAGCAGATCCTGCAGGTCTATGCCGAACTGTTCTGCAGTGTTGGGATGACTATAATCAACCGTACGTTTGATCGGACCCTGCTCGGAAAAACACAACACCGCCAGCAGTAAGGCCCGCACCCAAAGCCGTTTTGAGATCAGCAAGATGCCCCAAGCTGCGCCCACCATCAACATTGGCAATATCAACAAAGTATAGCGATCATAGACCTTTCCCGATGCCATCCACATTGCCAGGAAAAAGAACAATGCGATCCCGGCAGGGGCAAGCAGCCGTGGTCGGCCGAGTGCGAAGGGCAGGGCGCAAAGGCCTAAAATACCCGCAAACCTTAAGACTGGTGCATTACCCAGGATGATTTCTGACAGCTTCTTTAGACTTCGATCTGACACGGTGGGCGCAAACCGGTGTAGCATTTCACCGCGCACACTGCCTTGAAACTCGGTACCAAAACCTAAGCGCAGGTACTGGAACAACGGCCATAGAAATGCCAGCAGTAAACAGGCCACCATGGTCCACTGGAAGGTTTTGTTTCTTAGAATCTCGCTTACGGGTCGATCCTGCCAGCGCCGGGTTAGAGCAAGTGTCAGGAGTGCCAGAGCCAAAAATGCGAGTGGGGTCGGACTTTTCTGCAATCCAGCCAGAAACACAGTGACCCCGAACCATGGCCACAACTTTGGACGCTCGAACGCGGCAAGCATCGTGACCACCCCCAAGGTGGAAAAAAGCATTGCCCCGCTATCCAGCATGGCCGATGTCGCATGTCCCCAGAAGTTTTTTGAACTGGACACAAGCAACACCGCAGGCAACATCAGCCAAGGTTGATCGGGAACCATAACTCGGGCGAGCAAAGCCGTTGCAATCAGCGACCCAAGCGCAAACAGCATCGAAGGCAGATGCAGGGCCAGCATGTGCGACATTCCCTGCTCGATCAATGCCGCTGTCATCCAATATTGAAGGGGTGGTTTTTTTAGGCTGGGCTCATTCTGAGAATATACGGTAAGCCAGTCATTGTTGCGGATGAAACCCAGGCTGCGGTCATAAGTAAAAAATTCATCAATCTTTGACAGGCCATCTTGCCCCAACCCGGACATGTACCAGCACCACAACAATGCGATGGTGATGCCTGTTATTGCATAGGGTAGCCATTTGTGGGTCTGCAAATGTTCGATGCCCGAATTTTGGACCACTCTGGTTATCCTCTGACTTGTTGTAATATGATGTGTTTTGGACTAGGCGAGTACTTGAATTTCGGGGTCTGATCAATCACAAACCCCGGTGACTGTATCCAAGAAGCTTTGATTGCGATGTCGACCGAACCTAAGGAAAACGCTGATAATCGACCCACAGTTTCGGTTGTGATTCCCATGCATAATGAGCAAGGGGCCGCTGCTGGATTGATTCAGGGGATCTGCGACGCCGCTTCTGATCTTCCTGCGTTCGAGATCATCGCGGTTGATGATGGTTCGACCGATGGTACCTTTGCGGCGCTGCAGGAGATGCAGAAAGAATGCCCGCAGTTGCGCATACTACGGCATAAAACGGCAGGTGGGCAAAGTGCCGCTGTCCATTCTGGCGTCAAGGCCGCGCGCGCCGATATCTGTTGCACTCTGGATGGCGATGGACAGAACCCGCCAGAAGAACTGCCCAAGATCTGGGCGCCGCTGGTATCTGGCGATGATGCGCAGGTCGGTCTTGTGGCGGGGCAACGGGTCGGTCGGAAAGATACCGCATCAAAAAAGCTCGCCTCGCGATTTGCGAATGCCTTGAGGGGCTGGATGCTGAAAGACGGTACTCGCGATACGGGTTGCGGATTCAAGGCGTTCAGAACGCAGGCGTTCCTTGATCTACCGTTTTTCAACCATATGCATCGATACCTGCCAGCGCTGTTCAAAGCCTACGGATGGAATGTTGCACTGGTTGATGTGGCGCATCAGCAGCGCATGACCGGTGAGTCAAAATACACCAATTTCGGGCGGGCCATGGTCGGCATTTGGGATTTGTTCGGCGTTGTCTGGCTGACCCGCCGCGCCAAATCTGTTTCAGCAACCGAGGCAAACCGGTCGTGAAAGAAACCATTCTGGAAATCCTGCACGTCGACAGCCCGACCGAGGCCCTTTGGGTATTCATCGGTCTGGCTGGTCAATTGATGTTCAGCGCTCGTTTCATCGTTCAGTGGATTACATCAGAACGCGCAAAGAAATCGGTCATACCGATGGCCTTCTGGTATCTTTCGATTGGCGGCGGGCTGATACTTCTCAGCTATGCGATCTATCGCCGTGATCCAGTGTTTATTCTGGGCCAGTCGATGGGTTTGTCGATCTACCTACGCAACATCTTCCTGATCCGGGCCGAGAAGCGCTGATTAGGACTTCGCTTGCACTATTCAAACATTCTTCGGACTTGACTGGTTGCCCCGTTCAGCGGGTCGCAGCCGACGTCAGGCTTGTGTGAATAACCCTTTCTTGTTTCTGGGATATTTGTGCTAGTATCGCACGCATAGATTATTTCATTTTGTTTCAGGAGGTCGTTTCCTTTGCCCGATACCTCATACCGGCAGTTCAAGCTGCGCCCTCTGGAAAAGGCTGATCTTGAGATCGTGACCCGCTGGTTTCAGGATGCTCAAGACCTAGCTCTGTTCGACAGAACCACGCGAATTCCGCAAAATTTGACGCAAACCGAACACGCATGGGAAGGCGCTGTTGGCATTTCTAACAGAGAGGAAAAATGTTGGTTTGTGATTGAAAATGATGATCGAGATGCGGTGGGCGTGGTTGGTCTCGAATCGATTTCACCCTTCAATCGGGATGCGGTTGTTCCGGTTTTTGTAGAAAAGTCATTGCGGCGTCAGGGCGTGGCGGTGCGAGCTGTTGCATTGATGTTAGATTTTGCCTTTCAGCAATTAGGACTTAACCGGATAACTTCTTATTATCGGGCCGACAATCACGGCAGCCGCGATCTGATCAGTCGATTGGGTTGCCAGATCGAAGGCACGATGCGGCAGGCTTGGTTCGCGGACGGGCAGTTTCACGACATGGTGGTCGTCGGTATGTTGCAACAGGACTGGGCTGAGCGTCGGAACGTGTTGGCACAGGAACTGGGCCGGGAAACGGTGGTCAGTTTTGGGGCAACAGGCATGTCCTGGCCGCCTGAATGCGGTTCTGCTACTTGAAATGATGCGAATTTTGCTTGGTATATTATTAAAACGCTCTTGTCGGAATCGACGAGACCACGCAGTTGAGTGCACCCAGTGAATACGACCGGTTCGGACACTTCAATCAGACAAAAGCTTGGGGCGGTGCTGTTTGCCGATGTTGTTGGCTATTCCCGCTTGATGAGTGAGAACGAGATGGATACGTATAACGCGTTGAAATCTCTTTTGTTCCAGCTCGAAGAGACTTGCTCGAAGTATCAGGGCAAAATCATTGAGGTGCGCGGCGACGGCATTCTTGCATTGTTTGATACGGCCACCAGCGCGGTTGAATTCAGCATCGAACTGCATCGAATTGCGGCCGAGCATAATCTGACGCGGCCGGACGGCCAGCACATTAAATTCCGTGCGGGCGTTCATTTGGGCGAGGTTTTGATGGATGAGCGTGGCATCCACGGCGACAACGTCAACATCGCCGCCCGCCTGCAAGAGATTGCCGAGCCCGAGCGGGTTTTTGTCAGTGCGGCCGTTTATGAGCAGATCCGCAACCGGCTGCGTTATGGCTATGAATTCCTTGGCCCCAAACAGCTCAAGAACATCATGTCTCCGGTCGCGACCTACTGTGTTCGAACCGAGGTCGAAGGAGCGACAATGGCCGCCACCTTGCGTCCTGAGATGCAGTTGGAAGTGCTCGAACGGCCCGATATCCCCTCGGTCGCAGTATTGCCGTTTGCCAGTCAAGGTGGTGAGGAAGATGATAACTGGGTCGCCGAAGGGCTGACCGATGACATCATCATGAACCTGTCCAAGTTCCGGAACCTGTTCATCATCGCCCGAAACTCGTCCTTCTTCTTCAAAACCCAGTCAATGTCGCCTCAGGAAGCTGCCCGGCGCCTAAACGTGCGCTACATCGCGCGCGGCAGCGTGCGCCGATCATCCAGCAGAATCCGGATCACGGCCGAGCTGATTGACGCCAACACTGAACGCACCATTTGGGGCGAGAGGTTTGACCGCAAGCTCGACGATATATTCGACATTCTGGACGAAGTGACTGAATGCATTGTTGCAGCCACCGCGGTGATGATCGAGTCGCATGAAAAACAGCGTATGGTACAGGCGATCCCGTCGGACTTGCGGGCCTATGGGTCTGTCCTTCAGGGGCAGCATCATATCTTCAAGTACACACGCAACGATAACCGCAAGGCACAGCATTGCTATGAATCCGCTCTTGAGCGTGACGGCGGCTATGCACGTGCTGCAGCAGCCCTGTCGCGCACGTTGAATATTGATTGGCGCTATTCGTGGACTGAAGACCCAAACAGCGCGCTCGACAAGGCACTATCGTTGGCCCAACGTGCCGTGGAACTCGACCCGACCGATGCACGGGGGTTTGGAGAGCTGGGTTATGTACAACTCTATCGAAAAGAGTTCGATTCCGCGATCGAATCCTACAAGCGCGCCCTGCAGCTGAACCCCAACGACGCGGATATGCACTCGGACTACGCAGACGCACTAGCTCATTGGGGAGATAACGATACTGCGATCAAGCATCTGCAACAGGCAATGCGCCTTAACCCGTATTTCCCTGATCAATATCTGTGGCATCTAGGCGGAGCCTATTACAACCTCAAGCGCTACGACGACGTGATCGCGTGCGTGAACAAGATGAACAACCCGACCGAAGGGCAGCGCGTACTGGCCGCCAGCTACGCTCATAAGGGCGAACTGGATATGGCCCGCCAGATCGCTGACAAACACCGTGCGGCGCATCCTAATTTCTCACTCTCGCGCTGGGCCAAGGTTCAACCAGACCGCCTGTCCGACGATACGCAGCATTTTGTCGAAGGTTTGAAAAAGGCTGGATTCTGAGAGGCAAGAACGGATGCGTCCTGCGCCGCCGCCTTTCATCCGGCGCGGTGTCCGATGCAACGACGCACAATTAGAAGTTTCCGCAGGTAACCATGAATATATCAATAACTGAACAACGCGTCCTGCACATGTTGGCTCAAGGCGGAACAATCCGCCACGAACGCAATCCCAATGGAAAAATAGTGCATGTTGTGTGCAATACGCTTGACAGATCCCTGCTATCCGACTGCACGTTCGACATCATTGGTAAACTGCGCCGTAAGCGCTTGACCGTGTCGCGAAACTCCGGCTCTAACAGCATATCGGCTATCGGTCGCCGCTCTGTTGGGCGACAGCTAAGCAACAGAACAGCATGATGATGTTATGATAATACGTAACGAAACAGGCGCTGACATTGCGCTCATTCAGGCTGTCACTGAGGCAGCATTTGCTACAGCAGAGCACAGTTCAGGCACGGAAGCTGCTATAGTCGATGGCCTGCGCGAAGCTTCCGCTCTCACCTTGTCATTGGTCGCTGAGGAAGATGGGGAGCTGTTAGGCCACGCTGCATTTTCCCCGATCCTGATTGATGGCAAAGACATGAATTGGTATGGCCTGGGGCCAGTATCCGTCCGCCCTGACCACCAGGGCAAAGGAATTGGTGGCGCTCTTATCCAAGATGGGCTGGGGAAGCTCCGCGCTCTGGATGCAAATGGATGTGTTGTTATGGGGCACCCGGATTATTATCCGCGTTTCGGGTTTGTACGAGATGACAGGCTTCGATTTGAAGGCGTGCCGCCCGAGTATTTCATGCAGCAAGTCTTAAATGGCAAACAACCTGACGGCGCGGTAACTTACCATCCCGCGTTTTTCATTGAGTAATAAGTTTCGAAGCTTCGCCCCATGCAGAAATAGGGCGGTGCGACAAATCCTGGATTGGGTTCGAAGCTGACATAAAGTTGCTGCTGCCCACACACCTGCACGTATGTGGCCAGCAACACTTGTCATATCAGGCTTAACCCAACAGCGCTTTGCTTAATCAGGCCCTATTCCCCGCGGGCCTTTGCACCGCTGACTTTGGCACCTGAAACTTTAGCACCCGACACTTTGGCTCCGCTGACCTTGGCGCCAGAAACCTTGGCCCCGCTCACCTTGGCACCCGATACCTTGGCTCCAGCCATCATTGGCGCGTCGTATTCGAAATAGACGTCCAGAAGTACTTCCTCGATCTGACCGGCGGCAATATCCATGCGGATGGTGTAGTCGGCCTGATCATAGTTCCAGACACGGATGTCATTCGCCATCTGGTAGTCCGCGGCTGCAACACCTGATACCGATGGGTTCATCGGGGCACGTGCCGCCTGTTGCGTGGTGTCCTGGGCGTCGGCGTCATTGCTGGTTTGCAGCTTGAACCCATAGGGCAGGTTGCCACCCGTGGCGCTGTCGCCTGCACCATGTACTAGAAAGATCGTCGGTTCCGGCATTTCGTAATAGGTGCCGTCATATGCGAAGCCATAGATTCGGGCCAGCCGGGCATCGCCTCCGAACTGGTCCCCGATGAAGTTGTTGACGCCGCGACCCTTTCTGCGGTCATCTTGTTCAACAAACAACTGCTTGCTGTGGCTGTTTGCTGTCTGCTGCCAGAATGTGTGTTTGAAAACGCGTCCCCGACGAACGTAGACAAATGATTCAAAAGAGACCTTCTTACGTTTGTCCAGTTTCAGCTTGTCGCCGTCGTTCTGGTCCTTGATGATCTTGTAAATCCCGGACTTGTTGTTTGCGCTGTCTCCAACCTGCACAAGAATCCGATCATCTTCGCGGACAGCCACACCATCAATCTTGGTGATCTCATCTGAAAAATCAAAATTCGTCGCCACCTCAATTGCCAGCCGGACCGATTTCTGCCGCAGTTTAAGATCGCTTAACTCTCGCCCAAACAATAATACCTCGGAAAAACTGAGTAACGACTCAGACATATCACTTTCTCCCTATCGGGGGCTGACGGAGCTTTATGCCACGTCCGTCCCGGTTTGCGCATTGGTCTGCGCTTCGTTTGTCGAATTATCACCCCGTGCCCGTAACCTGACATAAAACCGAGGTAAAAACAAAGACTTTAAGGTTCTTTTGGCTCGGGCGCTAGTGTTCGAACCGATGCTGCATGGCTCGACCCATCCGGCTTAGTCAGACGTGGGCCAGGGCGTGCCAATCCGATGTCGCGCATGCGGAAATTGCCTTCGATGATCTGGCGGAATGCCCCTCCCGTGATCTCTTGGTCAACAACAACCAACGCACGCTCAACCCCGAAGTAGCTCAACATATCTGCATCCAGCATGTCCAAAGCGTCGGCAAGATAGGTTCCCAGCAAATCCCGCGCTTCTATCAGCGCAACGCGGAATCCTTCCGGGTCAGCGGCGTAATGCTCGTCGAATAAATCCTGCATGATCGCGTTGTATTCGTCAGAGCCTTCCAGCTCATCCGAAAGCTCCTCCATCTCGGGGTCGATCACATCATGTGCAACAAGCCGCTCGTGGTAGATATCGACCAGAATGTCGAACATCGCCCCGGTCAGCGGTTCCGACAGCGCGTGTTCACTGGACCAGCCATGTGAGAACTCGGACAGAGTCCGGTCATTAGCGGCGATGCGGATTTGCGAGTTTTGGGACAGCTCAGCAAAACGGCTGAGCCGGTTATAGGTATACAGGTTCCCGCGCGTGTTCTTCAGCAGTTCATCTACGACTGAACCGAAATGCAGTGATGCAAGCAGTGCCACCATATCTGCTGCTGATTCATGAAATCCATAATACTCACCAGTTGCGTCCTCTTCTGACGGCATGCCGATGACGCTGTAGATGATGGCATGGCCGATCTCATGCGCCACGACGTCAAAATTAAGGCTATAGGGGCGGTATTCGTCGCCATGTTCTCGGGTGCCGCCGGTTTCCAGAAATCCCCAGCCGATATGCGCGTTATCAAGGCTGGGCAGTAGGGAAAGTTCCAACCGTTCAAAATCACGCTCGAAATGCCAGGGGATAGGGCGGCCGAAATAGCCCTCCCATACATCCATCGTAAAATGCGCTGCGCCAAACAGATGGGCAGCTTCAAAGGCCGGATCGTCGGGATCGATATGGATAAAATTTCCGAACTCGTCGGGTTCAGGGGGCGGCAAGATATAGCCATCCCAGGCGGGCAGATACATCTCGGGCCCTTCTTCGCCTTCAATCATCGCGCCATAGGGGATCGTCTTGTCGACCGGGTACATCGCATACATTCGCGGTCCCGATGGGCCGGGTCCGATCGTACCCTGCGGGGCAGAGATCTCGACCAGTTCAGGTTTCGAATTCGGCTCTAAGAAGGGCGATTGCGGGTAAAGCAAGAACCGTGTGCCCGGAGTTTCGTTGTCCGAATAGTCGGGCCAGATCGTCATTGTCCCCTCCCGTTATTGTCCCGGTTCACCTTCGGTGTGGCAAAACATGTATTCAGCTTCAATCAGATCAAGAAACGCCTCGCGCCCGTCAAGACCAAGCGCGATTGCATGGGATTCAAGATCATCTGGCACCGCCTGGTCAAGCCGCGTTTCAAAATACCAGAGCAGCGATTGCATTCTGTTTGCAGAACCATTCACCCGATCCAGCCCCGCTATCCGGCTGGCCTTGCGTCGCGCCCGATCACGCAGCGCGCCATAGCGACCATCGTGGCGCAGCTGGGCTAGCAGGGCAAAGTCGAGCTCATCCGCGCGCGCTGTGATGGCCGTATCTTTGTAGGAACAGTCCGCCAGCAATGCCTCGTATTGAGCAAGCGTCAGATCGTTGTCCTGCAACCATTCCATCAGATCGGAGTGGCGGGGCAGGCGGGCCGCGCGACGGTGCTGAGCCATCTGTTTTCGCAAGGTATCCCGATCAGGCAGGTGATTTATCCGATATGCTTCGTCGCGCGCCAACAGGTGCAGCGCGGCGCGGTCGCGTAGTTGGACATAAAGGGCTGGGTCCAGCCGCAGCTCGTCCACCAGTGCCCACGCATCCGGGTCATGCGGAGCGGTCTCGGAATCCACACGAGTCCGCAGTTCACGCCAGACCAGAGTTCGTTCGACGCGTGTCGATTCCGGCGCGTCGGAACCTGCTTCCAGGTACCGCGCCATCTGCGCCAGCATCTCGCGTGCATCGTCGCCTTTGGCATCCACTTGCCCGCCGGGCAACCAGTTCCGAAACGTCGCCGAGTCTGTGTCGGTCTTTGCAGCCGAAATCACCTTGTCCCAAACTCGGTCGCGATAGTGCAGCGCCTTGGCTGCACCCAGCAATATCTGTGCCTCATCCTCCGACACCACTTCGGCCTTCACCGCTGCGGACAGCGTGGCCCGGATCGAGACCATAGGCTCACTCAACGGTATGAAGCCAAGCTCGGCGGGGCCGTGCAGCACCGCGACCTCATCGTCATCTGCAATGGCGCCGCTCAGGTAATCCTCGAACACCCGTCCGACGCCGATCATCCCGAAATCAGCCAGTTCCGCCGCCCGTAACGCACCCATGCTGGCGCTGCCGAATACCGGAATGCCCTGTTCCAGCGCCCACAGGATTTCCTTGTGCCAGACCGAAGGCACCCCGTCGAAATACCCGTCGATAATGCCAATTGCTTGCGGCCTGTCGCGCACCGCACGATACACATCGCCCTGCTGAACCGGGGGCAGGATTGTTGCATTCAGATGCTCCTGCACGGCTTCGGGTCGCAGCGTGGGTCCAACAAAAACAACGACGGTCATGCCGACACCGCCCGCACCCTCGGACCGGCGATGAAGTCAGGATCGTCATGCGGGGCTTCCAGCCCCGGAATGACCGCGCGGACGACCGCGATGTCGATCCCGGGTCGGGACAAATCAACCGTTATCACTTGGTAGATCCCGGCCTCAGACAGCCGGGACAAAAGCAGATCGAGATCCTCCGTGAAAGACCCTGTTACATGCGAGGGGCAATCCGTAAAACGCTTTGTCGGCTTTGCGCCTTCGATCAGCTCGCGAATATACCGTCCGCGCCACTGGCGCGCCTCGTCGATAAACTCCTCAGGGTCCAGGTCGTCCCGCGCGCCTGAGATATAGGTCAGCCGTGTTTGCGCCGCCTCGGTCAGCGCGCGTAGCAGCGCGATGGCGCGGTCGGGGTGACAGCCATCCCCGATCCCGATATGGCCGTTTGTCTCGCCGGTCTCGCAGATTACACAGCGAAAACTGGCGATGCCGATATCCGAGGTCGTGTCCCAGATCCCCAGCTCCAGCCCCGCCTCTGCGATCAAGCTCATGGCCTGACGGCAGCGCGGGTCATCGACTGTATCAGGATCGACGCGGGGTGTTGGACCCCGATGATGCCACAGCGTCGTGGCATCGCGCTCGATCAGTTCGCAGATCGCGTGGCAGCTAGCCTCAGCGGCATCGTTTCCCGATGCCAGACCATTTGTCGTACGCGGAAACGCGCGCTGTCCGTTGGCCATAGAGGTCGTGTAATCCGTATCCACCATCTCATAGGGCACCCAGCAAGCAGCATCCGCGTTCAAGTCCTTCCCCTGCACCCACAGCATCGCACGATGCGGGTCAAACTGCCCGCCGGTTACGCGGGGCAGGCGGTCCACATTGACCACGTATTCCTGCGCCAGATCGGTGTGGCTGCACAGCCGCAGCGGCAGCTCGATCCGTTCCGCATGCCACGACTCGATCGCCTCCATCACCCCCGAGGCCTGCGCCGCACTCAGCGACAATCCCTTGCCCAACGACACCGCAACCGAGCGCGAATTGGGCCGCGTCACCATCACGGTCGGCAACCCGATCCGATCAAGTCCGGTCAGATTTGCGATCCGTGTGATGCCCATCTCTTTGAGAAACGGTTTGACGATGGCAAGGGTCTCTTCTGGATCGCGCAGCCGGTGGGTATCCAGCACATAGGTCTTCTGCGATTCTCCGAGCATTCAATTGACCTTGGTAAATATGTGATTAACCAACCAAACCCGCCAGGCGGATCAAGTCGGGGTCAGGATGCGGGATGATTGCGAATGGGTCAACACCACTGCCTGAGCGAACCGGCGATGCATGGCCCGCATCGCGCTACTAGATGGAGCGCCTCAATAGCTCTACCGGTAGAGCAGATTCTTCGTAATCGAAGGTCGGGAATTCCAGCCCCCTCGAAGCGCCATATTTGCCAGTTAGATACCTCTAGGTTCCAGACTCATTGATTTACAATCAAAATAGCACGGTAGCTGCTAGAGCGATGGCAGAGAGGAAGACCTTTGGGCATCGGTCAAAGCGCGTAGCAACCCCGCGCCAGTCTTTCAGACGTCCAAACGTAATCTCGATCCTGTTGCTACGTTTGTAGCGACGCTTGTCGTACCGGAAAGGTTTATCGCGTGATTTGCGACCCGGGATACAGGGATTTATTCCCCTGTCCTTAAGGGCTTCGCGGAACCAGTCCTCGTCATAACCTCGATCTCCCAGCAGCCAGTTAGCCGATGGCAGACTGTTCACCAGATCCCTGGCCCCCGTGTAATCGCTCACCCGCCCAGCGGATATGAAGAAGCGGATGGGGCGTCCCAGACTGTCGGTAACGGCATGCAGTTTCGTATTCATACCACCCTTGGTGCGCCTTATCAGCCTGCCACACTCCCCTTTTTAAACCGCAGGCTGGAAGCCCTGCGGTGCGCTTTGAGGTAAGTCGCGTCAATCATGATGGTCTTAATGATCGCTTCCCTCCGCAGAAAGCCCAGTCATGATCCGAGCGAACACTCCCATATCGCTCCTCCGCTTCCACCGGTTGTACAGCGTCTTTGGTGAACCATACTCGCGAGGGGCATCGGACCACCGCAACCAATTGCGATTGATGAAGATAATACCACTGAGCACACGCCGATCGTCCACCCTTGGCTTGCCATGGCACTTTGGAAAGTAAGGCTGAAGGCGAGACATCTGCTCGTCGGTCAGCCAGAATAGATTGCTCATGATACACCCCTGAAACTCACGGGCATGAATCACGCAGGCGGGATGACGGCAACCAAATTAATAGGTCCAGAAGCTAGACAAGCTCGGTAACAGTTTTTTGTTTGCCATCCTTGTGCAAATATATAAAAGCCGACCTAAAGAGCCCGCCGGGAAAATTCTCTCGGTCTGAAATAACTTTTAAAAAATGGTCTGTATGATTCAATGAACGCTTCTTCTTCACAAAAAATGTGTTTGGATAATCTACTCAAGAAATTATCGGACAAAACTGCCGTAATCGGTATTGTTGGACTAGGATATGTCGGCCAACCTCTGATGCTTCGGTACTCAGAAATCGGATACAAAGTTCTGGGCTTTGATCTGGATGAAGAGCGTGTTCGCCAGTTGAATAGCGGACATAGCTCCATTGAACACATCGAAGATGCACGTATTGGACAAGCGCGCGAGAATGGCTTTGAAGCGACAACCGATTTCTTACGGATTGCAGAAGCCGATGGAATAATGCTCTGCGTACCGACTCCTCTGAACAAGTATCGCGAGCCCGACATGAGCTTTGTCACGAGTACTTGCGATCAGATCGCTCCGTACTTGCGTGAAGGGCAGGTCGTAGCATTGGAAAGCACCACCTATCCAGGCACAACGAAGGATGAAGTTCTGCCACGTCTGGAACGTAATGGTTTAAAGGCTGGCGAGACAATTTTTGCTGTCTACTCTCCAGAACGCGAAGACCCGGCCAACGCAGATTTTACTACCCATACTATTCCGAAGGTCGTTGGAGGTCACACCGAAGCTTGTCTTGAAGCAGGTCTCGCTCTGTATAATCACGCGATTGACAGTCTGGTACCAGTAAGTTCGACTGAGACCGCCGAAATGACGAAGCTTCTAGAAAATATCCACCGCGCAGTGAACATTGGTCTTGTAAACGAGATGAAGATCGTAGCCGATCGAATGGGAATTGATATCTTTGAAGTGATCAAAGCAGCGGCAACAAAACCGTTTGGATTTACACCCTACTATCCTGGCCCTGGCCTCGGCGGGCACTGTATACCGATTGACCCTTTTTATCTGACCTGGAAGGCCCGTGAATACGGTGTAAATACGCGTTTCATCGAATTGGCCGGTGAAATCAACACCGCAATGCCGGACTATGTCTTTGGCAAGCTCGCCTCGGCTTTGAACGAGCGTTCCAAATCGGTTCGCGGGAGTAAAATCATGGTTCTGGGGATCGCCTACAAGAAAAATGTAGATGATATGCGTGAAAGCCCATCCGTTGCGCTGATGGAGAAAGTTCGGGACCGGGGTGGTGTCCTAAGCTATTCCGATCCACATGTTCCGGTTTTCCCAAATATGAGGGAACACCAGTTCGACTTGTCGTCCGAAGCGCTGACGCCCGACGTGCTGGCCGCGCAAGATGCGATCATTCTTGCGACCAATCATGATAAGTTTGACTATGAAATGATCACCAAGCACGCTCAGCTCATCATCGACACAAGAGGTGTATATGTTACTGGTGCGAAAAATGTCGTAAGAGCCTAGCAGGGTGACTTTGCGCACGCATGTAATTGCGTCTGACGTGGACAGATGCGGAAGAGGGATAGAAGCTCAAAGATCTACTATGTGCTATGTAATATCCGCGAGCTGACAAATATCACCAGACAGTTGTGACCGCGAAGCCGTCTTTGGTTGCAGGATTCGTATATCGATAGATTGAAAGTTAACAAATGGAACCCATGCGTCAAAACGGGTCTGACAATCTTGATGAACTTCAGCACCGCTCTGCAGTTGGGCGATACGGTTCGGAGTGGTCAGCATGGGCAATTTTTGTCGGCGTGGCGTTTCTCCTTCAAATGTTTCTCGCCTTGAACACACGTGCGCCATTCGTGATCGAAAACGGTGACAACGGTTCCATTCTCTATATCATCGCACATTGGATTCAGCCCGAAGCGTTCATGGATGATGTGTTGTTGGGCGTCGATGGCACAACCAGTTTTTATCAGGCAGCTTTGATGTGGCCCAACTATCTGCTTGGGCTAGCAGGGGTTGAGCTCGGCTTTTTTTATGTGATCATATGTTTCCCAATAGCGATGGCGCAGATGGGCGGCTTTTACCTTCTTGGTAAACAGCTCTTTTTAAATCGGAATGTTGCGATCGCTCTTGCACTGATCAGCATTCCCACGGTTTTTACGATTTCCGGTGATTTATGGGGTCACTACTATTCACCGCTTCTGCGCAGCGCATACGGTGCAGCGTTGCCCTGGCTTTTGTTGATATTGATATCACCCTCCCGACCCAGACCCTATGCACTGATGACCGCCGCTGCCGCTGCGAGCTACCTGCATCTTCCTTCTGGCCCACCTGTTGCTCTGGCTCTTCTGTTTGTCAGTTTGTTGCGGCGAAGTGAGGGCCAAGGCTGGGGTTATGCTTTCGTTCATCATGTGCTTGCCGGGGTGCTATATCTCGCGCTGATGAGCCCGTATGCTTTGTTGTTCTCTCAAACCTTCGCTGCAGGGGACAAGGAGGCTTTGCAGCAGTTTGCAAATTCTCCTTATGCGAATGTCGGCATGGCGATTGATCATCTATCAACATTGCGAGGCGTCAGACGCATGTCTATCTTGATTTCTCGCGTACCGGGCATGGAGTGGGCGGATCGAGTTGTGGTACCTTTCTTCGGCGTGTTGTTCGTTGTTGGGGGATTATCCTTATTGGTCGTCACCTTTACAAGCGTTCTACCTTCGCATCTACGGTCACGTCTGTCTTTTTCGCAGTCGTGGTATTGGGTTGCTGGTTTCTTTACCACCACGATTTTTTTGGCATTGGGTATTTCTGCTATTGATCAAGCTATTGCGGCGGCGCAGGCGCGTGGCCCTCTGCAGCTTGATTTCATTCGAGCCACGCGTTTTGGAGTTCCCGCAACATATATTGGCATGTTTATGCTGATCACATATCTGGCACAGCGGTTTAAGCCCAAGGCCTCGTGCCTTGCTCCAACTTGTACGATAGCGCTCGCCGTCTGGGTCTGGTTGTTTGCCTACCCGTCTACCAGCCACGGTCTGTATCGCATGACCAAAGGTCAGAGCATAGAAGATACCAATCTGACGCAGTTTGGACAATTCTCTCAGAAGATGGCTGAAATCGACGGCGTTGGTCCGATCACCCCAGTTTTGCGCTATGATTATCTTTCTAGCGCATTACGTTATGTCGCGTTCTTACCGCTGACTTTTAATCGCAAGGACAATAACTTCATATCGTACAGCGGTCGCCTTGATTCGCGCGAGCATCGCGCATTGATGGACCAAATTGATGCCATCCGCAAAGCGCGACGTGATCCCGACGCTCAGGTTCCAATCATTACTGGATTTGTGGATGTGCTTGGTTCACCAGATGTGGTGATTGATCGTCGCGTCGTGCAAGAACTGGCAGAAGCACGGCTTGTCTCCGAGTATGGCTTTGACTTGCAGTTGGAACTTGGTCCATTTGCATACTACCGACGCGCACAATAGCAGCCACGACCGCGCTTGTAAGAAAGCATGTCCCCTGTTAACAGCAATATCGATGAGGCCATAGAAAGCGCTGAACCGTGGAAGAATTTTCACCGGAAAATATCACAATCATATTGCCTGCCTATAACGAGGAACAGGCCGTCGGTTCGGTGATCCGCGATTTGCGGGATGAGCTTCCGGAAGTGACGTTACTGTTGGTTGACGATGGAAGCGTTGACAATACGGCCCAAGTTGCCCGTGCGGCAGGGGCTCATGTTATTTCGCACCCTCGCAATCGTGGTTATGGGGGAACATGGAAAACAGGTTTGAAAGAGGCCACGACTCCGTTTGTCATGTTTTTTGATGCTGATGGTCAGTTCACGGCCCAACAGGCCCGTGCATTGATCAAGCAATGGCAGCGGACCAAGCCCGCGCTGATTTCTGGTGCACGCAGCAAATCTTCTCATGTGGACCCGGTTCGCAAACCCGGTAAGATGATACTGTCGGGGTTCTCGAGGCTTCTGGTGGGGCAGCAAATCCCCGATCTGAATTGCGGCTTGCGGATCTACCGACGCACTCAGCTGTTGTCATTCGCAGAGTTGTTGCCCAATGGATTCTCAGCCTCCGCAACATCGCTGATCCTTTATCTCAAACAAAAATTCGACGTGAGCTTCATGCCCATTGAAACTCGCAAAAGGGTTGGCAAGTCATCGGTTTCTGTAATCAAGGATGGCTTTAATGTGCTTCTCCTGATCACCCGTCTTGTGGCCTTATATGATCCAATTCGCTTGTTCTTGTTGCCCTCGTTTACGCTGGCCGCTCTGGGTATTGTTTACTCGGTGATCGTGATTGTCGCACAGGGGCTGGGTCTGCCGGTCCTTGGCGCTGTGATGCTTCTGACATCTCTGATCCTCTTTTTCATGGGGATCGTTTGCGATCAGGTTTCAGCCATCCGTATCGCACAAGCCCGTACCGACGCGGCCTTGGCGCGTATAGAAGCAGGCACCACGCAAAAAGATGAAGCTGCATGAACGGTGCCGCCTGTGCGGCGGTACAACAGAACTGCGATCGGGCTATCGCTTTGGACAGTTTGACCTGTTCAAATGTGGCGCATGCGGGTTTCAGCAAATAGACCCAGAGCCTTCTGGTGCAGAACTTCAAGAGCTCTATGGGACCCTCTATTTTCAGAAAGCCAAATATACCGATCCAAAAGCCATAGAGCTTGAGTATGAGCGTCGCCACAATTTGATGGCTCGCGCCGGATTCAAACCCGAGGATAGTCTGCTGGAAATTGGCTGTGGAGCAGGGCAGTTTATCGCAACCTGTGCAGATACTTACAACTGGTATGGTATGGACTTTTCAGAGGCCGGAATCGAGGAGGCACGGACCAGGCTTCCGAATTTACCTGCCGACAGGCTGAGATCACAATCAGTTGAAGATTTCAACCCCAGTCTCCCGGACGGTGGTTTCGATGGTGTGTTGATTTTTGACACAATTGAGCATGTATACGATCCGCAACCAGTTTTGAAGCGCGCAGCAAGCTGGCTCAAGCCGGGAGGTCGTATGATCGTAACAACCCCAGATATTGGCGCGAATATGGCTAAGCTTACAGGCCGTCGGTGGCCATTTATGACACCACCGGAACACCTTTCATTTTTTACTCGTCCCGCGATGGTGCAGGCGCTGAAAAGTGCTGGGTTATACACATCATATTCCAAGTCTATGGGCAAATACGCCAACGTCGCGTTCATTGTCTACAAGGCGGGTAGGGTTGGCCTGTTGCCGAAGTCATTGGGAAAGCTCGCGGTGAAGATGGGTCTGGGCAAGCTTACCATCTATGTGCCGACCGGCGATGTAATGTATATGATTGCTGAAAAACAGCGGGACGCCTGAGGAATGTGCGGCATCGCAGGTATCTTGGCGCTAACGCAGACCATTGACCCAACAAAAGCTGAAGCTTGTCTCGCGACGATGTTGGATCGGCTTCATCATCGTGGTCCTGACGAACGTGGACAGTTTAACGGTGATCGCGTCTGGATGGGTAACACACGTCTTGCGGTCGTCGGTGAGGAGAACGGTCGCCAGCCGATCTGGAACGAAAACCGCACTGTCGTCGTCGTAATGAATGGCGAAATCTATAATGCTCCAGACCTCGTACGCAGCCTGACGGAAATGGGACACAGGTTTTCCACCGACACTGATACCGAAGTTCTGGTTCACGGATACGAGGAATTTGGGCTTGAAGTTCTGGATCATCTCAACGGAATGTTTGCCTTTTCAATCTACGATTTGCGCAAGGGCAAGGTGATCATTGCCCGCGATCGCTTTGGCATGAAACCCCTTTATATTCTTAAGAGCCTGTCGGTGCCTGGTGATCTGCTATTTGCCAGCGAGCTCAATGCGCTCAAATCGGTCAAGGGCTTCTCGAACAAATATAGCCCCGAAGGGCTCGCCACCTTTCTCGGCAGTATGTATGTTTCCGAGCCCTTTACGGCATTTGAGGATATACGGGCGCTGGAACCGGGATGTGCTTTGGTTTGCACTGCGCAAGGTCAGGAAAAACACCGCTATTGGGATATGACTTTCAATCCCGACAATAGCCGTCGCAATGAAGCCGATGCGATTGCGGCAGTTGCCGATGTGCTTCCACGGGCGGTAGGCAGGCACCTGATGGCGGATCGACCTGTCGGGACACTGTTGTCTGGAGGTCTTGATAGCCGGGCAGTCTCTGCGGCGGCCTGGGCGCAAGGGGGGACCGGCCGAGCTTATACGGTCGGATATGACGAGGCCGCTTTTGACGAAAGCCCATTGGCTGCTGCCTGGACCAAGGCGCTGGATCGTGAGCATCATGTTTTACGTCTTGGCGAAGCACAATTCGCTAGCATTGTCCCAAATCGCTATGCTGGACATGGTCAGCCTTATGGAGTCTGGGTCAATTCGGCGTCCGAAGCCCTTGCCGGAGAAATTCGCGCGCAGGGCTACAAGGCGGTGCTGACCGGAGAAGGTGGTGACGAGTTGTTCTGCGGCTACCCGACTCTTCATGCTGCGAATATCGCACGCTACTACCGATACCTTCCCGCGCCCGTCAGATCTCTGATCGCCAATGCCACCGATCTGCTGCCAGCTGGATCTAGCCGACTTCCGCTTAGTTTCATGGCGCAAAGCTTTGCAAAATCCGTGACGGGTGATCTATTACGCAGCTTCTACGGTTTCAAAGAAGTCATTCGCTATCGTGATTGGAAAGAGGCGTTGACACCGGAAGCCTATGCGATAGTTGGTGAAATTGATCCAGCGATTGCGTTCACCCAATACCGCGAGCGGATCGAGGACTGGCCCCTGATAGACCAGCTTTCATACATTGATATCAAGAGCTTTCTGGCATCCTGCAGTCTGGTTCCGAACGACAACGCCTATATGTCGCAAAGTGTCGAGACGCGGATTCCGCTTTTGGATGTTGAAATGGCGGAGCTGGTTAAAACTCTGCCATTGGGGGTCCGGTTCCACGCGACAGATCCCAAGCGGCTTTTGAAGAAAGCCTTGAACCACTATTTGCAGCAGAGCGCACCCGATGCCGTAGCCGCGCTTGGTCCGTATAAGAAGATGGGATTCGAGGTTCCGACTACTGTTTGGATAAATGGTCCCCAATTCGGACCCGTGATCGATCATTATCTCAGCCGTGGGGCCGTCGAGCGCGTTGGCTTTTTCAATCCTGATTACATTGAGCGCATTTTGAGCGCGCAGCGAACTGGGCGTGCAAATAACGAACGCATCTTGCAAACAGCAATGGCGTTGCAGCATTTTTTGGGATAGCGAAGTCAGGGTCCGAATGCCGAACAACGAACTAAAGGGTTGAACGCCTATGTGCGGGATTTTCTGTCTTTCGCTCGATGCCAATCACAATCTCGACGCGGCAATCCTGACCCGATTGACGCGCGAAATGCTCCTGATTGCCGAACGGCGGGGCCGGGAAGCGGCGGGAGTCTGCACCTATCAAAACGGGCGGACTTTTTACATCAAGCGCCCAAGTTCTGCGTCTGCAATCGTTCGAGGTCCGGAATTCGCCGAGTTTTCCCAAAAAGCCTTTGTGAATCCCGACAACGGCGGTGTTGCAATTATTGGTCACGCAAGGCTGGTTACAAATGGTCTCAGAGCCTTTCATGACAATAACCAACCCTTTGATGACAAAGGATTTGTGGGGGTGCATAACGGGGTGATTGTCAATCACAGCGAATTCTTTGCCCCTGACCTTCCCGTGCCCGAGCTGGACAGCTTGGCAATCCCAACCCGGTTGCGCCACCATCTTGATGCTGGCAACTCCGCCGAGGACGCCAATGTGGCCACGCTGAACGATCTTCAGGGGGTCGTATCATACCTGATGGTTGACACCGTGTTCGGTCAAATACATGCGGCATCTAACAATGGCTCGCTCTATGAGGCGCGGTTGATGCGTGATGGTGCTCCGGTCGGCCGGATTCTTATGTCCGAGCGGGAAATGCTTCGGTTGATGGAAGCGCATCTTGCGAGCGTTGGTATCCAGAAAGGTGATGTCCGCCGCTATGATCCGGGCACTGTAGACAGCTGGTGCGTGACCGACGACCAAAAGGCGATCAAACCAGCAGCGACTACGAAACCAGTAGATCTAAGCGCGCTAACGGACCCAAGAAAAGCCGAGCTACGCCGCTGCACAAACTGTCTGCTGCCCCACACGATGCCCTTTATCGAGTTTGATGATGCTGGTGTATGCAACTGGTGCCGCAACAGCCTTCTGACGCCGCTGAAAGAGCGCGACGAACTGGATGCGCAGCTCGAAAAATTACGCAACATCATAGATCGCCCAAATTGCCTTATGGCGGTCAGTGGCGGACGAGACAGCTGCTATGGTCTTCACGTTGCAAAGACAGAACTTGGGCTGAACCCGATTGCCTTCACTTACGATTGGGGCATGGTGACAGACTTGGCCCGACGCAACACATCGCGCGTCTGCGCCAAACTGGGCATCGAGCATATCATCGTTTCGGCGGACATTCCTCGTAAGCAAGAGAACATCCGCAAGAATATCGAAGCATGGCTCAAACGGCCGGAACTAGGGATGGTTCCGATATTCACAGCGGGTGATAAACAGTTTTATCAGCACGCGAACCGCTTGCAGAAAGAACTGGATGTGCCCGCGATTATCTTTTGCGAGAACGGGCGCTACGAGAAGACTTGGTTCAAAGCGGGGTTTGCTGGCATCAATGAGGGGAATCGGCGGCTTTGGAACCTGTCGATGATCGAAAAGTTCCGTTACATGTCGTATTATGCAGGTCAGTTTCTGCGGAACCCCGCTTATCTGAACCGCTCGCTACTGGACAGCATAGAAGCGTTCATCTCGAGCTATTTCCTCAAGCATGACTACATTCAGCTTTTTGACTATATCCCGTGGGAAGAAGAAACCGTCGAACGCGTTTTGATCGACGAATATGGTTTTGAAGTCCCAGAGGGTTGTCCGACTACGTGGAGAATTGGCGACGGAACGGCACCGTTCTACAACTTTATCTACCGCACGGTTGCTGGGTTTACCGAGTTTGATACCTTCCGCTCAAATCAAATTCGCGACGGTAAGATCACACGAGAATTCGGTGCCGAACGTATTCAAATCGAAAATGAACCCAGGATGGACGATCTTCGCGAATACCTGGCGACCGTTGGAGTGAATTTCGACAAAGCCATGACGAGGATTCTGTCAATCCCCAGACGGTATTGATTCACGGGGCATATCAGACGTGCGACCATTCTTTGAAGCCGGAATATCAAGTCGTACCGAACAATCTGGGTTTCCACACCCGCAGCAGATAAAGCTGCGCGATCTCTGCGATTCCCGTTGCTACCGCTGCGCCTTGTGGGCCGAAATACGGGATCAGCACGAGGTTGAACACCAAGTTTAGCATTGCGAGGATCGCAAAGAACGCTGTTTGTAAGACTGGTTGCCCTCCCTGGGTGAACGATTGATTGAGAACTATCGCAGGAGCTGCAACTGTCGTCGCGAGGCCCATGATTAAAAATACTTCGGTGGAGGTTCGACTATCTTCGGCACCCAGCAGCACTGGGGCGGCAAAAATCAGCAACCCCGAAGCGCATATCAGCGTGACGATACTGATTGCCCTGCCAACTAACGCCAAGGAAGAATACAACTTGTCAAATGCAGCCCTGTCTTGATGGAACAAATAGTTGGCAACCCGCGGATTAATGACGCTTTGGACCGCAGCGAGAAGCATACGCAATCCGTCTGCAAACATCGCGCCAAGAGCGTACATGCCCACAACCCTGTCGGATGCCAGAAGACCCAGAACCAAAACATCTATCCTGCTGTTCACATCCGACAGCAATCCGATTAATGCACCCCGCCAACCACGTCCGTTCTCGCTGATCATGACCGCAAATAGTCTACTAAACTCCAGACGTGTTCCCCTAGTATAGAGCCAAAGCATCACCAGCATGAGCGCAAATATCAGTGCCTCGGATGCCACAAACAGCCATCCAAACCACCCTGTCGGGGCGTGCAGGATTAGCAAAGCCAGAAATGCCAACAGCATAGTTGGCATACGAATACCCTGCAGGACCGCATAGGTTTTGAGATGTTCCATCCCATTGAGCGAGTGAACGCCAACCTTGTTGAGGCCAAACAACATTACCCCTAACCCGACCGCAGGCATGGTTTCTGCCAGCTCTGGGCTGTCGAGAACTGAACCGATGACCGGTGCCCCGTGCCACAGCAGCAATGCCATCAGCATGCCAACCGCGAGAACGGGCAAAAAAGCTGCTATCAAATAGGTACGTGCGCTGGGGTCCGATGCGCCATGGCGGGAAAAATAGTATAGTGCCGCAAAGGCAAAGCCACCCGCCGATACCTGACCCAGAATAAGGAAAAACAACAGGGCTTGGCTGAATACGCCGAGCCCCTCAAAGCCGTAGTACCTACCGATCAACAGGTTTAGCGCAACACCTGAAACCGCCAGAGCAGCCACAGAGCCGATGTTGGCGAACAAAGTTGCCGGGTCACTGACTTGGCCTAATGCCTGACGAATGTTTTGAATTGCCCCGTTTATCACGACAGGATTAATAGGCGTCTTAGATTGAATGTGCCAGTGTATGTCAGGCGGAATAAGCGGGGCATTGTCATTTTCACAGCGTCCTGTCTAAGCGCAGGCACCTGCACCCTGACGATTGGGCAATGTCTACGAAAGGTGCGCTTTGTCCTCTATTTGTCATAATAGTCGCGAAACCAGTCGACAAATTTCTGAATTCCATCTTTGAAATCGGTCTGAGGGCGATATCCGGTCAGACGCTGCAGCAGGTCCGCGTTTGCCCAGGTTGCCGGGACATCACCCATTTGGATGTCCATGTAGTTTCTGATAGCTTTCTTGCCCAGACAATCTTCGATTGCGTCGACAAAATCCAGCAACCGCACTTTGTCCGAGTTACCTATATTGACGACGCGGTAAGGTGCAACCGGGCTTAGGCTGTCACCTTCTTCAATGTCTTCCGGATTCTCCGGGCGTACTGGAACGGCCTTGATCAGAAGTGAGATCGCTCGTACTAGGTCGTCAATATAAGTGAAATCGCGGTACATATCACCGTGGTTGTAGATGTCGATCGGACGGTCATTCAGTATCGCATCGACAAATTTATAGAGTGCAAGGTCAGGCCGACCCCACGTGCCGTAAACTGTAAAGAACCGGAACATGGTTGTGGGCAGATCCCAGAGATGGGCATAGGAATGCCCCATGCTTTCGTTTGCTTTTTTGGTCGCCGCATAGATAGTCAGCTGCGTATCCGCTTTTTCGCATTCATCGAACGGCATATCTGTGTTGGCACCGTAAACCGAGGAAGTGGACGCCATGAGCAAATGCTGAACCTTGTGGCGGCGTGCGGCTTCCATGACATTAAACGTGCCAACGACATTGCTGTCGATATATGCGCGGGGATTTTCAAGGCTATAACGGACACCGGCCTGTGCCGCGAGGTGAACGATGACATCGGGCTCGAAGCCGTCGGCGACGACATCGAATTTCTCCGCGTCTTCCAGCATTCCTTCATCGCAGGAAAAATTGGGGTTCTGCAACAGTGCGGCATGGCGGCGTTGTTTCAAACGGACGTCATAGTAATCTGTCATCCCGTCAAAGCCATGCACTCTGTCTCCATTCGCGAGCAGCAGTTTGGCAAGATGAAAACCAATAAACCCGGCTGTGCCGGTAATCAGAACTTTTTGCACCCGTCTGTTTCCTTGTTTTGTTGCTTAGTTAAGAACACCCTAGGGCTCTGGATGCGAGTTGAGAGCCTTCTCAAATCATTATTCCAGCCATTCGGTCAAGCGATGACCCAGCATAATTGCGCCCGCACGGGTCAGATGGCCTCCGTCATATGAAATCAAAAGCCCGTCCTCGTTCGTATTGCGACACGTTTTACCATTGCCGCACATCAGGTTTGAGATGTCCACGAATTGTGCCGGTGATAGAGTTTCGTTCATGGATTGATTAGTAGCCAAATGGCCTTGGCTCATTTCAACCATTATGTTCTCGTTGCCGGTTTCGAATTCCGTCATGTAGCGCTTGAGAGACATACCGGAACCGAAGTTCTTGCGTCCCATAACCCGAATTCTTGCCAGTGTCACGTCGCCAAGGTTTTCAAGACTTTCAGGCAGATTCTCGACTTGCCAATCTTTCCAGCTGGATACCAGCCAGATTTCATCCGCATGCTCTATCCGGGCTTGCAGCGTTTCGTCCTCGTAGCCTGGCCTTTTTGCACACAACTCACGATCTTTAGGAGCGATAAGATCCGTGAAATCACGTTTCAGGAACAGGTTACCGCAGCGCCCAGATATGTAGAAGGTCGAAAGTTGAAACTTGTCTGCCAATGGAGATTCCAGCACGGCGTTAAGCATGTCCTGCGCGTAGCTGTCACCGATAATCAGCAACTTTTTTCGTTGATCAGTCCCATCAAACTCTGCATTTTGGAATTCTGAGAACTGCCCGCGTACATAGTTTGCTGGATCATCATATTGTTCGAATACGGCTTGATGGTTTGCGGCATAGCGACCCGGTACACCCTGCGTCCAAGTGATAGTCAGCCCAGCCACGATCAGCATGACCCCGGCCGTCCCTGCCGGCAACATTATTGTCATACCGGGGAAAATCGGACCTTTTCTAAAGGGCGTTTCAACAAACTTGTAGCTAAGGAATGCAAGCAGCAGCGTTAAGCCACACAGCACTGCCATCAACCAAAGCGGCGGCTCATGCCAACTCAGATATCGGGCATAGGCCAAAACGGGTTGATGCCAAAGATATGCAGAATAGCTGATCAATCCGACACCTATGCAAACCGGATTGGCCAAAATAGGGAAAGACCACGTGCCTCGACGCTCGAACAAGATGATCAGAACGGTTCCCAGCACAGGTGCTAATGCATAAGGGCTAGGGAAAGGCGTGTGTTTGTCATAGAAATGGATAGCATACAGGATCAGCGCAATACCCAGAACCGATAGAACTCCGGACAGGGCCGAACTTGGTCGCCACGGGTTTGGGCGTCCCATATAAAGTGCGGCAAGCGCGCCGGCCATCAACTCCCAAGCGCGGGTTGGAAGCAGGTAGAATGCGGCTTCGGGTTTGCTCAACGCGCCGAGATCCCATGTGACAAATGCAAAACTGACCGCAAAAATCAGACTTAGCACGACAAAGACAATCTTGAGGCCAAATCGCCAGAGCAGCGCGAGCGCAATCGGGAAGAAGATATAGAATTGCTCTTCCACAGCCAATGACCAGGTATGCAGAAGTGGTTTTAGTTCGGTCGCGGTGTCAAAATATCCGCTTTCCATCCAGAAAAAGAAGTTAGACCAGAACGTTGTGACCGCAAAAACGCTGAGTGAGAAGCTTTTGAGATCTGCCGGAAGCAATATGAACCAACCCGCGACAAAGCTTACCACCACGACGCAGAAAAGGGCAGGAATGATGCGCCTTACGCGACGCTCATAGAACTTAAGGATCGAATAGCGACCCTGTTCAAGATCGCTAACGAGAATTGTTGTGATGAGATACCCAGAGATTACAAAGAACACATCTACGCCGACATAACCTCCTGTGAAATAGGGGAATCCTGCATGAAAAAGGATAACCGGGATCACTGCAAGCGCGCGGAGGCCGTCAATTTCTGGCCTGTATTTCATATTTTAGCACCACCCATAAGCTGTTTTAACAGCATTCAGCTGAGCGGCGCGCGAGAATTTGTTCAGGATCAAACCCGGACTACGCGCATGCACAGATGCGCGCCAATCTTCATTTTGCAACCCGTCAATAACGGCCTGAGCCAATGCATCAGCGCTTCGCATTGTCAGCCTTGCGGTGTCATGGTCGGCAATTGCTTCGTTTATGCCACCAACATCCGGGGCGACAACGGGCAATCCTGCGAGTTGAGCCTCGATCACCGCGTTTGGCAGGCTTTCTGTACACGTGGTCATTAGGAACAAGTCCATTTGCCGCAGATAGTCGAACAAGCCCTCGGACACCAGGCCGGGCAGTACGAACTGATCTGTCAGCCCGGCTGATGCAATGGCTTTTTCGATGTCTTTCCGCAGGGGTCCATCACCGACCATTAGAAAGCGGGTACCCGGGATTGCGGTGTTCACTCTTTTGGCGACCGAGACCCATAGCAGCGGATCTTTCACCGGAGAAAACCGAAAGACGCCGCCAACAGTCAATTGTTGGCCGGAATCTGGATTTGGTGGGCTCAGTTCCTCAAAGCCAAGTTCTTTGGGCTCAATGGCGTTGTAAATGGTTGTAAAGCGCGTATCGGGCAGACCTGTTGCTTGGGCCCAATCATTAGCAGCGGCCCTGCTGTTTGCCGCCAGAACAACCTGCGGGAACCCCGCGCATAGTTTGATGGTGTATTCGGACAGCCTCTCGCGCAGGCTTTCGATCTCGGACCCCGACGACTGCTGGCCGCGTGTCATCGATCCGAAATGCACAACAACACGCGGCGTACCTGAGATAACCGCTGCCAGCGCAAGTTCGGCGTGTAGGCCGCCTCTTATATGCACAACCTCCGGACGCAACTCGTAAAGGGTGCCCAAAGCCGCGCGAAGCCACCGCATTCCTATCGCTTCAGATAGTGACGCAACACTCTGTAGAGTAGGCTCGTCTTTCCACGGGTCGGGCAGCGAGACCGGCATGTCATCAAATTGATGATTTGACAGTTTGCTATACCCGCTTGGAAGCTTGTAAACGTTTTTGGGCTGCTCTTTTGTGAGCATATGCAAAGACGAAACCAAAGGGTCCTGAGCAAGGTTTGCGATTAGATGTGTAACCTGCCTCTCGGCTCCGCCAATTCCCAGCGAATGATTGTACAACAGAACCCGACCGGCGTGCGCCTTGTAGGGTTGCGTCGGTTGCTCTTTTTGGCATTTGACCCAATGCCTAAGCACCGAAAAGGCGATGTCTTCCTCTGCCTCGGCGGATATGCCTTCAGCGGACAACGCATTAAGCGCAGTATTGATGCGCTTATTGAGGCGGCTGCTTTGCCTCACGTGTTTAAGATCTGAATTCAGCTCACGCGCTTCGATATAGCGGCGCAAATCAACCAGCGACAACAGGGCGCTCCGCTCGGCGGTTGCGTTGGTTTGCCAGTTCTGACGTTCCCCCAGAACGTCCATCGCCGATTTCGGTCGCCATGATTTCCACAGACGGAAAGCCAAATCCGCCCGTGAAATCTGTTGGCGATCAAAGAGGGTGTAGAGCCAGTCGACATATCGCTTGACTACAGCGCCCTTACCCAACGCATGAAGAATTTTAGTTCGTTGGAAATGATCCTGAGGGCGCGCGAAGCTCGATTGGCAGATTTGGCGACAAAGCACTAGTGCCTCCGAGTATCTGCGTTCGCGATTCAGTTCTGTCATTCGTGCGCGCTTACTCCGAATCTCTCGCTTGAGCTTTCGGCGAAACACCTTCCGAATAAAACCCGGTGGGCGCAATCGATTTGAGGATGAGTTTTCGCTTACAGCGTATAAGCTTAAAGCACGTTTCCTCATGTTTTGCCCTACTTTTTTGCCCGCAGATGTTATAGCTATTGATGGGCTGTTCAAATGACAGAGTTTCCAAGCACAGGTGCTTATAGTTCGAAATCCAAGAGATTCAACCGTAGGAAGTTTCGGGTAGGCAAGCAGCTGCGCAACAGCAACCTTTGTTGAGTTTCCCGACTTGCCGTATTAGTTTCGCCAGGCTTACGTCCCGCAATTCCGGCGGTCGCGGTGCCGCGCGGAGATAGAGTTCCATTTTTGTACCTATGTGTTCTTAACCCTAGGAGGGTACAGGTGAGTTTTCTTGGCAGAAAAAGGGTAAGAACTAGCCGAAAACTATCGCGCTGGGCTCGTTTCCTAAGAGTTCTTCGAAAACCCGGAATTCTGTTTCTTACTAAGAAAAGGAAAGCAGACCTAAATAGCAGCATCATCACAGCCTACGACATGCTTCTATCTGATGGACTCGAGAAGACGCTTTCTTATCTCAGGCGAAATGACTTCTACCATTCGCCCGGAACTACAGAACTTTTCAAAGCAATTGCAGCGACAAATGATGTGGCGTGGACTGAGAACATGAATGCCTGGCTGAAACGACACAGTCATTCTGTCATCAGGTTGAAACCTGGAACAGATGCCAGGTTCTTACGTATCAGCTTTGAGGATTTGCCACCCGTGGTTGGCTCGCAGCCAAAAATATCGGTCCTGATGCCGACACACAATGCTGAGACCACGATCAGATTGGCGGTGCAATCAATACTCCAGCAGACTTGGAGAAACCTCGAACTGATTGTCGTCAACGACAACAGCACAGACAGCACGGCTAAAATACTGGCTGGTCTGGCACAACAAGAACCACGCCTCAAAGTTCTCAACAACCTGGTAAATGTGGGTCCCTATGTGTCGAAGAATCGAGCCTTAGCTGTTGCGTCGGGCGATTTCATTACTGGCCATGATGCAGATGATCTGGCACTACCGGACCGTTTAGAGCGCCAAGTGCGGCCTTTGCTGCATGACCATTCGTTGGTTGGAGCCTACGGGCACATGGTCCGTTTGGACGAAACTGGCCGCCCGAACTATCTATCGCGCATTGCAAATCACAGCTTTGATGGCATTTTGCGCCGCGCCATGATTTCGCTGATGTTAAGGCGAGAGGTTTTCTCGCTTGTTGGATACTGGGACAGCGTTCGCTTTGGCGCGGATATGGAATTCTTGGCGCGTGTCGAGCGTGCATTCCCAAACTCGGTGGTGGAAGACCGTGCTTGCACAATGCTTTGCCTCAATGAAAAAGGCAGTCTTACCAACAATCCGGCATCCGGGATTAGCAACCGAGACGGTCCCTCTCAGATTCGGGTCGAATATCGCGACAGCTGGAAGAAATGGCATCAAGAGCACAGGAACGAAATACTCTATCGCTCTTTCAGCAATCTAACTCGGGAGTTCGAGGCACCTGAGGGGATGGTTATCCCGCAAAGTGACATCTTGAAAGTTCAGGGATAGGTTGGGTTGAGACTTTTGGTCGCGACCTAGTCGTCACGGTAATGGGTTGTTGGAGTTGTCACATTAATTGCCGTCCGACCAAAGAATGCTGACACCCATTTGGACCGAATTTCCAGTCAAATTGATCACGCCAATTCGATCCGCTATGCCATGGTTGAAAGAAGAAAATGCGAAGATACCTGACAAATGGGTTGCTTGAACTGAACAATGCTCAGCCTAGGGTTCAATCCGCTGTGTGTTCTTGGGCGGAAGAAATTCCCTTTTTGTCGGCTCCGATGCCGGTCGCGCGGCTGCCGCAATCGGCTATCCTCTGGTTGAGACCACCAAGCTCAATGGTGTTGATACCCAAGCCTAACTGAAACGGGTCCATGCCTAAATAGTCTGTCAAAAGCCACCCGCCTCAACGAAGTCATACCATGACGTCACATTGCGTAGGTGGTGCAACAGGGATCCGCGCTGCCCAGACAAAGCACACAGACCGAACCGTCGCATGTAGGGCCGACTTGACCTTGGAAACCCGCCGATGCAAAAGTGAATAACGGTATTGGTGGTAAGATCGCAGGCTCGTAAGGGCTTACTTGCCCTGGTGGATCGTTCCCCGGGCCCAATGTCATTCTCTAGCTGCCTCCCATAGCGGAGCCAAGGCGAATTTATCGAGTTCGGGTTGCAACACGGGGTGCTGCCGAATCAGGAAATGACGAAGAAATACACCGATGAATAGCGGTATTTCAAATCTGGATTATTAGCCTACCTATTTCCGAGAAAAGCTGACCTGTTCACTGCGGCGAAATATATGGTGATCGAGGTTGCTGACTGGCACACGGATAGGACCACGGCCGTCAACCAGATGTGACAGGCCGATTTCACCTGCTTTAAGATCATCGGTTAGGGTTGGTATTGACTGAGCTCGATCCTGGATGATTGCATCTATTAGATCATTTTCTGGAAGCTCCGCATAACCACGCGAGCGGGCGAAGTCACCCACTCATCCTGACAACAGATACCGGGACAAAATCTAACGATGGCACCGGGCCAATAAAAACGAGCCTCGCCAGAAAACCACAGTTTGCCTGGTGAATATGAACGTCAGTTCGACTCTTTCGTCAATTCCCATAATATCCAGCACAACCACGAGAGCCTTAACAATATATACCCGACGATATCTACTTCGGGCGCAATAAATCCCCATCAGAGAAAGGTACTAAATCAAGAAACCAACAATTCAGCAACGCCGCTTGCTACATCAAAAACAAGCGTGCATTCAAACACACAAACACATCAAGTGGGGCACTCCTGCGAACAAAGTCTCAGAAGAGCCTAACCAATCATGAGCGCACGCCCGCCTTTGAATTGGTTGTTGAGATCAAACAAAGTCAATATGCGTTTCAAAGTGATCTAACAGGAGGCAAGCTTTGCTCGAACAACTTAAATCTGACTTCAAGCGAAGCTCCCCGCTAATTCGAATATCGATCATAGCTTTGTTCCCTCTCTACCTGCTGTACAGGCTGCACCGATATCGGCGAGACATTAGGCGCAACCGCATCAACACTTCTTTCAGCGTGCAGCGGATGGGTGACATAAGCGGTACTTTGCGTGATGTGAAACAAGAGCTCATTGATCCAAAACTGGAATCTGAGATCAACGATTTGGCGGATACATTCGCGCTCTGTCGGATTGTCGGCAACGATCTCGAGCCAAGGCACAAGGTTGGCCAAAGTCTCTCAAATGTGCGCTTTATTTTAGACAATGAACCAGAATTCGATGGCGTAAAAAAGTTATGGTTGCTCAACAGGATATTTAACACCGAGACTGAAGCAAAGATTATCAGCTTACTTGAGGAACGAGGGCAGACCTATCGACGTATCGCCTTTGATCCAGAAGAATATCAGTCTATCGGGTACAGCTTCGATAAGTTCAAACAGCCTGATATGTTCTACGACGGACATCTTGAAATAGATTCAACCAGTACGCGCACGACGCAGGCAATTATGCAGGCTTACCGCGTCCGCAATAACTATGTGATGCACAACAACGGTGCACGAAATGCAGCTCTCGAGTTTTGTCTGGAATACGGCAAGTGGGCGCTGCCTTTTGATGGGAATTGCTTCCTTACGTCCTCAGGATGGGCGCGGCTGCATTCGAACATCTTAGAGGCCCGGGACAAGCGATATTTTGTTGTTCCAATGGCAAGGATCACCAACAATCAAGATTTGCTGGAACCTAACAATACCTTTTCTGCGGAAGAAGAGCCCCAATTGGTTTTTCGATGCGATGCACCATTGAGGTTCAACGAGGACCTTCCCTATGGTCGTCGTCCAAAGGTTGAGCTTTTCATGCATCTTGGTATCGAGGGTCCGTGGAAGCGATGGCCTGTGGAAGATTTCGACATTCCGCCACGCCGAGTTCACCCTGATGGTCATCGGGTTGGGCAAGCCGGTTGGGTCGCGCGGCTGGCGTCAGGAAAAGCCCACCTTGAACAGGCTGATCGGAAGGCATTTGTTAACCGTGGTCTCGCACGCGCTGCTGCGATCCGTTCGACTTTGGACATGTTGTCGATGCGTCCAGTCCGTGCGGCTCTAGCGCAAGACCAAGCCCTGACTTATGACCTGACCACGGCTGATCCGGCACAGTCAGAAGATTGGGCAGCTGTTCGGGAAGCTGCACAGCAGGCTTTAGACCGAGGGCCCTTTTCGGTTACGCAAAAACCCGAGCCCGGCCCCTCTGGCGATCTTCGCGACTATTTTCATCCAGCGCCATATTGGTGGCCGAACCCAAATTCGAAAGATGGTTTGCCCTATGTCAGGCGCGACGGTGAACGATTGCCGGGCACGGAACTTTATGAAGCAGAGAGTGGCCGCTTCGACCGAACACGTCTGCAACGCGTCTTCGACGACACCACAGCCCTTGCATTAGCGAGTACATTACAAGACGCCGATCCGAGTTTCCACGCACACGCCTGCTCAATTCTGAGGACGTGGTTTCTGGACGCTGAAACTGGCATGAAGCCCAACCTTTCTTATGCGCAGGTTCGGCTGGGTCACCAGGGTAACATGGGGGCTGCCCATGGGGTTATTGAAACCAAAGATTTTTATTTTCTTCTTGATGCGGTTCGGCTTCTTAGAGATTCGCACATAACCGACCGCATGAAAGAGTGGAGCTCGGAGTTTTTTGATTGGTTCACTGATAGTGTGCAAGGTCGCCAAGAATGCAGAGCAGCCAACAACCACGGGACATGCTATGACTTGCAGGCCGCCAGTCTTGCCGCATTTCTGGAAAAAGAAGATATTCTGCAAGCCATTGACTTACGAGCGCAAGCCCGCGCAATTTCTACGATCACCCCTGATGGAGATCAACCGCACGAACTGCAGCGCACGCTGACGCAGCACTATTGGGCTTTCAATTTACAGAGTTGGGTTAACCTGTTCGACCTTCTTTCAGCTGCAGGGCTGCGCCCTTGGCAGAGTGAAGCTGGCGAGAGGGTGCGGGTTGGACTACGCCGCATGTTGATGCTGTCAAAACAAAACTGGGAGCACCCCCAGATCAAGCCATTCGACAGCAATAGATTGCTACCTTTGAATGAGACACTGAAGAACCAAACAGGTGAGGATATCCTCGGACGCGCGGAAAGTGATGGGCCTGTCAGTTTTTTTCCTCATGATGGGGTTGCCCCGTTCTGGCGTTTGACAAGGCTAGGGCGCTGAGAAAAAAGTAACTAGCGCATCCTTAAATGCTGCGTCAGCTAAGGAGCTTGCAGTATTGCCGACAGCTGCAATCTCGCCAAAGCACGAAAGATCATCAAAAACTGCAGGATCGACCATAACACAAAGCGAGCGCGCACTTTTGTTGGCGGGCTAGTTTCAGATTATTAGGCGAATCTCGGTGTTCCTCATGCTTGCTTCGTTTGAGTTATTCAGTGGTTCCGCTTGGCAGGCATTGACCACAATTCAATCAATACGAAGAGGCAGAAACGGCTTTTACGTCCAAACGATCGGGATCCACGAGCAGGGTCACAGCTTAGCCTCAGATATTTAGCTTTGAGGCGGAATTTTAGTCCATTTAGGTTGTTGCCTTTTAATCGCCGGGCTGTCCACTTGATGACTGCTCTGAGTGACTTCTTTTTGATCCGTCTAATTTCGCTCTGCTCGCCCAGAGACATGCATATTCTTGCAATGCGGCCGGCTCGTCTTTGTGCAGCGCCATTAAAGCGCAGGCTGCCCACATCGCTACGTCATATTCCGAATTGGAGCGTTTCAGCCGGTATGCATTTGCGGCGGCACTGTTTGGGGTTGATGGTTCGAACATCAGTTCCTGAGCCGATCACAAAAAAGTATATATTGTTAGAAAGCCGGAAAAGATCCCAATTGAGGCAACCGTGAAGTTTAGAGAGAAGTTTAACATCGGGTCTTCCAATCTAGAAAGTTTGGCAGGTGCCGTATAATCGTCGGCGACATAACATACTGTTAGTATGCCGGAATGTCTTTGAATGGATCGAAAACGCATCGTTAACATTGCGTTAACAATTCGCGCGATTTCGGAGCTTTGTAGGTTGTAATCGTGCAGATCTACTGATCTTCGTCCGCCTCAAGCGGACAGCGCCTTCGTTCGGATCGATGCAAATATTTGAGGAAATGCGCCAACAATCTGCTACTCGACGCATTTCAATGAGTAAAAAGTGTATGAAAAAACTTAACCCTATTAGACGCTTAAGGGCGGTTAGAGGAACTCTCTATCAGTCACTGTGCTTGCAATATTCACTCGATGAAATCATAGCTCGATGTTGGCGTGCCTCCTCGGGGAACTTGGCTAAAGCATCAATACAATGCGGTTCGTTGATGGGTGCAAACCCCTCCATCTCACTGGCCAGCCGTCAAAATCAATTCACATTGGCGAACATAATTCTCCAACAAAACCATTCACTGAATATCCCGACCGTAACGGGGCTCCCCAAAGCGAGCGCTAGATATTTTTGAGGTGCCCGCCGCTCTTGTGGCTCAGAGTAGCATCTCGATTTTCGCCCCTGGAAACCGCGACGCCAGCGCGTTTGCTCCGCTATCCGGAGTCAGGCAAAGGGCGGTTGATAGTCCATCGGCAACAGCGGCCCGCGCCGCGGATACTGATACTGCGCGTTGCATAACTTTGTGCCCTTTCGGGTTCAGGATATGGCCATGTTTGCCCTGTAACATCGTACCGCCGGGCGCTGAGGTTGCGACAGCTCGATCCTGAAGCCTGATTCGTTTGGCCACCGTGCCATCGGGGGCGGCCAGCCCCACGCGCCATGGTACGCTAGTGTATCGCTGGCCAAGAGCGGCGACCTCACCCATATCCACCAATACATCGCGCAGATCGAAGGACCGCAGCAAAGCAGCAATCCGGTCGGTGATCGCACCTTGCGCAATCCCGTTCAACGTGATCGCCGAATGTCTGGGATATGGCAGGCGGATTCCATCCGAACCGACGTGCACGTTGTTCCATCCAATCGTTGCGTGCGCGCGTTCCACACTTGGCTGCTCCGCTCCGCTGGCCAGCGCTAGCCACAGCGGCTGGATCGTCGGATCAAACGCCCCGTCCGAGGCTTCGTGAAGCACGGAACACAGGCTCAGCACCTCCAGTAGCTCAGGCGCAGGTGCATTCAAGTGACCGGTGCGGTTCAGCTGGCTGATCTGCGAATGTGGTCGGTAGAGGCTGAAGATATCCTCAAGCCGGTTCAATTCGGCCTCGACCGCGGCAAAGATCGGCGCGGCCTGTACATCCGTCAGGCCTTCAAGCCGCAGGCTGGCAGGTGCGCCCAGCGCGATGCCGTGCCATTGGGCCGAACCGCTGGCGGCTGCGGGCATAGCGGCGCAGGCGGCAGTTATGGTCAGGAAGCGGCGGCGAGTCAAAAGGGTCATGCGGGGGTCTCCAGAATCAAGTCCAGATCGACGGGTCCAAGGACTTCGGCATCGGGGATCTCGGGCAGGGGCAAAGCAGACCCGCCATAGCGCAGGATAAACGATTCGGCCTCGGTGGGTTCCGCAAATGGGACGACCTCGCGCGCGCCCATGCCTCCGGCGACATCTGCGCCGACGACAAAGGTCGCACCATCGGCTGCGATCCAGTTGGAGATGCCCGGCTGCCCCCAGCTGGGGGCGACACCCATGTCGCTGACGTAAACAGCGGTGATCTTGGCATCGCGTTCGGGGCTTTTCAGATAGGCGAGCATGTCGCGCACCTGCGCAAAGAACAAAGGTGCAGGATAGCCCTCAAGATGAATCTGACCTTTGGGCCCGCCATGTTCCGCGATGTTCATCTGGCAGAAATAACTCAGCGCATCTGGGGTCAGATCAACCGGGTCGGGGGCCTCGGCGACCTCTTCCTTGCAGGCCGCCAGCGCGGCCAATGCGATCAGGGCGAGACGCTTCATGGCTCGACCCTCCGGAATGCGATCCGGGCGAGTGCAAAGCCTATCACCGGCCAGATCAACAGTGAGACGGGTGCAGCCCAGACCGGCAGCGCCTGCGCCGCCCCGGTCATGCCGGATGCCATAGCGACGCCCTCGGTCGCGGCGATGTTCCACAGACGGAATGCGTCGGCCGGGTTGGCTACCATCACCCAAGGAAAGACGGATTGGGTGAAAGTGCCGCCCTTGTCCATGACGACGGCTCCCAACAGCCCAAGATCATAGAGGACGACAAAAACCAGCCAGAGCCCGGCCGACAAACCCGCCGCCGCCGTGGCCCCCTTTGCCAGGGCGGACAGCAGGTATCCCAGCGCCAGAAACACGGCGCCCAACAGGATCGAAGTGAGGATGAGGCGTGCCAGAGCAATCAAGCTGTCCGGCCCAGCGCCGCCAAAGAAGGTGGCCACTGCACCTGCGGTGCCGAAACCGATGGTCATGGCAAAGGCCAGCGCGGCGAGATGGGCGGTGAACTTGCCCAACAGGATTTCTCCGCGCCCAGCCGGGTAAGACAGCAGCAGTGACAAGCTGCCGCGATCCACGTCGCCGGCGATGGCGTCAAAAGCAATCATCAGCGCCAACAGCGGCGCAAGATAAACCGACAGCGTGGTCATCGAAGCGACCGAAACGGTCAACATGTCGACTCCCAGCGTGCCAGTTGGCGCGCTGCCCGCGAAGGTCAGAGCCAAGGCGAACAGCACCATGATCAGCGTGGCGACCAGCAGCCATCGGTTCCGGCGCAGGATCAGCATCTCGGTGCGGGTGATGGCGAGGAAGCGGGTCATTGCAAATCCTCCTGTGCGTAATGGCGATAGAGATCTTCCAGCTTGGGCGGGGTCATTTCCACATCCGCTACCGCGTCGCCCAGTCCGGCGATCCGGCGCAGGGCCTCCATCTTGTCTTCGGGAGTGCAGAGCAATTCAACAGATGCCCCATTGATCCGGCTGCCGCCCAGTTCAGCGGCCAGCAGATCCGGATTGGCGCTGGCGCGTACCTTCAAGCGGATCGGTAGACCGGCCAGAGCCGACAGATTGTTCAGGGTGTCGTCGGCGACCATCTGACCCTTGCGCATAATGGCGATCCGGTCGGTGCGCGCCTCGACCTCGGTCAGCGCGTGTGAGGCAATCAGAACGGCGGTGCCTTGGGCAGCTAGTTCGTCGATGATGGCGTACAGGTCCTGCCGAGAAATCGGGTCCAGCCCGCTTGTCGGCTCATCCAGCAAGGCCACTTTCGGTTGGCCCAACAGCACCTGCGCCAGGCCCAAACGTTGCCGCATGCCTTTGGAATAGGTGCCGATCCGACGGTCCAGAGCGTCGCTCAGGCCGACACGATCCAGCAAACCGGACACATCGGCTTTTGCGCCTGAAAGCTGCGCAAACAGGGTCAACTGCTCACGCCCGGTTAGCGCGGGATGAAATGACACCGCCTCGGGCAGATAGGCCGTCTCGCGCCGTGCCTGAGCACTACCGGGAGTGGCATCCCCGATCCGAATGGCTCCGCCATGGATCGGCGTCAGGCCGAGGATAGATTTGATCAGGGTCGACTTGCCCGCGCCGTTATGGCCCAGCAGCGCAACGCGCTGGCCGGGGGCAAGGGACAGGGTGATATCGTCAAGAACGCGGGTTTTTCCACGGTCCTTGAGAACATGGTCGATTGACAGGGCCTTATCCGTCATGAGGCACCTTTTTCATAGCTGGGGGTTCAGGGGCTTGCATCAATGGATTGCTGTCCATCACACCCCCCGGCAACAGCGCCGGGAAGGCCGATTGAGACCAGCGCACCAGTTGCACGGCTGGGGAGCCGAGCAACAATTTGGCTGAGGGTTGGGTCCACAGCACATGGTCCATACTGTCATTGGGGCGATAGGGGGCATCGGCAATGCCGTTGCCATCCACATCATAAGCGGCGAAATCGGACCAGTAATTGCCACGCCCGTCTTCGGACCACTCGACCCATTTGGTCGAGACATATTTCACCTGCGTCCGGTTTCCGATGAATGAATTGCCAACGATGCGGTTGCGCTCGCTACCAGCGGTAAAGTGGATGCCGATGCCGCATCCCTGGAACCAGTTGTCGGTGAATTCGTTCTTGTTCGAGTTATAGAGGAAAGTGCATTTTTCCTTAGCACCTTTCACCACGTTTCCAGTGATGGTGCTCTTGTTGGCGTAGTTCAGCATCACGCCGTGTTCGCGGTCGCCGATCGAGACGTTGTTGGCAACCGTCACATTGGTCGTGAACATCACCGCATAACCCAGATCATTGCCGATCGAGACGTTGTCACTGACGACAGAGTTGTCCGCATACATGTAATGCACCGCAAAGCGCAGATCGCGGAACAGATTGTTGGTGAAGGTGTTCTTCTTGGACGAGTTCACAAAGATTCCGTCGCGCCCGTACCGGATGTCATTGCCATCAACCACTGCGCCGGGGGCATTCCAGACATAGACGCCATTGCCGCGGTCGTTCATCCGTTGATCCAAACGTCCTTCGATCCGGTTGCCACGCACGATGCTGTCTTTGGCCCCGTGAATATCGATGCCGTAAAGATTGCCCAGCAGCACGTTATCCTCGACCACGGGCGCCTTAGCCGTTTTGGTCAGTTGGATACCACTGTCGATACCCTCATGGCTTGAGCCCGAGCCGATCACTGTCAAACCGCGCACGGTCACGCCCGGTCCGGTCACGGTGATGACGCTGCCGTTGCCTTGTCCGTCTATGGTGGCCTGTCCCAGCCCGTCGAGGGTTACGGGCCGGTCCAGAACCAGTGTTTCGGTGTAGACACCGGGGCTCAGGCGGAGGGTGTCCCCATCCGCCGCCTGCGCCAATGTTTTATTGATGGCCCCCGCCCGGTTGGGCACATCCCAGTCCGCCGCCCAAAGGGGCGAGCCGAGCAGGAGCGGTATGAGCAGGGACCAACGCATGGGTTATGCTCCCTGCGGCTCGACCAGCATCCGGCCGCGCATTTCCATGTGCAGCGCGTGGCAGAACCACTGGCAATAGAACCAGTGTACGCCCGGACGGTCCGCAGTGAAGGTGATCGACGCGGTTGCCATTGGCCCGATCTCGAAGGCGATGCCGTAGTTGCCCAGGCAGAAGCCGTGGGTCACGTCGTCCACGTCATCCAGGTTGGTGACGTAGATTGTTACCTCGTCGCCCTGTTTGACGGTGAACTTCTCAAGGCTGAAGGTCGGGGCCTGCGATGTCATGTAGACCCGCACCTTGTTGCCATCCCGGATCGGTTCTTCAGCACCTTCTTCCAGATCGATGCCATCGGCTTCGGCCTGTTTGCGGGCGTCTTCCCATGTGACGTCGTTGCGGTCCCAGACGTTGACCGGATTAACGATGTCGCTGCGAACGATGATCGAGTCATGCGGCTCGGCAAAGGTCGGCCCGTCGTGAACCACTTTCATCTCGTCGGAAGAGATGTCGATCAGCTGTTCGTTTTCAGGCTTCAGCGGACCCACATTCAGGAAGCGGTCTTTCGAGAACTTGTTCATCGAAATCAGCCACTTGCCGTCGGCATCCTTGGTTTCACCCATGGAAGTCGAGTTGTGACCCGGCTGATAATGCACATCGACCTTCGAGATGATCGGATCGACATCCTCACCCGCATAGGCGCGGATCGCCTTGTCCATGTTCCACTTCACGATCTGGCTGTCGAGGAACAGCGTGGTGAACGCGTTGCCCTGACCGTCATACGCGGTGTGAAGCGGGCCAAGACCCAGCTGCGGCTCACCCACGATGCACGACCGGGGATCGGCATCGCTTTCGAACAGGGCGTCCAGCTTGGTCACATCCATGATCGATACGGTCGGCGACAGCTTACCGTTGATGCAGACGTGCTTGCCGTCAGGCGCGGTGTTGATGCCGTGTGGCGAGTTCGGGATCGGAATGTAGCGGGTGTATTTCTTGTTCTGACCCTTACGTCCGTCCAGAACCTTGACGCCTTTCAGTTCCTGATAGTCGCCAGCCTCGATGCCTTTTTCGATTTCCGCGAGGTTGAAGACAACGACGTGATCCAGCTCGTTCTCGGTCATCTCGGCCAGGTTCATACCCATTTCCGAGTTGTACGAGGTCGAATAGGCGTATTTACCCTGATAATCGCAGTCGGTGTTGTCGAGATTACCCGACACGATTACCTGCCACGCAACTTCCATGGTGTCACCGTCCAGCGCGGTGAAGATGTTCACGTATTGCGACGGATCGTCCAGCACGGAGCCGTCATTGACCAGCGGAGTTTCATCTTCACCGTTGGCAAAGACATAGCCAGTGCGCGGGAATTTCTGCGGACGCAGACCGTGGATCGCCTTGGCATTCGGGATCTCGGTGATCTTGTCGCATTTCATCACATCGCAACGCACACGGGCAACGCGGGTGTTGGCCTTGTCGTTCATGAACAGGTAACGGCCGTCATAGGTGCCGTCGGTGAACGACATATGCGGGTGGTGCAGGTCGCCGTTGTCATAGGTTTTCATGCCACGCTTGGCGAGGAATTCCTTGGTTTCCGGCAGCAAGCCATCGGTCATGATCTTAAGCGACTCGTTGGTCTGACCCCAGCCAGTTGCAGAGCAACGGTTAAACACCGGCACCCGCATCAGCTCGCGCATGGACGGGAAGCCCAGGATGCGCAATTCGCCGGTCTGTCCCGAGGACCAGAAGCCGTAATATTCGTCCAGTTCACCGGGCTCCAGGTTGGCATTGGCCGCAGCGCTGGCCTGTTTCGCGGTCATCAGGGTCGAACCCAGGCCGGTCCCGGCCAGCACGGCACCGGTGGCGGTTGCCCCCAGCATCCCGCGGCGGGTGATGTTCAGTTTGTTGTCTTGTTCCGACATGATCGTTCCTCCTTTTTAGGAAACGGATTGCGGTTTGGCGTTCGGATGGTTCGCCGGTGGTTGCCCGAGGGGGGTCTTGAGGTTGACCGACCCTGTCTTGGCCCGCCGCTTAAGCTGGCGGATAACGACGGGACATTTGTCCTCGGACTGGTAGAGCACCTGACAATGCAGGCAGGTGACGCACTCGTTCGGGTTGATCTCACCAGTTGGGTGGATTGCCTGAACGGGGCATTCGTTGGCGCAGGTCTGACATGGGCTGCCGCATTCCTTGTAGCGGCGCAGCCAGTCGAACATGCGAATTCGGGCGGGGATCGCCAGCGCTCCACCCAGCGGGCAGAGGTAGCGGCAATAGAACCGTTCGATGAACAGCCCGATTCCCAGCAGTGTCAGCGCAAAGACCACAAAGGGCCAGTCGCGCATGAACTTCAGAATGATCGCAGTCTTGAAGGGCTCGATCTCGGCATAGGTCTCAGCCAGCGGGATCGAGACAAAGCTGAGCCCGAAGAGACCAAGGAAGATCATGTATTTCGCAGGCCATAGGCGTTCGTTCAGTCCCCATGGCAGCGTCCATTGTGGCACTTTCAGTGCGCGCGCGATCTTGTTGGTCAGTTCCTGCAGGGCACCAAACGGGCACAGCCAGCCGCAATAGGCCCCGCGCCCCCAAAACAGCAGGGCGGCGGCCACGGCAAACCACTGGATGAAGACCAGCGGATCCAGCAGGAAGGCATCCCAGCTGAAACCGGTGCGCAGGCTGCCGGCCAGCGCCATCAGGTTCACAACACTCAGCTGCGCATTGGCGTACCAGCCGATAAAGAACAGCGTCAGGGTCAGATATCCGATGCGGAACCAGTAAAAGACCCGGGCGTTCATCGTGGCGTGGAACTGGAAGAAGAAGGTTGCGGTCAGCACCAACAACATGACGCCCAGACCGGCAATCTCGACCGTGCGATCCTTCCAGATGCGTTTCCACAAGGCGGCTTTTGCTGCGGCTTCGCCAGTGGCGTCATCCACAACAGTGGGGACTGCGACTGGCAACAGATACTGCTCGGGCAGCTTGTAGCCCAGATCGAAGGTCAGGAAGGTTTTTTCGACCGCACCCACGGCCCGTTGCACCAGCAATTGCAGGCGGAACGGCTCGGCGGGGTTGAACTCGGCTTCGGCGGGGATCTTGAATATATCTAGCTCGGTGAAACTGGGCGCATCCGGGGCGGCAACCCGGCCAAGGCGCTCTTGCTGCTTGTCGAAGAACCGCACCGAATTATCGCCCTGTATAAGCTGAATCCGGTCGAAGATTCCGCCGCGGACATACCCTGATCCCTTGAAGCTGTAGGACCCGCGCCCCAGCACCAGAATGGCCTGTTCGCCTTCGTCCAGCCATTCGACAAGGTTCTGATATTCGGCCTCGCCCAACAGTGATTTGCCGATCGATGGAACCGAGACCAGCGCCACGTGCATGTCGATGAATGTGTCATCCGGCTCGCCCGGTTCAGGGCGTTTGATGGCGCGCTGATCGCCAGTGGCTTCAAAAGCTGCGTTGACCTGACCGACATCCAGTGTCAGCCGCCGTATCGAGCCGTCGCCCGAAAGCGTTGCCCAGTCATATACAGCGTCCTTTGCCATATCGACTTCGCGTTTCGGCCCGTCTGCCTGTAGCGGAGACAATCCGCCCAGCCCCAGCGCACGCGCCACCTTGATCCCACCACGCACGAGGCTGTCATCGATCACCATGATCGTCACTGTCGCGCCCGAGATAATGTCGAGGTCATGCCCCTCGCCACCGGTTTCGGCCTCAACCTTCAGGTCCAGACCGGCATAGCCTTCGGTCAGCTCAACCATCCTCGAGTTCGGGATGCCGATCAGAACGATGGGTTCCGAGTGTTTGACCAGCTGCACACCGGTCAGCACCGCGTCGTCATCGATGGCGGCAACCACATGGATCGGTTTACCGGAATATCCGGTGGTGCCCACGAAGTCAGAAGTCAGGAAGGCCCAGGCAACGGTCTCGCCGCCCTTCAGGACGGGGGCAACCGGAACGTCATCACGGACCGGCCCGAAGGCATCAGCACCGGGGGCCAGATCGGCGGGTTCGATATCGGGCAGGAAGCTGGCAAGGCTGTCGGCATGGGCGCTGATCGCCATCAGGCAGGACAGGGCAAGGGCCAGCAGGAAATGGATTGCGCGACTTACGACCACGGCGCACCTCCGATACTTAGGGTGGACGCCATGGACGCGCGCGGGGCGCGTTCAGTTGTTTCTTGGGTCGGGCACGGGGGTCCCCGGGTTTCGGGCCACAGCCGATCCGAGTTGTACAACAAGGAAGATTTGCTGTTCTGAACCTGTACAACACGGAAGATTCCGATTTGCGGCACTTGCGCCAGCTCGGGCACGGGTGCCGCGCTGGTGACCGCGCACAGCGCGCAATCGGCGCATTTCGGGCAGTACGCGGTCGGGTCTTCGGTGTCCTCCTCAAGGTCAACCTCAACCCAGACCGCGCCGCCTTCCGAGCAGATCTCCACCCAGACACTTTCACCGGGACTCGCCAGCGCCGGTCCAAAGGTCTGCAACAAAAGAAGGAGCATGCCCGCCAACCCAGCTGCCGCGCGAACCGCACGGGCAGGGAGATTGTGCAAAGGGACGAGGGCAGGCATGGAGACTCCGACTCGGGAAGCTATGCTGCGTGTTCTAGGGGATTCTCTCGGCGCGATACTTGACTTAGGTCAGGTTCTGGAAACTTTCGATTTTAACATTTGAAATCAACTATCTGCCTCATCCATCAACCCGCGCACCCAACGCCCCGCCAACCACGCGGCAGGTATGCCCAATGGGATCGACCACAGGATCGCGGGCACCGGCCCGATGGCACCAAATCCAGCGCTGTGCAGGATCAGCCCGGCCAGAAACAGGTTGATGGCCACGGTCAGAGCCGTGGCCGGGTAAAGCAGGATGGCCAGTTTCCAGACCGGCCATTTATCCTCAGTGGCTGGTGCCTTCCGAGAAGGTGATTTTGTTCCAGACATTGTACTTCCCAGACGGTTTACGCATCGGCAGGCGGCGGACCTCTTCCAGCGTCTGCGCGTCATAGACGATCACCGCGCCGTCATCTTCCCAGATCGAAACCAGCGCGTGGCTGCCATCCTTGGTGAACTCCACATGCGCCACGGTCTTGCCTGGCGCAGGGCGTAAAGTTTTTACGATTTCAAGGCTTTGCTTGTCGATTACATGCATGGCGTCCTTGTTCGGCCCAAAAAACACATCGGCCCAGACGTAAGGCGAATTCTCATGGCTGCGCATGAAAAAGCCGGGCCCTTCGGTCTTGATCCGCTTGACGGTTTCCCATGTCTCCATGTCGATCACCGAGACCGTGCCATCGGTCAGATGCGGCGTCGCCATCACGGTGGAGTCGCCATGTTTCCAGGTAATCCCCGAACCTAGGTGAGGCATCCCAGGCAGGTCCAGATCAGCCACTTTGTGGCCAATCACCAGATCGATCACCTGCCCGCCCTTGCCATCGCGCGAGGCGCCCATGACGTATTCATAGCTCTGATCAAAGAAGAAATCGTCCAGATAATCGGGCGTGGTAATCTTGCGCACCGGGAAGGGATCGGGGTTCTTGAACTGACCCTCAATGCGGAAATCATGCCCCAAACCGGATTGCGGTGGGTTCGCCCCGTAGAATACTTCCCAAATCTCGGGCACGTCTTTCAGCGCGAGAACGAAGCTTTCGCGCGGCGGTGCCTGATAGACCGCCGAGACGCGGCTGGGTTTTCCTTTTTTGCTTTTTACATCAATGACTTTCGCTACAGACAGGTCTTCGGTGGATAGCAGTGTCAGAGAGTTCGGCAAATAGTTCGCCACGGCCACCCACTTGCCGTCTCCTGACATGGCGATGTTGCGGCTGTTCAAGCCCGCACGCACGCGGCCCACCTGTTTCAGCGCCCAGATGTCATATTTCTGCACCCAGCCATCGCGGGACATGATGAAGACATAGCGCCCGTCCGGGCTGAACTTCGGCCCGCCATGCACGGCAAAAGGTGTCTCGAACCGGTCCAGAACCTCGAAAGTATCCCCATCCAGAACGCTGACATGGTGATCGCCGGTCTCAACGGCCAGAGTGATGTTCATAGGATCGCTGCCCCAGACCGGGGCATCGACTGAGATATAATCCTCATCCAGAGTTCGGCTGGCCATGATATCGGCCTCGCCCCATTCGGGATCGGTCTCCAGCGGTGATTTCAGCCACCCTGCTAGTTCCTCGATCTGCAGCGCGTCCAGTTCATACGAAAACGCCGGCATCTGTGTCGCGATACGCCCCTCGGCGATCACAGCGGCCACACGCGGCCCTCGCATCCGTTTCAGCGTTTCGGGAATAAGCGCCGGACCGACCCCACCCAGACGGTTCTCGCCATGGCATGAGGCGCAATGCTCGGCGTAATCAGATGGAGCATCGGCCCATGCGGTGCCCGCTAGCAGTAGCGAGCAGAAAGCGCCGATTTTCAGAGTGTCAAAAGAACTGATGCGCCGGATCATGGCTTTTCCCCCGGAACGGCGTGACCTGCAGGCGCTCGCTCGCGCCATCCACGCCGATTTCTTCGTTCGACAGATAGCAGGCCGGATCTTCGGCCCACGGATCACCAGTAAGTTGCAGCGCCCGGATGCGGGTGTTTCCGCCGCAGACGTCCTTTAACTGGCAGGCCCCGCAACGCCCTTTCAAAGGACGCGGACGGGTGCGCAGCATGGCCAGCATCGGGTCGTCACCGGTCCAAAGTTCTGAGAACGATTTGGTCTTCACATTGCCGACTGTGTAATCGGACCAATAAGTGTCGGGATGCACGCGGCCCAGATTGTCGATATTGGCCACGCCCAGCCCGCTGGAGTTCCCGCCCCACGCGGCCAGATGCTCGCGCACATGGGCGGCTTTGTCATCGTCGAAATGCGTCCGGACCCAGTTCAGGAAATACCCGGCATCGGCGTCGTTATTGCCGGTCACGATATCCAGCGGACGACCGCCAGACGCAGCCTCCCACGCACGTTCCAGCAGGAGGTCCAGACCCTTACGGGTGCGCAGGTGCTCGGCATCTTCGCCTCGGTTTTTGTCGCCGCGCCCGGCGTAGACAAGGTGAGACAGATAGAACTTGTCGACTCCCTCATCATCGCACAGCTGCAGCAGGTCAGGCAGGTGATGTTGCGTTCCTTCGGTCAGGCAGAACCGCAGGCCCACCTTGATGCCGCGTTTCTTGCATTCGCGCACACCGCGCAGGGCGTCGGCAAAGGCGCCTTCGACTCCTCGGAACCAGTCATTCGTGGCTCCGATGCCGTCCAGCGAAATGCCGACATAGTTGAAGCCCACGTCGGCAATCATATCGGCGGTTTCGTCGTAAATCCGTGTGCCGTTGGTCGACAGCGCCAGCATAGGCACCAATTCACGGGCGCGTTTGGCGATATCGTAGACGTCGAACCGATCCAGTGGTTCCCCACCCGAGAGGATCAAGGCCGGGACGCGAAACTGGCCCAGATCCTCAAGGGTTACCATGGCTTGCTCATGGCTGAGCTCACCCGGGAACGCCACATCCGCCGAGACGGTATAGCAATGGCGGCATTTCAGGTTGCAGCGCCGTGTCAGGTTCCAGATCACCACCGGTTTCACCGGGCCGGGGCGGCGTCTGCGCACTGGGGTCGGTTTCACGAGCTGGTGCATGTATTCGGTCAGGCGGAACATATCTCAGCCTTTCTTTTTCAGGCGCAGCCCGGTCTTTTTCAGGATGCGCGTGGAATAAAGGATATCTTTGGCCCGGCAGGCATCGCCGAGGATGGCGGCAATCTCGGCACGCTTCTCCTCGACCTCATCCCGGTCAGCGCCATGAACCATGGCGAACAGATTGTAAGGCCAGTCAGGCAAGGCGCGCGGGCGTTCATAGCAATGGGTGACGAAGGGCAGGGCACCGATCTGCGATCCGAGTTCGGCAACGCGGCCATCTTCGACATCCCACACAGTCATGCCGTTCGAGGTCATGCCCAGTTTATAGTGGTTGGGGGCCGCAGCGATGCGCCGGATGACACCGCGCGATTTCATATCGGCCAGACGGGACATCAGAGTCTTTTCATCCAGGCCCAAGCCGTCGGCCACCTGGGCGAAGGGGGCGGGCACAAGGGGCAGGCCGCCTTGCAGCGCCTCGATAATCTCTCGGTCTTTTTCGTCGATCATGCCGCCACCCGGAAGCCGATGAAGAATTCCTGAAGTTTGGGGAATTGCAGGACCGCGATCCCGGTTTCCCGTTCGATAGCCTCGGCTGTGGCTGCGATCCCTTCGGGTGTTTCGGTCGCCAGAACGAACCACATGTTCAGCCGATGCGTGCGTTCATAATTATGGGCAACCTCGGGATGCGCATTGACTTTGGTCAGGACGTTTTCGAAATCCTGTGAGGGCACGGCCATGGCGCACAGACAGAAGGCTCCACCCATCGCAGCAGCGTCAAAGAAGGGACCAAAGCGGGTGATTACGCGCTCGTCTTTCATGCGGGTCAGGCGGGCCAGCAGGTCGGACTCTGCGATCCCTATTTCCTGGGCAATTGCAGCGTAAGGATGCGCTGTCAGCGGCAGGTCATCCTGCATCCGGTTCAGGATCGCGCGATCGGTGTCGTCGAGCGTCATGCGGCGGCCTCCTTCGGTTGGATTAACGCACCGGTCTGTTTGAAACAGCGGGTCGAGAACAGTACTTTGCGCTGCGCACCAAATAGTTCGGGCAGGGCGGCGGCCCCGGCCAAAACCTCCATTGCCTCAGGGCGCGAACGCGCATGGATCATGGAATAGAGGCGATAGGGCCAGATATCCTCGACCGGGTTGCGCTCATAGCACAGTGTCACACCGGGATGCGCTGCCAGTGCCGGGCCAGCGCTGCTGACCTGCTCGGCCGGCATATCCCAGACCACCATTGCATTGGCGGACCAGCCTAAAGCGCGGTGGCGTACGATGACGCCCAGGCGAGAGACGATCCCGGCCCGGTGCAAGGCGGCTACGCGATCCATTACGTCTTCTGTGTCGCGGTTCAGGGTCCGAGCCAGCGCAGCATAAGGATCAGAGACCAGCGACAGGCCAGAACTGAGGGCCTGCAACAGGGGTCGGTCGCCCTCTCGCATGGCTGAACGATCCACTTTCCGCGGGCCAGGAGCATTGCGGGTCTCGCCCGACATACGAAAGCCCAGATCAATGTTGAACGGCCGCACTAGCCGCAAATCCAGAACCCGCAGCCCCGAGCGCTGCGAGATCCGGGCGAGGGTGTCGTTCACATGTGCCCGGTCCGGGCCGGTGGCCACGAACCAAAGGTTCCAGTCATCCTCGCGCTGGTAATTGTGGTTCACACCGGGTTCCGCATCGATCAGCGCCGCGACCTCTTCCAGCCGTTCTTCCGGAGCCGCCACAGCCGCAAGCGTACTGGCGGAAACCGCGCCGGGTGCAATCGTCGCGCCAACCCGCGTTATGCGTCCGGTTTTGCGCATCCGCGCAAGACGATCGAGCACTTCGGCCTCTTCCAGCCCAAGCGCGTTGGCCAGAACCTGAAACGGGCGCTCTACGATGGGAAAATCACGCTGGAAATCGTCCAGAAGACGGCGGTCGATCGGGTCGGTGATATGCTGCATGTCAAAGCCCCGTTCTGTGCGCACGCGCGGTGAAGAAAATGCCCGAGGGGCTGTCGGCCTCAATCTCGCGCAGCTTTTCAAAGGTCTGGGTGTCGTAGACCATGACTTTGTTGGCATCGCGGACGCTGATCCAAACCTCATGCCCTCGAGGCGTGAATTCTATATGCAGCACGGCGGGGCCGGGTTTGAACTCGTGGATGATTTCCTTGCTCACTGAATCAATGACCTGAATTGTATCATTCAACGGGTGGGCGAAATTCACCCAAACCTGCCGACCGTCGGGTCGGGCCATGGCAAAGACCGGCTGGCCGTGGGTCTGCGTGCGCCCGGTCTCGGTCAGGGTGTCGGAATCGATCCAGAGAACCTCGTGATGGCCGACAGCCGGCAGCACGAATTCGCGGCCGGTCAGCGCCCAGCCTTCGAGGTGGGGCATCTTGTAGACCGGCATCTCTTCCTGTCCGCGCCCATAGTTGGGCAGCACGCGGATGGGTTCGGGCGTCTCGGCCCAGAGGTCCAGCGCGGTCAGGCCGTCCTCGCCGAACAGACCCGTGATATAGGTGCGGCCGTTTGCGGTGATCAGCGCGTCATAGGGGTTTTTGCCCATATCGGTGATCTTGGTAATTGCGGGGTCACCCTTGGCGAAATCGGCGATCCAGGTCTCGCCCGTATCCCACATGGTAAAGACAAACCGGCGACCCGGTGCGTCGACCAGACCGATGGTTTTGCTGTCAGTTGGGATATCGGCCACCATCTCCAGCGTCTCGGCGTCAAAGACACGCACGCCACCGGGTTCATAGTTCGATACGGCGACCAGTTTTCCGTCATCCGAAATCGCGCCGCCAATGGCATTGCCCGCCTGAACGACGCGGTTCACGATCTGGCGGGTGACGATGTCTACTTTGGTGAGCCCACCGTCACGCCCGAAAACATAGGCAAAGCGTTCATCGGGCGAGTAGACCAGCGAGGCATGGGACAGATCGCCCAACCCTTCGATCCGGGCCAGTGCGGCGCGGTCGGATTGGTCCACCAGCAGAACTGAGCCTTTGGCGCGTTCAATGACAAGACCGAGATCGCCCGTCGCGGTGGGCTCAGCTTGGGCTGTGGTCATGAGCAAAGTGGTGGCGAGAGTAAGAATGAGCTGTTTCATTGTGCCTCCTGTGCCAGCAGATAACGCGCGATCCATTCAGCCTCTTCTTCGCTGATCAAAGGACGCCATGGGGGCATCGCGGTGTCGGGGATGCCATCGAGAATCACGCCGGTCAGAACGTCCGCGTCGTAGTGCTCCAGTGTCTCGGATCTCAGATCAGGGCCGAGACCGCCTTTCAACGACAGCCCATGGCACGAGCCGCAGTCCTGATGGACAAGACGTTTCAGCGCGTTGGGGTCAAGAGTGTCGGCGGCAAAGGCAGATGTGGCCACAAGCACAGCCGTTGTCAGTACAGCGCGCGCGGTCCAACCTGGACCCTTGGCAGCACCATCGGGCAGCGACCGACTGCCCCCTGATTGCCTGGAACCAAACTTAGCCATGCGCCTGCTCCAAAAGTTCGGCCACGGGCCGTTCTGCGTATAGCGATACGACCTTGCCGATGATGAACAGCGTCGGTGCTTTCAGATCAGCGTCGCGCACATCCGCTGCCAATCGATCCAGCCGGGATACCATGCGGCGTTCATCCGGTGTGGTCGCTTTGCCCACTGCCAGAACCGGGGTCGAGCCGGGCAGGTTTTCGGTCATCAGACCCATGGCGATCTGGCCGATATTGGCGACGCCCATATAGACAACCAGCGTCGAATCCGGGTCGGCCAGACGTTTCCAATCCAGATCCAGCACCTTGTCGGCCTGCCGATGCCCAGTGACATATTGCACCGAGGTCGCCAGCCCGCGATGGGTCAGCGGCACGCCGGTGGAACAGGAGGCCCCCTGTGCGGCGGTGATGCCCGGCGCATATTCGACCGGGATGCCGTTAGCCATCAGATGCGCCGCCTCTTCCGAGCCACGCCCGAAGATCATCGGGTCGCCGCCTTTAAGGCGCGCAACGGTGTGACCGGCGCTGGCTTCTTCGACGAGGATTTCGTTGATGCGATCTTGCGGCACCGTATGGCATTTGGGGGCCTTGCCAACCGGGATCAGCCGTGCGCCCTCGGCATGCAAGTTGAGGATATCGGTCGAGACCAGACGGTCATAAACAACAACATCTGCCTCTTGCAGCATCCGCAATGCGCGCAGGGTCATCAGTTCAGGGTCACCGGGGCCTGCGCCAATCAGAAAAACCTTACCGCTCATGTGCAAACTCGCTTGGTCTGAATGTCTTCGGAGCCCGGAATTCCTGCGCGATCAGGGGACGTTGCTGGGTGAGCCGGGCGTGTCATGCGGCCAGACTGGCGAAATCGAAAAGGAACCTCCTTGACTAAAGTTAAGGAGCGCAGGAATTGATCCCGCGCTCCTCTCTCTCATGCCTGTATGGTGCCTCGGCTCAGGGTTCGACGGTGATCATGCCGATCATGTTCTGCGTTTCCCAATGGGGTCCGCACAAATATTCCTGCGGGCCGGGGGTGAGGAAGGTCAGTTCAACCGTTTCCTCAGGAAACAGCCTGTCGCTTTCGGGTTCGCTGCCATCTTTTAGCAGGACCGAGTGGCTGGTGCGTTTGTCCACGTTGACCCAGCGCACCGTGGTGCCTGCTTTCACGGTCAGCTCGACCGGGCAGAAGGTGTATTTGTACATCAGCACCACTTCCGCATCCTCAACGGAGGATGAGGGCTGACCAAACAGCTCGGCATAACGCTCTTCGGCTTCAGCACACAGCTCAGCGGTCTCATCCGCCCAGGCAGGTGCGGCCAGAAACAGCAAAGCGGGAAGAAGGTGTTGGGGTTTCATCGTCCAAGTCTCCTCTTCTAAGCGAAAGGGGCCGGTTTGCCCGGCCCCTGTTCCTTATTGTTTGACCACGTTGATGAAGGCGCTGTCGTCATCCAGTGCCAGGCTGGTATCCAGCGTTACGTGATGGAACCGTGCGGCGGCAAAGTCATCGTGGATAGCAAAGCCGACTGTGTAGGTCTGACCGACCTCCAGCGGCACGTCACCAGGCGCGCCCGAGTTCAGTGGGCGGGTGAAGACCACGGTCCACATGCCCGCGTCGAGGCTGGCCGAGGCGGCGATTTCGCCGTCATTAACCACGCGCTGTTCCAGCAGATAACCGTTGGTGGCGCTGCCGTCTGCATAGACGCGCATCAGGTCCAGATAGGTTCCGTCGGCCAGATACTGCTCGATCTGCTCAGCGGCTTGCAGTTTGTCCCAGCCACCCAGCGCCTTGCCACGACGGCCCTTGATCTCGACCTCGGTCCGGCTTTCGCTGATGTACTTGGTCACCGTGTCCTGCGTGTTCAACCGACCCGAGACATCGCCATTTGCGGCAATCGCCTCGGCACCCGGATCAAAGGGCATATAGCTGTTATCGGCGTGACACGACGCCCAACACCCCACCTGTTCGCCCAGTTCGATCCCTGTGCCGGTGATCATCATGGCAACCTTGATCTGGTTGTCGGGGTCCATTTTGCCACCATCAACGAAAGGTGCGGGATTGTGCCCGGCATCCGGCCACTGCAGTCGGACATAGAGGTTCTGATCATCATGCGCGGCCTGTACGGTCGCATTGATCACACCCCGTTTGCCGGGGATCGGCGTCGGCTCAAGCTCACCACCTGCGACGATTTTGTTGCCGATGGTATCCAGCTCTTTGGCGTGACAGGTCGTGCACTGATCACCTCCTTTAGTCAGCGGCCGTGCGCCACCGTGGAATTTGCCATTCTGCACCCATTCAAACGAAGCTTGACCGGGGTAGAACAGCTTGAGATCTGCGGCGGCCACAGCGTTCCAATCGATATCCGACCCGACATCGCTGCCACCTCCACCACCCGAAGGCGCTGCGGCCTCTTCGCCGCCGGCTTTGGCGCGCTCCTCGGCCACCGCCGCATCCACCGCCGCCGCAATCTGTGCCTGCACGGCCTCATGCTGTGCCTGTTTGGCAGCTTTTTCGGCCTCAGCTTCGGCAGCTTCTTTGGCTTCGATCCGTTCCAGGCTGGCCAGGTATTCCGGCGGTATCTCGCGGATAAAGGACGGGTTCGGGGCCTCAAGCTTTTCCAGATACTCCTCGTCAGCCCGATCCCGGGCGTCCGAGTGTGCAATCCCTTTGTGACAGTCGATACAGGTTTGCCCGACGGTCATCGCATTCAGGTGCTGCTGACGCGCACGGGGTTTTTGGAACTCGGGCATCATCGACTCGAAGTCATGGCAGTTGCGACACTCGCGCGAGTCGCTGGACTTCATCCGTTCCCACTCGTTCATTGCCAGATGTACACGCTTGGCTTCGAACTTTTCGCGTGTGTTGATGGTGCCGACCATCTTGCCGTACAGCTCTTTCGACGCCTTGATTTTGCGGATGATCTTGTGGGTCCAGTCCTTGGGCACGTGGCAATCGGAACAGACAGCGCCTACGCCGGAACGGTTCACGTCATGGATCGTGCCCGTATATTCCTCATAGACGAAATCGCGCATCTCGTGGCACGAGATACAGAAATCTTTGGTGTTGGTGGCTTCCATGGCGGTGTTGAACCCGCCCCAGAAGATGATGCCGCCGACAAAAGCTGCGGCAATACCGGCCACGGGCATTCCCCACAGGAAATACCGGCGCCAGATCGGTTTTTTCTTATCCGGTTCGGAGGTCATATCCGTGCTCCGTTTTGGCTTTCTTATCTGGCCTTTGATGGCAGGCCGGTGAGTTTGGCTGATGGGTCAAACGAGGAAAGGGCGGGCGAGGGGCCCGCCCTTTCCGGTGTTGGTTCTCAAACCGTCAGGTGACGTGGTTCGAACGGTTGTAGACGTTGAACTTACCGGTCGGAGCATAAAGCCCTTCGATGCGGCCGATTTCTTCCAGTGTCTTGGCGTCGAAGATTACGATCTGACCATTGGGTTCTTTCGAATCCGACAGGTTCCATTTGGAGACCCAGACCTCGGTTCCATCCGCGTTGAATTCGAAGTGAACAGCAGCGCTGCCTTCGTCTTCGGTGATCTGGATGGTTTTCACGATCTCACCGGTCTCTTTCGAGATGACCTGAACAGATTGCTGAATTTCCGGCTCGGGGTGTTTAGTCTGGTCAGCCCAGATGTAGTCCGAGTTCGGGTGGGTACGGACAAACAGGCCGGGGCCGTCTGTTTCCACTTCGTAGCAGGTTTTCCAGGCCTGATCCGGATGACCTTCGGGGTCGTTACCCCAGACCGTTACGGTACCAACACCAAGGTGGGTTGTACCAGCCACCGGACCACAGTTCGGGTCGACCCAGTTGGCGCCCGGTCCCGGGTGCGGCAGGGCTGCAGTGTCAATCATCGCTTCCAGCTTGTGGGTCTCGGTGTCGACGACGACCATCTTGTTCGACGCGTTCGCGGCGATCTGGAAGTACCGGCCTGTCGGGTCGAAGAACCCGTCGTGCAGGAACTTGGCCGAGTTGATCTTGTCGATCCGCAGGTTGTCCAGGTCGGTATAATCGACCTGCCACAGCTGGCCGAGCTCTTTCACGGCAACGATCCAGGTGGGTTCGTTCGGCGTGGTGTAGATCGCGGCTACGCGGGCTTCTTCCACATACTCGCCGTCTACGTTGGTGCCGCGTGTCGAAACGACCTTTACCGGTTCCATGGTCTGCGCGTCGACGATCGCGAAATGCGGCGGCCAGTAGCCACCACCGATGACGTATTTGCCGTCGCCGGAAACGGCAACGTCGCGTGCGTCATAGGCGATTTTGACCTCGGAAACCAACATGTTCTCAGGCTTCTGCCAGAGGTCGATCTTGGTCATCTTGCCGTCGCGGCCCATCGTGTACCAGAAGCGGCCGGGATGCTCAGGCTCAGTGATCGAGTGGTGCTCAGACGCTTTCAGAACGTGTACGGCATAACCGGTCGGGATGTGGGTTAGCACTTCTTTGGTGTCGCCGTCGATAACAGCCACTTTGCCCACGTCACGTTCGATGACGACGAAGAAGTTTTCCCAGTTGCGGCCATGCAGCGGCTCGGTCGGATAGTCGGCCTCTTCCACATAGACCTTGCGGGTCTCTTTCATCTGCTCCAGCGACATTTCCGGCGGCTTGGGGGCCTCCATCATAATATATGTCGCCATATCCTTGATTTCCTGCTCGGTCATAATGTCCGAGAAGTTGTTCATCCCGCCTTCGGTTCCCCAGGCGATGATCTTTTCAAGACGCTCCTGACCCAGCTGAAGCGTACCGCCTTCTGTGACGGTGCCGTCTGCTGCAGTTTTTTTCCAGTGTGGTTCCAGGTTCTTACCGGTCGCACCTTTGCGCAGAACGCCGTGACAACCTGCGCATTGTTCAAAATAGAGCTGCTTGGACGACTCAAATGCTTCGTCGCTCAACGTTGGCTCTTCGGCAAATGCTGGCGCGGCGACAGAGCCCAGCAGCATTGCCAAACCGACCCCAAAGGCGCGGCCGGTCTTATCGTAGCTGATTCCAAGTGACATGATCACTCTCCATTTGCGTGGTGAGGCAGGTTGCAGCCTGAAACATTGGCGCCGATCACTCCTTGACGAAAGTCAACGGAAGGGTCGCAAACTGGAAAATGAAGGTCCTGATTAGCCTTCAAATTATGAGAAAAACCTATGTTTTAGGGTCATGTTTCTCCGGGTGCTTGATTTCGGTTAAGTCCGGCGCGGGTCGGTTTTGCTAGACCGAATCCAACAGCCACTAAGGCCGAGGAGAGCAGGCATGCCGGCAATGATCGCGCGGGTACTGGGTGATGGATTTCGCGTCTTTTTTCTGTCAGCGGGGCTATTCGGTCTATTCGCGGGTGGTGCTTGGGGTGTGTGGCTCACGACTCAGACCGGGTTGGTCGATTACGAATATCCGACCTACGCCATGAGCCCACCAATGTGGCATGCGCATGAGATGATATTTGGATATGCCACGGCTGCCCTTGGAGGATTTTTACTGACAGCGGTGCCAAACTGGACGGGTACGCCGGAAGCAAGGGCACAGTTTATTGTTATCGCCGCGGGTATCTGGTTGGCCGGACGGATCGCGATGTGGTTCTCCGGGGCTTTGCCGCCGGGTCTGGTCGCTGTCTTCGATCTGGCCTTTGTACCGATTCTGGCGGCAAAGATCGCAAGCCAACTGATCCGACGCCCCAAGCCGCAGAACATGATCTTTCTGTTGTTGCTCAGCTATTTCTGGATTGCCAATCTGCTAACCCATCTGGATTGGATGGGCATGACTGGCGGTTCGCTGGACATAGGATTGCGTGTAGGATTGCTGACGCTGTGCAGCATGATCGCGATACTTGGTGGACGTATAACGCCAGCTTTCACCCGGAATGCGATGAAGCGCGCTGGCGAGCCGGAAGCCGCGTGGCCGGTGTCGGTAGCTGCATTAGACAAAGCCAGCATGGGATTGGCGCTGCTACTACCGCTCAGCGTTTTTCTCTTCGGATTGGGTAAGATAGCGGGTGGCATGGCCGTAGCGCTTGGCATAACCCAAATCCTGCGCATGTCACGATGGCGCGCGCGCTGGGCCATACGTCAACCGATCTTGGTTGCCCTGCATCTGGGTCTGGGAATGCTGGCACTGGGGTTGGTTTTGTGGGGGGTGGCGGTTCTGGGTATCGGCAGCGAAATCGGCGCGTTGCACGTTCTGGGGATCGGTTGTGTCGGAGGCATGACCCTAGCTGTGATGAGTCGGGCTGCTTTGGGCCATAGCGGCCGCGCACTTGTTGCCCCACCACCTATGGCGGTCGCCTACGGTCTTATGGCTTCGGCTGCTATTTTGCGCTGGGTTGGTTCAGTGACCGACCAGGGGTATCTGGTCATGATGTTGGTATCTGACGGTCTGTGGATCAGCGCTATCGTTCTTTACCTGATCACGATGTGGCCTGCTTTGACAGGGCCACGTATTGCTTCCTGACTGTAGGCGCGCCGATGAATCCGTATCAAGACGGTCGGATCAAGGCTATGTCGTTTTTTTTGTGCCGTCGCAGCAATGAGTGGATTTTTCTTCCCTGCCTGGGAATCTGGCGCGCAGCCACAGGTTGATGATCCTGCGAGGCCAGTTCAGGGAAAAGCGCAACAATTTCAACCAGTGCTTCCGGGTGTATAGCCTTTAGCGCCTGTTGCCCGGTGAATAGGCTTTCGGATGGCGCACCTTCGGCCAACACGATCTCATGCCGGTCGAAGAGCATGTGATGGTAGACGACATTCTGAGCGTCCTCTTCGACAGTAATTCCCGAGATGCCAACAAGCTTGTGGGCTGGGACCAGGACTTCCTCGCTGTCGAACATGCGAATCGCGATGTTCGAACGGATCAGCATGCGGTGCTGGGGTGAGACCAAAAGATCACGACGTGGCAGGCCGCTGCCCAGACTACCGGCAGCGATCCGGATAGGGCGTAATCTGGGTTTGCGAGCCAGTTCAGACGCATCAAGCGTTCGCGATCCAATCCAACGAATAACTTGGGGACCGTGATCCAAGGTGACGACTTTGTCACCAGTGGATAGTGTTTCGATCGCGCGAGGTCCGGTTGGAGTATCTATCAGCGTGCCAGCGCAGAAGCAGGGAACAACGGTATCTACGTCAATATTCGCGCCGTTGTCGACAACCGAGCCAACAGTCAGCGTTGTATTAAGTGGGGGTACATCACCGATAAAGCCGAGAAAATAGCCTTGTTCCGCCGTTGGGAAATCGAAATCGCCATCGCCGTTTTCATCCCAGTCCATAACACCGATCTGATAGGTGTTGACGCCATCATTTACTTCGATCGTGTAGTCCCAGATAAACACCTCTCCCAAATAGGTCTGGGTCGGGTCGTTCGGGGATTCATTGACGATATTGTCGCCTTCAATAGCCGACCCATCCGCACCATCGTCAATCGTGATCTGGTTATATTGGGATATCTGAAACGTGGCCCCAAGCGTCGCAAAGGTCGCTGTGTTGTCTGTCATCGTCGTGTCAGTACGAAAGGCACCGTAGATATTAATTGGCATTGATATTTTCCGCCTGGCTTGAGTGGGCCACAGGCCGAAGGGAAAACTCCGACCGACAAAGAATTCTGCAAGAGACTGACCACCCTAATTGCAGTTTTCAAGGTTATTATTCGATTAAAAATATCGGTTTAATGAGGGAAAACTGCTGTTGTTTGATCAAAATAGATCGTTGTTGGCCTCTGATGACCAAAGATTTGGAATGGGGAACGCTCATCCTCTGCAGTCTTGACTTTCGTTAAGGCAGTTCCACTACCCACGCGGCATTGTCTCCATACTAGCTAATCTGCGCAAAGGAGAGCGCAATGCGAGAAGTCATGACAAAGAGCATGGCTCGCAACATATTCTATGGCGGGTCACTGTTCTTCATCCTCATCTTTCTGGCCCTGTCGGCCCATTCGCACTTGTATATCGTCAACTCCGAGAATTCGGCAAAGCTTGATGAAAGTGTGGTCCGGGGCAAGCATGTCTGGGAAAAACACGCCTGCATCAACTGTCACACCATCATGGGTGAAGGCGCCTACTATGCGCCGGAAGTCGCGAATGTGATGACCCGTTGGGGTGTGCTGGACGACCCGGAATCAGCCTTTGAAGCACTTAAGGGCTGGATGGAAGCACAACCGACCGGCATTCCCGGTCGTCGACAGATGCCCAATTTCAACCTCAGCGACGAAGAGATCCGTGATCTGGCGAACTTCCTGATCTGGACCGACAATATCGACGCTCAGGGCTGGCCGCCCAACGAGGCAGGCTGAGAAAGGGAACGGAGCAATGAAATACGAATCCCAAAAAATCGCCTATGCCTACTTTGCGGTAGCTATGGCCCTGTTCGCGATACAGGTGATCGGCGGCCTTCTGGCCGGTTTCATCTATGTATTCCCGAACTTCCTGAGTGAGCTTCTGCCGTTCAATATCGTGCGGATGCTTCACACCAACTCTTTGATCGTCTGGCTGATCCTTGGCTTCTTTGGAGCGGCCTACTTCCTGATCCCGGAAGAGGCGGAACGTGAAATCCATTCACCCAAGCTGGCTTATCTGCAGCTGATCATTCTTGTGGTCGGCACGCTGGGCGTGGTCGTGACCTATGTCTTCAACCTGTTCGAAGGCAATTGGCTGCTGGGCAAAGAGGGGCGCGAGTTCCTTGAGCAACCCAAATGGGTCAAGATGGGTATTGTCGTTGCCGCGCTGATCTTCCTGTACAACGTGTCGATGACAGTTCTGAAGGGCAAGAAGACTGCCATCACCAACATCCTGTTGTTGGGTCTGTGGGGTCTGGCGCTTCTGTTCCTGTTTGCCTTCTACAACCCGGGCAACCTGAGCCTCGATAAGCAATACTGGTGGTATGTCGTTCACCTGTGGGTTGAAGGTGTGTGGGAACTGATCATGGCCTCAATCCTCGCCTACCTGATGCTAAAGCTGACCGGTGTAGACCGTGAGGTGGTCGAGAAATGGCTTTATGTCATCGTCGCCGCCGCTTTGTTCTCGGGCATCCTTGGGACAGGTCACCACTACTATTGGATCGGTACCCCTGCGTACTGGCAATGGATCGGTTCGATCTTCTCAAGCCTTGAGGTGATCCCGTTCTTCGCAATGATGGCATTTGCCTTCGTCATGGTCTGGAAGGGCCGTCGTGACCACCCCAACAAGGCCGCTCTGCTATGGTCGCTGGGCTGTGCCACGCTTGCCTTCTTCGGTGCTGGTGTCTGGGGCTTCCTGCACACACTGCATGGGGTGAACTACTATACCCACGGTACACAGATCACCGCCGCGCACGGTCACCTGGCCTTCTACGGTGCCTATGTCTGCCTCAACCTGGCGATCTTCAGCTACGCGATGCCGATCCTGAAGAACCGTGATCCCTATAATCAGGTTCTAAACATGGGTTCGTTCTGGCTGATGACCAGCGGCATGGTGTTCATGACCTTCGTCCTGACCTTCGGCGGAACCGTACAGACGCACATGCAACGTGTGGTCGGTGACTACTTCATGGACGTACAGGACCAGATTGCGATCTTCTACTGGATGCGTCTTGGCTCTGGTGTGGTTGTAGTGCTTGGTGCGCTGCTGTTCATCTACTCGATCTGGGTTCCCCGGAAAGAGGTGGTCGAACCCGGCCCAATCGAACGCGACCGGCTGGAAAGCGATCCTGACCACGTCGCAGCGGAGTCATGAAGATGGACGGCTCCATGAAACTGAACGAGGGGGTGGCAAACGCCCCCTTCTACCTCGCCCAAGGTGATGAGTGCGATGTGTTCACCGCCGCTTACAACAACGACCTGCCGGTTCTGCTGAAAGGCCCGACAGGCTGCGGCAAGACCCGTTTCGTGGCCCACATGGCCGCAAAACTTGGCCGCCCGCTGTACACCGTGGCCTGCCACGATGACCTTGCCGCTGCCGACCTGATTGGCCGCTACCTGTTGAAAGGTGGAGAAACCGTCTGGGTCGATGGCCCCCTGACCCGTGCGGTGCGCGAAGGTGCGATCTGCTATCTCGATGAGGTGGTTGAGGCCCGCAAAGACGTGACCGTCGTGCTGCACCCGCTGACCGACGACCGGCGCATTCTGCCGATCGACCGCACCGGCGAAGAACTTGAGGCCGCCCCCGGATTCATGCTGGTGGCCTCATATAACCCCGGATACCAGAATATCCTGAAAACCCTGAAACCCTCGACCCGGCAGCGGTTTATTTCGCTGGAATTCGACTTCCCATCGCCTGAGATGGAAGCCGAAGTCGTCGCGCAGGAAAGCGGGCTGGCGCTGGAGCGCTGCAAGCCCCTGATCCGGTTGGCGAACAAGCTGCGTGGGCTCAAGGGTCGGGACCTTGAGGAAGGCGTTTCCACCCGTCTGGTTGTCTATGCCGCGACGTTGATCGCACAGGGCATGTCAACCGACCGCGCCATCCTTGCCGCTATGATTGAACCTCTGACTGATGACGAGGACATCAAACGCGGGCTCCTCGATCTTGTCACGGCTGTCTTTGGGTGAGGCCGGCCGATGGTCAGGATCGATTTTGAGCCATGGGAACCCGAAGAAACGATCGGGAAACTGTGGCACACCCTTGCCAGCCGCCTTGATGCACCAGAGGTGCATGATGGAGCCGCGGTCGACCTCTCTGAGGTCGCAGGGCGGCTGGCCGTCCTCTTCCGAGGGCTTGGGGGTAGTCCGGGCGTTGAATTGCGCCCGGTCTCACCCGAGGTTTCACGTCACCGTCTAAGCTGGCGCCGCAAGCTGGCAACCGAGGCCGAGCTAATGCCGCGCGCCTCGTTCGATGGCGAAGTTCTGCGCCTGCCGGACCGGCTGGCAGTTTTCCCCGCGCGCGAAGCCAATGGCGCGCTTTTTGTCTGGCTGGTCGCTGCTGCCGCCCATGCCGGAACCCGGATTGATGAAGATGACCCTCTGCGCGCTGACCTGCGCGCGTTGATTGCCGCGCAGAGCATGGTCGAGGCTACTTTGGACGACGCCCCCGGCCTGCGCCCACTTTACACCGAGCTTTGCAAGGGTGTTCTGCATCACCGCGATATCCCCGGCCTGCCTCCTGTGGAGGCCGCGGTCGAGGAACTGGTTCGTTACATGCTGGGCGATCCCGCACCCCTGTCAGAGCGGGCCGAGCAGCTTCTGACCTTGGATGATGATCTGACCGCCCCACGTGGATATCAGCATCTCCGCCCTGTTCCCCTGTGGCCCGAACTGCGCGCCGTCGGATTTTCCGAACACAACGAGGTCGAAAACCCCGATACCGAAGGTCCACCTGAGGAATCAGGGGAGAAAACCCACCGCGCCCGCCGCCGTAAATCGGATCAGGCCAACCGCAGTGACAGTTTCATCCTGCACAAGTTCGAGGCGATCCTCAGCTGGGCCGAGTTCCTGAACATCAACCGGCGCATCGATGATGACGATCCCGATAACGCCAAGAAAGCCGCCGACGATCAGGAAGAAATCGGTTTGGGGCAGATCTCCAAAGCCCCGCCGACCAAGTTGAAACTGCATCTGGACCTTGCGCCCGAGGACGTGAATCGCGAGCGTCTTTCAGGCCGCATCCTCTATCCTGAATGGGACGTGCGCACGGGGCAGTACTTGCCGGATCACGTCAACGTCTTGCTGTCGGATGCCGATATCCGCGAAGACTCGGCTGAATTCGGCAAAGACCCGGCCACCGCCCGCCGCATCCGCGCCGTAAAACGCCAGTTCGAGGCGCTGCGCCCGGGCCGCGTCATGACCCGGGGCCATTTGGACGGCGATCAACTGGATATCGAGGCTGCCGTGCGGGCCGAAACCGACCGCCGCGCCAGCGGAGAAGGCAATGAACGCGTCTGGATGCAATCCCGCCCCGAAGCCCGCGATCTGGCCGTTTCGATTCTACTGGATGTCAGCCGCTCGACCGAAAGCGCCGTGACAGGCCGTGCCGTGATCGACATCGAACGCGAGGCACTGGCCGCGCTGGCCTGGGGTCTGAACGCCTGCGGTGACGATTTTGCCATTCACGCTTTCAGCTCACTGAAACGCCAACGCGTCTTCGTGCAGCGCTGCAAACGGTTCGATGAGCCGATGGGCAGATTGGTAGAACAGCGCATCGCGTCCCTGCGTCCGGGCCACTATACAAGGCTGGGTGCGGCGATCCGCCATTGCTCGGCCGATCTGGCCAGTCAATCGCGCAAACGCCGGTTGCTGCTTGTGATCACCGATGGCAAACCCAACGATCTGGACCATTACGAAGGCCGTCACGGCATCGAAGACACACGCCAAGCCATCCGCGAGGCGCGCCGCGCCGGGCAATCGGTCTTTGGCGTTACCATCGACAAAACCGGTAAAAGCTGGTTCCCGCGCATGTTCGGCCAAGGCGGATTCGCGGTCATCCCCGATCCGCACCGCCTGACTATGGCCCTGCCGCAAATCTACCGCCAACTGGTCGGCGCATGAGTGATACCTCTTTGATCGACGAGCTTCCGGGCGAGTTGTTGATGTGGGTTCTGATCATCTCGGAACTGCTGGTATTCGGCGCTGGCCTGATTGCCTTCATGGGCGTTCGGCTGACCGATCCGGCCGGGTTCGCCGAAGCACAATCGCATCTTTATCGTACCGGAGCGGCGCTCAATACGGCGGTGCTGGTGACCTCAGGCTATCTGGCGGCGCAAGCGCTGCACTGGCGGCAGATCGCGCGTCGGCTCGCCGCCCGTCTGGCACTGATCGCCGCCGCCGCGCTGGGCGTTGTGTTCCTGATCATCAAGGGCGCGGAATACGCCGGCAAAGCAGCACAGGGGATCACCTACGAAACCCACCCGTTCTTCCTGTTCTACTACCTGCTAACCGGCTTCCACGCCGCTCATGTGCTGGCAGGTGTTGGCATCCTGCTGCTGGTCGCCTGGTGCGATGACCCCCGCAACATCGAGGCAGGTGCGCAGTTCTGGCACATGGTCGATCTGGTCTGGATCCTGCTTTTCCCCGTGATCTACCTGTTGGGATAATACGGATGCCCGCAGCTTCATCTTTTCCTAAATACGCCCGCCGGAGACTCCCGAATGCGCTCACACGCGCATGGCTAACCCTTCTGATGCTCAGCGTCGCATCTGCACTGCTGACTGTGCTGCCCATCCCGCCGGCCGTCCTAGCCGGCGGCATTCTGATCCTCGCACTGGCGAAATGCCGCGTCATCCTGGCTCGTTATCTTGATCTCGCAAACAGCCCGGCCTGGCTGCGGGGATTCACCATGGTGACTACAGGATTTGCCATCATCATCTTCGCCCTCTACCTGATCTGACCAAAAAAACGCCGCCTCCGAAGAGACGGCGAAGTGTCACGCTAGGGGGCGCTTCGTTGTTACTGGGCCGCCATCGGCATCCGGGCGATCTGACAGCGTTGCCAGAGGGTAGACAGCGCGCCGACAAGATGGTCGATATCCTCATCCGTATGGACGGGCGACGGCGTGATCCGCAGCCGCTCGGTCCCTTTTGGCACGGTCGGATAGTTGATCGGCTGAATGTAGATGCCGAACTCTTCCAGCAGCGTGTCCGAGATGAACTTGCACTTCACCGGATCGCCGACCATCACTGGGATGATATGGCTGGGGTTGGGGATATGAGGGATACCTTCCGCATCCAAACGGGCCCGAACCTGCGACACACGGGCTTTCTGCAGGTCGCGTTCAGCATTCGATTGTTTCAGATGCCGGATCGAGGCTGCAGCTCCAGCTGCGATAGAAGGCGGCAGGGCGGTGGTAAAAATGAAGCCGCTGGCAAAGCTGCGCACGAAATCGCACAGCGCAGCAGAGGCAGCGATGTACCCGCCCACCACACCGAACGCCTTGCCTAGCGTGCCTTCGATCACCGTCAGGCGATCCATCAGCCCTTCGCGTTCGGCGATGCCGCCGCCGCGCGGGCCGTAAAGACCCACCGCATGAACCTCATCCAGATAGGTCATAGCGCCGTATTTATCGGCCAGATCGCAGATCTCTTTGATGGGGGCGATGTCGCCGTCCATCGAATAGACCGACTCGAAGGCGATCATCTTGGGTGCATCTGGATCAGCGGCGGCCAGCTTGGCCTCAAGGTCTTCCAGATCGTTGTGTTTCCAGATCACCTTCTGCGCTCGCGAGTGGCGGATGCCTTCGATCATCGAGGCGTGGTTCAGGGCATCCGAGAACACGATCAGGTCGGGGATTTTTGCGGCGAGGGTTCCCAGGGCCGCCCAATTCGAAACATACCCGGAAGTAAACAGAAGCGCGGATTCCTTTCCGTGCAAATCCGCCAGTTCGGCCTCAAGCAGCACGTGATCATGCGTGGTGCCCGATATATTCCGCGTGCCGCCAGCCCCTGCGCCGCAGCGGTCCAATGCGTCATGCATCGCGCCGATCACCGAGGGGTGCTGACCCATGCCGAGATAATCGTTCGAGCACCAGATCCGCACATTCCGCTGGACTGAGCCATCCGTTTGGCGTGCATTCGGAAAAGAGCCACAACAACGCTGCAAGTCTATGAAAACACGATAATTTCCTTCATCCCGAAGGTCATTGAGGCTTTGGCTGAAATAACGCTCGTAGTCCATGTTACGTGCTCCCCGGAATACTGGCTTTGAGCCGAGAATAGGGCAGCGAACCAACCCGCAACATGACAATAGTCAAGTTTAGGCAACATAAAAACTATGGTGTACAACTGCCGGCTCTGGCATAGCGTGGGACAGGGATGGACCAACCGAGCGCGCGCGCCGGCAGGAAGTAACAGGGGTATTCTCTTGTCTCACGAAGCACAAAAAGCGATCGCACGTCAGTCGCTGCTGCTGCGCAGTTTACCGGAACAGCATGTGGAAACTTTGCTGAGCCACGCGATCTGGCGTCAGTATGACCGCGGTGAGACAATATTTCTGCAGGAGGAAACGGCGCAGGCGATCCACGTCGTACTGGCGGGGTGGGTTAAGCTGTTCCGTATGACACCTACCGGTGCCGAGGCCGTTGTGAGCGTCTTTACCCGTGGCGACAGTTTTGGTGAGGCCGTGGCGCTGCGCAACGTGCCCTATCCGGTCTCGGCCGAGGCCGTTTCGGCCTGTGATGTCATGCACATTCCCAGCCCAATCCTGATTTCGCTGATGAAGGAAGACCCCGAGATCGGGATCTCGATTCTGGCCGCGACCTTCACCCATCTGCACTCGCTGGTGGCGCAGCTGGAACAGCTCAAGGCGCAGACCGGTGCACAGCGAGTGGCCGAGTTTTTGCTGAACCTCTGTGACACTGATGCGGGTGAGTGCGAAGTATCGCTGCCTTATGACAAGATGCTGATCGCGGGTCGTCTGGGTATGAAACCCGAAAGCCTGAGCCGGGCGTTTTCAAGGCTTAAGGCGGTGGGGGTAAAGATCAACCGCAACCACGCTGTGATATCGGATATAGCATTGCTGCGGGATTATGCCGAAAGTGATCCGGCGGAAAACTGGGGTCGGTAACCCGGCATTGCTGCCGGGTTGACCTCTTCAGACTGTCGCGCCCTTGCGGCGAATGGCGGTGCCAAGGGTACCGGCACAGACGCCAACGATGATCGCGATGATTAGCGCCATGGCTCCGACATGGGAAAATTGCCACCCGGCAAAAAGCAGTGGTGCGATCAGGCCTACCAGACCGCCCAATAGGGCCCCCAACCAATATTGGCGGGTCATCATGCCCAGTGCCAGACCCAGAATGCCGGGTAGGCCCAATACGTTGCCGCCGATGGTTCCAAGTATTTCTAACATCTCTGTCCCACCTTAATCCGAGCTTTTGTTCAGGAACGCGCGGATGTCGTCTCCTGAAGCGGCTGCGTGTTCCTGCAGAACCTCGCCGTCTATCTCTTTCGCAATCTTTTCATACGTTTCCAGATAGTTGGGTGGGAGGCTGTGCGCGATACCCTGGTGGCAGTCGATACAGGTCATGCCGTTATCGATCGCGCGCTGGTGTTCATTGGCGGCCCGGGTCTCCTGAATCGTGAAGTCCATATAGTCGAAGTTGTGACAGTTACGGCATTCCCGGCTGTCGGATGCTTTCATCTTCTTCCAAACGGCCGTCGCCATAGCGAGACGATGATCCTCATACTTCTCGGGCGTGCTGATCGTGCCTGCCAGTTCGTGGTAGACATCCTTCACGGCCATGATCTTGGCTTTGATCTTATGATTCCACTCGTCCGGGACGTGGCAGTCCGAACAGATCGCCCGCACGCCCGAATGGTTGTTATAGTGGATGGTCTCGCGGTATTCGCCGAGATTGACCTCCATCGTGTGACACGAGGTGCAGAACTCTTCTGTATTCGTCAGTTCCAGCGTCCAGTGGAACCCACCCCAGAACAGGATGCCTGCCAGAAATCCGGCAAGCAGGGTGAAACCAACGCTGACGACGGCGATCGGGCTCCAGAACCAGGTCCAGAGGCGCCGGATGAGCCCTTGTTTTTCTTGGGAGTCGGACATGTCGCGCTCTCCTTTTCGACCTGAGTTTAGTTTCCGGAGGAAGGTTCAAAAGTGTTGTCGACCAGCGGCAGCGCATCGGCCTGCGGCACGTGGCACTGGTTGCAGAAATACCGAGTGCCTGCGATCTGATCCAACTCACGGCCTTCGCGGTCCAGATAGTGGGTCATCGACAGCGTTGGCGCATTGCGCTCACCGGCTTTGGTCCAGTCGTGGCACGACAGACACTGATTGGTACGCAGGTCGATCTGGTACTGTTCGATCGAGTGCGGGATCAGCGGTGGCTGCTGGCGATAGTTGCGCTGCATGCGGCCTTCGACAGTGCGATGCACCTGATCCACAATGGCGGGTTCATCCACTTCGACACCGCGCAGGCTGTTGACCCCGGCAGATTGTGCAAGGGCCAGGCCACCGAGGAGCAGCGGCGGGATCAGGGCAAGGCCCACTAGGATCGGCTTTTTCATCTTCTCACTCCTTCAAAAAGGTCTTGAGGCACGCGGCTGAGGCGCGGCGGTTGATTCCGGTGGTGCGACGGTCAGGGCGTCGAACCGATGGGTGAATTTGAAAACGTCTTCGGCGCAGATATCGATGCAACGGCCGCAATTGGTGCAGTCGGGCGACAGGATCAACGGGGTGTCTTTGCCTTTTAGCGCCGGAGAGATCACGTGGTTTTCCGGGCAGACCGCGTAGCAATCCATGCAGTCGTCGCAAGCGGAGCGGTTGGCGGCGCTGACCCGCAGCATCGCTTTGCTGCCGATCAATCCATAGAACGCGCCTACGGGGCAGACATGGCCGCACCATCCGTGGCGCGATACCAGCAGGTCGAATAGGAAGATCGCGGCGACCATCGCCCAGACAAATCCCATGCCAAAGATCAGCCCGCGATGCAGCATGGTGATCGGGTTGACCAGCTCCCACGCGATGGCTCCGGTCAGGCCGGACACGATCAGTACAGTGACCATGATCCACAGACGAGTGCCACGTTTGGGTTGCCAGCCTTTTTGCAGGCCCAGCTTGCGGTGCAGCCAATGCGCGCTGTCGGTTACGGGGTTGATCGGGCAGACCCACGAGCAATAGACGCGACCTCCGATCAGGGCGTAGGCCACCAGAACAATGGCAGCGCCAATCGCGCCGGTCAGTTCGGGCCAATGCCCAGCGATCAGGCTTTGCAGAAAGACAAACGGATCGGTCAGGGGCAGCAGGCCCAGCGTCAGCGACCCGGCCAGAGTGCCTTGCACGATCCAGATACCGAACCACGGGCCCAGCAGGAACAACACCAGAAAGAACAGCTGACTTGCCCGGCGCAGCAGCAGGTATTTATGGGCACCCAGCCAGCCTTTGGCTGCGATGGCTTCCTGCCCCAGTGGCATATGTGTGCGGGCGGTCATTGGGTGACCTCCGGCAACTTGAAGCTGGGTTCAAATCCGCCCGGAGCGACAAGGTTATCGGTGCCCGGCCCCGGTAGGCGGTCAGGCAAATCGATGATGCCTTCGACGACGGGCGCGCCTTTGGCCTCTTTTTCTTCCCAGCCCTTAAGGTAATGATCAGCGCTGCTGCCCCGGGCTAGACGGATGGGCAGAACCTTAATCGCGGCTTCAGGAAGAACGCAGCTTTTCTCGCACACACCACAACCTGTGCAATGATCGGCGTGAACGGTCGGAATGAAGATTGCGTGACTGCCTGAGCGGGCGTTGTGTTCGGTCTCCAGCGTGATCGCCTCGTCGATGACGGGGCAGACGCGGTAACAGACGTCGCAACGCAGGCCGAGGAAATTCAGGCAGTTCTCCTGATCGACCAGAACAGCCACACCCATCTTGGCGTCGTCGATATTGTCCAGTCCGGGGTCCAGCGCTCCGGTCGGGCAGGCCGCGACGCAAGGAATGTCGTCACACATCTCACAAGGCACTTCGCGGGCGGTGAAATACGGTGTGCCGGTGGCCACCGCATCGACACCCAGTTCCGCCAGTTTCAGCGTGTCATAGGGACATTCCCGCACGCACAATCCACAGCGGATACAGGCCGACAGGAAGTCTTTTTCCGGCAAGGCTCCGGGGGGTCGCAAGGCCTCGGCCGGCAACGCCCGTGCGTCCCGCGCCAGCCAGGCCAGCAAGGACCCGGCTGCCACGCAGCCACCCGCTGCGCGCGCCGAGTCCTGCAGGAACCGGCGCCGCTGCGGCGAAAGGGGTGTGCCAACACGAGACATGGGGACGACCTTTGCCTTGCCAGCCTTTTACGCGCGCTCGACCTTACAGGCGCATTTCTTGAAGTCGGTCTCTTTCGACAGCGGGCAGGTCGCGTCCAGGGTCAGCTTGTTTGTCAGCTGGCCTTCGTCGAACCACGGCATGAACACCAGACCACGCGGCACTTTGTTCCGGCCGCGGGTTTCAACCCGGCTGTTAACCTCGCCGCGGCGGGTAGATAGAACGATCTCCTGCCCGCGCCGCAGACCACGCTCGCGCGCATCGTCGGGGTGCATGTAGACCACAGCGGCAGGATAGGCGCGGTGCAGTTCGGGCACGCGGCGAGTCATTGAACCCGAATGCCAGTGTTCCAGCACCCGGCCCGTGCAGAGCCACAGGTTGAACTCTTCATCCGGTACCTCGGGGGCGGGCTCGTATGGTGCAAAGATGATCTTGGCCTTGCCATCCTTGTGGCCGTAGAACTTCACATCCGCACCTTCGGGCACGTAAGGATCATAGCCCTCACGGAAGCGATAAAGCGTCTCTTTGCCGTCCACGACCGGCCAGCGCAAGCCGCGCGCCTGGTGGTAAGTTTCGAACGGTGCCAGATCGTGCGCATGGCCGCGACCGAAATTGGCATATTCCTCGAACAGGCCCTTCTGCACGTAGAAGCCAAAGTGCTCAGATTCGTCGTTGTCGAACCCTTCCGCGGTTTCAGACAGCGGGAACTGGTCGATCGTGCCATTGGCGAACAGCACGTCATACATGGTCTTACCGCGATGTTCGGGCATAGTGGCCAACAGTTCCTCGCCCCAAACTTCTTCAACGGTGAAGCGTTTGGAGAACTCCATCAGTTGCCAGAGGTCCGATTTCGCCTCACCCGGAGCCTTGACCTGTTGCCGCCAGAATTGCGTGCGACGCTCGGCGTTGCCATAGGCACCTTCCTTCTCGACCCACATGGCGGTGGGCAAGATCAGGTCAGCAGACAGAGCCGTTACGGTCGGGTAGGGATCGGATACGGCAATGAAGTTCTCAGGGTTGCGATAACCGGGATAGCCTTCTTCGTTGATATTGGGTGCCGCCTGCATGTTGTTGGTGCACTGCACCCAATAGGCATTCAGATCACCGTCTTTCAGTTTGCGGTGCTGCAGTACGGCGTGGAACCCGGGTTTGGGCGGGATGGTGCCCGCAGGGATTTTCCACGCAGTCTCGCAGATCTCGCGGTGCTTGTCGTTTGCCACGACCATATCGGCGGGCAGACGGTGCGCGAAGGTCCCAACCTCACGTGCCGTACCACAGGCCGAGGGCTGACCGGTAAGCGAGAAGGGCGAGTTGCCGGGCTCTGAAATCTTACCGACCAGCAGGTGCACGTTGTACATCAGCGAGTTTACCCACGATCCGCGGGTGTGCTGGTTGAAGCCCATGGTCCACAGGCTCATCACCTTACGGTTTGGATCGGCATATTGCTGGGCCAGACGTTCGAGCTGTGAGGCAGGAACGCCGGACAGTTCCGATGTGTATTCCAGCGTGTATTCCGAAACGGCTTCGGCATATTCCTCGAAGCTGATCGGTTCCAATTTACCCGAGTTCGGGTTTTCAGCCTCTTGCTGCAGCGGGTTGTTGTCACGCAGGCCATAACCGATATCGGTGGCGGTCTTGGTGATGTTGACGTGGTTCTTGACGAAGTCTTCGTTCACAGCGCCGTTCTGGATGATGTAATTGGCGATGTAGTTCAGGATCGCCAGATCGGTTTGTGGCACAAAGACCATCCCGTTGTCTGCCAATTCGAACGAGCGGTGTTCATAGGTCGACAGCACATGCACTTCGGATCCTGGTTTGGTCAGACGCGTGTCGGTCAGGCGTGACCACAGAATGGGGTGCATCTCGGCCATGTTCGAGCCCCAGAGCACGAACGTATCGGCATGTTCAAAATCGTCGTAGCAGCCCATCGGCTCGTCAATGCCAAATGTCCGCATAAAGCCGACAACCGCAGAGGCCATGCAGTGGCGCGCGTTGGGGTCGATGTTGTTGGACCGAAATCCCGCTTTCATCATCTTGGCAGCGGCATAACCTTCCCAGACAGTCCACTGGCCCGAGCCGAACATACCCACACTGGTTGGCCCTTTCTTGGCAAGGGCCTCTTTCCACTTGGCGGCCATGACGTCGAAGGCTTCGTCCCAGCTGACGGGTTCGAATTCACCATTCTTATCGTATTCGCCATTGGTCTTGCGCAGCATCGGCGTGGTCAGACGGTCTTTGCCGTACATGATCTTGGATAGGAAATAGCCCTTGATGCAGTTCAGGCCACGGTTCACCGGCGCGTCCGGGTCGCCTTGAGTGGCAACCACGCGCCCGTCTTTGGTGCCAACCAGGACCGAGCAGCCAGTGCCGCAGAACCGGCAGGCGGCTTTGTCCCAGCGAATATCAGGGTTCCCGGCCTGAGCGTTTACTTGTCCGGTTGCAAGCGGCAAACCTGCGGCTGAGGCTGTCGCAGCGGCGGCAGTTGATTTCAAAAAGGTCCGGCGGGATTCAGAGATGGTCATGACATGGGTCTCCGGCTTTAGTTCTGGCGAGAAGCGTTAAGGTGCGGACGGGTCTCCGCGAGGTCTTCGAAATGGTGATAAGTCAGGGTCAGAGAGATCACACCCGGGATCTGATGCAGATCCATGATCGTCTCGGATGCCAGTTTTTCCGGCGTATCCTCGACCACAACAACAATGCGGCCATCCTCGGATGCCGCGTGAACCTCTGCCCCTTTTGTACCCGCAATCGTGGCCTGTGCACTCTGCGTGGTTTCGGGGGTTACATGGACGAGGCATCCACAGATGTTCATAAGGCGACCTCCTGCGTGGGCGGGGTGTGGCGTTCAAAGCTGACGGAACCGGCGGGGCAGGCGCTGGCGCAGGCGCCGCAGCCGGTGCAGGTATCGGTGTCGAGTACGGGTTCGGCGCGGCCACCGGTCTGCAATTGAAAGCGGATTGCACGGTGGTCGCAGATATCCTGACAGACACGACAACTGATACCATTCATCGACAGGCACGTGGCCGCAACTCTGGCGCGCCAGGGCCAGTAGGCGATATGTTCGGGGTTCAATGCTCCGGTCGGGCAAGCATTGGCGCAATCACCGCAGAATGTGCAGGGGCCTGCATCCAGTTGGACGACGGGGAAGCCTTGTGTGTCGAACTTGATTATGTCTTCGGGACATGCCTCGCGGCATTCGTCGCATTGCGTGCACAGCTCAAGAAACTCGGCTGCATCTGCCCCAGGCGGGCGGATGGAGTTTTGATCATTGCGCAGCACTTTTCCCTTAAGAAACGCACGGCGGCTGGCTAGCTTGTTCATTCGCTTGCGACCTTATGCATAAAGGGCAAGGAGCAGCCTCACCCCGAGTCGGGTTCTAGTGTAACCCGAACATCAGGATATTGACCTATGTCATTTTCAAAGCTGTTATTTCCCCGCAGAGGCAAAAAACATGTGCAAAAAATGCACAATTTCAGATGTGTCTATGAAACTTAAATCACGACCACGCGTTTGCGCCAAACGAATTCGCCGATTCAGGCGCGTTTTTCGCCAATCGTCGTGACGCCCAGAATCGACAGTACTTTAGCCTCGATCTGCTCTGCATCCATACCAGCGACCGCGTACATATCCGCCGGGCTGGCCTGATCGATGAAGATATCCGGCAATACCATCGAGCGATACTTCAAACCTTCGTCGAACACGCCCTCATCGGCCAAAAGCTGCGCAACATGACTGCCGAAACCGCCAACTGCGCCTTCCTCGATCGTGATCAGCGCCTCGTGGTTCGCGGCCAGATCAAGGATCAAATCCCGATCCAGAGGCTTGGCAAAGCGCGCATCGGCGATGGTGGGGGTGATCCCGCGCGCGGAAAGCGCCTCGGCCGCCTTCTGCACCTCGGCCAGCCTCGTCCCGAAGGACAGAAGTGCTACACGCGCACCTTTCTGGATTATGCGGCCTTTGCCAATCTCCAACACTTCGCCGCGCTCGGGCAAGTCAACGCCCACCCCTTCGCCGCGAGGATAGCGGAAGGCGATCGGACCATCATCATAAGCGACGGCAGTGGCAACCATGTGCATCAACTCAGCCTCATCCGCGGCGGCCATGACAACCATGCCCGGAAGGTTGGCCAAGTAAGCAATATCAAACGATCCCGCATGGGTCGCGCCGTCGGCTCCGACCAAACCAGCACGGTCGACTGCAAAGCGCACCGGCAAGCGTTGGATGGCTACGTCATGTACCACCTGATCGTAGCCACGCTGCAGGAAAGTGGAATACATTGCACAGAACGGCTTCATCCCGCCGGCGGCCAGCGCAGCCGAGAATGTCACACCATGCTGTTCGGCAATCGCCACATCAAAACACCGCGAAGGGTAGCGCTCAGCAAACAGGTTCAGCCCAGTCCCATCCGGCATTGCAGCGGTGACCGCGACGATCTTGTCATCCCGCGCCGCTTCCTCGACCAGGGTCTTGCCAAAGACCGAGGTGTAAGACGGCGCGTTGGATGGTGCCTTTTTCTGCTCACCCGTCACTACGTCGAACTTCGCGGTTGCATGACCCTTGTCGCGCGCCTGTTCGGCAGGGGCATAACCCTTGCCCTTTTTGGTCAATACGTGGATCAGGATCGGACCTGTCGCTTTGGCCTTGACCGCACGCAGGACCGGCAACAACTGGTCCAGATCATGCCCGTCGATGGGGCCGAGGTAAGAAAAGCCCAATTCCTCAAACAACGTCCCGCCCATGGCCATGCCCTTTAGCATGTCCTTGGCGCGCTTTGCCCCCTCGCGAAAAGGTTCAGGCAATAGGGATACTGCGCCCTTGGCGGCTGCTTTCAGATCGTGGAACGGCTCTTCGGCATAGATACGCGATAGGTAGTTGGACAGAGCACCCACGGGTGGCGCAATGCTCATCTCGTTGTCGTTCAGGATCACGATCAGGCGTTTGTTCAGATGCCCTGCATTGTTCATCGCCTCAAATGCCATGCCCGCAGACATCGAGCCATCGCCGATTACTGCTATCGCATCGCCGAGACCTTCGGGCGTCACACCGCCCAGATCACGAGCCACTGCAAACCCCAGCGCGGCGCTGATCGAAGTGCTGGAATGGGCCGCGCCAAACGGGTCATATGGGCTTTCGCTGCGCTTGGTAAATCCGCTCAGGCCATCTTTCATGCGCAGGGTGCGAATCCGATCGCGGCGCTCGGTCAGAATCTTGTGCGGATAGCACTGGTGACCGACGTCCCAAATGATCTTGTCTCTCGGAGTATCGAACACAGCGTGCAGCGCTGTGGTCAGCTCGACCACTCCCAAACCTGCCCCCAGATGTCCGCCCGTGACAGACACAGCCGAGACCGTTTCTGACCGCAGCTCATGCGCCACTTGATGCAGCTGCGCATCCGTGAATTGCTTGAGGTCCGCAGGGCGGTTCACAAGATCCAGCAGAGGCGTATTCGGGCGGTCTGACATTTGGCGTTCCTGGCTTAGCTGTCCCGGGCAATAACGAAGCGGGCAGCCTGCTTCAAGGTTTCAGCTTTTGAACCATATTCATCCAACGCAGCACAAGCCTGATCCACAAGCTCAGCGGCACGGGATTTAGCCGCATCCAGGCCAAGAAGCGAGACAAAAGTCGCCTTGCCCGCCTCTGCATCCTTCTGCAAGCGCTTTCCTGCCTTTTCGGCATCTCCTTCGACATCCATGATGTCATCCGCGATCTGAAAGGCAAGCCCAAGCGCTTGGGCATATTGGCGCAAGGGGGTGGGATCAGCCTGCGCCAGCCGTGCGCCTGCACAGGCGGACCATTCGATCAACGCGCCGGTCTTGCCCGCTTGCAGTTGCGTAATCTCATCCAGTGTCAGTGGCCCTGCTGCCGTCTCCGCCGCAATATCCAGCGCCTGACCCAGAACCATACCCTGCGCGCCGCTCGCTTTTGCCAGTGTTAGAGTCAGTTCGGCGCGTATTTCAGCATTTCCGACCTCTGGCCGCACGCAAAGCTCAAATGCAAGTGTCTGCAGCGCATCCCCGGCCAGAACGGCCGTCCCGTCATCCCATTTCACATGAACCGTGGGGCGACCGCGCCTCAGGTCATCATCATCCATGCAGGGCAGGTCGTCATGAACCAGCGAGTATGCATGCAGCGCTTCGATCCCCGTCGCTGGCCAGATCGCCCGAGCCGCATCGATGCCATGCAACCGAGCACTTTCCAGCACCAGAAACCCTCGCAGACGCTTGCCGCCTTGCGTGGCATAGGTCATCGCGCGGGTCACATCCAGTTCATCCAGCGCGCTCAGAACCAGATCAAAATGGCTCTGAATCAGCGCGGCATCCTGTGCCAGCTTTTCACGAAACATTTACTGACCTTCGACAGGCGTCGTCCCGGTTGGCTGGCCATCTGCGTCCAAAGTGATCGCGGCCACCTTTTCCTCGGCGCGCTTCAGCTCATCCTCACAGCGTTTCTTCAACGCCGCACCCCGCTCATACAAAGCGATCGACTGATCCAGCGCCACATCCCCTCGTTCCAGCTGGCCCACCACGGCCTCAAGCTCTTTCATCGCCTGTTCAAAGGTCATCTGTTCGACTGGGGTATCGGTCATTGTGCTGCCTTCATCAATTCTTCCACATGGGCGCGTGTCGCCTCGGCCAATGCGTTCAGATCATACCCGCCTTCCAGAGTCGAGACGATACGCCCATCACACACTTCATCAGCAATCTTGCACAGCTCCGCCGTGATCCAGGCGAAATCACCCGTGGACCAGTTAAGATTTGCCAACGGATCATCCTGATGGGCATCAAACCCGGCGGAGACAATAATTAGTTCCGGCTTGAAAGCGCGCAGTCGTGGAAAAGCTTGCGCCTCATAAGCGGCTCGCATCTCCGCTCCGCCTGTGCCCGGTGCCAAAGGAATATTCAAAACCGTCTCATAAGCGCCGGTTTCGTCAGTACGGCCAGAGCCGGGCCATAACGGCATCTGCTGACTGGTGATCACCAGCGCGCGCTTTTCGTCCCACAGCAAATCCTGCGTGCCATTGCCATGATGAACATCGAAATCCACCACTGCCACGCGGTTCAACCCGTGATGATCCAGTGCATGCTTTGCAGCCAACGCGGCATTGCCAAACAGACAGAACCCCATGGCCGCTTCCGTCTCGGCATGGTGGCCTGGCGGTCGTATCGCACAGAACGCATTCGGTGCTTCACCGCCCAGTACCAGATCGACTGCTCGCACCACCGCACCTGCCGCGCGATAGGCCGCATCAACAGATCCTGGAGACATGAATGTATCCCCATCAATCTGCTTGAACCCATCCGAGGGCCTTTGGTCAAGAATATCACTGATATGGCTCTGCGGATGAACTCGTAGCAAATCATCATCCGCCGCCAACGGCGCTGTCACACGCTGCAAATCCAAATCCTCAAGCGCATGAAGGATATGTTCCAACCGCGCCACCCGCTCTGGATGCCCCTCCGGTGTCGCATGGTTCAGGCAATCTGCGTGGGTCAGCAAAGCGGTTTTCATCAGGATCCCATCTTCATCTGGCTAAAAATATCCTCGCCCAAGGCCTAAAAACGCCGCGCAGCGGCTCATCAGTCCGGCGCCAGCATATAGCCCGCACCGCGCACAGTCTGCAGATACCGAGGTTGTTTCGGATCCTGCTCCAGCTTCCGACGCAAGCGGGTGATCTGCACGTCCACCGCACGTTCCTGCGCCTGTCCCTTGTCGCGCCCCAGGTCCTCGACCAGCTTGGCACGGCTAATCGGTTCGCCGGGCTGGGCCGAGAATATCTTCATCAACTGGCTTTCCGTTGCAGTCAGGCGCACTGGGTCTTCGCCCTGCCACATCTCTCCCCGCTCGATATCGTAGCGAATTGGTCCAAGATGCAGAATCTTGGCCACTGCGTCGTGCGCGGGCGTTTCCGGCATCCGGCGCAGAATGGCATTGATCCTAAGTAGCAACTCTTTGGGTTCGAACGGCTTCGCCAAGTAGTCATCCGCTCCGGCTTCCAAACCAGCAATCCGATGCTCGGTTTCGCCCTTTGCCGTCAGCAACAAGATCGGGGTGGAATGCGTTTCGCGCAAGGCCCGGGTCAGGCTGACGCCATCCTCGCCGGGCATCATCACATCCAGCACAATCATATCAAAATCCAACCCTGACAACACCCGCCGCGCATGGGCCGCGTCGCGCGCAGAAGTCACCAAGAACCCGCTGCGCATCAGGAATTTCTTGAGCAAATCGCGAATGCGCTCGTCATCGTCGACGATCAGAAGATGGGCGTCCATTTCGCTCATGAAGTCGTATCCCGCAGTTTTGTATATGCACGACGCATATCAGCATCCATCATCGCTTCAAGCACTTTGCGAAACCCGGCCACTGCTTCGGGGCCCGCATCTTTGTAGGCCGCGCGCATCCGGGCGCGCTGGGCGTCGGAGAGTTTGGCCTCTAACGCCTTCCCCTTATCCGTCAGAAATAGGTGGCGTTCACGTTTGTCCACTGTTCCGACTCGGCTTTCGACCAGACCATCTTCGATGAGGCTACGCAGAACGCGGTTCAGCGATTGTTTGGTAACACCCAATATGGCCAGCAGGTTGTTGACCGTTGTCCCCGGCGCGCGGTTGATGAAGTGGATGGCCCGGTGATGCGCCCGACCATAGGCCAATTCAGTCAGGATACGATCAGGATCGGCGGTAAAACCGCGATAGGCAAAAAACATAGCCTCAATGCCCTGCCTCAGTTGCTCATCTGTCAGAAACAACAGGCTTTCTCCGCCAAATACCGGGGCGGGACGGATGTCGGACATGTCGGACCTCATACTCAGTATGATCTGACTTTATGTCAGCCTTATTGACATTCCAAGAGCGCACAGGTATCGAATCGCAGTTTTTGCGCAACATTATGTCCGGATCGGACTTAATTGGCGCAACATTTGGAAATACAGCCCGGCTCAGGAGGTTTCGCATGGCGGGATATGACGATCGCGACGGTGTCATCTGGATGGATGGCGAACTGGTGCCCTGGCGCGAAGCCAATGTGCACATTCTGTCCCACGCGATGCACTATGCGTCCTCCGTGTTTGAGGGTGAGCGCGCCTATAACGGTAAGATCTTCAAAAGCCGCGAACATTCGGAACGCCTGATTGCCTCGGCTGAGGCGCTGGATATGCCGATGCCCTACTCGGTCGATGAGATCGAGGCCGCCAAGGAAGAGGCGCTGAAAGCTAGCGGACTTCAGGATGCTTATGTGCGGGCGCTGGTCTGGCGTGGCTCGGGCGAGGACATGGGTGTCGCTTCCGCCAAGAACCCCGTTCGGATGGCCATCGCTGTTTGGCCTTGGGGTGCGTATTACGGTGATGCCAAGATGCAAGGTGCCAAGCTGGACATCGCCGAATGGAAACGACCCAGCCCGGAAACCATTCCGGTACATGCCAAGGCAGCGGGTCTTTACATGATCTGCACCATTTCAAAGCATAAGGCCGAAGCTAAAGGCTGCTCGGACGCTTTGTTCATGGATTACAACGGAAACGTGGCCGAGGCGACGGGTGCCAACGTCTTCTTCGTCAAGGATGGTGAAGTGCACACCCCACTGGCCGATTGCTTCCTAAACGGCATCACCCGTCAGACGGTCATCCAGATGCTGAAAGACAAGGGCGTCACTGTCCACGAACGCCGCATCAGACCCGAAGAAATGGCAGATTTCGAACAGTGTTGGCTGACTGGCACAGCGGCCGAAGTCACGCCGGTCGGGCAAATCGGTGACTATACGTTTGAAGTAGGCGAGCTGACCCGCGAAATCGCCGAAGACTACGAAAAGCTGGTCCGCGCGTAAGTTAATACCGCTTTGAACCCCCGCTCAGGCGGGGGTTTTGATCGCAGGTCGTGCAAATTTTTGTGCAGATCGTCCCGAGATATGGACGCCTGCGTGTGAGACCGTATTCTTGATCTATGTTGGATCTTCTCAGCGATATTCTCACCCGCCTGTCTCTTCGTGGTACATTTTACTTTCGCACATCCTTTACCCCTCCGTTCGGGATACAGGTGCCGAGCTACGAGAACGTGGCCCGCTTTCACTTTGTTCAGCGCGGTGAGCTTAAGGTTTACCTGTCTGCAACTGGCGAGACGCTGCGGTTGCGGCAGGGCGACCTGATCTTGATCCCACATGGCGCGTCACACGCGCTGCTGTGCAACGAGGTCAAACCCTATGACGCTCTGCCACTTGAGCAGGTGTTGGATCAGTCCGGCTACAACGGCGACGGTGTGCTGGTCTATGGCGGGGCGGAAGAAGAACGCGATACGCAGCTGATCTGCGGTCATTTCTCGTTTACGGGACCCGCCGGTCGGAAAGGGACTGGGCATATGCTGATCGATCGGCTGCCGCCCTATATTCTGATCGAGAATTACGGGGAGGACGCTGGCACCTGGATTGAGGCGACCCTGCGCATGATCGGATCAGAGGTGTCCGGCGCACGCATTGGCGGCGATTTAATTGCTTTGAAACTGTCTGAAGTGCTGTTTGCGCAAGCAATACGGGCCTATCTGGAACACCAAAGCCCGGATGATGCCGCGCTGGCCGGGTTTGCCGACCCGCGCATCTCGCGGGCGCTGACGGCATTTCATCAGTCCCCCGCACAGGAGTGGAGTGTTGCCTCACTCGCGCGCGAGGCAGCGATGTCGCGCACCGCGTTTGCCCAGCTTTTTGCCCAGAAGATGGGAACAACTCCGATACAATATCTGACAGATTGGCGGATGCAGATAGCCTGTCATGGGTTGACCGAAAACCGCTGGAATGTTGCGGATGCGGCTGCCGAGGTGGGGTATGCCTCTGAGGCCGCGTTTTCGCGCGTGTTCAAGAAGCAGGTTGGCGTATCTCCCGCCGCCTATCGGGCACTGCACTGAACGTTTAGTATTTCGAACGATCTGCAAAGTTTATCAAACGACCAAGTATACTCCGTTCGGATCGCTGCTCCTATCCTTTAGCCATCACTGATTAAGGAAAGGAAGTTGAAATGTCCCTGCGTTTTGTCACCCGCTCTGTCCATGCGTATCTCGACTACCCAGTTGCGATTGCGCTGATGGTGTTGCCCTTTGTTCTAGGGCTTGGTCAGTCCAACCCCTTGGCACTCTGGCTGTCCGTGTTTACAGGCGTGGCCGCCTTCGTATTGACTATTCTGACAGATCATCATCTCGGAATCTGGAGGGTGCTGTCCTACAAGTTCCACCTCGCTGTAGATCTTCTTGTTGGTATTGCCTTTCTGATGGCGCCCAGCCTGCTTGGATTTTCCGGCATTGACGCCCTGTTCTACTGGATAAACGGTGCCGCTGTTGTCGCGGTCATATCGCTTAGTGCGCCCGAAAAAGATGTTGTTGTCTGACCGAATACCAAATCTGTAAATCATTGATGGGCCGTGCGGATTTCTGCGTGGCCCTCTTCCTTTTTCGGCTCTAATAAGGCGATTTGCCCAAATTGAGTTGGCGATGATGTAATCGAATTTAGGGCTTGAAATTTCCGATTAAAACAATCAGATATAATGCAACGCCAGATTTTGATATCAAGCTCCAGGTTCTGGGGCGATCTGTAGGCTCAGCTTGTGCAGATGTGAAGGCCTGCCATCGCCCCGGAAACGACCACAAAGAGGCTGCGATTGCGCGAACGTTTCGAAGAATTGATGGGCGATCCCTGTTGCGCGTCATGTGATTGCGATGCGCTGACCTCAGATGTCGCCGCTTATCTTGATCACAAGACCTGTGATGCCGAACGTTGTCGCAAGCTCGAGGAACACCCCGTCGTGACACCTGAGCCTGTCAGGCGCGCATCACTGCGCGCGCTGAATGAAGGGGAAGTGCGGGTTTAGAAATCCACACCCCGCTGGGCTTTGATACCGGCCTGAAACGGATGCTTCTCTTCGGTCATCTCGGTCACCAGATCCGCATATTCGCGCAAAGCTTGGGGTGCATCCCGGCCTGTCAGGAATACGCTGGTTTTGTCCGAACGGGCCTTAAGACCGTCAATAACAGTCTCTACTGAAAGGTATTCATAGCGCAGCGCGATATTGATCTCGTCCAAAACAACAAGATCATAGTCGCCGCTTTTCATCAGATCACACGCCTTGCCAAAGGCTGCCGTCGCGGCAGCAATGTCACGTTCGCGGTCTTGCGTATCCCAGGTGAAGCCTTCGCCCATTGTGTGCCAGGTGACCAGATCACGCTCTTCAAAGAACCTGCGCTCACCCGTCTTCCATTTGCCTTTGATGAACTGAACCACAGCCACTTTCTGACCCCAACCCAAGGCGCGAATTACTACACCAAATGCGGCCGAGGACTTGCCCTTGCCCTTGCCGGTGTTGATCAGCACCAATCCCCGACCGGGATCAACCGCTTCCGAGACTTTTTTGCGGTGCTTCGCCTGCACCTCTTGCATTTTTTCTTTGTGGTTTTGTGCGTCGCTCATTGGGAAACCTCATGGGAGTATCGCGCCCTAAACTAGGGGAAGTTTGCAAAAGGTAAAGTCACGCTTTGGGGTCGGTTACAGACCGCGCCTTGGTCCGATCGAGTCCAAGTTGGCGTTCGCGTAGGATGACTACGACATTGCCGGCAATCACCAGCGTCGCGCCGCCCAGCATCACCAGGGTCGGAAGCTCATCAAACCAGATATAACCGATGATGATGGCAAACAGCATCGTCGTATAATCGTAAGGCGCCAACATTGAGGCTTGGCCGAATTTGTACGAGGATGTCACGAGAATCTGCGCCACTCCGCCGATCAAGCCCATTGTGACCAGCAATGCAGCTTGTTCCCAGCTTGGGACAACCCAGCCCCAAAACACCGATAGGCTTGAAAGCAAAGTTGCCGTGAGCGAAAAGTAGAACACAATCGCAGCTGGATGATCCACCTGCACAAGTTGCCGAATGTGTATCTGAACAAAAGCGCGCGCGACAGTAGCCGCCAATACACAGAGCGCGCCGATCATTGCGGCGGTTTCAGCAGTACCCGAGCCCAGGCGCGGCCAGATCATGATCAGAACGCCGACAAGACCAAGCGCAACGGCGCCGATGCGGATCATTCGTATCCGTTCACCCAACATGATTGCGGCCATGATCAGCGTGAAGATAGGGGTGGCATAGCCGATGGCCGTGACCTCGGGCAAAGGCAGCAGGCTAAGTCCGGTAAAGGTCAACCCCATGGCCGACGTGCCCAATACACCGCGCCAGAAATGGCCCATGGGCTTCTTTACGATGAAACCTTGCGTCAGCTCTCCGCGCCATGACAACCAAGCAATGATGACCGGAATGGCGAAGAGCGAGCGGAAAAACACCATTTCGCCCGGAGGGAAATCATCCGACAGCGCCTTGACCAAGGCGGACATTACTGTGAACAGCACCAGCGCACTGAGTTTCAGCGCCACGGCTAATGCCGGACGATGCGATGTTAAGGATTTCGCCATGGCGCGAACCTGCGCTTTCGCGCGCAAAAGATCAACGATGGGATTGTACCAATCAGACAGATTTCCAGTTGATTGGGAGTGGGTGCCCGATTTCTTCCGAGAATATCTCAAGAAACCCGAGCATTTGAGTAACCCGCTTGTGCGCTAAATCACGTCCGCCATCAGTCACCATTTCAGCTGGCAGATTCAGCAGCTTGGTCTTCCAATGGTCAATTGCAAATTTCTGATCATCCAAGACGCGGTCTTCGGCGAAGGGATCGGCGATATCATATAACGCCCGCCCCAACGCTCCCGACACGGCGAAGGTGCGGGCAATCCCGATCGCGCCAAGTGCGTCCAGTCGATCCGCATCCCGCAGGATACATGCCTCGGGCGATTCAGGAGGGATGTTGGCGGAGTAGCTGTGCGCAGCAATGGCGTGTTGCGTGTTGCAAATTTCCGAAGCCGCAAAGCCAAGTTCTGCAAGAATAGGCTCTGATTCAGTGGCCGATTGTTGCGACGCCAGATGCCGGTTGGGATCGTCCTTGGGCAGATTGATCAGATCATGCAGATAACAGGCGGCGAGCAATACACGCTGGTTGGTGCGCTGGTCAGCAATAGTCTGAGCGATTAACCAAACCCGATCCAGATGCGCCAGATCATGCGCTGGATCGGTCAGCATTCGCTGCGTGACGACCGCCCGAAGCGCCGCGCGATGATCAGCCAATCCGTCCACGGTTCTCGCCGATCTGGCCGCGATGTAGAAGCAAGTGATCGAGGATTACACAGGCCATCATCGCCTCACCCACCGGCACGGCGCGGATGCCAACGCAGGGATCGTGGCGTCCTTTGGTAATGATCTCGGTCTCTTCACCGGATTTGGTGATGGTTTTGCGAGTGGTCAAGATCGACGAGGTCGGCTTGACCGCAAACCGCACGACGACGTCCTGCCCGGTGGAAATGCCGCCCAAAATGCCACCTGCATGGTTCGAGCTGTATTGCGGGCCGTTCTGACCCATAAAGATTTCATCAGCGTTGGCTTCGCCGGTCAGTTCTGCTGCCGCCATACCCTCGCCAATCTCGACGCCTTTTACGGCGTTGATCGACATCATGGCAGCGGCCAGATCAGTGTCTAACTTTGCGTATATTGGTGCGCCCAGCCCCGCAGGGACGCCACGCGCCACGACCTCAACTACCGCGCCGACCGAGTTTCCGGACTTGCGCAGATCATCGAGATAGACCGCCCAATCCTCGGCAGATTTAGCGTCCGGTGTCCAGAACGGGTTTTGTTCGATCTGCGACCAGTCGAAATTGGCACGGTCGATTTTGTGCGGGCCGATCTGCGTCATATAACCGGTGATCTGCACATTCGGGGCGATCTGCCTGATTGCTTCGCGCGCTAATCCTCCGGCGGCGACGCGCGATGCCGTTTCCCGAGCCGAGCTTCGGCCGCCACCGCGATAATCGCGAATACCGTATTTCTGCCAGTAGGTAATATCAGCGTGACCAGGGCGGAACTTGTCCATGATGTCGCCGTAGTCTTTCGAGCGCTGATCGGTGTTCTCGATCATCAATTGTACAGGCGTGCCGGTGGTCTGGCCTTCGAAAACACCGGACAGAATTTTGACCTGATCGGGCTCGCGTCGCTGGGTCGTAAACTTGTTCTGCCCTGGTTTGCGCTTGTCCAGCCAGTGCTGGATCATAGTCTCATTGATTTGCACACCCGGTGGGCAGCCGTCGACGGTGGCCCCCAATGCAGGGCCGTGACTTTCACCCCAGGTGGTGACTCGGAAGAGGTGTCCAAAGCTGTTCATCGACATGGGGAGTGCTCCTTTGCGGAACGTGATTAGCGGGCGCGGGGCTTGGCCTCAAGCGGATTTGCGGTCGAGGGTGACCCCGACCGCTAGCTGTCAGGCCGCAGCAGCGATGTGCGTGCGGGTTTCGGTGACCTTTAGGGCCGCCTGTGCGGCTTCGCGCCCTTTTTGCACAAAGTGCTCGCGGTAGATGGCGTTGTGATGATCGGTTTCCTGATATTGATGCGGCGTCAGCGAGACCGACAGCACAGGGACACCGGTATCCATACCGGCGCGCATCAAACCATCAACCACGGCCTGAGCAACAAAATCGTGCCGGTATATGCCCCCATCTACTACAAAGGCTGCACAGGCTATGGCTGCGTATTGACCGGTTTGAGCCAGATCGCGGGCAATCAAAGGCATTTCAAACGCGCCGTGGACGTCAAATATATCGACCTGTTCGGCGGGGATGAGTTGCAAGAACCCATCAAGGGCGCGATCCACGATATCAGAATGCCAATTGGCTTTGACGAAAGAATAGCGGGTGTGTGTCATCATGATCTCCTTAGCAAACAGACACTTCACCCAAGGCGATCACGAGCGGGCACACCGCATTACCGGCGTGCTGCACGTTCTCTTTCATCCGGACTGTAACCGTCGGCTCTGGCCTCTCACCAGATCTGCTGACACCCCGAAGGTCGGGGCCGCTCGCGGGCTTACGGGTCGAGCCCGCATACCGCCGGTGGGGAATTTCGCCCCGCCCTGAGAACGAGGTGGACCTTGCCAATTCGATACTGGTTCTGCAAGAGAAATTGGACGGAGGACCTAAATGCATCCTAACCCTGCCTTTCGCAACGAGGCGTGTGCGCGTCATATCGATTTTGCCCGAGAGCGCGCCTTTGGCGTTCTGGCGGTCTCGACACAAGAAGCTCCGTTGCTGAGCCACGTTCCATTCCTGCTGAGCGAAGATGCCGGATGGGCGGATCTGCATCTGGTGCGGTCAAACCCGATCGTTCGTGCATTGAAGCAGCCGCAATCTGTGCGGATCGCCGTTTCAGGGCCTGATGGGTACATCTCGCCTGATTGGTATGGCGTCGATGATCAGGTCCCGACCTGGAACTATGTTGCGGTGCATCTGACCGGCGTGCTTGAGATGCGCCCCGTGGAAGAGTTGCGAGGCCTGCTGGATCGACAGGCTGCTGATTTCGAGAATCGCCTGTTGCCTAAGCCTCCATGGCTGGCGTCGAAGATGACACCAGATGCGCTGGATCGGATGATGCGGATGATCGTGCCATGCCGACTGACGGTATCGGACATAGATGGCACTTGGAAACTTAACCAGAACAAGCCCGACGTTGCGCGCCAACGCGCCGCTGATCACGTCCAATCTGCTGGGATTGGGGCTGAGGTCGGGACATTGGCCTCGCTTATGCGCGAGGCCAAAATTTAAAAATCACCTAGTTTACTGAGTAGTGAAGGTGGCGAGATAGGCGGCTATGTGATCCGCTCCTTTCTTTAGCTTCACGCTCATATTCGGGCGGGCGGTTTCATCATTCAGATACTGTTTGATGAAGTCGATGGGGTCTTGTGAATAGGCGGCGATGTTTTCTTCGGTCCATACCAGCCCTTCTTGCCCGGCACGGATCATGTCATCGGTAAACATGCCAATGGGCAGACGCTCGCTTCCGTTCAGATAGTCGTTTTCAGTCCCGGCCACGCGACCAACCACGCCATAGAGATTCGGCCCCGTGATTCCGCCTTTAACCAAAACTTCGCCATCTTTGATGATCGCGTGGCAGGATGAACATCGGTTATAGAGTTGCTCGCCTTTTGCGGGGTCTCCGGCAGCAATCGCTTGTGCTGTAGTCAGAATCGTAAAAAGACACGCAGTTACGGCAATTTTTGGCATTGGAATTCTCCGGCTACTTGGTGATTTCCTTCGGCCTTTCGCGTATTCCTACAATGAGTGCAATCGGAATTGGATATTCTGCTATATCTTTGAAATATCTATTTTAAATTAACAATTTAATCTCATCATGTTCGCGTTAACTTGGAAAATATCGTGGCAAAACTCTGGCAAATTCAGTGTCATTTCGACGATCTTAAGAGGGAGTCAAGGTGGATAAACCCGGATGCGCCAATCCGCAGGCCAGCCCCGAATCACACCACATGACCGCCGGACCTAGTGGCTGCCCAGAAGACTAAAATCTACATTTGATATTGAAATTTTACCCTTTCACCGTGACATGATTGCTTAGATGCGGCGTATTGCGCGTTTAAGAGCGCTGGACGAACTCTATTCTCCCCGATAGATACCCCCTTTAAGACGCCGCAGTTCATGCGGTGCGCGAGCTATATGCCCGTTCGCGGGCGCCAGACAATTCGGAGATAACCTCGTGTCCCACGCTGAAGACCACGAAGGCACCCGCAGAGATTTTCTGTACTACGTCGCTGGCGGCGCAGGTGTCGTTGCGACGGGGGCTGCCGTTTGGCCCCTGGTAAATCAAATGAATCCCTCGGCAGACGTTCAGGCGCTGTCCTCGATCCGTGTTGACGTCAGCGGGGTTGAGACGGGCACGCAGCTGACCGTGAAGTGGTTGGGCAAACCTGTTTTCATCCGTCACCGAACTGGTGCCGAGATCCAGGAAGCCAAAGAGCAGGACGCCGAAGGCGTGGATGCTCTGCCTGATCCGCTGGCGCGTAACTTCAATATTGCAGCCGATGCACCGGCAACTGACGCCAACCGCGTCATGCCGTCGCCCGAAGGCGAAGCGCCGGGTGCATGGATCGTTCAGATGGGCGTCTGTACTCACCTTGGATGTGTGCCGCTGGGCGATGCCGGTGATTTCGGCGGCTGGTTCTGCCCCTGCCACGGTTCGCACTACGATCTGGCCGGCCGTATCCGTAAGGGCCCCGCGCCCGAGAACCTGCCTGTCCCACCCGCTGAATGGGTGGACAACAGCACAATCAAACTCGGCTAAGGGAGACCCAACTTATGTCCGGAATTCCCCACGATCATTACGAGCCGAAGACAAGCGGCGAAAAGTGGCTGAACAGCCGCCTGCCGATTGTCGGCCTGCTGTATGATACCCTGATGATCCCGACCCCAAAGAACCTGAACTGGATGTGGATTTGGGGTATCGTTCTGACGTTCTGTCTGGCGCTGCAAATCGTCACCGGTATCGTTCTGGTGATGCACTATACCCCGCATGTCGATCTGGCCTTTGCCAGCATCGAACACATCATGCGCAACGTGAATGGCGGCTATATGCTGCGGTATCTGCACATGAACGGCGCGTCTCTGTTCTTTGTTGCGGTCTACATTCACATTTTCCGCGGCCTGTTCTACGGCTCGTACAAAGCCCCGCGTGAGATCACGTGGATCATCGGTATGCTGATCTACCTGATGATGATGGGCACTGCCTTCATGGGTTACGTTCTGCCCTGGGGCCAGATGTCCTTCTGGGGTGCGACCGTGATCACCGGCCTGTTTGGAGCGATCCCGTTTGTGGGTGACGCGATTCAGACCTGGCTGCTGGGCGGACCTGCGGTGGACAACGCCACGCTGAACCGTTTCTTCTCTCTGCACTACCTGCTGCCTTTCGTTATCGCAGCGCTGGTCATCGTGCATATCTGGGCCTTCCACACCACTGGCAACAACAACCCTACGGGTGTTGAAGTACGCCGTGGTTCGAAAGCCGAGGCCGAGAAAGACACGCTGCCGTTCTGGCCCTATTTCGTGATCAAGGACCTGTTCGCTCTGGCCGTCATTCTGGTCGTGTTCTGGGCCATCGTGGGTTACATGCCGAACTATCTGGGCCACCCGGATAACTACATCGAAGCCAACCCGCTGGTCACACCTGCGCACATCGTTCCTGAATGGTACTTCCTGCCGTTCTACGCGATTCTGCGTGCGTTCACCGGCGAGGTCTGGGTCGTTCAGTTCGCCAGCTTCATCACCGGCGGCATCATCGATGCCAAGTTCTTCGGTGTTCTGGCGATGTTCGGTGCGATCCTTGCAATGGCTCTGGCACCTTGGCTGGACACATCGACCGTGCGTTCGGGCAAATACCGCCCGATGTTCAAATGGTGGTTCTACCTGCTGGTCATCGACTTCTTTGCCCTGATGTGGCTGGGTGCGATGCCCGCGGAAGAACCCTATGCGACCTTCTCGCTGATCGCGTCCGCCTACTGGTTCGCATATTTCTTCGTGATCCTGCCGATCCTTGGTGTGATCGAGAAACCTCTGGCACAGCCGGAAACCATCGAAGAAGACTTCAACGCGCATTATGGCAAGGCTGACGCCGACGCCACGCCGGCCGAGTAAGAAGAGGGACCGGAATCATGTTCAAGAAACTTGCAATCGGTGCCGCGTTTGCTCTGGCCCTTGCGCCCGCCTCGACCTTTGCGGCAGGTGGCGGTGAGCAGCACATCGAGGACTTTGACTTTTCGTTCGAAGGTCCGTTTGGCACCTGGGATCAGAACCAGCTTCAGCGCGGTCTGCAGATCTACACCGAGGTCTGCGCGGCGTGCCATGGTCTGCAATACATACCGCTGCGGACGCTTGAGGATCTGGGATATTCGGAAGAACAGGTCATCACCTATGCGGCCGATAATTTCGAAGTGTTTGATCCCGAGCTGGACGATTTCCGCCCGGCAATCCCGACCGACCACTTCCCGGCCAATACTGGCGTTGGCGCACCGGACCTGAGCTTGATGGCGAAGGCCCGTGCCGGATTCCATGGCCCATACGGCCTGGGGATTAACCAACTGGTCAAAGGCATGGGTGGTGCGGAATATATCGCATCATTGCTTGACGGCTATACCGGCGAAGAGAAGGAAGAGGCGGGCACGGTTCTTTATGAGAACAAGGCCTTCCCGGGTGGCTGGATCTCGATGGCACCGCCATTGGCCGAGGATCAGGTCGAATTCGCAGATGGTCATCCAGCAACGGTTGAAGCCATGTCGGAAGACGTTGCGGCCTTCCTGATGTGGACCGCTGAGCCAAAGATGATGGGCCGCAAGAATGCCGGGTTCGTCGGTGTTCTGTTCCTGACGGTTCTGTCTGTGCTGCTTTATCTGGTGAACAAGCGCCTGTGGGCGCCCCACAAGGGCAAGATCCGCAAGGACTAATATCCAACCGGATTGTCTATTAAAGGACCCCCGCACCTTTCGGTTGCGGGGTTTCTTCTTTGGTGCCTACTAGAATTCAGGCCACGAGTTCCCAGATAGCGAATACAGAAATTCCGAAGGAGCTTATCGATGGCAGACAAAATCGAAGCCACACGTAAACAGGTTGTCATTCAGCATTGGGATGGCAGCAAGAAATACATGATGGCCCCGAATGAGTATGTCGGAGTTGTTGTGGGCAAAGAGGCCACCGACGGAGAATACGTAATCTCGGACGGCGTTATGGCTCCAGGAGGCGCGGTGCCCGATCATTACCATAAATGGGAGGATCAGACGTTTCACATTCTTCAAGGCACGGTTGATGCGAAGATTGGTGACACGTGGGTCAGCACCGGCGCAGGGGATACCATTCACTGCCCGCGCGGAGTTTCCCACTATATGAAAAACAATAGCGATCAGGATGTGCGTATGATCAGCTACATTTTCCCCGGCGACCGCGTCGAAGCGTTCATGGCCGAAACCTCCCGGCAGAACGAGATTGGCGAACAGGACTTTGAGTTGATCGAGCGGGAATTCGGTGTCGTCTATCTTTGACTGACCTGAGCACAGGGTTGGGCCTGCAACTGCGTACCTGATGTGCCTGTGATCACCCCGCGCACGATCTGCCCTTCAATTTGAGGCTGCGCAAAAGTGACTTCGGTGAACTGTTCCGTCCGCCCCATATGAGGGTTTTCCATCAGTATGTTGTGATGCCTTCCAACCTGTTCTGAAAGATGCTTCGCAACCTTGGCATCCCCGGCAGCGCGTAAGCGGGCGGCCCGCTCCTTGATTACGTTTCCGTTCACCTGCTGTGGAATGCGAGCAGCGGGAGTTCCTTCGCGTTTTGAATAAGGAAACACATGCAGCCAGGTCAGGTCGCAGTCGTTGACCAGTTTTAGAGAATTCTCGAAATGGTCTTCGGACTCTGTCGGGAAGCCTGCGATGATATCGGCCCCAAATGTCATATCCGGGCGCAACTTACGAGCCTCTTCCGTAAAGCGGATGGCATCATCGCGCAGGTGGCGACGTTTCATGCGCTTCAGGATCAGATCATCACCATGCTGTAGCGACAGATGCAGATGCGGCATCAGGCGCGGTTCGGTCGCAATAGCTTGCATCAGATTCTCGTCCACCTCGATCGAGTCGATCGAACTGATCCGCAGGCGCTGAAGGTCCGGCACCAGTTTCAGGATGCGCATGACCAGATCACCAAACTTGGGTTGCGCAGGCAGGTCCGCGCCCCATGAGGTCAGGTCAACTCCGGTCAGGACAACTTCGTTATAGCCCCTATCGACCAGCCGCTTGATCTGGTCCACCACGACGCCTGCAGGGACGCTGCGAGAGTTTCCGCGGCCATAGGGGATGATGCAGAAAGTACACCGATGGTCGCACCCGTTCTGGACCTGTACGTAGGCGCGTGAGCGGGTGCCAAAACCGTCGATCAGATGGCCCGCCGTTTCGGTAACAGACATGATGTCATCTACCTGCACGGCTTCGGTCTGACCGATGAAATCAGCAGCCATTCCTTTCCAGGTTTCGGGCCGCATCTTTTCGGTGTTTCCGATTACCGCGTCGACCTCATCCATGCGCGCGAATGTCTCTGGCTCAGTCTGCGCGGCACAGCCGGTGACAATCAGGCGAGCGTCGGGATTTTCCCGCCGCAGCTTGCGAATTTCCTGCCGCGCCTTGCGCACGGCCTCAGCAGTCACCGCACAAGTGTTTACGATCACCGCATCGCTAAGGCCCGCCAGCTGTGACAGCTCTTTCATCGCCTCGGTCTCGTAGGCGTTCAGGCGGCAACCCAGAGTACTGAACTTGGGCGGATTCATTCCAGAGACCTCAGAAATTCCGGCGTGAGCGTACCCGAAAAAACGTGGACTGTTGGCCCCGTCATCCAGACGCCATCATCGCGCCAGTCGATCCATATAGTCCCACCGTCAAGATCAACTTGTACCTGGCGCCCGGTAAGTCCACGCCGGGCCGCTGCGACGGCAGTGGCACAGGATGATGACCCCGAAGCCAAGGTGATCCCAACACCGCGCTCCCAGACGCGCATGCGGATTTTGTCTGGCCCTGCGATCTGTGCTACCTGCACGTTGGTACGTTCAGGATAGAGCGGATGGTGTTCATAACGCGCACCGAAATCTTCGAGAGGGATCGCCTCCGCATCGTCGACAAAGAAAGTGCAATGCGGATTACCCATTCCGGTTGCTGTTGGCCCCCCTTCGATGGGGAGTTCAAGCGTGTCCATTTCTTCGGTCAGGGGAATCTCATTCCAAAGAAGCTGAGGTTGGCCCATGTTGACTGATGTCAGGCCATTTCCTGCGTCCCGTGCCTGCAGAGTGCCGCGTTCTGTCGTGAGAGTCAGATCCGATCTGCCAGTTTCATCCAGCAAGAACCTGGCAATACATCGCGTTGCGTTGCCACAGGCTGCCGAGGTCGACCCATCGGCGTTGTAGAACACCAGATGCGCATCTGCATCTCCGCTTTCGATCACCGCGAGCTGGTCGAAACCCACGCCAAACTGCCGATGTCCAATTCCCCTGGCCATCTTGGGTGTGATCGGAATCGTATGCGCGCGCGCATCCACAACGACAAAGTCATTGCCCAGCCCGTGCATCTTCATAATGGGCAATCCGGTATCGTTTAGGGTTTGCATTGCGGGCATATAACCCCGGCGACAAAATGAATCCAGCCTGTCCTAAAGATTCCACAAAATAGGGGTTGACCCCCCAGCGCCACCTGCCTAATTAGGCCGCCTATCGGGGCGCTGGACTGACATCAGACAAAAGCGTGCCGAGGTGCAAATTTAGGTCTTGAACCCGGTTGGGTAAATACCTTACAGAGCGCCACGGATCATCGAGATCCAACAAAAGAGTGGGCCGTTAGCTCAGTTGGTAGAGCAACTGACTTTTAATCAGTGGGTCGCAGGTTCGAATCCTGCACGGCTCACCACTGTGTTCAATGAAAGATGACACGAAGTTTGTCTCTTTTGACAGAGGTTTATCCCTGTTGCGGGATAAATTCTGAGCTCTGCATCATGTGTCTCGTATGCGCAATAGGAAGCTCAATGCCCGTAGATCTGGTTGAATAACTACCCCTACTCAACGAGTCCGGTATAGATGGGCTTAGTTATTGTTCTGCAGTCGAACCAAATCCCAAATAGGTTGCTGGAACCTTGGCTGTGAGCCAGACACCGTTGTCAGCGCGTAAAAACTCAAAACCGTCGTTGAACATTCGTTGTGCCTCGACGCGTAGCACAACAGGTTTGCCGTGTCGTTGGCCAACGCGCTTGGCTGTGTCTGGATCCAAAGATAGATGAACCTGGTGGCGACGCCCAGAAATTAAGCCCTCGGAGAATATTGCATCAAGATTTGCGCTGGCTGTACTGTGGTATAGTTCGTCAGGTGGACATTGAGGCTCCAGACCCAGATCCACATCAATTGAGTGACCTTGAGCTGCCCTGATCCGCAAGCCATCCTCGGACAGAGTGAAGCGCTTCTTATCGTTGTTTTCGACAAGCTGAATGAGTTCGTCGCGGCTAAGCTTGCGATTGGCTTTCTTCAGCTTCCGCAAGAGTTCATCAACACGAACCCACCCATGCTTATCGAGCTGAAGACCGATCTCCTCAGGCTTGTGCCGAAGCACCAGGCTCAAAAACTTGCTTTCTCTGCTCATTGATGAATTGCTTCAGATACTGGATTGATTGGCTTTTACCACGAAGCTTGTCAGTTAGGAATTGAATAGGTAGTTTCACGCATTAGCGCGAATTTGGCTTTTCGCTGTGATTGGATTTCGACCGGTCTTCAGTGAAGTGAACAAGCTCAGCATTACCGATGGCTGGAACGCATCTACGCCATCAGAACGGCTCATCAATCATGCCTTTCAGATCACTAGGCCTGTCTGTCGGTGCCAGAAAAGCTCGGGTCTAGTACGACACTGCAACGCGAGGGGTTGAGGGCGGTTTTTCAATCATTGCCCCGACGGGGCTCAAAAGCCGGGCTTTCAGGGCAAACTTCCAGCATTCACAGCATAAGAGTTTCTTCTTGGTTCAGCATGGAAACAACCAAGAGGCACAATATTTGTGAAGCATACTTGCTTGATGGTTGAGTCGATACTCGAGTAGTTTCAGATCCATGGAAGCGAAAGAAATTACACAGGCATTGAACCATCTGACGATTGAATGTGTCGGATCTTTCTTGGGTTTGGAGCTTCCGGCGAACCTGCGGATTACATTCGGTGAACCGTTGATTGCTCGAAGGATCGTCGTATCGCTGGCCTCAATAAGTTCAGATGGATCAGCCTTCACGAGGTCTAAAAAAGCCGCCACCGAAGGATTGCTTGGGGAAACTCCGCAAAAGCAGCCGATGTAGGGCTCAGGAGGTCCTCCGCCAAACCGCGAAACAAGCTCAAATGGTTGGAAGTTGCTGAGCTTATCTAAGACACGCTTTTTGTCGCGGTTTTCAAGTAGGCTCGACCAAAGTTCCGGATCACCAAAAGCGATTTTGCGTGCTAGGTGCAGCGTGGCTTCAACGTCACCGAGCGCGTCATGCGCATCATGACTGTCGAACCCGTTCTCAGGGGCCAAACGGTCCAACTAAAAACCGGTCGGCCTTTGTCGTCAATCGGCCAGTTTAACAAGCTTCGGCTGCGACACCATACTGCATAGACCGCCGTGAGAATGTCCAATCTCTTGTTGCCGTTCAATTGTGTGGCATAGATCTTCGGTTGGAGATTTTGATAGAATGCTTGGCTTAGGACTTCTTCATCAAATCTGATGGAATTATAGCCAACCCACGTAGCGGGCGACCATCGCGTCAAACAATCCATAATGGCCTGAGTAAACTCAAAGAGCTCCGGTAGATCCGGGTCAACAAGCTGTTCGTGACAAATACCAGTTACGATCAATGCGTACGGAGAAGGAATAACATGTGGTGCCAATCGACACCGCAGTTCGACCCGTTCGACTTCATTAAGTCTTTCGTCTGTGAGAACCGCAGCGAACTGAAGCGGTTGGTCGAATGCGACTGAAACTCCTGTCGTTTCGAAATCATAGAACACAAAACCCATGTTCTGAAACTGTTCACCCAGAGCACGGAGACGCTAAAAGGATCTTGTTTCCTGCGTTTCAACGATAACCCATGTACCTGCCAGTCGTTATGGCCCACGTATTCCTGACCACACTTGAATGAACTGCGGCTTACTAGGCACGAAATTACACAGCCATCCATTTGAGCTTTGAAGTATCCGTGTCTTTGCTGAAACGTCTAGTGTCCATTTCTGCGGACTGCATAGCATCAAGCGCGCGGGTTGGCTAACGACAGCTTTGCATCGTCTGAGAAATTATTGCTATCGCGCCTTTGAACTCAAGAACAAGCTCTTCAGAGGCGGCGGATTTGCCTAGCATCATAGTCAAGCCGACCAGATGCGGATTGCGGATTATTCCAACTGAGACGCGACACAAAAAGCAAAGTAAGGACGCCGATCATTTGAACGGCGCCCTCCAAAAATGATAACTTGTGCCCAACTAGGTTCGGTACACGAGGGTGGTTTATTATTTCTTTCCGCGAGAGACTTGCTGTCCCGAAACCACACGACTGCCGGCGTTGCCCCAACCGCTATCACTCTTGATACCATCGATAGCGTTTTTACCACTGACCGACGGTGCGGCAGCTCCAATTCCCGGCGTACTGGAAAGAGTGTCCGCCATATTTTTCGCGGCATCGGAATTACCGTTAGCCATGGCAGGTGCAGTGAACGCGATGAGCGCGGTAGTGGAAAGTACGAAAAGCTTTTTCATTTTTAGCCCCCATTTGTTTCGATATAGGGCTTACGTTTGACGTCGTTCACCGGATCAAATTTGACAATTAATATATTCGAAACAAGCTGTTTCTAAAAAATCCACAACGCACGCAACCGCGATGCAAAATGCCAGGCACCCAGAACATGAAAAAGAGTAGATTGCCCGAAATTCCAGCAGCCGCAGTTGAATTCGCAAAGTAGGCAAGTGTTGCGTCTCGGGAAGGGATGGAAATAGCCTCACCCCCGCAAACAATAGAAATTGGGCGCTGGTGTTGCATGGAACGCCACATGGATGACAGCTTAACAACGCTCGTATAGACGGTAAATGACGGCTTTGTCCGCGAAGAGGTCAGTCAGACGGATCGCAGCGAATGGCTGCACTTAGCCCAATCTGTCTTATGCTGCGGAACAGCCGAATGTCCGCTTTTCTCCCAGGCGACCATCACGGCACGCGCCATCGCAATGACCTTAAGCCAACGTGGAATAAACCTCGGCAACTCGCTTAAAGGTCCAATAGCAAGCGATAGCCGCACATCCACCGGCCAAGCCCACACGTAGGTACATCCACAAGCTCGAGTTCACGCGCCGACACATTATCAAGGCAGGCCAGAGCGCAAGAATAATGGCGACTTGGCCAAGCTCGACGCCAAGATTGAAGGCAAGTAGGTTTTGCCAGATATTTGGGGAGGTGAAGGTAAGAGAAGCGTATCAAAGAACCATCGGCAAACGATTCCAGTTCGCCGCCTGGATGTTTGAACAGGCCGGGTTTTCGAAAGAAGAAGCGAAAGCGCGTGGTAGATTGATGGTTACTTCGCTAATGGGAGACTCTTCGACCGGTCTGAAAGCACAAGGCGATTGGGAAAAGGTTATAGAGCGGGAACATGCAATTCTTGTCAGAAAGTAGAAGATAGAACAAGAAAGTTGCCGGGCATTGTAAGTTTGCTCGAAACGGACAGCCAGTTTTTAATTGCCCCGTAGAAACAGCTCACGCAACAATGCCAGAAGCCGACGTTCAGTCTGTGACCATCAAGGTCCGCTTCGTCCGCAAAGTAGACGTTCAAGCAAGTTGCAGCGAACGACCGCAATGCGGACGAAGCTCCAGTTCGCTACTACGCAGCATCCTGGCAGAAAAATGTTAGAAACGCGCGGAAAGTGGACTTTGCGAAATCGAGCTTGAGCCCTCAACGGACGTGCACCGAATTCGAAGAGAATTGACTTTCACCGCTTTCGGATGAAAGGGTTGCGAATTTTTTAGCTCGCAGTACCCCAGATATGGCCATGGTTGGAGGAGTGATTATGAAAACAGCGGTTGTGACCGGCGCTGCGGGAAGGATGGGTCAGGCCATCTGTCGCCAATTGCGGACAAATGGGTTTCATGTAATTGGGCTGGACCTCAGTGAAGAGCGACTAGACGAACTTGCGGCAGAACTGGGTTCGGATTTCACGCCTATCTGCGTTGACTTAACAGATCCCATTGCTACCGCTCATACGTTTGATGGAATTAGGTCAGAGTATGGCGGTCTGGATGCTTTGATAAACAACGCGGGCACCTGCTACATGTCTGACTTCCCGCACATTCCGCCCGAAGAACTCGAACAGCAGATGACAATCAACTTCAACTCCGCGTTCCACTGTTGCCAGCAGGCGGTTCAGTTGATGTTGGAACGCGAAGGCATCAAAAAGATTGTAAATATCTCATCGAACGGAGCTTACAATTTCGATGTGTTCGACCCTCCGCACTACCGGGCGTCAAAAGCGGCGTTGGATACTCTTACGAAAGATCTCGCCCGTCGATACGCACAGGAAAAGATCTGTGTGAATTCTCTGGCTCCTGCCATGACTGAGACACCATTGTTCAGTGTATTAACTGAGGAAGTCTTGGAGAAAGCCGTTAGTGCCATGCCGCATGGTCGCGCGATGCTACCTGAGCAAATCGCGTCTTGGGTCGGTTTTCTAATTTCGCCGGCCGGTGATGTTTCCAGTGGGAATGTGATTATTCTGAACCAAGGACGCGACGTCAGATAACTCCTAGGCGCACCGTTGTATTTATGGAAAATGGTTCACGGGGTGGGATCATCTGTAGACTCCTGGTGCTTTTTTCAGAACAGGCCACTGCTTTGGACAATGCCCATAGATTACAAAGGCATCTCGCTCGGATGCTAGACGCATCAACCTGTCTGCGCTGGCAATCGCTGCATCTTCGTCCCAAGACCCGGCAAACTTCTCGTCGATTTCTGCTGGTCGGGAAATCGCATCACTGGTTAATAAAATCGCCCCCGACGGAAGATCGACCATTATCGCGATCTGGCCAGGCGCATGACCGGGTGCCTTCAAAACGAAGATACCCGGCCCAATCTCTACGTCGCCATCAACCAAGAGATAATCCTGATCGGGCCATTCCAAAGGCCGCATGTCGCCCCAATACAAGGGGCGAGGTAAGGCTCGCTCCGCAGAAGAGATAAGAATTGGACTGCTTGGAAAGTCGCCCAAAGCGCCGATGTGGTCGATATGGGTGTGCGTACAAATTTGCAACGTAATATTCGACGGAACGAGTCCGAGTTTTGCCAGCTGTGCGCGTGGCAGATTATCTGGTTCGCACTTCAGAACCTTGCCAAACTCGAACAATCGATCTTCTTTGACTGCGGCGTCGGTATCAATCGCGTATTTTTCAGGAAATCCAGTGTCGATGAGTATTGCCTCTCCTAAATCTGTCCGGATCAGAAACCCGCAGATACCTATGATACGGCCAGTGGAATGGACCTTGAACAGCCCGTAGTCCAAAACCGCAAGGTCAATCGGTCGCCCTTTGACAAATCCCTCTGCTTGCACAGACTATCTCCCTGATTGACTAAAAAGATTTAGAGTAGAGCATGAAAGTCAAGATACACACACTCTTTCAGTACCTACTGGATACCACAGAAACGGATCCAGAAGCTTTCGTTGGGTTTTCCTTGTCCGAGTCGCCGCGTTTGGGTGAGTTCATGGATGCGCTGGATCCAGCGCTGCCGTTGGATTGGAACCAAATGAGCTTTCGGGGTCTGCCTGCTTTACGACGACATGTCTTGGACCGCGCCGGCTTGTCTGATGTTTGCAAGCCAGACGACGTTCTGATCACCGCCGGCGCTGCAGAAGCCAATTATCTTGCATTCATGCAATTGGTCCAACCGGGCGACGAAGTCGTAACGGAACGCCCGGGTTGGCCACAAGCGGGCGTCTTGGCAGAGGCGGTTGGAGCGACACTAAGAGTTGTCGACCGTGAAGAGAGTGCTGGTTGGGTATTGCCGCTCGACAAAGTTGAGGCTGCAGTAACAGAACGCACGCGGCTTATCTTTATAACCAACCCCAATAACCCCACCGGGCAGTTGATGAAACAAGCAGAGCTGGAAAGGCTTGCCCAAATCGCAGATCGTGTCGGCGCATGGCTGGTTGTTGACGAGGTTTATGCAGGATTGGAGTGGGTCGGATCCCGCGCCCCTTCGATTGCCGGTTTGTATCCTAGGGGTATCACGACGGGCAGCGTTTCCAAGGCACTGGGGCTCCAGGGGCTACGCACCGGGTGGATGATATGCCGTGATCCAGATCTGATTTGGGACGCTATTATTCTGCGGGAAAACTCGAGCGAAATTATGAATATTCTCGGTGAAGTCATCGCCGAAATCGCCCTAAGGCCTGGCCGATATAATCAGGCTATAAAAACTGCACGGGCAACTGGGATGGAAACGCTGGAACGCCTGGATCGGTTTGCTGCCGATCAACCCCGCCTCGATTGGGTCAAACCTCAGGCTGGATTGATTGGTTTGGCACTGCTCGATGGGATTGATGGCGACGTTTTCGCCAAACGCTTGCTCGCCGATCCCTATCGGACATTTCTTTTACCGGGTTCGTCTTACGGGATGCAGAACCACATCCGACTGGGCGTGGGGGGAGGTACTGCTGCCAACCTCGACCTTGGCCTAGAGCGCATGGGCGAACTATTGGCGAACTGGTAGATTTAGGACACTCATTTCGGCTTCTCGGCCTGCAACGCCGGTCAAAAAGTGCTGCCCGATCAAAGCTGACATTGAGCGTCTTGATGGTGCAAGTTCACCCGCCATGTGCTGGAAGCTTTGCCGGTTTGAGCAGCATGACGGCAGGCATTGCGGGGAACATGGCAGCACGCGCCCTAAGAGAGATCGGTCGCGGTGCGCGACCCGATATGCGTGGTTTGTTGATGACACCCGGCAACGTGACACGAATCGCGGATCAGCTTGCGCGTATGCGAGGGGCCGCGATGAAGGTGGGTCAGTTGATTTCGATGGATGCAGGTGAGGTCTTGCCGTCTGAACTGGCTGACATCATGGCGCGTTTACGAGATCAGGCGCATTTCATGCCGCCTAAACAATTGCGTGATGTCTTGAATCGAGCCTGGGGTCCAGATTGGCGAAAATCCTTCAAAGCTTTCAATGTTAGGCCTGTAGCGGCTGCAAGCATAGGGCAAGTACATCGTGCAACTATTAAAGACGGGCGCGATGTGGCGATCAAAATGCAATATCCCGGTATCGCGCGCAGTATCGACAGCGATGTCGCCAATGTTGCTGCTCTGGTTCGCATCTCAGATTTGCTCCGTTGAGATCGGGCATTATGCTTCTTGCCAGGGCGCTGAACACCTGCGGTTTGTCGACGTTTCAGAACCCAATGCTCGTGTTGGTCCAAATCTAACGCGACAAGAAGCGATGAATCGATTCACTGTGCGCCGACCAGATGGAAAACTTGTGTCCGGTGCGCGCGGGTTCGCGGAACTCTGGGGTGCTTTACCCAAATGGCGTTGGTTGGCACGCGTGGCAGGCTTACCGGGGGTAACGCCTCTGCTAGAACTTGCATACCGGGTTTTCCTGCCCTTAAGGTCGACGCTTTCGAGCATCGCGTCTTGCTTTGGAGCGAAGCCAGTTAACAGGACGAGTTCGTCAACATGATCAACCTAGACTATGGCTATTTCCAAAGGCGGGATTAGCCCGTCAATAACGTTCTCGAATCCGTACTTGGCAACATTTGCGCCTTATTCACGCTTCGTATACCGTAGTAAGGGATTGATCGGTGTCATTAGAATTGAGTGCAACGTCAGCATTATCCGTTTTGTACATTTTGTTCGCCCATACCTCTTGGGTATCGCCGGTACATTTGTAAGAGCTAGCGCAAAAACCAAAGAAAAGAGGGGGCAGCTGTGGCGCACAGATGCGCTATGAAGTCGCAACTTGGGATGCTGCAATTCAGACTTAACGGCAGCTTCGCTGGAATTGCAGGCGTACCGGCAAATATGTCGAATGAGGCGTGAGGTTTGTAGTTACATCGATGATTGCCGAAGAGTACTTAAAAATCGCCGGCACAAAAGAATGACTATGGCAGAAAATTCAGTGGTTTTCGTATCGAATGATCGGCGAGGCTATATGCTGCATGAGCCTAGATTACCGATTTCGATACGCAAACTGGATGGTTCGGTTTAAATTTAGCTTTCTCCCACCAACGGTGCTTTGGGGGCGGATGTTCTGGGGTTCGCCGCCAATGGTGCCAGAGGTGCATGGTGGCATACAGATCGTTGTGGTGGTCTTTTTCTTAACCTGTACTTAGAAATCAGAATTCGAACAAAATAAAGCTGGGCCATCCGGTTCTGGGCATGGTGTTTTTGGGCTCAGAGTCTTCAACAACTATGTCACTTTCGCCTAGGTCTCCTTCTTCAGGCCAAACGCTCATCAGTGAGTTCGCGGAAACTTCCAAACTTCGAGTGCCAAAGGCCGATAGCGCCGGTGCAAAGGCTGCGTCGACAGCGGAATGGAGAGGAGTTTGGAACAAAGATCCATTCTTTGCGGCCACACGTACAATACTTGAAGAACGGAGGTGTCGTGCAGGTTGTTTGGTTCAAACGGGATTTACGGATAAATGATCATCCGGCAATAGCGCAAGCGTCTGAGGTCGGGCCAGTTCTGCCACTCTACGTGGTTGAACCAGAGCTTTGGCAGCAAGGCGACGCTTCAAAACGGCAGTGGGACTTTGTTGCTGAGACAATCGCTGGTTTACGAAAAGAGCTCGGGAAACTGGGCCAGCCACTTGTTGTTCGCACCGGGCAAATTGTGTCGGTCCTTTCCGAGTTGAAAGACCGTGGTCTAATTGACGTCCTTTGGTCACACGAGGAAACAGGAAACAGATGGACGTATCAGCGGGATCGCCAGGTCGCTGCATGGTGCAGGAATCATACTGTGCGGTGGCACGAAGTGCAGAACCATGGCGTTTTTCGCAGGCTCAAATCCCGTGACGGCTGGGCGGAACGTTGGGATAGATTTATGGCTCTTCCCATTTCTTCACCAGTTGCGCTAGAGCATATCAGCATAGAACCAGGATATATTCCCACGGGGCGCGACCTCGGCTTGGGGAACGATTCATGTACGAGTCGTCAAGCCGGTGGGCGAACTGCGGGTTTGGAACGGTTGAACAGCTTTTTGATCCACCGTGGCAAAAGATACCAACGCGAAATGTCCAGCCCGTTGGAGGGGGCCGTTGCGTGTTCGCGGCTATCGCCCTACCTGGCTTGGGGGGCGCTTTCGATGCGCGAGGTTTCGCAAGCTACTGAAAAGCAAAGACGCAGATTGCCACCGCATGCAAGGGAATGGCGCAAATCGCTTCGCTCGTTCTCGGGCCGATTGCATTGGCATTGCCATTTTATTCAGAAACTTGAGGATGAACCTCGGATTGAGTTTGAAAACCTGCATCGGCTATACGACGGTCTTCGTCCCACGGCACCAGATGCTGAACTCTTGGCTGCTTGGTCCAACGGCGAAACCGGGTATCCATTTTTCGACGCATGCATGCGGTCGTTGCAAGCGACCGGCTGGCTCAATTTTCGGATGCGCGGAATGGTGATGGCCACGGCGAGTTATCATCTCTGGCTGGATTGGTGGGCCCCGGGGGAGCATTTAGCGCGCATGTTTACTGACTACGAACCAGGCATTCACTGGAACCAGGTACAGATGCAATCAGGCACTACCGGCATCAATACTGTGCGGATTTATAATCCGGTTAAGCAGGGCCATGATCAGGATCCAAAAGGGTTGTTCATTCGGACATGGGTGCCGGAGTTACGCCAAATCGCGGATCAGCACATCCACGAACCCTGGAAAGCTCAAAACGCGAAGCAAATCCTTGGAAAGCTCTATCCAGAGCCCGTTTTTGACCATCTCACGGCAGCCAAGGCCGCGCGCGAGCGGGTTTGGGGCGTACGCCGAAGTGCGGAGTTTCGCACCAATGCACGAGCCATCGCGACAAAACACGCAAGCCGAAAGACAAGACCGAATGCTCGCAGAGGCCCGCGGGCGTCTCAAGGTCAAAAGCAACTCGACTTACCTTTTGGGGAGCAGTCATGAAAATGCGGAAGAAAGTCGATTTGCCGCAAAAAATCTGCCCGGTCTGTCAGCGCCCTTTCACCTGGCGCAAGAAATGGGAAAGCGTTTGGGATGAAGTGAAATACTGCTCAAAAAAATGCAGGTCGGCTGCATGACCGAGAAATTTCTAGAACTCGCGAAAGCGAAAGAAACAATCAGCTTCAAACCTACACGTACCACTGGTCTGGAAAGGCTGAAGCAGTTCGTTGGCCGCACTGGGCGGCGATATACAAGTACGCGGAACTACGATTTTGGGACCGAGCGACGCTGCAATGTATCAGCTTTGTCGCCGTGGCTGCGCCACCGTTTGATAACGGAGAAAGAGGTTCTGGCAACGGTACTGGCCGCGCATGGTTTCAACGTGGCAGAAAAGTTCGTGCAAGAAGTGTTTTGGCGCACGTACTTCAAGGGCTGGCTGGAACAAAGGCCCAGCGTCTGGGCACTATATCAGCGGGACTTGTTGAGCGCTTGTGAGCGGCTAGCAAGTGACGAAGACCTAGAGATCCGCTTCAATGAAGCCGTTAAGGGCAATACAGGCATCGACTGTTTTGATCATTGGGCTCAGGAACTGGTGGCGACTGGCTACCTTCATAATCATACGCGCATGTGGTTTGCTTCAATTTGGATTTTTACGCTTCGTTTACCGTGGCAGCTTGGGGCAGATTTCTTTTTGCGACACTTGCTGGATGGCGATCCCTCATCGAACACGCTGAGCTGGCGGTGGGTTGGCGGATTGCACACGAAAGGCAAAACCTACCTCGCGCGACCTGACAATATTGCCAAATACACTGAAGGACGGTTTCAACCAAAAGGCCTCGCCAAATTTGCAGAACCGTTGACCGAGCAAGTAGATCACCCGCTCATTCCTCTTTCGAGCCCGCGCTCACCCCCAGACTGTCCTTATCTGTTGCTGTTGACGGAGGATGATCTGTCAGGTGAAAGCGTAATGCCGACATCGCCTGCTACCGCGATCGGGCTTTTAGCGACGCATGGCCGGTCTCCAAACCCGATGGGAGACGCCGCAAAAGACTTTGCCAAGGGCGCGATCAGCAGCGCCCTTGAACCCTACGAAAAACCCGCAAAATCGGCCGACGACTGGTGTGGTCCGCTGATCGAGGCAGCGCGAAATGCGGGTGTCACGACCATTGCAACAGCCTACTCGCCTGTTGGCCCCACTCGGTCACGATTGGATCGTGTGGAACCCTTATTGAGAGATGCAGGTCTATCATTGATCAGGATAATGCGGCCGTACGACGCGATAACGTGGCCTCATGCAAGGGCCGGATACTTCGGCCTTCGAAAGAAGATCCCATTGCTCTTGGATCAATTGAACCTGCCCTTCCAACGAAGACTTTAACCCGTGTCCACTGCCACCCTTCTACTCCCCAACCAATTGTTTGCCCAACACCCGGGTCTGGTCGCCCAGCCAGACACTGCTGTGCTTTTCGAGGATCCGCTGTTCTTTGGCGATGCGCATTATCCGGCCACAATGCACAAGCAAAAGCTTTGGCTGCACCGCGCTTCTATGGCGCGCTATTGTAACCGCTTGGTCACCAAGGGACTTGATGCCACGATATGGCCCTTTGAGCGGCAACCGGGCGCATGTCTGCGATTGTTTCAAAGTCTGCGCGATCGCGGTGTCAGCCGAATAGTTATGGCTGATCCAGTAGACTTCATCGCAGAAAGACGGTTGCGCGCGGCGGCTAGCAATACCGAAATCACGCTTGATATCCAGCCATCACCCGGCTTTCTGAATACGCGGGCCGACAATCTGAATTGGTCTGCCGGTCGAAAACGTTGGCTCATGGCCGAGTTCTACAAAAGCCAACGCCGGCGCTTGAACGTGTTAATGGACAGCGGTCAACCGACTGGCGGACAGTGGAGCTTTGACGAAGAAAACCGCAAAAAAGTACCCAAAGCGCTGTTGGATAGCCTGCCGTGGATCGACTGGCCTGACCATGATGCAGTTGATGAAGCCGCAAAAGTGAGCGTTCTAGCTGATTTTCCAAATGCACTGGGCAGTCTGGAAACGCTATATTATCCGACATCACATAAAGCTGCATCCGATTGGCTAGCGCAGTTTCTGGAGCGGCGATTCGAACGTTTTGGCGACTATGAAGATGCCATTGTCGAGGGCGAAAACTGGCTATGGCATGCCGTTCTCACGCCTGTTTTGAACATAGGATTGTTGACGCCCAAACAAGTTTTGGACGCGGCCCTCGCGCATGCGGATCGAAAGAGCATTCCCCTGAACTCGGTAGAAGGATTCATCCGGCAGATCATTGGCTGGCGCGAGTTCATGCGCGCGACATATGAGGACCTTGGAGTGCAGATGCGCACAACAAATCATTGGGGCCATCACCGCCCCATACCCCGCTCTTTCTATGATGGAACCACTGGTATTGATCCGCTGGACGACACGATCAAAAGGGTACTCAAAACTGGGTATTGCCATCACATTGAACGCCTTATGGTACTGGGCGGTTTCATGTTTCTGTGTGAGATTGATCCGGACCATGTCTATCGCTGGTTCATGGAAATGTTCGTCGACAGCTATGATTGGGTAATGGTTCCAAATGCCTACGCGATGAGCCAGCATGCCGATGGCGGTTTAATCACCACCAAACCGTACTTTTCCGGTTCAAACTACGTTCGCAAAATGAGCCATTGGGGCAAAGGGCCTTGGTCCGACATATGGGACGGCCTTTACTGGCGATTCATTCTGAAACACACCGACAGACTTGCTGGCAATCCTCGATGGGCGATGATGTGCCGTACGGCGGGACGCATGTCGCCAGAAGTCAAAAACAAGCATGTCACGACAGCCGAAACCTTTTTGCGACGGATAGCATGAGCGCGGGCTTTATGACAGCGGATAACTGAGATTGAGGACTCACCTAAAGATAGGCTTTGGGACCGGCTAAGTATGACAATTTAACGCTATTACCAAAGAAGACATATGACTGTTTGATTTTTTTAATTTAGCTCTTTGATCAGGTTTTCGAAGGCCAGCGACACTTCTGATCGGTGAATTGTCTTTGTGCCCAACCGCTACTTATTTTTCTTTGGGAATCTCTCGGATCAAACCGGAAGCATACTAGCGGCATTTGATATTAAGTCTTGTACCGGCCACATTGGGCTCAAAGTCGCCATTCGCTACAACGGTCACCAATGACTGTTGCGCGAACTTGGCAAACCTTCGAACTCAGTCAAAATAACTTCCCGAGCAGAGTTATGCTATGGTGCCTTCAATTATGGAGGAAAAATTGTTTCGCTTTGTTTTGCCAGCAGCTCTCATTCTGGGGAGCCCAGTCTTAGCTCAGGATGCAATAAATCCGTCAGGCCTTTCCGGTCCTTCCGGTCGACCTTATTCACCTTACGCTGAACGCGCATATCCAACTCAAGTCTATTTTGGTGACACTCACGTTCATACTGGTCTTTCCGGGGATGCTGGTGGGGGTGGTACGCGCCTCATGCCTCATGATGCCTACCGGTTTGCGCGTGGCGAAGAAGTTGTGTCTAACACGGGGCAACCTGTAAAGTTGTCGATGCCTCTCGATTTCTTCATGATTACAGATCATTCGGATGCTATGGGTGCTATCACCGACATCATCGGAGGTGCTCCCAACATCTTGGCAGATGAGCAAGGCAGGTATTTCCATGAAGAATTCAATAAGGGTGGGGAAGCCGCTCTAGCGGCTGCGCTTGAGCTTACAGCCGCGTTTGCGCAAGGACAGGTTTCCCCTGCGCTGAACTATCAACCAGGCAACCCCGCGTATGCCCGTGTTTGGGACGACATTATCGACGCCGCAGAGCAGTACAATGACCCCGGCGTATTCAGCACCTTTATCGCCTATGAATGGACATCTCTCGTTGCAGGGAACAATTTGCACCGAAATGTGATCTTTCGCGACGGCCCTGAGCTCACAAGAAAGATACTCCCTTATACAACAACGCCACCTGTGGGCTCACCAAACCCTCGTGATCTTTGGAAGTGGTTGGAAAACTATGAGCAAACGACAGGCGGGCGTGTTCTTGCAATTCCACATAATGGGAATTTGTCTAACGGCTGGATGTTCCCGTTAGTCGATGACTTCGCGGATAGTGTGCCGTTAGATCCGGCATACGCAGAAGCGCGAAACAAATGGGAAAGACTATACGAACCAACGCAGATTAAGGGAGATGGTGAGGCCCACCCGTTCCTATCGCCTGACGATGAATTTGCTGACTTCGAAACATGGGATTACGGCAATCTGGATGCTTCGGTTCCGAAAGAGCCAGAAATGTTGCCCGGTGAATACGCTCGATCCGGATTACTTCGTGGCTTGTCTTTGGAAAAGGCTTTGGGAGTAAACCCTTTCAAGTTTGGCTTGGGTGGGGCAAGTGATACACACACAGGTTTAACGGCTCCAGATAACGACAATTTCTTCGGGAAGTTCACCGGTTACGAGCCCAGCGAAGAGCGCAGCCAACATGTCAGTAAGACCTATGCTGACGGGGCGGTTGCGCTGCTTTCGTCGCAATACATTACTGGCGGTCTGACCGCAGTATGGGCGCAGGAAAATTCCCGAGAAGCCATTTGGGATGCGATGCATCGGCGTGAAACCTACGCAACAACAGGACCCAGAATGCGCGTTCGTATGTTCGGAGGTTTTTCTTTTACCGAAGAGGATGCCTTGCGGCGGGACTTGGCGCTTGTGGGATACACCAAAGGTGTGCCGATGGGGGGGGATCTTGACCCTGGTGAGGGCGCACCTTCCTTTCTGGTATATGCGCTTCGTGATCCGATGGGAGCAAACCTGGATCGAATTCAGATCATAAAGGGCTGGCTAGATGCAGATGGAGAGCAACAGGAAAAAGTCTACGACGTGGCCTGGTCTGGTTCCCGCGAACCAGATGGCGCTGGCAAGTTACCGTCAGTAGGCACCACAGTTGACCTTTCTATCCCCTCGTGGACCAACACAATTGGAGCCTCTGAGCTTGGAACCGTGTGGGAAGACCCAGATTTCGATCCTTCGGAAAGCGCATTTTATTATGCCCGGGTTATAGAAATACCGACCCCTCGCTGGACGGCGTATGATGCAGTTAAGTTCGGAATAAACATGCCGGATGGCATCCAATTAACAACGCAGGAACGCGCCTACACTTCGCCGATTTGGTACTCGCCACAACAGTAGTTCGATTTACGATGTCGGTCCGGTATGGGCTCGAAGTAGACGTTCAGCAAAACTCGTTGAATGACCGCTTAGCGGACATAGCGGACATGTTAAATTAGTGACTTTTTTGCGACACGAAGCTCAAACGCCGACACTAATAGACAGCTGCTGAATGCGGTTTATTCAACGTGATGAGCAAGCTTTCCGTCCCATTCTTCTGTCGAAACTTTGGGTTCCGGCGGGTCTGCAATGTAAGACGGTGTCATTAACTGTGTTCCGTTTTCATCAAACACATCGACAATGTTTTCGCGCAAATCGGACAAAATCTTAGGCAAGCTCGATCCGCGCGAAGTATATGCGTTAGCCGCCATTCGTTAGTGGCGCAGCAAAGTTTTGCACTGCGATTTACGGGTCGTGGGACTAAGCGGAAATCTGGGACATGCAACCAAAGCTTCGCACCATACGAGTCGTGAGGGCGGCGAAACGCACAAATGCGGTATCCGGGAACTTTTTGGGGCAGCTCACTCAATTCTGGCGACGCCGATAGTGGACCGCCGCTACGTGCGTGAAAAAGGTAGCGTTCTCTTTCTCTGAGCGACAGCCCAAACAATCGGGAGTCCTTTCATGAGGGATCAATGTCGTTGCCACTTTCGCGGTACTGTCTTTCGAGTAGAGTTATAGCGATATTTGGATCAGAGGGGCTCCATGGATTACCAAGAACAGGAACTGACCGCAGCCAAGAAGACAGTCTTGTCGCACCAGCGGCACATAGACACTGCACCGAACCTCGCACTAGCTGACGCGCTTTCGATTGAAACCAGTGCGAATTGCAAGTTTCAATTCACGGCCCCGTTCGCAGAAGGTATCGGTGCTGAAGATGCGGTCACGAACTTTTGGAACACGCTTCGCAATTCGTTTTCGCCACTTCAACGTAGACCGGATATCTTTTTTGCCGGCTTTAACCACCTAAGCGACGAACCTGGTGTCTGGGTCGTCTCAATGGGGCACCTACTGGGCTTGTTCGATCAGCCGTTCCTTGGGATGCGTCCGACCCGGCAATCGACCATGCTAAGATACGCCGAGTTCAATCATGTCGTGGACGGCAAAATAACCGAATCTACGACGTTCCTAGATGTGTTGAACCTGATGGCGCAGGTGCGGGCCGAGGCGCTGCCGCCATCAACCGCTGCGATGATGGTCACACCCGGACCTCGTACACATGATGGTTTACTCTACGCTGGCCAGCCCGCAAGCGAAGGTCAAAAAACCCTGAAGCTGTTTCTCAGGATGATCGGCCGATTGCTGGCGGAGGATGTCCATACAACGAACACGGATCTGTCTCTTGATTGGACGGACGACATGATCTGGTGGGGTCCGGGTGGTATTGGTGCGCCCTACACCCAAGGACGCTATCTTGAACAGCACTGCATACCATTCGAAGAGGGTCTGAAATGGGGCGATTTCTTCGGGCACCGAACTGAGTTTGCCGAAGGTCACTACGGCGGCTTTTTCGGTTGGCCGACATTCGATGTAACCTCGCTCGGAGGTTACATCGGGCTTGCCCCCAAATCCGAGAAGAAGGCAACGATGCGAGTTGTCGATCTCTATCGACGCCAGGGCGAAAAGCTTGCCGAGAACTGGAACTTCATAGACCATCTACACTTTCTTGAACAACTGGGTGTCGATCTTGTTGCGCGACAGCGCATGCTGACCGGATTGGATTGAGATTTTGAGATTTCGAGAGAATCGAGTATAGTTAGCTCGCATACGTATGCGATATCGAGTGATGTAACCGCTCGTATCCGCTTCTAAGTTGATCCAACGAGGTCGAATCCAGGGAGAAAAACATGTCTATCATCACTCGTCTGACAGTCGCTTCAACTGCGCTCGGAATGACGGCAGGGGTCGCGTTCGCTGATTGTCCGGTCACTAGCGGAAGCGTTAGGATCCTGGCTAACGATTTTCCTGCGCTGCATGCGGTTGTCGATAACGCCGAAGCGTGCGTCGGAGAGGGAGCCGAATTCTCGAAGAACCACTCGACCAAGCACAATGAAATTCAGGTTGCAGCGCTTACGGCTAATCCGGCCGAGTATACGACTAAGATCGTGGCGAACTCGTCCATTGTTCCCCTGTTGAATGACGGGTTGATACGCCCGCTGGATGATCTGGTCGCCAAGCACGGTCAGAATTTGCAGCCAAACCAGTTGATCCGAATTGATGGCAAGATCATGGCGATTGCCTTTATGGCAAATGCACAACATCTGATCGTGCGTCAGGACATCCTTGACCAGGTTGGAAAAGAGGTGCCGACATCCTACGAAGAAGTGCTCGACGTCGCCGAAGCCATCCGTGCGGCTGGCATCATGGAATACCCTTTCGCGATGCTGACCAAGTCGGATTGGAACCTCGGCGAAGAAGTTGTGAATATGTATCTCGGCCACGGCGGAGAGTTCTTCAAGCCTGGTACGGCAGAGGTTTCGATTAACAACGAACAGGGTGTTGCAACTCTGAACATGCTGAAATCGTTGATGGAGTATTCCAATCCCGATTTCCTGACCTACAACACCGGAGCCGTGACACCGCTTTGGGAATCCGGTGAATTGGCCATGGCCGTATTGTGGGGAAGCTCTGTGGGTGGTCTCATCGACGACGAAGGTTCTACCCCGGAGATCGTGGCAGCAACCAAACCGGCAGGAGCCATGACAGTAGCTGGCGGTGCGACGCCGGCGTCTTCCCTATGGTGGGATGGTTTCACCATCGCATCAAACATCAGTGACGAGGATGCCGAGGCTACCTTCATAGCGATGGTTAATGGCATCTCGGATGACATGGTCATGGCCAACAACGACAAGGCGGTATGGCTGATGGACAGCTACACACCAGGACTAGCAGCCGAAGGCGTTGCCGCTGCGGCGTCAGCCGGTGCAAATCCCTATCCCATGCTGCCATACATGGGGCTTCTGCATTCGGCATTCTTCCAAGAGGTGCCAGACTTCCTGCAGGGCAACGAAAGCGCTGAGCAAACTCTAGCTGACATCGAGGCGGCTTATACCGCTGCTGCGAAGGAACAAGGGTTCCTCAAGTAAACACTCAATTGGTGCGCGGCGCTCTTTCAGCGCCGCGCACAACTTTGTCGGGCTTTCGCTATGCCGCACGGAACTTTTGCACGATTTATCTGGCCGTCATTCCTGGCAATGATCTTGTTCATTGCCCTGCCGATCGTGTCGGTCGCAATGCAATCATTCTTTGTCGAACATGAACAGGTGATGCGTGAGGTCGAGAATTGTGGGCCTTTTAAATGTACCACGGTTCTACAGGTCGATCTGGAAGCAACCGAAGCTTTGAAGGCCGACGCACCCCTAGGGCGCTACAACGGCCTGGGAACCTACACAAACCGTGGGCATCTGGCCTTCGACGAAGTGAGCGAGATCTGGGCAGGAGCTGATTCTTTCGGGAATTTTATCGCGGGGGTTTACAACCTGCCGTTCTACAAGGCGTTGTTCTTCACGCTTGCCTACACATTTGTTGTTACACCATTGGTGATCGTTTTTGGTCTTTTGATTGCATTGGGCGTGAACCGACTTCCAAGAGTCACTAAGGGACCGACGATCTTTGCCTCGCTCTTGCCTATGATCGTGACGCCTTTGATCGGGGGATTGATCCTGTTTTGGATGGTGGATGCAGACGGCATCATCGGAGCCACGCTGCAGATCATCTTTGACGATCCAGACCTGAGCCTGAAAGCTTCGGCTCCGCTCACTTGGATTATGCTGATGGTCTACGGCGTCTGGCATTCGACGCCCTTTGCCTTCGTTGTGTTCTACGCGGGGTTACAAACGGTTCCCTCCGACACCCTCGAAGCCGCAAAGATCGACGGGGCAAGCCGATTTCAACAGGTCCGCTATGTCATCGTGCCCTACATGATGCCACTTCTGGTCTTTATCACCTTAATGCAACTGATGGACAATTTCCGCGTTCTTGAACCCATCGTGTCTTTTTCGGCCGAGGCGAAAGCCAGGTCGCTCAGCTGGATCATCTACAACGATCTTTCGGGGCAAGATAAACTTTTTGGTTCGGCCGCCGCGACGTCTATGCTGACAATCCTCGGCGTTGCCATCCTGCTGACACCAGTGCTGATCAAGACCTGGCGCGACTTTAATCGGAGGGCCGTCTGATGGCATCAACGGCGAGTAAATCTCCACGTCTGCTCACATGGTTCGCAACCTCCATGATCATCTTCTGGTTGATGATCGCGATCGGGCCGTTTGTCTGGACGGTCTGGGGATCTTTCAAGGTTCAGGGCGATTTCTTTTCCAAGGCCGATTGGCGAAACGCGATCTACGGCGTCTACACACTTGCCGAAACCGGCGGCAATTTCACTGGCAATGGCTACTTCGGTGCATGGATCCAGGAAGAGTTCTGGAGAAATGTGCTGAACACGTCCATCGTCGTTGTTTTTACTGTCGTCATTTCATTGACCCTTGGAACCTTGGGCGGATACGCCTTGGCGCGGTCCGGTTATCGTTATGCATTCTGGCTTTTGATCGCAGCGCTTGTGTTCCGGGCCATGCCGCACATTACGCTTGTGTCTGGATACCTACTGCCGTTCTTCGAATGGAATGTCTGGGGGCGGCTCTCGACCACCATTGTCGTTCTGGTCGCAATCAATCAACCTTTCACGCTTTGGATGTTGCACTCGTTCTTTTTGAACATCCCCAAGGATATGGACGAAAGCGCTATGGTCGATGGCTGCACCCGGTTCCAGGCGTTCCGGCATGTGATAATTCCGGTCATGTGGCCGGGCGTCATTACCACCGGGCTGTTTTCTTTCCTTCTGGCCTACAATGATTTTGCAATTACCTCGATGCTTCTGAGTTCGGAAAACCAGACGATGGTGCCCAAGATCGCAAGTTTCCTGACCCAGATACGCGAACAGGGCAACGTGATGTTTGCAGTTTCGGCTGTGGTGAGTGCCATGGTGCCTCTGTTCTTCCTGGTTTTGTTCTTCCAACGTCAGATCGTTAGCGGGTTGACCGCCGGCGCGGTGAAAGGGTGAGCCGATGGACCACCTGAGACTACCTCTCGACTCCGCACCTTTGATTTATACCTGGTACCTAGGGGATCGGCTTCAGACCTAGGGATATGTCGCTTCGATGCGCCTGCCGCAACTAAACCGACAAATCGAAACTTAGGGACCATCCATGACCCAAGATCTGAAATCCGCCAAAGCGCTTGTGCAAGGCTACAATGCTGCACGCGATGTCGCCGCGTCCGGCGATGCGACGGCCGCCGCTTGCCAATCTTACCTGTCATCTGATCACACTTATCGCGGCATGCGCCCGTTCTACGACATCAAAGGGCCCAAGGCGCTGGCCGAGACTGTCTGGTCGCCGCTGAAATCCGCCATGTCGACCATTCAACGCCGCCCCGACATATTCTTTGCCAGCCACGCCGATCTTGACCCTGAAGCAGGCGCTTGGGTTGTCGAAATGGGCAACCTTCTTTGCGACTTCACCGCCGATTGGCTGAGTATCCCTGCCACCGGAAAATCCATTTATCTGCCTTATGCGACGATGAGCCGGGTCTTGGCTGGCACCATTGTCGAAACTGTCGAATTTCTCGACATCCTCGCCGTCCTAACCCAGGCGGGCCGGAACCCGCTTGCGCTGCACCAGACTGGCGGGATGATGATGTCACCCGGTCCGAAGACTCACGACGGGCTAGTGTGCAACCCTCTACCCGAGGATCTGACACGGGACACCTATGACCTGACCCATGCAATGCTCACCGACTTGGCGCTCGGCTATACCTCGCCCGGTGATCATCTGGTGCGCTTTTGGCACCCGAACATGAACTGGTTCGGCCCCACGGGCATTGGTGTAAGCCTGTCCATCCCAGGCTACCAACGTGGCCACACCCTTCCTTTCGAGAAGAAACAGGACGTGGTGAAAATCCACGACTGGGAACTGGCGCTGGCGGAGGGCAACTTCGCCGCCTTCATGTGGTGGCCTTGCCTGACCCTACGCAATACCGGTGACTACCTCGGGGTCCCGGCCAACGATGCGGCGGCAGAGATGCGCGTAGTCGACCTATATCGCCGCGACGGCGACAAGCTTGCCGAGAACTGGATATTCATCGACATCCTGCATTTCCTTGCCGAACAGGGCGTCGATCTTCTGGCCAATACTGGAGAGACCGAATGACCCGCTTCATGCCCGATCGCTCGAAATCGCATCACCCGGCTGCCGCCCTTTCGCGGGCGCACATGCCCACGTCGTACGACATCTCGCTCATCGACTACACCAAGGACGGAGCGCATCGCATCCCGCCCTATCTCGGGCCGTCTCAATCGCTTGCCGGGTTCGATCCCGAGTATCGCAACATCGTCGACTATATCGTCCGCATCACCTATCGCATCTGGGAAACCGAGGCCCGTGAAGTCGAATATATCGAAGCGTGTTACTCCGACGATAGCCTTGTCTATGATGACTATGGTCTGCAGCACGGCAACGCCAAGATCGTCGGCGACACGCATCACACGACCGGCGCATTCCCCGACATTATCCTTAACGCGGAAGAGGTGATCTGGGCTGGCGACGATAGCGTCGGGTTTCACACCTCGCACCTGACGCGCATCAAGGGCAAGAACACCGGGCCGAGCAAATACGGCGACCCGACCGAAGCTGAGGTCGACGTCATGGTCATTGCCAACTGTGTGGCACTTGGCAACGATATTTTCCTGGAGCACGTGCTTTACAACACATCCGCCATGCTCAAGCAGTTGGGCCTTGATCTTTGGGAAGAGGCGGACAGGCTTGCCGCAGACCCATTCCCCGGCTGGCCGAGGAGCGCCGAAACATGGGCCGACCTGCGCGCAGGCGTGCGCCCCGAGCGTCCCTTGAGCCTTGGCGAACCGGTTGAGGGCTTTGATCCAGATGCGTTCTCGCGGGCGATCCACAACAACATCTGGAACGGCGACGGCTCGGTCTTGGATGAAAGCTATGCCGCCGATCTGCCCTTCGAGGGCACCACGGATCGAAAGTTCTCGGGGCGAGATGCCTATCGTGACCATGTCGGCGAACTGCGCGCCGCCTTCCCCGACCTGAAGCACCAGGTCGACGAAGTCTACTGGATGGGCAACGATGCCGACGGCTTTCTGATCTCCACCCGCTGGAGCGCGGATGCCACACACTCTGGTGGCATGCTTTACCGAGACCCCACAGGGCAGACTTGTCAGATCTGGGGGATCACTCAGCAGCGGGTCAAAGACGGGATCGTCGAGCAGGAATGGCAGCTTTTCAATGAGTTGGACCTGATGATCCAAATCGCAAAGGCGCGCCGGGATGGCTGAATATCAGGACGCCAAGGCGCTTGTCCGTACCGCGAACACCGCCATCGACGCCGCAGACGGCGACGCGGTCGCCTCGGCGATGGAGCCTTACTACGCGTCCGATGTACTGTGGCGCGGGATGCATCCGTTTCACGAACAGGCCGGCATTGCGGCAGTCGCTGACACCTATTGGCGGCCGCTCAAGGACGCCATGGGCCCTTTGCTGCGCCGCCCGGACATCTTCTTCGCCGGGTCGAACGAAATAGACGGCTTCTCGTCCACTTGGGTGGTCGAGATGGGGCACCTCATGGGCACCTGGGACCGCCCCTGGATCAGCCTTGCCCCGTCGCGCAAGCTGGCGTTTCTGCGGTACTGCGAATTCCACCGCATCGAGGACGGCCGCATCGCCGAAACCGCTTGTTATGTCGACATCCTGAACCTTCTGGCACAGTCGGGCCGCCATCCGAACTCAGGCACGACCGGGTCGGTTGTACTGACACCCGGCCCTGCCACCCATGACGGTCTCTTGTACGACGCGCACCCCGAAGCCGAAGGTCGGGCGACCGTGCAACTCATCGCTGACATGGTCACCGATCTCAGGGCCAACAAAGTCGGCTCGCCTGAAGACCACATGACCCGTTTCTGGACCCCCGACATGTGCTGGTTCGGCCCCGGCGGCATCGGCGCAAGCGCCTTCTTCGATGGCTATCGCCGTGGCCATTCCGGCCCTTTCGAAGACGGTCTGGAATATGTCACCCACACCGAACACGTCGCCCGCCTTGGCGAGAGCAACTTCGGCGGGTTCTTCGGCTATCCCAGCCTGACCGTCCGCTCGACGGGCGGGTTCATGGGCTTGCCGCCCAGCGACGTGGTGGCGGATATGCGGATCGTCGATCTCTATCGCCACGACGGCGACAGGTTGGCTGAGAACTGGATCTTCATCGACATCCCCCATTTCATGGCCACACAAGGAGTGGACATTCTGGCAGAGCTTGGGCGCGAAAGCTGATCAGTTTCTGTTCGCCACGCTGCCACGCTCAACAAGTTCTGGCACAATGCTCTCGTTCATGACTGTGTCGTTTCCCGCTATCTCAGCCAGCATAAGCGAGACGGACTGGTCGATCATCTTGTTAATCGGCTGGCGCAATGTCGTCAGATCATATTCAGGCGATGCCGCCATCGGAATGTCGTCAAAGCCGACAATGGAAACGTCTTGTGGTACCTTCAGTTTCAATTCGCTGCGAATGACGCCGAGCGCTTCGATCGCCATGTAGTCGTTGGCAACGAATATCCCATCTGGTCTTTCGGACGCGGGCCTGTCCAACAGATTGCGGGCAGCAGTTCGCGTCGCAGTCAGATCAAAATGCCCGGCAGCACGATCAAACAAGCTGTGTCCCTGATCAGACAGCTCCCGCTCAAATCCCAATTGGCGGTCGCGCCCAGTCGACGATTCCGCCCAACCGGACAGCAACGCAATCTTCTGGTGACCTGTTTCAATGAGATGGCGCGCGGCCAATCGTCCGCCAAGGACATTGTCCGTCGACACGCAAGACACGCCTTCCTCGGCCTTGATCCGGTTGAACATGACGACAGAGATACCTTGATCCTGGCAATGCTTGCAAAGTGACGAAGACAGTTCGACCGATGCAGTGATGATCCCGTCAACCTTGTATTCCAGCAGTTCGGATACCGTCTCTTCGACTCCGACGGCGGTTTCCGGCATCATGAAAACCATCGCGTGGTAGCCGTTTTTCTGCAATTCTATACAGAGCTTTTCCAATGCAACGGCATAGAATTGATTGTCCAGATAGCTGAACAACAAGGCGATAATCTTTGAGTTTCCCGTAATCATCGATCGGGCAAGCGCATTGGGCCGGTAGCCCAACTCCTTGGCCGCTGCGAAAATTCTCTCCTTCGCTTCCGCCGATACGCCGGACTGAGTGGGTACGCGAGAGAAGGCGCGACTCACGGCGGATTGCGACACGCCCGCCCGTTTGGCGACGTCGACCGAAGTTACTGAATTCTTCCTGGCCATGTTCCAGATGCCCCAATTTTCTTGTTCCATTTGCCCCGTAATCAACGGAGAACCCGAGGATATTTTCTGCGTGGGCCGGAAGACTTTCCACGATCCTATCGCTACCGAATGACCCAGGTCAAATGACGGACAGGTAGCAAGTTTTGAAGCCTTGAGCTGTCTCCACGTCCGCTCATTTCGAGGCGTTCTGAGCGGTAGTGGTTTCATCCTTCGTCTTGACACCGCACAATCTCGAACCAAAGGTGTCCTGCAGACATGACATTTTGTGGCGACCGTATTCACGACACACGCTCCTGCATTGCCAGTCATCGCCATGGCGGCCAAGGCGCGTCCTCAACATCCACAATGTCGGCTTTTGAAGATGGCCGCCCGGTTTTGCTTGTGCATAACTTGCAAAACAGCTTCCGTTTTGGCGGCGCGGTGATCGGCAGGATTGCTCCGCATCTCGCCATTCTGTCCCGGCAGCAGCGAAGTTGTGATTTGGTACAAGCCAAACCGACGCACTTGAACGACTGCTTCGGTGAAATGTGCCGCGTCGCAACAACATACTGGCTGCACGCGCGAGAAAATGCTGCGTCAGCGAAGCAGCAAAAATCGAATGGCGGCAAAGTCCGCAAAGCAGACTTTGAGCGAGTTTCCCCAAATGACCGATATGCGGACCAAGCCGCCCTCAGATGGTATCGCTTGCATGTCTGCGTTACATTGGAGCGGTCGTCGCCTAGAACAGCTTGCAATTCTATCGCGACGGAAACCCGAATAGTGGATGTCCATGTCCGACACAATCCTAGCTGCTGAACCAACTATCCGCATTATTGCCTTCCTATCCGTCCTGGCGGCGATGGCACTTTGGGAAGTGGCCGCACCCCGGCGAAGACGGGATATTCCGCGCGTTATCCGATGGACAAACAACCTTGCGCTCGTGGTGCTCGACACCGCCATCCTGCGGCTGACCTTTCCAATCCTCGCAGTTGGTCTCGCAGCCATGGCCGAGGATCGCGGATGGGGGCTCTTCAATAACATCGAGGCGCCGGTTTGGGTTGCCATCGTGGTCTCCATGCTGCTTCTAGATCTCGCAATTTATCTTCAGCATGTGATGTTCCACGCCGTACCGGGGCTTTGGCGTCTGCACCGGATGCATCACGCCGACCTTGATTTTGACGCGACTACTGGCTTGCGTTTCCATCCGGTAGAAATCCTCATCTCGATGGGGATCAAGCTAGCGGTCGTAGCAACCTTGGGGCCGCCCGCTGTCGCCGTGCTCCTTTTCGAGGTGACCCTGAACGCTACCGCGCTCTTCAATCACGCAAACATTGAATTGCCGCGTCCGGTGGATCGAATTCTCAGATGGATCGTCGTCACTCCAGACATGCACCGAGTCCACCATTCAGTCGATCCAAGCGAGACCAACTCGAACTTTGGCTTTAATCTACCGTGGTGGGACCGACTTCTAGGCACTTACGTTGCGCAACCCAAGAAGGGGCACAAAAGCATGGAAATCGGCATCAAGCAGTTTCGCACACGCCGAGACCTCTGGCTCGACCGAATGCTGATTCAGCCGCTGCGCGGCCCGGCGAGCGGAGGTGCCCTCGACGCCGCGAGCCAACAGATGCGATCTTCATCTGTCTCGTCCGGGCAAACCAAGCTTGGCAATGACCAAATAGACCAATAGCGCTGAACCAAAGACTGCTTTGCCGCGCTTGAGTGTTATGCGCAAGGCTTTAAGCGTCGGCAGAAAAGTCCGCAAAGTGGACATACATCGCGATATTGCAAATGACCGCGTGGAGCCCATACCTGTGTAGTTTGCCCTCCGCGGCGAATGTCAGCTTGTCCCAGCTGTTCTATGCTCATGCGCTGCTTCCTCGTGCCGTTCCTCAAGAGCCTGACGAATGATCTGGTACGAAGATGACAAGAAGAGGCTTGCCATGATCGCAGCAACTATTAGGTCAGGCCAACCTGTTGCCGTGCCCCAGACGCCTAACGCGGCAATCATAACAGCTACGTTGCCGATGGCGTCGTTCCGCGAGCATAACCAGACTGATCGCACGTTGGCGTCTCCATCCTTGTAGCTAACAAGCAAGAATATGGCTCAAGTTCACTCGAGCGCTCGGCAATGGACCTCGCGATCAACGTCGTGGTGAGGTCCATAGCAACCTTCTAAGCCGTGGCCATGCCAATTGCCTTGATGGTGCCTGCCCATGCACCCTGACAATGCAATCACTATGACCAAGAATGCCGCTCTGCGCGGGTGCTTGATCCAACAGTTCTGTTCCATGTGCAAACCAACCTAGTAACAATCCGGCTACCTTTGCTTTGACGCAGGTCAACACCCCATTGCGGCAGCTTCCAAATAGCGGCAGTTAGTCTATCGTGAACAGCTCCTGTTTTTCAGCAACACCGCGCAATCTGTATTGCCCCAGGGAAACAAGACTTGGAATGGAGCCCACCAAGTCGCCCGCCACCTTGTCGGAAACAACAATGTTCTGATCAAGCGCACTGCACATGCCTAAAATGCGCGAAGTTGTGTTTACCGCTGGGCCGACCACTGTGAAATCTAAGCGAGATCTACCGCCGATGTTGCCGTAAAGAACATCGCCTGCGTGCAACGAAAGAGTGAAGCCGGTCGTTGGCAAACCATCCGCTTGCCGTCGTTGGTTGAGTTCCTCAAAAGTATCTCGCAACTCCGCTGCCGCGTAAATTGCGACGCGGCGAGCGTCCGGAACTTGATTGATATCGAAGATGGCAAGCATTCCATCTCCCATGAATTTCAGAACGTTACCGCCATTGCGTTCGACTACGTCAACAGCTTCCGCGAAGTAGTCGTTTAGCAATTCTATGATTGAGTCCCCCGGAAGCGCCTCTGACAATTTGGTAAATCCTTGCAGGTCAAAATACCAAATCACCGCTGAAATAGTTTCCGATGAACCTCGGGTGATGTCCCCGGAAAGAACGCGCCTACTGGCGTCTTTGCCCAGATATGCGGCTGTAATGTCTTCAGCCATCAATCGGTTCGCCCCACATTTCAGCGTCAGGCAAAGTGGAGATATCAGTTGACGCAAACCATCAAGTTGCTCGCTCGTGAAGCCCCCGTTCGCGTCGGTTGTCAATGAGATTATAGCACCTTCATAGGCCTGCATTGGATCGACTGGCGTAGTATTGTCCTGAATAAGGAAAAACCGTTTAACAGCGAAGTAGTCAGTTGCACCGCGCTCGCGAAGTTCGTCGAAGATCGGAAAGTTGAGCGCGGGTTCTTCGACTGTCAGATCTTGTCTGATCTCTTCAACGTTGTTTGCCAAAAGATAATAAATTGGGCTTAGAACGTATTCCTCAGGCGCATCCGTTCTTCGGACAAAGTTCTCTCGCTCATGACCGCCATCCCTGTGCCAGCGAAAAGCGACAGTCCCAATCTCGGGATGATGAGCGCGAACAGTGATGTTTGCTCTTTGAAGCGGAATTCCTGCCGAAACAAGACGGTTGCAGAATGCTTCAAGCCAGAGCTCCACAGGCGCATTCTCTAAGCCCTGTTGAACCAGCCAATCTGCTATGTCCTGGATGGCGGCAGTCAGTTCCCAGTTTTGGACTAAAGGAGCTGCCATGATGTCCTCTTAATGAGCTATCTGAACAGTTGGCTCTTAGTCTAATTCACTTCAAGGACACATCAAATTCAATTCTCCCACTGCGCTTGCAGCCCTAAGGTATATGCTGATCTTGTGGCGTATTGCACGCGCGACACTTGGGCAATGGTCGCAATTCATCAGGAATTGCTGGCGATGTGAGCTGTGGCGCATACCGCAAGACTTTTGCGACTGAGCTCTGCGGGGTATCTGTGTGATCTGTCGGCGTTGAGGCAACCGAAATACTCAATCTTGCCACTCCAACCGATACAAGACGTGGTGACCGCGTAGACCTTTCAGAAGTCTGGGTTCTATTTCAGAAAATGAGAAATCGGTTCGTCCTCCGACCATGGCGCGAGTCGCATCTGAAACGAGTATCTCGCCTGCCGCACCAACCGTGGTTATGCGTGAAGCTTTGTTGACCACAGTGCCAAAAAAATCTCCACGAGATTGCACGACATCGCCAGTGTGAATTCCAATCCGGACACCGAAAGACGGCTCCTCGGAAGCCGATGCAATGGCCTTCTGAATCTTGACAGCGGCCGTTAGCGCTTCCTTCGCGGACGGAAAGACGGACAACGTTCCGTCTCCAAGGGATTTCACGAACTGGCCATGATACTTTTCAATGATCGCCGCCAAGACTTGGAAGTGGTTTTCGATCAGCACCGACCAACGCTGATCGCCCAACGCCTCCGCCAACGTTGTACTGCCTTCTACATCAGTGAAAAGTACTGAAGCCAAACCTTCGGTTTGGATCAGCTCGGGTCCATCTTCGCGCGCAGCATCAACAAGTTTTTGGATGGCCAGTTGCTCTTTACCCACGAGTTCAATATTTGGAGTTGGCACTGAAGCGTGGCGATTGATGATCTTCCAGGCTGCTCCCTCCAGGACAAAAATCAGAACGGTGCGGTAAAAGACGGCTTCATCAAAGCCGACAAACTGAATCTTGTGGACGAAGGATGACCATCCCGTCTCTCCGTTTTCGAAGGCCTCAGCTTCAACTTCTTCGAAAACGACGGGAGCGGGGATCTCCGCGAAAAAGCCGCTAACCCCATCGCGAACTGCTTGCCCGCTCCAAAACTCTCCTTCGCCTGTCCCAACAAACCGTAGTTCATCTGCCTTCGACAGAAAATCCTGCAACTCGTCAGTATTCTTTTTGGTTCTGAGTATTTCATACCAACGCCTCGAAACTGCCAGCAGTTCAGGTGAGGAACGTATCATCACAAATGACTCGAGACGCTAAATGGAATGAGACTTACAAGGTCTTGCAACCGGGATCTCCATTTTCGAAAGATGCAGGTCAATGCTGCCGCTGAGGTTTGGTCAGATCAAGACTTTTGTATTTCTCCAAAACGGAGCGCATAAGACGCAGATCAAAAGACGCACGTCGGTTCAGAGCGAACTATCGACGGAGTTTCTGAGTTCGAGTCCGGATCACAGGGTATCGAATCGTTTCGCTGTCGGAGAGCTACTCGGCGCTGCACTGACCCGCAAAAAAGGATGCTTCAGTCTTTTTGGCACACGTTAAGCTAGAAGGTTCCCAGAACTACGCGGTGAATTTCGAAGTGCAGCACACTCCGTCTTGACATAGCGATACGATCTGGTTCAGCTTCTGCTCATGACGTACACACGCATCCACTGCCAACGAATATCGGCCTGAGGTCGATAACCCACGCGAAATCCGTGGGAGGCAGCATTGGTATGCGGGCGAGGCTTATATCCTTGTAATTGCTCCAGATTAGAGTGCACGAGTCGGTTCGATTCCGACGCCTCCTACCATCCTCAGGAGGTGTCCGACATGGCGGACGAAGTTACGAACGCAATTGATTTCAACGACATCAAGCAATCGGTCGAGGAGAGCCTCGGACGCGCACCCGAAGGCTGGTCCTACTTGGTCACGACGCTCTTCACAGAGATCAAAGAACACTGTGATCAGAAGGATGCCACCTACCCCTTCATCCTCCAGATCAAGGAGAAGCTGGGAGAGCTCCGCATCTACCACAGGTGTGATGATCGACACATCCAGTCGATGATCACCGCCACGATTGCACGAGCAAATCGTACCTTTGAGCGATGCTCAAACGCTGCTGAGACCCAGCTGTTGGACGGCTGGTACACGACCCTGTGTTGTTGGTGCGCGAATGATGTCGCGAGCAAGCGCCACCCTGAAAGGAAGAGGCTTTGGGGCGGTCAAAAAAAACGTGTTCGAGATCGAATGGCCTGCGGTGTTGCGAATATTACCGCCAGATTGACCGAACGGATGACCGTAATCTGTGCACCGCGTGCGTGAAGAAGGACTGGTGATGACCGCCGAACAACAAGTGATCTTCAATAAGATTATGGAAGCCTACGATGATGAGGACTACGCCCGGAAGCTCATGGAAACGGGCTCGCTGGCCACAGGTCATGTCCCTCCGATTGCCCTTTGCCTGATCCCGGGAGGGGTCTTCCATCTCAACCAGCCCAAGTTCTGGAGAATGTGACTGATGGATGATGTCGAAAAGAGCTAGAAGGAATTCCGGGAAAAGGTTCGAGGTGTGATCGAGGACCATGGAGCTCAAGATGATCTCCGCTCATTTGACGCCTGGTACGCCGAAGAGATGCGTTTGGTGATGGCACACAACTACCTAGCTCCGCACGTCTCTGACGTCACATGGTCGACCGAGGGTCTGCATGTCGAGTGTGATGACCGCGAAGTGGTCGACCGTATGATGACTGCTATGGCGGAGGTTTCACACGATCTCAAAGAGGCGCGGGCCCGGAGGTCAGTGATGGGCAGTGTTGTCGACTGGAATGATATTCATGGAAGCGTCTTCAAGCAGCTTGGTGAGTATCGTGCCGGGTGGGCGGAGCAGCTTACGCTTGCACTTGAGAAAGTGAAGAGGTTGATCGACGAGCAGCCCGACCTGTTTGGTGATGAGCACCCGTCCATCGTTCAGATCAAACAGAAATGGGGAGGCTTGCGCGTCTATGAGGGCCCGGGCTGCAACCAGGCTACGAGTGAAGAGATTCAATGGCGTGTCGATCAGATTGAGCAAACCTGTGAAGGTTGTTCTAATTCTGCCCAACGCCAGAGCATCCTTGGGTTTGTGACGACGCTTTGCAGCTGGTGCTACAATGATGCTCTGCGGCGGCGATTTGAGGGCGCCGAAGAATCCTGGCCCAACAGCCTGAGGCTGGACATTGTGGAAAACTATCCAGACCTCGTTTCTCCGGATTGCGCATCTCTTGTTCCTGCTGTCGGAAAGGGCTGGCTCGTCATGATTTCGCAAGCACTCCACAAGCTTTCCTTCAGTCAGGATTTCAGGGCACTGGACCCTGGAACTATTCAGATCTCAGATATTAAGAAAGGCCAAGATGGCAAGATTTCCATCGGTTTCAGTCGATACCACGATCTCATTCAGGAGTACGCTGACTGGATGGAATTTCGATGCGGTGTGACGTGTGAAGAGTGTGGCCACGTTGGTGACGTCGTTCGGACAACCGACAGGTCTCAAGCGCTTTGTTCTCACTGTTACTGTACTCGGGAGAAGTCTGATGGGTGATGACGACGACGTTGAGGTGGACGAAGAGACGATGCGTTTGCTGAAGCTATTGGAAGCTGAAATCGCGGCCGGTCGAGCAAAACTAACCAAGCCGATCAGCGCAGATGAGATCCGGGCACGCAAGATTGCTGAGCCGAAGGGTAAGGCAGATGAGTAACGAGACTACAGAAGAGGAAAGCCCCATTTTCGTAATCTGCGAGACTTTGGTGAACGGCAAACTTCGAGAGATTGAAGGAAAGGAGATCACTGTAAAACCAAACAAGATCTTAGTCTTGACGACCAGTGTCGAGGATGTTGAGTGATGACAGATGATTTTTCAGAAGAAGAGATCTTCGAGCGCCCGTTACAGGATGTTCCTCTGGATGACTTGATCGCAGAGTTGCAAGCTCGTCGCAGAGAGGGTCCGGAGGTCTGGCTTGCATTGCGCAAAATGATTTTCAAGCAAATCGCCGATTTTGCACAGCGTCCGACCGATGCGCCCAAATGGCGGGATGAATGGGTCAAAGAGAACAACTGGAATCTAGTGACTGACGACGATGATGTCGAGATCACTGATGGCAGCGGCAACGTGTTCGACGACCTCGGGATCGAAGACCCAAGGAAGAAGACTTAGTGATGGGGGACGAGCATTTCAGCTTGATCTTATCCGCTGTGATCATTGTCGCGTTGGCGATCTACGTCAGACACATCGTCTACACCGCTGGAAAAGATCGCGAAGTCGATCCAGAGCGAGTGCAAAGGATCATGCGAGATCTGGACTACAGCCACCTGGACCGAGTGATGAACCGGCGAAGGAAGGGGTAGCGGGATGTTGAAGGTGGTTGTCTATGTTGGTGATCAAGAGGTCGCCCGAGCTGTGGCTGAGAACGATTCAGAACTCGCGGACGTGTCCGATTACAATATCCGGATGAACGAACGTGCTGCCGAGCGGTTTGGCATTCAAGAAAAAGGTCTCAGCGGCCGGATTAAAGGCCACCCTCGAAATCAGACGGTCTGGAGGCTCGTCCGCAAGATCGCAGACCTTTGGCTTGCGGGGACCGGCGCGGGCGAAGAAAGCGTTGAGGCAGAGCTGCTGCCGATGATCCGCAAGTCAATCCGCGAACTAGATGAGAGGGTCGAAAAGGAAACGAACCAAAGCGAAGATTGGAATGCTGTGATCAAGCAGATTTCTGATGACGAGCCTTTTTCCCTGGGCTTCTACGCTGACAAATTTGAGTCGTGGACAGCGGACGAGATTGAAGCTCTTCGATGTAATGTGGTTGAGACAGCCACAGAGGAAGAACTAATGGACGAGGTCGAACGCCGGCGAAGAGCTGGTCTACTGCCCAAGGAGGCCTCGAATGATGGCTTCTCAGATATGGTTGATGATCTCTGGGGCAAACTCGATACAGACCCAGACCGCTAGTACAGCGTACCTGCCGCCTTTAACCAATATTTGACATAAGAAGTCTATGGCGACTGTCATTGTAGTAGTGCGTGCTTCTTCTAAGCGCCTCTCCTGCTAGGAACCAAAGCGCCCCGGATAAGCATTTCCCCAGCACTGCTCTGCGAAACTATGTACCACCGGTCTCTACTATGAGCATGGTTGACCGCAACCAGCCCAAACCGGACATTCGCAACAAGACTTTGCAATTTCCGAGATCAGGACAAAGCGGTCGATGACGAGAAGCCTAGAGTTTTTAAATTCCAGTATCGAAAATCGAAGGGCGCACGGCATCCTCTTACCTTCGAACAATAAAGTTTTGGCGAAGAACAACGTACACTGCTCAAATTGAATTCAAAAAACGCTCTATTTCCACCAGGGTTTTAGGCCAAGCAGGATCATACTCTGGCATTGTGTTGTTTGCCGTCTCAATGCCAATGAAGCGTGCATTCTCGATGCCGGAGGCGAATATCCTACCTTGTTCAACACTGTGCATCCTGTCTCGATTAGCGTGCATGACTAAAGCTGGGCAGGTGATCTGCGGAAGCAGGTCGGTTACGTCGACTTCAGCGACCAGCGGTCCAATCTTGAGCCAATCCTGATGGTCCATTGCCACTTTCATAAACTCTGCATAAGCGCGCTGGTCATGCGGGCTTGCAGTTGGAGCAAATGACTGGGCCATCAAGTCTCTTGCAGAAGGATATTCATCGTTCCAGCCTTCGAGGCTCATATCCATCATAGCTTGCCCAAGCGCGGCAATGCCGGGCTGTGAACGAACCGCAAGTCCTTGTGCGAATCCGCCAAGTAGAACCAACCCCGAAACACGGTCAGGATTGTGTGCGGCAAAAGCCGCGGCAATGGTTGCCCCAAAAGAAATGCCAAACAATGGCACTTTTTCGATCCCAGCTGCGTCCAGTACGGCCTCAACATCTTCGACGATGCGATTTAGAGATACATCCTGCACGCCCCTCTGGGACAAACCATTGTTTCTACCATCAAACCGATAAAGGCAGTGATTTTCAGAAAGCAGCGGCAACCACCCGGCGATGGTGTTCATCGTCCAATCGTATTCCAGATGCCTAAGCCAGTTTGGTGTGACCAGTAACTTTCTACCACTTCCAGTGGATGTCCAGGCAAGCGTTGTACCGTCTTTTGATTTTGCAAAGCGGACGTCTTGAGAGCTAGCCAGCAGCTTGTTCTTTGCGCGTCTTTTGTCACCATCTAAATCAATAGAGTAGGCTTCAACTGGATTTGGAATTCCCTTCAACCGTATCGAGCTTTCTGGTCGCAAAGCAACCGCCAGCGAAGTTCCCGCAACTTCAGCAGCTGTCTTGCTGACGAGACAACTTCCAATATGCGCGCTGGACTCAAGGCGCGACGCAACATTCACGGCCTCTCCGAACAAGTCTGTGCCATTTGGCATTACGTCGCCAACGTGGAGACCTCCTCGAAGTGTTACGTCTTCATCTCTCATCTGATTGAAAATCTGGCTGGCAGCATTAATTGCGTCTGTGGCTGCAACAAACTCAACCAAAGCACCATCTCCCATCAGCTTGAATATTCGTCCTTTGTTTTCATGGACCAACGGTCTGATCACATCGTCCAAAATGCGTTGTAGAGTGTTCAGCGTGGTCTCAGCATCCTCTGACATGCGCTTGGTATAATCGACGACATCGAGGCTTAGGATCGCTGCAATTTTCCGCTTCATCAGTCGATGTGATCCTTTTAGCCAAACCAATTCCTCTGAACCAAAATTAACAGACGAATAGATTTTTGTGACCAAAACTTGTGCCTGGGCATTTTGCTAAGCCTGCAAGTTCCCAAACTTGCGCTGAAACACACAGCCGAGCAAAACGTCTTATTGGCTGCCGAAACCTAGAATTAAGGTGAATGATTAACGCATTTCACGTCGCTAACGAAGGTTCACTTCGAAATATCCAATCTAATGGTATCAGTCCGTAGTTCTTCTCATCTGTGACCGATGGCAGCCCGAAGCGGAACTTCCACTCCGAGCTTTGCAAAATCTAACAAGCGGACGGCAGCTACCATTAGTGTGAATGGCTTGAAGGTATCGAGCATTCGCCACGGCGACAATTTAAGAAAAAAAATGACTGCGAGAAACAAGGTGGCTGAAACTGCTCTCTGACAGAAAACAGGCGTCCCTGCACACTTTCGCGCAATTCGAGCTTAGCCCAAGGTGTTTCCGGTGATGAAGGTGTACGAGCTTTCAACCAGTTCGATGACGACATCCAGCTCTTCGGGTGTGGTTGGAGTATAGATCATGACAAAGCCGCTCCACCCAGGACGTTGCTTGGCCCAAGGGTGAGCTACGGCCCAGCCAGCCTCAATTGCCCTTCGCGCCATTTCTGGGTCGAGCGAGGCGTGCAAGCTGCCATCAGGATGCATGTGCGCAAACTCAAACCCACCGACGATAGAGTTCGGTTGGGACAACAACATATCGGGATCAAGCTGAAAGCCAATCGCGCCAGGTAATGATATGCGTGTGGGGCCAAGTATGACCCCCGGGAATTGCGCAACTCGCTCCAGCAATAGCTGGGCCAAATCGGCATTAATTTCGACACCAATCTGAGTGTGCGGCACGCCGCTTGTTGTTTCAGGACGGGGCGAGATGCGCTCCGGCAAGGAGCGCTCTTGCGCGGACGCCATCGAGCACATCAATGTCACTACCGTCACAGCAACCGCCAATGTTCTCAGGTGTACATTCATCGTGTTGACCATCCGCCAAAATCAAAGATTGAGTACTCAGCGCCGTATCGGTGCCCCTGCACGCATCATTCAGCTTTTAACGCTTCGATATTGATCAAGAGCTCTATCTCGTCGCTCACCGCAGGTGCAAAGGCCCCAAGTCCGAATTCAGACCGCACGATAGTCGCCGTGGCAGCCAGCCCCAAGGTCGGCGTGCCCTCTTTTGGGCCAAACGGGTATGGCGCTGACTTGTTAAGCGTTGTTTCCAGAACAACAGGCTTGGTGACGCCATTCATGGTCAAGTTGCCAGAAATATCCGCGGAATTGTCCCCGGTCACTTCAATGCTGGTTGAGGCGAATGTGACCACGTCACCGTCGCTCGCGCTGAAAAAGTCATCGGACATGAAGTGTTGCAAACGGGCATCCCAGCCCGTGATCATGGATTTTACAGGCATAGACACTGTGACAGACGACGCAGACGGATCATCTTCGTTGAACTCTATCTCGCCGCTAAAACCTGAAAACATTCCAAATGTTTCTGAGAACCCGATGTGGTCGTAGCTGAACAATACCTGGCTGTGTCCAGGATCCAGCTCGTAGGTGCCACTCTCGGACAATGCGGTTGTCGCACCCATCGATAAGAGTACCGCCAGCGGGGTTGCTGCCACTTTGAACATTGATACGCTCCCATTTTGACAAGACTTGTTTGCGGAATTGAGTATTGAGCTTTAGTTTTTAGCTAATCACACTTATAGAACAAAATGTTCTATAGCGCAACAAAATGTTCTACAGGAGGGGCGATTGAAAGAAGATCCTAGGCTGATCGCCACACGACAGACTGCGATTGATGCGGCGCAAAGGATACTGAGGGATGAGGGCGTGTTGCACGTAACTCATGGCGCAGTTTCGAAGGCAACTGGCATTTCGCGCAGTACACTTTACAGGCACTGGCCAGATGCGCGCTGTCTGCGTGATGCAGCGTTCAGGCGCATCGCAACACCGCCGAACATACCACCCAAAACCGATGGCCCGCTGCGATCTGACCTGCGCTGGTTACTCGGCGTACTGATGGGAGCCTTGAATGACACACCATGGGGCCAAATCGCGCCTCAGGTGGTCGCTGCTGCGTCCACCGACGAAGAAGCGCGGTTGGTGATCACTGAATTCATGAAAGACAGGTTCGCAAGCGTTGAAGCAGTATTTGCAGCCGCAATAGACCGCGGTGAGATCGCCACGAATGTTCCGGTTGAACAGCTTATAGAACTAGCAGTCGCGGCACCTTATTTCCGCAAGCTCATACGTCACGAAGCACTGGACGAGGATTGGTTGGATCGACATGTTGATCTGCTTTGCAGTATCGCGAAAACCAATTCGGGACAGTGACCATCGCCTGACTTTGCAATCAAAGCGACCTGCAACAGGCGCGAGATTTCGGCAGAGCAGCAGATTAGATCAAAAGCATATCCAGCTAGTTCCCAATAGCGGTTGCTCCAAAAGGTCTCGGCAAAGACTCGCAATGATCGTTCTTCGAATTTTGCAAAGTCCGCGTTCTGCGCATTTCTGTAATTCGGGCAACGCGCGGCATCGGCCAAAGTGGGCTCGATGCGGCCATTCTCCACGGCTTGCATGTTTGGCAGGTCCAGCCCAATCCGGACACTTAATCCAAGACTTTGCAATTCCGACTTGCGGACAAAACTGACCTTGGCGTCTACACCTTCGCTGACGCAGGATCCACCGCACTGGCAGCAACAGCTCTTCCCTTCAACAGGGAAAATCGCCAAAGCGGCCGTTCCACAACGGGCTTTGGAGCTCCTTGATCGCTCTTTGACCAGACGGCGCTCTGGCATGGAAACAAAGGGGCTTGGCTCAGCGCATAACCAAAGCTAGCGAATAGGCGTCAGGATCATGAAATTGGGCTTCTTCGCGCAAGCAGGGCGAAGACAGGCAACATTGTTACGATCCAGACCACGCTATAAATTGCGGATGGTATGGCATATTCGCTTAACCCATTGGTGTTAGGCAACAGCAAAGTGGCAATTGCGATTCCCAAAGCTCCGTTTTGAACGCCGGTCTCAATTGAAATCGTCTTCGCCTCGATGTCTGTGCATCCGAGCATCCCTGAACTCATGATGCCAATAAACGTGAGTGACGCACCTACAACAAAAAGTGCGGGTCCAAGCCTAAGGTAGTTATCCGCGACCACCACCCAGTTTGAAATGATAGCGCCTCCGATGACCATCGCAAAAAGTAGCATAGAGACCTTGCTAAAGATTGGTTCGACCGCAGCTACAATTCGCGGCGCCAAGGATCGCGCGATCACCCCGGCTAGGATCGGTGAAGCTGTTAAAAAAAACATTGCTAAAGCCGTCGAAGAAATGTCGATAGCGGGCGCAGTTGCCCCCATGAACATCTGCATCGAAAACCCCAGGATGAGCGGTACGGTAACGACACAAGTCAGACTGAAGACTGCTGTAAGAGTAACGGACAAAGCGACATCCCAATTCGAAAGCTTGGTCACGATGTTACTGATCGCCCCGCCCGGACAGGCCGCTAAAATCATGATGCCAACGGCTGCCTCAGCGGAAATTCCAAAGATAAAAGTCACCATCAAAGCGATGCAAGGCAGCAAAATGATCTGGTTGAGAGCGCCGACGCAAAAGGCCCGTGGACGTCGTCCGATACGTTGAAAGTCAGCCGCTGTGAGTCCGAGGCCAAGGCAGAACATGATGACAACAACTGCGAGCGGCAGCAGAACAGATATGAAAATTTCGCCCATCTACCATGACCTCTATGGCTGCATGCTTCCGCACGCTTTCGGACGATACCGTTCAGAAAACCTGATGACGAGTGTTATCAGTTTGGCGCATTTATCCTCAAGCGCCCGAAGATCGAGGCTGTCTCTATTTATTATACCTATCACAGGGTTGGACGATCTGGCGTGAAAGAGCTTTCCAGTGCTAATCTCACTGTATGGCAAGTGTAACTTACGCATTCGCCCGCGCGATGGCCAACGCCGCCGGGATGACGCTAAACGACGATGGCGCCCTGATTTCGAATGGCGCTGTCGTGCTGCGTCTACCAGAAGCTCAAGACGGCCAATTGGCGGATGATGCGTATTTCGATCTGATCGATTGGATTCGTGCGCAACAAGCGGACGAGGCCGCGTTGGTTGAGGCCTATGCGAACGCGATTGCGACCGATGATCTCGGCGTCCTTGGCCTAGCCGTAAAGACAGCTCCGACCTTGCGGCAATCTTTGCAACGGATCGAGCGTTATTTTCGTCTCGTAACGGACACCGCAGTTTACAGACTTGATGAAACCGGCGATCCGGTCCTTTGGATTTTTGAGGGACAAACATCACATCGCGCTGCCTTGGAGCTGCGCAACGAATGCGCGCTTGCGGCCTTTGCGAGGAACATGCATCGGTTTGTGGGTGATGGGTTGTCGCTTGCATATGTCACGTTTCAGCATCCATGCAGACAAGAACCAGAGCGTTACGCCGAATATTTCGGGTGCCCGGTTCGATTTGGGAGCGCCCACAACGCCATTGCTATGCGCCCTGCTATGCTGGAAAGCGAAAATCGTCTTGGCGATCCGGGCTTGTCAGATTTCATGACGAAGCACCTGGATGAGGAGTTCAACTCTCGCGATGAAGACACCTCACTGAGCCAAGCAATTGTCCACCGGCTTACACCGGCCTTGAGTAACGGCGCGCCGCAAGCAGCGCATGTCGCACAAGAGATGGGAATGAGCGAGCGCACGCTTTACCGCAGGTTGGCCGAAGAAGGGCTGACCTATCGCGACGTTCTTGGTCAGGCGCAAGTTGCACTTGCCCGTGACCTGCTCCGTGACGGTAAGGCTTCCATAGCCGAGATCGCCTTTATGACCGGGTTTTCGGAACAGAGCACGTTCAGCCGCGCCTTCAAGCGCTGGGTTGGCCAGGCTCCGGCACGATTCAGGCAGCAAGCGACCTCCGACTAGGCACACACCTCAAGACCACATGGCAGGTTCGGCCAAAACCTTGGCAGGGCGGGCCGATACCTCAATCGATGTGGTGCATAACTTCTTCTTTGTCAGATCCACCTGGGGCGCTGCCGAGTAAAGCAAACCCATTTGCCCCTCTCAGACAAAGGAAATTTGCAATGAGCAATCATGACCACAAACATGGAGCAAGCTGCGCTTGCGACGTCACGCCCGAACGCGTTGATATGGCGCGCCGGCGACTCTTGCAACAAGCCGCCGGTGCGGCCGCGGCAGGTACAACAATAGTGGCTGGCGGGCAGGCCCATGCCGCGACCGACGAAGCACGCGCCTACTATGCTGACCCGGAAAATCCAGGCCTTCCCCAAATCGACATGACCATCGAGCCGGGGCGTACTGCGCTTGTGGTGACCGACCCCCAGATTGATTTTTTGTCAGAGGACGGTGTGACGTGGGGTGTCGTTGGCGAAAGCGTGACCGAACAGGGCACGGTCGACAATATCGAACGGCTTTTCATTGCCGCCAAGGCTGCGGGGATGCCGGTCTTCATCTCGCCCCACTATTACTACCCACATGACCACAAGTGGGAGTTCGAGGGCACTCTGGAAGCCACGATGCACAGCATCGGCATGTTTGACCGCCTGGGACCGCTCAATTTGGACAACTTCGAGGGCTCAGGTGCCGATTGGATGCCGCAATACAAGAAGTACATCGAGGATGGCGAAACCATCATTTGCTCGCCACACAAGGTTTACAGCCCTGCTCAGAATGACCTGAACCTGCAATTGCGTAAACGCAAGATCGACAAGGTTATCCTCGCGGGGATGTCGGCGAACCTTTGTACGCAGGCGCATCTCTACGAGCTGCTGGAGCTAGGCTACGAAGTCGCTGTCGTTCGCGATGCCACAGCCGGGGCTAAGGTGCCTGAAGGTGACGGGTATCTCGCCGCCATCATCAACTTCCGTATGGTCGCCAACGGCGTCTGGTGGACCGACGACGCGGTTGAGCGCATTGGCCAATCGGCCTGACCCAAATCGATCTTCAAATTTGATCCTGACATCCTGAAAGGACATATCATGACACGCATCTTTACATTTCCCGCGCTTACAACAGCGTTGACTCTCGCCCTGGCGGCGGCGGCATTGGCTGACGATGAATACAACGTTTCGAACAGTCTTACCTTGACCGGGCAGCCCCTCGGCATGCATGGCGTCGATCCTGTATCGATGTTTGAAGCCGAAAAACCCGAAATGGGCAACGCCACTTTTACATCGGCCCATGATGGAGTGGACTACTATTTTGCGTCGCAGGCAGCGAAAGCCACATTCGAGGCGGATCCGACGGCACATCTGCCTCAATTCGGCGGGTTCTGCGCCTTTGGCGTCTATGTAGGCAAGAAGCTTGATGGCGATGTTCGGTATGCCGATATCGTGGACGACAAGCTCTATCTCTTTGTGAATGAGGAAATCTTCAAGAAGTACCTTGAGGACAAAGAGACCGTGATCCAAGGCGCCCATGCCAAGTGGGCAGACATCCACCACACGCCTGTCGGCAGCCTTTGATCGAGGAATTTGGTGGCTTTTGCCGGTCGGAGCCGCCGCTGCCTCTCCCCTCCCCAAAAGGCCGGCATTTCTCCAAGACGCCCTGTCCGCAATGACAATTCGCGTGTGTCGAAAACTCTTCCCAAAGGAAACCAGACATGACTGATTTTGAGACATATACAATCGCCTCAGCCCCTGATGCCGCGAAACCAATTCTGGAAGCATCGCTGAAAGGATATGGTTTTGTGCCCAACCTTTACGCGGCCATGGCCGAAGCGCCCGCGATTTTGGAAGGCTATACGACACTTGCCAACATCTTTGGAAAGACCAGCCTGTCAGAGACTGAGCGCCAGATCATCCTTATGACTAACAACCGGTTGAACGGGTGCAAGTACTGCATGGCCGCCCATACCACTCTTTCACAGATGGCTGGTATCCCCGAAGACGTGATCGCAGCGTTACGCGGTGGCAGCCCTATCGCCGACCCCAAATTGGAAGCACTGCGCAAATTCGCCATCGTGATCAACGAAAGCCGAGGCTGGCCCAGCGACGCACAGGTCGAGGCGTTTCTGACGGCTGGTTACACACGCCAATCTATGCTGGAAGTCATCCTCGGCACAGCGTTGAAAACCCTGTCGAACTATACGAACCATGTGGCGGACACCGCGTTGGATGATGCCTTTGTGCCAAATGCATGGATCGCCTCGGTCGCGGCAGTGGCTGAATAGCGCGACGCCCGCCCATTTGTTAATCTTGCTTTTGGACCTGTGTTTTATTCCCGACAAGAAGGGGATCTGATTTTAGACGTCCGACAGCAAAGTCAACAAAGGTGCGCACCTTCGCTGACACGGTTCGTCCCTCTTGATGCACAAGATGGATGGGGACTTCGGGTGGTTCATACGACTTTAGAACAGTCTTGAGCCGCCCATCTGCAATGTAGGGTGCGACTTGATAGGACAGAAGCCGCCCGACACCATGACCTTGCAAGGCCAACTCGATCACAGCGTCATTTGTGTTCATGCTGATGCGTGGGCTCATGCGTTTGGTGACAGTCTTTCTGCCCCGTTGAAAATGCCATTGGGCCGATGCATTCAAGGCAGTTGAATTAATGATTGCATGGCAGGATAAATCATCGGGCGTATCTGGTTCGCCATATTGGTCAAGATATTTACGGGAAGCAAACGCGACCTGCCTCACCGTACCACACCTGACAGCCATCAAACTGGAATCAGCGAGGTTGCCAATTCTGATCCCGACGTCGAGACCCTCATCAATCAGATTGACCACTCGGTCCACATAGAGCGTGCGCGCTGAGAGCTTTGGATACAGATCCAGAAATTCGCCCAAAATTGGAGTGACGAACATACGGCCAAACAGGACTGATGCAGTAACACTAATTTCCCCGGTCGGTTCGGTATAGGAACCGACAGCGGCGCGCTCGGCCTCTTCAAGGTCAGCCAGAATACGTCTGGCATCCTCAAAAAACCTTTGCCCGCTATCAGTCAGCATCACTGAGCGCGTTGTGCGTACAAAAAGACGTAGCCCGAGGCTGTCCTCAAGCATAGAAACCATTCGGGTCACTGTCGGTGGTGACATGTTGAGGTCGCGGGCCGCAGCAGCGAAACCTTTTAGTTCGGCGACCTTCACAAAGACTTTTAACGCGTGAAATCTGTCCAAGGTATTATTCCATATTTTTGAATAATATATTGCCAAGTATCCAAATTCCGCAACTTGAAAGCTCCAATTAACTTCACCTCAGTCCCAGGGCATCGCCCAGGCCGAGATGGAGAATTCAATGGCACGACCCTTTGCAGAGATCAGCTTCACGCCCTCCGTTCGCGAAACGCAGGCCAAAAACGGGTCAGCTAACGGCTACGCGAAGTTTCTGGACGGCACGCGTCAGGAGGACTCAATCAGCCCGGTCGAGGCCAGGTTCATCGGGCAAAGAGACGGCTTCTATCAGGCAACAGTCTCGGAAACCGGCTGGCCCTATGTACAATTTCGCGGCGGACCAGCGGGTTTTCTGAAAGTGTTGGATGAACGGACACTTGCCTACGCCGATCTCCGCGGCAACCGGCAATATCTCAGCACTGGGAATCTGCTGGGCAATGACCGAATCTCGCTGATCCTGATGGATTATCCCAATCAGCGACGCCTCAAGATCTGGGGTCGGGCGAAACTCATTGATGCCAATGCCGATCCGGCGCTGATGCAACGCCTGAGTGAGCCGGGCTATCGCGCTCATCCTGAGCGGGCGATTGTGATCAAGCTTGAGGCGATGGACTGGAACTGCCCGCAGCACATCCCCCAACGCCTGACCCTTGAAGAATTTGAAGATTACCTCGTCCCGCTTCGCACTGAGCTGGAAGCACTGAAAGCTCGAAACGCAAGGCTCGAAGAGGCACTGGGTAAGCAAAACTGACCGATATCAAGCCCCGCGCGTTCAACCACGCACGCCGTAACCTGAAGAAAGGAAACATCCATGTCGCGCAATCTGAAATCCGTCCTGAGCGCCAGCATTCTCGCACTTTCCATTGCTGCGCCATTTACACCGTCGCCAGCAATCGCCGCAGAGACTGGAATTGAAGTTACGCAGGCTGTCAGCTTCCGCACGGAAGAAATCGGCGACATCGCTATCGCCTATCGTGAAGCAGGAGATCCAAACAGACCTACTGTCCTGCTGCTTCACGGCTTTCCGACCTCATCACATATGTTCCGCAACCTTATCCCTGAACTGGCCAAGCACTACCACGTGATCGCACCCGAATTTCCCGGATTTGGAGCGTCGGAGATGCCAAAGGCCGAAGGCTTCGAGTATTCCTTCGCGAATATCTCCGAAATGATGACATCGCTGCTCGACCGGAAGGGAGTCGAACAGTACTCGGTCTATTTGATGGACTATGGTGCCCCGGTTGGTTTCCGAATGTTTGCGGAACAGCCCGAGCGGGTAACCGGCTTCATCATTCAAAACGGGAATGCTTACGAGGAAGGGCTTCGCGAGTTCTGGGATCCAATCAAAGCCTATTGGGCCGAGCCATCGCAAGAGAACGGCGACCAGCTTCGTGGATTCCTCACTCTGGATGCAACCAAATGGCAGTTCACCCACGGCGTTAAAAAACCGGAACTGATCAGTCCCGACAATTATTGGCATGTCCAATACCTGCTCGACCGCGAAGGTAATCAAGAGGTGCAACTTGAACTATTCCTAGACTACGGCACCAATGTTGCCGAGTACCCAAAATGGCAAGCGCTGTTTCGGAAGCATCAACCCCAGGCGCTACTGATGTGGGGTAAGAATGATCACATCTTTCCGGTCGAAGGCGCCTATCCCTATGAACGCGATCTGAATGATCTCGAGTTTCATCTGCTCGATACGGGTCACTTCGCGCTGGAAGAATATGGGCCCGAGATTGCGGCGCAAATGACCGCCTTTCTGAACCGCATCACCGCCGCCAGCAACTGACGTAAAACTGGCCGCACCATGCTCAAAGGTGCGGCCGACGCATGGAGAAAACCAATGAATACGCAAGCAAATACTGTCAGACAGGTAACGGTTGAAATCGTACACGGCTTTGTCGACGGTGGCGCCGGTGGAAATCCCGCAGGCGTCGTCCTGGAAGCTGATGAATTGGGCGAACAGGATATGCAAACCGTCGCGGCAAGGGTTGGATTGTCCGAAACGGCCTTTGTGTCGCAGTCCAAGACAGAGGGCTTCAAACTGGATTTCTTCACACCGAACAGGCGCATCGCTCATTGCGGTCATGCAACAATTGCCGCCTTCTCTCACCTTGACGCGCTGGGCCGGATTCCCAATCCCAACACCTCGAAGGAGACAGTTGATGGGCCAAGGCGCATACTAATGAAAGAGGGTGCCGCCTATATGGAACAGCTGGCCCCAAAATACGCGATACCAGAGGAATGGGTGGAAAAAGGTGTAAGCATCGACGATGTACTGAACTCCCTTGGGATCAACAGACATCATCTTGATCAGGAAATACCACCGGTTTTAGTCAATACCGGTAACAGTTTCATTGTCATCGGCCTCGCTGATGCCGATGGTCTTGCCAATGTGAAACCAGATTTTGCCAAAATCACGCAAATCAGCGAACGACTGGATTTGATCGGCTACTACGTCTTCACAAGAGACCCATCGGCGACCGACCGAGACGCTACAACCCGCATGTTTGCGCCCCGATACGCGATTGAGGAAGAAGCCGCGACGGGGATGGCTGCGGGGCCCTTAGCATGTGTATTGCACGACTTTGTCGTATCATCTCAACGATCATTTCAAATCGAACAAGGGGTGTTTATGAACCCGGCGAGTCCGAGCCTGATAAAAGTCGATCTGGAAATCGACAATGGAACAATCTCCGGCCTCTTGGCAGGTGGTTTCGGCAAGGTCATGTGCTCGCGTCGAATTAGTTTCTAGCGTTGCGCTCGCGGCGAATGGCTGGCTTGGCGGGCTGCACCGCAGCAACGACGCCCATCGGGCCACGTCCGAATTGGGCCGTCCGCTGAATTTTGCAAAGTCCGGATTCCTGCGCATCGCTGACCTTAAGCAATAGCACCCGCTTGTCATGTAGCCTACAGCCGCCATCTGAGAAAACTACGGCGGAAGTCCGCATTCCGCTCTTGACGTAGATCATTCTTGTCCACTTTGGGTTGGAAGCGGCAAACTTCAAGCTTCACGGAGGCCACGTCTATGGCATGGGACCAACCAAAATTTGCGCTGTGCGCAATTAGCTTTGCATTCTAAATTCTGTGCGTGGCTTTTGCGCACAATGTTTTGGGCCAAAGATGCAAATCTTTAGGCGAAATGCAAAGCTTTGGGCGCACCTACATCTAGTGTAGGTGTGCGAAGTGTTATGCGCACACCTACACCTGGGGGCCTACCAGGCCCTCACTAATCAAGTCCGGGCGCTAGAGACCTTGAAGTGGGTTTTCACCACACGCAACAAGTGCTCAAAGTCACCTTGGACGGCGTCCTCCAGAAAAGTCTGAATTTTGGCTTGCTCGACTCCGGCGCTTTCGGCAGCGGTCTGTCAGCGCGCAAGTACTTCAAAGGCGTTTGCGTTTGTTTTGGGTAGGTCGATGGTTGCAAGTTTTTTCATGTCAAATCCTATTGTAGACTACCGGGCAACCATCGCGGGTCGAACTTAATCTCACGTATAGAATTGCGGATTTTTCCCCCCGATCCATAGAGGGTTCTAGATTTAACATAAGTTGCGTTTGGAGCGTTTGCACCTTGGTCAGTCAACCACCCGCCGCACCCGAAAAACGGTCAGTCGAAAATATGCCGTCAGCGCCAGCCATGAGCCCAATGGTTTAAGAGCTTCTCTGCGCACTGAGGTCAGCAATGCGCAGGAAGCGGACTTTGCAAAGTCTCGTTAAGGCACCAAAACTGACTCTTGTCGCTATCTCGAATGCAGCAGGACAATTTCCTTAAAAACGGTCGTTAGTCTTCTGTGCTACTGACCCAAGCCACCTTCAAGTTTGGATCGAAGAGCAACGGATTCACCTGTACTTGCCAAATTCTAAGCCAGACAGGCTCAAATTCTCTGTTGTCCGCCAAAACATCAAGGCTTGTATCGTGTGTACTCGAAGTCCAGATACACAAGGCTTACGTTTTTCTTTTTCGACCTGCTGTCTCCCCAATTCGGCGTTCAGTCTTTCGATTCAGACCGACCACGCCGAGTCGCCGCAATGATGCGGGCGGCAAGTATTAGGAGAGCTCCACCATGGCAAATGGCACAGTAAAATGGTTCAACTCGACCAAAGGATTTGGCTTTATCGAGCCTGAAGATGGCAAGCGCGACGTATTCGTGCATATCTCGGCACTTGAACGTTCCGGCATCAGTGAATTGAAGGATGGCCAGAAGGTTACCTTCGACATTGAAGCAGGCCGTGACGGACGCGACAACGCTGCCAATCTGGCACTCGCCTGACCTTTTTCGGGCACCCTTTCTGGGTGCCCGTTTGCACACTGGGCTACTATAAGCTGTTGGAGAACAAGTAAGTTGCAAACAAAAGTCTGGACGCGGGCGCTCGCGCAATACCGTGTGCCTGATGCGAAGCGCAGTATTTAAGAAATTGCGATCACTGTTGTCCCCTTATTCGCACTATTGGCCCTAGCGTGGACGGCTTCATCTTTTAGCGTCTGGATCGCAATATTACTGACCATCCTGAATGCCGCATTTCTGTTCCGTATCTTCATCATTATGCATGATTGCGGTCATGGATCATTCTTTAGAAACCGCACTGTTTGCAATTGGACAGGCCGGGTTCTTGGTGTTCTTGCCCTGACACCCTATGACGTTTGGCGGCAAAGCCATGCGATTCACCACGCCTCAACCGGTAACCTTGATCGCGCGGTATGGGTGACATCCCTACATTGACCACTGAAGAATACTTGAAGCGGAAGTGGTTCGGGCGTGCCGCTTATCGTCTGACCCGGAATTCCATCTTCCTGTTCGGTGTTGCGCAGATCTATACATTCTTCATTCAAAATCGTTTACCTCTTGGTTTCATGCGGTCAGGCTGGCTGTACTGGGCCAGTGCAATGGGAACAAACGTGGCGATTGCAGGGTTATTGGCACTGGTTTTTTGGGCCGGAGGCTTTGATGTGTTGGCGTATGTTTTCCTTCCAACCATGATTGTCGCATCGTCACTTGGTATTTGGCATTTTTACATTCAACACCAGTTTGAACACACGACCTGGGATCGGGAAGAGAGCTGGAATCTTCAGAACGCCGCATTCTATGGAAGTTCTCACTATGCCCTGCCTGACATCCTGCGTTGGTTCTCTGCTAATATAGGCGTGCATCATGTTCACCACCTCGCCAGCCGAATACCTTTTTATCGGCTAAACGAGGTTTTGCGTGACCATTCTGAGTTAGAAAACTGCCAGCGTATTACTCTGTATGAGAGCTTTCATTGTGCTCGATTGCATCTTTGGGATGAAAAAAGTCAACGTCTGCTGACATTTTCCGAGGCTTTGTCTAACGCCAATTCCAATAGGCATTTAGTGCAACCTAGCGCGTACCAGATAGGCTTCGACCGTATCACCGCCCAAGGCGCGAATGGCCTCTAATCGGTGAAGGCCTTCAATCAGCACGAACCTCTTGTTATCCGCGCGTATCTGAATAGGCGTCTTCTGGCCGTTCTTCAGGATATCATCGGCCAGCGTCAGGACTTTTTGCTGATCAAGTGTTTTTGCACGTTTTATAGGTACATAGATCAATTCAAGCGGATATGGTCTTTTTCCCAACATAAGCTACGTGTGCAACCTTTCGTGCATTTGTCCCGGTTCGGTGTTCGCTTCAAAAGCAGGCGCTGGAACGTACGTCATAGGACTGAACGAACAGCATCACGCAGTTCCTGATGCATAATCCAAGTCGCGGGCTCATCGTCACTTTCGATGTGAGAAAACGCCAAGACCTGCGCAGCGCCATCATTTTGTACCGATCCGGCTTCGGGAAGTTCGAGTTCCAGATATTCTGCAATCAATAGTCCGATTTTTTTGAAGACCTTTATGGATGCCTCGCGCGATTTGTAACCGGCTGCCTGAGACAAGTGACCAATGGTCAGACCGTCCTTGCCTGCGATTGTAAGTGCTTTGAGCATTGTGACCTGCGCAGGGGTGAGCCTGATCTGGCGCAATGCCTCGGAATATTCTCTTTCACTGGGAACGAGGGTGCCGGAGTTTCCCTCCAAACGGCGTTGACTGCTACGCTTCCTGTCTCGTTCTTCGAGAACTTCTTTTAAGGCTTCAATGGCTAATGCCGGCGTTTCGCCAACAGCATCGGCAATCATTGCCTGCGTTTTAGCTGGTGGCATGGGAAATGCTCGTGCAACACTATTACCGCTCAGAACGCCAGCCTTAATCAAGTACTTTCCAAATTCTACTTCAATCACTCCTGATACGTCAGCGTTCCGCGACTTACGAACACTGCGGTCCTGAAATGCTCTTTGTTCCAAACCACGAGCTGACATATTGTAGTCCGGAAGGGTTACTTGAGGGGCATTTTTGCGCATCAGAAAAACACCACAACAATTACCGCCGTGACAAATACCGCTATCGCGATAAACATCTTTACATTGTAGGACCAGCGATGCGCCCTTTCCGCCTTGAGCCTTTTGCCCAGATTTTCGTCAATCGAGTTATGGTTCACGGCTTGGTCCTTCCGGATATTTCAGGCGGTATTGATTTCCACCAACCTATTGTCGCGGCACATTTTCGGCGCACTTGTCATTCTGTCTCGTGAACGGCCGATTACATTCCCAACCGTCACCTCTTCGATTTAAGTGAGCGTTGAAAGGGACAAAGATCGCGACACACCTGTCCTGGTTCGCGCGAAAACCACGCTCACACTTCCATCCAGAATATGTGTCAGACGCGAGGTACGCGTGATCGGGAACGATCACAAAGTCACAGCCACCTTCCGTCGCTTTGAACCCTCTCAGACACACCCAGCCATCAGCGCTTCGCCTGTCAGATAAGCGCCCGTTCTCGGGAACATCTATTGTAACGCACTCCCGGCCCTCTTTGCGAAAACCCCAGTGGCAATGTGCTTCCTGAGCACCAAATCGTGTTTCGACGAACCCGTTTTCAGGCACAAACACTTCTTCACATCTATCTTCGACACGTTGGAACAAGCGATTGCACTTCCATCGATCTCCGGTCGATGCAAGATAGGCATTCTCAGGAACATAGATTTCATCGCAAAACTCCCCAACATGCTTGAATCCATGATTGCATTCCCAGTCTCTGCCATAGGAACTGCCCGTCAAATACGCGTTTTCGGGTATGTCAGTTCTTTGACACGATCCATTCTTGTTTTCAAAACCTTCGTCACAAACTAATCCGTCGGTATTACCTGCGGTTTGAGCAGGAAGCTGCGTTCCTGAGAGCAACACCAAAAGTGTTGGGATCAAACAAAGAATGCGGCGCGTAAACACGATGAAAGACTGATTGAAACGGAGCCTGAGACCTGATCTATCGGTCATTAGGCACGCAATTTATGAGCCATGTGCTGTTCATACGGCGCCTTCTTTCATGGGTCACGCAATGACTGATGCATGTCAGGTGACAATTGCGAATGCTTGCGAGGAACGAGCTCATAGCGAAGACCCCAGCGAAACCCGTTCCTATGCTGGGGCACATGCTACAATTAGTCTGAAGGCCATTGGATTATCGAAGCCGGCAGCATCGCGACGACGAATAAAACTTACCAATACACACTTGTGGTTCCTAGCCTGTTAAGAGTCAAGGACGCACACTCGTCACGAAACGGCCGCGCAACGAAGCCGAACACTGATAGAGGAAAATCTAAAGGCGGCTTCGTCCGCGAAGCCGGAATTGCAAAGTATTGTTTTTAATGTCCGCTTCGGGCTGCGACCGGTCACAGATAAGCCCCGCCCGCATGCCAATGCTGCCTCCCACGAGTTTCGCGTGGGGTATCGACTCAGGTCGATATTCGCTGGCAGAGGATGCGTGTGTTGGTCATGTGGCGAAGCTGAACCAGCATGGGTTGTCGTGTCAACATGAAGTATGACAAACGATGTAATTTACCGCGTAGTTCCGGGAACTTTCTATCATGGGTTGTGTAATTTGCCGCCTCTCGACCGTATCAGGCACGAATATTTCCCCACACAAGGTGAGAATCGGGAGGTGATTCTGGTTTCACAATGAGCGCCAGAACGCCCGGTTGCTTAGTCGGCGTGAACTGGTTTGCAGCTTCCGTGTCTTCTCCGGCACCGCGGGAGATCGGCTCTGAAGTCGCTCCACACAAGATGATGTGTATCGTGATCTGAGTGGAACCTGCTCGGATCTCACCAGCCTTTTTTCACGCAACTGGGGCACCTCCGCCTGTCATCTGAACGGTCGATATGTCCAACGTAGCCACAGACCGCACAGACGAGGTGCTCGGGTGCGTCCGTCCGGCGGAAATAGCGGCGTTTGTGCTCATTGAACCGCCTGGCCGCTTCCTCATGCGCGCACCAACAGCATAACGTCATGATCCAGCTCCCTAAATTCTGAGGGCGTGCCGCGTTCCCGCATTGCTCGCAACTTTGGTTTGCTCGATTGATAGTAGCTGCGACCCATCCGCGGATGCGTTCATCCTCAGATACTTTGCTGAAGTAGATCCGGAGTTCGCCAAATTTCTCCTTGATTTGGAGTACCTTTGGATATTCGATCCCAAGCTCGTCACTGCGTACTTTGATGTGCTCAAAGAGCTCGGTCACGATCCCCGACCAGCCCAGTGGGGTCTCACCCAATTCGAGCTCAACGCTTTTCTGAATGTTGTCGTAGTCGACCACATTGATGGTGGCTTCAGCTTCAGACATTACGCGCCCTCCTGGAATCCCGCCGGTAGGAGGGTCAGCTCCGATTGGGTTCCGGCAACACTTTGGCGGGACAACGGTCTTTGCTTGGGGCGTCAACTGCAAGTTGTAGTATCTATTACTACAGGAAAGTCGCGTTTCTTTGTGCTGGATTTGCAACTGCTTCTCGCTACCCATGACCACAGGAACTATCGGCTCCGCGGTGGATCATTTTCCTAGAGCGCGTGCTTTATCTGCCTTTGCTGTTCCAACCGTTCTATCTCGGCTTTCAACAGCGCAATCCTCTGAGATGTCTGATGTTCCGTAATCAGATCGAGAAACATCTTGGTCTTGCCGCCATGCTTCATGCCATAGCGCTCGTAGACCATCGTATTAAACTCATCCAGTTTCGCCTTCGGAATCCGGAACTGGAGGTGCTCGTACTGTTCAGTTTCAGTTTTTGTCATCGAATCCACCTTTGTTGTCTGATGATAGCAGAACGAAGCCAGTGTTGTTGCCAAAGCTTCAGCCAGGCGTTGGTGCTCCGAAAAACTTCAGCAGCGAGGTATGGGCTCGTAATCGCCTAGGTTGGTAACCCAATAGATGTCAGTGACCAACGCGAATTCCAGCAACTCGCTAATGTGGTGTGGCAATGTTACTTGACATTGAGTATAGTAAAGCATACATAGTGTCAAAAAAATTGGACATGAACCAATTGCATATTGCACTATGGAGACTTCAGAAATGACCTACCAGGATCGCAATACTGTCGTCTCGATCTTTGTGAATCTTGCTGTCAGTGCCTTCGTCGTTTTTCGGCTTCTGGACATGAATGCCTCTGGGATGTTCGATGGCCCTGATGCCGTCAACAATTGGGCCCGTATGGTCATCTGGCTAATCCCGTTGGGCATCGTCGCTACCATAATTGGCACAATTTTGTTCAATATCGGTTTTGCAATTGTCACACGCGAACCCAAACCCAGTTTCGTCGTCGATGAACGTGACAAAATGTTCGAACGCCGCGGTAGTCTCGCCATCATTGTATTCGCAGGAGCAGGCTTTGTCTCTGCCGTCCTGGCCCTGGCCTTCAACGCATCAGCTTTGATTGGGTTTAACATTATCTATTTCGGCATGGCATTCGGGTCTTTTACGGCAGATATCGTCAAATTCATCAGCTATCGGCGCGGGTATTGAGCCATGGGAAAGCTCAAGATCACCAACAACATCAGACGTCTAAGGTTTGACGCCGACGAAATGACCCAGAAAGAGCTCGCCGAAAGAGTTGGTGTCACCCGGCAAACAATCGTTGCCATCGAGAATGCAAAATATTCACCAACGCTTGAATTGGCGATCCTGATTTCCCGCGTCTTCGACAAGCCCCTCGAAAAAGTCTTCGACATCCAAGACGCCAGTTAAGTCTTCACGACTGCAACTTATTATTCCAAGGAACAGATATGCTCATCCATCCACCACGATTTTGGAACATGATGGCGCGTTCATATGCGCGCCGCCCCGTCGGAAACCAAGCCGCCTACGAATATAAGCTCGACTTTACTGCGAGACATCTATCTCCTCAGGATCGCCTCCTGGAAATCGGTTGCGGCACGGGAACGACGGCACTCATTCACGCTCCAAATGTCGCTCATATCGACGCCATCGATTACTCTTCAGAAATGATCTCAATTGCTCGGGAGAAAGTCAAAGAACAGGGTGTTGGGAACGTGAACTTCGAAGTAAGTGCGTTCGATTGCTGGCCCATTCCGGTAAAGGATCAGAAGTATGATGCGGTATTGGCAATGTCGATACTGCACCTGGTTCTGGATCTTGACGCAACTTTGGATCGTGTTAGCAACTCACTGAAAGAGGGTGGCCTGCTCTTCAGCTCGACAGTCTGCCTGGAGGGAGTGGAGAAGTACGTTATACCAGCCCTTGGGGCCATCGGTTTATTGCCCAAGATCCGCGTTCTTACCCAAGAAGTCCTTGTCGAGAGAATGCAGGCGTTCGGGTTCAGCATCGAACACAAATGGCGTCCGGAGAATGGTTCGGCCGCATTCATCGTTGCGAAGAACGGGGCTAGGCTTAGGTAGCTGCTCAATCGTGCTTCTCGCTATCTTCCAAAATGGAACTCAGTTCGAACGCCAAACCAAAGAACCTTTGTGACCTCTCTTGTGTAGGGGTTCGCGTTTTCAATCGCCTCAAAAACCTCGGGCGCGTCATGCTGTACCATCGAGATTGCTTCTGAGATCAGGTCAAAGCTTTTGGTCGTCATGCGAGACGGTAATGGCCCCATGCGCAGCAACACTTTGGCAATCAAGTGGGTAATGCCTTGAACAGTTGCTGCGTCCCTGTCGTGCTGGTCTGGTGTCGTCATTATGACGTGAAGGCCCAGGTGTTTTCGTAGAAAAGCCGCAACATGGGTATGGTGATGTCCGCGTATTGGACAAACAGCAATCTTCAGGCCCCTGATACCATTGCGAGCGCTTTGCGGGCCGAATAGTGGATGGGTTGCGACGATACTGACGTAATCTGGGAGTAGCCTGTCCATAATTTCAGAGGGTTGAACTTTTACCGAGCCAACATCAACTATGATCGCACCTGGCCGGCAGATTGCAGCAATGGATTTCGCTACACTCTCAAAGCTTGAAACAGGTGAAGCGATTACAATAACGTCGCACTTTGCAACTTGACCAAGAGAAGCAAATGACACGCCGAGCTTCGACGCGTCTTTTCTTAGGTTTGGTGATGGATCATATGCAATCAGCTTGAATTGCTGGTTCAGGTGCCTTGCAATCAGTTGCCCAAATGCGCCGAAACCGATGATCCCGACAGATGTCGCGGCTTTTTCAACTCTAGAGTTTTTCATCTCATGACCTCAAAAAACTGCCGCCCGACAGGAGATCATTTCACGCTAAGACCGCTGTCAGGGCAGCGGAAAATTCACAGTGAAGCGTCCGCAGCTATGCAAGCTGAGGGTAATAACCTTTGGAAATGTCGAACGCTTTCATCATGTGTATCGAATTAGTTCACCATACAGGTTGAAGTCAACCATTTGTCCGGGAGCATTCCAAAGCCGATGGTGTCTGCCGACTGTGTATCGAACTTCCGCTCGCCTAAGCCGCACAAAAGCGGCGAATGCGAACACGTACTTGCAGAACCATATTATACATGTTGATTAATTAACTAAATGGTATAATATGTCATCATGACAGGTGATGAACAACTTGATGCAGCTTTTTCAGCACTGGCCCACCCTACCAGGCGCGCAATTCTCGCCCGATTGGCCAAAGGCACAGCGACCGTGAACGAGCTTGCAGAACCCTTCGACGCGACCTTACCCGCGATTTCCAAACATATCCGGGTGTTGGAGGCTGCTGGTTTGGTCACACGTGGAAAGGACGCCCAGTTCCGCCCCTGTGCATTAGACGCAAAACCGCTGGAGGCCGTTTCAAACTGGACCGACCAATACCGTTTCATCTGGGAAGCTCGGTTCGACGCCATGGATAGAATTCTGAATGGAATGAAGGAAACACCAGATGAATGACGAGAAGAAATGGGTAAAGATCGAGCGAGAATTTGAAGCCCCGATTGGCACCATCTGGGACATGTGGACTGACCAGGACCTGTTTAGTGCATGGTACGGACCCCGTGGCATGTCGGTTCCAGTAGCCGAAATGGACGTGGTTGTTGGTGGCACGCGTAAGGTTTGCATGGAAATGAAGTCGGCTGAGCGACCCATGAAAATGTGGTTCACAGGCGTGTACAAAGAAGTCTCCCGACCGCATCGTCTCGTCTATACCGAGAGTATGTGTGATGAGGATGGCACCCTTATCACGCCTCAGGCGATGGGAATGCCGGATAACTTTCCCGACATCACCGAGATCATTGTTGAACTCTCTGAAGCGAACGGGAAAACACTAATGACCATGGTTCATGTCGGCGTCGAAGAGGGCACAGCTGGCGCGGGCGGCTGGAACCAGACCTTTGACAAGCTTGGTGAGTATCTTGCATCAAGAGAATCTGGCTGACAGGTCGGAAACATGCGACAGCTTGCCGTTCTGACATTCGTGACGCTCGATGGCGTGATGCAATCCGCCAGTATGCCAGCAGAAGATCGGCCGGAAGGATTTGATCACGGTGGATGGGCAGCGCCATTTGTCGGATAATTGCAAACGATGCTAAGGTCGGCTCCTAAAGGGGCGCTGTATGGAACGGAAACTGGTAGCCATACTTGCGGCGGACGTCGTCGGCTATTCTGGGATGATGTGTGATGATGAGGAAGGCACGCTCGCGACGCTCGCCACCTGTAGGACGATCATCGACGGTTGTATCGAAAGGGCGGGCGGGCGAATATTTGGCAGCGCTGGCGACAGCGTATTGGCAGAGTTTCAAAGTTCCGTTGCTGCCGTCCGCACCGCGTTGGATATTCAGCGCCGCCTGACCACTCAGAACGCGGAAGTGTCTGAAAACTCACGAATGGTCTACCGGATTGGAGTTAATCTGGGCGATGTGGTCAGCGATGGAGACAACCTTCTCGGCGACGGCGTGAACGTCGCCTCTCGGCTCGAAGCGTTGGCGCCTCCTGGCGGTATTTGCATTTCCCGCCAAGTGGCCGAGCAAGTCGCTGGAAAGCTGGATGAAGGTTTCGCCAGTGCGGGGCTGAAAGGTCTGAAAAACATTCCTACACCACTAGAGGTTTTTGTTTGGCCGGCTAGAGCTGCCCGGTCCATTCGAACGCAGCCGAATTACGTCCGCTGGGCAGCTGCAATTGCCTTGGGTGCAACACTTGCGATTGCGGCGTTTTGGTATAGCCATACATTGCCAAGCGCTTCGAAGCTTCCGACAGTTGCTCGGATCGCGCTGGTGCCTTTCAAAAATCTCAGCGCTGAGCCCGGTGACACATATTTCAGCGATGGGCTGAGCCGGGATATCAATGCGTTGCTTGCCAGGTTTTCCAACCTTTTTGTCATCGCGCCCGAAGCTATGTTGGCCTTCCGTGACGACACAGGTTGCGAAAATCTGCGCGAAAAGCTTGGCGTAGACTTTATCTTGCGAGGCACGGTGCAGCGCTCGACTGATCAGCTTCGGGTCACGACCACATTGACCGATGCAAAAAGCTGCCGTCAGCTAACATCACCTGGACCCTTCGATGTCGATTTGAATGCGAAACGATTGCTTGAAGTCCAGCTCGACATTGCCCGCAAGGTTGCGTCGGCCATTGGGTCCAGCGATGCACCGCTGTTCAAATCAGCCATTGCACAGGAGATCAGGAAAAAGGCGCCAGACAGCCTTGATGCATATGAATGCGTGTTCTTGTCGTTTTGGTTCTATCAAACATTCACCATTGAGGATCATCGAATTGCGCGGGACTGCCTGCTCCGTACAGTTGAGGCGGAACCTGATTATTCTCTGGCCTGGTCGCGGATTGCCTACAATTATCTGGAGTCAAAGAAGCGCCAAATGGATACGCTGCCTGATTGGTCTGAGCAGGCGCTCCGCGCCGCCAACAATGCTCTCGACGCCGACCGGGAAAACCCGGATGCGTATTACGCGTTGGCGATCCACAGTCGTATGGTCGGGGAGAGCACAGATATCTTTCGAAATTACGCGCAACGCGCAATCGAGCTCAATCCAAACGACTCCTGGATTCTCGCCGATTTGGGGATCTTTCTGGCATATTCAGGAGAATGGGAAGCTGGTGAAGCCTGGATCACCCGGGCACGGGAACTCAACCCCCAGCTTCATCCTGGTTATGGCAATGCTTTTCACCTGCATGCAATCGTGCGGGGGGATTACGACGAGGCTTTGGCCGCAATAGCCGGCATGGGTGGTGCGCGTCGCCCCATGAACATGGCATCCACCGCCGCAGCTTTGGCCCTAAATGGTGAGCTGGAGGCAGCAAGAAGGCTGGCCGATAAACTAAGCAAAGAGTTTCCTGATGCAGCCAAAGACCCACTCGCCCCCTTCCGCGCTCGCGACATGCCGGAAGACCTGATCGATAAACTACGTAAAGGGCTCAAGCTTTCAGGTCTGGACGTTTGAGCCCCGCCTTAGGTTTGATCCGTTGACCTCCTGGGGCGAGTTTCCGTCATATCACGTAGCTTCCGTCCAAGCCTCTTGAACCTTAGGTCTGGTTCAGGAAAAGGTCCGCCAGTAATGCAGTGCAGAAATGACAGTTTGCAATGGCCAAAGCGACAATGGGCCTGCGATGTGATATGAGGTATTCCTGAGGTAATCATGCAGGCAGCAACCTTACCAAAGGGTGGGGCGCTTCATGATCATGCGGATATTTCAAGTCACAGCAAAAGAAGGCAAAGAGGAGGAGTTCGGTGACTTCTTCCACAACACGGCGATACCATTGATGCGAGGAACCGAAGGGATCGTGCAGGTTCTTCCGGGTGCGGCGCGGGCTGATAGTCCAAGAGAATTCAGTTTCGTTATGATCTGGAAAGACCTTGCCTCTCTCAAGGCGTTTGTTGGCGATGATTACCAATCGGCGCATGTGGATCCTTCGGAAGCCGAATTGGTCGAATCCAGATCGATCAAACATTACGATTTTGTGGAGTAACGCAAATGGTGGTCGACGCAACACAAGACGAACTTCAGGCAGGTCGTGGATATGAGGCTTTTTTTGTGCCAGCGCTATTTGCGCCATGGTGCGACCACATAATTGGTGGTGCGGGAATAGTCGAAGGGGCGCATGTTTTGGATATTGCCTGTGGAACGGGGGTGTTGACGAGAGCAGCACACGCGTGTTCTGGGCATAGTGGTCGTGTGGTCGGACTTGATCCCGCACCCGGTATGATTGCAACGGCAAAAGAAGTTGAACCCGATGTCGAATGGGTTCTGGGCAGCGCCGAAGATCTTCCCTTCGCAAACGGCTCGTTTGAGTTCGTGATCTCGCAGTTTGGAATGATGTTTTTTCAGGACCTTCACCAAGCCGCACGGGAAATGTACCGGGTGACCAAGCCGGGCGGCAGGTTGGCGGTAGCGATCTGGCATACTATCGACCAGAACCCTGCATATCGGGATATCGTCGCCGTGTTGGAGGAATATGTATCGCCAGAGGCCGCAAATTCAGTGAGATTGCCTTTTAGTTTAGGCGATCCCGACGAAGTCGCGACCATCTTGTCGCAAGCGGGCTTTGACGACATTGCCTTTGAAACTAAAAGCGAGCAGGCAACCTTCCCCAGTACCCGGACGATGGTGGAAGTTGAGCTGCGGGGGTGGCTGCCGCTGTTTGATATGCATCTCAGCGAAGAAAAAATCGCAGACGTGTTGACCCTATCCGATGTGAGTCTTTCGAAATATGCCACGCCATCCGGTAAGGCGGCTTTCCCGACGACTGCCTACATCATGACCGCCCAAAAACCGGAATAGGCGACATATGTGATCTGTTGGAATTTGGTCCATACCTGACGATCCCGCAGGTTTAGTTCTTCTCCGTCTCGAAAAATCGACCCACAAATGAATTCAGAGTGTGGTTGAAAGGGGCATGAGAGATCATTTTCATCCGGACACAACCAAATGGCTGAGTGACCATGTTGACATTGATCAAGCCGTAACCTGTCCGATGAAGTAGGCTGGTTGCGTCACGATATTCAACCGAACTCCTGAGTATGGAATGATGGATAAGCCTCCCCTATGGATTCGCCCGGTCGCAATAATCGCTGCGCTGTTTGGTCTGCTGACAATTTTTTCTGGTGGGATGGTGTTGTTCGGCAGTTCTGCGGCAAAGTCCGCTGCCGGAGATGCCGTTCCAATAGTACTTTGGTTCAATTTTCTAGCGGGGTTTGCTTATATCATTGGCGCGGTTGCACTTTTTAGATACACGGTTTGGGCGCGGCCAATTGCCTGGGCAATCGGCATTTGTACAGCTCTGGTGTTCTTAGTTTTGATTACAATGGCGCTTGGTGGAACACCATTCGAGTGGCGAACTATTGGAGCAATGATCTTACGCTCGGGCTTTTGGCTAGCGATAGCATTCACGCTTGCCCGAGACACATGAACCATCCTGCTGAATGCGCACGTTTCTATGGTGATGTCTGCTTACCTTGTGATGTCAAAAACATGGGCCAATGTGATGATGCTCTGTAGCTTCTAGTCCCCACCAAAGACCGTTAAGCTATTCGCAATTGGAGGAAACGGGTTTGGCGCGCCTTTTGAAATCCGAAACGGTTGATCATTCATTTGAAGAACGGCTCGCCGACAGACTTGCCCGCCGCGGTGAGGACAGTTTTGACGAAGCTGAGCGAAACGGCCTCATGCTCGCCGCGAAGGTTCGAACCTTCGCGCTATGTATCGTATTGGTCTGGGTGGCGGTCGACACACAAAGCCGCGGGATTAGCTTTCTCTATGATGTTTCCCAAGTTGCTGTGTTCGCGCTTCTTGGCATCTTGCAATTCTTTTTCGCGAAGTATAGCGCGCATGCCAGGGTACTGAATTATGCCTTCGTGGCGGTTGACTGTGCTTTGCTGGCCCTCATCTCCAGTATTCAGAACCCTTTTACCGAGCACGACTTACCACCTGCGATCCTGTTGAATGGAAGCCAATTCACCTATTTCTATTTGTTCCTGATGCAGGCTGCATTCAGCTTTCGTCCAAGTCTGGTTCTCTGGTGTGGTCTATGTATTGTTGCTGCGCGCACAGGAATGCTGGTTTGGTTCGTGAACCAGCCGAACGCCTTCACAAACCTTGATTTAAATGAGCGAACGATTGAAGATTTGTTGCTGGCTCGTTCTGATCCCAACTTCATTTTTCTTGGGTTTTGGGTGCAAGAGATACTCGTATGCTTGCTGGTAACCGCAGGCCTTGCAGCATTGGTACGCCGGTCTCGTTGGCTCGTCGAAAGCCGAATTCGCTCGGAAAGATCGCGCACCAATCTTGCTCGCTATTTCTCGCCAAACGTCGTGGATCGTCTCGCGAATTCCGAAGATAATTTGGGAGAGGCACGCGAACAAGAAGTCGCAGTCATGTTCGTCGACATCATCGGGTTTACGACGATGTGCGAGAACGACACACCTGGAGAGGTCGTTTCTTTCCTTCGGAGTTATCATGATCGTCTGGGTATGGCAGTTTTTGAGAACGGCGGGACACTTGATAAGTATCTCGGCGACGGGCTTATGGCGACTTTCGGTACGCCGGAACCTGGTAGGCAAGATACCAGAAACGCGCTTCAGTGCGCATTTGACATGCTAGATTCGTTAGATGGTTGGAACCGTGAAAGAAAAGCCGCGAGGCTTCCTCAGGTGCGTATCGGGATTGGTATCCACTTCGGGCCTGTTGTCTCCGGCGACATTGGAAATCAACGTCGCCTCGAATACAGTGTAATAGGTGACACAGTGAATGTCGCAAGCAGGCTTGAAGGTGCTCATTCACGAACTGGAGGACCAGGTCTGTCATACCACAGCCAACCCAATTTTCGGCCATACGCAACAAAAGCAGGCTTTGCAAAGTTCAATGAATAAGCCCACAGTGGTCCTCTCAAATGAATGGCACTATTGCGCGGCTACTCTAAAGCAGATTCTCGCGTATTGTGTTCAATCAAGGCGTGTGGGAGAGTTTCGCCGACGTTCGACGGGACATGTCTGACGACGGACACCGCCTGTGTTGGGTCAATTTCAATATCGTCATTGACGCCAGCGCCATCTCCAAGAAGCGGAGCGGTGCTGTCTTCAACGTTGTAGACAACGCGGTCCAAGGTTCTGTCGAACCAGATGTTTCCGATCATCCCGTGTACTGCCGGAGTTGCCCCGGTCGCCAATGGGGCGTGTCCGACAACCGTCTCTGTATTGGCATGGCAATGATGGGCGTCCAGATAGTGTACACCGTTTTCCAGTAAATACTTAAGGCCACCCTCCCCAAGATTCTCAAAGTAGCGTGTCGGCAGATCGCCCCGAAACGCGTCGACGGTTAGCTGCAAAACGAGACGAGGAGGTTCTTGTGCGTACGCAGGAGCGACTGCGACCAACCATAAAGACAAACAAGCTCTCAGTGTTTTGGGCACAGTGTTTCCTTTCGCTGTATTGCGCAGCAGGTTGGCGGCGACCGCAATTGCGCGCTAGAACAACCCGTTTCAATACCAAACTGATAACAAAAACGCTTCGAGTCTACTTCTTCCGACCTATCGCGAAAGAGCCTGCAACACCCAAAACGGTGTTCATACAAACAATTGCTTGGAACTGAGGTGTCCAGATCGGTTTTGATCCAAAACAAGGCTTTGAGTCTTTTGAGACACTAAACTCTGCGCCAGAAACCCAGTTTCAGGTGAAACGTTATGACAAAAAACCTATCGGTTTTTCTTATTTTGGCTGGTTTAGTAATTGCTGGTGCGTTGCTGTATGTCGTTGTTGCCGAGGATGGCGATGAATTGCCGGTTGGATTTGTGCAAGGAAACGGGCGGGTTGAAGCGGAACAAGTCGAAATAGCACCAACTAATGCAGGCCGGGTTGCGAAGGTAACGGCAACAGAGGGCAGTATGGTTGCAGCCGGTCAAATCCTGGCCGAAATGGACATAGACGAGCTATCTGCGGCCCTGGATCGGGCTAGAGCCGAAGTAGCCTTGGCAAATCAGACAAGGGCTGAAGCAGAAGCGCTCGTTGTGCAACGCGAAAGCGAACAGCGCAGGGCCGAGCAAGAGCTTGATCGTGCCACGGCGTTGCTGGCAGGACAAAACATCTCCAAAACTATTTTTGAAGATCGCGATACCACTCATAAGGTCGCTACAGCAGTATTAGGCGCCGCCAAAGCCCGAGTTGCAACCGCGGAAAGCCGTATTGCTGCCGCTGAGGCGGAAGTGCGCAGGATTGAGGCACAGATTGAAGACAGCGCTCTAGTGGCACCTTTGCCCGGACGCGTGCTTTACCGGCTTGCAGAACCCGGAGAGGTGGTTGGCGCGGGCGAACCAATCCTGACTATTCTTGGCCTTGAGAATGTTTACATGGAAGTTTTTCTTCCGGCGCGTGAAGCCGGACTTTTGCCCATTGGAGCTGAGGCTCGCATCGTGCTCGACGCTTTGCCAGAATATGCAATACCAGCATATGTCAGCTTTGTTTCTCCGGAGGCACAATTCACTCCCAAACAGGTCGAGACCCTGGATGAGCGAGAGCAACTGGTTTTTCGCGTTCGCGTCCGTATCCCAATAGACTTGGTTGAAAGTCGGATTGAGCACGTCAAAACTGGTCTGCGCGGTGTCGCGGTGATCCGGCTTAACCCATCCGTTGCTTGGCCTGAGGCGCTTGAACAACGCATCCCAGCAGAGCTGTTCGAATGAGAGTAGAGGACGGAACCTACGATATTCGAATTTCAGGTGTTACGCACCGCTATCGCAAGCATGTCGCATTGGATTCTGTTTCGTTGGAACTGCCAGGCGGCCAGCTGGCTGGCTTTATCGGGCCGGATGGGGTGGGAAAGTCCACACTGCTTGGTTTGATCACCGGCGCAAAGAAACTGCAATCCGGCAATATCGACGTTTTAGGCGGCCCGATTGGCAATTCTGGCCATCGACACAGCATTTGCCCAGCCATCGCTTTCATGCCGCAAGGGCTGGGTCGAAACCTGTATCCGGAGCTATCTGTGCGCGAGAACCTCGAGTTCTTCTCAGGTCTCTTTGCTCAAGGGCATTCAGAGCGGGACGAACGTATCGCAGCGCTATTGGCTGCGACAGGGCTTGCGCAGTTTGAAGACCGTCTGATGGGCAAGCTCTCGGGTGGGATGAAGCAAAAACTAGGTCTTTGCTGTGCGTTAATCCATGACCCCAAACTTTTGGTTTTGGATGAGCCAACGACCGGGGTCGACCCGTTGTCTCGTCGGCAGTTCTGGGCTTTGATTGATGCAATCCGAGCAAAAAGCCCTGAACTGTCGGTATTGGTTTCAACGGCGTACATGGAAGAAGCCGAGGGTTTTGACCGGATTGTCGCGATGGACGCGGGTCAAGTCATCTTTCATGGGAAGCCCACCGAATTGAAAGGGAGTGATGTCGACCTCGAAATTGCATATCGGCGTCTGAGAGCACGGGAGTTGCCTGTCGAACCGGCGGGGAAAAACAAAACGAATGGGCAGATCGAAACAAGCCCAGTGATAGTTGCGCGTGGACTGACACGACGCTTTGGTGATTTCACGGCCGTAGACAACGTCGACTTCACAATCAATCGCGGAGAGATATTCGGGTTTCTAGGATCAAACGGTTGCGGCAAATCCACGACAATGAAGGTGCTGACTGGCTTGTTACCTTCCAGCTCAGGTGAAGCACTGCTGTTTGGCAACCCTGTCGATGCATATGACCGAAAAATGAGGCGTGAAATAGGCTACATGAGCCAGGCCTTTTCCTTGTATGGCGAGTTGTCGGTCCATCAGAACCTACAATTGCATGCGCGGATATTTGCAATTGCCGACCGAGAACAACGTGTTTCGGAACTCACTGAGCGCTTTGGGCTCGAGGAGCACCGTCATACGTTGGCGACGGCACTGCCCCTGGGGATCAAACAGCGACTGTCGCTAGCTGTAGCAGTTATCCACCGTCCGCGGGTGCTAATACTCGACGAACCAACATCCGGTGTGGATCCAGAGGCGCGCGATTCCTTCTGGGACTTGCTGATTGAGCTCTCTCGAAATGAGTCGGTTACGATCTTTGTTTCCACTCATTTCATGGGTGAGGCGGAACGCTGTGATCGCGTCTCTTTTATGCATGCTGGTAGAGTTCTAGCCGAAGGTACTCCGGTTGAACTAATCGCTGTTGAAGGGGCGGAAAACCTTGAAGACGCCTTCATTTCGATATTGGAAACAGCAGAAAAACCAGTCTCTGTTGTCGCGCCAAAGGTGGGTTTTAGAACCAAATCCCACGCCGGGGGAGGAGCGTTTTCTCGTATATTGGCATATGCGCGGCGCGAAACCGTTGAAGTAGCTCGCGACCCGGTGCGTCTGGCTTTCGCGTTTCTGGGTTCTGCTATTCTAATGGTAGTTTTTTGCTTTGGTATTTCGCTGGATATCGATGAGCTTGAATTCGCTGTACTTGACCTTTCTCAGGGGCCGGAGAGTCGTGCCTATTCGGCTGAATTCGCCGGATCGTCCTACTTTAAAGCCACATCGCCGCTGCAAAGCGCCAGCGAAGGGCGCAACCGTCTAGTGGCAGGTGAGGTCTCTCTGGTTGTTGAGTTACCACCTAACTTTGACCGAAAGATGAATACGGGTGAACCGACCCAGATACTTGCAACTGTAGACGGTGCTATCCCATTTAAGGGTGAGACGGTTGAAGGTTATGTTTCCGGATTGCACCAATCATTTCTCTCGGAATATGCCCTTAACAATGGCAAAAGCCAGATAGATATCGCCAGGATCGAACCCCGGTTTCGCTACAATCAGAGCTTTGAAAGCATCGCCGCGATGGCTCCGGCAATGCCTGCTATCTTACTGATTATGTTGCCAGCTGTTTTGACTGCTGTAAGCGTGGCAAGGGAACGAGAGCTGGGGTCAGTTGTCAATTTCTACGTGACACCAACCACGCGGCTTGAATTTCTAGTCGGCAAACAAATTCCGTACATTTTGATCGCCTACGCAAACTTTCTGCTTTTGGCCGGAATGACCGTTTTTCTTTTCGGGGTGCCGTTAAAAGGAAATCCTTTCCCTTTGGCTGTTGGTGCCCTTCTTTACGTTTGGGCAACGACATCCTACGGGCTGTTGATCGCTACAATGACATCCAGTCAGGTGGCCGCCACATTTGCAACTGCCATCGCCTCAGTTGTCCCAACAATCCAGTTCTCAGGTCTGTTGCAACCTGTTTCAACGCTTGAAGGAGGTGCACAAGTGGTGGGTTCTCTTTGGCCTTCCTCATATTTCCTACACCTAAACGTTGGTGCCTTCACTAAAGGTTTGGGTTGGGAGGCCCTTGCGCCAGACATTCTGGCCCTCGCCTGCTTCGGACCAGTTCTGACACTGATCGCAGCCCTTTGTCTTCGGGCGCAGGAGAAGTGAATGCAGCGTTTCTACTGCATATTCTGGCTAGGCTTGAAGGAAGTGATGAGCCTGCGCCGTGATTGGGTGATGATGGCATTGTTGGTTTGGTCTTTCACGCTGGCCCCGATAATGGAAGCAACGGGAGTGGCAAGTTCTGTAAACAACGCCTCTATAGCGTTTGCGGATGAAGACGACTCGCCACTTTCTCGAGCACTTGCCACAGCGTTTTTCCCACCAGAGTTCCAACCGGTTGTCCAAATCGAACCCGGAAAAGGACCTGCGTACATGGATGCTGGGCGCTTTATTTTCGTTGTGGCTGTGCCCCCCGGATTCGAAAAGGATCTGCGCGCTGGGCGCAGTCCGGAGATTCAAGTTCTTATTGACGCAACCGCTATGGAACAGGCCGGTATTGGTGCAAATTACATCACCAGTATCTTGAGCGCTGAAATACATCGCTATGCAATTGGTATCGATCTAGTAGATGCTCCCTCAATCAGTGTCATTTTAAGAAGCGCCTTCAACCCAAATAGAGATACTGTACGTTTTGCTGGTATCGTTGCTTTGATTGGTCAGATCATGTGGCTCACAACTATTTTGACCGGAGCTGCGATGATCAGAGAACGAGAGCACGGGACTATTGAACATCTCCTTGCCATGCCGCTTTCTCCTTTTGACATTGCCATTGCCAAAATTTGGGCGAATGCAGCAGTGGTTTTGGTTGCGGCTGGTCTTTCACTAACCTTTGTGATGCAGGGTTCTCTGGGCATTAGTATCGCTGGATCCAAGATGTTGTTTTTGGTTGGCACGGCGTTGTTTCTTTTTACTGCAACGGCGCTTGGGGTGTTTCTGGCAACCATTGCACGCTCTATGGCGCAGTTTGCGCTTCTGGTCATGTTGATTGTGCTGCCAATGCTAATGCTGTCAGGTGGAGAGACCCCAATTGAAGGTCAGCCGGCGTGGTTGCAGGCAGGTACTTTGGTTTTACCGTCACGCCATTACATGTCAGCAAGTCAGGCTATTGTTTTCAAAGGCGCTGGTATTGAGACTGTCTGGCCGGAATTCGTTTGGATGACGTTGTTAGGAATTGCTTTGTTACTAATGAGCCTACGGCTTTTTCGGCGTTCTCTTGCGCAGATCAGCTAGCGCTTTAATCTTTTGGCTGTGATAGATTGTGAGCCTCCCCAACCAAACTGGTCCACCATTATGTTAATGACACAGCAAACTGAAATCGGCATGCGCCAAAGCTTGCTTGCACGATGGTTCCAAACGCTTCCTTGATTCAGGCGATCCAATTGACCTACGATTCCAGTTAATCTTTTGCTGTAAGGTAGGAGCCTGCCCGGGCAGCAAGACTTTGGCGGCTGGCGAAGAAAGATAAGTGACTGGGCCTACGTCCCAGCCGCCAGGTCTTCCAACGACCCACCATCACGCAGAAAGTCGCTCCAGATCCACGCCATGCGATCCACAAACCACATCTTGCCGCCCGAGATCACAACAATGCCAAGGAATGTGAATCCTAAGTCGTACGCCCAAAGACCGTATGCAAACGGCAGCAAACCCAATCCGCTGACATAGGCAAGTGCTTTGGCCATTCTAATATGATGAGCCGCAACCTTGTCTCGGTGTCGTAGCCAGACACGCTCGCCCAATACACCTTGGGCTGACCAGCTCTCGAAGGTCTTGGGTCGGGAGAACGCACGCGGATTGATCCAGACCCAGACCAAAACCACGCCGACGGTAACCCATGCCCAACCACCAATCCACGCCCGGCTCCAGATCGCCAGCGCCAAAAGGGGCAGCGGTGTCAGCACGCGGGTCCAGACCGACCAAGGGTTTGTATGCCGCAACCATACCTCGTCTTTCATACCCATGAGGCGTTCGGAAAATCGAACTATGTCCATCGGGTCACTCCAGAAACTGCAAACCCACTATTGAGAATGAAGCCATCCGCTACTGATCACAACCGCTTTCAAGTTTCGTCCTTTGGTGAAGATCAGGCGCTCACAATAGCATGGCGAATATCCGGATCGATCCTGACAAGGCTTGAAAAACATATCTGGCCCGAACCTTGCTTGAGTGTATTCTTGTCACATTTTGGAGCTTTGGGGGGTTGAAGTGACTGATACAGCAGACTTTGAGATAATGGAACGCCAAGGATGGGCGGATCCGTCTATTGCTAAAGGGTATGCCGACGGCTTTGAAATGGCGACGCGCCTGGCTGCCAGAAAGCTTGCAGACGAAGTCGCTGCTGGGCCGAATTGTAAAGCTCTTGATCTGTGCACCGGACACGGTGTCGTGGCAGCAGAGCTTGTGGCCCGCGGCTCGGATGTAACGGGCTTGGATTTCTCTGAACCGATGATTGAGCTTGCCCAATCAGCTGTTCCAACGGCGCGGTTCGTTCAGGGTGATGCAATGGCAATGGAGTTTCCAGATCACACCTTTGATGCGGTCACAATCGGGTTTGGCGTCCCACATTTTCCAGACCCCGAACGCGGTCTGAGAGAAGTAAACAGAGTGCTGAAACCCGGCGGTAGAGTTGCCTTCTCGATTTGGCGTGGCAAAGGATCAGATGGCGCGTTTGGCTGGCTGTTCGATGCTGTTGAACGCCTGGCCGACCCATCCATCTCTCTGCCTGCGGGCCCGGATGCGCACATGCTCGTAGACAGCGGAATTGCCAAACCAATGGTCGAAAATGCAGGTTTCGACAATGTGCGGCTTATCAATGTTGCAAGCGAATTGTGCGTTTCAGATCCTAAAATGCTTTTTGATGTTTTTGTTGGGGGCGCAGTGCGTGCGGCATCGCTCCTCAAGCGCCAGCCGAAAGAACGGCGTGATGCAATACGTGCGGATTTGGCAACGCGCGTTCAGGCGGAAGCAAACAAAGACATTCGAGGTTACTTTGTGCCTGCCCCTTCAGTTGTTATCACTGCTTCGTCCCAAGCCTGAGCTGCTTCGCTGTAGATCGATTTCGCCGGATGATACTTGGAGGGATCGTCCATTGATGCCGCATGGACGTAGATGCAGTCACTTACCCGTTCACTTCTACGGATCAGCGGTGAGCCGCAGTTCGGGCAAAACCCGCTAAAGGTCGACAGCCCTGATCCTCCTGCCATTTCAAATGTTTTGAGCGCATCACCAATCGAAACAGATTTGGCCACAAGTGGCACCATCTCTGAATGTCCCGAGCCGGTGAGCTGCTGGCAATCTCGGCAGTGACATCGAAACATCGGAAGGTCAGAGCGAATTCCGGAATATCGCACCAGCCCACATTTGCAGCCGCCTTCGATCTTATCACTCATGTCTTCTCCTCCACCTAGAAAGGATAGAACGGCCGGTCCTTTGTGTCAGCTTGAACCTGCCGCTCCGAGGTAACAAGGACCGGCTATAGGTTAGAACGGTACAGCCACGCTTGTTCAGAATCTCCGGCGGTTCGCGCCTAAATATGCCTAGCCGATACCGCAAATGCAGAAAGCGTCCGAACGGACAAGTAAACACCTCGGTTTTGCAGAAGATCTGATCATTGCTATTGTGGATGCGGAGTAATGCCGGTGTTCGAGGGGTGCAAAATGGCGTGGAGATTTCCAGGCGAGGGTGACAAGAAATTTTTGGTTTATGCAGGTACAGGTACGGACCTGATCTTTAACCACGGTATCGAGCTTCCGGGTTTTGCTTCGTTTCCCTTGCTGGAGAAGCCTGACACCCGGGCTGTTCTGGCCGGACAAATGCAAGCGCTCGTGCAATTGGCCGGGGATATGGGTGTTGGGTGCATTCTCGACGCACCGACATGGATGGCCAATGCCGACCGTGCTGCACCTTTGGGCTACGATGCTGAACGTCTTCGTGAGGTAAACAAGGATGGTGTCGCACTGATGGAGGAGGTGCGCAATGCTTCTGGCCGGGATGACGTTTTGGTTTCCGCCTGCGTTGGCCCAAGATACGATCCTTACGCTGACATCCCACCCATGACAGTTGAACAGGCGCGCAGTTACCACAGTGTGCAACTCGCTGTTCTGAAAGAAACCAGTGTTGATCTGGTGACCGCGTACACGTTCAACCGCCTAAGCGAGGCTGCTGGCTGTGTTCTGGCTGCAAGAGATATTGGTTTACCCATCATTTTGTCATTGGTCGTCGAAACCGATGGCTGTTTGGCTGACGGCGCAAAGCTTGTTGATGCCATAGACCAGATCGAAGCAGAAACAGACGGCGCGGCTCTGTTCTACATGGTCAACTGCGCACACCCGACGCACTTTGCCGACGCGCTCAACGCGCATCCAAGGCTCAAAGGTGTTGTTGCCAATGCATCAAGTTGTTCGCACGCAGAATTGGATGAGGCCGATACCTTGGATGAAGGAGATCCCGCGCGGCTCGGCCAAGAAATTGCGGATGTCCTGCGGGAAAACCCGTCTATCAGAGTGTTTGGCGGTTGCTGCGGTACGGATATGCGGCACCTAAGGCAAATGGCGCTGGAGGTGGTTGGCAGATAGCGCTGCTATTTTATTTACGAAGGCTTATCACCGAATGCGTGAAGCTTGATGATGGGCTTTGACGTTAAAAGCAGTGATCAGAGAAGCAATTCCGATGAAATGCAGGCGAAGCGTCAAGACAGGTGCTTGACTTTGCTTTTATAGACCGTGGACCAAGCGTGTTCTACGGTCTCGATCACGCAACTCAATTTGAGAAGCTCAACTGATACCTTCAGGATGGAGACTGACGATGTTTGCTGGGAGGATGACAAGCTTTCGCACTCACATGAAAGAAGCCGGAATCGACGTTGCTCTCATCACCGATGACGACAACGTTTATTATCTGACGGGCTATTATGACTACCTGCATATGGAGTTTGGGCGTCCAACCATCCTGGTTGTGCACAAGTCAGGTGAAAGCCTGTTGATCACGCCGACAATAGACCTGAATGCCGCACGTTCGGCCGCTCATGTTGACCGTATTTCGGCCTGGAATGACGGTATGGGCGAAGAGTGGCGGTCGGAGTTACCCAAAGCGGTCAAGACTGCAAAGCGTGTTGGTATCGAGCTTGATCACATGCCACCAGTTGTGCGGGCATACCTGGATATGTTGGTCCCGGTGGAAAATCTGCTCAGTGCCACACCGATATTGGCTGAAATGCGAATGATAAAATCCGCCCAGGAACTTCAAATGGCCCGGCATGCCGGGCAAGTTGCAAGCGCTATGATGGACGCCGGACGCGACGCAATTGCAGACGGAGTACCGGAGTTCGAAGTTGCGATTGCCACGTCCCAGGCCGGAACACGAAAGGCCGCGGAGCTTTTAACGGCGCATTACGATGACTCGGACATGTCGCCCAACACTCATTTTCTGCAAATAATGGCGTCGGGCGACACCATCACCAAAACCCATCATCGCGCCTCAACCCGGATCATGAAACGAAGCGAACCGGTGTTTTTGTGCTTTTGCGGCATGACCAATTTTCACCGCTTCAAACTGGGTTTTGACCGCACCTTTTGGATTGGTGAGGTGGCGGACAAACAACAAGAGCATATCTATGAGGTTGCCGTAGCAAGTCAGGCCGCCGCACTGGCAGAGCTGCGCCCAGGTGTGACCGCCGAAAGTGTGCATACCGCCTATGCCGAGGTTATCCAGCGGGCGGGGTTTGAATACCCGTTCCGGTGTGGCCGCGCGACTGGCTATAGCTTTTTGGAAAAGCCACAGTTGGTCACCGGCGACACGACAGTATTGCAGCCAGGGATGGTTTTCGCTGTTGATGGTTCAGTATCAGTCGATACATTTCGTGCGCAGGTCGGCGACAGTTTCATAATCACCGAAGATGGCTGGGAAGCAATAACAGAACATCCAAAGTCCTTGGATGCAGTTATCCTTTGACTTTCCAACTAGCGCCGTCTTTTGAATGCACTTACACAGCGAATGGTCGATATGGCGAGCCGGGCCTCAACATTTTGAAAATTTCACTCCACGATCTCGCGATTACGTTGCATCTTTAGACATCCGCAACGCGAATGGGTGTGCGAAGTTGGAAAGACAATCGGCACCTTTGAAAGTGCAGTTTCAGAGGGAATTAAGTTACTTTGGGACCCGGCGATTGGAATGTATAACTGACAGGGCATTGGAGAAGAAGGCGTAGCGGAAAACTAACGTTAACAGCCATTGCTCGATTGGGGGGTAGAGGGAAAATGAGCGGCGATTCTGAAACCTACCAAGGAATCTGCTATTGTGGCGCATGTAGTGTTTCTGCTGCCGGTAAGCCGATGGTCATGGCATATTGTCATTGCCACTCTTGCAGAAAATGGCATTCGGCGCCTGTCAATGCTTGGTGCCTCTGGTCGGCAGACAATGTCTCGTTGTCAGGACCGACGGTTCAATCGGACAAGAATGATGAAAGCCATCGTGTTTCCTGCGGCAAATGCGGGGGGGCGTTGGTAAATATCAAACCCGGAAAGGACATCGTCGCGGTCTACGCAATGTCGCTGGATGAATCTGGGTTGAGCTTCGAGCCGACTTTTCACATCTTCTACGGCGAGCGTGTTTTTGACATGGCCGATGGCCTGCCAAAGTGGAAGACGGTTCCGACATCGTTCGGAGGGGATGGTGTCGCTATGCCCGAACCAGACAAAACCGGTTGGATTTCCTTGAACACGCGAGCCCAAGGGTGAAGCGCAAACTTACCTCGATCTTGGCTGCCGACATTGTCGGCTTCTCGCGGCTTGTGGAAGCTGCCGAGGAAGCCACGCTGGCGCGTCAGAAAGAACTGCGCCTGTCCGTGTTCGACCCCGGGATCAAGCAGGCTGGGGGTAAGATCATCAAGTCGACAGGCGATGGATTTCTGGCCGAATTTTCAAGCGTTGTGGAAGCGGTGCGGTTCGCGATAGCGGCGCAAGAAGCGGTTCGCGCAGAGGAAGAGTCCGTGCCTCAAGATCGGCAGATCAGTTACCGCATGGGCCTTCACATAGGTGATGTGGTTGTTGATGATGGTGATATCTATGGCGACGGTGTGAATCTTGCCGCTCGCTTAGAAGCTGCTGCCCCAACGGGCGGGATTTGCATCTCCGCTGCCGTCCGTGACCAGATCGTTGGCGTAATGGACGAGCTGTTCGCTGATGTCGGTGAATTGACGCTGAAAAACATTTCGCGCCCGATCCGCGCCTTTGTCTGGCCTCCCGACCAAGGTGGAGCACTTTACACTGCCACCACACCGCCCATCGAGGTGACATCCAAGAAGCCCACGGTAGCCCTTAGTGCATTCGAAGCCCTCGGCAACAATGACGATGCTAAGATGCTGGCCGAAGCTTGCAATCACACGGTAGAGGCGGCGCTTGCCAATCTTACAGGGTTGGATCTGATCGCACTCGAGGCGGGCCCGGACCATATCGCTACGGCGGTGTTTCAGGCCTCTGGAAACCAGGTCCGCGCGACACTCAAGCTGCGTGAGACGAGTACATCGGCAACCTACCTGACCCAGCGGATGAACGGTGATCTTTCCGATCCTTTCGTGGCAGAAGATCTGTTGTCAGGGGAAATCGCGACAACGATCCGATACGGAATTCTGCAGCGAATTGCTGAGCGCGCAGCGGAAACGGAGACAAACGACCCCGAGGCAATGCTGAATCTCGCGGGGCATTACATGATGGGATCGCAGCCTGAAGAATGGGAGGCTGCGGGCCGTCTGTTGGACAGGATCCTGACACTCCAGCCACGCAATTTCATGGCCGTTGGGATGAAGGCGAACACGTTGATCGGCGAATTGGTATGGGGTTACCGTCCGATACGCCCGGAGGATATCGAAGCGGCGGACGCCGGGTTGAGCAAGGCGGTGTCGTTGAATGATCAAAGCGACTACGTGCATCTGATCCGGGGGATTTTTCACTACGGCATTACCGGCGATTTGGATGCGGCGGTGCGGTGTGTTGAACGTGGGTTCGAAATCAGTCCGCAGTTTGCCCAGGGGCATATGGTGCTGGGCTGGATTCAGAACTTGATGGGCCAACCAGAGTTAGCACTGAAGTCCATCAAAAAGGGCTCATTTTCTCTGGCCAAGAACCGGATATATCACCGTGTCCCGCAAGCGTTGGCCCAGACATATCTGGTTATGGGCGACTTTGAGAATGCCATCTCTAATGCCAACCGGGCTCTACAAAACTCGCCGGGGTTGCCGGTCGCACAATTATATCTTGCCAGCGCGGCTGGTCAGGCTGGTTTACCTGATCAAGGAGTAAGGGCGCGGGAGGCCCTATTGGCGTCCGATCCGGACTTCCGGATTAGTGGCGTGCGCAGGTTCCATTTTCAGGACCCCACACGTTGGGGCGCAATCCTGGATGGGCTTCGCGCGGTGGGGCTGCCCGAGTAAGCTCTACCGGGAAATTCTGTGTTGAAGTGTGCTAACATCAATCCCCGAGGGGGACATTATGCACAACAAAGTAATGGCCGTTTTTGTTTTACTCGTGAGTTCAGGGCAGGCAATCGCCCTCGATTGTGGTGACAAAACAAACTCGTGCAAAATTGAAACCGGAGAATATCATATCGTCATTCCGGACGATTGGCAGGGTGGACCTGCTGTGATGCACCTGCACGGTTATGGGGGTACAGGTGAGAAGATTGTAGGGAACACGGCGTTTGTTGAAGAATTCACCAAGCGAGGATACGCATTTATCGCGCCGACCGCGCTTCCTTGGTTGGATGGTAAACCCACCGACTGGTCTGTTCGAGACGGTTGGAACACCTACCCCCGCTCAGACGTAAGGTTTCTCCGTGAAGTTTTGGCTGACGCTGCCCTTCATGCAGGCGTGAATGTGGGCCGGGTTTTGCTGACAGGGTTTTCCAGAGGCGGATCAATGGCTTGGGAAGTTGCTTGTAATGCACCGGATTTGGCTCTTGGTTACGCGCCGGCGTCCGGTGGTTTCTGGCTCCCGGCGACCGAAGATTGTCTAAAGCCGGTACACTTGCTCCATACCCACGGGTTTGCCGACAAAGTTGTTCCGCTTGAAGGTCGCGCAATACACAGCGAGGAGTTTGACGTTACCATCACGCAAGCAGATATCTGGCAAGGCCTGTCGATGTGGCGGCAAGAAAACAAATGCCCACCCAATGCTGCACACCACGAAATGACCGAAGGTCTGTGGCGCAAACGCTGGAACTGTGAATACGGTAGTCTCGAAATCATTCTGCACGACGGAGGGCACGGTTACCCAAAAGGATGGAGCTCCATAGCGCTTGATTGGTTTGAAAGTCTGGAAAACTGACGCACCATCAATTCCAATGAAATATGGTTTTGCCACGGTGAGACCTAGAAGAGCTTGTGGGTCGCTCGGCTGGCCAAAAGGCACGTCTTCTAGATTTTAGTTAGAAATGCAGAGCGGATAGCTGTTTTCATGGCATCCAATGGCCCGGTTTCCTGTGAACCGGCTGCCGCCATCACTAGCTTCGAGGCGGGCGTTCTGCTGAAGCCAAGCGTCTCGCCCACTATCGACAGATTGGCATGAAGTGAGGAACGCCCCAGCAGACCAGCCGCGATCCCAGCTTCTAATGCCGCGATTACGCCAGAAACACTTTGGCTTGAATAGATGATGCGATATGGTTTCGAACGGCGCTCCAGAGAAGCGATTGCCGCATCGCGCCACCAGCAGGCGTGATCGAACAAGGCAACGGGCAGAACTTTTTCTGCGCGGAAATCCCGATGCGCGGATGAGACCCAGCATGTTGGATCTTCGTACAACAGTTCCTCATGTTTCCCTAGGCGTTCCACCTCATAGATTGCGAGGTCCAGAGATCCTTTGTCGAGCGCTTCGGGAAACCTCGCACTGATAGCGCAGGTTACCTCCAGTTCGACTTGCGGATGGAGACGCGTAAACGCGGCGATAATCTGCGCCAGCTTAGCTCGGCCATGATCATCGGGAATGCCCACGCGCAGTTTTCCGGTCACGGCAGTTTGGGAAATGTCCCGCAATGCCACGTCGAGGCGGTTGGTCACGTCCTGGGCAACAGGCAATAGCCGATGACCCGCATCACTTAGGGTAACTCCGCGCCCGTGCCGCTCAAATACGGGTTGGCCGAGGATCGATTCGAGGCGTTTGATTTGAAGGCTCGTGGCGGATTGGGACCTATAGATGCGTGCGGCGCCATCCGTGACGCTGCCTGCTTCGGCAACAGCAACAAAGGTGCGCAACAAATCGCTATCCAGATTTTCCATTCGAGACACCAATATCAGTGATTGAAACTATTTGTTTCACACATGTCTTTTCATCTCCTATTTTTCAAGATCAAAGGAGTATCCTATGACCGATCAGACAATTGTCCGCCGGCAATCAGGTAAGGCCTACATGGTCTGGGGCGCGTGCCTATTGCTGCTGATCAGCATCAGTTTCGTCTGGCCGGAACACATTGCGGACGCCACCAGGTTTGTTCTCTGGGGCCTCGTTGTCGTTGCCCCCATAGTTATCCCGGGCATCGTTCTGGCGGCCTGGATT
>NZ_AEYW01000021.1 GCF_000192475.1 Ruegeria conchae
TTTTCACCGGCATCGGCTTCTTTGAAGCTGCCTTTACCGCGCCCACCTGCGTGGATTTGTGCTTTTACAACCCATAAAGGGCCATCCAGTTCACCGGCTGCGGTTTTGGCTTCCTCGGCGCGCAAAACCGCGCGACCGTCGGAGACCGGAGCGCCATAGCTGCGCAAAAGAGCTTTGGCCTGATATTCGTGAATGTTCATCGAAATTGTCCCGTCTGACTACGATTACCCTGTTATAGGCGTGTCTAAGCGCCAAAATTAAAGAGTTTTTTGACGTGTCACGGGAAATTGTCGAAGATTTTCAGCATTTGTGATCACAGGTTTTTGGGGTGTGATCACAAAGCTTGAGCAAAGCGTAAGCTTGATTCGATAATGCAGGCTCGCGCGAAGAAAACACATTCATAAACGTGACTTTCGGCGTTTGCGCCAACATCTCTGACTCATGATGTATGGCTTAAAAGAAAACCGGCCCACCAAGGGCCGGTTTCAAATTCTTCACTGCTGACGATTAGGCCAGCGAGCTATCGATGCCTTTGCAAGCTTCGATCAGACCTTTCACAGCATTCACCGAGTTGTCGAAACCTGCCTGCTCTTCTTCGTTCAGCTTGATGTTGACGACCCGTTCAACGCCGCCGGCACCGATCACGGTAGGAACGCCGACATACATGCCTTCTACTCCAAGCTCGCCATCGCAATAAGCGGCGCAAGGCAGAACTCGTTTCTGGTCTTTCAGATAGGCCTCGGCCATTTCAATCGCCGAAGTGGCAGGCGCGTAGAAGGCCGAGCCGGTTTTCAGTAGACCGACGATTTCGGCACCGCCGTCGCGGGTGCGCTGAACGATGGCGTCCAGTTTTTCCTGCGTTGTCCAGCCCATTTCGACCAGATCGGGCAATGGGATACCGGCGACGGTCGAATAGCGAACCGACGGCACCATGGTGTCGCCGTGGCCACCCAGAACAAACGCTGTGACGTCGCGCATCGAGACGTTGAACTCTTCCGACAGGAAGTGCGCAAAACGGCCCGAATCCAGAACGCCCGCCATGCCGCAAACCTTGTTATGCGGCAGGCCCGAGAATTCACGTAGGGCCCAGACCATCGCGTCCAGCGGGTTGGTGATGCAGATGACGAACGCGTCAGGCGCATTGGCGGCGATGCCTTCGCCAACCGATTTCATGACTTTCAGGTTGATGCCCAGCAGATCATCGCGGCTCATGCCCGGCTTGCGCGGCACGCCAGCGGTGACGATGCAGACGTCGGCGCCCGCGATATCCTCGTAGGATTGGGTGCCTTTCAGCTTGGCGTCGAACCCTTCGGAGGGGCCGGATTCGGCGATATCCAGCGCCTTGCCTTCCGGGGTGCCTTCGGCGATGTCGAACAGGACAACGTCACCGAGTTCCTTCATTGCAGCGAGGTGGGCGAGCGTGCCGCCGATCTGACCTGCGCCGATCAGCGCGATCTTGGGTCTGGCCATTTGGAATATCTCCGATGGGTTTTGAAATCGCGGTTTTGCTAGTCGTAAATGCGGCGTCGCGCAAGCCTCCTGCGGCGCGGCATGCCACCGCATACCGTTTGCATGTCATGTGCTGATTGCGCTAAACCGCCTGTGACTCATGCATATTTCCGGGGCGCCAGATGTTCGAGATGAACCTGATGTTTTTTGCCGTGGCGATCCCGGCAGTGATCTTCGCGGGTATCTCGAAAGGTGGGTTCGGCTCGGGCGTGGCCTTTGCGTCCTCGTCGATTCTGGCGCTGATCCTGACGCCTGGGCAGGCGTTGGCGTTGATGCTTCCGATCCTCATGGTGATCGATGTCGCCACGTTAAAGCCCTACTGGAAACGCTGGAGCTGGCCGGATTCGCGTCTGCTGATTCTGGGTGCAGTGCCCGGCATTGCGTTGGGCGCGTGGCTCTATCGTGTCACCGATGACGATCTGCTGCGTCTGCTGATTGGTGGGATATCGGTCGGCTTTGTGATCTGGCACGTTGCCCAGACCGGAGGCTGGGTGCGCGGCTTTGCCAACCGATTGCCCCCATCGGCGGGTCTGTTTGCCGGGCTGGTCGCTGGATTCACCAGCTTTGTCAGCCATGCAGGTGGTCCGCCCGCTGCGGTCTATCTGCTGTCCCAACGCCTGACAAAAACTGAATTCCAGGCCTCCACCGTGCTGGTCTTCTGGGTGATCAATGCCGTGAAATTCGTACCCTTCGCCTATCTGGGCCTGTTTACATGGCACACGGCTTTGGCGGATCTGTTGCTCACCCCGTTTGCGATCCTTGGGGCATGGCTGGGTGTCCGTGCACATTTCATGCTGTCCGAACGCCTGTTCTTTGGCATTGCATACGTGCTGCTGACCCTGACCGGCGGTAAACTGATCTGGGACGCTCTGGTCTAAGCGTTGGGCGGCAACGCCTCAGCCAGCACCTCAAAGGATTGACCCGAGGCAATCAGGCAGGTCACACCCTCGGGCAGGGTCACAACAATGGTCCAGCTGCCGGTCTGATCCGAAGCAAAAACCTCCATCACTGCACCCTGACGTGCGATCCCGATACCCCTGCGGGTTTCGCCATAGGTTTGCGCCAATCGCTTGATCACATCCTCGCGCGGCGCGCAGTTCTGTGCGCTGACCTGTTGCGCAGCCAACACCATAATGCCCAACCCGATCGTCAATTTCAGCAATATCGTCTTCATCGGTCACCCCTTTCGATTCCTTCTTGAAAACAGCGTGCAGCAGGCTGAAAGAAATCGCGTTAAGGCAACGAGCGTTGCGTCACGATGCCAGAATGCTGCGCTGCGGCGATTTTGCTCTTGAACTTTCCGTCAAAAAATGCCCCATTCCGCGCAACATTATTTCAATGGGAGAGTCCCGTGGACCCGCGCCAACGCCCTTATCGTTCCGTTCTCTATATCCCCGGCTCCCGCGATCGGGCGCTGGATAAAGCGCGTACGCTGCCGGTGGATGCCATCATCTTTGATCTTGAAGACGCGGTTGCAGCTGATGAGAAAGAGAACGCGCGCGAAACGCTCAAGGAGGCCTTGGCCGCCGGAGGGTACGGTGTGCGGGTCAAGATCGTGCGGATCAACAGTTTGGATACCGAATGGGGTCGCGCCGATGCCGGAGCTGTGCGTGAGATGGATGCGGATGCCGTTCTTTTGCCCAAGGTAAACTCGGCCGCGGATGTGGATGCGCTGGCGGCGATCACCGGTGATCTGCCGATCTGGGCGATGATGGAAACACCGCGTGGTATGCTGAATGCGGCCGAAATTGCCGCACATCCGCTGATGGCGGGCTTTGTCATGGGGACCAACGATCTGGCGAAAGAGCTGCAGACGCGTTTCCGCCCCGACCGGCTGCCGATGATGACCTCGCTGGGCCTGTGCCTGCTGGCTGCAAAGGCCGAAGGGCTGATCATCGTGGATGGCGTCTATAACGCGTTCAAGGACACCGACGGTCTGGCAGCTGAATGTGCCCAGGGCCGCGATATGGGCTTCGATGGCAAGACTCTGATCCACCCCGCGCAGGTCGAGATTGCGAATACTGCCTTTGCGCCTTCGGACACCGAGATAGAATTGGCCCGCCGCCAGATCGCAGCCTTTGAAGAGACCGAGGCACAAGGTCAGGGGGTCGCTGTTGTCGATGGCAAGATTGTCGAAAACCTACACGTTGTAACTGCCCGCGAAACTCTGGCAAAAGCAGAGGCGATATTAGCTTTGCAAGCGGGGTAAGCCAGCATGGGCTTTGTTCTTCTGATTCTTGGTGTGGCGTTGTGGTGGGCCGCACATCTCTTCAAGCGCGTGATGCCGGAACGCCGTGCCGCCATGGGCGATGCGGGCAAGGGCGTCGTGGCGCTGGCTTTGGCGGGTGCGATCCTTCTGATGATTTTCGGCTATCGCATGACCGATTTCATCTATGTCTGGGCGCCGCCGACCTTCCTGATCCACATTAACAACCTGCTGGTGTTGATTGCGTTCTACTTGATGAGCCCGGCAGGACAGAAAGGCCGTCTTCTGAATAGAGTGCGCCACCCGATGCTGGGCGGCTTCAAGCTTTGGGCCTTTGCGCATTTGCTGGTAAATGGCGATCTGGCCTCGATCGTGCTGTTTGGTGGCCTGCTGGCCTGGGCGATCGTCGAAGTCATCGTGATCAACAAGTCCGAGCCAGACTGGACCCCGGGTGAACCCGGCACCTATGGCAAAGACGTGATGTTTTTTGTGGGATCCATCGTGCTGTTGGGCATTGTTGGCTATATTCACGGGCTGGTTGGCCCATCTCCATTCGGTGGCTAAGGGACCAAATCAATGGCGAAACTTTATCGTTTGTTGACCGAGGAAGACACGTCAGCCTTCTGCCACAAGGTCTCGGACGCGCTGGCGAAAGGGTGGGAGCTGTATGGCGATCCCTCTTACGCCTTTGACGCAGCCAACAACGTGATGCGCTGCGCGCAGGCCGTGACGAAAGAAGTCGACGCCGACTATTCCCCCGACATGAAACTGGGACAGCAATAATGGCAAAAACCAATCCGGGTAACTTTTTCGAGGATTATTCCGTCGGGCAGGTGCTGCATCACGCAGTGCCCCGCACTGTGACAGATGGTGAACGCGCGCTGTATCACGCGCTCTACCCGGCGCGCCATGCGCTCTATTCCTCGGATGAATTCGCCCGGAATTGCGGCCTGCCGCAAAGCCCGATTGACGATCTGGCTGCGTTTCATGTGGTGTTCGGCAAAACGGTTCCCGATATCTCGCTGAACGCGGTGGCCAATCTGGGCTATGCCGAGGGTCGCTGGCTGCGACCGGTCTATCCCGGCGATACGCTGCGTGCTGAATCTGGTGTGATTGGCCTTAAGCAGAACTCAAATGGCAAGACCGGAGTGGTTTGGGTGCGTACGCGCGGTTTGAACCAGCGCGACGAAGTGGTGATCGAATATGTGCGCTGGGTGATGGTGCGCAAATCTAACCTAGATGCGCCCGCGCCTGAGACCGTTGTGCCCGACCTGAAGAAGGTGCTGGATGTTGGCGATCTGGTTGTGCCGCAGGGCCTCGATTTCTCGAAATACGATTTTGCACAATCCGGCGAAAGCCACCGCTGGGATGCGTACAACACGGGAGAAACGATAGATCATGTCGATGGCGTGACCGTCGAAGAGGCCGAGCACATGCTGGCTACGCGCCTGTGGCAGAACACGGCCAAAGTGCATTTCGATCTCACCTTCCGCCCCGAGGGCCGACTGATCTATGGCGGCCACGTGATCTCGATGGCGCGCGCATTGTCGTTCAACGGTTTGGCGAATGCGCAGATGATCGTCGGCCTGAACGGCGGTGCCCACGCCAACCCCTGTTTTGCGGGCAACACAATCAAGGTCTGGTCCGAGGTTCTGGACAAGGCCGAGACCGGAACACCGGGAATCGGTGCATTGCGGTTACGGCTTGTGGCGACCAAGGGTGGAGAGCCATTTGAGCTGCGCAATGAGGATGGGAAATACCTGCCCAATGTGCTGTTGGATCTGGATTACTGGGCCTTGATGCCCATGTAAGTCGGGCTGCCCGTTTGCTGACATTGAAGTGATCGCGGTCGGTGAAATCCGTGCTAGGCTCGGCGTATGACGATGTTACGCGCACTCATGGTCAGTTTGTTTCTGGCACCGCAAGCATTTGCCTGCGATCTTGCTCTTGCTCTGGCCGTCGATGTGTCAGGCTCGGTGGATTCCGAGGAATATCGCATCCAGATGGACGGCCTTGCCGCAGGGCTGCGTGATCCCATCGTTTCCGAGGCGTTGGTGCGCGGGCAGGCCCGGCTTATGCTGGTTCAATGGACTGGTAGTTCGCGCCAAAGGATCACGATCCCATGGACCCGGATCGACAGCTTTGCCACTTTGGATGATTTTGCCGAACGGGTCGCTGCTGATCCGCGTGTATGGCGTAATTTCTCTACAGCAATCGGTGAGGCGCTTGAGATGACCGTGACAAGCTTTGACGAAGTGAGCGAATGCAAAAGGCATCTGATTGATCTTTCGGGTGACGGAATTTCGAATGAAGGTATCGAACCTTCGACGATCCACGCCAAATTGCGTGAGAGTGGAATCACAGTGAACGCGATTGCAATAGAAGAAAGCGAACCGGACCTGACAGCCTATTTCTTCGAGAATGTTATCGTTGGTGAGGGAGCCTTTGTCGTCTCTGCCGCGGGCTTTGCTGATTACCCTGAGCGTATTCGCAAAAAGCTTTTGCGCGAGGTGACGCAGCAGACCGCAGGGCTGTCTCAAACTCAGCCATAGATTCGTGATCACATTGCTTTTCCGTTGAAAACGCTAACATTGGTGGTATCGAATATATTTTGTGATCACGAGATTATTTTGTGTGATCACAAATGTATCTTATCGGCGATTTTGCGGTAATTTTACTGGATTTTGCACCTGCAGCGCGTGACAGAGTCGTAAAAAACAGTAAAACGTTCGGTAGCCAACCGAAAAGGAGCCAACATGGCCGATGTAAATCGGGGCAACCGCCCGCTCTCTCCGCATTTGACGATCTATCGTCCGCAGATGACGTCCATCTCTTCGATTATGGTGCGCATCACGGGACTAGCGTCCTTTGGTTTGGCTTTGTTGGTCGTCTGGTGGTTGCTGGCGGCAGCCACATCGGCAGGCGCCTATGACCTGATCAATGGTCTGATGACCAGTTTCCTGGGTGATCTGGTCATGTTCGGCGCAGCGTGGGCAATTTTCTATCACATGCTGGGCCGTTTGCGGCACGTCATCTGGGATCTCGGATATTGCGTGAATGTCGAAGTGTCCGAGAAGATGGGCATTGGCATGTTTGTTCTGGCGACGGTTCTTGCCTTGATCACAGCCGTGGCGCTTTAGAGGGAGGTTGGTATGCAGTTTCTAACAGACCGTAAACGCGCACAGGGCATGGGAGCCGGACGCGCAGGTACACATCATCATTGGCAGATGATGCTCAGCTCAGCGGCGCTGGTTATTCTTGTTCCGTTGTTTGTATTCACCTTCGGGCGCGCGTTGGGTGGCACCTACGAAGAAGCTCTGGCGTATTACAGCCGACCGTTCCCGGCGATTGTCTTGGGTCTGACATTGGTTGTTGTCGTCCCGCATCTGCTGCGCGAAGCGCAGGAGGCGATTGAGGACTACGTGCACGGCGTTGCTGAAAAGCTGGCGCTGATGGCCGCACGGGCGTTTGCCTACACACTGATTGCTGCAGGTCTTTTTGCTCTCGCACGGCTTGCCCTCGGTTATGCGCAGTAAGGAACAAGAACAATGACAGCAGCATATGAATACGAAACCCACGAATATGACGTGGTGGTTGTCGGTGCCGGAGGCGCGGGTTTGCGTGCGACTTTGGGCATGGCGGAACAGGGCCTGCGCACCGCTTGTGTGACCAAGGTATTCCCGACCCGTTCACACACCGTGGCGGCGCAGGGCGGCATCGCGGCGTCCTTGTCGAATATGGGGCCAGACCATTGGCAGTGGCATATGTATGACACCGTCAAAGGCTCGGATTGGCTGGGCGATACGGATGCGATGGAATATCTCGCGCGCGAGGCTCCAAAGGCCGTCTATGAGCTGGAACATTATGGTGTGCCATTCAGCCGGACCGAAGAAGGCAAAATCTATCAGCGTCCCTTTGGTGGCCACACCACCGAATTTGGCGAAGGCCCCGCCGTGCAGCGGACCTGTGCCGCCGCCGACCGGACGGGCCATGCGATCCTGCATACGCTTTATGGTCAGTCGCTAAAGAACAATGCCGAGTTCTACATCGAGTATTTCGCAATCGACTTGATCATGTCCGAAGACGGGCAATGTCAGGGCGTCGTCTGCTGGAAGCTGGACGATGGCACCATGCACGTGTTCAACGCCAAGATGGTGGTGCTGGCGACCGGTGGTTATGGTCGAGCATATTTCAGCGCGACCTCGGCACACACCTGCACTGGCGACGGCGGGGGCATGGTGGCCCGCGCAGGGCTGGCGCTTCAGGATATGGAGTTTGTGCAGTTTCACCCGACCGGTATCTACGGTTCGGGTTGCCTGATCACCGAAGGTGCGCGCGGCGAGGGCGGTTATCTGACCAACTCGGAAGGCGAGCGGTTCATGGAGCGCTATGCGCCCCAGTACAAAGACCTTGCACCGCGCGACTATGTCAGCCGTTCTATGACCATGGAAATCCGCGAAGGGCGCGGCGTTGGTGGCGAAGGGGATCACATCCACCTGAACCTGAGCCACTTGCCTGCTGAAGCTCTGGCGGAACGACTGCCGGGCATTTCGGAGTCGGCCAAGATTTTCGCAGGCGTAGACGTGACCAAAGAGCCGATACCGGTTCTGCCGACCGTCCACTATAACATGGGCGGTATCCCGACGAACTATTGGGGCGAGGTTCTGAACCCGACCACAGATGATCCGACTGCTGTTGTACCTGGCCTGATGGCCGTGGGTGAGGCCGGTTGTGCCTCGGTGCACGGAGCAAACCGGTTGGGCTCAAACTCTCTGATCGACCTCGTTGTCTTTGGTCGTGCGGCAGCTATCCGCGCGGGTAAGGTCGTGGATGCCGAGGCTCCGAACCCGGTGCTGAACCAAGCATCGGTCGACAAGGCGTTTGACCGCTTCGATGCGGCGCGTAACGCCAGTGGTGCGATCCCAACCGCTGATTTGCGGCTTGAGATGCAAAAAACCATGCAGGCGGACGCGGCTGTTTTCCGCACCGCCAAGACGATGGCTGAAGGCGCTGAAAAGATGACGGCGATCGCTGCCAAGATGGATGATCTGCAAGTCACCGACCGTTCGCTGGTTTGGAACAGCGACCTGATGGAAACGCTGGAACTGGCGAACCTTATGCCCAACGCTCTGGCCACTATCGTTGGGGCCGAGGCGCGCAAGGAAAGCCGTGGAGCCCACGCACACGAAGACTTTTCAGAGCGTGACGATGAAAACTGGCGCGTTCACACGGTGTCTCGCGTCGACGGAACGCAGGTCGATCTCAGTTATCGACCAGTGATCGTCGACCCGCTGAGCACCGAGGCCGAAGGCGGCATCAGCCTGAAGAAAATCGCGCCCAAAGCGCGGACGTTCTAAGGAGAGGAACCCATGGTACAATTGACCCTCCCCAAGAATTCCCGGATCACCACCGGCAAGACATGGCCCAAGCCCGATGGCGCGACCAATGTCCGCAAGTTCCAGATCTATCGCTGGAACCCGGATGATGGCCAGAACCCACGTGTCGATACCTATTTCGTCGACATGGACACTTGCGGTCCGATGGTTCTGGATGCGCTGATCAAGATCAAGAACGAGATCGACCCGACCCTGACTTTCCGCCGGTCCTGCCGTGAGGGCATCTGTGGCTCCTGCGCGATGAATATCGATGGGATCAACACGCTGGCCTGTATCTATGGCATGGATGAGATCAAGGGCGACGTGAAAATCTATCCACTGCCGCATATGCCGGTGGTCAAGGACCTGATCCCGGACCTGACGCATTTCTATGCACAGCACGCATCGATCATGCCGTGGTTGGAGACCAAGACCAACCGTCCGGCAAAAGAGTGGAAGCAATCCATCGAAGATCGCAAAAAGCTGGATGGCCTATACGAATGCGTGATGTGCGCCAGCTGCTCGACCTCCTGCCCTAGCTATTGGTGGAACGGTGATCGTTACCTTGGCCCCGCCGCGTTGCTGCACGCTTATCGCTGGATCATCGACAGCCGGGATGAGGCAACGGGTGAGCGTCTGGATGAGTTGGAAGATCCCTTCAAGCTGTATCGCTGCCACACCATCATGAACTGTGCCAAGACCTGCCCGAAGGGTTTGAACCCAGCTAAGGCGATTGCTGAAATCAAGAAGATGATGATCGATCGCGCGGTCTGATCGCGCACCAAACCAAAGCACTTGCCGGTTTGCGGCAAGTGCATGACGCCTCTGCAAAACTATGCGATGCGTTTGCCGCTGAGCGGATTTAAGTTTCGCATAGGGAGGAGTGATGAATCGAATAGAGGTCACTCCAATGAGCAAACAAACCCAAAAATGCGATGCAGCCGAAGCGCTCAGGTTATTGGAACAGGCTTGGGCCTATTATTCGCCCGAACCGGTTGTTCCGATCAAAAACGAAACTCCCGAACTGTTTGAGTACGCAAACGCGGCCTGACCGTCTTACACGGGCTTGAAAACTTTGGTGCAATCGGCAAAGCAGAGATATGCCTATTCTCCTGCTTCTGCTTGCCGCTGGTGTGTTCGCCTATTTCCTTTGGCGGTCCCGCACATCTTCACTGTCGCGAGACTGCAGATGGCGGCAGCACCGAAGCGAGGGCAATTGGCGTTGTGCCTTTTGCGGCGCGGTTTCGCAATCTGATGCCGAACCGAAACAATGCCAGAAAGGGCAATGATAAAAGTTTGGGGTTTCCCGCCTAGATGAACTGAGCCAGTCTCGGCCCATGACAGAATCCCAGACCACTCCCCGACCTCCCGCTGATGCAGATGCCCGCCGCGCGATTGCACCAGTGATTTGCTACCCAAACGAAGGGCTGCCCCAACCTAATCTTGAGCTTTATCAAAATGCCCGCGCGGGTGCTCAGAAAACAGGTGAGGTTTTGGTTCCACCGCGCGACGCACGGTGCTTTGAGGTGCCTGCCGGACATTTTTTTCGGATCACGTCTGTCGAGGGGTCTCAGGTAGGTGATCTCAACATGTGGAGCTTCACTGATCTGTCGGAACGGTTTTACTCTGGCAAGACGCGCGCGCTGCACGGTACACACCTCACAACGGGTGAGCGAATGTGGTCGAGCTTTCCACATATGCGGCCAATGGCGACCATCATTGCCGATACGCTGGGCTGGTATGGAATCGATGAATTTGGCGGATCGGTCCATGATGTGATCGGGACGCGTTGCGACCCCTACACCGGCAATCTTCTATCCGGAACGCAGTACCATCACTGTTGTCATTCAAACCTTACACGCGCGTTGGCGGATCATTTAGGCATCTCGTTGGCCGAAGCTGAGCCCGCCGTGCATGATGTGTTGAATGTGTTCATGTGCACCGGGTTCACGCGGGACACGGGTCAATACTTCATGAAGGCGTCACCCGTGCGACCTGGTGATTATCTTGAGTTTTTTGCCGAGATCGACTTACTTGGAAATCTCAGCGCGTGCCCCGGCGGCGATTGCTCGTCGGAGCACTCCTCGGATACGGCGGCGTGTTATCCCTTGTTGGTGGAGACATTCGCCCCGACCGAGGGTGCCCTGGAAGGATGGAGCAGCCCTGCGCGCAACGGATATGATGGCACGCATGGGCGCTAAGCTCCGGTATTGTTCAACCGTCTGGAAACGCTGCTTGAAGCGCAATCTCAACCATCTCGCCAAAGCTGCTCTCCCGATCTGACGAGGGCAGGGCTTCACCGGTCAGCAAGTGGTCTGAAACTGTGAGCACCGCCAACGCCCGGCATTTGTGACGTGCAGCGAGGATATAAAGCTCGGCCGCTTCCATCTCGACCCCTAAAATGCCGTGGCGAACCATTTGTTCGTTCAGGTCTGGACGCTCGTCATAGAAAACATCGGATGAATAAATACCGCCCACATGCGTCGGTGTACCTTTGGCTTGTGCCGCTTGCGCCGCGGCCTGCAGCAATCCCCAATCGGCGCAAGGGGCGAAGTTCATCTCTTTCATGATGCCGCGCGACGGGGTGCTGAGCGTGGTCGAGGTCATCGCCAGAATGACATCACGCACATTCACGCTTTCCTGCATGCCACCACAAGAACCGATCCGGATCAGTGTTTTTGCACCATAGTCGCGGATTAGTTCGTTCACATAGATTGACAGGGAAGGCATCCCCATGCCGCTGCCTTGAATCGTAACACGGTTTCCTTTCCAGGTGCCGGTAAATCCCAGCATGCCGCGTACTTCGTTGACCAGCTTAACATCATCCAGAAATGTCTCAGCCGCCCATTTCGCGCGATAGGGATCGCCGGGCAAAAGAACAGTTTCGGCGATATCCCCTATTTTGGCTCCAATATGAATTGTCATTTTGGCATTACCTCAACTCAGATCTCGAGGTCAGAAATATCGATGCCTGCATTCAAAGCGTCGTGAACCCATTGCGGTTTACGACCGCGCCCTGTCCAGGTTTGTGTTGGGTCGTTAGGGTTTTGGTACTTTGGCTTGGCCTTAGAGCCTTTCGCCGGTTTTGAACCATCGCCCGACAATTCAGATAGCGAGAAGCCAAACTCGGCTGCAGCCTCTTGGGCCGCCTTCAACGCCGCTTTTCGCTCTCGCGTTTCAGCGCCCTTGAGTGCCTTTTCGACCTGATCGCGCAATTTGAGCAATTCTTTGCGCGACATTTTCTCTAGATCGATTGCCATTTATCTCTCCAACCCGGTTATTCCGCTGCAGAACGCAATGGGAATTCAATTCATCCGAATATCTCTATTCCATCCCATTGGGAATTAGAATTGGAAATTCATTTTTTTATTTCTACTCAGCCGCGATTTCCTTGGGGTCAACCAAGGTTACAATATCACCTATGATCAAATTTAATTCGAAGTTCTTTGGGGTATAGATTTTAGCCACGCCCATGGAACGCAATTGCTCTGCATCTTCATCGGGAATAATGCCGCCTACGATGACAGGTATGTCGCTCAGACCCGCTTCGGTCAGACGCGTCATCACATCCTTCACCAGCGGCAGGTGGCTGCCCGAAAGAATGGACAGACCAATCACATGTGCATTTGTCTCTTGGACCGCTGACACGATTTCCTCTGGCGTAAGGCGAATACCTTCATAACTGATATCCATTCCACAATCGCGTGCGCGGAAAGCAATCTGTTCAGCTCCGTTCGAGTGGCCGTCCAAACCGGGCTTGCCGACAAGGAACTTCAAGCGGCGTCCAAGACGGTCGCTGACTGCATCGACGGCGGCGCGCAAATCCTCCAACCCTTCGGTTTTGTTCGAAACCGAACCGGAAACACCTGTCGGCCCACGATAGGTGCCGTATGCTTTGCGCATCTCTTCGGCCCATTCACCGGTTGTAACCCCGGCCTTGGCCGCGGCGATTGAAGGTTCCATCACATTAGCACCTGATTGCGCCGCTTCGCGTAAGGCCTGCAGCGCGGCGCTAACCGCAGCGTTATCCCGCACTGTACGCCAGTCATTGAGCCGCCCGATTTGTTCCTGTTCAACCGCCGGGTCGACAACCATGATGCCGCCATCTTCAGTTTGCAGGGGTGAGGCTTCACCCTCGGTCCATTTATTGACCCCAACAACAACGGTCTCGTTGCGTTCAATCCGGTTCAGGCGTTCGGCGTTGGATTCGACCAGGCGGGATTTCATGTATTCGATCGACGCAACAGCGCCACCCATCGAATCGAGGTTGGCCAATTCGGCCCGCGCACCATTCTTGAGTTCTTCGACTTTGGCATCGACTACCGGGTTGCCGTCAAACAGATCGCCATATTCCAGCAGGTCGGTTTCATAGGCGAGAATCTGTTGCATCCGCATCGACCATTGCTGATCCCAAGGACGCGGCAGACCCAGCGCTTCATTCCAAGCGGGCAATTGAACCGCACGGGCGCGGGCGCGTTTTGACAGGGTGACTGCCAGCATTTCGATCAGAATGCGATAGACGTTGTTTTCCGGCTGCTGTTCAGTCAACCCCAGCGAGTTCACCTGAACGCCGTAGCGAAAGCGGCGGAACTTGGGGTCTTCGACACCATAGCGTCGCTGCAGAATCTCATCCCAAAGATCCACAAATGCGCGCATTTTGCACATTTCGGTGACAAACCGGATGCCCGCATTCACAAAAAACGAAATCCGTCCGCAGAGTGCGGGGAAGTCTTCTGCTGGAACGCGCGGGCGCAGTTCGTCCAGAACCGCGATGGCGGTGGCCAGCGCATAGGCCAGCTCTTGCTCGGGCGTCGCGCCTGCCTCTTGCAGGTGGTACGAGCACACGTTCATCGGGTTCCATTTGGGCACGTTTTCGTAGCAATACTCGGCCACGTCCGCGATCATCTTCAGGGATGGCTTGGGCGGGCATACATAGGTGCCGCGGCTCAAATATTCCTTGATCAGATCATTCTGGACTGTGCCCTGCAGTTTAGAGACATCAGCACCCTGTTCCTCGGCCACCGCGATATAAAGCGCCAAAAGCCATGGGGCTGTGGCATTGATCGTCATCGAGGTGTTCATCTGTTCCAGCGGGATTTGATCGAACAGATTCCGCATATCCCCAAGATGGCAGATCGGCACACCGACCTTACCAACCTCTCCACGCGCCAACGTATGGTCGCTGTCATATCCGGTTTGGGTTGGCAGATCGAAAGCCACAGATAGTCCGGTCTGGCCCTTAGCCAGGTTTGCACGATAAAGCGCGTTTGACGCTTTGGCCGTCGAGTGACCGGCATAGGTACGGATGAGCCAGGGGCGGTCTTTCTGCAACTGCGTCATGGGTCGGGCCTCACGGATCAGTGGGTAACAAAATTACGTTCTATAGGCATAAATCGCAATTTTCAGTATATGTCAATTCGCTGCGTTGCGGCATCGCAAGTTTCTTCAGATTGTGGGTGTTTGCGATTGATGGCACTGTGCCCAAATGATGCAGACTGTGGAAATACCGATTTGGTTGTTTGTACTGATTGTGCTGTTTGCCACGGTCACCTTTGCCTCGCATTTCTTATTTCCTTCAGTGCGGTGGTTTTTCCGCCGCCGCCTTGAACGTGCTGTTGCGCGGCTGAACAAACGCCTGCAGCGTCCGATCCAGCCGTTCAAACTGGCAGGGCGCCACGATATGATTCAGAGGCTTATCTATGACCCTCAAGTCAGCAAGGCCGTACAGAAGCATGCCAAAGAGGAGGGTGTGCCCGATGCCGTCGCCTCGGAACAGGCCCAACGCTATGCACGAGAGATCGCCCCGTCTTTTTCAACAGTTGCGTATTTCAGCATAGCCATTCGATTTGCGCGAATGCTCAGCAACGCGTTCTACAAGGTCCAGTTGGGGTATGAGGACAAGTCGGCCCTAGACAATATCGATCCCGAAGCGACAGTCGTTTACGTCATGAACCACCGCAGCAATATGGACTATGTGCTTGTTACCTATCTGGCGGCGGATCATTCGACACTTTCCTACGCTGTGGGCGAATGGGCCCGTGTTTGGCCGCTGAGTCGATTGATACGTGCAATGGGGGCCTACTTCATTCGACGTAAATCGGGCAGCGATTTGTATCGTCAGGTGCTGGCAAGCTATGTGCGTCACGCGACCGAAGCGGGTGTTACACAGGCCATGTTCCCAGAGGGCGGGTTGAGCCTGACAGGTAAACTGGGCCGCCCTAAGCTGGGTTTGCTCAAATACATCATCGATGGCGTGGATCCGAAGGGGCGGGATGTTGTATTCGTACCTGTCGCCCTGAATTACGATCGCGTTTTGGAAGATACAGTCCTGACGGCTGCGGCGCAGGACAGTGAACGCCGGTTTCGTGCACGTATTGGGGTCATCACGCGCTGGACACTAAAGCAAATCTGGCGGCGTCTTGTTGGGCGTTACAAAAAGTTTGGGATTGCATCAGTCCAATATGCAACGCCGATATCCTTAAAGGAATTTCGCGCTTCGCATGAGCGGGATTTGACGACTGATTTGGCGCGCGAGCTCATGCGTAGAATCGGCGCTGCGATACCCTTTGTGCCGGTCCCCGCAGCTTGTCGGCTGCTGCAGGACGAAGGGCAGATGTCAGAAGAGGACCTGAAATCTCGATTGCTGGAAATGGGTGGTAAAGCCGTCGCCAACGGCGAAGGTGAGGCAATTGATGATGCGATCAACCAATTAGTTGAGCGCCGGATATTGCGGCGAGAAAGTGGAGTGCTGCGCCCTACAGGCGAGCGGACCGAGTTGCTTGCATATTATGCGGCTGCGTCCGAACCTGTTAATCGCGCAGGGCATGATGCAGTTGCAGAAAGTAATTCTGCGACTGCTGGGTCATAAAATTACAAAAATACATCAAAAACGGTTGCAATATTACTCAGGGATCAATATTCCATCTGAGGAAAGCCGCGATTCTGCGGCGCGGCAATAGATAAGAACAAAGGAGGCCAACATGGCTTTGGATGTCGATAGCGGTATCGCGTCGTATGAGGCACCGGAAAAGGACCTCTATGAAATGGGTGAGATCCCTCCAATGGGATATGTACCCAAGCAAATGTATGCTTGGGCCATCCGGAAAGAGCGTCATGGCGAGCCAGACACGGCGATGCAGCTCGAGGTGGTTGATGTCCCCAAGCTGGACAGCCACGAAGTTCTGGTTCTCGTTATGGCGGCGGGTGTGAACTACAACGGCGTCTGGGCATCGCTTGGCAAACCCATCAGCCCGTTTGACGGACACAAAGCCCCTTACCATATTGCGGGCTCGGATGCTTCGGGCATCGTCTGGGCCGTGGGTGAGAAAGTCACACGCTGGAAGGTCGGCGACGAAGTGGTCATTCATTGCAACCAGGATGATGGCGATGATGAGCACTGTAACGGCGGCGATCCGATGTACTCGGACAGCCAGCGCATCTGGGGATATGAGACACCAGATGGGTCGTTCGCGCAGTTTACAAATGTACAAGCACAGCAGCTGATGCCGCGCCCCAAGCATCTGACTTGGGAAGAAAGCGCCTGCTACACTCTCACACTGGCAACGGCTTATCGGATGCTGTTTGGTCACGAGCCGCATGACCTGAAACCTGGCCAGAATGTTTTGGTCTGGGGTGCGTCGGGCGGTCTGGGCTCTTACGCAATCCAGCTGATCAATACGGCGGGAGCTAACGCGATCGGCGTGATCTCGGACGAAAGCAAACGTGACTTTGTTATGGGGCTGGGCGCCAAAGGCGTTCTGAACCGCAAGGACTTCAACTGCTGGGGCCAGTTGCCCACGGTCAATACACCTGAATATGCCGAATGGTTCAAAGAGGCCCGCAAGTTTGGCAAGGCCATCTGGGATATCACCGGCAAAGGTGTGAACGTCGACATGGTGTTCGAGCATCCGGGTGAAAGCACATTCCCGGTATCGACCTTTGTGGTGAAAAAAGGCGGCATGGTCGTGATTTGTGCCGGGACCACTGGCTATAACCTGACCTTCGATGTGCGCTACATGTGGATGCATCAGAAACGTTTGCAGGGCTCACACTTTGCCCATCTCAAACAAGCCGCCGCAGCGAATAAGCTGATGGTAGAACGCCGATTGGATCCATGCATGTCCGAGGTGTTTACCTGGAAGGAGCTGCCCGAGGCGCATATGAAGATGATGCGAAATGAACACAAGCCGGGCAATATGTCGGTGTTAGTTCAGGCTCCGTATACGGGTATGCGCACCCTTGAGGAAGTATTAGCCGCCCGCGACTAACGGTCTCAGTTTTTTGAACAGCTTCATCACCCGCAAGGCATAGTTTCGCCCTTGCGGGTGATTTGCGATTCCCGGTTATCAATATTTTTCAATACGTTAGAAATCCGGCCCCCACTATTTCTGGGGAGTAGAAAGCAGTGAATAGGCCGAAATAGACTGCACATGTTATGGTTGTGTTAACCCTTCGTTAACTATTTCGGAGACACCCTGATGGCGCAAAATGAGTGGATATTGGACGTATTGTCGGATCTCAACGCCTTTGCGGTGGCAAATGGGATGAGCGCACTTGCCGAGCAGCTTGATGATACAAGGCTAATCGCAGCGGCCGAGATTGCGTCCTCAAAGGATGAGGCTTGCGCGCCCGCGAATGGGAACAAAGTTCGATTTGAGTCAGATCCTCGAGGATTTGGAAAGCACCAGCACGCTTGAAGAGCTTGCGACTATACTCATCCAGCTGCGTGACTCGCTGCGCATCGACCATGTAACCTATCACTGGGTCGATGGTGCCGGTGACCAATATGGGTTTACGACATATTCAGATGCCTGGGACAAGCAGTATCGCGATAAAAACTACCACCGGATTGATCCGGTTATTCTTGGTTGTTTTCAGCGCTTCCATGCGGTGGATTGGAAACAATTGAATTGGTCGGGCAAAGCCGTCAGAGCTTTCTTGGAAGACGCGCAGGATCATGGTGTTGGCAATCAGGGATACTCGATCCCATTGCGCGGACCCAGCGGGCAGTTCGCATTGTTCACCGTGAATAACACGTGCGACGATGCGGCCTGGCAGACGTTCAAAGACGCCCATGGTCGCGATCTGATCTTAGTGGCGCATTTTCTTAACCGAAAAGCACTGGAATTTGCCAAAAATCGACAACCGGAAACGACGCGCGGGCTTTCACCTCGCGAGATAGATGCGATGACACTGCTGGCGCTGGGTTACAGTAGGGCGCAAGTGGCACATTCGCTGTCGATCTCAGAACATACGCTCAGGGCCTATATCGAAAGTGCGCGTTCGAAACTCGGAGCGCAGAACACGACTCATGCAATCGCCACCGCGCTTAGCAGAGGATTAATAGTCGTTTAACCACCGTACGGTGGTCTCATCCAATATTAACCACGTGTTTGTACCCCTTTTGTTCCAGATATGGACGACAAGGGGAATACATCATGTTGCGTTATCTTTATGCTGATGAGCTGCATAAATTTCCGGCATTGGCCGAAGGAATGTTTAGAGATCGCGCCGATCAATTCAAAACGCGACTCGGTTGGGATGTAAAGGTTAACGAAAGGGGGGAAGAGCGAGATCAATACGATGACCTCAATCCGCTCTATGTGATCTGGGAAGAAGCGGATGGCAGTCACGGAGGGTCGATGCGGATATTGCCGACGACCGGTCCGGTTATGGTGAACGACGTTTTTGGCCATCTCACCGGGGGCAGCCCGATCCGTAGCCCGCTTATTTGGGAGGTCACGCGCTTTTGCCTTTCTCGAACTGCCAGCGCCCATACCGCTGGGGCTATCATGCTAAGTGGGGGCGAGGTTATGGAGGGATTTGGACTGACCCATATCGCTGGCGTGTTTGATGCCCGTATGATCCGGATTTACCGAATGATTGGGTCATCACCCGTGGTTCTGGGATCAGAAGGCAAAGGTCGTGATCAGATTTCGGTAGGCCTATGGCCTTATTCCGCAGAGGATTGCAACCGAGTCGCTGCCCGTGCTGGCATCCCGAGAGAGTTATCGCGCTTGTGGTTCAATACCGCATTTGGGAAGGGGAAGCAGCATCGGTTCGCTCTCTCTGCCTGATAGCGCGGAAATCGTATTCCGCCTCTGGTGGCGCACGGCGCGTCCTTGTAGGGTCGCGCCATGTCTCTGCCTCAAGTCACCTTTTCCGATGATCAAGCCACCGCTTTCGACAACATTGCCGAGATGTTGCGCTCGGCCGGAGTTGATCTTGAGGATGACGCTCTGTTGAAACTTCCCGGAAACGGGAAATCGGGTGTCATGGCTGTGGTTGGCAAGGCGGGATCTGGTAAAACCCTTTTGCTGGCGGAACTTTACAAGGCTCTGGCCGAAACGGGAGTCAACCTGATCTCGGGCGATTTTGAAAGCCGCAAGTCCCGCGACAAACGCAGCCTTGCGATCCTTGCTCCGACGAACAAGGCAGCCAGTGTTTTAAGATTGCGTGGAGTGCCTGCAACGACAATCCACCGTATCCTTTATACACCCGTTTATGACCCGGAATATGAGCGGATTGCCGAATGGCTGGCGGGCAATGACGAACGACCCGAGATTGAAGGGTTGACCGACGAAGCGCTGGACCGGGCGGCGGCGTTTTATGCCAATAACAAATCCATTCCCGGCGCTCTGGCCGCTGCTGGTCTGCGTGGATCTGACTTTATCACTGGCTGGAAACGCCGCGATGAACCCCTCGATATTGGCTTTGTGGACGAAGCCTCGATGCTGGATGACCGGCAATTTGAAGATCTTAAAGAAATCTTCCCGACGCTGTTGCTGTTTGGTGATCCGGCGCAGTTGGCACCAGTCAATCAATCGGGTTCGATGGTTTTTGACGGGTTGCCAGAGCCGCGTAAGCAGATCTTGCATCGTGTACATAGGCAGACGGCTGATAACCCAATACTTGATCTAGCCCACGCTCTATCCGATCCCGCCATGGGCTTTGAGGATTTTGAGCGTCTGATTGAGGACACCGCCCGCAAGGATGATCGCGTTGTCTGGGGTCAACGGGTCGAAGTCGATCTGATGGCGCGCAGCCCTGTTCTGGTTTGGCGCAACGCGACCCGCATCCGTTTGATACAGGCGTTCCGCAACGTGCATGGTGCGCCGGAAACTGAACTGCTGGAAGGTGAACCGCTGATCTGTGACGGCATTGAATTGCCATTGAAGCACCGCAAGAAACGGCTGGATCTTGAAGCGCGCGGGCTAATCAAAGGGGCACAGGTTATCTACCTTGGCCCTGGTCGCAAACCCGGGTTTTCGCGCCTACATGTTATGGGAGCTGAGGACCCGCAGGTCTCGGCTGCATCAATTGTGCAAATCGAAAAGCCTGATGAGGAAGAGCCGTTCATTCCCTTTGCCGCGCGGATGGGGGCGACGTTTCTGCACGGTGCTGCGGTGACAATTCACAAGGCGCAGGGCTCTCAATGGGATACCGTGCAGGTGTTTGCACCGGATATTTATGCCGCCGCGCGTATGGGACGGACCGAGGCGGGGCAGCCGCTTTGGAAGCGTCTTGCCTATGTGGCTATTACCCGTGCGCAGGAGCGATTGATCTGGGTGGTGCGGAACAGATTGTCAAAGCCAACACATCCCTTAAGGGTAGATGACCTGCGGGCCGTCGCGGCGCCGTCGCTGACATTGGAGTCGGAAGTCACATGAAGACAATCATCGTAACTGGCGCAAGTTCGGGCATTGGTCGCGCGACCGCCGAGTTGTTTCTGGCAGAAGGTTGGACAGTTGGTCTATTGGCCCGCAGCGCCGACACACTTGAAGCAATGGCGCAGGGCAGCGACAAGGCGATCCCTTTGGTTGCCGATGTGACCGATGCAGAAGCGGTCACTCAAGCTTTCACCAACTTTGTAAAACAAACCGGCCGTCTGGATGCCCTGTTCAACAACGCTGGCATTTTTGCGCCGGGTGGCACGATTGATGAGATCGCGCTTGAGGATTGGTACAACTCGGTCAATGTGAATCTGAACGGGATGTTCCATTGCGCGCGCGCCGCGTTTGCCACGATGCGATCGCAGAAGCCGCAGGGCGGGCGGATCATCAACAATGGGTCAATCGCGGCCCATGTACCACGCCCGAATTCAGTGCACTACTCGGCAACAAAACATGCGATCACGGGCCTGACACGCAGCTTGTCGCTGGATGGGCGGGATTTTGAAATCGCCTGTGGGCAGATTGATATCGGCAACGCCCGCACGCCCATGGTGCAAGAGCTGGTCGAGAACGCCATCGCTGATGGTCTTCAGCCCGATCCGACGATGGCTGTTGGCGATGCCGCCCGGTCTGTTTTGCATATGGCTCAGCTACCACTAGAAGCAAATGTACAGTTCATGACCGTGATGGCGACATCGATGCCCTATATCGGCCGCGGCTGAGCCTAGTTTTCGCGCAACAGTCGGAAAGCGGTCGATGCACCCCATCCAGCCGCAATTGCTATCGCCAGCGACATAAGCCCGTACCAGATCGGCTGTTCGCGGGACATGCTGTAGAGGAACCTTTCCAGCCCGACCTTGCGTACATCAATAGATGTTTCGAAAGTTGAAACAACCATACCACCCCGCGTCAGGAAAATACGGGCGGCATAGCTCCCTTCTGTAAGGTCTGATGGCATTTCGATCGAAGTTCGGAACAGAGTTTGTTCGTCAACCGCCACAGTGTCTTCACGAATGGAATACAACCCTTCATCCTCTCGGATGCGAATGACGGCTTCGGAAAAGTCCTGAGCGCCCTGAATATTCATATCGGCGCCCACCGAGCGGATCGCGCGTTCGATTGAAACCTTGTACCGCAGATCTTCGGTTTGGGTCAGTACTTCACTGAACGGGGCGCTCGTGGCTACGGCATAAAAACTAGGGGCCAGATCAACAACCAGGCTATCGGTGTTTACCCAGATGCCAAATCGCTTTTCCTTGCGCCGAACGGTGACGGGTTCGGATGGACCAGCGACCGCGACAACGACCTCAAGCGGGGGGCCTTCCGGTATGGGGGCTTCGCGTTTTACAGCGCCGAATACCAGAATCTCGGAGCCGTCGAAATTGGCCGTGATTGATACGCGATCCTGGCTTAATCCCAGAACAACTTGTTCTTCGGCGGCAAAGGCGGGCAGGCAAATCAGAGATAGAAGGACAATCAAACGCAACATCTTAGTGTCCTCCATCCGTGCCCAGCGAGTACAGCTCGGAAGGTTGTAGCAATAAATCAAGTGCCAGCTTGCCGCAGACGACAAGCACAAGCGCGGCAAGCAGAACACGCAGCTGCTCGGCTGGCATCCGAGCCCCGATAACAGTTCCCACCTGAGCCCCGACCACGCCACCGACCAGCAGCAGAACCGCCAGCACGACGTCAACCGTATAGTTCGTCGTGGCATGCAGCATGGTGGTGAAGGCGGTCACAAAGATGATCTGAAACAGGGAAGTTCCTACAACCACCTTTGTTGGCATGCCCAAAAGGTAGATCATCGCAGGCACCATAATAAACCCGCCGCCAACCCCCATGATGGCTGACAAGACACCGACGAACAGGCCAACGATCACTGGTGGAATGACCGAGATATACAGACCCGAAGTCCGGAAACGCATCTTGAACGGCATGGCGTGAACCCATCCACGCTGACGTCGCTTCGGAGGAGGTGTACCGCCTTTTCGGGTCTTGCGTATTGCATTCAGGCTTTCGACGAACATCAGGCTGCCGATGATGCCCAGAAAGATGACGTAGCAAAGTTTGACCAGCAGATCGACCTGACCAAGACTTTTGAGATAGTTAAAGACGACAACGCCCAATGCAGCACCTGCCAAACCCCCAACCAATAGGACTGTCCCCATTCTCAGATCAACGGTTCGGCGTCTGAAATGTGCCAGAACCCCTGAGAATGAAGAGGCAACAATTTGGTTGGCTTCGGTTGCAACGGCCACGGCGGGTGGAATGCCGATAAAGAACAGCAAAGGGGTCATCAGGAAACCGCCCCCAACGCCGAACATCCCCGACAAAATGCCGACCATTCCGCCCAGTCCCAACAACAGGAAGGCGTTTACGGAGACTTCGGCTATGGGCAGGTAAATATGCATGATACCGTCACGTTGTTACTGGCGTTACCGGGCTTGGACCGGCCCGTTCTCTTGCGGTCGGGGTGGCTTGCGGGCAGAGCTTGCAACACGGCTAAACTCCTCCGGGTTCTGAGAGGGAAAAATAGTCAGGCGGCGTCAGGAGCAGGTCAAACCCGATTTTTGCAGCAACTGCAATGACCAAAAGAGCCAACAGAATGCGTAATTGCTCGGCCTTCAAACGTGCGCCGATATGGGTGCCCAACTGTGCGCCCACAACCCCCCCGATCAATAGAAGAACAGCAAGAAGCACATCGACGCTGTAGTTTGTCGAGGCATGTATCATCGTAGTGAACCCAGCCACAAATATGATCTGAAACAGGGATGTGCCGATCACGACTTTTGTGGGCATACCAAGGATATAGATCATCGCGGGCACCATGATAAACCCGCCGCCAACTCCCATGATCGCTGACAGGATACCAACGCCGAACCCGACCAGTGCGGGTGGGATCACTGAAATATAAAGGCTCGAAGCACGAAAGCGCATTTTGAAGGGTAACGCGTGGACCCATGTCCGTTGCCGGCGCTTGGCGACCGGGGTACTTCCTGACTGCCTTGCGCGACGGATAGCGTTCAGGCTTTCGACAAACATCAAGCTGCCGATCACGCCTAGGAACACGACATAACAAAGCTGCACCGCCAGATCGACTTGGCCGAGATGTTTTAGAAAGTTAAAAACAACCATTCCCAAGGCCGCACCGAGCAGCCCACCGCCAAGCAGGACGGTGCCCATCTCAAGGTCAACGGTCTTGCGTTTCAGGTGCGCCATCAGCCCAGAGAACGATGAGGCCACAACCTGATTGGCCGATGTGGCCACCGCCACAGCCGGGGGTATGCCGATGAAAAAAAGCATAGGGGTGATCAGGAACCCCCCGCCTACGCCAAACATACCGGACAAAACACCAACCAACCCGCCAATTCCAAGCAGCAGGAAAGGGTTGACCGAAACTTCGGCTATGGGGAGGTATACGTGCATACCCCCTTAGAACGGTTGCGACATACAAAATCAACTCTGTATGCCGCTCTGCAGCAAACAGGACTGAGGAGCAGTCCTGAACTGGCTCTATCAGCGTTCTTTGACGTAGGGTTCACCCCCCGCGCGTGGTGGAATGGCTTTCCCAACAAAGCCTGCAAGAATCACCACGGTCAGAATGTAGGGCAGGGCGTCCATCACCTGGACCGGGATTACGACCCCACCCAGATCGATGTTCTGGAACCGCAGCGCAATCGCCTGCAACAACCCGAACAACAGGCAAGCCCACATCGCGTGCCAAGGACGCCACTTTGCGAATATTAGCGCAGCCAATGCGATGAATCCGCGACCCGCTGTCATTTCTTTTACAAATCCGGCTTGCAAGGCTGTCGCCAGATACGCACCGGCAATACCGCAGAGAATGCCGCAGATGGCCACGGCTGCAAATCGCAGACCAACGACCGAGACCCCGGCTGTATCAACCGCCGCAGGATTTTCGCCTACTGCACGCAAGCGCAGCCCGAACCTAGTGCGGAACAAGATCCACCAGGTGAGTGGTACGAACAGGAACGCCACATAGACGAGGATTGAATGGCCTGACAGCAGCTCGGAATATATCGGGCCGATGAATGGCACACCTTCCAGCGCTTCTGCGAAGGGGAAGTTGATCGGCTCAAACCGTCCGCCGCCAAACAGAGACGGAGTGCGTCCACCCTGTTGAAACCAGCTTTGCGCGATCAGAACCGTCATACCGGACGCGAGGAAATTGATGGCGACACCCGAGATCAGTTGATTGCCCCGAAACGTGATCGAAGCCAGTCCGTGCAATGCTGACAAAACCAGAGACGCTCCGATTCCAGCCAGAAGCCCTAACCAGACCGAACCCGTTACTGCGGCGATAGCAGCCGAGAAGAAAGCCGCCATAAGCATCTTGCCTTCAAGCCCGATGTCAAAAATACCAGCGCGTTCGGAATACAAACCTGCCAGACAAGCCAGCAACAGTGGCGTGGCCAGTCGAACTGTAGAATCGAGGACTTGAATGAGGGTAACGAAAAATTCCATCACTCTGCCCCCTTCCGGAAACTCAGGAAGATCTTTTCAAGCGGCATGCGCACCATATTATCGAGCGCACCGGTGAATAGGATGACCAGCGCCTGAATGACCACGATCAGTTCACGTGGGATCGACGTCCACAACGCCAATTCAGCGCCGCCTTGGTACAGAAATCCGAACAGGATCGCAGCAAGGAAAACGCCAAATGGATGGGAACGACCCATAAGAGCCACGGCAATCCCAATAAATCCGGCACCCTCGGTCGAATTGAGGACAAGTCGTTCTGCTTCGCCCATGACATTATTGATAGCCATCATGCCTGCAAGGGCACCCGAGATCAGCATTGCGATGATCGTGATGCGTACGGGTGAGATACCGGCATAGACGGCTCCCGTTTCGGAATGGCCATAGGCGCGGATTTCGTATCCCAGTCGCGTGCGCCAGATCAGGGCCCAAACCACGATGCAGGCAAGTATCGCCACGAAGAACGAGATGTTGGCCGGTGCCCCCCGGAAGACGATGTTTTCGGCGCTCGAAAACATCGACTGGAATGTTGGCAGGTGTACCGCCTCGGGGAACCGCGCCGTGGCCGGGTCTTGCGATCCTTGCGGGCGCATCACATTGACCAGCATGTAGTTAAGGAAAGCTGCGGCGATAAAGTTGAACATGATCGTGGTGATCACGATATGACTGCCCCGTTTGGCCTGCAGATAGGCCGGGATCGCGGCCCAGGCCGCGCCAAAGATCATCGAAGCGGCACAGGCGGCCAGTAAGGCGATGGTCCAATGCGGCCAAGGGACCGATAGACAGACGATTGCAACGCCCAGTCCGCCGAGCATGGCCTGACCCTCACCACCAATGTTGAACAGCCGCGCGTGAAAGGCCACGGCAACGGCCAGACCGGTGAAGATGAAATTCGTAGCGTAATAAAGCGTATAGCCCCAGCCATAGGTTGAACCCAAGGCCCCTGTGACCATCAGGTTGACCGCCTCGACCGGGTTTTCCCCAATGGCCAGAATAACGATTGCCGAAAGGATTGTGGCCAACAGCAGGCTGATGATCGGGATCAGCACCACATCGGCCCATTTGGGCATTTTTTCCATGGTTCAGGCGGCCTCTCCTGCAACACCGGCCATCAGTAGGCCCAGTTCTTTTTCATCCGTCTCGGCGGGCAGACGCTCGCCCATGATATGTCCGTCGAACATCACGGCGATCCGGTCGGACAGCGAGAAGATCTCTTCCAGCTCGACCGAAACCAGCAGGATCGCTTTGCCCTGATCTCTCAGGGCGACAATCTGTTTATGAATGAATTCGATGGCACCGATATCCACACCGCGTGTGGGTTGACCCACCAGCAGCAGGTCAGGGTTCCGCTCAATCTCGCGCGCGACTACGATCTTCTGCTGGTTGCCACCCGAGAAGCTTTTGGCGGTCAGCCAGCCATTGGGCGGGCGTACGTCGAATTTCTCAATCTTGGCTTCGGTGTCGGCGCGCAGTGCGGCATTGTCCATGAACAGCCCGCGCTTATACGCAGGGTCGCGGTGATAGCCGAAGGCCACATTCTCCCACGCGTAGAAATCCATGATCAAGCCTTCGCGCTGGCGATCCTCGGGCACATGCGCGATGTGTTGCGCGCGCCGTGCCTGACCGTCCGAGCCGGGGCCGTGCAATGGCAGAGGTTCCCCGTTCAGTCTGATTGATCCCTGTCCGGGACGCATTCCGCCCAGAACCTCCAGCAGTTCCGATTGCCCGTTTCCTGCAACGCCAGCAATCCCCACGATTTCACCCGCGCGAACAGTCAGGTCGATGCCTTTGACGCGCTCGACACCTGCCGAATCGGTGACGCTGAGCTTTTCGATCTCCAGAACCGGTTTGCCCGGTTGCGCGGGCACCTTGTCGACCTGGAGCAGAACTTTGCGGCCCACCATAAGTTCGGCCAGTTCCTGTGGGTTGGTCTCAGCAGTTTTGACCGTCGCGGTCATCTCACCGCGCCGCATCACCGAGACGGTATCAGTATTCTCCATGATCTCGCGCAGCTTGTGTGTGATCACGATGATCGTTTTGCCCTCGGACCGCAGCCGGTCAAGAATGCGGAACAATTGATCCGCCTCGGCGGGGGTCAGCACTCCGGTCGGTTCGTCGAGAATTAAGATTTCTGCCTTGCGATAGAGCGCTTTGAGGATCTCAACCCGCTGCTGCATGCCGACGCCAATCTCGTCGATGCGCTTATCGGGGTCCACGAACAGCTCGTATTCTTCTTCAAGCTCTTTCAGCTCTTTGCGGGCTTTCGCCAATGATGGGGCCAGCAGTCCGCCATCCTCGGCACCCAGAACGATGTTTTCCAGTACGGAGAAGTTTTCGACCAGTTTGAAATGTTGGAAAACCATCCCGATGCCCGAAGCGATAGCGGCCTGGCTGTCAGGGATGTCTGTTTTGGATCCATTGATCCAGATCTCACCTTTGTCGGCCTTGTAGAAGCCGTAGAGAATGCTCATCAGCGTGGATTTGCCCGCACCGTTTTCTCCGATGATCCCATGGATCGTTCCGGGGGCGACGCTGATAGAAATGTCTTTGTTGGCCTGAACCGGCCCAAAGGCTTTGGAAATCCCTTTGAGCTCAATGGCGGGGACGGTCATGTCTTGTCCTCAATTGCCGAAAGGACCGCGATCAGTATCGCGGCAGAGTGCATTCGGGGCGAAGGTTAACCCTTCGCCCCGTGTGTTATCAGAACTGCAGCGCCGGGCAGCTGTCGTTTTCATAGTAGCTGACAACCGAAACATTGCCGTCGATGATGTCCTGACGAGCTTTGTCAACCGCAGCCTTCATATCGTCGGAAACCAGCGGCGCGTTGTTTTCGTCCATAGCATAGCCAACGCCATCTTCGGACAGGCCCATGACGAATACGCCGGTTTCGACGTCCTCACCCGCTTTCATCGCTTCATAAACGGCGACGTCAACGCGCTTAAGCATCGAAGTCAGAACTTTGCCCGGGTGCAGGTGGTTCTGGTTGCTGTCAACGCCGATTGACAAGATGCCTTCGTCTGCGGCGGTCTGCAGAACACCAACGCCAGTGCCGCCAGCGGCTGCGTAAACCACGTCAGCTCCTTGGCTGATTTGTGCTTTGGTCAGCTCAGAGCCTTTTACCGGGTCGTTCCACGCTGCCGGAGTTGTACCAGTCATGTTGGCAACAACATTGATGTCGGGATTCACGGCTTTGGCACCTTGTGCGTATCCGCAACCAAAGTGGCGGATAAGTGGCACGTCCATACCGCCGATGAAGCCGACAGTGCCGGTCTTCGATGCCATCGCTGCCATCATGCCAACTAGGTATGAGCCTTCATGCTCGGCAAAGCCAACCTGACGCAGGTTCGGGGCGTCCAGCCATGTCACGTCAACTACCACAAAGGTTGTGTCAGGGTAGTCAGCTGCAACCGCGGCCAGCGGGTCAGCCATGCCAAAGCCCATGGTGATGATCGGGTTCGAACCGGCTTCGGCGAAACGACGCAGGGCCTGTTCGCGCTGTGCTTCGGACTGCATCTCAATCTCGCGGTATGTACCGCCCGTTTCTTCGGCCCAGCGAGACGCGCCGTTATGGGCCGCTTCGTTGAATGACTTGTCGAACTTACCGCCCAGATCAAAGATCAGGGCCGGTTCTGCCAGGGCTGCGCCTGCTGTCAGTGCAACCGCAGCGGCTGCGCCCATCAAAGATTTCATAAGGGTCATTTGTTACTCCCGTTGGCTATTATCGGTCCGGGGCTGAATCCCCCGATACCCACTCAGAGCGAGCATACATGTTGTGATGGCGGGAATTGAAGCTGTTTGCAACAGCTTCGGTCAATAGAAATTTGACCATATGGTCTAAAAAAGTGATTAATTGCCGTGAAAACGACATTCCATGACGATTGCGTCGACGTTTGGACCGTTCTCGCGCAGGTAATAGCGCTTGCGTGTGCCGCATGCTTCGTATCCACATGCTTCGTAAAGAGCGATTGCCGCGTCATTGTCCGAGGCAACATCCAGAAATGCCCGCGAAGCCCCAGCCTGATCCGCGTAGGCGTGGAATTCTACCATTATCTTTCGCGCCAATCCCTTCCTTTGGTGATCTGGATGGGTTGCTATCGTCAGTAGTTCCGCTTCGTCGGCAATCACCTGAACCAACGCAAATGATCTTGTGTCCCCAATTGCATGGATGAAGCGATTTGCCAAAAGCTCGGCAAACTCATCTGCAACCCAAGGGCGGCTCTGATGGAACGCGGCGGCATGGATATGAGCCATTTCCTGTGGCGTCATTCGTCAAGCAAGACCGGAGGTACGTCGCGCGAAGGCGCGGCATCTGCAGGGCGAACATATAAAGGTGCGGGTGGAGTGGGCGTCGAGGCCAAACGCCGCGACGCCAATCGAGCAATAGTGCGAACCTGCCGATCAGGCTGATCGCAAAGATATAGTCTGCCCAATGATTCTGCGTCGTGTCGCGCGACCAGTCGCGCTTCTGCTCCATCCGGCATCAAATAAACTTGGTCGCGAGGAGCGGGAATCGCAGGTATGTGGCCTTTGGGGGCCAACTCGGCCAAGGCATCGAAGCCCGATACACCGACTGCGGGAACGTCCAGACCAAGCGCCAGTCCTCGGGCAGCCGAGACCGAGATTCGAATCCCGGTGAAGTTTCCGGGGCCAACCCCGACACCAATCGCGTCCAGATCTCGCCAGTTGCATCCGTTCTCTTCCAACAACTCTTCCAGTAAAGGCATCAACCTCTCAGCCTGCCCGCGCGACATGGGCTCAACGCAGGACGCAACAATCACACCGTTTTGCAACAAAGCGGCCGCGCAATGCGCGGCCGATGTGTCGAATGCCAGGATGGTTGGATCAGATCGCAACGGGGCGAACCTCGATCACTTCCGGGATGTAATGCCGTAGCAGGTTTTCGATACCCATTTTCAGAGTGATCGTGGAGGATGGACATCCCGCACAGGCCCCTTGCATGTGAAGATAAACAATCCCCTTGTCGAAGCCATGGAATGTTATGTCGCCGCCATCCTGTGCCACGGCAGGCCGCACTCGGCTGTCCAATAAGTCTTTGATTTGGTGTACAATTTCAGCGTCTTCGCCGGTATGTTCGGCGTGCCCTGCGCCTGCATCAACGTTTGCGCCCATGACGGGCTGATCGGATTGGTAATGCTCCATTACAGCGCCAAGGATGGCGGGTTTGATGTGATCCCATTGGACATCATCGGATTTTGTCACCGTGACAAAATCATTGCCAAAGAACACTCCTGTCACACCCGCGACGCCAAAGATACGAGTGGCGAGCGGAGATTTCTCGGCCGCCTCAGCGTTTGGAAAATCTGCAGTACCCGCTTCCAGAACCGTCTGACCGGGCAAAAACTTCAGAGTTGCCGGGTTGGGTGTGGATTCAGTTTGGATAAACATGGCGCGGCTCCGTTTAAGGTGTATCTGATATGCGCGTCCGGACGGGGGAAGTCAAGATTTGGAATCGTTCTAAATTGATGCGACAAAGGAAATCGCGTCATCCAATCGGTCGTCACCCCAGAACAATTCATCTTTGGCGATAAAGCTTGGTGCGCCGAAGATGTGCAGAGCCTTGGCGCGAGCGACCTGTTCGAACAGCGCGGATTTGATCTGGGGGCTACCAATCTGTTCCATCACATCTTGCGAAACGCCTGAACTGGCAAGGCATTCCGCCAGAACCCTGAGGTCCGAGATGTCTTGTCCCGCTCCGAATTGTGCAGAATAGACAGCGCGTACAAATGCACCACGTTGATTAGTTGATCCGATTGCCAATGCCAGACGCGCCGCTTGCAGGCTGTTTTGCGGAAAATTTTTGGGCTGCTGAAATGGTAGATCGCGCGCTGCACAAAGCCGTTCCATATCCCGCCACATGTACCGGCCCTTTGCGGGATACAGATTGAACGGCGAGTTGTTCCATCCCTGTTCAGCAAAGATCGGGCCCAGAAGAAATGGGTGCCATTCCACGGCGACTCTCTTTTCTGCGGCCGCCTGTTGGATGCGCATAGCGCTGAGATAGGAATAGGTCGACGCGAAATCGAACCAAAATTGCAATGTTGCTGGCATAATGTGCCTCAGGTGATGGCTTCCAGCTTTTCCTTGCTTAAGTCGCCGGGCACAATAGTGACCGGAATAGGCAGACTGCCAGAGTTCCGGGTTAGCTGGGTTACCAATGGTCCGGGGCCCTTCTTGTCAGTGCCAGCGCCCAGCACCAACACGCCAATTTCAGAGTCGGACTGGACGTGTTCGATGATTTGAGGAACCGGGTCGCCTTCGCGAATGGCCAATTCGGGCTCGACACCCTGCTTGTCACGCATCCACTTGGCGAACACTTCGAAATGCGCGTGAATACGCTCGCGCGCCTCTTCGCGCATCACCTCGGCAACACCGATCCAATGGTTGAACTCATCCGGCGGAATTACCGAAAGAACCGTAACCCCGCCGCCCGTATGAGCCGCGCGCATTGCGGCAAAGCGCATGGCGTTCAGGCATTCACGGCTGTCGTCAAGAACGACTAGGAACTTGCGCATGTTTGTCCTCGTTTGTTTTCGGGATCATGCCCCACAGGATGCGCAGAGGCAACTGAAACGGGCAGGGTGTCGATCAGCGATTGCTTGCAGCCCAATCCCAGTACATCTCGCGTGCGCGACGAGCAATTGGACCCACCTGATACTGGGTGTCATCCAGCGCGGTGATGGGGGTCACTTTGCTCATGTTACCGGTCATGAACACTTCGTCAGCATCGTGAAAGTCCTCAAAGCTCAGCACAGATTCATGCACTTTCACCCCATCGGCGCGCAGATTCTTGATGTGTCGCGCCCGGGTGATGCCGGCAAGGAACGTTCCATTGGGAATCGGGGTGAAAACTTCTCCATCGCGAACCATGAAAATATTGGCGGTCGCGGTTTCCGCCACGTGCCCCATGGCATCGGCAACCAACGCGTTTGAGAAACCTTTGCTACGCGCCTCCTGCAACATCCGGGCGTTGTTCGGATAGAGGCAGCCCGCTTTAGCGTTAACCACGGCAGATTCCAGAACGGGGCGACGGAAGCGGGTTGTCGTCAGCGTGGCCGAGGCGGATTCGGGCGCCATCGGGATTTCTTCCAGGCAAATGGCGAAGCCAGTGCTGTCTTCCTGGGGGATGATTGCGGTTGGGTCTCCGTCGATGCCCCAATACATAGGACGAATGTAAACTGCAGTATCTGTTGGATAACTTTGTAGCCCCTCCTGAACCAGTTCAACCATCTGTTCCGTAGTCACCGAAGGCGTTAGCATCAGAGCTTCGGCCGAGCGATTGACCCGAGCGCAATGGGCATCCAGATCCGGGGTCATCCCATCAAAGAAGCGGGCGCCGTCAAATACAGACGAGCCAAGCCATGCGCCATGGTCGGCTGCACGCATGATCGGGGCGTCCCCATCATGCCATTGACCTTCGAAATAGGTGCGGATGTTTTTGCCGACTGCCATTGCGCCCTCCCTCAAGCTTCGGGAAACCTAGGTTGGGGCTGAGGCAAGGTCCAGCAGATTATCCGCGTTACAGAGGCAGCGACTCACGTTTGACCATGGTGCGCAAGGCAAAGTTTGAACGCAGATTTCTGATGCCTTGTATTTTCATCAGTCGGTTTTCTAAGAAGGCGTCAAATGCGTTGAGGTCTTTGGCCACGACGCGCAGCAAGATGTCACGCGAGCCTGTCATGAGATAGCACTCCATCACCTCATCACACCGCCGAATTGCCTTTTCAAAGGAATCGATGGCGCTGCGATCCTGTTTCTCCAACTCGACAGAGACAAAAATCGTAACGCCGAAGCCAAGCTGCTCGGGGTCTACCTGAGCGGCGTACCCGGTGATAATCCCATCTCGTTGCAATCGATCCAAGCGCCGCGCGCAAGGTGTCGGGGACAGCCCGACATGGTCTGCCAGATCGATAACAGTCATGCGGCCATCATTCTGGAGGGCACGGATTATCTTGGAGTCGATGTCATCCATAGTGAAAAACTCTATTATTATCGAGTTGATTGAAGAATACCCCTAAAATACTTCTGCTGGTAGCGATAAATAGGTGAAATTCACTCGTCGACAGATGGCAAACTCCACTGGGTAGCCCGGAGGAGAAGAATGGACATCACCATCATAGACGCGCCAGATTATGAGCGCGTGGTTGAATTCAAGGACAGCGCACTTGGTCTATTGGGCTATATTGCAGTTCACTCGACGCAACGCGGTCCTGCGGCTGGCGGTGTGCGGATGCGCCCCTACGGGCATGCCGCTGAGGCATTGAATGATGCCTTGCAATTGGCGCGGGGCATGACCTTCAAGAACGCTGCAGCTGATCTTCCTCTGGGGGGTGGCAAGGCCGTTATTATTGGTGACCCGCACGTCGATAAATCACCCGATCTTCTGCGTGCCTTCGGTCAAGCGGTGCAAAGCCTGAGCGGCCAGTACTGGACCGCAGAAGACATGGGTATGACGCCCGCTGACATGGCCCATATCGGGTCCCGGACTGACTTTGTGGCAGGGCTGGCAGACGGGGAATTTGCGAGCGGTGATCCATCCCCCATCACGGCGCGCGGAATATTCAACGCGATCCGGGTGGCTGCGCAGCACCGTTTTGGGCGAACTGATCTGGATGGCCTGACCATATCGGTTCAGGGGCTTGGTCATGTAGGCGCGCATTTGTGTCAGTTGCTTCATGATGCAGGCGCACGGTTGATCGTCACAGATATCGATGCCCGCCAATCGGCACGCGTTGCTGAACAGTATGCGGCTCAGGCTGTGGCCCCCGATATGATTTATGGTGTTGAGGCTGACATATTTGCCCCCTGCGCCATCGGGGGTATCCTTAACGAAACAAGCATTCCGTTGTTGCAGTTCGGCGCCGTGGCTGGGGGCGCAAATAACCAGTTAGCCAGTGCTGGCGATGCGCAGTTGCTTCACCAGCGCGGCATTCTTTACGCACCCGACTTTGTCGCTAACGGGGGTGGCATCATAAATGTGGCAACAGAAATCCTGCGCGTGGAAGAGCGTGAAGCTTGGGTCGCTGATAGATTAAAGGCGCTTGAGCAGACGATGGATCGCATCCTGACGAGGGCCAAGATCGAAGCGGTTAGCCCGCATGAGGTCGCTGAATCCATTGTGCATGAAATGCTGCGCCCCAAGGCCGCATAATGGGCTGCCAAACAAAAAACGCCGCCCGGACTGGGCGGCGTTTCTAGATCGGGTTCTGATCATTAGGACTTGCCTGCACCGACCATGCCCACAATCTCGTAGGTTTTTTGCAAGATCGGGGAGGCAAGCGCACGCGCCCGTTCAGCGCCGCGGGCAAGTATCTGGTCGATCTCAGCCTCTTCGCCCATCAGACGCGCCATCTCGGACGAGATGGGTGACAGCTTCTCAACCGCTAATTCAGCCAGCATCGGCTTGAACTCACCGAATTGTTTGCCACCGACCTCTGCCAAAACCTGCTCGGCAGTCTGATCGCTAAGAGCAGCGTAGATGTTCACCAGATTTCGTGCCTCGGGCCGCTCTTCAAGCCCCTTCACTTCCGAGGGCAGTGCATCCGGGTCAGTCTTGGCCTTGCGGATTTTCTTGGCGATGGCGTCGGCATCGTCAGTCATATTGATCCGCGTCATATCGGACGGGTCAGAGGATGACATCTTACGCGACCCGTCCCGCAGGTTCATCACGCGCGGCGCTGGGCCACCGATGACCGGTTCGGTCACGGGGAAGAAATCGACGCCATAGTCATGGTTGAACTTGATTGCGATGTCGCGCGTCAGTTCCAGATGCTGCTTCTGGTCTTCACCGACCGGCACATGGGTCGCGTGATACACCAGTATGTCCGCCGCCATCAGTGCGGGATAAGCGAAAAGACCCAACGATGCGTTTTGCGCGTTCTTGCCGGCCTTGTCCTTGAATTGCGTCATACGCTGCATCCAGCCGATCCGGGCGATGCAGTTGAAGATCCAGGCCAACTGCGTGTGCTCGGGCACCTGGCTCTGATTGAACAGGATGGATTTTTCAGGGTCGAGACCGGCGGCAATGAACCCAGCGCACACTTCACGTGTCTTTTCACGCAGGCGATCGGGGTCTTGCCAGACAGTGATCGCGTGGAGGTCGACCATGCAATAGACGGTCTCGAAATCCGGCCCCTGCATATCCACGAAACGTTTGAGTGCACCCAGGTAGTTACCCAAGTGCAGGTTTCCTGAAGGCTGGATGCCGGAAAACACGCGGGGCGTGAATTGGGTCTCGGTCATCGTAGGAAACTCCTGTCTGGAAAAATCAGCCCCCGTCGCTTACCCATGAGGCAAAGGGACGTCAACAGCCGCGAAAGGCCAGCCCAATGAGCAGTGAGCATTATACACCGCCCGTGAACCCTCTGCCGCCGGTCGTGGTGGCATTAGTTCTGTTCATCATGGGGATCGAGTTGGCTTTTATGCTTGGCGGCCGCGGGCTGGTCGGAGGTCCAACTGCGGTTGGTTGGCGGCTGGACGCGCTGCAGCAATACACGTTCTCGCCCGATATCTTCGACTGGATGGTCCAGAACGGGCGTTGGCCGTTCGAACATGTGATCCGCTTTGTCACTTACCCTTTTGTCCAGGCCAATTTCACGCAAGCTGTGTTTGTCTGCGTCTTTGTGCTGGCGATGGGTAAAATGGTTGCCGAGGTCTTTGGCAGCATCGCCATGCTGATCATCTTTGTGGTGTCTGGCGTGGGCGGAGCGCTGGCCTATGCCGTTTTGCTGAACCCGCCCTATCCTCTGGTTGGGGGGTTCCCGCCTGTCTACGGGTTGATCGGTGCGTTCACATGGTTGTTGTGGCGTAAGCTTTCACTGGTCGGCGAAAACCAATCCCGCGCCTTCAGCCTGATCGCGGTGCTAATGGGGATTCAGTTGCTCTTCGGTTTGATCTTCGGTGGAACCTCGGATTGGGTTGCCGATCTGGGTGGATTTGCCACCGGGTTCGGCTTGTCTTTCTTTCTCGCTCCGGGCGGTTGGGCGCGCATTCTCAGCAAAACAAGGCGTGATTAGTGCAAATTCAGCCTCGTTTTAGTACATTTCGGAATTCCGAAAGCCTAAACGCGCCGAAGACGTGGCCCAACAAGAAATAGGCAATTGCTGCGGTAACGATGAGCATCAATAGCGCCAGGTAGCGCCAGCCGGGTATGCCAAACGCCCATCCAAACAAGTGGATCGCAGCAAACAACACGACGCCCATGCCCGCCGAGGCGGCCACGATCCGCCAGATTCTCTGTTTGAATCGATCGTCAAATCGTGCCTCGTCCCCCATCCTCCGTGCGCCGATTGCCAGCAAAGCTACCATCGCCCAACCAGCGGTCGAGGCCGCGATCGCGGGCGCAATCCAACCGGCGACGGGATACAGGCCAAAGGCAAGCCCGGCATTCACCGCCATCGCAAATACGGCGTATCTAAACGGTGATTTTGTATCCTCGCGGGCGAAAAACAGCGGCTGTAATAGTTTTTGCAACATGAACGCAGGCAACCCGATGCCATAGATTGCGACGGCAAGAGCGGTCGCTGCCGTATCCTCGGCGCTGAACTGGCCGCGTTGGAACAGAACCGAGACCAATGGGCCAGGAATGATGAGAAAGGCAACCGTTGAGGGTAGGGTCAAAAGCAAAGTGAACTCACCGGCCCGAGAAAACGCGTTGCGGGCGCCGTCTTTGTCCTCTGCGCGCAAACGGCGCGATAGGTCAGGCAATAATACGATGCCAACTGCGATTCCGACCACTCCCAATGGCAGCTGATACAAACGATCCGCTGCAAATAACCAACTGATTGCTTTTTCGGTTTTGGAAGCTACAAGCTGCCCCACTACCAAATTGACCTGCGTCACCCCCATGGCCAGCGCCGCTGGCACAGCGATCCGCACCATACGCCGCATTTCTGGGCTAAGCGTCGGCCAACCCGGCCGTATACGAATTCCGGCGCTTTCAGTGGCAACCCAGACTAATGCCAGTTGTGCGACACCAGCGACCGGGATGACTGCGATCAGCCAGCGGATCACGTCCCCTCCCGACATGGCTCCAAAGATCAATGCAAAACAGGCAAATATGTTCAGCAACACTGGTGCCGCAGCGGCAGCCGCAAATCGACCAGTCGCGTTTAAAACACCGGAAAACAACGCGGCAAGAGACATGAATAGGATGTAGGGGAACACGACGTATCCATAGTCCACTGCCAGATCAAAGCGCTCGTCTCCGTAAAAACCTTCAGCGGTAATCCAGACCAAGCCGGGCATAAAAACCATCGCCAACCCGACCAAGGCCAGCACAGCCACCGCCAACAGATTGAATGCGTCCTGCGCAAAGCCCTCTGCGTTCTCATCGCCCTCCAGGCGTTTCGAGAACATCGGCACAAAGGCTGCATTAAATGCACCTTCAGCAAAGAAGCGGCGGAACATGTTGGGCAGGCGAAACGCCGCGACAAAGGCATCCATAACCGGGCCCGGGCCGATAAAGGCGGTCAGCAGAATTTCCCTCAGAAAACCCAGAATACGGCTGGCGAGGGTCCAGAAGCCAACGGTGAAAAAGCCCGAGATCAGGCGGATCGGCTTCATGAGGCGGCCCGCTCCGCACCTTCGACGATGGCTTTACGAAGCTTGGCTTCCAAGCCACGCTGCTTGGCCTCAGAATGGTATTTCAGACCAAACATATCCTTGACATAGAACGTATCAACCACCTGTTCGCCATAGGTCGCGATCACCGCATTCGCGATGTAAACATTGGCTGCCGCCAATGTTCGGGCCAGATCATAAAGCAGGCCGGGCCGATCACGCGTGTCGACCTCGATGATCGTGTAGATTTCCGAGCCTTCATTATCGAAGGTGACGTGTGTTGGGACGTTAAAGGCGCGCTCACGTTTTTTGATCTTGTCGCGTGACTTTAGGGCGTCCCTGGCCACCACTTCACCCTTCAGCGTCTTGTGGATCATCTGGGTCAGACGCGGAAGGCGAGAGGCTTCGAAAGGATGGCCTTCGGCGTCCTGTATCCAGAATGCGTCGGTCACATAACCGTCTTTTGTCGTATAGCTGCGTGCATCTACAACGTTGGCCCCAACCAGAGCCAGCGCCCCGGCAATCCGAGAAAAGATACCCGGGTGGTCGCCCATGGCAAAGCAAGCGCGGGTCGCGTCGCGATCTTCATCCGGATGCAAGCGGATCTCGACCGCCCCTGGATCACCGCTGTCTTCGAGAGATTTCAGCATCTCCGCAAACTCGACATGGGTCGCAAGGTTCAACCCTTGCCAATATGGATCGTAGTGTCGCCCGGTTTCAGTCTTCAGATCGGCTTTGGACCAGCTGTCCAGCTCGGCACGCAACTGCTTTTTCGCCTCTGCGCCACGGTTGGCACGATTGAGAACCTCCATGCCGGATTCCAGCGCGCGCTTGGTGTCTGCGTGCAAGGCGCGCAGCAATGTGGCTTTCCAGTTGTTCCAGGTATTTGGCCCGACACCGCGAATGTCACAGACCGTCAGCACCGTGAGCAAATCCAATCGCTTTACTGTTTCAACCGCTTTGGCGAAGTCGCGGATTGTGCGCGGATCAGAAATATCGCGCTTTTGTGCCATATCGGACATCAACAGATGGTATCGCACCAGCCATTCCACGGTTTCGGAATCTGCCTTGTTCAGTCCCAGACGCGGCGCCACCTTGCGAGCGATTTGAGCGCCGAGGATCGAGTGATCTTCAGGCCGCCCCTTCCCAATATCGTGTAGCAGCAAGGCAACGTATAAGACCTTGCGATTGACACTTCGCTCAAGGATCGAGGACGCCAGCGGCAGCTCTTCGATTAGCTCTCCGCGTTCGATCTGGGCCAGATTTACGATGCACTGGATCGTGTGTTCGTCCACAGTATAGCTGTGATACATATTGAACTGCATCATCGCTACGATGTGTTCGAACTCGGGCAGGAAGGCCGACAGTACACCCAACTCGTTCATTCGGCGCAGGGCCCGTTCGGGGTTGCCGTGTTTCAGCATCAGATCAAGGAAAATGCGCCGCGCCTCTTTGTCGTTGCGCATGTCTTCGTCGATCAGGTTCAGGTTTGCCGTAACCAAACGCATGGCGTCCGGGTGGATCAACATGCCTGTGCGCAGGCCTTCCTCAAACAGCCGCAGCAGATTGACCTTGTCTGACAGGAATTTGTCGGGGTCCGCGATATCCAGACGACCATGAACAACCCTGTACCCGGCCTTGATCCGACGTCGACGGCGAAAAATGCGTTCCAGTAACGGCGCGCCCTTCATATGGGACGCCTCCAGCTTGGTCAGGAATATGCGGGTCAACTCGCCCACACGTGTCGCCTCGCGGAAGTACCGCTGCATGAATACTTCAACAGCCCGCCGACCCGCGCGGTCTTCGTAGCCCATGCGATCCGCCACCTCGACCTGCAGATCGAAAGTCAGCTGTTCTGTCGCGCGACCGGTCACCAGATGCAGATGCGACCGGACAGCCCAAAGGAATTCTTCGGCCTGAACGAATTCACCGAACTCTTCCGGTGTGAACAAACCCATCGGGACCAGTTCGGCAACATCTTTCACGCTGTAGATATATTTTGCGATCCAGTAGAGCGATTGCAGGTCGCGCAGGCCGCCTTTGCCTTCTTTGACATTGGGCTCAACCATATAGCGCTCACCTTGTTTCAGGTGCCGCTCATCCCGTTCTTTCAGCTTGGCTTCGATAAATTCCCGCTCAGTACCCTTGAACAGCTCGCTTTTCAGATGTTCTTCAAGCTCTTTCGCAAGCGTCTGATCCCCGGCGAGATAACGCTGCTCCAGCATGGCAGTGCGAATGGTGAAATCATCTGCACCCAAGCGCAAACAGTCTTTGATCGTACGCGAAGAATGCCCGACCTTCAGTCGCAAATCCCAGAGGATGTAGAGCATGGATTCGATCACGCTCTCGGCCCAGGCGGTGATTTTGTAGGGCGTCAGAAACAGCAGGTCCACGTCGGAGGAGGGAGCCATTTCACCCCGGCCATAGCCTCCGACCGCCAATACGGCGATTTTTTCCCCACGAGTAGGATTGGCGAGCGGGTGCAAATGCTCGGTTGCGACCCGCATTGCGGTCCGCACCATCTGATCCGTCAGATAGGTATAAGAATGTGTCAGAGGGCGTGCATCGAATGGGCGCTGTGAAAATGAATCGGAAATCGCCTTGCGTCCAGCCTTTTGGGCGTCTCGCAGAATACGCACTGTTTCTGCGCGCAGCGCAGCGTTGTCCGAGCTGTTTTTAATTGCATCGGACAATCTGGCATCGACGGAAACGCTGTCAAAAATCTCGTCGGCTGAACAGATCAGGTCGTCTTTAGACGCGGTGGCCAGCGCCAGTCGCTCAGAATCCGGCGCCAGAGAAGCTTTGTGGGGCAGGGTCAATCACAACCACCTGTTTGTTCTGGATCGTGGCAACTGCCAGACCGCGTTCATTCGTACCGTTAGGTCGCAGGCGGAAGATACCACCGACACCCTGAAATCCGGCGTTTTGGGTCAGAGCCGCCCCAGTCAGGGCATCGGATTTGCCTTGGCTCACCAACGCGCCAATGGCGGCAATCCCATCGTAGGCAAGCCCGCTGATCGGGTGCGGTGCTTCACCATAGGTATTGTTGTACCGCTGGCGATATGCCTGTGCCTTTGCAGGATCAGGTAGCGCGAACCATCCGCCTTGGACACCTGGTAATTCCAACGTCTGTGCCGGGATGTCCCAGCGCGTCAGGCCGATATATTGCGTTGTTGCTGGTGAAACGCCTGCCTCTGGTAGCAATTGGCTGTAGAGGGGCAGTGCGCCCGCCGTCGTCGCAGTCAAGAAGATCGAATCCGCACCAGTAGAGTCGACTGTCGCCTTGATGGTCGGAACCGAATCGATCACTCCCTGCTGAGATCGGTCATATCCAACGGTACCCGCATTATTGACGCGGCTGTTGCTGAGCGCAGTGGCAATGGCAGACCGGCCCAACTGGCCTGCCGAGTCATTGCTATGCACTATGACAGTATTGTTCTTACCCTGCTGTCCGGCGTAGTTCACGAGCCTGTTGGCCGTGTTTTGGAATGTGGGCCCGAGCACATAAACATTGCCGCCCGCAATGCTGGTGTTGTTCGAGAAGGACAGCACGTTGACGTTGTTGCTTAGAACAGCAAGGCCCGCCGCATTGGCCGCCTGCGCATATACTGGACCAAGAATGATCTTAGCCCCATCCGCAACGGCTTGCTGTGCGACACTCGATGCTGTTCCTGCATTTCCAGCCGTGTCATATACCCGCAGGTCAATCTTGACGTTCGGCAAATCCGCGATCGCCAGACGTGCGGCATTCTCAAGGCTTCGCGCAAGGGCGGCATCACCAGATTGAGGCGATCCGCTTGGCACCAGAAGCGCAACCGGGACCGGGTCTGAGGCGTTGATCGAAGGACCTCCACCCAAGCCTCCGGCATCACAAGCAGCGAGGAATGCGGCCGTAGCCAGAGCGATGGCGGATTTCGCCAGTTTGCGTGCGGGCTTGCAAACGGTAAACATCTAAAAGAAAACTCCCTGATCCGGCGTCTGAGGGCACCTTGGTCTATTGATCCGCGATAATAAACGTCACGCTGTGAGGGTCCAGCTTTGAATTTCCAAAAGATCAGATTGGCCGCAGGGCTGTATTTTGTCGCCACTCCAATCGGGACAGCGCGCGACATTACGCTCAGGGCTTTGGATGTGCTGGCCTCGGCAGACATGATCGCTGCCGAGGATACCCGTAGTCTGCGTCGGTTGATGGAAATTCATGGCGTGCCGCTCGAGGGGCGTCGTATTTTGGCCTATCACGATCACAGCGGAGCTGGCGCACGTGGCAAGATCCTTGAGGCGCTCGCGCAGGGGCAATCGGTTGCCTATGCATCCGAGGCCGGAATGCCCCTGATTGCCGATCCCGGCTATGATCTGGGGCGTCAAGCAGCCGAGGCCGGGCATAACGTGACCTGTGCACCGGGCCCGTCTGCCGTATTGACCGCACTGACATTGGCCGGTCTACCGACCGACGCCTTCTTCTTTGCCGGTTTCCTGCCCAATGCTTCTGGCGCGCGGCGTTCGCGAATCGAGGCGCTGCGTAGTGTCCCCGGAACGCTGGTTTTCTACGAATCGCCGAAGCGTGTGGCGGGTTGTCTCGCGGATCTGGCCGCAGTGCTGGGTGGTGAGCGCCAGGCGGCGCTCTGCCGAGAACTGACGAAGAAGTTTGAAGAAACCCGAAGAGGGACGTTGGCGGATCTTGCCTCCGAGTATCAGGATGCATCCGTCAAGGGCGAAGTTGTCTTGCTTGTAGATCGCGCCCATTCGCAATCTGTTAAGGAAACCGACGTAGAAGAGGCCTTGATAAGAGCCTTGGAAACGCATTCGGTACGGGATGCAGCAGATCTGGTATCAGAGATGTTCAGCCTGCCGCGCCGTCCGATTTATCAGAAGGCCCTGAAACTGGGAAAAGGATGAAATCATGCGGCGATCTGTTCGGGGTTCGGTTTCATATCACGCCGGACGTTCGGCAGAGTTTAGCGTTGCCACTGAATACCAGCGCCGAGGGTATTCAATCGCACAGCGCAGATGGCGCGGCGCAGGTGGCGAGATTGATTTGATTGCGCGCAATGCGGATGGGTTGGTCTTCGTTGAGGTCAAGAAAAGCCGCAGTTTTGAAACCGCCGCCGCTCGCATCAACCGTCGACAGATGGATCGAATTTGTGCATCTGCTGCGCAGTATCTTGAACAGGAACCCGGCGGGCAGTTGACAAACACGCGCTTTGACGTCGCTTTGGTGGATGATACCGGAACTGTTCAAATCATCGAAAACGCCTTCGGTATGAACTGATCACCATTGAACCCGTCGAGTCTCTGCGCCATGTATCAGGCGTGGAATTGAGGGATAGACCATGAAAATCGCCTTTCAGATGGACCCGATCGGGGCCGTGGATATCAATGCCGACAGCTCGTTTCGTTTGGCAGAAGAGGCTCAGGCCCGCGGCCATCAGCTTTTTTTCTATGGCCCGGATCAATTGGCGTATCAGGAGGGCAAAGTTACTGCGCGCGGGCACGACATGACAGTGCAAAGGGTCGCTGGCGACCCGGCTGTTCTGGGGCCAGAACGCGAAGTGGATCTAGCTGATTTCGATGTGGTCTGGTTGCGGCAAGACCCTCCGTTCGACATGCACTACATCACTTCGACCCATTTGCTGGACCGTCTCCGGGGGCAGACCTTGGTGGTGAATGACCCGTTTTGGGTGCGAAACTATCCGGAAAAGCTGCTGGTTTTGGATTTTCCTGAACTGACGCCGCCCACCACAATTGCGCGGGATCTGCACACCATCAAAGTGTTCAAAGAGAAACACGGCGATATCATCCTCAAGCCGCTCTATGGCAATGGGGGCGCTGGTGTGTTCCGCCTTGATGTGAATGATCGCAACCTGACATCGCTGCATGAGTTGTTCACGGGTTTCTCGCGTGAGCCGTTGATTGCACAGAAGTTTTTGCCGGATGTAAGAAACGGCGACAAACGTGTCATCCTCGTGGATGGCGAGCCGGTGGGGGCCATCAACCGCGTTCCAGCCGAGGGTGAAACCCGCTCGAACATGCATGTGGGTGGGCGCCCTGAGAAAATTGGCCTGACTGATCGCGATATGGAAATCTGCGCTGCAATTGGGCCGTTGTTGAAAGAACGTGGACAGATCTTTGTCGGAATCGATGTGATTGGCGACTACCTGACCGAGATCAATGTCACGTCACCCACCGGCATTCAGGAGCTTGAGCGGTTCAACGGTTTGAATATCGCCGAAAAAATCTGGCAGGCGATTGAGGCCAAGTTTTAAGCCCCTGCCTTTGCGCTGATGCGAAAGCTCAGCGCCTCGGCGACATGGGGGCGGCGCACGTCCGGCTCTCCATCGAGATCGGCGATGGTGCGGGCGACCCGCAGGATACGGTGGAAGGCGCGGGCCGAAAGGCCGAAACGCTCGGCAGCTTTTAGAAGCAACTCCTTGCCTTCGGAATCTGGCGCGGCGATTTCTTCCAATAGGTTGCCTTGAACATCCGCGTTTTGACGGGTCTCGGGGGTGTCGCGAAACCGGTCAGCTTGAACAGCGCGCGCGGCTTCAACGCGCGCAGCCACAGCGGCTGAACTATCGCCCGAAGGTGGCAAATCGAGATCGGTAAAACCTACAGGGGGTACTTCGATACGCAGGTCGAACCGGTCCATTAGTGGCCCTGAGATGCGGCCCAGATAATCCTCGCCACAAACCGGTGCGCGCGAGCAGGCACGGGACGGATCAGTCAGGTATCCACATTTGCAGGGGTTGGCAGCGGCCACCAGCATGAACCTGCATGGGTATTTCACATGGGCGTTGGCGCGGGCGACCATGACTTCGCCGGTCTCAATCGGTTGTCGCAAGGTTTCCAGAACGGTGCGCGGGAATTCGGGAAACTCGTCCATGAAAAGAACGCCGTTATGCGCCAATGAGATTTCACCGGGTTTTGCACCTTTCCCCCCACCGACGATAGCCGCCATTGAGGCGGTGTGATGCGGCTCTCGAAACGGTCTGGCACGGCTGATGCCGCCTTCGTCCAACAACCCACAAAGCGATTGGATCATCGAAGTTTCCAGCGCTTCGACCGGCGTCAGCGGTGGCAAAATTCCTGGCAAGCGCGCCGCCAGCATGGATTTGCCCGAACCCGGCGTCCCGATCATGATCAGGTGATGCCGCCCCGCGGCGGCGATTTCCAAGGCCCGTTTAGCGCGTTCCTGCCCTTTTACGTCTCGCAAATCACTCGCGCTGGGCGAAAGACTGACCTCGCCCGGCGTCGCGGCGGGCAACGCGGATTGGCCGGTGAAGTGCCGCACCACATCTCCTAATGAGCCAGCACCGATCACTTGCGTGGCATCTACCCAAGCGGCTTCCGAGCTAGAGGCGCTGGGGCAAAGCAAGCTACGATCTTCAGCGGCAGCCGTCATGGCGGCGGGCAACGCTCCGACAACCGGAACAAGCGAGCCGTCCAACGACAATTCGCCCAAAGCAACAGCGCCCTCGGCGGCGTCCGCAGGAATGATCTCTAGCGCAGTAAGCAACGCAACTGCGATAGGCAGGTCGAAATGGCTACCTTCTTTGGGCAAATCGGCGGGCGACAGGTTGATGGTGATCCGTTTCGAGGGCAGTGCGATGGACATCGCGCTCAGTGCGCTGCGCACCCGATCCCGCGCCTCAGAAACTGCCTTGTCCGGTAAGCCAACGATGGAAAACGCTGGAAGACCCGGTGAAACGGCGCATTGCACTTCGACCGGGCGGGCATCGACCCCTTGAAAAGCGACGGTGTGGGCGCGGGCGACCATGGCAATCCTGTTTTTTGGTTAACAGGACGTTGCTGCCACGTCTGCGGTTTAGGAATCGTTAACGCCGCCGATCATCGCCGTAAAATTCGGCCAAGCCCCAGGGTCGGCAACAGTTTTGTCCCGGCAAAACGGGTTGCAAAAGCCCCAAACCTTACCTTCGAGTTCTAAGTAATCCCTCACCGGTTTTCCGGAGTAGGGACAGGCGGAGTTAATGGATGGGCCGGTACTGACGGTTGCCGCTTTCGAGTTCTCGCCAATCGGCCAGTTATGGGCGGTAAGGTTTTGTGGATAGGGAAAGGGATCATACTCGACGGTCATGCCCATGGCGCGCCATTGCCGAACGGAAATGTCTGAAAGCAGGTCCATGCAGTAGGTGCGATTGGCCTCAGACACGGGTAAATCGTAGCCGATAATTCGTGCTGCAACCGGAGTATAGAAGACATCAGCCAACGAGTATGCGCCAAACAGAGGGCCCGACTCGGCGCTCGAAATACTCCGAGCATGGGCCCAGAGGGTTTCGATCCGCTGCAGATCCGCCAGCGTATCTTTAGAAGGGGTGAAGCCTTCCCAGCGATATTTCAACTGCATGGGGCATTGCCCCCGCAGTGCTGTGAATCCGGCGACCATTTCAGTACAAAGCCACCGGGCCGTTGCACGAGCTGTCGGCTTTGTTGGCCAAAGTCCGGCGTCAGGGTGATGTTCGGCCAAAGTCTCTGCCATGGCGAGGCTTTCACCGACCACAGTTCCATCGGGTAGCCGCAATGCTGGTACCAGACGTGCTGGTGCCAGTGGCTTCATATCCGCTGCCATCGTCCCGGAGTAGAGGCCAATCATGTGGGTGCGGTAGGGCAGGCCGAATTTTTCGAGCATCAGCCATCCGCGCAAGGACCAGCTTGAAAACAACCGGTCGCCGATAAAGAGGTCATGGGTCATGCGCCAACGATGCAGGGTCGATGCGCGTTCGTAAATCAGTGATTTGTGCGCAGTCCTATCACGGTCGGTGATTGATCCGCCCCACCGACCAGCCAGCTTCGAGGCGTGTAATCTCGGTAACCGAAAGATTATCGATTCGGTGACTGAACGCCTCTTGCGCATCCACGTCCAAGGCACGTTGGATTTGAGTCAGGATTACGCCGAAATGAGCGACCACTACCAAATCGCGTCCTGAATTGTCGGCAATCAAGGTATCAACTACCGCATCGACCCGCGCGCGGACTTCATTCCAGCTTTCCCCATCTGGGGGTCTGACATCTCCGGGATTGTCCCAGTATGCAAAGCAAAGCTCGGGGTCTTCAGCCTCGATCTCTGCAAATGGGCGCAACTCCCATGTGCCAAAATTGATTTCGCGAAGATCGGCATGGTGCGGCAGACGCTGGCGTGTGCCTTGAATTGCACTGGCCGTGTCGGCGGCGCGTGACAAATCCGATGAAATCACGACGGCATTGGAGGGAAGGTGCGTTTCGAGACGGCCGATTGCAGCGTGATCGCTCAAGTCAGCGGGCAGATCGGACCAGCCTACCATGGTTTTGGCATGTGTCGGGCCGTGCCGTACCAAATGTAGCCGGGTCACAGGGGTGGTCCCTTTAGAACCAATGGTAGCCCGGCCGTGACCTGCACCACCCGATCCGCCTGTGCAGCAAGTGCTATGTTCAGGCGCCCCTGTGCCTCGCGGAACCGACGGGACAGCGCATTGTCAGGCACGATGCCGTGGCCGACTTCGTTCGAGACGATAACGATTTGCGCTGCACAGGTTTTCAACGCGTTCAGCAGTTTGGTTTGCGCTTCGTTAAGATTGCTCTCAGCGAGCAGGTGGTTGGTCAGCCACATGGTTGCACAGTCGATCAGGCAAACCTGATCCCGCGTCAGCTTTGCGAGTTCTGGTGTCAGATCGAATGGTGCTTCAATCGTCGTCCACCCGCTGCCTCGTTGTGCAATATGTTGCCTGATTTTTAGGCGCATCTCGTCATCAAACACTTGTGATGTTGCGAGGTAAATGCGATTTTTACCTGTAGAAACAACAGTTTGTTCCGCAAAAAGGGATTTTCCGGATGCCGCGCCGCCCAAGATAAAGGTTAAATCGGCATGCACTTTTATTACCTTTCTGGTGATCCAACCGGTTTTGCCCTGCGTATCGACCCTGAGTCGGCAAAGCAAGCCCGGCCAATCGCCTGTGAAAAAGGGAGATTTGCATGGCACTTGATAACGCACATGATTTTTCGATGTCCCGGCAGGCAATGAAGGCCGAATTGCTGGACGCAGAGACAGAGTTGAAGCTGGCCTATGCCTGGCGCGATGAACGCGATGAGAAAGCTCTGCACCGCCTGATCACGGCCTATATGCGGTTGGCAATTTCTATGGCAGCCAAATTCAAACGCTACGGCGCGCCGATGAATGATCTGATTCAAGAGGCGGGACTGGGTTTGATGAAAGCCGCCGACAAGTTTGATCCGGACCGGGGCGTTCGCTTTTCAACCTATGCGGTGTGGTGGATTAAGGCGAGCATTCAGGACTATGTGATGCGTAACTGGTCAATGGTGCGCACCGGTTCGACTTCTTCCCAGAAATCTCTCTTCTTCAATATGCGAAGGGTTCAGGCGCGTCTTGAACGTGAAGCGGCGACCGAAGGCATGGATTTGGATCGCCACCAGTTGCACCAGATGATCGCGGCTGAAATCGGTGTACCGTTGCGTGACGTCGAGATGATGGAAGGGCGGCTCGCCGGGTCCGATTTCTCACTGAATGCGATTCAGTCGGCGGATGAAGATGGGCGCGAGTGGATAGATGCGTTGGAAGATGACAGTGAACAAGCCGCCGAAGCGGTCGAGAACAATCATGATAGGCAGCAATTGCGCGAATGGTTGGTTACGGCCATGCAGGCTTTGAACGAGCGTGAGAGATTCATCGTCCGCGAACGAAAGTTGCGCGAACCCGCTCGGACTTTGGAAAGCCTCGGTCAGGAGCTTGGTCTGTCGAAAGAACGTGTGCGTCAGCTCGAGGCAGCAGCCTTCATAAAAATGCGCAAGAACCTTGAAGCTCAATCGCGCGAGGTGCAACACTTCTTCGCATGAAAGCACTTGCGATTCTTACAGCTTTTGTGTTGCTCGCCGCACTATCTCAGCCGGGCAGCGCCGATGAACTTATACCTCAGGATGTCTTGGACGATATGCAATCGGCAGACGTCGTTATTCTGGGTGAAATACATGACAACCCGCGACATCATCTCGTGCAGGCCGAAGCGGTTGCAGCAATTGCGCCATCTGCGGTTGTTTGGGAAATGGTGACCGAAGAAGGCGCACAGCGACTGGCGCAGAAAGCGGCGAGTAATCCTGAAGAGCTGTCCAGAATTCTGCGCTGGGCCGAGTCTGGTTGGCCCCCACTCAGCATGTATTACCCGGTTTTTCGCGCGGCCAATGTGCCCGTTTACGGCGCGATGGTGCCTCGAGCTGCCGCGCGTGCAGCTATGGAGCGCGGAGCAGCGACCACTTTAGGGGCGGACGCGGCCAGATATGGGCTGACAGTACCCTTGCCTGACGATGATCAGGCCGCGCGTGAGGCAGATCAACTTGCGGCCCATTGCGATGCTTTGCCTGCCGAGGCCTTGCGGCAGATGGTTGCAATTCAGCGTTTGCGGGACGCGGTGCTAACGCGTGCCATATTGCGGGCCGCGGATGAAACGGGCGGGCCGATTGCAGTGATCACGGGCAACGGCCATGCACGCAAAGATCGCGGAATACCAACTTTTTTGACGCGCTTGCGGCCCGGACTCAAAGTCTTTGTGCTCGGGCAATCTGAGGATGGGCTGATTGACGGAGACTTCGACGCCGTGATTGATAGCCCTACTGCAGAACGTGAAGATCCCTGCGAGGCCTTCGAGGCACAGAATTAACCGCTGGAACTGACCGGCGGCGTTGCCTAATGTCAGGGCCGACCGGGACGGGAAGGGCAAAACATGCTGTCATCCAAACGCATTCTGCTGATTATTGGTGGTGGGATCGCCGCCTATAAATCGCTGGATCTGATCCGGCGGCTGCGTGAACGCGGTGCCGCAGTGACGCCTGTATTAACGCGCGCCGCGGAGGAGTTCGTGACTCCCCTTTCCGTATCCGCATTGGCCGGTGAGAAGGTTTACAGGGACCTTTTTGATCTGACCGACGAAGCCGAGATGGGTCATATCCAACTGTCGCGTTCGGCAGATCTGGTCGTGGTTGCGCCCGCGACCGCTGATCTGATGGGCAAGATGGCAGGTGGCTTGGCGAATGATTTGGCCTCAACGCTGTTGATGGCAACCGATACACCCGTTCTGTGTGCACCCGCGATGAATGTTCGCATGTGGGAGCATCCAGCGACCCAACGCAACTTCTCGCAACTTGAAGCCGATGGAGTGCGATTTGTCGGCCCGAACGAGGGTGACATGGCCTGCGGAGAATATGGCCCGGGCCGCATGTCGGAACCGCTGGAGATTGTTGCTTCGATTGAAGCGCAATTTTCGGCCGGCCCATTGACTGGTAAGCGTATTTTGGTGACTTCGGGCCCGACATATGAACCGATTGATCCTGTGCGTTACATCGCAAACCGCTCGTCAGGTGCACAGGGCACGGCTGTGGCGCGTGCACTGGCAGCGCTGGGGGCTGAGGTTATTTTTGTTACAGGTCCGGCTGACGTTTCGCCCCCTGAAAGGGTGAATGTTGTACAGGTTGAGACGGCGCAGCAGATGTCAGATGCGGTGGACGCTGCGCTTCCTGTTGATGCTGGTGTATTCGCAGCCGCTGTGGCCGATTGGCGGGTATCCAGCGCCTCGGACAAGAAGCTAAAGAAAAGTCGCGATGGCCTGCCTGCACTTGAGTTCGCCGAGAACCCTGACATCCTGAAGCGCATTGCTCATATGGAAGATGGCCGACCCCTGTTGGTGGTGGGTTTTGCGGCTGAGACGGACAATGTGATCGAACATGCCACTGCAAAACGCGCCCGTAAGGGCTGTGACTGGATTGTTGCGAACGATGTCAGTCCCGCGACGGGCATCATGGGCGGGTCCGAAAATGCCGTGATCGTGATTTCGGAAGAGGGTGCCGAAGAATGGCCGCGCATGGGTAAAGACGAAGTGGCAAAGCGGTTGGCGGTTAAGATCGCTGGTGCGCTGACCAAATAGTAGTCGTTGAAATCTGAGGTGCAGTGATGGTGGCAATTCGTGTGATCCGAGAGGAAGGGGCTGATCATTCGGTGCCGTTACCCTCTTATGAAACATCTGGTGCGGCTGGTGCGGATGTACGGGCCAACTTGCCAAATGGTACGCCAATAATATTAGCTCCAGGTGAGCGCACCCTTGTGCCAACGGGCCTTAGGATCGAGATCCCGCTTGGTTTCGAAGTTCAGGTGAGGCCCCGCTCGGGCCTTGCGCTTAAACACGGGATCACCTTGCCGAATACCCCGGGTACGATCGACAGCGATTATCGCGGCCCGTTGGGGGTGATTGTGCTGAATGCGGGGCAGGAGCCTTTCGAAATCACCCATGGAGAGCGCATCGCGCAACTGATTGTTGCACCTGTGGTTCAGGCCATATTCCAGGACGCAGAGGTTCTGAGTGAGACCGACCGTGGCGCAGGCGGTTTCGGCTCGACCGGGCGGGGCTGATGCTTCTGGTTCTGATCCTGGCTGCCGCGCTATGGGGCGTTGGATATATCGCCGGTGTGTCGCGCGCCGCGCGTCTGGTTTCTGTTGGCGCTCTGCTAACGGGGGTGATCATTGCTCAACTTGTGCTGCCGGAGGGAAATCCGTTGCGTGAGGCAACTGGCGGGTCTGCAGCGATGTGGCTGATCCTCTCTGGCGTGGTTCTGCTAGCTCTGCTTTATGGGCGGGGCATCAAGGCGTTACGTAGTCGCGCTGCGTCCAGCCCAACCACGGAACCTGCCATGTCATCCGATCAGTTCAGCGAAACCGAACTTGAACGCTATGCCCGCCATATCGTTTTGCGTGAACTTGGTGGCCCGGGGCAAAAGCGGATGAAACAGGCGCGCGTGTTGGTGATCGGGGCCGGGGGCCTCGGCGCACCCGCTTTGCAATATCTCGCTGCCGTCGGAGTTGGCACCATTGGCGTGATCGATGATGACGCGGTCGAGAATGCGAACTTGCAGCGGCAGGTGATCCACCGTGATGCGGATATCGGGATGCCCAAGGTGTTTTCAGCCCAGCAAGCCATGGTGGCGCAGAACCCCAATGTCGTGGTTCTGCCCTATCATCGCCGCCTGACTGAAGAGATTGCTGCCGAACTGTTCGCTGATTTCGATCTGATCCTTGACGGCACCGACAATTTCGACACCCGCTATCTGACCAACCGGACGGCTGTGGCGCTGGGCAAGCCGTTGATCTCGGGAGCGTTGTCGCAATGGGAAGGGCAATTGAGCGTGTTCGACCCAGCCACTTCCGGTCCGTGCTATCAGTGTATATTTCCCGAAGCCCCGGCCCCTGGTCTGGCACCCTCTTGTGCCGAGGCAGGCGTAATCGGGCCGTTGCCAGGCGTCGTCGGCTCGATGATGGCGGTTGAGGCGATCAAGGTGATCACCGGTGCCGGGCAGGCGTTGCGGGGTGAGATGTTAATCTACGACGCGCTTTACGGCGAAAGCCGCAAGATCACATTGGCGCACCGCGAAGATTGTCCGATTTGCGGGTCAGGAGCTCAAAGTTCAGACTAGCTCTGGATCATTGCGTCGGGCGGTCTTAGCTATGAGGTCAAAGGAGACCTCAATGACCAACCCGATCCTGTCCGACTGGAATACGCCCTTCGAAATTGCCCCATTTGCGACGATCTCGGATGATGATTTCACTCCTGCGCTGGAGCAGGCGATGCAAGTGCATGATGCTGAGATCGATGCGATTGCGGCAAATCAAGACACGCCGACTTTCGCCAATACGATTGAAGCACTTGAAGCCGCCGGAGAGCAGATGGACAAAGTCTTGTCGGTGTTCTTCACCGTCGCAGGCGCTGACAGCAACCCCAAGCGCGAGGAACTCCAACGCGCGTTTTCACCGAAACTCGCAGCACATTACTCACGCATTTCTTCGAACAAATCCCTATTTCAGCGGGTGGCTGATCTGTGGGATCGGCGCGACGAATTGGGACTGACCGACGAACAGGCGCGCGTTCTGATGTTATCCCATCGAGGATTCGTGCGGGCTGGGGCCGCGTTGACCGGCGATGACGATGCGAGGATGCAAGAGCTCAAGGCCCGTCTGGCCTCATTGGGCACGTCTTTCACGCAGAATCTGTTGGCGGATGAACGGGATTGGTTCATGGAACTCGCCGAAGAAGACGTGCAGGGATTGCCCGGTTTTGTCGTCGATACAGCCCGGGCAGCCGGACAGGAAAAGGGCGCGGATGAGCCTGTGGTGACTCTGTCGCGATCGCTGATTGTGCCGTTTTTGCAGTTTTCACCTCGCCGCGATTTGAGAGAAAAAGCTTATCGTGCATGGACGGCGCGCGGCGCGAATGGCGGTGAGACTGATAATCGCGAGATTGCTACCGAAATCCTGAAACTGCGCGAAGAACGCGCCAAGCTGCTCGGCTATGACAGCTTTGCCGAATACAAGCTGGAAACCGAGATGGCACGGACACCTGATCGGGTGCGCGACCTTCTCATGCAGGTCTGGGAACCTGCAATAAAGCGAGCAGATGCAGACGCCGATGAGTTGACACAAATGATGCAAGAGGACGGCATCAACGGCCCGTTGGAAGCATGGGATTGGCGCTACTATGCCGAGAAACGGCGCAAAGCCGAACATGATCTGGATGAGGCGGCGCTGAAGCCCTATCTGCAACTGGATCGGATGATTGAAGCCTCGTTTGCCTGCGCCAATCGTCTGTTCGGGCTGGAATTTGCTCCGTTGGATGTGCCTCTCTACCATCCTGATTGTCGTGCGTGGGAGGTAACCCGGAACGGCGAACATGTTGCGGTCTTCATCGGAGACTACTTTGCACGTGGATCGAAACGATCAGGCGCATGGTGCAGCGCAATGCGGGGGCAGGCAAAGTTTCCGAAGGTACAGGCGCCTGTCGTTATCAATGTGTGCAACTTCGCCAAGGGTGACCCGGCGCTGCTGTCTTATGACGATGCGCGAACACTGTTCCACGAATTCGGCCACGCCCTGCACCAGATGTTGTCCAATGTGACCTATGAAAGCATTTCTGGCACCTCAGTGGCGCGTGATTTTGTCGAGTTGCCCAGCCAGCTTTACGAACACTGGCTGGAAGTGCCGGAGGTATTGGCCGAGTTTGCCACGCACGCGGATACCGGTGAGCCGATACCGCAGGAAATGCTAAAAAAGGTTCTGAAAGCGGCCAATTTCGATCAAGGCTTTCAGACTGTGGAATATGTTGCCTCGGCGCTGGTTGATCTGGCGTTCCACGATGGGGCAGCGCCCGCTGATCCGATGGACAAACAGGCCGAGGTTCTTGCGGAAATTGGGATGCCTTCTGCTATTGGCATGCGCCATGCCACCCCGCATTTCGCCCACGTCTTCGCGGGCGACGGCTATAGCTCGGGCTATTACAGCTATATGTGGTCCGAGGTTATGGACGCGGATGCCTTCGCCGCCTTCGAAGAAGCAGGCGGGGCGTTCGATCCAGAGCGTGCCAAATCGTTGGAGGACAATATCCTGTCTACGGGCGGATCACGCGAGGCTGAAGATCTCTATCTGGCCTTCCGTGGCCGCCTGCCAGGCGTCGAAGCCTTGCTTAAGGGTCGCGGTTTGATTGCTGCCTAGTAACCGAGGTCTCTATCGACGAGGTGCAGGAAGGGCTCTCCTGCCTCACCTCGTCGGATGTTTTCGCATATCACCTGTGCTGCTGTGACGGGGCGCGTTTCCGAGGCAATGTGCGGTGTGACAGTTACATTAGGATGCACCCAGTACGGATGGTTGACTGGGAGCGGTTCGATCCGGAATACATCCAGTGTGGCATGTCCGATCTGTCCCGAATTCAGCGCATGCAGCAAGGCGTCGTCATCAATCAAAGGCCCACGCCCCGGATTAACGATCTGTGCGCCTTTGGGAAGCAGGGCGAGCGTGTCTGCATTCAAGATGTTTTCGGTGGCAGGTGTATCGGGCAACAGGAGCACAACGATTTCTGCCTGCGACAGCGCTTCTCGCAACCCATCCTGCCCGTGCAGGCAGGTCACTCCGGGGATATCTTTTGCGGTACGGCTCCAGCCGATGACATGAAAATTCAATGCGGCCAGAGCGAGGGCCGCGGCCTCACCCAATGCGCCCAATCCCAATATGCAGACCGTGCGCTGAGAGGCCAGCGGCGGAGCATCCGGTGTCCACGTGCCATCCTGCTGCGTGATGTGACAGTCCATGCCAAGGTGATAGCGCAGTACGTGCCCAACCACCCATTCGGTCATGCCCTGCGTCAATCCACCATCGACCATCCGCGCCAGCGGAACTGTGAGGGTTTCATTGCCCGAGATCTTCTCAACCCCTGCCCAGAGGCTCAGCACCGCTTTGAGCTGCGAGAAGGGAGTGAAATCCTGTACCCCTCCGTTCGGGGCATAGACGATGTAGTCAACCTGATCTGCTGGGATGTCTTTGGCTAAGTGAAAATCCAGCCCCGCGTCGGTCAGGTATTGGCGCATCAGAGGCTCATACTCTGGCCACAACTCAGGGCGCGCGGAAAACAGGATATTCACGGGCATGGGGAACCTTTCAGCGGGGGCGGTGGATATGAGCGCTTTGGACAATGCCAAAGGCGGCCATCAGGACCAGCATGGCAGAACCGCCATAACTGACCATTGGCAGAGGCACGCCAACAACCGGGGCAAGCCCCATCACCATCGACATGTTGACGGCGAAGAACAGGAAGAAGTTTAGCGCAATGCCCAGCGTTACCAGCGACGAGAACCGATCCTTGGTCGACAGGGCAGTGACCATACAGAAGATCAGGATCAGGCCGTATAGGATCAGCAGGGTTATGCCACCGACAAAGCCGAACTCTTCCGCTAGAGTGGTGAAGATGAAGTCGGTGTGTTTTTCGGGTAGAAAATTAAGGCGTGACTGCGTGCCCTGCATAAAGCCGCGCCCGTTCCAGCCGCCTGACCCAAGCGCGATCTTCGACTGCGTGATGTGGTATCCCGCCCCGAGCGGGTCGGTGGAAGGATCGAGGAAGGTGTCGATTCGTCGGAACTGGTAGTCTTTGAGCAGTTGCCATTCCGTCCCTCGGCTGTTGAACACCGTGGCAATCAGTCCAACCCCCGCCGCGATGACGGCGGCGAAATAGGCCCAATGGACACCGGCCAGAAACATAAGACCTCCGCCAGCGGCAAGCAGCAGGATTGATGTGCCGAGATCGGGTTGTTTCAGAACCATAAATGTCGGAATCAGGATCAGAAGGACCGGGAAAATCACCCACAACGGTCGCGAGGTTTTATGGGCAGGCAGCCAATCGTAATAGGCAGCGAGGACCATCACCAACGCGACTTTCATGACCTCGGAAGGCTGGAGCCGCATGAACCCCAGATCAATCCAGCGCTGCGCGCCCATGCCGATGGTACCGAACAGTTCCACTACGATCAGCAATCCGATGGATCCCAGATAGGCCACGACCGACATATTGCGCCAGAACCAGATCGGAACGATGGCGACGATGAACATTGCCGCCAGCCCCAGGCCGAAACGCTCCATCTGAGGTTCGGCCCATGGCATCCAAGACCCGCCCGCCACCGAATACAGCATCAGGAACCCGGCGCTGGCGACGCTGATCAAAAGCAGCGTCAGCGGCCAGTTCATATAGAGGAACTTGCGGAAGCCCGAAGGCGTGGATTTGACGGCATATTCAAGATAACTCATGCGCGGTCCTTTTCATCAGGACGCGCTTTGGGGCGGCGATCCCCCTCAAGTCGCTTTTGTTGTTCCTTGATACGCTCGCGGTCACCAGCTGGGTAGGCTTCGAGCGGTGGAGTGCCGTTGTAAAGTGCCTGTAGCATGATGTCGCGCGCCACCGGTGCGGCTGCTTTGGAGCCGCCGCCGCCATGTTCCACCACCACGGCCACTGCGTATTTCGGATTGTCGTAGGGTGCGAAGCTTACGAACAGCGCGTGGTCCCGACGCTCCCACGGCAGGTCTTCGTTGCGGATTACCCCGGCGGCGCGCTCGGCTTTGGTGATGTTGCGCACCTGACTCGTACCCGTCTTACCGGCCATGCGAAACTCATCAGCGATGATCCGACTGCGGTATGCCGTGCCGCGCCGATTATTCGAGACCGAGAACATTGCCTTGCGCACTTGCTCAAGATTGTTGCGATTAACGGCCAGCGGTTCGCCTGCTCCCGAGGGCTGCTCGATCCCGTCAACCGAGCGCACCAGCCGTGGTTTTACCGCACGACCGGTCGCCAGTCGTGCAGTCATGACTGCCAGTTGGAGTGGTGATGCGAGCATGAAACCCTGACCGATCGAGGCATTCGCGGTGTCACCCACCAGCCAGTCCTGCCCGTGGATGCGTTGCTTCCATTCCTGATTAGGGGCAAGCCCCGCAGCTACCGCAGACATCGGGATGTCATGTTTGATACCCAACCCGAAAGTGTTTGCCATCTCGGAAATCTTGTCGATCCCAACGCGGATTGCCACGTCATAGTAGAATACATCGCAGCTACGCTTCAGCGATGTTTCAAGGTCAACTGACCCGTGCCCTCCGCGTTTCCAGCAGTGGAAGCGGCGGCTGCCGACTTTCATGTGACCGGGGCAGTACACCGTGTTGGAGGGGCTGATTACTCCGGCCTCCAGCGCGGCCATGGCAGTGACCATCTTGAAGGTTGATCCCGGTGGATAGGTGCCCTGTACCGTTTTGTTGGCCAGCGGGCGGTATTTGTCGTTCGTCAAAGTGCGATAGTCGGCCACTGAGATGCCGCGCACGAACAAGTTCGGATCGAAGCTCGGGGCCGAGCTGATGGCGCGGATGTCGCCAGTTTCGCAGTCCATCACGACGGCTGCGGCACTTTCGCCAGCCAGACGGGCCTGAGCATACTGCTGAAGATCGGCATCAACAGATAATTGCAGATCGGCCCCGGCAAGACCCTCTTGCCGGTCCAGTTCACGCATGACGCGGCCTGTGGCATTGACCTCGACCCGTTTTGCGCCAGCCTTGCCGCGCAAGCTGATTTCCTGCTTGGCTTCTAAACCAACCTTGCCAATCTGGAACCGTGGGATACGCAGAACCGGTTCGGGGTCCTCGATCTGACTCAGATCATAATCGCTGACCGGGCCCACATAACCGACGACATGGGCGAAATCCTCGTAGCGCGGGTATTGGCGCGTTGAGCCTACCTCGGGAGTGACACCAGGCAAGGCCGGAGCGTTGACGGCAACTTTTGAGATATCCTCCCACGTTACTTGGTCAGCCAATGTAACAGGCAAGAACGGGGCAGAGCGACGCATTTCCGTTTTGGCACGCTCAATTTCATCTGCGGTCAGCGGGATCAGCTCCGAGAGCTTGGAAATGACCTTGTCGATGTCGCCGGCATCCTCACGCACGATGACGATGCGATAAGACGGTGAGTTTTGCCCAATGATTTGCCCGTTTCGGTCGTAGATCCGGCCCCGGGTTGGTGGAATCAGGCGAATATTGATGCGGTTTTCTTCGGCCAGCAAGCGATACTCATCAGCCTGATCAACCTGCATGAACCGCATTCGGGCAGCGAGGCCACCAACAAAGGCCGCTTGCAATCCACCTAAAATCAAGGCGCGGCGCGGTAGCCGCTTGTAAGCCAGACCCTGAGGTTTTGGTTTTCTCTGTTTCATGACCGCACTCGGGGCATTGTGCTGTCCGCGACCGATTTTCGTCGCACACCAAAGGCACTTTGGCTCATCAGGACCATTAAGGGATAGATTGCGATTGTCAGTACTACTTGCACTACCACTGGCCCCAATGACGCCTGTTGCACTGACAGGATAGCAAGAAGGAGGCGGTTAAGTACAAAAACAACTGTGATTACGGCTCCGACAGTCGTCCATTCGCCTATAAATCCCAAATCTTTCATGCCAAAGGAGGCGGAATGGAGATAGGCCGCCCCTAACACCACCAATGCAGCCAGCAGACCGGGCGGGCGCTGTAACAACAAATCAGCCATGAACATGACGACGGCAATCGTCAGGATTGGAACGTATTCGGGTCGCCGCAATACCCACGCATAGGTAAGCGCGATCATGATATCTGGAAACGGTAGCCGATCAGGTTTCGTGTCCAGCGGCAACAAGTGCAGGAACATCACTATTATCGCCAAGGCGACATACAAGCTGCGTTTAGCCCAAAGAGAGGAGACCGACTTATCCATCGTTGACCCCTTGTGTGGTCAAAGCTGCTTCGGGCTGGCGCGGACCGACTATGTCTCCTGAATCGCTAATTGGTGGTGCGGACTGATAGCGTAGAACACGCAAGAATTCGAGACGCTCGAAATCGGCGGAAAGTCGTACGCGTAACCTGCCGCCCGGATCAACGCTGATCTGCCCAATCAACAGGCCGCCGGGGAATACTCCCCCATCGCCGGATGTCACAACACGGTCGCCGGGTCGAACCAGTTCCCGGTTTTCGAGAAATTCGACAGCGGGTGCAGAGGTATTATCACCGGTAATCAATGCAGTCTGACCCGATGGTTGTATGGTGGCGGGGATTGCGCTTGAGGCATCGGTCAACAGGATCACGCGCGAAGTATCGGAACCAACTCCCGAGATGCGCCCGACCACGCCAATCCCGTCCATCGTAGCCCAGCCATCCACGATACCATCTCGCTCGCCGACATTCAGCAGAACTGATTGCCGGAAGGGTGATCCGCTATCAGCCATTACGACGCCGGTAACGTAGGTCAGTCGCGGATCGAGGCGTACATTATTCAAATCCAGCAGGCGGGCGTTTTCCTGCTCCAGCTGTAATGCGGCCTCTTTCCAGGCGCGCATCAGGCGTAATTCGCTGCGTAGTTCCTGGTTTTGTTCGCTAAGGCGCTGGTAGCTTTGGAAATCACGCGACAGGTTGATCAACGCGGTAACCGGCACCATCGCCCACTCCATCGAAGGTACAACAGTGTCTACCACCTGAGCACGGAAACGTTCGACACGCGGGCTGTCGATGCGCCAGACCAAGAAGATACCCAGCAGGCATAAAACAACGATCCCCACAAGCAATCGGCGCAGGGGTGTCGTGTATTCGTCGCGCTGTGATCGGTCCTTTGCCACAGGTTACCTTCCCGTGCTGCTCGTGCCCGAGTTTTCGCACCCTAAGGGTGCGCGCCTTAGCTTTCGTAGTCAATCGCGTGGCGCAGTTGTTTTTCGTATTCCAGCGCTTTGCCGGTGCCCAAAGCCACACAATTCAGGCTTTCATCAGCGATTGACACGGCCAGCCCGGTCTGTTCGCGGAGAGCCAGATCCAAATCGCCCAATAGCGCACCGCCACCGGTCAGCATGACGCCGCGGTCGACGATATCAGCCGCCAGATCGGGCGGTGTGGTTTCCAGCGCGGTCATCACCGCCTCGCAGATCGCCTGAACGGGCTCGGACAGTGCTTCGGCCACCTGAGCCTGGCTGATCTCGATTTCCTTAGGCACGCCGTTCAACAGATCGCGGCCTCGGATATGCATCGACTGCCCACGCCCATCATCGGGCATCCGCGCAGTGCCGATTGTGGTCTTGATGCGCTCAGCGGTCGATTCACCGACCAACAGGTTCTGCTGGCGACGCAGATACGAGATGATTGCCTCGTCCATGCGGTCACCACCCACGCGGACCGAACGAGCATAAACGATGTCACCCAGTGACAGAACCGCCACTTCAGTGGTGCCACCGCCGATATCAACGACCATGTTGCCGGTCGGGTCGGTGATCGGCATGCCCGCACCGATCGCGGCTGCAATCGGTTCTGCAATCAGGCCCGCGCGTCGCGCGCCTGCAGATAGAACCGATTGACGGATTGCGCGTTTTTCAACGGGTGTCGCGCCATGGGGGACACAAACGATGATCTTGGGTTTCGAGAAAGTTGAGCGTTTGTGCACTTTGCGGATAAAGTGTTTGATCATCTCTTCAGCGGTGTCAAAGTCAGCGATGACGCCCTCGCGCATCGGGCGGATCGCTTCGATCGAACCCGGGGTTCGGCCCAGCATCAATTTGGCATCCTCGCCGACGGCCAGAACCTTCTTCACGCCATCCTTGACGTGGTAGGCAACAACCGACGGTTCGGACAGGATCACACCGCGCCCTTTGACGTAAACAAGCGTGTTCGCTGTTCCGAGGTCTATAGCCATGTCCGCTGTGAACAGGCCGCCCAGAGTGCCAAAGATGCCCATATTTCCCTGATCCCGTTTGTCCGAATTTCCACTGCCCGCGACTCGACGGTTCCGGGACGGATGCCTTATAGGGTGCCAACTCGTCCGGTTAAAGGGCTGATTCCACGATAGTCAGCACCTTTCCGCCTTATTGGTAGGGACTTTAGAAGGCAAAATGCTCTCATATCAACATATTTACCACGCTGGAAATCTGGCTGATGTACAAAAGCACGCTTTATTGGCGTGGACGCTGCGGTATCTGACCCAAAAGGACAAGCCGATCAGTTATATCGAGACGCATTCGGGGCGTGGTCTGTATGCACTTGACGCGGCTGAAGCAGTCCGGACGGGAGAAGCGGCTGCCGGGATCGCGCGTGCGCAGCGTGAGGGTTGGTTTGATCCTGATCACCCAATGATGCAGGTGCTGGGGGCCATGCAGGCCCGATATGGCACGCCTGCTTATCCCGGTTCCCCATTGATCGCGGCAAATCTGCTGAGAGAACAGGACAGTTTGCACCTTGCTGAATTGCATCCTCAGGAACATGCGGCACTGACTACTACACTGTCGCCGTACAGGGCGAAGGTTTACCGGCAAGACGGCTTCGAACTTGCGCAATCTCTGCTGCCACCGACGCCCCGGCGAGGGATGATGCTGATCGATCCCAGCTATGAAGTGAAGGCAGACTATGACCGGTTGCCTGGGGTGATCGCGAAATTGCATCGCAAGTGGAATGTGGGGGTGATCGCACTCTGGTATCCAATCCTGACGGATGCGCGCCACAAGGCTATGATTTCATCACTGAAATCCGCCGGATATCCCAAAACGATTTGCCATGAGGTCACGTTCGCTCCAGCGCGTGAAGGTCATCGTATGGTTGGATCAGGCATGTTCATATTGAATGCACCCTTTGGAATTGAAGACGAAACGCGCCGCCTGACGGAGATGTTCGCTCAACTCTGAAACGCATGAATTAGACAGGGAAAACACCCGTCCTGTTCGCCTGCATCAAAGATGCTCTCAAACGCGTTGGGCCCGGAAGCGCGCCATAGGCACGCTGCCGGACCCAAAACCCAAGAAGGGTTGGCGAAGTCGAGCCACCGCGGGTGCGGGAGCCTTTGACCCTTGGATCAGGTTAAGTCTTTGTAGCTGATTTCGCGTGTATCGGCACCAGGGCCAGCTTTTTCACGACGCATGATCAGGCGATTCAGCGCGTGGATATAAGCTTTGGCCGAGGCAACAACGGTATCCGTATTTGCTGACTGACCGGTGGCAATCATGCCATCCTCTTCCAACCGGACCGAAACCGTGGCTTGCGCGTCTGTACCTTCGGTCACTGCGTGAACCTGATACAGCTGCAGATGCGCCTTGTTCGGGTAAATCGCTCGGATCGCTTTGAAAGTCGCGTCCACCGGTCCGTCGCCATGCTCGGTGGCGATAACATCTTTGCCATCGAACTCAAGCTCTACCGTCGATTCAGCCTGACCACCTGTACCACAGGTCACTTTCATTGACACCAATTGCAAACGATCGTCGTCGTCGTCCAGCGACATCAAGGCGATCAGATCGTCGTCAAACACCTCTTTCTTGCGATCTGCAAGATCCTTGAAGCGCACAAATATATCCTTGAGCTGGTTGTCTCCGACCTCAAAACCCAGCGTCTCAAGCTTGTCGCGCAGTGCAGCCCGGCCCGAGTGCTTGCCCAGCGGCAATGACGTGCCTGAAAGACCAATATCCTCGGGCCGCATGATCTCAAAATTCTCGCGGTTTTTCAGCATTCCGTCTTGGTGAATACCGCTTTCATGGGCGAAAGCATTTTTACCCACAATGGCCTTGTTGAACTGGACAGGAAAGCCCGCCACCGTCGCCACCCTGCGCGAGATATGCATGATCTTGGTGGTGTCGATGCCGGTGTGCCAAGGCATGATGTCGTTACGGGTGCGCAACGCCATAACAACTTCTTCCAACGCGGTGTTGCCCGCGCGCTCTCCGAGACCGTTGATGGTGCATTCGATTTGGCGCGCCCCACCCGCGACTGCGGCCAGAGAGTTCGCGGTCGCCATGCCAAGGTCGTTATGGCAATGCGTTGCAAAGACCACCTCATCTGCGCCGGGAACCGTTTCGATCAGGCGCTTGATCAGGTCGGCAGACTCGACCGGGGCGGTGTAGCCGACAGTATCGGGAATGTTGATTGTGGTCGCACCCGCTTTGATCGCAATCTCGATTACGCGGCACAGATAATCCCACTCGGTCCGCGTTGCATCCATCGGCGACCATTGCACGTTTTCGCACAGGTTGCGCGCATGGGTGACCGTTTCGTGGATCTTGTCGGCCATCTCATCCATCGTCAGGTTCGGGATGGCGCGATGCAGCGGCGAGGTGCCGATGAATGTATGAATCCGGTTCTTCTCGGCGTGTTTCACGGCCTCCCAACAGCGGTCTATATCGGCAAAATTGGCGCGGGCCAGACCGCAGATGCGGCTGTTCTTCGACCGTTCGGCGATCTCGGATACTGCCTTGAAGTCGCCTTCCGATGCGATCGGAAATCCTGCTTCAATGATATCGACGCCCATCTCATCCAAAAGCTCGGCAATCTCCAGCTTTTCATCGTGAGTCATAGTCGCGCCCGGGCTTTGCTCGCCATCGCGCAATGTGGTGTCGAAGATCACGACGCGGTCTTGGTCGGTCACGTTTGTCATGGGGTTCTCTTTCTTCTTCTGTCCTAAAGCCTCTTGGCGCGCGGGCGTCCTCCTCTGAGCGGGCGCGCCGGATGGCACGCTCAGAGGCGGATTAGGATCAGTAGACCACGCAGCGATGCACCGCAGGATGCGGCGTCCGCAAAAGCGATATCTGCGCGGTTGATCATGGGCTTCAGCTTATACAGGGCGCATGGCGAATGAAAAGCGGGAAAATGAACCCTAGTTGAAATTGATTGAGCTGTTGAAGGGACTTGGTTTCCTTCTAGCTCTGAAGTCATGGAAACCGCTTTAATCATAGGTGCATCTGGTGGAATTGGGCGCGCGCTGAGCGAGTTGTTGCAAGCGCGGGGCGTTGAGGTGACGCGATTGTCACGGTCTGTGGAT
>NZ_AEYW01000020.1 GCF_000192475.1 Ruegeria conchae
CCCAATGAGCTATAAATCCGATATTGAGATTGCCCGTGAGGCAAACAAGAAGCCGATTCAGGAGATCGGTGCCAAGCTGGGCATTTCCAGTGATGATCTGCTGCCCTACGGCCACGACAAGGCGAAAGTCAGTCAGGATTTCATCAATTCGGTTCAGGACCGCGAAGATGGCAAGCTGATCCTGGTCACGGCGATCAACCCGACCCCTGCGGGTGAAGGCAAGACGACCACTACAGTTGGTCTGGGCGATGGCCTGAACCGCATCGGCAAGAACGCGATGATCTGTATCCGTGAAGCCTCGCTTGGCCCGAACTTTGGCATGAAGGGCGGTGCCGCAGGTGGCGGTTACGCGCAGGTTGTTCCGATGGAAGAGATGAACCTGCACTTCACCGGTGACTTCCACGCGATTACTTCGGCCCACTCGCTGCTGTCGGCAATGATCGACAACCACATCTATTGGGGCAACGAGTGCGAGATCGACACCCGCCGCGTCGCATGGCGCCGTGTGGTCGACATGAATGACCGCGCTCTGCGCCAGATCACGGCGTCTCTGGGCGGCGTGTCGAACGGCTTCCCGCGCGAAGCTGGCTTTGACATTACCGTGGCTTCAGAAGTCATGGCGATCCTGTGTCTGGCAAACGACCTGAAGGATCTGGAAAAGCGTCTGGGCGACATCATCGTAGCTTACCGCCGTGACAAGACCCCGGTTTACTGCCGCGACATCAAGGCCGAAGGCGCAATGACCGTGCTGCTGAAAGACGCGATGCAGCCGAACCTGGTGCAGACGCTGGAAAACAACCCGGCCTTTGTTCACGGTGGGCCGTTCGCAAACATCGCGCATGGCTGTAACTCGGTCATCGCCACCAAGACCGCTCTGAAAGTGGCCGACTATGTCGTTACTGAAGCGGGCTTTGGTGCTGATCTGGGTGCCGAGAAGTTCATGAACATCAAGTGCCGCAAGGCGGGCATCGCGCCGTCGGCCGTGGTGCTGGTTGCCACAGTGCGTGCGATGAAGATGAACGGCGGCGTTGCCAAGGCCGATCTGGGTGCGGAAAACGTTGACGCTGTGAAATCGGGCTGTGCCAACCTCGGCCGTCACATCGAAAACGTGAAATCCTTCGGTGTGCCGGTTGTTGTCGCCATCAACCACTTTGTCACTGACACCGATGCGGAAGTACAGGCGGTCAGCGACTATTGCGGCGAACATGGCGTCGAGGCGGTTTTGTCGCGCCACTGGGAGCTGGGCTCGGAAGGCTCTGCGCCGCTGGCCGAGAAGGTTGTCGAGATCGTCGAAGGCGGCAGCGCCAACTTCGCGCCGATCTACCCTGACGACATGCCACTGTTCGAGAAGATCGAAACCATCGCCAAGCGTATCTATCGCGCGGATGAGGTTCTGGCCGACAACAAGATCCGTAACCAGCTGAAAGAATGGGAAGAGGCAGGCTATGGCAATCTGCCGGTCTGCATGGCGAAAACCCAGTATTCGTTCTCGACCGACCCGACCCTGCGCGGCGCGCCCACCGGCCACTCGGTTCCGGTGCGTGAGGTCCGCCTGTCCGCCGGTGCCGGTTTCATCGTGGTTGTCTGTGGTGAGATCATGACCATGCCCGGTCTGCCCCGCAAGCCGGCCGCGGAAACCATCTGCCTTAACGACGCAGGTGAGATCGAGGGCTTGTTCTAAGCCGCCGAATAAGACATCTCGTGGTCCGGGGAATTCCCGGGCCATGAGGAGACAAACATGCCCACTCTGACACCTCCAAAAGACTGCCACTCAATGCGGGAGTTGCGGGTTCAGATCGACAAGCTGGATCGGCAGCTGATCGAGATGTTGGTGGCGCGTGCAGGTTACATCGACCGCGCATCCGCGCTGAAGCCGGGCGAGGGCTTGCCTGCACGTATTCCGGAGCGTGTCGAGGATGTGGTGCAAAAAGTGCGTATGAATTCGGACGAGCTGGGTATGGATCCTGACCTTGCCGAAAAACTATGGCGCACCTTGATTGATTGGTCGATTGCGCGCGAAGAACGCGTGCTCGGCCCCGACTGAATGACCGGGCGCTTTGTGCGCCCGATCCGTTTTTTGAAAGAAGGGATCAAAGGATGGTAGCTCAAGTCATCGACGGTAAGGCCTTTGCCGCCAAAGTGCGCGCGCAGGTGGCTGACCAGGTTGCGAAACTGAAGGAAGAAAACGGCATCACACCGGGTCTGGCGGTGGTTCTGGTGGGCGAGGATCCGGCCAGTCAGGTCTATGTCCGCTCGAAGGGAAAAATGACCGTTGAAGTCGGTATGAACTCATACGAGCACAAGCTGGATGCAGACACCTCCGAAGAAGACCTTCTGGCGCTGATCGACAAGCTGAACAACGATCCTGCCGTACACGGTATTCTGGTGCAGCTGCCGCTGCCCAAGCACCTGAACGAAGACCTGGTGATCAACTCGATTGATCCGGCGAAAGATGTAGATGGGTTCCATATCTCGAATGTCGGCCTGCTGGGTACGGGCCAGAAATCGATGGTGCCCTGCACGCCGCTGGGCTGCCTGATGATGCTGCGCGACCACCATGGCTCTCTATCGGGCATGGATGCTGTTGTAATTGGCCGCTCGAATATTGTGGGCAAGCCGATGGCGCAGCTGCTGCTGGGCGACAGCTGCACCGTGACCATCGCGCATAGCCGCACCAAGGACCTGCCCGACGTGGTACGCCGCGCCGACATCGTCGTCGCCGCCGTAGGCCGCCCCGAGATGGTGCCGGGTGACTGGATCAAGGAAGGCGCGACCGTAATCGACGTGGGCATCAACCGGATCGAACGTGACGGCAAGAACAAGCTGGTCGGCGATGTGGACTATGCCAGCGCGGCTGAGCGCGCAGGTGCAATCACTCCGGTACCCGGTGGCGTAGGCCCGATGACGATCGCCTGCCTGCTGGCCAATACGCTGACCGCCGCGTGCCGGGCGAATGGCCTGCCAGAACCCGAAGG
>NZ_AEYW01000019.1 GCF_000192475.1 Ruegeria conchae
ACACGACGACTCGCCGCAAGCAGAAAGCTCTTCAACCAGTCGGGAAACAGCCCCATCATCGAACGGCTGCAACTCCTGCCCGCGCGCGTCCATTCGGCCTTTAATCGTAAAGGCGCGCGCGCGCAGCACGATCAGATCAGGTTTAACAAGATTGATCTCATATTGGTTGTAGCGGCGCTCATAGGCGATCTCTAGAATGTCACGAAACCCTTCGCTCGTCACAGTCGCCACGACTGCTCCACGGCGCTCAATCAACGCATTGGTGGCCAGTGTCGTGCCATGGATAAAGCCGCTGATCTGAGGCCAGTCCGCCCCGGTTTTATCCAACACGTACTTAGCACCCGCAAGCGCCCCAAGTGTCGGGTTTTTCGGGGTGGTCGGTGTTAGTCGTGGTGT
>NZ_AEYW01000018.1 GCF_000192475.1 Ruegeria conchae
TTGTGAACGCTCAGGCCCTTTCAGATCAGCTGATCAAGGGCGGTCTCGACACCGTGACCCACGGCACCGACACCCATGTGGTGCTGGTCGACCTGCGCCCCAAAGGCGTTAAGGGCAACGCGACCGAGAAAGCATTGGGTCGTGCGCATATCACCTGCAACAAGAACGGCGTTCCGTTTGACCCCGAGAAACCAACTATCACCAGCGGCATCCGCCTTGGTTCTCCTGCTGGCACGACACGAGGTTTTGGAGAAGTCGAGTTCCGTCAAATCGCAGATTGGATCATCGAAGTTGTCGATGGTCTGGCCGCCAATGGCGAAGAAGGCAATGCCGCAGTCGAGGCAAAAGTCAAAGCCGAAGTCGCTGAGCTTTGCGCCAAGTTTCCGATCTATCCGAACCTCTGAAAAGTCCGGACTTTGGTCATTAAAGCGGCGTCCTTCGGGCGCCGCTTTGCTATATACATTGACGTGCACGTGAGAAATCAGTGGTGACTGATGCATCCAGTGTCGTTGGCAAAATCTGCTGGGTGCACATCAGATAAACAGATGCGGGCAATACAAGCCTCAACCGCCTCAAAAATATTGTTCTCGGAGGTGTGACGTCTGATCTGGGTTTTAGCCGACCGGAGGCTTTCTTCATGAGCCTCGCACTTGCGCGATCGCGCCTGAATTGCGAATCAGATCAAGCCGCGCGACCTGAGGATAAAGATCGACACGGCGGTCAAAACCAGCAAGCCCAAAGCAAGCGACCCCAGAAAGCTTAGAAACCACCCCCAGCGCCGGTCAGCAAGGTTGATAGCATTCAGATGGCTTTGCACATCCTCCGATGCCTGCTCGAGTTTGGGTGTATCCAGCAATAGCCGTAGCTTTGGATGAACTGCCATCTTCTCGGCCTGCGCAAGCACCAGTGCCTGCTTATAGACCTTACGCGGCAATCTACGTCTCGCGCGGCGAACCGATGCTGTCAGGGTTTTGTCCCGCACACCAAGCTTTTTACGCAGCAGTAAGATGGTCTGCGCGATTTGGCTCTGTATATCGAATTCCTGCGACATTCACGTCTCCTGACGGGGCAATCTAACCGCGCTCAATGCTGACGACAATGGGGCTGGTTGTTCCATGTGGTGGCAGGTATCACATAGCCATGTTGAACACGATCATCCATGGTGACCCGACCGACCAACCTCCTTTGTTGATTGCGCATGGCCTATATGGCTCGGCGCGAAACTGGGGTGTGATTGCGCGGCGCTTGTCAGACGAGCGGCAGGTGATCGCAGCCGATATGCGCAATCATGCCTACAGCTTTTGGAATGATCAGCATGGATACTCCGAATTGGCGCAGGATTTGGCCGAAGTGATCGACAGCATAGGCGGTGCCGCAGATGTCGTCGGGCATTCTATGGGCGGAAAGGCCGCAATGGTGCTAGCCCTAAAGCACGGAAACAAGGTTCGCAAACTGGTGGTCGCCGACATTGCACCGGTTTCCTACGGACATAGCCAGATCAAATACATTGAAGCGATGCGCGCTGTTGATATGTCACATGTTGAACGACGATCTGATGCTGAATCGCAGCTGGCGGATCAGGGAGTTGAAAAAGCACTTCAGAGCTTCTTCACGCAATCTCTGGATGTCGAGAACAAGAAATGGCGTTTGAATCTTGATGTTCTGGCTCATGAAATGCCCAAAATTATGGGTTTTCCAGAGGTGTCTGGCAATTGGGATGGTCCGACTCTTTTTCTTTCTGGTGCCGCATCGGATTATGTCTTGCCCGAATATCGCGACCAAATCCGTCAGATGTTTCCCGCTGCACGCTTTGCCAAAATTCCCGGCGCAGGCCATTGGCTGCACGCCGAGAAACCTCGTGAATTCGAAGCGGCCGTCAGAACCTTTCTGAACGCGTGATCATGCACCTTGATAGAGACGCTTGGCCACGAGCCATGACGCGGGTGCGGCAACAACAGCACCTGCAGCTGCCGCGGAAATGATCGCCACCGAACTGACCATCCCGGCGGCCAGAACGGCGATTACAGCACTACCTGCAATTGCGGTAGCGATCAGAGAATAAAGCATGGCTGCAAGGCGTATCATGGCCAGTCGTCCTGTCTTTTGGTTCCTGTCCAAGTCATTACACCCCTAGTACATTCGTGGCTTTGATTTGGGTCAGAATTCGTCGCTACATTCCGCGATCCATCGGACCGATGGTTTCTCCGCCACCCTCAACCCAATCTGAGTAGCCACCCAAATTGTAGACATGAGAAAATCCCATATCCTTAAGCAGTTTTCCTGCCAGCGCTGCCCGGCCTCCTGACGCGCAATGCAGGATGATCACCCTGTCCTTGCGCAATTCAGGATCATGAGACGGCAAATCTGGATCAGCCCGAAATTCCAACATTCCGCGTGGGATATGGTGCGAACCAACGGCGCGACCGGTACGTTCCAGTTCTGGTGCGTCGCGAATATCCAAAAGTAATGCCCCCTGTCCCAGCAATTCCTGCGCCTTGCTGGCACCAATACGCTCAACCGCGGCGTTCGCTGCTTGCATCATGTCCTTGACCGTCAGTGCCATCTTCGTCTCTCCTGCTCGTTGATCCGCTAAAGGCTAACATGCAGAAAATTGAAGGTGTAGAGGTTCAGGCAATCAATGTTCCCTGAAGGCACGTGACATACTGTCGACAACCGGTTTGGCGATATAAGCGGCAAATGTGCGCTCTTCGGTTTGGATCATGATCTCGGCAGGCATTCCGGGCGTGGGAACAAACCCTCGTACGCGGCTCATCTCATCGGCGGTCAACGAGATGCGCGCCAGATACACCTCTTGCGGCATGCCAGCAGAATCTTCGACAAGCGAGTCGGCCGATACGTAGAACACCTCACCTTCCAGAACAGGCGTCGTACGCTGGTTGAGGGCCACGAGCCGTACCGTCGCAGTCTGGCCAGTTATGACGCTGTCGATCTCGGTTCTCGGGATTTGCGCTTCGATAATCAACGGCGCGTCAGCGGGTAAGATCTCGGCGATCTGTTCGCCTGTTTCGATAACGCCACCGGGCGTGTGATGGTGTAACCTTACGACGGTTCCTGTGACCGGCGCCCGCACCACAGCACGGTCAAGAACACTGCGGGCCTGGCGCGCCTTTTCGCGCACACTTTCCAGATCGGCTTCGATAACGCCCAATTCGTCCAGAGCGGCCTCACGATAGGCTGATCGTGTCCGCAGAATCTGTTCTTCGTATTTCAACAACATCTGATTGACCTCGGCAGTCTCTGCCCGCAGGCGTGCCAATTGACCCTCAGCCTCGGCCTGTACCCGGCGGATCGTGTTCAGATCGCCCTTGCGCACAAGCCCTTTCTCAAACAGTGAAAGTTTGGTGTCATATTCTTCCTTCAATATGTCCGAGCGGCGCTCCATACTGGTCAACTGCGCCTCAAACCCCGAGGCACGGATTTTCAATGCCTCCATGTTCCGCTGAAGCAGGGCGATGTCGTTCAGTAAAGTCTTGCGCGAAACATCAAAGCTGAGTTTCTGATTGTCGAGGATCGTCATGACCTCAACGTCGTCTGACGCATCAATCAGCGCTGGCGAAAACACCAGGTTTTCCTGTTCGCTGTGCTCGGCCAGAAGCCGCTCAGTCATCGCTTGAAGGCGGATCTTGCGGATGAACAACTCGCGCTCATTTGCCTCGGCCGAGGTCTGGTCCAATGTCATCATGATCTGTCCGGCCTGAACGGATTCTCCTTCCGCGACCAGAATGTTCTCGATGATCCCACCTTCCAGGTGCTGCACGATTTTATTACGACCGGTGGCGACAAAGCTGCCTTGCGCGATGACCGCAGCCGCCAGAGGTGCGCGGAATGACCAGACGCCGAAGCCACCAAAACAGATGATCAGCATGGCTAACCCAATCACTATGAACTTGGTGATCGAGCGCGGAACCTCGGCATACCAAAGCCCGGATTCGTCGGTGCGTGCCACTTCGTTCATCGCTTAATCCCCCTTGCCCTGAATTTCGGGTGGTTGCTGGCGCGGCCCGTTGAGCTTTTCCAGCACCTGTTCGCGTTGCCCGAACAGCGCCACACGTCCGTCAGTCAGCAGCATGATCTTGTCGACCACATTCAGTAGTGTTGGTTTTTGTGTGATGACGACCACGGTGATCTTGCTTTCCTTGGCCTGTTCAATCGCCCGTGCCAGCGCCTTGTCGCCCGCCACATCGAGGTTCGAGTTCGGTTCATCCAGAACAACCAGTCGCGGGTTTCCGAAGAAAGCCCGTGCCAAAGCGATACGTTGCTTTTGCCCGCCAGAAAGGGGCGAACCGTCTGCGGCCACCACGGTTTCATAACCTTGTGGCAGCGTCGCGATCATGTTGTGTACGTCTGCCAGAACGGCGGCATCGTGGATCTGCTCATCTGTGGCGTCCGCACGCATCCGGCCGATGTTGTCCTTGATGGTACCTGGGAACAGCTGCACGTCCTGCGGAAGATAGCCAATATTCTCGCCAAACTGGCGTGGATCCCAATTGCGGATATCCATCAGATCCAACCGGACGCTTCCCGAGGTCGGAAGAATCGAACCCACCAGCGTTTTGCCCAGCGTAGTTTTCCCCGCGCCTGAATTCCCGATGACTGCCAAAGTTTCCCCGGGGTTCAGTGCAAAGGTAATCCCGTTTAGAACGACACTCTTGGTTCCACCCGGGACATAGAGCAGACGCTCTACATCCAGCCGTCCCTCGGGCCGCGGCAGGCGTAATTTTTCGTATTGCAGAGCCGAACTCGACAGCAGAGCCTTGATCCGGCCAAAAGCACCTCGCGTCAGCAGGAATGTATTCCAGCCCTCAATCGATCCCTCAATCGGAGCGAAGGCCCGGCCCGCGATGATCGAAGCGGCGATTACCATTCCTCCGGTGATCTCTCCCTGCAGGGCCAAAAAGGCGCCCCACCCCAAAATGCTGATTTGTGTCAGCAAGCGAACGGCACGGGAAATAGCAGCGAAGATGACATTGCGGTCCTGCGCTTTGACCTGCCAGGTCAGCGATTGTGCGGTGTCACGACCCCAGATGCGCACCGCCTCGGGGATCATCGCTAACGCGTTGATGATCTGACTGTTGCGCGACATCGAATCCAAATGCTGGTTGGCCAAAGATTGCGCCTGATTGGCCTTGGCAAAGGGCTTGGCCGTCATCTTCTGGTTGATCAGCGCGATCACCATCAGGATAAGAGCCGTCGTCACGACAATCATCCCCAATTGCGGGTGGACCAGAAAGATCATCAGGATGAAGAGCGGCGCAAACGGAACATCGAGAAACGAAATCAATGTGCCAGAAACCAGAAAGCCCCGCACCTGCTGCAGATCACCCAAGGTCTGATATTCACGTCCATTACCATGCAGAGAAGCGTGTGCAGCGGCACTCAAAACCGGAGCACCAAGACGCGCGGCCACTTCAACCGCCGTGCGCATCAACATGAATCGCCTAACCGCATCAAAGGCTGATTGAAAAATGACCGCCCCGGCGACGATAGCGGTCAGCATGATAAGCGTATCCAGCGACCGGCTGGTCAGAACTCGGTCACTGATTTGAAACAGGTAAATTGGGATCGCAAGGATCAGAACATTAGTTGCGCAAGTCAGAACCAGCACGAAAGCCAGATTACGCCAAATCGCCCGCAGCGATGTGCGCAGCGTCTTCTGGAAATCTTCGGGCGGGGTGCGTTTGTGAAAAGTTTGGGGTGGCCCTTTCCCGTCGCCGCCTCCCGTTTCCAGGCGCATCAACGGTTCATTTGCCTTAGCCTCGATCGTGGTGCCCATGCGATTTTTGCCGTCCGACGGCACAGAGGGGGTCATGCGCGCAGTCGATTGATCGGCGGCGTCACGATCAGGGGCTTCCGCATCGGCCACCCCAGCGTCGCCACCCACAGGATCCTTGTCTTTTTTGGGCCGCGACCGCGTGCGCCGAAGGGGAGAGCCAGCGCACGATTTTGAATTTGCATTCTGCTGCTCTGCCTCTGCTTCTGCCTGCGTCGGTCTGTATGTTTGTTGCGCCGCACGTGGCAATTCTTCTGGATCATTGGGGTGCGTCGCAGGTTCTGCAGCTGCCGTTCCAACGCAAGGCTCAGGCATCCGCATTTCAGGGGTCAACCGTAATCGTGCCTCTGTTTTCGACAAAGAATTCCCGTTTGACTTGGCCACGCGATCACGGGTTTTGAGGGTCAGCGGACCCCCTCCTCCGTGCCTGTCCAATGGGCTAGCAAATCGGGTGCGGCGCGACGAAAAAACGATCGACATAAACTAACCTTCCGGTCACTCGTAAATCAGGGAAAATCAGGCCAGCATGGTTTGCAGGCCATCAGAGGAATTTGCCATTTCGCTGGGCGTGAGGTCATTGCCGTTTGGAGCGATGTCGCCTTGGTGTCCGGGCATCCCCGCCTCTGCCATAATCGCGGCAATGGCTTCGTTAGTCATTTCCGAGACTTCCTCATTGGTCGGCATGTCAATCAGGCTCGCCTGATGCAGCAGCAGGTCCGAAAATGCACCGTCCTGCGCCATCACGACTGAATCCACGCCAGCCTTGGTGATGTTCGCCGCGTTCAACATCGCACTACTGCCAGCTATTACTTGAGTCTCATCAGCGTGTTGGCCATGCAGGTGAACGTCATCCTGATCAGCGAGGACCGTCGATTGTTCGGTCACATTGACCTGAACCAGAGAACCATCCACTTTGAGTACCCGCATCTGTTCCATGCCGGCGAACATCGGATCGTTCATCAGCGCTTCTTCCAGCGCGGCCATGTCGTCTTCACCAAAGGCCATTGCTTCGGCCATTGAACTATGCATCTCCTGATGCGTGTCTTCGCCTTCTTTCTTCAGAGAAACCTCGTTCATGACCAGGTTCTCATCCGATCCTTCGATGGGCCCAGGCAGTCCACCCATAACCACATCGTCATCCATCAACACATGGGTCTGGATGAACGCATCGACCGTAATCATGTCGCCTTCGATCATGATCAGATCATAATAGCTGCCAAGCTGGAGGATATTTGTGACATCCACCATCTCATTGTCGCCCAGTGCATAGAGCGTCGTCGTCGCGTTGATCTCGGTATCAATGTGATCGATATCTGTCGCATCAATGTTCTGCTTCACAAAATTAGCGACGATCAGGTCAGTGGTGATCCAATCAACATGTATGAATGCCGGAGCGTCGTCGTTTGCCCCCTGCATCAACCAAGGGGCTGAATTACCTTCTACTTCGATCGTCGATGAGTGCACAACATTGGTGCCCGATCCGCCATTCGTGCCTACATCCATATCCGACACAACAGCAACTTGGCTGATCATGGCCAACTCGATCGATTTACCACCCACCGCGATGTAGGGCGCGTCGACCCACGCTACAGTTGCGTTCACTTCGTTGATCGCCAGATTGCCGCCTGCAATCACCGTGTGGCCATCGGCAAATTCGGAATCCTCATCCTGATCCCATTCCGCGGGCATCGCATCAGGCGTTTCGTCCTCTTCCTCTTCGTCGGGCCTGTGATGCTCTGGCAATAGGTCATCCCAAACCGGGGCTTCGTCCACATACTCACCATTGACGATTACACCCATCGCGTCTTCGCCGTGGAACTGATAAACAACTGCGCCTTCAACTTCGATATTGATCGGTGCGAGCATCTCTGCGGCCAATGTCTCCACATATTCGATAGACAGATAGTCGGAGATCGAGAATGAAGGCACAGCAAACCCATGCATCGAGGCCGCAACCTGCGCTGCTGCTTCTGCCTGGGCGATAAGTTGGTCGACGTCGCGAAAATCCCCTTCGCCAACGACATCATTGTCGCGTAGAAAAATGTTCTGGAATGTATAGGTTACTGCCGAGCCGATAAGTTCGGTCACAATTTCAAGCTTCTGTTCGATTATGAACGTTGCGCCAATGCCGGTGGTCGTCTCAGGCAACGGTGGACCGTCAGTGAGTGGTGGCTCTAGTGTGATGGCCGTTTGAATGTCCGGTCCCTCAACCAGTGGTGGAAGTTCAGGAGTGGCCGGGGGGGTGTTGAACCCATAGGGTAGCGGGCCAAATTTGCCCGGGTCTAATTCAAGATCTGCTTTGACCCGGATTTTTGCGGGCTCTTCCAGTTCGTCGAGTTCCGCCTTGCGTCTGACGGCGGTGAACTCTTCGTACTGATCCCTCAGCCGGGCTTTTTCAATCGTGAGATCAAAAGTTCCAATAAAGTGTGCAATCTTTTCGGTAACACTATCGAATGACATTTCGATGATCCCTTACCCCCTTACCTGCATAAATTTCCGGTTCGGGATTTACTGGGCCAAGGCCACATCGTGTGGCCCCGGCGATTTCATTTAACGGGGGCCGAGAATGCGGCTCCCGAAAGGTTGGTCTTACACGTCGGTGTCGTCGCTTGCGTAGGACGATGTCATCGAACCACCAACCATGGTCGTATCGACCGAGTTACCAAGCACGTTGGCACCCATGACGATCGATTGGTTGAAGGCCGATGTATCGACTACTGCAGCTGCTGATGCGTAGGACTCACCGTTGACGATACCATCGCCACCGTTGTTCGAGCCCCACATTCCGCCGTCACCACCAGCACCACCGGCACCTGAATATGCGCCGGAAGCTTCGCCACCGGTGTTCATCGCACCCGTGGTTGCACCGCCAGTCGACGAGCCCATGACGTCACCACTGGTTCCGCCATTCGACGCCGCTGCACCGCCTGCACCACCGGCGCCGGACGTTGCGGTACCGGTTGCGTCACCCGAAGCCGACGAGTCTGCATCATTGTCAGATGACGCGTCACCACCGTATCCGGCAATCGCTTCGGCAAGGCTTTCTGCATAACCGTCATTGGCTGCATCGGACCACGCTTCGGAATCGCCACCGTTTCCGGCTTCGTTGGTTGCGTCAGCAGAACCTGCGCCGCTTGCCGCCGAGCTTGACTCGGGGTTGGCTGTTCCGCCTGCACCACCAGTACCTTCGGCGGTTGCCATACCATCACCGCTGGCGTCCGCAGATCCATTGGTTGTGTTGGTTCCACCGTTACCACCGGAACCATCAACGTCCTGATCGTTATCAGCCGAGCCGTCGATGTCACCGGGTGACTGCGTGATTACCGGACCAGCGGCATCTTGGTCACCAACGCCTTGCGCTGCCGCATCTGTGTCTACGTAACCGCCACCTGCGCCCCCGGTTCCTGTACCACCAGTACCTGTACCACCAGTACCTGTACCACCAGTACCCGTACCACCGGTACCCGTACCGCCAGTACCCGTACCACCGGTACCAGCACCACCAGTACCACCGTCACCGCCGGTACCGTTCGAGTTACCAGCTGCAGCTTCTTCTTCACCGTCTGGATCTTCCTCTTCGACAAGGAGTACCGGGAATGGGAAGGCTTCTTCTACAGAGCCCGAATCTCCACCGGTACCGTCACCACCGTTGGCGTCGCCACCAGTGCCGGAACCGCCTGTGCCTTCGCCACCAGAGCCTTCGCCACCAGAACCTTCACCACCTGAGCCTTCACCACCTGATCCTTCGCCGCCAGAACCGCTACCGCCATCGGCATCGTTCAGGCCAAGTGCACCCGCACCCGCCAGACCCAGACCGATATTACCACCAGAGGAAGATTCGTTAGCTTCGTTGGTTCCTTCGCTGGAGTTGTCAGCCGAACCGTCATTTTCAGCGTCACCATCTCCACCATCAGCATCTCCGGTTGACGAGTCATTGCCTGCTAGGCCGAGACCGGCAGCCAGCGCGCCTGAGGCGTTATCACCACCATCTGCATCGCCATCAGCGTTCGATCCGGACAGAGCAAGGCCAAGACCAAGACCAAACGATTCAGCGTTACCACCGTCGCCACCGGTCGAGTCGCTGTCTGCGCTTGCTTCACCGTAGTTATCCGCATTGGACTCGCTATCGGCGTCACCGCCATCACCACCAGTGCTGTCACCGCTGGAGTGTGCACCGGAAAGACCAAGACCAAGGCTTGCGTTATAGGCATCACCCGAAGATGCGCCATCACCACCGGTCGCTGAACTATCAGCACTTCCAGAATGACCACCGAGTGCAAACGAATGGCTGCCGCTGGTGTCGCCATCGGCATCACCTCCATAGCTCTCTCCGCCATCACCCGAGTCGCCACCATCGTTATTTACGTCGATACCGTCTTCCGCGTAGGCCTCACCTCCATGAGCGTTGCCACTTTGGCTAAAGTCACCTGAATTTGATACCGATGCGTTACCTAGTGAGTCGTTATCCTCTAGGCTCGCGTACTGGCTGTTGATGGATGCGAAGTCGTTTCCTGGGCCATCTTGTGAGATATCAATGTTGATATCATCACCGGGATCATAGTCCAGGTCGTCACCAGCGGTGATTACGTCGCCTACATCACCATCAATATCTTCGATATCGACATCTACTTTGTCGTCATCGCGCGGAATCCACTCGCCGCCACCGAAGTCGATGTTCACTTCGTTGTGGTTCGAGTTGTCATTGTTGTTGTTGTCTTCTCCACCGTTGGTGTTTTGCTGGTTCTGATTTTGGTTTTGGCGCTGATCCTGATCGTTGTCATTATCATTTCTTGAACGTTGTGATTGATCTTGGTCCTGTGAGTCAGAATTGTTCGCAGAATTATCAACATCTTGCTCTTGTTGCTGTTGTTGAGCGTTGATGTCCGCTTCGATATTTGCTTCGTCTACCGCGATATCAGTATCAAAATCGGCGTCCAGATCGTCGATTTGGACTTCATCAACTGTTGTTACGGTTGTCGTTTGATTAGGCTGGCGTCTCATAATAAATTCCACTTTTACGGAAGCACCCGACCGCCATTCATCTACAAAGCGGTTACTGGCGCGGTTAAAACAAACGTCGCGCACAGAGCGTCAAACTGGACACTCGCGCGGCAGTGATCGTCTTCTGTTTGGTTTGCCCCCCTTTCTCGGCTTAGCCGATTCCGTGACCACGGGGGTCTCGCCAAAATACGCGAATCCATGGGCACGTCAGGTTCAAGTGCGCTTTACAAATCAAAGCACCATCATGGTTGCAGTCATGAGCGGGCATGCATAGCTGGTCGAAAGCATTAGTTTCTTTAACTGCTTATTATTAATGCGCTTTATTGGGAAAATTGCCCCTTCCATCGCCAAATCGAAGGGGAAACAATCTCGGCAGATCGAACATTATTATTAATGAAGCCATTTCATCAGGTTAGGCAATCTGGAGTGAAGTTGAACCTGATCAAAGGTTCTAGATATGCGGCTCCTAAGTACTGCCTCTGGTTGCTGAAACCCGTACTTTCAGGTATGATGAAATGTAATTTGAATAAAAAAATTTTCTCACGTCGCTTAACCCTGTGCCCGCATTTTTTGGCTTCAGAAGGTGACGTTTTTACTAGTGGGGGAAGATCAGTGAGTTATTCCTTACAAGACCATGCCCGTAGTCAGATCGAATATCCCGAAGAGCTTTCGATCATATTTATCGGTAAAGAACTGTTCTATTCGGACCAAACCCTAAGAAGTGTTCAAACTGAATTCGGTGTTGGTGCAGAGCGTTTTGATCACCTGGAAGACGTGCTGGCCAAAAGTAGTGTCGCGAGTTCCGCCGAACGAATAATCGTGGTGGATCAGATGATGCTGGATGAGCTGCTGGCTCGACCCGCCGATTATGCAAAAATTGCCGAAAACGGCTGCCTTGCCTTCGCCTATCGCAAGAAAGGCCCCGCTCGGATATTGTTCGAACACTGGGACCGCACGAGTTTTGGCAACATCGGATATCTGCCGATGAACGTCGCTCCGGATGTGTGGCGGGCGATATTGCGGCTTCTCATGCATGAGGAACTACACCTACCTTGTTTTCTGGCCGACAGTATGGCGGCATCGCCAGGCGCAGCGGACGTACCAATCGAAAAACAGCCTGCGACCAGAACTCGGTCACCCGACAAACTACTGCAATACGCAAAGCTTACACGCCGGGAAAAACAAGTTTTGAGGCTTGTTTCCAAAGGCCAAAGCAACAAAACGATTGCGACCAGGCTGGGCATTACTGAACATACAGTCAAACTGCATATGCATAATGTTTCGGGCAAAATCGATGTGAGCAACCGGACCGAGGCCGCTCATTTCTATTTCGAGGTCGCGCCGAACGAAGCGCGTAGCGCAGCCGTTGGATGAGGCTTTCGAAACCCGATTTGACCGGCTCATCCTGCTGGTGGGTCGCCTCAATTACATGTGGACAAATACCGAAAGCCTTCTGATCCATCTCATTGCTGGGCTAACCGAGGCCAACAAAGATGTAGCAGTGATCATTTTCCTGACTTTGAACACGACGCGAGCCCGCATCGATCTGGTCGAGCGTCTTGCGAAGATGGAAGGTCGCGCACCTGAAATCCGTGATCCGATCCTTGAACACACCCAGCGATTGTCTCGCTTGTCCTCCATCCGGAATAAGTACAACCACTGCATTTACTCCTTTGATCAGGAAAGCGGAAATCCCAAGACCATCCTGATGAGAATCGCTGATCGCAAAACTGATATTAAATTAGGGCGGGAAGATACGGTGGATGACAAAGCGATGAAAGAAATCGAGGATGTCGTCTCTCAGCTTTCGGACGCGAACAAAGACATCTGGAAACTGATATCCCGGCTGGGTTTCCCGGTCTGAAGCTCAACTGGTGCGGGCGGTGGGACTCGAACCCACACGGCGCTAAGGCCTTCGGATTTTAAGTCCGATATGTCTACCATTCCATCACGCCCGCATATCACCTGAGCGATAAATTCAAACCACACTGATGATCTAGGCAATCTCTTACAAGCAACCAAAACGATTGAAAAGATACTCAATGGATTGATCCATAAATTCGAATGTCGGTGCGATCAAAATTCAGGACCGGACGTGTCAAGGAAACGCTTTACTTGACAGGGTTCGGGCAATTCGTTCACGTCTGCGCATAAACCGGTCAGGGAGCGAAGAATGAAGATAATCAGCAACCCGTTTCGAAACGGATCCAAGCTTGCAGATCAGGCCCCCTACCCGTCAGTCGAAACCGTTCGACTGGGGCGGCACCGTTCGTTCTGCCCGGATTTTGAGCCAACGCCCTTGGTTGATGCATCAGCGATTGCACCGGTCGCAAGCCTCTGGGTCAAAGATGAACGGCCCCGCATGAGTCTGGGATCGTTCAAGGCCCTGGGCGCTGCTTATGTTATTGCCTGTCAGGCGAACGAGGCTTCGGACAAACCAGGCAGCGACACCCTCAAAGGGCGTACATATGTCACGGCAAGCGCGGGCAATCACGGGATGAGTATGGCCGCCGGTGCTCGTGTCTTCGGGGCCGATGCGGTGGTATACATCGCGGAAACCGTTCCCGAGAGCTTTGCCGAACGTCTGCGCGCGCAAAACGCACAGGTGGTTCGGGCCGGTGCGGACTACGCAGCAAGCATGGAGGCCGCCAACCTTGCCGCGCAAGAAAATGGATGGACCCTGCTCTCGGATAGTTCTTGGGACGGGTACACCGAACTCCCACATCTTTTGATGGAAGGGTATCTACAAATGGCTGTCGAAGCAGCCGAGCAATGCCCCGAAGCGCCCACCCATATTCTGCTGCAGGCCGGTGTCGGAGGCATGGCTGGCGCTGTCGCCGCCTATGCACGCGTGGTTTGGGGTGACGAACCACAGATCATTGTTGTGGAGCCGACGTCCGCCCCTGCGCTTCAGGCCAGCATCGAGGCCGGGCACCGCGTTTTTGCAGATGGGCCAGACAGCATCATGGGTCGGTTGGATTGCAAAGAACCGTCGCTTATTGCGTTGAATGGGCTTGCGCGGGATGCTGATGCATTTCTGACCATCAGCGACACTGACGTAGCAGCCCTATTGCCTGTCATGGCAGAGGCAGGGTTGGAAACCAGTGCCTCGGGAGGCGCTGGAATTGCTGCTGTCTTGAACGACGCCAGCCGCACCGGTTTGGAAATTGGCCCTGATGCCAAGGTGCTATGCATGTTGACCGAGCAGCCGGCATGACTGGATTCGCTCCGGCAGAGTTCGAGGCTCGGGTTGCGCGCGCTCAAACGCGGATGCAGCGGTTAGGTCTTGCAGCCCTTTTGCTGACAACGGAGCCCGAACTACGATACTTCACCGGCTATCTCACTCGGTTCTGGGAAAGCCCGACCCGACCCTGGTTTCTGATTGTACCGGCCTCCGGCAAACCGGTTGCAGTAATTCCCTCCATTGGTGCCGCGCTCATGGCGCAGACTTGGATTGATGACATTCGCACCTGGAGCGCACCCGACCTAATAGATGACGGGGTATCCTTGTTGGCGGATACGCTGAGCGAATTGACGGCCGAGGGCGATGAAATCGGCTGCCCCGATGGGCATGAGACACATCTGCGCATGCCTCTGGCCGATTTAAGACGCCTTCAATCAGCTATAGGAACGCGCAAAATTGTCGGGGACCATGGCATCCTAAGGGGGCTGCGCATGGTGAAATCTGATGCCGAAGTCGCCAAGATCCGAGCTGCCTGTCAAATCAGCGCGCGCGCGTTTGCACGGGTGCCGGAAATTGCCTCGGCCGGCACACCGCTGGATCAGGTTTTTCGACGTTTTCAGATGCTTTGCCTTGAGGAAGGCGCGGACTGGGTCCCCTATCTGGCCGGCGGTGCCGAACAAGGCGGGTACATAGACGTGATCTCCCCTGCCAGTCAAACGCCACTTAGGTCGGGTGATGTTCTGATGCTGGATACAGGCCTCGTACGCGATGGATATTTCTGTGATTATGATCGCAACTGGTCGGTCGGTCCGGCAAGCGCGCCGGTTCGTGCGGCGCATTCGCGGCTGATCGAAGCATCGGACGCCGCCTTTGAACAAGCTCGTCCCGGTGCCACCGCGTCGCAATTGTTTCACACCATGAATACAATCTTGACTGACGGAGGTGTTGGTACGGATGCTGGTCGACTGGGCCACGGGTTGGGGATGTCACTGACTGAATGGCCCTCGCTTATCCCTGATGACCATACAGAATTGGAGGCCGGGATGGTGTTAACTCTGGAGCCAGGCATCGCCGTGAACGATAAGATCCTCGTTCATGAAGAAAACATCCTGATCACCGATGGCGCGCCCGAATTCCTAAGCCCGCGTATCGGACCGGAGATCCCTGAGCTATGAGCACCTTGCCCTATATCCTAGATGCGGATGATCCCTCAGCGGTGCCAATGGGCCTGATCGTGCTACAGACGGATGAGACAATCGAGCCTGAGTTTCGTACACTTTTCGCGAATGACAAAAGCCCGCTCTATGTCAGCCGCATCCCCAGCGGGAATGAGGTTAACACTGATACTCTGGCGCAGATGGAAACCGACCTGTCAGCAGCGGCCGATTTGCTGCCCAAGGCACGGCGTTATCGGGTTGTGGGATATGGCTGTACGTCCGCCAGCTCAGTTATCGGTTCGGATCAGGTTGAGAAAATGGTCAAGCAGACCTGTGATGTTCAAACGGTAACGAACCCTTTGCGCGCAGCGACAGCTTGCGCCGAGGATCGAGGGGTATCGAAGTTTGCGCTGCTTTCCCCCTACATCGAAGAAGTGAACACCCCGCTGCGTCGCGCATTTGCGGATCAGGGAATCACAATGGATGTATTCGGCACTTTTGGCGAGGCAGAAGAGGCCAAGGTGGTGCGTATATCAACCGAATCTGTGGTCGAAGCCGCGGTCCGTCTGGGCAATGATTCAAACGTCGATGCGGTGTTCTTGAGCTGCACGAACCTGCGAACCCTTGCTGCGATTCCCCTGATCGAAAAGGTGATCCGCAAACCGGTTCTTTCAAGCAATCAAAGCTTGGCCTGGCATATGAAGAAGCTGAACATGTCGCAAAACTAGGCAAAAGCGGCGTTATCAGTAATCCATTTGCTTTACGGGCTTGCGACCATTTGTTAGCCTCGGGTTTAATACACGAGAAGATCAATGAAATCCGGACCAACCGGATAGTCAATTGACGCAACAGGGGGTCTTGTGACCGACACAAATAGCGACGCTGCGTTTGTCGAATTTCAACGCGTGCAAAAGTCTTATGACGGCGAGAATCTCGTCGTTAAAGATCTCAACCTGGCACTGCCAAAGGGCGAATTCCTGACTATGCTCGGGCCGTCCGGTTCAGGCAAAACAACCTGCTTGATGATGCTTGCCGGATTCGAAACCGCCACACATGGCGAAATTCTTCTGGATGGGAAACCTATCAACAACATTCCGCCGCACAAACGCGGTATCGGGATGGTGTTCCAGAACTATGCTTTGTTTCCGCACATGACCGTAGCCGAGAACCTCTCGTTCCCGCTTGAGGTTCGCAAGCTTGGCAAGTCTGAACGGGAAGAGAAAGTTAAACGGGCTCTGGATATGGTCCAGATGGGCGCCTTTGGCGGCCGCCGTCCAGCGCAGCTTTCTGGTGGTCAGCAACAGCGGATCGCCCTGGCCCGAGCACTGGTGTTCGAGCCCGAATTGGTTCTGATGGATGAACCGCTGGGTGCGCTTGACAAGCAACTGCGTGAGCATATGCAGTTCGAAATTACCCGTCTGGCGCATGAGTTGGGTATCACAACCGTTTACGTGACCCATGACCAGACCGAAGCCCTGACCATGTCCGACCGCGTGGCGGTATTCGACGATGGCCGCATTCAACAGCTGGCGCCACCGGATCAACTATACGAAGAGCCTGAAAACAGCTTCGTTGCACAATTTATCGGTGAAAACAACACGCTAGAAGGCGTTGTTAAATCGATAGACGGTGACACTTGTCTTGTGCAGTTGGATGACGGATCGGAAATCGATGCTGTTCCGATCAACGTACATAATCCGGGTGAACGGACCAAGGTCTCGATTCGGCCCGAACGTGTGGAATTCAACAAAGACCGACTGCATGCAGACGCACATACGCTAAAGGCCACAGTCAAAGAGTTCATCTATATGGGTGACGTGTTCCGCTTCCGCATGTCGGTGGCCGGGAATGACGAGTTCATCGTCAAGACGCGCAACGCCCCCGATGCCGTTCGCCTGCAGCCCGGCCAAGAGATCGATATCGGCTGGTTGGCCAAGGATTGTCGTGCGCTCGACGCATAGACCAAACCGCGCGGCACAAGCGCGGTTTCACCGAGGGACCGGCTGGCGAAAACCCGTGCGTCAGCTGACACTATGATAAACGGGAAGTACTGGGAGTAACACATGAAACCAACCAAAACACTGCTGACCGCAGCGGCGCTGGCGACAGCGGCTGGCGGGGTGTCTGCTGAAGAGATGACAATCGTTTCTTGGGGCGGAGCCTATTCCAAATCGCAGCTGAAGGCTTATCACGAGCCCTATTCGGAAAAAACCGGCGTCACCATCCTGAACGATGACAGTTCAGCCGAAGCGGTTGCCAAACTGCGCGCGATGAACGAAGCGGGCAACATCACCTGGGACGTAGTTGACGTTGTTGCGGCAGATGCGATCCGTCTGTGCGACGAAGGTCTGGCATTGGAAATCGACCCTGACACCATGCTGGCCCCTGCCCCCGATGGCACTTCTGCGGCGGATGACTTTGGTGACCTGCTGGTCAGCGACTGCTTCATCCCTCAGATCGTCTATTCGACCACCTTCGGCTACCGTACCGATCTGGTTGGTGACACTCCGCCGACTGACGTCTGTGCAGTATTCGATACTGAAACCTATCCGGGTAAGCGCTCGCTTGAAAAGCGCGCCATCAACAACATGGAATGGGCCCTGATCTGTGACGGCGTCGCCAAAGATGATGTTTATGACGTGCTGGCGACGTCTGAAGGACAGGATCAGGCGCTGGCCAAGCTGGCAACGATCAAAGACGATGTTGTCTGGTGGTCTGCTGGTGCGGACACACCGCAACTTCTGGCTGATGGCGAAATCGTCATGGGTTCGACCTATAACGGTCGTCTGTTCAGCGTGATCGAAGAGCAAAAGCAGCCCGTCGCCATGCTGTGGGACGCGCAAATCTTTGACCTAGACGGCTGGATCATCCCGGCAGGTCTGAGTGAAGAACGTCAGCAGCGCGCACTGGACTACATCATGTTCGCGACCGACACCCAGCGTCTGGCAGATCAGGCCAAGTACATCTCGTACGGTCCGGCCCGCGCTTCGTCGGCTCCGCTGGTGGGTCAGCACGCCGAACTGGGCATCGACATGGCACCGCATATGCCGACCGATCCGGAAAACGCCAAGAACACGTTCCTGTATAACTACGAGTTCTGGGCGGACTACCGCGACGATATCGAAGCCAAGTTCCAGGCATGGCTGGCGCAATAAGCGCTTGATTTTATGATACAGTCTGGGGCGGTGCGCCGCCCCAAACCCAAGCAGAACCAAGGGGCAAATATGACCGACGCAAGCCAAAACGCGGGGCCGATGCTGGCAGCGGATGGGACGCCGCTCAAGCAATCACTGGCACGTTCACTGCGGCGACAGAAATTGCGGGCGCTGATGCTCATTGCTCCGCTGCTGCTATTCGTCATATTCTCGTTCATCGTGCCCATAGCATCGATGCTGTTTCGGTCTGTGGAGAACAGCATCGTTCAGGAAACGCTGCCGTTGACGGTCGAAGCATTGCAGAACTGGGATGAATTCAGTGGCGAAACGCCCGACGAAACCGTCTATGACGCCTTCGTGCGCGATATGGTCGTGGCCGTCGACAACAAAACCCATACCCGCCTGGGCTCGCGTTTGAACTACGAAGAAACCGGTATGTCCTCGTTGTTCCGCCGTTCAGGGCGCAAGCTTGGCAAGCTGGACCCCGAGACCGATGGCCCGTTCAAAGAACAACTGATCGAGATTCATGAGGGTTGGGGTGAGCCGCAAACCTGGGCGGTCATCAAGACCCATTCGCCAGCTGTAACTAACGGTTATTTCCTTAACGCGGTCGATATGCGTCGCACTCCTGAAGGAGCGCAGTCGCAACCTGAGGACAAACAAATCCTGATCAAACTGTTCGGCAGAACCCTGTTCATGTCACTGATCATAACCGGAGCCTGTATCCTGCTGGCCTACCCGGTTAGCTATTTGCTGGCGACGCTTCCGATGCGGGTTTCAAACATGCTGATGATCCTTGTCCTGCTCCCCTTTTGGACTTCGCTGCTGGTACGGACATCAGCCTGGAAGGTGATGCTGCAGCAACAAGGCGTGATCAACGAAACGCTAGTCTGGCTTGGACTGGTGGCTGATGACGCGCGACTAGTGATCATCAACAATCAATTCGGCACGATAATTGCGATGACGCATATCCTGCTGCCGTTCATGATCCTGCCAATGTATTCGGTGATGCAGACCATTCCGCCCTATTATACCCGTGCTGCAAAATCCATGGGCGCAACCAACTGGACGACCTTCTGGCGCATCTATTTCCCGCAATCCATTCCGGGCATCGGCGCGGGCTCGATCCTCGTGTTCATTCTGGCTATTGGCTACTATATCACACCCGAAATCGTCGGCGGCACCAAGGGTGTCTTCATTTCGAACCGGATCGCTTACCACATCTCGTCCTCGCTGAACTGGGGATTGGCAGCGGCATTGGGGACGATCCTTCTGGCGGTCGTTATGCTGCTCTACTGGTGCTACGACAAGATCGTCGGCATTGATAACGTGAAACTGGGATAATCGACATGGCCGCACTTACTCCGATATCCCGCAAACCACTTTCAATGGTCCTACCCAGCGTCGCGCTGGCTGGAGCCTTCGCCGGTATCTTTGTCGGCGCGGGCAATGGGTCGATACTGCTCGGCATAATAGGTGGGGCTGCTCTGATCGCAGCCGTGGCCTGGATCTACATCACTGTCCTCAAGAATGAAAAATTGGCCCGCTGGATTAACATTCTGGGCTTTGGCATTATCGGTTTTCTGTTCTCTGGCGCGATGGGTGGCGTTCTTGGCCTGCTGGGCGGATGGTTCTTCGTCTGGTTTATCTATTGGCTGTACGAAGGCCGTTATCGTCAGAAATTGTTGCCGTACCTGACCCCGAAACAAGTGTTCTATCACTACCTGTTCCGGGTGATCTGCGGTGCGATTTTTGTCTTCCTGATCACCCCGATTCTTGTGGTGCTGCCGCTGTCGTTCAACGCGCAGGACTTCTTTACCTTCACGCCCGAGATGCTGCGTCTGGACCCTGAAGGGTATTCGCTGAAGCATTATCGCGACTTCTTTACCAACAATGAATGGCAGCGCAGCTTCAAGAACTCGCTGATCATCGCCCCGATTGCGACAATCATCTCGGTCTCGCTAGGTACGTTGGCAGCCATCGGCCTCAGCCAGAGCCATGTTCCCGGCCGGCGCGCCATCATGGGCATTCTAATCTCTCCCATGATCGTGCCGCTGATCATCTCGGCCACCGGCATGTTCTTCTTTTACAGCGATATCGGTCGCTTCATGGAGGGCACGCTAGGCATGAACAAGAATTTCGTTGGCTATGTGAAAGTTATCCTTGCCCACGCCGTTCTGGGAATTCCATTCGTGATTATCACCGTGACCGCGACGCTGGTCGGTTTCGACCGTTCACTGACACGGGCGGCGGCGAATATGGGCGCGGGTCCGGTGCGGACGTTCTTCAAGATCCAGATGCCCTTGATCCTGCCGGGTGTAATATCGGGTGGACTGTTCGCCTTCATCACATCGTTTGACGAGGTGGTTGTGGTGCTGTTCGTCGGCTCGGCCAGCCAGAAGACCCTGCCGTGGCAGATGTTCACCGGCCTGCGTGAACAGATCAGCCCGACCATTCTGGCGGTGGCGACAATCCTTGTTGTGATTTCCATCGCGCTGTTGACCACAGTTGAATTGCTGCGCCGCCGGTCCGAGCGTCTGCGGGGGCTTTCCCCGTCTTGACGCAGGCCCGCGCGTGATCTAACGATTCACCCGTTCATCCCAGCCGCGATGGCGTCGCGGACACACTGGGATGATCGGCTCTCGGAACCCGAGACCGCCTGTCCTGAACGCCGGGACAAGTGGCCGGGTTTGCCGCCCGGCAAAGATGAGAGACCTTGTGATGACAGACATAACAAAACGCCCCGAATTCTTCACCTGCCACAATGGCGACAAGGCGCCCCTGCCGTTCAGCAAAGGTGAATATGACCGCCGCCTTGGCAAACTGCGCGCCATCATGGCCAAGCATGACATCCCCGCAGTCCTGCTGACCTCGATGCAGAACATCGCCTATTATTCTGGCTTTCTATATTGTTCCTTTGGTCGCCCTTACGGCTGCGTGGTGACGCAAGACGCCTGCACCACCGTCTCGGCCAATATCGATGCGGGCCAGCCGTGGCGGCGCTCGGTCGAAGACAATGTCATCTATACCGACTGGAAGCGCGACAATTACTGGCGCGCCGTGGCCAGCCTGATCGGCGGGGCCAAACGAATTGGGATTGAAGGCGACCACATGACTTTGGCGGCGCGCAACACGGCGCTGGACATGCTGGGTCAGCCCGAACTGATCGACATCGCACCTGACACAATGTTCGCCCGCATGGTGAAATCCGTAGAAGAGATCGAGTTGATCAAAGGCGGCGCACGTACCGCTGACGTCGGCGGGGCTGCCATCCATGCGGCCATCCGCGAAGGCGCAACCGAGATTGAAATCGCCATGGCCGGTCGCGATGCGATGGAAGAGGAAATCGCCCGCGCCTACCCCGACGCAGAATACCGCGACACATGGGTTTGGTTCCAGTCGGCGCTTAACACCGATGGTGCCCATAACCCGGTGACCAAACGCGCGCTGCAAAAGGGCGATATCCTGTCGCTGAACACCTTCCCGATGATCTCGGGCTATTACACCGCGCTGGAGCGCACCCTGTTCCTGGGCGAACCCGATGCAGACAGCCTGCGCCTGTGGAAAGCCAACGTCGCGGCACATGAGCTGGGCCTGAGCCTGATCAAACCCGGTGCTACATGCTCAGGCATCACCGCCGAGATCAACCGTTTCTTTGCCGATGAAGGCCTGCTGCAATACCGCTCATTCGGGTACGGCCATTCCTTCGGCATCCTCAGCCACTATTACGGTCGCGAGGCTGGTCTGGAACTGCGCGAAGATATCGACACGGTGCTGGAACCCGGCATGGTCGTCTCGATCGAGCCGATGCTGTGGATCCCTGAGGGCCAGCCGGGCGCGGGTGGGTATCGTGAGCACGATATCCTCGTGGTCGGTGAGGACGGGGCCGAAAACATCACCGGTTTCCCCTACGGCCCCGGCCACAACATCATCGGCGCGTAAGGAAACAGGTGGGGATCTATCGTAGCCCCATTCTACTCGCAATCCAGTTAATTCGCACAATCGCTCAGAGCGCATAGTCCGCTCTGAGCCCAGAGCTACGGATGGTGTATTGGAAAGCCCATCACGTAGTAGACTGGCAAAACAAACGATAAAAAATGAGCAAATGTTGCCAAAGGGTGTTCAATCGCAACGCGCAACGTCGATTTTTCCAAGTGGAACATCTTTACCGTATCAGCTCGATATCGCGGAGAAAATGCCAACAAAACTCCGTACGTTCCAAGCATCGACAAGGCGACAACGGCAAAGCTTTGATCCTGTGTCATAGTGAGGCCCTGAATTTTGTTTGAACAATTTTTGCGCAAAGTTTGCTCATATTTCAAGGTCAGCAAAGTCCGCGTTGCGGACATTCAATCCATTAGGTTCCTTCAACTTTTTGGAAAGCCTCTATTTAGAATGGATTCTCAATGGCAAGGTTTTCATCCTGGCCTAAATCACCGCATGCCAAGGCCTGTGGTGCAAGGCCCCGGCCTTCTAAAGCCTTGCGCGTTCGTGAAAGATGAAACCCAAAAAATTCAACAACAACTGTGCGGCCAGAATCTGGGTGCTTTCGGTCGGGTCATAGGCAGGAGCGACTTCGACCAGATCGATGCCGACCACATCGCCACGTTTTGCCAGCCCCTGCAGGACCTCCAGCACGTCATAGTATAGAAATCCGCCATGGCTGGGCGTACCAGTGCCTGAAGCGATTGAAGGGCAAAACGCGTCTATATCGATCGTCACATAATACCGCGCCCCTTGAGGAATGCGTGCTAGAACGGCCTCGGTTCCCAGCTTACGTACCTGCCTTACCGACAAGATGTCCGAACCACGTGCACGGGCGTCCTCGTACCCCTCCTTCGCGGTGGAGGATACATTGCGAATACCAAGCTGCGTCATGCCCGAGACATAGTCTTTCTCAATCGCGCGCCGCATGGGGTTGCCATGCCCGGCAGTGACCCCATGACGTTCATCCACGAAATCCAAGTGGGCATCGATCTGAACCACATGTATGGGCCCGTTCTGAGCACAATCCTGGGCAAAGGCGTTGATGCAGGGGATGTTGATCGAATGATCGCCGCCGATGGTCACGGGCATAGCCTTCGCCTGCAGGATTTTACCTACGCCATAACCGATATTTGCATGGCTCTCTTCGGTCTTGGTGTGGATAATATCTGCGTCCCCAAGATCGACCATCCGCACCGAGCTATCCAAATAGGTCGCGTCATCCTCGTGGTCATAAGCACCGGCATGACCAAAACTGAACAGGGTCGAGGCCTCGCGCACGGCCCGCGGACCAAACCGCGCGCCGGGCCGCCACTGGGTCCCGAAGTCGAACGGCGCCCCCAATATCGCAACATCTGCATCGATAACATTCCAATCCGCGAGGTATGGAGATTTTGCGAAGGTAGAAATACCAACAAACGGTAGATTCAATCTGCCAGATTCATAGCCATGATCCTGCATGGGGTGTTTTCCTTTTTGTATTTCCCGGCAACAGTTATCGAAAAAATCCGATCCCCAGAGCTTTGTCGAGCATCATGTGCAGAGAAACGCACGATGTCGAGCCAACGAAACCTGCCAACATCCAAATTACGTTTTGGGGGTTCATAATAATAAGTCGCTACGAATGTCAGGTCGCGGCACGTAAGAAATAATTGGCTTCATAGTACCAACAACCGACCTCTTTAACTCGGGATGTTACGAACGCCTCACGCGGGTGTTTCGTGTATGTGAAGAGGTTTGCGGGCAGAATGGGCACGAACGAAACCGGAGGATGCGATGTCGATCACTCGCCGAGGATTTGCGGGACTTCTTAGCGCTGGGATGGTCTTGCCCACAACGCTATGGGCACAGGAAGACCCTGTATATGAGGCCGTGCGTTCAACCGTGTTTGGAGATAATGCGGAATTCGAAGCCGGTATGGAGTTTCTGACCGAGAGAGATAACCCCGATGTTGTCCCTGCGCTTTTGACTTCGATGCGGTTCAGCGGACGTCGCGTACGCGACATCGCCAAAGTCATGGAAGCTTTGACCGGGGAAAACCACGGCACGGATTGGTTCGAATGGATGCTATGGCAGGAACGGAACGCACAGATTGTTCCCCACCCGTCACTCGCGCCCTTCAAACGCGAAGTTCTGTTGGGAATTGATCAGAATTTTGACCTGTTTCTGCGACCTGAGTATCTGAAACGCGACAAAATGAAGATCCGACTGGAAGAGATTTCCTGGGGCGGCGTGGTCAAGGATGGCATCCCGTCACTGGATAATCCCCAACTGATTTCGGCAGCGCAGGCAGATTATCTGAAAGACGATGATTTGGTCTTTGGCGTTTCGATCAACGGAGACGAGCGCGCTTATCCTCTGCGGATCATGGGCTGGCATGAGATGTTCAATGATGTAATCGGTGACGTTCCGGTTGCGCTGGCTTACTGCACACTTTGTGGTTCGGGAATCTTGTTTGAAACGCAGGTCGCAGGGCGACGGAAACCCTTGATCTTTGGTTCATCCGGTTTCCTTTATCGTTCAAATAAGTTGATGTTCGATCGTGAAACGCATTCGCTCTGGAACCAGTATACCGGCAAACCTGTTGTAGGCCCGCTGGCAGAAAGTGGGATCGAGCTTAGGCAGCGCCCGGTGGTGATTACACGTTGGGATAGCTGGAAAGCTTCACATCCCAATACCCGGGTTCTGTCGCTGAACACTGGTTATCGACGCAACTATGGATCCGGTGTCGTGTATCGTGACTATTTTGCCTCGCCTGATCTGATGTTCCCTGCGCTGGTCGATCAATCCAAGCATCGACAAAAAGACTATGTGTTTGCCGTTCGCCAATTTGGCGCAGCGCGGGCCTGGCCTCTGGATGCGTTTAAGGGCAAACCGGTCATCAATGATGTAATCGGCGGGCGGAACCTGATGCTGATGGGCGATCCAGACAAACGCAGCGTGCGCGCGTACGAACGTGGTCCGCATCAGTTCCGTGCAACACCGAACGGCGGGTTGCTCGACGAAGCAGGGACCAAATGGACCGTCACCGAAGAGGCGCTGGTCTCCCCGAATGGTACGCAATTGCCGCGGGTAGCCGGGCATATTTCCTACTGGTTTGCCTGGGATAACTATCTGGGTGATGCAGCCAGCGTTTATGACGGCTGATCAAGAGTGTTCTTCGGCCGCTGTCGCGGCCAGTGCGCGGTTATATGCCTTGAGTGCGTCGACGTGATAGAGCGCTCCGACAGGATCCTCACACCCCTCTTCGTCGACTATGACAACCGGGATACAGGGGATGTCGTCGCGATCAAAATAGGGCATGGCAGCCTCGAGCGTGGCGCTGGCCTTGACGCAAAGCCCTTGTTCGATCAGCGCCTGCGCTTCTTCTTTCGTTATTGAGCGGGTGCCACCAAGCGGTCGCATCACGGTGCCCGCCCGCAGCATGGCCAGCAAATAGGCCTGAGGCCCGGCGGCCAAATGCACATTGCGACGTTCCAGCTGTGTCAGGAAGAACGACCGATCCACCAGACGCGAGGCCAGCGCTGTGGACATCGAGACCGAAACCATCACGGCGAGGCCGATCTGCCAATCTCCGGTCAATTCAAAAACGATAAGCGTTGTCGAGATCGGAGCACCCAAAACCGCCGCAGCAACGGCACCCATCCCGGCAAAGGCATAAAGCGTATGAGTTCCCGACACGTCGGGTAGCAGGCCGGTGGCGATCAGACCAAAAGCCAACCCGGTCAGCGCCCCAATCATCAGTGAAGGGGAAAAGACTCCACCCCCCATGCGCCCACCCATGGTGATGGCAACTGCAACTGTTTTCACAACGGCCAACACAATTGCCGCAGTTAGCACTATGTCACCTGTCAGGGCGCGTATTGTCGTTTCATAACCCACGCCGATGATATGGGGGAACCAGATCGCCAATAGACCCAGCATCGCACCAGACACTGCCGGGCGCAGCCAGCCTGGTAGCGATAATCGATTTTGGATGTGTGTGCCGATATCTTCAGCAAAAAAAATCGAGCGCATCAGCAGCAACGATACCAACCCACAGATCAGTCCGAGGATCAGAAAGGCAGGCAATTCGACATAAAACTGCAGCGAACCGGGCGTGTCCAACGTAAACTCGGTCACGTCGCCATATGCCAGACGGTTGATCACTGTACCTGCGACCGATGCGATAACGATAGGGGCAAAGGCATGCACGGCGAAATGGCGCAGCACAACTTCAAGCGCGAACAGCGCTCCTGCAATTGGGGCATTAAAGCTGGCTGAGACAGCGGCAGCCACAGCACAGCCTAAAAGATCACGCCCAGTGATCCCATCTGCGCGAATACGGTCGCTGACCCAGGTCGAAATAACCCCTGCCATATGCACGACTGGCCCCTCTCGGCCCGTCGAGCCACCCGAGCTTAGCGTGATCAACGAGGCAATGAATGATGCGATACCGGCCTTTTTCTCGACGCGCCCATCAGTTATGGCCGATCCCTCAATCACATCCGCGACTGAACGTACCCGTCCATCATCTGTAAATCGGTTTAATAGAACCCCGACAACCAATCCGCCTATGACGGGTGTGATGAATATCCAGAACCAGTGCAGTTTCTCAGCATGGCTATGAAGGAAAAGAATGTTGTCAGTGCTATAGAGATAGGCTTGCAGCGACGCGATGGACATGCGGAACCCCAGCGCCATGAAACCAGCAGCGATCCCGATGATCAGCGCGATAAACCAGAATTGTATCTGGCTGGGACCACGATGGAGCATCACGCGCCAAGCATCTTTCAGGGCCGACAGCGCCTGATTGAATTGATTACGCAGCACAGTGCGGGTGGACTGGGTCATTGGCCCTCATGGGGATCGCGTAAGAATGGTCGCTGACCTTTAGTAAGCGACGTGGAGCGCAGAGAAAAGTCGGTTCACGGTGGTTTGTTTACAGTCGTTGCGCGTTAAGCCTCAAGCAGGGCACGGGCTGCAGCGCGCGCCTCATCCGTAATTGTGTCACCCGCGACCATGCGCGCAATCTCATCAATGCGATCAGGAACGGACAATGGGGTCACGGTTGACAGGGTCTGATCCCCTGCCACCTGCTTCTGCACCCGCCAATGATGTGCTGCGCGGGCAGCGACCTGCGGCGAATGCGTCACCACCAGCACCTGCCCGCCATGGGCCAGCGACGCCAGACGCCGCCCGACCGCATCAGCGGTGGCTCCGCCAACGCCCCGGTCGATCTCATCAAAGATCATTGTGCGGGCACTATCCTCGCCGGTCAGGCAAACCTTGAGTGCCAGCAGAAAGCGGCTGAGTTCCCCGCCCGAAGCGATCTTATTAAGTGGCCCTGAGGGCGCGCCGGGATTCGTGGCGACGGTAAAGGCTACTGCATCGATGCCGTCGGGACCGGGATCGCCGGGCGCAATCTCGGTCTGGAAAACCGCGCGTTCCATTTTCAACGGCGCAAGTTCCCCCATGACCGCTTTGTCGAGCGCTCTGGCTGCAGATTGCCTTAAAGAACTAAGAGCTTCAGCTGCCTTGTCATAAGTCGCCTGTGCAGCGGCAACGGCAGCGCGCTTATCGCTGATATCTGCATCGCTGGCGTCTAACCGGTTTAGACGGTCGCGCAGCGTATCAGCGAAGGGACCCAATTCGTCTGGTGCCACATCGTGTTTTCGGGCCAATGCGCGGATCGCAAAGAGTCGCTCTTCGATCTGCTCCAGCTCCGAGGGGTTAAACTCAAGCACTTGCAGGCAGGAATTCACACCATCCTGCGCCTCACCCAATTCGATTAGGGCACGGCCAAGCGCAGCGATGGGTTCTTCTAACTGCCCCTCCGCATGGTCCGAGACACCTTCCAGCCAGCGCACTGCGTCGGCCATGGCGCCTTCGGCCCCATCTCCGCCCATCAACGCAAAAGCGCGGGCTACGTCATCGCGGATGCGCTCGGCCCCCTGCATCATACGGCGGCGAGCGTCGAGGTCGGCATCTTCACCCGGCTGCGGATCTAGCTTGTCCAACTCAGCCACGGAATGACGCAAGAACTCTTCCTCCGCGCGCATGGAGGTCAGCGCAGCTTCGGTCTGAGCCAACACTTTTCGAGCAGTGGACATTTGACCCCAGGCGGAGCGAACAGCGGCTAGTTTGTCCTCTGCCTCTGCATACGCATCCAGCATTGCGCGATGACCACGCGGATTCAGCAAGCCCCGGTCATCATGTTGGCCATGCAACTCGATCAGGGTTCCTGACAAAGCCCGCAACACCTCACCCGAGCAACGACGATCGTTGACCCAAGCAGTCTTACGTCCCTCAGCCGTATTGACCCGACGCAGGATCAACTCCTCGCCCCCAGGCAAACCGGCGTCTGCCAACACGGCATGGGCAGGATGGCCTTCAGGTAACTCGAACTCAGCGACAACCTCACCTTGTTCAGCGCCTTGACGGACCAGTTCAGCCCGCCCGCGCCAACCCAATACAAAACCCAAAGAGTCCAGAAGGATCGACTTGCCTGCCCCGGTTTCACCGGTCAAAGCGTTCAAGCCCGGCTGGAACGTCAGCTCCAACCGGTCGATGATCAGCATGTCGCGGATATCAAGGGCGCGCAGCATCGGGTCTTAGCGTCCCACGCCTTTAGCCATCGCGTTTACAACCACTCACCTTTGATGGTCTGGCGATAGATCGTGCTGAGCCAGTTATTGCCTCGGCTCTTCAGATCCAGCCCGCGTGAGGTCAACAGTGTGTAACCTGCATCGTACCATTCAGAGGATTGATAGTTGTAACCCAGAATTGCTCCGGCGGATTGCGCTTCATCTACCAGACCCAGTGCCAAGTAGGCCTCGATCAGACGATACAGCGCCTCAGCAGTGTGCGAGGTGGTTTGGAAGTCTTCCACCACAACACGGAATCGGTTGATGGCCGCAGTAAAGTGGTCCTGACGCAGGTAATAGCGCCCGATCTCCATTTCTTTTCCGGCCAAATGGTCAAAGGCCAAATCAAACTTGAGAACGGCAGAAGTGGCATATTCGCTATCAGGGTAGACTTCGATCACCGTACGCAAGGCCTGCAGCGCCTGAAAGGTCAGGCCCTGATCGCGACCAACCTCATCGATCTGGTCATAGTAGCTGAGCGCCAGAAGATATTGCGCATACGCCGCATCTTCGTCGGTTGGATAAAAATCGATGTATCGCTGTGCAGCGGCGCGGCTTTCTTCGTAGTTTTGATCCGAATGAAAGGAAAACGCCTGCATGATCAGAGCTCGCTTGGCCCAGTCGGAATAAGGATAAAGCCGCTCGACCTCAGAGAAATACCACGCGGCGTCGTCAGAACGGTTCTGAGACAGCTCATATTCACCACGGGTATAAATCTGCTCTGGTGTGAAACCTTCGAGGTTCTGGTTGCGGTCAGCGCCCTTTTTGCTGAAAAGGCCTCCGTCCCCGCACGCCGTCAAAGATGCTGCCAGAAGAATCGCCGCTGCGAATCTGACTGCCGCTTTGGTGCCAACCATTCCGCCCATCCTTGTCGTTAACTTAGCGGGATTTATCCCTGATCGGACCTCGGTCTAGCACATAAAATTCCAGTGCAAAACGCCTTATCCACCCTATTGACGCAAATGTCGCCAGAGTTGACCGGGTCACGCAACTTGTGGAATTTCACTCCGCACCAGACCCTGACCCGGCAAGCGTGCGGTTTGTTCAGGCGTGCATAGGATCGGGCGCACCGCACCAGGTGTCTCGAACAGCTTGCGCAGCAGCGTGTTGGTCATAGAATGACCCGACTTTTCACCGGTAAAGCGACCCAGGATCGGACCGCCTGCCAGATAAAGATCACCCAAGGCATCCAGCATCTTGTGACGCACGGCCTCATCATCGTGGCGGAAACCACCCGGCGTCAGAACTTCATCACCTTGCACAACGACCGCGTTTTCCAGCGTTCCACCCAACGCCAGACCGTTCTCGCGCATCGCCTCAACATCCGTACGGCGGCAGAAAGTGCGGCTGTCGCACAATTCTCTCGCAAAGGATCCGTTGCGCATATCCAGAACTTTGGTCTGACTGCCAATAGCGTGATCTTCAAAATCAATGTGGAATTCGATCTCAAGCCCGTCGGCAGGAACGATCGACGCGCTTGCGCCCTCGCGCGAAACGGTGATCGGTTTGAGAACTTCGTAGGCCAGCACGGGGCTCGCCTGACGACGCACACCTTTAGCCATGATACCGCGAACGAACTCGATGGACGAGCCATCCATGATCGGAACCTCGGGACCGTCAATCTCGATCAGAGCGTTATGTATGCCGCACCCGGCGAGTGCCGCCATGATATGCTCAACGGTCGACACCGAAACATCCGCTTCGTTCACGAGACGGGTGCAAAGCGGCGTACGTTCGACGACATCGTAGATCGCGGGAATCATCGCATTGCCCAGCTCGATATCAATCCGTTTGAACCAGATTCCATGACCTGCGGCCGCAGGCTTCAGAACCATCGTCGCAGGCTTGCCGCTATGCAGCCCAGTGCCCGTAAACGTGACTGAAGATTTGAGCGTATGTTGCAATGTGAGCCTCGGTGAATTGTGTCCAGCCTGCCAGGGGCTGTGTTGCACCCTCAACTAAGGAAGGGGGCGTCAAGGCTCAACTCACTCTTTGCAACCGAATGAAACATGATTGTTACACATCGGCAAATCCCTGCTTACATGGGTTTAATACCTTGTGTTTCAACAGAAAAGGGCCGCATGTTTGCGGCCCTTTGAAACGATTTTGTTACCGCGATCAGTTGGCTTGACGCCGCAGGAAGGCCGGAATTTCGATGCGCTCCTGGTCTGGATCAACCTCATCCTGCGCAGGTGCCGTGGCGTCAACCGACCGCATAGCAGGCTGTTGGCGCACCGGTTGCGCAGGCGTATCGGCCGCATGACCAGTCATACGATCGATCAGTCGGTTAAATCCAAAACGCGGACGATCCTCGGCTGCCTGCTGCGGCTGTGGAGCAGGTTCACGAGGGGCTGCAGCCGTTGGACGTAGCCGGTTATGCGGTACCTTCTGTACGGCTGCCTGCAATCGCTGCATCGCTTCTGGCGACGGAGTGCCGGGGGTCGGAGCACGCTGATCGACGTAAGCCTCGGGGGTTTCTTCCACTTCTGGCTGCGGCTCGAATTGTGCCACTTGTGGCTGATAGGCAGGCGGAGGCAGCCCGTCATCATCCTGTTCAGCCGCGGGCTGTTCGTCTTGCCAGCCCTCGTTGAACTCAACGTCTTCGATGGATTCAAACAGCGTCGGAGCAATGTTGTCCTCTTCTGCTGCCGGGGCGCCGGCAACCGGCTCCTGCGGCTGCTCTTCCGCTGAAACCGTGCGGGTCAGCGGAGCCGACATCGAACGGCGTGCGACTGGCACGTCGTCGGTTTTTTCGCTGGCATCAATACCCGTCGCAACAACAGACACGCGCATGCCACCTTCCATCTCGGTATCGAGGGTCGAACCGACGATAATGTTGGCCTCGGGATCCACTTCCTCGCGGATGCGGTTGGCGGCCTCGTCCAATTCGAACAGGGTCAGGTCGTGCGAACCAGTGATGTTGATCAGAACGCCCTTCGCGCCCTTGAGGCTGATTTCGTCCAGCAGCGGGTTGGCAATGGCCTTCTCGGCGGCCTGAATGGCGCGGTCTTCACCAGTGGCTTCACCCGTACCCATCATCGCCTTGCCCATCTCATCCATCACAGCGCGGACGTCGGCAAAGTCGAGGTTGATCAAACCCGGACGCACCATCAGGTCGGTCACGCCCTTGACGCCCTGATACAGAACGTCATCCGCCATCGAGAACGCTTCAGTAAACGTGGTCTTTTCATTGGCCAGACGGAACAGGTTCTGGTTCGGGATGATGATCAGTGTGTCGACAACTTGCTGCAATGCGTCAACGCCGTCTTCGGCCTGACGCATCCGCTTGGCCCCTTCGAACTGGAAGGGTTTAGTCACAACACCAACGGTCAGAACACCCAGTTCTCGCGCAGCCTGTGCTATGATCGGGGCCGCCCCGGTACCGGTCCCGCCGCCCATACCTGCAGTGATAAAGCACATATGTGCCCCTGCCAGGTGGTCAACGATCTGTTCGATGCTTTCTTCGGCAGCCGCGGCTCCCACGGTCGGGCGTGCCCCCGCACCCAGCCCTTCTGTGACTTTGACACCCAGTTGCACCCGCGCTGATGAGCGGCTTTGCTGCAACGCCTGCGCGTCTGTATTGGCGACGACAAATTCGACGCCGTCCAACTGCTTTTCAATCATATTGTCGACAGCATTGCCCCCAGCGCCACCAACGCCAAATACGGTAATCCGAGGCTTGAGTTCGTCGTGCCCGGGCATCGAAAGATTTAATGTCATGCTCTGTCCGCCTGTTTTATATGTTGCCGCAAAATGCGGTTTATTCTGACCTATCCACAATTGATTTTACTGTGTCATTTCGGAAACGTCACCAGAAAAATCGCCAGATTCCACAAAATATGGAGGAAATAAGGCAACAAACTGCCGCATTTCGCTGCAACCGCGATATGTTGCGGCGAATGGTTCATGTACCACTACGTACGGAAAACCACACCCGCCCTACGGGGGTGCGAAACTCGTTGATCATTCAATATGGTCGCTGAAAACTGCTCAACGTCCTGCCGCTAGGCCTCTTTCGGGCCTTGTGGATATCTTGCGGGATTCTGGCACGGGCTGCAACCGATTTCTTTAGCCTACTGGAGTACTTGGGCAGTTTAGACTGTCGTCTGTAACACTTCGGACTTCTTGCGTTTCGCTCCCTACAAAACGCGCGAGACGCACCATCAGCCGGTCATCATGAAGGAAGGGCCACCAGCAAACTGGTACGCCATCGGGCGCATCATCATAGAGAAAGCAAATCTGGCCGTTTGGCGTGGTGATCTGACCATAAACGCATCCCCGCCCCTCCATCCGCCAGACAGAGAGAGTCGGGCTCAGGAACTCTTCGGTTCCGACCAGCATACCGCTGCGGATTTCGTGAAAGGTGATCGTTTTACCTACAACAGCGTTCAGAAACGCCTCAGGCGTGATCAGTGTCTGGGTCTCTGCGACGGTGGGTAAGAACGCCGCGCAGAGCGCCACCCGGCGCAGTTGTTTACCAATTGTCACGGAACCAGCGCACAGCACGTTTGAACGGGCGCGCAGCGTAGGTGTCAACCGGGATTTCAAAGTCCCACCATTCGTCCTGTGGATGCGCAGCAAACAGGCTAAGCCCAACCGCCGAGGAAAAGCCCGGCCCCGTCGCCGATTGCGGCAAACCATGGACGCGCAGCGGGCGACCCAAACGAACACGCTGGCCCAGAATACGACTGGCCAACCCGTCGAGTCCCATGATCTGGCTGCCACCGCCAGTCAGAACGATTTGCTGGCTGGGCAGGTGATCAAATCCCGCTGCATCCAGGCGGGTGCGGACTTCTTCGAGGATTTCTTCGACGCGTGGTCGCATAATGCCGATTAATTCGGCACGGCTGACGGTGCGACGGTCATGCTCCCAATCACCGGTGTCGCCGCCAATATCGATCAGGTCGCGGTCGTCAGCACCCGTTGCATGAACGCCGCCGTTAAAGGTCTTGATCCGTTCGGCCACTGCTGCAGGCACTCCAAGGCCCATTGAGATATCGCTGGTCACGTGATCGCCGCCCATGCGCACGCAATCGGCATAGATCATATGTTTCTTCATGAAGATTGAGATGCTGGTGGTGCCGCCGCCCATGTCGATACAGGCGGCACCCAATTCCTGTTCGTCCTCGACCAATGCCGAAATGCCCGAAACGTAGGCTGAGTTAGCGATCCCCGCCAATTCCAGATCACAGCGCTTGATACAGCGAACGATGTTCTGGATCGCGACCGCATCGACGGTCAGCATGTGCATATCCACTGCAAGACTTTGACCTAACTGTCCACGCGGGTCGATCAGCCCCGAACGGTTGTCCAGTGCAAAATTCACCGGTTGGGCATGCAACACTTCGCGTCCTTCGCCATAATCCGGCACATCACAGGCATTCAGCACGCGCCCCACCTCGGCCTCGGTGACCAGCTGGCCTTCCAGATCGACCTGTGCGTCCAGACCGTATGAGCGTGGATTGGCCCCTGAGAAGGAAGCGATGACGTGATCAACACGGATATCGGCCATTTTCTGCGCCGCCTGCAGGGCGGTGCGGATGGCGCGCTCGGTTTCTTGCATCGCGGTAACTTCGCCGAACTGCACCCCGCGTGAGCGAGTAGTCGCGGCACCAATCACCCGAAACCCGGTCTGACCCGCCATGGAGCCAATCGAATTGTCCTCGGACAACCGCCCCGTCCCGTCGAAGCGCAGGACTAGGCAGGCGATTTTGGAGCTGCCCACATCCAAAATGGCGACTACGCCGCGTTGCATTGCCTGCCGGCGCATCTGCCGCATAGCCCGTTGGGACTGATAAAGATCGGTCATCATGGTCGTTACTGCCCGCTACTCACATCTACTTTTGTGTTCCACCAGTCTTCGCTGGCTGTTTTGTTCATTCGGATGGTTGGTCGCTGGCCAAGGCGCATATCGACCGCAGCCACATCGCGTTCCAGAAGGTCCTGCACCTCGTTTACTGCCAGTACGCGTTCCAGTGCACGCGCAGGTCGCTCGGTTGGCAACATGATGCGCTGGTTGCGATCCAACACCAGATCCCAGCGGCGTTCACCAACACGCACGAGCCCCCGGACCCGCTCGCCCAAACTGCGGGCGGTTGTCAGAATCTGCAGCGCTTCGGGCACATGCTTGTCCGCGCCTTTCCCGGCAATCAAAGGCAAGTTTGCGTGATCAGCACGCGCCGCAATCATATCCACGTGGGCACCGGTTTCATCCAGTAGCTCGATCCCGTCACGCGTACGCCAGACGATGACCGGCTGACGTTCAACTATGTCCACCTGTAAGATACCGCCGGGGCGAATGCGCACAGTTGCCGACTTCACCGGATCGAGCCCAGTGATGGTGTCGCGGATCATCTCGACATCCAGGTCCCAGGAACTGAGCGGGAAATCGAGAGGTACAACCTCGCGGATATCTTCCGATAGCGCGGTCCCCGCACCGTCGATGGCCATCAGGTTGACCATGAATTCCGGACGTTCCTGAATCGAGGTCTTGATGCTGATGACATAGGCACTGACGGCCTCGCGGCGTTCTTCAGCGGCAAAGAAGCCTCCGACCAATCCGACGACCGCCAGAACCGGTAGACCAATCTTCACCCCGCGCCGGATGCCGGGGGTGAGCATCCAGCGCTGAAAACGGTAGCTGAGGCGCGAAGGCGCAGGATCAGACAAGCGTCCGCGACCAAAGAATCGGGTGCCTCGCAAGCGCAGTTTGGGTTCAGCTTCGGATTCCGACTTTGGAGCAGCACCAAAATCCGCATCTGGCCCCGCCAGCGGTTTGGTCCGGTGGATCACTGGCGTGCGGGTGGCGGTCAGCGGTCGCATGAGGCGTCCTCCACCATCCAGGCGCAAAGCTCGCCGAATGTCATGCCCAGATGCGCGGCTTGTTCGGGCACCAGCGAGGTTGGCGTCATGCCGGGCTGCGTGTTGGTTTCCAGCAGGAACAGGCCATCCGCACCCATGCTGTCATCCCAGCGATAATCGGTACGGGATACGCCGCGACAACCCAGTGCATTATGGGCTTTCAGCGCGTAGTCCATGCAGCGGTCAAAGATATCCTGCGGGATGTCGGCGGGCAGCACGTGCCACGAGCCGCCGGGTTTGTACTTGGCGTCATAGTCGTACCAGCCACCATCGGTCATGATTTCGGTTACCGTCAAGGCGCGGTCGCCCATCACCGTCACGGTCAGTTCACGGCCTGCGACGTATTTCTCAACCATCACCTGATCGGGCATCGCCGCGTCCAGTTGCGGCGGGCCGTTGGCATTTTCGTGCACGATATAAATGCCGACGCTAGAACCTTCGTTGTTGGGCTTGGCCACATAGGGTGGTTCCATCACGTGGACTTCGACCACTTCGACCTTGGGCACGATCACGCTGGGCACAACAGGCAGACCCTCGGCCTGATAAACCTCTTTACTGCGCTGTTTGTCCATCGCCAAAGCCGAGGCCAGCACGCCGGAATGCGTGTAGGGAATGCGCATCCATTCCAGTAGACCCTGCACACAGCCATCCTCGCCCCAGCGGCCATGCAGGGCGTTGAAAACTACATCTGGCTTGATCTCCAGAAGGCGCGCGTAGAGGTCGGGACCCGCGTCCAGTTCGACCACTTCAAAGCCTTCTCCCACAAGGGCGGCTGCGCATTCGCGCCCAGAGCTGAGAGACACCTCGCGTTCCGCCGAGGGGCCGCCCATCAATACCGCCACTTTGGGGTTTGTCCTGCTCGACATACCCAATGTGCGCCTCAATGTCCCCGGACCTTATGTAGTGGTCCGTATTGCGTTTATGCCTTTGATCCGTCGCCTGAATTTGCCTGTTTTGGTCTGACGGTTGGGGCTATATTATTTCAGCGGATCACCGACCCGCATGATTTCCCACTCTAGCGTGATGCCGCTTGTTTCGTAAACCTTTTTTCTGACCTCTTCGCCCAGTCCCTCGAGGTCAGCGGCAGTCGCGTCACCGGTATTGATCAGGAAATTCGAGTGCTTGGGGCTCATTTGCGCGCCGCCTTTGGTAGCGCCGCGCATGCCCGCGTTGTCGATCACCTTCCACGCCTTGAGGTCGTGCACATCATCTTCGCGCCCGGTCGAAGAAAACCCAGCCGGGTTGCGGAAGGTCGAACCAGCGCTTCTGTCCTTGGTTGGCTGCGTTTCGTCGCGCTTCTTAAGCTGCGCTTCCATGCGGGCGTGCAGCTCGGCCGGATCGCCCGAGAGGGCTTGGAAGGTGGCTGAAACCAGCACCGCACCTTCGGGCAGATCGGACTGACGGTAGCGGAAGTTGAAGTCATCGGAACTGAGTTCGACAAGTTCGCCCTGCCGTGTGACGATGGTGGCTTTTTGCAGCACATCCGCCGTGTAGCTGCCATAGCAACCCGCGTTCATGCGCACCGCCCCGCCGATAGAGCCGGGGATCGTGCGCAGAAATGTCAGGTCAACGCCTGCATCTGCAGCCTTCCGCGCCACATGGGCATCCAGCGCCGCCGCGCCTGCAGTGACGGTGTTGCCGTCGACTGAGATACCGTTGAACCCACGCCCCAAACGGATCACCACAGCACGCAGGCCGCCATCCCGTACAATTAGGTTTGATCCGACACCCATGGGAAAAACCGGAACGTCTGCGGGCAGGGCGCGCAAAAAGGCCTGCAGGTCTTCGGTATCGGCAGGCTGAAACAAATAATCAGCAGGCCCACCAACGCGAAGCCAAGTCAAATCATTGAGCGCACGCGCCTCGGTCAGGCGACCTCGGACCACGGGTAGATCGGTCATGCATTTGTCCTAGCTGACAGGCTGCGTCCTCCAACGCCCCCCATAATGACGGCAAACAGGAACGGTAGGACACCACCTGTGAGCCAAACAAATGGGCCAAATGCCTGTTCCTCTTCGCCTGTTTCGACACCAGCCAACATCACGATCAGCACCAATGCCACAGCCGAAGTCAAACCGATCAACCAAATCAGCGCTTTTATACCGATCCAGCGTCCGGCAACAAAACCAGATACGGCACCGAAGATGAGAGAGATCAATGGCAGATAAGCAAAGGTGGCAATGTCGACCATGGAGGCCTCCTGATAAGGTCGGTTACTTGTTGACCGCCTTCATGCCCTGCAATTTCGACTTTGTCCAACGGGTCAGGTATATCACCGGCCAGCGCAAGATCGACATACCCGCAGCCAGCACCACAAGCCCGATCCAGGGACCGCTTTCATAGGTGACATAACCAAGAATCGGAATTCCCACGGCGATCAAGAAATATGCCCGTTTCCAGTGATTATCTTTGCTAGGAAGCATTGCCAATATATTGGCAACAACGCCCCAAAGACCGGCAAGCGCGAGCGACCAACTCATTCCGATACCTCTTTACCTGTCCATTTACGCAAGTAGTAGCGGATCGGGTTGCGGTACATCGAAGCGAAACCGGCAATGGCCATCACACCGATAAACCAGCCATAGTCATATCCCAACCATAGGATTAGGAACGGCGCACTGCCAAATAGCACTACGCCCGGCGGGAACTGCAAACGCATCGGTAGCATTGCGACGATGGTTGAGGCAAAAACCCAGGCGCAGGCGATGATGAGCGAAAGCGACACGAGCCTAACTCGCCTTCGCAATCAATTGGTCAGGCAACCCATTGGCCCAGGCGCTGATGGTCCCGGCACCGAGGCATACAACCATATCCCCCGGTCGGGCCTGTTCGCGGACGAGCCGCACGAGGTCACTTTCATCCAGAATGGCCCGCGCATGGCGGTGGCCGTGACGGATCAGCCCTTCGACCAGTGCGTCGCGGTCCGCCCCTTCGATCGGGTCTTCTCCTGCCGCAAAGACCTCGGCGATGGCGACCACATCGGCATCGTTGAAACAGGTGCAGAAATCATCAAACAGGTCAGACAATCGCGAATACCGGTGCGGCTGGTGGACGGCGATGACGCGGCCCTCGGTAGCTTGGCGCGCAGCCTTGAGAACGGCTGCGATTTCTACTGGATGGTGACCATAATCGTCGATGATGGTGACACCGTTGATCTCTCCGACCTTGGTGAAGCGGCGGTTAACGCCACCGAAATTGGCCAGCGCGTCGCGAATTTCCGAAGCTTTCATCCCCAGATGACGGGCAACGGCCACTGCGGACAGAGCATTCGATACGTTATGATCACCTGGCATCGGCAGGGTGCAGCCTTCGATCACCTTGTCTTCGTAGCGCAAATGGATGTCGAAATGTGCAACGCCACCTTTATAGGTCAAGTTCTCGGCCCGTACATCGGCCTGTGCGTTGAAACCATAGGTGCGCACGCGACGGTCCGAGATGCGTCCGACCAGAGCTTGCACCTCGGCATGATCCGTGCAGCAAACGGCCAGACCATAAAACGGCAGGTTCGAGACAAATTCGTAAAACCCGTCGCGCAGTTGGTCGAAATCGCCCCAATGCTCCATATGCTCGGGGTCGATATTGGTGACGATGGCGATGGTTGCAGGCAGGCGATTGAACGAGCCATCGCTCTCATCCGCTTCAACCACCATCCATTCACCCTGCCCCATGCGCGCGTTGCTGCCATAGGCGTGGATGATGCCGCCATTGATGACGGTGGGATCGAAATCACCCGCAACCATCAGTTCAGCCATCATCGTGGTCGTGGTCGTTTTTCCGTGGGTTCCGGCGATGGCAATATTCGAGCGCAGCCGCATGAGTTCGGCCAGCATGTCGGCGCGGCGCACCACCGGTAGGCCTTGCGCGCGCGCCTCATCCAGTTCCGGGTTCCCCGGTTTGATCGCGGTCGAGACCACGACCACCGCGGCGTTCTGCAGATTCTCGGCACGCTGGCCTTCGAAAATCTCAGCGCCGAGCCCAGCCAGTCGGTCAGTAATCTTCGAGGTCTTCAGATCCGAACCTTGTACCTGGTAGCCAAGGTTCAAAAGCACCTCGGCGATGCCTGACATCCCGATCCCGCCGATACCCACGAAATGGATCGGTCCAACGTCCTGCGGCAGTTTGGTTGCTGGATTCATGAGGTCTCCTTCTGCGCCAGTTGCTCGACAAGGGCGACCAGACGCTCGGTTGCGTCCGGAGCCCCGACCGATAGCGCGGCATGGGCCATTTGCTGTGCGGCTTCGGGGTTGGTGAGAACCGTGGTCATCTGCTCTGTCAGCGCGGGAACGTCAAGGGCGTTTTCGGGGATCATGATCGCCCCACCCGCCTGAACCAACCCGCGCGCATTGGCGGTTTGGTGGTCACCAGCGGCGGTAGCAAGCGGGATCAATATCGACGGACGGCCAATCACCGAAATGTCGGCGATACTGGAGGCACCCGAGCGGCTGACAACCAGCTGCGCATCAGACATGCGACGCGGCACATCGTCAAAAAATGGCTGCACATCGGCGCGGATGCCGTGATCGGAGTAAAAGGCTTTAACCCGCTCGCTATCCTCTTCGCGGGCCTGGTGCGAGACGCGGATATGGTCGCGTACGGCTTCGGGCAACGCCGCAATCGCACCGGGGACCACATCGCTGAGAATACGCGCGCCTTGCGAGCCGCCCATTACAAGCACCGACATCGGGTAATCTCCGGGCGGAATAAAGGGCGCTCCTTCACGTTCCAGTACCGCGCCGCGCACCGGGTTGCCGGTGTGGATACCGTTGGCCCCGGCCGGCAGATCGGTGGGCCAGACACCGCAGGCCACCTGCGCAACCCGAGTTGCAAACACTTTATTCACGCGACCCAGAACACCGTTCTGTTCATGGATCATTCGCGGGATTTTCAACAGCGTTGCTGCGCCCAGCGCCGGGATCGACGGATAGCCTCCAAATCCCACCACAACGTCCGGCTTGTCGCGCATCATCTGCGCCGCCATACCGGTCACACCAGCAGCAATCTTGGGCCCGACCAGCACTTTGGCGGCCAGACCACCGCGGGCAAAGGTTGCCGAGGATGCCTCGACAATTTCAACACCTTCGGGGAACGCACCGGTATAGCGCGCTCCTCGCGGATCGGTGGACAAGCGCACACGCCAGCCTTTGGCCAGCATCGCCTCTGCCAGTGCCTGCGCCGGGAACATGTGTCCTCCGGTGCCACCTGCTGCGATCAGAAGATACGGCATCATCCTCGCCCGCGCAAAATATCACCGAGTTCGCCTTGCGGGCGGGTTCGGGTGAAGGCCAGCAACATGCCGACCGCGATGCCGCCTGCGATCAGCGACGAGCCACCATAGCTTACGAAAGGCAACGTCATGCCTTTTGCAGGCAACAGACGTACAGCAACGCCCATGTTGATCATCGCCTGTACACCGAACATGCAGGCCAGCCCGGTACCCGCCAGGCGAATGAACATGTCGCGTTCGCGCATCAGTCGCAGCAGCGAACGCACGACGATCAACGAATAGAGTGCGATGATGATCAGAACGAGGATCAGACCATACTCCTCTGCCGCCACTGCGATGATGAAATCAGTATGCGCGTCAGGCAGCGACCATTTCACCTGCCCCTCGCCCACGCCAACGCCGAACAATCCACCCTCGCGGATTGCGTTCGTCGCGTAACCAAGCTGCGTGGTCGGGTCGAGTTCCTGATTTAGAAAACCGTCGATACGGCGCGCAAAGTGCTCTGAGTTGGAATAGGCGAACATTCCACCCAAAACCACGGCCCCCGCCATGCCAACCAACAGCAACATCGGAGCGCCCACCACGAAATACATTACCCCCCAACCAAAGAGGATCAGGCAGGCCTGTCCAAAATCGGGTTGCATCACCAACATCGCAACAATGGCCATACACAGCGCGAATGACCATAACCGCCCCGGAGGGCCATTGATTTCCTGCGAAGCAGCCAACAGCCACGCTGCCACGACGACAAATCCGGGCTTGAGAAATTCTGATGGTTGCAGCGAGGCAAAGCCCAGCGAATACCAGCGCACTGCGCCTTTGCCAAAATCCGTGCCAAAGATCGGCAGAAATGCCAGCGCCACGAACGAGACAAGAAAGCCCAAGATCGCCAGACGCCGCACCAGCGTGGGTGACATCATCGAGGTCAGAAGCATCGCAACCAGCGCGAGCCCTCCGAACAGCGCCTGCCGCTCGACATAGTGGAAGGGATCAAATCCGTTGCGCCCCGCGAGCGGCGGAGAAGAGGCCAGCCCAAGCAGAAGCCCTATGACAAACAGGATCAAAACGCAGGACATCGTCCAGCGGTCAATCGTCCGCCACCACTTCGGTAGAATCGGTTCGCCGCGCTGGTCCTGGACCGCGCCATACACCATCTCAGTCATGAGATACCGCCACTATCTGCCTCGTCAACGTCCCGTTTTCGGGATCTGTTCGGGAGTCTACAGTGATTTTTGTTTTCAGACCAGAGGAATGACGGATTAGATTTTCAATACACTTTTCCCGACATGATGACATCATTGTCAAAAACAGCGCCGCACGCTGGGACCATCTGTCAGGACAACAACGGCTTGTCGTTTTTCACGTGGCGATGGATCAGAGATTGCATTTTCCGACCCTGTTGCGGCACGAGGCGCGCCATCTGAGGCTCGTAGTCTTTGGCAACAATTTCGGGAAACAACTCGGTGATTTCCGCCAGGGCGTCTTTCCCAACGCTTTTTAATGCTTCGGGCCCGGTTAACAGGCTTTCCGATGGTGCGCCTTCAGCGAAGACCACCTCGTGCCTGTCAAAGAGGAGGTGAACATATGTTACGCTCTGCGCCTCCTCATCCACCGAAACCCCAGGCAGCCCCATAAGTTTAATTGCTGGAACCAGGATCTCGTGACTGGAAAACATACGTTCAGCAATGGCTGAGCGCAGCAGCATCCGATGTTGCGGAGAAACGCGCAATGTGCGTTCTGGCAGACCCTCGCCCAACGCACCCTTGGCGATTCTGACGGGGCGCAACTTGGGTTTTATATTCAGGTCAATACTGTCCAGAGTGCACCTTCCGATCCAACGGATGGCCTGAGGTCCATTATCGAGTGTCAGAACAAAATCACCTGCTTCGAGGGTTTCAACCGGTCTCGGGCCAGACGGGGTATCGATCTTAGTCCCCGAAGTGAAACATGGTACAACGGTATCTACATCAATGCTGGGTCCATTATCGACAATCGCCGTGATCGTCAGCGTCGTATTTAACGGCGGAATAGACCCACCGATAAATGCCATGAAATATCCGTCTTCGCTGTCAACTCCGATCGAGTCACCATCGCCGTTGATATCATAGTCAAACAGGCCGATCTGGTAGGTGTTGGTCCCATCTGTCACCGTAACCGTAAAATCCCAGAATATGATTTCGCCGTTATAAGTCTGCGTCGGATCGTTTGAGACTTCGTTGGAATTGCTGTCACCGCTGTAAATCGTACCGTCGGCACCATCTTCGACGGTGATTTGATCATATGCAAAAATCTGGAAAGTTGATCCCACGACGGTTGTTGAAGCGCCTGCGTCGGACAACGTGGTGTTGCTGCGAAACGCACCATAGATATTCGTTGGCATCGGGCGTAACTCCACAACATTTCAAAACACACGCACATATCCAGTATATGTGCCATTTTTTGCTAGAGCCTGGTCTACGACGGGTCAAGCTGAGCTCACGGGATATTTCACCCCTGTGGCGCGTGCGCACTGCTCCAATACTGGACCATGAGGCTTGTAGAACAAGTTCTATCCGTCTCACTTCAACGCGCGTGGTCCGGTGGCCCTTGCCATCTGGCGGATAACAGGCCAATGGCCATACATGAATTACGATACAATCATCCTTGGTGCCGGGGCGGCTGGCATGATGTGCGCGACCCATTGCGGCGGACGCGCGCTGGTGATCGATCACGCAAAAGCGCCCGGCAAAAAGATCCGTATATCCGGCGGCGGGCGGTGCAATTTCACCAATTTGCATGCGGGGCCAGGAAATTTCCTGTCGCAGAACCCCCATTTTAGCAAATCGGCTTTGGCGCGGTATACACAATGGGATTTCATCGATCTGGTAGAACGTCACCACATTGACTGGCATGAGAAGACTCTGGGGCAGTTGTTTTGTGACGGTTCGTCAAAACAGATTATACAAATGTTGCTGGACGAAATGGCGCGTGTCGGGGCCGAGCTGTGGGTACAGACTACCTTCCACTCGCTGCGCAAGACCGAGAGCGGGTTCTCGCTGGAGGTCGAGCGAGAAGGCAATCGCATTTCCCTGACATGCCGCAATCTGGTTTTGGCCACGGGCGGCAAGTCGATCCCCAAGATGGGCGCAACAGGGTTGGCCTACGACATTGCGCGCCAATTCGGGCTAAAGGTGACCGAAACCCGGGCAGCACTGGTGCCATTCACCTTTTCAGATGGACGGTTCAAAGACCTATCCGGTGTCTCGCTGCCCGTGCGGCTGTCAAATCAACGCACCAGTTTCGATGAAGCCCTGCTGTTCACCCATCGCGGGCTGAGTGGCCCTTCTGTACTGCAACTATCTTCGTATTGGCGCGAGGGCGAGGTCATTCGGGTGAATCTGATCCCGGGTCTGGGGCTGTTCGAGCTGTTGCGGGATCAGCGGCAGGCGGGTGGACGCAAGGCGCTGACCACAGAGCTTGCACGCCATTTACCTTCGCGTCTGGTGGACTACCTCAAGCACCATTTCCAGATGCAAGGCAATCTGGCGGATCAATCCGATGCTGCGCTGACCGATCTGGTCGCGGCTCTGTCGGACTGGCACCTCACCCCTGCTGGCACTGAAGGTTATCGCACGGCCGAGGTAACGCTCGGTGGAATCGATACTCAAGGGTTGTCGTCCAAAACGATGGAGGCCAGGGAAGTCCCCGGCCTCTATGTTATTGGTGAAGCGGTGGATGTCACCGGTTGGCTGGGTGGTTACAACTTCCAATGGGCGTGGTCTTCGGGTCACGCTGCAGGAAGTGCCATCGCAGGCCGTTAACCAACGACGTTATAGCCTCGTCCGCGCATGCAATTGCGCACCAGCACTTCTTTGTTCTGGTTCTTGTTGATCACGTCCGCGCCTGCCCCAACCAGAGCGCCGGCAACGGCTGCGCGACCCAGATTGTCGCTGCTGTCCTGAACGATGCCCGTTACGGCAGCTGCGCCTACCGCGCCGATGGCCGCATTGCCAGCAGTGGACCCATCAACGCTGGCCTGTGAGGCCGCCAGTTGCTGGCATTGCTGCAGATCGACATTGTAGTTCGGGCCTACAGGACCATCGATCACGGGCTGATAGTTGGCACCGGTATTGGTGCATGCCCCCGCCACAAGCAGAGCGGGAACGATCAATAGAAACTTACGGTTTGGCATTTTCATAACCTCGTGTTGAATTTCCTGAAGGCAAAAACCAATGCAGATTGCGCGTCAAGCAGATAGGCGCTCAGCTTCGCCGAACCGGCAAACAATTGCAAACGCCTTGCTTTCAGAGGCGTTTTTTCACCTCAGCGGTGAAGTCATCACCGCGCTGTTCGAAATTGTCATATTGATCGAAACTGGCCGCTGCAGGGGCCAACAAGACCACCTCGCCCGGCTGCGCGTCTGCCATGGCTTGTTCAACAGCGGCAGTCATGGTGGTGCAAACCTGAGCATCCGCAGTTAGCTGCATGGCAAAGCCCGCAGCTTCGCGTCCAATGACATAGGCTTTGATCACGTGACCTTCGGCCCCGTTCAGCGCCTCAAGCCCACCCTCTTTCTCAAGCCCGCCACAGATCCAGCGAACCTTTTTGAAGGCGCTCAGCGCTTTCAAGGCGCTGTCCACATTGGTGGCTTTGGAGTCGTTCACGAAGGTCACCCCATCCGCTTCGGCAATAATTTGACTGCGATGCGGCAGACCAGGAAAACTATGCAGCGCGTGTTCGATCACGCGGGGGGCAAGGCCCAGAGAACGGCAGGCAGCATAGGCAGCACAAGCGTTCTGGTGGTTATGCGCGCCAGGCAGGCCCTTAATGTCGCGCAGATCAATTGATCCCGTCTGACGTCCCTTGCGGTATTCAGACAAGTATCCCTTGCGTGCAAAAACCTGCCAGCCCGGTCCAGTCAGTTTACGCGCAACCGAAATGCGGATCACCCGATCATCAGACGGCCCCTCGGCCAACTGACCAGCCAAAAACGCGCCTTCAGCCTCATCGATCCCGATCACGGCGCGATCCGGCCCGCCTTCGGCAAAGAGGCGGCGTTTGGCTGCGAAATAGCCACCCTTACCTCCATGCCGGTCAAGATGATCAGGTGAGAGATTGGTGAAAACCGCCACATCTGGCGTCAGGGCGCGGGCCAGTTCAGTTTGATAACTGGACAGCTCTAACACCACCACCGAGCCATCACCGCCCGGATCGATATCCAGAACACCGCGCCCAATATTGCCCGCCAACTGCGAGTCGCGTCCGGCCTCGGTCAGGATATGGTGGATCAGGGCTGCAGTCGTTGATTTGCCGTTCGATCCCGTCACTGCGATGACACGCGGCGGGGTGTCATAGTTGTGCCATTCAGGCCCGGCGAAGGAGCGAAAGAACAAGCCAATATCATTGTCTACCGGGACGCCAGCATCCGTTGCAGCAGCCACGACCGGATTGGGCATGGGATAAAGATGCGGAATACCAGGTGAAACAATCAGAGTAGCAATATTTTCGAACGCTCCATGTCGGCGCAGATCAGAGCAGACCAGCCCCTCTCCTTCAGCCGCCTCACGCGCGGCCGGGTTGTCATCCCAGCACACCGGTTCGGCACCGCCCGCCTGCAATGCACGAGCCGTGGCCAAACCAGACCGCCCTAGCCCCAGAACCGCAACTTTTTTCCCTGAAAACCCTTTGACCGGGATCATCTGCTGTCCACCTTCATCGCATAGAAATTTGCGCCACACTGCACCGAAGGATTTCCCAAAGGCAAGGGGGCGCTCAGGCTCGCGCGGCAGCGCGAGCCGGGCCCAACGGGTGGCAGGCGGGCCACAGGCCCTCCGAACCCGGCGGGAGTCCTACCGCACTTTCAACGTCGCCAGACCAATCATCGCCAGGATCAGCGAGATGATCCAGAAGCGGATCACAATCGTCGGCTCAGCCCACCCCTTTTTCTCATAGTGATGATGGATTGGGGCCATCAGGAATACACGTTTACCAGTGCGCTTGTAGTAAAGCACTTGAATGATCACGCTCAGCGCTTCGACCACGAATAGGCCACCCACAATGGCCAACACCAGTTCGTGCTTGGTTGCAACAGCGATTGCGCCAAGTGCACCGCCCAGAGCCAACGATCCTGTATCCCCCATGAACACTGCTGCCGGAGGGGCGTTGTACCATAAGAAGCCAAGCCCCGCTCCAAAAAGCGCTGAGGTGAATATGAAGATTTCACCGGTGCCGGGCACATAATGCACGTCAAGGTATTCGGTGAAATCGACCCGCCCCACCGCATAGGCAATCACGCCCAGCGTCGAGGCGGCGATCATCGCGGGCATGATGGCCAACCCGTCCAATCCATCGGTCAGATTTACCGCATTGGCAGCCCCGACGATCACAATGACCGCGAATGGGATATAAAATAGGCCCAGATTGATCAGCGTATCCTTGAACACCGGCATAGCCAGTTGATTTTGCAAATCGGCAGGATGGTGCAATCCAGCCCAAAAAGACGCCAAAACCGCAATCAGAACTCCCAAAGCCAAACGCATCTTGCTCGAAACGCCTTTGGTATTCTGTTTTGATACTTTGGCGTAGTCGTCAGCGAATCCAATGGCCGCATAAGACAGTGTTACGAAAAGAACCATCCACACATAGGGATTGTCCCAACGCGCCCAGACCAGCGTTGAAGTTACCAGTGCGCCAACAATCAAAAGGCCACCCATAGTAGGGGTTCCGGCTTTGGACAGGTGCGCTTCGGGGCCATCATCCCGGATTGGCTGGCCCTTGCCCTGCTTGCGACGCAGTACGTTAATCAGAGGTTTTCCGAAGAGAAATCCAAAGATCAGTGCCGTCAGAAAGGCTCCACCTGCCCGGAACGTAATGTAGCGAAAGAGGTTCCAGAAATCCCCTCCGTCCGACAGGGCGGTCAACCAATAGAGCATACCAAGACCTTTCTCACACGGGCATCACGGGCGCTTACGGCTCAAGCGCGCCCCCTTGCCCCATTTTCCGCAGACCGTCAACAATCTGTGCCAATGCCATGCTGAGCGAACCCTTTGCCAGCACTGCGTCGCCGTTACGGATCAACTCGGGCAGTTGCCCGACCATCTCGGCGCTGGTCTCAGTCCAAAGCCCACGCTTGCCCTCCGGCAAGGCCTGATGCAGCGCCTGCATCAGTGGACCGATGCAGTGAACCTGATCGACCTGAGCCATCGCGGCCACATCGGCCATGGCCGCGTGCATCGCGTGTTCCTGCGCACCCAGCTCTTTCATGTCGCCCAGAAAGGCGATCTTTCGATTACCTTGCGATGCAGCCAGCACGTCCAATGCGGCCTCCATCGATGTTGGGTTGGCGTTGTAGCTGTCATCAAACAGCTCGATCTGATCGCCACCAGGCAGCGTGATAACTTCACGCACCCCGCGACCTTTGACTGGGGACCAGCGGCGCAGGCCAGCAACGGCCTGATCCAGATCGACGCCCAGTTCGACGCAAGCCGCCAGAGCGGCCAGCGCGTTCATCGCAAAATGCGTTCCCGCCGATTGAACGTTGAACGAGATATTGTTTTCGCCAACCTTACCCTGCGCCTGAAGGCTGTCCGTGCCCTGCTCCACCTCGGTCAGAGCGTAATCTTGGGCCGTTCGACCAAAATCGACAATCTTCGCGCCCAGCGCCTGCGCACAGCTGCGCAGGATGTCGGCGTGTTCGATATCGGCGTTCACGATGGCGGCCCCGCCCTTGGTCAACCCGTCGAAAATCGCGGCCTTCTCATGGGCGATCCCCGCGACCGAGTCGAACGCTTCAAGATGCACCGCAGCCACCGTCGTCACCAGCCCCACATGCGGCTGCGCCTGACGCGCCAGAGGGGCGATTTCGCCCGGGTGGTTCATGCCGATCTCGATCACGGCAAACTCGGTATCGCGCGGCATCCGCGCCAATGTCAGCGGGACACCCCAATGGTTGTTGTAGCTGGCGACGCTTGCATGGGTTTTCCCTTGCGTTTCCAATATGCTGGCCAGCATTTCCTTGGTTGAGGTTTTGCCGACACTGCCGGTCACACCCACTACGCGCGCCGCCGTCCGGGCACGGGCCGATTGCCCCAAAGCTTCCAGCCCGGTTTGCACGTCATCAACGATCAAGAGCGGCGCATCTTCGGATACGCCTTCGGGAATGCGGGATACCAGCGCGGCACCTGCCCCTTTCTCCAGCGCTTGCGCGACGAAATCATGGCCGTCGCGGGCAGCTTTGAGCGCGACGAACAGATCTCCGGGATGCAAGGTGCGGGTGTCGATCGAGACTCCGGTCACCTGCCAATCGGTGCTGGCGCGTCCATCGGTGGCCTCGGCGGCCTCGGCTGCGGTCCAGAGCGTCATGCGACCCTCCCGTCCAACGCGGCGACCGAGATACTTGCCTGTTCCACGTCGTCAAAGGGCAGAACCTGATCGCCGACGATCTGACCGGTCTCGTGACCTTTGCCCGCGATCAACAGGGCGTCACCCGGTTGCAGCGCGTCGATGCCACGAAGGATCGCTTCGGCCCGATCGCCGACTTCAGTCGCTTCAGGCGCACCCAACATGACAGCGGCACGGATGATCGCCGGGTCTTCGCTGCGGGGGTTATCGTCGGTAACGAAGACCAGATCTGCATTCTCTGCGGCCGCCTGCCCCATGAGAGGGCGTTTGGTGGCATCCCGATCCCCACCTGCGCCAACGATGGCGATCAGACGACCCATCACATGAGGGCGCATCGCTTTTAGCGCTGTAGCAACCGCATCCGGCGTATGCGCGTAATCGACAAACACCGCCGCGCCGTTGTCGCGGGTGGCGGCCAGTTGCATTCGGCCCCGGACCGTTGTCAGATGCGGCAGGGTTTCGAAAACGCGGTCGGGGTCCTCTCCTGCCGCGATAACCAGACCGCAGGCCAGCAGAACGTTTTCAGCCTGAAATCCGCCGATCAGGTTCAAACGGGTTTGATAGGTCTTGCCTTTCCACGAAAAACGCAGGTCCTGTCCAGTCCCGTCAAAGCGTTGATTTAGCAGGCAAAGATCAGAGCCTTCAGGCCCAACGGTGATAATGCTTTGCCCCCGCGCCTCAGCGATCTTGCGCATCTCAACGCCTTTCGGGTCGCCAAGGTTTATCACCGCGACCCCGTCCTCGGGCAACACACGGTCAAACAGACCGGCCTTAGCGGCGAAATAGGCCTCGAACGTATCGTGATAGTCCAGATGGTCTTGTGTGAAATTCGAGAACCCGGCGGCGGCCAAATGCACACCATCCAGACGACGTTGTTCAAGGCCGTGAGATGAGGCCTCCATCGCCGCGTGGGTCACACCATTCTCGGCGGCCTCGGCCAGACAGCGGTGCAGTGTGATTGGTTCGGGCGTGGTATGTGCCAAAGGCGCGGTCCATGCGCCCTCAACCCCGGTGGTGCCCAGGTTGACGGCGGCGAGGTCCAGCTCGGACCAGATTTGACGAACGAAGCTGGCCACGGATGTTTTACCGTTAGTGCCAGTGACCGCCACGATAGTTTGCGGTTGCGCACCGAACCACAGCGCCGCCACCCCGGCCAATGCCTGGCGTGGATCTTCGGTCACGATCAGCGCAGCGTCGGATGCGGTCAGTTCTTTGGCAGCGAGATCAGCCCCTTCTGCGTCTGTGAGAATGGCAGCTGCCCCCATACGCAGGGCGTATTGGATAAACTCTCCGCCATGAACGCGAGTGCCTGGAAGGGCAGCAAAAAGGAAGCCGTCTTTCACCTCACGGCTGTCGACGGCCAGTCCGGTGATGTCGGGATTCGCCCCGCCCCGCGCGGTCAGGGCCAGTTGGCTAAGTTTCTTTGACCGATTGCCCATGACCCACCTCTTGTCCGACGGCCTAATTTGAGGTCAGCGTTATAGCAGCGCGCGCCTCAGGCTCAAGCCGGGGTCTGAGCCCCAAGAGCGGTGCCACGCGCCCGATCAGTTCAGCGGCAACCGGAACAGCAGTCCAGCCTGCGGTGCGGCGCTTTTCGCCATAGGCGACAATCGAGGGCTCATCCAGCGTGACGATCAGCACATATTTCGGATCATAAGCCGGGAAGATGGTGGCGAAAGTGGCGATGACCTTGTCGTCATAATACCCGCCGCGTGGCTTGGGCTTGTCGGCAGTGCCGGTCTTGCCGGCTACGTCATAACCTTTGACATCCCCAAAGCTGGCGGTGCCATCCGTGACCACTTTGCGCAGCATGTTCTGCGCTTGTTTTGCCGTGATTTCGGACATCACGCGTGGGCCGTACTGCGGACCGTTGCGGCGCAGGATGGTCGGGCTGACATAGTGCCCGCCATTGGCAATCGCAGCGTACCCAGCGGCCAGATGCATTGGGCTGGTCGACAAGCCGTGGCCATAGGAGATGGTGACAGTGCTCAACTCGCCCCATTTCTTGGGCTTGAGAGGCTGCCCGCCTTTGGCTTCAACGATTTCAAATGGGGTTGGGTCGAACATTCCCAATGCGTTCAGGAAGTCCTGCTGCCGCTTGGCCCCAATTTGCAAGGCCAGGCGACCGGTGCCCCGGTTTGAGCTATGGACGATCACATCGGCCACGCTGATCTCGCCATAGTTCTTGCCGTTGAATTCGCCGATCGGGAAACGCCCGATTTTCATCGGGCCGGAAGTGTCGATGATCGTGTTGGAATTGACCAAACCCAACTGAACGGCCTGCGCGGCGGTGAAGATTTTGAAGACTGAGCCCAACTCATACACACCCTGCACATAGCGGTTAAACAACGGGCTGTCCGAGGGGTCAAAGCCCGACGTCGGTGGGCGTGGACGATCATTGGGGTCGAATGATGGCAGTGAAGCCGCCGAGACGACCTCACCCGTATGGGCGTTCATCAGTACCGCCGATGCCCCCTTGGCATTCATGATCCTCATGCCACCATAGAGCACCTGTTCAACGGCGGCCTGAACGGTCAGGTCCAGCGACAGCTGCAGGGGTTTGTTGCCATTGGCCGGATCGCGCAGATAGTCGTCGAATTGTTTTTCGACGCCCGCAACGCCGATCACTTCAGCTGCACTGACGCCCTCACGACCAAATCCCGAGCCACCCAGAATGTGCGCCGCCAGTCGGCCATTGGGATATAGCCGCATTTCACGTGGTCCGAACAGGATACCTGGATCGCCAATGTCATGCACGGCCTGCTTCTGCTCGGGCGAGATGCGTTTCTTGATCCATAGGAACTTACGCTTGCCGGTGAAGTCCTTGACCAGCCGCTCTTTTTCGAGATCGGGAAAAATCGCCACCAATTGATCCGCGGCGGCAATCGGGTCAATCATCAGCGGCGGCTGGGCGTAGACGGAATAGGTGTCGAGATTGGTCGCGAGAATGCGTCCCTCGCGATCAACTATGTTCGCGCGTTGCATCGCGATGGTAGCACCCGGCGCACTGGCTAGCGGTTCCTGCGCTTCAGACGTGGCCAAAACGCCCATGCGGAAACCCACCACCGAGAAAGCGCAGAAGAAGAACAGACCCAATACCAGCAGGCGGCCTTCGGCGCGCGCACGGGCGCGGTCTTTCATGTCTTCGTGACGTTTGCGGATATTCTCCCGCTCGATCGTCTTCGGGTTCTCGCCCTTGGCGCGGGCATCGAGAATGCGGGCCAGAGGGCGGAGCGGTGTTCGGGTCATGGGAACTGCACCTCACCAAGTGCCTGCGTCTCGGCAATCGCCTGCAGTTCAAGCGGGTCGACTATGGGCAGGTCCGGATCTTCACCATAAGAAATCTGGTCCGCGCGGCCAAACTGTTCAGCGCGCAGAGGCAGCAGCCCGAGACGCTCGAAATTCAGGTCTGCTAGTTCACGTAGACGATCCGGTCGGTTCAGATAGGCCCATTCAGCGTTCAGCACCGCCAGTCGTGCCTGCGCCATACCGATCTGGCCCTGCAATGACTGAGTTTCCTTCACCACCTGTTGGGTGCGGTAGTTTTCCTGATAGGCCCAGAGCGCCAGCCCAAAGACAGAAAGGGCCGTCAACATATACATAATACTCTTCATCTTGCCCTTCCCCCCAATTCCGGCATCCCGATGGCCCGAGCCTCAATTTCACCCGCCGGAGCATCTGTACGAACAGCGACACGCAACTTAGCCGAGCGTGCGCGTGGATTTTCCTGCAGCTCCGGCTCATCCGGTCCCACAGCTTTACGGGATTTGAGGGTGAATTGCGGCTGTTCCTGCGCCATCTCGGGTGCATAGCGGTTCGCGCGGCCTGTCTTGCCCGCGCGTGATTGGAAGAACCGCTTGACCATCCGGTCCTCGATGGAATGGAAAGTGACCACAGCCAGCTGCCCGCCCGGCTTCAAAGCGCGTTCTGCTGCCATAAGACCTTGGAACAGCTCTTCATATTCCGCATTCACAGCAATCCGCAGCCCCTGAAAGCTACGCGTCGCCGGGTGCGACTGACCGGGCTTCGGGCGCGGCAGGCAGGATTCGATGATCTCGACCAACCGCAAAGTCGTTGTAATCGGTTCATCGGCCCGCGCTTTCACGATGGCTTTGGCAATGCGACGGCTGGCGCGTTCTTCACCGAAATGGAACAGGATGTCGGCCAGTTGCGTCTCGGTTGCCGTATTCACCAGATCAGCGGCGCTTTCACCCTCCTGGCTCATCCGCATGTCGAGCGGGCCGTCTTTCATGAAAGAGAAGCCGCGTTCTGCCTGATCCAATTGCATTGAAGAAACGCCGAGGTCCAGCACGACGCCGTCCAGATTTTGCGCATAATCATCCATGCGCGAAAACACACCCCGCTGCATCACCAACCGATCACCGTATTCACTGGCCCAATCCGCGGCCATTTCAAAGGCCAGTGGATCGCGATCCACACCAATGACCTTCTCGGCCCCGGCCTCGAGCAGACCACGCGTGTAGCCACCTGCACCAAAGGTTCCGTCCAGCCAAATGCCGGACACAGGTGCCACAGCAGCCAGCAACGGGCGTAACAGAACAGGGATGTGAGGTTTGTCCGATGAGCTTTGAGCGCCGGCCATGCCGTCACCCGTCCCCAATGCCGTCGAGATACTGCATCGGATCGAAATCCTCTGGCAGATCGTCCAGCCATTCCTCGGTCGTGGCCAGTTCCTCGGCCTCGTATGTCTCGGGCTTCCAGATCTGAAAGGTATCACCAGCGGCGATAAAGAATGCCTCGTTCTCAAGATCGATCTTGTTACGCAACTTGGCGGGCAAAACCAGACGGCCAGTTTCGTCCACATTGGTCGGAAAGGACTGACCGTGGAACATCCTCTGCAGCATCCGACGCTGCATCGAACCACGCGGCAGCGCGTCGATCTTGGCGTCCACCTCATCGATCGCTTCCATCGTATAGCATTCAAGGTATTTGCGGCGGTGGTCGCCATAGACAATCACCAGTTCAGGATTGTCACCGGGCTGCCAGTTGGAATCGGATGCTTCAAGCACACGGCGAAACGAGGCCGGGATCGAGACCCTGCCCTTCGTATCCACCTTATGGTGGCTTTCACCTCTAAACCTGCGCGCCAAGACGACTGTCCCTTTTGCTTGCGCCCCACCTCAAAATTCACGTTCCCCCCCGGATGAAAAACGGCGGGTTGATCTGCTGCCACTGATCAACCCGCCGCATTGACCCGCTTTGCGGGATGTCCAGCTGCGCGCGCCACCTGGGGGGATGTCTGCTCGCCCGCGCGCCGGATCTGTTAAGTGATGAAAGCGAGATGCCTGTATGAAACCTGTTTTTGTATTTTTGGTTCGGGGTCGTTTGGTGCCCCTTAACTGTCCTCGCCCTCATCGGGTAAACAAGGGATGCCATGGGAAATTATGGAAATCAATAAAAAATTTGTAAGAAGAAAACTGATTCTGGCTTCAAAATAAGGTTAATGCAATCAAAATCCGGGCTGAATGCACCATAAATTGTTATCTTAAAACCCATCAACACCATATATACGCAAATCAGCGTTGAAAAATTTTTTCCCACGATTTCCCAATAAACTTCCCAAATGGTGATAAAACTGGCGCAAGCACCCATGAAATCCGGCCAAGCAGGGCGAATCGCGATCGCTGAGGAGGCCATTCCCACAGGCGACCCATGCTTTCCCATGGCACCGTTACACCACGGGCTGGATCAGAAGCGAACAGCTCTGCCCCCTCTTGATCTGACACAAAATGCCCAAACAAATGCCAATCCTGCTTAAGGGATAAGCACCTTTAATCACGGCACCTGAACTGACAAAAAGCCAACCGCATGCGAAAACCTATATTTTAAAGGCAATTATTGGGGAGGCCCGGATTATCCCGACAATCCATGCATTTGCTGCATAGCAGCATTGACGGCGCGAACTATTGTGCAATCGCAGCATTTGCCTATCTTCAGTCTCAAGCAAGCGCCGGACGATGCCGGCAGCAACAAGAATGAACGGATGATGAAGATGGCAGTCGCAAGCACACAAACAGGTCTGAAGAGCGCTCCGGTATTTGGAGTCGCAGCACTGGTTGAAACCGTAAAGACCCGCGTTGCGCGCTACCGCCTGTACCGCCAGACGGTAAACGAACTGTCGGCACTGTCGGATCGCGAGCTGGCCGATCTGGGCCTGCACCGTTCGATGATCCGTCGACTGGCCCAGCAGGCCACCGAAGAGCAAACCGCGCAGTAAGCGCGACACAGATACTGAGATCAGGCCCATCCTCCTCCCTATTGGGTCTGTAATCAGCGGCAACGTCTCTCCTCCTCCCTGACGTTGCCGCACCTAATACCGGCTCTGACTGCCGGAAGCCGATACATCGGGGCTCTCCTCCTCCCTGCCCTGATGTTGAAAGCGCGCGGCGACGCCTTCCTCCTCCCTGACGTCGCCGCGTCTTCCTCATACCGGGATCAAACCCGGGCTCGGATACATCAGGGCTACCTCCTCCCTGCCCTGATGTAGAAAAGAACGGCGGTTCCCCTCCTCCCTGGGAACCGCCGTTTTTCGTTTTTGACGCACAAGATGTAAGCTGGGGCCGTGAACGATTTTCAGGAGTGTCCCATGGCCGCCTATTTCATCGCCCAGATTTCCATTCATGACCCGGATGGATACCAGAAATACCTTGAAGGCTTCATGCCGATCTTTGACCGGCATGGCGGGCGCCTGCTGACCATATCCTCAAAGCCCGTCGAAGTGATCGAAGGCAGTTGGGCAGAAGACGGTATTGTCTTGATGGAGTTCCCAGACATGGCTGCCGCAAACGCGTGGAAGGACGATCCGGACTATGTTGAGTTGGCCAAGATCAGGCAACAAACGGCGACGGCAAATCTGGTGCTGGTCGAGGGGCTGTAAGCGTCAGAACGGCACGTCATCCTTCGCGGTCAGAAAGCGCGAGACGACCTTTTTCGTTCCGGCCTTGTCAAAATCGACCTCAACCTTGTCGCCCTCGATGCCGATTACTGCCCCATAACCGAACTTCTGGTGAAACACCCGCTCACCCAGAGTAAAGCTGGCGACCGCTGTGGCGTCGATCACGGTATTCCGGCTTTCTTTCGGTTGAGACATTCCATACTGTCCCTGCCGCGCCTGCATCCGTTTCCATCCCGGCGAGTTATAGACATTCGCCTCGGCCGCGCGGGTTTCGATACCGGTAGTGGTCTGACCACCACCATACAGACCTGGCGGCGTCAGTACTTCCACATGATCTTCGGGTAACTCATCAATGAACCGGGACGGCATCGAGTTCTGCCATTGTCCGAACACCCGTCGGTTGGCTGCAAAGGAAATCGTACAGACCTCTTCTGCCCGGGTGATGCCGACATAGGCCAGCCTCCGTTCTTCTTCGAGGCCTTTGAGACCGGATTCGTCCATCGAACGCTGCGAAGGGAATAACCCATCCTCCCAGCCCGGCAGGAACACGGCAGGAAACTCCAACCCCTTGGCCGCGTGCAGCGTCATGATCGAGACCTTGGCCCCGTCGCTGTCCTGCTCATTGTCCATCACCAGACTGACATGTTCCAGAAACCCTTGCAGGTTCTCGAAATTGTCCAGCTGATTGACCAGCTCCTTGAGGTTCTCCAGCCGTCCCGGAGCCTCGGGCGTCTTCTCGTTCTGCCAATGGGCGGTATAGCCGGATTCGTCCAACACGATCTGCGCCAGCTCGATATGCGTATGCTCAGGCGCGCCATAGCGGATCGGCGACGCGCCGTCATCGATCACCGAATCATCATCCACTTCAATCCGAGGTCCGCGCGTCATCGCGTTCCACCGAGCCAACCCGTCGATCAACTCGCGCAGTGCCTTGCCGCCCTTCCCCTTGATCAACCCGTTCTCAACCGCGATCCGCGCGCCTTCGACAAGAGATACCCCGTTTTCGCGCGCCACCACCTGAATCGTCTGCTGCGCCTTGTCGCCGAGGCCGCGTTTGGGGGTGTTCACGATCCGCTCGAACGCCAGATCATCCTCGGGGCTGACCACCAGCCGGAAATAGGCCATGGCATCGCGAATCTCCATCCGCTCATAGAACCGAGGGCCACCGATCACTTTGTAGGGCAGGCCAATGGTCAGGAACCGGTCCTCGAATGCGCGCATCTGGTGTGAGGCGCGCACGAGGATCGCCATCTCATCAAGGTTCATCGGTCGCACGCCGCGCGTGCTACCCTGCATCGCGTCGATTTCCTCGCCGATCCAACGCGCCTCTTCCTCGCCATCCCAATGGCCAATCAGACGAACCTTTTCGCCCTCTTCGCGGTCGGTCCAAAGCTCTTTGCCCAAGCGGCTTTCATTGCCACGAATGACATTGGACGCCGCGGCCAGAATATGCGGGGTCGATCGGTAGTTTTGTTCCAGCCGAACTACAAATGCGCCGGGAAAATCCTTCTCAAAACGCAGGATGTTTCCCACCTCGGCACCGCGCCAGCCATAGATCGACTGATCGTCGTCACCGACGCAGCAGATATTCTTGTGTCCACCGGCTAGCAGGCGCAACCAGAGATATTGGGCGACGTTGGTGTCCTGATACTCGTCCACAAGGATGTAGCGGAACCAGCGCTGGTATTGCTCCAGCACGTCCGGGTGGGTCTGGAAGATCGTGACCATATGCAACAGCAGATCGCCGAAATCCACCGCGTTCAACTCGCGCAGGCGGGTCTGGTACTGGGCATAAAGCTCGATACCCTTATGATTATAGGCTCCGGCATCTGCGGCAGGCACCTTATCGGGCGTCAAGGCTCGGTTTTTCCAGTCATCGATGATCCCTGCCAGCATCCGCGCGGGCCAGCGCTTGTCATCGATATTGGCGGCTTGAGTAAGCTGTTTCAGCAGCCGTTTCTGATCATCGCTGTCCAGAATGGTGAAATTAGACTTTAGCCCGACCAATTCCGCGTGGCGACGCAACAGCTTGACACAAATCGCATGAAACGTGCCCAGCCAGGGCATTCCCTCGGCGGGTCGACCCAGCATGCGCCCTACGCGCTGCTTCATCTCGCGCGCGGCCTTGTTGGTGAAGGTCACCGCCAGAATCTCGTTCTCACGCACGCGGTGGGTTCTAAGCAGATGCGTGATCCGTGCGGTCAGCGCTTTGGTCTTACCTGTTCCCGCGCCCGCCAGCATCAACACCGGACCATCCAGCCGTTCAACAGCTTCGCGCTGTGCCGGGTTGAGATTATTGAGATACTCTGCCGAGGGCACAGGCATCGCCCGCGCCGACAGTGAGGCGCCCTCGAAGGCGTCCATTTCATCAAAACTGCTCATGGGTTCAAACTACGCTGGATGCGCGCCAAGGGAAAGGGTTTGTTCACGCCTTGTTCACAAGGATTTTGCCGCCACATCCGTTAAATTCTAAACAATCACCCACCGCCGTTAACCCCCTGTCAAACCTTGGCAATGATGCTTGGTTCAATGCAGTGGGAGTGCGGAATATGAAATTGAAGGATCGGCGACCGCTTGGCCATCGCCTGAAATAGGCGGGAATCACCATTCTGCTTATAGCGCTGGCTGCGACCGCGGGATGGAGCATTTATGCGCTGCCCGCTCCGGTCGTAGACCGTATGCTCAGAACCGATATTCTTAAACAGGCCGAGCTTTGGAAGCGCCGGGTTGTGTTGCATCTGGAGGATCCAGAAACCGCCCTGCGCACAGGGCAAATCGATCATCATGATGCCGAGTTTCTTTCGACTATGCCCGAGGCTTCGGATGTTTATCGATTCAAACTATTCGACACGTCCGGACGGGTGGTCTGGTCGACCCGCCCCGAGGAAATCGGCACCTCGGAACCGCGAAACTTCTTTCGCAGTGACGTGGCGCGGGGCATGACTCACTACATTCAGGAAACTGTTCCTTTGTCCGAAATTGACGGGCTTGATCTGCACACGGAAAACACCAGCAAAACCACCCAGCATCACGTGGCCGAGGTGTTCATGCCGGTCACCAAGAACGGCCGCTTCATAGGCGCGATCGAGTTCTTTACGGATTTCACCGACCTGCGCAGTACATTCATCTACCGGTTGCGGGTTTCTCTGGCCATTCTAAGCGGGATTGCCCTGCTTGCGTTGAGTGCGGTGAGTCTGGTGACATATCGCACCAACCGGTATCAGCTTCAGTCGCTGAAAAACAGGTCAGACAAGGAACGCGAGCTTATGGATGATCAACTGCGCCTCGCGCGCGAGGTGCGTCTGCTGGGTGAGTTGAATGAATGGCTGCAATCCAGCCGGTCATTGGATGAGCTGTTCGATATGGTATCGCGTTTCATGACCCACATTCTGCCTGAGGCCGAGGGCAGTGTATATGTCTACTCAAACTCGCGCGATGTGCTGGATGGCTGTGCCAGCTGGAATGGTGGCTCGCACAAAGCGCACATTCATCCCGAGGGGTGCTGGGGTCTGCGACGTGGACGGACTTATGAATTCGGTGCCTCCGAGGTCGATTTTGTCTGCGAACATGCCGAACCTCATGACGGGCGGCCCTATTTCTGCTTTCCCATTCTTGCGCATGGCGAGACAGTGGGTTTGCTGCATCTGCGCGCTCATGAAGGCAGCGGAGAGGCGTTCCATGACAGTAAAAAGCTGGCACAGCTGTGTGCAGAGCAAATCAGCATGGCCATCGCGAATGTCAGAATGCGGGATCAGTTGCATGATCAGTCCGTCCGCGATCCTCTGACCGGATTGTTCAATCGCCGCCACATGACTGAGACACTGCGCAAAGCCATCAGTCGCAGTCAGCAAACCGGCTCTCCGCTGAGCCTGATCGCGGTGGACGTGGATCATTTCAAAAAGTTTAACGACACGCATGGGCATGACGCAGGTGACATGGTGCTGCGCGCGGTTGGATCGGCCCTTGAAACTGGGTGTGATCGGGATGAAGTGGCCTGCCGGATCGGCGGCGAGGAATTCATGCTGATCCTACCGGACAATACTCCGGATGATGCGATGACCCGTGCGGAACAGATCCGGCAGGCAGTCGAAGCGATCACGGTTCGGTATGGCGAGAAATCACTACCGCGCATCACCATCTCAGTTGGGGTTGCACATTATCCGACCCACGGTGTGATGCCGCAGGATCTGATGCGTGTTGCTGATGATGCGCTGTATGCGGCAAAGGACAAAGGTCGCAATCAGGTGCAGGTTGGAAAATCCAATCAGACCGTCACGGACATTGCCGATCGAAAAAGGCCGGTGGTTTCAGGTTCCTCGACCTCCCTTGCTAAGCCTTAAGCCTATGCCAGTCGTTGCCTGCTTGCGACCGGCATGGCGTCTAGGAATTCGCTGACCTTGAAATCTTGGCCCTGTGCGCTTCCGAATCACTCGGATTGAGACGGATTTCAGAAGTGAAATCCACAGCCCTAAGCACATAGGGTACAGAAAATCTGACATCATAGATACAGTATTTGATGCTGCGGCGCAGCGCGTGTAAAGAAAAGCGGCAATAGGCGGCGATTGCGAGCGTTAACATGCCGGTTCTACCCAGAACTACATATGTACGTGGCTGTATTGTCCGCCTATTCACAAGGCCACACCTAGTAAAGACCGGGACCTGCAATGACAGACTTCAAGAAAATCCTGATCGCCAACCGCGGCGAGATTGCCATTCGCGTGATGCGCGCTGCCAACGAGATGGGCAAACGGACCGTCGCGGTTTTTGCCGAGGAAGACAAGTTGGGGCTGCATCGTTTTAAGGCGGATGAGGCATATCGTATTGGTGCGGATCTGGGACCGGTCGCGGCCTATCTTTCGATCGACGAGATTATCCGAGTTGCCAAGGAATGTGGCGCGGATGCAATCCATCCCGGTTACGGCTTGCTTTCCGAGAACCCGGATTTCGTAGATGCCTGTGTTCAGAATGGCATTACCTTTATTGGTCCCAAGGCCGAAACCATGCGCGCATTGGGCGATAAGGCCAGCGCCCGGAAAGTGGCGATTGCGGCTGACGTTCCAGTTATCCCGGCAACTGAAGTATTGGGCGACGACATGGCCGCCATCAAAACTGAAGCGGCCGAGATTGGGTACCCATTGATGCTGAAAGCCAGCTGGGGCGGCGGCGGGCGCGGAATGCGTCCGATCCTGTCCGAAGATGAGCTGGAAGAGAAGGTTCTGGAAGGTCGTCGCGAGGCCGAAGCGGCGTTTGGCAATGGCGAGGGTTATCTGGAGAAGATGATCACCCGCGCCCGCCATGTCGAGGTTCAGATTCTCGGCGACAAACATGGCGAGATCTATCACCTCTATGAACGTGACTGCTCGGTCCAGCGCCGCAACCAGAAAGTCGTCGAACGCGCCCCTGCCCCTTACCTGACCGACGAACAGCGCGCCGAAATATGCGAGTTGGGCCGCCGCATCTGCGCCCATGTGAACTATGAATGCGCGGGCACGGTTGAATTCCTGATGGATATGAACACCGGTAAGTTCTACTTCATCGAGGTCAATCCGCGCGTGCAAGTCGAGCACACTGTCACCGAAGAGGTAACGGGCATCGACATCGTGCAGGCGCAAATCCTGATTGCCGAGGGCAAGACGCTGGCCGAGGCTACCGGCAAAACCAGCCAGGACGAGATCCGCCTGAACGGTCACGCCCTGCAAACCCGAGTGACCACCGAAGACCCGCTGAACAACTTCATCCCCGACTATGGCCGCATCACTGCCTATCGCTCGGCTACCGGCATGGGCATCCGTCTGGACGGCGGCACCGCTTATGCGGGCGGGGTGATCACGCGGTTTTACGATTCATTGCTGACTAAGGTCACCGCCTGGGCGCCTACCCCCGAGAAAGCGATCGCCCGGATGGACCGCGCCCTGCGCGAATTCCGGGTGCGTGGCGTTTCCACCAACATCGCTTTTGTCGAGAACCTGCTGAAGCACCCAACCTTCCTGTCGAATGAATACACGACAAAGTTCATCGATGAGACACCGGATCTGTTTCAGTTCAAGAAGCGTCGCGACCGCGGCACCAAGGTTCTGAACTATATCGCGGACATCACCGTGAACGGGCATCCCGAAACCAAGGATCGCCCCGAACCACGCGCCGACCTGAAAGAGGCCAAGCCCCCCGCGCCCAAGGCCGAGCCCCAAATGGGCACACGCAACCTGCTGGAGCAAAAAGGCCCGCAGGCAGTTGCCGACTGGATGAAGGCGCAGCGGCAACTGCTGATCACTGACACCACCATGCGTGACGGGCACCAGTCCCTGCTGGCCACCCGGATGCGCTCGATCGACATGATCAAGGTAGCGCCAAGTTATGCGGCGAACCTCCCCCAGTTGTTCAGCGTTGAATGTTGGGGTGGCGCGACTTTTGATGTGGCCTATCGCTTTCTGCAGGAATGCCCGTGGCAGCGTCTGCGCGACCTGCGCGAGGCAATGCCGAACCTGATGACCCAGATGTTGCTGCGTGGCGCAAACGGGGTTGGCTATACAAACTATCCCGACAATGTGGTGCAGGAGTTCGTGCGGCAAGCCTCGCAGAATATCGACGTGTTCCGCGTTTTCGACTCGCTGAACTGGGTCGAGAACATGCGCGTCGCCATGGATGCAGTGATCGAGAACGGTAAGATCTGTGAAGGTACAGTCTGTTATACCGGCGATATCCTCGACCCGGATCGCGCCAAGTATGACCTGAAATATTATGTCGGTATGGCAAAAGAGCTGCGAGATGCGGGCGCGCATGTTCTTGGCCTGAAAGACATGGCGGGCTTGTTGAAACCAGCCTCGGCACGCATTTTGATCCGCGCGCTTAAGGAAGAGGTCGGCCTGCCGATCCACTTCCACACCCACGATACGGCCGGTATCGCCAGCGCCACTATTCTGGCGGCCTCTGAGGCGGGCGTGGACGCGGTGGATTGCGCGATGGACAGCTTCTCCGGCAACACCAGCCAAGCAACATTGGGCACCGTGGTCGAAGCACTGCGTCATACCGAACGTGACACCGGGCTGGACATCAAGGCCATCCGCGAGATCAGCGACTATTTTGAGGCCGTCCGTGGCCAATACGCGGCCTTCGAATCCAGCCTGCAGGCCCCGGCCTCCGAGGTCTATCTGCACGAGATGCCCGGCGGTCAGTTTACCAACCTAAAGGCACAGGCGCGTTCGCTGGGTCTAGAGGAGCGTTGGCACGAGGTCGCCCAGATGTACGCCGATGTGAACCAGATGTTCGGTGATATCGTCAAGGTGACACCGTCGTCCAAAGTGGTCGGCGACATGGCGCTGATGATGGTAAGCCAGAACATGACACGCGAACAAGTCGAAGACCCTGACACCGACGTCGCCTTCCCCGACTCGGTCGTGGACATGATGCGCGGCAATCTGGGTCAACCTCCGGGCGGGTTCCCTAACACGATCATCACCAAGGTACTAAAAGACGAAGTACCGAATACGGAACGCCCCGGCAAAAATGTCGAAGCCGTCGATCTGGAAGCCACCCGCGCCGATCTGTCCAAACAGCTTGAGGGCAAAGAGGTCGATGACGAGGACCTGAACGGCTATCTGATGTATCCCAAGGTGTTCCTGGATTACATGGGCCGCCACCGGACCTATGGCCCGGTCCGTACCCTGCCCACGCGCACCTTCTTCTACGGCATGGAACCCGGCGAAGAAATTACTGCCGAGATTGACCCAGGCAAAACGCTAGAAATTCGCTGTCAGGCCATCGGCGAGACCGACGAAAACGGCGAAGTGCGCGTGTTCTTTGAACTCAATGGCCAGCCACGTGTGATCCGCGTGCCGAACCGGATGGTCAAAGCCACTACCGCGCAGCGGCCCAAAGCCGAAGTTGGGAATCCCGACCATATTGGCGCGCCCATGCCGGGCGTTGTGGCCACCGTTGCCGTCTCGGCAGGTCAAGAAGTACACGAAGGCGATCTGCTGCTGACCATCGAAGCGATGAAGATGGAAACCGGCATCCACGCCGAGCGAGACGCAACGGTCAAGGCCGTCCACGTCCAACCTGGCGGCCAGATTGACGCCAAGGACCTGCTGGTCGAACTGGAATAAGCCAGTTATCACATTGGGGCATACAGGGCCGCGCAGTTCTCTGCGCGGCCTTTTCAATATCAGGAGCTGTCATGCTGTCCATCACCCCGATCTACGCTGCACTGATTGCATTTCTGTTCATTGCGCTCAGCGTGAACGTCATCCTGCAGCGTCGCAAAGGCAAAATCTCGGTCGGAGACCACGGCGACAAGGCCATGATCAAAGCCATGCGGACGCAGGCCAATTGTGCCGAATATGCACCTTTCGCATTGCTGCTGATCGCCATGGTTGAGTTGCAGGGCGCTGAAGCATGGCTTGTTAATCTGCTGGGTCTGCTGTTGCTGGCTGGGCGTCTGTCGCACGCCTACGGTTTCGGAAAGACGCCACAAACAATCATCTTGCGACAGATCGGAATGTTACTGACATTCTTGGCGATTTTAGTCGCGGCCAGCGCGGGTCTTATTCTGGCGCTTTGAAGCACCTGATCGCTGCTATCCGATAGGATCGTGCCAACCAGGCTGAGCGCCGCTAAATCGGTGCGAGACTTCGGATCCCATGCGCTCGCTGTCAAATTTCGAAACCATGATCACTAGAATGATCATGACACCCAACGCTATGGCTTTCAAATCTGAGACATCGATCATCATAACACCTTCCCGCGCAGCTTATTTTGCTTTCCATTTGCTCTTGAACGCGTGAGGGGCAAGCATTCCGTCGAAATAATTTTCCAACGGCCCCATTTTCCTCTTGCAGCCACGTGTGGGAATTAATACATCCCTCCTCACTCAACGGCGCGGGCGTAGCTCAGGGGTAGAGCATAACCTTGCCAAGGTTAGGGTCGGGCGTTCGAATCGCCTCGCCCGCTCCATTGAGAGGTCTTCGGACCGACATAAGTATCTGATGCGGGCGTAGCTCAGGGGTAGAGCATAACCTTGCCAAGGTTAGGGTCGGGCGTTCGAATCGCCTCGCCCGCTCCAGATACCAGACCTTCAACACCAGTTTGAATGTGGTGCTTTACGGAACACGTTACTGTTTTGACATCGCATTGGCTTCCATCCAACAGTTGCCAAATCAGGCGCGGAGGTTGGATTGACCAGACGATACAGTTTTCCTGACGGGCATTGGGATTGGCCCGTCAAATTGACTCATCACCACGCCGTCCGTGCCGGGGACATGATTTTCACTGGCGGGCAAGTCGATCTGGATGCGCAAGGCAATGTGCGCAACATTGGCGATCTGACAGCGCAATGCAGAAACTCTATGGCCTATATGGCCAACCTGTTCTCTGATTTGGGTGTCGATTTCGATGATCTGGTGCGCGTGGTCGTCTATTACGTAGGGGATGCGAATGACGAAGGCCATTTACTGGAGCTTCTAAGCCAGATCATTGGCGACACGGCCCGCCCCGTGATCAGCATGATCAACATGCCAGAGCTATGTTATCCGGACATGCTCACAGAAATCGAAGGCGTTGCCATGCGGCGTCCAGACGATGCCAGAACACCAAAACAATGCCATCGACTTGAGGACATGCCGTATTTGCCAGACGGGTTTTCACATGTGGTTCGTGTCGGGGACACGGTTTTTACCAGCGAGATGTCTGCCCTGACACCACATGGAACGGTTGAGGCCCCAGACAATATTCCAGCGCAAACTGCCAAAAACATGGAGCGTTTGAAGCGGGCGCTGTCGACGGTCGACGCGGGCTTGCACGACATCGTCAAGCTCAACACATTTTATCAAGATGATCTACATGGCAGGAGCTGGAAGAAAGCCGCAAGTCTAAGAGCTTCGTATTTCTCCGATCCCGGACCTGCAGCGACAGGCATACCGGTTCCCAGTTTTGCACAAGAAGGTCTGAAGACCAAAATTGCGGCAACGGCAATTTGCTCTTCGGCGACTGATGAGCCCAAAAATTTTGCCTGGCCCGACGGGCATTGGAACTGGACCACACCGCTTCCGTACAAACACGGTAACAGGTGTGGCAATGTCATCCACATTGGTGGGCAGGTCGCCCTGGATAATCAGGCGCAAGTCCTTCAGCCCGGAGATATGGTCGCGCAAACCAAGATCGCAATGAAAAACCTATCCAAAGTTCTAGCCGAGTTTGGTGCGACACTGGATGACGTCGTAAAAGTAACGACCTTCTATCAGGGTAATGCTTCAGCAGAAGCATTGCATGAAAACCTTCTGATACGCTCGAATTCTTACACGGCGCCGGGGCCTGCTACGACGGGTATCCCGATTCCCGCGCTTTTCTATGAAGGCATGGTGATCGAAATCGAAGCGATCGCAATTTTGGATTAAGCAGTACCGCTCTGGACACGCGCGCTCGCCGAGCCAGCAAGGGTCTGGTTCTTTTCGGCGGGCTGGGCCACTCTGACCAATACAGCCATAAAACAGGGACCTGACCATGCCGCGCTATGACATACGCCCTCTCACCGAAGCCGAGGTTCAGCACGGCGTGGATTGGGCCAGGCACGAAGGTTGGCACCCGGGTGTGCATGATGCCGAGTGCTTTCGCCCGACAGACCCTGATGGGTTTCTGGTGGGTTTCTGGATGGCGAGATGATCTCATCTGTTTCGGCAGTGAATTACGACGACAGATTTTCTTTTTTTGAGGTTCTACATCGTAAAGCCCGAGCTCAGGCACCACGGCCACGGGCTTGAAATCGCACAGCATGCGCTGAGCCATTGTACGGGCTGAAACATGGGCCTGGATGGCGTGGTCAAACAGCAGGATAACTATTTTAAGTCTGGCTTTTCTTTTGCTTATAACAACAATCGTTTCGCAGGGACAAAACACCAGATTCTGGCAAAGCTAGAGGCTGAGCCGAACAGCCATATATCGGATCTGAAACAAGCGTCTGATTAATTGAAGGTATATGATCGCGCTCTGTTCCCCGCACCACGCGATCTGTTTCTGGAAAGCTGGCTTGGTGCTTTCAGCCACGTTTCAAAGCTTTATACCGAGAACGGCAGGACCAGGGACTATGCAACACAGCGCCCTTGTCTAACTGGTTATAAGATCGGCCCCCTATTTGCGGACACTGCAGAAATCGCGAGGGCGTTGCTGGCCGCTGTTCTCCCGTCGATTCCCGAGGTTCATAACGCACACGAAGTGTTCATCGATATGCCACAGCCAAATGTATCGGCGTTCGCGTTGGCCGAAGAGCTTGGGCTGGAGAAGGTCTTTGAGACCGCGCGGATGTATTCCGACCACGAACCCGAGATTGACCTGAACCGGGTCTTCGGCGTGTCGACGTTTGAACTGGGCTAAAAAGCCTTAAACGTCATCGTGGTCAGCGAGCGTTCGATATTGGGAATCACCAGCAGGTTTTCGTTGATGTAATGGCCCACATCATCGGTTTCAGGGATGTAGAGCTTCAGCAAAAGGTCATATTCGCCGCTGGTGGAATACAGCTCCGAGTGGATTTCGCGGAGGGCAATCTCTTCGGCTACCTTGTAGGTGGTGCCGGGTTTACAGCGGATCTGGATGAAAACGCAGGTGGACATGGGCCGGGCCTTGTTGGTTCGTGTTGACCGCAGGCTGGCACGGGCCGCGCCCGGGTGCAATCCCCTGCAACAGTTTGCACCGAAGGCTCAAAGCGGTCTGGATAGGTCGTTCATCCGGGTCTATAAGCGCCCCAGAAGAAAAAGGAATTCGCCCATGCGCAGCGCTAAGATCAGCCGTCAGACCGCCGAGACCGAAATCTCGGTCGAGGTCAATCTGGACGGCACAGGCCAGTATGACAACCAGACTGGTGTTGGGTTCTTTGACCACATGCTGGATCAATTGGCGCGGCATTCGCTGATCGACATGACGATCAGCGCCAAGGGTGATTACCACATCGACGACCACCACACGGTCGAGGATACCGGGATTGCTCTGGGTCAGGCGCTGACACAGGCCTTGGGCGATAAGAAGGGAATCCGACGCTATGGCGAATGCCACCTGCCCATGGATGATGCACAGGTGCGCTGTGCGCTGGACCTGTCCGCCCGCCCTTTCCTGATCTGGAATGTGGACCTGCCGACACCCAAAATCGGTACGTTCGATACAGAGTTGGTGCGCGAGTTCTTTCAAGCGCTCAGTACACATGGCGGCATAACCCTGCATGTCGACCAATTACACGGCTTCAACAGCCACCATATTGCCGAGGCCGCCTTCAAGGCAGTCGCCCGCGCTCTGCGTTTGGCGGTCGAGACCGATCCGTGCAAGGCGGATGCGATTCCCTCGACCAAGGGCACGCTGTAGATGCTGACAGCCATCATTGACTACGAGAGCGGTAACCTGCACTCGGCAGAGAAGGCGTTTCAACGCATGGCGCGCGAGTTGGATGCTGGCGAAGTCGTCGTGACCTCGGACGCTGACGTTGTTGCGAGGGCGGATCGATTGGTCCTACCGGGAGATGGAGCCTTTCCGGCTTGCGCCACCGAGTTGCGCGGCCACAAGGGTATCTATGACGCGATGATCGAGGCGGTGGAACAGAAGGGCCGCCCGTTTCTGGGCATCTGCGTTGGTATGCAGCTGATGGCGACCAAGGGGCACGAATACTCCGAGACCAACGGTCTGGGTTGGGTTGCCGGTGATGTCGTGAAGATCGAACCCTCGGACAGTACCCTGAAGGTTCCGCATATGGGCTGGAACGATCTGGTTTTGGAAAGCGACCACCCGGTTTTTGACGGGGTGAAATCAGGTGATCACACCTATTTTGTCCACTCCTACCACTTTCGGGTGACCGATCCGGTCCAAAGATTGGCATATGTGAATTATGGGCAAGAGGTCACGGCCGTGATTGGCCGTGACACCATGGTCGGGATGCAGTTTCACCCTGAGAAAAGCCAGGACGTTGGCCTGCGCATGATCGGGAATTTCCTGACCTGGACTCCGTGATCGGTTATTGAACTCGGGTCCAATCCTGTCCACGACAGATCAACCCGCCCGCAACGCAGCCTTTCACCGTCAGTTTGTTCTGCCCGTTCAGCGACATTTTTGAGTTGTAGGTCTTATCGCGATCCGGTGCCCAGATTTTGCCGCCGCTATAGGCACCGGCACCATCTGGCACCATGTCCCAGATGATCTGCTTCCCAAGGTTCTCGTATTCCAGTTGCTGATTGCCTTCAGCGTCAAACGCACTGTCGATGGTACCGCAAATGGCACTGCCGCATTCGGAAATCGTCACATGCAGATAACCGCCCGTATCTCCTGGGGCAGTCTTCCACAAACCGTCCACCGGATCGGCGGCAAAGGCGGTTGTGGCCATCGCAGCGAATATAGCTGCAAGAGTGTATGTCTTCATTGTTGTCTCCCTGTTTTGCAGACAGTCTGACCTGCCGGTCTGTACCCCGCAAGATTGACTTTGCGTCGCGTTGCGCCCCTGCCCCGCCTGTGCGATATCCCGCGCGTGTAACAAAGATATAGGGCCGCCTGACATGATCCTCTACCCCGCTATCGACCTCAAAGACGGCAATGCTGTGCGCTTGCTGCGCGGTGAAATGGACAAGGCGACGGTCTTTAATGAAGACCCCGCCGCGCAAGCCCGCGCCTTTGTAGAAGCTGGCTGTGAATGGCTGCACCTGGTTGACTTGAACGGTGCTTTTGCCGGTGAGCCGGTAAACGCAGCCCCGGTTGAAGCTATTCTGAGGGAGTGCAATGTTCCAGCTCAGTTAGGTGGCGGCATTCGTGACATGGCAACAATCGAGGCCTGGATCGAGAAAGGCCTGGCGCGAGTGATTCTGGGCACTATCGCGGTCGAGAACCCCGATCTGGTGCGCGACGCAGCCAAAGCCTTTCCGGGTAAGGTCGCTGTCGGGATCGATGCGCGTAACGGCATGGTTGCCACCAAAGGATGGGCCGAGGAAACCAACGTTCAGGTCACCGATCTGGCACGCAGTTTCGAAGACGCCGGGGTCGCTGCAATCATCTACACTGACATCAATCGGGATGGTGCGATGCAGGGACCAAATATCGAAGCCACTGCTGACTTAGCCAAAGCTGTCGACATCCCGGTCATTGCCTCGGGTGGTGTGTCTTCTATTTCCGACCTGATCGCCCTGCGCAATTGTGGCGCAGATTTGAATGGTGCGATCTCAGGGCGCGCGCTTTACGATGGCGCCATCGATCTGAAAGAGGCTCTGACAACACTCAGAGAATAGTCCGATGCTCAAATCACGCGTGAAGCGATCCGAACTGCCAACCAAGAGTCTGCTGCATAACCGGCTGGAAGATGGCGATTTTCTGGATTGTTTCAGCGTGGTTTCTGATCTTTCGCCGCGTCAGGCGGCAGAGATTATCACCAGTTTCCCTGCTTGGGCCAAAATGTTGGTTCGACTGCGCGGCATCCTGGTCGCCCCGTTTGGGCTTGATAATACAGGGCCAGAAGCAACTGATAAGGTGGGTATTTTTCCGGTTGAGCACGATGACGCGAGCGAGGTGATCGCTGGCTTCGATGACCGTCACCTCGATTTCCGAGTGTCTGTCTTTTCCGAAGACGGTCGTATTTCCCTCGCGACCTGGGTTCATCGACACAATCTGGGTGGGCGACTATATCTGGCGATTATTTTGCCTTTCCACATCCTGATTGCGCGCAACGCGCTTGCACGGGTGAGCCGCGCAAGCGCCTGACACGAAGCCATATTAGCCCGCTGCGGCTGTGGTCAGCTTTTTCAATGCGCCACGCATCTTTTCGATGACCGGTGACTTTTCGACCTCATCGAGTTCATCCATGGTCTCTTTTGGGTCTTCGTAAGCCAGCCATACCTGACCATTCGCATCCTCATAAGCCTGCACCTTCAGTGGCAGAAATAACCCGGCGCGCGGATCGATCAGCATCGCAGGCGTGCCCAGTGCTGGGTTGCCGAAGATAAGCACCTGATTGGGTGCAATCGGAGTACCGACCTTTTCTGCCCCAGCGGCGTGATCGATACGGGCAAATACAGTCGCGCCTGCATTGCCTACCGCAGCTTCGAGGGCGTCCAGCGCCTCGGCCACTGTTTTATTGGTTTGTACTTTGATGATGTCGTCAGCCATGGCGGACAGCGCACCTCCGAATGTGATTATTGAAGCCAAAATAAGATGTCGCATCTGGATAATCCTTTTCATGAATTTCATCTCTAATTTCCATGGCTTCTCGGTAGATCACAATCACAAGTCTGGCATCGGCGAGGCTTTGCCGGTAGAGGTGCCAGCAACAGAGGATACCCAATGCTGAAAACCCGTATCATTCCCTGTCTGGATGTCGCTGATGGCCGCGTGGTCAAAGGTGTGAATTTCGTGGGCCTACGCGATGCGGGTGATCCGGTGGAGTCCGCCAAGGCCTATGATGCTGCTGGAGCCGACGAAATCTGCTTTCTCGACATCCATGCAACCCACGAAAATCGCGGCACCATGTTTGATGTCGTCCAACGCACGGCAGAACAATGCTTTGTCCCCCTGACCGTGGGTGGCGGAGTTCGCACCAAGGATGATGTACGTGCCCTGCTGTTGGCAGGAGCGGATAAGGTCAGCTTTAACTCGGCCGCTGTGGCCAACCCGGATGTGATTGCTGAGGCGGCGGACCAGTTCGGCAGTCAGTGTATCGTCTGCGCCATCGACGCCAAAACCGTTAGCCCCGGCAAGTGGGAGATTTTCACCCATGGCGGTCGCAAGCCCACCGGTATCGACGCGGTTGAGTTTGCCAAGACCGTTGTCGCCAAGGGCGCGGGAGAGATCCTGCTAACCTCGATGGATCGCGATGGCACCAAGGCCGGATTCAACCTGCCCCTGACCGGCGCGATTTCAGATGCCGTCGATGTACCAGTGATCGCAAGCGGTGGCGTCGGCAATCTGGACCATCTGGTCGAAGGCGTCACCAAGGGTGGGGCAAGCGCTGTTCTGGCGGCCTCGATCTTCCATTTCGGCGAATACACCATCCAAGAGGCCAAAGAACATATGGCCGCCGCCGGCATTCCAATGAGGCTGACATGAGTATTCTACACGATTTGGCCGCAACCATTGAGGCCCGCAAAGGGGCGGATCCTGACAGCAGCTGGACCGCCAAGCTGTTGTCCAAAGGCCCTGAGAAATGTGCTGAGAAATTTGGTGAAGAGGCTATCGAAGCGATCATTGAGGCAGCCAAAGGCGACAAAGAAAAGCTGACCTCTGAGGCGGCGGATGTGCTTTACCACTTGCTAGTCATGCTCGCCGCGCGCGATGTAGAACTGGACGATGTGTTGGCCGAACTGGCCCAACGCCAGGGTACCAGTGGCATCACTGAAAAGGCATCCCGACCCAAGGGGTAAGCGGGTTTCGTGCGATAACCCAGCTCGCTATACTCCGGGTTCGGGTGCATTGAGGCAAAGGGCGCGCAGATGATCAGAGCTTTGGTGTTCGCAGCAGCACTTGCCACCCTCACGGCCTGCGCCACCCCTCCCCCTTCCTCTGGAGATGAGGTCCAGCGGCTTGCCGCCGAGATCCAAAGCCTCGGTCCCGATATCGACCCGGAAGAAGCCACCCGCGCCGCCCGCATCGCCCATGCCTATACTGCGCAGCTGGTGCAGGAATACAAAATCACAGACCCTCCGCTGATCCACAATGCCAAGGTCAACAAAGGCCTGCGCCCGCGCGGCTTGTGCTGGCATTGGGCCGAGGATATCGAGCGGCGACTGGATCAGGAACAATTCCGTACGCTCGAGATGCACCGCGCTATTGCCAATGCGGATAACCCGTTCCGCATCGACCACAGCACTGCCATTATCAGCCGCAAAGGCGAGAGCATGTATGATGGCGTCGTCCTGGACCCCTGGCGCTATGGTGGAGTGCTATTCTGGTCGCCCCTAGTTGAGGATACCCGTTACGAGTGGGTTCCACGCGAAGAGGTTCTGGAAAAGCGTCGTCAGGAACAAGTCGGGCAACTGACCCGATTGGCTTTGAACTGAACCCGTTGTGCATCATCAGGCTCCGATGTGTTCGACCTCGAAAGCCCGTGACAGTTCAGTCTGTCTCCACCGGGATTCAGCGTTTTGAATAGTCGCGCATTAGCGATTGCAGCTCTTCCGGTGTTTCCGGAAATCGGGAGTAGCTGCGAACAGCAGGAACATCCACCCAAGGCATCTTCGCCTCTGTCATCACTTCGAGAAATGGCTCGAATGAAGCTGCTTGATCTAAGATCGACGTCCGCAGGTTGACCCGTTCCGGTGCTCCTTTGAGCTGAGAGTAGATGAAGTTCAGACACGATTTGCAGAAATAATGCGCGCGTTCGACCGATCTAAGACCACCCAGAACCAGTTCGCCGTCATAGGAGAAACTATCGCTTGGGAACATGGTGGTAAGAGAAAAAGCGCTCGCACTGAATTTTTGGCAATCACGGCAGTGGCACGCAACGGTTAACAGGGGGGATGCCGTCACACGAACGCGCACCGCACCACATAAGCAAGCACCTTCAAATGGTGGTTCTGGAATTGACATTGTTCTTAGCTCACTTTCCATTTCACAAGCCCCTCCGCAGGGATCAGACAGGTTCAATTTCGGGAGGCTGGGAATCAGCGGATTGCACCAAGGCGGCACTCAACCAAGACCGACTGGCAATCCAATCATAGCGCGATATTGCTGTGAAAGCGCTATAGCCATGAATTGCTTAGAGTTTGGACGAAATGACGCCCGTTGCAAACCCACCCATCCGCAGCTCGCCAAACAGGCGCTGATATTCGATTTTGGGGCAGCGGTTCATGACCACGTCAATATCGCGGGCCTGCGCTCTGGCGGCGGCCTCGGCATGCTCTACGCCGATCTGCATCCAGATCGTGCGTAGATTCGGCAACTCGGCCAAAGCCTCGTCAACGATAGGCGGAACGGCTTCAGAGCGTCGAAAAATATCAACCATGTCTACCGCTTCAGAGATCTCGGATAACGACGCCCTGACCGTCTGACCAAAGAGAGGTTTACCGGCATGCCCCGGGTTCACCGGAATCACCGTATAGCCTTTGAGCGACAAGTAACGCGCAACGTAGTAGCTGGGCCTTACCGGATTCATCGACACGCCAACAACGGCAACAACCTTGGTACGTTTCAACACTGTGGTCAGGAACTGGTCAGAGTAATCAGGCATGATCGCACCCTAGACGCCATGCCAAAAAGAAAAAAGCGCTCAGGTCTTGCCTGAGCGCCAGTTGTTGGAACGAGGGACAGTGAAATGACCCGCGGCAGTTCCATTCCGCGGTCACTGTGACATTTAAGCCTAAGTTTGTGAAAAAAAAGAGGGGGCGCGCATTTTTGTGATGACAAGTCACAATTGGCGGAGATTTGCCGATCAGTTATACAGAACTTGAGGCCAATGCCCCTCGGCCTCGCGAATGTTCTGCGACACGTTCTGTTTCCAGATACGCTCAATCGCTTCCGAATGGGTCAAGTACAACTTTCCGTCAACGATCTGCCATGCTTGCGGGTCAGTGCTGCTGAGCATCCCCTGCACCATCGCATACGCACAATATCCACCAAACTGAGGAGCAAAAGCCCGTGGGTTGCGCTCGAATCTGTCACGATTTTCTTCCGATGTGAACTGCCACACGGCCCCCTTCCACATCAGGGAAAAATCAGATTTCCCCAGCGTAGGCGTTCCGATCCTGAAGTATGAGACCGCATCATAACCAGAAACAGCCAATCCACCGTCCGAATAGAACATTGGCTTTTCCTGCGCTCTTACTGAAGGCGCTACGGCAAGACATGCGAGACTGGTCAAAAAGGAACGTCGGGACAGCATCACTGATTCATCGATTGAATTTGAGAGGGTTTTAAGTTGCACATTTCATCTAGTCACGAAAACCCCCATGACGCCCTTGTGAACACGCGTGCGGTCTTCAATCGAAAACGTCTTCAATAGCATCCCAGGCCTCGTCCAATACGCGCGAAAACAGGCCCTTTTTCTTCTTCCTATTCTTTATATTGTAATGGGTTGGCCTGGATTTCTGGACCGGACGATCAACAAGCTTGGCCTTTGGAACCATCTTGAGGTTATGCAAAGGCGCACCACAGCTTGAGCAACTTAGTTCATGTTGCTGTTTCCCCCTAAGAACCAGCGCGGCGCGGGTTCCACAATAACAGCAGGTGGCGATTTTGTGCGGCGTGGAAATGTGAACCTCCTGTCATCTCGGCTGTGACGCATATAGTGCAATTGCGGCAGCATTTGAGACATTGAGTGACCCAAATCCGCCCGCCGCGTCAATCTTGACCAGCTGGTCCACAGTTTCTTTGGTCTTTTGACGCAGGCCCGGTCCTTCGGCCCCCAATACTAGCGCTACTGGCTGCGCTCGTTTGCCCTCCAATACGGTTTCGATAGTTTCGTCTGCCTCACCATCCAAACCCAGAACCAGAAAGCCCATATCCTGCAGCGCATTGATCGTGTCAGCCAGGTTACGGACACGCAGATACGGTTGCCGTTCCAACGCACCGCTGGCAGTTTTTGCCAGTGCGCCCGTTTCAGGGGCCGAATGGTGCCGCGTGCCAATTACTGCACTTGCGCCAAATACTTCCGCTGAACGGAGAATCGCCCCAACGTTATGTGGGTCCGTTACCCGATCCAAAAGCAGCACACGCGGGTTTTCCTGCCCGATACAATTCTCGGCAAGTCCACCCCAGTCCAGTGGCTTGACCTCAAGCGCAGCCCCCTGATGAACAGAGCCCGGATCAATCGGAGCCGTGAATTTCCGTGGATCAACTACCTCGGCCTCAATCCCGGAAAAATCAATGGATTCCGCTAGCTTATCGCGGGCGTTTCGGGTCACGATCAAACGCAACTTCTGCCGTTTCGGGTTCATCAAGGCATCACGAACAGCATGTAATCCAAACAGCCATACGGTTTCCGCAGCAGCAGCTTTTCGCGCCTGTTCTTTCTCAACGACCCACTTTGGTTTCTTCATTTTACGGGCCTCCGGGCCGGGAATTCGGTTTCCTGCGTCAAAGCGGTATTTTCCTGTTGACGCCCTTTAGACGCGCTAGTAATCACGCCTCCACGTCAGGTGCAACGCCTGACAGTGGGCGACAGGCCGCAAGGTGTGGCAGGGGACTGTAACTCCCTCGCGGAGACGCACGCCTGGTTCGATTCCAGGGTCGCCCACCATTCAGCTTCTCAGTCTTTGGGTCGGTAAATGCCATTTAGGGTGTTCCAATAAGCTTTGCGCCCGCTTTGGTCGACTGTTTGTTTGTTGCAAAGTGGGAATCTAGACTAATGCGAATGGCCCACATCCATTAACTGGAAATTTGTCTCTGGTATCAAATAGGGCAAACCACTCGTAGATTAGTGTTTTCGAGACATTGATCTCTTTATTGTCGTGGTAATTGTTCCAACAGCCAGCCCTGAAATTGCCTTGCAAATTCATTCTCTTCGTTGCTCGACAGGTAATATCCTTCGTTACTTTCGACGGTTGCCGGATGCGCCCTTTCAAGCACACCAGAATTGATCGCGTGTTTGATCAGAAGTTCGCTCACAAGCGCAATTCCATTGCCGTGGGCAGCAAAGTGCAAGGCCACACCGTACGAATCCGCAAAAATCTGAGGCTCCGGAACAGGCTCAACCTTTGCGGACCATTCTTTCCATCCGCTGGATGTGCCGACCGCTTCGATCAACGGCAAATCACTTACCCCACCTTTAAGGCTGGGTGATTTGAGGGCAATGAGCTGGTTAGGTGTGAGCAATCTGGCATTTCTTCCTACCTGTTTTTCCGATCCGAAGCGGATTTCTACATCTGCGCGTGCAGAACTGAACTCGTCCGGCCAGACCGCACTTAGAAGACGAACGCGGATATTCGGATGCCTCTTCCTAAATTCAGCAAGGTTTGGCGCGATAATCCACTGGGCAACACTGACTGACGATGCGATGGTCAAAAGGTTCTCTGACGGGCCAGTATCAAATGTATCTGTCGCTGCAGACAACACCCCCAGTGCCGCCCCGACCTGAGGCAGCAGTTTGCGCCCTTCGTCGGTCAGCGACAATCCACGCGCATGGCGCGTAAACAAAGCTGCACGCAGCCGTGTTTCAAGGGATTTTACCTGTTGGCTGACCGCAGATTGGGTCAGGCCGATCTCTTCACCGGCAGCGGTAAAACTCAGATGGCGCGCAGCGGCCTCGAACGCGCGAAACCAGGTCAGCGGGGGCAGCGATTTTTTCATGGGTCAAGTAAGCCATTAGTCTTATTAATACATAAGCCCTTAAATCAATCGTTTGTCAAAATCGGTGTAATCTCTGAATTTCTCGGGTAGCGAACAGGAGAAATTTATGCGCCCCGAGATACGGAAGATCGTGACCTATGATGAAGAGGTTCTCATCGAAGGTTTCAAAGAAACACAACAACCTTCGCGCATGTTCGCTGTTGCCGCTGTTGTCAAAAACCCGTGGGCGGGGCAGTTTGTTGAGGACCTGAAACCCGAAATACAGGCCTATGGCCCTGTTTTGGGAGAGATGATGACCAACCGGATGATCACCCTGGCCGGCGGCGGAGATGCAATCGAAGCTTATGGCAAAGCCGCCGTGGTTGGTCTGAACGGCGAGGTCGAACATGCCTCGGGGCTAATTCATACGCTGCGCTTCGGCAATTTTTATCGTGAGGCGGTCGGCGCCAAATCTTATCTGGCATTTACCAATACACGCGGAACGGCCAATGCACCGATCATGGTTCCGCTGATGGACAAAAACGATGCAGGCCGGCGATCACACTACCTCACCATCCAATTCTCAATCCCTGATGCGCCGCGGGATGACGAGATCGTGGTGGTGCTGGGCGCAGCTACCGGTGGACGCCCCCATCATAGGATTGGAGATCGCTATCAGGACTTGAAGGATTTGGGCCATGATCTGGACAACCCGGCCGCGGTCTGATTTCGGACGCCTCCGCGCGATCAGCCAAGGTGACGGTCCTGCGGTTCTGTTGATACATGGTGTCGGGCTTCGGGCCGAAGCGTGGAACGCGCAACTGGACACCTTGTCGTCAATGTTCCGTGTCACCGCAGTGGACATGCCGGGCCATGGCGCGAGCGCCTTGCCAGCCGGAGCACAAGACCTCCGGGGTTATACAGATACGATTGCATCCGGCCTGGATACCCCGGCAATCGTCATTGGTCATTCCATGGGCGCCATGATCGCACTGGATTTGGCTGCGCGACATAAGGGAAAGGTACTGGGTGTGGCGGCACTGAATGCCATATTCAATCGAAGTGATACAGCTGCCAAAGCCGTAAAAGCGCGCGCATCTCTTTTGGACACGGAAACAGGCGCTGACCCGACGCCTACCCTGGCCCGTTGGTTCGGTGATGCAGATGTCATCGAGAAAGAGGTTTGCAGAAATTGGCTCACAAACGTCGACCCGATGGCCTACCGCAGAGCCTACAGCATATTTGCGCATGAAAATGGCCCAGATATCGACACGCTCTCTGCGCTGACCTGCCCCGCACTTTTCCTGACGGGGAGCGCCGAACCCAATTCGACACCCGAGATGTCTGAAACCATGGCCTCGCTTACCCCGAAAGGAAAAGCCCAAATAATCACAGGTGCTGCGCACATGATGCCCATGACACATGCAGCCGAAGTCAATTCTGCGCTGCTGGAATTTGCTAGAAAGTCAACTCATGGCAGAGATTGATCCCCGCACCCTACGCAGCGCGTTTGGCCGTTTCATGACGGGCGTGACCGTGGTGACCTGCCGTGCAAATGACGGAACGCTTTGCGGTTTCACCGCCAATTCCTTTTCGTCGGTCTCGCTTGACCCGCCTCTGCTTCTGGTTTGTCCGGGTCGGTTTCTGTCGACCTTTGACCAGTTCTCGAACTGCAGTCACTTCGCCATTAGTATTCTGGCCGAGGGGCAGCAAGAAGTATCCAATACATTCGCCAGTTTCACCGGAGATCGTTTCGCCGCGGTCCCCCATACGCTCGATCTGAACGGCATTCCTTTGATCGATGGGGCTATTGCTCAGTTTTCTTGCAGCACATGGCAATCCTTGCCTGCAGGGGACCACCAAATCCTGATCGGAGAAGTGCAAGCGTTCACTGAATCCGACGCCCTTGGGCTTGGATATACCGGCGGGCAGTATTTCAGCCTTGGCCTCGAACGCGCCGCGATGGACCGGAATGGTGGCACAACAACTTGTGGCGCAATTATTAACTCAAACGACTGCGTTTTGCTGGAACTCACTGACAATGGATACCGACCGCCTCAGATCAGCCTAAGCGACAATGGCAATCTGCGGCAGGACCTGACCGACGCCCTCGCATTGCAGGGAAGCCCCGTCGAGCTTGGCCCGGTTTATTCTGTCTATGACGATGCGCAAAGCCAGACCCACCATGTTTACTTTCTGGCCCAAAGTGGCGTGCAAACCGGACAATCTTCGTTGCAACCCATCCCAACCGCTACCCTGCCGACCCTCTCATACACGACCTCCGCGATTGCCGACATGATGCTGCGGTATGCGCTCGAATCCCGCACGAACAGCTTTGGGTTTTACCTTGGCAATGCGGATCGCGGCGATGTTCATAGCTTGATTGAAAGGAACTGATCCATGGATTTTTCGCTTTTTGCGCATATGGAACGCATGACCCCTGATCAAAGCCAGGAAAATCTTCACAGCGATTTCATCGAGCTGTGCAAAATGGCCGATGACGCCAGAATGCGCGCGGTCTGGACGGGTGAGCATCATGGAATGGATTTCACCATTTCCCCTAACCCTTTGTTGGAACTGGTCAACCTCGCCAATCACACCAACCATGTGAAACTTGGGACCGGTACAGTCATCGCCCCTTTCTGGCACCCCATCAAACTGGCAGGCGAAGCTGCATCGGCGGACCTGATTACAGGTGGCCGGATCGAGCTTGGCATCGCGCGCGGTGCTTACTCTTATGAATACGAACGTCTCATGCCGGGTATGGACGCGTGGGAGGCCGGGCAACGCATGCGCGAATTGGTGCCCCTGATCCCCAAACTATGGGCTGGCGATTGTGCACATGAAGGAGAGTTCTTTCAGTTTCCCGCAACGACCTCTGCGCCGAAACCTGTTCAGAAAGACGGGCCTCCGATCTGGATCGCCGCGCGTGATCCCAACAGCCATGAATTTGGCGTTCACAACGGATTTAACATCCAGGTCACCCCACTCTGGCAAGGGATGGAAGAGATTGAGAGTCTGGTCGGCCGTTTCAATGACGCTTGTGAAGGGTATGCTGGGCCACGCCCCAAAATCATGCTCTTGCACCACACATATGTCGGAAAAGATGCAGCCGATGTAGATTTAGCTGCACAAGAGTTGTCGCGGTTTTATTGCTATTTTGGTGCATGGTTCCAGAACAAGCGGCCAGTGAAACAGGGTTTGATCCAACAACTGACCGCAGAAGAAATCGCTGCCAACACGCTGATGGCCCCGGAAAACCTGCGGCGTGATCTGACGGTCGGAACCGCAACTGAGGTGATTGATCAGATTAAACGCTACGAAGATTTAGGGTATGATGAGTTCTCATTCTGGATCGACAGCGGCATGAGTTTTGAGCGTAAGCGCGCCTCGCTTGCCCGCTTTATCGACGACGTCATGCCAGCATTCCAGTGAGGGAAGAGATGGACCAGAAACCACATTACCAGCTTTTCATCGACGGGGAATTTACCGACGGTGCCCAAGGGCAAACCATGTCCTCGGAAAACCCCGCCACCGGAACACATTGGGCCACCTTTGCCTGTGCGGCACCCGACGATGTTGATTGCGCGATCAGTGCCGCTCGCCGGGCCCTCAACGACCCTGCATGGCGCGACATGACCCAAACTCAGCGTGGCAAGCTGTTGTATCGTCTGGCAGAATTGATCGAGGAGCATGCCGAACAGATCGGCCGCATCGAAACTACCGACAGCGGCAAGCTGCTGGCTGAGACTGCGGCGCAATCCGCCTATGTCGGGGATTACTATCGCTATTATGCGGGACTGGCAGACAAGATCGAAGGTGCGGTTCTGCCCATTGATAAACCCGACATGCATGCGTTTACCCAGCGCGAGCCGATCGGCGTTGTGGTCGCGATCGTCCCCTGGAACGCACAAATGTTCCTGACCGCAACCAAGTTGGGACCGGCCCTGGCTGCGGGCTGTGCAGTTGTACTAAAAGCCTCAGAAATCGCTCCTGCGCCTCTGCTTGAATTTGCCCGTCTCATTAAAGAAGCCGGGTTTCCGCCTGGCGTTGTATCGGTCCTCACTGGTGATGCCGAAAACTGCGCCATACCCTTGACGCGCCATCCGGATGTAGACCGTATTGCCTTTACCGGCGGGCCGGAAACCGCGCGTCATGTCGTTCGCAACTCGGCCGAAAATTTCGCGGTTACCTCGCTTGAGCTTGGGGGAAAATCCCCGATGGTCGTTTTTGATGACGCTGATCTCGATGGTGCCGCGAATGGATTGATTGCAGGGAATTTTGGCGCATCAGGGCAAAGCTGTGTGGCTGGTAGTCGTGGGCTTGTCCACCGCCCGGTATTTGAAAAGATCGTATCTCTGATTGAATCCAAAATGGAGGGCGTCACTGTCGGCGATCCTCTTGCGCCCGATACGCAAATCGGACCTCTTTGTACGTCAGCGCAGATACAGAAAATAGAGGCCGCGCTAAATGCCGCCCGTTCCGCGGGCGCGCGAATCCGTTTTGGTGGAAGCAGGTTGGAGCGCGCTGGCAACTATATGGCGCCGACGCTTGTGGAATGCCCCAATACCGACATCGAGACCCTGAAGGTTGAGATGTTTGGCCCGGTTATGTCCTTGATCCCGTTTGATACGGAAGAGGAAGCCATCGCAATCGCCAATGAAACGCCATATGGGCTCGGCGCGGGGGTATTCACCCAAAACGTCGCCCGTGCACATCGTGTGTCAGGACGGCTCAAAGCAGGGATTTGCTGGGTGAACACGTATCGCGCAGTCTCTCCCATTGCCCCATTTGGTGGGTTCAATCAGTCCGGCTATGGGCGAGAGGCCGGGATTGACGTGGTTTATGACTACACGAGAACCAAAACCACCTGGATCAATACGTCAGATGCGGCAATGGCCAATCCATTCACCATGCGCTGACATTTATATGAACTGGAATTTTTTGAGCCAACTTCTGACGGATTGGTGACGGAATAGGCACCGCTTACAGCGATGATTTCGATCCAAATCCAGAAAAATCTACAGAAGCTTATCTGGGTCGATGCTGTTAGACACCGAGGTAACGTGTAAGGATCGTCTGATCTTCAGCGACATCTGCGGGTTGGACAGTCACACGATCTTGGCCGTTTTCAATAAAGGTGATCCGGTCAGCAATCGACAAAACCGCATCGATACGCTGTTCCACAAGGACGATAGCGTAGCCTTCTGCTTTCATTTTAACCACGACTTGCCGGATCTGTTCGATCATTGAAGGCTGCAAGCCTTCGGTCGGTTCGTCCAAAAGCAATACCTTGGGGCGCAGGCATAACGCTCGGGCTGTGGCCAACATCTGCTGTTCGCCTCCTGAAAGTGTACCAGCGACTTGGCTCAGACGTTCCTTGAGCCGGGGAAAGAGTTCAAGCACCCAATCTCGTGTATCTGCACCTTCACCCCGTGCCAAAAGGCCCATTTCGATGTTCTCTGAAACCGTAAGCTCAGGAAAAAGCCGCCGTCCCTGCGGGATATAGCCCATTCCGCGTTGTGGCACGAGGTGTGCAGGCAGGCCGCTGAGGCGTTCACCATCCAAGATGACCTCACCTTGGCTCAGCGGTAGTTGCCCCATGATTGCTTTCAGCAATGTCGTTTTGCCCGCCCCGTTGCGGCCCATCAGGCAATGAATTTCCCCTGCACTGACGGTCAACGACACGCCAAACAGCACTTTTACCTTGCCATAGCCGGTGTGGATATTCTGGACCTCAAACATCGGCGGGCGCCCCCAAATAGGCGGATTGCACGGCAGCGTTCGCGCGAATTTCGTCAAAGCTACCCGAGGCCAAAAGGCGACCCTGATCCAGCACTGCAACATGATCGGCGGTTTCAGCGACCACCCGCATATTGTGCTCGATCAGCAGGATCGTAGTTTCTTCGGCCATCGTCCGCATGAGCGCCACAAACGCTTCAACTTCACCTTCGGCCAGACCTTGGGTCGGCTCGTCAAGGATGAAAAGTTTGGGATCCTGCGCCAGTCCCATGGCAATTTCAAGAACCCGTTGATGGCCATAACTGAGGTCCGAAGCAACCTGGCCAGCGCGATCCTTCAATCCAATTCTATCCAGCACAGTAGCCGTCTTTTCAGCATGGGCTACTTTGTCATGCGCAAGCCTGCGGCCGGCAGCAAGGGCGACGTTGTCTTCAACCGTCAGTCCGGGAAAGATCGAAGTGATTTGGAACGTATAGGCCATGCCGAGTTGCATGCGTTTATGTGCGGGCAGTTGGCTGATGTCCCGGCCTTCGAATGAAACGCTGCCGCGGGTTGGTGGAGTCCGCCCGCTAACCATTCCAACAAATGTCGACTTACCCGCGCCGTTGGGCCCTATCAACGCTGTAATTGCATTCCTTCGCAGAGAGAAATCTATGTCAGTATTGGCCTGGAGCCCGCCATAGATCTTGGTCAGGCCTTTGGTCTCAAGGATATTTACGGCAACCATGACACAGCTCTCTTGCGTATTGTGCCCGCAATACCTTGGGGGGCGAACAGGGTCAGCAGAACCAAAGCAACACCGGCAACAAGCATATATGCGTTGGTGAAACTGCTGGAAATGTCAATCAGATAGAACATGAAGATGACACCGATGAGAGGTCCGATCGTGGTTCCGGCCCCGCCCAGCAAGACCCACAGTAGCGGGAAGATAGAATAATGCACCGCGGCAAAGCTTGCACCGACATAGCCGAACAGCATCGCGTAGGCGGCGCCTGCGACACCTGAAAACAGGCCAGATACAACCAGCGCAGCAAGTTTCAGCCGCCCTACGTCATATCCCAACATCCGGGCTCGCTCTTCGTTTTCCCGTATGGCAACCAGTCGCTTTCCAAATGGGCTTTGCACCAAACGCGCCATGGCGAGAAAGCAGATGGCGAAAAGGGTAAATGCAGCGAAGTAACGTGCCGTTTCCGTTGTCAGGTCAATCCCAGCGAGGTTGCGTTGGGCCTGTTGAATGATGAAGCCTTCGTCACCGCGCGTGTATTCTCCGAAATACAGGATCACGAGATAGAAGGTTTGAGCAAACATCAGCGTCACGATCATGAACGCGACACCGATGGTACGCAGCGCCAATAAGCCTACGCCCAGCGCCAACAATCCCGCAGCAAGGACGCCAACTGCAAAAGCTGGCAGCACTGACAGTCCGCCGAAATTCATGCTCAGCCCAAACCCGTACATTCCGGCGGCAAAGAACATGGCGTGGCCAAGGCTCAGCAGGCCGGTATAGCCAAACAGCAGATTGAACCCGATGGCATAAATCGCAAGCACCATGATTCGCGAGAAGGCTCCGACGTGATAGGCGGGCAGCACGAAGAACAATGCGATAAGCACAAGTAAGGTGCCGAAATGCAAAGCGGTTGTTCTGGACACCGTCATCAGGCCGCCACCCGCCCCATCAAGCCTTGCGGCCTAAACACAAGCACCATTGCGACAAGGAAGGTCGCGATGATTTTGGCCAGAGTCGGCGAGAAAAAGACCGAGATAATGCCGTCGCTCATTCCGATCAGCACCGCTGCAATCACAGTGCCGGGCAAACTTCCGAGACCGCCGATGATTACCACGATAAACGCCAGCAACAATGGATCTCCGCCCATCAGATAATGGGCCTGCTGAATTGGAACCACCAACACAGCACCTAGTGCTGCCAGCCCTGCACCCAGGCCAAATACCCAAGAGTACACACGATTGACCGGCACCCCAAAGGCCTGAGCCATCTCGCGATCCTGCTGCGTTGCACGCATGATCAATCCGATCTTGGTGCGCGTCAGCACAAACCAAAGCATCCCCAACACGGAAATCGCCGCTATTATCACGAACAGCTTGTAGGTCGTCACGCTTAGCCCCCAGGGCCAGATCATTTGGAATCCATCTGCACCAAATTCGAACCAGGGCAGTGCCAAGCGAGTGTTGAACGGTGGCGCGACGGGCCGCGCCTCGGGTCCATACAGCATCAGCGTCGATTGCTGCACAATATAAAGTACGCCAATCGTGGCTACGATGGTCCGGTCCACGTCATAGTCGATCCGCTTTAGGATCAGCTGATCGACCCCCGCCGCAATGCAGCCGACCAAAACCGGCACTATAAGCAGGGCAGCCACGAAACCGAAACCAGCATGGCCGCCGATCAACGTGCTTACCGCCCAGGCAAATACCGCACCCAGCATGAAGAACTCGCCATGGGCGACATTCACAACGCGCATGACGCCGAACACAATGCTGAGCCCCATTGCCGTCAGCACAAGAATAGCCGAAATGACCGCCCCCTCGATGGAGGCGAGCATCAGGTGAGGCCCGAAGTCCATACCCAGTCTCGCTTTTGCCTAATGTCGGGATCAGAAGGATTGCGTGGTGTAATCCACCTCATCTTCATAAAGGCCATCCTCGATTGACGCGGTATGCACCACATCAAGACGGCCATCACCAACCTTTGAGATATACTGTTTGCCAAAGGTCTGATGGGTCTTGCCGTTAAAGACTTTTTCACCCTGCGGATGTTCGATGGATTCCGGCATGTCAGTCATCGCCTCGACCGCTTCGATCAGTTTGGAGCGATCTGCAGGCCCTTGGTAGTCCGCTGCTTCCATACCAGCTTTGATGATATGCATCGTTTCCCAACACCCGAACATATGAGCGTAAGTGGCAACATTGGCCGGGTCATCGATCGCAGCGCCACTGTCATTCACGCCAACTGCCGCACGATAGGCTGAGGCCGCCTCCGATTCGTTGGCTTGCTTATAGCGCGGCATGCCTTCCCAGAAATACGTGCCTTCGAGGAACTCAAGCCCGGGGCTTTGTATATCAACCGCTTCAAGGCTGTCGATAAAACCAAAAATCTCGGGTCGGCTGGGCCCGAAGAATTCGCCCATTTCCTTGACGAATGTCAGTACTGCCGGGCCCACCATCACATGATAGATCACTTCGGTTTCGCGCGGGATGCTTGGGAAATAGCGGGTAAAGGTTGTCTCGGTGGGCGGAATAGCAATCTTCGCAACAACTTCGCCCCCCTGCGCTTCAATCGCTTGCGAGAAAAAGTCGCGATGATCATGACCAAAAGCAAAGTCAGGATAAATCATCGTGACCTTCTTACCCAGATTGTCGGCGACGAAGGGTGCCATCGAAATAACCTGACTTTTCACATCAGTGATACCTGGTTGCAGCGTATAGCGATTCAGCATGCCGCTGGCGACATGGTGACCTTCGGAGACAACAAAATAAGGCAGTTTCAACTCGCCCGCGCGGGGCGCAGAGCCAATTACCACGTGGCTGAACAAGGTACCGAAAGCGACGTCTACCTCGTGTTGGTTGGCAAATTTTTCAAGCACTTCGGCCCCACGCCCAGGATCGGTTGCGTCGTCTTCAGTGATGATCTCGACCGGGCGACCATTGATGCCGCCCATTTCGTTGATGCGCGCAGCAGCGGCGTTAGTTGCCACGTCATACCAGCGGCCATATGCAGCGCCAATGCCAGTCGCGTGCTTTTGGAATCCGATTTTGATCGGCGCCGAACTTTGCGCTTGCGCAAAACCAAGAGAACCAGGCAACACCCCACCCGCGGCCAGAGCACTTGCACCGGCCCCGAGACCAAGCAGTGTACTACGGCGACTGATCTTTGAAGTCTTTGTCATGGCGTTCATCTCCTCTGTTGTTTTTAGGGCGATGTTTCGCCTCTCTTTTGTGATCAGTTTGTATGTATACTAACGAGTTGTCTACATTTTTTAGGCTCCGCGCGGGCTGGAAAGCAGCCACAGCCCGAAAATCGTATAGAAAATCATCAAGATAGACAGACCCAATTGCAACAGCAGAATGTCCCGGCGGGATGTGCAAAGAGCCTCAGCTGTCCTGTGGCACAAGATGACGGCCAAAACATGCGACAATACAACGACACCGGCCTGGGTGAGCCAGATGGTCTTCACAGTGTCTGGAACCGTCAGAAACCCGACCCTGACGGGGCGGCTGCCTAGTCCGAACAGATTCCAGCCAAGCGCGAAAGGATCGGCCAGTGTTGCGACTACAACCTGAATTTGAACCAGAAACGTCACGAAATAGTGGGCAAAATGATAGCCGATCGCAATCGGCAGCAAGGTGATGGAAAAGCGGATGAAGGCTATTTTGAAGGAAGCGGTCTCGTTCACCAGTACCGTTCCCAAGTAAACGGCGAGCGCAAAAATACACGTCAGCAGTAGCATACTGGTGTAGAGGCCAAGCGTCGTTGGCCAGATCATCGCGGTTCGCCCCGGATACTCCAAGGGATTGACCCCTAACTGATCTAGCCACCAGAAGGTCTCGTAGAGGCCATCGAAACTGCCGGATGCGAGAATAATTATTACAAAGGCCGCATGGCTTAGATCAAACTGATTACCGTGAAAGACTTGCCATCCCGGCACGCCAAATGCTGACCCGCGCACCGATCTGATTGTGCCGATCAGTGCGAACAAGACCGAAAAGCACTCGACCTGACCAAGCCAGGATTTGCGCCCAAAAAGGGTCATACCCAGTACTGTAAAACCCCAGTATCCAAGCGCGAAACTCGCAAGCCTGCCCGGATCGTTTGGTGCTGCATCGGCAAGAACAAAGCCCTGAAACGCCGCCATAAGAACAACAGCCGGCCAAATCGAAAGTTTTTTTGCAAGTGTCAGAGGTGCTTTGTGATCTGGGGCCAACAGACGGTGCAAGCCCGGCCAGGGATTAACCCATTTCCAGACATCGAAGATCAGCGCTTGCACCATGAAAAGCAACATCCACCATATGGTCCACAACACCAAAGGCATGAGGTTCGCTTGCGGGTCCGTTGGGCCCCTTAGACCAATCAGTATCAACAACATCAGACAAAGGGAGGCTGCGATCTGACCCCAGTTGCACCATCGGCCTCGACCGCGCTTGAGAGGCAATGTAATGGGCCGCAGTATAACCTCAATCTGCCCTGGTCTCAGGCAAACAAGCAGCAGGATTGTCGCAGCCACAGTCGCTGCACCACCAGTGATGTAGGCGGTGGTGGGCAAAAGAAGCACAAAACCCTGATCGGCGGCATGGGCAAAGGCTGGTCCAGCAACCATAGTGGCGCAAATTAACGCTAGAAATGACTTCACAATCAACTTCACTTCGTTAGCATACACACAAATTCTTGCAAGGAGGCAAGTCAGATGAGCAAACGCTGGTTCGCTGTGGCAGGTATCGCGGCCGCGTTGGGTTTCGCCTACATATTCGCAGGTACGCCGCAAACTGCTGTAAAGGTCAGCGACGGGCGCGCCGCGCCGATGGGGGCGTCGGGATCGCTGTTCATGGTCACTCTTAAGCTGCAAAATGACGGTGACCCTCGCATTCTTCAAAGCGTCACGTCGCCATCTGGAGCCCACACGTCATTAATGAACCCTGGCCATGACAAACCACTTGTAGTGCCTGGTGGCGATCCGGCGCAACTGGCAATGGACGGGGCCCATATCATGTTGCAAGTGCCCGACGGAAGCTTTCCCGAAGGCACTTATCATTCGCTGGCGCTCACGTTTGACGATGGCAGCGAGGTGGTGACTCGCATCCTGAATCCAGAGGCAACCGGCAGTATGACGTTAATGGACCACAGCAATGCCAACGGCATCGAAATCTCCCCTAGCCCGACGATCGCGCTGGTTCAGGACCCGCAGGTCAGCACTGACGGATTTGCTGTTCAAATTAGCGTTAAAAACTTCGAGTTTGTCCTTGTCGAGGACGGCACACCGCATATCGACGGTCAGGGTCACGCCCATATCTATCTGAACGGCCTGAAGCTTGGCCGACTTTACGAAAACAGCTTTCAAGTCGGAGCGCTGAAGCCCGGCGATTATGAATTAACTGTTGCGCTGAACTCTAACGACCACCGCCCTTATATGTCCGATGGCGCACCCATCTCGGTAACCTATAGATTTACACTATGATGCGGATTGCCTTTGGCAAGTGACAAGCCTTCAGTGAATCACAGAAAAGCAGAACACAAGCAGTTGTTCTTAATCGACAAAAGCACGCTCAACAACAAACGTGTCTGGTTTACTGTTCGATCCCTCGACCAGACCGAACTCCTCGAGTAGAGCCTTGGTATCTTTGAGCATATTCATTGAGCCGCAGATCATGCCCCGGTCGGTATCTGGCGAAATTGGGGGAACCTCTAGGTCTTCAAACAGTTTGCCATTGGTCATTAGATCGGTAGTGCGACCCATGAATGGATAGTCTTCGCGTGTGGTGGTGGCATAAAGGCTCAGGCCATGCGCAAACTCTCCGCACAACGGATCGTCTTTCACAGACGCAACCAGGTTCTTGCTATAGGTAAGTTCAGCGACTTCGCGGCAGGTATGGGTGACGATGACCTCTTCAAACTTCTCATAGGTCTCAGGATCTCGGATCAAACTGGCAAAGGGCGCAAATCCCGTACCTGTAGAAAACATCCAGAGCCGTTTGCCCGGCAACAACGCATCGTTCACCAAGGTGCCCGTTGGTTTTTTGCGCATCAATATGGTGTCACCTTCCTTGATCTTTTGCAGATGCTCGGTGAGCGGGCCGTCCGGAACTTTGATCGAATAAAACTCCAACTCCTCATCCCAACTGGGAGACGCCACAGAGTAGGCCCGGAACACAGGCTTCTCGGCATTTGGCAGGCCAATCATCACAAATTCACCGGACCGGAAGCGGAAAGATGCAGGCCGTGTCATACGGAACCGAAACAGCCGATCAGTATAGTGCTGCACTTCAGTTACGGTCTGGGCAAATACACCCGCCGGGATCGGGAACTTTGTCTCTTTGGAATCGAGCGCCATCAGATCACCTCCTCTTGCCACCAAGAAAGCGGCCAGATGCCCTAACCATGAGGCATTATTTGTCAACCACCTTTGTCAGGCCATTCATTTCATTAGTATACTAATGATTATGAGGCAATGGAATATCCTGTCAATTGATTTGTGAAGAATGCCTCTCGTCCCAGAATTATCTTGACGCATGCCCGCTAATTATATTCGTATACTAATGAATAGTGGGAGGATCTTATGGAAAAACTTGTCATAAAGAACATCGGCATGATCCTGTCAGGAAAAATGGAAGAACCGATTTTTGATGGCGATTGTCTGATTGCCATAGATGGTAAGATAGACGCATGGGGTAATGAAAAGGACCTCGATACCGACGGCGCTACCAGCATCGTAGACGCCCATGGTGTGACGCTTGGCCCCGGTCTGATCGACAGCCATGTGCACCCGGTGGTAGGTGACTACACGCCCCGTCAGCAACAACTCCACTGGATCGACTCCACTCTGAACGGCGGTGTGACCACAATGATCTCGGCCGGAGAGGTTCATATGCCGGGGCGACCTAAAGATGTGATCGGCCTTAAGGCGATGTCGATCGCGGCACAACGCTGGTATGAGAATTTTCGCCCCTCCGGTGTCAAGGTCCATGCCGGCGCCCCTGTCATCGAACATGGCATGGTCGAGGAGGATTTCGCCGAACTGGCCAACGCCGGAGTGAAATATCTGGGCGAAGTTGGTCTGGGTTCGGTAAAAGATGGCAAAACCGCAAACCAGATGGTCGAATGGGCCAGAAAACATGGGATTCAGTCCACGATCCACACGGGAGGCCCATCCATCCCCGGGTCCGGCCTCATCGACGCGGATATGGTGATCGAGACAGGTACCGACGTGATCGGGCACATCAACGGAGGTCATTCGGCGCTGCCGGATGATCAGATCATCTGCCTTTGTGAGACCTGCACCAAGCAAGCCTTTGAAATCGTTCATAACGGCAATGAGCGCGCCGCGGTGCTTACGGTGAATACCGCGCGCGAATTAGGCAAACTGGATCAGGTGATCTTGGGCACCGACGGGCCGGCAGGGTCAGGCGTACAGCCCCTTGGCATCCTAAGGATGATCGCCATGCTGTCGGCCTTTGGCAACGTCCCTGCTGAGATCGCTTTCTGCTTTGGCAACGGAAACACGGCACGGCAGCGAGATCTGGATGTGGGTCTTATTGAAAAGGGTCGTTGCGCCGATTTCGTCCTTCTGGACCAAGCGCAGCACGCGCCCGGAAAAAACATGCTTGAAAGCGTCGCGCAGGGGAACCTGCCGGGTGTCGGCATGACGATCATTGATGGCGTGATCTGCTCGGAACGTTCTCGCAACACACCGCCCGCACAACGCCTGCCGGAACGTATTCTGTAAACTCGATTTTCGGTGACTTGGGTTGTTTGGCGCAAAATGCGGGCAACGCGATCTTTGAAGGTCAGGTGATCTTTTTGAGCAATGCCAGAAGCGTCTTTTGCTCGGACTTCTTGAGAGGTGCGAGGGTTTCATGCGAAATCCCGAACCCGTCAGCGTATAGCTGTTCCATCAATTGCGCCCCCGCTTCGGTCAACGAGATGATCGAGCGGCGTTTGTCCCCGGGATCGGCAGTCGCCTGCAATAGTCCCTTAGCCTTCAACCGGTCGACCACGCCCTTGATCGTCGCAATGTCCATTGCCGCAAGTCGGCCCAGCTGGTTTTGCGACACCTCTTTCTTCTCGGCCACCCGGATCAGCGTGGCAAATTGCGTCGGCGTCAGATCTTTGGAAATTCGGTTCTGAAAGATGATCGAATGGCGCTGACTGGCCAGCCGCAAAAGATATCCGACCTGGTCTTCAAGATGGTAGGGATCAACGCTGTTTGACATAAGTGCTCCTAACGAAGCCCGTCTTTGCCTTCTGCTTCATCGTGGGTCAAGCCACCGACACGGGGTAATGGCCGCCCGCTGTCGGTCACAGCCACGGCCACCATGATTTCATTTGCACGCGGCGCATCGTTCAGCCGCACTTCGATGCCGTCAAAGTGGCTGCGCACATAGGCTGCGTCCTTGTGCCCAAGCGGTACATCAAGCACCTGACCGGGCGAACCCATCTTTTTCGAAGACGGCACCAAGGCGGCCCCTTTTTCCACTTCTTTACGCAACGGCGCGCCCAACTTGGGATGGAGGATCGCAGCGGCATGTTCCAACTCGCCATTTTCGCCGACCATGGCCGACTTGCCATAGCTCTCTGCCTGCTCTGGTGTGATGCCAAGGGCTTCTACGCATTTGCGACCCAACAGCGTTCCCAGCTCTGCACCGATCTCCATCAATGCGCTTAAGTCCTCAGTATAGGTGCCCGCAAACGGGTTCTCGATTACTGCAACGGCGACGGCCTTGCGGGTGGCCGGGTCGATCTTTCGTCCGATTTCGGAATGCGTTTCTTCGATGTTTACAGCGATCTTGCGAATCTTAGCTCTCATCTCAGGCCGTCCTCTCCTTTGATATCCTTGGCTGCCAGGCCGCCAGCGCGGTCGTGGATGCGTGGTCCCGTGCTCATGACCAGAATGACGGCCAGTTCATGAGCTTTGGGCGCGTCGTTCAGGCCGACCTCCATACTGTCAAAATGGCTTCGAACGTAAGAGGCATTTATATGGGTGATCGGCACATCGAGCCGCCCGCCAACGCCCGTGACTTTCTTGGTAGAGGGTACGATCGCGTTGGAATCATTGAGAAGTTCGCGCATAGCGTACCCCCCCGGAGCGTGCCACAGGGCGCCATGTTCCAGCTCACCCGCCTCACCTATCAATGCGCCTTTGCCATAGCCTTCAATCTTGTCCGCCCCGCCCAGCATCTCAACCAATCGCCTCGCCATCTGCAAACCAAGTGGCTTGAGGTCCTCCATGAACCACTGAATATCAGGCTCGTAACGCCCGGCAAATGGGTTCTCGATGATCGCAATCGCCGCCGCCCGACGCAGAGGGTTCGCCGGGGCCGGGCCACCTTCGTGGAAAATCTCTTCGACAGAATAGGCTGTTTTCCGGACATTAAGCTGGGACATGTTGTATCTCTTGTTGGAACGAAAATGCGTGTGCACCGGTTGTGACAGATCGGCCATGGAGGAACAAACCCGCAGACGCGATCCGTCCCAGGGCCTGAAACGACGTCGCGCGGTTGAGACCACGGGCCAAAGCGCGTTCACAATCCTCGGCTGACAAAACACCACAGCTAACAGTGACCGGCAACTCCCCCAAATCACTGTTCTCGTCGATATCGCAAGCGGCGCGACGTGTGATCGATGGATGACCCGGCAGGTCCACCGCATTGGCGATGAGTGTTGCCGCAACGTCAGCCTCAGCGGCCGATGAGGCGAGCACCGTCACGCTGTCCGCAATGCCCAGAGACAGGCTGCGCCCATGGCGACCAGAGGTCGCAATACCCCCGATACGATCCTTGTCCGCAACTTCAATCCGACCCAATTCGCCGCCGTCATGGGCTTGGATCGAGGTTTTGAAGCTCGTTCCTGGGGTCAGATACAGAGCGATATCTCCACCGTTATTGACATAAGCGCGCGTGATATTCGCGCTTTGGGTCATTGCCGCAAGCACCTCATCCGCAATGCTTCCAGCCACGGCGGCCATCCGTGTGACGTACCCCACATCAGTCAACGGCAGACACGCGTCATGCATTCGACGCGCAACTGTGCCGTTGGGACGTTTTGTTAGCGGAGACAGCATCGCCCGGAGGTCCGGCAGTTCCTCAACAATTTCGGCAATGATCGTTTCGAACCGCTTTGCTGCGGCCCGGTACGCCTGATCCCGATCCCCTTCCACCCAAACAATCAGATCACTGGGGCCATGCTGCAGATGCAGCCGTTGGCCATCGGGCAAAAGGCGCGCGCGCGGCCTCATTCTGCGTCCGCCTTCCAGTTGTAATTTCCAAGATCCATCGGATCCCCGGCATTAGGTTTTTGTCGTACGTGGCGAGCCTGATCCGAATTGATGTCACTGACGCGGCGCATGTGGTCCACATGTCCGCCCAGAGCAGCGTAATCTCTGACACGCAAGGTAAACTCGATGGGGGCGACAAGCGCGGGAGTTGGAACATAGCCAAAAGAATTCGTGGGCATATCCAACACATCTACCATCACAGTGATCCCGCCTCCGGGCCACACATAGGCATCTGCACCACCACAAGACACATGGGTCAGCGCGTCCTTAACCGATTTGGTCAGGCGCACGGGGTTCTCAGTAACGCCCGCGCGCAGCGATCCCCCTGCCCCACCCATGAACAGCACTGAACAAACCGAAGGTTCGCAGTTTTCCGCAATCAGCGCAGCTGAAGCCGCCAGTTTCGCGGGTACGTCCCGCAGCTGCGGGACAAGATCGGCGTCGAGTTCATAGTATGAAAACTGCTCACCCGTTGTGGACACCATAAACAGCCGCAAGCCTTCCCATGCTGTTTTGGGGTTGAAGGGGCCAAGGATCGCAAGAGGGTCCTCGATATCTGTCCCGCCCCAACCGGTGCCGGGCTCAGCCACTTGGAAGTATCGCCCAGGCGTCGAGCGCCGTCCTTTGATCTTGATCCCCGTTGCTGGGACATCAAGCTGCTTGCCGGTCTCGTGCTCGCTAAGCACTCCGGTGATGTGGTCATCCACCACCACGACGTCGTCGACATGACCGATCCACTGTTTCGGGAACATGCCTATCGTGGCAGAACCGCAGCCTACGCGCATCAAGCTTTCTGTCACACCGTTGATGATAGGTGGTTTTCCCGCCTCAACCACAACTTCGGTGGCGTGATCCTCTTCGCCAATGACCATCGTGACAGGTTCTCGGTTGCACAGCCGCAGCAGCGCGTCACAGGTTACGCGGCCTTCTTTCTTGCTACCACCTGTGAGGTGTTCGACACCACCCAAGGATAGCATCTTTGAGCCATATTCAGAGGTCATGACATGGCCGATCGGTTCCCCGTCGACGCGCACCACGTCTCGCTCATGGCCGATGTGGCGATCAGTGTCGATCTTCACCTTCACACCGCAATAGCTAAAGATACCCTCGGTCACGACGGTGACCATATCGACGCCTTCGACCTCTTGGCTGGCGATAAAAGGCGCGGGCTTGTAGTCGGGATAAGTGGTTCCCGCTCCTACAGCTGTCACAAACTGACGCTCACCTTTGAAGATATCGCCATCCCATTCCTCTGTCGCGCCCTCGCCCATGAACGGAACGAGGTCTTGGCCGCTTTGGATGATGGTCAACGGATCAAGCCGAACCAGCTCGCCACCGTGGTTGGCATAACGGTCGCAGGCGCCCGAATTGCCCTCTGCGATATAGCACATCACCGGGCAGGCGTCGCAGCGGATCTTTTCTGGCTTCGCTACATCCGTCATCAGGTTACACTCTTCTTGAGGGTTGCATGGACGACGCTGGGGATTGCCGGTCCCTTGAACAATCGTACCCCTGTTGCATGTTTGATTGCGTTCAGGATCGCCGGTGCCGTTGGGATCAAAACATGCTCTCCCAGACCCTTGGCTCCATAAGGTCCATGCGCGTCGGCTTCTTCGATGATAATGGTCTCAATCGGAGGGATGTCACCGAATGTCGGGATCAGATAGTCATGCAGGTTCTCGGTCCGGCCCGGGATGTATTCCTCCATTAGCGCCATCCCCAGACCCTGAGCAATACCGCCATGGACCTGTCCTTCGACCAGCATCGGGTTGATGGCCTGACCGACATCATGAGCCGCGATGAATTTCACTGGCGTGACTGTGCCCAGCGCGGTATCCACTTCGACAACAGCCAGATGCGCAGCATAGCCGAATTGGGCGTAAGGATGCCCCTGCCCATTTTTATCCAAGGGCTTTGTCGGCGGATCATAGCTTTCTTCGGCGCGAAGAACATACCCATCCGAGTCCGCTTCTAGAGCCGAAAGATCCAGCACACGAGCCCCCCCGGCATCAGTCGCCTGAATTTCCCCGGCGCTGAACTCCAAGGCAGCATCTTCGGCAACGTTCAGACGCTCCAGTATCATGGCCCGCAATGCCTCACCCGACAGCCGCGCCGCATTGCCCGAGACAAAAGTCTGGCGCGAAGCCGAGGTTTTGCCCGCATCGGGTGTCACATCCGTATCCGCTCCGACAAGCGTAATCTGACCCACCTCGGCCCCAAGTGCGGTGGCAAAAATCTGGGTGATGACGGTATTGGCCCCCTGACCGATATCCATCGCGCCTTGATGCAGCACCACCGTGCCATCAGCGCGAATGCCGCATTTGATGGCCGATGGGTTGGGCAAAGACGTGTTGCCACAGCCATACCATCCGCTGGCGATACCCACACCGCGTTTTACAGCGTCATTTTGTGCGTTGAATGCCTCAACACCTGCGCGCTCTTCCGTCCAGGCAAACCGCAATGCCTCAAGGCAGGCCTTGATCCCGACCCCCTGGTCAAACACCTGTCCGCACACGGTCGGCACACCATTATCCAAAGCGTTGAGAACACGGAACTCCAGCGCATCCATTCCCAGCTTCTCAGCCAGATCGTCGAAAAGACATTCTTGTGCAATGGCTGCCTGAGGCACACCAAAGCCGCGAAACGCCCCCGACGGCGGGTTGTTGGTATGCACACCCTTGGCCTGCGCGATGTAGTCAGCGACGCGGTACGGTCCCGAAGCATGGACCGGCACCCTGTTCGCCACTGTCGGGCCCCAACTGGCATAAGCCCCCGTGTCAAAGCGGCCACAAAAGTCAAAGCCGCAGAGGTTGCCCGTCTTATCAGCACCGATCCTAAGCGTGATGTCTGAGGGGTGCCGCTTGGTCGAACATTGCATGGATTCAGTACGCGTGTAGCAAAGCCGCACGCGCTTGCCTGTCTTCAGTGCCGCGAGCGCCAGATAGGGCTGTACACTCATATCCAACTTGGAACCGAAACCGCCTCCGGTGGCCGTTGGCACAACGCGTATGTCCGACCGGTCAAGCCCCAGAACACGCTCGAGCCCTTCGAGATCCATAACCGGGGCTTGCGTGCAGGCATGCACCTCAACGCGACCGTTCACGACTTCGGCGAAACCGGCTTCAGGTTCGATATAGGCGTGCTCGACAAAGCCGCTTTCAAACCGGCCTTCCACGATTACATGCGCGCGTCCTAGGGCCGCATTTGGATCGCCACAGGTCACAAACCCTGTGCACATCACGTTATTTTCCCGCCCGTGATGAAGTTGATCAGCTTTCTGGTCTTCGGCCGCATCCATGTCTTGTAAGGCGGGCAGTTCGGTCCAGGTAATCGGCACCATTTCCGGATCGATCGCACGAAGCACATCCCGAGCACCAATCAGGGCCGCGACAGCCTCTCCCCTGAAACGCGTTTCCCGCTCGGCAAAGACGGGTTGGTCTTCAAATCCGGGTATCACGCCAAAGTTGTTCTGGCCCTTCACGTCTTCCGCAGTCAGTACCGCGTCCAGTCCAGCCGCCTGCGCGAACCCTTCGAGGTCACCGATTTCAAAGACCGCCCGGGCATGGGGGGAGCGAATGACCAAAATCTCAAGGCACCCCACGGGTGCAATATCATCGCCGTACTTGACGGTAGCCGAAACTTTTTCGATCCCATCCAAATGCTGAACCGCATCGCCCACCTTACCTGCTGTCGCGATAGCAACCGAGGGCGCACCCATCACCGCATCGATGATTTTGCGATAACCTGTACAGCGACATAGCACACCCCCCAACGCATCCTGCACTTGCGCCTCGGTGGGCTCGGGCACGTCCCGCAGCAGCGCAACGGCAGATACCATCATGCCGGGCGTACAGATCCCGCATTGCGCCGCGCCATGATCCAGAAAGCTCTGCGCCAGCTTGGCTGCCACGGGGTCATTGGCATGTAATCCTTGCACAGTTTCGACCTCGCGCCCCGCAACCTGATGTGCTGGGGTCAGACAGGCGCAAACGGGCTCACCCTCAATCAGCACAGTACACGCACCGCAATCCCCAGCATCACAGCCAATCTTTACATCGCGTTGACCCAACCCTTCGCGCAGAACTTCGGACAGTCGTTGGCCGGGGAAAAGCATTGGGGCAGCTTCACGTCCATTCAAACGAAATGGGGTCGGGGTGTCTGAAAGCGCTTTGTTCATCACGAAACCGCCTTGTGAATTGCACGCTGAATTTGATGACGCACTGCATCAAGCCGATACGAACTTGTCCCTCGGACATCATCGATCGGCGTTAATGCTGCGACATCAATCGGAGAAATCCCGACATCAGCGGGATCCTGACCGATCAGGCCCGCCTCTAACGCCGTAAGCCGTTGCGCTACAGCGGAACAGGACCCAACTGCGATGCGAGCCTCGGCTATTCTTCCCTTTGCATCCAAAAGAACATTTGCCGCTGTCATGGCAATAGAAATGACCAAATAGCGACGGCTCCCTAATTTTTCAAAACCAGACGTCATGCCAGCATGGGGTTTCGGCACGATGATCGCTGTTACCAGTTCGTCATCCATTAACGCTGTTTGCCGCACACCCCTGATAAATGCCTCGAGGGGAAGAACACGCTTTCCCTTTGCTGCACTGGCCAGCTCAACCTCAGCATTCAATGCAAGCAGAGGTGGAACACCATCGGCGGCGGGAGAGGCGTTGCAAATGTTTCCGACAACCGTACCTGCATTTTGAATTTGCAGGCTTCCGACCTCGCGCGCCGCCTGCTTCAAGGCATCAAAGGCCCGAGGAAGATCAGTTCTAACAACATCCGACCATGTGACGGCTGCACCAATTCTTGTGCCCCCTTCAGATTGCGTGATGTCCGAAAACCCATCTATTCTTGTTACATCTAACAGATTTTCGGGATGCTGGCCTGCTTTCAACGCCGGATAGAAATCTGTCCCACCTGCAATAATGCGGACCCCAGCCTGCTTAAGAATGCCCAGCGCATCAGGCAACAAGCTTGGTTGTGAGTAGGCCATGCACATATCCACTTTCATTAGCACACTAATGATAAGTGTGGACGTTTGCCAGAGTCAACAGAACTGTCCTGAGAACACATCCAATCATACATGGGCCGCAGTTTGAGCCAAGTGGGCCTCCGTATACCCAAGTTGACAGATAATCGAATCCAGATAAGGTACAAGGATGAACATGTCTGAACAAGAATCAACAAGCACTGACCGGATCGGAGCACCGAAATCTGTCAGGATCGCACTCATGCTAGAGGAAGAGATCCGGTCAGGTGGGTTGGATACAGGCGCACCGCTGGACAGTGAGAACGCGCTGGTCAAACGGTTCTCAGTCAGTCGAAACACAATACGCAAAAGCCTCGATATCCTCAGCCGCAAGGGTCTGATAACGACCCGGCGTGGCATCGGATCATTTGTTACCTTTGGGGGAAAAACGATCGACGACCGCAAGGGATGGAGCGTTGCACTATCCTCGGGTGAAACAGAACTTGCGACGCGGATTCTTCGCCTGACACGCGGTAAAATGGATTTAGCAGACGCACCTGAAAGTGTCGGCACCGATGTCCTGATGGTCGATCGTTTACGTTTTCGTGTGAACACCGGTCAGGGAGTTTCGCTGGAACGCAGCCGTGTCCCATGGCGTTCGGAGTTTTCCGAGATAATTGAGACCGGTTTGGAAAACGGCTCTTTGACGGAAACGCTTCGCAGTCGCGGGTTGGCAGTCAACGGCGGTAGCGAATGGGCGCGTGTGTTGCCCGCGCTCAGCGCGGAAGACGCGGCTGTCATGGGGCGCGTGTCAGGAGAACCGATGTTGCGGCTGTGCCGGTTGACCCGTTCAGCCGACGGGGACTCCCTGGAATTCGTCGAGAGCATTCTGGACCCAGACCTGTTTGGTCTGCACATGGAGTTTTGACGGCTATGGCCACTGGAGAACTGGCTTTCAGTCGCGCTTGTGGCGCTCTTGCCGGAATGGCCATCGGGGATGCGTTGGGTATGCCCTCACAAACGCTGTCGCGCCCAGAAATAGCGCAACATTATGGCGAGATCACAGCTTATGTCGCCCCCTACCCCGACCATCCGGTCTCTCATGGCCTACAGGCGGCGCAGGTGACGGATGACACCGAGCAGGCATTTCTGTTGGCTCAACGTCTTGTGAAAGATGGCGAAGGTTTTGACGAGGCGCTTTGGGCGCAAGACCTGCTGGATTGGGAGAGTGACGTCCGAGCGCGTGGTTTGCGCGACCTGCTGGGTCCATCTTCCAAAGCGGCTCTTGCAGCGATGCTGAACGGAGAACCAGCCAGCGAAACGGGGCGCAACGGAACGACAAACGGCGCTGCGATGCGAATTGCGCCAGTTGGGATCGCCACGCATTTCTCGCCAACGCAGAAATTCTTGGACCGCGTGGAACTGGCCTGCCGTATGACGCATAACACGGGCGAAGCCATCGCCGCCGCTGCTGCTGTTGCCACTGTCGTCAGCTGTGGTGTGGATGGTCTTGATTTCGACGCAGCGCTCGACACCGCGCTGGACGCCGCAGAGCAAGGGCAGAAACGCGGCCATCGGTTTGGCGAAGCAAACATGCGCCGTCGGATTTCAAACGCACTTGATCTCGCTGATCAGGGCCTGACCGATGTCGAATTCGCGCAGCTCGTCGGAACTTCTGTCTCTTCGTTTGAATCTGTCCCGGCGGCCTTTGGCATCGTAAGGATGGCGTCGGGGGATGTTTGGAAGGCCACCCGGATTGCTGCGAATATTGGGGACGACACAGATACGATCGGCGCTATTGCCGGAGCGATGGCAGGGGCATGCGCCGGAATTGAAGCCATCGCACCCGCTGTACTCGAACCTGTTCGTGCTGCCAACAACCTACCCGTCGAAGCAATAGCGGAACAGTTGCTTTCTCTTCGCAATACGTCTGACGCAAAGACGGAGGCCGCAAGATGACCACTCGTCTTCTTCAGATGTCAGGTGTTGTGGCCGATCTGCTCTATCAGGTCAAAGCTGTTCCAGCGGTTGGTGAAGAAGCTATCGTCAAGGGTTTCTCCATCGCACCTGGTGGCGGGTTCAACGCCATGGTGGCCGCGAAACGCGCGGGTATGATGGTATTCTATGGAGGCTCTATCGGATCTGGCCCATTTGCCAAGATTATTCGCGAAGGTCTTAACACCGAAGGTATCCCGTTCCTGCGGGCACAAGACCTAACACGCGATCAGGGCTGCTGTACCGTGATGATCGACCCTCAGGGTGAGCGGACCTTTGTGGCAAGCGACGGTGCTGAAGGGCACGTGACTGCCGAGGACTTAACGCAGATCAGCTTTGCCGAATTCGACTGGACCCTTTTGTCTGGCTACGCTTTGCACTACACGGGCTCGCGTGATGCGCTGCACCAGAGGTTATCTTCGGATGCCCGCATCAATAACCTGGTGTTCGATCCTTCGCCCATCATCGCCTCTCTCCCACATGAGGTGCTGCAGACGGCATTGAGACGGGCCACATGGATCAGTGCAAATGCGCGCGAAGCTGCGGTTCTGACTGGTCACACGGACCCTATTGCTGCAGCCAAAGCACTTGCTGAAACGCGCCCTGATGACGGTGGAACTATTGTGCGGCTGGGGGAAGACGGCTGCATTCTGGCCCGGCCCGATGCTCTTCACCATATCCCACCTTACCGCGTTCAAGCGGTGGACACCAACGGCGCTGGTGACACCCATGTTGGCAGTTTCATCGCCCGAATGGCGCGCGGTGATACCCCAAAAGAAGCCGCCATTTACGCAAATGTCGCTGCGGCGTTGTCAACCACACAACAAGGACCCGCAACGGCGCCGACCCAGGCGGTCGTGACGGACGCCCTAAACAAGAAAGAGGCGGGTTGATCGAGAACCAAAGCTAAAGACCATTCAACCGGGAGATCACAATGAACAAACGTATCCTATTGGCAACCACAGTTGCTTTGACAACAACGGGCGCGGCCGTTCTTGCCGACGAGATCCGAGTTCTCAATTGGCAAGGGTATGGAACCGACGAAGACTGGGCCATTTCTGCCTTTACCGAGGCAACGGGCCACACCGTCGTTCATGAATACTTCAATTCTGAACAAGAGATGTTGACCAAGCTTCGGACCAACCCCGGTGCCTATGACGTCGTGCTGATCAACGCGGCCTTTACGCCACAGGCGCAGGCCGAGGGGCTGATAGGGCCAGTGGACAGCTCGATGGTCGCGAATTTTAGCGACGTGCCCGAAAATCTGGCCGCCAATCCGGACCTCAACGCCGGAGGTGCGCTGCATGGAATGCCTTGGACCTGGGGCCTGACATCCTTTGCTGTGAACACCAATGAATTCAACGAGATGCCAACGTCGATTGAGGTATTTTGGGACACGGCGCACGAAGGCAAAGTCTCGATCCGCGATGACGCGTTGGAAGCCGTACAATTCGCAGCTATCGCAACGGGCCAGGATATCAACGACATCCTGGATCTCGATGCCATCGAGGCCAAACTTGCCGAGTTGATGCCTCAGATCAAAACCTATTGGGGTTCGGAGAACGACTGGAACCAGTTCATGGCCGCGGGCGATCTGGATGTGGCGACCTTCTGGTCAGGTTCTGCGAGCCGCTCGATGGCTTCCGGACTACCGGTTCAATTCATCGTGCCGGACGAGGGTGCAATCGGCTGGTTGGATGGTCTGTCGATCCCAACATCATCGACCAAGAAAGAGGCTGCACACGCCTTTATCAATTGGATGATCGACCCTGAGTTCTACGTCAAATGGGCCGAAAGCGGTGCCCCAGCTTCGGCCAATGCCAAGGCAGCCGCTGCGTTGCCTGATGATGCCTTCAACAAACGCGTTCTGGGCGATCCCGCAGTCGTGGCACGCGTCCAGTTCCAGCGTCCGGTCTCGGATGAAAACCGCGAGAGATACCTTGAGCTCTGGCAAGGGTTGAAAGCCGCCCAATAAGCCCTGGCACGCTAAGGAGAAAGCAGACATGTCAACGGTTCTCGCCCGACAAAACAGGCTCAAGATCGTCAGCCTGCTTTCTCCGGCTTATATTTGGCTGACGGTGGCAATATTTTTGCCGCTGTCGGCGATGTTGTATTTCAGCTTTTTGTCCGATGTGCCTTTTGGCGATGCCGAATGGCACTACACTTCTGAAAACTATCAGGCCTTCTTCCAGACCTCGACTTACGCAACGCTGCTGTGGAAATCCATAAAGCTGGGCCTGACTGTGACGGTGATTTCCGTGCTGGTTGGCTTTCCCTGCGCCTATGTTTTGGCCAAGGCGATTAAGGGTAAGTCGCGCGAAGCACTATTCCTTCTAGTCATCCTGCCCTTCTGGTCGAATTCGCTGGTCCGGATATTTTGCTGGGCCATCGTTCTGCGCGGAAATGGAGTGCTAGAACTCGGCCTCAACGCGATCCTGCCGTTCGAGGTCGATGTGAACCTGATGTTCTCGACCCCTGCGATCGTTATCGGCCTGGTCCACTCTTACCTGCCTTACGTGATCTTGACTTCGTATCTGGCCTTACAGGCCATCGACGACAATCTGATCGACGCCGCGCGGTCAATGGGGGCGAACAAGCTGACCATCCTATGGCGCGTCATCCTGCCTTTGTCCCTGCCCGGGCTGCTGGCCGGTGCGGTACTGATTTTTGTACCTGTCGTCGGCTCTTTCATGGAGCCACGCATATTAGGTGGTCGTGTCGGAACTTATTTTGGCACCGTGATTGAGGATCAGTTCGTGGCCGTATTCAATTGGCCCTTAGGGGCTGCCTTGTCCTTTATCCTGCTTGCGGTGGTTTTGGTGATCCTGGCAACCGCCAGCCCGGCGTTGCGGAGGGCACAGACATGAAGAACACCTATCTGGTCTGGGCAGGTAAGGTTTGGCTTGGCTTGATCCTGTTCTTTCTTTACGCCCCGATCATCGTCATGGCGTTCATGTCTTTCAACGCGTCACAGTATTATCAACTGCCCTTTGATTTTTCGCTAAAATGGTACGAAAAACTGGGCCAGAACACCGAAATTCTGAATGCCGCGACCCGCTCAATTTTGATCGCACTGGCTACAACAGTGATTGCCACCATCTTGGGCACAGCCGCCTCGCTGGCCCTGTTCCGGTTCGAGTTTCGAGGCAAGCGCTTCCTGCAGGTGATGCTGTTCCCGCCGATCGCAATTCCATGGCTGATCACCGGCACGGCGATGCTGATCTTTTTCTATGGCGTCGGTCTTGGCCGCGGCACACCGTCGGTTCTGATCGGCCATGTCGCGCTTGCACTGCCTTACGTGATCGTCGTCGTCAGCGCCCGTTTGGCGACATTTGATCCCACACTGGAAGAGGCCGCAAGGTCCATGGGTGCCGACAGCTGGACTGTGACGCGCCGCGTTACCTTGCCCTGGATCGCCTCGGGGATCATTGCCGGTGCTCTGTTCGCTTTTGCGGTCAGTTTTGACCAGTTCGTTGTATCGTACTTCCTCTCCGAACCCGGCGACAGCACGTTGCCAGTGCTGATCTACACCTCGATCCGCAAAGGCTTCACGCCGGAAATCAATGCAATCTCGACAATCATTATCGTAATCTCGATGGCCGTGATGCTGTTTGCAGCCCGGTTCTCAAATTTCGGAGGAGAACGCTGATGGCCGATGTTTCTGTCCAAAACGTCACCAAAACATTCGGGTCACTCAAGGCTTTGAATGACGTCACCATGCACTTTCCGGATGGTGGTTTTTTTGCCCTGCTCGGCCCGTCAGGCAGCGGTAAGACGACGTTGCTGCGTGCCATTGCCGGATTCATCTTTGCGGATAGTGGTTCGATCCATATCGGTGATCAGTCGGTCGAGCACATTCCCGTCGAAAAGCGCGACATCGGAATGATGTTCCAGAACTATGCTCTGTTTCCCAATATGACCGTCGCCGACAATGTGGGTTTTGGCTTGCGTGTACGCAAAGTAGGTGCCGCTGAGGAACGCCGCCGCGTGAGTGAAGCGCTGGAATTGGTACAGCTTGGGCAACTGGGCGACCGCAAACCTCATCAGTTGTCTGGTGGTCAACGACAGCGCGTGGCATTGGCACGGGCTATTGTCACTAATCCAAAGGTGCTTCTATTGGACGAGCCGCTATCGGCCTTGGACAAATCTTTGCGCGTCGACATGCAGATAGAATTGAAGCGTATTCAGCGTGAGATTGGCATTACAACGATCTTTGTGACCCATGATCAGGAAGAAGCCCTTACTTTGTCAGACAAGATCGGCATCCTCAGACAGGGCACGATGATTCAGGCTGGCCCGCCACGCGAAGTCTACAACAATCCCGTCGACGTCTTTACCGCCGAATTTCTGGGCGAAGCCAATATTCTGACAGGTCAAAGCGGCTTGGCTCTGAGTTCTGGCGGTGCGGATATCAAATTACCACACAGCGCGACACCGCAGTCGACGCTGGCCGTCAGACCCGAGAACATGAGCATATCGATCTCAGAGCCTGACGGCGACGAGATCTCAAAACTCCCCGCCACGCTGGTCCGTCGCATCTTCGCCGGAGCGATGGCGACCTGCGTCCTGAAACACAACGACAACACCTTCAAAGTCATTGCGCGCGATCAGGACATCCCGGATTTGCCCGAAGGCGGCGAAATATGGCTGAGCTGGAAACCCGAGCACACGATTGTTGTCCCGGAAGGATCAGTTGGGTTTGACCCCAACTGAGCCGAGCCAGATCAAGATCTAAAACCCTCGTGCGTGACGCTAGAACAAACACGGCCTGATGTGCGGTGACCTCGTGACAATCGACGTGACTGCATCTGGCCAGTTCAACTTATTAATTGAATGACGCCTCACTGGGTGGCGAATGCGATTATTAGTCCGACGATCTGGGTTCAAACATCAATCCAACGTATGCGGCACTGGATCTGCGCTGCCACCGGGTTGGAAAACAATTCGAACCAGCTTCAATCAGATTGGTAGAACAACATAGCCTGCCACCTTGTAGGTGCCTGCGCTGCCCACATGCCCGGACCAGAGAGGTTGCTTCAACTAAGGGTTCAGACGAAACCGTGACATCTGCGAAAAAATCTGCATCGCCACCTCGAAATACTGTCGAGTGATCGTGCGCTTGACGTATTTGTCATTTTCTTCCAGCCACAATTCGATCCAGGATGAGCGCGCAGAACAGGATCGCCAATCCAGCCAAAATTCCTTGTCCTGCAGCGGCATATTGAAGCGCCTCCAGCACGTCCTCGCCCAAGCCTTTTGCACCGATCAGCGAGGCGACGACCACCATCGCAAGAGACATCAGGATAGTCTGATTCACACCCGCCATGATAGTCTTGTGCGCCAGGGGCAGATCTACCCTCCATAGCAGATACCGGGGCGTCGCTCCGAAGGCCAAGGCGGCCTCCCGCACGGTTTCGGGAACTTGCTGCAGGCCAAGAACGGTAAAACGGATCACCGGGGGGCTGCCGAAGATCATTGTTGCGACCACGCCCGCTGGCTTGCCTGATCCGATAAAGGCCACGACCGGGATCAAGTAGACGAAGGACGGCATCGACTGCATGAAATCCAAAATCGGTCGCACGATTGCAAACGCCCGCGGGCGGCGCGCACAATAGATGCCCAGCGGGATACCTAGCGTGATCGAAATCAGCGCCGCCGCGCCCAGCAGGGCAATCGTGGTCATCGCTTTTTCCCAGAAATCCAATAGGCCCAGATAGGCCAGCGCTGCACCGGTGAAGATTGCCACGCGCGGTCCGGCAGAGAGATAGGCCAGCATGATAATCACCAGTGCCACGACCGGCCACGGCGTATCGACCAGCACTACCTCAATCCAGTCCAGCAGGGTGCGCATCCCAAAGGTCAGCCCATCGAAGAAGCCGCGCCCGGCGGTTTTGGTCCATTCAAACACTGCTTGTACGCCATCGCCGACGTTTAAACGCCAGTCCCGGTTGGTTGGGAAAGTTTTGAGTACCGCTAGCGCATCGGGTTGCGCAAACTTGATCATCGACAAGATTACTACCACGGCAGTCAGCGCCGTCGCGACGACTACCCGAGGCAGCGACCAGCCATGCGCTACGCTCGGGTCCGAACGCCAGCGCGCGAACTGCCCTTCAAGCGTCCAGTTGGCCAACGAGGCGGCCAGGAACTTAAACGCCAGCAGAAGGACGATCCCGATAACCAGATAGGTGAATCCTGTCGAATCCGCCGAACGTGCGGCCTCCTGCGCGCCTGCCAAAGCACCCTCAAGCGATTCCGCGGCGCGCTTCAATGACTCCAAAGTGGTTAAACCGGATTGCTCTGCCGCTGCAATTTGCTGGCGGCGCAGCTCCAGTGTCTGCTCAATCTGTTCCGCGCGTTCCCGAAACTCACGGCCCAGATCACCGAATAAGCCCAGACCGATTTGGATATAGGCAAGCGTTTCCAGCACCAAAAACCCAAGGAACCACGACCACAGCCCCCGCGCCCCGAACCATATCGGCCCCAGAATTGCGGCGGCCTTGTTCAGCGTAAAGCGGTAGCCGGGGGCCTGCATCATGTAGGCAAACGTCTTTTGGTAATAGGACTGCCCCTGCCCCACGAAATCTCCGATCAAGCCATTCAGGCGGTCGGCGGTTTCCGGTTGGATCTGTTGTGTATCAACATGTTTCATAGCGGCCCCCTTAGGCTTGACTGTCCTGAATCGCGCGGATCAGACCCGCTCGGTTGATAACACCCACGGTCTTGCCATCCTGAGCGACGGCTACAACTCCATGACCATCAACGCAGAGGTTCATCAGATCGGACAAATCCATGTCCGGATGCGCCTCTTTGGCATCTTCGGGCACTTCGCCGTGATGCGCCTCGAACTCTTCGACCGGTTTCATCACCGCATGGGCGAAGATCATGTTGAGTTTGGAAATCCCTGCCACAAAGTCGGCCACGTAGTCATCGGCGGGGTTGAGGATGATTTCTTCCGGCGTACCGATCTGCACAATGCGCCCGTCCTTCATGATCGCGATACGATGTCCGATGCGGATCGCTTCATCTAGATCGTGGGTGATGAACATCGTGGTCTTGTTCAGCTTGTGGCTGAGGTCCATGAACTGGTCCTGCAACTGCTTTCGGATCAGCGGGTCGAGGGCCGAGAACGGCTCGTCCATCAGCAATATCTCGGGGTCGGCGGCGATGGCACGGGCCAGACCCACACGTTGCTGCATACCGCCCGACAGCTCATGAGCGTATTTGTCTTCCCAGCCATTCAGTTCGACCAGTTCCAGCACCCGGTCCGCTTCTTCCCAGCGGCGCGCCTTGCCGGTGCCTCGGATTTCCAGCGGCATCGCTACGTTGTCGCGGACAGTACGGTGGGGCATCAGGCCGAAGTTCTGGAACACCATAGCGACGCGCCGGTTGCGCAGGTCGCGCAAGCTCTCATCATTCAGGCCCATCACATCCTCGCCATCCAAATAGATATGGCCGTCCGTGGGCTCCAGTAGACGGTTCACATGCCGCACAAGGGTCGACTTGCCCGAGCCCGACAGGCCCATGACACAGAACAACTCACCCCGCTCGATTTCGAAACTTGCATCGGCGACGCCGACAACGCAGTCGAAGTGCTCCAGTACTTCGGTCTTGCTCAGCCCCTCGCTGTGGATGGCTTGCAAAGCTTCCTGCGACCGCGCACCAAAAACCTTCCAAACGCCTTTTGCGTCGATTGCGATATCCGCTGTCATACTGACCCCACCGCAGTTGAATGAATCGAGCAACGCCCCCGAAATCATCGGGGGCGCACAGGTTTTAGTTGGTGGTCAGACCAAGCCAGCTGTCGACGGTATCGCCATTGGCGGCGATCCACTCGGCCACGACCTCGTCTGTATCACGCCCTTTGACGACGACCTCGTAAGTCAGACCGCTTAGCTCGCCGGCATCCATGTCGATATTAGCCAGAAAGGACGCCGCTGCCGGGTTGCGCTGCTCAAGCGATTTGGAATGGGCGACGGTCACGGTCTTGACCGGTTCACCGGTGCTGATATGGGACTTGTTGAACCAATCTGCGTCCTGATCGGGCTGCACCATCTTGTATGTGGTCGCATCATGTTCGGGTTCTTCCAGAATTGTCACATCATACAAAGCATGCACGTAATGCGGCGCATAGCAGTAGAAGGCCGCACCCTTCTGTTGGTCAACCTGATCCTTCAAGCGCGAATAGAACACGGTTTCATCCTCGGTCGTTGGTGTCAGGAAGGTCTCGATCCCATAGTCCCGCACCCGCACTTTGAATGTGTTGGTTGAAGCCCAGCCCGAAGCACCAACCCAAACCTCACCCATGCCGTCACCATCCGAGTCGAAGAGCTCTTGCGCCATTGGGGTGGCCAGATCGTAGATTGAACGGATGTTGTGATCCTCAACCATATAATTCGGCACGCAGATGCCGGCGCGCCCCTCGTAGCTGCCAGAAGACAGCGCGACAGTGCCCTTCTGATCGACATACTCGTCGGTGAACGAAGACTGGTTCGGCAGCCAGACATCCGGGTGCACGTCGATATCGCCACGCCCGCCATCCATCGCTGCAAAGATGACCGCATTGGCGCCAGGCGCATAGCCAACTTCGCCGCCTAGACGTGTTTCGATAACCTGACCAATGACGCGGCTCATAATCTTGGCACCGGGCCAGCTGGGTTCACCGACCATCACTTTGTCCTGTGCGATCGCGGTTGTAGCGCCCAAAGTCAGGGTCAATGCTGCCGTTAGCATTCCTTTTTTCATATTATTTCTCCCGTTTCGTTGAGTTGCATGCGCCATCAGGCGCGCGCCCGCTTGCGTTGCGGGTCTATGAATGGAATGTCCGAGACAGTCGCGCACAGGCGTTTCATCCGTCCGTCGAGCTGTCCGATCTCCAATTGAATGCCGTTTTCCACCTGCTCGACCGACAATCGGGCCATCGCAATCGCATGCTCCAGCATCGGTGAACGTATAGCCGAGGTCACCACACCCACCTGCCGTTCTCCCGCGTAGACCGGGGCACCGTGGGCTGGCACGTCATCGCAACCGATCAGCAGCCCTTTGAGCACCCGGCGCGGGTCGCGTGCGTTGCGTTGCAGAGCCGACTTGCCGGTGAAGTCAGACTTGGTCAGATCGACCGCAAAGCCCAATCCAGCCTCGAACGCATCGACGCCCGGTGCGAATTCGGCGTTTGCGGCGGCCAGACCTGCCTCAATCCGGATGATGTCTAGTGCGGCTGAACCCATTGGGGTGATCCCGAATTCTTCGCCGGCTGCCATTACCGCATCCCAGATCGCGACGGCATCGGATTTTGAGCAGAAAACTTCATACCCTAATTCGCCGGTATAGCCCGATCGCGACAGCATGAACGGCGCACCTTCGCGATCGTTCAGCCGTGCGACGGTGACACCGAACCATTTTAGATGATCCAGGCTGGGTACATGCGGTTGGGTAAAAGCGATCTTGCGTAGCAAGTCGCGCGATTTCGGCCCTTGAATAGCCAGGTTTGGCATCGTTCCGCGCAATGCGTGGACCCGCACTTGCAAGCCGCGCGAGTCTGCCAGTTCCTGCAACACCCGCCCGCTTTCCTCGGACCCGCAGCACCAACGGAAAATCTCGGGCGCCAGACGGAACAAGGTGCCATCGTCAATGACCGATCCACTTTCGTCGCACATCAGCGTGTAAGATCCACGCCAAACCGGCAGTTTCGCCACGTTTCGAGTGGTGGCCAGTTGCAGCAGCGCCTCGGCATCCGGGCCGACGATGTCGAATTTGCGCAGTCCGCTCATGTCCTGCACTGTCACAGCCTCGCGGCAGGCCCAATATTCACCCAAAGTACCATGGGCCGGGTAACTGACCGGTGTCCATAGATCACGCGCTGGCGCGAAATGCTGGGTCAGCGGGGCCAGACGGTCATGAAAAGCGGACTCCTGGCTGATCGACATGAGGGCGTCTTCCTTTTCGCGATAGGCAACCGCACGGCGGATCGGTGTTTCAGGGCGGTAGATACGTACATGCACATCCGTCGGGTTCCAGCCGTTGATCGGATCAATGTCGTCTGGACAGGCGGTCGAGGTGCAGACCAGATCCTCCAACGCTCGCATGGCAACATAATCACCGGGGCGCGAACGGGATTCTTCAGTCAGGATATGATGCGAAGCCGGGTCAACCCACGTGCTCCAGAAGAAATTGATTGCGGGCCAAGCGGTCCGCTTTTTGACACCGTAGGACACCAGAGCATTGGTCATGTTGTCGGAACAGTTTAGATGGCCGGGAAAGCCTCTCTCTTCGTAACCACGAGCGGTGCACGCCAGACCGAATGTATCGTGTTGACCACAAGTGTCCTGAACCACATTCAGTAACGGGCGCATATCGCGATCAAAGAATTTATCCAGCAAACCGGGACCGGGAAAAGCCCGTCTAACCATGGACCGAGTGGCAGTGGAGTCGATCATCCATTCCTCGCCACGGTCCAGGCCATCAGCCCGCAACGCCATGAAATCGGAACATTGCTGGCCTTCAACATCGATGATTTGAACGAATTCGCCAGCTTTAAGCTCATACGCCATGGCGCTGCCGCGAGGGATGGTGAATTCGTCTCGTGTATCACCCAGCAAAGGCGGCAATTGCACATCACGTTTGGCTGCGGGTTTGTGCAGAACCGTCACATTTCCAGCGCCTGAGCCTTCGATTAGCCCGGCAACTCCGACGGGTCGGATCAACCAGACCGTCATCGTCTGACTGGCACGTATAATCACTGGCTCGGATGATTGATCAAATCTGTAACAGGGAACCCGCTGATCCCCATCCCGCGCTGCTATCCAACCCGAGAACTGGGCACTGTCAAAACCGTCCCATTCAACCAACCCGGTTTGGCTCAGCCCAAGTGCCGCAAGCATCGGCTGCCCACCCTCTGCCAAAGCAGCAAGATCCAATGGCTGCATTGAACCAGCCCCTTCTACTGACAGCAAATCTCCGGGTTTGATCGACAGCTTCACCGCCTCGCGCGGCGACAGGACATGCGTGCGTGCGTCAAAGGCATTTGGGAAGCCCGGGAACCGGCGACCGGGGCCGTCGTACCCCGTGTTAGTAAAAGTATGTAAAACCGTAGACCCGTGCATCGCGCAGCCAGATTCCTAAAATGTAACTAGTTACAGAGCTTGATGAAACCAGTTACATATGTCAACTCTTTACTTATAGATCGGCAAGACGGGCCCTAAAATCAGTGACGCAGAAAACCCCCGAGCCTAAAAAACGCTCAAATCTCAGAGATGTAGCAAAAGCAGCGGGCGTGTCCGTCGCAACGGTGTCCAGGGTGCTTAATGAACCGACCGTGGTGAAGAAGGAAACGCTCGAAAAAGTTCAGACCGCCATTGCCGAGCTTAAATTCGTTCCTAGCGCGGCTGCCAGGGCAATCAATTCTGGTCGCACCCGCTTTGTTGGGGCTTTGGTCCCTACGCTGGACAATGCGATCTTTGCCCGTTTCCTTGCTGCTCTGGAGCGTAAGCTATCAGACCATCAGTTGTCTCTGATCGTTGCGACAACCGAGGCGAGCCTAGAGATTGAAGCCGAGAAAGCCAAAAGCCTGCTGGATATCGGGGCAGAAGGACTGATCATCACTGGCATTACGCACAGCCCGGCGTTTCACGAACTGATCGAACGGGCGTCGTTGCCAACGATCGTCACGTCTTTCTTTAATCCGGAAAACCCGCTGCCGACCATCGGGTATGACAACGCGGCTGCGGCGCAACTTGCCCTACAACACCTTGTTGAACTCGGACACCGAGACATTGCGGTCGTGCATGGCCCCGTTAACGACAATGACCGTACCAGAGCGCGCCTAACCGGCCTCAAAGTCTTTCCCTTCGACGGAAAGCTCTCAACCTTCGAGACCGAGATCAGCCATCAGGGTGGCGCAGACGCTGCAAAACACTTGGGCAATCTAAGCAGCAGGCCAACGGCAATTCTATGTCTATCCGACGTCGTCGCCCTGGGGGTTTTGCTTGGTCTTCAGGCGCAAAATATCATCGTCCCGGACCAAATTTCCATGGTCGGGGTTGACGATCTTCCAACTTCGTCTGTGACCGTTCCGCCACTGACAAGCGTACATTTACCGGTTTCTCAGATGGGTGAACGCGCGGCGGACGCACTTGCCAACTGGATCACGACTCATCAGGCGCCCAAATCCGAAGAGTTGTTTACACAACTCGTTGTTCGGAACTCTACAAAACGTTGTTGAGGCAAGTGGGCCAGACCAGACATTGGCCGACCCGTTCGATACCGGGCTTCAGTGTCCCGAAAGCAACTGTTGGAAGGATGCAATTACTGCAGGAACGTACGCAACTAAATGCGCTCCTTGCTGTCTTTCGGATGTGCCATTTTGCCCGCGTTTGTGGCCGCCCATTCATGCATGGCCTGCAACAAAGGGATCAGGCTTTGCCCCAATGATGTCAAACTGTATTCCACATGTGGAGGGATAGTCCGAAAGTCCTTGCGGGACACAAAGCCAGCATCCTGCAGCTCAACAAGTTGTCGGGTTAGCGTGCGATGGGTGATGCTACCGAGGTTGCGCTGAAGCTGATTAAACCGTGAGGTTTCCTGCGCCAGCCAATAGATGATCAAGAGTTTCCACTTACCCGAGATCGCCTCTATCAGTGGCTCAATCAGACAGTTTTCATCTGGTTCGAGCGTTGCCATAGCGGTATCCTATGTGACCGTACTTGTCGTTTTGATCTTGTATTTTTAACTACGCCTCAGACTTACCGAACGCAACGAGGAAGAAGATGACCCAGAAGAAAGTCGTGATAGTCGGCGGTGGATATGTTGGCTTTGAGGTCGCCAAAGCACTGGACGGATACGCTGATGTTACGCTGATCGAGCAGCGCGAAGCCTTTGTGCAGGCACCAGCGACCATTCGTGCACTTTTGCAGCCCGAATTGTTGGATCAGATCATACTGCCCTATGATCGTTTGCTGATGCGCGGACGCGTCATTCGCGGTCGGGCCTCAAGGGTTACACAATCCGAAATTACGTTAGAAGACGGAACCATCTATCCTGCCGATTACATCGTCCTGGCGACAGGTTCGTCCTAAGCCGCGCCTTTCAAGCCCGAAGGGAACAGCATTAAGGATTTTCGCGAGGCGAGTGCTGAGGTTAGTTTGCAATTGTCGTCAGCAAAGTCGGTTGTCATCGTCGGAGCAGGTACGGTCGGCACCGAGTTGGCAGGGGAAATCGCCGCAGCTCAACCCGACAAAGACATCACATTGGTTTCTTCAGATAACACTTTGTTTCCAATGTACCCGGCAAAGTTGGGCGCGCAGTTGAAACGCAAGCTGGAACGCGCAGGCGTGAACATCGTTCTGGGCCAAAGAGCGGAAAACTTGCTACACTTGGACAGACCCTATGCCGGGTCGGTCAAATTGACCGATGGCCGGGTGATTAGTGCTGATCTGGTGTTTCCTGTGATCGGATCCAGGCCAAATACGGCTTTGGCGCAAACGCTTTCCGGGGTCGCCACGGCACCTTCTGGCCGGATTCAAACCGACAAATGGTTACGTCCTTCCAAATACCCGAACGTCTTCATCGCAGGGGACATTGCCGATATCGGTGACGGTATGACCATTGTGGCAATATCCCGACAGAATCCGTGGCTAATCAAAACCTTGAAACAAGCACTGAAAGGTCAGGCGATCGAGGATCTAAAGCCATATGTGCCATGGAAAAAAGCCCCGATCTTACTGCCCCTTGGTCCCAAAATCGGGAACAGCTGGCTATTTGCGACTGTTGGCGATTGGGTCACGCGCCAGATGAAGGGAAAAGACCTTTTTATTTCGAAGTATCGCAAGGCGTTCGGGCGATAGGATCGGCTGAATGCCCCACAATTCACCTCCCGACAAGAGACCGCCAGGACATAAACTAATGACACGTGTCGACCTTCCGAAATTTCCAACCAGCCACGGGTATATGAGTGAGCGCGTTCAGCAGGCATATATCACAGCTGCGATCGAAAATGGACTGCTGCCCGCTGACGCCCACCGCATGGCAGAGGTTGTTTCGCTAACTGCACCGGGCGACACCTCGAAGCCGATTCAGTTCTGGCAGCTATTCTCTGTCTTGGGACAAGATGCAATTGTTGGCGTAGTCACCAGATTCTATGAACGCGTGTTTGCCGATGAGCCTTGGTTCACATCCGTCTTCGAAAGGGTTGGGGGATTGCACCACCATGTTGCGACCCAGGCATCCATGTGGATCGATGTCATGGGGGGTGGCCCCTATTACCACGGCGCTGAGTTTCGGTTGAACTTTCATCACGCGCATAACGCAATGGCTCTGATGAATGACAAGGGGGCAGAACGCTGGGCCAACCTGATGAGACAGACGTTGGATGCCTCTGCGGACCTGCTCACAGATGATCCACGCGTGCGGATTAGCCTCAACACGTTCCTGTCATACTTCATGACAAAATACGCCGAAGAATTCGCTTTCCAGGATCGGCACATTTTTGGTGAAACGAACGGACAGCTAAAGCGCCGGATAAACTTCCTGAGAATGACGACCGCAGCAATCGAAAACTTGAGCACGCAAGAGCTAAGCGACGCGCTGGCTGAGCGCGGTGTGGACGTGTCCCAATATCCGGACAAACAGGCGCTTGTTGAAAAAGCGTTGATGGTGTGACGCCTGCAATCCAAGCCAGACACCAAATCACCCCGCCGAAACAGCTGGCAGCATCACAAACACTTATGTTGAAGCTGCCAGACCGGTTCCGATATTGTCCCTTGTGCGGTGCAGAAACCGGGCCGCTTGGCAAGAGCGGCTCTGCGGCTTGGCTTGAAATTAGATCCGGAAGATTACATGCGCTCCGAACCAAACAGGCTGCAGGTCAGGTCATTTTCTTTAGTATCCACGCACAGGGTTCACGATATTGACCAATCTCTCGCCGCGTATCCAGCGATCCAGATTCTGAATAAACAGATCAAAAGAAGCCTGTTCCCATTCGGCATAAACCGATGAGCAATGCGGTGAGATGACCACGTTCTCAAGAGCCCAGAGCGGGCTTGTTTCGGGAAGAGGCTCGGTTTCGAACACGTCCAATACCACCGCCGCCACATGCCCTGCACTCAGTGCTACGTGAAGGGCAGCTTGATCCACCACACCGCCGCGTGAAACATCCGCGAGGATGACGCCTTGCTTCATCGCCGCAATCTCTCGCGCACCGATCAAGCCGCGTGTCGCTGGAATTAGTGGGGTCGAGACGGCAATGAAATCCGCAAATGGCAGAAGGTCATGCAGTTCATCCGCTGCGTACACCTCATCGACATTTTTCATCGGCCTGGGGCGCGCGCGGGTTCCCAGGACTTTCATTCCGAAGGCCTTGGCGCGCGCTGCCACCGCCTGACCGGTATGACCCAGCCCGATGATCAGGAGTGTTTTGCCCGCCAGCGGCCTGACCGTACGCGCGTTCCAGACCCGCGCTGCCTTGTCTTTCTGCAGACCAGGCACATCCAGGGTAAAATGCAAAAACCCGCCAAGGATATATTCCGCCATCATCCCAGCGGCCACACCCGCAGCATTGGTCACGATTGTCCTCTGAGGGTCCCACTTGCCGTAATGATCAGTACCCGCCCCACCATTGGCAATCCAACTTGGGCCTTGCGGGCCAAACAGCGCGTCGCGCGGATAGCCAGGCGTGCCCGCGAAACGAACCGAATAGACGACCTCGGGCTTATAGCTGTCGACCAGCGTGGGAAGGCCCTCATAGCTGTTGCATTCACGATAATCTGCCTTTGGGAATGCGGCGCACAAGCTTTCGGCAAGCGGTGCCGTGTCGCTATTGTGCAGAATGATACGCGGGGTGTCAGACAAGGTTTTCCTCCACGGAAGCACGGACATGCTGTTCCATTTCACTAAATGTGGTCTCAGGCCGCATCAACCGCCCTGGCATCTTTCGCGGTGCCGCGAGTGGCAAAGGCACAATCCACAGTGACTCGCCCTGCCATCACACCTGTTGCAGCGGCTACCATGCGAACCGTGTCGATCAGCAGCGCTACGCCCATGTTGAGAGCACCTCGCAGCATGTCCTGGCATGCGAGCGAGAGCTCAGCGACCCGGTCAAAACTCATAGCCGCTCTCTTTCCAAAAGCTGACCGAACCCCGGCAAGGCTTCGCCGATTCCAGCAAGCTGCATCGCACGGAAAGCCATTGCTTGATTAGACGTGATTACTGGTTTGCCCACTGCTTGCTCTAAATGGGCGATGATCTCGACGCTGCGCATGTCAGTGCAAGACAGCACAATCGCATCGGCCTCGGGATGGTTGGCGGCAAGGCCCAAATCGAACACTGCCTGCGGGTCCAGTTCGCCCTGTCCGTAGTTGTCCAAATCACTGTCCACCTCTGCGCGGATCAAGGTTTCAACACCCATTTGTGCCAAAAATCCGACGGCCATGTCATTGATCGCAGGCACATAGGGCGAGGCAAAGCCGATACGCCCCACCCCCAGTGTGGTCAGCGCGTGTACCAAAGCGCCTGCCGCCGTCACAGTTTGGGCACCACTCGTGGCTTTGATCCGTTCAGAAAGCCCTCGGTCAAATACCGGGCCGTGCGTAAGCGTAGCCGAGGTACAGCCATAAAGGATCACATCCGGACGTACACCCTGCAACAGATGCAGCGACTCGTCCAAATCCGCTGCGCCCAGCCCGTGCATCTGGTCTGCATCGGGGACCTTGTCCTGATCATAGCCCCCCATACGGGCGAAATGCATCGACACGCCATCGGGGCGCAACAGTGTCATGTCGGGTTCGAGATTTGTATTGGTGAAAGGCACCAGAACACCAAATCGGGCACGCCCACGAGAATTCGTCATGATAATCCCTCCTTTGCCAGGCGCTCCAGAAGGCTCGCTGCAATTTCGATTTGATCCGCGACACTGATGGTTACGCGTAGGCAATCGGCAAGCCCAGCTCCGGCTTGCGGGCGCAAAAACACGCCCTCTGCGCGAAGGGCATGATCGGCGTGGTGCGCCGCTTCAGGGCTTTCCAAATGGATCAGGACGAAATTGGTAAAACTTTCAGGCACGTTTAGCCCGGCCTGAAGCAGCCGTTGGCGCAATCCGTCGCGCAATCTCGCCGTTTCCCGACAGGTTTCGCGCATGTAGCCTTGATCCAAGAGCGCAGCTTTTGCAGCCGCCTGGCCGGCTATCGTGATGTTGTTGGGGTTCATCACCTTGCGAAGCTCTCGGGCGATTTCAAGTGGAAACAAGCCCCAACCTACGCGCATCCCGGCCAGACCATACGCCTTAGAGAAGGTACGCAGAACCACCGTATCGCCGCGTTCGACCAGATCGAACACGGGCTCTCTTACATGATCTGTGAACTCGGCATATGCTTCGTCGACCACCAGTAGGGTATCGCGCGGCAAGCCTTCGCGCAGACGTACCAGTTCGGCGCGCGGGATGCGGGTGCCAGTAGGATTGCCGGGATTGGCAACGAAGACGATACGGGTGTCGTCCCGGATAGCTGCAAGCAACGCATCGACTGAAACGCGCTTGTCTTCTTCCGGGGCGTCGTCATAGCGCGCTCGTGCTATCTGCGCGGCAGTTCGGAAAAACGGGTAGGCATGCGCCGGGGCCAGCACCGAATTGTGCTCATCCGCAAACGCTTGTGTGATGCATGAGATCAGCTCCATCGAGCCACAGCCACACAGGATGCCATCGGCAGGGATACCATGGAGCCTCGACAACGCTGCGCGAAGATCCCCCCAGTCTGGGTCGGGGTAGAGATTTCCGGCTTCCAGCGCTTTTGCGGCCGCGTCAATCGCGAGGGGACTGGGAGGGCGTAGGCTTTCATTTTGAGAGAGCGAAATCAGGGGCATCCCCTTCGGTGCATCAAGCTGAGCCAGCGCATAAGGTGACATCGCGGATATATGCCCAACCGAACGGATCATGGTTTGTACCCATAGATATCGCGCGCAGCCTCTTGACTGATCAGGCCTTCGTCGAGATCGCATCGAACGTCGTTCCAACTACGCTCATGCGGATCTCCAAAACCGCCACCACCCGGTGTTTCGAAAAGCAAGGTTTCTCCTGCCTTCACCCGAACCTCTCCTTTTCCAGGCAGATCTGGTCCGTCATGGCCGATGCGGATGCGCCCCGGTGCGCCAGGACCCCCTCCCTGACGCCCGCGCGCAGGGTTTAAGACACGCTCGACCGAAAGAAACACCATGAATTCTTCGTCCTGCGACGAGCGTACTTCAATATGTTGACCTAAGCCGCCGCGTGTTCGCCCGGGTCCGCCGCTGTCCGGAATGAGCTCGCGCCGTGTGATCAGAACAGGGGCGACCGCTTCGGTCGTTTCCACCTGACTTCCCCAGACACCCGACGGAAAGGCGGTGGCCGAGAGCCCATCCAGATCAGGCCGCGCCCCGGTTCCACCGCTGAATACAAGCTCCAGCGCAAACTGCTCATCCCCGCGAGACACCGCCTCGGGTGTATGGCGCAGCGGCAGGTCATACATGCATGATGCCCCCTCGGCCGGAACGGAATCCGGCAGCGCCTGCGACAGGCAGCCATAGACCAAATCGGGTGTCATCTGCCCCAGTGTATGGCGCATGGCGACCGGTGCGGGTGCTTGGGCGTTCAGAATACAGTTCTTTGGCCCCGTAACGTGGAATGGCTCAAGCGAGCCCGCATTGTTGGGAATGTCCGGCCCGATAATACAGCGAAAGGCAAACACCGAATATGCGGTGGCGTAATTGAGCGGCACGTTGATACCCTTTTTTGACAGGCCGGAAGTGCCGCTAAAATCCAGATTAACGTAATCTTCACCGATGGTCAGGGTCGCATGCAGATCAATCTCCTGCTCATACCCGTCTACCTTCAGCACATTGCGCCACGTCCCTTCGGGAAGTTCGGCAATGGCCTCAACGGTGCCACGATATGAAGTATCAATGATGTAGTCGGCTAGTTCGTCCAGATGGTCGATACCGAACTCATCCATCATGCCGGCAAGTCGCGCGGCACCAGTCTCGCAACACGCGATCAGCGCATAGATATCGCCTTCATTGGCGACGGGTTCGCGAGAGTTGGCTTTGACTATCTCCATCAGAAGTGTGTTTAGATTGCCCGTATCCACTAGCTTACAAGGTGGGATGAGCAGCCCCTCGTCAAAGATGTCAGCGCCCTCTGGCCCCATGCCCAGCCCGCCCAGATCGACTAAATGCGAGGTGCAGGAGGTAAACCCGACCACCTGATCCCGAAAAAACACCGGCATCATCAAAAGGAAATCGTTCAGGTGCCCAGAGGCTATCCACGGATCATTCGTTAAGTAAATGTCGCCGGGCCTCATATCCTGAAGCTGAAAGCGGCCGCGCAGTGTTTTGACTGCTTCAGCCATGGTGTTGATATGGCCTGGCGTGCCGGTCACGGCCTGGGCCAGCATTCGGCCCTGTAGATCGAATATGCCAGCGGAAATGTCACCGCATTCGCGCACGATGGGGCTGAAAGCTGCGCGTATCAGCGCCTGACCTTGTTCCTCTACCACGGCCAATAGCCGATTCCACATGACCTGCAGGCGAGTATTCGACGTGCTCATCGGTTGCCCTCCCGTTTGCGTATGAGCCAAATGTTACTGCCGCCATCCAAATGGGCTGAGAAATCTGCGCTGACGAATGTCGTGGTCTGCGGCTCGATAATCAGGGCAGGCCCGCTCACTTGGTCGCCGGGCCTGAGCGCTGCGCGCTCGTGGATATCGGCCTCGCGCCACTCACCGGTGACATCACACAGGATGCGCCGCTGCCCATCTGGCCGCGCAGGCTTTTTCTCAAGCGTCTCGGGGTAATGCTCCAGCGCGGGTGGCTCTGACGTGACCTCCAGCGCCCAATTCAGAACCTCGATAGTCATGCCTGGCACTGCGCGGCTGAATTGGCGGCTGTATTCCTCCTCGAACGTCTTGCGAAGCGCAGGAATATCCGCCTCTTTCAAAGCCCGGTCAGGTAGCGTGATTTCAATCTCATGCCCTTGCCCATGATAGCGCATGAAAGCCTGCCTTTGCCGGGTTAGTCGCCCTTCTGGTGCGCCAGCCCTCACAACGGCCTCAGCCTCACTGATCATTGCGTCGAAGAAGGCATTAAGCCCCTCAAGGTCGAGCGCCTCAAGGGTGCTATAGCGCGAGCGGATGATTTCAAACGAGACCGGAGCAAATAGGAACCCGACCGCCGAACCTACCCCTGGATCACGCGGGACCAGAATGCGATCGACTTGTGCACGCCGCGCCACCCTTGTGGCGTGCAGGGGGCCATTGCCACCAAAAGCGATCATCAACCGAGCGCCCAGATCCTTGCCAGATTCCACCGCATGCATCCGCCCTGCGGCAGCCATGTTCTCATCCACGATCTCGCTGACCCCATGGGCGACCTGTGCGCTGCTTAGCTCCAGCGCCTGCCCGATCCCCGACGCAAGCGCAGTTTCAGCCGCGTCCGTATCGATCCCAAGGCGTCCCTCAGCAAAACGCCCGGGTTCAATCAGCCCCTGCACCACATCGGCATCTGTTACCGTCGGATTGGTTCCACCCTTGGCAAAGGCGGCGGGTCCGGGCTCGGATCCCGCACTTTCGGGCCCGACCTGCAAGCGGCCTAACCGATCCACATGCGCGATCGAACCGCCACCTGCTCCAATCTCGATCATTTCGATCACCGGAATACGTACAGGCATACCCGAACCCTTAATAAAACGCGCCGCACGTGCGATTTCGAATTTTCGGGCTGTCTGCGGGCGATATCGGTCGATCAGGCACAGCTTGGCAGTCGTTCCGCCCATGTCGAAACTCAACACTTCGCGCTCGCCGGTCTCGGCGGCGATGCGCGCAGCCAGAATGGCGCCCCCTGCAGGACCGGATTCTACAAGTCGGATCGGCAGGCGCGCTGCGGTTTGCATCGTGGTCATGCCCCCACCCGCAGTCATCATCAAGATCGGGCATCGCAACCCCTCATCGCTAAACCGCGCTTGGAAATCAGCCAGGTAGCTTTCCAACTGAGGCTGGATATAAGCGTTGGCAATGGTGGTTGAGAGCCGGTCGAACTCGCGCGCCTCGGGGCTGACCTCGTGCGATAGCGAAATCGTTAGATCGGGTAGCGCCGCCAGCAGAAGTTCTCGCAGCCGCAGCTCATGTGTCGGGTTGGCATAGGCATGCATAAGGCAAATGGCCACGGCCTCAGCGCCGCAAGCAGAAAGCTCTTCAACCAGTCGGGAAACAGCCCCATCATCGAACGGCTGCAACTCCTGCCCGCGCGCGTCCATTCGGCCTTTAATCGTAAAGGCGCGCGCGCGCAGCACGATCAGATCAGGTTTAACAAGATTGATCTCATATTGGTTGTAGCGGCGCTCATAGGCGATCTCTAGAATGTCACGAAACCCTTCGCTCGTCACAGTCGCCACGACTGCTCCACGGCGCTCAATCAACGCATTGGTGGCCAGTGTCGTGCCATGGATAAAGCCGCTGATCTGAGGCCAGTCCGCCCCGGTTTTATCCAACACGTACTTAGCACCCGCAAGCGCCCCAAGTGTCGGGTTTTTCGGGGTGGTCGGTGTTTTGGCAGTAGCAAGGATATGACCTTGCTCATCGACCAAAACCGTATCGGTAAATGTACCGCCAATATCAACGGCAAGGCGCAACGCGTTCTTGTTGTGCATCTAGAAAAACCAGAAAATCAGGAGAGGCAGAAGAGATGAGGATGCCCGGTCCAGCAAAAGCCAAATCGGTTCATTACCAGTGTCAGTTTAGACGACCAGATCACAGCCGGTTTCCCGGCGTCCCAGTTTTGCAATCATGATTTGCGCCATGTTTGGCCGCTCTTGCTCTTTTCCATGCCCAAAACGCTGCCCGAGTACCGGACTGGCTGTCAACAAAAATGTGGACATGTCCCGCAAGCATGCGGGTGCGTCAGCCAGATTCGAACCGGCCTCAGCTAGACCAATAGGGCTATCCTTTAAGAAACGCGAAGATCGCGAAATCTGGATGAACGACCGTGCGCGTCAATTTGTATACCCCCCCGTTGGCTAGCGATCTTTCCTAATTGATGTGGTTCTAGACAAAGGAATGAGCTGCAGCGAACTTCTACCGATTTTGCATGCGCCTGAAACGTTGCATCGCGCGCTCACGTCGTCGGAAAGGAAGGTGTGAATTCTCGACGCGGTTGTTGAGCCACCTGCCCGTTTGCTGTTTTTTGAATGCACCCAGTTCTCTGAGCGCGGCTCTGTATGAGGCGAAGCGATCCGTGACGACGGTTTCCGCTTTGCCGTGTCGCTTCATTAACTTCTTGAGGAATTTCAGTGCAGCCTGCTTGTTTCGGCGTTTGGCGACAACGGCTTCCAGTACCTCGCCTTCGTGATCAACAGCCCGCCAAAGATAATGCCGCTTGCCATTCACCTTCACGAAAACCTCATCCACATGCCACTTCCATTTGGAGAATGCGCGCAGTTGTTGAACCCTCTTTCTTCGGATCTCAGAGTCAACCATCGGACCGAACCGGTTCCACCAATATCGGATAGTTTCGTGGCTCACGTCGATCCCGCGTTCGTGCAGCAGATCTTCGGCATTCCGAAGCGAGAGCGGGAAACGGATGTACAACATCACTGCAAGGCGGATGATCTCGGGACTGGTTTTGAAGTACTTGAAAGAGGCAAGTTTGGTCATGGGCAAAAGCTACGCAACGCCCCTACCCCCGCTCAAACAAAGTTCTTCTGACAAGACCCGGGCTAGTATGTGACCTCAGCCTCCGCCTTCGGCAACTTCAGGCTGACCTTTCCTTCGCTGAAGTTACTAAACGACAGATCCCAGCTCGTCCCTGGCCATACCAGTTGCAATTGCTTTGTTGCTGGTCGGTAGACAGCAGTATAGAGCGTCCCGAACCCCGAGCTGAATGCCGTGGAATAGAGAGGCGGACGCAGGAAAGCGTCGATAAACCGCTTTTCGCTTTCGGGGTGCTGGTTGAGACGGTTCAACAGGAACCGTTCCCGCTCGAGCGTAGCGGTAAAGCGTGCATGTTTCGACCATTCCACCTGGCCCTGGTGGTTGGTCGCCACCGGCACGTCAGAGATTTGCGGATGCCGGTCGGGGGCCAGAAACACCGTGCCATGATTGTACTTTGCGTCCAAAACGGTGACGTTATAGCTCATGTGGCAGGGAATACGACTTAGGCATTCAACCGCTTCAGCGGTTGTTTCGCAGGTTTGCAGAACATAGCGCAGGATCAGTGGAACGCCGAACCCCTCACCCACCTCGCGCCGTCCGCCAAATGTCAGCGACACCGTCAGACCGGCATCGTTTATCCCGTCGAGCAGGCCAAGTACGCCATCACTCATCCCGATCACGCCACGCTCACCCCAGCGGGTTCTAAGCAAGGCGGCATCGAAGGTCTTGGGGTGGTAATCATAGTTTCGCACCAGAATAGGTGTCTTGCCGCGCCAGACCGCCTGGCTGCACCCCGATAGGTATTTCGGCGGGCAGTAAAAACTGAGAAACCGCGCTTGGCTGTCGCTGCCGCCGACCAGTTCAACCACCTCTTCATACAGCGGCATGATCTCGGGCATATGCTGTTCCAGCGCGCGCAGACATTCGCGATAAGTGGGGCGGGCCGAATACCCCTCTTGCGCCCACCATTTGCGGTAAGCGGGCCAGTATTCGGCAAACAGCCCGGCCAGCTTGGGACCGGGCTGCGCCTCGTCGATAGAACGAAAAACAAGCGTCATAGGACTTTCTACATGATTTTGAACGCGGGGTCTTCCATCGGTTGCGCGGCGGGCAGAGGTTCAGCCGTATAAGCCGAAGTGATCCCATGGATCCACTTTTTCGACTTGTCAGTCAGTTTGAAACCTTTGGTCATCGACCGCCCGCGCGTCACCAGGATGCCCAGATCAGCCCCTTCATAGCGGTAATCTCCAACATTCGAGATACGCAGGAAAAACGCCTCATTCTCGCCCACGGCACGGCGGTGATAGTCGAACCGGTCAAACACCACACGCCCGTCTTCCAGCATCTTGTAGATCCCCGATTGCGGGGCCTGCGTGATGCGGTCGACACTGTCATCGGTATGTTTGATCACCATCTGTGACCAACTGTCGATCATGTCCGGGTCAGCCCAGCGGGCATTCAGTTCCTCGACATCCAGTTCGAACGGTTTCTTCGAAAACTCCAGCAGGTGGAACAGGAACAGCGGCGCATCGGCATGTGCAAAGGCCGCGTGGTTGGTCATCGAGCTGGCGCCGGTGATGCGCGGGTTCAGCTCACCCAGCCAAAGTTCATCGGTTTTCTTGTCGATCAGGAAGTCGAGTTCGAAATAGCCACGATAGCCGGATTTGCGCAGTTCTTCTCCGAACTGGAAGGTCAACTGCCGCGCCTGTTCGCGGGCCTTGGGTGGGAAGGCGGTCGAGAAAATCTCATTCCCGCACCAGCCTCCGCGATAGGGGGTGAGTTCCTTGAAGCCCACAAGCTCGGTCATCAGCGGGCCGACGATGGTGCCTTCGGACGTCGCGCAGGCCTCGATCGCCGCACCACGACAATCGATCCGTTTCATGATCTTGATTTCGCCTTCGCCGATGATCTCGTCTTTGTGTTTATTGAAATCGGCCTCTGACTTGATGAAAAACGTCGTGTGGCCGCTGTCGCCAAAGGCAGACTGCAGCACCAGATCGTTCCCCAAGCCGGCCTTGTCGCAGATCTTTTTAAGGTGATCGTAACTTTTAACCACGCTCAGCGTGTTGGGCACCGAAGGCACGCCCGCCTTGTTGCCGATGCGGACGGTTTCGATCTTGTTGTCGCATTTGGTGCGCAGCTTGGCTTTGGGGAACCAAAGCTGACCGCCCAGTTCCTTGACCAGCTTTTCGGTGGTTTCATCGAACATCAGGAAGACGAACTTGGGCTTGCCGCCGCGCCGTTTGACCAGATCAATGACTTCTTTGTGCTGTAGCAGATAGTTGTTGATGTCCTCGATGGACTGGAATTCGTCATGCGGCATTTCAGAAGGTACGAACACGTTCGGATGTCGCCCGTCAAAGCAATCCATGTAGCATATATAGGTGAAGTTCATCACCCACTCATCCAGCCCCAACAGGTTGAAATTGGTCGCTGACACGAAATAGATCGGGTCCTTGTTGGTATGAAAATACCGGCGGATTTCCGAGATGTTTTTCAGCACCTTCTTTGGCATATGGTCCTCCCAGTCCCTTATGATTTCTTAATTGTTTTCAAAGCGTCTTCGGTAAATATGCGCAGGCCCAGATCGGCGCGGAATCCATGGATTTCCGAGACGTCCAGTTCCTGCATGAATTTAAGGATTTCAGGACTGATCACCTGCCCCGGCACAAGAATGGGAAAGCCCGGCGGATAAGGGATCACAAATGTGGCCGAGACCATCTCTTCCCCTGTTTCAAGCCGGTCCAGCATGTCTTTGTCGGGCTCGACATAGTCGCAGTTGTCTTCGTCATAAGACAAGAAAAACGCTGTGCGGATGTCGCCTGCCTCAGTGCCTTTTTCACAGCGGAACGCATCGTGGAACCGGCTGAAATCGGGCAGCGGCGGGACGTGTTCGCTCAGGTTCCTGACGCGCTTCTCAAAGGCCCGTTTTTCCATCTTGGACGCATCGTCCATCAGATCGTCGAGTTCCTTGGCGATCTCGACCAGCACCTCGATCAGATAGGCGACCGAACTGCGCGTGGTACCAATATTGGTCATGAACAGCACGGTGTTGCGCGAGGTTTTGTTGATCTGGATGCCGTATTTGTCCATCAGGATCTTGGTCTTGAAGGTATCGCCATCCCAGCCGGTCGCGCCCACATGGAGCGTGATACGCGTGGCATCCAGAACGAACTCATCCTTTGCCCAGCAATCCCAGACATCGGCCCAGCCCTGATCCGGGTCGAAATAGCTGGTCATGCCGCTTTCGCGATATTGCTCGGGGATCATGTCGCCTGCGGTGACCAGCCGGAAGTATTTCTTGAGCAATGGATGCGTCGTCACCGCCCGGCGGATTGCCATGGCGCTTTCGACCTGCCGCTGGACGAACTCATACCCTTCGATCTCAACCTGCCTGCGGCCCACGTCCAGCGATGCAATGATCTGGTAGTTGGGTGAGGTTGAGGTGTGGGTCATATAAGCCTCATGAAAGGCTTCTTCGACAGCACCTTTGAACTGCTGGTCATTGACGTGGATCATTGAGCCCTGCCGCAAGGATGTCAGCGTCTTATGCGTTGATTGCGTCGCATAAACCCGGACCCGCGCATCGGGGGGCGCAATCAGGCGTGTGTTCAGCCATACCTCATCGTCAGCGCCTTCGAGAGTCGCCTGTTGCGCCTCATAAGCCTCCGCTTGTTTTGTCGAACGGAATTGTTCGCGCAGAATATTGGCCGACCGCATTGCGGTTCGTACACGTGAGTTGGGCGCAAATCTTGCATAGGCGAACCACGCTTCATCCCACAGGAACACGAGGTCTTTCTTGATCGCCAGACATTCCTGCATCACCCGCTGAACGTTATAGACGATGCCGTCAAAGGTGCAGTTGGTCAGCAGCACCATGCGCACGCGATCCAGCTTGCCCTCGGCACGCAAGGCCAGCAGTTTATGTTTGATTTCACGGATCGGCACCGCGCCGTACATCGAGTAGTCGTGCAGCGGGTAGCTGTCCATGTAGACCACGCTCGCCCCCGCCAGCACCATACCGTAATGGTGTGATTTATGGCAGTCACGGTCGACCAGCACGATGTCACCGGGCCGGACCAGCGCCTGCACCACGATCTTGTTGCAGGTCGATGTTCCGTTGGTGGCAAAGAAGGTCTGTTTAGAGCCAAACGCGCGAGCGGCGGCTTCTTGCGCCTCCTTTATCGGTCCTTTGGGTTCCAGCAGCGAATCCAGCCCGCCCGAGGTGGCAGAAGTTTCAGCCATGAAGATGTTCGATCCGTAGAAAGCCCCCATGTCTTGAATCCAATGGCTGCGGCTGATGGATTTACCCCGGCTGATCGGCATTGCGTGAAACACGCCTGTGGGCTGTTTGGAGTATTCCTTGAGCGCTGTGAAGAAGGGCGTCTTGTACCTTCGTTGCACCCCCCGCAGGATGTTCAGGTGCAGTTCCAGAAAGTCTTCCTGATTGTAGAACACCCGCCGGCACAGGCCCAGATCAAGACCGGCGATATCTTCCGCCGAGCGGTCAGTGATCAAATAGGCATCCAACTCGGGACGAAGCATACCGATCCGGCGGCAGGTTTCTGGTCCGTATTCCGAGGGCGACAGCGCATCAAGATCGGCGCCCTCGCCATAGAGGCTGATATAGCGGCCCAAAACATTGGTTTCGTTCTTGGATTTCAGGCTCAGGCCCGGGCGGACGATCACAGCCTGAACGTTCTGATTGAACAGAACCCCGATCAACGCGTCCTCGACACTAGGAACCACAACGGTTTCATATATGAACTGGTCTTCGCTGCGGCGCATCCGTTGCAAGCTGGTTTGCAGGAAGCGTTCCTGATGTTCGTTGACGTTGTCGACGATCATCACTTCGAAATAGGGCCGCCCCAGCGCGCGCGCCTCGTGGCTTTGGGCCGCTTCGTCCTCGAACTCATCGCCTTCGGTTTCATCCGCGATCAGGGGGATCGAGCGGCGACGATACGCCCCCGATGTAAGCGCACGCGACACCCGGCGCACGGCGGTTGAGAAATCGCCAAAGTTGCCATGATCCAACAACCGACGCAGGTAGTCGAAGGCCGACCCGCCTGGAAAAGCGAAATACACCTCGATCGGGGCCAGCGCCTGCAACAATTGCCGCGCGCGGTCTCGATCCTTGTCACTTGCACTTTGATCCAGAGATTCGGCCGTTTCCCGCAGCGCGCTCCATCGGTCTGCTCTCAGCTGTGAGGCGCTGTAGTAGTCCGAGATAGTGTGGAGCTTTTCGCTATCGGAAATGCCGTGCATGAAGTTTTTCCTTTCTGCCGATACCGAAAAGTTGGGCTGGTATCAGTCTGTGCCGGAGCGCCCTTTGTAGAGATACAGATTGTCGGGCTTGGTTGCGGCGTCTTCTTTATATCCCAGCGCCGTTCTGGGGTCGGATGCAGCGACACCCGCAACGTCGCCTTTTTGCGGAATACGCAGTGGGCCCAGCGTATGCAGATAAGCATCCGCCCCGCTGGTACGGTCATAAACCGGAAAGTCCGCCTCGCGGTCACGGAAACTCTTGAGAACCTGCCCCAGACCTTTCAGTCCAACTTCGCGTTGACGACGGACCTGATCCAGATCGATCTCGATGGGGAAGATGTCCTCTTGCCCTGCCGATTGGTGCAGCACAGTGGCCGAAGGATCAACGACCAGCGAGCGGCCTACGCCCCCAGCGGCCAAACCGTTCACGTCAAACACATAGCATTGGAATTGCGCCGCGGTTGCCTTGGCAATCGATAGCTCGGCCTCGCGGTCGGTTGTGCCAGTCAGGACCGGATGCAAAAGAACCTCAACCCCCTGAGAAGTCAGGTGCCGTGTTGTTTCGGGGAACCAGATATCATAGCAGATCGACAGGCCAAACCGGCCCACTTCCGGCACGTCGAATATGCAGAACTCGGTGCCTGAGGCGATGTTTTGTTCATAAGGCTTGAACGGGAACATCTTGGAGTATTTCGAAACGATCTCACCATCCGGGTTGATCACCACGGAAGTGTTATAGATCCGCCCATCCTCGCGTTTCTCGAACATCGAGCCAGGGATCAGCCAGATCCCGTAACGCCGCGCCGCGTCCTGAAAGCGCGACAGGTCGTCATTGGGAAAGGGTTGGGCAAACCGGTCAAGCGGACCATGAGGCGCCAGCTCGCTGAACAAGGCCATCTGGGTCCAGGGGAACCGAGCCATCATGATGTCGATCCGATGCAACATAGCGTCGACATTCGACTGCAGCGCGCCGACATGCATCTGGATTCCGGTTATCGCAAAGGGGGTCATATTTCGTTTCTTCTCATTTTCTCGCCGATTGCGACCGCCGCTATGATCCGGCGCTCTTCATCGGAACACAAAATCGTGTATTCACGCAAGCCTGCTGTCCTCAGGCCAATTGTTTTGGAAGATTCCGGCGTCATAGAGCCTCTTCCTCGGCTGCATCCTCTGTCAGTGTTTCCACAAAATCGATATCGTTGCGGACCCAGAAGAACCGAAAGCCACAACTGCGCAGCCATTTTTCAAGGCGGTCCAGGCTGGACCATTCCCGCCGAAGACCGCGGGTGGATTCGACCAACGCCCATTGGCTATCGACCAGAAAATACACCGTCCAGGTGTTGGGATGCGTCGAGTGGTTGGCAAAGCCGCCGCTGACCACCTCGCGCGCTGTGCGCACAGCGACAGGGTAATCTCCGATGCGGTTTTCAGCAGCAAGAATCGCCAGATCGTTTTGACGGATCGTGAAAGTCGGGAACGGGGCGACGCTCATGCAGCCTCGGTCTGTACGGCGTCGAGCAACGCCTTACGCCGTTCACTAATCTCCGCCGGTTTGAGGTTTTCGATACGGGTCGCAAGCGTCCAGACATGGCCGAAGGGATCGGCGATTGTAGAGCAGCGTTCACCCCAATAGGTATCGGTCGCCTCGGCAATCAGGCGGGCGCCATTTTCCAGCGCTGTCGCGAGGGTCGCGTCAGTGTCTTCGAGATACATGTGATGTCCAACCGGTGTGACCGTGCCCGAAACGGCGGGACCATGCGCACCCCAACCGGCGGTGACAAACAGCATCGAATTGCCAATCTTGATGGTGGCAAATCTCGGAGCCTCTTCCACGTCACAGGACTGAACCTTCGCACCAAAGGCGCTTTCGTAGAACTGCAGCGCTGCGGGTACGTCAACAACAGCAAGCGACGCGGTGCAGGTACGATAGCCACGGGGCAGAGTGGCAGGCTTCTTCATTATTCCGGTCCTCTCCGAATTGGGCGACGGTCGCCCTAAGTGACATGCAGGAATTTCCCGCACTATGCACCATACTGTGGCTCATTCCGGCGAGGCCTGCAACACTATGATGCATAGTGCTGATTTTTCACTCCAAATGCTCAGAAAGTTGGCGGTGTGCTGGCGCTGATGATCCGGCAGACTTCGGGGCCGACCTGCCGGAACCGGTGCGGCGTGCGACTGTTGAAGTAATAGGCATAGCCGGCCCCAGAACCTTGCGTTGATCGCCCACCGTCACCTCGACCCCGCCCGAGATCACGACGCCGGCCTCTTCCAACTCATGGCCATACATCGCCCGCCCTGTGTCGGCGCCAAAATCATAGGTCTCCTGCAAGATCATCATCGCGCGCGCATGCAGGTTCGATCCCACCTGCCGCAGCGACAGCCCGCCCCTGCCGATCTTGGTCAGTTCTTCAGCAGCGTAGAACACTGTCTGCTCACTTTCGATCTCGAACGAGAAAAAGTCCGACATGCTGATCGGGAGGTGCTGTCAGACGAATTTGAACCAGTCTCTGCTAGGCCAGTAGAGCTGCCCTTTATTCGGCACAAAGACCGCGCCACTCGGCGAGAGCGGCGGCGCGGGTCAGCTTGAAGGTGTCTCGGCTTGCTAGCGATCTTTCCTGGTCGAAGTGGTTGTATACGGAGGAATGGACGGAAGCGAATTTCTGCAAACTTCGCATGCGCCTGAAACGTTGCATGGCGCGTTCGCGTCGTCGAAACGGCAGGTGCGAGTTCTCGACGCGGTTGTTGAGCCACCTACCCGTCCTTTGTTTTTCGGTAGCGCCCAGCTCTCTGAGCGCGGCTCCCTATGAGGCGAAGCGATCCGTGACGACGGTTTCCGCTTTGCCGTGTGGCTTCATCAATTTCTTGAGGAATTTCAATGCGGCCTGCTTGTTTCGGTGTTTGGTGACAACGGCTTCCAGCACCTCGCCTTCGTGATCGACGGCCCGCTAAAGATAAAGACGCTTGCCGTTCACCTTCACGAAAACCTCGTCCACGTGCCACTTCCATTTGGAAAATGCTCTCAAGTGCTGAACACGCTTTCTTCGGATCTCAGAAGCAAACACTGGGCCAAACCTGTTCCACCAATACCGGACAGTTTCGTGACTCACGTCGATGCCTCGCTCGTGCAACAGATCTTCGACATTCCGAAGCGAGAGCGGGAACCGGATGTACAACATCACCGCAAGGCGGATGATCTCGGGGCTGGTTTCGAAGTACTTAAAAGAGGCAAGATTGGTTATGGGCAAAAGCTACGCAAGACCCCTGCCCGCCTCAAGCCAAGTTCTTCTGACAATACCTTGCCGTCAATTGATGTTCTGCAGGGACACAGCCTTTTTGACCTCTGGGCGAGAACTCAAGCCGGTTGAGATTCTTTTGGAATAATCGCCCCCGAATGCATCACGATCTGCGACGCGAGTGAATGCCCGTACTTCATGGCTACGCTAGTATCTCCGGTCTGCAGAAAACGGCCCAGAAAACCACCATTAAAACCATCTCCCGCCGCAGTTGTGTCGACCACTTTGTCCACCGCTTGGAACTGCTTATCTGGTTGCGGGCCTTTCAAGCATAGCGGACCTCGATGACCACGTTTCAGAGCCCCATTTTCGATACCATATGTCTGGAAGCGTTTGACAACCTGATGTTCTGAAATCTCGTCAAACAGGGTCAACTCATCATCCAACGAGGGCAAAGCAATGTCACATTGTCGCCAAGCAGCTTCGACCGCGGTCAAAGCAACGCTCTTTGATGGCCACAATGACCGGCGATAGTTGCTGTCGAAAACAAACTTTCCACCCATTGAGCGATAAGTTGGCAACCAATTTAGAAAGGCGTGACGGATTTTCTCATCTAGAATCGCAAGTGTGATTGCCGAGGCGTAGACAACGTCATATTTTTCGAGGGACTGAAATGGATGACGTTCATTCTGCTGAAAGAGCAGACGCGCGACGGATTGATGGCGCCAGTATTGGAAACTGCGCTCTCCGGATGGATCTGTTGCGATAGTATAGACACCGGGCAATCGACCTTCAATCCTTCCCAAATCGTTGATGCCAATTCCCTCCGCCTGAACAAATCGAGAGATTTCGTCAGAGAAGTGGTCGCTTCCCAGCAGACTGACAAGACTGACACTGTGTTTGGCAGGCAAGGTGCGGCGTAAATAGATCGCTGTGTTTAGCACGTCACCCGCAACTCCGATTCTGGCTGTACCGGGAATGGTAGTGGCAACCAGTTCCATCATGACTTCACCGATGCAGGCGACTTTCAAAGATTTCATTGGCCGTACTCCTTACCGGAACATTGCTTTGCATCAGTGATTGTGTCTGAGGGCGAACTTTCGTTCGATGTCCTGAAATTTAGGTGCCTGCCTCAGCACCATGCCTTCCGAAAAGGGTTGAACAGAGTCTCGGAACATTTGCTGCCATGGGGTTTGGCTTGCTGGGGCCTTGAAGCCTCCCGCGTTTTCCAGCGTCCTTCGTCGGTCAGCCAGTTCTTCATCGGCGATCAATACATTGACCGCCCGATTGTTCAGATCTACCCGCACCCGATCTCCGGTCTGCAATATTGCGAGACCACCGCCATCGGCTGCCTCGGGTGAAGCGTTCAGGATTGAAGCGGAACCGGATGTTCCCGATTGCCGTCCATCCCCGATACAGGGAAGGGAGTGAATACCTTGTTTGATGAGGTAGGACGGCGGTCGCATGTTTACCACTTCAGCACCGCCCGGATATCCAATAGGCCCTGCACCCCGCATCACCAGAATGCAATTTTCATCGATTTCAAGGTTCGGATCGTCGATGGTTTCGTGAAATACCTCTGGCCCGTCAAATACGACGGCGCGCCCTTCAAACGCATTCGGATCGTTTGGATCGCAGAGATAGCGCCGGCGAAAGGCATCACCGATGACCGAGGTTTTCATAATGGCGCTGTCAAACAGATTGCCCTTCAGATTGAGAAAACCGGCATCCTGCAAAAGAGGGTTTTCCACTGAGCGAATGACATCGGCGTCTGCGGCCTCAATCCCTGAGTTGTTTTGGGCGAGCGTCTTACCGTTGGCGCAGATCGCATCCGGATTCGGCAGCAATCCTGCGCGCATTAGCTCAGCGACAACAGCGGGCACACCACCAGCGCGGAAAAAGTCCTCACCCAGATACTGGCCTGAGGGCTGAATATTGGCCAATAGCGGAATGGCGTGACCCAGCCTTTCCCAATCCTCATTGGTCAACTCGATACACAGATGACGGGCAATTGCATTCAGGTGAATCGGCGCGTTGGTCGACCCCCCCAGCGCAGAGTTGATGACGATGGCATTCTCGAACGCTTCGCGGGTCATGATCTTGCTCGGACGCAAATCCTCTCGCACCATTTCGACAATGCGCAAACCAGTGTAGTAGGCCATTTGCCCACGTTCCCGATACGGCGCGGGTATGGCGGCACAACCCGGAAGTTGCATACCCAGCACCTCGGCGAGCGAGTTCATGGTGGATGCAGTTCCCATTGTATTGCAATAGCCAACCGAAGGGGCGGATGAGGCGGCAAGCACAAGAAACTCTTCTGCGTCGATTTCACCTGCCGCCAGTTGTTGCCGCGCCTGCCAGATAACACTTCCCGACCCGGCCCGTTCACCCTTGTACCACCCATTCAGCATTGGCCCGACTGACAGCGCGATCGCAGGAACATTTACGGTCGCCGCAGCCATTAACAGCGCAGGCGTTGTCTTGTCGCATCCAATGGTTAGCACAACCCCATCAATAGGATAGCCAAACAGTGTTTCCACTAGTCCCAGATATGCCAAGTTCCGGTCCAGCATGGCGGTTGGGCGTTTTCCGGTCTCCTGAATCGGATGCACCGGAACTTCCAGCGCAATACCGCCAGCGGTTCGAATGGCCTCGCGCGTGCGCTGCGCGAGCTCAAGATGATGACGGTTGCAGGGTGAAAGGTCGCTGCCGGTCTGGGCGATCGCGATGATCGGTTTGTCGGACCTCAATTCTTCCAGTGTCAGCCCGTAATTCAGGTATCGCTCCAGATAAAGAGCCGTCATCTCGGGATCATCGGGATTGTTGAACCACTCACGCGAGCGAAGCTTGGTCATGTCACCGCCCCACCCATGCGCCGTCATTGGCGGACGAAGATTGGGCCGCCGCTATAAACCACATCCCGTCCAGACCGTCCTGCAAATTCGGGATCAGCGCATTATCGGTGCCCGAGGAAATCACATCGGCGATGTCATTGTAGAGCGTTGCAAAACCTTCCAAATACCCTTCAGGATGTCCTGGCGGGATGCGGGTCCAATCCGGGCCCGTTCCGGCCCCACCCCGGGTCAGGATCTGTTTCGGTTCGCCAAAGCGCGTGTAGCTCATATGGTTGGGGTTCTCCTGTGCCCATTCGAGCCCACCTTTGTCGCCATAGATGCGCAGGCGCAGACCGTTTTCGCAGCCCACCGCCACCTGACTGGCCCAAAGCATTCCCCGCGCGCCGCCTTCGTATCGCAGCAGGATATGTGCATTGTCGTCCACCTTTCGGCCAGCGCCAAAGCTTTGCAGATCCGCAGACAGCACCTGAACCTTTTGTCCGGTAACAAAATTGGCCAGATTGAACGCATGAGTACCGATGTCACCAATTGCTCCAGCCCCGGATCGGGTCGGATCGGTGCGCCAACCGGCCTGCTTGTGACCGTCCTGTTCCAGCGGTTCGGTCAACCAGTCTTGCGCATATTCCGCCTGTACCAACCTGATTTGCCCCAAATCACTGCGCGCAACCATGGCGCGGGCCTGCCGGATCAGCGGGTAACCAGTGTAGTTGTGGGTCAGAAAGAACCGGGCCTTGCTGGTTTCGGCCGCAGCCTTAATCGCATCAGCTTCCTCGTTGCTGGCAGCAAGAGGTTTGTCGCAAATCACGTGGATACCCGCATTCAGAAACGCAGCGCTGGGACCAGCATGCATGTGGTTGGGGGTCACGATGGCAACCGCATCAATCCCATCCGGGCGGGCAGCCTCGGCCGTTGCCATATCCTCGTAAGAGGCATAAGACCGGCTCGATGCGATCCCAAGTTCAGCGGCACTGGCCGCCGCCCGATCCGGGTCCGAGGACAGAGCCCCAGCAACAAGTTCAAACCGACCGTCAATACGGGACGCAATACGGTGCACCGCGCCGATAAAAGCCCCCTGCCCGCCGCCAACCATGCCCAGTTTCAAACGTGTCATAGCCCCAGCATCCCCTTGATCATTGCCTCATCCCGCTCGCCACCGGCGAAGTCGTCAAAGGCTTTCTGTGTGACCTCGATCAGGTGTTTCTTAATAAACGGCGCGCCCTCGGCCGCGCCCTGTTTGGGGGATTTAATGCAGCATTCCCATTCCAGAACCGCCCAGCCGTCATAGCCGTATTGGGTCAGTTTCGAGAAGATCCCGGCGAAATCCACCTGGCCGTCGCCAAGCGATCGGAACCGGCCGGCGCGGTTTACCCATCCCTGATAGCCAGAATACACACCTTGCCGCCCGTCCGGATTGAACTCGGCGTCTTTAACATGAAATGCGTTGATGCGGTCATGGTAGAGATCGATGAACGCCAGATAATCCAACTGCTGCAACAGGAAATGGCTCGGATCATAGTTGATCATCGCCGCCTCGTGTCCACCGCAGGCATCGACAAACATCTCAAACGTTGCGCCGTCAAACACATCCTCGCCCGGATGGATTTCGAATCCTATGTCCTGCCCGTGATCAGAATAGTGGTTCAGGATCGGGGTCCACCGGCGGCCAAGCTCGGCAAAGGCTTCCTCGATCAGCCCGTCGGGCCGCTGTGGCCACGGGTATAGAAACGGAAAAGCCAAAGAGCCGGTAAAGCTGACAGTATGATTGAGGCCGAGCCGCTCGCTCGCAATCGCAGCTTTTTTCATCTGGTCCACCGCCCATGCCTGACGCTTGGCCGGGTTACCGCGACAGTCTTCCGGTGCGAAGGCATCAAAGGCTGCGTCATAGGCCGGGTTTACCGCGACCAATTGGCCTTGCAGATGGGTCGACAGTTCGGTGATCTCGACCCCGGCATCCGCGCAAATGCCTTTGACTTCATCGCAATAGGCCTGGCTGTCCGCTGCCTTGTCCAAATCAAAAAGACGCGCCTCAAAGGTCGGTATCTGAACCCCTTTGTATCCAAGCCCGGCGGCCCAGGCTGCGATTTCAGCAAGTGAGTTGAATGGCGCGTCATCCGCCGCGAATTGCGCCAGAAACAGAGCTGGCCCTTTGATCTGAGTGCTCAAGTCGGTCTCCTTGATGTTCGAACGTCAAAGGCTGTGAAGGGCGCTACGGTCGGGCACTTCCAGACATTGCATGGGTGAAATATCGGGGTTCTGGATCGCCTGAATTGTGGCCTTGGCCAGAAATGCTCCGGTCGTATCCACGTTCTCGTGCACCACAATGATCTCGGGGCGCACAAATTGCAGCATTGGAATGGCCTCTTTCGACACGATGTCGAAATCGCGCCCAACCCGGAAATCCAGGCTTTCCATTCCAGCCACAACCGCCATGGTCGCGTTGGTCGAGGCGCATATGAATCCGTCTATCTTGGGGTCTGCAGCCATCTTTCGCGTCGCCCATTCACGGGTTTCGAATGTGGTGGCATCGCTGTGCACCTGTTGTGCAACATGCAGATTCACACCCTGCTTTTCAGCAGCCACCTTTGCCCCGTTCACCATCTCCAATGCATAGTTCTGGTCAAGCGGAGGGGCGACCAACACAAGGTTTCGACGCCCCTTGCGTACAAGTTCATCAACCCCCAGCCGCGCATAGGTGAAATTGTCGAAATCGTAATAAGCATGTTGCCCTGCCCACTTGGTGCGCCCATGGGTGGCAAAGGGAAACTTGCGGTCCATAAGGTATCTTGCGCGCGGGTCCTCGATCCGGACCTGATTGAAGATAATGCCATCGGCTGTCTGATTTTCAACGATATATCGCACCGACTCCATTGGATCATCATCGGGCAGGATCGGAATCACGTTCAGATGATAAGGGGTCTCACGAAGGGACACCCCGATCGACGATAACAGGCGCGCAGTGACATTCATCATTTCGCGTTCAGTCGACATCACCAGTGAGATCACATTGGTGCGTCCGGTCCTCAGACCAACGCCAGCGCGGTTCGGGACATAACCAAGTTCCTTGGCGATTTGACGAATCTTTTTCTTGGTTGATTCGCTGATATCAGGCGCATCCGCCAATGCACGCGAAACGGTGGGAACAGCCATTCCACTCACTTCCGAAATGGTCTTGAGGGTCGGCTTCCGAGAGCTTGATCTGGGCGCAGGGCTTTTGTTTTTCATCGTTTTTACCTTCGCTTTACTGAGGCCGATCAGAACTGCAGGGCGATATCTGATGGCGTCAAATCTATCCAGAAAGAAAACTGTTGCAAGCTCAATCTAAAACGTTATAGAAAAATCTACAACGATTTAGTTGGGAGGAAAATGCAATGAAGATCAAAGCCGCACTGGCAACCACTGCAGCATTTATTAGCGCTAGCGCGTTGAGTGCTGCCGATCTTGAGGTGACACATTGGTGGACATCCGGAGGTGAAGCGGTTGCTGTTTCGGAATTCGCCAAGGCCGTAAATGAAAAGACGGCGCATAACTGGGTAGACGGCGCGATCGCCGGATCCGGCGGCACGGCGCGTCCAATCATCATCAGTCGCATCCTGGGCGGTGATCCAATGGCAGCGACACAGCTGAACCATGGCCGTCAGGCGGAAGAACTGATCGAAGCAGGCCTGATGACGGACCTCACCGATCTGGCCGAGGCCGAAGGTTGGAAAGACTTCGTTTATCCTTCGTCCCTGCTAGAGGGCTGCACCTACGAGGGGCGCATTTACTGCGTTCCGGTGAACATTCACTCGACCCAATGGCTGTGGCTCAGCCACGACGCCTTTGAACAGGCCGGTATTGAGGTACCAAAGGACTGGTTCGAATTCGTCGCCGCCGCACCCAAGCTGGAAGAAGCCGGATTGGTGCCGATGGCACAGGGTCAGCAAGGCTGGCAGCAGGCGATCGCGTTCGGCGCATTGTCAATCAGTGTGGTCGGGATCGACACCTGGAGCAAAGTTGTCGTCGAAAAGGATGCCGACGTAGCCGGCGGACCGGAATATGCCAAGGTGTTCCAGGCTTCGGCTAATGCCCGCGAACTGGCGCGCAACAGCAACGTGCAGGACTGGAATCTTGCCACCAACATGGTGATCACCGGCAAAGCGGGTGGACAGATCATGGGTGACTGGGCTCAAGGCGAGTTTGCCGTAGCTGGTCAAGTGGCAGGCGAAGACTACACCTGCCTGCCAGGTCTGGGCCTGAACCAGGTCATCGACACCGGTGGTGACGCGTTCTATTTCCCCGTCGTCGACGACCCCGATGTAAAAGCTGCACAGCTTGAGATGGCCTCGATCCTGATCTCGAAAGAGGCACAGGTCGCCTTCAATCTGGCAAAAGGTTCGCTGCCCGTCCGGGGTGACATTGATCTGTCGACGGCAAATGACTGTATGCAGAAGGGTCTTGCGATCCTTGCAGCGGGTGGCGTGTTGCCCAATGCGGACCAAACTCTGTCCGCAGACACTCAAACTCAGATCAAGGATCTGATGGCCGAGTTCTGGGCTTCGGACATGACCGCCGAAGATGCACAGGCCCGGTACGCGTCGATTATCGCGTCTGCCGACTGAGCCTGACATGTCGGGGCGCGCTACTCCCCCCGCGCCCTGACCCTTAACGGGGTTACCCATGACACTTGCAGATACCGCACGCGTATCCGACAACCCGGTACGCCGTCCAAAACAACTGTTTCGCAACCTAAGCGCCAAATTCGCCTCGATCCCGATGATCCTCACGGCACTTGTGGTGTTTGTCGGCGGCACGGCGTGGACAGTCGCACATTCCTTCACCAAGTCTCGCCTGCTGCCAAAGTGGGACTTTGTTGGACTGGATCAATATGAACGGCTCTGGAACAGCAACCGCTGGATCATTTCGGTCGAAAACCTATTGATCTATGGTGTCTGCTCACTGGTTCTGACCATGGTCTTGGGTTTTACCCTCGCGGCCCTTCTGGATCGCAAGATTCGGTTCGAGGGCGCGTTTCGCACCATCTTTCTATATCCTTTCGCCCTGTCCTTCATCGTTACCGGTCTGGCCTGGCAATGGATCCTGAACCCCGATTTCGGCATTCAGGGCGTTGTGCGCAACATGGGTTGGGAGAGCTTTACTTTCGACCCGCTCAACGATCCGGATATCGTTATCTTCGGCATCCTGATCGCAGGTCTCTGGCAGGGCACCGGCTTTGTAATGGTCATTATGCTGGCCGGCCTGCGCGGAATAGATGAAGACATTTGGAAAGCCGCACGTGTCGATGGCATCGGCATCACCAAAACCTATGTCCGCGTGATCATCCCAATGATGCGCCCTGTTTTCGTGACCGCCTTGGTCATCATCGCCAGCGGCATCATCAAGCTTTACGATCTTGTGGTCGCGCAGACCAATGGCGGCCCGGGCATCGCATCCGAAGTCCCGGCCAAATACGTCATCAACTACATGTTCGAAGCGCAGAACCTTGCGCAAGGCTTTGCTGCCTCAACCATGATGTTGCTGTCGGTCATCATCGTGCTGGTCCCGTGGGCTTATCTGGAATTCGGAGGAAAGAAACGTGGTTGATGCGACATCCCCAACCGCTGGACGGATTCTGGAAGGCCCGCGCGGCAGCAAGCCGAAATCGCGTCTCTCGCGCCGCAACATATTCCTCTATGGCACGTTGCTGCTGGTTTCGATCTACTACCTGCTACCGCTCTACGTGATGATCGTAACCTCGCTGAAGGGGATGCCGGAAATCCGGTTGGGCAATATCTTTGCGCCACCTGTCGAAATCACTTTTGAGCCCTGGGTAAAGGCCTGGGCAGAGGCCTGCACGGGCATCAACTGCGATGGCCTGAGCCGTGGGTTCGGAAATTCGGTGAAGATCCTGATCCCATCGCTTATCCTGTCTATTTCGATTGCAAGCGTGAACGGCTACGCGCTTGCCAACTGGCGGTTCAAAGGGTCCGAAGTGTTCTTTACCATCCTGATCATCGGGGCCTTCATCCCCTATCAGACCATGCTCTATCCCATCGTGATCATCCTGCGGGAGATCGGGTTGATGGGCTCGCTCTGGGGGCTGGTTCTGGTGCACACGGTGTTTGGGATGCCGATCCTGACCTTGCTGTTCCGAAACTACTTCACCTCGCTGCCGGAAGAGCTGTTCAAGGCCGCCCGCGTCGACGGTGCTGGGTTCTGGGGCGTCTATTTCCGGGTGATGCTGCCCATGTCGATCCCGATTTTCGTGGTCGCGATGATCCTGCAGGTCACCGGCATCTGGAACGACTTCTTGTTCGGCGTGATTTATACAAAGCCCGAAACTTACCCCATGACGGTGCAGCTGAACAACATCGTGAACTCGGTCCAGGGCATCAAGGAATACAACGTCAACATGGCCGCGACGTTACTGACCGGCCTTGTCCCTCTCGTCATCTACTTTGTTTCCGGCAAACTCTTCGTACGCGGCATCGCCGCCGGCGCCGTGAAAGGTTGACCCTATGAACATTAATTCCCATTCCGTCGAAGTCCGCGATCTGGACCTGCACTTTGGCGAAGTCAAAGTTCTGCAAGAGCTGAACATCGACATCCATGAAGGCGAGTTTCTTGTGCTGCTGGGGTCGTCCGGTTGTGGCAAATCCACCCTGTTGAACTGTATCGCCGGGCTGCTAGACGTGACCGACGGGCAGATTTTCATCAAAGGTCAGAACGTAACCTGGAAGGAGCCATCAGACCGTGGCATCGGCATGGTGTTTCAGTCTTATGCGCTGTACCCGCAGATGACTGTCGAAGGAAACCTGTCCTTCGGCCTCAAGAATGCGCGCGTTGCCAGAGATGAGATCGCCAAGCGCGTGGCGCGGGCCGCCGAGATATTGCAGATCGAACCTTTGCTCAAACGCAAGCCGGGCGCATTGTCCGGCGGTCAGCGCCAGCGCGTCGCCATCGGCCGGGCACTGGTACGTGATGTCGATGTGTTCCTGTTTGACGAGCCGCTCTCGAACCTTGACGCCAAGCTGCGCACCGATCTGCGAGTTGAACTCAAACGTCTGCATCAGCAGCTCAAGAACACCATGATCTATGTGACGCATGATCAGGTCGAAGCGATGACACTTGCGGACCGGATTGCCATCATGAAAGGGGGCAAAATCATGCAATTGGGCAGCCCGGACGAAATCTACAACCGGCCACAAAACATCTATGTCGCAGGTTTCATCGGCAGCCCGGCAATGAACATGATCGAAGGCCGCATCGACAATGGCCATTTCGCCGGACACGACCTGTCGCTGCCGCTGGACGGCTACGAATTCGAAAGAACAGACCACCACGCCGGACCCGTTGCCATCGGTATTCGCCCCGAACATGTTCTGACCGGCGACGCGGTTGAGACTGCTGCAGCACAGGCAGAGGTCGAAGTTCAGATCGTCGAGAAACTGGGTTCGGACACTCTGGTACACTCCACCCTTGGGTCACTCAATTTACGGTTCCGCATGGATGGGCTTAGCCGCGTGACCGAAGGCGATCGCCTGCGAATTGGTTTCGATACTTCACGGGCTTCGCTGTTTGATGCCGTGACCGAGACGCGGTTGTAATCCGCGTCAGATGAAAGGAAATATCATGCCTGCTATTTCATATCAGCTTTACGGTTCGCGAAACTGGCCCCTGCTGGACACGCTCGCCATGCTTTACGCAACAGGATTTAACGAGGTCGAAGGATATGGTGCCCTGTTCGCCCAGGCACCTTCGCTCACGGAAGACCTCGCAACGGCGGGGCTGAACATGCCCACATTGCACTACGGCCTCGCCGACCTTGAACGCGACCCGGGCGCTGCGATTGATCTCGCCCAGGCTGTTGGAGCCGAAGCGGTGTTCGCACCCTTTCTAGATGCCGAAGACCGCCCGACGGATCGCGCCGGTTGGGAAGTATTTGCCGAACGTCTGGTAGCAGCCGGCAAACCACTGCAAAAGGCCGGGCTGATCTTCGGCTGGCACAATCACGATTTCGAACTGGTCGATCTGGGTGATGGCGTAACACCGCTGGACATCATCGCCGGGGCCTCGCCCGATCTGAAGCTCGAGCTTGATCTCGGCTGGGTCGTACGCGCCGGGCTGGACCCGGTTCACCTCATCCGAACCTACGGCGATCAGATACATTCGGCGCATATCAAGGACCTTGCACCGCAAGGCGACTGTGTTGACGAAGACGGTTGGGCCGATGTGGGTTATGGGGTCATGGACTGGACCGCGATCCACGGCGCGCTTCAGGGCGCCGGCGTCTCTCGTTATGTCATCGAACACGACAACCCGAACGACCACCACCGTTTCGCGTCGCGTTCGCTGGCAACCGTACAAGCCCTTTGAGGATATTCCATGAGCAATCTTGGCGTCGGCATCATAGGATGCGGCAGCATCTCTACTACGTACCTAAAATTTGCGCCCCTTTTCAGAGGGCTGGAAGTCCGCGCGGTCGCGGACATCAATATGAGCGCGGCACAGTCCCGCGCCGAAGAGAATGATATCCGCGCCGAGACGGTAGATGACCTGCTGGCCGCCGACGACATTGACGTTGTCGTCAATCTGACCATCCCCGAGGCCCACTTCGACCTAACCAAGCGTATTCTCGAGGCCGGAAAACACGCCTATTCAGAAAAACCTCTGGTCCTGACATTGGATCAAGGCGAAGCCCTGCGGGATCTGGCCGAAAGCAAAGGGCTACGCGTGGGCTCGGCACCGGACACGTTTCTGGGTGGTCCGCACCAGCAAGCACGGGCGGTCATCGATGACGGCCAGATCGGCCGCGTGATCGGCGGAACCTGCCACGTGATGTCCCGCGGCATGGAGCATTGGCACCCAAATCCGGACTTCTTCTTCCAACCCGGTGCAGGCCCGATCCTTGATCTCGGCCCATACTACATCACCAATCTAATCCAGCTGATCGGTCCGGTTAAGGCCGTCTGCGCCATGACCGCCGCAAGTTTTCCCACGCGTACAATCGGCAATGGCGACCGCGAAGGCGAAGAGATCCCGGTCAATACGCCAACCAATATCCACGCGCTTCTTGAATTCGAAAATGGCGCCATCGTGACCTTGGGGGCCAGTTGGGACATCCGCGCTCATACACATCCAAATATGGAGCTATACGGCACCGAGGGCACGATGCAGGTGCCCGACCCAAACTTCTTCGGCGGAGACGTGATGGTTTCCGATCAAGCTGGCGACCTGCATCCTTTGCCTGGCTCAGAGCATCCATTTGGCGTTCCGAATGAAATCCACGGCGAGGATAGGCTTCTGGCCAACTATCGCACCGCTGGGTTGGCGGACATGGTACAAGCAATACTGGAAGGACGTTCCCACCGTTGCAATATCGATCTGGCCATTCACGCGGTTGATGTGATGACGTCCATTCTGGACGCAGGGGAACACCGACGCTGGGTTGAAACCTCGACGACATGCACCAGGCCCGATCCACTGACCGAGAATGACGCTCGTTTATTGCTTGTCCCATAGACGACGCTATCCAGTTCGCGGTCTTGTTCTATGTTCGGTATGATATCTCCGTGATCTGGAAGAGATCATGCATGTCAGGGGCACCGATGGCCTTTCCCGAGTCTGCGTGGTGCTCGATCAATTCAGCGACTAAATGGGGCATCTGTTAGCGGTGCTGGGAGACCAATGCGAACCAGTCTCTACTAAAATGGCGGCGCACGAGAACACCCCGGGAACTCCGGGCGATCTTCTAACTTTCTGAATTTTCTCGGTTCTGATCGAGCGAAGCGACTTCGAACTGAACGTCGCTCTACTCAGGAGTGGCGCGCACCTGGCGCGAAACGCCGCCTACTCGTTTTCACCAGCCCGTGCCTCGGAAGTTCCGAGAAGGCCGTCCAAGACATTGAGCACCTGAAGAAGGGTTTCCCGAGTTTCGTGAAGTCCCGCCCCTATCTTCAACTCGCCTCGCCCAGCCAACGAGAGCACAGCAGCCAACACCTCGTTCGAATTCCGCATGAGCTCAACCAGATGCTCTCCAGCCGGACCGTGGGAGCCCGCGAGCCAGTTCTTGGCTGTTCGCTCCGAGACACCCGTCCAGCGCATCACGATCTTGATCGCCCGATGAGATCCGCCGAGCTCCCGCTTCAACGCGGCCGCAATGGCCATTTGGTATTTTAGTCGATCGACCTTCCCTTCGTCGTCATCTGGAAAAGTTTTGCCCATCTTAGGAAACATTTTTCTGAACCTCCGCGTCTATGCTTCGGATCCATGGAATCACAGGCATTTCCCGTGACTTGCCGAAGGCGAAAAATGAAAGGCTCGGTTCTTGAGCTGGAGGGACGGACATGACGGAGGCGCAGTGGCGCCAGGGGGAGCGCGACCTCGGCGCGCCGCTCAATACGTCCGGATGTCGACCGAGCACCAACGCTATTCGACCGAGAACCAGTCGGACGCGATCGCGCATTACGCTGAGCAGCGCGGGATCGAGATCGTCCGCACCTATTCGGATGAGGGAAAGAGCGGTCTAAGGATCCAGGGCCGCGATGGGCTCAAGCAGCTCATCGATGACATTCAATCCGGCAAAGCCAATTTCGAAGCGGTGCTCGTCTACGATATCAGCCGCTGGGGTCGGTTTCAGGATGCGGACGAAAGCGCCTATTACGAGTACATCTGCAAACGTGCCGGCATCTCCGTCATCTATTGCGCCGAGCAGTTCGAAAACGACGGCAGTCCGGTCTCTACGATCGTCAAAGGCGTCAAGCGCGCCATGGCCGGAGAATACAGCCGCGAGCTGTCGCAGAAGGTCTTCACAGGTCAATGTCGCCTAATCGAACTCGGCTATCGCCAAGGCGGTCCACCCGGCTTCGGCCTGCGGCGCATGCTGATCGACGAGCATGGGATAACGAAGGGCATCCTGGAGCGCGGTGAGCACAAGAGCATTCAGACAGATCGCGTCACCCTAGTCCCAGGCCCTGCCGAAGAGATCGCCATCGTCAAAGAAATCTTCCAAGCCTTCGTTGAAGACCTGAAATCCGAAACCGAAATCGCCGAGTCTCTGAATGCCCGCGGCATTCTAACGGACCTCGAGCGTGCTTGGACCCGCGGGACCGTCCATCAAATCCTGATCAACGAGAAATACATCGGCAACAACGTCTGGAACCGCAACTCCTTCAAACTGAAGAAGCGGCGCGTCCAAAACGATCCCAAGATATGGGTCCGAGCTGAAGGGGCTTTCGAGGGCATCGTCGATCCGGATCTGTTCGCGGCCGCCAACGCCATCATCAGCGCGCGATCGAGCAAGCTCACCGACGACGAAATGCTCGAGGGTCTGAAGGAGGTGTTCGAGGCCGAGGGCTTTCTGTCTGGTCTCGTTATCGATGAAGCCGAAGCGTTGCCATCTAGCAGCGCGTACCGATCACGGTTTGGGAGCCTCTTACGCGCCTACCGGCTGGTCGGGTTCAAGCCTGATCGGGACTACAGATACATCGAGATCAATCGACGCTTGCGCGAGCTGCATCCGGATATCGTCGGCGAAACGATTGCTGGCATCGAAGCTTCGGGCGGCAGCGTCGAACGACATCCCAAAACAGACCTGCTCACCATCAACGGCGAATTCACCGCGTCTCTCGTCATCGTTCGTTGCAGCGAAACCAATGCGGGCTCTCTCCGGTGGAACATCCGCTTCGATATGAGCCTCAAGCCCGACATCACGATCGCCGTGCGCATGGATCGGCCGAACCAACGGCCGCTCGACTACTACCTGCTTCCGAGCCTAGACATGACCCTCCCCCGCATACGCCTGGCCGAACACAACGGTTTGTCGCTCGATGCCTATCGTTTCGAGACGCTAGATCCCTTGTTCGACATGGCGGTCCACGTCCCTGTTCCGGAGGTGGCCTGATGGCAGACCCGCAACCCCAAACAGCTAAATTGATCCCGATGGATCGCATCACCGTCGTGAACCCGCGCGTGAGGAACCGAAAAGCTTTCCGAGAGATTGTCGACAACATCGCCGAGCTCGGGCTGAAACGGCCAATCACCGTCGCAGCCCGCCAGAGCGAGGATGGCTTGCGATTTGATCTGGTCTGTGGCCAGGGGCGCCTCGAGGCTTTCCAGGAACTCGGACAAACAGAAATCCCAGCAATCATCATCGACGCCAGCAGCGAAGACTGCCTGGTGATGAGCCTCGTAGAAAACCTGGCACGCCGACAGCATCGGGCCCTCGACCTTCTGCGCGATATCAGAGGCTTGAAGGAGCGCGGCTATTCTGGCCCGGAGATCGCGCGCAAGACCCAGCTTTCTCTCAAGTATGTCCGCGGTGTCCTTCGGCTGCTTGAGAGCCGTGAGCATAGATTGCTCAGAGCTGTTGAAAGCGGAAAGCTTCCTGTCAGTGTCGCCGTCGATATCGCGGAAGCAAAAGACTCGGACGTGCAGGACGTTCTCCGCCAGGCCTACGAGAACAACCAGCTGCGCGGCGGCCGACTGATGGCCGCGAAACGCCTGGTCGAGGCCCGTCAGCAATACGGGAAAGGACAACCAAGTGCAGACCGGAAGAAAAGGCGCTCACTGTCCGTCGAAGGCCTGATCCGGACCTATCAGAACGACGTCGAAAAGAAACAAGTCCTTCTGCGTAAGGCGACCGCGACCCGTAACGAGCTGATGTTCATAACGGAGGCCCTTCGCAAACTCCTGAATGACGAAAACTTCGTCACCCTTCTCAGGGCCGAAGGGTTGGCGACGATCCCGAAGAACCTCTCTGACCGCTTGGCCGCTCGAACGGGAGACCTCTGATGGCACGATCCGGACGCTCCAAATCGATCAACATGGCGTTTGAAAAAGACCTCATTCAACTGCCACTCGAACAGATCTGCCCGCTCTACGCCGTTCGCAAAGAAACCAAGGACACGGTGAAATACCGCCAGGTCGTCGCTTCCATCAGAGAGGTCGGGCTCGTCGAGCCCCTCGTCGTCGTCCGCGGCCAATCCGATCCTGAGAAATACATGCTGCTCGATGGGCATGTGCGCCTCGCAATACTGAGCGACCTCGGCGAGCAGGATGCGCCGTGTCAGGTTTCGACGGACGACGAAGCCTTCACATACAACAAGCGCATCAGCCGCCTCGCCACCATTCAGGAACACAAGATGATCCTGAAAGCGCTCGAGCGCGGCGTTCCCGAAGAACGGCTGGCCCGGGCCCTCAATGTGAACGTCAAATCCCTGCAGGACAAAAAGCGCTTGCTGGATGGCATCTGCCCAGAGGCAGCTGAGCTTCTCAAGGACAAGCAGGTCGCGCTGACCGGGTTCCAAATCCTGAAGAAGATGAAGCCGATGCGTCAGATCGAAGCCGCAGAGCTGATGGTGACGATGAACAAATACACCGTCAATTACGCCCGCTCACTTTTGGCTGCGACGCCGGCTAGCCAGTTGAAAGATCCGGAGAAGCCGAAAGCTGTGAAAGGGATCTCCCGCCAGCAACTCGAGCTGATGGAGCGTGAGTCCGCGAATTTGGAGCGAGAGTTGCGCCTGGTCGAAGACACCTACGGTAGCGATCACCTCGATCTGGTTCTGGCCCGCGGCTACGTCTCAAAGCTCATCACCAATGCGCGCGTCACACGGTATCTCGAGATGTATCATCCCGAGTTTCTGCCTGAGTTCGAAAAGATCACGGAGACGGAGGCCCTGGCCTCCTGATCCGAGCAGTTCGGTCAATTTCGGCTGAGCTGCATTCGGGGACCCGGACCCACAGAAGCGCGGGGACCGCAGGAGACGCCGCACAGTGGGGCGGATCGAGTGCGGAGGTGGGGATGGCGGCGATCCCGCGCGGGGCCCACCTAGCCGAGATTATCCACTCGGCCAGACTTGCGAGAATTACCTCGCATGGGAGCCGGAGCGACTGACCCCAGGAAAGACGTTCCGGCTCATCAGTTTTCCTAGCCCGATGTGAATTGTTCCGAATTCAATGGGTTGGAGGAATCATTTGAACCGCTAGACTGCTTGCGAGGTGACCGGAATGGCGCGCGAGCGAGCAGACAGTTTCATATCAAGGTTTTTGTTTCGTGGTTCCAAGGAACGCGAGCAAGAGGCTGTGGGCGTCGATGTCGAGCAAACGTCCGAAAGCGCCCCCGAGAATGAACTGGTCTGGGCGACTAATGGGGAACGATCTGTCCGAGAGCTTGTAGAGCGCACTCTGAATGGATCAAACGCTCTCGTCGTGACTGGATACCAGGACTTTCTGTCCGCGATGTCGATCATACTTCGGGTTCGGCCAAGCATTGTATCCGACCCCCCTGAAACGATCAGGATCATATTTGGAACAAATACCGACAATCAAAGCCGCATGGACGGTGATGGGCGTGAGCTGTCGGAAGAGGCCCGTGACTATTTCCTCGAAACGCGCGGGCTTTCGCTTCGTTCCCTCGACGAATTACGGGCTGTCCTGGCTTACGATGCGATCGCATCGGGAGCGATCTCACTTCGTATCTTCGACAGTGATTTGGCTCGGGAGCGGTTCGGTCGTACCCACGCGATGCTTCACGCGAAGCTCTTCATCAGTGACGCGGGCGCGCTCGCCGGCAGCGCCAACTTCTCGGTTGGCGGCCTTAGACGCAACCTCGAGTACGTCGACGATCTTCAAGCTTTCCCTGATCTCGCCACAACGCGTCGCGCAGTTGCCGAAGACTTCTGGACGCTTGGTACCGACTGGACTGAACAAGCTCTCGAGATCCTTAGGGCACTTTTGAGGCCCGTGAGCGCCGAAGAAGCCCTCGCCCGAACAGTTCACGAAATGACGTCCTATGCGCCGTGGCGTGTTGGCGGTGACGGCGCCGCTGGGCGATCGCCGCTGCCGTTCCAGACCGACCTCGTCTACGAGGCCGCAGGCACAGCCTACGAGCACGGGTTTGCATTTGTCGAAGCACCGACAGGTGCAGGCAAGACGGACATCGGCAAGCACTTGGCGACTGTCTTGCCGACGATGCACTCGAGCGTCGTTCTCAGACATGGGAATGAACGTCCTGACCAAACGCGCAATGGCGCGCTCGGCATCATTCCCGCAAGCGTTTTCCGCAATTGGGACAAGAGCAAGCCAGCAAACCTCAATCTCATCAAGCACAGCCATCTTTCGCGCAGTAAAGGCGAAGAGGCCGAAGAGCTTGAGGAGATCAACCGAGGCGTACGGTCTTCTGCCTCCATGATCGTGGACGAGAGTCATCGATTGAACTCCCGCTATCTCGCCCCGTCGAGACGTTCCCTCGTCTTCGAACAAAGCCCTGCGATCTGGACGTCGTGCCTGTCAGCGACCCTGATGGGGAACCAGGGCCTGGATGGATTGCTCGCCTTTCATGAACGACGCGCCTCGATCTATGTGCCCCCCGAAATCACCGCCAAGATCAACGACAACCTCAAGCGAGGACGCGAGAGAGCATCCGAGCTGAACACACTCCGCGCTCTTCGGCAAAACTTCGAGGATCGTCAGCGGTCTGGCATGGAAGACATGTTCCTGTCCGAAGCAGACCTGGCGCAACCAATCGATGAAGCCGAAGAACGTCTTGCAGGCAAGCGGCTCGATCCACGCGAAATCCAGGCCGACATGGCGGACGCACTAGCGCCCTACGTGGTTAGGCGTCAGCGCCATTGCGTCGGAGAGTCCAAGAAACGCGGGCCTGGGATCTATGCGTACCCTGAGATCGAAAGCATCAGGATCGACGCCGAACTCACGCCTGAGCAATCGGCCATCCTGGACGAAATCAGAAGACTGGCTGAGAGCATCTCGACAGGCACAACTCTTGTATCTGCCGACCCAAAAAGAGCAGGCCATACGGAAGTCCGCTTTCATGACAAGGCGCGGATCCACATTCGGAACTTTCTGGCGATCTTGAGGTCGTCAATCACCTTCGCGCGAGAAGATTGGGAACGCAGGCGGGCCGCAGATGCAGATGCGCGCGGCCGCACGTCGATTGGCGAGAGCCTTAGGCGCTCAGAACGTGAAAGCCGCGGTGGGAAGACCGCAACAATCACTATCACACCGAAGAGCGGCGAGCTTCCTCTCGACAAACGCACGACGACGCCGATTTGCGACCGCATCGGTGAATTGCTGCAGAGCCCGGAACTTGATGCGATCGATGAGCAGCGCGCCGAACATATGGCAGAGATGCTCAATCAGCATCGGCAGGTGATCTTCCTGTCTGAGCGGATTGGCGTTCTGGAGGTCTATGCACGCCTTCTGTCTTCCCGGAAGGGCCCAAAACCCGACGTGATCCTTGTGGCTGCCAATCACAAACTGGGACCTGGTACCGGCATTACCGTCGCCCGAAATGGTGCAGAAGCCCAAGAATACCTGGCTCTCGACGGCAAGAAGGCGTCCGACGACCACCGCCGAGCCATGTTCATGACCTTTCAAATGGCCGAAGGCATCAACCTCCAGCGCGCACGCGCCCTGGGCATCGTCGGCGTTACTTCGGACATCAAGAGCATGCTTCAGGGCTTGGGGCGGATCGACCGCATCGACAGCCCGCATTCCAAGATCACTTACACCACCTTCGATCTGCCTGGGCTTGTGCTGTCGTCCGACAAAAAAGGCCGTGATCGCATCGAGTCCATCGCTCTGCTTTCTGGCGTTGGTGCTTCAGATCTCGCAGACGAGTATCTCGAGTTTTCTGCCGGCGATCTGACAGACCTGATCCTGGAGCAGCATAAGAAACCGCGGCCGCTTCGCCGGAACAACCTCTACGATCTGGTTGAAGACATGCGGCGCAAGCTGCCAGACGATCTCCTTCTGTCCATGGAGCGCATCAAGCCTCAAAGCCTTTGGGGCGCTGAGCTGTGTCTTCTCGCCGGCAAGACACCGATGAACATCATTGCCCTTGGTGGGCGCTCGCCCTCGTTGGTCGAGGCGTCCTATTTGCCACCGCGACTATTGGCCGTCCGCGAGACAGGCGATCGACAAGAAATCATCCGGGATCAGCCAGAAGTGACGCGGCTGCTGCGCGAGGCCTATGGGGAGACCGTTAAGGCCGGAAAACACCAGGACCGGCCGACAGAAGCCGAGCTCAGTTCCGTGATTGAGGGCCTTCAGCCGACTTTGGAAGGTCTGGCACACTGGGATATACGTCCCGAGCGCACGGTGTCACTTCTAGAGTCTTTGGACAGGTTTCTCGCGTCCGGGCCTTCAAAGAACCAAGGTTACAATCGGTTTGGGCATCTGACGCTCCCATCTTTGGAGAAACTGGCAGAGGCCTGGGCCCAAGAGCTCGATCCCCACTGGATTGAAGCCAAGAAGGACGTTAGCCAACGCAGCGAAAAAGAAAGAGAGATCCCGGATTATCTGGGGATCGATGCGATTTACGGTTTCTTTGAGCAGCAGCCATCAAAGACTCTCTCGGAAGTGCGTGCTCGAATGGAAGAGTTGTTCGGCGCGGCGGAACAAGCGTCAAGAAACGCAAACACGCAGATCTTGGATAGGGTCGCTGTGATATTTCAGGCAAATAGGTGAATCTGTCTTATGAATTTTGCTAAAGTTTCCCGAAGCCAACTATTAACTGCAGCACAGCACCCTCGGATACACACCGCTGGCTCCGGAAGCAGGTCGTTGCAGCTCGGAAGGTGGGCATGCACCCAAAACCGAGCTGCGTCACAGAGTGACAGCAGATCTAAGGCGGTGGAGCACCAATAAATAGACGAAAGAGAAAGCCGAGAACGAGCAGAAAATGTCGAATCTATCAACTCCTCCGAGAGCCATATTTCGTCACATTCAAGAGAACCTTATCCCGCTATCACACATTGAGAGAAGCTCCGCATGACACTGAATCTATTCTTGGACGCGAATATTCTTCTATCGTTCTACGCACTTTCCAACTCTGATATTGAACAGCTCAAACAGCTTAATACAGAAGTTAAGAACAAGAATATTCTGTTACTTGTAAGCGACCAATTGGTCAGCGAGGTCGAGAGGAATAGGGAAGCAAAAATTGAAGATGCATTCAAAGTGTTTAGGGGCAGTGCCTTCAAGTCTCAGGCTCCTTCATTTATTAAACCCCTAAAAGACTTTGAGGACCTTCAGGGGCATCTAAAAAAGGCCAATGAGGCACATGCCAAGATCGTCGGTGCAGTAAACGGTCTCATTGAGAATCACGAGCTTGATGCCGACAATGTCATTGCTGAACTTTTTAAGGAAAGTTTGGTGACAAAGATCAAAAAGAAACATTACAAAGCCGCACTCAAGAGATTTCATGAAGGCAGGCCGCCAGGGAAGAAGAAAGTAACTCTGGGAGACGAATTGAATTGGGAGTTCTTGCTAAGAGCCGTTCCGGAAGGAGAGGACTTGCATTTGGTCTCTTTGGATGGAGATTTCTCGTCTCCGCGAGATAGTAAGAAGGTGAATTCGGCTCTTCAAAAGGAATGGGAGAAAAAGAAAAAATCGAAGTTGCACTTTTACTACGAGCTAAATGATTTTTTCAAGAATCACATACCAAATATCAAGCTAGCGACGCAGGCAAAGCTGGATATCATAATTGGAAAATTGAAGCGTTCCGGGAGTTATGCAACAACCCATTCCATTATCGCGGAACTACCAACACCTCCAGAATTTACTGACAAACAAATTCTAGACCTCAAAGAGATTTTTTTGAAACCAACTCTCAAGTCAGTGACATTCGCGGTGATGCAGATGTAGAGCCTATCTTTGAAATGATTAAGGAAAGGCTCAAGGACATAAAGGTAGAAGAGCCGGAGTAAGCAGCGACCTTCAGGTAGTCCTCAGCATGTTGGGGATCCGGATCCGCAGAAGCGCGGGGACCGCAGGAGACGCCGCACAGAGGGGCGGATCAAGTGCGGCGTTGGGAATGCGGCGAACCAGCGCGGGGCCCACCGAGCCGAGATTATCCACTCGGCCGAACTTGCGAGAATTACCTCGCAACGGAGCCCGAGCGGCGGACCTGACGGAAAGGCGCTTCGGCTCATCAACGATTGACGGCGCTACGCTGTCGGGTCTCGAAGCAACGAATGGTGATCATCATATCCGTGCTGCGAAAGTGCCTCGAGAGCCTCTATGCGACCTTTGCGACTGTGATCGCCGTCGACCACATGGTTGATCGCCTGCAGGCGCCTAAGGTGGTCTTCGTACAAGGCGTGGTGATGGCTGCCAGCGAGCACCAGCGCTAGATACCAATCGAATGGCTCAAGTTCAGGTTCGGTAGCGCTCGCAAAATAGGTTGTCGCAGTGAGCGTTGCTCCGGTTGAAGTGCAGGTCACGCGGAAACTATCATCACGATCGTAGCCGTAGCCGGCGCCTTCAGCGCGATCGAGGTTGCGCAATTCGGACCGCTCAATCTCGAAAAGTACGCCTGGGGTGACAACCTCCTGAAACTCAGACTTAATCAGTGTCGCCTTACCAGAGCCATCCTTGCTCGGTTTGCTGAATTCTAGTCCAAAGCTGTGAGCATGCGCCGTGCCGATCACGCGGGCCGTGCTGCATCGTGCGTTCAGACGCGCCGGCAGCATGTTCGATCCGTAGGCGAAATAGGTAAAACTCATCGACCGTCTCCAATCTAGATATTCTGAAGACCAATTGCCTTGGCCCTTGGCCGCCTATGCGAGCTACAAAATCTCTCGTTCAGCTGAATAGATTTTCCCGCAAATTGTTCTGTGTCCGCGCATCAATACTTCTGGGTCGACACAGAGCCGTTCGGCATATTGGGCGCTTAGACCCTCCATGACCTGCGTGAACGAGGGAGCCAGCAGCTCCTCCTCGGAGAGATGCGTCCGACGGTACGTTTGTTCCAGAAGAGGGGCGATGTGGCGGGCGATCTTTTGGCGCTCAGCACCTGACATTGGGGCCGCGAGACAGGCCTGTAAACACCAAAGACACGTAGCCCAGCATTCGATCAGGTCGGCTGGAAATTGATCATGATCTGTATCGAGTTTTAAACTGTAGACTGCAGGTGACCGGCCACCGAATATCTTGAAGAGCAAGCGCCCAATCACAAGGGGCCAGCTATTGGGATCCGCCTCGACGGGGAGCACCTGCAGCGAAGTCCTACCTTCTTGTTTGTCCTTCTCTTTGTCTGTGCCTTTCCATCCTGCAGCGCAGATGATCATCAGCAGCGCACGCAGACGCAGGAAGTCACGCGGCGACAGTTGGTTTCGTTCCTGTTTCAGATCGATCCGTTTTGAAAAGTTGTTCGCTGCAGAAACAAGTTGATCCTTCGTCGCCTTACGCTGTTTGGCGCGGCGGCGACGCTCTTCTTCGTCGGGCTCGGGTCGTGACTCCGGCTTGGGCTTGAGCTCAAAGTCCTCGCCCGCCGCCATGGCGGCCTCTGCGTCTCCGGTTTCGTCGCCTAGGTCAAAAGCTGCTTTGAGCGTTTCTTCGTCTTCCTCTTCTGCGGCCGCCAGTAGAACACTCAATCCAACAATGCGGTTCAGAAATCCACGAACGATCGAAACATCGCTTCCACCCAAGCTGTTGTGCAGAACAGCACCGGATTGATGTGGTCGGCGACCAGAAATGAATTCTTCATAGTTCAGCTTAAGATGGCTATTGCTGGCGCCATCGTCCGCCGGTTTTTGAGCCTTTGGGATAGAGACGCCTTCGCCACTTGCCTCTGTATCGGTATCCTCGATCTTTTCCAAGACATCGAGAACTTCGAGCAAGGCAAGGCTTGCTTCAGTTTCACCGTCGAGCTGCGCGAGCACGTTTTCGGTTTTGCGCGAATGCGTCTCTCGGATGGATGCCTGCAAGACATCGATGTGAGTGATAATAGCCGGTGCATAACCCTCGGATTCGAAGAGTCCAGCGAAGGCCGGAATGTCTTCTGTGGCATCAACGTGGTAGCGCAGCTTTCCAGACCCGTTGTCTTGGAGCCTCGAAGGTGATGCATCGATTACTGCGCCCGACGTATTGAGGAGTTCGATCTCGCGGTTCTCAGGATCGCTGATATGCGCAGCCGGGCGCCAGCTCAGCGTGTCCCCATGAAGCGAGAACAAGCCGGTGTGGCGCTGGGAGAGCCCATCGAGTTCGAGATCATCCTCGTAGTGCAACTCAGGCAAGTCTGCAGGCTGGATGCGTTTTTCATCCTTAAGGATTCTCTCAAGCCCAAGAGCTGTAGCGGTGCCTCCAGTCGGAAATCGACGGTACAGGCTCGCCTCTTCATTGTGACCCGCCATGCTTCCTGTTCCAAGAGCTGCAAGCGTACAATTTGCACTCCCGATCAATAAGTGATCAGCACTGTCCGTTTCAGCAATTAGGGCTTTGGCATGAATGAACCGCCCGCTCTCGAAGCCGTCGCGGCGATAGAGTTTTAGGTTTGGGAGTTTGTCTGCAGCATCCCTTGGAAACAGCTCGGTTTCCGGGTCGATGAGCACGGCAATCTCTTTGGGCGCCAAACTGTCCGCCAAATAAGAGAGCGCAGTGAGTTGCTCATCCCAGTACGGACTGACGACGATCAACCGATTGACCGGCTCGTCGATCAAGGCTGTGTAGCGAGGACCAATGCCCGAATTAGGTCTCGCCAGTAGCAACGCAGCCTCTGTACCATCGGCCAAGGTGACCAATCCCTCGGCTGGAGTTGCGCTCCGCAACCATGCTGATCGGTTCAGCATCCATTCTTGCTGCATTGGAAGCATTGGGTCGGAGTGATCCATGAAATCGCAAAGATATTCCCAAGCTTGGGCGATCAACGCCTGCTCGCCATCTTGTTCAGCCCCGCAACTCAAAAGCGCCACCAGTTCCAAGTTTCCGGCAAGTCCGGCCGCAGTCAGGTTTGCGGAACCGATAATGAGGCGGCCGCCCTTGCGACCCACCTGCAAGAAGAGCTTCGGGTGGAAAAGCCTTTGTGTGGTTGCTCCACCGGCCGTGTAGAGCTTCCCAGCTTGCCGCGGCAACAATGACGCACCACCAAGGGCGTGCGTAAGCATTCGTCCATCCGCAATGACCATGTTGTTGCGGCACCCGCCCCCCCGGACACGCGGTAGAACGATATTCTCATACGCATCGAAATCGATGCCGAAAGTCGTAGCGATGCTGCTGTGATATCCCTTGTCGGCAAAACGCTCGTAAAGCCTCATGTCTGCGCAGCCTCCTGGCCTTTGGAGGTGAGGCCTTCAACGGTGAGCAGACCCACGTCTTTAAGGAACGTGATAGCAGGCCCCAATCGAGGGTTGGTAAAAACGGGTCCGTCTTTTTCCCTGAGGCGGAGTTTGCCGTCGTCAGTTTCAATGAGAAACGTGTAGTCACCCTGGTGACGCAGTTTGCGCAGCGCCACCCACAAATGGCGCCGGATCACCCGCTCTTCGAGCACCCGCTCAATCGTTGTTCGGAAGGGCGCGTCTAGATGGCGATCGAGAAAGCGCGTTTCGCTCAATAGAGATCGAAATGCATCGGGGTTGAAGCCGCCAAGCGGCTCCTTCAGGTCTGCACCAGTCGCCTCAATCAGGCGATGCAAGATCGATAGCAAACGCACGGCCTTCGCAGCCACGCTCGGTTCGCAGACACGAGCATCGTCACGACCCGCTCGGATGATCTCGTTGGCCAAAGATATCTCGGAGTCAGGATCGTCTTCATCGAATGCATTCTGCGCAGGCTCGGTGACGGCGGTGAAAGCTCTCCAGCTCGACGGCTCGACTTCCAACTCAGCGATTATCGCATCAGCACAAAGGCCGATCAGGCGCGCCATACTGAGCCCGACTGGGTGCTCTCCCAGCACGTCGAGAGTGAACTTCAACAGGGTTTCGTTGGCGATGTGACAAAGATCGTTAGCTTGGTACACCCACCAACGCGCACGCTGTGCCTCCAATGCCGGATCGTCGAGGTCGAGAGCATTGCCAGCTTGATCTTGTCCAGCATAGAGGACCCAGCGGATCTCTTCCGCACGGGGCTCCTTCCCCAACAAATCCGCAACCTTCAAGATCAACTGGATGCTCAATTTTCGCGACAAGGCGCCCGCGGTTGGCGCATTTGAGCGGGTCAAGAGAATGTCTTCGTAGAGGTCTTGCTCAGTGCTTCCTGAGGTGATCCGCGACGGCAAAAGGGGTGCCAGTTTATCGAGCTCTTCTCGCGAAACTTCGCCCTGCTCAATAACTGAAAAGTACGCATCCGCCGTAGAGCCGAGTGTATCCTCGAAAGCCTGTGCCAGTCCCTCTCCAAGCGGTTTGCTCGGGAGGGGAATGTCGTGCTCATCTGACCGATCGAAGACCCCGATCTCGAACAACTGGCTGCGATAGGCAGCACCAAAGGCACCCCAAGCCTGCTTGAGATAGTAGTTCTCGCTGCCTGGTTCGGCCGCCATAGCGAATTCGATGGTTTCGCCAATTTGATTTTCAAGCGATTTGGCTGCCCAGTCGGTTCCCGCGACGCCGGACTCGCCGCCATGGTGGCTGGCCACTAGCGCGTATAGAGCCTCGGCGCGACGGACATACCGCTTCCAATTGTTTGGATCTGTATCCCCAACCTGCTTTGCATAGCGATGAGCGAGCCAAGCATAGAGCCCATAGTAGCGCATTCGCAGGGTCACGTTTGAGATGCCGGGCAGGAATGTTTGGTAAAGATTGACGCTGCTATTCTGCATTCCGAGAGGATCGAGACCGTTTTTCTTCCGGTACTCGGTCCACTCTGGAAAGGCGGTTTTTGCCTCTTCGCTCACTACTTCGTCCATTCAAATCCCGTTTCAATCCTGTCACAGTAAATCATATTGATTTTAGAGGGTTAGCCAATTCTAGATATCCACAGAAAGCATTTGCCAACTGCATCTGCCGCGGAGTCCGACACTCCGCCTCGAAAACCTTTGGCGACGCGACCAAGACCGCAACGCACTTGGCCCTCGAGATTGCGACGTTGAAGCGGTTCGCACTGTACAGGAACTCCATGCCCCGTGGCGCGTCTGCATGGCTCGATGTCGCCATCGAGTAAATCGCTATAGGCGCCTCCTGGCCCTGGAATTTGTCGACAGTCCCGACGCGAGCACCCGGCAACCGCTGTTGAATTTCAAAGACCTGTGCATTGTAGGGTGCGATGATCAGGATGTCCTCGAGCGTTAGAGGCTTCTCCTGACCCTCCCGATCAACCCATGTCGGTTGACCTGACAAGACCTCTTCAACAAGTCCGGCAACGGCATCGGCCTCCTCGATCGACGAGCTCTGGTTGCCCGAGTGGTCGACGGGCAAATTCCGAAGACCTGCTCCGGTCAGGGACCCTGCACCGCGGATTTCCTGCAGCTCGCATCCTTCTACAGAGTGCAGCTTGTCGTCATAGAAAAGATCAGAATTGAACTGGCAGATATCGGGATGCAGGCGCCAGGTTTTCTCGAGGAAGAGGCCTTGATCTTCAGCGATCGTATGCGAGTCTCCAAGAATATGCTCGAGCGCGGAAACCCCCGTCCCGTCCGGATGCGTGCCCTGCGTGGGCTGGTCCAGCTGTTGCGGATCCCCAAGCAAGATCAGGGCCTTCGCGCTCTGAGCAACTGCCAGGACGTTCGCTAGCGACATCTGCGCGGCTTCGTCGATCACGAGCACATCGAGCAACTCATGTGCGTCAGCGCGAGACCAAAGAAAGTGCGTCGCACCGGCAACCTGCGCTGATCCTGAGCCCAGCGCGGCATAAACACCGGCATTGTCGGTCACGAACTTCAACCGGTCCTGATCAGGTTCCATCTCGCCGGACTTCGGTTTCTGAACACAGCAGAGATCGACCTTCATCTCCGGGACGGCTTCGACGACCTTGTCGAGCAGGTTGCGGATCACCTTGTGACTGTTGGCCGTGATCCCGACCTTCTTTCCACGCTTGACGAGTTCGCAGATCATGCGCGCGCCCGTGTACGACTTACCAGTTCCCGGAGGGCCCTGAATCGGGAAAACGCCTTCACCAAGCTCGCGAGCTACGCGAAGCGAAGCGTCCAGGGTCGTTTCTCCCGGCTGTCGGATCGGTCCATCGCCAAGTTGCGGTTGGAGACGCAGCAAGAGTGCCCGGGCGCTCTGATATGGCCCTTCTCCTTCGATGCCATTATCAGCGACATACTCCCCAAGCCGCATCAGGCTGTCGGCCTGTTCCTTCGTATTGAACATCTGATGCGCGAAGACGCCCTCGGGATGGATGTCGGCCGTCTTCCCCATCTTCTTGATGTCGACTGTCCGATCATCCGCAGAAACCGCGATCACGCTGCCGATTTTGTCGCCGCCATTCATCCGCAATGCTTCGTCGCCACGAAGATCCGTGTCCTGCTGCGGGAATGCATAACGGTGCACGGGCGTCCGAGCGCCCGGTGGCGACACGTCGCCAGCAAACACGAGCTGTGACAACGCGGCGCGCTCGTCGATGAGTTCTTCTGGCGTGAGCGCGGAAAGCCGGAAGTATTCCCACCAGGCTGCCTTGTCCTCACGGCGATGCCAGTCGAGGATATTCGCGAGGATCCAACGGGCGTGCTGTTCTTCGCTCCGCTCTTCGATATCCGCGGGCAGGTCGGCCGTGAGGCGCTCGATCAGAGCCTGCACTGCTTCCTGACGTTCTGTCAGCGCCTCGCTTGGCTCCTGATCGGACGGCAAGGGACGCGGAACAAGCGTGCCGGCATCGACAAGCTCCTGCCGGCGACGTTCAAGCCATTCGCGCAGAGCAATGGTCGAAGTGCAATCCTCGTAATTGTAAGACCGCACGGTCGCGCGCACCTCGCCGTCGATGGCATCGATATCGCCTAGCTCGAGTCCGGCTTGCAGACGCGCAAGCGCGACGTTGGCATCTGGCAGACTGATGTCCCGCTCAAAGCCGTAGATCGGCTCCAACTTCTTGATCGAGTAGCTTTCGACGCCGGCGCGCAGTCCATTGCGCACTGCGCTGTAGAGATCGACCAGCAGATTGCTGCGCAGGAAATCGTCGATCTCATCTTCGCGGGTCGCATACCGGCCCATAAGCCGTTTCAGCGCCCCGGGCTCGTAAGGTGCGTAGTGGTAGATGTGAAGATCCGGATACTGTTCCCTGCGCGCATTCACGAAGTCCACGAAGCACTCGAAGATGGCCTTCTCGCCTTCCCGGTCGAACGCCCAATCTGCCGTATCGGCCCAGGCGCCATTTTCATCGCGATAGATGTAACCGAAGAGATACTCAAGGCCGTGCTCACCAACAAACGCATCGCTTTCGATGTCGAAGAAGATGTCTCCGTCAGACGGTTCAGGCAGCAAGCACAAGCCGATATCTTCGACGATCGGCAGGAGCTCGTACCGGACCTCTCCGGCCTCGCGGGACTCCATCTGAATGCGGGCCTGCTCACGGGCCTTCTCGTAGGAGAGCGGCGACCCCTTCTTCGGCTTCCAGGGCATGGGCGTCGGCATTTCCGCGAGCGCTGCCGCGGTCGTGATCCCGTTGTCCTGAAGCTCGGCAGTCTGGTTCTTGCTGATCCCGGCGACCAGGCAGAGATGGTCATCTGCGCGGCGCCGTGCGTCACACTGGGTCCGCCATCTGCAGATGTCGCAGTGTTCCTTTGGCTCAGGATACTGACCTCCGAGCGATCCGTCGGAAGTCGCCGCTTCAGCGGCGGCCTTAGCCTTCCGGAAATACGCGGCGTAGTCCGCATATCGAAACTCTTGCGGTTCGAAGTCGGACCAAGGCGCCACGACGTACACATATTCAGGCGCGATCCCCTGCACCTGTTCCAACAGGTCGGCGTAGAGACAAAGCTGAAGCACCGAGCCAGCCTTGGTCTCGCGGGCAAGTTTCGTGTCGATGATCTCGTAGGACCATGATCCGAGACTGCTGGGTTTCTCGACCCGCCGCAGGATGTCGGCCCGCCCGACCCACCTTTGATGTGCAAGCGCCGCCTGGACGATAATCTGAACGCCGGACGCCATCGCAGCGCGGGTCTCGTTAACGGCCGCTGGGGTGATGTCGCCCCCGTCGATCCGAACAGATGTCAGTCCCTGAGCCTCAAGATGCTCGATGAACGCCTTTTCATGCTGGTCGCCCCGCTCGCGCAAGATCTCGAGAAGCGGGTCCCAGTGCTTCGGTTTCGCAAGCGCCCCTTCGGCGACCTGAAGATCCAGCTCCGTCAGATGGGCGCAGTTCAGATGGCCGACGAGGTCGGATGCGCTCAGGACGATCTTATCGATGTGCTTTTTCATTGCTGCGCCTCCCAGAGACGCTCCGAGAAGCGGTTTAGCGCTGTGACCTTATGCGTTGGCACATTGGCGTCACGACCGTAGATTTCGGCCCGGAGCCAATCGATCTCCGCCTTGGGGTCAGATGTGATCGTCCACCAGACCCTACCGAGTGGAAGTTCTGCCGGCCGCCAGCGATAACCGCGCTCCTTCAGCTTCAGGCGTTCATCGTAGGGAGCATCAACCGCTCTAATAAGGTATTCTTCGCGCAGAGCCGCATCGCGCACGGCTGACATGATCCGCTGGTTTGATTGAGGGAGCTTCTGTGCAAGCAGCGCAAGGCAAGCTTCACAGTCGGCCAATGCCCGATGACCTTCGTAGAACCAGCCAAACTGCATTCCAAGATAATCGAGCTTACCAGCAGAGAAACCCTCGCGCAGCCAATCGACACTCGTGAGTGTGCAGCCCCAAGGCTTCCCGGCAAAGCAGGGCCAGTGTTTCTCGACCATCACCCGATCGAAGTTGGCGTTGTGCGCGATGATTAGGTCGGCATCTGCCACCAGCGCCTCGACAACGGACCCGTCGATCGCCCGTCCCGCAACCGTTTCAGCAGTCAGACCGGTGACCAGACTGGCTTCGTCCGAGATCGGAACACTAGGCTCACGCAGTCCATCGAAGGCCCGGCCGTGGGCGATCTCAAGGACACGACCAGTGTCGAGCTCGTAGGTGAACGGAAGCATGGCGAGCTGGATGACCTCGTCGCCCTCGAGCGAAAGGCCGGTGGTCTCGACATCTAGAACGAGGGCATGCTTAACGGCACCCCCGCGAGGATTGTTCAGGCGGCGTGGAAGGGCCAACCGACGAAGGAGGCGCCAGTCGTCCACGTGGGTGTGCGCTGCGGTCTGAATGACCTGATCAGTGCGGATCGCAAAGAGACTGTGATCGTTCATCGCGCCACCTCTATAAGTGTTTTCACCAAGGATTGATCAGCTGCTCGCCATCTCACAACCGACGCTTTCCCTTTCAATTCGCCAGCAAAGGCTTCTCTCAAACGCCTTCCAGCACATCCGAACAAATTGCGTCCCGCCCACAAAGTGCCAAGATTGATTTGGCGCGCGAGATCCCGACATACAGCGTGCCACGGCGTTCATTTCTTGGTAGTTCGTCCAACCCCCACAAAACAAGGACCTCACCTTCTAAACCCTTGAACCTGGCGACCGTTTCTACGGTAACTCCTGGTTTGCTTGCATTTTCGATGCCCTTCCAGCAGAGGCCTGATGGCAGGGACACGCGATGTAAGGCGCTCTCGTAGTCTTTGCGCTTCATCCTATCCGCAATCAAAACGACGATTGACGAACTTGGGATCTTTTCGACGGTCAAAAGCTTCGAGACAAATTCTTGGATCTTCTTCGCCTGCTTGGGCAAATCGGGTGCCGCCAAGATCTCGATATTGTCGCCATCCAAATCCGGCGGGTCGATCAATGGACCTTTGTAATACTGGTAAGCCGTTTCGTGAATTTTTTTGTATTCCGGCAATTGAAGGACAGCGTGATGGGCGAGGCGTCGGCGGGAAAGGTGCTCGCTCTCGTGTAAACGTCTTGATTCTCATCGTGAAAAACATAAAGTGGTGAGGTATTGCCGTCCCGCAGCAGCATTTCGATTGGAAGCCAATACTCTTCTCCAAAATCTTGGCCTTCATCGACGACGATGGCGTCGTAGCGAACATCGACGATATCGAGCGCATACGCTAGTGCGATCGGAAAATAGTGATCCCAAAGATCCAATCCAGGGAAGGACGCCTTGGCCTCGGCGATCAGATCTCGACCACTCTCCCGACACGCTTCATCCACGATACGCTTGCAGAGCTTGTGAAAACCAAAGACATCAAGGTTTTCTTGGCCGCTACAGACGTCCTCCAAATGGCTTGCCAATGGGACGTTGTAGCAGGTCAGTAACGTTCTGAAGCCCTCGTCTGCAAGCCGCTTCGCTTTCTCGACTGCAAGAACCGTCTTCCCAGTTCCTGCGCCGCCGCTGATCGCGACTCGCCTTTGCCGGGAGAGCAGATCCAGTGTTTGAATCTGCCTATTGGTCAGGCGCAGTCGCTGGCTTTTTTCCAGCTCGATTTGAGCAGACAAGAGCGGCCGAGTTTGTACGACGCGAGCAAATATCCGCTGCATCAGCTGAATACCACCAGCACCCATCGGGTTGGTCCAGGAATTTGCGTCATCGCTGGACCAGTAGTTGAAAGCTTGCTCCAACCACGCACCGAGATTGGCAAGATCTGACCGGTCTCCAATGATCTCCGTTGGGGCATTGGGGCCCTTCAAAGCCCGTCCATCATCCACGTCTGGAAAGAAGGCTGCGTGTCCCGTCGAAACTTTCTTGAGCCCTAAGCGCGCCCAGTCCCGATGTTCTCTTAGCTTGGACAAGACATTGAATTTTCCCGTCATGGATTGGCGAAATGGATCCTTGATCTTGTGCTCTCGACCATTTCGATCGATTGATGACCACTCGCCTGTTGTGTAGTCCGCTCGTATGCGTCCCCCTTTGACTTCCACGACCAAGAACCCGCGATCGGGATGACAAACTAGAAAATCTGCTTCGCCGTCTCGAGCACCACCCTCCGATCTCGAAATCCACCCCACTGAATGGAACACATGATACTCGCCCTCGAGGGAGGTGCAGGCTTCGTAGAACTTGATTTCGGCGGAAGGGATATCTTCCCCGTAGTTACCTCGATAGTCTGGATAAAGTCTCACCACGGCATCAATCCTCCAGCAATTCCATAGTGGTCGCATTGAAGGTTATTGATTTCGTCCCCCAATCTTTGAATTCGATCTTGAGCTGGGTCATGACGCCGATTTTCTTGATTTCGAGGATTGTTCCAATACCAAAGCCTTCTACTTGGATACGTCGGCCAGCTACGAATTGTGCTTTGTAGTCCCCTCCCTTTTCTTCCGCGACCTCTCGCCAAACCCGATCGAACCAAAATTCATCTGCTTTGAAAAATGGATTTTTGATCGCATTGATCTTTCTCTTCTTTGGCTCCAAAGCGTGTTCGACGACGTAGAGCCAAGCTTCATCTGGATGATCCTGGGCGAATGAAATCTGCGTTCTTGAGAGCTTCACCCCTCTGTCGGTCCATTCACCGTCCAAACCTTTCACTTCGATGAGACGCTTCTCGTCAGCATTTTTCGATCGGGACATCACATCGTAGCCCGGATTGAAATGCGGCTGACGTTCGGGCAGAAAATCTCGGTTTAGCTCGTAATCCATCACTGCTTTCATGGCCGCCTCGTCGATTGCCGAAATCCGCTCACGACTAGGTCCAGATCCTTTCCCGGCTTCTCCTAGCTCGTCCTTCTCGGGTTTGACGTAAGACCTCATCCATTCGGTTCTTGCCTTCCTAGTCGTTTTTGCGGGGTCCTTGTCTATGGATGACGATCCAGAGCTTGAGCCTGGAGTTTCGCTCGTTGCAGATCCAGACGACCCTTCACTTCGCTTGTGTCCCGGCTCTTGGGTTCCTGAGGATTCAATACCAGTTGTCTTCTTCTTGGCTTCCGCTGCGATATCCGCGTCGGATGCGGCTTTCTCTGCGCCTATGTCTGGATCGTCGATCACCTCGTCGTCTTCAACTTCCCAATCGGCTGGATCTTGTTCAGATCCCGTTCCAAAACCCAGCTCCCCGATTTCGTCTTCAGGCAGCACTTCGGTTGGAAATTCTTCTGTCTCTGGCGCGCCGTAGCCGGCTTGCCTGAGTTCGTACGCGGCATCTTCGCGAGAATTTGCACTCAGAACCAACTTGGCAATCAGAGCAAACTGGCCGATTGACGCTTTGCTTTCCCCTGCCAGTAGCGTCGAGAATATCGCTCGAAAGGCCGGAATCCAGTAGTTGCCAGGCAAGTCTAGAAGTACATACACCCTCGCCTCGTTGGAATCGAAGACCACCTCGTCATTTCGCGGCGGCGACGCGAATGGAACATCATCCAAATCGAAGATAGAACGAGCGGTCAGAGCATCCGTCCGAACCAGTTCGATGTTTCGAAGAGTCTTTTCGAGATGGATCCGTGTTTCCCTGCGTAGATCGACACATAGCCATCCAAGTAGATCACTTCGTTCTCGCACCAACTGCGTCGCATCTTCGTCGTCGATCACGTCTCCCAAATCAACTATTTCCAGCCGCGTCACCAGAGATAGCGGTCGTATCTTGAACCAATCGATGAGCTCTACCGTTTCAGCAGACGAACGCACCAAACGTGCGTCGAGATCTCCTCCGAATGGCTCTGCCAGCCAATCACTATCCTGTATGGCGACTTCGTCGACGAAAGCGAGTGTTCCGGCGAGGGTGAATAGAAACGGATGTTCCCGAAGTCGTTCCAGGTGCAGAGATGTGCCCGCAGGATTGTCGCGTAGCTTTTCCGAAAGGGTTCTGGTGCAAACATCATGAACCAGCGAGATCTCACCGGGCAGAAGCGATGCGTCGCCACCAAACTCGTCGGCGATGTCGATCAGTACGTCCACGTATGTTTCGGTGGAGGGCTCTTCAGTTACACCAAGAAAGTCGAATAGCTCCTTGTATTCATGCATCCACTCTGGTGCCTTGAAACAGTACCGCGCCAGATGCGGTTTGCTCCAAAAGAAACGATCGGTTCCGATGAACTCCTTCCTCTTGGGGGCGTAGATGCATCTCTCGTTCTTCAATCGCTCGATGAAGAACTGGTCGCCTTCCTTCTTCAGACGCTCACTCAAGATCTGATAACTGTGCTTGCTCGGCTCCAGCCCACGTTCGATACAGTCTTCGAGATGGTCGACGATGATCGACGTGTCCGGTTCTGCCGGCATTTGAAGAAATTCCAGAAATTCCCTATTCAGCCGACGCCCCATACCAGTTACACCCAGCACTGCCACCTGTGATGAAAACCCTCCCGCCCGGAAAGGCTGATACAATTCATGTGGGGAATACCAATACTCGGTATCCAGCTTGCCTTCTTTCTCCGCGGGAAGCCAATCCGTATGCCGCATTCTTGATATTTCGTCCTCGAACTGCTCTTCGTTCTTAGCCAAAATCTCGTCTTGATAGACTTCGAGTATGAAACCAAAGATTTTGGAAATAGCGCCTCGTGTTTTGTCTGAGGGCGGATCTTCCACGACCACTTCGATCCTATCCAAGGCGTGCGTCAGCGAAGGCCTGGATCGCATGCCAAGAGAACGAAAAAAGCCCAGATAGAGCTCCTTCCTCGACTCGCCGAAGATGCTTTCGTCGACCCACAAGGCATCATCGTCTCCTAGGATTTCGGCGAGCGCGTCGGTCTTCGCGTAGCAATCTCTGGCAGCTCTCAGGAGGCCATCCTTGGTTTTTACCAAATGCAGAGCAGCTAAGGTCTCCCTCGTGCCTTCTTTATCGAGCAAGTCCTTCTTTGATACGAGTACATCAAGCAGGGCGACGTAATGCTCATTCGAGAGGTCTTCGTCCAGAATGTCTGCCAAATGCTCTTCGATGTAGGCCTGGAGCGTCAACGTTTCGACTTCCAAGACCTCTTTGAGGAACTTTCGCGCCCTATCCCCGAAGTAATCGAGATCCAAAGTATCGAAGCGACCAATCGGATCGTCGAACCCTCCGGGTAAGACGGCCAGTCGTGGCGTCAAAAAACGCCCATGACCTGCCAGAAACGGCGTCGAAGCCACATTTGACGAGTAATCATGGTCCTCATCGCGGGGATACTCGACTAGAAAATCATAGAACGCACGTACCCGTTTTTTATCGCGAGACAAGAATGAAACGGCAGTCTCTTCATCTTGTACCCGTTCTGCCAGTTCACCCAGGACATCCTCGAAGACGAACTCAGGAGCGAGAGAGAAAAGCTGTGGGAATTGTACGAAATCTTCCGAAGCCATCGGCAACTCAGGAAAGAAATTGCGGACATCTTGTACTTTCGCCTGGGCCGGCAGCCTTTTCAGTTCGGACAGCTTGGCCAATCGACCATCGAAACTTGGGGCAATCCGCAATTTACACAAGTCTGCTTTTTGCCGTCGCAGTTCACTCTCTGGCCCGCTAATCACCCGTAAGTTCTGCCTCGGTTTTTCCGACAGTGTATTTTCCAAAAAATATTCCAAGATACGCCAAATGGGTGAAACGGCATCATGCAGACTGGACCAATCCGGTTCGGAACCTGGGTCAAATTCGGCCTGATCCCAGGACTTCAGAGCGTCTACGAGTCTCTTGAGAGTCAAATCAGACACACCCACCGCTCGAATGACAGACTTGAAGGCCTGCAAAGACGAGTTGATTGTCGGTATTCCTATTTTTTCCAATGACCTTTCTTGATCAGCCCCGAATTGCGCTGGCAAAAGCCTACAATCGGAACGGCCAACCCATTCGTCGGCACTCGTCAAATAAATACTGGCGTCGACCGCTGCTTCAGAAATCTCCGCCCAGAACACCCCGAAGTGGTCATCGTTTCGATTTTGGTACGCTTCGTCTAAGAGCTTCCAAAGCCCCTTGGGACCGAGAACATCCTTCAAGCTTTCCAAACGCCCAGCGACCTCCTGGGCGGCATACCCCAAAAGCATCTCGTTCCAATATCGTTCGTGCTGCTCGCCCGTGAGAACGAGAGCTTTTCGTGTTTGCTCCGGAAAAAAGTCAGCGTTGATGTGGCAGGGTACCGGCGAATCCTGTTCGGTGGGCAGGTACGCAAAAAGTCGTCCCGTACGTTCCTCTTGATCGTCGAGACGAAAGGCGATTTGAGCGGTCGTCTGTCGGTCTAGCCTCTCTATCGCCACGAATCTTTCTTTCAGCGGGCGCGCTGCCTCTTCGGCATCCAGATGAATGACGTACCACTTTTCGCGTCTATTCTTTCTTTCGAAAAAAAGTTCTAGGTGGTTTTCATCTTCGACGGACTTCTGAACGAAACTCACTCTTTTTCCGTTCAGTAAGACCTCTATCGAACCCAAGTTTTTAAGGAATAGAAGGCAATCCTCGGCGGTGGTCACCAGATCGTCTTTAAGTGCCTTTAGGCTTTCTAACGAAAAGGCCGAAGCGCTGAGAGCCTCCCGAATTGGGCTTCGATCATCCAGCGCCCAAGTAATCTGAATCTCCGATCCATCGACCGGGTCGATCGTTCGGATCTGGTTCTTTTCAGACAGAGGGTCGAGCGTTAGTTCAACGTCCCCAGAACGAATGATGGGTTGATCCGTCAATTGGTAAACCGAGACAAAACCGATACCGAACCTACCGATCAATCCGGGTTGGTTGTATTTGTTTCCGCTTCCTACCTTGCTGATCGCGTGGAAGTCACAAGCCTTTCGCTTCCTAAGCTGCGGACTTCCATTCGTCGTCCAAAGGCATTCATCCGAGTTCAGTCCACAGCTGAGGAACTCTGCGTCGTTCCACACGACCAACGCCTCGTCAGTGATGTCGAACCGAATGCTCTTTGCACCCGCATCATCGGCATTCTGGATGATTTCGCGCGCCATGGAGTCGAATCCCTGTAGACCCGTCAGAATCTGCCGAATGTTGCTAATCAGTGGTGCAGAGTAAGATAGCTCTCGCACCCTATTCACAAGGTTGGACACTGCTTGATTCCGTTCTTCAGCCTAAGTCGTTGATCCACTCAAAAAGCGGTGCTGATTTGATTGTGCACCCTTCCGTCTTCGTAACTGTGTTTTCTGCAATGAATACGGCAAATCTATGATTTACATCAAGTAATGAGCCTCTGGGCATTTGCTACGATCTTACTAGGCTGCCGGAACGTTGGTCAGCCTAAAATAGCCAGTCATGTTTACGGTCCAGTGTTTAGAGTGAGATTGATGCTGGACGAACAAAACTTGTAGAATGCCTCGTGAGAGTTCGAAACCAAGCGAGAAATTTCGCATTGGGACCCATCGAAACGAAAGGTATCGGTTGTCTGTGAGCTATACAAAAATTAGAGTGGAAGAAAACAGGCGTCTCCTTTTCGACTTGGCTCTGGGTGACTGGTGGCGCTGAAAAGACTCGGTGGTAGCAGTTAGAGCCATCATCAAATGGGAGGCCCCGAGCACGTGGCGAACATTGCCTGCATCGATCTGTTCTGTGGAGCCGGCGGCCTTACTCGGGGGCTTCAGAACGTCGGTGTGAACGTCGTCGCTGGGGTCGATGTCGACCAGGCATGCAAACACGCTTTCGAAGTCAACAACAATGCAAAGTTTCTCCTCGAAGACGTCAGCGAGTTGGCGCCTGAGAAGCTGAACGATCATTTTGGAGACGCATCAATACGGGTGCTCGCAGGTTGCGCCCCGTGTCAGCCGTTCTCGACATATTCGCAGCGTTACGAAACCGTCGGCACGCCGCGTTGGGGCCTGATGTATCATTTCGCGCGCCTCGTCAAAAACACACGACCCGAATTCGTGACCATGGAAAACGTGCCCACGGTGATCAAGCACGACGTCTACAAGGACTTCGTTAGAACGCTCGTGAATCTCGGCTATCGCGTCTCGAGTGGCGTCGTGGATTGCACGAAATACGGGCTCCCGCAGACCCGGCGCAGAACCGTGCTCTTGGCCTCGTTGGACCGAACGATCGAACTGATCGCCCCACCCGAAGACGCAATACACACCGTACGAGACGCGATCGGCACCATGCCAGCGCTCAAACAGGGTCAATCATCCGAGGATGATCCGCTTCACGCGGCCGCTCGTCTTTCGGATCTAAACCTCGAACGTATCCGCGCGTCCCGACCTGGAGGCACCTGGCGGGATTGGCCGCAAGAGCTCGTCGCCGAATGCCATCGCAAAGACAGCGGCCGCACTTATCCCGGCGTCTACGGCCGGATGGTCTGGGATGCACCGTCGCCGACAATGACGACGCAGTTTTTCGGCTTCGGCAACGGTCGCTTCGGCCATCCAGAGCAAGACCGGGCCATTACGTTGCGCGAAGGCGCCATTTTACAGGGATTTCCACTCGATTATTCTTTCGTTCCTGAGGGATCCCCTATTCATTTCAAGACATTGGGGCGAATGATCGGAAATGCCGTTCCGGTCACCCTCGGAGAAATCATTGGACAGAGTATCTTGGCAAGTCTCGACGAGACCGAAAAACCGACGAACAGAGAAGACGATCATGAAACCAAGCGGGAGTGTGGTAAAACCCTCGTCGCCTGAGGCTTCGGCTCGACTGGCGCGCGTCAGACAGAAAGACACGGCGGCGGAGCTCCGATTGAGACGCACGCCGCACGCACGCGGGCTGCGATACCGTCTTCATATCCCACTTCTCGAAAAACCACGTCGCGTGGCGGACATCGTCTTCAGGCGCAGGAAGCTAGCGATCTTCGTCGATGGCTGCTTTTGGCATGGTTGCCCCCAACACGGCACCAGTTCCAAGAGCAATGCCGATTTCTGGCGAGACAAAATCGAGACGAACAAGCGGCGCGACCTCGATACGAACCGACGCCTCACCGAAGCCGGCTGGCGTGTCTTACGGGTCTGGGAGCACGAAGACGCCGAAGACGCGGCCGATCGGATAATGAAAGCATTGGAGTTCGACGCATGACATCGATGGAGCCCACATCCGGCGAACGAACCATCTCCTTTGCGCCTCCAGAGGTCGGTCAATTGGTCGACGTTCGGCGGCGCCAATGGATCGTGGCTGATGTCGATAGCAGCGCCCTTCGCCCCGGAGCGCCCAAGCAGAGCCGCGTGCGCCTGGCTTCGATTGACGAAGATGCGCTCGGTGAAGAACTCGAAGTTATTTGGGAGTTGGAACCCGGCGCCCACTCCCTGGAACGCGCCGGTTTGCCAACGATGACGGGTTTCGACGACCCAGAAGATTTGCAAGCCTTTCTAGACGCCGTGCGGTGGGGAGCTGCCACGAATGCAGATCGCGGCTATCTGCAGTCGCCGTTTCGAAGTGGTGTCAGTATCGAGGACTATCAGCTGGACCCTCTGGTGCGGGCCATCGACATGGCGCGTACGAACCTCCTCATCGCAGACGACGTCGGTTTGGGAAAGACGATCGAAGCAGGCCTCGTCGTTCAGGAAATGCTTCTGCGCCATCGAGCGCGCACCCTGCTCGTGCTTTGCCCCGCCTCGCTGCAGGAAAAGTGGCGTCTCGAAATGGAGGAGAAGTTTGGCCTCGAGTTCAAGATCGTCGACACGGACTACGTCAAGGCTCTACGCCGCAAACGTGGGCTCCACGCCAACCCTTGGACGTCCTACCCTCGGCTGATCACGTCGATCGACTGGGCCAAGCAAGGTGAAGGATTGCGGCTCTTCAAAGACGCCATTCCCGCCCATATCGGGCATCCACGCAAGTTCGATCTGATGATCGTCGACGAGGCCCATAACGTTTCACCTACGGTTGGCAAATGGGCGGTAGAGAGCCTGCGAACGCGATTGGTCCGACTTATCGCCCCGCATTTCCAGCACAAACTCTTTTTGACGGCGACGCCACATGATGGATACACCGAGTCCTTCACGGCTTTGCTCGAACTTCTCGACGATCAAAGGTTTGCCCGGAACGTTCTTCCCAACGAGACGCAACTGTCTCGCGTGATGGTCCGCCGCCTCAAGAGCGACTTGGTCGACGCGAACGGAAAGAAGATCTATCCGGAGCGTCGTCTGGAAGCCCTCGAAGTCCAGTATTCCGAAGAGGAACACGCGGCTCGCAAACTCCTGGATGACTACATTGCTGAGCGAACGGGCAACGATGCCGGTGGTCAAGCTGGCGCCTTCGTCTACCAGCTCCTCAGAAAACGTCTCGCGTCGTCACCGGCCGCCTTCGCGGCCACCCTCGAAAAACACATCGAAACGATCGAAGGCCGCAGACCGACCGAACGCAAGTCGAGCAAGCTCGACGAACGGATCCTTCGGCGCGCAATAGACCGCACACGGGAAGACTACGACGATGACGATCTTCGGGAGACCGCAGAGAGCGAAGCACTCGAAGAGATCGGTCGCCGACTGCGACCGCCGACGGACAAGGAAAGCCGCCTGCTCGCCCAGCTGAGCGGTTGGGCCAATGGCGCGCGGCATCGCTCCGACGCCAAAGCAGACGCCATTCTCGAGTGGTTGGAAAGCCATCTGAAGAAAGACGGGGAATGGACCGAAGAACGCGTGATCCTCTTTACCGAATATCGCGCCACGCAAACCTGGTTGCAGGAAATCCTCGTGAGCCATGATTTCGGCGGGGATCGACTGCGCATGATCTTTGGGGGCATGGACAAGGATGAGCGCGAGGAAATCAAAGCCGCATTCCAAGCCGACCCGTCCAGATCACCCGTCAGGATCCTGCTCGCAACGGATGCAGCTTCCGAAGGGATCGATCTGCAGAACCATTGTCATTTGATGATCCATCTCGAGATCCCCTACAACCCGAACGTCATGGAACAACGCAATGGCCGTATCGATCGACACGGGCAGCGTGCAGACGAGGTCGTCATTTGGCACCCAGTAGATGCGGACGGCTCTCACGGCCAGGACATCCTGAAGGCCCTTCAAAAGCTCGATACGATGCGCGCCGACATGGGCAGCGTCAACCCCGTGATTGCTCCACAACTGCCAGACCTTCTGGAAGGCCGCCGCAAGACGCTCGACACGACGCTCGCGGATGCGCGCATCGCGCGATCCAAGCAATTCGTACGGGCTGAAAAAGACCTCGGAGAGCGGGTCAAGAAGCTCCACGACCGATTGGCTGAAACACGCGATCTGCAACACTTCTCGCCTGGAAACGTCGAACGCTGTGTCCGAACGGCCCTCCGCCTCGCGGATTGGCCAGATCTCGAGCCCGTCTCTCTCGAGAACGCTCCTGACGGAACGGCGTTCAAAATGCCCGCGCTATCCGGATCCTGGCAGCGCTGTCTCGAAGGCCTACAGCATCCGTTTTCGGGCGAGGTCCGCCCGATCACCTTCGATCACGAGGTGGCAAAGGGGAGAGATGACGTCGTGTTGGTGCACCTCAACCACCAACTGGTGCAAATGAGGGTGCTGTCAGACGAATTCGAACCAGTCTCAGTTTGCCGCGGGAACCGTGAACCTATCCGGAACAAAGTTGACGCCACTCGGCAAGAGCGGCGCTGCGTGTCAACTTGAAGGTGTCTCGGCTGGTGAGCGATCGTTCCTGATTGAAGTGATTGTAGACGGAGGAATGAACGGAGGCGAATTTCTGTAAACTTCGCATGCGCCTGAAACGTTGCATCGCGCGTTCGCGTCGTCGGAAAGGCAGGTGCGAGTTCTCGACGCGGTTGTTGAGCCACCTGCCCGTCCTTTGTTTTTCGAGCGCACCCAGTTCTCTGAGCGCGGCTCTGTATGAGGCAAAGCGATCCGTGACGACGGTTTCCGCTTTGCCGTGTCGCTTCATTAACTTCTTGAGGAATTTCAGTGCTGCAGCTTTGTTTCGGCGTTTGGTGACAACGGCTTCCAGCACCTCGCCTTCGTGATCAACAGCCCGCCAAAGACAATGCCGCTTGCCATTTACCTTCACGAAAACTTCGTCCACGTGCCACTTCCATTTGGAGAACGCGCGCAGTTGCTGAACACGCTTCCGTCTGATCTCAGCAGCAAACATCGGCCCGAACCTGTTCCACCAATATCGGACAGTTTCGTGGCTCACGTCGATGCCTCGCTCGTGCAACAGATCTTCGACATTCCGAAGCGAGAGCGGGAAACGGACGTACAGCATCACCGCAAGGCGGATGATCTCTGGGCTGGTTTTAAAGTACTTGAAAGAGGCAGGCTTGGTCATGGACAAAAGCTACGCAACCGCCCTGCCCCGCTCAAGCAATGTTAATCTGACAAGACCCTATCGACTGCTACTGTCAGCCCTGAAGAAGAATTTATGCTATCGCCCGTTTCGCTGGCTGTTTTCCACTGAAAGAAGGCCTTACCCATTGCTTCGTTGGCGGCGGCCAGAGAGTCGATGCCGGATCCCAGTTCCAATGCCGAGAACCCGGGCATCAATAAGAATACGAAGCGGTTCACCTCAACAAGTTCACTTAGAACCACATCCATGTCTTTCTCTGGCCGCCCCATGGTTTTTCTCCTGATCAAGAACGCATGTTTGCGCCGTTGGCGTCGTAGATTGGTCCTGCCAGAACCAGCGCGTCGTAGAAGTTGCCCAGAATTTCCACCTGAAGCGTCGTTCCCGGCAGTGCGAACTCGGCTGCGACGTAACCCATCGCCATCGACTTGCCGACATGGTGCGCATAGCCGCCCGAGCTGACGTAGCCGACCGGTTCACCATCTTTCAGGATCGCCTCGTCATGGGCCACGTCGATCCCCTCGACGTCGATGGTCATTGTCACCAACTTCTGCGAGACCCCTTCATCGCGGGCTTTCAGCGTTGCTTCTTTGCCGACGAAGTCCTTCTTCCAGTTGATGAAGACATCCATGCCGGATTCGACAGCGTCGAAGTCGGGACGGTATTCCATCGTCCAGACACCCCAGCCCTTCTCGAGTCGCATCGACAGCAACGCACGCGCGCCGTACCAGCGATAGCCCAGATCGGCGCCGGCCTCTTCGATGGCGTCTGCCAGGCGCATCAGGTATTGCGGTTTGCAATAGATTTCGTAGCCCAATTCGCCAGAGAAGCTGATCCGGTTGATGATCACCGGCACGCCGCCGACAAAGGTCTGGCGCAGGTCGCGGAACTTGAAGGCTTCGGCTGAAACATCGTCCCGCGTGATCCGGGCCAGCAGGTCTCGCGATTTCGGGCCAGACAATGCAATGCCGTGCCAGTCGTCTGAAACGTTGGCATAAGAAATGCCAGCAGGCAGGTCTTTTTCGAACCAGCGGCGGTGTGCCTCTTGCATCGCGCCCGAGCCGAACAGCATAAAGTGATCCTCGGCCAGGCAAGCCACCGTCAGTTCGCCGTAAAGCTTGCCCTTGGGTGTCAGCATCGGCGTCAGAGCCAGGCGTCCGGGCTTGGGAACAAACCCGGCAAGGATATGGTTCAGGTATTCGCGAACACCCTCGCCCTTGAACTCATGCTTGGCAAAGTTGGCAATCTCAATGCCACCTACGGCCTCGCGCACGGCCTTGATCTCCCGTCCGACATAATCGTGAGACCGGTTGCGCTCGAACGAGGGAACCTCGTGCGCATCTTCCGGGCCATCGGCAAACCAGAGTACGTTTTCGAGGCCGAAACCCTGATCCATCACCGCACCTTTGGCGATCATGCGATCATAAAGCGCGGTTGTCTTCTGCTTGCGGCCCTTGGGCAGGGTTTCATTCGGGAAGGTCATCACGAACCGGCGTTCGTAGTTTTCCGACGACTTGATTGTGCCCCAGTCAGGTGTCGCGAACTCACCAAAACGCGCCACGTCCATCGCCCAGACATCGATGGATGGCTCGCCGTCGATCATCCATTCCGCAAGGGTCAGACCCACGCCGCCGCCTTGACAGAAACCCGCCATGACACCAACAGCCACCCAGTAGTTCGTCATGCCCGGAACAGGGCCGATCAGCGGGTTGCCATCAGGGCCAAATGTGAACGGGCCGTTGATCACATCCTTGATCCCGGCATTGGCCATGGCCGGAAGGCGTTGAAATGCGGTTTCCAGACGATCTGCCACGCGATCCAGATCCGGCGGCAGCAGTTCATGACCAAAATCCCAGGGCGTTCCGCCGACTTTCCACGGGGTCGCCTGAGCCTCATAGGTGCCCAGCAACATGCCCTGCCCTTCCCGACGGCAGTACACGTTGGCCTCGAAGTCGATGCCGTGCGGTAGCTGCTGACCGAAGTTCACGACTTCGTCCATGCGCTCGGTGATCAGGTAGTGGTGCTCCATCGGCTGAACCGGCAGATGAAGGCCCGCCATATGGCCCACCTCACGCGCCCACAGACCGCCGCAGTTCACGACATGTTCTGCATTGATCGTGCCTTTGGGGGTGACAATGTCCCAGCTGCCATCGGGGCGCTGTGTCATATCGGTGGCGCCACAGTGGGTGAAATACTGGGCGCCATGCGCCTTGGCCGCCTTGGCAAAAGCGTAGGTCGTGCCGGACGGGTCCAGATGGCCGTCCTGTGCGTCCCACAGAACCGCGTGATAGTGGTCCGGATCGATCAGCGGATGACGCTCGGCCAGCTCCTTGGGCGAGATGAATTCCTGATCCAGCCCCATGTAGCGCGCTTTCGAACGCTCGCCCTTCAGGTAATCATACCATTCCTTGGTCGAGGCGGCATAAAAGCCACCAGTTTGATGTAGACCAACGGATTGCCCGGACAGTTCTTCGATCTCTTTATAGAGATTGATCGTGTATGATTGCAGGCGCGAGATATTCGGATCCGAGCTGATGGTGTGGATACCGCCGGCCGCGTGCCAGGATGAGCCGGATGTCAGCTCGTCACGTTCAAGCAGGACCGCATCCTTCCAACCGAACTTGGCCAGGTGGAACAGGATCGAGCAACCAACAACGCCGCCGCCAATAACAACGACTTTGGCGTGCGACGGCAGTTTCTTTCCGCCTGTGGACTCGTCGGTCTGAATAGTAGGCATATTTCGTTTTTCCTCAGGAATTCAGCTTTCACTCTGACTGCATTTGGGTGCGCGCTCCTCGTTTTGACCCAAAGCATCTATCTCGGTGAAAAGGGGTTCACTTCTTTGCAGTGGATTGCTGGTGAGCAGAACGATCCCGGTTGTCGCGACCGTCCTGGCGAACCTGCAAGTGTCAGAAATCCGTGGCAGCACCGCCCTCGGCCTTGCGCTTGACGACAAAGGCGTCAAGCTCGTCCCTGATCGCCGGGTCCAAGGCCGGGGCCTCATAGGTGGCAAGGCGGTTTTTCCACTCTGCGTTGGCACGCTCAATCGCAATCGGCGATCCGGCCTCCTGCCAGGTCTCAAAGTTGCGCCAGTCACTCAGGATTGGCGAATAGAAGGCGTCGCGATAACGCGCCTGGGTGTGTTCAGTGCCAAAGAAGTGACCCGCTGGCCCAACCTCATTGATGGCTTCCAGCGCAAGGTCTTCCGGGCTAGTCGAAACCGGCTGAAGAAATTCCGTGACCATCTGCAGCAAGTCGATGTCAAGCATCACCTTCTCATACGAGCAGCACAGCCCTCCTTCGAGCCACCCTGCCCCGTGCATGAGCATGTTGGCGCCGCCATTGATCGCACCCCAAAGCGAGAAGACCGCCTCATACGCCGCTTGCGAGTCAACCGTATTGGCCGCGCACACATTCGAAGAGCGATACGGAATGCCGTAGCGCCGCGCCAGCTGTCCACCGATATGCTGCGCCTTCATGTATTCCGGTGTGCCAAATGCTGGCGAGCCGGTCTTCATATCCACGTTGGACGTGAAGCCGCCATACATCACCGGCGCACCTGGCCGCACAATTTGGGTAAAGGCCACACCCGCCAGAGCTTCGGCGTTTTGCAGCGTGACGGCACCCGCAATCGTAACGGGCGCCATCGCCCCTGCCAGCGTGAAGGGTGTGATCACAACAGGCTGGCCCATCTCGGACAACGCCATCACGCCCTGCATCATCGGAATATCGAGCTGGAGAGGAGAGTTCGTGTTGATGATCGAGAACATACAGGCCTGATCACGCATCTGGTCGTGCGTCAGACCATGGGCAATCCGCGTCATCTCGATTGCATCGGAGACACGCTCCTCACCAAGTGAGTAGATGCAATAGGCCTTATCGGTAAGCGCGATGTAATCCTGAATACAGTCAAGATGGCGGATAGATGCGTGAATATCGACAGGCTCCACCGGATACCCACCCGTCACGTTTAGAACGTTGTGCATCTGGGCCAATCGGAGGAAGTTGCGAAAATCTTCCTGATTGCCTGCGCGCCGGCCCCGATCCGTATCCGAACAATTCGGCGCGCTTGCCATCATGTTGAATACAATGTTGTTTCCGCCCATGGTCACGTTGTGCTGGGCGTTTCGCGCGTGGAGCGTGAATTCAGACGGCACGCTTGCAATGGCTTCGTTGATCAGATCAGGATCGAAGCGCACACGTTCTTCACCGTCCCGGACATCAGCCCCCGCTTTTTTCATCGCTGCACGCGCGTCGTCATGCAAGACATCCAGGCCGGTTTCTGAAAGCAGTTTCAGGGATGCCTGGTGAATGTGTTCAACCTGATCATCCGAAATCAGCTCAACGGCAGGATAGGAACGCTTAAGCTGCGCGAACGGGCGCTGCACGATTGCCGGGGCTGGTACCCCGCCATCACGGCGACGCCCACGGCGCCCGCGCGCTTTCTGGGCCAGTTGTTCAGTTGTCATCCGATAGTACCTTCATTGCCGGAGTTAAGCCTGAGAACGAGTGGATTGGGCGTTACGCCTCAAGTCATTTGCTGCTTACGGCGGCAGGCAAAGAAACCTGACCGCGATTCGTCGCTCAATCCTGCGTGGGCCCGCGAACGGAAAAGTCCGCTATTACTTGGAGGTACCAGTCGCTGTTTCATTTTTAATTTTCCAATATGCCGCACGAGATGCGGTATATTGGATAAATACCATATTTCAGTCAATAGGTTTTATAGGCCCTCTCAGACTGACGCTGTAGGTTCCTGATATTGAGTCGGCTGAGCCACAAGAAGGATGGCCTCCGTTTCTCCATCCGCCTCGTTGTTAATGCGATGATTGCAGTCACTGCGGTATCGCAATGTATCGCCCGCCTCAGCCCGAACAGTTCGTCCAGCGACCGTTACCGACAGTGAGCCGGACAGGCAGGTCAGGTGCTCGAAGGTTCCAGGCGCATGGGGCTTTGAATCAAGCTCTGCTCCGACCTTCATGAGAAGCCTGTGCCACTCTACGGGAAGAACAGTGCGTCGCGGGCTCAGCATATAAATCTCGCATTTACCGTCCGCACTTCGCTGCATCGGCGTGGAATAGTGATGAAGATGCTCGATTGGATCCTCGCCACCAGGCGTGCCCTCAAGCAAGCTAAGGTCAACGCCAAGTGCCTGAGAAAGGGCCCAGACTATGGAAAAGGTCGGGTTGGTGGCACCCCTCTCAATGGCGGATAGCATCGATCGGGACACCCCTGTACGCTCAGAGAGTCGCTCAAGGGTCAGGCCCAGCGATTTCCTGGCTTCCTTCATAATTTTCCCGATTTCAGGTGTAGGTAAAGGTGTGTTCATTCCGTAATTCCACTATATTAGATTTTTGTTTACGAACGATAGAGGTCTTGCTAAATCCACAATATTAGAAATCTTGGAAAATGCCATGCTCTACTCAAGTACTCGCGGGAACGCACCCGCTCGATCTCTCCGAGAGTTGCTAAGCCGTGGAACTGCCGAAGATGGCGGTCTTTACGTGCCTGAGGCCTGGCCCGAACTTACATCCAGCGAATTGGCCACGCTGAGCGGGCGGGCCTACGACCAGATTGCATCGGATGTTCTGGCACTGTTTGGCGGAGCAGAGTGGCAACAGTGCGACTTCACCACAGGCATAAGAAAAGCGCTGGCCGGTTTCGAACGCAATGATGGCCCACCTCTGTCTCGCCTGGATGACCAGATGTGGAGCATGGAGCTTTTCCATGGCCCCACGCTCGCTTTCAAGGATTACGCCCTCGCCCCTTTGGCGGAAGCGATCGATCGGGAACTCACAATCACTGACAAGCGCGCGACCGTACTCTGCGCAACGTCGGGAGATACTGGCGCAGCCACCGCAAATGCCTTTGCGGGACGTTCGCGAGCCAATGCAGTAATTCTGTTTCCGGAGGGCCGCGTCTCTGATGTTCAACGCAAGCAGATGACCTGCCTGGGAGCCGCAAACGTTCAGGCAATTTCCGTTCGAGGCGACTTTGATGACTGCCAATGCCTAGTCAAAAACCTGTATCAAAGCGAAGCTGCCAAAGAATATAGCTATACGGCTGTGAATTCGATCAACCTGGCCCGGATCCTCCTTCAGGCGTCCTACTACATTTACGCTTCGGTCAAAATCCACAACGATTGCGGCCAACCCGTGAACTTTGCTGTCCCCAGCGGGAATTTTGGGAATGTCTTTGCGGGCTATATCGCGAAGCAAATGGGCGCTCCCATTGGGAAGTTGATCGTCACATCGAACGAAAATGATGTCCTCCCCCGGCTTTTCGAGACTGGTATGATGTCGAAGGCAGAGACAATACCGACGATCTCACCGAGCATGGATATTCAGGTTTCCAGCAACTTTGAGCGTATGCTGTGGATCCTGAAAGGACGCGACGGGAACGCAACGCGCGACATGCAAAAGCAGCTCGCTGAGAAGTCTATTTACGAACTTTCGCAATCCCAGCATTCAAGACTGACCAAAGACTTCGATGCGATGAAGTGCGGCAAAGATGATGCCTTAAACACCATGCGCCAGATCCATAAGCAGTTCGGCAAGATCATTTGCCCACATTCGGCAACCGGCTACTTCGCGGCGGATCAGCTGAGGGCAACGCTTAACGGACCCATTGTTGTCGCTGAAACAGCTCATCCCGCAAAATTCCCGACGGCAGTTGAAGAAGCGCTTGGAACACTTCCAGAAACTCCGGTGCGGCTGGAAGACTTATTTGCCCGCGAAGAGGAGTTCACAACCGTCGATCCGACGGTTGAAGCGGTGCTAAGTGTGATCGATGGAATATTCGGAACGCCATGAAGCTGACGTGCTTAACCCCGGAAGTTCAATCTCTTCTGAGTGAACCGCGTGACATCCTTCTGATCGGGATGTCGGGAATTGGAAAGACGCTTCTTTCGAGCTTTTTGAACCAATCCGGGGCGTGGCGCTATGTGTCGATAGACGCCCAAATCCAAGGGCAGTATTTGCGCAAGCAGATACTTGACGCATTCAATGCCGAGGTCAGCAAGGGAGCTATGCTGTCCAGGCTGCAGGAACTGGGCATTCTCAACTTGGGCGACGAATTGTGCAAGGACACGCTTGCGCCATTGACTTCCTATTTGGGGATGCCTGGAGACCCAGACAGAGGCGGGATTGAATTCAACGAATATGTGAAACGGCAGAACTTTCATAGGCAGGCTGAACTCACCGCAGTCGAAGGCCTTCTTAGCCTGGAATCCGATCAGCCAGTTCTGGCTGATTCAAGCGGGTCGTTCTGCGAATTGTTTGCGGCTGGTGATCCCACATTTTCTGCTTTGAAAGAAAGGTTCCTCATCGTTTCGCTTAGGGAGAGCGATGAACTCGTCCAGAACCTGATAGTCAGGTACGTTGAGAACCCAAAACCAATTTACTATCCTCCAGACCTGCTTTCTGAATATTGGAGTGAGTATTCAGAAATGGCCGGAGACCGAGACAGTGATATCGATCCAACGATGTTCGCGCTTTGGTCGTATCAGAAGCTAATTTCGGTCAGGCGAGATAAATTTGCGGCACTAGCTAGGCAGAGCGACATATCTATTAGTGCCGCAGATTTGCGATACGCCTGAGTCTTCATCGACCAACGCGCCAGGCCATGTTGAGAACGATTATTCTTCGAACACTATTATGTCTTGCGTCAAGTTGACCTCCATCACAGATACCAGCTTGTTTCATGTCGGAAAGTAGATGTGAGCCCCTTTTGTGAACACGGCCTAGTCGGAAACAACTTCTATCAGTTGATTGATTAGCCAGATGTGTAGAGGACTATTGGCGTCTCGAATATGACGAACTGCATGGAGTTTGAATATTCCCCCTGCGATCGGTAGGGGTCGGTGGGATATATCGAACCTCCGAATGTTGTTATTTGCGGCCCGCTTAGGCAATGTCATCACAAGGTCGGAGCTTTCCACAATCGATAGAGCGGAAAAAAGTGAAGGCACAATCGTCTGAATGTTTCTTCTAAGCCCTTGAAGTTGCAGAGCTTGGTCGACCAAGTTTCTAGTAGGACCATGCGGTGAAATGAGCAGGTGGTTCGCCCTGGCTATTCGTTCAAATGTCAAATCTTCCTCCAAAAGAGGATGACCATTGCGACCTACCAGCACGTAATCTTCTGAAAAGAGCTCTTCTGAAACAAAGTGATTTTCACTTTTTGCCGGAAAGTCGAAATATCCTATCGCGAGATCAATGCGCCCCTGCGTCAGGGCCTCAAGAGCTTCGTCGTTGAATAATGAAAATGCGTGGATATTGATGCCCGGACTCACCTTGCGCAGCTTCGCAACCAGCGGCGGAATTACCCCGGTAAGCTCGTAGTCAAATGCACCTATCTTCAAGTCGGTGGAAGTAGAACTCGGTTCGAATTCATCGGCACCTTCTAATGTTTGTGAAATGAGTCGAACAATTCTGCGAACTTTCGGTTCCAATTCGTGCGCTAAAGCAGTTGGTTCTAGCCCATGCGCGCGCCTTAGAAACAGCGGGTCATCATAGAGTTTTCGAAGACGCTTTAAGGCATGGCTGACGGCAGGTTGGGTCAGCCCCATCTCGCGCGCGACGGCTGTGGCCTGCCTGTGGCGCATGGCCCCGAGAAACACCAGGAGTATGGTGGTGTCGACAAGTCTGAGATCAATTTGATTTATATCACTCATAGAATGAATTCATTATTGTGAAAGTGGCTGACCGTCTAGCCTTATCTCAATCGTATGCAAGGCGATTCCGGGAGGGATAGATGGCGGAAATCCAACTTCGCAACATTGGCAAGCGTTGGGGCAGCTTCATTGGGGTGGACAATTTCGACCTTAAGATTGCGGACAAGGAGTTCTTAGTCCTTCTGGGCCCTTCGGGCTGCGGCAAAACCACAACCATGCGGATGATTGCAGGACTCGAAGACGCCAGCGAAGGCGACATTTTGATCGACGGCCTGCGGGTTAATGAAATGGAACCAAAGGATCGCGATGTGGCGATGGTGTTCCAGAGTTACGCGCTTTACCCGAACATGAACGTTTATGAGAACATTCGCTTTCCGCTGAAAGTGCGCGGCGTCGATCCAAATATCCATGACGAAAAGGTGCGGCGAGCCAGCGCGATGGTTGAGTTGGATGACTTCCTACATCGGAAGCCTGCTGAACTATCGGGTGGACAGCGGCAGCGTGTGGCGTTGGCTCGGGCAATTGTACGTGAACCAAACGTTTTCCTGATGGACGAACCTCTTTCGAATCTGGATGCGAAGCTGCGGGTTTCGACGCGGGCGCAGATCAAAAACCTGAGCCACGAACTGGCGGTGACCACCATCTATGTAACCCACGACCAGATTGAGGCGATGACCTTGGCGGATCGGGTTGTGATCATGAAACAGGGTGTTGTGCAGCAAGTGGGTTCACCTGTTGAGATCTACGACAGCCCCGCCAACGCTTTCGTCGCCAGCTTTATCGGCAACCCTGCAATGAACCTGATGGATGGCGATATGTCAGGTGGAACTTTCCGCGCACAACATGTCGACGTGCCGGGATTGAGTGCACCAGATGGCAAGGTCACCCTTGGCTTCCGGGCCGAGGACGCCAACGTCGTCGAAATCGGCGGCCAGATCAACGCTCCAATCTACACGATGGAACTCCTGGGTGACGCGACCATGGTTTCGGTTCGCATCGGCGGCGCGCTTGTCTCGGTAAAAGCAGACAAATCTTACCGCGCCGAGATCGGTGAAATCGTTTCGATCAACGTCGCCCCTGAACACTTCCATCTGTTTGATCAGAAATCTGGAGCACGCATCGGAAACTGACACATGGGACATTCCGAAACAGCCGAGAAACCGGGTGCAAAGTTACAAGATGCGCCCAACATCAAAGGGAGAAAACACATGCTCATCAAAAAACTATTCGTTGCTGGAGCAATGGCAGGACTAATGGGGACGACTGCTTACGCGGCAGATTGCGGCCCGTCTGATCAGTCCATCCGTATACTTGCGAGTGATTTTCCCGCCATTCACGCTGTGGCGGGCACCGCAGAAGGAAATTGCGCCGAAGCAGCCTCAGAGTTTTCGCGCAATCATACGACCGAAGCCCGACAGATCATGAACGCGGCGCTCACTCCGGATCCTGCCGAATACACCAGCGTAATTGTAGCTAATTCGACACTGACACAATTGATGAATGATGGACTGGTCCGTCCGCTGAACGATCTAATCGAAAGCCACGGTCAGAATATTCCCGACAATCTAAAGATCGCCATTGACGGCAATGTCATGGCCATTGCTTTCATGGCTAATGCGCAGCACCTGTTCTCACGCTCCGACATTCTGGCGCAAGTGGGGATCGACAGCGCTCCGAGCACCTATGACGAGGTGATTGAAGCTGCAAAGGCGATCCGGGATGCCGGAATCATGGAATATCCCATCGTCATGAACCTGAAGACTGGCTGGAATGTAGGCGAGTCCTTTAATCTGGTCTTTCTTGCGCACGGTGGTGAGTTCTTCAAACCCGGCACCGCCGAACCAACTGTCAACAGCGAAGCTGGTATTGCTGCCTTGGAAACACTGAAAGCGATGGTGGAATACGCGCATCCAGACCATCTTACGCAAGCCTCGAACGAAACGCAGGGACTTTGGGAAGCTGGCGAGGCCGCACTTGGTATCATGTGGGGGTCTCGTGGAGCGCCAATCCTCGACGATGAAGGGTCAAGCGCGGAAGTTACGTCGAATACAGTTCTATCCGCTGCACCCTCAGTTGAACCGGGTGGCATCCCCGGAGCAACACTATGGTGGGATGGCTTCACAATCTCCACGAATGTATCTGACGCTGAAGCAGAAGCGACATTCGCTGCACTGGCAAGCGCGTTGACGCCGGAAATGGTCGCGGCCAACAACGACGACGCTGTTTGGTTGCTCGAAGGATTTACGCCTGGCCCAGCGGCAGCTGGTGTTGCGGCAACTGTTCAAGGCGGGGCGCAACCGTACCCGATGCTTCCTCAGATCGGATTGCTGCACGCTGCATTGGGTTCCGAGCTGTCGGACTTCCTAAAAGGTGACGAAAGCGCCGAGAAGGCGCTTGCCGATGTTGAGGCTGCATACAGGACAGCGGCGAAAGAAGCGGGCTTCCTTCAGTAACTCCCCTGATCGAGCGCGCGAGGGGGGTACTTGTAAGCCCCCCTCAACCTAACACCCACCGACGGGGACATTTGACATGAAGCATCGCACATTCTTCTGGTTCATCCTACCAACTCTTTCAGCAATGATTTTGTTCATCGCTCTGCCAATTGTTTCTGTCTTTATCCAATCGCTTTTCGTTCAACACGAACAGGTTCTGGTTGTTTCGGAAAGTTGTGGACCTTTTGGATGCAAGGAGTCCACCTCGGTCGATCTTGAGGCGACACAGAAACTTCGTGATGAAGCACCTTTAGGCAAGTTCAATGGATTGGGTACCTATACAAACCGCTCGCACTTGGCCTTTGCCGAAATTGGCGAGGCTTGGGCAAACACCGAGACAATGGGCGAGTTCTGGCGAGAGCTGGGTGACCTGCCATTTTATAATGCTCTCACCTTTACCCTAGCATACACGTTCATAGTAACGCCGATGGTCCTGATCCTCGGTATGGCCGTAGCGGTGGGTGTGAACACCCTGCCGCGCAAGCTCAAGGGCGCAGCGATCTTTGTCTCACTCTTGCCCTTCCTTGTCACACCGCTGGTCGGCTCGCTGATCCTGTTCTGGATGGTGGATGGCGACGGTGTCATCGGCGCAACCATTCAAAACATCTTCAATGACCCGAACCTCAGCTTGAAAGCTTCCACCGGTCTCATGTGGTTCATGCTTATGGTATATGGTGTCTGGCACACTTTGCCTTTCAGCTTCATCACATTTTATGCCGGGTTACAAACGGTTCCCGCGGACACAATGGAGGCCGCGCAGATCGACGGAGCCTCGAAGTGGCAACGCTTGGTCTACGTCGTGGTGCCACATCTGATGCCACTCGTGACCTTCGTGACACTGATGCTGATCATGGACAATTTGCGGGTGTTTGAACCGATCGTGAGTTTCTCTGCCGAGGCCCACGCCCGGTCACTGAGCTGGATTATCTTTAACGACCTGCGCGAAAGCGGCAACCCACTCTACGGTTCGGCCGGGGCAACGTCTTTGATCACAATCTTCTTGGTTGTCATCCTGATGATGCCGGTACTCGTTCGCACTTGGCGCGATTTCACACGCAAATCTCACTGAGGACAAGATCATGGCGAGAAAAGCAGAAACACGCATGACCCCACTGAAACTGTTCTCCTTCACGATGGTAGGGTTATGGCTGCTTATCGCAGCGTTCCCCTTCCTTTGGACCTTCTGGGGAAGTTTCAAGGTGCAAGCCGATTTCCTGTCCAAAGCGGATTGGATGAACGCCGTGCGAGGGACCAACACACTCGAACAAACCGGCAGCACATTCACTGGACAAGGCTATTACGGCGCGTGGGTGACGGAAGATTTTTGGTTCAACTTTAAGAACACCAGCATTGTCGTGTTCTTTACAGTCGTCATTTCCCTGACGTTCGGCACGCTTGGAGGCTATGCCCTGGCGCGCTCGGGTTTTCGGTATGCATTTTGGATTCTCATGGCCGCACTCGTGTTTCGTGCCATGCCACATATAACATTGGTTTCGGGTTATCTGTTGTGGTTCTTCGAATGGAATGTCTGGGGCATATTACCGACTACAATCATAGTGTTGGTGGCAATAAATCAACCCTTTACCCTTTGGATGTTGCATTCGTTTTTCAAGAACATCCCTAAAGACATGGACGAGAGTGCCATGGTCGACGGTTGTACACGTTTTCAGGCCTTCAGACACGTGATTGTTCCGGTAATGTGGCCTGGTGTAATCACCACCGGTTTGTTCAGCTTTCTGCTGGCGTATAATGATTTCACCGTCGCCGTGATGCTTCTCAGCGAAGAGAACGAGACAATAATCCCCGCAATCAACAGCTTCATGGGGACCACTCAAGTCGAAGGCAAGGTAATGTATGCGGTTGCCGCCGTGGTATCCGCAACAGCACCGCTGTTTGTCCTGATCCTATTCTTCCAGCGCCAAATCGTAAGCGGTCTGACCGCTGGAGCAGTCAAAGGCTAATACTATGAACGACGCTAGTCCCGTCTCAGACATACACACGCGAAACAAGGCGATCTTGGAGCCTCTTCGAAATGCGATGGTCAATTTTGAACTAAGTAACGTTCGCTCGGCCATTGCCGATATCTTTACGGCAGATGCGGTCATACACATGCCGCACCCGTTTGGTGATTTTTGCGGCCCGACGGACTTTTTCGACGCCTGCTATGTGCCACTTTTCGAAGCAATGCCCGACCTTGAGCGTCGAGATTGGATTGTAATGGCAGGCCGGACCGAGCGGGGGGATGATTGGGTCGGATGCGGCGGCCACTACGTTGGCACCTTTGTAGGGCCGTGGTTGGACATTCCGCCAACCGGGCACCTGACACATATGCGTTTTCACGAGTTCTATCGGATTGTGAACGACAAAGTTGTCGAAATTCAAACCCTTTGGGACATTCCGGAAGTGATGATGCAAGCCCAGGCTTGGCCGATGGCACCGTCATTGGGGCTAGAGTTTTGCATACCGGGCCCCGCCACAAACGACGGCATCATACCCGGACCGTGGGACGAAGTGAAGGCGAACGCATCCTGCGACCACATCGTTACAATGCTGAAGCATATGAAAAAACACCCGAGTCAGGGCGGCCCCGAAAAGATGGAAATGCCGCGTTTCTGGAGCGAACGCGTCAACTGGTACGGCCCGGCCGGAATTGGCACAGGCCGAGGCATCGCTGGTTTCCGCAATTGGCATCAGATCCCATTTCTGAATGGGATGCCGGATCGCGGCCGATACGTAGATGAAATAACCTATCACTTCTTCGGTGACGGCAACTATGCAGCCGTGACCGGGTGGCCGAATATGATCCAAACCGTGACCAACGATGGGTGGATGGGTATTGCACCCACGGGTAAACGCATCACCATGAAATCATTGGATTTCTGGCGCCTGGAAAACAATAAGATTCGGGAAAACTGGGTCATGGTTGACCTTCTGGATGCCTATCAACAACTCGGCGTGGACGTTTTTGCGCGATTGCGTGAATTCAACAAGGTGCGCGTTCCGGGTCGACTATCCTTCCCGATTGGAGACGCTTGATGCCGTCATACCAAGGACATTAGACATGAACGGTTTTGACCCAAAGTTTGTCGATTTGCCCGACTATATCATCAGCATCACGAAAGAACTGTGGGAAGACCGCCGCATCGCCAAACTGCACGACTACTACGCCCCAGATATTGTCGTTCGCTCGCCCGCGTCGGTTGTTGTAGGCAACAAGGACGTGATCGCAGCGACTATGGCGACGCTTTCAGAGTTTCCAGACCGCAAGTTGCTGGACGAAGATGTGATTTGGTGTGGTACGCCAGAAGACGGAATGCTGTCATCTCACAGGCTTTTGTCGACGGCGACGCATACGCATCCCGGCGTTTACGGCGCACCCACGGACAAACAACTTCAATACAGGATCATCGCCGATTGCCACGTCATCAACAACCAGATCAACGACGAATGGCTTATTCGCGATCAAGGCGCAATTGTGCGACAATTGGGTCTGAACCCGAAAGAATACGCACGCGGTTTGATTGAACGAGAAGGCGGACCGAGCAAATGCGTCCAGCGCTACTCTCCAGCGAATGATATCAGTGGTCCGTATTCCGGGACAGGCAATAGCAATATCTGGGGCACGCGATTGGCGAACTTGCTTGAACGTTTGATGCACGCCGAATTCGAAGCAATCCCCGAAGAATATGAACGTGCCGCGCAGTTGGAGTATCCAGGTGGGGCAGCAGCTGTTAGCTTTGACGGTGCAGATCAATTTTGGATGGGATTGCGGGCCAGCTTCCCAACGGCTGAATTCAAGATACACCATATAATTGGTCGTGATGATCCCGCGATGCCACCTCGTGCCGCCGTTCGCTGGACGCTTCACGGAATACACGAAGGATATGGCGCATTTGGTGAGCCGACAGGTGCCGAGGTTTTCGTCCTGGGAGCAACCCACGCCGAATACGGTGAATTGGTTACAGGAAAACCAAAGCTTCGTCGTGAGTGGACCCTTTACGACGAAACAGCCATATGGAAACAGATCCTATTGCAACCGAAAGTAGGGTGTCATTGAGCGTTCAAGACAATGTTGAATGTCGCCAGTGCCTGCGGTGTCTTTGCAAATTCGTATATCTCCAAAGTAATAGTCGTATCACCGGCAACACATTTTGGGCCGGCGAAATCAAAAGTGCAAAAACGTCAAAAAATCTACGTTCGACGCCGCATCCCGATTGATGCTCTCGCTCCAAGAAACCCGAGTCGTCTCAGAATTGCGCCGGGTTTAGATCTGGTTTCTGAAATCCGTCATTGGGCGCAGTGCCACGAGATCACACTCTATTGCGCATTGCGACAATAGTGGACGGACTGTCAAATGGCATGCTTTGCGACCACCGGATGTTCTGCGCCACGATAACACAGTACGAACATCGCAGTGGGGGTGTTATGTGAACCGCCTTCTGGTTGAGCGCACCACCCATCACCGCTTGTCGCGAACCACCCCACAAGTCTTCTGCCCATTCGGCCCGCAGAGTTGCCGTGACTTTCATCCAAAGCGGGCATTCGAAGACTCTACACCCGCCGTTCGGGCAGAATGCGGAAAACGGCGGGATTGAGCCCAAACCTCCCATATGCTGCACAGCGAACCAATGTCCGCTCTCTGAACTGGTGCGCTGGAAGCTGACTTCAATCAAGTGGTCAGAGTTTCCACTCGAACCCAACAGCTTTTTCAGACTCCTCCCAAAGCCGTGTCGTGACAGCTTTGTCATAGGCGTGAGCGTTCAGTGTGCCCTTGCCGACCGGGCCGACCGCTTCCATTCGGCCCGTCGGGCCGTAGAGCGCCCTTTGCTCGGTGAGGGCCTCTTCTGTCGCGCACATGACCTCTGGGTATGAGCCCTGTTCCGCAGTCTGTACCATCGGCGTCTTGGTCATCAGCCACCAGATGAACCGCATCGTGCGGCTGCCGCTGGTGGTTATGAGCGATGTGGCTGATGAGCCGGGATGACAGACGAAGACCTCGACTTCTCTGCGCCCTGCAGCGGCCAGCCGGTCCTGCAGCTCGTAAGCAAACATCATCTGCGCCAGCTTGCTCTGCGAATAGGCGGTGTTCGCTCCGTAGCCCTCATCCCAGTTCATGTCGTCGAACTTGATGGTCTTGAGACCCATGTTGTAGCCGAGGCTGGCGACGACCACGATCCGGCCTTTGCTTTCTGCGATGCGGTCAAAGAGCAGACCATTGAGCAGAAAATGTCCGTAATGGTTGGTGCCAAACTGGCTTTCGAACCCGTCGACGGTCAGCTTGCGCGTCGGCACCTGCGCGATGGCCGCGTTGTTGATAAGCGCGTCGATCCGAGGCACCGTCTTCAGAACTTCTTCGGCAGCCTCGCGCACACTGTCCAAAACCGATAGTTCCGTGCGGACGAAGCTCACGTCGGCTTTCGCGTCGAATTCCTGTCTCAGGTCCGCGATTGCCGCCTCGGATTTCTCGGCCGAGCGGTTCAGCATCACCACCTTGGCGTTCTTCTTCAGAAGAATGCGCGCGGCTTGAAAGCCTGCGCCAGCGTTGGCGCCAGTGATGATGTAGGTCTTGCCTGACTGGTCGCCGAGGCGCTCGGGTGTCCAGCCTTTGGGTCCGAATGTCGTATCTGCCATTTTCTGTCTCCTGCCAGCCCAAGCTGGCGGTTTAAGGTGTTGTTGCTTGAATGCACAGATAGAACCTGACTGGGCGCGAAAACAGGCGATATACTCTCCATTACTTGCCCAATCGTCTCAGCCCCATTGCAAAGATGAAAGTCCTCTGCCAGCTAGAGTGCATGAACAAAGACCAGATCAAAGACCTTATCGAGCGACGTCTGCCAAAGGCAGGCCTCGTCGATACCGCGTTGAAAGGCGTCCAGCTTTTCCGGGTGACCGAGGCCATGCCCTGCGTGCCTGCTGTCTACGAGCCCACGGTGGTGGCTATTCTCAGTGGCAGCAAGGAAGCTGTTCTGGAGGGTGAGCACCACGTCTATGGCAGCGACAAATACCTGCTGTGCCCCATGACTTTACCGGTGGAGGCGGGCACGCCATTGGCGTCCAAGGACGATCCTCTGCTCGGCGTGGTGATTACGCTGGAGCCACGGATGATGCGCGAGCTCACCATGGAAATCGAGGCCGCCGCTGGTGGCAACAAACAATTGCGGGATGGCGCGCCATCGGCTTTGGCATTGGCGTCCTGGGATAGTGGTTTCACGCAGGCACTGCTGCGGCTTCTCGATCTGCTCGACAATCCGGTTGATCTGGAGGTGCTCGGGCAGGGGCGAATGCGCGAGTTGTGTTACGCGGTGCTCATGGGCGAGGCCGGGGCCTCCGCAAGACGAGCCTTTGGCGTCGGCAACGAAATCGCGCGCACCATCGACTACGTCTCAAACCACTTGAATGAACAGGTCACCATCGACGATATGGCCGACCACGTCGGCATGAGCCGGGCGGTCTTCCATCGGCGTTTCAAAGAAGCCACGACAATGTCTCCAATACAGTTCGTGAAATCTATGCGGCTGAACAACGCCGCCATGAAGATTGCCGAAGGAAAGACCGTGTCGGAAGCGGCATGGGACGTAGGCTATCAAAGCGCGTCTCAGTTCAGCCGGGAGTTCAAACGGATGTACGGCCAGTCGCCCCGGCAATGGAGCCATGCGGCGCAGGGGCCCGAACGAATGGCCTAGGGTGCAACAGTGAGCTTACGTTTGAGACGAATGTCCGGTTGAGGTGGTGCTACGGTCAATAGGTGCGTTGTACCGAATGACGGGTTTGTCCGCAGAGCGGACATTTAAGCCTGGTACAGCTAAAGACTGCATTGAGCCCAAAATGACCGATGCTGCGCTCTCTATGAACGTCCGCTTTGAGACGGGCTCTGATCTTGTCGCATTGATGCTTCTTCGAGACGTGATTTAAGACGGTCAACAACATTTTGCGCTGTCGCAATATCATCTGGCGACAGACCTTCCGAGAGTTCATTCACCCATGGGACTTGCTTCGCAATCGCAGCTTCGTACAACTCCTGCCCCTTTGGAGTCATGACAACCAAGTGCGCCCGCTTGTGGTGTGGGTTCGACTGAAACTCCACTATGCCTTCTTTGCTTAATTCATTGATGATCCTTTGTACGCCCTGCCGGTGAACGCCCATCGTCCGAGCATGCCAGGCAACGGATTCCGGTCGATCAGAATATGCGATGGCACCAAGAATCTGCCATCGAGCACTTGTAAGACCGAGTTCTGACACGAGGCGATCACCGGCAAGCTGCAATCGACCGTTTAGCCGAAACACATCCAGTATCAACGCTGTCACGGCTTCTCCTTCTTCGGTTCTTCGCGCATCCGGCATGTCGATTCCTCATTTGATTTGACAACGTGTTGTCATTATGTTTGATGTTTCCCAAATATGACAACATGGCACCAAAACGAAGCTACTTTCAAGGAGTACCGAAATGGTAAGTTTCAAACCACTCGACCCTGAGTTTCCCATTGAGCGGCAATTGGGCATCGACGCTGGACCCGTCGTTCTCGTCAATCTCTTCACAGTCGATCCCGATGAACAAGACGCCTTGGTTGAAGCCTGGAAGAGCGATGCCCAATGGATGCAAAAGCAGCCAGGTTACATCAGCACCCAACTGCACAAAGCTGTTGGTGACGGCAGCATGTATATGAACTACGCGATCTGGGAGTCTGTTGCGAACTTCCGCGCGGCGTTTTCAAACCCCGAGTTTCAGCAGCAGCTCAGCCATTATCCCTCAAGCGCTGTGACCGCCCCCCATCTGTTTGAGAAGGTTGCGGTGCCGAATTGCTGCACGGCCTGACGAAATCCTTTCCAAATGCCAATTTGAGTGAGCCGCTATGAAAACAAAGATTCACGCTATTGCAGGGGGCATCGGCTTTGTGATGATCCTGCTCTTCTGGACATCAACGGCCACCAGCGAGCTCTTTGCGAGCCATGAAACAGTCGCAACCGTCAAGGCATTGATCTTGAAAGGCATGTTCATCCTCATCCCGGCAATGGCCATCGCTGGCGGGTCGGGCATGGCAATGGGCCGGAAACGCAAGGATGCACTTACGAAGGCCAAGAAAAGCCGCATGCCTGTCATTGCGCTGAACGGCTTGTTCATCCTCGTACCTGCCGCTTGGTTTCTGGCTGGAAAAGCCGCCGCTGGTGAATTTGACAGCACCTTTTACACGGTTCAGGTAATTGAGTTGATCGCCGGGGCTGCCAACCTCACTATGATGGGACTGAACATTCGCGACGGCTTGCGAATGACCGGTAGAATTCGGAGGCCTCGCTGAAAATGTGGTTCCAATCCATACATTGGCCAATTTGCCGACATTCGAGCAAACGCAGCGAATTGGCGCTCTGTCCGCATACCGGTCGTTTGCTGCAACTTGCTTGAATGTCCACTGTGCGGACAAAGCGGTTGTTCGCTGCGGCCGCTCGAATGTCTGCATTGGCTGATTGAACCTATTTCGATTCTGTTATTCGAAGCTTCAACTTGTATCTGCCCGAAAGGCGCTGCTTAGAACAGTTTGACTAACTGTTAATTTCCAACGCCTTCATCAATTCGAAGACCTGGCTGCGCATCCAGGCCGCCATCGGGGCGTTGTCTGAACGCTTGTGCCAGATGCCGATGATCAACGCTGGTTCAATATGCATCGGAGGTTCGAACACGTTCAATCCGAATGTCTTGGCCACTTTCTTTGCAAGTTGCGCGGGTACAAGCGCGATGAGGTCGCTTTCGCTAACCGCACGGCAAACGCCACTGAAGACGGGCACTGTCATAGCTACTTGGCGCTGTTTTCCGACGCGATTAAGGGCAGCATCACCCATTGCAGCCAGATTCCCTTCTGGGGAAAACAAAACGTGGTGGAGTGCGCAGAACGTATCCATGTGCATCTGCGTTCCTTCCTGAAGCTCCTCAAGCTTTGGATTTTCCTTGCGAGCTATCACGTGGAACGGCGAATGGAAGAGTGGCTCTCGATTGACCCAGTCCGGCAGGAGCAAATCTGGGATCAGCGCAATGTCAGCATTGCGTCGTTCAAGACTGGCCACATAGTCATTCGGAACCAGATCAACCAGCTGTGCTCGTAGATTGGGCGCTGACTTTTGCAGGAGATCACCCAAGGGTGGCATCAGGAGTTCCGCGAAAAAATCGCTGGCGGCGATCCGGAAAGTGCCTTCAGCGGTTCGCGGATCAAAAGTAGCTGGCGGAGCTAGCAAAGCCTCAAGACGTTCGAGTTCTTCCCGCAAACCGGATTCAATCCTGGACGCGTAATCGGTAGCGACCAAACGGTTTCCCTGCCGGACAAAAAGGGGGTCGTCCAAGGCATGACGAAGACGTGACAATGCACCGGAGACTGCGGATTGCGACATGGCGAGCTTGTCGGCCGCCTTGACGGTTGAGCCTTCGCTAAAGAGGGCGTCCAGCACGCGCAAAAGGTTGAGGTCCAGTGTAGCGAAATTCACCTGGCCGATATCCTATATTAGATATTGCGGTTTGCCTGATAGGTTGGCCTTCGGATAAGTTTCTGTCAACGGAAGCGCTTTCGTTTCAATCCAATGCAAATGGAGAGAAGCGATGAAGGACCTGGCCCAAATCGACGGAGCCATCGAATGGCTCGGCGTAAAATACAAAAACATCCTCGGCCCAGAACAGACAGGCGGCACTATGTCTATAGTGGACAGTTGGTCTCCTGCAGGTAGCGGCCCTCCACGCCACGTGCATCAAAACGAAGACGAAACCTTCGTAATCCTCACCGGAACATGCAGGTTCTGGCTAGAAGGCGAGGAGTTCACCGCAGGGGCCGGTGAAAGCGTATTCATCCCACGAGGCAAGGAACATACCTTCAAGGTGACAAACGACGAACCTTGCCGCCATCTCGTGATCCTGACGCCCGGCGGATTCGAAGGCTTCTTTTCCGACATGGCAGCCGGTCAGTGCCGCATTCCCGAAGACATGCCTGCTATTGAAGAGAGCGCCAAGCGCCACAACATGGCCTTCACTGGCCCGCCGTTGGATTAATACCATGACTGGCAAACACATCGTCTATCATATCCCCGTCTGTCCCTTCTCGCAGCGACTGGAAATCCTACTGGCGCTGCGCGGACTGACGGATGCCGTGGAATTTCGTGTAGTAGACATCACCAAGCCGCGCGACCCTGAATTGCTAGCCAAGACCCGAGGTACGACAGCCTTGCCCGTGCTGGAAACCAGCGACGGCCGTATATTGAAGGAAAGCCTCGTGATCCTGCGCTATCTTGATGAGGCTCTGCCTGGGGCACCGCTACGCCGCAGTGATCCTACCGAACATGCCATTGAGTCGATGCTGATCGCCCGCGAAGGACCGTTCACAATGGCGGGCTATCTCTTTGTCATGAATCAGGATCAGGCGCGCCGAGATGAGTATCTGAATAAGCTTCTCGCGCTCTATCGAGACCTTGATGATTTCCTAAGTCATTACAACCCGACTGGCCCCTTCTTGTTCGAGGACTTCGGGTTGGCAGAGGCTGTTTTTACCCCGATGTTCAAGCGCTTTTGGTTCCTTGACTACTACGAAGGGTTCAAACTACCCGTTGGCAAAGAATATGACCGGGTACGAGCGTGGCGTGATGCATGCATGGCGCATCCAGAAACATCGCAGGTGACTGAAGAAGAGATCGTCAAACTCTACTACGACTACGCGCTCGGGGCTGGAAACGGCGCCCTACTTGACGGTCGCAGCGTTTCAAGTTTCGCCTTCGAACCGCCTTGGCAATCGAGACCCATGCCCCCAAGGGAAAAATATGCGGTTCCAGCCACCGACAAAGAGCTGGGACTTGTCGCCTGACCATGGAGTAAACAGCCCAAACCGGACCTTCATGCGCCGACCGGCATCGGACAAAATGGGCTCGAAGCAGTCATCCGACGGCATTAGCGATGAGACTGGTTTGTGGTTGCGAGCGGTCATTGGGGCCGCTCTCAGGATTGGTCCGACATCGGCCCTCCCAGCAATATTCAACGAGTTTTCAAGCTTGACGCTGAGGTTCTACCGCCGTCTGACCCTCTCTCGATTGCGCTCCCGACGTTCGATGTTGATCCGGTGGTCCCGGCCCAATGCCCGGTAGAAGCCCGGTCCCTTGGACCAGTTCAGAAAATGGGCAAAGCTGTCGACCTGATCGTCGTTGCGCCCGCGTGGAAAGGACTGAAGCTCTCGTTTGAATACCGGCAGCCAGGGTGCGTCTGCAGGCAGATACACCTTGCCCTCTTCGACAGGACCGCAAGCGGACTGGAACCGGGTTTCCTTGTCTTTGTCGGGTTTAATGCGTTCGTAGCGCCGACGGATATCACGAAACAATTCGTCCAGAAGCGGTTTGCCGGAGGCCGCATCTTCGATCAGAACACGATCGGGATCCCAACGACCGACAAGCTGCAGTGCCTTGGCTTTTAGGTCTGGGTAGTCTACCTGCCCGCGCCAGACGTCGAGAAGGGGTGCTGTCAGACGAATTCGAACCAGTCTCAGTTTGCCGCGGAAACCGCGAACCTATCCGGAACAAAGCTGACGCCACTCGCTAAGAGCGGCGGCGCGGGTCAGCTTGAAGGTGTCTCGACTGGCTAGCGATCTTTCCTGGTTGAAGTGATTGTAGACGGAGGAATGGACGGAGGCGAATTTCTGTAGACTTCGCATGCGCCTGAAACGCTGCATCGCGCGTTCGCGTCGTCGAAACGGCAGGTGTGAATTCTCGGCGCGGTTGTTGAGCCACCTGCCCGTCTGTTGTTTTTCGAACGCGCCTATTTCTCTGAGCGCAGCCTTGTAGGAAGCGAAGCGATCTGTGACGACCTCCTTGGCGCAACCGTGCCGTTTCATCAATTTCCTGAGGAATTTTAGTGCTGCAGCCTTGTTTCGGCGCTTGGTGACAACTGCTTCCAGCACTTCACCTTCGTGATCTACTGCACGCCACAGATAATGTCGCTTGCCATTCACCTTTACGAAAACCTCGTCCACGTGCCACTTCCATTTCGAGAACGCGCGCAGCTGCTGCACACGCTTCCGTCGGATCTCAGCTGCAAACATTGGACCAAACCTGTTCCACCAATATCGGACGGTTTCGTGGCTCACGTCGATGCCTCGCTCGTGCAACAGATCTTCGACATTTCGAAGCGAGAGCGGGAAACGGATGTACAGCATCACCGCAAGGCGGATGACCTCGGGACTGGTTTTGAAGTACTTGAAAGAGGCAGGTTTGGTCATGGGCAAAAGCTACGCAACCGTCCTGCCTGCCTCAAGACAAGTTCTTCTGACAAGACCTCCCTGACGCCTTCATCCGCACCCGTGCTCAGCTCGCCTTTCTCTCACCAAAGATTCAAACGGCGATTCTCGACGGGAGCCAGCCGCCCGAACTCACACTCAAGCGTCTGGTCAGCGTGACCCACCCACTTGAATGGTCCGAACAGGAACGCCTGTTCGGCTTCTGACATCTCCAGCTCCTGCGTCCCTGATACAGACTTCGCCCTCCCTGATCCGGCGGAACAATTCCCTGTTCGCACGAGGAAATTCCCTGTTCCACCTTTTAGGGAATTTGCAACATAAACCTCTGAGAAACATACAGTTCTGATAGAAGAAATGACGGAAGTCAGTCCCGGTTTGCGAAAATTCCCTGTAAATTACAGGTTATCAGGGAAATCCAGCCCAAAGCGACCCCGCTAAAATGCGACACTGAGACTCGCGCCTGAATTGTCCTCTGAATGTACGGTTTGCTTCGTCTCTGATTGAAAGCGCATGCGCCAACGCGCGGGAATTGCGTAACAATTCCGGATCAGAAAATACAACTGAAGTGAGACAGGTATGAGTGGCGGGGAGACAGGGATTCGAACCCTGGGAACGCTCTCACGTTCAACGGTTTTCAAGACCGCCGCATTCGACCACTCTGCCACCTCCCCGCGTGCCGCAGGGTCTAAGCTGTGTTTCAGGCAGAGGCAAGCCATAAAGCGGGAAATCTTGCCTAAGCTTCAGCAGCAGTCTTTCCTTAGCCCCGTGCCCGCGTTATCATTCGCGGACAAGACCGCTAGAGACTGGCAAGAAGAACCAGCAATCACGCGGTGGGGCGCGGCCAATATGGCCTTGTCAGGCAAGGGATTGAGACAATGGAGCGAGCTACGGGCACACGCTTTGGGCCACAACGGCTGGCAATTCTGGTCGTGATTTTGGCCGCACTGGCCGGGTGCGAAGAAGGGTTCAGCCTGCAAGAGGCCCCGGAAGAGGAAGTTGCGACCGAAGAGGCGGACAATACCAACAGGTTCGAATTGTTCCCAGACGCAGCACCTACGAACCAGCGTGATGTTGAGGCACCCGATGTATTTCAGGTAACCGAAGCCGGACTTTGGGATGGACGCCCCTCTCTGGGTGGAATTTGGGTGGCACATCCTGATGTTACTCAACCCGAGCGGGTGCGGATCAAGAACACAGCCAACAACAAGACAGTTACGGGCGCATTGTTCCGCCGTGAGCGGGCTTTACCTGGACCTGCGCTACAGGTCTCTTCCTCGGCTGCAGAACAACTTGGTATGCTGGCGGGGGCCCCAACCAAGGTTCAAGTCGTGGCGCTGCGCCGTGAGGCGATTGAGGTGCCTCCTGCCCCTGAAGAGACAGAGGCGACCGAAGATGGAGAGGTTGCGGAAGGAACCGAAGCGGCGACGGAAACAGCTGAAGGCGAAGCAGTCGAACAGCCCGTTAAACGTAAGTGGTGGCAGAAAAAACCAACCGATGACACGAATGCTGGTGCTGCAGTCGTTGCTGGGGCAGCCGCTGGCGCCGTCGTCGCATCTTCGGACGATGAGTCGGCCCCTGCCGAATTGCAAAGCACCGAGGTTGCCGATGCAGATCCACAAGCGACTGAGCAACCAGTCAAACGCAAATGGTGGCAGAAAAAACCAACGGATGAAGCCAACGCTGCGGCAGCAGGAGCAGCTGCTGCCGCCGTCACAGAGGCTGATGCCGCCCCGACCGAGGTGCAGTCGGCGGCATTGTCAGACCCAGAGATAACACCGCCAACTGAGAAGCCCGCTAAGCGCAAGTGGTGGCAAAAGAAAAACCCTAACGAGATCACCGAAACGCCATTGGACCCGATCGCAGGTGCTGCGGCAGCAATTGAAGCATCCGAGCCGACCGCTGCAGCGGCACCGGTGGCAGCAAGCACTGCAACGGCAGGAGGCTTATCCAAGCCGTATGTTCAGGCTGGAACTTTTGGCGTTGAATCCAATGCCAAGAGCGCAGCGGAAAAGATACGTCGGAATGGGATGAATGCTGACGTGTTTGAACTGAAAGGTGAAGACAAATCAGTATGGCGCGTTCTGGTTGGACCTGTTGCAACACGCAGCGAACGCCGGGCATTGTTGAATGACGTCAAAGACCTTGGGTTTACTGATGCCTTCACGGCCAAGAACTGACTGAACTAGGAGGCGAATGATGCTTTCCGCTTTACGATCAACCTCTCTTGCCATCGGGCTGGCACTAATGGCGCTGCCGGCCTATGCGTTCGACACCACCGCGCGCGCTGCTTATGTGATCGATCAGAAAACCGGCACTGTGCTGTTGTCGAAAGACGCTGATCAGCCTCTGCCCCCGGCTTCTATGTCGAAACTCATGACGCTTTATGTCGCGTTTGAAGCGCTGCGCGATGGTCGCCTTACGCTGGACGAAACTCTGCCCGTATCTGAACACGCCATGAGCTATGGTGGCTCGACCATGTTCCTGAACACGCAGGACCGTGTGCGGGTCGAAGACCTTCTGCGCGGGATCATTGTGCTATCTGGAAACGACGCCTGCGTCGTGATTGCCGAGGCATTGAGCCCCGACGGGACCGAAGCCGGGTTTGCCCGTTTTATGACCCAGCGCGGGCAACAGATGGGTATGAACAACTCAAACTTTGCCAATTCTAATGGCTGGCCTGCTGCGGGGCACATGATGTCTGTGCATGATCTGGCAGTTCTGGCCGATCGATTGATCACTGATTTCCCTGAATACTATCCCCTCTTTGCGGAAGAGGTTTTCGAATTCGACGGTCGTGCCCCGTCGAACGCACGCAACCGCAATCCTCTACTGAAACTGGATATCGGGGCCGACGGTCTCAAGACCGGTCACACGCAAGAAGCAGGATATGGTCTGGTTGGTTCGGCCAAACAAGGGGATCGCCGGGTTGTCTTTGTGCTCTCCGGGCTCGACAGCGTCGGCAAGCGGGCAGAGGAGGCTGAGGCCGTGGTTAACTGGTCGTTTCGAAATTTTGTCGAGAGGACAGTTGCCAAATCGGAAGAACCGGTAGCGCAGGCCAAGCTTTGGATGGGTGCGGAAAAAACTGTGGGTTTGGTGCCCGAAGGCGATCTGACCCTGCTATTTCCAGTCCTGGGCAACAAGGACATTGAGGCCGAAGTCGTTTATGAGGGCCCGATCAATGCGCCGGTCAGCAAAGGCCAACAGCTGGCTGAGTTGGTGATCAAACCCGAAGGCCTACCGGAAATCCGCCGCCCGTTGGTGGCAGACAGGGATGTCCCCCTCGGCGGGTTTGTCGTCCGCATGATGACAGTGGGCGGCATCGTTCTAAAAGACGTGATCAACAATCCGCTGGAGCAAATGTGACGGCGCGCGGCACGTTTCTTACCTTCGAAGGCATTGACGGATCCGGCAAGTCTACACAAGCTCGACTGCTGGCCGATCACCTGCGACGTGAAGGCCGCGATGTCATTCTGACTCGGGAACCGGGTGGGTCTGCCGGTGCCGAAGAAATTCGCAATCTGGTTTTACAGGGCGACCCGGATCGTTGGTCGGCCGAAACGGAAATTCTGCTATTCACTGCAGCCCGGCGTGACCATCTGGAACGCACAATCGAACCCGCACTGGCCGCTGGAAAAGTGGTCATCTGCGACCGATTTGCCGACAGCACTCGCATGTATCAGGGGATGTCGCGTGGCGATCTTCGCAGCCTCGTGGATCAGCTGCACAATTTGATGATCGGGCGCGAGCCTGACCTGACACTACTGATCGATATGGATCCGGAAACCGGTCTATCACGCGCTAAGGGTCGGCAAGGTGCCGAAGAACGGTTCGAAGATTTCGGTGTCGATCTTCAACTGCAGATGCGTGCAGGTTTTCTCGCTCTGGCGGACGAATTCCAGGATCGTTTTCGAGTAGTGAACGGCAATAGGGACATGGACAGCGTCGCGCAGGATGTGACAGATATTGTTATGACTTCTCTGCGATAGACCAGACATGAGCGACGACACCCTAACTCCGGATCAGGCCCCTGGCGCACCACATCCGCGAGAAACCACCCCTCTTATCGGGCAGGACGCAGCACAACAGGCCTTTCTGACCGCGTACAATTCGGATCGATTGCACCATGGTTGGTTGCTGACCGGTCCTCGTGGAGTGGGCAAAGCAACACTAGCATGGCGGATCGCGCAGTTCTTGCTGGCCACGCCGCCACGCGAGGATGGCGGACTGTTCGGCGCTCCACCTCCGCCTGACACTTTGGATATTGCCCCGGAACACCCGGTCGCCCATCGCATTCTTGCCGGGGCCGAACCCGGCCTTGCCGCAATTACCCGCTCTGTCAACGATCAGGGACGGCTGCGCAATGAAATTGTTGTTGATGACGTCCGCAAACTTGGGCGGTTCTTCGGCTTGTCCTCAGCTGATGGGGGTCGACGGGTTGTCATTGTGGACTCGGCGGATGAAATGAACGTCAGCGCCGCAAACGCGCTGCTGAAAATGCTAGAAGAGCCCCCCGCGCGCACAACTCTGCTGCTGATTTCGCACCAACCCTCGCGCCTGCTGCCGACCATCCGGTCGCGTTGCCGCACACTGCGGCTATCCCCTCTCTCGCCTGACGACATGCAGGCTGCGCTGTCGCAAACCGATACGGAAATTCCTAGCCAGACTGACCATCTCGCAGCGCTCGCAGCTGGATCAGTGGGCGACGCCGTTCGCATAATAAACCTCGGCGGGCTGGAACTTTATGCCGAACTGATCGCTATTTTAGGCACCCTGCCCCGGTTTGACCGCCAGCGCGCTCTGAAACTGGCCGAAACGGCTGCGCAGCGGGGGGCGGCCGAACGGTTCGATCTGCTGCTTTCATTGATAGACGTGGTGCTCTCGCGCCTGGCTCTGACTGGTGCGACCGGCACCGCACTGATGCCCGAGGCCGCCCCGAATGAGGCCGAAACTTTATCGCGTCTCTCCAGCTCACCGCAAAAGGCCCGCCAATGGGCCGAAATCGCCGCCCCCATCACGGCGCGTGCGCGGCATGGGCAGGCGGTGAACCTTGACCCTGCCTCGCTTGTCCTAGATACGCTGTTCAAGATACAGGAAACCGCCGGTCACAACAGATGAGCCCCACTCCCGAAATTACCGACAGCCATAGCCATCTGGATTTCCCGGATTTTGACGGTCAGTTGGAAGAAATCGTTTCACGCGCTGCCGACGCTGGCGTGACACGCATGGTGACCATCTGCACACGGTTGCGTAACGAGCCCACGGTACGTGCCATCGCCGAGGCTCATGCCCCTGTCTTTTATGCCGCGGGCACCCACCCGATGAGCGCCGCTGACGAGCCGATGGCAACAGTCGATGAACTGCTCGCATTCGCCAAGCATCCGAAATTCGTGGGCATTGGGGAAAGCGGGCTTGATTATCACTACACGGCTGAGTCGGCGGACGTTCAAAAGCGTTCGCTGCGTATCCATATCGAAGCGGCGCAGCGGACCGGATTACCCCTGATTATCCATGCACGTGCCGCGGATGAGGACATGGCACGTATCTTGGCGGATGAGCATAGAAACGCTCCGTATTCCTGTGTCATGCATTGCTTTTCTTCCTCAGCCGAGCTGGCCCGAGCCGCCCTTGATCTTGGCTTCTATCTATCCATGTCCGGCATTGCAGCATTCCCCAAAAGTCAGGAGCTGCGTGATATCTTCGCCGCCGCGCCCATAGATCGTATCCTGGTTGAAACCGACGCGCCCTATCTGGCGCCGCCGCCATACCGCGGCAAACGAAACGAACCGGCCTACACCGCGCATACAGCGCGTAAAGGGGCCGAAGTGTTCGGTTTGGAGTACGCCGATTTCGCCGCCCAAACACAGGCCAATTTTGACCGGCTGTTCACCAAAGCCGCTAGCTACAAGGCCGCTGCATGAGCGAGCTGCGCTTTACAATACTTGGCTGCGGTTCGTCCGGAGGTGTACCGCGACTTGGGGGGCATTGGGGTGAATGCGATCCGGAGAACCCCAAAAACATCCGGCGTCGCTGCTCACTGTTGGTCGAACGCGATGGGCCAGAGGGTACAACCTCGGCATTGATCGATACGTCTCCTGATATGCGCAGCCAATTGCTGGGCACCGGAACGGGGCGTTTGGATGGCGTGATCTACACCCATTCCCATGCCGATCACACCAATGGCATCGACGATCTGCGGATGATTGTTTTCAACATGAAAACCCGCGTGCCTGTATGGGCGGACGGCGATACCCAGAACGATCTACTCGGCCGCTTTGGTTATGCGTTTGTTCAACCCGAAGGCTCACCCTATCCGCCCATCCTGGACCTAAAGACAATCAATGGCCCGTTTGAGATTTCCGGCCCCGGCGGCCTGATCCCCTTTCGACCATTCCGTGTGAACCATGGGTCGATTGATGCTCTTGGCTTCAAGATGGGAAATCTCGTTTATCTGCCTGATGTTGCAGAGCTTTATGATGAGAGCATGGCTGAGCTTTCAGAACTCGACTGCCTTATCATTGATGCCCTACGCCGATCCCCGCATCCAACCCATGCCCATCTGGAGAAGACGCTGGGCTGGATTGAGCAATTGAAACCAAAACGTGCCGTTCTGACCAACATGCATATCGATCTGGATTATGCCACGGTTAATGCGGAAACACCGGATCATATTACGCCTGCTTTTGACGGCATGGTGATCCGGCAACCTCTGTAGGGCAAGACGCTGTTCGCGCGCGTGATACCGTCGATGGCAGTGCCATGTTCCAAAGCCTGATCGATGTCATCCTGCCGGTGTTTTTGGTCATCGGCGCCGGGTATACGGCAACCCGGTTCGGATATTTCCGCGAAGACCATATCGACGGGTTGATGAAATTCACGCAGGGATTCGCCATTCCCTGTTTGTTGTTTCTGGCCATCGCCAATCTCGATCTCAGCGCAAGCTTCGACCCCAGACTATTAACCAGTTTCTATTCGGCAGCCGGCCTCTGTTTTGTCGCCGGAATGGTTGGCGCTCGCCTCATATTCGGACGCGAGTGGGAGGACTCGATCGCGATTGGCTTCTGCTGCTTGTTCTCAAATTCGGTGCTTTTAGGGCTGCCCATCACAGAACGTGCCTACGGACCGGACAACTTGACGGGAAATTTTGCGATCATCGCCTTCCATTCACCGTTTTGCTATTGTGTTGGTATCACCGTGATGGAGATCTTTCGAAACCGTGGCCATGGTGGGACACGGATGGTGAAATCCGTATTGTCCGCAATGTTCAAGAATGCGTTGATACTGGGCATCTCATTGGGCTTTGTTGTCAATCTTACCGGATTTGTAATACCGGGCGTGGTTGATGACGCGTTGAACCTGATTACGCGCGCGGCCCTACCCGGCGCACTGTTCGCATTGGGGGGCGTGTTGGTGAAGTACCGACCCGAAGGCGATTTGCGCGCCATTATCTTCGTCTGTTGCATCTCGCTGTTGCTACATCCAAGCCTCGTATGGCTATTCGGAACTTCACTGGCGCTACCGCAAGATCTGTTTCGCTCAGGTGTTCTTACCGCTGCGATGGCTCCGGGCTTCAACGCCTATATCTTTGCAAACATGTATGGGCGCGCCAAACGGGTTGCTGCATCTTCAGTTTTGATCGGCACCGCATCATCCATACTGACTGTCTGGCTTTGGTTGACTCTACTTGGATAGCCAGATCAAAAATCCTGCATTGACTCTGCAAACAAGCAGGACATCTTTCGCAGCACCATCTCGGAGCACCGCATGCCACACGCCGTTATCGTCGCACATGGACAACCGTCAAATCCGGCACCCGCCGAGGCGGCGCTGGCGCGCTTTGCCAGGCAAATAGATTCACTGTGTCATCGGGTCTCGGTTCATTCCGCCACTTTGGCTGCACCTGACGCACTTGAGACGTGCCTTGACGAATTGCACGGCGACATAGCGATCTATCCGTTGTTCATGGCGAAGGGTTGGTTTGTGACCAAGGCTTTACCTAAGCGACTTGGTTCTCGGTCGGTCAGAATTCTGGATCCTCTAGGTATCGACCCACAGTTGCCATTTTTGGTTAAAAGCGCCCTGCATCAAAAACTTGAAAATCTAGGATGGTCAGCACCTGACACTGATCTGGTAATTGCAGCCCATGGTTCAGGGCGCAGCAATAACCCGGCAACGGTGGCCCATGGGTTTGCAGATACGCTGGGCCAATTGGTCACATTCAAAAGCACCCGAACCGGCTTTGTTGAGCAATCTCCAAGCATTGCCGAGTCAGCATCAGGATGTGGTGAAAAGGCGCTTTGCCTACCCTTCTTTGCCTGTACCGGAGGCCATGTGCTCGAAGATGTGCCGCAAGAATTGGCCCGCGCAAACTTCGCCGGCCAAGTTATGCCAGTCATTTCTGAGCTACCCCAAGTCGAACAACATATCGCTGCGATATTGGACGCCATTTAGGCAAGCGCATTCTATCCGGATTGTCGTGCATTCGAAAACTCACAGTAGAACCGGTGGCAAGATCGTCCGTTTCGTTTTGCGGCGTATAGCGCTAGGTCAGCGGCATGCAGTACATCCTGCGCTTTTGGCATTTCGAACTGGGTCGACAAAGCAGTACCAACGCTCGCTGATACACTGCAGGCCGCTCCCTCGAATTTCATCGGCTGGCAAAGTTGCGCGATCAGGCGCCGGGCAATGCTGTCGAGTTTTTTCCGGTCGGTCACCCCTTTGATAATCAAGACAAACTCGTCCCCGCCGACACGAGCGACCGTATCATCACTCCGCGTTTCATCAAGCATGATCATTGCGGCTTGCTGCAGCACAAAATCCCCTGCGGCGTGGCCCAGGCGATCGTTGACCGATTTGAAAAAATCCAAATCCAGATGCATTAATGCAAATGACGATTTCGTTGATATCAAATGCCCGAGTATATGGTCCATTGCACGCCGGTTTTTTAGCCCGGTCAGCGTGTCTGTATAGGCCTGCTCCTCAGCCGCCAGCTTTGCACCTTGCAGACGCAGGTTCAATGATCTGGAAGCCTCCATCGCGGCAGATTTAGCTTCGACCAAATACAGCAATTCGATCGCCAAGTCGGTGCCTGAGAAATCTGCGCTTGTCAGTGCATAGTCTCGCACCGCATCCAATATTGAAATTCCGAATGACAGGTTAACAACCGATGCACCCTTTCCAGAAAGTGGCGCGATCAGGCCCTTAAAGGCTGTTTGCGGTTGATCTTGGAAACGAAGACGTAACCGCGCGCCTGGCGTCGAAAGCAACGTTGGAAACTCAGTGACAGAACGCGGGCGCTGCAACTCAAAGACGTCAAGAAAACGCCGCCCTGCCATGGGTTGCTCCGGGCGCAGTTTCTGCACTGTGGGGCCCACTTGAACAATTCGCCCCTCATCATTGATAAGAACATACATGGGGCACAAAGTATCGAGAAGGGAACCAAGATCTTCGGTTTCGATCATGATTTCCGCGCCCCAAGCTCAAAATGACGCCCTTCGGCAAAGGCGCTTTCGATCAGTGTAATCGAAATGAGCTCTGACCCATTTCGACGCTCTTCGTTCGAAAGAACAACAAGTGCGCCGTAGTCATCCGCCATAGCCCGCAAAACACCAGTCATAACACTGGAAAATCCCGGCAGCCCGGGAGAGCAATATAGTTGGTATTCCGCTGATGAATGTTCCTGCAATTCAAGGTCCGGCAGCGTGAGATCCGAAACAGCAAGGCGCACTCGATCAGACAAATCATCTAGCGAGTGCAAAAACTCGACATACGTTACGCCCCCGAAACGCAGCAATCGCCGTAGGTCCTCCATATTCCGATGTGATACGAGGTAGGTTCCCAAGTCCTCAAGAAACTCGGATTTTCGACGGTTCAACTCGGTACAAAGCACCTCCAGCACACGATCTGAAACCTCTGCCTCATAGATCAGCATCGCCTCGAATTCGACGAAATCCAATCCTGCGGCTTGGGTCGCCTGCAGCCAGCATTGGCGCCCATAAGTGGCACAAACGAATGATTGGATCGCCCTGTTAATCAGCCCATGCATGAAACAACTCGAATTGGATATCTGCTTCAGGTGACCCCAGAAAACTTAACAAACACCCAATATCCTGGCCGAGATCATGAGAATGTTAGACATTCATGACTAATCTGCGTGGTTCGGTTAGGTCAGAAATCTGTCGGCGCGCCCCCTTCAGCCTTGCGGCGGGCAACAAAATCTTCAAGCTCTTCGCGGATCGCCTCGTCCAATGCCGGCGCTTCAAAATTGTTAACGATTTCTTTGAACATTCGATGGGCCCGTTCCGCAGTCCAGATGCCGCCAGCGACTTCCCAGGCCTCAAAGTTTTTCCAATCGCTCAGAAACGGCTGATAAAACGCCGTGGTATAGCGATCCTGTGTGTGTTGAATGCCAAAGAAATGCCCGTCATTTCCCACTGAACGGATTGCTTCAAGGGCGATCTCGTCCGGTCCTGTCGCTGTCAATTCCGGCTGCATATATCGCTGAATCTGTTGCAGGATTTCGCAATCCATGATGAATTTCTCAGGACTCGCGATCAGACCGCCTTCAAGCCAACCAGCCGCGTGATAGACCATATTTGTTCCAGATTGAACAGCGGCCCACAGTGAATTTGATGTCTCCCAAATGGCCTGACCATCTGGCACATTCGCAGCGCACACACCCGAAGAGCGCATCGGCAATCCATAGAACCGCGCCATTTGTCCGGTCATCTGCGTCGAGCGCATGTATTCCGGCGTCCCGAACGCAGGTGCTCCGGACTTCATATCAACATTCGAGGTGAACGTCCCAATCACGCACGGAATGCCGGGCCTGACATATTGGAACAGCGCAATCGCACACAATGCCTCAGCCAGCGATTGGGCGACCGCACCCGCCATCGTCACTGGGGCCATTGCACCTGCCAGCGTAAACGGAGTTACTACGATCGCTTGCCCGCGCCGCGCCAACCTCAGACAACCATCGATCATCGGATGGTCGTGCTTGAGCGGTGAGGTCGAGTTGATGTTGGTATACATCCGAGGCGATGCCTCAAACTCTTCGTGACTCAAACCGCCTGCGATACGGACCATTTCCATCACATCTTCGACACGTTCCTTACCCAGTGAGTAGGCGTGCATCGCCTTGTCAGTCAGCGTGAGCTTGTCATAAAGCACATCAAGATGTCGGACGCTGGCATGGATATCGACAGGTTCAACCGGATAACCTCCGGCAAAATGGATGCAGTTGAAATACTGCGTCAGTTTCAGCAAATCCTGACACATCCGTCGGGTGCCGGGTACTTTTTTACCAATTTCCATGTCCCAATAGTTCGGCGGTGACGAAACATTGCCGAACAACATGGTTTTGCCTCCAACCTCGATCTGACGGTCCAAATTGCGTGGCGTTATGGTGAATGAGCTTGGGGCTTTGCGCACCATTTCCATGACAAAGTCCCGCCCCATACGGACGTTATCACCAGAGATCGTACAGCCAGCTTCGCGCAAAATGCCAAGAGCTTCTTGATTATAGAACTCGATACCGATCTCTTCGAGGATGCGCATAGCTCCTTCGTGGATCGCCTCAATCCCCTCTGATCCCAACGGTTCTGTTGGCCGGTCTAAGTTCACAGGCGGATTCCACGGCATCTGATCGATGACTTCGCTACCGCGACGGGTGGCTGCACCAGCGCGGCCACCGCTGCGGCGTCTGCGTGTCCTGCTGTCTTCCATAGCTGTCCTCCTGCGCTCTCTTATTCAAGAAAGCCCCGAAGATTTAGCTCTGGCCGCTCTATCTGCGACAAGTGGTGTCGGTTTTGTCGTTCAAACCGGCGTTTCAGAGCACCGAACAATCAGATTTCTGACAACCAGCCGGGAATATGGCCGATGTCGGGTAAAACTACATCTGCCAAAGGTTCGAGCGTTTCTGTTGTGGCAAGCCCCGTAAGAACACCAATCGTCACCATGCCTGCGGCGCGACCCGCTTCAAGATCATGAAGACTGTCACCAACCATGGCGACGCGCGACGGATCAACATCGACATGTTTGGCAAATGCCAAAAGCTGTCCTGGACCGGGTTTGAAGCCATGGCCACTGTCATACCCTGCAACAAAATCGAAGTGGCCCCGAACTCCGACCGATTCGAGATGACGCAGCGCCGGTATCTCGGCATCATTGGTCGCAACACCCAGTTTAAGCCCGGCATTTCGCATATTTTCAAGAAAAGGTGCGAGAGGAACAGCAGGCATTTGCTCTGACGCTGCGGATGCGTCATTGAGAGTTTCGACGATTTGATGCTGAGCGATGCCAGTCAAGTGCGGCGTCAGGGCACGCGCAATTTCATCGACGGTTCCCGCAATAACGATACTGTCAGAGCTATATCTCTCCTCGGCATAATCAAAACCGATGACCTGGCCAAGTTCAGCCGCGCACTGCGTATCGCCGTCGGATAGGCGTTCAAGCGCGATACGTCCGAACGCACCCCATGTAGACGCAAAGTCAAAAAGCGTGCCGTCCTTGTCGAAGACGAGGGCGTCAATGTTCATAAATTTAGGCTCCTATTGGTCAGGTCCAGTGCATATCAGAAGTGCCGGATAACACAGCGCGGGCACGGCCCGGTTCTTCGTAGGGCACGGAATGGGCGTCACAAAAGGCGATCACCCAGGAATCGTCAAGCATCAGAAAGTCCAGTACCGATCCCAAAAACTCGCTTTCTCCTGCCCGAGCACGCAAATCCTCTATGGAAGCGCCGGTTGCACCCAGAAAAACTGGGAGCAACTCATCATTTCCAACCAACCAATTCAGCACCCTCAGGGCCAATGTTTCAGCAGAATGGACAGAGATCGGCATTATCTGGCCTCGACGACGCTCTTAGAAAGGGTTTGTTAACCAGACTCATAAACACTTTGGTAGCGCATGCAATCTAACGGTGAACGGCAATGTCTGTACAGGGTACCATACTGGTCCTCGACGGGGTCTCGACCAATCGCATTATGCTTAAGGTCCAGCTCACCGCGGCCTGGTATCATGTTGTACAAGGGGAAAAGCTGGCCGGATTGGGTGCTTTACTAAGGCGCACGCGTCCTGACTTGGTTTTGACCGCCCAAACCTTGCCCGACGGGACCGCCTCGGATGTTAAGAAGTTAATGGCAGTTGATCCCGCTTTGGCCGATGTACCGATTGTTGCCATCACGCCGCAAAATGATAGGGCGGCGCGATTAAAGGCCTTATCGGATGGTTTAGACGACGTGCTGGGTTACCCATTTAAGGATACTTTGCTTCTCGCGCGCGTTCGCAGCATGTTGCGCTCACGTGCCGATCGGCAGGAACTGAGCCTTGGAGACGCCAACCAATCCATTGGTTTTGGTGAGGCGGCACAGATACCGCTTGCGCCACCGGCGATCGCGCAGATTGCGCTGTTGACCCAGACCCCACGCGCCGGAGCGCTATGGGGCAGTGCGTTGGCACAGCAAACACGACACCGCCTGTCCAACTACACTTTACCCGATCTGCACGGCGTTTTCTCTGACCCCGCTCCTGATGCCATTGTCATTGAGCTTGCGCCCGGCGGATCAGGAGGGCACATCCTGGCCGATCTAAAATCCCGCAGCACCACCCGAAACACAGTTTTAATCGGCGTTCTGTCAAACGAGGATGCGACCCTCGCCGCCGAGGCTTTGGACAAAGGGGCGGATGCAATTTGTATGGGAGGGTTCCACCCGGACGAAATCTCGCTCCGGCTCGATACCCAGATCGCCCGCAAAACCCGCGACGACAAATTGCGTGCGTCGATACGTAAAGATCTATCCGAATCGCTAACCGATCCTTTGACAAGGTTACACAATCGTCGATTCGCCATGAGGGCACTTGATCAGATCGCCCACCAGGCCTTGGAAACAGGGCGTGGGTTTGCATTGATGCTGGCGGATTTAGATCACTTCAAGGCGATTAATGATCGTTTTGGTCATGCTGGCGGTGACATCGTTCTGACAGAAACAGCGCGCAGGCTTCAGGAAGCAACAGAAAAGGCCGGCTTTGTCGCACGCATCGGCGGAGAGGAATTCATGATTGGGCTGCCTCATTGCTCGGCAGAGCAGGCGTTAAAACTCGCGGACAAGATCTGCGAAAGCATTTGCAACAAACCGTTTTGCCTGCCCGACGAATCCGTATTGACCTCGGTCACGATCAGCGTAGGCGTAAAATGGTGTTCCTCACCTGATCTGAATATTGCAGATCGCAGAAATGCCGTCGGTCAGTTGATTCGTTCAGCCGACCAAGCTCTGTATGCGGCGAAAAATGCGGGTCGCAACCAGGTGCATATCCGTAGTTCAGCAGCCTGACGTGTCAGTTTCGTTTCTTGTGTTTTCCTGGGCCGCGTCTGACGACCTCCTCCAGCCGATTTGCATATTCGACCCGCTCTTCCGCACTCATTTGCGTGACCTGCGCAAGCCATTGCTGGTGCAGCGCTGCCTGCAGCTCTGCCGTTGCCTGCGCTTGCTTCTCAAGCAAATCTTCAACCGCAGACGGATCAAATGGCACGGCTCGCAAGGCCTGGCTAAGCGCACCAAAATCCTGTTTGCGTCGATGCGATCCTTTGCCACGCAGATCTGACAATTCATCCTTGAGAGCTTTGCGATCAGATTTGGGCAGGGCATAGTACAATGCTGGGCCAAATCCTGGCGGTATCGCGGCACGATCACTGCCTTTGAAACGCAAGGCTGTACCCAGGACGACTCCTGCAATCAGCAGGTTCAGAGCAAGCGAAGCGATCAGCAGAATAGGCATCCATTTGCGTTTGGGTGCAGGATTATCGCTCATTCCGCGTCCTCCAGATAGTTTTCATCTAAGTTGAGATCAGCCACCAGATAGGTTGCATCCTGCGAGACAAAATAGTCTGCAGGGTCAGGTAGAAAAGCAGGCGCAGAAAACCCGATCCAGATGCCAGCTGCACTTGCGGCCACAAGGCCACTTACCCCATGCCATCCGCCGATGACATTCATCCGGTCCCGCCATGTTCGACGCCGTTTGTGTGCGGATCGAGCCAACCGAACCGCCTCTGCATCGGTTTCAATTCGGACGGCAAGATTGTCCGGGAACACATCCCGAGCGTCGCGCGCTTGCGCAAACAGGTGTTCAAGTTCTTTGTCATGATCAGCCATGTTCGTACCCCAGTTCATCCCGACGCCCCGCAAGTAGTGCGGCCAGTGATCGTTTTCCACGCGCTGTCAGGCTTTCAACCGCCTCAACCGAGATATCCATAATCCCTGCGATTTCAGGGTTGGACAACTCTTCGATATGCCGCAGAACCACCGCTTGCCGTTGTCGATCCGGCAACTGATCCAATGCCGCCTGCAACGCATCCTTACGCTCGGTATCTTGCATCCGATCAACCACGCTGGCGGATTCGTCTTCTGGCTCTGCAACATTTTCGAGCGCATCAGGTCGCTTTCTTCGGCGCAGATCCAGGCACAGGTTCAATGTCACACGATAAAGCCAGGTCGATATCTGCGCCTGTCCCGGCACCCAGTCGGGTGCCATCTTCCAAAGACGCATCATCGCCTCTTGTGTCACGTCTTCGGCTTCCGCCTGATTTCCCAACATTCGCAAGGCCACGGAATAGCTGCGCGGTCCAAGCCGTCCGGTCAGCAGACGGGCCGCAGCCGCATTGCCATCAGCAAACCGGCCCAGCAACTCCTCGTCGCTGAGCTCGGGCACGGCAGAAAAACCGCCGTGCGCCTCGTTCGGGTAAGAGGTCAGATCCTCCATCCCGTATCAGTTGTTGTCTGTGTCCGACTTCTGGTGCCGCTTGTGTTTCCGACCCATCCTGTCTTTCGCATCCGCATATTCCGGCTCTGATATCGATCCGTTCCCATCGGCGTCGATACGCTCGAACATCTTGGAGGCACGGCGCGGTTTCGGCAATTCATCTTCGCTGAGGAAACCATCGGAGTTAGCATCGTGCTTCTCAAACATCTTAGAGACACGCTCGTCGGCTTTCACCTGTGCTGCTGCCTGCATTTCCTCAACGCTCAGCTGCCCGTCTCCGTCCGTGTCAGCAGCCGTGAATTTCTGGTTGCGATGCGCCGCGATCTCGGCCTGCGTTACCTGCCCGTCTCCGTCGGCATCCAGTTCCTGAAACGTCGGACGCGGCCCTTTGGCCAGTGCTGAGCTGCCGGATACTGCAACTGCCGCAAGAACGATGGCGGAGATGAATGTTTTGGTTTTCATTACTAAGTTCCCTGAATTTAGAGGCACCTTGCCGCTGTTGATACTTCTTAAAACGCAGCCCGGGCAGCTTTCCGTCGCATCGCGCACAACTTTTTTCGTCATGTTTGAAATTCGATCAGTTGCTGATACGCTGTAAGCTATCGCCACAAAGCGACGCACCCCCCTTTTCCGACGGGTTCGAAACGGCCTATATCGCCCGAATAGAAACGCGCGAGATTCAAATGATTGATCAGACTATCGACACTGCGGTCGAGGAAGACCGCCCGACCAAACCCGCACTGATCCGTGGGTTTCGTTGCAAATGCCCGAATTGCGGCGAGGGCAAACTGTTGCACAGCTATCTCAAGGTGAATGATAGTTGCTCGGAATGCGGTCAGGAATTGTTTCACCACCGTGCAGATGATGGCCCGGCCTATCTTACCATTTTGATCGTCGGGCACCTTCTGGCACCTGCGCTGCACGTCTCATACGTACACTGGCGGCCTGACCCTTGGGTCATGGCCATTGGCTTCTCGATCGCCTGCGTTGCCCTCTCACTGTACCTTCTGCCCCGCTTAAAAGGGGCTGTGGTCGCATATCAATGGGCGCGTCGGATGCACGGGTTCGGCAAATCTGCATGAGCGCGGACAAAACCGCCATTCGCAATGCCGCGACCGTCATCGTTCTGCGCGACAGGCTCAGCGACCCCTCGATCCTGATGGGGCAGCGTGGTGCGAAAGCCGCGTTTATGCCAAACAAATTTGTCTTTCCCGGCGGTGCAGTCGACCCTGAAGACGCGCACGTTCCACTGAGCACTCAGTTACCCGATCTCTGCTCCGAACGTCTGTCACAGCGATCCGAACTAGGGTTGCAGAATGCGCTGGCGGCTGCCGCGATCCGGGAATTGTGGGAAGAAACCGGATTGATCCTTGGGCAACCGGGCGAATGGCAGGGTACGGCCCCGAACGACTGGCAGAGCTTTGCCGCTATGGGCTTTCAACCTTCCGCAGAAGCGCTGCAATTCGTGTTCCGGGCGGTCACGCCACCCGGTCGCTCACGCCGGTTTGATGCCCGGTTCTTTTTGGTCGATGCAAACGCAATTCAAGGCGATCTGGATGACTTCACTCATGCCTCGGACGAGTTATCGCATTTGCAGTGGGTCAAAATCAGCCAGGCGCGCGAATTCGATCTGCCTTTCATCACCGAAGTCGTTCTGGCCGAAATCGCCGCGCGCGCTGCAGACCCAAGCCCGCCGGACACAGTGCCTTTTTTCCTCAACAATGAAGAAGCCAGCTTGTTCCTGCAATTGCGCGGCTTTCCAATGCCCTACACGAGCTAACGCATCCGGCTGACGACTACCGTCACCTCGGGTTTTTTGCCGATCTCAGCCTGAGCGGTCTGGCGCGCAATCCGGCGCAACCCCTCTTCCAGCTTGTCTTCATCGCGCAGCGTTTTTGCACCAGCGCGCATCAGGAACTGGTTCAAATCTTCTTCCAACACCTCGACCAGCCCGGCACGGGACGATCCCATCTCGGGCAGTCCCATCGTATCGCACCATGGCTCGCCCAACGGTTCGTCTTCTTCGTCCAGAATGACTGTGATTGTGATATGGCCATTCAATGCCATGCGGATACGGTCACGCACAACACCATCCAATGCGCCAATCTTGACCGTACCATCCAGATAGGTCCGACCCGTCTCGATGTAGTCTACCACTTTCGGAGCATTTCCGGTCAGATCCAACATGGTGCCATTCACGGCTAAAATTCCGGTTCGACCACCCGCCTCAGCCAGTTTGGCATGTTCACGCAGATGGCGGTGCTCGCCGTGCATCGGGATGATCATCTGCGGATCAACCAGAGCATGAACCTTTTCCAGATCAGGTCGGTTCGCGTGTCCCGAGACGTGATACAGCCCCGAGCTGTCATCGACCACATCCACGCCCTTTTCACTGAGCTGGTTCATAATACGGATCACGCCGCGTTCGTTTCCAGGGATAGTCTTGGACGAGAACAGGAACAGATCCCCCTCTTTCACCTCAAGCCCGCGATATTTACCGCGCGCCAGTTGGGCGCTGGCCGCACGGCGTTCTCCCTGACTGCCAGTCACGATAAGCATCAGGTTTGCGCGCGGGACATCCAGCGCCTCTTCCGCGCTTATGACTTTCGGGAAATCGCTGAGAATGCCCGTTTCAGTGGCCGCCTCGATCATCCGGCGCATCGCACGGCCCAGCAATACGACCGAACGCCCAGCCTTCTGGCCAGCCTCGGCAAGCGTTTTCACGCGCGCCACGTTCGATGCAAATGTGGTTGCGATAACCATGCCATTGGCATCCTGCACCAGCTGCGTGATTTCAGGCCCGACCTCGGATTCCGAGCGGCCGGGGTGGGATGAAAAGACGTTAGTACTGTCACACACCAACGCTTTGACACCCGACTTGGCCACCTCGGACCACAAGTCAGGATCAAACGGCTCACCCACAATTGGGTTGGCATCAAGTTTGAAATCACCTGTGTGCACAACGCGTCCAGCCGGAGTATCGATGACCAGCCCCGCACTTTCCGGGATCGAATGCGATACCGGCAAGAAACCAACTGTGAATGGTCCGGCATTGATCTGTTCGGGCCACGGAGATGCTGTTCGCACCGTCTCGGTCGGATGACCATGCTCCTCCATCTTGCGGCGCGCAATATTCGCCGTGAAGGCACGCGCATAAACAGGGGCACCCAGTGCCTCATAGCAATGCGCGACCGCTCCGACGTGGTCCTCATGCGCATGAGTGACAAAGACCGCTTCAAGCTGATCGACACGCTCCTTCAGCCATGTGATATCGGCAAAGATAAGATCAACGCCGGGCGAGGTATCCATGTCCGGGAAAGCAACCCCGAGGTCCACCAGAATCAACCGCTCTTGTCCTGGTTTGCCGTAGCCATAGACATAGGCATTCATGCCGATTTCGCCTGCACCGCCCAGCGGTAGATAGATCAGTCGTTCACTGCTCATGTTGAGCCATTTTCCTTGTTATAGCGATGGATCACGGTCAATCCGTGCATCGTCAGATCGTCCTCAAACTCGTCGAACAAGTCAGCGGCTTGCTGAAACAGGGGCGCAAGACCCCCGGTCGAGATTACTTTCATAGGCACCCCGGCCTCGGCTTTAATACGCTCGCAGATCTCGCGCACCAGGCCGACATAGCCCCAGAAGACACCGGATTGAATGCACTCTACCGTGTGGGTCCCGATCACCTTTTGTGGCTTCGATATGTCTACATGTGGCAGCGCGGCGGCTGCGAGGTGCAGCGCCTCAAGGCTAAGATTGACGCCAGGCGCGATAACTCCGCCGACATATGCACCGTCGTGAGCGACGACATCAAATGTCGTTGCCGTACCGAAATCCACCACGACCAGATCACCGCCAAAGCGGTCAAAGGCCCCTGCTGTGTTAACCAGACGGTCCGGTCCGACTTGCGTGCCTTCGTCGACACGAGGGTTGGCGGGCAGCAGGCAGTCGGGTTTACCAACGACCAGAGGGCGACATCCGAAGAAACGGTCTGCAAAGACCCGCAGGTTAAAAACAACACGTGGCACCGTCGATGAGATGATTACATCTGTAATGTCCACCTCAATTCCGTAGTGCTTTACCAATGTCGAATACCACGTGAAATACGCATCCGCAGTTCGCGCGTGGTGGGTGGAGGTGCGCAGGGTGCACAGAAATTTCTCGCCATCCCAGATCGAGAAAACGGTGTTGGTATTGCCGCAATCAATCGCCAGAAGCATTTGTGCCCCCTTTAGAAATAGACGTCCGCGGCAGGAATGCTGACACGGCCCTTGGCGGTGTTTAGGACAAGGCTGCCACCCGCGTCTACCGTTTCGAAGGTTCCTACCGTCTCGGACGCTGCGGTACGCGCGGTAATAACCTCACCCAGCCGTGCTGCGCGAGAAAGCCACGCGGTGCGGATCGGATCGAAACCATACGTCATGAACTGGGTTTCATAGTGGGCATAGGCCGAAGCCAGCTCTGCCAGAAAATCCTCAGGCGTGACATGGGAACCGGTTTCCGAAAGCAACGACACCGGCCGCACGGCGCCGGGTTCGACGCTGTCAGCGCTGGGAGCCTCGGACAGATTGACGCCAATGCCGATTGCCAGATGCGAAATACCTCGTCCCTGCCCAGTGCTTTCCAGCAAGATACCAGCCAGCTTGCCACCGTTGAGCAACACATCGTTGGGCCACTTCAGTGACAGACCCGCCGCTCGACCGGTCACCGCGACGCAGGCATCGTAAAGTGCGAGGGCCGCGACGAAACTGCGAAGCGCGGCCTGTTCCGGATCTCCGGGTGGTCGCATCAGCAAGGTCGCGGCCAGATTGCCCTTGGGGTTGGTCCAGGCACGACCACGCCGACCACGCGCTGCGGTCTGGCGATGCGCCAAAATCCAGGCGGGTCCCGAGGCGGTCGGCGCGAGTCGCGCGGCTTCGTTTAGGGTGCTGTCCACCTCTTGCAGTACATGCAGCCCGTATCCTTGCGGCCAATCACTCATGTCAAAAAGGCCCGGTACAGTGACCGAGCCCCTTTCTGTTTACGGAACCAAGATCAGTTGACAAGCGTTGTCGCCGCTGCAGCTGCAGCGCCTTCGATTCCGAACTGATAAAACACACCGATCAGCATCAGCGCGGCAGACCCCATCAGAGCGCCCCACAGAACTGGTGACGATAGCGTTTCGATCGGGTCCTCGTTCTCAGCCCCGAAATACATGTAGAACACGATCCGCAAGTAATAGAACGCACCGATGACCGAAGCGATTGCCGAGGCAATAACCAGACCGGTCAACCCGGCCTCTACACCAGCTTGCCAGACGCCAAACTTGGCGAAAAAGCCCAGCATCGGGGGCACGCCCGCAAGGCTGAACATCAGGATCAGAACAGCCAGAGCTTTCCCGGGGTCACGTTTTGAATACTGACTCAGAGCATCGATATCCGTCACTGGCTTGCCATCACGCTCCATCATCAAGATGAAGGCGAATGTGCCGATGTTCATCGTCACATAGATTGCCAGATACATCAGCATGGCCTTGACGCCCATCTCGGTACCAGCGGCCAGACCAATCAGGGCATAGCCCATATGTGCAATCGAAGAGAACGCCATCAGGCGCTTGATGTCACGCTGCCCAATCGCCGCGACCGCACCCAGCAGCATCGACAGAACTGACAACAGAACGATCACCTGCTGCCAGTCTTTGACAACCCCGCCAAAGGCATCGTGCAAAACACGCGCGAACAGGGCCATCGCGGCCACTTTCGGGGCAGTGGCGAAGAACGCGGTAATGGGTGTCGGTGAGCCTTCATACACATCCGGTGTCCACATGTGGAACGGCACGGCAGAGACTTTGAATGCAAGGCCCGATATCAGCAAAACAAGGCCAAACAGTAGGCCGAGCGATATGTCGTCGTGATGCACGGTCTGGATGATGCCCGAGAACAAAGTCGTTCCGGTAAAGCCATAAACCAGCGACGCGCCGTAAAGCAGCAGGCCGGAACTGAGCGCGCCCAGCACAAAATACTTCAGTCCCGCCTCGGTCGATTTGGCACTGTCCCGACGCAGCGCAGCCACGACGTAGAGCGACAGCGATTGCAACTCGAGGCCCATATAAAGTGACATCAGATCGCCCGCGCTGACCATCATCATCATGCCAACAGCGGCCAGAGCCACCAGAAGCGGATATTCAAAACGCAACAGACCACGGCGTGCCATGTAATCCTGACTCATCAGCAGGACAGCTGCTGCAGAGAGAAGGATTGCAACTTTGGCAAACCGGGCAAATCCGTCATCCACGAACATGCCGTTGAAAGCAATATTCGTGCCATCGCCATTGGTTGCGATCCAGATCGCCAGCAACGCCATAAGCCCCGCTGTTGACCAGACCAACACCGGTGCCAGCCCATCTTTTGTTGTGTAGACAGCCCCGATCAGCGCCGCCATCGCATAGATCGCCAAAACGATTTCCGGCAGGATAATTGTCAGATCAGCCTGGATCATGTCTCCAAAGCCTCCTTAATGCGATGCAGCTGACTGGGTCGCGGTCTCAGCCGCGGCCAGAGCCGTGTCATAGTTCGAAATCAACGCAGCCGTCGAGTTGCCGATCACATCGGTCACCAGCGAAGGATAAACCCCCAGCAGAATGGTCATCACGATCAGTGGCGCAAAGATCAGCCGCTCGCGCGAGCTCATGTCGGTGATGGCCTTTAGGCTTTCCTTGATCAGGTCGCCGAATACCACACGGCGGTACAGCCAAAGCGCATAGCCGGCCGAGAAGATCACACCAGTCGCGGCCACAGCTGTTACCCATGTGTTGACCTGGAAGGCGCCCATCAGGGTCAGGAATTCTCCTATGAATCCGGACGTACCCGGCAAGCCAACATTTGCCATGGTGAACAACATGAAGACCAGCGCATAGGCGGGCATCCGGATTACCAAACCGCCATACGCCTCAATATCGCGGGTGTGCATTCGGTCATAGATCACACCGACGCATAGGAAGAGCGCGGCCGAGATGAACCCGTGGCTGAGCATCTGGAAGATCGCGCCGTCAATGCCCTGCTGATTGGCCGCAAAGATGCCCATGGTCACAAAGCCCATATGTGCGACCGAGGAATAGGCGATCAGCTTTTTCATATCTTCCTGCACCAGCGCCACCAGCGAGGTGTAGACAACCGCAATCGCCGACATCCACAGCACTACGTCCGTCATCACAGCCGAACCCACCGGGAACATCGGCAGGCTGAACCGCAGGAAGCCATAGCCGCCCATCTTCAGCAGGATCGCAGCAAGAACGACCGAGCCTGCAGTCGGAGCCTGAACGTGCGCATCCGGCAGCCAGGTATGCACCGGCCACATCGGCATCTTCACCGCAAACGACGCGAAGAAGGCTAGGAACATCAGCGTCTGCATGCCGCCGACGATATAGAATCCCAGCACGCTGAACCCTTCCGACGAGAACTGATGGCTCATCAGCGCCTCGATATCCGTGGTGCCCGCATCCGCGTACATCGCAACCATCGCCACCAGCATCAGCACCGAGCCAAGGAAGGTGTAGAGGAAGAACTTGAAGCTGGCATAAATCCGGTCTTTGCCGCCCCAAATACCGATGATCAGGAACATCGGGATCAGGCCCGCCTCGAAGAACAGGTAAAACAGCACTAAATCCAGCGCCATGAACACGCCAAGCATCAGCGTTTCCAGCAGCAGGAAGGCGATCATGTACTCTTTGACACGATCCGTGACGTTCCAACTGGCCAAAATGGTCAGCGGCATGATGAAGGTGGTCAGCAGGACGAACAGAACGCTGATCCCATCCACACCCATCTTGTATTTCAGGCCCAGCAGCCACTCGCCCTCTTCCACCATCTGGAAGCCGGTGTTGGACGGGTCAAAGCCGGTATAGATGCCGATCGAGACCAAAAAGGTCACAGTCGTCGCCACCAAGGCAACCCATTTGGCGTTGCGTTGCGCGGCTACGTCCTCACCATGCAGGAACAGGGCCAGAATGCCTGCAGCGATGGCGGGGATGAAGGTGACAATAGATAGGATATTGTCCATTAGTGAGCGCCTCCGCCGATAGACATCCAGGTTACAAGGGCGGCGATGCCCAAGACCATCCAGAAGGCGTAAGTAAAGATGTAACCGGTCTGAGCTTTCCCGGCGAGGCGGGTGAAGAAGGGCACAACGCCCATCGCAACCCCGTTCAGGAAGCCGTCAATCGTGTTGCCGTCGCCGCGCTTCCACAGGAACCGGCCAAGCGTCACGGTGGGCTTGACGAAGATCGCGTCGTAGATCTCGTCAAAGTACCATTTGTTCAACAGGAACAGGTAGAGCGGACGCTGGTTCGCGGCCAAACGTGCAGGCAGCGAGGTGTTCGCGATGTAGAACCAGTAAGCCACGATGAACCCAAGCAACATCGCTACAAAGGGTGAGACCTTAACCCATTTCGGGGCTGCGTGCGCATCGTCCAGCACATGGTTGTCGGGTGCCATATAAAGCGCACCTTCACCCGGTTCTCCGGCAAAGACATAGTGGTGATCGCCGCCATGCGCGTCCTTCTCACCATGCCCGTCATCCGTACGGGCGGTATCGGTATGGCTGTCATCGGCGTGGCTGTCGTCGGCATTCGAATCCGCTTTGCCGTGATCGCCCGCCTCTGCATGCTCTGATGCCTCGGCCACTGGAATTCCGTAGAACTTGCCCACCTTGTCCGCATGGCCAAAGAAATTACCGTACCAGATCATCCCGGCAAACACTGCACCCAGTGACAGCACGCCCAGCGGTACCAACATGGTCATTGGGCTTTCATGCGCATGTTCATGGGTATGCTTGTCGCCACGCTCCTCACCATAGAAGGTCAGGAAGATCAGGCGCCAGCTGTAGAACGATGTGAACATCGCAGCGATGACCAGCATCCAGAAGGCATATCCAGTGCCACCGGCATACGCGCTTTCGATGATGGCATCTTTGGAAAGGAAACCGGCGAAGCCGAAAGTGGTCAGCGGAATACCCACGCCAGTAATCGCCAGAGTGCCGATCAACATCGCCCAGAACGTATAAGGTATCTTCTTCCGCAGGCCACCATACTCGGTCATTTCCTGCTCGTGATGCATTGCATGGATGACCGAGCCTGCACCAAGGAATAGCAGCGCCTTGAAGAACGCGTGTGTCAGCAGGTGGAACATCGCCGCCGAGTACATGCCCACACCAGCCGCGACGAACATATAGCCCAGCTGAGAACAGGTCGAATAGGCGATGACGCGTTTGATGTCGGTCTGAACCAGACCCACAGTCGCGGCGAAGAACGCGGTCGATGCGCCAAGGAAAGTGATGAACCCGGTCGCACCCGGTGCAAACTCCATCAGCGGCGACATGCGGCAGACCAGGAACACACCCGCGGTCACCATCGTCGCCGCGTGGATCAGTGCCGATACAGGCGTTGGGCCTTCCATCGCGTCGGGCAACCAGGTGTGAAGGATCAACTGCGCTGATTTACCCATCGCGCCGATAAACAGCAGGACGCAGATCACTTCAATCGCGGTCCACTCCCCCCACAGGAAGTGCAGCTTTTCTTCTGCCAGCGCGGGCGCCGACGCGAAGATGTCGGAAAAGTTGATGCTGTCCGTCAGGAAGAACAGCGCGAAAATCCCCAGTGCAAAGCCAAAGTCGCCCACTCGGTTGACGATGAACGCTTTCATCGCCGCGGCATTGGCCGACGGCTTACGATAGTAGAAGCCGATCAGAAGATACGAGGCAACGCCCACGCCTTCCCAGCCAAAGAACATCTGAACCAGATTATCTGCGGTCACCAACATCAGCATGGCGAAGGTGAAGAAGGACAGATAGGCAAAGAAACGCGGCTTATAGCTCTCGCCCTCGCGCCATTGCGGATCGTGGTCCATGTAGCCGAAGGAATAGAGGTGCACGAGCGCCGAGACGGTCGTCACCACGATCAGCATGATCGCCGTCAGACGGTCCAGACGAATAGCCCAGCTTGTCGACAAAGATCCGCTCTCGATCCAGCGCATGATCTCGATTTGTTGCGTAACCCCGTCGAACGCGAAGAACACGATCCAAGACAGCAGACAGGCCAGAAACAGCAGGCCTGTTGCGGTCCACATGGCGGCTTTCTCGCCGATAAAGCGCCAGCCAAACCCGCAGAGCAGCGCGCCCACCAGCGGGGCAAAGAGGATGGTGGTTTCCATGTTCTCTTACCCCTTCATCATATTGACGTCTTCAACCGCGATGGTGCCGCGGTTGCGGAAGAAGCAGACCAGAATGGCCAGCCCGATCGCCGCCTCGGCCGCCGCCACGGTCAGAACGAACAGCGTAAACACCTGCCCGACCAGATCGCCGAGGAAACTGGAAAATGCCACAAGGTTGATATTCACCGCCAGCAGCATCAGTTCGATGCTCATCAGTAGGATGATGACGTTCTTGCGGTTCAGGAAGAGACCGAAGATGCCGATGACAAACAGCGTCGCCGCGACCGTAAGATAGTGTTCAAGTCCGATCATCGTCTTATAGCCCCTGCCCCGGTTTCACGTCCTTCAACTCCATCGCTTTGGCCGGGTCGCGCATCATCTGGCCGATGATGTCCTGACGTTTGATGTCCTGACGGTGGCGCAGCGTCAACACGATTGCGCCGATCATGGCCACCAGCAGGATCAGCCCCGCCAATTGGAACAGAAGGAAGTATTGATCATAGAGGATGACACCCAGCGCATCGGTGTTGTGGCGGTCGACCGGGACCGGCTGCGCCAGATTGGCCGCCGCGCCCTGAGCGCTGTCCCAAGCCCCAAAGGCCATGACGAACTGCATCAGAATGACCAGACCGATCAGCAGGGCGAGCGGCATATAGCGTGCCATCTCGGCCTTGAGCTCGGCAAAGTCCACGTCGAGCATCATCACCACGAACAAGAACAGAACCGCGACCGCGCCGACATAAACGATGATCAGCAGCATCGCCACAAACTCGGCCCCCAGCAGCACGAACAGTCCCGCCGAAGACAGGAAGGACAAGATCAGCCATAGGACCGAGTGCACCGGCTGGCGGCTGATCACCGTGAACAGCCCACCGGTGATGGCGCTGATGGCAAACAGATAGAAGGCAAAGACGGTCATTGATCCTCATCCTCGTTGTCGCCCATGACCTCTTGCGCTAGATCCAGCGCACGGGTCATGGCCGGGATGCCGGCAAAGACCGACATCTGGCCGATCGTTTCCACGATCTCTTGTTTCTTGGCACCAGCCTCCAACGCGTGGCGCACAGTCTGACGCACTGCCGAGTCCGCTTGCGCGCCCTGACAGGTCAACCCGGCAAGAGTCAGCAAAAGCCGGGTCTTGGCGTCCAGCCCGTCCTTGTTGACTGTGTTGCCGAACATCATCTCCATGACCTCTTTCGGCATGGTCGGCCACAGCGCCTCGAACCCTTTGGGCGAAAAATTCTCCATCGCCGGGTTCATCGCCTTGGCCATGTCCTGAGCCTGCTTCATCATCAGCTCAAACGGATTTGTCGGGCTGTCACTCATCGGTACGGCGCATCCATTTCCAGATTGCGGGCGATCTCGGCTTCCCAGCGTTCTCCGTTATTCAGCAGTTTTTCCTTGTCGTAGAACAGCTCTTCCCGGGTTTCCGTGGCGAATTCAAAATTCGGGCCTTCGACGATAGCATCGACCGGGCAGGCCTCCTGGCAGAAACCGCAATAGATGCACTTAGTCATGTCGATGTCATACCGCGTTGTGCGGCGGCTACCGTCTTCGCGTGGTTCGGCGTCGATTGTGATGGCCTGCGCCGGGCATATCGCCTCGCACAGTTTGCAGGCGATGCAGCGTTCCTCGCCATTCGGATAGCGGCGCAGGGCGTGTTCACCCCGGAAACGCGGCGACAGAGGTCCTTTTTCGTGCGGATAGTTCACGGTGGCTTTGGGGGCGAAGAAATACTTCAGCCCCAGCTTCATGCCGACCCAGAAGTCCTGCAAAAGGAAGTATTTGGCAGCGCGGGTGTAGTCGATTTGAGTCATGATCAGCCTCCTACGCTCCAACGGGCGAACGCACCCCAGAACCAGTCGAATTTCGCTGCGAAGGCCACGAAGACCACCCAAGCCAGTGAGAACGGCAGGAATACTTTCCAGCCCAGCCGCATCAGCTGGTCATAGCGGTAGCGGGGGGTAATGGCCTTGACCATCGCGAAGATGAAGAAGAAGAACGCCATCTTGGCAACCATCCACAACACGCCATCGGGCAAGCCCGGGATCGGCGACAGCCAGCCGCCGAAGAACAGCAGCGTGGTCAGGGCGCACATCAGGAAGATAGCGATGTACTCACCCGCCATGAAAAGCAGGAAAGGCGTGGCTGAGTACTCGACCTGGTAGCCGGCAACCAACTCGGATTCCGCTTCGGGAAGGTCGAAGGGTGGCCGGTTGGTCTCGGCCAGCGCCGAGATGAAGAACAGGAACACCATCGGGAAATGCGGCAACCAGTACCAGCTGAAGAAGCCAAACGAGCCATCCTGCGCGCGAACGATATCACCGAAGTTCATCGATCCGGTCGAGATGATGATGCCAATGATGATCAGGCCGATCGACACTTCGTAGGAAATCATCTGCGCGGCTGAGCGCAGCGATCCCAGGAATGGGTACTTTGAGTTCGACGCCCAACCGCCCATGATCACGCCATAAACTTCCAATGAAGACACGGCAAAGACATAGAGGATGGCGACGTTGATATCCGACAGAACCCAGCCATCGTTGAACGGGATCACTGCCCAAGCGATCATCGCCAGAACAAAACTGGTCAATGGTGCGAGGATAAACACCGTGCGGTCAGCGCCCGCGGGAATGACGACCTCTTTCACCACATATTTTAGTGCGTCCGCCACCGATTGCAGCAGGCCGTAGACGCCGACCACATTGGGGCCGCGGCGCATCTGGACCGCTGCCCAAATCTTGCGGTCGCCGTAAACGAGGAACAACAGCGAGATCATCACAAAGGCCACAACTGCAAGCACTTGCGCCAGAATAATGATGGCTATTCCGCCTGGGGTGTTAAAGAATTCAGCCATTGGTCCTCACACCGTGGGTATTCCGTTTTCCGCGTGCGATGCAAAGGCCAGTTGCCTGCGCAATCTGCGGCTGGGTCGGCGCGTTGGTGTAAACAGCATCTGCCGTCTTTACGCCACCCTTAATCTTCAATTTCACACGCAATTCCGGCGCGGCTAACTGCCACCCGGGCACCGCGTTTGTCTGCGATATGAAACGTGTCTGGTTCATTCCGCCGCAATCTTCTCAGTCTTGCGGGCCTGCGCTTGTGCCGATAGCTCGGCCATCAGTTGCGAGGCGCGTGCTATCGGGTTGGTTAGATAGAAATCTTTGACGGCATCGCGGAATGTCGCCTTGCCCAACGGGCCTGCGTCCAGAGCCCGAACGTCATTCTCGATCACTTCATCGATACGCGCCAGATGCGGAACCGCTTCGATCAGAACAGTGCGCAGTTGCGCCAGAGAGTCGTAGGGCAGTGTTGCACCAAGCTCGGCAGAAAGGGCACGCAGGATGGCCCAGTTCTCCTTGGCCTCACCCGGGGCGAATCCTGCACGCATCGCGAGTTGAGGTCGACCTTCCGTGTTGACGAACAGGCCGTTTTCTTCTGTGTAAGCCGCACCCGGCAGTATCACATCGGCGCGGTGCGCTCCACGATCGCCGTGACTGCCCTGATAGATCACAAATGCGCCCTCGCCGATCTCGACCTCATCGGCGCCGAGATTATAGATCACATCGGCCGCGCTTACCGCATCCATGCCGCCTTCGCTGGTCGCATCCACATCCATGGCACCCACGCGCGATGCTGCGGTGTGCAGAACGATAAGCCCACTTTCGGTATTGCTTGCAATGGTTTGTGCGGCGGCCAGAACGGCAGAGCCATCAGCCTCTTGCAGCGCGCCTTGCCCGACGATGACCAGAGAGCGCTTGCTCTTGATCTCATCATTGCCACCCATATCAACGACGGTTTGCAGCGCAGCACGGTCGTCGCCTACATGGTGATACTCGTAGGTCAGATCGATGGCGGGCCCGACCAAGGCCACCTCGGCACCGTGTGCCCATGCCTTGCGGATGCGGGCGTTCAGAACCGGCGCTTCATCACGTGGATTGGTGCCAACCAGAAGGATACGCTCGGCGCTGTCGATATCTTCAATCGCGGCTGTACCGGCATATGCCCCACGGTTACCCGCCGGCAGCTTGGCACCATCGGTGCGACATTCGACAACACCGCCCTGCCCTTCGATCATCTGTTTCAGCGCGAATGCGGCCTCGACCGGGGCCAGATCGCCCACGATGCCTGCAGGTTTATCAGCCCCTTTCAGCGCCTCGGCGGCTTTGTTCAGTGCCTCTGGCCACGACGCCGGGCGTAGTTTGCCGTTTTCCCGCACGTAAGGCCGATCCAGGCGCTGACGGCGCAGACCATCCCAGACAAAGCGGGTCTTGTCGCTGATCCATTCCTCGTTCACACCATCATGATTGCGCGGCAAGAAGCGCATCACTTCACGGCCTTTGGTATCCACGCGGATGTTCGAGCCCATGGCATCCATGACATCGATGCTTTCGGTCTTGGTCAGTTCCCAAGGGCGGGCGGTGAAGGCATACGGCTTCGAAGTCAGCGCCCCGACAGGGCACAGATCGATGATGTTGCCCTGCAGGTTCGAGTCGAGAGTCTGGTTTAGATACGACGTGATCTCGGCATCTTCCCCTCGCCCGGTCTGGCCCATTTGGGTAATCCCAGCAACCTCGGTTGTGAAACGCACGCAGCGGGTACAGCTGATGCAGCGCGTCATTGCGGTGCCAACCAGCGGGCCAAGGTCCAGATCATCCACGGCACGCTTGGCTTCTTTGAAGCGTGTGCCTGACAGACCATAGGCCATCGCCTGATCCTGCAGGTCACACTCACCGCCCTGATCGCAGATCGGGCAATCCAACGGGTGGTTGATCAGCAGAAACTCCATCACCCCTTCGCGGGCCTTCTTGACCATGGGTGAGTTTGTCTTGACCACAGGTGCCTGCCCTTCCGGACCCGGACGCAAGTCGCGTACCTGCATCGCGCAGGAGGCCGCAGGTTTCGGCGGGCCGCCAACGACCTCGACCAGACACATCCGGCAGTTCCCGGCAATCGACAGACGCTCGTGATAGCAAAAGCGCGGCACCTCGACCCCGGCCTGCTCACAGGCTTGGATCAGTGTCATCGCGCCATCGACTTCGATTTCCTGTCCGTCGATATTGACTTTGCGGAGGTCAGACATGGTCTAGTTCGCCCTCAAATACACGCCGATGGCGCTGTTTCTTTCAATTTCCTTCTTGCCCAACGCGCAGAAGGTTTTGGGATTTTCGTAAGATACGCCGTTCTGCGCCAGATAGCTCTCGCCCTTGGCGCGCATACGATCTTTTTCAGAATCCGAATCCACATAAGCCCGGATTTCCTTGTCCGAATATCCAAGTTTGTTCGCTTTCGAGCGCAAATCCCACATGACACCAATCGCCTTGAGCCGACGCCCGCTTATTGACGGACAATACTCCGAAATCTCGTTTGCGATCGCGATGTAATAGAGTTCGTTGTCGATCTCTTTGACTTCGCGCAAGGGTGGCTTCGCCTCAGCCAGAACCGGGAAAGATATTACGCAAATCGCGGCGACCAGTCGTATCAAAGACATAACATTTCCTTTCGTCTTGGGATTCCCAAGACGATGGTCGACGCGCTTGCTATGCAATAACAAGCCACCGGTCCTGCCGTGATATGCGATACGGTTGCTCATGGTCGTTGGCAGCGTCCGGCAAAGGTCAGTTTATCGTTCTCAATACGCAGGTTTTGCGGTTCCGTATCCGGTCCAACCTTCCAGGCAATCCTGGAAGAGCCAAAATTCTGAACGCAGAACTTGGTGGCTTCGTAGCGGCCAGCTTCACGCGCACCGTCGAACGATTGCGAAACGCCGTTTACTGTCACGGTAAACTCGGAAGGTGTGGTTCTCTTGTCCACGTGTTTCGCGCTGGCCCTGAAATAAATGCCGTCAAACGCAACCCGCGTCGCCTGTGATGGCGCCTCTCCGCAGGCGGAGAGCAGTGCCCCCACCAAAACCGACATCACCAAAATTCCTCGTTTCGCCATCATGACCACTCCTGCATCGTGGCTGGCGCATGCGGTATCTGCCGGTGCGTCTGGGATATCGTGTCCATCACCATCCCCTTACTCTGCCGCGACCTGAACGCAACGGTGGTCGCGCCACATGCTGGCCTGTTTCAATTCTGCCCATCCAAAGGCACTTTCGCTCGCACCTTTTGTGCGCAACGTCTCTAGTCGTTCCAGCGCTTCTTCCAAACTAGGCTGGTGACCATTGGGCACCCACCACATGACAAAATGTTGCTCGCCGAGTATTTCGAACCATTCTTGCCGACGTTCGTAGAACTGCTTGTGGATGGTACCCCAAACAAACTTCTCAAGGCTGGCGACATCTTCCCAGACCGTTAGATTTGCGACAAACTGCGGATCGCTTCCGATGCTGTTTTCGGTATTTCCGGTTCCTGGTTCACCTGAACCTTCCATCATCCAGACAAAGCCCGGCATCCGCTTGCCGAGTCCGTTAACGCGGTCAAGGTTGGCCATGAATTCGGCCACGCGTGGATCGTCGGTAGGCGCCAACAAACGACCAACATTCAATTCGGCCAAGTGATATCCGTCGGGCTGGATCAAAATGCAGCCACCAATGCCATAAGGCCGAGAACGGCCATGCAGGCCCACCCAACTACATAAGACACAGAGCGAACCCCGCTATGCGGTTTGCCGATCCCGCGCAGATGGATCACCAGCATGACCACCCGCGCTAACAGCGCGACCGAGGCCAGCAGGTTCACCCAGAACGGGCTGACACCCAGCAGAATTGCCGCAACTGTAACGGTCAAAAACGCAGGCAGCGTTTCAGTACCGTTCAGATACGCGCGGTTCAAACGATAAGCCTTGTCAGAATAGTCCTGATCCGGGGTCGCCCCTGGTGCCAGCCCCTTGCCGGCTTTTGCGAGCGCCGAAAACGGCGACATGAACAAAACGATCAGGGTGAAAATCACCAATGACGCAATTGCGTGGGAATATTCGGCGTAGGCTTCCATCAGGTTTACTCCGCTGCCATCGCACCCATACGGCCCGATTTCTGAGCCTTGATGCGGTCTTCGATCTCTTCCCGGAAATTACGGATAAGGCCTTGGATTGGCCAAGCGGCGGCATCGCCAAGCGCGCAGATTGTGTGGCCCTCGACCTGTTTGGTGACGTCGAAGAGCATATCGATCTCCTCCAGCTCGGCTTCGCCACGTACAAGACGATCCATCACACGCATCATCCAGCCAGTGCCTTCACGGCAAGGCGTGCACTGACCACAGCTTTCGTGCTTGTAGAACTTCGACAACCGCCAGATCGCTTTGATGATATCCGTGGACTTGTCCATCACAATCACAGCGGCTGTACCCAGACCCGAACCCAACTCTCCGCGCAGATAATCGAAATCCATGATCGCATCGCGCATGTTTTCGCCGCGCACGCACGGCACCGACGAGCCACCGGGGATCACCGCCAGCAGATTGTCCCAGCCGCCGCGAATACCGCCGCAATGGGTTTCAATCAGTTCTTCGAAGGAAATCGACATCGCTTCTTCGACGACACAGGGGTTGTTCACATGGCCCGAGATCGCAAACAGCTTTGTGCCCGCGTTGTTCTGACGGCCAAAGCCTGCGAACCAGTCGGCGCCCCGGCGCAGGATGGTCGGCACAACGGCAATCGATTCCACATTGTTCACCGTGGTCGGGCAGCCATAAAGGCCCGCGCCTGCCGGGAACGGAGGCTTCATCCGCGGCATGCCCTTCTTGCCCTCAAGGCTTTCAATCAGAGCTGTTTCCTCGCCGCAGATATACGCACCCGCCCCGTGATGCAGGAACAAGTCGAAATCCCAGCCGGAACCAGCGGCATTCTTCCCAAGCAGACCCGCGTCATAGGCTTCGTCAATCGCGGCCTGCAGAGCCTCACGCTCGCGGATGTATTCGCCGCGCAGGTAGATGTAGCAAGTATGCGCGTTCATTGCGAAAGACGCGATCAGGCACCCCTCGATCAGCGTGTGCGGATCATGACGCATAATCTCGCGGTCTTTGCAGGTGCCCGGCTCGGATTCATCTGCGTTCACAACCAGATAGGCCGGACGTCCGTCGCTTTCTTTGGGCATGAACGACCATTTCAAGCCGGTAGGGAAGCCCGCCCCGCCGCGACCGCGCAGCCCCGAATCCTTCATTGTCTGGATGATCCAGTCACGGCCATTTTTGATCAGGCCAGCTGTGCCGTCCCAATGCCCGCGGGCTTGCGCGCCTTTCAGCGTGCGCTCATGCATCCCGTAGATGTTGGTAAAGATCCGGTCCTGATCCTTCAGCATCATGTCTTACCTTCAGCTGTCCTGACGCATGCGCCAGAGTTGAAATATGTTCACACCTGCATAGATGAATCCCGCAAGAGCAGCGAAATCAAACAGCAGCGCATAGCGCCCCGGCAAACCCATTGCGGGGCCTATGAACAAGGTCATGCCAAGCCAAAGCACCATCGTAACGGCGATGACGATGCCTATGTGACGACCCTTGCGGGCTATGGCGTGTTCCCTGTCTTTATCCATCTCGTCCTGGTGCCCCGCACGGGCACCTGCTTAGTCCTCGTAAGTGCCATCTTCCTTGGCACGTTTAGCGAATTCGGTTTCTTCACCAGCTGCCAGTTTTGCAGCCTGTTCGATCCATCCGTCCCGTTCGATCCGGCCTTTGAATTTCAGGCGCGTGTCGACCCAGGCCACATGCTCTGATGTCCATGCAGCAATCTGGTCGAAGTGGAAAAAGCCCAGCTCGTTCAGAGTCTCTTCCAGCTTTGGACCTACGCCCTTCAGCATTTTCAGATCATCAGGCTTGCCATCCCGTGCAACAGACAGCGTTTCGGGCTGTTCCTCTTTCGCCGCTTTCGCCTCAGCTGCCTGTTTCACTGCAGGTTTCGCCGAGGCTGGCGCTTTTGGCGGTTTCGGAGCAGCTTTGGTTGCAGCAGCTTTGCCATCCTTGCCCAGCCACGGGGTCAGGATTGGAACCTCGGTTCCGTCAATACGCTTGACGGTATCGCCCAGTTCGCTCGCAAGCTGAACACTGGCGTTGTATTGCGTCCGGCCACTGTCATACTCCGTCAGGCTGGTCAGCCCTTTCAGAGGTTCCGCCGCATACCGACCATTCTGCGGACCCGGAGTCGGGACTTTGCCCGACACCAGATCATCAAGAATCTTGCCAAAGCTCTCGGTCGTCAGGTCTTCGTAGTAATCCTTGCCGATCTGAGCCATCGGCGCGTTGGTGCAGGACCCAAGGCATTCAACCTCTTCCCAGCTCAGCTTGCCGTCATCGGACAGTTCATGCGGCTTTGCAGCGATCTTTTCCTTGCAGACAGCAATCAGATCCTCTGCTCCGCAGATCATGCAGGATGTCGTGCCGCACACCTGAATATGCGCGACCGAACCAACCGGCTGCAGTTGGAACATGAAGTAGAACGAAGCAACCTCAAGCACGCGGATATAGGCCATACCAAGCATGTCGGCGACCGATTCGATCGCCGGACGGCTCAACCAGCCCTCCTGCTCCTGCGCGCGCCACAGCAGCGGGATGACCGCACTGGCCTGACGCCCCTCGGGATATTTGGTTATTTGCGCTTCGGCCCATTGCTGGTTAGCAGCGGTGAAGGCGAAACTTTCGGGTTGTTCGGCGTGAAGACGGCGGAGCATTAGCGGTCAATCTCTCCAAATACGACGTCCATGGTGCCGATAATCGCGGCGACGTCGGCCAGTTGGTGGCCTCCGGCAACGTGGTCCATGGCTTGTAGATGCAGGAACCCCGGCGCGCGGAGTTTGGCGCGATAGGGTTTGTTGGTGCCGTCGGCGACCAGATAGACGCCGAATTCGCCCTTGGGGGCCTCGACGGCGGCGTAGACTTCGCCCGCGGGGACGTGGAAGCCTTCGGTATAAAGCTTGAAGTGATGGATCAGGCTTTCCATCGAGGTCTTCATGTCTGAGCGTTTCGGCGGGGTGATCTTGCCGCGTGCCAGAACGTCGCCTGGGCAGTCGCGAATTTTGGCGATGGCCTGGCGGATGATCAGCAGCGACTGGCGCATCTCTTCCATGCGCACCAGATAACGGTCATAGCAGTCACCGTTCTTGCCGACGGGGATCTGGAACTCGAACTCGTCATAGCATTCATAGGGCTGCGCGCGACGCAGGTCCCATGCCAGACCCGAGCCACGGACCATAACGCCCGAGAAGCCGTATTTTTGAATGTCATCCTCAGTCACCACACCGATATCGGCGTTGCGCTGTTTGAAGATGCGGTTTTCGGTCAGCAGACCGTCGATATCATCGAGAACAGCGGGGAATTCGTGGCTCCACGCCTCGATATCGTCCAGCAGTTCCGGCGGCAGGTCCTGATGAACGCCACCGGGGCGGAAATAAGCTGCGTGCAGGCGGGCACCGCAGGCACGCTCGTAGAACACCATCAGCTTTTCGCGCTCTTCAAAGCCCCAAAGCGGTGGGGTCAGCGCGCCGACGTCCATGGCCTGAGTGGTCACGTTCAACAGGTGGTTAAGAATACGGCCGATCTCGGAATAGAGGACCCGGATCAGAGAACCGCGACGCGGCACTTCAACCCCGGTCAGCTTTTCGATGGCCAGACACCACGCATGTTCCTGGTTCATCGGCGCCACGTAATCCAGCCGGTCGAAATACGGCAGGTTCTGCAGATACGTCCGGCTTTCCATCAGCTTTTCGGTGCCACGGTGCAGCAGGCCGATATGCGGATCACAACGCTCGACGATCTCACCGTCCAGCTCAAGCACAAGACGCAGAACTCCGTGCGCCGCAGGGTGTTGCGGGCCGAAGTTGATGTTGAAGTTGCGGATCTTCTGTTCCCCGCTCAGCGCGTCCGTGCTGCCGTCATCGTATCTTGAGCCGTCCATCAACGCCCTCGTTTCTTCTTCGCTTCGGCCCGAACCCGGACCTTTTCCGCCTCAGCCGCTTTGGCAGCAGCCCCGGCCAGCAGAACCCCCAGCGCCCCCAACGCGATCAGCTCCCCCAGACCCATCAGCGACGCTCCAGCTCTTGCAGTTTAAGCCCGACCCACCACAGCAACGCGATCGTGCCAAAGGGAACCAGACAGAGCAGGCACCAGTATTTGTTGATCCCGAAAAACGGCAATATCTTCACCATCGGAATGATGGTCAGTGCAGACAGGATCAGCCACCAGATGCCACCCATTATTCAGTCTCCTGTTTTTCATCCCCCGGAAGAATGTAGTTCGCACCTTCCCACGGGGACATGAAATCAAACTGACGGTATTCCTGCACCAGCGACACAGGTTCATAGACCACGCGCTTTTGCGCCTCGTCGTAGCGAACTTCGGTATAACCGGTGGTCGGAAAATCCTTGCGCAGCGGATAGCCGCGGAACCCATAGTCGGTCAGGATGCGCCGCAAATCGGGATGACCCGAGAACAAGATGCCGAACATGTCGAACACCTCACGCTCGAACCAGTTGGCCGAGGGGTGAACGTCGACAATTGAAGGCACCATATCTTCTTCACGGATCGACACCCGCAGGCGGATGCGCTGGTTCTGGTACATCGACAGAAAGTGATAAACCACATCAAACCGCTTGGCGCGTTCGGGGTAGTCGACACCGGTAATGTCCACCAGCGTTGAGAACTGGCAACTGCGGTCAGACTTCAGGAATTCGATGAATTCCACAAGATTCGACGGGGCCACATCGACGTTCAGCTCACCATGCGTCACGTCCCAGGACAGAACGCAATCGGTTCGTTTTAGCTCCAACTGCGCGCCGAGTTCTTTGAGTGTTTCGCTCATCTGCCCTCTCCCTCAGCGTACAATGGTGCCGGTACGGCGTATTTTGCGCTGCAACTGCATCAGGCCATACAGCAACGCCTCAGCGGTTGGAGGGCAGCCGGGCACGTAGATGTCCACCGGAACAACCCGGTCGCAACCGCGCACGACAGAATAGGAATAGTGGTAATAACCACCGCCATTGGCGCAGGAGCCCATCGAGATCACATAGCGCGGCTCGGGCATCTGGTCGTAAACTTTACGCAGCGCTGGGGCCATCTTGTTGGTCAGGGTTCCGGCCACGATCATCACATCCGACTGACGCGGGGACGCTCGGGGGGCAATGCCAAACCGTTCCGCATCATAACGCGGCATCGAGGTATGCATCATCTCGACCGCGCAGCAGGCCAGACCAAAGGTCATCCAGTGCAAGCTACCGGTACGGGCCCAGTTGATGATGTCTTCGGTCGAGGTCAGCAGGAAACCTTTGTCCTGCAGCTCGGCGTTCAGGGCCTGGGTGGCGACTTCTTTGTCGACGCCCGCGGTGTTTGCGCCCGTCATCACTCCCATTCCAGGGCCCCTTTCTTCCATTCATAGGCAAAGCCGATGGTCAGCACCGCCAGAAACACCATCATGGACCAAAACCCAACATCGCTGATGTCTTTGAAGCCAACGGCCCAAGGAAACAGGAAGGCGATTTCCAGATCGAAGATGATGAAGAGAATCGCGACCAGATAGAATCGGACGTCGAATTTCATCCGCGCATCGTCGAATGCGTTAAAGCCACATTCATATGCACTGACTTTTTCAGGGTCTGGATTGCGGACGGCAAGCACCACAGCAGCGAGAATCAAGACGATTCCAAGGCCTACAGCGACGGCCAGAAACACCAGGATCGGGAGGTACTCCCGCAACAGGTCTTCCACGTATAGCTCCTTTCCTGCGCATGTCCCGAAAGGGTGCGCCGTCAATTGGCGTGTTGACTGGACATTCTCTATCTCTGTGGGGTCAGAGGGTCAACCGAACAGAAACGCGCAGATGGGCATTATTACAATCGCCCAGCAGGCTATGGCTTAGAATACCTTGAAACGGCCCGACGCGGCTAAACCTACCTATTCCATGCAGGTTTTCGTTTGTCGAAAAAGGCCCTGATTCCCTCTTGCGCCTCGTCGGTTTCCCAACGCGTTACCAGCTGTCGAATGGTGTGGTCGATCACAGCATCGTCAATGCGTGGTCCCAGCGATTGGATCAATTGCTTTGCCGAAGAAACAGCGCCTGGCGCGCAGGATAGATAGGGACGCACTTCGGCCTCGACCGCCTCTGCCAAGGCATCAGCGGGCACCGCGCACGCCAACAAGCCCAGCTCGACAGCCTCCGCTGCATCAAAGAGACGTGCGGACATGAAGACCCGCCGCGACCTTGCCTCACCCATACGAGCAATAACATAGGGGCCAATCGTGGCCGGGATCAGGCCAAGTCGCGTTTCGGTCAGGCCCATCTTCAGGCTATCCACCCCGATCGCCACATCACAGACCGAGGCCATTCCCACTCCACCACCAAACGCATTGCCCTGCAATGCGCCAATCAGAGGCTTGGGCAGCGTATTCAGGGCATTCAGCATCTCGGCCAGCTTGCGCGCCTCGGTGAAGCGCGTATCGGGATCGGCGGCCATTTGCGCCTGCATCCAACCCAGATCACCCCCGGCGCAAAAGCTTTTGCCTGACGCGGCCAGAACCACCACCCGGACAGCTTCATCACTGGCCAGTTGCCCGGCGGCTTGTGTCAGTTCAGCAATCATCTGCGCCGACAGCGCATTGTGCTTCTCTGGTCGATCCAGCGTTAACGTGGCTACGCCGCGACCATCTGTCTTTAAAGTTATCGTTTCGTACATTTCTATTCCGCTCGCATAGCCCGCGCCATGTCTGCAGCTTCTTCCAGCACAGACGCGTCCAATCCGGTTTCATATCCCAACCGTTCCAGATGCGCGGCCACCGCTTCGGTTGCCACATTACCCGCTGCACCTGGCGCATAGGGGCAACCCCCAAGCCCGCCGACGGCGGCATCAAACACCCGTACACCCAGCGCCAAAGAAGCATCGATATTGTCGATCGCCCGCCCGTTGGTGTCATGGAAATGCCCAGCAAGCCGAGTGACCGGGACCCGTTCGCGCACGGCCAACAGCATATGCGCGATCTTGTCCGGGGTCCCCTGCCCAATCGTATCGCCCAGCGAAATCTCGTAGCAGCCATGCGCGAACAATGCGTCCGCCACCTCAGCCACTTTTTCAGGCGGGGTCGGGCCGTCATAGGGGCAATCAGTCACGCAGGACACATAACCACGCACGGGCAAATCGATATGCCGCGCGGCCTCAAGGATCGGCACGAACCGTTCGATGGATTCAGCGATGGTCGCGTTGATATTCGCTTTCGAGAACCCCTCGGACGCTGACGCAAACACCGCGATCTCATCCGCCTTGGCCGCCAAGGCATCCTCATACCCGCGCAAATTCGGCGTCAGCGCCGCATAGCGTACGCCTTCAGTCCGCGTTATTCCGGCCAGAACCTCACCGCTGCCCGCCATTTGCGGCACCCATTTGGGTGAGACAAAGCTTGCAACCTCAATCCGGTTGAACCCGCAACGGCTGAGGCAATCGACCAAGGCGATTTTTTTTGCCACCGGGATCTCGCGCTGCTCGTTCTGCAGGCCGTCGCGTGGCCCGACCTCGAAAATCTCGACCCGTTCTTTCATCAGCGCATCCCTTCCCGGTTTCTTATCGTTTCAATTACGGATGGCCCGACTGTGCCACGCAATCCACGGGCCGAACAGATCAATCCTCGGCCAACCGAACCAGCGCTGCCCCAGCCTCGACCTGTGCGCCCGCTTCGGCCAGCACTTCTGCGACCACGCCATCGCGGGCGGCCAGCAGAGAATGCTCCATCTTCATCGCTTCCAGAATGGCCAGCCGGTCGCCTTCCTTCACCTCCAGCCCTGCCGAGGCAAAGACGGCTTTGACCAGACCTGGCATCGGCGCCTCGATCACATTGGTGTCGCCCCCCCCGCTTGCGTCGCGGTCCAGAGGATCAACAACCTCAAACACCTGCCCATAGTCGTCAAATACTGTGACCTGAGACCCGGCCATGACAACATTTGGCATAGGTGTCCCATCGATGGTCCAGCCAGCGCCACGGCGTTGCGCGATTAGCTGCGTGCCTTCGATCTCCCAAACCTGCCGATCCGGACCTTCGACCTGGACATCCAGATCAACAACCTCTCCATCCCGCAGCAATTGCGCAGCGCGATGTAATGGCGCCCATAGGGTAAAGCCCGTTTCTGATACCGTCTCGGCCAGACCCAGCGCCGTCATCGCTGCAGCCACGGTTGACGCGTTGCTTGCGCCAGCTTCCTGCACAAGATCGTCAAGGTCTCGCCCGATCAGCCCGGTATCCACGTCGCCCGACGCAAACCCGCTGTGCCGCGTCAGAGCCCCAAGAAACGCAAGGTTGGTTACCGTCCCGGCAACTTCGGTTTGGCGCAAGACGCGGTGCAGGCTTTCCAAAGCAACCGCTCGCGTCGGGCCATGCACCACGACCTTGGCAATCATGGGATCGTACCAAGGGCTGATCGTATCCCCAGCCCGCACGCCGCTATCGGCGCGGCACTCCGGCGGGAAGTGCAGATGGGTCAGCGTACCCGTCGCGGGCAGAAAACCCTTGGGAACGTCCTCGGCATAAAGCCGCGCCTCAAAGGAATGCCCGTTGATCGACAAATCACCCTGCTGTTTCGGCAGGCTTTCACCCGCAGCTACCTGCAACTGCCATTCGACCAGATCGACACCCGTTATTGCCTCGGTCACCGGATGTTCGACTTGCAGGCGCGTGTTCATCTCCATGAACCAAAACCGATCCGGGCGTAACCCGTCCGAAGCATCGACGATGAACTCAACCGTCCCTGCGCCCTTGTATCCAATCGCCTCTGCCGCACGCACGCCCGCCTGCCCCATCGCTTCGCGCATTTCAGCGGTCATGCCGGGGGCCGGAGCCTCTTCGATCACCTTCTGGTGCCGCCGCTGCAACGAGCAGTCGCGTTCAAACAGATGCACCGCTTGGGTGCCGTCACCGAATACCTGCACCTCGATATGACGTGGTTTGGCGACGAATTTCTCGACCAGCACGGCATCGTTACCGAAGGCCGTCTTGGCCTCACCGCGCGCGCTGTCCAAAGCAGCCGAGAACTCCTCGGGCTTCTCGACTAGACGCATCCCTTTGCCGCCACCGCCTGCAACAGCTTTGATCAGAACAGGATAACCAATGGTTTCCGCCGCGCCTGCTAGGTGTTCGGGGTCTTGATTGTCGCCATGATAGCCGGGCACAACCGGAACGCCCGCCTGCTCCATCAGAACCTTTGCTGCGTCCTTAAGGCCCATCTTGCGGATCGCGTCCGCCGATGGTCCGATGAAGGTCAGGCCTGCCGCCTCAACCGCATCCACGAAATCTGGATTCTCGGACAGAAAGCCATAGCCCGGGTGGATCGCCTGCGCGCCTGTATCCAGCGCCGCCTGAATGATCACATCACCCTTCAGATAACTGTCAGCTGGGGCCGCGCCGCCGATATGCACGGCCTCATCCGCCATCTGCACATGCTTGGCCGAGGCATCGGCATCCGAATACACAGCCACGCAGGACACACCCATCTTCTGAGCCGTTTCCATCACCCGACAAGCAATCTCGCCTCGGTTAGCAATCAGGATTTTGTTGAACATAGCTTACCCCTCAGCCGCCAGATCTTCGACAAGGCGGAACCGTTCGCACAGCAATTCCATCTCGGGATCAAACCCGCCATTTCGTTCGAAATACCGGCGATGATCCTCGCGCCACCCCTCAAGCGTTTCATTCTCACCCTCGGCCAATGCGAAGTCTTCGGTCACATCGCAATATCGGCAGGTCGAGACCTCGACCGTTTCGATCACCAAAGCCGGGCGATCATCCCATTCCAGCGCAATATCCTGCCGCCCAACAACGGGGGTGTCAGCACTGCCATCGGGGTAGTCACGTAACGCACCACAGGTTGCCGTTTTTCGGCCTGATCGCACCAACGCCAGCAGCTCAGCACTCAGCGATGCGTTGTCACCAAACTTGAAAGTCTGAGCACCCGGATAGCGGGCCATGACGTCATTCAATGAAACGCTCATCTTACATCCTGAACACGCCGAAACGTGTCTCCTCAATCGGGGCGTTCAGTGCAGCACTCAGCGACAAGGCCAACACGTCGCGGCTTTTGCGTGGGTCGATGATGCCGTCATCCCAGAGCCGGGCCGAAGCATAAAGCGGGTGGGATTGTTCCTCGAACATGTCCAGCGTCGGACGTTTGAACTCGGCTTCCTCTTCAGCCGACCACGTGCCGCCCTGCCGTTCGATCCCGTCGCGCTTGACGGTGGCAAGAACGCCCGCAGCCTGCTCGCCCCCCATCACCGAGATGCGCGAATTCGGCCAGGTCCACAGGAAACGAGGCTGATAGGCGCGACCTGCCATGCCGTAGTTTCCAGCTCCGAAAGAACCGCCGACCAGCATGGTGATCTTGGGAACGCTCGTCGTCGCCACCGCCGTAACCATCTTGGCCCCATGCCGCGCGATGCCTTCGTTTTCGTATTTGCGGCCAACCATGAAGCCGGTGATGTTCTGCAGGAATACCAGCGGTGTTTTGCGCTGAGAACACAGCTCGACAAAATGCGCGCCCTTCTGCGCGGCCTCGGAAAACAGCACGCCATTGTTGGCGATGATCCCAACCGGGCAGCCTTTGACATGGGCGAAACCGGTCACCAGCGTCTCGCCAAAACGCGGCTTGAACTCATCAAACCGAGAGCCATCGACCAGACGCGCAATCACCTCCCGAATGTCATAGGGGGTTCTCAGATCAGCAGGGACAACGCCAAGTACCTCTTCTGGGTCGTAATCTGGCTCCTCGGATGCCTCGAACCGTAGGCCGGGCTTCAGCCCGGCACCGCCCAACGACCCGACGGCGCGCCGGGCCAGAGCCAACGCATGCGCATCATCCTCGGCCAGATAATCCGCCACACCCGACAGGCGCGTGTGTACATCACCGCCGCCCAGATCCTCGGCGCTGACGACCTCTCCCGTCGCCGCCTTGACCAGAGGTGGCCCGGCCAGAAAGATTGTCCCCTGCTCTTTCACGATGATCGTCACATCAGACATCGCGGGCACATAGGCCCCGCCCGCCGTACAGGATCCCATGACAACAGCGATCTGAGCGATCCCCTTCGCGCTCATCCGCGCCTGATTGTAAAAGATGCGGCCAAAGTGGTCTCGGTCGGGGAACACTTCATCCTGATTGGGCAGGTTGGCACCACCGCTATCGACCAGATAGATGCAGGGCAGATGGTTTTCCTCAGCAATCTCCTGCGCGCGCAGGTGTTTCTTGACCGTCATCGGATAGTAAGTACCGCCCTTCACGGTGGCATCGTTGCACACCACCATGACCTCGCGTCCCTGCACCCGGCCAATCCCGGCGATGACCCCGGCACAAGGTGCGGCGCCCCCGTACATCCCATGCGCCGCCGTCGCGCCGATTTCAAGAAACGGAGAGCCCGGATCAAGAAGGTTTGCCACCCGGCGACGCGGCAGCATCTTGCCCCGAGATTCATGCCGCGCGCGGGATCTCTCACCTCCGCCCATGCGGGCGGCTTCGGCGGCCTCAGAGATACGTGCCAGCGCATCCAGATGTGCAGCTCGGTTCGCCTTGAACCCCTCGGAGGTTGGTATGGCTTTGGATTTTAGTTTCATTCCATCTTCCCCAAGTCGCGCAATTCCACAGCGCGTTCAGCGGTTTCGGTCAGCAAGCAATTTGCGGCTACAATCGAGCGTATCGTTCCACCAGACCATATGCCGTAGGCCAGAGCGCATTCAGCGTCCCGAAACCCGATCCATGCGCGTTGAGCATCTCGCAACTGGTCCGAAAGTTCGGGACTTTGCTCAGCCAGTTCCGCCCTACGCAGTTTATACTGTTCGTTCAGAAATGAATCCCAAACTTGGGTTTCAGCTTGAATACATTCGGTAATGCCAATGGTTGTTTCATTTCCCGGTATCGTTTGGCAGGTATTGGCAGCTGCGCCTAGACATGATGACAAGCTATCGCCCTGCTGCGACTGGGAAAAACACTGTTGAATGTACGACTGGTCTACCCAAGCGCCCTGAGCGTAGACAAGCGATGGAACCAGTATCGCAGCAACTGCAATTCGCATCATGTAATTACCTCCCCCGCAGCCCGCGCCTTCAACTCCTTGCGGATCACCTTCCCCGTCACCGTCATCGGCAACTCGTCCAGAAACGCCACCTCGCGCGGATAGGAGTACTGAGCCAGACGGTCCTTGACCCAATCTTGCAACTCCTGCTCCGCAGCCTCAGCGCCCGGTTTCAACACCACATAGGCCTTCACGATCTCGGTCCGCAGCGGATCAGGCTTACCGACCACACCCACAGTTGCCACTGCCGGATGGGTCAGCAGGCAATCTTCGATCTCAGCGGGTCCGATGCGGTATCCGGCCGACGTGATCACGTCATCATCGCGACCGACAAAGCGCAGATAGTCGCCCTCCCACACGCCACGGTCTCCGGTGATCAGCCAATCACCACGGAACTTCTCAGTCGTCGCATCGGGCCGGTTCCAGTATTCCAGCATCATCGAGGCCGAGCCGCGCCGGATAGCGACGTCGCCCTCTTCATTGGTCGGCCGGCCGTCGCCATCAATCACCGCAACTTCATGCCCGGGCACCGGCTTGCCGATACAGCCGGGGTGCGCTGGGAAATCCTCGGCACAGGAGGACACGACCATATTGCATTCGGTCTGGCCGTAAAATTCGTTGATCGTCAGGCCAAACGCCTTTTTACCCCAGGCCAACATCTCGACCCCCAGAGGCTCCCCGCCGGACGCAACCGAGCGCAAACCGGGGATCGTCTGGTCCGCAGCTTTCAACATACGAAGGGCGGTCGGCGGGAAGAACACATTCCGTACCCCGCCACGCATGACGAGATCCGCGCAGGCCTCGGGAGTGAACTTATCCAACCTCGCCGCAACGATCGGTACACCCAGCGCTAGACCGGGCATCAGCACATCGAACAGACCGCCGATCCAGGCCCAATCGGCCGGTGTCCACAGACAATCGCCCTGACGCAGATGATTGTGGCTGATCGATACGCCCGGCAGGTGACCCGTCAGTACCCGGTGCCCGTGCAGTGCCCCCTTTGGGCTCCCGGTGGTGCCAGAGGTGTAGATCAATACCGCAGGTTCCTCGGGGCTGGTGTCGGCAAACGGGACAGGTGGTCCCTCTTGCCCGATCTGATCGGCAAGCACTGGTTTGGCCAGATCACCAACAAGCGCGGCCCCTTCGGAATCTGTCAAAACAAATTTTAAGCCCGCGTCACCGACACGCGATGATAGCGCATCGTGTTTGAACAACTTGAACAGGGGTACCGAAATCGCGCCGATTTTCCAGATTGCCAAATGTGCCGCCGCACACCCGGGCGACTGGCTCAGCAACACGCCCACTCGATCGCCGGGTCGGACGTCGTTGATCAGAGCACGCGCAATACCATCTACCATTTCACCCAGATCGCCGAACGTAACTTCACGCGGATCAGAAGCCGTCAGGTCCAGTATTGCAACCTGTTCTGAAGGCTGAGAAAGGCACTGTCGCGCCATATTCAATCGATCCGGTATGGCCCAGATTTGATCACTGCGCAGACCCGGTATGACCCTAGCAGGAGACACTCAGATTCTCCCTTATTTTACTGACAGTTGATCCATGCTTCATCGGTGCAATTTCGATGCGAAATTGATGCAGATCAGAGTTTGGCGGCATCGCGCCATCCACAAGGTCCACATTGACGCAACCAAAGGCATGAATATGACAAAGAAACTCGCCGCTTTGACCCTTTCCACCGTGCTTGTCGCGCTGGCTGCCCCCGCATTCGCCCAATCGCAGGGTGATTGGACGGTCGGTGTTGGTGTCGGTTATCTGGATCCCAAATCCGAGAACGGCTCGCTCGCTGGGTTTGACGCCGACGTTGACTCGGACACGCGCCCCATCTTCACCGTCGAGTACTTCGTTCAGGACAACCTCGGGATCGAATTGCTGGCCTCGACCCCCTACAAACATGACGTCACTCTTGGTGGCAGCGTTGATGCCGGAAGCGTCAAACACCTGCCGCCCACCCTTTCGCTGAACTATCATTTCCCGACCAATAGCGCGTGGAAACCCTATGTCGGCGCGGGTCTGAACTACACCATCTTCTTCGAAGAAGACTCGCCCCTGGGTGATTTGGATCTGGACAATTCCTTTGGCGTCTCGCTGCAGGCCGGTCTGGACTACATGGTCACGGAGAAAGGCGCGGTGCGTCTGAACGTGCGCTGGTTCGACATCGACTCGGACGTCAAACTCGACGGCAACGACATCGGCACTGCCGAAATCGACCCGTTCCTGATTGGCCTGTCCTACGTGCATCGTTTCTGATCCAATCGCGAAAAGCCCCGTGGTTCAATGAACTGCGGGGTTTTTCGTCACAACATCTTGTTCATCATTTCGCGCCCAATCAGCATCCGGCGGATTTCGCTGGTACCCGCGCCGATCTCCATCAGCTTCGCATCACGGAAAATCCGGCTGACCGGCGAATCCGACAGGAACCCGGCCCCGCCCAAAGCCTGAACGGCCTGATGCGCCTGCACCATTGCCTGCTCCGACGCATAAAGACAGCACGCTGCAGCATCCTGTCGGGTCACATCCCCCCGATCACAGGCTTTTGCGACCTCGTAGACATAAGCCCGGGCTGAATTCATTGCGGTGTACATGTCAGCGATCTTGCCCTGCATCAGCTGGAACGACCCGATCGGCTTGCCGAATTGCTTGCGCTCGGCCAGATAGGGCATGACCTCATCCAGACAAGCCGCCATGATACCTGTCCCAATCCCAGCGAGTACGACGCGCTCGTAATCCAAACCGGACATCAGGACGGCTACACCCCTGCCCTCTTCGCCCAGAACATTCTCGAACGGCACTTCGACGTCTTCAAAGATCAGCTCAGCCGTATTCGAACCACGCATCCCTAGCTTGTCGAAATGCGGAGACGTCGAGAATCCCTTCATCTCTTTCTCGATCAAAAAAGCCGTGATCCCCTTCGATCCGGCCTCGGGGTCCGTCTTGGCATAAACGACCAGAGTATCTGCATCCGGCCCATTGGTGATCCAATATTTGTTGCCATTCAGGCGATAGTGATCATTGCGCTTTTCCGCCCGCAGCTTCATCGAGACCACATCCGACCCAGCCGAGGACTCGGACATTGCAAGCGCGCCCACATGATCACCCGAAATCAGGCGCGGCAGATATTTCTGTTTCTGCTCATCCGTCCCATTCAGCTTGATCTGGTTCACACACAGGTTCGAATGCGCCCCATAAGACAACGAGACCGAGGCCGAGGCGCGCGCCACCTCTTCCACTGCAATGGTATGCGCCAGATAGGACATTCCTGCACCGCCATACTCTTCTGGCACGGTGACGCCCAGCAGGCCAAGATCGCCCATCTCTTTCCACAGCTCGTTCGGAAAGGCATTGGAGGCGTCAATCTCGGCCGCCATCGGCTTGACCCGTTCCTGCGCCCAACGGTGAACCATCTCACGCAGGGCGTTCACGTCCTCGCCCAGATCGAATTGCATTGTGGCCATAAACATGCAGGGCTCCTCCGATTGCATTAATGAACAAGCGTTCAATAACCAAATAGCAGCGATTCCCCCTACGGTCAACGACGACGCGCAGGCAAACGCAAAACGCCGCCCGGCAAGGGGCGGCGTTTTCCAAAAAGGTCGAGCGTGCGCTGAAAGCGCACTCCGCTGGATTACGACTGATAGACCGCGCTGACCTCAGCCCGGATAATGCGCGCGATCTGGCCACAATCCTCTAGCGAGAAGGTCAGCGGAACGCGCATATCCATGATCCCGGCCAATATCCGATCACTGACCGGCATAGGGGTACTGTCGGCATAGCGCCAACTGTCATAGCGTGAGGTAAAGCCCGACGGCTCGGCCCCTCCGAACCACTTCAGTTCAACCCCGCGCGCGGCGCAGCGCTGGATGACCTCGGCAATACGCTCGGGCGTCCAGTCCAGCAACAGGAATTGGATCGACGAACCGACATAGGTCTCAGCATCGGGCCGCTCTACGATTTTCAAACCGGGTGTTCCCCGCAGACCATGCTCGATTTCATCATATCGTTCATTCCAGCGCTGCACCTGCCGGTCCAGATCGCGCAACTGCGGACGTAAGATCGCCGCACGCAAATTGTCCATCCGGCCCGAGACATTGGGGGTGGTGTATTTGATCTGCTCGAAAACCTCCGGCCCGGGCGCTGCCAGATGGCGTTCATAAAGCATGTAAGACCCGGACAACATCGTAGCCTTGGCGCCCAGTTCCGGATCATCCGTGATCAGCAACCCGCCCTCGCCCGAATTGACATGTTTATAGGTCTGGCACGAGTAACATCCGATGGCCCCCTGCCGCCCAGACAGCTGCCCGCGCCAGGCAGCGCCCATGGTATGGGCGCAATCTTCGATCACGATCACACCCGCCGCATCACACATCTGCATCAGGCGATCCATATCGCATAGATGCCCACGCATGTGGCTCAGCATCAACACCTTAGCCTGATCCAGCTTGGCCTCAAGATCATCCAGATCGATGGTCAGGGCTTCGGTCACACCAACAAAGACCGGCTTTGCGCTTACCGACGCAATCGCCCCCGGCACCGGCGCCAGAGTGAACGCGTTGGTCAGAACCGGATCGCCCGGTTTTACGCCAACTGCCCGCAACGCTGTGGCCAGAGCGTAGCCTCCCGATGAGACCGCCAGACAGTATTTCGCCCCCATCTGGGCGGCGAATTCCTGTTCCAGCAGCGCAGTTTCGCTCAATTCGTCCGGAGCAACGTTATAGCGATGCAACCGACCATGGCGCAGGACGGCCACGGCAGCCTCAATGGCGTCTTCGGGGATGGGCTCTTGCTGGGTGAAATTACCCGTGAATGTCTCGGTCATAGGTCTGTTTTGGTGCGGAGTCTCAAGCGGGTCAAGGGATCACACGGCCGCTCCGATCAAATCGGAGACCAGTTTCGGTAAATCATCAAAATGATGCAGCAACGCCTCGGGCTGCAGCGCGGCCATTTCATCGCCTGACGGGCCGAAAGTCACCAGAACCGAAGGCACGCCTGCAGCCCGCGCCGTGTTCCGGTCGGTATCCGAGTCGCCGATCAGCACGCAATGATCGGGATGCCCCCCGGCGCGGCGCGCCGCTTCACGCAAAGGCTCAGGATCAGGTTTGCGCACCGGCAACGTATCGGCCCCTACCAGCGAAGCGAAACGATCGCGCGCGCCCATCCGGGACAGCAGCAGATCAGCAAGGCCTTCTGGCTTGTTGGTGCAGATACCCACGCCATAACCCGCACCTTTCAGTGCTTCGACGGCTTCAAGCGCACCGGGATAGAAATAGGTATGCGTATCGATCGCTTGCCCATAGACCTCCAGAAAGACCGGATAATAGGCTTCGACAACATCCGCATCATAGGCGCCGACCCGCTTCAATCCATGGGACAACATCAAACGTGCACCGCGCACCGAAACCGCCGCATCAAGCTCGGGCATCAGTACATCTCCATGACCCATCTCGCGAAAACAGTGGTTTGCAGCGGCCAGCAAATCACCGGACGTATCTGCCAAAGTTCCATCCAAATCGAAGATTACCGTACGCATTCTTACCTCCTGAACCGGCGGGATTCCGCCATGTCGTGTTGCAAACGGCAATCTTCTTTGATGGCCGAACCGCTTGCGCCTTTGACCACAGCGGATAAAACGGGCCACAACAAAACAAAAGAGAAAATGATTTCATGAGCAATGCCCTTGTCATTCTTGCCGCCGGAAAAGGCACAAGGATGAACTCTGATATTCCCAAAGTCCTTCACCCGATTGCTCAGGTGCCGATGCTGGTTCATGCCATGCGTGCCGGTGCTGTCCTGACTCCCGAGCGCACCGTGATTGTTACCGGCCACGGCGCGGAAGCCGTTGCACGCGTGGCTGAAGCCGAAGATGAAAACGCCAGCATTGCGGTGCAGGAAGAGCAGCTTGGCACGGCCCACGCGGTTGCGCAGGCGCGTGCCGCGCTGGATGGTTTTCAGGGGGACGTGGTTGTCCTCTATGGCGATACCCCGTTTCTGCAGCCCGACACCCTGCAGCGAATGATTGAAGCGCGCACAAAAAACGATCTGGTCATTCTTGGGTTCGAAGCTGCAGATCCCGCCCGTTATGGTCGCTTGGTCATGGATGGTGACTCGCTCGAGCGGATTGTTGAATTCAAGGATGCCACTAACGAACAACGCGCCATAACCTTCTGTAACTCAGGCCTTTTGGTGTGTGACGCTGAAACCCTTTTCTCACTTATCGATGCGGTTGGAAACGACAATGCCTCGGGTGAATATTATTTGACCGACGTCGTTGAGATAGCCCGCTACAAGGGTCTTAACGTAACTGCCGTGGCCTGCGATGAAGCGCAGACATTGGGTGTGAACTCCCGCGCGGATCTGGCGGCAGCGGATGCAGTGTTCCAAGAACAGGCGCGCTCCGAACTACTTGATCTGGGAGTCACTTTGATGGCACCTGGTACTGTGTATCTGGCAGCAGATACCGTGATTGGTCGCGACACTGTCATTGAACCAAATGTGGTTTTTGGCCCCGGTGTAACCGTGGAAAGCGGCGCAACGATCCGGGCGTTTTCGCATCTCGAAGGCTGCCATGTCAGCCGAGGTTCCGTGGTCGGACCCTATGCCCGCCTACGCCCGGGTGCAGAGCTGGCTGAAAACGCGAAAATCGGCAACTTTGTTGAGATCAAGAACGCCGAGATCGCAGAAGGCGCAAAGGTGAATCACCTCAGCTATATCGGCGACGCTTCGGTTGGGGCGGCTACAAATATCGGTGCTGGAACCATCACCTGCAACTATGACGGCGTGATGAAGCACAAAACGACCATCGGGGAAAACGTGTTCATCGGATCGAACACGATGCTTGTGGCCCCGGTCACTCTGGGTGACGGCGCGATGACCGCCACGGGGACCGTAGTCACCAAGGATGTTGAGCCAGACGCATTGGCCGTGGCGCGTGCCAAGCAAGAGAATAAGCCCGGCTACGCGCGCAAATTGTTTGAAATGTTGAAGGCGAAGAAGGCTCGCCGCGACAAAGGAGCCTGAATTATGTGTGGAATTGTTGGTGTTCTGGGCAGCCACGAAGCCGCCCCTATTCTGGTCGAAGCACTGAAGCGACTTGAGTATCGCGGCTATGACAGTGCGGGTATCGCTACTGTTAATGATGGCGCGCTTGGGCGTCGTCGGGCTGTTGGCAAGTTGGTGAACCTGAGCGACCTTTTGGTGCATGAGCCATTGGCCGGGAAATCCGGCATCGGTCATACCCGCTGGGCGACCCATGGGGCGCCATCAGTGAACAACGCGCATCCGCATAGGGCGGGACCTGTCGCTGTTGTGCACAATGGTATCGTCGAAAACTATCGCGAACTGCGGGCTGAGTTGGCTGAACATGGTGTTGACTTCGTCACGGACACTGACACCGAGACCGTTGCCTTGATGACAGAACGGTACATGTCCGAAGGACAATCGCCGATTGACGCTGCGTTCAATACGATCGACCGGCTCAAAGGCGCATTCGCACTCGCCTTCCTATTCGACGGGCAAGAAGATCTGATCGTCGCAGCGCGTAAGGGCTCGCCTCTGGCGATAGGTCATGGCGATGGTGAGATGTTTGTCGGCTCGGACGCTATCGCATTGGCCCCGCTAACCGATCGCATCACCTATCTTGAAGAAGGTGATCGGGCGGTACTGACCCGCACTTCGCTGGAGATTCGAACCGAAATCGGTGAGCTTGCCAACCGCGAAATCCGGCAAATTCAAATCGATCAGACCCGTGCCGACAAAGGCGGCCACAAGCACTATATGGCCAAGGAAATTGCCGAGCAGCCTGTTGTGGTGGCCGAAGCCATCCGCTCGTATCTTCCGACCGGAGGCGATCAGGTGGTGTTGCCCGGTGACGATCTGGATTTCACCAAGCTGGACCGTCTGACCATGGTGGCCTGCGGTACTGCATTCTATGCCTGCCTGACGGCGAAATACTGGTTCGAACAACTGGCCAAGATGCCAGTTGAAGTCGATATCGCCAGCGAGTTCCGCTATCGCGAGCCTCCGATCTCGGACCGGACGCTTGCGCTGTTTGTCAGCCAGTCAGGCGAAACCGCCGACACGCTTGCTGCCCTGCGCTATTGCGAAGGCAAGGCAGACAAGATCGTCTCGGTCGTCAATGTCGCCGAAAGCTCGATTGCGCGCGAAAGCGATATGGCTTTACCAATCCATGCGGGTGTTGAGATCGGTGTTGCCTCGACCAAGGCGTTCACCTGTCAGCTTAGCGTGTTGCTGATGCTTGCCCTCAAAGCCGCTGCAGATCGAGGCACGCTGAACGATGAAGAGATCGCCGATCACGCGGCCGCCCTTCGCGGCTTGCCGACAGTTCTGAATGCAGCGCTGGATCAGAACGACGCTATTCGCCAATCTGCCCAACGTCTATCCGAGGCGCGCGACGTGCTGTTCCTGGGCCGTGGCCTCATGTACCCTCTGGCCATGGAAGGTGCGCTGAAGCTCAAGGAAATTAGCTACATCCACGCCGAAGGTTACGCGTCGGGTGAGCTGAAACACGGCCCCATCGCCCTGATCGACAAGCATATGCCGGTTGTTGTCATGGCACCGCGCGACGCAGTTTTCGACAAGACAGTTTCGAACATGCAGGAGGTGATGGCGCGTAAGGGCAAGGTTATCCTTGTCTCGGATGATGACGGTATCGCTGAGGCTGAAGATGGGGTTTGGAGTACGATCCGTATGCCACATGTGCACACCAGCCTTGCACCGATCCTCTATTCGGTGCCCGCGCAACTGCTGGCCTACCACACGGCGGTGGCTAAAGGTACAGATGTGGATCAGCCGCGCAATCTGGCAAAATCCGTCACGGTCGAGTGACGGCACATGCTGGCCTATCTGGATCAGATCAAAGCACATGCCGATCCTGAACGCGCAGAACAGGTGGCGGCCTATCACAAGGTTGATCGTCCTTATCTGGGTGTTCCGAATCCGGTGCTCAACGATCTGACCAAGGAGTGGCGGCGTGAACTCGAAATCGCTGACCGCGTCGCCGTCGCCGACAGTTTGTGGCGGACCAACATCCATGAAGCACGGGTCGCTGCGGCAAAGTTGTTGACCCAAGCCCGAATCCGCCCCGATGACACGGTATGGGATCTGTTGCAAAGCTGGCTGCCAGAATTCGACGCCTGGGCGGTGGCCGACCATGCCTGCATGGCAATGCAAAAGCGCCTGACAGCCGATCCGACGCGGCTGGATCAGGTCGAACAGTGGACCAAATCAAACCACATGTGGACTAAGCGTGCCGCGCTGGTCGCCACCTTGCCCTGGACCAAACAGAACCACCCAAAACCGGAAGAGTTGGAGTGCCGCGACCGTATTCTTGGTTGGGCTGCAAGCTATGTCCCTGACCGGGAATGGTTTATCCAGAAAGCCATCGCATGGTGGCTGCGCGAATTGTCAAAGCACGATTCACAGCGCGTCGTCGCATTTCTTGAAACGCACGGCGCAAACATGAAACCATTTGCCCGCAAAGAAGCGGGCAAATACCTGCGCGCTCAGTCGGAATAGACTTCCAGTTCTACCAGCTCATCAAACGGCACAAGCAATGCGCGCATTGCCTCTAGTGACAAACGGCTTCCACCGCCTTCAGGCCCCGGCGCAGGGATAAGCGCAACATAGGCCTGCGCGCCTGTACGCGGTACAATGATACGACCATTGATTTCGGTCTTAACCAGGGGCGTTTGCAGCCAACGTCCCGGCGTATTCGGATCGCCAAGTCCTGCGACCGTCGTTTTTGCACCCGCCCAACCGACCGTAGCGACGACAGGTTCGGGCACCTCCTCAGCAGTCTCTGGTGCGGCAGGCGCGGTCACAGGCGCTGTGGATGACCCACTAAACACTCGGTCCGTGGCGGACCGAACCGCATCGCAGCCAGCGACAAAAACACAAACCAAAACCAAAGCATGTTTCATGCCGAAAACCCTATTCTTCTCAGCTTGACTGTTCCAGCCCAAAACTCAGTTCGCCCTTGCCGCGGCCGGGCCTCCGCTTTACCTATGAGCCATGACAGCTCCGCTAATCGACCCATTTGCCCGCGCCATCACCTATCTCCGCGTCTCCGTCACGGACCGCTGTGATTTTCGCTGCGTCTATTGCATGTCCGAGGATATGAAGTTCCTCCCCAAAAAAGACCTTCTGACGCTGGAAGAACTGGACCGCATGTGCACCACGTTCGTGAACCTGGGCGTCGAAAAGCTGCGCATCACCGGAGGAGAGCCCCTGGTGCGCCGGAACATCATGTCTTTCTTCAACAGCATGACACGGCATCTGGATAGCGGTGCCCTGAAAGAGCTGACACTGACAACCAATGGTTCACAACTGCATCGTTTCGCCGAAGAACTTTATGCGGCGGGCGTGCGACGTGTGAATGTATCGCTGGATACTCTGGACGAGGACAAATTCGCAAAGGTCACCCGCTGGGGCCGCCTCAAACAGGTACTGAACGGCATCGACGCGGCGCAAAAGGCCGGGCTGCGTGTCAAGATCAACGCTGTTGCGCTTAAAGGTTTCAACGAACCAGAACTGCCCAAGATCACTGACTGGTGTGCCGAGCGCGACATGGACCTTACCTGGATCGAGGTCATGCCCATGGGCGATATCGGCAACGAGGACCGCCTAGATCAATATTGGTCGCTCAAAGACGTCCGCAAGGAATACGAAAACCACTATGCTGTCACCGATCTGGCTGAACGCACCGGCGGCCCGGCGCGCTATGTGCGGCTAGAAGAAACGGGTCAGAAAATAGGTTTCATCACACCCCTTTCGCATAATTTCTGCGAAAGCTGCAATCGCGTGCGCCTAACCTGCACGGGTGAGCTGTATATGTGCCTGGGTCAAGAAGACATGGCGGATCTGCGCGGTCCTCTGCGCGACCATCCCGATACGGAGCAACCGCTTGAAAAGGCGATCCGGGCTGCTATCAACCTCAAGCCCAAGGGTCATGACTTCGATTACTCGAGGCAGTCTATCGACGGCCAAATGAGCCGTCATATGAGCCATACAGGCGGCTGAAATGCCCGAAAGCCCACAGCCTACTCTGCTGTACAATTTGTACTGCGGCCTGATGACGACCGCCGAACCGCTGGTCTGGCGTAAAGTCCGTGGAAAAATGCAGGCTGCAGGCGTCTCCAATACTCGCCAGCAGGAACGACTGGGCCATGCCAGTCTGCCTCGCCCGCAAGGGCAACTGATCTGGTTCCACGCCGCCAGTGTAGGTGAAAGCCTTTCAGTCCTAAGCCTGATCAATCGATTGGGAAATAGCTTACCGGAAGCCGAATTTCTGATCACTTCAGGTACCCCGACTTCCGCGGAACTGATCGGGAAACGCCTTCCTGCGCGCACCCGCCATCAATACCCACCGCTGGACAGCGCGACTCCGGTGCACCGGTTTCTGGACCATTGGCAGCCCAGCGCAGGAATCTTCGTTGAAAGCGAAATCTGGCCACGATTGATTGTTGAAGCCACCAAGAATGGCGCGCCACTGGCATTGCTCAATGCCCGTCTGTCAGACAAATCAGCCACTGGATGGAAAAAACGCCCCAAAACCGCACGCTTCATTCTAGATCAGTTCAAGCTGTTTCTAACTCAAAACACCAAAACAGCCGACAACCTGATCGACATGGGCGCTGATGCTAAACGTGTCCAACCCGGCACGAACCTCAAAGCCATGTCTGATCCGCTGCCCGTCCACCAGGAAACACTAGACGCGATCAAATCACAGATCGCTGGACGCCCAATGTGGATCGCCAGTTCGACGCATTCAGGTGAGGAAGAAATCGTTCTGGCGGCTCATCGGTTATTGTTGCAGCGTTGGCCTGATCTTCTGCTGCTACTGATCCCGCGCCACCCTGAACGCAGGGATGAGGTTATTAAGCTCGCAGGCGATGCCGGCCTGTCGACTGCTCAACGCAGTACGGATCAGCCGATCAGGTCAGACACTCAGGTTTATGTCGCAGATACATTAGGCGAAACCGGAACCTGGTACGCACTTTGCCCGATCGTTTTCCTAGGTGGCTCGCTCAAGGAGATCGGAGGCCACAACCCTTTTGAACCTGCGCAAGCCGGGGCCGCAGTAATCACTGGTCCGGGCTTCTTCAATTTTGCCGAAACATTTGCACCCTTGATCGAAACCGGCGGCGCGGTCTTGGTCAATTCTGCCAGCGACCTTTCAGATTCGGTCGCCCTATGGCTGTCGGAAAAGGACGTTCTTGCCGCAGCGCAAACCGCAGCCCAAGCCTGCGTCAACACGCAAAAATCCGCGTTGGACGAGGTGATCGACACGCTGTGCAACCGCCTTTCACTCCACTGACCTTGGGCACCGATCCCGCTTCTTCTGGTTAAAAATATCCCGGAGAGCGCGAGGGGCTGGCCCCTCGCCTCTCACCTTCAAGCAGCAGGCATCCTCTGCTCGACAATCTCAGCCCACCAGCTGCACCCGGCAGGAATAGCCTCATCGTTGAAGTTATACTCCGGGTGATGAACCATCGCCGTGTCGCCATTGCCCACCAGGATATAAGCGCCCGGACGTTCTTCGAGCATAAATGCGAAATCCTCACCACCCATAACCAAGGGTGCCTCATCGCAACTGCCCGAGACCGACTTCGCTACCCCGGCAGCAAAATCCGTCTGTTCGTCGCTGTTCACCATGACCGGATACCCGCGAATATAGGTCACATCTGCCGATCCACCGAACGTTGCCGCGACACCATTGCAAATCTCATTGATCCGCTTTTCCGCCAAATCACGCATCTCTTTGCTCATGGTACGCACGGTACCTTTGATCTGCACCGTTTGTGGAATAACATTGAACGCCTTCGAAGACGTCTCGAACGACGTCACTGACACCACAACCTGATCGATCGGGTCCGCATTGCGCGAAGCAATCGTCTGCAACGCCAGAACCGCCTGAGCGGTCATGACGGTTGTGTCGATGGTCTCCTGTGGCTTCGCGGCATGGCCACCGCGGCCCTCAAAGGTAATGTCAAACTGATCAGTCGCAGCAAAGAACGAACCCGGACGGATGGCGAAACTGCCCACCGGACGGCCAGGCCAGTTGTGCATGCCGTAGACCTCTTGGATATTCCAACGCTCCATCATGCCGTCTTCGCACATCTCACGACCGCCGCCGCCACCTTCTTCGGCAGGTTGGAAAATCACAACGACTGTGCCGTCGAAATTGCGCGTCTCCGACAGATATTTCGCTGCACCAAGCAGCATTGCTGTATGACCATCATGACCACAGGCATGCATCGCGCCATCGGTCTTTGAGGCATAAGCCAGCCCCGTCGCCTCAAGAATCGGCAGCGCATCCATATCAGCACGCAGGCCGATGACCTTTCCGTTGGAATCAGATTTGCCCTTAATCACACCAACAACACCGGTGCGCCCGATCCCAGTGACGACCTCGTCACAGCCAAACTCATTTAGTTTGTCCGCGACCAGGGCGCTGGTGCGGTGAGTTTCAAACAGAATCTCTGGGTTTTCATGAATATCACGTCGCCATTCGGTGATTTCGGCCTGCAATTCAGCAAAGCGGTTCTTAACTGGCATCTTTTCTCTCTCCTAATTCAAGCGGCGGGCATCCGGCGCTCGACCATTTCGGCGAACCATGAACATCCCAGCGGGATGATCTCATCGTTGAAGTTGTATTCGGGGTGGTGCAGCCCGGCGGTATCGCCATTGCCCAACACGATGAAGGCCCCGGGGCGTTCTTCCAGCATGAACGAGAAATCCTCGCCCCCCATTACCATCGGTGCTTCGCCGCAACTTCCGCCCACCGAAATTGCGGCCTCGGCGGCATAACCCGTCTGTTCCTCGGCGTTGATCGTCACCGGAACGCCGCGCGTATAGGTGACTTTGACTGTGCCCCCGAAGGTCTCGGCGATCCCTTGGCTGACCTCGGTCAAACGCTGCTCGATCAGATCGCGCATTTCGTTTGAATGGGTTCGCACGGTGCCCTTCACCTCCGCCGATTGCGGGATCACGTTGAACGCCTTGGATGAGGTCTCGACCGAGGTCACAGACAGAACCGCCTGCAAGGTCGGGTCTGCGTTGCGCGATACTATGGTTTGCAGCGCCACAATCAGCTGCGACAACATCACTGTCGTATCAATGGTTTCATGCGGTTTGGCCGCGTGGCCGCCCCGGCCTTCCAGACGAATGTCGAACTCATCCGCAGCCGCCAGCAGCGGGCCCGACCGGATCGCAAACTGCCCTGTCGGCACACCGGGCACATTGTGCATGGCATAGACTTCCTGAATGCCGAACCGATCCATCAGACCGTCCTTGCACATTGCCTCGGCCCCGTTGCCGCCCTCTTCCGCCGGTTGGAAGATCACGATGGCTGTGCCATCGAAATTCCGCGTCTCCGATAGGTATTTCGCCGCCCCCAGAACCATCGCGGTATGGCCATCATGCCCGCAGGCATGCATGGCGCCATCAGTCTTCGACGCATAGTCGAGACCAGTCTGCTCTTGCATTGGCAGCGCGTCCATATCGGCGCGCAGCCCGATCACGCGGCCCTGCTTGTCGGTTTTACCTCTGATCACGCCAACAACACCGGTCCGGCCAATGCCGGTCACGACCTCATCGCAACCGAACTCTTTCAGCTTTTCGGCCACCAAAGCGCTTGTGCGGTGGGTGTCATAGAGGATCTCGGGATGTTGATGGATATCCCGCCGCCAACCGGTGATTTCTTCGTGCATTTCGGCAAGTCGGTTCTTGATTGGCATCTGATCCTCCCAAATCAGGCGACGGGCATTCGTCGTTCCACCAGCTCTGCAAACCAACTGCAGCCGGCGGGTATGGCGTCGTCGTCAAAATTGTATTCTGGGTGATGGCACATGGCCGTGTCCCCATTCCCGATAAAGATGTAGGCTCCGGGCCGTTCTTCAAGCATGTAAGCGAAATCTTCTGATGGCATGATCGGATCGGTACTGTCGTTGATCTTACCTGAGACCGCCTCTGCGGCTTCAGCAGCAAAAACCGTTTCAGCCTCCGAGTTCACGGTCACCGGATACCCTGGTGTCCATGTCATTTTCGCGGTTGCCCCAAAGGCCGAGGCCGTATCTTCAGCGATCCGTCGCACGCGCTCTTCCGCGATCTTGCGATATTCGGGATCAAGCGTACGAACCGTGCCTTGCAGACGTACCGTATGGGCGATCACATTCGAAGCAGCGCTGTCGGTTTCAAATGTTCCGACGGTCAGCACGACACGTTTGATCGGATCGACGGTACGCGACACAACCGATTGCAGTGCAACGACAATATGCGATGCAACCAGCGTCGTATCCACCGCATCATGCGGGGCAGCAGCATGGCCGCCTTTGCCAGTCACCACAATTTCGAACTCGTCTGATGAGGCCAGCAATGCGCCTGGGCGGATGGCGAATTCCCCAACCGGCATCCCGGGCATATTGTGCATCCCATAGACTTCTTGGATGCCCCAACGATCCATCAGCCCGTCCTGGCACATCGCCAGACCACCTGCCCCGCCTTCCTCGGCAGGTTGAAAGATCAGAACCACGGTGCCATCGAAATTCCGCGTCTCAGCGAGATATTGCGCCGCCCCCAGCAGCATCGAGGTATGACCGTCATGCCCGCATGCATGCATCTTGCCCGAAACGGTCGAGGCATAGTCAAGCCCGGTCGCCTCTTCGATCGGCAGAGCATCCATATCGGCACGCAGTCCGATAACCCGACCCTTCGTATTTTCGCGCCCTTTGATCACCGCGACAACACCAGTTTTGCCGATGCCAGGCGTGATGTCATCGACTCCGATCTCGCGTAGACGATCAACGACAAAACCCGCCGTTTCTTCGACATCGTACAGCAACTCAGGGTGCATATGCAGATGGCGGCGCCACTTGGTGATTTGACCATGCATATCGGCAAGCCGGTTCTTGACGGGCATCTTAGATCTCCCTTCAGGTGTTATTTGCAGAGACGCTGGACCAGACGCTCCATGAATTTGTGACCCGCATCGAACTGCGAAACTTCTATGAATTCATTAGGTTGATGCGCTTGGGCTATATCGCCGGGGCCGCAAATTACCGCCGAGTACCCGGCCTCTTGGAATTGTCCCGCCTCTGTGCCGTAGCTGACGACATGAGTCGCGTTGTCGCCAGTCAGAGAGCGTACAAGTATCTCAGCCTCACCTTCGGTTTCAGGCACCAATGCAGGCACAGCGAAATGATCGGACACGTCTATGCGTGCTTCGGGATGAACGGCCTGAATCTGCACCTCAGCCTGCCGAACCTGATCAAGATAGGCGTCGCGCCATTGTGCAGCTTGTTCGCCGGGCACAACCCGGAAATCCATCATGAACCGGCAATCCTTGGCGGTGATGTTATGCGCTGTGCCACCCTCGATCATGCCGACATGACATGTCGTCCACGGCGGGTCGAATACGGCGGCAATGTCTGATGGTTCCGCCGCCATATTTTCAGCGTTGCGCTGATTGGCCCAATCGATCAGCGGTGCGGCCGCCATGATCGCATTAACACCGGTATGCATGATCGAGCTGTGAACTTCGAACCCCACCACATGTGTGTCGTAGCCGAACCCGCCTTTGTGTCCGGTAACAGCCTGCATCGTTGACGGCTCGCCCACGATCACTGCCGAGCCCTTGGGTAAGACCTTCTGCATAGCCTGAATCATCGGCGGCGCACCTGTGCATCCCACCTCTTCATCAAAGCTCAGCGCCAATTGCAGGGGGCGTTTCACATCAGCGTATTGCGCCTCAACCAGAGCCCAAATCGCCAGTGCGTCAAAGCCCTTCATATCGCAGGTGCCACGCCCGTAATACTTTCCGTCTTTCTCGGTTACGACAAAAGGATCTGTATCCCAGGGTTGGCCATCGACCGGCACAACATCCGTGTGCCCCGACAGCACGATAGCACCCTCTTCCCAAGGGCCGACATGCGCGAAAATTGCCGCCTTGTGCGGCTGGTCCGGATCCGGCCAGCGATGGGAGTCGATTCCATGGCTTTGCAGATACCGCTCGACCCAATCCACCAGCGGAAGGTTTGTGTCGCGGCTGACCGTTGGGAACGAAATCAGCCGGGCCATGATTTCAAGCGGCGTCAGGCGTTCGGCCATGGGAATTAATATCCGCTGTCAGTCGTCAACACGAAGTGACCGGGCTCGACCTCATTGTACTCCGATGGCTCCGGCTCGTAACCGATTGGATGAATCGGGGACGGAATAGGCTTGAAGTTCAGATCTTTTTCAGACTTGCGCTTGTTCGGGTCCGCAATCGGAACCGCTTTCATCAAGGCTTGCGTATATGCATGCTGCGGGTTTTCGAATACGCGGGCACGCGGACCCAGTTCGACAATACGCCCCAGATACATCACACCGACATGGTGACTGACTCGCTCGACCACTGCCATATCGTGGCTGATGAACAGATAGCTGAGGCTAAGTTCGGATTGCAGCTCCATCATCAGATTCAGCACCTGTGCCTGAACCGAGACGTCCAGTGCCGATACAGCCTCATCCGCGATGATCAATTTGGGGTTCAGCGCCAGTGCGCGGGCGATCGCGATCCGTTGCCGCTGACCACCGGACATCTCATGCGGGAAGCGGCGCATGAAGCTGCGCGGTAGCTGCACTTTATCGAAAAGTTGCGCCACGCGGTCCTGCAATTCGGATCCTGACGCAACGCCATAGTTGCGCATCGGCTCGGCCACCTGATCGACCAACTGCATCTGCGGATTGAGCGAGGCGAACGGATCCTGAAAGATCATCTGCATGTCCAGCCGCGCTTTGCGCAGCCCGGCCTGATCCAGCTTCATGATGTCGACCCCGTCCAGATCAACCTCACCCGCCATCGGTTCGACCAGCCGCAGGATCGAGCGCCCTGCCGACGACTTGCCGCACCCAGATTCGCCCACGAGGCTGAGGGTCTGCCCCCGGTTCAGCGTGAACGAGACATCTTCGACCGCATGCACGTTCGAGATAGTCCGGCGCAGCAATCCGCCTTTCACCGCAAAGCGCGTGGTCAGGTTCTTGACCGTCAGCAGAACCTCGTTGGTGCCCGGGATCGGCGCGATGGTCTGGCCTTCCTCACCCAGCAGTTTCATTGGCTCAGGTGCGGCTTTGCCTTGCATCTCACCCAGTTTCGGAACCGCTGCCAACAGTGCCTTGGTGTAGTCGTGCTGCGGGTTCTCGAAGATTTCTTTGACCGTACCCTCTTCGACTTTGTTACCCCTGAACATGACCACAACACGATCCGCCATCTGTGCAACCACAGCCATATCGTGGGTGATGAACATGACCGCTGTGCCGGTTTCACGCTTGAGGCGATCCATCAACGCCAGGATCTCGGCCTGAATGGTCACGTCCAGTGCTGTTGTGGGCTCGTCCGCGATCAGCAGGCGCGGCTCACATGCCATCGCCATGGCGATTACCACGCGTTGGCGCATACCGCCGGACAGTTCATGCGGATATTGTTTCAGGCGCCGTTCGGGTTCGGGGATTCTCACCTGCCGCAGCAGCTCCAGCGCGCGGTCCTCGGCCTGCGCTTTGTTCATGTCCTTGTGGATTCGTAATCCTTCAGTCAATTGCAGTCCAACGGTGAACACTGGGTTCAAGGCCGTCATCGGCTCCTGAAAGATCATTCCGATCTCGTTTCCGCGAATCTGTTTCATCAGATCCTGATCGGCACCGGCCAAATTCATCTCTTCGCCATCTCGGCGGTCGAACAGCAACTGCCCGCCCGCAATTTCGCCTCCGCCGAACTCGACCAGGCGCATCAACGACAAGGATGAGACCGACTTGCCCGACCCCGATTCGCCTACGATACAGACGGTTTCGCCCGGATTGACCTCGAACGAGACATCCTCGACCCCGACCACCGGGCCATCTTTTGTTTGGAATTCGACCCGTAGTTTTTTGATCTGGGCAATTGGCTGATCCAGCACGCGCGCTCTCCCCTTGGCGGCTATTCGGACTGAGTGCCAAACGCTAAGGCCGAGGGATGTGAAAAGTCAAACCGATTGGTCAAAATTCGCACGGCAAGGCTTGCAATTTTCCAAAACTCTGTTTCGATACGCCGCGTAACCGTTCTGGGGAGAGGACGGAAAACACGTGGGCGAAACTATCGTTTTCGTTTGTTTCCATACTCTTACCCCTTTTGACGGCAACGCCAAATCCGCGGGCATCGCGGAGATAATCGAGACACGTACGTGTCCAACATGGAGTGTATGATGAAAATCAAAACCCTTTTGCTTGGTGCGATTGCAAGCACGGCAATGGCCCCAATGGCCATGGCCGAGCGCGGATCGGACGGCAATGTCAGCATTATTTACTGGCAGGCCCCATCAATTCTGAACCCGTTCCTTTCGGGTGGCACCAAGGATGTGGAATCAGCCTCGTTGGTGATTGAGCCCCTGGCCCGGTACAACCAAGACGGCGAAATGGTTCCGTTCCTGGCATCCGAGATCCCAACGGTTGCAAATGGTGGTGTCAGCGAAGACCTGACCTCAATCACCTGGAAAATCGCGCCGGGAATCACATGGTCAGACGGCACACCGTTCACCTCAGCTGACGTTGTGTTTACCGCAAATTATTGCATGGACCCAGAAGGCGGTTGTGCGCAGGTGACCAAATTTGAAGGCGTCACCAATGTTGAGGCTGTCGATGATCTGACTGTCAAAGTCACATTCGATGCGCCGACTCCGTTCCCCTATGGCCCGTTCGTGGGTGGCGAAAGCCCGATCATCCAGGCGGCCCAGTTCGCGGATTGCATGGGGGCCAAAGCACCCGAATGCACCGAGCAGAACTTTAACCCGATCGGCACCGGCCCATTTGTTGTCACCGAATTCAAGCCCAATGACGTGATCACCTTCAAGGCTAACGACAACTATCGCGACCCGGCGAAACCAGCCTTTGCAACCGTGACCTTCAAAGGCGGCGGCGACGCGACAGCAGCTGGCCGTGCGGTGATGGAAACCGGCGAGTTTGACTATGCTTGGAACCTGCAGCTGGCACCTGAAGTCATCGCGCAGATGCAGGAAGGCGGCAAAGGTACTCCGGTTGCAGGCTTTGGTCCGTTGGTTGAACGCATCATGCTGAACCAGACCAACCCGTCGCCAGATCTGCCGGAAGGCGAGCGTTCAACTGCAACGCATCCGCATCCGTTCCTGCAGGATCCGGCTGTATATAAGGCGATGTCGCTGGCCATCGACCGGCCACTGCTGGTTGAAATCGGATACGGTCAGGCCGGTAAGGTCACCTGTAACTGGGTTCCCGCACCTGCAGCGGTGAATTCCGACACCTTCAGCTGCGACACGCAGGACATAGAAGGCGCGAAAAAGCTGCTTGATGATGCGGGCATCGTCGATTCCGATGGCGACGGCGTTCGTGAAAAAGACGGTGTGCCACTGAAAGTGGTCTATCAGACCTCGACCAACGCCGTCCGTCAGGACTTCCAAGCGCTGATCAAGGAGTGGTGGAGCCAGATCGGCATCGAAACCGAGCTGCGCAATATCAACGCATCTGTCTTCTTCGGCGGAGATCCGGGCTCGCCCGATACCTTCCAGAAGTTCTACGCAGACGTTGAGATGTATGCGAACACCTTCAATGGCACCGATCCGCAGTCCTATCTGGGCAACGGCCTGTGCGATAAGGCACCCAAGCCGGAAAGCCAGTGGCAGGGCGAAAACATCAGCCGTTTCTGCAACGCGGACTATGACAAGCTGCACGCACAGCTGGCCGAAACCGCTGGTGCGGATGAGCGCGCGCAGATCGCGCGTCAGTTGAATGACATCATGGTCGAAAACGGCGGTATGATCCCGCTGGTTCACCGCGGTCGTCTGTCAGCGCACGCAAACACTCTGGGTGGTGTTGTCCTGAATGTTTGGGACAGCGAGCTGTGGAACATTGCGGACTGGTACCGCAAGACAGGTTCCTAAGCGTTAGCCTTGCAAAACCGCGCCCCGATCACTTTCGGGGCGCGGTCAGTTGCAGACCACTCCAACAAGAAGACGCATATAAAGGCGCCTCTTAATGCTTAACTTTACCATTCGACGACTGGTGCTGGCGGTTCCGACGCTTCTGTTCATCAGCCTCGTCATCTTCCTGCTCCTCGAACTCGCACCTGGCGACCCGATGGCGCAGGTCCCGCTCACCGTCCCCCCCGAAGTCAAAGAGAAGATGCGCGAGGCACTTGGCCTCGGTCAGCCGATGCATATCCGGTTCTGGAAATGGATCGTGCAATTCTTCTGGATTGAACCGCAGGTGCTAATCGATGCGATGTTTGGCACGACCTTTTCCGAAGGTGATCTGCGTGTGATTTCGTGGCAGACTCGTTCACCCGTCATGGACATCGTCGTTCAGCGTATCCCGCAGACCCTGTGGGTTGTTGGCACCGCCTATGTGGTCGCCATTCTGATCGCCCTGCCCATCGGCATCTATTCCGCGTACCGTCAGTATTCCTGGTTCGACCAGATGGGCACATTCGTGTCGATGGTCGGTTTCTCGGTTCCGCCCTTCTTCTCGGGCGTGCTGGTAATCGTGATCTTCTCGGTTCAGCTCGGCTGGTTTCCGTCGATTTACGATACCACCCTGGTGGTGAACAGTTGGGACAGTTTCATGTTGCAGCTGAAACAGATGATCATGCCGGTCATGGTTTTGGCGTTGCAGATCACTGCGCAGTTGAGCCGCTTCATGCGCGCTTCGATGCTGGACAATCTCAATCAGGATTACGTCCGTACCGCGCGTGCCAAGGGCCTCAGCGAGTACACCGTGGTCATGGTCCATGTCCTGCGCAACTCAATGATCCCCGTGGTCACCGTGATTGCACTGGGTATCCCGGCCATCTTCGGCGGCGCCATCATCACCGAGCAGGTGTTCAAGGTGAACGGTATCGGCCAATTACTGATCGGGGCCATCCAGGCCAATGATCTGCCGATGGTGCAGACGCTAACCTTCATCTTTGCGGTGCTGATCGTGCTGTTCAACCTGATCGCCGATGTGCTCTACGGCATTCTGGACCCGAGGATTCGCTATGACTGATCATGATCGTACCGATACGCTGGTCCCGGACGAAGGACTTGCGCCCGCCTCGACCGCTCTGCCAACCACTGACGTTATGGAAGAGCTGACTACGCCACCCCGCAGCCAGTGGCGCGATGTCTGGGACCAGTTCAAAACCCACAAAGGCGCGATGATTGGAGCGATTCTGTTCATCTTCATCGTAGCCGGTGTTTATTTGGGTCCCTACTTGTGGAGCATTGATCCCACTCAGATCGACATCCGTTCGCGCAATCAAGGTCCCAGTTGGGCGCATCCCTTTGGGACCGACCAGTTGGGTCGCGATATTCTGGCGCGGATGATGTCGGGTGGGCAGACCTCGGTTTCAGTGGGCATCACTGCGATGCTGCTGGCTCTGTTCCTTGGGTCATTGATCGGAGTAGTCGCCGGGTTCTTCAAACGCCTTGATGGGCCGCTGATGCGCCTGACCGATTTGTTCCTGGCCCTGCCTCTGTTGCCCTTGTTGTTGGTGATGATGCTGCTGTTTCGCGAGCCTTTGTCCGCTGCATTCGGGCTGGAACGCGGGATTTTCATACTGATCGTCTGCGCCATCGGGATCACCTCTTGGATGCCCACCGCCCGGATCGTGCGCGGCGATGTGTTGGCAATCAAGGAACGTGAGTTCGTTCTTGCTGCACGGTCCATCGGCACCAGCAACACGCAGATCATTACGCGGCATATCCTGCCGAACGTGTTGTCTCCAATCATGGTGTCTGCAACCTTGGGTATCGCGACGGCGATCATCACAGAAAGCGCTCTATCCTTCCTCGGCCTCGGCTTCCCGCCGGACTTCCCGACATGGGGCCGCCTGCTGTTCGACGGCGTCGACTATTTGCAGCAATACCCTGAGCGAGTGTTCTGGCCCGGACTTGCAATATCGCTGACCGTGTTGAGCGTGAACTATCTGGGCGACGGACTACGCGACGCGCTCGATCCGCGTATTCGCGGACGCTAAGCAACTTCAGTCGGCGCGCTTCAGCGCGCCGGCTAGCACAATGATCAGGACGGCCAGCGGCAAAAGAACCGCAAACGCCAATCTCAAGGTCATCAATTCCGCCAAGAACCCGATCAGGGGCGGCCCGATCAACAACCCTCCGTACCCCAAAGTCGCGACACTAGCGATCGCCTGACCCGGTGGGACACGCGGATCATTTGCGGCACGACTAAACGCCAAAGGCATGATCACAGCATAGCCGAGCCCCATCAGGGCAAACCCTGCCAGAGCGAGCCCTGCCTCACTGGCTGATACCACGGTATACACACCCAGTGCAGCGCAGATGCCGCCAAAACGTGCCGTCGCCACGGGTCCAAATCGGGAAATTACAAAACCGCCTGCCAATCTAAACAGCACCATTGTTACCGAGAATATAGCATAGCCTAGCGCTGCAATGCTCTCAGCGGCACCTGTCACGTCACGCAGGAAGATCGCACTCCAATCTGCCACCGCGCCCTCACCCAAAGCTCCACAGAGTGCCGTAAATCCAACCAGCACCAAAGCACCGGAAGGCAATGCAAAAACCGATCCTTTCTTGGCTTCCGACCGACGAGACGTCCATTGCACCCAGGACAGAGCCAATGCCAGCCCCACAACGATGCCCCCTGCCAGCAGGAAATGCTGAACCACGCTCAGCCCCATTTGAACCGCAGCATAGCCGCTGAGAGCCCCTAGCCCTGCGCCGAGGCTCCACATTGCATGGAACGATGACATGACTGGTTTGTCATAGGTCTGCTCAACTTCGGCGGCCCAAGCGTTCATGGCTACGTCCATCGAACCGTGAAATGCACCAAATACGAACAGGAACGCGGTCAGCGCCCAGAACCCATTCGCAAACGCCAGCAGGATCAGCGAGGCAGTATAAAGAACCGCGATGATCCGGGTGATCGCCACAGCCCCAAACCGATCCGTCAGTTTCCCGGTGATAGGAAAAGAACAAACCGCACCTGCTGCCATAAACAGTAGGCCATACCCTAGTGCCTCGTGGCTTAGTTCCAGCCGGTCGCGTACCGCTGGAATGCGCGAGGCCCAAATGCCAAACAAAGCACCATTTAGGATGAACATGGCGGCGACTGCGCGCCATGCTGCCAATATACCGATCACGGATTACCCTCGAGAATATTGCCAAATTATGACGGTTCTACAGGTCCTTCGGCATTTGGCAAATACCGTCTATTCCAACCGCTTGCGAATTTGACGTATGGCAAGCCAAACTCCCAGTACAACCGGGACTGTCACCGCTGCTGTCAGCATCCCCTTGCTGATCCCGATCTTCGTCAGTGGATACAGAAAGTAGCTAACAAGCGAGACCGCATAATAGCTGATCGCAACCACTGAAAGCCCTTCGACGGTGTGCTGCAACCGCAACGCCAGATCGGCGCGTCGGTCCATGCTTTCCAGCAAAGCCTGGTTCTGCGCACTACGCTCAACATCCACCCGGGTACGCAACAGCTCACCCGCCCGAATGGCGCGGTCGGATAAGGCTTGCAGGCGACGTTCGGTGGATTTCACTGTTCGGATCGCAGGGTCATACCTGCGCATCATGAAGTCAGCAAAGTTCTGACGACCCTGAAACCGTTCCTCGCGCAGAACCGTTATCCTCTGGTTGACGATCGCCTCATAGGCTCCGGTCGCCCCAAAACGGAACGAAGTGCGCGCGGATATTGTTTCCAACTCGGTCGAAGTCGACAACAATTGCAGCAACAGATCGTCAGGGGCTGCGGATTCATCGGTCATCTGGACCATCAGATCGGACAGTTTCTTATCAAGTTCACCGATGCGTGGCATCAGGTCTTTGACGCGGGCGAAGCCGAGCATGGACATCGCTTTATAGGTTTCGATTTCGCAAAGACGCTGGAGAATTCGACCGGTTCTTCGTTGACCGGCAAAATTCGAAACAAACAGCGCAAACCGCATGTGACCGGTCGGGTCGATACGAAAATCGCTGGCGCAAATCGCCGAGTCATCCAGAACGCTAGCCACAGCCAGGCTTTCAGGCTCGAACCAGTCCGACAGCGCTTGCGTGACCAGGGCATCCTCTGACCGCTCGACCACACGCATCATGATCGATGTGATCCGCCGTCCCGGGCTAGCCATCAACCAATCGGGCGGGAACACTTCGAAATCCGCGGGATTAAAAGCCCGATCACTGACATTCTGCGCAATGGCCGTGTATGTCACAAACTCGGTATGCTGTTCCCATTTCAGCCAATGGCGCCCGATTTGACCAGCATAATGCGTCGCGCCTGGCTGCGGGTGCTGCGCACCGTGGCGATTCAGCAAGTCGATCAGATGCGCCATATCCAGATTGCGATCCCGGGCCGCTGCGGCATCCGTTTTCTTGATCGCCAGAAATACCACGGTGCAGGGTGCTGAAGCCACCGGAAAGGGTCGCGCATGCAGTTCATTGGCCAGCGCATAGCGCAGCGGATGGTCATCTATCGGAGTCATGGATCATTCCCCAAGGCTTCCGGCACTATACGCAGCTCACGGAATACATCAATTATCTTTTTATTTCATATAGTTAAGAGGATACAATGGTATACAACCCGCTATGTCATTGATTTGGCTGCCAGAGCTCGATGGGGTTCCCCTCGGGATCGTGAATACGTGCAAAATTGCCGACCTCGCTATCCCAATCAGGATGCGTTTCAACTGTAATTCCGGCAGTCTCTAGCTGTGCAATCATGGCATCCAAATCATCGACACGAAAATTGATCATCCATTGCTGATCAGCCCTGCCGAAATAATCGGTATCCTGCGCAAACGGCGCAAACACGGTATAGCCTTCACGCTGTTTCCAGGGGACGGGGTCGTAGTGATTAACTCCCAGATGCTCCTCATACCACGCACTCAGAGCCTCCGGATCTTTAGCGCGAAAAAACACGCCACCTATGCCATTCACTTTCTGCATCTGAATCCTCCCAACAATCGCCCAACGTCACCGTAATACCATATCCGCTTGCTTCATCTGGCCCCAAATACTCCGGGGGGTCCAAGGGGGCAAAGCCCCCTCAATCAAAAAAGAAAAGGGCGCCCCAAGGCGCCCTTTGCAATTTGGTCATGTCCCGTGATCAATCGATCATTGGCAACAGCTTGTCCAAGGACGCCTTTGCATCGCCATAGAACATGCGGGTGTTTTCCTTGAAGAACAGCGGGTTTTCGATTCCAGAATACCCGGTACCCTGACCGCGTTTCGACACGAACACCTGCTTCGCTTTCCAGCATTCCAGAACCGGCATCCCGGCGATCGGGCTGTTGGGGTCCTCCTGCGCCGCAGGGTTCACAATGTCGTTCGAGCCGATTACGATGGCGACATCCGTGTCAGGGAAGTCATCATTGATTTCGTCCATTTCCAGAACGATATCATACGGCACCTTTGCCTCGGCCAGCAGAACGTTCATATGGCCGGGCAGACGACCCGCAACTGGGTGGATCGCGAAGCGCACGTTCTTGCCTTTGGCACGCAGCTTACGGACCAGTTCACTGACCGATTGCTGCGCCTGTGCCACGGCCATGCCGTAACCGGGGATGATGACGATGCTATCGGCGTCGTTCAGTGCCGCAGCCACGCCGTCAGCTTCAATCGCGACCTGCTCGCCTTCAACAGCCATCTGTTCACCCTGCGGGCCGCCAAAGCCGCCCAAGATCACGCTCACAAAGTGACGGTTCATCGCCTTGCACATGATGTAAGACAGGATCGCGCCAGACGAGCCCACCAGCGCACCAACCACAATCAGCAGGTCGTTGCCCAGCGAGAAACCAATGGCCGCCGCTGCCCAGCCCGAATACGAGTTCAGCATCGACACAACCACCGGCATGTCGGCACCACCGATGCCCATGATCAGGTGATAGCCGATAAACAGCGCCGCCAGCGTCATCAGGAACAACGGGAAGAAGCCACCGGTCGAGGTGTACCACACCAGGCAGATCAGCGAGAGACCCGCAGCTGCCGCGTTCAGCGCGTGGCCGCCGGGTAGCTTGGTCGCCGCCGAGGTCACCTTCCCGGCCAGCTTGCCATAGGCCACGACCGAACCAGTAAAGGTGATCGCGCCGATGAAGATTCCGAGGAACAGTTCAACATGCAGGATCGCCAACTCGGCCGATGTTTTCTTAGCAATCAGCTTGCCAAAGGCGCCCAGATTGGACAGGTCCGCTTCTTTCGCGCTGTCAGCAATAGCCATGGCTTGCGCCACGTTGCCAATCTCAAAATGCGCATTGAAACCCACGAACACAGCCGCCAGACCGACCAGCGAGTGCATCGCGGCCACAAGCTGCGGCATCTCGGTCATCTGGACGCGCTGCGCCACGTACTGACCGATCAGACCGCCGCCGACGATCAGGAGCAGCGACAGCAACCACAGGCCGGAACCCGGGCCAACCAGCGTGGCAAAGACCGCCAGCGCCATACCGACGATGCCGTACCAAACCGCGCGCTTAGCGCTTTCTTGGTTCGACAGACCGCCGAGCGAAAGGATGAACAGAACAGCCGCAACAACGTAGGCGGCAGTAGTGAAGCCAAATTCCATTTGCCCGGCCTCCTTAAGATTTCTGGAACATGGCGAGCATGCGCCGGGTTACGAGGAAGCCGCCGAAGATGTTGATCCCGGCCATGAAGACAGCCAGCGCCGCAAGCAGAATGACCAGGAATGACCCCGATCCGATCTGCATCAAGGCCCCGACGATGATGATCGACGAGATCGCGTTAGTGATCGCCATCAGCGGAGTGTGTAAGCTGTGTGAGACGTTCCAGATCACTTGGAAGCCCACGAAGATCGCCAACACAAAGACGATAAAATGCTGCATAAAGCTGGCCGGAGCAACCAGCCCGACCAGCAGCATCAGCGCACCACCGACACCCAGCAAGGTAAACTGCTGCTTGGTTTGCGCCTTGAAGGCCGCGATCTCCTGCAACTTTTTCTCTTCAGGGGTCAGTTCTTTGACCTCGGGCTTTTTCTGCGCCGCAATTGCCTGCACCTTGGGCGGTGGCGGCGGGAAGGTGATCTCACCCTCGTGGGTCACGGTCGCGCCGCGGATCACGTCATCTTCCATGTCGTGATTGACTTTGCCGTCCTTCTCGGGCGTCAGGTCGGTCATCATGTGTCGGATGTTGGTCGCATACAGCGACGAAGACTGCGCTGCCATCCGGCTGGGGAAGTCAGTATAGCCGATGATGGTCACGCCGTTGTCGGTCACGATCTTCTCATCCGGCACGGTGAGCTTACAGTTGCCGCCCTTTTCTGCAGCCAAATCAACGATGACCGAACCCGGCTTCATCGCCTCGACCATGTCCTTGGTCCAAAGCTCGGGTGCTTCGCGGTTTGGGATCAGCGCAGTGGTTATGACGATATCCATTTCCGGAGCAAGCTCGCGGAACTTGGCCAGTTGTGCCTCGCGGAATTCTTCAGACTGGACCGAGGCGTAACCACCGGTCGCCGCTCCGTCTTGCTGTTCCTCCTCGAAGTCCAGATAGACGAACTCGGCCCCCATGGATTCGACCTGCTCGGCCACTTCGGGGCGCACGTCAAAGGCATAGGTGATCGCACCTAGCGAAGTCGACGTCCCGATCGCCGCCAGCCCGGCCACTCCGGCGCCCACGATCAGTACCTTGGCAGGTGGAACTTTACCGGCCGCCGTCACCTGACCGGTAAAGAATCGGCCAAAGTTGTTGCCCGCTTCGATTACCGCTCGGTAACCGGCAATATTGGCCATCGAAGACAGCGCGTCCATCTTCTGCGCGCGCGAAATACGCGGCACCATCTCCATCGCGATTACAGTCGCGCCCTTGGACTTGGCGGCCTCCATTCCCTCTTCGTTCCCGGCAGGGTTGAAGAAAGAAATCAGGGTCTTGTCCTTGTTCAGCCGCTTTAGCTCGGTGGCATCAGGCTGACGAACCTTGGCAATGATATCTGCCGCCTTCCAAAGCGAGGCTGCGGTCTTTATGACCTCGACGCCAGCAGCTTCATAAGCGGCATCCGAAAACCCCGCAGCCGCGCCCGCGCCTTTTTCGATCAGGCATTCAAAACCCAGTTTCTGCAACTGCACGGCCGAGTCCGGAGTCATCGCGACCCGGTTCTCGCCCTTATACGTTTCCTTTGGCGTCCCAATTTTCACCAGTCGGTTCCCCCTAATTTTAGATTCAGGCCAGGTGGGTGTTCAGCATAGAATGACAAGCCGACATGTATCCTGCGCAAGATTATTTCGCAAGCGCAGCAATTGAGACGCTGTGTCATGATGACCACACCCTTAAATCCATCGCCGTGTTTTGCGTTCGTATCGCGCGAAATCTGCTCGGAATGTGCGGCGCAACCGGTCTTCCTCGGGAATGATAAAACGGCGCTCCAAAAGCCAGACAAAGATCGGAAGCAACACCAACGACAACACCGCGTCGAAGCGCAAGATCAATCCCGCCAATATCAGCACATCGCCCAAATAAATCGGGTTGCGGCTGCGTTTGTAGATACCTGATTGAACCATCGCCGACGGCGTTTCATGCGGAAGAACAGAGGTGCGGTGACGACGGAATTCGACCACAGCCATGATCGCAAGAATAATACCGCCGCCGATAAGAATGCCGCTGAGCAAATCCGTCACCGCCCCGTCCAGAGACAGCCCCATCGGCAGCACGCGCGCTTGCACCCAAGCCAACGCGGCGAAGCCCACAAGCCAAACAGGTGGAAGATCGATCCGGCGCATGGCCTTCCCCAAAGCGGTGACACACACCCACGCATGTCGTTTCTGGGCGCTGTGTTATCGCTTTCTGACTTTGAAGGCAAAAGCAAAGGTTGTCGCATCCTGAAAAGTTAGCGCACGTTCAAGCCAGCAAGGCACGAGATGCCAAGAATGGACAGGTTGGTTCAGATCAGATAGGCCAAAGTCAATCATCCGAACCAAAGCAGTAGAAAAGAAAATCCATGACCGATTTCGCCACAACCAAATCCATGTTCCATCTACCCGAAGGCGTGTTGTATCTGGACGGCAACTCTCTGGGTCCTTTGCCGAAATCAGCGGCGAAGCGCGTCGAGAGCATGTTGAAGGATGAGTGGGGGCAGATGCTTATCACCGGTTGGAACAAGGCCGGGTGGATGGGTATGCCGACCGGACTGGGCGACAGGATCGGACGGCTGATCGGGGCTGAGCCTGGCAGCGTTGTGGTGGGTGACACTCTGTCGATCAAGGTATATCAGGCAGTTGCCTCAGCGCTGGAACTGAACCCGACTCGCAGGGTCGTCCTGTCTGACAACGGCAATTTCCCGTCTGACCTATACATGGCCGACGGTCTGTTGCGGTCACTGGGGCCCGACTATGAATTGCGCGTGGTCGACCCTCAGGATGTTGCCGAGCACATCACCGAAGAGGTCGCGGTTCTGATGCTGACCGAAGTCGACTATCGCTCGGGTCGTATGCATGACATGAAAGCACTGACCGAACTCGCCCATGCCAATGGCGTCGTGACGGTCTGGGATCTGGCACACTCTGCGGGGGCCGTCCCGGTTGATCTGTCCGGCTGCAATGCGGATTTCGCTGTTGGCTGCACGTACAAATATCTCAACGGTGGCCCGGGTGCGCCCGCCTTTATCTATGTGGCCCCACGCTTGTCTGGAAAAGTGCGCCCGGCGCTTTCAGGCTGGCTGGGACACGAGGCACCCTTTGCTTTCGATCTCGACTATCGTCCCGGTGCCGGGATCGAGCGGATGCGGGTTGGCACCCCACCGGTCATCCAGATGGCCGCCTTGTCGGCGGCGATGGATATCTGGGATATGGCCGAAATGGCCGATGTGCGTGCCAAATCCATCGAATTGACCGAGTTGTTCATCGCTCGCGTCGAAGCCACCTGCCCCGACCTATCCCTGGCGAGCCCCCGTGATCCTGCCCAGCGCGGCAGTCAGGTCTCGTTTCATTTTGATGAAGGTTACGCTGCCATGCAGGCCTTGATCGCGCGTGGCGTGATCGGTGATTTCCGAGCGCCCGATATCATGCGTTTCGGCTTCACGCCGTTGTATATCGATGAAGGTGATGTGGAACAGGCCGCCCAAATTCTTGCCGACATCATCACCAACAAATTGTGGGACAAGCCGGAATACAAAATCCGTCAGCGCGTTACCTGATCTCCAGTGCCGCGCCCAACAGCGTGGCCAATTGCGAAATGCCCTGCTCGAATTCTTCAGCGCTGGAGGCCGTCATTTTGATGCCCTTCAGCGATGTTGTTATCGTTTTTGCGGCCTCATCCGGGCCAACCGGCAAATGCGCACGACCAGCAGAATCTTCACGACGCAACCAATCCGCGTAAAGACGCGTTAGTTTGGCCTCACCCTCCTGAACGATGTCGGTCGACATGGACTTTGTTGCATCGAGCATTTCAAGCCCATGGGGCGATGCCAAAATCTCGGCCATCCCTTGGGATTGTGCTTGGACGGCGCCTGCAAGAATTTCCGGCAATGAGCCTTCACCGGCCAATGCCTCCGCCACCAGTATGACTTTTTCGTCGTAGTAATACTGAGTCAGCTCGCGGACGATGGCCTCTTTATTTTTGTAATGCAGATATACTGCGGGCCGCGACATCCCTGCCCCTTTGGCGATGTCATCCATGGACGTCTTGCGAAACCCATAAGCTGCGAAGGCTCGAAAAGCCGAACTCAGAATGGCCGCAGTCTTGGATTCTTCACTTGCACTCGTCATGAGAGAACCTCTGACATTTCTTGTATATTTTGTCAATTGACAAACTGACATTTTCCATTAAATATGTCAGGAACCAGCCAAAGCTAAGAGAGGTGCGCCATGGCGACGGCCCTAAAGATCAACGGAAAGACCCATCAGGTTGATCTGCCTGATGATGTGCCCTTGCTGTGGGTGCTGCGAGATGAGGTTGGACTGACCGGCACTAAGTTCGGTTGCGGCGTGGCCGCCTGCGGTGCCTGCACAGTTCATATTGATGGTGAGGCCGTGCGGTCCTGCCAGGTGTCACTTTCGGATGTTTGGGGAGATGTCACCACGGTCGAAGGGCTTGGTACGCCTGACGCCATGGCAACGATCCAGAAGGCCTGGGCTGATCACCAAGTGGCCCAATGCGGCTATTGCCAGTCGGGCCAGGTCATGCAGGCCGCAGCCCTTCTGGCCGAAAACCCGGCCCCATCGGACGCTGAAATCGACGACGCCATGCAGGGCAACCTATGCCGCTGCGGCACCTATCCTCGCATCCGCGCCGCCATCAACGACGCCGCATCCAAACTGAAGGAGGCCTGATTCATGGCAAGCATCGGAAAAATCCTGCGCCGCACCTTCCTGATCGGATCAGCCGCCATTGTCGGTGGCGTGGCCTTTGGCGCCTATTATGTCACTCGTCCTGCCGCGAATCCGCTGAAGCCGCGTGAAGGTGAAACCGCGCTCAGCCCCTTTGTTCTGATCGACCAGCAGGGCGTGACCCTGTTCGCGCCGCGTGCTGAGATGGGTCAGGGCGTGATGACCACCTGGGCGGCGCTGATCGCCGAAGAATTGGATGTCGAACTGGACGATATCCGCGTGCTGCACGGTCCTGCTGCTGCGGCCTATTACAACCACGCCCTCATGGGGGAAAGCCTGCCAAACAAAGGCTATGACGTCTCGGATTTCCAGCACAATTTGGGTGAGGCACTGGGCGTTTTGGGCCGAACACTCAGCCTGCAGGTCACCGGTGGGTCGACATCGATGAAAGACGGATTCGAACGGATGCGGATGGCTGGAGCCACCGCGCGCGAGACGTTGAAACAGGCCGCTGCGGACCAGTTGGGCGTTGATCGCGACCAACTCAAGACCGAAAATGGCGCTGTGATCGCACCGGACGGCACGCGCATTCCCTACACCGAACTAGCCGAGGCCGCAGGCCAGATCGAGCCGCCCGAGGTCACCCTGCGCGATCCGTCAGAGTGGCGTTTGATCGGCAAATCCCTCCCGCGCGTTGATATTCCGGGAAAGTCTACTGGCACCGCAACCTTTGGTATCGACGTACGGCCTGAGGGGTTGAAATTCGCCTCGGTCCGCATGAACCCCAAGCTGGGCGGCACGATGAACGGCTTCGACGCCAGCGCGGCCGAAACCATGCCCGGGGTCGAAAAAATCGTTGATCTGGGCACGGGCGTTGCTGTGATAGCCAACAACACATGGCTTGCGATGCAGGCGGTCGAGGCGATCGACGTAGATTGGGGCGACGCCCCCTATCCTCCCGAAACCGATGCATTGTTTGAACAGATCGCCAAAGCGTTTGATGACGCTTCGAACTCGACCATGCGTGATGATGGAGATGTAGATGTTCTGCCCGAAGGGGCCACCGAAATCACGGCGGACTACACTGTTCCTTATCTGGCCCACGCCACGATGGAACCAATGAACGCCACCGCGCTCTATACCGGCAGCAAGCTGGACCTGTGGTGCGGCAATCAGGCCCCGACGCTGATCCAGATGCGGGTGGCCAACACCGCCGGGCTTGAGACCGAGGCAGTTGAGATTCACACCACTTATCTGGGTGGAGGCTTCGGCCGCCGGGGCGAGCTGGATTTCGGCGAGATCGCAACCAAAGTCGCCATGGCGATGCCCGGCACCCCGGTTCAGACCACCTGGAGCCGTGAAGAGGATATGCGCCACGATTACTACCGTCCAGGTGCCATGGCCCGAATGCGTGGTGCGGTGAAGGACGGCAAAGCCGTTCTGATCGACGGCAAGGTCGCCTCCCAATCCCCAACCCAGCAAGCCGTGAAGCGATATACCGGCTTTTCCGGCGGGGGACCCGACAAAGTCCTTGTCGAAGGTTTCTTCAACCAACCTTACGCCGTTCCGAATTATCGCATGAGCGGCCACATCGCTGATCTGGCCGTACCGGTTGGGTTCTGGCGATCGGTCGGCAACAGCCACAATGGTTTCTTTCACGAGACCTTTTTGGACGAGATGGCCCATGCCGCCGGGCGTGATCCGCTGGACTTTCGGATTGAACTGACCAAGACCGAATTCGCCCCAGCTGCGGGATGTCTTGAAGCCGTCAAGGAGATGTCAGGTTGGACCGGCAAGACCCCAAATGGTGTCGGACGTGGCGTGGCGATGACTTACAGCTTTGGGACCCCGGTCGCACAGGTGATCGAGGTGGTGGACGAGGATGGTACCATCCGAATCCGCAAAGCCTGGATCGCCTGCGATGTGGGCCTCGCGCTTGATCCGGCAACAGTTGAGGCGCAGATGATTGGCGGCATGATCTATGGCCTTTCGGCTGCGACCTCAGGCGAGATCACCTTCTCGGATGGTGAAGTCGAACAACTGAACTTCCCGGACTATGACGGGCTTCGGATGCACAACACTCCAGTAACAGAAGTCCGGATACTCGAAACCCAGAAACATCTGGGTGGTGTCGGTGAGCCGGGTACTCCGCCCTCGATGCCCGCTTTGGGGAACGCATTGTTTGATCTGACCGGAGAGCGCGCGCGCAGCCTGCCGCTGAACAAACAGTTCAACTTGATGGTCTAAGAACGATTTGGTCCGGCGCCGCGTCGGGCCAATTCACCTTCAGGCCGTGCGCTGGAAACGAGCCGCTTCATTCCCTTCCGCCCAAGCGTGTACAGCGCGTCCGAACGCCTGGAACAGCGGCCGCGAGACCGGGTCATTCGCCGCATCCCACTCTGGATGCCACTGGACCGACAGGGTAAATCCGGGCGCATCCTTGACATAAATCGCCTCGGGTGTTCCATCAGGGGCGTGGCCGTCAATCACCACATTCTCGCCCAATGTTTTGATCCCCTGCCCGTGCAGTGTATTGGTCATCACCTCAGCCGCACCCAACAAGCGGTGGAAAACTCCACCTTCGGTCATCTTCACGACGTGCCGCAAGGCAAACTTTTCCTCCAACGTGCCATCGGGTGGCATTCGGTGGTTCTGGCGCCCAGGAAGATCGCGAATTTCGGGATAAAGCGTGCCACCCAAGGCGACGTTCACTTCCTGAAACCCTCGGCAGATCCCAAAAAACGGCTGCCCCCGCTCGGCACAAGCCCGGACCAGAGGCAGCGTGATCGCATCCCGCGCGCGGTCGAACTCACCATGCGCTTCGGTTGCGGGCTCGCCATATTCCTCAGGATGAACATTGGGGCGCCCGCCTGTCAGCAAAAAACCGTCGCAAACCTCTAGCAATTCGTCGACCGATACATAGCGCGGATCAGCAGGTATTAGCAGAGGCAGACAATCCGATACGTTGGACACCGCATCAGAATTCATCGTCCCGCCCGCATGCGTCGGGTACTGATCATTCATCAAGTAAGAGTTGCCGATAATTCCAACAACGGGGCGCGCCATTCCAAGTCCTTTGTTTCGCAGGTATTCTGCAAAACCTATCGGCAGCCCGAGCCGCGCGCAACGACACAGACCCTGCATGGCAGCGCAAGCGCGTGTTCAGCCGCGCACATCACCTGTAAAATCGAACCGAGGGTTTTAGATCTCGCCCACGAGCCCGGCACCCTCGATGCCAACGAGCGCGGCTTGGGCGTCATTGTCGGACGTATCGCCAGTGACACCCACGGCACCAATCACTGCACCCTTGCGGTCACGCACCAGAACTCCGCCTGGGACTGGTACAACCTGACCGCCGTAAACCCCGTTCACCGCCGCCATGAAATAGGCCTGCCCTTCGGCGCGCTGCATCTGCGCAGTACCCGCCATGCCCAGCATCACCGATCCGTATGCTTTGCCATGCGCAATTGCAAACCGCCCCGGCGCGGCACCGTCTTCGCGTTCAAAAGCGATCACGTGACCGCCCGCATCCAGAACCACAACCGAGAGGGGCTTCAGCTCCATCTCACGCCCTTTTTCCAGCGCTTTTCGAATGATGGTCCGCGCTTTGCGCAATGAAATAACCATGCCCGATCCCTTTCATCTGGCCCAAAATATCCTCGGGGGAGCGCGAGGGGGCAGACGGCCCCCTCGTTCCCGCCCCTACCCTTAGCGCAAGCTTGCCTTCAGTTCTAACCGGCGCGCGTGCAGCACCGGTTCAGTATATCCTGAGGGCTGCACTCGCCCACGGAATACCAGATCACACGCCGCCTGAAAGGCGATCCCGTCAAAACCCGGCGTCATCGGCTTGTAGGACGGATCATCCGCATTCTGCCGATCCACTACAGCAGCCATTTTCTGCAGCGCTGCCATCACCTGCTCCTGACTGATCAGATCATGATGCAACCAGTTCGCCAACGCCTGAGACGAAATCCGGCAGGTCGCGCGGTCTTCCATCAGACCAATGTCGTTGCTATCCGGCACTTTCGAGCAGCCGACGCCTTGATCAACCCAGCGCACAACATAACCCAATATGCCCTGAGCATTGTTCTCGATCTCACGGGTAATCTCCTCAGCGCTGAGATTGCGACCACCCAACAGTGGCACCGTCAACAGATCATCCAGCGTCCCCCGAGCAGCGCCAGCGGCTAACTCGTCCTGACGCGCCAGCACATCGACCTTGTGGTAATGCGTTGCGTGCAAGGTTGCGGCAGTGGGCGAAGGCACCCAGGCGCAGGTTGCGCCCGCTTGAGGGTGACCGATCTTGGCCGCCAGCATATCCTCCATTCGATCCGGCATTGCCCACATGCCTTTTCCGATCTGTGCCTTACCCTTGAGGCCACAGGCCAATCCGATATCGACGTTGCGATCCTCGTAGGACGCAATCCAAGGCGTCTCCTTGATATCGCCCTTGGGCAGCATCGGACCCGCCTCCATCGAGGTGTGAATTTCATCCCCTGTGCGATCAAGAAAGCCGGTATTGATGAATGCCACGCGTGATTTCGCGGCGCGGATGCATTCCTTGAGGTTGGCCGAGGTGCGACGTTCCTCATCCATGATGCCAAGCTTTACGGTATTCCGTGGCAGGCCCAGAATGTCTTCGACCATGTCGAAAATCTCGACCGCGAACGCGACCTCTTCGGGTCCGTGCATCTTGGGTTTGACCACATAGACTGAGCCGGTGACCGAGTTGCCGCCCTCACGCTGCAGATCATGCATGGCGATCATCGTGGTGCAAAGCCCATCCATCAGGCCCTCACCGATCTCATTACCATTAGCATCCAGAACGGCGGGGTTGGTCATGAGATGCCCAACATTTCGCACCAGCATCAGCGAGCGCCCTTTCAACGAGGCCGGCGCGCCATCGGGTGCTGAATAGACTAGATCCCCCGCAAGTTTGCGGGTGAAAGTCGCACCGCCTTTTGTGACCTCCTCGGTCAGGTCGCCAGCCATCAAGCCCAGCCAGTTTCCATAGGCCTGCACCTTGTCGGTTGCATCGACACAGGCAACCGAATCCTCACAATCCATGATCGTCGAAAGCGCGGACTCCAAACGCACATCAGCAATGCCCGCCGGATCGGTTGCTCCGATTGCGCTTAGCGCATCAACCTTGATCTGGATATGCAGTCCGTTGTTGCGGAGCAGGACAAATTCCGGGTTCTCGGCTGCGCCACCATATCCTGCGAACTGAGACGCATCGGCCAGGGTCGGCATCAGCGCCCCGTACTGAACGCTCAGTCCTGACACATCCGACCAGGAACCGACGGCCAACGGCACCGCCTGATCCAAAAAGGCCTTGGCCCAGCTGACGACCCGTGCGCCACGTTCTGCGTCATAGCCTTTGCCAGCAGGCAGATCGCCCAACGCATCTGTACCATAAAGCGCATCATACAGACTGCCCCAACGGGCATTCGCCGCGTTCAGCGCAAAGCGTGCATTGGTGATCGGCACAACCAACTGCGGGCCTGGTGTCAGAGCGATTTCGGGATCGACATTGGCGGTTTCGATTTCGAAATCCTCGCCTTCATCAACCAGATACCCAATCTCACGCAGAAAAGACTGGTACTCGCCAGCATTGATGGGCAGGCCGCGCCGCGCCGCATGCCAACCGTCGATGCGCCCCTGAATGTCAGTACGCTTTTCCAACAGCGCGCGATTCCTCGGTCCCAGCTCATTCACCAAACGCTCCAGACCCGACCAGAACTGATCAGCCGTGACCTTTGTGCCCGGCAGTGCCTTCTGTTCGATGAAGTCCACCAGAACCGGGTCGATCTGCAGTCCGCTGCGGATCTCTCTGCTGCTCATGTTCCGAATCCCCTACGATTGTGTGCCATTGTATGCGCCCATCAATTAGGTGGTTTGTTTCCGATAGGCAACTTGTGCCCATAGGTTCAGTTTTTATGACCAAACACGAAACTGTTTCAAATCTATCTGGACAATTGCCCATTGGTTGCAGCGCCAGCGCGAAGCCCCTAACGTCACGCCAGATTCCCAGATGATGAGGCCCCCGATGCGCGACGCCGCCCCCACCACGATCTATCTGAAAGACTACACCCCGTTTGGTTACCTGGTGGACAGCGTGCATCTGACTTTTGATCTGGCACCCAATGCCACGCGCGTGACCTCTCGGATAAAATTCCGTCCGAATCCCGAAGCTACGGACCGCACATTCTTTCTGCACGGGGAAGAACTGAACCTGATCCGAGCTGCGATTGATGGCGAAGTGATTACGCCCGAGATCACTGCGGAAGGCCTCACCGCCACAGTTCCTGACGCACCTTTCATCTGGGAGGCCGTGGTCGAGATTGATCCCGCTAACAACACCGCGCTTGAAGGTCTCTACATGTCGAATGGCATGTACTGCACCCAATGCGAGGCCGAAGGCTTTCGCAAGATCACCTATTACCCTGACCGCCCGGATGTGATGTCCACCTTTACAGTGCGCATCAACGGAGACCTGCCGGTGCTGCTGTCCAACGGCAACCCCTCGGACAAAGGGGAAGGTTGGGCGGAATGGGTCGATCCGTGGCCCAAACCCGCCTATCTGTTCGCGCTCGTCGCCGGGGAGCTGATTGCCCACCCTGGCCAGTTCACCACCAAATCTGGTCGCGACGTTGAATTGAACCTCTGGGTTCGTCCCGGAGATGAAGGCAAAAGCGCCTTTGGCATGGAAGCGTTGAAGAAATCCATGAAATGGGACGAGGATGTCTATGGCCGCGAATACGATTTGGACGTGTTCAACATCGTGGCGGTCGACGATTTCAACATGGGCGCGATGGAGAATAAGGGGCTGAACATCTTCAACTCCTCCGCCGTTCTGGCAAGCCCAGAAACCTCGACCGATGCGAATTTCGAACGGATCGAGGCGATTATCGCGCATGAGTATTTCCACAACTGGACCGGCAACCGCATCACCTGCCGTGACTGGTTCCAGCTGTGTCTGAAAGAGGGGCTGACAGTGTTCCGCGACGCGCAGTTCACCTCGGACATGCGCTCGGCCCCGGTAAAACGTATTCACGACGCCATCGACCTGCGCGCGCGACAGTTCCCCGAGGACAACGGGCCTTTGTCGCACCCGGTTCGGCCCGAGAGTTTTCAGGAAATCAACAACTTCTACACCTCAACCATATATGAGAAAGGCGCTGAGGTAATCGGTATGCTGAAATGCCTAGTGGGTGACGAGGCCTACTCAGAGGCGCTGGATCTCTATTTCGACCGCCATGATGGACAGGCCTGCACGATCGAGGACTGGCTGCAAGTGTTCGAAGAGACCACTGGTCGGGATCTGAGCCAGTTCAAGCGCTGGTACAATCAATCGGGAACGCCAAGGGTCTCGGTCGCTGAGGATTGGGCCGATGGCACCTACACCCTGACTCTGAGCCAACGCACCGAACCGACGCCGGGACAGGAGGACAAGCAGCCTCAGGTCATTCCTGTCGCCGTGGGTCTGCTCGGCCCGAACGGCGATGAGGTACGCGTAACCAAAGTGTTGGAACTGACCGAAGCCGAACAGACCTTTAAGTTCACCGGTCTCGCCGCGAAACCTGTGCCTTCGATCTTGCGGGGTTTCTCGGCTCCGGTGATCCTGGAACACGATTCAACGAATGCAGAACGCGCATTCCTACTTGCCCATGACATCGACCCGTTCAACCGCTGGCAAGCTGGAAGGTCGCTGGCCGAAGACACCCTTCTGCGCATGATCACCGAGGAAGCAACACCAGAGGCCGACTACCTCGACGGTTTGCTGTCAGTCCTTCGCGATGAAACGCTGGACCCTGCTTACCGGGCGCTCATGTTGGGTCTGCCAACGCAATCAGAACTGGCTGCGGCGCTGCATGACAAGGGTATCACCCCCGATCCAATGGCGATCTGGAGGGCGGCTGAAACCTTGCGTCAAGCCACGGCTCAACACGTACAAGACCTGCTGCCCCGGCTTCACAGTGAAACGCTGGTGGATGCGCCATACCAACCGGACGCTGAACAATCTGGAAAGCGCGCCTTGGGTAGCGCGGCGCTGGCCCTGACCTCGCGCCTGGATGGAGGCATCAAGGCGGCCGAAGAGTATGCACACGCCAACAACATGACCCAGCAACTCACCTCTTTGTCCTGTCTGCTGCGCGCGGGTAAAGGTGAGGCTGAATTGGCCGCATTCTATGATCAATGGCAACATGATCGGTTGGTGATGGACAAATGGTTCGCCCTGCAGGTTTCGATGGCTGGTCCGGAAACTACGGTCGAAACCGCGAGCAAACTGACTGAGCACCCGGATTTCAATTGGAAAAACCCCAACCGCTTCCGAGCGTTGATGGGATCTCTGGTCGGAAACCATGCGGGGTTCCATCAAACCGATGGCGCAGGTTATGCATTGCTGGCAGACTGGTTGATCCGACTCGACCCGGTGAACCCGCAAACCACCGCCCGGATGTGCAGCGCGTTCCAGACCTGGAAACGCTATGACGCGAACCGTCAGGCCCTGATCCGAAAACAACTGAACCGCATCGCCGAAACTCCAGGCCTGTCTCGCGACTCAACCGAAATGGTCTCGCGCATCCTGGGCGCATGACCGCCTTCACATTCACACGACAGAACCGAAATCCGCGCATGGTTTTGATTCTAATTGGCATCTATGCGGTTCTGACCGGGCTGATCGTCTTGTTCGATGCGGTCTGGTGGCTGATAGGCCTGCTGGCCCTGACCACTCTGCCCGCGCTTCGGGATGTACTCCAAGATACCAGCGCGGGGATGGAACTGTCCGATGGCAACTTACGCTGGCATACAGGTCAGCGTCGGGGCACGCTGGATCTTTCTACAGTGGATCGTTTTCGGTTCGACACGCGATGGGACTTTTCGGTGCGGGTCTCTGTGATACTGAAATCCGAAAAACGACTGCGTCTGCCAGATGAATCACTTCCTCCGCACAAACAGCTTGAAGAGGTTCTGCAACGGGCGGGAATCGCCGTTGAACGCCATCATTTTAGAGTATTTTGAAACGATTCATCGAATCTGAACACGATTGGTGCCTGAAATACCGGTTTGAGGTAGTGTCTCTTTGAATTGAGCACAATTTTTGGCAAACTGAACGCGTTACTAGTTTGTTCAAGTTCGAGTTCTGCCATGTTTTGGTCTATCAAGCCTTTTGCCGCCCGTTTTTTCGGTTCCTCCCCTTCAACGCCCCTGCCTGCGTCAGTCGCTGATGCCACCGCCTGGCTTGTCGCATCGGGCCAATTGAATGTCCCTATCGTCGAAACGGACGAACAGGATGCAAACGGACATCAGGTGATTGAACGCGGTCGCTATCTGGCGCGGCAGGATATGTGGGCCGAACTTTCGCAAGAGATGCGCGCTGCGGATCAGGCACGCAAATCCACGCCCTGCGGACAGCCCATAGCAGACCTGTTGGCCTTTGGCGCCCGTTCAGATGTCGTGCTGGCTGTCGAGCACGCGCTGTCAGATGGCAAGGCGATGTCAGACTACGATCTGCTGGGTGGAATTTTCGAGCTTGAAGGCGAGATCCAAAACCATCCCAACGATCCGATGATCACGCTGGTCGTTGCACTGGCCCATATTGATCTTGCCTGGGCATGGCGCGGCGATGCGCATCCAGAGGCGCTGCCGTCATTGCATCAATCTCGCTGTGCGGCGCATTTCGACCGTGCGGCAGCATTGCTGCCACTTTGCCGTTCTGCAATGCCAGACAGCCCTGCGATTGCCGCAGCCGATTGCGCTTTGCTGGCAGGTCACGTCGATCCGCGCACCCGTGTGGCAGATAAGTATGAACACTTGATCACTCTAGACATTCAGAACCATCGCCATATGCGCGCGATGGGCAGCCACCTGCTGCCGCGCTGGTTCGGGAGCTATGAAGAGCTTGAAGTTCAAGCATTGCGCAACGCGGCGCGGACCCAGAAAACATGGGGCGCAGGCGGATACACCTGGGTACAGTTCGACGCCATCGCATTGGATGACGAGGCCTGCGCACGGGTGGATGTGGAGTATTTCCTTGAGGGTCTGCGGGATATCGTAGCGCGTCGCCCGGATCAGCAAACTATCAACTTGCTCGCGGCCTATTGCGCGATCACCCAGCAGAACCGAATGGGGCAAAACCCTCAGGCGGATATCGCCCGCAAACAGATTTGTGAGGCTGCCAATTGGCTGATCCGCGATCACCTGACCGAACTGCACCCTCTGATTTGGGCCCATGCAGCAAACGGGTTCAACAATAGCCTTCGCGTCAACTCATCCGAGCGATTTGCTGCACGCGGTCGCCGCGATGCGCTAAAGGCCATCGCAAACCTGCTGCGCGAGGAACTGCGCAGCGGGCAGAGTGTGACGTTCACTCCGTCCGGGCTGCAATTCTCAGGGAACTAACCCCTTGCTCCTTTGGCGCGCCGGGCCTAATACGCAGGCTTAGACTTCTGCGGAAATGAGGCGCGCCATGCTCGACCTGACATACGAAATGCCCAAACCCAAAACCATTGCCGGGGCCAAGCACGATTGGGAACTGGTGATCGGAATGGAGGTGCATGCTCAGGTCTCGTCCAACGCCAAACTGTTCTCGGGGGCGTCGACCCAATTCGGGGCCGAGCCGAATTCGAATGTGGCCTTCGTGGACGCCGCGATGCCCGGCATGCTACCGGTGATCAACGAGTATTGCGTTGAACAGGCGGTGCGCACCGGGCTGGGTTTGAAAGCGGATATCAACCTGAAATCGGCCTTTGACCGCAAGAACTATTTCTATCCTGACCTGCCGCAGGGCTACCAGATTTCCCAACTTTATCAGCCTATTGTGGGCGAAGGTGAAGTGCTGGTCGAGATGGGCGACGGCACCGCGCGCATGGTTCGGATCGAGCGCATCCACATGGAGCAGGACGCGGGCAAATCGATCCACGACATGGATCCGCATATGTCCTTTGTCGACCTGAACCGGACCGGTGTCTGCCTGATGGAGATCGTTTCGCGTCCGGATATTCGCGGGCCGGAAGAGGCGGCGGCTTACATCGCCAAGTTGCGTCAGATCATGCGCTATCTGGGCACCTGCGACGGTAACATGCAGAACGGCAACCTGCGGGCGGACGTGAACGTCTCGATCTGTTTGCCGGGTGCGTATGAGAAGTATCAGGAAACACAGGACTTTTCGCATCTGGGCACGCGCTGCGAGATCAAGAACATGAACTCGATGCGCTTTATCCAGCAAGCGATTGAGGTCGAAGCACGTCGTCAAATCGCAATCGTCGAAGGCGGCGGCACGATTGATCAGGAAACGCGCCTGTATGATCCGGATAAGGGCGAGACACGCTCGATGCGGTCTAAGGAAGAAGCGCATGACTATCGCTACTTCCCTGACCCCGATCTGCTGCCGCTGGAGATCGAACAAGCGTGGGTCGACGACATCGCTGCCAAGCTGCCCGAGCTGCCAGACGACAAAAAAGCGCGATTTATCAGCGAGTTCAGCCTGACCGACTACGACGCTTCGGTCTTGACCGCCGAGGTAGAATCAGCGGCTTATTTCGAAGAGGTCGCCAAGGGGCGCAGCGGCAAGCTGGCTGCAAACTGGGTGATCAACGAGCTGTTTGGCCGGTTGAAGAAAGAAGACCATGACATCACCGAGTCTCCGGTTTCTCCCGCTCAGTTGGCGGGAATCATTGATCTGATTTCGTCGGACGCCATCTCGGGCAAGATCGCCAAGGACCTGTTTGAGATTGTCTATACCGAAGGCGGTGACCCAGCACAGATCGTCGAAGAGCGCGGTATGAAGCAGGTGACCGATACCGGTGCGATCGAGGCCGCTTTGGATGAGATCATCGCCGCCAATCCGGCACAGGTTGAGAAAGCCAAGGTGAACCCGAAACTGGCGGGCTGGTTCGTCGGTCAGGTGATGAAGGCCACCGGC
>NZ_AEYW01000017.1 GCF_000192475.1 Ruegeria conchae
GCTGATCGATCAGACGCTGGCTTGTGGTTCGGACACCGCCTGCCGAATAGCTGCCACCTTGGCCCGAGGTGACCATGGAGTGAAAGTCGATCTCAACCCTTTTGTAGCCAAATGTCGACGAGTTGGCGATGTTGTCAGAGATCGTGGCCAGCCTGTTGGCGTTGGCCTTCAGCGCTGCCACACCGGCATTCAGCGAAGAGGAAATGGTCATCGGCACGCCTTTTTGTTGCGTCTTTCGTTAATGCAACACGTACCGCACTGCCCCTTAACAGCGGACTAACACCTAAAATGCGTTCTATCCTTTGCCTCTCAGGGATTGCGCAGAAATATGATCTCGACCCGATCATTGCGGACCGCCATTGGGTTATTGACCGACAGTTCCCGGTCGGCATGCCCGGTCACACGGTCGAGCCGCGTTGGTTGGACCCCCTTGTTTTGCAGCAATTGACGGGTGCTTTGTGCACGTTCGGTTGAAAGATCCCAGACCGGATTATGCGCCACTACGACCGGTGCAGACCGCACATGACCTTCGACCGCTATTGCGTTTGTCACCAGATCAGAAGACCGTGCCACCAGCAGTGCCAGCGCGCGCATCATTTGCGTCGGCTTACCCGTACCCGATTCGAATAACGGTTGTTCATCTGTGGCGAACAGCTCAACCACCAGCCCTTCGTCGGTAACACGGGTTACGATATGCTTGAGCATCTTGTCAGACACGAGACTTTCGCCAGCGCGCCCGAGCAGTTGAGCCTCAAGCGACGAAAAATCTTCGAACGCGCCCGCATCACCGCTTTGGACGTCTACACCGGTTGAGCCGCGCGCCTGTTTCGCTTCAGTGGGGTGCCGATTGCTCGCACCAGAGCCATCCATCACCATGGTTTTTTCTGAGAACATGTTATCGCCGCCAAATGCACCATCGCCTCCGCCAGAAACCGGATTGACCGGGATCGTGGGCGAGAAATAGTCTGCCAGCCCTTTGCGTTGTGTCTCGGTCGTTGCATTTAGCAGCCACATCAACATGAAGAACGCCATCATGGCCGTCACAAAGTCGGCATACGCGACTTTCCACGCCCCACCGTGGTGGCCATCGCCACCCGACACACGTTTCTTCTTGATGATGATTGGCACCGCATTGGATTGCGCACCCATCTCCACCACCTTCTATTCACCCGTCTACCGGGGTAGCAGGGCAGGTCTTAAGGTGGGCTTAACACTTAAAACTGTTCGGAATTCTATGCCCGTTGAACTGGGTTCGCCACCGCGCGCCGCAAGATCAGAGACAGCCGGTTAAAGCTGTTGTCGATCCCGTCTGACTCAGCTTTGGCAAAGAAATCGTCCAACTCTTCGTGCACCCGAATCGCGCGGTCCAGCAATGGATCAGCCCCTTCGGCATAGAGGCCTGCTTTGATCATGACCTCGGACTGCTCATAGCTTCCGACTAGTTTCCGGGTTTCCGCGATCATTTCGTTTTCTTCAGCAGTGGCAGCGCGGGGCAGGCTGCGCGAAACCGACCGGCTGAGGTCGATTGCAGGAAATCGCCCCCGCTCTGCGATCTCGCGGCTCAGAACGATATGCCCGTCCAGTGCGCCGCGCAGAATATCAGCGATGGGCTCGTCCATGTCCGATCCGGCCACCAGAACGCTGAAGATAGCTGTGATATCTCCTTGTTCGGCAGTTCCAGGGCCTGCCCGTTCGCAAAGATTTGCGATCAGCGAAGTAACCGACGGCGGGAAGCCCCGTAACGACGGTGCCTCACCCATGGCGACTGCAATTTCTCGGTGTGCTTCGGCAAAGCGCGTGACCGAATCGGCCAGAAGCAGGACATTCATCCCCTGATCTCGCAGATGTTCCGCCACAGACATGGCCGACCACGCGCAGCGCCTGCGGGCAAGAGCGGATTGGTCCGAAGTGGCTGCCACAACAACCGATCGCTTCATGGCATCCGCGCCTAAGGCGGTCTCGACAAATTCGTTCACCTCGCGCCCGCGTTCCCCCACCAGAGCTACGACAACGGCATCGGCCTGCATCGCGCGGGCAAGGGTGGCCAGCAACGTAGATTTGCCAACGCCTGATCCGGCGAACAGACCGATCCTCTGGCCTTGAACAATGGGCAGCATTGTATTCAGAACCGCCAACCCGGTTTCCATGCGCGTACCAAGAGGTTTGCGCGCAACCGCAGTGGGTGGGGCCTGCATCAGATCGCGCTCGTGCACGCCCGCCAGCAACGGTTTGCCGTCTAGGGGCTTGCCGAACGGATCAACTACACGCCCCAGCCAATGCTGTCCGGGGGCGAATGCAGGCATCTGCTCCAATAGCACCAGATCACCCAAGCTCACCCCGTCAGGCGCGGCGCCGGGCAGCATCTGAATCTGATCTGCTTCGACATGCAAAACCTCACCTTGCAGCTCCGTTCCACTGCGCCTGCGCAGGGTCAGGTGATCGCCGATTCGAGCCCGATTGGCCAAACCGCTGATTTCAATCACGCCGCGGGCAACACCAGAGACGCGCCCAACGTGCCGCGCCGCAGACATCCTGTCGAATTCACATTTCAGGCGCATCGGATCGAGTTCGGACATCGTGGGGCCTCCAATTTGTTTCTGAAAACGGTTTCTAAAGGAATCGGGGTTAAGCCTTGATTGAAATTGATCGAGGGAGAAGCCCCGATGTTCTCTGACCTGAACGTCTTTAAAACAGCGTACGCAATGGCAACCCATGCCGGGCAACGGCAAGCTGTCATCTCGCGCAACATGGCCAACGCCGATACGCCGGGATACAAACCCCGCGATATTGAGGCCTTTCAGACAACATTTGAAAACACGGGCCAGGAGGTGGCGATGACTGCAACCCGTGCCGGCCATTTGCACAGAGATACGCACCAACAAGCCTGGGCCGTATATACGGCCACCGAAACAGGCGACCCAAACGGCAACGGTGTTTCACTGGAAGAAGAAATGCTGAAAGCCGTCGAGGTCAAACGACAGCATGATCGTGCCTTGGCGATCTACAAATCTTCAATCGGCGTACTGCGCACCAGCTTGGGTCGGGCGTAAGGGGGATCAGGATGAGCGACTTTTCCCATTCCCTGAGTGCGTCGGCGAGTGCTCTGCGGGCGCAAGCTGCGCGGCTACGTCACGTCTCTGAAAACATTTCGAACGCGGATACGCCGGGTTATCGGCGCAAAACAGTTCCGTTCGAGACGGTCGAGAGTAGTGGCAAAGAAATGGTGCGAACCGGGCAGGTCAAACTCGATCGCCGCGATCTAACCCAAATCTACGATCCCGGCCATCCGATGGCGGATGCAACCGGCTACTACCGCGGCTCCAACGTCGATTTGATGATCGAGATCGCCGACGCCCGTGAGGCGCAACGCAGCTACGAAGCCAATCTCAAGATGTTCGATCAGACCCGTCAGATGTCGTCGAGTTTGATGGACCTACTCCGTAAATAAAGGAAACCCAGAATGGATATCCGCTCAGTTATAGCCGCGCAGAACTATGCTGGCGCGCGTCCCGCAACGCAGGCCGATCCCGATCATCAAGGAGCCGCACAAGGCTTGCGCGCCACGTTTCAGGATTTTGCCGCAACGCTGAAACACAGCGAGCAGGTGGCGCAATCTTCGATGGTAGGGCAGGCCGATCCGCACGCTTTGGTTCAGGCATTGGCACAAACCGAACTTGCGGTGGAAACGGCTGTGATCGTCCGAAACAAAGTCGTTGAAGCCTATCAGGAAATCCTGCGGATGCCGGTCTGAACTATGCTGAGTGAAGGTCTGTTCTACGATATTGTCCGTCAGGCGCTCTGGGTTGCGGTCATCACGTCGGTTCCGATTTTGGCCGTGGCGCTGATTTCGGGCCTTACCGTGGGTCTGTTCCAAGCGCTGACCTCGGTGCAGGAGATGACGCTGACCTTCGTGCCCAAACTGATCGCCATCGTCGTCGTTTTTTGGATGTCGATGGGGTTCATGACCCAGACCCTTGTCACCTTCTTCATCGGGACGCTGATCCCGCTTATCGCCGGAGGCCGCTGATGGACACCGCCTATGTCACACTATCCCGCCAATCTGGCCTAATGAACGAGATGAGGCTGGTCGCCAACAACATCGCCAATGCCAACACGACCGGTTATCGCCAGCAGGGATTGGTGTTTTCAGAGTTTGTTCGGGATTTGCCAGGCCATCCCTCGCTGTCGCTCAGCCGCGCCCAAGTGCGAAACACCTCGTTGCAACAAGGCGTTCTGACCGAAACGGGTGGCTCGTTTGATTTCGCCATCGAAGGTGACGGGTTCTTCATGATCGAAACACCAGCGGGAAATCGTCTGACCCGGGCAGGCAGTTTCTCTCCGAGCGCCGAGGGCGACTTGCTAACAATGGATGGATATCGCGTTTTGGATAGTAATGGCGCGCCGGTCTTTGTTCCGCCGGATGCTGCAACGATCGATGTTGGCAGCGATGGTACTCTAAGTGCCAACGGACAACTGTTGGGTCAGATCGGGGTCTATAATGTTGCGAACCCAGAAAATCTGGTGCGCGAGGGTAAAACACATTTTCGACCCACTGGGCAGATTGATCTGGTCGATGAACCGATTGTGCTGCACCGTTTTATCGAAGGCTCAAACGTCAATGCCATCGGTCAAGTCACACGAATGATCGAGGTTCAACGGGCGTATGAACTTGGGCAGAGCTTTCTCGAGGCCGAGGACGAACGTGTTCGCGGGGCGCTCAAAGCGCTGATGCGCTGATCACCTGAAGGAGAAATTCAAATGCGTGCTTTGAAAATAGCGGCAACAGGCATGACCGCGCAGCAAATGCGGGTCGAGACGATCTCGAACAACCTCGCGAACATGAATACAACGGGCTACAACACGCGCCGGGCCGAGTTTGCCGACTTACATTATCAACAGATGGCGCGTGCCGGTGCCGTGAATGCCTCTGACGGGACGGTTCTTCCGACGGGAATCCAACTGGGGTTGGGCGTACGGCCTGCCGCGGTCACGGTGCAGTTGGAACAAGGCGGGCTTTCGGCAACCGGCAGTGATCTGGATGTCGCAATCGAGGGGCGCGGTTATCTTGAGGTGACATTGCCCAATGGCCAGTCTGCCTTTACCCGTGACGGCAGTCTGAAACGATCAGCCGAGGGGCTGATTGTAACATCCGACGGGTTCGCAGTCGCCCCAGAAGTCACCATTCCAGACGATGCCAGATCGATCTCGATCAACGCCGCAGGCGAGGTCTATGCCTATTTTGACGATACCGCTGAGGGCCAGTTGTTGGGAGAATTTACACTGGCCAGCTTTTCGAACGCCAAAGGTCTTGAGGCCGTAGGCAGTAATCTTTTCAAGGAGACTGAAGCTTCGGGCGCTTCGGTTGTCGGGACGCCGGGCGAGGACGGGCTGGGAACCCTGCGGCAGGGCTATCTTGAGGACAGTTCGGTCGACGCGGTGCGTGAAGTCACGGAGCTGATCGAAGCCCAGCGCGGTTACGAGATGAACGCCAAGGTTATTTCCGCCGTCGATCAGATGATGGGCGCAACCGCGCAGGTGCGGTGATGCGGTTTCTGATCCTGATCCTGTGTCTGACGCCATTCGCAAGCATGGCCGAGATTGTCGTACCGATACGGACGATCCGCGCCAAAGAGGTGATAGTTGCATCTGATCTGGAGATCAAAGCTATCGAGGTCAAAGGAGCGGTTCGCAACACCGAGATGTTGGTCGGTCAGGAGGCACGTGTTGCGCTTTATCCTGGCCGGCCAATTCGCCCCGGTGATATCGGCCCGCCAGCCGTCGTGGACCGAAACGATCTGGTCACGCTGGTTTTCGATCACGTCGCGCTGTCAATCACCGCTGAAGGTCGTGCCTTGGGTCGGGGTGCAGTCGGAGAGCGCATTCGCGTTATGAACCTGGCGTCCCGCACCACTGTAGAGGGCGTTATCCGCCCGGATGGTCAAATCGAGGTCAATTAATGCCAAGCCTTTCTAAATCCCTGTTGTTTGTCGTTCTAAGTGTCTCGGCCTGCGGCCGTCTGGACCATCTGGGTAAACCGCCGAGCCTAACGCCAAACACTGAATCGCCCGAGCATGTCGCGATGCTGTGGCCGGGGCTTCCCTTGCATAGCCAGCCGCGGCGCACGGTCGACCAATCCTCGTTGTGGAGCGGTGGACAGCATTCGCTGCTGGGGGATCAGCGGGCAATGAAAAAGGGTGACATTCTGACCGTCGTGATCGAATTGGATGAAAAGGCGGAGATATCCAACGATACCAACCGCTCACGCGCCGGATCGGAAAGCCTTGCCGTCCCCGATCTGTTTGGATTGCCCCAGCGCGCGGGCGAACGGCTGCCAGAAGGGGCGTCACTTGATGAGGCTGTGTCGATTGACTCGGCTTCCGTCAGCAAAGGCAAGGGGTCGGTCAAACGCAAAGAAAAGCTGACCTTGCGGGTGGCGGCAACAGTTACCGACGTACTCCCCAACGGGGTGCTCTCGATCTCGGGCTCGCAGGAGCTGCGGGTGAATTTTGAACTTCGTGAACTGCTGGTATCGGGCTATGTCCGCCCCGAAGATATCTCGCGCCAGAATGAAATCACTTATGACAAAATCGCTTCTGCGCGTGTCTCTTATGGTGGCCGGGGTCAGATTACGGATGTGCAGCAGCCACGCTATGGCCAGCAAATCCTGGACACTTTGTTGCCGTTCTGAGGGTTAGGTTTATGGGGAAACTGTTACCAATTGTTTTTCTGGTGGTGGGCTTGGCCATGGGCATCGGGGCCAGGATGGCATTCGCGCCCGCAGAGAAAATTACTGATAAAGCTGATGTTGAAAATAAACCGGCAAAGGGAAGGGATATGAAATCCGACCCCGGAAAAGATGATGCGCCAGCAACTCATGAATATCTGAAACTCACCAAACAATTCGTGGTTCCTGTAGTTGCCGAGGACGAGATTTCAGCATTGGTCACCATGTCTCTTAGCCTTGAAGTGCGTCCCGGGATGGCCGAGGCGTTTTACGAGATCGAGCCCAAATTGAGAGACCGTTTCCTGCAGGTCCTTTTTGATCACGCCAATACTGGCGGCTTCGACGGGGCCTTTACACACTCTGACAACCTTGCTGCATTGCGTACGGCATTGTTGGAAGTGGCTAAAAAGGATCTGGGGCAGGATGTATCGCAGGTTCTGATTATGAGCGTCAGCCGTCAGGATACCTAAACAGCATTGCTTGGAGGCTGTCCAAGCTCCCCCTTGCCGATACCCTGTTTTAAGTTAGCGCCACCTGTGCTTATGCAGCCGATGTGTCAGTTCTGCGACGGCCTGTTTTCGCCCAAACGCGTCGCGCAAGTTGTCTATCGCAGCAAGTTTTTGCGAACGTAGTTTTGCTAACTCGATATTCAGATCTCGTCGTGTGGATTCTTCCCAACTGTGCCAAACGAGGTCCGCTCCGGTAATCTGATAGCCCTTGGTCAGTGAGTTCTCAGACTTCACTTCGACCGATTGAGCCTGAAGGAGGGACAATTGCCGAAGTATTTTGGCCTCATGTTGCAGCAAAGGGCCGAGCTTTTGGTGTTCTCGCTGAAATACCGCTTCGGCCACACTCGATAGACTTTCTATGTGATCTCGTTTCATCAGACCTGGCCCTTTGCCTTTTTGCGCATGGATTCGGCAAACCGAATAGCTGCAGCGACCGGGCGATAATATTCTTCGGTAATCTCCTGTCCGATCTCGACCGTGGCGTGTATCGCCCTCGCAGTCGGCGGGTCAGAGTGAATAGGCACGCCTGCCGCCCCGGCGGTTGAGCGAATGGTCGCAGCGATTTCGTCAACACCTTTTGCAACGCAGACCGGCGCGCTGCCGGTCGCGCGAGACCACTTCAAAGCAACGGCAAAATGGGTCGGGTTGACGATCACAACATCGGCTTTGGGAACTTCTGCCATCATCTGATTGGTTGCAATGTCCTGTGCGCGCTGGCGCCGTTGTTGTTTGATATGCGGATCACCTTCGGAATCTTTGGTCTCGTCCTGGATTTCCTTGCGCGACATTCTGTTTTTGCGCAGGTGTTCTGCATGCTGCCACAGATAATCGACAACGCCGATCGCCAATGCAATCGTGATGACGATGAACAGAAAACGTGTGAGCAAACTCATCATCAATAAGATTGAGGATCGTGCGGGCGTCGCGCTCGCAGTTAGAATCTCAGGCAAATTGGCGCGTAAAAACAGGGCTAGGCAAGTGCCGTAAATCAATAATTTCACAAAGCTTTTGGCAAATTCGAAAAGGCCGCCCCGGCCAAATTTGTTCTTTGCATTCGAAATGATCGAGATCCGCGAGATGCGTGGTTTCAATTTGTCCGGGGCAAAAATCAGTGCGCGTTGTGCAATGAGGCTGAGCAATACTGCGGCAGCCGGTAAAACGAACAACACTGCGATCGGGGTCAGTGTCGATTTCAGAATACTAGCGACTGTGGAGGTGGCTGGACCGACGGTCACCAAACCTGCGAATTGGTCTGACTGGTCGATCAGCACTAATAACAGATTACCAAGTTGTTCAGCCATATACGGGCCTGCGGCCAATAGTGCGGCGAGCAAACCAGCATATGCGGCGACCACCGACAGGTCATTGGATTTTGCGATTTCACCCTTTTTGCGGGCTTTTTCAAGCTTTTGTGGTGTGGCCTCAAATGACTTGTCGCTGTCGTCGTCCGATGCGCTCATCGCAGACCTCGCAGCGGGTTTTGAAGAAAGTCGAACAACGTGTCAGACCAGGTTGACAGGATAAATGGGACCCCTGCGAACAGCAGGAACAAGCCCGCGAATGTAATTGCCGGAGCACCAACAAACGCGACCATGAGTTGCGGCATTGCCCGGTTGATCACACCGAGGGCGAGGTTGTAGATCAGCGATGCAATGACGAATGGCATTGCCAACGCGAACGCCAACCCAAAGCTACGCGCAATTTGTGTGACGCCCCAAGGTGAAAGGTCGGGTGCCGCTGGCAGAACCCCCATGGGGAATAGCATGTAACTGTTAATCATGAATTGTGCGGCGCGGATATGCAGGCCCAACAACATTGCCAGCGCCAACCCGGCCAATGTCAGCAGATAACCCATGGCCGGGACGGGCTCGGTAGCCACGCCGCCCAGAATCTGCGACAGTGACGTAGCTTGCGCCGCAATCGACCCAGCTGTTTGCAGGGCAAGCACAAACAAGCGCAACCCGATGCCGAGCATAAGGCCAATCAGGATTTCAATGCCGATCAAACCTGTCATGTTGGGCGCATCCGGGACTATTTCCGCGGAAGGGATCGCGGGCACGATAATCAGCGTGAATGCGACCGCGACCCCAAGTTTTACCCGCGTCGGAATGCTGCGCTCACCGAATGCGGGTAACAGAGAAACCAAGGCAGATACGCGAAGAAACACGGCGAACAGATGCCACAGGTTTTGCCCAAGAAGCGGCAAAAGCTCTGCCGGGGCTGAACTCACGCGGATACCGTTCCGACCAAGGCCGGCCTCGCCTCCAGCCCGATTTCTTCAAAAGACAGAACAGGGTTTGCAACGCCGCGTGCTTGCATGATGGTTCTAAGTAATCGGCGACGCCGGGTCGAGGTGACAACAGCTGGGAACAAGCCGCGATCGGCAGATTGCGCAATGCTGTTTACGACCCCATCAGCGAGCTTGTTGAACAGATTTGGTGGCAGTGCCACATCCAACCCGGCATTCGGGGCGTCGATCTGGTAGGTGGCGAAAGTGTCCTCCCACTCGGGGGCTAGCTGGATCAATGGGATCGATCCGTCCTCGCGCTTCATGTCAGAGACCAACTGAAAACCCAACCGCTGTCTAACCAATTCGCAAATCCCTGCGGGCTGAGTTGTGGTCAGGCGCGCTTCGGCCACGCTTTCAAGGATCAGTGCCATGTTGCGGATCGAGACCCGCTCATCAAGCAACAGCCGCAGGACTGCATGCAGTGTGTCGATTGGCACTTTGTCGGGGATCAGTTCGTCCAGCAACTTGCGGTTGGCCTCTGCCCGAGTCGGATCGCTGAGCCGCGTCATCTCGGACAACAGGCGGCGTAGGGATTTCAGATTCAGCAAGCGTGAGAAATTCTGTTTGATGATCTCAAGCAGATGGGTCGCAAGGATTTCCGGGGGGGTGACGATTGTAGCCCCATTGAGTGCTGCGACCTCCTGATCTTTGGGTAATATCCAGCGTGCAGGAGCGCCATAAACGGGTTCAGTCACGTCCGTGCCGTCGGGTAGAAAATCGTGCCCTTCTTGCACCAGAGCAAGCACAAGTTCAGAGTTTAGAACACCACGTGCCTGTTCAACCCCCTGCACTTTGATCACGTAGGTGCCCGTCGGCAGGTCCGCGCGGTCGGTCAGGCGTATCTCGGGCAGGATCAGGCCAAAGCTAGAAGCGACATAGGTCCGCATATTGGCGATCCGTGCATCTAGGCCGGTACCAGGATTCAACACCATGCTGACAAGGTCAGGTGCGAATTCAAGATGTACATCATCAAGGTCCAGGATGTCTCCGATGGCTTGCGAGACCGGTGTGTCAGCATCGACCACTTGCGGTTCGGTCTCGGCTTCTTCGCTTCGTTTACGGATACCGGAGTAGGCGGCATAGCCCAAAACCCCCGCCCCCAGAATAAAGGGCAGAAATGGCAAGCCGGGAACCAACGCAAACAGAGCCATCAGAACTGCAACCGTCCCCAACGCTGCCGGGTGGCGTCCAAGCTGCGAGAATATCGCGTTGTCAGTCGCGCCTTGCGTACCGCCGCGTGCCAGCAGCAAAGCCGAGGCGATCGATATGATCACCGCTGGAATCTGCGAGACCAACCCATCGCCAACAGTCAGGATGGCATAGGTCTCAAAGGCCGATGTGACTGGCATCCCATGCACGATAACACCCATGACCAGCCCCATCACGAGGTTAAGCAGCGTGATCAGCAGCCCGGCGATGGCGTCACCTTTGACGAATTTTGACGCCCCGTCGAGCGAGCCAAAAAAGGTGGTTTCCTGTTGTTCGCGTTCACGCCGTTCTTTGGCTTGCTGGTGGTCGATAGCTCCGGCGGACATGTCACTGTCGATGGCAAGCTGTTTGCCGGGCATTCCGTCCAGTGCGAACCGAGCGCCGACTTCGGCCATGCGTGCCGCACCCTTGGTAATGACCATGAAGTTCACGATCAAAAGCACGCCAAACACCACCAGCCCCAGAAATATGCTGCCGCTCATGACGAATTGGGCAAAGCCCTCGATCACGTCGCCAGCCGCATTGGTGCCAGTATGCCCCTGCCCAATAATCAGCTTGGTCGAGGACACGTTCAGCGACAAACGCAGCATCAGTGAGGCCAGCAGAATTGTCGGGAAGGATGAAAAATCCAAAGGCCGCTCAATGAACAATGTCAGGGTGAAGATCAGGATCGCCAGTGCAAATGAGGCGGCCAACCCCACATCTAGCACCCAGGCGGGCATTGGCAGGATCATCATGACGATGACCGCCATCAACGCTAATGCCAGTAGAATGGTCGGAGAGAACAAGGTGCGGGGATCGATACGGGGCACGGTCTGCTCCTAGTTGAATGTAATGAAGGCGGTGGCGGTGGTGGTTTCGGGTACCAGAGACCCCAGCGCTTTCTGTTCGGCCGGATGTACGCTCAAGGGTATGAGCGGAGCTGCCGCAGCTGTGAATGGATCGCGCCGACTGACTAGGGGTGATCCGTTCAATTGCGCCAATACAGTTTGAAAGCGGTCTGAATACGCCGCTGCGTGCCGACGGGTCCGCGAATGGTAGGCTCCGGCGGCAGCTGGCCATGATCCAAGCTCCGCATAGAGCTGGGACAGAAACCGGGCTGCGTAGGCGGCGTTTTCATCCGGATCGAACATTGCATCGATCGAGCGGAAGGCCTTGCCGTGCCAGCGGTAATTGATCTGGAAGCATCCCACATCAAAACTGCGAGTGCCAGATTTGAAGATGTCGAACACGTAGGACTTTGCTTCGACTTCAGAGGCGAACCAATAGCCTTGCCCATCGCGATTGACGGTCCAGGGCCAGGGTTCCAGTCTGCCGTCCAGTGTACGGCCTGTTTCGACCCGAGCAATTGCCCTGAGGACGTCAAGAGGAACGCCCTCGGACTGAGCTGCGCGGCGCGCGGCGTGATCGCACAGCGCGGCTGTCGATGTTGCATGTCCGGCGTGGGCCAGAAAGTTATGCGCCAGAAGTGCAGCAACGAGAAGTTTATGAATTGGCATTCTGTTGGTCCGGGATTCTGGTCAGTCCCGCTCAAGCTAGCCAATTATCTGTTTACAGAGGGTTAGCGCATCTCAGTTTCGATCAATTTTGCGGCCGAAAACAACGCTGGTGTTGGTGCGCAAAACACCGGGGACGCGCGCGAGCTCGTCAACCAAAATATCAAGGTCTTCGATTCGCGGGGCTTCGGCTGACAGCAACAGGTCAAACTCACCATTGATCGACAAGCAGAGCTTCACCTCGGGATAGGCTTCAAGCCGTTTGATGATGCGTGTGGTTTCCTTTTGCTGCACTTCTAGCAGTACAACGATCTGTACCTTCGGTGTGTCTTCGTTTTCTCGCAGCACGACGGAGTAACCAGCAATGACACCTCGCTCTTCCATGCGGTTAATGCGTTCATGCACAGTTGTCCGGGCAACACCCAGCATTGCCGCGATGCGCGTAGTCGAGTCGCGCGCGTTATGCTGGAGAGCGGCGATGATGCGTCGGTCAAGCTGGTCCATGCGGTCTCCGGGATGAGGCAGATGTGTCCGGGTTTAGGGTAGATGCCGGGCAAAGCTCAAGGTTCAAGAGGAATACGAGGGTGCAACTCGTCAATGATGATCGGATGGGCATGCGGTTTGGGTCCTGCGAGATGTGGATGATCCGGCGGCAGTTCCGGATGGTTGTGGACCACAGATTTTGCGTCGGTGCGAGGCCAAACCCTTATCACGAAGATAAGGCCCAAAACGGCAGCGGTGGCCATTCCGGCCATGGCGACCGTCGAACCAAACCAGGTCATCAGCGACCCGGCCAACGGATACAGCACCAGCCAGCAGGCATGAGACAGTGTGAATTGAGCGGCGAAGACTGCCGGGCGATCTTCGGGATGTGCAGATCGGGTCAGCAGGCGACCCGATGGTGTCAGAGTGCTAGAATATCCAAAGCCAACCAGTATCCAGATCGCAGTCAGCACGCCCAGCGTCATCGGTATGGTTGCGGCCAGAATAGCGGCCACCGCCATTGTTCCGGTTGCCATTGTGGCACCACTCAGCATGACACGACGATCAGGGATCCGATCCAGCAGGCGTGGCAGCGCGAACGCAGCCAACATCGAACCACCACCAAAACCGGCCAGTGCAATGGCAACAGCGCTTTCAGACAGGTCGAGATCACCACGCACGATCACGACGGTATTAACGATCACCATCGAACTAAGGGCCGCTGCGCTCCAGCTCAGAGCCAACAGGCCACGTAGGCGCGGGGTCTTGAGGTATATTCTGATACCACGGGTGGTTCGGTCATAGATGCCGCGTGGTTCTTTCGGTTTTGGGGAAGGCAGTGTTGCAGACACCACAAGCAGGGCGGAAGCGACAAAGCCAATACTGGTGCCCAGGAACAGACTGTCGAAACTGACGATCAATAAGAGTGCGGCGGCCAGTATCGGGCTTAGAAGACTTTCCAGATCGTATGCCAGACGCGACAGAGACAGGGCTTTGGTATAGTCCTGTTCGTCTGTAAGAACTTCAGGAATCGTCGCCTGAAAGGCCGGAGTGAACCCGGCAGAAGCCGATTGCAGGACAAAGATCAGCACATAGACCTGCCAAATTTCAGTGACGAATGGCAAACACAGAGCGACGATTGCACGCACAATGTCCAATGCCACAAGCATTCTACGCCGGTCCAAACGTTCGGCAAAGGCTGCGGCAAGAGGAGCCACAGTGACATAGGCTACCATCTTTATGGTTAGCGCGGTGCCTAGAACCAACCCTGCTGAATCTCCGGCCAGATCAAATGCTAAAAGCCCCAGCGCCACTGTCGCCAGACCGGTGCCTGTCAGGGCCACAATCTGGGCAGCCAGCAGATGCCGATAGGTGCGATTTGTCAGGACGCTGAGCATTGGTCAGAGGTACTTGGTTATAGTTTTGAAGTCTTCGATGGCAGTCTGATCTGCTTCACCAGACAGGCAGTGATCAACATGATCATGGATCAGCACGCGCTTGGCGTTGGTGATAGCTTTCTCCACCGCAAAAAGCTGCTGAGCGATGTCAGCGCAGGGGGCTTCAGCTTCTAGCATGGTGATCACCTTGGCCAAATGCCCGTGCGCGCGTTTCAGGCGCGCGGTGATCTGCGGGTGAGAATTATGGGTATGGGATGTCATGGTGTATCCTTATCCCCCCCATGGGGTTATTGTCAAGTTGGTCGCGATGCTGTAACTACGCGCGCGCCGAGGACGTTGAGTTTGGCTGCGAAACCTCCTATCTCGGGGTCGAGACCGCACAAAGGAAGTCGGCGTGGCGAATTATCTGTATAAAAACGATCTGCCCGAAGGGTTGAATATGGGCCCAGTCGTGGCCATCGATTGCGAAACCATGGGGCTGAACCCGCATCGGGACCGGCTGTGTGTCATCCAGATGTCGGGTGGGGATGGAAACTGTCACATCGTTCAGGTCGAAAAGGGTCAATCATCAGCCCCGAACCTCTGTGCGATGCTTGAAGACCCCAATGTGTTGAAGCTGTTCCATTTTGGCCGCTTCGATATTGCAGCCATGTATCACGCGTTCGGTGCGCTTGCAGCGCCGGTCTATTGCACCAAGATCGCCAGCCGGTTGGTGCGTACCTACACCGACCGCCATGGCCTGAAGAACCTGTGTCAGGAACTGCTGGGTGTCGATATTTCGAAACAGCAGCAAATGAGCGATTGGGGTGCGGAAACCCTGACGGATGCTCAGCTGGACTATGCTGCATCGGATGTATTGTATCTGCACCGTCTGCGCGACGCGCTGGACGGTCGGCTTGCCCGTGAAGACCGTACCGAGGTGGCACAGGCCTGTTTTGATTTCCTACCCACGCGTGCGAAGCTTGACCTCGCAGGCTGGCCCGAAACTGATATTTTTGCGCACTCATGACAGATACTGAGTCCTTTTTGAAAACTGCACGCCAGGTCATCACCGATGAGGCCCGTGCCTTGGACGTCCTTGCCGAAGGCTTGGACGAGCATTTTGCCGAAGCTGTGCAGCTGATCCTGCAGGCCACAGGCCGCATCATCATCAGCGGTATCGGCAAATCCGGGCATATCGGCCACAAGATCGCGGCGACCTTGGCTAGTACCGGTACGCCAGCCTATTTCGTCCACCCGGCCGAGGCCAGCCACGGTGATTTGGGCATGGTCTCGAAAGGGGATGTGGTTCTGGCTATCTCGAACTCAGGTGAAGCGCCGGAACTTGCCAATCTGCTGGCCTTTACGCGGCGCTTTGGAATTCCGCTGATTGGTCTGTCCAGCAAACCCGAAAGCACGCTGATGAAGCAGGCTGACGTGCACCTGCTTATTCCATCGATGGGAGAGGCCTGCGGCTTTGGTATGGTTCCCTCGATCTCGACCACTCTGACGTTGGCGATGGGTGACGCTTTGGCAATCGCGTTGATGAAATACCGAGATTTCAGGCCCGAGGATTTTCGTGCCTACCACCCAGGAGGCAAACTGGGGGCGCAATTATCTACCGTGCGCGATTTGATGCACAAAGATATGCCTCTGGTAACTGCCGGTACTCCGATGAGCGAGGCACTGCTGGTTATGAGCCAGAAGAGCTTTGGGGTCGTTGGCGTTACTGATGAGGCCGGCTGTTTGCTGGGCATTATCACGGATGGTGACCTGCGTCGGAACATGGACGGGCTACTGAACAAAAACACCACAGAGGTAATGACCGAAAATCCTCTGACCATCGCGCCAAACGCAATGGCAGAAGAGGCGGTTTCGATCATGAATGATCGCAAGATCACTTCTCTTTTTGTGGTGGATCCCGAGACCAATGGTCCGACATCGGGGCTGTTGCATATCCACGACTGTCTGCGTGTAGGGCTGGGTTAAGGAAGTGGCCGAGGTGGATCGCCATTCCCGTTGGGTGCAGTTTCTGAAAGTTCTGCTACCACTGGCGGCGATTCTTATATTGTCCTCTGTGTTTTTGCTGTCCCGCAGCATCGAAACCAATGTGTCGGCGCCCTTCAGTGATCAGGATATTGGAGAGCGACTGACAGATCAGGTCGTTACCCGCCCCGACTACAAAGGCGTAACCCGCAAGGGCGAAGGGATTCGGGTCGAAGCTCGTCGTGCCAGCCAAAGTGGTGAACTAGAAACCCCAACGGCTTCTGAGGTTCAGGGGCGATTTGAGTTGAGCAGCGGTGGCGTGATTACACTTGAATCGAATACGGGCATGATCCGGCCAGATAAGGGCACCGCGACATTTGTGGGCGATGTAGTCATCACGACGGCGGATGGTATTAAGGTAACGACTGACCTTTTGAATACATCTTTGGATGAAATCCGCGGCGACAGCCCAGGTCAGATTGACGGAACGGGTCCGATTGGCGACTTTACTGCAGGACGAATGATTTTTGGGACTGTAAAAAAGGACGGTCCGGTCCATATTCTTTTTACAGGCGGCGTGAAGCTGATATACGAGCCGCAAAAAGCAGAAAGATAACTTGTGTTCGATTTACGTGTCGCCGTTTTGTGTTGTGCCATCGCAGTTGGGGCCACGCCTGCATTTGCGCAGGAGGCTCAGGTGGCATTTGGATCGGTCAACGCTGACCCGACCCTGCCGGTTGAAGTCACGTCCGAGACTCTGAACGTAAATCAGGAAGACGGCTCTGCCGAGTTTATCGGCAACGTGATCGTCATACAGGGTGAAATGCGCCTGACCGCAGATCGCGTTCTTGTCATCTATAACGAAGAACGTTCGGCCATTGATCGGATGGAAGCGACCGAAAATGTCGTTCTGGTCAGTCCACCTGACGCTGCCGAAGGTGATTGGGCGGAATACACCATCGATTCCGGTGTGATCGAAATGAAGGGCAATGTGCTGCTGACTCAGGGGCCCAGCATTATCAGTGGTGATCAGATGATCGCAAATCTGACGTCCGGAACCGCAACGATGTCGGGGCGCGTCAAGACGATCCTGCAGCAAGGTGGCAACTGATGAACCGTCCCGAATTGTCCATCGCTGAAGGCTCTTCCGGTCTGAAAATCGAGAAGCTGCGGAAGTCTTATCGCAAGAAGACAGTCATCCGTGACGTGTCTATGGAGCTGAACCGATCTGAGGTCGTGGCGCTGCTGGGGCCGAATGGATCGGGCAAGACCACCACGTTTTATTCCGTCGCAGGTCTGGTTTTTCCTGAAGCAGGTACCGTGATCATTGACGGGCAGAACGTCACGACCCTGCCAATGTATCGCCGTGCGCGGTTGGGTATCGGTTATCTTCCACAGGAGATGTCAATTTTCCGCGGAATGAGTGTCGAGGACAATATCGCCTCGGTTCTGGATATCACGGTCAAACACGCTCATCGCCGGAAAGAGCGGCTTGAAGAGCTGCTATCGGATTTCTCGATCGAACACCTGCGCCGCGCGCCTGCGCTTGCTCTCTCTGGTGGTGAGCGGCGCCGGGTTGAGATCGCGCGCTGTTTGGCTGCCGATCCGAAATATTTGCTGTTGGACGAGCCCTTTGCCGGGGTCGATCCGATCAGTGTCGGCGATATTCGACATTTGGTCGCTGATCTGAAGAAACGGGGTATCGGGGTTTTGATCACGGATCACAACGTGCGGGAAACGCTGGAAATTGTGGATCGCGCCTATATTCTGCATGATGGTCAAGTTCTGATGTCCGGCACCCCAGACGAGGTAGTGGAAAACGAAAATGTGCGCCGGGTCTATCTGGGCGAAAACTTCCGTATTTCATAAGTTTACGCGGAAATGCGCCGGGCGCATGGCGGAAATCTCGCATAAACACATCTGTTTTGATTGACTCTCCCGCCGTCCCTTGCATCAATTGGGTCATGGCATTGCTTCGGTTCCAGTCAGGATCTCGATGTCCCTTCTTGGAAGGGCAGGATCAGCGGCAACCGCAGAAAATGCCGATACCCCCCACCCGATAAAAACAAGTCAGTCGCGTTACGCGGCGTCAGAATGGGTGTGAATTGTGAAGGAGATCACATGCGTTACCAAATCAGCGGAAAACAGATCGACATCGGTGCGGCGCTGCAGACCCACGTGCAGACCGAACTGGGCGAGGTCGTGGGCAAGTACGCCCAGCGACCGACTGACGCCAACGTCGTCTTTTCCCGTTCGGCGCATGAATATGTATGCGAAACCACTGTGCATCTGTCGACTGGCCTGACCGCTCAGGCCAAGGCTCATGCGACCGAGATTTATGCGGCGTTTGAAGGCTGCTGTGACAAGATGGAGACACAACTGCGGCGTTACAAACGGCGCCTCAAAGACCACCATAAGGATCGATCCGAGCCGGTTGAACTCTTTGGCGCGTCCTCTTATATCCTCGCCTCTGACGAATCGAACACGGCGGATGAACCCGAATCGCTGCAGCCGATGATTGTGGCTGAGATGGAGACCAAGATCCCATCGCTCAGTGTGGGTGAAGCTGTTATGCAAATGGAACTTGCCGGTGCCCCGGTGCTGGTGTTCCGGAATGAGAACAAGGACGGATTGAATGTCGTATATCGTCGTGAGGACGGCAATATTGGCTGGATTGATCCGTAACAGGCAAGAATAGTCGGAACGCCCCCTCGCAGAGGGGGCACGGCTTAGGAGCAGATTGATGGAGCTTTCGAGTATTCTAAAGCCCGAAGCGGTGCGTGTAATGTCCGCTGCGTCCAGTAAGAAGCGATTGTTTCAGGAAATTGGCGACGTAGGTGCTGCGACGCTTGGGCTGGATGCGCAGGCCATCGTTGAAAGCTTGCTTGAGCGGGAGAGCCTTGGCCCGACTGGCGTTGGCCATGGTGTTGCGCTTCCACACGCTCGGTTGTCGGAACTGGAATCGGTCTCGGGTGTGTTTGTCATGCTCGAGAAACCCATCGACTTTGGCTCGGTCGACCGTCAGCCCGTTGATCTGGCGTTTTCGCTGTTTGCCCCTGAAGAAGCCGGGGTCGAGCATCTGAAGGCGCTGGCGCTAGTCTCGCGCACATTGCGTGAGCAATCGGTCTGCGCGAAGTTGCGGGCAAATCCTGATCCGGTAAAGCTGTATGCTATTCTGACCGAAGCTCAGTCGATGCAAGCGGCTTAAGGTACTAAGAAACGAAGAATGCGTTGAGCGACGGCAGGGTAATCATCTTTGGCGCCGCCTTTTGCGGGCAATACACGGCTGATCAGTCCAACTAAAGATGATCCCAAAGAAAACTGAATATGGCGGCTAGGTAGAGGCCGGCGATCACATAGATTTTGTGTCCTTCATCCACCCATTCCTGCATTGTTAATGTAAAGCACTTTAGGCGACATGCGTCGTGCGAACCTGTAAACTCGCCGCCGAGCATCAGGAATGTCGCGATTCCGCCGAACAAAATCAGCGATATCCATTTTCTGTTTTGTCTGGGTATCTTAATTCGCATTGGGATTGCTTAGAGGAACACGATGGATATCACCGTGAACTATGTCACGCTTTAGCAGATGCCGCGTAAGCAGCGTTAAAACCCAATGCAAGTTGCTATCCAACGCCACCACCTTTTTCGGATTGCCCTCTGTGCTCACTCATTATTTTGACCAAAATAGCGTCTCTGAAATGACAGCACCCTCGCAAAAGTCTGCGAGGGTGCTCGTTTCGCAAGGGTGATAGACAGTCAAAGGTTCGTTCGGCCTGCGACCGGAATACTCAGCCGCCGGTGCCCATCTCCAATGTCCACCAGATTTTACCGCCTTTTTCCTGATGCCAGGCAAAGCCCATCTGTGTGGCTTTAGGGTCCATTATTACCGCGCGCGATCCAGGTTCCTGCATCCAAGCAGCTAGCGTTTCCGTCTCGGTCTCATAGGTCTCCGAGATCGCTTCGCCCAGGAAGGTGCCATAATATCCAACCCGCGAAGCCCGATCCAGGGGGGAAGACCCATCCGACCCAAAATGCCAGGGCCGATTTTGGCGGGCCATGTCCTTCGAGTGAGTCTCGGCGGCTGCGTTCAGCTGTGCGTTCAACTGAACTTGCTGCAAACCCGAGGCTTGCCGCAGTGCGTTTACTGAATCCAGCATCCGGAACTGCAACTTCTCTGGGTTGCCGCGGATTTTATAGACGCTCGGCAATGGCCTGCCATCTGCACCAAGAGTTGTCGTACCCGAATCAGTACATGCGGCAAGTGCGACTAAACAAATCGCTAGAAGAGAAAGAATACGTGTCATGATCGGCCTGAATTTAGTGTCGACCACGGAAATAGCCTGCCTGAGCGCCCAGAGCAAACGTTCAAAGGTCCAACCTTGCGTGATTCTGCCGGTTTGATTTGCGACTGAAGCATTCTGGCCATAAAATATCACAGAAATTGCATTTACCCATAACAAAGGACCGCACAACATGGTCAAGAAAACTCTTTTGTCTCCGACGCGTCGCGGCTTTCTGGCGGCTGCCACCGCCAGTTTGGCTTCGCCTGCGTTAGCCCAATACATTCCGGGTGATCCGTTGCGCCCTGCGCCCGAACCTGAGCCTCAGGTACGACGCAATGTATCCGGATTCAGGGCGCTGGATTGGCAGCCTTACTTTTCCAATACCAGAAACGGGGCCATTCTGGTCGATACGGTATCCCGAGCGCTGCATTATTGGTCAGATGATCAATCCGTATACAAACTGTACCCCTCGTCAGTGCCATTGACCGAAGAATTGACCCGTCGTGGGCGCACCAGTGTCATCCGCAAAGTCGAGGGTCCAAGTTGGTCACCGACGCCATCGATGAAAAAACGCAACCCCGAATGGCCTGATTATATCCCGCCGGGACCTGATAACCCATTGGGAACGCACGCTTTATATCTGAGTTGGAAATATTATCGCATTCACGGCACCCATGATACACGCAAAATCGGCCGTCGGTCTTCGAACGGATGCATTGGTTTGTTCAACGAAGATATCGCTGAGTTGTTCTCAATGGCCAAGGTGGGTACGCAAGTGTTGCTAATTTGACGACATTTTCGCGCACGAACCTGCCATTTACGTAAGTTGCAATTGCAATCCATGGGGATAGCTGATTAGAAAAACTCACGAGGTAAGTCTTAGATGTGCGGTTTCGCTATTGGGAATCGCGCAAATTCTGGAGGTTAATATGAAGAAACTCGTTCTCGCTGCTGCTCTGACTGCTGCTGCTTCGACCGCATATGCTGGCAACCTGGAAGAGCCGGTTGTTGAAGCACCTGTCGTTGTCGAAGAAACCCAAGGTTCGTCGCAGGGCATCATCCTGCCGCTGATCCTGCTGGTTGTAGTTGCCGCAGCTGTTGCAGCAAGCTAAGTCGACGAGACTTTATCAATTTAAGAAGGCGGTGGTGCAAGCCACCGCCTTTTTTTGTGTGTTTGGTTAAGTGGGCCGTCATTCCAACCAGCCGCGCAAATTGTCTTGGATAACCTTGCTCAGTGCCGCGATATGCGAATCATCATCGTTGAGGCACGGGATATAGGTGAACGATTCGCCGCCCGCGTGTTCGAAGCTTTCCTTAATTTCTTCGTTGATCTCTTCCAGCGTTTCGATGCAGTCGGCAGAGAACGCAGGCGCGATAACGGCGATATTTTTCTTACCTGCCCGAGCAAGATCGGCCACATGATCGACGGTGTAGGGTTTCAGCCACTCTTCCGGCCCAAATCGCGATTGGAAGGTTGAGACAAGCTGGTCATCTGACCAACCCAAACGCTCTTTCAGAAGTCTTGAGGTTTTGACGCACTGGCAATGGTAGGGATCACCTTGCTGCAGATAGCGTTCCGGCATGCCGTGATACGAGCACACGAGGACATCCGGTTTGGTCTCCATCACTGCATAGGCACGCTCGACCGAACTTGCCAGTGCGTCGATATAAGAGGGTTCATCGAAATAGGCCGGCACAGTTCGGCTGGCCGGCTGCCAGGTTTCTTTCATCAATGCACGGAAGAATTGATCGTTCGCTGTGGCGGTCGTAGCCCCGGCATATTGTGGGTAGAGCGGGAAGAAAAGGATGCGATCACAGCCTTCTTCCACCATCTGGCGCACCTTTGAAGGGGTCGAAGGATTCCCGTAGCGCATGCAGAATTCGACCATGACCTGATCGCCGTACTGTTCGTGCATCGCCTCGCGTATCTTGGCGGTCTGGTCCTTGGTGATCGTCATCAAAGGGCTTTCACCCTTGTCGTGATTCCAGATCGACTTGTACGCTTCGCCTGAACTGAAAGGGCGTTTGGTCAGGATGATGCTTTGCAGAATGGGCTGCCATTTCCAGGCTGGATAGTCGATCACGCGCTTGTCTGACAAAAATTCGTTCAGATAACGCCGCATGGGCCAATAGCTATAATCATCAGGTGTGCCCAAGTTGGCCAGCAGGACACCGACACGTCCCGTTTTAATCTTGGGGTGCTCTGTGGACGCGTGGGTAGGACGAGTGGCATCAAACATGTGAAGCTTCCTGAATTTATGTGTCTGGCCTGAGATAACGGGAAAAGGCCGGTCGTCAATCGGGCAGTTTGCCCTCATCCGTGCCCAACGCATCGGCAAGGCGCATTTGGGCCGATCCCGGACGCAAAGGTTTGGGCTGACTGTCATCAGGGGACCAGCCTGTCAGGCAGACCAGTTCGTAAGTTCCCCTCAAACGGCCTTGGGAGGTTGTGAAATGAGCGGCATAGATTTCCTGCGCTTTCTCGAAAACAGCCCGCCGGGTCGGTTGTTTCAGACGATCTTGCAGCGCATTGGTTTCTCCCATCGCGCGCAAATCATGCATCAGATGGTTAAGATCGCGGTATTCGGCAGATAACGTTGCCTTGTCTGCAACGGGCAAAGCCAAACCAGCCCGTTGCAGCAACGCGCCCAGATCACGTAATTCTGCCATCGGTGCAATACGCGGGCTTAGACCGCCCGTAACCTCAATCTCCGCCTGACCCAGTGCCGCACGCAATTCCTGAAGGGTGTCACCTCCCAAGCAAACGACCAAGAGCAAACCATCGGGCTTCAACGCACGATGGCATTGGATTAATTGGCCAACCGGGTCGTTTGCCCAATGCAACGCCATCGCGTGTATCACTAGGTCATGCGCGCCTGGCGTCAGGTCCAGAACCTCATCATCCAGGATGATCCGGGTCTCGGTCCATAACCCTTCCCAGATGTGTGGGAACGGGGTCACGACGACAGGCGCCTTAAAGATTTTATTAACCATCGATAGACGATCCTGCACCTCGTCAACGGCGGCGCGATGCAGAAACAGCGCCTCATCCTGCGCGCGGCCGCGGTGGAGCGCGAGGGCAGCGCGGTCAAACAGAGAGGGTGCAGTGTCGGACGGCAGTTTCATAAGCCGCAAGTATCGCATTCGTCAGGGGATTCAAACCGTTGTCGAGATGATCTATCCCCCGCGTTGCCTTTCATGCGGTGCGCTGACCGAATCCGACTTTGGCCTCTGCGGTCCATGCTGGCGAGACACACCATTTATCGGCGGCTCAGTTTGCGAAAGTTGCGGCGTGCCGGTCCCCGGCGCACGGGATGGGTACAGAATCGAGTGCGACGACTGCCTAACAAGGCCGCGCGCTTGGCAGGACGGTCGGGCAGCTCTGTTGTATCAAGGGGGCGCCAGATCTCTGATACTGGCGTTGAAACATGGGGATCGTACGGATTTGGCGCGCCCGGCTGCGCGCTGGATGGCACGAGCCGGGTCCGAAGTGTTTCGCCCCAACATGTTGATCACGCCAGTCCCGCTGCATTGGTCCCGAATGATCCGCAGGCGATATAACCAATCCGCACTGCTTGCGCATCATCTGGGTCAGGAAACGGGTCTGGCCGTATGCCCTGATCTTTTGGTTCGAACCAGACGCACGCCTGTCCTGGATGGCAAAACAGCGGTTGAACGTGCCGCAGCACTCGCCGACGCCATAGCTGTACATCCGAAACGAGAAAGTATGTCACAGGGCCGCGATATACTTCTGGTCGATGACGTTATGACCTCGGGTGCGACACTGGAGGCCTGCGCGCGTGTCTGCCGTGCTTCAGGAGCAAATCATATTTTCGTGTTGGTACTGGCGCGCGTTGCCAAGAATGCCTAATTCGCCCAAGAATGTGCGAAACCCAAAGGGACGGAATATGAAGCCGGTAGAAATCTACACCTCGCCGCTTTGCGGCTTTTGCCACGCTGCCAAACGGTTGTTGAAGCAGAAAGGCGTCAAGTTCTCGGAAGTCGACGTGCTGATGCATCCCAAACGCAAACCCGAAATGATTCAGCGGGCGGGTGGGAAACGCACTGTGCCGCAGATTTTCATCGGCCAAACTCATGTTGGCGGTTGCGATGACCTCTACGAGCTTGAACGTCAGGGCAAGCTGGATCGTCTGCTCGCGGCCTGATGCAGACCGCTCTGCTGCAAATCACCTCGTCGGACGACCCGGTCCAGAATCTGGACATGGTGCGCGCCATGATGGCTGAGGCGGCAGAGCAAGGCGCGGGCTTTATCTTGTCGCCCGAGGTGACGAACTGCGTCTCGACCAGCACTACGCGGCAGCGCGAAGTTTTGCAGCATGAAGAGGATGACATCACCCTGGCTGGCCTGCGCAAGCAGGCCGCTGATTTGGGTGTTTGGCTGCTGATCGGCTCTTTGGGGATCAAGACCCACGATGCCGATGGCCGCTTTGCCAACCGTAGCTTCATTATCAACCCGCAGGGGCAGATCGTGGCGCGATACGACAAGATCCACATGTTTGACGTGCAGGTCAGTGAGACCGAGACGTTCCGCGAATCGAAGAACTATCGCCCCGGCGAGAATGCCGTGATTGCTGAGACGGATTTCGGCAAAGTTGGTATGACGATCTGCTATGATATCCGCTTTCCGCATCTTTATGCAGCGCTGGCGCAGGCTGGTGCGCAGATTCTAACTGTCCCGGCAGCGTTTTCGCCGGTCACAGGTGCTGCACATTGGGAATCCCTGCTGCGCGCGCGGGCGATTGAAACCGGCTGCTGGGTGCTTGCCCCGGCGCAGGCTGGCGCGCATCCAAAGACGCGCGGCAAGACCCGATATACCCATGGCCACAGCATGGTCGTGGCCCCTTGGGGAGAGGTCGTCATCGACGCAGGCACCGATCCGGGCATTCACTTTTTCGAATTGCGTGATAGTTCTGTGTCCGAGGCGCGCCGACGCGTGCCCTCATTGACCCATGTACGGCCTTTCACAGGTCCCTGATCCAGAACCTGGCTTATGACGGACGAGAAAAATGCCCTGGCGGTCACGCTGTTCAGCGAAATACTGACCGCGGACCAGCTATTGCGCAACCGGCTGAGCCGGGTGCTGCCCAAGGGCATGGAAATCTCGCATTTCTCGGTGCTGAACCATCTGGTTTTTGTCGGAGACGAGCGTAGCCCGGCGCAGCTGGCCAACACGTTCCACGTGACCCGAGGGGCTATGACCAACACCTTGGCTAAGCTGGAATGGGCCGGATACATTCACATACGCCCCGACTGGGACGATGCCCGCCGCAAAATGGTCGCCATCAGCCCCGCCGGCCGCCGCGCGCGCGATCAGGCGATTTCCTCGATAGCCCCGCTGATCAACCGCGTCGTCGGAGAGCTGGGGCTGGAGCGCGTCCGCAGCACGCTGCCGGTGCTGCGGGATTTGCGGTTGCAGTTGGAGGGGGAGTAGGGTTTCTTCCATTTGATTGTTTTTATCGAGCGGGGAATCAACTCCGGCGGGAAGAAATGGATTGAGAGCTTACACACTTCTATTTGCCGTCATGGCGGTTCTGTTGACAGGTTGCGCCAAAAAGGCGGACTGGCATCAGAAAATGGTGCTGTATTTTGATACGCCGGACGGTCCGATGACTGCGTCAAGCGTTATCCGGGTGGATTTCACCGGCGCGATCGAATGGCTGGGCAGTATGGATGGGAATCATACAGACCTTACAGGCGAAGCGGTCGTGGCGGACCTTGGCGGGCGGTATCTTTTTGCATTGATTGAGGAAAATGCCGGTCCGTTGATTTGGCTGACCATGCTAAGAGAGTTTGATGACGTAGCCGGTTTCAAGGCTTCCACCCGCAAAATAAAACGGCAAACTGAACCTCTCGATGTGCCGAGGGACTTATGGCCGCGATTGGTGACCTTTGAAGATATCGATGACTCAGCATCGATTCAACTGGTGAATCCCGTTGATCTTACTGAGAGTTTCGGTCCGGGGTATAATATCCGTCGAGTGACAATTCAGGTCACGAAAGAACCAATCAGTAACGGAAAAATCGAGACAGTATTGGCCTGGTGGAACGAATTGACGACGCCGATTGGAGGTCCGCGACGACCGTATGCTGATCCTCTGTATGCAATTGGAAAATGGGATTTTGTAAAAGAAGATAAATCGTAGGATGGGTGCTTGCATCCATCGCGCATGTCTTGTCGTTGGAATGATGGGTGTAAACCACCATCCCACTCTCACCCCGACTTCACACTCGCCGTCACATAATTCACGCTCAAATCCCGGTCCGAGACCGACCAGCTCCACAGGATCGGATTGAACACGAACCCTTTGCGGTCCACCGGTTCCAGTCCGGCCTGGCGCAGCAGGTCGAACAGCTCATCGGGGGTGATGAACTTGCTCCACTCATGCGTGCCGCGGGGCAGCCAGCGCATGACGACCTCGGCCCCGAAAACGGCCATCGCATAGGATTTTGGGTTGCGGTTGATGGTCGAGCAGATCAGCAACCCGCCCGGTTTCAGCAACTGTTGCGAGGCTGTCAGGAAACCCAACGGATCGGCCACGTGTTCGACCACCTCCATGTTCAGCACCACGTCGAATTGCTCGCCCGCGGCGGCCATGTCCTCGGCGGTGGTGTGGCGATAGTCGATCTGCAGGCCAGATTGCTCGGCATGGATGCGGGCGACGGGCAGGTTGCCCTCGGCGGCGTCGGCGCCGACCACCGTAGCCCCAAGGCGGGCCATGGGTTCGCTCAGCAACCCGCCGCCGCATCCGATATCCAACAGGCGCAGGCCCTCGAACGGGCGCGGGGTCTTCAGATCACGGTCAAATTCGCCCGCGATCTGCTGTGTGATATAATCCAGACGGCACGGATTCAGCATGTGCAGAGGTTTGAATTTCCCATGCGGGTCCCACCATTCGGCGGCCATCGCCTCGAATTTCGCGATCTCTGACGGGTCGACCGTGTTCGGATGCGCTTGCATTCCTGTCTCCGTGTGCTCTTTTACGCTTAAGGACTATATAGGGCCGTAATGGATAAGTACCCGGACCAAAAGCGCGCAGTCCAATATCTTTACCCGCCGATCGATCCGTTCGATCAGCGCGTCGTTGATATGGGCGATGGGCACCGTATTTATGTCGAACAATGCGGTAATCCCAATGGGATACCGGTCGTGGTGCTGCATGGTGGGCCGGGTGGCGGTTGCAGCCCCGCGATGCGGCGCTATTTCGATCCAGAAGTCTACCGGGTGATTCTCTTTGATCAGCGCGGTTGTGGCCGCTCAAGGCCCACGGCCTCGGTCGAAGACAATACGACCTGGCATCTGGTCGAGGATATCGAACGGTTGCGAACGCTGTTTGATGTCGAGGACTGGATTGTGTTTGGCGGCAGCTGGGGTGCAACACTGGCTTTGATTTACGCGCAGACACACCCGGATCGGGTCAACCGTCTGGTGTTGCGCGGCGTGTTTCTGGCGACGCAGGCCGAGCTCGATTGGTTTTATGGTGGCGGTGCGGGCAAGTTTTGGCCGGAACAGTGGGCCAAGTTTGCATCCCTGTTGCCCGAGGCCGAACAGTCTGACGCGATCAATGCCTATCACAAGCGTCTCTTTTCGGGCGATCGTGCGACCGAGATCCTCTTTGCGCGCGCTTGGTCTCATTGGGAGAACGCTCTGGCCTCAATCCACACCAACGGATCGGTTGGGGAAAGCCCCGGGGAATACGCCCGTACCTTTGCACGGCTGGAAAATCATTATTTCAGGAACGGCGCGTTTCTCGAGTATGACGGCCAGATTCTGGACCAGATGGACCGTATCGCGCATATTCCCGGCCATATCGTGCAGGGAAGGTATGATATGATCTGTCCACCGCAAGCGGCTTGGAACCTGGCGCAACGATGGCCCGGCGTTGACTTGAAAATGGTGCGCCAGGCAGGGCACGCCTTGTCTGAACCGGGTATAAGCGTTGAGCTGGTCCGGATTATGGACCGCGTGGCGGAGGGTACGGCATGACCAGGATCGACCGTCGTGCAATGTTTGCCTCGGGTGCTGCCGCCGCCTTGCTGGCGGCGACGGGCGGGTCGCTGGCGGATACACCAAAGACAGGTGGCAAGTTGCGGCTTGCGGTTCCGCGCGATGAGAGTTTGGAAATATTAGCGCGCGGGGCCGTGTTCGACACCCTGACCGAAGTCGCATCAGATGGGACCTTGCGCGGCGAACTGGCAAAAGCTTGGCAGGCTGAAGAACACGCGCGTTTATGGAGCTTTGATCTACGCGACGACGCGATGTTCCATGATGGATTCGCCTTGCATGCAGACGATGTAGCTGCGGTATTTTCAGACATCGGACGCGCGGAGGCCCTGGCCCCTGATCGCGTTAGGTTGGAACTGGCCGCGCCCAATCCTGGTTTGCCCTTCTTGCTGGCCGACAGTCGGTTTGTCGTGACACGTGACGGGCAGGGAGTTACCCCATTGAACACGGCAACGGGCACGGGGTGCTATCGTGTAGAACGGGCCGAGGATTCTCGCCATTTCCTTGGGCGCAAGGTGGCGGGCCACTACAAAAATGGCCACGCGGGTTGGGCTGATGCGTTGGAAATCATTGTGATCCCTGATGCGCGTGTGCGGGCCGAGGCTTTGCGGGATGGATATGTGGACATTGCTGCCCTGCCCGAAGGTGATGAGCTTAAGGATCAACGCGGCCTCAGATACCATCCAGGTAAGACCGACATGGCGCTGGCGGTGGCCGCGCATGTCGGCATGCCGCGTCAGATTGGCAAGGGGTCGCTGGACGATGGGCGCATCGCCGAGCGGTGGTGGCTGGCCTAAATCCGATCACGATTTTCGCCGGGGGTTGCAGACTCGGAAAAGCCTGCGTATATGCAGTTACAACAGCGGCGCGTTGGACTTCTGGTCCGGGGCTCCACCGGGAATTTCGACGGGCCGCGCGCCCGTTTTTTTGTGCCCGATGACAGGGTAGAGAACCTGAATGACAAACGACCTGATAGCCAAAGCAGCCATTGACCGGCGACTGGCCGAGATCATCACACCCGTGATCGAGGATCTGGGGTATGAGCTGGTGCGCATCCGCCTGATGAGCGGCAAGACCACCACGATGCAGATCATGGCTGACAAGCCCGATGGCGGCATCGAAGTAGATGACTGCGCCGAGATTTCGAACGCAGTGAGTGCCACGCTGGATGTCGAGGACCCGATTCTTGATGCCTATACGCTTGAAGTGTCCAGCCCCGGCATCGACCGCCCTCTGACCCGTCTCAAGGATTTCGAGACCTTCGAAGGATACGAGGCCAAGATTGAGACCGCTGAACTGATCGACGGCCGCCGCCGCTTTAAGGGTGAACTGGCCGGGATCGAAGGGGATGAGGTACTGATCAATATTCCCGAAGGGGACGAGACGATCACCATCGGTCTGCAATTCGACTGGCTGAGCGACGCCAAGCTGGTCCTGACTGATGACCTGATCAAGGAAATGCTGCGCCAGCGAAAAGACGCCGGTGCCCTGAACGAAAACGCTTTCGACGAGATTGAGACCGAAGGGTCCGAAGAGGAGACGAACTGATGGCAATCACCTCAGCCAACCAGCTGGAGCTGCTGCAGACCGCCGAGGCCGTGGCCCGCGAAAAGATGATCGACCCCGGTCTGGTTGTCGAAGCGATGGAGGAATCGCTCGCCCGTGCCGCCAAGAGCCGTTACGGCGCCGAGATGGACATCCGCGTGTCCATCGACCGCAAAACCGGCAAGGCGACCTTTACCCGCGTCCGTACTGTGGTCGAGGATGAAGAGCTTGAAAACTATCAGGCCGAGTTCACCGTCGAGCAGGCCAAACAATATATGGAAAACCCCGAGGTTGGTGACGTCTTCGTAGAAGAGGTTCCGCCGGTTGAAATGGGTCGTATTGCTGCTCAGTCCGCCAAGCAGGTGATCCTGCAAAAGGTTCGCGAAGCTGAGCGTGACCGTCAGTACGAAGAATTCAAGGATCGCGCTGGCACCATCATCAACGGTGCCGTCAAACGCGAAGAGTTTGGCAATGTCATCGTCGATCTGGGTGGGGCCGAGGCTGTTCTGCGCCGCAATGACAAGATCGGCCGCGAAAGCTATCGCCCGAATGACCGCGTGCGCGCCTATATCAAGGAAGTGCGCCGCGAAGTTCGTGGTCACCAGATCTTCCTGTCGCGTACCGCGCCGGAATTTATGGCTGAGTTGTTCAAGATGGAAGTGCCGGAGATTTATGATGGCATCATTGAGGTCAAGGCGGTGGCTCGTGACCCCGGCTCACGCGCGAAGATCGCCGTGATTTCCTATGATGGCTCGATTGACCCTGTTGGTGCCTGCGTTGGTATGCGCGGCAGCCGGGTACAGGCCGTTGTGAACGAGCTGCAGGGTGAAAAGATCGACATCATCCCGTGGAACGAAGATCAGCCGACTTTCCTGGTGAACGCTCTGCAGCCTGCTGAGGTCTCCAAGGTGGTTCTGGACGAAGAAGCCGGAAAGATCGAAGTTGTGGTGCCTGAGGAACAACTGAGCCTCGCCATCGGTCGCCGCGGTCAGAACGTGCGTCTGGCCAGCCAGTTGACCAATCTGGACATCGACATCATGACCGAAGCCGAAGAATCGGCCCGCCGTCAGAAAGAGTTCGAAGCCCGTACACAGCTGTTCATGGAAACGCTGGATTTGGACGAGTTCTTCGCGCAACTGCTGGTTTCGGAAGGATTCACCAACCTCGAAGAAGTGGCCTATGTCGAAATCGAGGAACTGCTGGTCATCGACGGTGTTGACGAAGGCACTGCGCAAGAACTGCAGACGCGTGCTCGTGAATTCCTGGAAGCGCAGGCCAAGGCAGCTTTGGATGCCGCGCGCGCTCTGGGCGCCGAGGACAGCCTCATTGAATTCGAAGGCCTGACACCCCAGATGGTAGAGGCGCTGGCTAAGGACGATGTGAAGACGCTGGAAGACTTCGCAACCTGTGCCGATTGGGAACTGGCCGGTGGCTGGACCACAGTTGATGGTGAGCGCATCAAGGATGATGGTGTTCTGGAACCTTTCGGCGTGACGCTGGAAGAGGCTCAGGACTTGGTCATGACGGCGCGCATCATGTTGGGCTGGGTTGATCCGGCTGAATTGGAGCAGGCCGAAGAAGACGGCGAAGCAACCGATGAGGAGGTCGAGGCCTGATCTCAGGCCTCGGGTGGCTGGCATGGGTCGCGGTGGCGTCCAAAAGGATCGGTCGGAAGGCCCTGAACGCAAGTGCATCGCCACTGGCGAGATTCAGCCTAAATATGGCTTGATCCGCTTTGTGGCAGGGCCGGACGGTCAGGTCTTTCCCGATGTTGCGGCTAAATTGCCGGGGCGCGGGGTCTATGTGGCGGCGGATCGCGCCGCGCTGGACAAAGCAGTGAGTAAGAAACTGTTCTCGCGTGGGTTCAAGGCGCAGGTGAGTGCGGCCAAGGATCTAACAGATGAGGTCGAAAAACAGGTGGCGCGCCGGGTGATCGAGCTGATCAGTTTGGCGCGCAAGTCCGGAGATGCGGTCGCCGGGTATGAAAAGGTCAAATCGTGGCTGGACCGGGAAGATGCCCAGGTATTGATTCAAGCCTCCGACGGATCGGGGCGCGGTAAGTCGAAACTCAGCACGCCGCACTTTGGAAAATACATCGGCTGGCTGACTGCGGATGAGCTTGGGGCGGCATTTGGGCGCCAAACCGTGATTCATGCGGCCATGGCCTCTGGCGGACTCGCCAAACGTGTTGTAGAGGAAGCGCAGCGCCTGCGTGGCTTGCGCGAAAAGGATGACGGCGGCAAGGGCCGCTCGGAAGGGTAAGAAGCTTAATGAGCGATAGTGACGGCAAAAAGACATTGGGTCTTCGTGGCGGGGCACGCCCCGGAAATGTGAAACAGAGTTTCAGCCACGGACGCACCAAGAATGTCGTGGTGGAGACCAAACGCAAACGCGTGGTCGTACCCAAGCCGGGCGCGACCAAACCAAGTGGTGGTGCGGCACCTTCGGGTGATCCTTCGCGTCGTCCGGCGGGTATTTCCGATGCGGAAATGGCGCGCCGAATGAAGGCGTTGCAAGCTGCCAAAGCGCGCGAGGCTGAAGAGGCCGCTGCGCGCGAGGCACAAGAGAAGGCGCGTGAAGAAGAACGTGCGCGCCGCCGGGCCGAACAGGAAGCCAAGGAACGCGAACAGCGTGAGGCTGAAGAGCGTGCTCGTGCCAAGGCCGAGGAAGAAGAACGCAAGCGCAAAGAGGCGGAAGAAGCTGCCAAGCGCGCTGCTGCGGCACCCGCGCCCGAAGAACAACCGCGTACGGCACGCGGTCCGGCCAACAAACCGGCGCCAGCGGCTACACCCCGCAAGCAAGACCGCGAGCGCGAGCAGCGTGGCCGCGGCAAAGGCCGTGACGACAACCGCCGTTCGGGCAAGCTGACACTGGGTCAGGCTACCGGTGGTGAAGGTAATCGTCAGCGTTCAATGGCTGCGATGAAGCGCAAGCAGGAGCGTGCGCGCCAGAAAGCCATGGGCGGCCCGGTCGAGCGGGAAAAGGTGATCCGCGACGTTCAGTTGCCCGAGGCGATCATGGTTTCGGAACTGGCCAACCGTATGGCCGAGCGCGTGGCTGACGTTGTCAAATCGCTGATGCAGATGGGCATGATGGTCACGCAGAACCAGACCATCGACGCTGATACCGCTGAGCTGATCATCGAAGAGTTTGGGCACAAGGTGACCCGCGTCTCTGATTCGGATGTTGAAGACGTCATCAAAGAAGTCGAAGACAGCGATGACGATCTGCAGCCGCGTCCGCCGGTCATCACCATCATGGGCCACGTTGACCATGGTAAGACATCATTGCTGGATGCGATTCGTGACGCGCGCGTTGTGGCGGGCGAAGCCGGTGGCATTACCCAGCATATCGGCGCCTATCAGGTGAAAACCGATGGTGGCACCACGCTGACCTTCCTTGATACGCCGGGCCACGCGGCCTTTACTTCAATGCGGTCGCGCGGTGCTCAGGTCACAGATATCGTGGTCCTGGTTGTGGCTGCCGATGATGCGGTGATGCCGCAGACGATCGAGGCGATCAACCACGCCAAGGCGGCCGAAGTGCCGATGATCGTGGCGATCAACAAGGTCGATAAGCCGGATGCGAACCCGGACAAGGTGCGGACCGATCTGCTGCAGCACGAAGTCATCGTCGAAAAGATGTCAGGTGAGGTTCAGGACGTCGAAGTGTCCGCCATCACCGGTCAAGGTCTCGATGAACTGCTGGAAGCCATCGCGCTGCAGGCCGAGATTCTGGAACTGAAAGCCAACCCCGACCGCGCCGCCCAAGGTGCCGTGATCGAGGCGCAGCTTGATGTGGGCCGTGGTCCCGTTGCCACCGTTCTGGTTCAGAACGGCACTTTGCGTCAGGGCGATATCTTCGTCGTGGGTGAGCAGTATGGTAAGGTCCGCGCGTTGATCAACGACAAAGGCGACCGCGTCAAAGAAGCCGGCCCGTCGGTTCCCGTTGAGGTTCTTGGTCTGAACGGTACGCCTGAAGCGGGCGACGTTCTGAACGTGACCGAGACCGAAGCGCAGGCCCGTGAGATTGCTGCCTATCGTGAGCAAGCAGCCAAGGACAAGCGCGCCGCAGCTGGTGCCGCGACCACCCTTGAGCAGCTGATGCAGAAGGCCAAGGAAGACGAGAACGTCACCGAGCTGCCGATCTTGATGAAAGCTGACGTGCAGGGTTCTGCCGAAGCCATCGTTCAGGCGATGGAGAAGATCGGCAATGAGGAAGTGCGCGTACGCGTTCTGCACTCAGGTGTTGGCGCGATTACCGAAACGGATGTCGGTCTGGCCGAAGCTTCGGGCGCTCCGATCTTTGGCTTCAACGTTCGTGCCAATGCGTCAGCGCGAAACACCGCGAACCAGAAAGGCGTCGAGATCCGGTATTATTCGGTGATCTATGACCTCGTGGATGACGTGAAAGCAGCCGCATCCGGCCTGCTGAGCGCTGAAATCCGCGAGAAGTTCATTGGTTACGCCGAGATCCGCGAAGTCTTCAAGGTTACCGGCGTTGGCAAAGTTGCCGGCTGTCTGGTCACCGAAGGCGTGGCGCGTCGTTCCGCAGGTGTTCGTCTGCTGCGCGACAACGTGGTGATTCACGAAGGCACGCTGAAGACGCTGAAGCGTTTCAAGGACGAAGTGACTGAGGTTCAGTCGGGTCAGGAATGCGGTATGGCATTCGAGAACTACGACGATATCCGCGCAGGCGACGTGATCGAGATTTTCGAGCGCGAAGAAGTGACCCGGACGCTCGACTGATCTGGCTTCCAGCGAGAGATTTAAGACAGCGGCTCAATTGGGCCGCTGTTTTCTTTTTGGGGCTATTCGCCGCGCGACGACAAAAACGAGCCCGAGGGCATGATGATGTCGAAGTGATGTTTACCCTGTTGAAGGTCGAAACTGACCGAATGCCCTGCTTTTCGTAGCAACTCCGCATAGTCACGGCTTTGTCGAACAAATTCTGGTGTATCTCTTTCAGCAACCGTTACCCTGTAGCGCGGCCCCGGCGCGGGCAGATTGAGGCATGGGGAAAGATCGTGAATCTCGACCTTAGTCAGTTGCAAGGGATCATTTACCGAAGTTAGGCTAATCGGCTCCAAATCGTAAACGCCACTGATCAGAATTACGTTACGCACTCTTAGACCCGCCTGCGCCAACGCGCTGGATGAGGTGGCCATGACCATCGCTACCAGATGCGCACCTGCGCTATGACCTGACAGGGTGATGTTTGATGGATCGAAGCCCAATAACTCGGCCTGTGATGCAAGCCACAGCAAGGCATCGCGACATTCTTCGACCATCTGCCCCAACCTAGCTTCAGGGGCGAGTGTGTAATTCAGGGTCGCAAAGGCCTGCCCGTTTTCGTGTAGCACCGGTGCCATCGGGGCGGATTCGCGCTGGCTGAGCGCCTGCCAATACCCTCCGTGAATGAACACATGCAAAGGTGCGTTTGCGTCTGAGGAGGGGAAGAAATCCAGAACCTGCGCCGGACTGTCGCCATAAGCAAGGTTTTCGCGCACATCCATCCGTGTCCGGGCCTGAGCGCTGAGCGCAACATAACTGTCCAGATATGGCGTCAGATCGCCACCAATCATCGAACTGGGGGAGTATTCCTGTTCAAGTTGATCTTGGGTGAACCCGCGATATAGCATGCCTCAGTCTCCCGAATACATCAGCTCGGTGCGCATATCGTAGAGGTCGTGGAAGAAGCGCAATTCCAGCGCCTTGCGCAGAAAGGCCACACCGCTCGAGCCACCTGTTCCGGGTTGCATCCCGATGACCCGTTCGACTGCCGTAGCGTGGTCGAAACGCCAGCGCTGGAACAGCGATTCGACGTCCATCAGCTTTTCAGCCAGAGCATAGAGGTCCCAATACTTGCCGGTATCCTGGAAAATCTCGCACCAGATTTTCACGACGCGCGGGTCGCCGGAATAGGATTGTGAATAGTCACGTTCGATCAGGTCTTGCGGTACGTCAAACCCTTGCCGTGCCAGCATGTGCAGCACTTCGTCATAAAGGGACGGCTTGGTTAGCGCTGCGCTCAGCATCTCCATGACCTCCGGATCGTGTTCATGCACCTTGAGGGTCGAAGCATCCTTGTTGCCCAATATGAACTCGATCTGGCGATAACCGTAACTCTGAAAGCCTGACGAACTACCTAACGCATCGCGAAACGTCATGTAGTCGGCGGGCGTCATGGTCAGCAGCGTTTCCCAAGCGGTGATCAACTGCCGCTGGATCGCCTTGATCCGGTCGAGATTTTTCATCGCCGGGCCGAAATCATCTTGCTGCAGGAAGCGCCGCACTTCGACCAGCTGGTGATGCATCAACTTCAGCCATAGCTCGCTGACCTGATGGATGATGATGAATAACATCTCATCGGGCTGAGCAGGATCCTGAAAGGTTTTTTGCAGATTCAACAGGGTTTTGAGTTGCAGAAAGTCGCCATAGCTTTTGCGATGCGTCTCAGCGAAATCGGTGACCAGAGAATCCTCGATTCCGCGTTCCAGCAGTCGGTCATCTTTCGTGCTGCCCATCTTGCTCCTCCGGTTGGTTGCTCGATCCCTGTGTATGGGCCAGTTTTGCAACTATCCAGAGGGTCAGGTCCAGTCCAGAACAACTTTGCCGGACAGGCCCGACTTCATTGCTGCGAAACCTTCGGCAAAATCGTCAACACCAAACTGATGGGTGATCACGCGGCTTACGTCCAAACCGTTCTGCAGCATAGCAATCATCTTGTACCATGTCTCAAACATCTCACGGCCGTAGACGCCCTTGATGGTGATGGCTTTAAAGACAATTCGGCTCCAGTCGACCGGAGATTGGCCCGGTGGGATGCCCAGCAGGGCGATCTTACCGCCCATGACCAGCGCTTCGACCATCTGATCCAAAGCTGCCTGCGAGCCCGACATCTCCAAACCCACGTCAAAACCTTCTTTCATCCCCAGTTCGGTGATGACATCGGACAACTCTTCTATGGTTACATCGACCGTACGTACCGACTGCACCACATGTTCCGCCAGTTTCAGCCGATCTGCATTGATATCGGTGATTACGACGTTTCGCGCACCTGCATGGCGTGCGACAGCTGCTGCCATTATGCCGATCGGGCCTGCGCCTGTTATCAGAACATCCTCACCCAGCAGATCAAAGCTCAGCGCGGTATGAACCGCATTGCCCAGCGGGTCGAGGATCGCACCAATCTCATCCGGCACATCATCTGGCAAAGGTATCACGTTGAAGGCGGGCAGTTTCAAAAATTGCGCAAAGGCACCTTGTTCGTTTACGCCGATGCCTCGCGTTCCGGGGTCCAGATGGAACTTGCCAGCGCGACTCTGGCGACTTTCGGTTCCGATCAGGTGCCCTTCGCCCGAGCAGCGCTGGCCGATCTCAAGCCCGGTAACATTACGACCAATCTCGACTATTTCGCCAGCGAACTCGTGGCCGGTGATCATCGGCACTGGTACTGTGGCTGCGGCCCAGTCATCCCAATTCCAGATATGGATATCTGTGCCGCAGATGCCGGTTTTGTTTATGCGGATCAGTACCTCGTCCGGTCCAATCTCGGGCACTGGGGCCTGAACCATCCAAAGGCCTTCCTCGGGCTTGGATTTTTCCAGTGCTTTCATCGTGTTGGGTCGCATCAGATCACCCCCAATTCCTTGCCGACCTTGCCAAAGGCCGCGAGCGCGCGATCCAATTCATCCTTTGTTAGAGCCGCATTCATCTGCGTTCTGATCCGGGCCTGACCGCGCGGAACGACGGGGAAGAAGAAGCCCGAGACATAGACGCCTTCATCAAACAACCGCGACGCCATGTCTTGCGCAAGCGTTGCGTCCCCGAGCATCACCGGGATGATTGGGTGCTCACCGGGCAACAGATCAAAGCCCAGTTTCTCCAAACCGGCGCGCCAGTATTTGGCGTTGCCGAACAGTTGCGCGCGCAGCATGTCGCCCTCTTCAACCAGACGGATTGCTTCCATACCGGCAGCGACGATGGACGGCGGCAGCGAGTTTGAGAACAGATAGGGCCGCGCCCGCTGCCGCAGCAGGTCGATCACTGGCTGCGGCCCGGCGATGTAGCCGCCGATTGCCCCCCCAAGTGCCTTGCCCAGAGTTCCCGTCAGAATGTCCACGTCGACGCCGAAGTGATCCGGCGTGCCCGCACCGTTTGGCCCCATGAAGCCCGTGGCGTGGCAATCATCGACCATGACGATGGCGTCGTACTTGTCGGCCAGCTCGCGTATTTTTGGCAGATTGGCCAGATAGCCATCCATCGAAAAAACGCCGTCGGTGGCGATCATAATATGCCGCGCCCCGTCCTCGCGCGCCTGTTTCAACCAAGCCTCGAGGTCATTCATGTCATTGTTTAGATAGCGATAGCGTTTGGCCTTGCAGAGCCTTACGCCATCGATGATTGACGCGTGGTTCAGGCTGTCCGAGATGATGGCGTCTTCAGGCCCTAACAAAGGCTCAAACAGCCCGCCATTGGCATCGAAACAGGCAGCGAACAGAATTGAATCATCTTTGTTCAGGAACTTGGCCAGCCGTTGCTCAAGCTCGCGGTGAATATCCTGCGTGCCGCAGATAAAGCGGACAGAGGCCATGCCGAACCCTTTCGGTTCCATGGCGTTTTTGGCGGCGTCGATCAGGGCGGGGTGATCGGCCAGGCCCAGATAGTTATTGGCGCACAGGTTGATGACCTGCTTTCCGCCCACAGTAATCTCACCGCCCTGAGGCGAGGTGATCATTCGTTCACGCTTGTACAGACCTTCGGATTCGATCTGCTTAAGGGTGTCCGTGATGTGGGACAGGAATGCATTTGCCATGGCGACCTCCGTTCATCTGAGTCGCGCTTCTAACATAACGGACGAATATCCCAAATAGGGGATTTACGAAATTACGGAAAAATATCCGTGAAGGCGGATTATTGCTGAGTCAGGCGTTCTTTACAATTAGGAAAACACGCGCAGGGCTGTCGGCAGAAATGGAATGCGCGACGTCAGCGGCATATCGGGCTGTATCACCTTGCCTGAGTTCGCTCACTGCCACGCCCGAAGTAACTCGAACTGACCCTTCCAACACGGTCAATTGTTCCCGTGCACCGCGCGCATGGGGTTGGCTGTTCAGGGCGCCATTTTTGTCGAGCTGAATGTCATAGACCTCGTGACCGCCGGCTTCTTCTGGCGGTGAGAGGATCCGGATGCGGCAGTTCTCTCCCATGTTATCGATGCTGGGCACTTCGGAGTTTTTGAGAATCTCGATCTGGTCGGTTGTCTTCGTGTCTTCCAACAACCCGGCAAAATCCACCTGCAGAGCTCGGGTCAGGTTCCACAAGGTCGAAATTGTGGGGCTGCTCTCTCCCCTCTCGATCTGGCTGACCATGGATCGCGATACGCCACTGAGATTCGCAACCGCTTCAAGGGAAAGGCCCTGGGCCCGGCGCGCTTCTTTAAGGCGTGTCGGAAGGCGTGTCAGGATATCGTCTGTCTTGTCCGTCATGGCGGAATTTGATGCGCCTTGAATCAATAGATGTCAATTCCGTCTGTGACGGGACGTCTCAGGCGACAGAGAGTTACTGCGGGTGCATACTACGGCCAACCTCAGGAGGAGTGATCCATGACCGATATCGTTATTCTGGATGGCGCACGTACTGCCATCGGTACTTTTGGCGGTGCGCTGGCTTCGACAGCGCCGATTGATTTAGCGACAGTGGCGACCGAAGCCGCGCTTGAACGGTCGGGTGTCGAAGGCGGGCAAATCGGACATGTGGTATTCGGTCATGTGATCAACACTGAACCCCGCGATATGTACCTGTCGCGCGTAGCAGCGATGCAGGCGGGCATTCCGAACGGGACACCGGCAATGAACGTAAATCGTTTGTGTGGCTCCGGCGCGCAGGCGATTGTGTCGGCGGTACAATCTCTGATGCTGGGAGATGCCGATTTCGCAGTGGCTGGAGGAGCCGAGAGCATGTCACGCAGCCCCTACATCGTGCCTCAGGCCAGATGGGGCGCTAAGATGGGCGACGTCACCTCACTGGACATGATGTTGGGCGCGCTGAACTGTCCTTTCGGAACCGGTCATATGGGTGTGACGGCTGAGAATGTGGCCGACGAACATCAGATCAGTCGTGAACAGATGGATGCGTTTGCCTTAACCAGCCAGAGCCGAGCGGCAACAGCGATCGACGCTGGATATTTCGAAAGCCAGATCACGCCTGTGCAGGTGAAAGTCAAACGCGAGATGGTTGACTTTAAGGTGGATGAGCATCCCAAGGCCACCACAGCTGAGGCGTTGGCGGGCCTTCGTCCAGTGTTCAAGAAAGAAGGACGCGTCACGGCCGGGAATGCATCGGGTATCAACGATGGGGCTGCGGCGATGGTTCTGGCGACGTCAGATGCTGCTGAAAAGGCCGGATTGAAACCAAAGGCACGGATATTGGGATATGCGCATGCCGGAGTGCGGCCCGAAGTAATGGGAATTGGACCGGTTCCTGCAGTGCAGAACTTGTTCAAGAAGACAGGGCTGTCGGCAGTTGATTTCGATGTGATCGAGAGTAATGAGGCCTTTGCCGCACAGGCCCTGGCCGTCAATCAAGAGCTTGGGTTGGATGCCGCTAAGGTCAATCCGAATGGCGGTGCGATTGCGTTGGGGCACCCTGTGGGGGCAACTGGGGCGATTATCACCCTAAAAGCGCTGTATGAACTGGAGCGTGTTGGTGGTTCCAAGGCGCTTATCACCATGTGTATTGGTGGTGGGCAGGGGATTGCCCTTGCCATCGAGCGGCTCTGATTGAGGTCGAGCGGAGGGGGCTGTCTGCCCCCCAATCGCGCCGGTGGCGCGATTCCCCCCGAAGATTTGTGGCCAGATGAAGCAGGCGGGTTGTTGTTAGCCGAATGTCATCACGACAAGTGTGGCTGCGATCCCAACGGCTGCGCCAAGGGCGGCGGGTAGCAGCAAGGTTGTCTTGCCGGAAGTTTGCTGGTCATCTTTCGTGGTTTGCGCAATCAGGGCGTTTTCTACCAGCGCAGGTAAGCGTGGGCCGAAACGGGCCAGCACCATTGCGGTCTTACCAAAATCTCTCAGGGCGGCCCGGGGGCCGATGGAGCTTTTGATATAATCCTCGACGACCGGGCGCGCGACTTCCCAGATATTCATATGATCGTCGAGTGATCGGGCAACGCCTTCGACCACGACCATGGTGCGCTGCAGAAGAATCAGTTCGGTTCGGGTTTCCATGCCGAAGCGCTCTGTGACCTCAAACAGATAGCTGAGCAGTCGGCCCATGGAGATATGGGTCGCGTCCATGCCGAAGATGGGTTCTCCGACTGCGCGCAAGGCGCGGGCGAATTCGTCGACGTCCTGGTTGGCAGGGACATAGCCGGCCTCGAAATGGACTTCGGCTACGCGTTTGTAGTCGCGGCGGATGAAGCCGAAGAGGATTTCGGCATAGACCCGACGGGTGTATTCGTCGATATGCCCCATGATGCCGTAGTCATAGGCAATAATGTCTCCATTCGCGGCGACCTTCAGGTTCCCTTGGTGCATATCCGCATGGAAATAGCCATCGCGAAGGGCGTGCAGCAGGAAAAGGCGCAACACACGTTCTGCCAGATCGCTGCGATTGTGGCCTGCAGCGTCCAGCGCGTCATTGTCGCCCAGCGGGATTCCATCGGCCCAGCTGAGTGTCATCACCCGGCGTGCGGACAAGGACCAGACGACCGGAGGCAGCCAGAACCCGGAATCATCCTTGGTGTTGGCGGCGTATTCCGAAGCAGCAGCGCTTTCCAGGCGCAGGTCCAACTCGCCGCGGACAACTCCGTCAAAATGCTCGATCACCTCCATAGGGCGCAAGCGACGAGCACCGGGGGCAAACAGGTCGACAATTCGGGCGGCGAAATAAAAGGCGTCTACATCTTTACGGAAGGCGCGTTCAATTCCGGGGCGAAGGACTTTGACGGCAACATCTTCACCCGTGCTGGCCAGCTTAGCTTTGTGGACCTGAGCGATTGAGGCTGCGGCGATAGGCTCGCTGAAATCGCTGAACATTTCTGAAAGGGGTTGGCCCAGCTCTTTCTCGACCTCGGCCATGGCTTCGGCCTTAGAGAATGGCGGAAGCTTATCCTGCAAGACACGCAGTTGTTCAGCCAGTTCATTTCCAACCACGTCGGGGCGCGTCGAAAGGACTTGTCCGAACTTGATATAGGCGGGCCCAAGAGCAGTTAAGGCGCGGGTTGCGGGCGGCATCTGGGGATCCCCTTTGTACCCCAGCCACTGAAATGGTTTGCCCAGAACATGTGCGAGGATGCGGATAGCCCGAGGAGCCTCGAACGCGTCTAATACCACGTTCATGGCACCCGTGCGCTCGAGCGTTGCGCCTGTGCGGATCAGGCGGATAATGTTATGTGGGCCGCGCATCTAGATCTTCCAGCCGGAATGCAGTGCCGCGATACCCATGCTGAGATTGCGGTACTTGGCGTTTTCGAACCCGGCGGCGCGGACTATGCTCAGGAATGTCTCCTGATCCGGGAACTTGCGGATCGATTCCACCAGGTATTGATAGCTGTCGTAGTCATTGGCGATTAGTTTGCCCATGCGTGGAATGACGTTGAAGCTGTAGAGGTCATAAAGCTTTTGCAGTCCGTCATTGGGCAGTTGGCTGAATTCAAGCACCATTAGGCGGCCACCGGGTTTCAGCACGCGATAGGCCTCGTTCAATGCCTCTTGCGGGCGGGTAACATTCCGGATGCCGAAGGAAATTGTATAGACGTCGAACGTATTGTCCTCGAACGGCAGGGACATCGCATCGCCCACCACCCAGTTCAGGCTGTCGGACATCTGGTCGGCCTCGGCGCGCTGGCGGCCTTCGACCAGCATAGGCTCTGTCAGGTCCAGAACCGTGGCATGGCCGTGGCCCGCGCGTCTCAGGAAACGAAAAGAGATATCTCCGGTCCCACCTGCAACGTCCAGCAACCGTTGACCGGGGCGCGGGGCAAGCCAATCCATCATTGCGTCTTTCCAGACCCGGTGAATGCCCATCGACATGACATCGTTCATCACATCGTATTTCGAGGCGACCGAGTTGAACACGCCCTGTACGCGCCCGGCCTTGTCGGCCTCGCGCACGGTTTCAAACCCGAAATGAGTGGTCTTGTCGCTGTTGTTGGACATTTGCCTTGCCGTTCGTCGAATTTCGCCTCTGTTATAGGGCCATAAGAGGCGGGCACAATGCGGCCCTTTGGAATAGGAGCCATCTAATGCCCGAATTGCCCGAGGTCGAGACAGTAAGACGCGGTCTATCCCCGGCGATGGAAGGCGTCGTAATCAAAAGGGCGGACGTAAACCGCCCCGATTTGCGCTGGCCTTTCCCCGAGCGGATGGCTGAACGACTGACTGGGCAGCGCGTCGACCGATTGCGTAGACGATCGAAATACATTCTGGCCGATCTGAACAGTGGAGAAACACTGCTGATTCATCTTGGTATGTCCGGGCGTATGACCGTATCTGGTGATCCTCTAGGGCAATTTGCCCACAAACACCCGATGCCGGAAAAGCATGATCACGTAGTCTTTCATATGGCCAACGGCACCCGTATCACTTTTAACGATCCGCGTCGGTTCGGAGCCATGGACCTGCTGCCGACAGCCACGGCAGAGGATCACAAGCTGCTGTCAGTTCTGGGACCTGAACCATTGGGTAACGATTTCCACGAACAGCACCTCATTGAGGCGTTCAAAGGTAAGAATAGCCCGGTCAAATCCGCGTTGCTGGATCAGGGAATCGTTGCCGGATTGGGAAATATCTACGTCTGCGAAGCGCTTTATCGCGGCAAGGTGTCGCCACGTCGCAAAGCCGGACAAATTTCTGCGTCGCGTGTTGGAGCGCTGGTTCCGATCATCCGCCAGGTGTTGCAGGACGCGATTGAAGCGGGTGGTTCATCCTTACGTGATTTCCGCCAAGCCGATGGAGAACTTGGATATTTTCAGCATAGTTTTGATGTTTATGGGCGTGAGGGAAGGCCCTGCAGAACCAAAGGATGTAGTGGTGAAATCAAGAGAATCACTCAGTCTGGTCGCTCATCCTTCTACTGTGCGCAATGCCAAAGATAACTTGATCCAGCGAATTCGCGTGGTAAGGAATCGTACTTGAACGGAACAACCGGAAGCTTACACCTCATGGCTTTTGAGACGATCATCGTCGAAATCGAAGACCACGTCGCCCTAATCAAGCTCAACAGACCAGATGCGATGAATGCGCTGAACACCCAGTTACTGGGTGAGTTGTGTGATGCGCTGGAAGAAGCAGACAGCAACGACAAGGTGCGCTGCATCGTCATCACCGGCTCGGACAAAGCTTTTGCGGCTGGTGCGGACATCAAAGAGATGTCCGAGATGAGCTATGTCGATGTCTTCAACATCAACCTTTTTGCCGACGCGAATGACCGGGTATCGGCAATCCGCAAACCGATCATCGCCGCCGTTGCAGGTTATGCGCTGGGCGGAGGTTGTGAGCTGGCAATGCTGTGTGATTTCATCATCGCAGCGGATACAGCCAAGTTCGGCCAGCCCGAGATCAATCTGGGCGTCATCGCAGGACTCGGCGGCAGCCAGCGTTTGACACGGTTTGTAGGCAAGTCCAAATCGATGGACATGAACTTGACCGGTCGGTTCATGGACGCGGAAGAGGCCGAGCGTGCGGGGCTGGTCAGCCGCGTCGTGCCTGCCAAGAAGCTGATCGAAGAAGCAACCGGCGCAGCGCAGAAGATCGCTGAGAAGTCGCAGATCACGGCAATCGCGGCCAAGGAAGCCGTGAACCGCAGCTATGAGTTGCCGCTGAGCGAGGGTATGCTGTTTGAGCGCCGGGTGTTCCATTCGATGTTTGCAACTGAAGATCAGAAAGAGGGCATGGCCGCGTTTCTGGAAAAACGTGCGGCTCAGTTCCGCGACAAGTAACGATAACGGACATTCAGTGAATTCAGGCGGGCTTGGTCTCGCCTTTTTGCTACTGAAGCTCTTGTGAAGAATCAGCTTGGCAAAACCTTTAAACTTGGGTAGAGACCGCCGTCATACATGCGCGTGCGGCCCGCTTGGCCCGACTCACACTCGTGATTTCTGATCCGGTGCGGATATGTCCGTGGCGCGCAACCCTAGATAACCGTACCGAACAAAAGGTCAGAGACACATGGCAAATTCGCCCCAGGCAAAGAAACGCGCTCGTCAGAACGAAAAGCGTTTTGCTGTAAACAAAGCACGCCGTTCGCGCATCCGCACACATCTGCGCAAAGTTGAAGAAGCAATCGCATCCGGTGACAAGGACGCGGCTACCGCTGCCCTGCGCGCCGCTCAGCCAGAACTGATGCGTGGCGTCACCAAAGGTGTCTTCCACAAGAACACCGCAGCCCGCAAAATGTCGCGCCTGTCGGCACGCGTCAAAGCGCTGGGCTGATTCTTTGGGAAAACGCGTCAAGCGTTGATTTGCGAAAAAGGCGTCGCGCATAGCGGCGCCTTTTTCATTGTTGCCGGAAAGCCGCGCCTTCACGAAGTCGAGAGATTCTTTCGTCCTGAACCCCGAGTCAATATCAGAGTTTCGTTGCCCGGACCCATGGGCTCTTGCTACGACTGAGTCAGCGATTCACTCGCTTGGGGGGACAGGCTGTTCTGGGTATCTGACTGACGGGCATCAGTAGGAATCCGGAACGAATGTTCGAAAATCGGCTTCGGTCGGTTGGACGATCTGCTCTGGGTCTCGGGTTTTCCGATGATCTTGGCCCTGTCGAAAAATTGGATTGTGACGCGCCACCCTGTTTTCGGGGTTGTACCGACCGTTGGACAATGCGGTATCGGATTGCGCTGAACGTTAAAATGACCCGCCAGACCTTGTGGCCTGGCGCATGGGTATCCTTGTGGGTGGACGCAATAAACCGGTATACCGGACTATTTTGATAAGGCTGACAGGCCAATAAAGAATGGGATGCGTGAGGCGCCGAATGACACAAGAGAAATGGGGACAGTTGCGGAACAAGTTGATGAAGGCTGTTGGTAAGAACAACTTCACGACCTGGATCGAACCTTTAGAGTTTCAGGGATTGCAAGATGGCGTCGCGGTATTTTCTGTGCCGACCAACTTCATGGGAAACTACGTAAGTCAAAATTTTGCTGACCTCATTCTTTATGAACTAAACACGGCGGGCGAGCCTGTTCAGCGCCTTGCATTCCGCACCGCTGCTAATTCTCCGACCCGTCCGGCGCAGGCTGAGACCCCAAAACCCCAAGCCGTTCCGCAGCCCGTTGTTGTTGAGGCCTCGCATGATGCGCTTGAGGCGTTACAGGCGGCACCGCTGGATGCGCGCTTTACCTTTGACAGTTTTGTTGTTGGTAAGCCGAATGAGCTGGCTCACGCCGCCGCGCGCCGCGTTTCCGAAGGCGGGCCCGTAACATTCAATCCGCTGGTGCTCTACGGGGGTGTCGGCCTTGGTAAGACGCACCTGATGCACGCCATTGCTTGGGAGCTGAAAACCAAGCATCCCGAACTAAACGTTCTGTACCTGTCGGCAGAACAGTTCATGTACCGTTTTGTGCAGGCCCTGCGTGAGCGCCGGATGATGGATTTCAAGCATCTGTTCCGCTCGGTCGACGTGCTTATGGTTGATGACGTGCAGTTCATCGCGGGTAAGGATTCGACGCAGGAAGAGTTCTTTCATACCTTCAATGCGCTGGTGGACCAGAATAAGCAGATCATCATTTCGGCAGACCGCGCGCCGGGTGAGATCAAGGATCTTGAGGATCGCGTGAAATCGCGTCTGCAATGCGGCCTTGTCGTCGATCTTCATCCAACGGACTATGAGCTGCGTCTGGGAATCCTGCAGAACAAAGTGCAGCAATACAGCAGCACTTATCCCGATCTCACCATTGCTGATGGTGTATTGGAATTCCTTGCACACCGCATATCGACCAATGTGCGCGTGTTGGAAGGGGCGCTGACCCGCCTGTTCGCGTTTGCCTCGCTGGTTGGGCGTGAGATCGATATGGAGCTGACGCAGGATTGTCTGGCCGATGTGCTACGCGCATCCGAGCGCAAGATCACTGTCGAAGAGATTCAGCGCAAAGTCTCGGACTATTACAACATTCGCCTCAGCGACATCATTGGCCCCAAGCGTCTCCGGTCTTATGCTCGCCCGCGTCAGGTGGCGATGTATCTGTGTAAGCAACTGACCAGCCGGTCTTTGCCGGAAATCGGCCGTCGTTTCGGTGGGCGCGACCACACCACAGTCATGCACGGCGTCAAGCGCATCGAAGAGCTGAAGCTGACCGATGGCCAGATCGCCGAAGACGTCGAGATGCTGCGCCGGGCTTTGGAAGCCTAATCTGCGACCGTACTGGAAATGCCCCGCGCCCGTCTGGCCGGGGTATTTTCATGTGCGCAATAATCCACGATTGCGCGCGAACTGGCGGTGGGATGGCCGGTTGGCCTTGACGGTTTGACCATTCCAACCCAGAAATTCACAAAAAATCCTTGTGCCTCAGGGCGGAACCGGTAACTTGCCAGTCCCGCCCATGTACGCACTCAAGTCAGAGGAACTGAGGGTATGAAGATCAGCATCGAACGCGGCACCCTTCTAAAGGCCGTTTCGCAGGCCCAATCTGTTGTTGAACGTCGCAACACCATTCCGATCCTGGCCAATGTGCTGATCGAAGCCGAAGGGGATCAGGCGCTGTTCCGAGCGACTGATCTGGATATCGAGGTTGTCGACAAGGCTCCTGCGCAGGTTGAGAAAGCGGGCGCGACAACTGTCGCCGCCACCACGCTGCATGAGATTGTGCGCAAGCTGCCCGATGGGGCGCTGGTGACTTTAACCGCCGACAGTGCTGCTGGCCGATTGACGGTTGAGGCCGGTCGGTCGAACTTCTCGCTGGCGACGCTGCCGAAAGAGGATTTTCCGGTTATGGCGTCCTCGGAATACCAATCGAACTTTACGGCGTCGGCTGCGCTGCTGCGGCGGTTGTTCGACAAATCGAAGTTCGCCATTTCTACCGAAGAGACCCGTTATTATCTGAACGGTGTCTACATGCATGTCGCTGATGGTTCTGAGGGCGGCAAGGTGCTGCGCTGCGTGGCGACCGATGGCCACCGTCTGGCGCGTATTGATGCGGACCTGCCGGACGGAGCGGCGGATATGCCGGGTGTAATTGTTCCCCGAAAGACCGTGGGTGAACTGCGCAAGCTGTTGGATGATGATGAAATGGACATCGCCGTCTCGGTCAGCGAAACCAAGGTGCGGTTTGCAACGCCAGACATCACGCTCACCTCGAAAGTGATTGATGGGACTTTCCCTGACTACACGCGCGTCATCCCTCAGGGAAATACGCGCAAGCTAGAGGTTGACGCTGCCGAATTCGCGCAGGCCGTGGATCGTGTGGCGACCGTTTCGTCCGAACGGTCACGAGCTGTAAAACTGCAACTGGATGCGGACAAGCTGGTCCTGTCGGTCAATGCACCCGACAGTGGTGCGGCTGAGGAAGAGTTGGCTGTCGCGTATGGGGATGAACGTCTCGAAATTGGTTTTAACGCGAAATACCTGCTCGAGATCGCTTCTCAAGTGGACCGCGAGAACGCTGTCTTCATGTTCAATTCCGCTGGTGATCCGACACTGATGCGCGAAGGCAACGACCAAAGCGCTGTTTACGTCGTAATGCCGATGCGCGTCTGATTGCCCCGATCGGGTGATCTCTAACGAAAGGGAGGGGTCATGGGATTGGCCCTGACCGAGCTTACCGTTTCGCATTTTCGGTCTCATAAGCTGGCGCGGTTGTCCTTGGACGGGCGACCGGTGGCGATCCACGGGCCGAACGGGGCCGGAAAGACCAACATTCTGGAAGCAGTGTCACTGTTCTCGCCCGGACGCGGTATGCGGCGGGCGAGTGCGGCTGAGATGACCCGGAGGCCTGAGGCGTTGGGTTGGAAGCTGTCCGGATTGATGAACGTACAGGGCCAGAACTACGAAATTGAGACATGGTCCGAAGGTGGCGCAGCTCGGCAGGTTCGGATTGATAACAAGGCGGCCAGTCAGATTGATCTGGGCAAGTTGGCGCGCGTTGTTTGGTTGATCCCCTCAATGGATCGCTTGTGGATTGAGGGTGCCGAGGGTCGGCGGCGGTTTTTGGACCGGATTGCGCTGAGTTTTGATCCGTCTCACGCCGAAGCCTCACTGATCTATGAAAAGTCGATGCGCGAGCGGAACCGATTGCTGAAAGAGCAGGTTCGAGACGCCCATTGGTATGCGGCGCTGGAGGGACAGATGGCAGAGACGGGGCACCGCATCCACGCGGCACGAAAGGCGGCTCTGGAGCATTTACGGGCGGCACAGCATCAAGCGGAAACGGCGTTTCCTTCGGCGGAGTTGGAACTTGTCCAGACCGAAGGAGCGATGCCTGAAACTACAGAAGATTTGCGCGAAGCGTTGAATGAAAGCTGGTTTCGGGATTTGGCTGCGGGCCGTACGTTGGTTGGGCCGCATCGTTCAGATCTTTATGGAGTGTTTGCGGCCAAGGGTGTGCCCGCCAAAGACTGTTCCACCGGAGAGCAAAAGGCGCTGTTGGTTTCGCTGATCCTATCGAACGCGCGGGCGTTGGCGGGCATGGTCGGGGCGCCACCGATTGTGCTGTTGGATGAGGTCGCTGCTCATCTGGACGCGGACCGTCGCGCCGCGCTTTACGATGAGATTTGTGCGCTGGGCGCTCAGGCCTGGATGACGGGCACCGGGCCTGAGCTATTTGCGGAATTGGGCGACCGGGCCCAAACATTGATTGTAACCGAGGGCGACGAAGGCTCGGTTGTAACTGCTTAGGCAGGCTCGCTGACTTTACGCTCCCACAGGAAGCCGCGCATAACCTGGTCGACCGGTGTTTTGGCCATGTGGTTGACGTAGTTCGACATGGTTTTCTGCGCCAGTCCCAGAACCACGTCCAAAACCGCGCGGTGGGAATAACCTGCGTCGAAGAACGCCTGCAGTTGTTCTTCGGTCGGGTTGCCACGGGTTTCCATCACCTGCAGGGTGAAAGTGCGCAGTGCCTCAAGCTTTTCCGAGGGAAGCGGAGTCTCGTTGCGCAGTGCCTCTGTGATCTCGTCCGAGACTTTCATCATCTTAGCGATTCCAGTGTGGGCGGGCACGCAGTAATGGCATTCGTTTTCTACGTTGATTGTCTGCCAGACAACGGTCTTTTCGTCATTGTCGAAGTCGGTCTGCAGGAAAAGGCCGTGCAGAACCTGATAGCCTTCCAGGTGCTGTGGGCTTTCGGCCATTACTTTGTGCAGACCGGGCAGGCGCCCGAATGCAGCCTGAGATTTCTCAAGCAGCGGCTTGGATCCTTCTGGGGCAGATTCGAGGTCGTGGGACGGGAAATTGGCCATGTCAAACTCCTGTTTCTGGCGAGATGGGTCGTATTTAGGGTTTCTTGAGCGATCGCTCAAGTATATATTTGAGCGAACGTTCAAGTATTGGTGAGACCATGCCTCGCAAGCCCTCATACGACCGAGACGCACTAATCGCGCAGGCTCGTGATATTTTTTGGCGTCACGGCTGGGCAGGAACGTCGCTGAAAGACCTTGAGCGCGAGCTGAAGCTGAAACCGGGCAGCTTCTACGCGGCGTTTGGGTCGAAAGATACGCTCTACGCCCTGGCGTTAGAGCGGTATGCGCAGGATGGGGTTGCCAGCATGGGGACCTTGGCCGAGGAACTGGGTCCGCTCGGCGCGCTCAAGGCGCAGCCACGTCGCGTAATCGAGGCATCAGAGCTGCCGACCAAAGCCTGCATGTTGGCGAAAACTTTTGCCGAGTTGCAGGCAAAGGATCACGATCTGGCCGCTCAGGCACGTAGTCATATGGTTTCGATGAAGACTTGTTTTGCAGACCTGTTTCGCCGCGCGCAGGATGCCGGAGAAATCGCCCCTGATCACGACCCGGACCGCCTTGCCTCGCGCTATCAATCTGACCTTTTAGGGCTGCGATTATCGGCCGAACGCGACGATGTGAATGCAACAGAGATCGCCGAAGATATTGCAGCGGACCTCGATCGGCTTTGATCTGCAAATAAAGCGGATCAGAACCACAAAATGTTGGGGGATCGCGTGACATTCCCCACCAGAAAACGTATAAGTTACCAAAATAATATAGGTACTAACGGCATGTCCGAAGACGCACAGGCACCCCAGGAATACGGCGCTGATTCCATTAAAGTTCTCAAAGGGTTAGAGGCGGTTCGCAAGCGCCCTGGCATGTACATCGGGGACACGGATGATGGCTCGGGTTTGCACCACATGGTGTACGAAGTCGTGGACAACGGAATTGACGAGGCGTTGGCCGGTCATGCCGACCATGTGACCGTGAAAATCCACGCCGATTCCAGCGTTTCGGTCAGCGACAACGGTCGCGGTATTCCGGTCGATATTCACCCCGAAGAAGGCGTTTCGGCCGCCGAGGTCATCATGACCCAGCTGCACGCGGGCGGTAAGTTCGACAGCAACTCGTACAAAGTGTCGGGTGGTCTGCACGGTGTGGGTGTATCGGTGGTGAACGCACTATCCGATTGGCTGGAACTGCGCATCTGGCGCGCTGGCAAGGAGCATTTGGCGAGATTTGAGGGTGGTGAGACCGCAGAGCACCTGAAAGTCGTGGGCGAATGCGGCGACCGCACCGGGACCGAGGTACGCTTTCTAGCCTCGACAAGCACATTTTCGAATCTTGAATACTCGTTCGAAACGCTGGAAAAACGTCTACGCGAGCTGGCCTTTCTGAATTCGGGCGTGCGGATCATTCTGATCGACGAACGTCCCGCCGAACGGCTGGAAACCGAGCTGTTTTATGAAGGCGGCGTCAAGGAATTCGTCAAATACCTCGATCGATCCAAGACCCCGGCGATGCCCGAGCCGATCTATATCAAGGGTGAGCGCGACGATATCGGTGTTGAAATCGCCATGTGGTGGAATGACAGCTATCACGAGACGGTTCTGCCGTTCACCAACAACATCCCACAGCGGGACGGCGGTACCCACGTGGCCGGATTCCGGGGCGCTCTGACCCGAACAATCAACAACTATGCGCAGTCCAGTGGGATCGCGAAGAAGGAGAAGGTGAGCTTTACCGGCGATGATGCGCGTGAAGGCCTGACCTGTGTGCTGTCGGTGAAAGTACCTGACCCCAAATTCTCATCCCAGACCAAAGATAAGCTGGTGTCGTCCGAAGTGCGCCCGGCGGTTGAAGGTTTGATGAACGAAAAACTAGCCGAGTGGTTCGAGGAAAATCCGACCGAGGCCAAGGGGATCGTTGGCAAGATCATCGAGGCCGCCTTGGCCCGCGAAGCGGCCCGTAAAGCCCGTGATTTAACCCGCCGCAAGACGGCAATGGATGTAAACTACTTGGCCGGTAAGCTGAAAGACTGTTCCGAGAAAGACCCATCAAAGACCGAGGTCTTTCTGGTCGAGGGGGACTCGGCAGGAGGCTCTGCCCAGACGGGCCGGGACCGTCTGACTCAGGCAGTTTTGCCCCTGCGCGGGAAAATCCTGAACGTTGAACGCGCCCGGTTTGACCGGATGCTGTCATCTCAGGAAATCGGGAACCTTGTGATGGCGCTAGGCACCGGCATTGGTCGCGATGAGTTCAACATCGAAAAGCTGCGCTACCACAAAATTGTCATTATGACCGATGCGGATGTCGATGGTGCGCACATCCGGACCCTGCTGCTGACCTTCTTCTATCGGCAGATGCCGGAATTGATCGAAGGGGGGTATCTCTACATCGCGCAACCGCCACTCTATAAAGTTTCTCGAGGTAAATCTGAGGTTTACCTGAAGGACCAGGCTGCGCTTGATGAATATCTAGTTAATCAAGGTGTCGAAGGTGCGGTCCTAAAGCTTGGTTCCGGTGAAGAATTAGTTGGCCAGGACCTGACCCGCGTCGTCGATGAAGCGCGTCAACTGAAACGTGTGCTGGATGCGTTCCCAACCCATTACCCGCGTCATATCCTTGAGCAAGCCGCCGTCGCCGGTGCATTTGTGCCAGGTGCTGTGGATGCTGACCTGCAAGGTGTGGCTGACAAGGTTGCGGCCCGTTTGGATCTGATCGCACTGGAATATGAACGCGGATGGCAAGGCAGGATCACACAAGATCACGGCATCCGCCTGGCTCGTATCCTGCGCGGCGTGGAAGAGGTTCGCACCCTGGACGGCCCCATGCTCCGCTCGGGCGAAGCGCGCAAAACCGGCAGCTTCACCCAAAGCCTGCAAGAGGTTTATAACACTCCAGCGACCCTGATCCGCCGCGATCGGTCCCAAGTCATCCACGGCCCGCTGGATTTGCTGCGCGCGATTCTGGAAGAAGGCGAAAAGGGCCTGTCGCTGCAACGCTACAAGGGTCTGGGTGAGATGAATCCGGACCAATTGTGGGAAACCACACTCGATCCAGATGCCCGGACACTATTACAGGTTCGAGTTGACGATATGGTGGAGGCCGATGACCTGTTCACCAAGCTTATGGGCGACGTTGTGGAACCACGTCGAGAATTCATTCAGAAGAATGCGCTAAGCGTCGAGAATCTGGATTTCTGATCTAGTGTAGGTGTTCTCATAACGCTGCATTGTCTTCATTGAAGACATTCAGGAAATTCGGCTGTGTTCGCCCATAATTCTGCGCGGTATTTGCGCATAAGCTTGCACGATTTGCCCATAAATTTGCGCGGTTCGAAAAACGCTCTCAATTGATGGCAGCTGTCGCGCTCCTTCTTCAGCTTTAAAGGGCTATCTCTCAATCATAGGTGCATTCTGGGCGGCAAAATTCAACCCTTATCTGAAGGACGATGCTCGTCAGCGCTTGTGGTAGATTGCGGAACTGGAAT
>NZ_AEYW01000016.1 GCF_000192475.1 Ruegeria conchae
TTCAATTTCGCTTTTTATATCAATATATCAATAACTTACGAACTATCAATCTCACCGAAAACTGTTAAAAGCATCCTTCAAACCTATCAGGCATACCGCTCAGGTTTCAGTGCGTGTTGGTTCAAACCCTATATATAGTGAGTGCACTACGCCACCTCCACAAGACTGGACCGACTCGATGGGAAGCAGCGATTCATTTCCAATCCCGGAATCGCATCCAGCATCGGCGCCGCCGAGCGCATTGCCCAACTATCCTACAAGGCCTTGCGCATTGGCTATGGATAGGCTCAGGTCTCTCAGAAGTTCAACCGATACGCCTGTGACCGTGATATGACGACTGACACTAAGTTTCCCCTGCTACGAACCGTTGGATTAGACGGTCTGTTGGTGACTTTTGCGCAAACCATGTCCGAGCCATCCAACCGCGCCGCTCTGGCATTTCGCGGCGCGGTCGAAGAACAACAGATCGACGGTGTGCTTGAGACGTCGGCCTCGCTGGCATCTGCATTTATACGGTTCAATCCCTCAAGCCTGTCGCATCACGACATCGAAGAGTTGCTGCGCGCGATGTTGGACAGCCGCGATTGGTACGCCGCACCCTTGCCTGCGGGGCGACGATTCTGGAAAGTACCGACAGTCTACGGTACCGATCTTGCGCCACAGCTAGAAGACGCAGCGCTGGCAGCCGGATTGTCAACTGCAGACGCCATCGATCGTCTCAGCCAATCGCGCGTGCGGGTACTAACCATCGGGTTCGCTCCGGGCCAACCTTATCTTGGGCCACTAGGACCCGAATTCAACATTCCACGCCTGAAAGAGCTGACGCCAATGGTGCCCGAGGGGGCGTTGGTTCTGGCAATTTCGCAATTTGTTCTGTTCTCAGGGCCAACTCCAACCGGATGGCGCCATGTAGGGCAAACCGCTTTCCGTTGCTTTCGCCCGGACATGGAGCAGAGCTTTGCCCTCAACCCCGGTGATGAGATGCAGTTCATCTCTGTCTCGCGCGAGGAACTTGAGGATATCCGGAGAACCTGCACCGATGGTTCTGGCGGTGCGAGTTGCAAGGAGATCACGGCATGACGCTGATCGTCCATCGCATCGGTCCAGCTTGCACGGTTCAGGATCAAGGGCGTACTGGGTATCTGGATCAAGGCCTGTCACGTTCGGGTGCCGCAGATGTAATGGCGCTTTACGAAGGAGCCGCCTTACTGGGTAACGCCCCAGACTGCGCAGCACTGGAAATGGCGGGGATCGGGGGCGAGTTCGAGGCAACCGTGCCAACCGCCATCGCGCTAACCGGCGCACCTATGCAGGCCAGTATCGATGGCAGCCCGGTTCTGTGGAATGCCTCGCACCAGATGGAGGTCGGACAGCGACTGGTTATCGGGTCGGTTCAACAGGGCAGTTATGGGTATCTACACTTGGGCGGCGGGGTCGAGACCGAAATGACACTGGGCTCTCGCGCGGCACATCTGACCGCCAGGATCGGGCGCGCTGTTCGGGCCGGCGATCGACTGCCCGCACCTGGAGCAGGAACGACGGGCCTGAAGTTGCGTGCCGACGATAGATTCTCGGGAGGCTTGCTGCGGGTCGTGGCCAGCTTTCAGACTGCGCTGTTCGATGAAGGTACACTTGCGCGGTTTACACGAACGACTTTCTACCGTGGCGCCCGGGCCAACCGGATGGGCATGCAGCTAGATAGCGAAGGCGACGGCTTCGCTGCCAAAGGCCAGTTAGACATCCTTTCAGAAGTTATAACCCCCGGCGATATACAGATGACCGGTACCGGTGCACCCTTCATCTTACTTCCCGAATGCCAGACCACCGGAGGCTACCCGCGCATCGCAACCGTCCTACCCTGTGATCTGCCCCGCGCGGCACAGACCCCGGCGGGGGGCGAGGTTCGGTTCGAGTTTGTATCGATGGAACAAGCTGTGACACTACAAGCCGCTTTTGACGCCGAACTGGCCCGCATACCGGGGCGCGTCGAACCCTTGGTCCGCGATCCACATGACATCCCGGACCTTCTGTCCTACCAATTGATCAGCGGAATGATCTCCGCCACCGAATAAGGAGTTATCGCGATGCCGAGCGTCGATCTGAATGCAGATATGGGCGAGAGCTTTGGCCCCTGGAACATGGGGGATGATGAAAGTCTGCTGAAGATCATCACTTCGGCCAATATCGCCTGTGGCTTTCACGCCGGTGACCCGGATGTGATGGCCAAGACCATGACTCTGGCGACCGAGAACGGTGTTGGTATTGGCGCGCATCCCGGTTTTCCCGATCTACAGGGGTTCGGGCGTCGAAACATGAAAGTGCCTCATGACAGTTTGCGCAATCTTGTGCGTTATCAACTCGGATCGGCCATCGGTATGGCCAAGGCCGTAGGTACAAAAGTCCGGCACCTCAAATTGCACGGCGCACTGGCCAATATGTGCTCGGCCGATATCGACATGGCGCGCGCCTGTTATCAGGGCGCGCTGGATGTCGACCCCGACATCATCATAATGGTGCTTGCGGTGACCAAGCAGGAAGCAGCTGTGCGCGAGCTAGGTTGCAAATGGGTGGGTGAGATCTTTGCGGATCGCGCCTACAACGACGACGGCACGCTGGTAGACCGGTCCTTGCCGGGGGCGGTCATCCATGATCCCGCGATGGCAGGGCCGCGCATACTGAACATGGTGAAAGAAGGTGCGATAATCACCGAATCCGGCAAGCGGCTAGAGACTTCAATTGATACGATATGCCTGCATGGTGATGGCCCGACGGCGGTTCAGATCGCGCACTCCGTGCGCGAGAACCTGATCGCAGGCGGTGTCGAGGTCACAAAGTTCATCCGCTAGTCACAACAACGTAACTTTGGAACCCCATCTCCAAACTGTTGCCCATGCAGGCCTTAGCGCCTAGCATGAGTGGCAAGTGCATGATCTGACTACCACAAATCCAAGCAACGCGCCGCAAGGAGATGAGCCTATGTCTTTCGATCTGATGTCCTACCAGCCAAGGGGCGACAAGAAAAACTCGGACTTCTTCACCGAATATCTGCCCAGGATTTACGAGCGTCGCATCAGCTCGGGCATCGCGGATCAGGTAGGCGCGATGCGCGCGATCGTCATTCAGGTTGAAACCGATGCGCTGTTCGACACGTTGGTCGAACTTTATGTAATGACCCCCTATCGCCATACTGCCAGCTATCTGGGCCAGACGCATAAGTTCGCGGTCATGCACTCACATGCCGATTACCCGGCGCTGATCCTGATGGCTCCGCTCAGTTCGGCGTTCGAAGATTTCATTCCCCGCATCAACAGAATGTACCCGCTGGCGCGCGGCACGCCTCAGACGCGCTACGTGGGTGAGATTTACGGCGCCACCGATTTGAAGAACCTGACGGGAACGCTGGAGGATCAGAATATTCGGTTCGAATATTCCGGGGATACGGAAAACCCATTCTACACGTTGGACGGTTACCGGTTTACGACGCCGTCGGATTTCACGTGCAACCGCGTCGGCTATTCAACGCATGATTTCAACGACACCGACAGTCTGGGGCTTGGCGATCGCGTGATGCTGAGCGATGCGGAACAAGCGCGGCTGGATCAGGCCGCAGCCTTTGGCGCCGACAGCAAAATCTCTCCGCTGATGCTGGGGATCGATCACCTCGCCACGCGGGTTCTCGCTGGAGAGCGCGAGGACGCGATCCTTGAGTTTCTGACCATGGTCCCCTATTATTTCTGGGGGGCGTACAACATCTTTGACATGAACTCGTCAACCAACGTGAACCGTAACGCCAATGTGGATGACGACAAGAAATCCCCCGCCAAGGTCTTCACTGCCAACAACACGCCATCCTTCGTAAATTCCTTCGCCAAACTGCCGATGCCGACCGAGGATTTCGTGCGCAACTTTGGACGCCGCCTGCACCACATGGCAGTCGAGATTCAGGATGGTGATCATGCCGCAGGTGAGAAAAATGTCGATTTCGTAGTGAATACACTCAAAGACAAAGGTGTGCCATTTCTTGCCCATGTGGTGGGCGAGTGCAAAGACGATCCGAATCTTAAACAGATCTTCTCGAAGCACTCGAAACATACATTGCTGATCACTGAGTATATCGAGCGCTGCCATCACTATGATGGCTTCTTTACCAAAGACAATGTTGCTGCCCTGACCGCTGCCGCCGGGCAGGACGAACAGTACCAGCATGGTCACGTTTTCGACTGATCGGATGAAAAAAGGGCTGCGAGATCATCGCAGCCCAGACCCATCCAGGAGAGTATGTCGGGTCTTATGACGGCCCGATCATGAAACATGTGACGTTGCGCGCCTGCAACCGGCGGCAAGCCAGATCGGCCTGTTCGCGGGTCATGCCCTGAAAGGTCGCATCAAACCCGCGCGCGCTTTGGTTCACCTTGCGCAAAGTGCCTTCCAAAGTGGTCATTTCCGACAGCGCGGTTTTCAACAGAACTTTCTCGGCCTCGTATCGCGTGGTGTATCGGCCCACATTGACACCCCACAGGTGACCGCCGGATGTTGACAGGCGGGTAACCACTTCGGGTTCCGGCTCTGGCTGTCTGGCCGGTTCAACCGAGGCCAGAACCACATCCTCAGGCCGCGAAACCGGTCGTGTTGCGCTGTCCGCAGGTGCGATATCCGCTGCAGCGATGGCGGCAGCAATACCGTCTTGAATACGGGAACCATTTTTCTCGGCCGTTTCGGCAACTGCACCTGCAACTTGCACAGCAGAGGCTTCCGTAGGACGCAGTACCGGGCGCAAGCTTTTCTTCGGTGGACCAACCTGAGCGACCTGTACAGCGCCCAAGCCCGCATTACCTGCATAGGATGGGCGGGCTGGCTTGCGGATTGGAGCACGCGAAGGTGCGCGGCGGAAGCCCATATCCAGAAGCTCCGCTACACGCGCATTGCGCGATGCGCCGGACTTGCCGCCGAAGACCGTGGCAATGATGCGTTCATCCTTGCGCTTGGCCGAAGCAACCAGGTTAAATCCGGCCGCGCGAGTATAGCCGGTCTTGATCCCATCTGCACCTTTATAGGCAGCCAGCAGCCGGCGGTTGGTGTTCGGAACGGTCTTGATCCCGGCATGCGTCGATTGGCGCGAGAACAGGTTGTAATACTGCGGGTAATCGTACAGCAAATGACGGCCCAGCGTGGTCATGTCGCGCGCGGTGGACAAGTGACCCGACTCGGTCAGGCCATGAGCGTTCTTAAAAGTCGTCCGGCTCATCCCCATCGCCTTGGCGGTACGGGTCATACGACGGGCAAAGGCCGCCTCGGATCCGCTAAGCGCGATACCAATTGCTGTAGCTGCATCATTGGCCGATTTCACTGCTGCTGCCCGGATCAGATACCGAAACGCGATTCGCTGGCCGGTACGCAACCCCAGCTTGGACGGAGGTTCAGCCGCCGCCTTCTTGGTGATCCGAACCTGAGTGTCCAATGTGATCTCACCATTCCGCACCGCCTCAAACGCGATGTAGAGCGTCATCATCTTGGTCAGCGATGCCGGATGGAGCCGCGTGTCGGCATTGCGGGAATGCAGCACTTCCCCGGTGCGCGCGTCAATAACCATCGCCGCGTAGGGGGCAGCCATGCCCTGAAGTGGCGCAAAAGAAAGCAGCCACAGAAATGCTATAAGGAATAAGCCCATTCGGGCCGGAACTGTCCGCCGAATCTGCACGATCTTTGCCTCTGTCTGCCTCGCGCCGCCGGGTTTTCCCGGTCAGCAATTTTTGTTTTGATATTGGTCAGGCTAACACAGGGACGGGCTTAAAGAAACTGAAAGCTGCGTGTCGTTACACCCACTCCGACCCATCACTGCACTACATGTGGTAGTAGTTGCGCGCCCAGACACCAAACCCGCGATTACGCCAAAAATCAGGCAAGCCAATCCATCGAATTTTTCGCAACTGATGTGAAACGGCAACAGGTCAGGAAATCCGGGCAACCAGAGCCGAGAGATCGCCCAGATCGCGCAACTCACAAAATCTGGGATTGCCGGCCGGAGTTTCAGCCTTCTCAATTTCCCAGACCAGCCCGTGGGGCACATACACGCCCCAGCACCCCGCTTCGATGGGCGCCACCACGTCAGACCGCATCGAGTTTCCGATCATCATCGAGGCCTCGGGACCATCCCCATGCTGCGCGAAAATCGTCGAATAAGTCGCCGCTGTTTTCTCGGACACGATTTCGATCCCGTCAAATAACTCACCCAATCCGGATTGCGCCAGCTTACGCTCCTGATCGATCAGGTCGCCCTTGGTGATCAGCAAAACCCTGTGCGTCTCGGCCACCGACTCGATGGCCTCGCGCGCATGGGGGAGCAGTTCGATGGGATGCGCCAGCATCTCCTGCCCCGCTTCAACAAGTTGGCGGATAACGCGCGCAGGGACGCGATCTTCGGTCACCTCGATCGCTGTCTCGATCATAGACAGGGTAAAACCCTTGATGCCATACCCATAGTGCTGGATGTTCCGCTTTTCAGCGGCAAGAAGACGTTCCATCAGGTGATCGCGCTCGGCGTGATCGGCCAGCAATTCGGCAAAATAGGTCTGCGTCAGTTGAAAAAACCGCTCATTATGCCACAGCGTGTCATCCGCATCGAACGCGATTGTGGTCAATTTGTCCTGCATTGCGATTCCGACTCGTAGCTCTTTTCTCTGACCACAGTGACGTTATATAAGCCCTCAAACAAACCGAAGCTTGAATCGGGATTCTCTTACAGTAATGCGCGAACACCAGTGGATCATGTCGGACAAGGACGACCAGGACGACGACACGTCGGTCATGGTGCAAACGCGTCCCAAGACCAAGCGGCCTCCACTGTATAAGGTGTTGCTGCTGAATGACGATTACACGCCGATGGAGTTTGTGGTGCATGTGCTGGAACGGTTCTTCGGCATGACCCATGCGCAGGCGTTCGAAATCATGCTGACCGTGCACAAGAAAGGCGTCGCAGTGGTTGGCGTGTTCAGCCATGAGATTGCCGAAACCAAGGTCGGGCAAGTGATGGATTTCGCGCGCAGGCATCAGCACCCGCTGCAATGCACCATGGAACGCGAAGAATAACGCGCGGCCATGTCTCCTCGCCTTGAACTTGCCCTAAGCAGCGGGCTCAGCCTGTCACAACCTCTGACCGTGCTGGCCCCAACCCCCAATAACGATCTGTCGGACCTGCCGCACGAGACGCAGGTGGTACAACCCTTCAAACCCTTTCACGATCATTTTGCCGCGCAAGGTTTTGTGGCAACGCCCAACAGTGACGCGCCCAGCCAGGATGCTGTCGTCTTCCTGCCGCGTGCCAAAGCGCTGGCCCGGGCGTTGGTTCATCAGGCTTGCAGCCGCGCCAGCGGGATCATTGTGGTGGACGGGGCCAAAACCGATGGCGTCGACAGTTTGCTGAAAGACATCCGCAAGCGGGTCGCAATCAACGGGCCGATTTCGAAAGCGCATGGCAAGATTTTCTGGTTTCAGTCTGATGCGGACGCGTTTGCCGACTGGGCTGCGCCTGAAAACCAAATGGTCGACGGATTCCACACCGCACCCGGTGTGTTTTCCGCTGACGGTATCGATCCTGCCTCAGCCCTGCTGCAGAGGTCTCTGCCAACCAAGCGCGTTACGCGCATTGCTGATCTGGGCGCAGGCTGGGGCTTTCTGTCCGCCGGGCTGATCGACGACACCTTGCACAGCCTGCATTTGGTTGAGGCGGATCACACCGCACTCACCTGTGCCCGCTCCAACGTCACCGACCCTCGTGCGCAGTTCCACTGGGCCGACGCAACCAATTGGACCGCACCCGAGCCACTGGACATGGTGATCATGAACCCGCCGTTTCACACCTCGCGCAGTGCTGACTCGGCCCTTGGGCAGGGATTCATCGCAAACGCCGCACGAAACCTAACACGCAACGGGCAACTCTGGATGGTTGCCAATCGCCACCTACCCTACGAAGCCACCCTGGCCGAGTTCTTCACGCGCGTTGAAGAAGTCGCAGGAGACAACCGATTCAAGGTATTTCATGCCTCTCGCCCTCGGGGCTGAGGCCCGCTAACCTGCGCCAGAACTCAGGAGGATTCGCATGTCCTTTTCAATCGCGGGCAAGACCGCAATCGTCACCGGCGGTGCCAACGGCATCGGGCTTGCCATCGGGCGGCATTTTGCGGATGCAGGTGCCAATGTCATGTTTGCCGACATGGATGAAAAACGCCTGTCTGAAGAGCTGGGTGAACAGGTGGATGACAGCAATATCCGTTATTTTGCGGGCGATCTGCGCGAAAAGCTAACCATCGCCAACCTACTCTCGGCAACGCTGGATGCTTTCGATCAAGTGGATATCCTGATCAATGGCGCACGGCAGGTCATCCCTTCAGACCCGCTCGACGCGGATGATGACTCGGTCCGTACATTGTTGAACCAGAACCTGATGCCTGCGCTGAGACTGAGCCAACTGATCGCCAAGCGGTTCATCAAACAGGCTGATGGTGACACCGAGAACCCTGCAGGTTCGATCATCAACCTGTCCTCGATTGCTGCGCGCCGAACCCACCCGGACCTGATGGCCTACTCGGTCTCAACAGCCGCGCTGGATCAGATGACCCGTTCGCTTGCTGTAGCATTGGCGCCGAGCCGCATCCGCGTGAACTCAATTGCTCTGGGATCGGTAATGAGCGCCTCGTTGCAATCCACATTGAAGGAAAATCGCGACTTCCGTGATGATATCGAAAAACACACGCCCCTGGCGCGAATTGCAGCACCTAACGAACTGGCCGAAACAGCGCAGTTCCTTGCATCGGATGCCGCGGGTTTCATGACAGGGCAAATCCTGACCATTGACGGCGGCCGCACCCTGCTAGACCCGGTCGCGGCACCAGCTCATTGACATCGATGTTTGACACAGAAAAAAACACCGCCTCCGCATGGTTTCGCCAATTGCGCGATGAGATCATCATGGCGTTCGAAGCGCTTGAGGAAAGCCACGCCGCTGGCCCATTCTCAGACAATCAACCGGGCCGTTTTGAAGTGAAAGAAACCACCCGCCAATCCGACGATGGCTCGGACGCTGGTGGCGGCTTGATGTCCGTTATCCGCGGCGGTCGCGTGTTCGAAAAAGTGGGCGTTAATGTTTCAACCGTTTACGGCACACTAGGCGAACGCGCGCAGAATGCGATGGCTGCGCGCAAGGGCATTCCCGGAATGAAAGATGACCCGCGTTTCTGGGCGTCTGGCATCAGCCTGGTGGCACATATGCAGAACCCGCATGTGCCTGCGGTTCACATGAACACACGAATGTTTTGGACACCGCATGCCTGGTGGTTCGGTGGCGGGTCCGACCTGAACCCTTGCATCGAATATGACGAGGACACCTCTCATTTCCACGCCACTCAAAAGGCTCATTTGGATCCGCATGGTGCGGCGCATTATCCACGCCTCAAAGATTGGGCCGATGAATATTTCTACATCCCCCACCGCAAACGCGCACGAGGTGTTGGTGGGATATTCATGGATGACTATTGTACTGGCGACTGGCAGGCAGATTTCTCCCTGACCCAGGATATTGGCCGCGCATTCCTTCCAGCGTTCTTTCCTCTGGTCGAGAAGCGTCGAATTCTGAGTTTCAATGACACGGACAAGACTACGCAGCTTGTACATCGTGGCCTCTATGCGGAATACAATCTGGTTTACGACCGTGGCACCAAGTTTGGTCTGGAAACCGGGCATGATCCCGATGCCGTTCTCATGAGCCTGCCGCCGCTGGCGAAATGGATCTGATGGTCAGAAACCAAAATCTATGAAATTGTCATAACAATATCCCTGAGCCGACCCTGCCGTCATATTTGCTCCTACGGTTTTGACCGTGACGGAATATGTTGTGACATCTTCAGCCCCTTCAGGCGGTGACAGAGAAAATTGCACCGTACGGGCACCTCTCTCATAGGGTTTCGAGATATAGATACGTTGGGTCGCCGATGTCCGTAGCGTCCTGATCGCAAAATCACCGATCCCGCACCAATAGGCCACCGGCGCTGATGTACCGATCGCAGCCACCTCGTAGGTGCCATCATTCAATGGCGTGACTGTTGTTCGAAATGCGGGCCGCACACCTACGCCGAAGCCAACGGCTTGTGAAAGTGTGGGGGACACCAAAGCAGCCACCAGGCATGCAAGCTTCAGAATTCGCATATCCAATACCTCATTCGATAACTTCGATCGACGCCGTCAAAGCGTGAATTCAATCAATAACATACCATGACAGCATTCTTGCTTCTGGTACAATGTCGAATTCGTGCGCTCTTGGTTACCCACCATGAATATCCTTTCATTGAATATGATCCGCGCTATGATCTGAGGAACCGTAGTTTCCAGAGTGACCCGTGCAGACGTCATTTCCAAAAGACTGGTTCGACATTTCACCTGAAAAATACGCCGATTTCGGTGCAGTGTTTTATCTCGCGGCACTGACCAAAACACATCGGGATCGCAACTTAGGTCAGGCGCTTTATGCCTTTGAAACGCCCTTGCGTCTGGGGCAGTATCATATCTTTCGGCAAAACGGATTTCCGCGCGGGTTTGTGACTTTCGCCGGTCTAAGCCCTGAAGCCGAACATCGCTATGCGGTACAGGAACAGCCGTTGAATGACACCGATTTCACCAGCGGTACGTCTTTCTGGATCATCGACATGGTCGCTCCGTTTGGTCAGACCAACCAAATTGTCGAGATGCTAAAACGCGAGATCCCACATCCCCGGGTGCGCACTAACCGGATGGACAGCGACCTGACCCAAAACCGAATCGTCGAATGGACCCGTGACCAGAACGCTGAGGTGCACATGCGCCTTTACAGAAAAAATGAATTCGCGCGAGTGCTAGAGCAGGAGGGATCATAACATGGTCTCGATAGTCGGCGATACAACAGGTTCGGTGACAGATGATCCACCGAATGTGGCAACCGGTGATCTTGATATTACCAGCGGTGCCACCATCGTCTCGCAGGACTGGTCAATCCAGACGCCGCCCGATCACGGGACAGCCAGCATAGATCCAGCTACAGGCGAATGGACCTATACGGTCGACCCTACCTTTTTCGACAGTTTGGATAATGGCGAAATCGTCACCGATACGTTCACGGTTGAAGTCAACGCCGTCGTCAGCGTCTTCGGCTTTAATTTTAATGCAGCTCCGGAAACAACCGATGTCACCATCACAATTGAAGGTGTGTGTTTTACTGCAGGCACGTTGATCGAGACCGAAGTCGGTTCGCAACCGATCGAAACTCTTCAGGTGAATGACGAAGTGTTGACCGCCGATCACGGCTTGCAGCCCATCCGCTGGATCGAAAGCAGCCGATTGGACCATGGGCGATTACGTGCGAACCCCTCAATGCGACCGGTGCGGCTTACTGCAGGCAGTCTTGGGCCAGATATTCCATCCCGTGATCTTCTGGTCTCTCAACAGCATCGAATTCTGATAAGTGGTCCCAAGGTCCAGATGCTATTTGGTGCGCCCGAAGTATTGGTCGCCGCAAAACACCTTTGCTCCTGGCCGGGCATCGATATCGAAACAAGCGACCAGCCTGTCGAGTATTTGCATATCCTTTTGGACAGGCACGAGATTCTAACCGCCGAAGGGGCGCCAGCTGAAAGCCTATTTCTGGGTGAAGAAACTCTTTACACGCTTTCGTCTGACGCATTGCAAGAACTCGTCGAGATTTTCCCCGACCGCGCGACAGACGAACACAACGGATTCGGAAATGCCGCGCGCCTTATTCTGCGCGAGCATGAGGCACGCGCGCTTGCCTAATCCTTAGACGACCCGCCCACCAACATCCTGTGGGGCCAGCGCGACAGTCTTGATCACCGCATAACAACTGCTGCCCTGCTGCAACCCCAAGGCCGCGACTGAGCGCCGGGTCACGCGGGCTAGAACAATCCCAGCAGGTGTGTTGACCGACACAATGGCACCAGGCCCTTCGCCTGGCCGTATCTTTTCGACCTGCCCCGAAAGCACGTTCAGCGCTGACAGCCCTTCTGGCGGTCTGTTCGACAAGATCACCTCTTGCGCAGGGATACGGATACGCAGGTCTTCGCCGATACGGTGCGCAATGCGCGGCAGGAACAACCGCGCCCCGCCTGCGTCCAATTCAGATAAACCATCATTGTGATGAGCCGCCACGCGAACGCTTAGCACCGCACCCACGGCGCGCACACCGGCGGGGGCAACTGACGGGTCGGCCAGCACTTCGGATGCAGGGCCAAAGCGTACCACCTGCCCATCCTGAAGCGCCACGACCGACGTCGCCAACCGCGCAACCTCGGCTGCCGAATGTGTTACATAAAGGATTGGAACCGAGACCTCATCCCTTAACCGCTCAAAATAGGGCAGGATTTCCGCCTTCCTCGCATCGTCAAGTGCCGCCAAGGGCTCGTCTGCAAGAATCAGGCGCGGGCTGGCCAACAAGGCGCGGCCAATGGCAACGCGCTGTTTCTCACCGCCCGACAGCATAGCCGGGCGCCGATCCAGCAGGTGGCCGATGCCCAACATCTCGATCACGCGATCCGGGTTTTCGCGCTGTACTTCGCGCGGGGCAAACCAACGACCATAGTTCAGATTCTGACGCACAGTCAGATGCGGGAACAATCGGCCTTCCTGAAAGATGTATCCCAATCGCCGCCGATGTGGCGGCAGCCAAACCCCGCAATCCGTGTCGAACAAAACCCAATCACCCACTGCAACACGTCCCGCTTGGGGACGCAGCAACCCGGCTACGGCATTGACCACCGTGGTCTTCCCGGAACCCGAGCGCCCAAAAAGGACTGTGACACCCGGAGGCGCTTCAAAATCCAAATCGAGCGCAATAGCCGGCAGATTATGTTGCATGCGAACAGACAGACTCATGACCCTGCCACCCGTTTGGCCACACGGCGGCCCACATATTCTGACAAGAGCAGCGCCCCCATGGCGACTATGATCGAGATGATCACCAATCGCGTCGCCGCCGCCTCACCCCCGGGCACCTGCAAAAACGCATAGACGGCGGAAGGCAGAGTCTGGGTCTGGCCCGGTATATTTGAAACAAAAGTGATCGTGGCCCCGAACTCTCCCATCGCTTTGGCAAAGGCCAGTATTGCGCCTGCGATAACCCCAGGCAGGATCATCGGCAGCGTCACCGTTCCAAAGACCATCAGACGCGACGCACCCAACGTAGCCCCGGCCTGCTCCAGTTTGGGATCCACCGCCTCAATCGACAAACGGATCGCGCGCACCATCAGTGGAAAGGCCATGATCCCAGCTGCAAGCGCCGCACCGGTCCAGCGGAACGCGAAAACGATACCAAGCTCGGCCAACGGCCCACCCAGCGGCCCCTGAATGCCGAATGTCAGCAGCAACAGATAGCCGGTTACGACCGGAGGTAGGATCAGCGGCAAATGCACCAGACCATTCAACACTTGCCGCCCCGGAAAGCGCCAACGCGCCAAGGCGTAGGCCACGAAGATTCCGAATGGCAGCGTTATTAGCGTCGCCCAGAGCGACACGCGCAACGACAGGTGCAACGCCTCGATCTCTGCTGGTCCCAACCACCCCATCTCGTCACCCGTCCGGCAGGGTGAAACCCTGCCTCAGAAACTCTGCCTGCGCGGTTTCTCCTTGCAGATAGGTCAGAAATGCCTGCGCATCTGGATTTGCGGTGCGGGTCAGGGCTGCAGGGTAGACAATTGTCGGATAATGCTCAGGCGGGATTGTTCCGATCACACCCACCCGATCCTCGGCAATTGCATCTGAACGATACACAATTCCCAGCGGTGCAGCACCCGTCGCCACCAGCGCCAGTGCTGCGCGAACATTATCTGTCTGTGCGATCTGGTACTGTACTTCGTTCCACATGCCCAAACCCTGCAAGGCAGCCTTGCCATAGATACCTGCAGGAACGGCATCGACCAATGCCAACGCCAGATAACCCCCATCCAACTGGGAGAGCAGATCAAACCCAGCTCCAATTTCGGCGGTTTCCGAACTCGGCGTGCCAATCAGCACCAACCCGTTGCTTAGCAAGTCCACCCGCGAAGCAGTATCGATCAAATCTTCGCTTTGCAGCACATCCATCCACTCTTCATTGGCCGATATGAACAGATCTGCAGGGGCCCCAACCTGAATCTGCCGCGCCAATACCGATGAAGCGGCGTAAGACACTGTGACATTGTACCCGGTTTCTTCCTCAAACCCGGGTGCGATGGCATCCAGTGCGGTCTTGAGGCTGGCCGCGGCAAAGACCAGCACCCCCTCGGCCCGAACCGGAGCTGCGATCAGCGTGCATAACGCCAGAGCCGCAATCAGACAGCGCATCTTGTGCCTCCGGTTCAAAGGGTTGCAGTCTCTCTGGGCATATCGGAGGCGACACGGGGCAGGCAAGGCCCTTTCCCGGCGCAAGGAGACATCTGGTTCTACTACGACACGCGTTTCTGTCGCAATTGGGATTGAACCCGGCAGGCATTCAGGCTGATGTGAGCCAAACCAAGACAGGAACCGTTGAACATGCTGCACCAGACTCCCGGACTGATTGAAGAAATCCGCTCACGCTTTGCCCATGTCGACGCCTGCCCGTTTCAGGGGCCACGCATTTTCTTTGAAAATGCAGGCGGTGCACTGACCCTGAATACGGTGATCGACACCTCGGCCAAATTCGCTGCGATCCCGGATAATCAGGGGCGGGACAACGTCGCCAGTCATGCGCTGGTCGATATCATCAACCGCGCGAAGGCAGATTTATCTGTCTTCATGAACGCCTCGGAAGGTCAGTTCTTTGTCGGCGAAAGCGGGACAGAGCTGCTGTTCCGCATGATCCGCACGGCCTGCGTGAATGCACCGAAGGGGGGTAAGGTGATCGGCAGCTCCATCGAACACCCCGCAAGTCGCAGCGCCGCACGCAGATGGGCTGAAATCGCCAGCCTTGACTATGTCAATGTGCCCCATGACGACGCAACGGGCCTTGTCACCGCCGAAGACTATGCTGCGCTGATGACCCCGGATGTGGCCGTCGCCACGATCCTGCACGCCTCGCCTGTAACGGGCATGGGGATGGATGTGGCTGCCATAGCGCGTGTCATCCGCGCTGTCGCACCCGATTGCTTCATAATCGTCGACGGCATTCAGCACGCAGCCCATGGCCAGATGGATATCGATAGCTACGACGTCGATGGCTATGCGATCTCGCCTTACAAAGTGTTCTCACGTCACGGTTATGGCATCGCCTGGATCTCGAACCGCTTAACCGCCCTGCCACACGACCAGCTGATCGACGCCCCAGCAAACGGATGGGAATTTGGCACTAGAGACACCGGCTCATACGCCGCGATGACCGACGTGGTCGGCTATTTCGACTGGCTCGGCGGACAGGTCTCGGAGGAAACCGATCGCAGGGACCGCATCCGGGCCGCCGGCCATGCGATACACGCCTACGAAACACACCTGACCAATGCTATGATCAAAGGTACAGGCAACCTGCCCGGTCTGAGCGATATGGACCACATCACGATCCTGGCTGGTGCCGATAATCCCGCGCGCGAAGGTCTGGTCTCGATCACTGTCGAGGGTTTTCCGTCGGCGGATGTGGTGACCCGGCTGAACCAACAAGGCATCCGTACCCATACCCGAAAAGCGGACCACTACAGCGGCAATGTGCTGATACCTTTAGGCCTGAACGACTGTATCCGCATCTCGCTGTGCCACTACAACACCGAACATGAGGTCGCGCAGCTCTTGGCCGCTCTCAAGGACATGAAACTCTGATCTGTAGCGCGATACAAATTTGCAGAAGAAATTGTGCCCTACCCTCTTGCGCCCGCGCACGGGCTTAGCTACATGAGCCCTCACGGGTGATTAGCTCAGTTGGTAGAGCGCTTCGTTTACACCGAAGATGTCGGGAGTTCGAGTCTCTCATCACCCACCATCCTTTCCCCACAATGTACCAAGAATTTTGTTGGCTCGCTCCGGCTTGCTGTCCTGCGCGTGAAGCTGTCTTCTCTGCGCCTTTACCACCTTTGATGGGAAAAGAATTCTCCAAGAGAGCTGATTTGGGCCCTGGAAAAATACACGGGCGGATCAACGCGAATAGAACCCATCACGAAGTTCTTGCCTCAAGCGCAGACGCTCGGGGTATTCTTGCAGGAATTGCTCAGGCGGTTTGCCTTCCCAAACTTGCGCATAAACTCGCATCTTGTTGCCACCATAAATCTTTGCAAGGTCCTCGTTTGAGTAGCCTCGCGCCCAAAGGTCATCGGTAATCGCTGCAAGGATTTTGGCAAGTTCTCCGTTACCGGTGGCTCCTTTGTTGAACGCGTCGATCATGTAGCCGCCATCATCGTACATGCTCGCGTTTGCAGTTGCGAATTGTACAACAAGCTCGGTCGAAAACATGTCGTCCGTTGCGATCCCGACATGGTCGATCCCGACAAGTTGGACATAGTAGTCGATCATATCAGCAGCCTGCTTGGGCGAGATATCCTCGGGCCAAACACCGTCCATCATCCATTCGGTGAAGGTCGGAGAAATATAACCACCTGATTGGGCCGCGCGTAGCGCTTCGTCGTCCGGAATGGCTCGATAGCATCCACGTGGCGTGGCGTTAGGTTCGTTCGCATAAAGCCCAGCTGGGACAGAGTGCGTATAGACATAAGGCACGCCAGGATAGGTCTCATCCATATAGTTCATGGCGTCGTTGGCCGTTTTTGAACCCGTGTGGCTTAGGTCGAGCAGGATACCGAACCGTACCATTTCATCGATGACCGACTTCCCCCAAGGCGTCAGACCAATGTCGCGCCCGTTATAGGCCGCCAACTGCCCCGATCCGGTTCGGAAAATGTCATTGTAAGCCAGGATCATACTTTTGATCCCCATATCCTTTAGCAATGCCATTTTCTTAAGATCACCGTTCAGGATTGTGGCGGTTTGGCTGTTCCAGATGACGGCCGTCTTACCTTGTAAATGGGCGGCTTCGATATCTCGGGTTTCATTGACGATCAGGTAGTTTTCCGGTTGCTGCGCCATTGCCGAGCGAAAGTGATAATGCTGTTCAAGCAGGGTTTCAAAGGTCATATCTGCTGCCGCGAGCGTCATTTCGTGCCCCGTAATGCCGTTGTCCCGAGCACGCGCGAAGTAAGTATGAAGCTGGTCGTAGTCGGTCCAACCAGTGCCGTAGGGGCTGGCCAACATGCCGAGGACGATTGTGTCTTGCACGAATTGCTTCGCCTCTTCTGACGCATCCCATGTCTTGCTTTCTTCGCTCGCGTGCAGTGCGCCACTAAAAGTGATCGCGATAGCGCTTACGGCCAACAGGGTCTTCATGACAGAACCTCCCTAACTGTTTTGTTATTAGCGCCACATTCGAACCCGTCAGAAAACGATCCAGGTTCTTAGACCGAACAGCGTAATGCTATCCTGGGTGGGGTTCAGCAGCGGGTCAGAAATGAACTGCAGTGATGGCGTGATCTGCAGTCCGGGCGAGATTGAAAACCGGTAGAATGCTTCCAGAGTGAATTGATCACCGTCTATGCCTCTTGCCTCGGCCCAGTTCAGGCCCAGCCCGGCCAGATCGGTATTGCGACCGTAATATCCCAGACCCGCAGAAACCGACCGATCGTAAAGCGCCGCTGTCCCTTTTGAGGCCCCTGCCCGAAAGAATGGCATCCATGTATTGCCAACAAACCAAGCCGCTGAGAACGCGGCCCCATAATCTTCAGGGCGGCTGCCATCGTCGGCTGCATCCGCATGCCAAAGGGTCAGGTGGATATTGTCGAAGTAAATGCGATCAAAGCCAGAGGTGTAACCAAGTTCGAGTGACTTGAAGAGATTGCCATCGCTAAACACATCAAAGTTTGGATCAGACGGGTCGGCGTTTGCATCTGAGACGCTCGCAACAGCGTAGAAGTTTTCGCTCAGCTTTACCCCACCGGCGATGCCAAGGCCTTGATTGGGCGTGTTAATAGTTGGGTTGGTATTGAAAGACAGGTTTTGGAAACCACTGTAGGGGCTTACCAACCCGTAGATATCCACAAAGTCCGTTACATCAATCTGGCCGACTTGCAGCGCCCACGACCCATTCTCAGCCCTTTGGGTCCAGAACAAATTGGTCAGAAGCAAACCGTTGTCATTGAAGGCTGTTCCCGTGATTGAAAGGGCTCCGCCATCCAGCCCGAGAAATTGCGGAGCAACGTCAGTATAACTGTGCCTGTCTTCGATCTTGAATGTCAGAGACCCCCGTTCAGTTGCCTGCCAACTGCCGTAGAACCGCGCAATTCCGCTGGCTGCTTCGCCGGTTCCCAGATCAGCATCCGTGGTTTGGCCCAATGCCAGGTAGTCAATGTTGAACCGAAAACCACCCTCAGCCAGTCGGTCTTTCCACTGAAACCAACCCGGTGCGATGTTGCGTGGAAAATCGGAACGATATTGCGGATCGGTGTGCCCGTCTCCGGGCGCAAGATCGGCTTCGACTGAAGATGGCCCGGATAGTCCCTGAGCCGACGCTGCGCCAGCAAATGCAATGCTCAATGCGGCAACCAGAAGTCTTATCATTTTGACGCCTGTGCCCCACCGGTCTTGCGATTTCCTGCCGCGCGGATGCGATCAGCAGCACGCTGCTTCCATTCCAACCTGTCTGCCTCGGTTTCCAGAGTTTCGACACGTTCCGCCTCTAGCTGGAAAGTCGCATTCATAGGCATGAGGCCATCCACAACCATCATATTATGAACGGAAGGATCGATAGTCAGCGTGCCTGTCAGCCGAACGGGTTCGTGGAAATAGCTAGGCGCCCAGTCCCCGTTCAACCGCACACGGATCATCTGGTTAGGCGGAGGTGGAGGCATGTGGCTGCACATCCCTCTTTCTGGCACCAAATACGCCACAGGCCGGCCGTCCGGATCGCTTGGAGCAGGAATGGCAAAGCCCGCGAGTGTGATTGTTCTGCCGTCGAATTGCGGGTTTCCGCTCGTTCCAGCCTTTCTTCGACGTTCAGTCACAACCTCGCGCTGATCGAGTAACCAGTCGACGTCAATTCCGTCTGACACCAAGGCGTCTTCGGTCTCTGCTAAAAGCAATTGCCATTTCTGCCGTTCTTCGGCGCTGCCAACCTCCTGCTGCAACCTGCCGCGTATACGCACAACGAAAAGAACATCGTCGAACTGTTCGGGGCTGAGTTCACGATAGGGGTCATCAAAGACCTGCGCGGACGGGTCAGGCAGGTCAGACCAGTCCAACGCGGTTCCTGGCGTCGCCATGACAGGATGACCACACCAGACCAACCCTGCGAATACTAAGGAGCGGAACCAATGGTGCATAAATACTCTCCGGCTGTTGAGACAGGTCAATCCAGTGTGTTTTTGTAGATGACGCCGTCCTTCATGATCAGTCGGATCGTATCTGGGCTTTCAGGCCTCGGGTCGGCACCGAACCACTGATCACCCGTGCCAACAACCGAGAAGTCTTCAAGTGGGTTACCGTCGATCAGCAGGATGTCCGCATAGGCTCCTTCCTCAATCACACCCAGATTGCCCTCGGGATAGGGGTTCATGAATGGTCCGGACAAAGCGGCGATTTCACCGCCAGTAGATGTCATTGCGACCAACGAGGCGTGAGAGCCAAAGAACTCATTATTGAGATGTTTTTCATAGGCAATTTGAATATTGCAGGCGGCTACAGAACCTACGCAATCCGTGTGAAACCCTCTTTTAGCTGGGCACTCATTCATGTTTTTTATGTAGTCGCCAAAAGCCTGCGTAGCTGACTGTGCCTTTCGTAAGCTGGCTGGGACATCTCGAATGGCAGGAATATCGAAGAGATTTGGATCAAATGCGGTGAGATTGGTCGTGATGTAGGCTCCTTTCTCTTCCATCAGCGCTGATATTTCACAATCAAACATGAACCCGTGTTCAATTGATCGCACACCAGCATTCAGTGCCGCCATGATCGTTTCCTTGCGGTAGGAATGGGCCATGACGTAGCTTTCGTATTCGTTGGCAACCTGCACGGCCGCTTCTAACTCTGCCGTCGATCCTGCCAATAACTGCCACGGGTCAAACACTGAAACTACACCGCCTGATTGCATGTACTTCAGTTGTGTTGCTCCCATCCGGAAGTTGTTACGAGCAAACTTGTACATGTCAGAGACGCTGTCGACTTCTTGGGCCATATTCAGACGGCTGAAGTTCGAAGACTGGCCAACAGGCGCCGTAAAGTTGGCGAAATCAGCATGGCCACCACGCGTACTTAGAAAAGCAGCCGCAGGGTAGAAACGCGGCCCGGCAATGGTCCCGGTGTCGATTGCGCGGCGAAGACCTCCATTAGCGCCACCTGCATCTCTTACGGTGGTAAAGCCTTGCATTAAGTACATCTCAGCCATTTGAGTGCCGTGAATCGCGAGGTCTTCCCAAGTGCTGTTGGCTTCCATTGCGGGCAACGTGGGTCCTGGCAGCATCAGGTGTGCGTGATTTTCGATGAAGCCGGGGGTCAGTGTCCTCCCTTCTCCGTCAATGACCGTAGCGTCGGGGGCATCGATTGCGTCGGTTGATACGGCCTTAATCAGATTGCCCTCGACCAATACGCTGGCATTCTCGATGCGCTGTTCACTCACTCCATCGAAGATGTGCACGTTGGTAAACAACGTTTGGGGTTCTTCTTGATCCTGAGCCTGCGCGGACGCTGAAAAAGCAAGTCCTGCAGCGACAATTACCGTCGAGCAAAGCGACATTCGTAGACCGGACATAAGTACTCCCTTCATATTCATGTTTTACAAACTGTAGTCTGGAATACCTTGGCTCGGTTGCCACTTTTGAGTTAAGATGTTCGAATGTGATTGAAAAACTGGCCACTGCGGAAAACTAATCTAAACAAGGGTGACGGGCTTGCCTTTCAACTCCACCTCTCAAGAGCATAGCGAGGGCTTTATTCGCCTCTCTTTAGCCGCTCCGTTCCTGCAATATCTGACCGAACGTAAAATCAATCCGCAATCAGCATTGGACCAGGTCGGCTTGAAGGCCGAGCTGCTGTCTGACCCATCCGTATTTGTACACTCAGAGTTGGTTTACGGCTTGGTGAATACTTTCTCAGAGTTGTCCGGTGATCGATACCTTGGCCTGCATGTCGGAGAAACATTTGACCTGCAAGGATGGCCTCCGTTCGCTCAAGCCTTGCAATCGACAACGAGTCTGTTCGAGTTTTTTGCCCGTTTTGTTGGGCTTGTACCGCAGGAGTCAAACTCTGTGCGGCACAGCCTTGTCATTGAAGCTGACAGGGCGACTTATCGAATCGAGAGGCAACAGGAACCGACTGTCCCACCGGTTCAGGTTACCGCTTTTGGAGCCGCAATCTACGTGCGCCTATTGCAGACAGTCGTCGGAGACTCCTGGAATCCTTCCCGTGTTCGATGGGAAAGCAGATACATCACTGGTCTGCCCATCAACTACAAGGGGATCGAGGTTGGCCTTGGGCCTGATTCCGGAATGCAGATTAGTTTTCCTGTGGAATGGTTGTTTTTGCTCCACGTCTCTGAAGGCTCGACCAAACCATTGGCTTCGCCTCGACAAGATGAAGAAGTGACCGTGGTAGCTGCTTTGCGATCTGTCTTACGCGACAAACTGGACGAAACCGATTTGGGATCAGAGCGGGTGGCTGGATTGCTGGGAATACAGCCGGATCGGTTTCTGAAAGCGCTTCAGCAACAAAGCACGACGCTACCCCGTGAGATCAAACGGCTGCGTGTCGATGTCGCTAAGAAGCACCTCCGAGAAGACAAGATGACAATAGCGGAGATCGGCCTGATGCTCGGCTACTCCGACAAGTCCCATTTCACCCGCTTCTTCCGAGGTCAAACCGGAATGACACCGACCAAGTTCCGCCTTGGTGCTTAATTACGTTACTAGTTCTTGGATTGGCTCTCTATTGCTTGATAAGTGAGGACAGACAAGAACTTGCATTTCATTTCTTGGATCCCCTATCTTTGGATTGCTGAGGGATAGCTATTTCGCCACCAACCAGAATTGGAAGGCGATGAACGCCTGAACTATCGAAAAGCGATCCAACATCAGTGCCTTGGTCGCGCCGTCCGCTCAAATCAATTATTGCCCCGTAATTTCCCGACACGCGCCTTTGCCCCAGCCGGATTTACTTCCTGAAGCCGAGTAGTCGAAGGTGCCTTTTTCCGGGTGTACGTTGTAGTGCAGTGTGTAGCCATCGCCAATATACAGGTAGGTCAAAGTGTCGAGGCCGGGGAATACATCCACGTCTTTGTCGATGTCACCTATTGTAATGTGGCCCTTTTGCTGCCCGTCATATTTAACCAGTTTGGCTGCCATTTCCGGATGTTCTGCATCCGGCGCGTCACATTCAAACACGCGTTCTTCGGCAAATGCAGCCGCAGGCAAAAAGGCAAGAAGAAGAGCAATCTTTTTCATTGGATCCCAGTCCGTATTCCGTCACTTTCTTTGCGTCGGCTATTGGCTATTCTGGGCGTAATTTTGTCCAAACTCAGGTCGTAATGCGTTCTCTAACTCAAGCCATATCTCATACCGATACGACGGATTTTTCATCCGCAACCCGAAGGTTCACAAAAGTACCGGATCGGCCACGTGCACTCAGTATTGAAGGTAAGGAATGGCGATCCCTGAAGGACTCGAACCCTCAACCTGCTGATTAGAAGTCAGCTGCTCTATCCAGTTGAGCTAAGGGACCGCTGAGCCCTTCTTGCGGCTTTTAGCGGGCGGGTTCAAGAGCCAAGCGCATGAAGGCGCTGTTTGGGTCGTTTTCGTAACCTACAATCGGACCACAATATGAATACCCCAGCGATTCGTATAGCTTGCGCGCCGCGTCATAGCCTTGCAGATGGTTAGCGCCAGTTTCCAAAACCAACGCAGATAGTCCTTCATCTTGCGCGATCTGCGCAAGATGTTTCATCATCACCCTCGCAAGCCCCCTACCACGTGCCTCGGCCAAGATATGCACCGATTTGACCTCGGCGGTGCCGTCGGGCAATGCCTTTAGCGCGCCACACCCCAACGGGCAGCCGTCCTCAAAAAGCGCCCAAAATCGCGCTCCGGTGGCGGCAAGTGAGCCTGCATCCATTGTGTGATTGCTTTCGGCAGGGCCAGCTGCGTTGCTATGTGCGAAATGGGCTTGGATGATGGCGCGCATTTCCTCGGCGCCGGGATCGGCTTCGCGGATGTCGATCATTCAGGATGCCTTGTCAGTGAGTCCAGGGCGCGCGCCGATCTGTGGCAAAGTTCTCACCATAGCCGCGCGCCCGCAGGTTCGGCTTGCGTTTGTGCGGCTCGCTTACCTGCGCGTCGATACCGTTGTCTTTAGCGTAGTCCAGCGCCTCTTCCTTGGTATCGAATTTCAGACGCACCTGGGTTTGCGTGTCATTGGAGGAGGTCCAGCCCATCAGCGGATCAACTTCGCGCGCCGAAGCGGGGGCGTATTCCAAAACCCACTTGCGGGTCTTGGCCATCCCCGAGGTCATCGCGTTTCGCGAAGGCTGGTAAATCCGTGCACGCATGTCGCCTCTCCGTATCCACTTGATGGGCTTGTTTATGCGTCAGAGCGCGGCCCGGGACAAGATGACAAATGTCGCGGGCCGCGACAGCATCCTGATGACAGGAACTGTCATTGGCAACGCTTATGATTTTCGAAAGAGCAGCCAAAGGATTGAGCAGATGATCCATCATGAACGAACCCTTGAAATCAACGCGACCACCGAAGCTATCTGGGCAGTACTCAGCCGGTTTATGCAGATTGACGAAATTGCCCCACAGATCGCATATGTCGAGGCCCTGACGCATGAGGCGAATGGCATTGGGTCAAAGCGGCGATGTTACTTTGAGAACGGATCCTCTTTGGTCGAAGAGGTGACAGAGTGGGACCCCAACCGAGGTTACAGCGTGCGCCTGTCCGATATGACAGCGATGCCCCTAACCGATGCGCATGCCACGATCGCAATCAAACCGCTTGACGGGGCTAGAACCCGGGTGATCTGGAGCATGGATTATGCCGTGAAATATGGCCCCCTCGGCTGGTTTTTAGGGCAGACCTTGATGAAAATGATGATGTCGAAGGTTCTTGACAGCAACCTGAAGGCACTGGCCAACAAGGTGAATTCGGATCACATTCCGGATGCTGAACCCGCCTATTACTGAATCAGAGCTTCCCAGACCGGATCAGCCCTTGCAGTTGGACAAAATAAGAACAAATGTAGAGTTCTGATCCGGAGCCTGCCTATGCCATACGCCCATTCCGACAAGACCCAGCTAACCGCCGAGGACGTGCGCGCGCGCCTGAAACTGGAAGGCGGCAAGCAGTTTGTCATGCACACCGAATTCGCCCCCGCAGGCGACCAGCCAACGGCGATCAAGGAACTGACAGGCGGTGTAATTGATGGGGAACGTGATCAGGTTCTTTTGGGGGCAACCGGGACGGGCAAAACCTTCACCATGGCGAAGGTGATTGAAGAGACTCAACGCCCGGCTATCATCCTCGCCCCTAACAAGACGCTGGCGGCGCAGCTTTACGGCGAGTTTAAGGGCTTCTTCCCTGAGAACTCGGTCGAATACTTTGTCTCCTACTACGACTACTACCAACCCGAGGCCTATGTGCCGCGCTCAGACACCTACATAGAAAAAGAATCCCAGATCAACGAACAGATCGACCGGATGCGCCACTCGGCCACGCGGGCGCTGCTGGAACGCGATGACGTGATCATCGTCGCCTCGGTCTCGTGCATCTACGGTATCGGGTCGGTCGAAACCTACGGGGCGATGACGCAGGATCTGAAGGTCGGCAAGGATTATGACCAGCGGCAGGTGATGGCCGATCTGGTTGCCCAGCAGTACCGCCGCAACGATCAGGCCTTTCAGCGAGGCTCGTTCCGGGTGCGGGGCGATTCCCTGGAAATCTGGCCTGCCCACCTTGAGGATCGCGCGTGGAAATTCTCATTCTTCGGCGAAGAGTTGGAAACCATCACCGAGTTCGACCCCCTGACCGGTGAACGTGCCGCGACGATGGAGCAGGTGCGTGTCTATGCGAATTCGCACTACGTCACGCCGAAACCGACGATGAACCAAGCGATCATCGGCATCAAAAAGGAACTCCGCATCCGGCTGGATCAACTGGTTGGCGAGGGCAAACTGCTGGAGGCCCAACGTCTGGAACAACGCACCAATTTCGATCTGGAAATGCTCGAGGCCACCGGTGTCTGTAACGGGATCGAGAACTACTCGCGCTATCTAACGGGCCGCGCGCCGGGTGAGCCACCCCCGACTCTGTTCGAGTTCATCCCCGACAATGCCATCGTCTTTGCCGATGAATCCCACGTCAGCGTGCCGCAGATCGGCGGCATGTACCGGGGCGACTATCGGCGCAAGTTCACGCTGGCCGAGCACGGGTTCCGCCTGCCCTCCTGCATGGACAACCGCCCCCTCAAGTTCGAGGAGTGGGACGCCATGCGCCCGCAATCCGTCTTCGTCTCGGCCACCCCTGCGAAATGGGAGATCGAACAAACCGGCGGCGTCTTCACCGAACAGGTGATCCGCCCCACCGGGCTCCTGGACCCCGAGGTCGAAATCCGCCCAGTGTCGATGCAAGTTGACGACCTGCTGGACGAGGTGCGCAAGGTCGCCGCCGATGGCTATCGCACGCTGGTCACCACCCTGACGAAACGCATGGCCGAGGACCTGACCGAATACCTTCACGAACAGGGCATCAAAGTCCGCTACATGCACTCAGACATCGACACGCTGGAACGCATCGAAATCCTGCGCGACCTGCGGCTTGGGGCGTTTGACGTGCTGATCGGCATCAACCTGCTGCGTGAAGGGCTCGATATCCCTGAATGCGGGTTGGTCGCCATTCTGGACGCGGATAAAGAAGGTTTCCTGCGGTCTGAGACTTCACTGATCCAGACCATCGGCCGCGCCGCGCGGAATGCCGATGGGCGGGTGATCATGTATGCGGACAAGATCACCGGTAGCATGGAGCGCGCGCTGAACGAGACCAACCGCCGCCGTGCAAGGCAGGTCGCCTATAACGAGGAACACGGCATCACGCCTGAGACGGTGAAGAAGAATGTCGAGGACGTTCTGGCTGGTCTCTACGAAGGCGACGTCGACATGAACCGCGTCACCGCCACCATCGACAAACCGATGCACGGCGCGAATTTGGAGGCCCATCTGGATGGGTTGCGGGACCAGATGCGCAAAGCCGCCGAGAACCTGGAGTTCGAAGAAGCCGCCAATATCCGGGATGAGATCAAACGACTAGAGGCGGTCGACCTGGCCGTCGCCGACGACCCCATGGCGCGCCAATGGGCGGTCGAGAAAGCCTCGGAAGACGCCGTGAAATCGCATGGACGGTCAACGGCTGGACGGCCGGGGCAGCGGGGTGGGAATGTGAAGAGAAGGAAGCGGTAGGATAAAATTGGCTGTAGTGGTCAAGTTAGCTGTTTTAGTTAGCACGAGCTCTGGGCTGAACCTCAGTACTTCGTCGCGTGACCTTGATCCGGATCAATGTCGAAACATGAATGTGTTGGCAGTGTGCGACGCATGAAGGCTCACAATCCAACCGGCGTAGACGCCTACAAACCTGCACAGATTGCAGAACTGGTTGAAACATCTGGTGTCGCAAAGGCACATCTTTCCATCGTTCAAACGCTGACACTTGCAATACTCGCAGGTGTCTTCATCGGCTTCGGTGGGGCCGCCTACACTATGGTTATGACCGGCGTAGATCCCGGATTTGGGCCAGCCCGATTTCTTGGTGGGGTGGTGTTTTCTCTGGGCCTGATCCTTGTGGTCGTTGGTGGGGCGGAACTATTCACTGGAAACGCGCTGATGACCATCGCGGCAGTGGATCGAAAAATCTCGATGCGTGACCTGTTGAGGAACTGGGGATTCGTGTATCTCGGAAATTTAGTCGGAGCCGTCGCACTAGTCCTTGCTTGCGCTGCAAGCGGTTTGCTGGAAGGACCAATGGGGGCTACTGCTGCAGCGATCGCAAATGGCAAGATTGATCTCTCTCCAACGCAAGCCTTTATGCGAGGCATTCTGTGCAACGCCTTAGTCTGCCTTGCAGTCTGGCTGAGCTTCGCCGCCAGATCGGTCGTGGGAAAGGTCATGGCAATACTCTGGCCAATTTCGACGTTTGTTCTGTTGGGTCTCGAACACTCGATCGCTAATATGTACCTGCTGCCTCAGGGTGCGCTAGCAGGTGCCAAACTCGGTTGGAGCGCCACCATCAGCAACCTTTTTTGGGTCACGGTCGGTAATGTAGTCGGAGGCGCGGGCGGTGTCGCGCTCGCCTATCGGCTTGCCTATTTGGGCAAGGCAAGCGACTGACGCTAGCTCAAGTCCTGTCTCGATTGACGATAGCCATACACTTCAAGGTTGCAGCGTAGCTTTCTCTCCTCCACGTTTGACATCACAAATTGTGATTCCAAACGGATGCCATGACGAAACCCAACACCCTGCCCAGCACGCATGAAGTCCAGAGCGCCATTCACCGGGTGCGCGGCACCCGCGTGGTACTGGCCGAGGATCTGGCGCAGTTCTACGGAAAGTCCGTCAGCGCTTTCAATCAGGCTGTCTCGCGCAACAAGGATCTGTTCGAGGGCTACCGTTTTCAGCTGAACGATGCCGAGGTCGCTGATTTGCAATCACAGAATGTGATTTCAAAACCCAAAGGCCGCGGCGGGCGGCGGGTCAATCCGTGGGTCTATACCGACTACGGCGTGGCCATCGCCTCGACCCTGTTCAAGGACCCTCGCGCGATCAAGATCACCCGGATGATCACCGAAGCCTTTGTTGACGGTGTGAACGCGCTGGCCGAAACCCCGCGCAGCGTGCCGGAAATCCTGACACCCACGGACGCTCCTGCCCCGCTGCTGCCCAATGGCGATCAACTGCGTGATCTGGCCGAAAATATACTCGATTCAGGGCAACAGAGCCTGGTCGACTACATCGCCAACCCCACCACCAAGCGCCAGCAGGCGGTGGCGATGATTATGAAAACTCTGGCCGAAACCGCCGGAGAAGAGGTCCGCACCCAGCAGGAACGCCTGCGCCTGCGCATCGCGGAACGTCTGGCCACTGGGGATTACACAAATGATGATGACCGCAAGCGCCTGCTGGAGTTATTGCAAGCCATGAAGGGATGATCATCAGGGTTTGAGGAACTTCGCGGTTCCAACGGTTCGCTCACGCGGTGCCTGAGTTTGCCGCGGTGCGTTCCCGGCGGTTCCCGGCATCGCAGTCGTTCGTTGCCGTTGCAGACCACGGGTGCCGCAGGCAACGCCGTCACCGTCAGGGTCATTTCGCTTGTGATAGCCCGGCCCGCCTTCAAAAAATGGCCCCGGAACAAGCCGCTGCACCGTGTCACAGCCCGCCAGCGCCACCAGATGGATCACAGCCTCATGACGCTCGTAGTCCGAGATGCGCAAATACACTCCGATCGTGATCATTCCGATTGTCAACGGCAGCGCAAGCACCATCAGCAGAATGCGCAGCGGCGACAGAGCTTTCCGACGCATCTCATCCGCACGACGTTGCCGCCTAGTCATCCGCGGATTAAGGCCAATCTCATCATTTGTATTTCCGGTCGTCATCGGGGTAGATATATACCCTGTATGTGGCAAAGCCATGGCCATACCGAGCTAAAAAACCTATTCCGTCACCGCACCACATGCACTGCGCATTTTGCGTGCCGTACCACATGGGTCGCGGTTGACCCCAACAGCAGATCCTGCATGCCAGGCCGGTGCGAGGCCAGAATGATCAGGTCGGGCTTGTTCACTTCGGCCCAATCCAGAATTGTTCTGCCAGAGTGACCTTCGATCACCTGTCCTTGGGCATTTGGTAATCGAGCAGCCAGCGTGTCAAGCTCAGCCTGAAGCGCTTTGCGTGTCTCTGAAAGATATTCCGCCGGCATGTATGAGATCGCATAATCCGGAATGTGCTCGACCACATGCAGCAGAGTGATCTGCGCCTGTGGGGTTGCCAGCAACTTTGCCAGTTTCATCGCCGCCGAACTGTCGCGTTCGGCATCAAATGAAATAGGGACAAGGATGTTGTGATACATGGCTTGTGCCTCCGTGGTTGCGCCGGCATCTTGCCCTGCCTCGCCACAGCGCGCCTTGATTCAGGTCAGGAACCGCCGAATGTTTCGGCAACGTCATACATCACCGGCTCAAAGCTCTTACACAGCTCGTTGATGCGGCGGTTTCGTTCCCGCATTTCCGGCGTACGCAGCATCGCCAGAAAGTCGTCGCGCCGCTCCCATTGCGAGTAATTTGCAATCCGGGTTTGGGCATCATTTACATGAAGACCGGCTGAAATGAACCCTGGCTGTTTCGAGATAAAGGAGGCATACGCATCCGTCAGCGCCTCAAGAAGATCCTGGCAGGTCCCGGGCGTCATTTCAAACGTGGTGATGACGGTCTGGCAACTGGCGGTTTTGGAAATCTGCGGCATTTGGCTTCTCCTTTGTAGCTGCCCCCAGCCTAGCACAGCTTTCAAATTCACAATCTATTTCGTGCAGATAAGTGCGGATGCAGATCAAAAAACTTTCTCAGACATGAACAAGATACTAACCATCCATTAACCAAGTCGACCGATGCTGCTCAGATGATGCATCGGCTTCTTGTATCCGTATTACTTATATGGCTAGCCGCTCCGGCTTCGGCCGGGGCCTGGCTGCGCGAAAAAGGCTCAAGCTTCACCGCAATCTCGGTGACCGCTTTCCAAGACGACGGCGACACTCATAGATACAAATCTGCTCTCTATTCCGAGTGGGGTCTGAGGCCGAAACTCACAATCGGGCTGGATGCCGAGGAGCACCAGGATCTGTATGGGCATGCGTTGGTTTTCGCCCGCATTCCCGTCGCTGATTTTGGGCAAGCAGGCCGATTTTCCATCGAGTTCGGACTGGGCGCACATCACCGTCAATACGATGCCTGGGCGATGTACAAAACAACACTCTCATATGGCAAAGGTATTCAAATCGGATTGGGGGGCGGATGGATCAATATCGACGCCGTGCACGAAAACCGCACGCATGAGGCTCTAATCCGCAAGCTGGATTTCACGGCTGGCCTGTCCTCGGGACGGCGCATCGACCCGCTCTTGCAGATAGAAACCTCGTATATTTCAGATCGCCCTTGGTATTGGCGGGTACGTCCTTCGCTGATGTTTCGCCCGAAAAAAGGCAACCTCACCTGGATTCTGGGTGCCGAACGAAATTCAGCCGATGACAATATCGGAATCAAATTCGCCCTGTGGCGCCGCCATTGAAGATGGGCCGCCCAAAACTGGAGAGCCCGCCACATCAATCAGGTATCGATCCGCAGGATAGTCGAGACTGCCCCGCGCAAGCCTTCGGACCAGCGCAGGCGTATATCGCTCTGACTGGCACCTTGTCTCAGTTCAACATATGGCGAGGTATAGCGTATCGCGTTCGATGCGTTCCTGAGGGTGCCCAGGGCCACAACCGAATCACATCCGCGAGCACGGCCGCCAAATGGTAACTGCCCCTGCGAACTGACGGTCCAGGACGAAGACGCCGAACTCTGCGTATGTTGCAGCCTCAACGGGTTGGCGCAGGGCGTGTCGATGCCGTGGAACGTGTTGTTCTCAAAACACACTCTCTTGTACCGTTCCGGGTCGAGATCGGCAAAGCTGGTATCAACCCGATCCACCCGGTCGATCCGCACATTGTTGACGCGGAACTTGTTCCCGGTCACGGTCAGCCCGTTCAGGAAATGACCCGTGCCATAGGGGCGGATCACCAGATAGCTGAACCAGGGCGCGACATCGCTGGCGTAGAAAATGTTATCCGTGATACTCAGCGCGCTGAATGAGAAGCTGGTAAAGTAATCCGGGTTCGCATCGTGCTCGTTGGTCCACTCGATAAAGCAGTTATCGACATAGTTCTCGGCGATGGACGAACTGTTGTAGCCACCGATAATGACCAACCCGGCATTGCGCACCCCGTTGGCCACGTTGTCGCCCTGGAAAAAGTGGTTGCCCAGGACCAGATTGTTGTCGCCGCTCAGCACTGCGAAATGATGGAACCGGGTCGCCCGGTTATGGCGCAGCTTGACGTCATTGGCATTGGCGTTCAGTGCGATTGAGCTGCGATCCGGCACATCCAGACTTTCCTCGGTCGACAGGAATTGACAGCCATCAATCAGCATTCCCTGACATCCGCGCCCGATCGAGGTAACGCCGCGATCTTTGGGGCGACTGATAAAGCAATCCTTCAGCACAAAGGTGTTCCCACCCGGGGACAGCCGGATCGCGCTGCATCGCCCGTTGCACTGGAACTCGATCCCTTCCATGTTGAACTTCTGCAGCGCGCTGAAGCCGCTGAAATCCAACAGATATTTGAAAGCTGTAAAGGTGAAAGCCTGTGTACCCGCCGCATCATAAGTCGGCGCGCTCAGCGTGATCTCACCGGTGCTTTCGTTTTTCGACCGCACATAGACCTCGCGCCCAACACCGCTGCCGGTGACCAGCGAGCCCACAGGTATATTGGCCACATTGGCCACATTGGTCAGCGTATCAGGATCAGACGGGCTATAGGTCGCGACCGAGGTGAAGGTTTCAGTATCCCAGGCCGAGCTGCTTTTGACATCAAACTGTCCATTACGCACCACGCGACGGGTGGCATAGCCCGTTCGGTTTGGCACCGCCGCCGCCATATCGATAGATTCGGTTACTGCGATCTTGCGCCCACCCAGATCCAGCGATTCATGGTCCGAGCTATTCAGCAGCGCCTGAAAGGCCTTTTTGAAAGCCAGCATTTCGTCACCGAACGCGGTGATATAGGTGGGCAAATCAAAGTTCTTGGTCAGCAGCAGCATCTTGTCGACCGGCATCGTGACGGTGCCGTCAAACGAAACCTCGGATGCCATGTTGGTGTTCTCTTCCAGCCGGAACTCACCTTGTGGCACGTAGACCTTGCGCCCATTCGCGGCCTGATCCGCTGCCTCAAACGCCGCCGAGTCATCGGTGACCCCGTCGCCCACCGCCCCAAAATCGCGCACGTCTACCAGCCCGATCATGTCCCGCAGGAAAACCGAAGTCACATCGGTGATCTCGATATCATCCACCCGCACCACCGCGCCGTTGGTGCCTTCGATATCCAAACCAAAATGGCCATAAAGCGCCGTGTTGCCCCATGGCATATCCACGCCGGGGCGCAGGCTCGTGCCCACGATGGCCGTCACCTCATGCACGATGCCATAGCCGGTCAGCTGCACCGCGGGGCCCTGCTCGACCAACCCGTCCACATGCGCATCTCCGGCACCACCGGCCCAGCCCGCAACCCGCACCTCGGGCAGCGGCCCACTGATCGCCTTCACCCGCGCCTTGATCTGCAGATAGCAGCCCGGCAACAAGGACGTCTGCCCCATATAGCGCAGACGCTGAGGCTCTGCCGTCTTGTATATCTCCAAACAGCCCGCAAAATCCGCATCCGCCGGAACGAACACTCCCGTGCCCGACCCCTCATAGGTCGGAGAGCCCGGCGTGCCGTCGCCACTGGACCAGACCCCAAGACCAGCCGCATAGGCGGGCGGCATGAACACCATGCCATCGGTGATTGCCTTGTTCATGTAAAATCCCTTTCCCAATCGCGCCAAGCACGCGCGCCAAAACCCGATACTGCCCGGGCCCTGAGCCCAAGCGCATGGGTCTGAGTATCGAAAAGGGATTAATCGTGGCTCTTACCACCGTGACGATGGTGTTGCATCAGGCCGCCGGGTCGGAGTTGCCCAGCAACTGTACACCGTTGATCTTCCAGCCGTTTTCCTGTCGGATCATTTGGTAGTCCAGCAAATGCACGCGTCCGTCACCATCAGTGATCATGACCTTCTGCCACAGGGCTCCGCTAATCTCGCGCAACTCCAGAAACCTCACATCCGCAGGCCGCCAGACCATAGGATAGCCACGGCGCACCATAATCCCGAAATTCTCCGGATCGCCAAACAGCCGCTGGATATTGGGGCTGGCAAAGGTGAAGGCGGTGGCAAAGTCATCCGCCTTGAAGGCCTGTATCTGCGCCGAGATATTGGCCTCAATCTCGTCACTCTGAGCAAAAGCTCCGGATGCCAGTCCGGCACTCAGAGATACAGCAAGCAATAGTCGACGCATGGGGTCACCTCCTGATGCAAGGGTAGCCCCACACTGGATCAGGTCAAATCAGACCAATTCCCCGGCCAGCGCCTTGTCGATCAGAGCAATCGTCTCTTGCACGCCATAAAGCGCGATGAACCCACCAAACCGAGGCCCTTGCGAAGCCCCCAGCAGCACTTCGTAAAGTGCCGTGAACCAGCCGCGCATCGGATCGAACCGCTCACGCCCGATGGAATAGACCACCGATTGCAGTGCCTCGTCTTCCATCGGCCCGTCATAGGCTTCCAAAGCCGCCCTCAATGCTTCCAGCGCCTCACGCTCCTGATCCGTCGGCGCGCGATGCTGGCGCGTCGGCTTGACGAAATCGTTGAAGTAGCGCACCGCAAAGCCCGCCGCCTGATCCAGATCAGGGTGAGTTTCCGCCGTGGCCTCAGGCGCATACCGGCGGATGAAGCCCCACAGCGCCTCTTTGTCCTCAGCCCCGGATACCGACGCCAGATTCAGCAACATCGCAAACGGAACCATCAGCGTGGACTCGGGCACATTCCCACCATGGATATGCCACACTGGATTATTCAACTGCGCCTTCAGGTCCTGCCCCGGATAGGCCCGCAACTGCTGATGATACTCATCATACGCCTTCGGGATCACATCGAAATGCATCCGCTTAGCCGTCTTGGGCTTTTGATACATGAAATAGGCCAGTGACTCAGTCGGCGCATAGGTCAGCCATTCATCAATCGAGACACCATTGCCGGATGATTTGGAAATCTTCTGCCCGTTCTCATCAAGGAACAACTCATACGAGAAGTGTTCAGGCGCACGGCCTCCCAAGGCCCGGCAGATCGCGTCATAGATCTTCTCGTTGGTGGCGTGTTCCTTGCCATACATCTCGAAGTCAACGCCCAGCGCGGCCCAGCGCGCGCCGAAATCCGGCTTCCACTGCAGCTTGACGTTCCCGCCGGTCACGGGCAGCGTCCATTCCTTGCCATCCTCGTCATCGAAGGTGACAGTGTAGGTCTCGGCGCAAACCTTCTTCATCGGCACGTACAGAACCCGCCCGGTCTCGGGGTGGATCGGCAGGAAGATCGAATAGGTCTGCTGACGTTCTTCGCGCAGGCTTTTCAGCATGATAGCCATCACGTCATCATACTTCTCAACAGCGCGCTTGAGGATCTCGTCAAACTGGCCCGAGCGATAAAACTCGCGCGCCGAATAGAACTCATACTCGAACCCGAAGGTATCGAGGAACCGGCGCAGCATGGCGTTATTATGCTCACCAAAGCTGTCATGCGTGCCAAACGGATCGGGTACCGAGGTCAGCGGGCATTGCAGATAGTCCTGCAGCACTTCTGGGTTCGGCACATTGGTCGGCACCTTCCGCATCCCGTCCAGATCGTCCGAGAAGCAGATCAGCTTGGTCGGAATATCAGACAGCGCCTCAAACGCGCGCTTGACCATCGTGGTCCGCGCGACCTCGCCAAAGGTGCCTATGTGCGGCAGACCCGAGGGTCCATAGCCCGTCTCAAACAGCACATATCCCTTCTCCGGAGCGCCCTGCTTGTACCGTTTGAGCAACCGCCGCGCCTCTTCAAACGGCCACGCCTTGGACGTCATCGCGGTTTCACGCAGGTCAGACATTTGGATACTCCATCGGGAAACGTGCCAGACACCCCATGCGCCCGGACCGGCCCCTGTTATTGTGCAGGTGCAGTATGAGTCAATAAAGGGTGGTGAATTTCATGCCTCTATGCGCATGAACGTCATGCAATCAATATCTGCTCTGGACTACGAATGTCCGCAACGCGGACACAGCGGACATTCATCAAAGTTGCGCACTGGAGCGAACCATCCAGTAATCAAATCGTCACTGTGTCCACTTGAATTTTCCAGTCTGCTTACCCGACATATCGTGAAAAGTGCCTTTTCCATCCGGTTTGAACATATAGACAACCCCAAAATCCGAGAAGACGACCTGCAAGCCACTTTTAGTTTTTGTCATAGGATTGTTTGCAGGAGAAGTATTGGTGTCTCGCAGGCACAAACCACTATTCGAATTGCAAGATACGATATTTGGACTGTATGGCCCGCCGTTCTGTGAGTGCCACTCTGAAGTCACAGTAATTCGTGAACCAGCTGTGATATCCTGAGCGAAGGTCGGGGTCGCTGTAGTGAAGATTGCTGTTGCTATCCCTGCAAGTAGTTTTCTCAAAGAATTACCCTCCACAAATAAAATATTAGTTAATTTGCCCAATGGCGGACGCATGTCAAGCGAGCGGAGGATACAGTGTAATCTCCGGTAACTTTGGGCTCTAAACGGACATACGCATCACAGCCGATATCACCCACCCTGCCCGATCGCAATCATCGCATGCCAAAACTATCAGTTGAACCTCCCCGCACCCCCTCCTATCGTGCGGCAACAGACGTATCATTCAGGACGACACCATGACCGAGCAAACCCCACACCCGATGTCTCCGCAGGATTGCCTTGTGGCGATCATGGTGGCGGTTTCCGCCTCGGACGAGAACATCCGAACCGCCGAACTGGTCAAAATCGAAGGCGCGGTCAACATGCTGCCGGTGTTTGCAGGCTACGATATCGACCGTACCCGCCGCGTCTCGCAAATCGTATTTGATCTGTTTGAACAGGTAGACGGGTTGGATGCCCTGTTCGGACTGATCCGTGACAACCTGCCTGAACGCCTGAACGAAACTGCGTATGCGCTGGCTTGTGACGTCGCCGCCGCTGATGGCACACTGGCCGAAACCGAACTGCGCTTGCTGGAAGAAATCCGGTACGAGCTGAGCATCGACCGCCTGCACGCCGCCGCCATCGAACGCGGAGCCCGGGCGCGGCATACAACCTAACTGCCGTAGAGCGTACCCCAGCGCTCGATCAAATTACGCTGCAACGTGCGCGATCGTCGGTTCCATGGCCGCGCGCCGTCCGGGCGCTCGCGCGATGCTCGCGGGATCGTGGCGCGGTGCGCGGTATCGGCGGTGAAGATCGCAAAGGCCAGATCAACCCCATCTGCCGTTGTCATATAACCCCCAAGGCCCGAGACGAAGTTCAACGTCCCCGTCTTTGCGTCGACCTTGATCGGATGATCCTTGACCGGCTGCCCATTTTTGTCGGCCAGCGTAAAGGACCGAAGCAATGGCCGCAGCTCCTCTGAGTGCCCCGCAGCCACCAGCGACTTGACCAGACCGGCGGGGGCCATGCGCGACGCTCCGCTGAGGCCGGAATGATCGACCATCGCGATCCCATTCGCACCAAAGCGCGCGGCCGCCCAGCGGTTCATTTCAGTGGCGGACTCTTCGAGGCTCTGCGGTGCAACCCGGCGCGCTTTGGTCGCCGCCAGGCCCACCATTTCAGCGGTTATATTGGTCGAATATCTCAGCATCCCCTTCAGGATGCTTTCCAACGGATCGCTTTGATGCACCACCAGCGTGGTCCCTTGCGGTACTTGCCGCGTTACCTGCACCCGGCCCAGCACGATCCCGTTCACGCGTGCCAGCGTGCGGAACACATCTCCGGCATAAAGCGCTGGCTTTCGTACCGGCAGCCAGCGTGCCCCGCCATTGCCCAGTGCCCCTTTGGCCACGGTCCAGCGATCCTGCCGCGCGCTTGGCTGATAGGTATAAATCGGCAGGCTGCGGTTCTCGACCCGCATAGAGGCCATATCCACCGACGGCGTATAGCTCGCGCTGCGCGCATCCATTGTTACGTCGTACCCGGTGGCCTCGCGTTTCCACTCGAAATGCACGCGGTTGAAGTTCAGGGAAATCCCGCTGATCGACGGGCTATAGCCCAGATGATCCGGCTGCCCCGGATCGATGCTGAAGACGTAAGGCAGCGCACCATCATAGACTTTGAACGCGCCTCGAACCTCGGTGATCCCGGCCTTGCGCAGATTGGCTGCCATGGTGGCCAGTGCGTCTGTATCCAGCAGTGGATCCCCACCACCCGCAAGGATCAGGTCGCCTTTCAGAATGCCATTCTCGATCGGTCCATCCGCGATCAAGGTGGTTTCAAACCGATGCTCCGGCCCCAGCACATCCAGCGCGTAAAGCGCGGTCAACGCCTTGGCGACACTGGCGGGCGGCAGGCTTTGGCCTTCGCCATATACCTCCAGCGGGGTTCCGGTTTCAACGTCGGCCACGGCAAAGACAACTTCGCCCCTCAGCCCCGCCGCTTTAACCAGCCGCTCGGCCCCGCTGGGCTGCGGCCCGCGCAGCACAGGACGCAAGGACACCAAAGGCGCCTCGGCCAGGCCCGTGCCCGGAACCAGAGACGCCCCTAATCCACCCAGAAACAAACGACGCGAAATTCGATCAACCATGGGTCTATTAGAATCCCAGAGCTTAAATGCAGACAATCACTAGATTAAGATTATGCGCCAAGAGGAGTCATTCCGGCAACACCCCATCGCTCCAGCCTCCGCGCTTGCGCAACTCGGTCGAGCTGAGATCGACCATCGGCACGTTCACAAAACACCAGGCCGGAGCCTGCGCCCGCCCCAGCAAATGCCGCGCCTGCCCATCTATGCGGTATTTGGCATAAAGCCGCGCCGCCGGTGACATCCTGGCAGAAATTCGATCCCCCGGTCGCGCCACAACGCCCACTGGCACGCTGTCCATGATCTGTCGCCAATCTTTCCAACGATGAAACTGCGCCAGATTATCCGCACCCATCAGCCAAACGAACCGCACTTGAGGATAAAGCTGCCGTAACGCCGCCAGTGTATCCGCCGTCGCCCGCGTCCCCGTCAGCGCTTCGATATCCGTAATCTCTACTCGAGGGTGCTGCATCACATCCCGCGCCGTCGCAACCCGCCGCGCCAGAGGTGCAGGCCCCCGCTCCTTAAGAGGGTTCCCCAGAGAGACCAGCCACCACACCCGGTCCAGCCCAAAGGCCTTCATCGCCTCACGCGTCACATGCACATGGCCCTGATGCGGAGGATCAAACGACCCCCCGAACAACCCCACGACCTGACCGGGCCGCGCATATGGTATGGTACTGCGCTCCATATCTTGCTGATGTTCAGAACTGGGCGGCCTTGTCAATCAACAGGTTGCACCATATCGCCGATCCTGATCCGCCCCGGCTTTATGACCTCAGCACACCAACCTCCATGGCCGCGCACTGCGGAATACACCGCCTGCCCTGCCCAGCGCCTCCTCCATCCGACTGCACGGAGCGCAGATCACGATAAAGCGCAAAACGGCCTCACCCACCTGCACCTCGCGCCCCTTAAGCCCCGCCAGATTGATCCCCGAGACCACCAGATTGCGCCGCAGGATTTCCGGCGCAATTGGCCTTTGACCAAGAAACGACCCTATCGTCACCAGATGCTCTTGCTGGATCAGTGTTACGGCCCGTTTGCCCGCCCGGCTACGGTCGCCATCGAGGCCATCGGTGGAGGTTATTGCTTCTTCCACAATCTCCATCCCAACCCGCCGTTCGGGTCTGACACCGATCCATTCCACGCGACCGGGCTGAGCCCAACCTGCGATGAGGTTTTTCAGAGACATATCGGGACCTTCCTGCACCATACCCCCTCATTTAGCAGTCTGGTCCTTTCACACACAGACGCTAAGAGTAGCGCTGATTGATTTGTGAATTGGAGAAAGATATGCGCCTGACGATCCCGGAGCCCAAGATCAAACTGTATGAAGATGGGTTTGATGAACACGACAAACTCTCGCGCAAAACAACTGGTGATAAGCTTTCAGAATTGGTCGAACGGATAGACGACCCAATGGTGGTTGCTTTGGATGGAGCATGGGGCTCTGGCAAGTCGTTCTTCCTGAAATGCTGGGTGGGCGAGCATTTGAGGCGAGAGGGAAATACGACCCAAACCGTCTATTTCGACGCATTCAAACATGACTTTCTAGACGATCCTTTGATTGCGCTGACCGGAGCGATTGCCGAACGATTTAAGGAGTCTGGTGACAAAACCGCCCAAAAAGCTTGGGATCAAGCCAAACGAGTGGCTCCTGCTCTTGGTCGGGCAATTATTCGAGCCGGGATTTCAGTCGCCACAGCGGGTCTCGTGAATAAAGCAGACCAATTGGCGGATGCCGCAATTGAAACTGCTTCGCGCGAACTTGACGAAGCTATTGCCGAATTCTGGAAAAGAGAAAGCGGAAAACGGGTTGCGATGGAGTGCTTTCGTCAAGCATTGGTCGACTTGACTGATCCAGACGTGAACGGACTACCGGCACGAAAGCTGGTCATCGTGGTAGATGAATTGGATCGCTGTCGACCAGACTACGCGCTGTCGCTACTGGAAACCATCAAACACTTCTTCAACGTAGATGGAGTACACTTCATTCTTGGCGTCAATCTGGAACAACTACAAAACAGTGTAAAAGCCAGATGCGGAAGTGGAACGGAAGCTGACGCATATCTTCAAAAGTTCTATCCCTTGAAGCTGAAGCTGCCTAGAATGATCCAGCACACGCGGGACCATCTACATTATTTCAACTATGCATCTGCCCAAATGCAGATACCCATCCCGATACACGAAACTACACGCGCCCTTTTAGGATTGTACTCTGGCCACCTGCCGATGACACTAAGGGCCATTCAAAGGGTTTTGTCAGTTCTCGTCTTAATTCCACCGGACAGACCTCAATACATATCCGATAAGATTCTAGTAACTGTGGCGATTGTGAAAGTTTGCGCGCCTCTCACCTATGAACTTATGAGGGAGAACAAATTAACACCACAAGATCTGCAAGAAGTTTTTAACTTCGATCAAAGTGATCTTGCGTTATGGACCCGTGTATTGAGGGCCGCTAGCGGTCATGAAGAGGTATTCCGTCCGAGCAAACGATTGATACCAGAGAACCTTCTCCCTGAAATCTGCGATGAGTATCTAGAGGTCTTTGACTCTAGCGCACTGCAATTCAGATAGTGAGGTCACAATCATCCACGATTGCCCCCACCCAACGCATCCGCTATCACACCGCCCAACTCAATTTCCCCGACCCAGAGGACGCGACATGGCCGCCTATCAATATGTCTACCACATGCAGGGTGTCTCAAAGACCTATCCCGGTGGCAAAAAGTGCTTTGAAAACATCCACCTGAGCTTTCTGCCCGGCGTGAAAATCGGTGTTGTTGGCGTCAACGGCGCGGGTAAATCGACGCTGATGAAGATCATGGCGGGCCTCGACACCGACTTCACCGGTGAGGCATGGGCCGCCGAGGGCGCCAAGGTCGGTTATCTGCCGCAGGAACCGCAATTGGATGAATCGCTGACCGTGCGCGAAAATGTCATGCTGGGCGTGGCCGCGAAAAAGGCCAAGGTCGACCGTTTCAACGAAATCGCCATGGAGATCGCCGAGAACTATTCGGACGAGTTGATGGAGGAAATGACCACCCTGCAGGACGCGATTGATGCGGAAAACCTGTGGGACCTCGACAGCCAGATCGACGTCTCGATGGAGGCGCTGCGTTGCCCGCCGGACGATGCCAACATCGCCAACCTTTCGGGCGGTGAGAAACGCCGCGTGGCGCTCTGCAAACTGCTGCTCGAAGCGCCCGACATGCTTCTGCTCGACGAACCGACCAACCACCTGGACGCCGAGACCATCGCCTGGCTGCAACAGCACCTGATCGACTACAAAGGCACCATCCTGATCGTCACCCACGACCGCTATTTCCTGGATGATATTACGGGATGGATCCTCGAGCTCGATCGCGGTCGCGGCATTCCTTACGAGGGCAACTACTCTGCATGGCTGGAACAAAAGGCCAAACGGCTGGAGCAGGAAGCCCGCGAGGACAAGTCCAAGCAAAAGACGCTGCAACGCGAACTGGAATGGATGCGTCAGGGCCAGAAGGCTCGTCAGGCCAAATCCAAGGCCCGGATCAACGCCTATAACGAGCTGGCCGAACAGTCCGAACGCGAAAAGCTGACCCGCGCCCAGATCGTCATCCCCAACGGCCAGCGCCTTGGCGGCAAGGTGATCGAGGTCGAGGGGCTGTCGAAGCACATGGGCGACAAGCAACTGATCGAAGGGCTGGATTTCGCCCTGCCCCCCGGCGGCATCGTCGGCGTCATCGGCCCCAACGGTGCCGGTAAATCGACGCTCTTCAAGATGCTCACCGGTCAGGAACAGCCCGACAGCGGCACCATCACGCTGGGCGACACGGTCGAACTGTCTTATGTCGACCAGTCCCGCGACGACCTCAAAGACAACGACACCGTGTGGGAGGCAATCACCGGCGGTGCCGAGATCATCCAACTGGGCGACGCTCAGGTCAATTCCCGCGCCTATTGCTCGTCCTTCAACTTCAAGGGCGGCGACCAGCAGAAAAAGGTCTCTCTGTTATCCGGCGGTGAGCGCAACCGCGTCCACATGGCCCGCCTGCTGAAAGAGGGCGGCAACGTCTTGCTGCTCGACGAACCGACCAACGATCTCGACGTCGAAACCCTGCGCGCACTGGAAGACGCGCTGGTCGATTTCGCGGGCTGCGCCGTCGTAATCTCGCACGACCGCTTCTTCCTCGACCGGATTTGTACGCATATTCTGGCCTTCGAAGGGGATGCCCATGTGGAGTGGTTCGAGGGCAACTTCGAGGATTACGAAGAGGACAAAAAGCGCCGTCTGGGACCGGACGCGCTGGAGCCCAAGCGGTTGAAGCATAAGAAGTTTGCGCGTTAGTTTCGACTTTAGAGCTGGCACCCTTGAGTAGTCGAATCTTAGGGTGCCAGATCAAAACCAATGTCGATTGTTACTTATACGAAAGAAGCATTTTGGATCTTTTTAATAATATCTCATCCCCCAAAAAAAATCTGCTAAAGAAAGCCGCTGATGAAGCTGCACAGAATTGGATTTGGTGGAAGGATGACTACCTGCATGATGGACGGTTCAGAGACCTACCGGTTCTTCAGAATTATCCTCGATTCAGAGGTTTTGGCGCTGATTATTCAGTTTTCCGAGGCTGGAGTGCAGAACAATGTGATGCTGCCCTAGGTTGGTTTAGTATTCAAAGTGATCCTGTTGATTTCAACGGGCTGTACTCTGAATTTATGAAGTACTGCGAAACCCACGAAGCGCTTAAGAAAAACCTACAAAGACGTGTATCGCTCGTTTCAAAGCTTCTCGCGATGTGGAGACCTAATGAATTCGCGATGTGGGACACCCTAGCTCGTGAAGGCATGAGGCAAATTCACGGCCGCGTACGAGGCAGAAACTATCGGAAAAACGGCGCCTCAGATTACATTGCGTTTAATACTGACTTCCACTGTTTGCGAAAATTATGGAGCGACGAACTAAATATCGCCGCGATGGGAGCTGGAGGCGCAAATTTAGATGGCGAAATACGTTACGAACAGTTTTCAGCTAGAATTCTAGACAATTACCTAATGAACCTCGCAACTCTAAAGAGTTAGAAAGCGTAGGATGGGTGCGCGCACCTATCATTCCTCAATTCTCCAATATCCAACCACATAAATTGATGGTTGAAATCACCCATCCTATGACTCTCCGAACTTCCCTCCAAGACCCCCCAACCGCGTCAAATAATCCGCATCCCCCGGCGGCAGGGTCCAGACCGCGTGCAGATGATCGGGCAACACAACAATCGCATCGCACCAGAACGGCCGCTCCCTCTGGGTCACTGCAAAAGCAGCGCGCAAATGCACCACCTCTCGCACCAGCAAATCCGACGACCGGTCGGCCAAAGACACAGTGAAAAAATACTTGGCTCCGGGAATGCGGACGCGTCGGTAATCGCTCATGCCGCAACTTGATCATGACGAGGGTTAACGGATTCTGAATGCCACTCCGACGCGCCAGATAAATAACCGGGTCTTATCAAAGGTCCGCAAACTAATAACCAAAACCATCGGCGGATTCTTGTACAAATCGGACGATTGCCCCTCAACCCCCTGTACAAACCGTACAATCCGCCCTTGCCACACGGCCTGACCGATGCCATATCCAAGAGGCTTACGTTTTTCTATTTCGACCCACTGTCTCCTTCTACGGCGCTCAGTCACTCGATCCAGACTACGACGCCAGGCTGCCGCAACTCCGTGGGCAGCACCAAACAGGAGACAACGGATATGCCCGCAGGCACCGTAAAATGGTTCAACACCACCAAAGGCTACGGCTTTATCGCACCCGAAGATGGCGGCAAAGACATCTTCGTACACATCTCGGCTGTCGAGCGTTCGGGCCTCACCGGTCTGGCCGACAACCAGAAAGTCACGTACGAGCTGCGCGCTGGTCGTGATGGTCGCGAAAGCGCCGACAATATCGAACTGGCCTAAGCCGTTAGAAGGGCGGGATTTTTCCCGCCCATCCCATAAGCCCGCATTGAGTGTGTGGCAAAGGGAATACATCACAATCGGGTTATCCTTCCCCGGTGATTGACCAAATCGGCTATCATTCCAAAACTAGCGTTATGATTTCTTTGGTCATTTGAGGGATGTCACCATGTTCACACGCCGTGTTTTTCTGGCCGGTACTGCTGCCAGCCTGTTGCCGGGTGTTGCCAGCGCCAAGAAAGCGGTCGAGTATGATCCGACGCCGCAATTCGTGCGCATCAAAAAGCAATTTCAGCCCGGTCAGTTGCTGGTCGCGCCGCGATCCTTTTACCTTTATTATGTAACCGAGCCGCGCAAAGCGATCCGCTATGGCTGCGGCGTCGGCAAAGCCGGACTGGAATTCACCGGATCGGCCACCATTGACGTCAAGAAAGAATGGCCGACCTGGCGACCCACCGAAGAGATGATTGAGCGGGACCCTGTCACCTATGCCAAGTTCAAAGACAATGATTATGTCCAGCCCGGCGGCGGAGACAATCCTCTGGGCGCGCGCGCGCTGTATCTGTTTCAGAACGGGGTGGACACGTATTTCCGCATTCACGGCACAACGCAGCCGCAGACCATCGGTCATGCAGTTTCAAACGGGTGCATTAGGATGCTGAATGAGCATGTGATCGATCTGTACAATAGAGTTCCTATCGGCACGGTGGTCACAGTGGTCTAAGCCCCCGACCAATCGACGTCGTCAGCTTCTTCGATCATCAACCGACCTTCGGGCCAAGGGCGCGTCAAACTCTGCGCCTCGTCTTCAGACCCATGCAACCAGCGTTGAACGTCCCGCGCCTCCAGCAGCACTCCCATTCGGTGATGGATCGGCTTTACATCAGCGTTGGGTTCGCATGTCACCGCTGCAACCTGATCCACGCGTAGCCCGCCCGGGGCTTCCCAAGTGTCGGTGATCGCAGCAAAAAGCAGTGGAGCCCCGTCTTTGGCGGCAATCCGGCAGGCCGTTTTGCGTCGCTTCTCACCGGTCCATTCGTACCAGCCATCCACCGGGATTATGGCGCGACCGACCCCTTCGAAGGCGCTCTTGTCAAAAACCGTCTCGGAGCGCGCGTTTACGATGGTCTCCATCACCGGTCGTCCACGCGCATTGACCCTGCCGACCGGGATAATCCCCCATCGCATGGTCTTTAACCCATCACCAGTCAGTACGACCACTTCTTGACCCGGTTGAATGTTTTTGCGTGCTGGCTGAGGCCCAAGACTGTCTTCCACATTCAAAAACAGAGCGATCTCGCCAATTGGTCGTGTGAGGAAAAACCGGCCGGGCATCGCGTCCTCCTATTCGCCAATGCGCTCCGCAAGCGCCAAGACAAAGGGTCCCAGCGTGTCAACGATCAGCGCAACGCCTTGGGCACTTGGATGGATACCATCAGATTGCATGAACTGGCGCGCGGCCGCCGGATCGCCTTCGGTTGTGAGCCCGTCAAAAAAGCTTTCCGCATAAAGTGAATCATATTGCTCTGCCAGCTCTGGATACATGGCGTCGAAACTCTGCTTGTAATCGGCTCCGTAATTACCAGGCGCCTGCATTCCAACCATTAGCACCTCGACATCCGCGGTCTCTGCAGCACGCAGTATTGCCTCGAGGTTTGATCGGGAAACGCTCGGATCGATGCCACGCAACAGATCATTGCCGCCAAGTGCAACAATCATGCCGTCGACCTCTGGTGTCAGGGTCCAGACAACGCGGGCAGCGCCCCCTGCGGTCGTATCTCCGGAAACACCGGCATTGATCAACCGAACCTCCGCACCTTCTTCCTGAAGCCAACGCTGCAGTTGCGGCACGAACCCGTCTTGTTCTGGCAGCCCATATCCTTGTGTTAGGGAATCTCCGAGCGCAGCAATCACAACTGGCTCTGCCATCGCTGCAATTCCGCAACAGATGAACGCGCCTGAGATCAAACCCTTGTGTAGCTTCTGTTTCACGCCATATCCCAATGGACTGTACCTCTCTTGATGGCCTGATCGATGACGACACCTGTTCTTACGCTCCAAGATGCCGCATTATCGCTGGATGGCAATGCCGGAAGGGTGGATATTCTGCACGACATCTCTCTGTCTGTGAAACAGGGCGAGACGCTGGGGTTGGTCGGTCCGTCCGGCTCAGGAAAATCCTCACTGCTAATGCTGATGGGTGGGTTGGAACAAGCCACCGACGGCCACGTCACGGTATTGGGCCATGATCTGACGGAAATGAGTGAGGATGCACTTGCCCGGTTTCGTCGTGAATCAATGGGTGTGGTGTTTCAGAATTTTCACCTGATCCCGACGATGACCGCGCTTGAGAACGTCGCCACCCCGCTCGAACTTGCAGGGCATAAGGATGCTTTCAAGCGCGCTGAGGCCGAGCTAGAGGCTGTGGGGCTGTCACTTCGAAGCGATCACTACCCGGCGCAATTGTCAGGTGGAGAGCAGCAGCGTGTGGCGTTGGCCCGCGCGTCGGCCCCACGCCCTAAGATTTTGCTGGCAGACGAACCCACAGGAAATCTGGACGAAGCCAACGGTGCGGCGATCATAGATCTGTTGTTCGGTCTACGCGACCGGCATGGTGCCACCCTGGTTCTGGTCACGCATAGCCACACGCTGGCGCAGAAATGCGACCGCGTCGTGCGGTTGCGGGATGGACGCATCGCTGAAGAGTCGCTGCGCGAAGCAGCCGAATGAGCCTGCGCCTGGCAGGAAGACTGGCACGGCGCGAACTCCGCGGTGGGCTGCGTGGATTTCGGGTGTTTCTGGCGTGTCTGGCCTTGGGCGTTGCAGCGATTGCCGCGGTCGGCATGGTCCGCCAAGCAATCCAGACCGGCCTTCAGCAAGAGGGCGCATCGCTACTGGGCGGGGATGCGCAACTGGAATTCACCTATCGCTTTGCCAATGATCAGGAACGCGCGTGGATGGAAAAAACCGCACATGCGGTTTCAGAGGTTGTTGATTTTCGGTCTATGGCCGTAACGGGAAACGGGACGAACACGCAACGTGGGCTGACGCAGGTTAAGGCTGTGGATGACGCATATCCGCTGTTAGGTTCGGCGATCCTTGAACCTGAACTTACTCTGACCGATGCCTTTGCAGGTGCCGATGGGCTGCCTGGTGCAGTCATGGCCCCCTCTCTGATTGACCGCCTAAACCTGATGGTTGGCGAGCAGTTTGAACTTGGCACGCAGAGATTTGTTCTGATGGCCTCGTTAGAGCACGAACCTGACGGCGCGGCTGATGGGTTCTCGCTTGGGCCGCGCACATTGGTCCGGACAAAAGATCTGCAGTCTTCGGGCCTGTTGGCGCCGGGCACTTTGTTTTCAACTAAGTACAGGTTGGACCTGCCTCAGGCTGCCGAATTGGATGCGCTGTCGTTGGAAGCGAAGCAGGCCTTCGAGGGGACCGGCATGCGCTGGACCGACGCTCGCAACGGTGCGCCGGGAATATCTGAATTCGTAGGCCGCCTCAGCGCGTTTCTGGTTCTGGTGGGCCTGTCGGGATTGGCCGTTGGCGGGATCGGGGTGTCTGCTGCCGTGCGAGCCTATCTTTCCCAAAAGACGGAAACCATTGCAACATTGCGCACATTGGGCGCTGATCGGGCGACAATCTTTCAGACCTATATGATTCAGATCGCCGTTCTGTCGGGCATCGGTATTATCATGGGTTTGGTTCTGGGCGGGGTGCTGCCGCTGCTGCTGGCCCCCTTAATCGAAACGCAGTTGCCAATCCCCGCAGTCTTCTCACTTTATCCGCAGCCACTGTTCGAGGCCGCGCTTTATGGCGTGTTGACCGCGTTCCTGTTCACACTGTGGCCTTTGGCCAGAACGGAAGAGGTGCGCGCGGCAACATTGTTCCGGGATGCGCTTTCCTCGGCGCGCAGTTTCCCGCGCCTGATCTATGTCGTCGCGACCGCTATTGGCTTGGCCGCACTGATCGGAGCCGCTGCATGGTTCAGTGGTTCAACCCGATTGACCCTCTGGACCAGCGCAGGGTTGGCCGGGGCGCTTACTTTGCTGGCTCTTTCTGCCTTTGCCATTCGCAAATTGGCCCGCGCGGGCGCCCCTTGGGCCAGAGGCCGCCCTGCCCTGCGGTGGGCCTTGTCCGCCATTTCCGACCCTCGCGAAGGGGCAGCGTCGGTGGTTCTGTCCCTTGGGCTCGGCCTGTCGGTCCTTGCAGCTGTGGGACAAATCGACGGGACCCTACGCAATGCGATCTCGGGCAACCTGCCAGAAGTGGCACCCTCATATTTCTTCGTCGATATCCAGAAGGATCAAATGCCCGGGTTCAGCGAACGTCTCGACACTGACCCCGCCGTCAGTCGGGTAGAAAGCGCTCCAATGCTGCGCGGGATCATTACCAAGATCAATGGACAACCCGCGCGAGAGATTGCAGGCGATCACTGGGTTCTGGACGGCGACCGGGGCGTGACCTATTCCGCCCAGCCGCCGCAGAATGCCCGCGTGACCGACGGAGTGTGGTGGCCCGAGGATTACAGCGGCCCTCCACAAGTCAGCTTTGCCGCCGAGGAGGCTGCTGAGATGGGGCTTAAACTTGGGGATGAACTCACGGTCAATATCCTTGGCCGCGATATCACTGCTGAACTGACCTCATTACGCGAAGTTGATTTTTCGACCGCTGGAATGGGATTTGTCATGTCGATGAATCCCTCCGCGCTGGCGGGCGCGCCGCATAGCTTCATCGCAACGGTTTATGCCGAAGAGCAGGCCGAAGCCGCCATCCTGCGCGATCTGGCGGGGCAATATCCCAACATCACGGCGGTCCGCGTCCGCGATGCCATCGACCGGGTCTCTGGTTTGCTGGCGGGCCTGGCAGCAGCTACCTCGTATGGCGCAGGCGTGTCCCTGCTGACCGGTTTTCTGGTGTTGATCGGTGCTGCCGCCGCAGGAGAGCCAGCGCGCAGATATGAAGCGGCGATCCTCAAAACTCTGGGCGCGGACCGGGGCCGCATCCTGCGCAGTTTTGCCTTGCGAGCTATTCTGTTGGGGGCCGCTGCCGGATGTGTCGCCCTGTTGACCGGTATTTTGGGCGGCTGGGCCGTGGCCACATATATCTTCGACACAGATTTCGCGATTATCTGGTCATCCGCGCTCGGGATCGTTATCGCGGGCGTCGCGGTAACGCTTGGCGCGGGGATGCTCTTTGCGCTGCGCCCGCTTTCAGTGCGTCCGGCGCGCATTCTTCGCGCCAGTGACTAAGTTCAACGCACGCACGCGACGGGCTGTAGTATCTTCAGCAACTGGTCGTTGTCACAAACCAACGCATCAAGCGTGATTTCGTCTAAGGACGCATAAAACACCTCAGCCGCATCCTGCAGCGCCAATCGCAAGCGGCAGGCATCGGTCAGCGGGCATGTATTGTCTGCATCCGCAAAACACTCGGCAATCGGCAATCCACCTTCAACATGGCGGAACACAGACCCGACCCGGATCTGATCTGCCGAGCGGGCCAGCGTCATGCCGCCATTGCGGCCACGTTGGGTACTGAGATAATCCAACTGGCTAAGCTGGTTGATCACCTGCGCCAGATGGTTCTCGGAGATGTTGCAGACTTCTGCAATTTCAGCCTTAGTAACCAGCCGATCCTGATGCGCGGCACAATACATCAATACGCGCACCGCGATATTCGTCCGTTTGGTAATCCGCATGAGGGCCTCCCGAATCTCAAGATGAAGCCTTATTGCATGTTCTGTAAAAAGACTGTTTGACATACATCAATCGTCAAAGAAGGACACGACCCGCATGGCAGACCCCTATTTCTTCGGCTATGGCAGCCTCGTGAACCTGTCGACGCACGATTTTCCCGACCCGCGCCCGGCGCGTCTGAAGGGCTGGCGGAGGGCGTGGCGGCACACCGATCTGCGCCCGGTCGCCTTTCTGACCGCTGTGCCGGATCCCGCATCCGAGATCGACGGCATGATCGCTCACGTGCCCAAAAACGACTGGGTCGCGCTGGATGAGCGGGAATGGGCCTATGAACGCGTGCCTGCCACGCGATCAGTCACCCATACGCTGACGCAAGAGGCAGAAATCGCCGTCTACGCCGTGCCCCATGACCGCCATACAGCGCCCAGCAACCACCATCCGCTGCTGCTGAGCTATATCGATGTCGTGGTGCAGGGGTACCTGAGGGCATTTGGATCAGACGGCGCTGATCGCTTCTTTGCCACAACCGATGGCTGGGACGCGCCGATTTTGAATGATCGTGCCGAACCGCGATATCCGCGTCATCAGCAACTAAAGCCCACCGAGACGGAATTCGTGGACGACCGTCTGCAGCGCGTATCGGCCCGCGTATTGCAGACCGGAGAACAAAGAAAGGCAGGCGAACTGCCTGCCTCCTTCGTGTTTTAAGATACTCTCTGCGGATTACCCGCGCGCGCGAATCACCTGAAGCAGCGGCAGCAAGGTCGCCATCTCTGGCCCGCGCTCCATTCCGGTCAGCGCTTTGCGCAGCGGCATGAACAGGCCTTTGCCCTTACGGCCCGTGGCCTCTTTCACCGCCTTGGTCCAATTCCCCCAGGTATCCGCGTCGAACGGACCTTCGGGCAGCAGGGCCACCGCCTCTGCTATGAATTCACGATCTTCATCTGCGATCAGAGGTTCTGCCCCATCGCGGCAAAGATCCCACCAGCCTTTGAGATCGCTCAAGGTGGTGATGTTTTCACGCGCCATGGTCCAGAAAGGTTCTGCCAGTTCATCCGGAACACCCGCCTCGGCAACGGCATCCGCAACTTCGGCCAGAGGCAGCGATTGCAGGTGCTTCGCCGTCAGCGGGAACAGATCTTGCACATCGAACTTGGTCGGTGCCGCGCCAAAACGGTTGATGTCGAACCCGTCGATCAGCTCGGACATCTCAGCACGCAGCTCAACCGGATCAGAGGAACCCAGACGCGCCATCAGGCTCAGAAGGGCCATTGGTTGGACGCCCTGCTCTCGCAGATCACGCAAGGCCAGTGTGCCCAGACGTTTAGACAGGGCCTCGCCCTGCGGGCCTGTCAACAGAGAGTGATGCGCAAAGCGTGGGCAAGTGCCGCCCAACGCTTCGATGATCTGAATCTGCGTCGCCGTGTTGGTGACATGGTCCGAACCACGCACCACGTCGGTCACGCCCATCTCGGTATCATCGACCACGGACGCAATCGTATAGAGAACCTGACCGTCACCCCGGATCAACACCGGGTCGGATACCGAGGCGGCATCGATCGAGATGTCGCCCAAAATGCCATCGTTCCATTCGATACGCTCGTGGTTCAGTTTGAACCGCCAGACGCCATTGCCGCGCTCGGCGCGCAGCGCCTCTTTCTCGGCGTCGCTGAGGTTCAGCGCGGCACGGTCGTAGACCGGCGGCTTGCCCATGTTCAGTTGTTTCTTGCGCTTGAGGTCAAGTTCGGTTGGCGTTTCAAACGCCTCATAGAGCCGACCCATCGCGCGCAGCTTGTCCGCAGCCTCGGCATAACGGTCCAGCCGTTCCGACTGACGCTCGACCCGGTCCCAATGCAGGCCAAGCCACTCCAGATCTTGTTTGATCGCATCGACATATTCTTCCTTCGACCGCTCGGGATCGGTGTCATCGATACGCAGGATGAACGTACCGCCTGCTTTGCGGGCGATCAGATAATTCATCAGGGCGGTGCGCAGGTTGCCCACATGGATGTAACCGGTGGGCGACGGGGCGAAACGGGTCGTGGTCATGGAAGTCTCCTGTTGGCGCGGCTCATGTCACATGGGCGCGTTTTTGTCCAGAAGAGGCTTTCAGGTCGGCTCTACCGGCCACATACCATCCAGATGTTCGAGCCCAGCCTTGATGAGCTCACGAAGCACGTCGAGATCGATGTCTGACAACTTGTTCACGTAGAGGCAGGATTTCCCCAGCTTGTGTTTACCCAGTCGAGACAGGATATTTCCGAAATCAGCATAACCCGGCATGATGTAGATGGAATGCGCAGCCTTGCGCGGAGAGAACCCGGTCGCCAAAAAATCGCCTTCCCGCCCGGAAGCATAGCGATAGTGATATCGGCCATAGCCAATGATCGACGGACCCCACATCACTGGGGCAAACCCGGTGGTATCCTGAAAGAGCCTGTCCAGCACTTGCGCCTCGTCCGCCTTACGCAGCGGCTGAACGGTCGCCAGAAATTCAGCAATATTTTGCCCGGTGGGCACTGTTTTGTTCTCAGATCGCGGCATGAACAAAAATTAACACGTAATGTTCATCCATGCAGCCCATGTATTGGGTCTATAACTGGCAAGAGAAACGCTCTGACCTATTTCTACTACTGGCGTTCTGACAGGGAGACTTAGATATGACGATCAAATTGACTCGCAGGGCTGCTCTGAGTGCAGCTGCCGCATTGCCCTTTGCCTCTGCCGCGGTGCCGGCTTTCGCAGCTGGTGAGCCGAGCAAAGCAAATTCGACCATCGCAAAATCATTCCAGGTAGGCGATTTCACTGTTACCACCCTGCTCGACGGCAGCGTGCCACGTGATGAGCCAAAGGCACTATTCGCAGCTGAAGTTTCTGACGACGAATTTGCAGCAGTCTCTGCGGAAAATTTCATTCCAACTGATATTGCGCAATTCTTCTTTACTCCGACACTGGTCCATACCGGCTCTGAGCTGGTGTTGTTCGACACAGGCTTGGGTCAAGGCGGTATCCAAGCCGCGCTGGCTGACGTAGGAGTCTCACCTGACCAAATTGATGTGGTCGTAATCACGCACATGCACCCCGACCATATCGGGGGCATGACAACGAATGACTCTCCGACATTTGCGAACGCCCGATTTGTAACCGCCGCGCCGGAATATAACTTCTGGTCTGCGATGGATGCGGGCAACCGCGTCGGAGATATGGTTGCAGCGAAGGTCACACCCCAAGCCGAAAAGATGACGTTCCTTGACGATGGTGGAGAGGTCACTTCGGGGATAACAGCCATGGCGGCTCACGGACATACGCCTGGTCACACGGTTTATCATCTGGAAAGCAATGGACAACGATTGGTTCTGACGGCCGATCTGGCAAATCACTACGTCTGGTCATTTGCGCGCCCCGAATGGCCCTTTAGCTTCGATATGGACGCTGCCGCGGCTACCGCGTCGCGTCGGAATGTGCTGGGTATGCTGGCCGCAGATAAAATACCCATGATCGGCTATCACATGCCTTTCCCAGCTGCCGGGTACGTTGAAACACGCGGCGAGGGGTTCCGGTTCGTACCAGTCAGCTATCAAATGATGGGCTAGGGCCTAATAACCAGGATCTGGCCGTACTTTTGAACCATCCGTGAAACGGGACAGGCGAAAGGCGGCTGGATCGACGCAGGGCGTGCTATCGGTGACAATATCCGCCATCAGCCGACCTGCGCCTGGCCCAATCCCAAAACCATGGCCGGAAAACCCGGTTGCGATATGCAAACCCGGGAATTCGTCTACTTTTGAGATAACTGGAATCGCATCCGGGGTCACATCGATCAGCCCGGCCCAGCTTTGGACGATCTCTGCCTCCTCAAGTACTGGCATCGCTTTGCGAGCGTTGGACCAGGCCTGTCGCAACACTTTTCGAGAGGGCTCGGGATCCAGCACCCGGCAGTGCTCAAACGGCGTCACGTCAGTGGGCAGCCAAGTTCTGTCTTCTTTCGCCTCGACAATCCAGCGTTGCGACAAGCGAAACCGCAAGGAACGCCACTCTTGCCGAAACGCCGGCAAGAACCGAAGGCCGAGTCGAAAACTGTCAGGGACGATATCCACGGTGTTCTCGTGCCCCGACGCTATCGTGTAGCCCCCATCCGCGCGTTTGCGAATGGCGAAATCATCACTCCAAAGCGATACCTCCGGCCCGGATTCTACCGGTGAGGTCCGCATGACTGTATTCAACACCTTGAGTTGGGGCAGAGCGATACCTGCGTTCCCCGCAAAAAGACGCGACCATGCCCCACCCGCCAACACCACCTGACTGCAACGAACTCGCCCACGTTCGGTGAAGACACCTGCAATCCGACCTGCCTCGAGATCGACGCTGCGCACTGCGCATTGTGTCATGATCGCGGCTCCACAATTGCGGGCCGCCTCGGCCATGGCGGGGGCCGCCCATTGCGGCTCAGCCCGTCCATCTTGCGGCATATAGAGCCCAGACTGCGGTTTCATGGTGGAGTTTGGAAATAGTGAGGCCAACTCAGTGTGCGATACCATACGGGCACCCGTCTGCTGCCCTTCAACATGCTCCAACCACCGCGTCAGGTTACCAACGTCGCGCGTGCCTGATGCGCCAAATACGATCCCCGACTGAACATAGCCCGTGCTCCGCCCTAGGCGTTCATCCAACCCACGCCAGATGCGCAGAGCTTCCTGCATCAATGGGATCTCGCGTGGGTCGCGCATCCCAAGCCGGACCCAACCCCAGTTGCGCGAACTCTGTTCACCGGCGATCCGGCCCTTTTCGCATAGCAGTACGGAGATGCCACGCTCAGCCAGTTCCAAAGCGGTCGAGACACCAATTATTCCGCCGCCGATAACGACGACATCCACAGATTTAGGAAGGGTAATATCAGATTCGACGGGAGTCGGAGAAGGACCTGGCATCAACCGCTCGGAAGTTGTTTATCGAAGCGGTATCCAGCCCGAGAACGCGTATTCTGGCAATGAGAAACGGAGGTAGGTCAACTGAATGCAACAACCTGTTGCCTATCAGCCAGCCCATTACGCACCACGCAGCGCTGGTTGTTCTAAATCAGGCAGCGCCGGACAGTTGCGCCCATGTTTGGCGTAGAAAAGATTTGCGGCCAGTATCAGGCTTTGCAGCAAGAACTTCTTGCGACTTCAAGGATGGAAATTCCGGTCGCGTCGGCTCATTGTCTATAACCGGCGGCGGCGCAAGATCCTCTTTGTTCAGAATTTCTGCGATCGAAGCATCAAGCGTTTCTTCATCCAGCTTGCGCGGCTCAGACTCCATTGTTTTCCATTGCAATGGAGCATGAAGCGATTTGTCATATCCATTCGTCATTTGACCACCATCACCTTTACCGACACCCAAAAACACAGATGCCCCAACTCAGATCAACAATCACGGTCGCAGTTTCTGAAATAGCAGAGCGGCATACCGGATTACGTCACATTCGCCTCATACAAGGCGAACCTCTGACATAAATGTGGCAAAAAAAGGACCCAATTACAAGCCGAACGTGCGCAAGACCTCCACAACCAGTTATTATATATGGACAATTATGATGGCCGAAGCCAACTGCCGACGAATTGGAAACAATCATAGCGATAGAAACTGATCCGGGTCTTAATTCTGATCGCGCCAGCGATTTACAATCGGGTAACGACGATCCAACCAGAAGGCCCGCGGGGTCAGCCGGGTGCCCGGCGCGGACTGGAAGCGCTTGTACTCACTGATGTAAATCAGGTGCTCAACGCGCCGCGCGTCGCCTTCGTCAAAACCCGCCGCTACGCAATCGGCTATCGAGCCATCCTGATCCACCAATATATCAAGAATGGCGTCCAGAACTGGGTAATCCGGCAGGCTGTCGCTGTCTTTCTGATCTTCACGCAATTCAGCGCTCGGTGGCTTATCGATGACCGAGGGACGGATGACCTCTCCTTCGGGGCCCATCATCCAATCGCGGTGATTGGCATTGCGCCAGCGACAGGTCTCAAACACGCGGGTTTTGTACAGGTCCTTGATCGGATTGTAGCCCCCGTTCATGTCGCCATAAATAGTAGCATATCCTACCGCGACCTCGGACTTGTTGCCGGTCGTCAGCAGCATCTCGCCAAACTTGTTCGAGATCGCCATCAACAGCAAACCACGCAGGCGCGACTGAACGTTTTCTTCGGTCAAATCCTCATCGCGCCCGGCAAACAGCGGCGCAAGCGTGTTGGTCACCGCGGTCCGGCCTTCGGAAATCGGCACGAAATCATAGTGAACACCCAGCGCCTTGGCGACGGCTTCGGCATCATCCAGAGAGCTTTGGCTGGTATATTCTGATGGCAACATAACGCAGCGCACATTATTCGCCCCGATGGCATCTACCGCAATCGTCGCAACCAATGCTGAGTCAACACCCCCCGACAAGCCAAGCACCGCCTTTTTAAAGCCGGTTTTAGCCATGTAGTCGCGCAAGGACTGCACCATAGCGCGATAGTCCTGCTCCCATGCATCTGGCTGCGGCACCACCTCTGCAAGATCGATTCGCCAGCCGTCGTCGGTGCGCATCAGATCGATGTTTTGCACCGCTTCATCAAAGACCGGCATACGGAATGCAAGCTCTCCGCCGGGGTTCAGACCAAAAGTGGCACCATCAAAAACCTGATCATCCTGCCCGCCGACCATGTTCAGATAGATCACTGGCAAGCCTGTCTCGACCGTACGCGCCACCATATGGTTCAGCCGGATGTCGTATTTGTCTCGGAAATAGGGCGACCCATTGGGGATTAACAGGAACTCAGCCCCGGTTTCCTCGAGCGTTTCGGCGACATCCTCGTGCCAGCCATCCTCGCAAATCGGACTCCCCACCCGGACGTTACCGACCGCATAGGGCCCACCCATTGGACCTGCGTCATAGAGCCGAACCTCGTCAAAGACGGTTTCATTTGGCAAGTGATGCTTGAGAACCTTGCTTACGATCTTCCCACCTTTGAGGACCAGATACGCGTTATAAAGCTTGTCTTCCTCGACCCAAGGACCTCCGATTGCCAGCGCAGGGCCCTCGGCGCAGTCTTCCGCCAGCGCCTGCACAGCTTGCATCGCCGCACGATGAAACACAGGCTTCATCACCAGGTCCTGAGTATTGTAACCGGTGATGAACATCTCAGGCAGCGCCACCAAATCAGCCTGCGCCGCGCGCCCTTGCTGCCAAGCCGCAGCAGCCTTTGCGGCATTCCCTTCGATATCCCCAACGGTTGGGTTCAGTTGCGCCAGAGTGATGCGGAAACGGTCGGCCATTTTGCCCTCTTGCCCTCGTCAGTCCCTCAGGGATTTAGCAGATCACAGCGCGAGTGAAAGGCAAATGCGGCAAAACCCGTTGCTCTGCCCCCTGCGGTATCCTAGTTTTGCGCCAACATCTCATAAGAACCGCAGGCAGGTACAAATATGAACGCGATCCGCACATCCCTTACCGCTGCTACATTCGCCATGCTGACGCAAATTGCAGCGGCCCAGCAAAATGATCAGATCATCATAGCCGACGACGACGTCGGGGGTGTTTACGAAGGCACATTCGAGAACGGCCTGCGACACGGCACAGGCACTTATCGGCTGCCCAGCGGGTTCGAATATTCCGGTGAGTGGGTCGAAGGAGAGATTCAGGGTAAGGGTACGGCACGATACGCCAATGGTTCGGTCTACGAAGGCGATTTCGTAAAAGGCCAACCTGAAGGACTCGGAAAGATCGTTTACGCCGACGGGCAAACCTATGAAGGTGAATGGTCCAAAGGTGCGATCAATGGCGACGGTATTGCCGAGTACACCAATGGCATGCGGTACGAGGGCACGTTCAAGGAAGCTAAGCGCCACGGTCAGGGCGTGCTGACCAGTGCCGACGGATATATCTACGATGGTGATTGGCTGGACGGCCAAAAAGAAGGCAAGGCCAAGATCACCTACGCTGACGGCAGCACTTATGATGGCGATGTCAAAGCCGGGAAACGTGCTGGTACGGGCACTCTGAATCTGACTGGCGGATTGACCTATACCGGTGACTGGCTTGATGACAATATGACCGGAACCGGTCGGCTCACACACCCCAATGGTGACGTCTACGAAGGCGCGCTGATCAATGGGCGACGTCAGGGCGAAGGCAAAGTCACGTACGCCAGTGGCGCGGTCTATGAAGGTAATTTCGCCGACGACCTGCGTCAGGGACAAGGCACATTTACCGGCACTGACGGCTTTCGCTATACCGGCGAATGGTCAGATGGTCAGATCGCGGGATTGGGCGAGGTAACCTATGCGGATGGTTCCGTTTATGTCGGTGACTTTCTGGATGACCTGCAGCACGGCAAAGGGAGGACGACCTATCCGAACGGCACTGTATATGACGGCGACTGGGTTGCAGGCGTATTTGAAGGCACCGGAACAGCGACCTATCCAAATGGAACTGTCTATTCGGGGCAGTTTAAAAACGCGCGCAGTCATGGCAAAGGAGTTCTGACCTTCGCCAACGGCTATCGTTATGACGGAGATTGGGTCGATGGTGTCCGGCAAGGGAAAGGCAAAGCCACGTTCCCGGACGGTATTATATATGAAGGCGAGTTTAAGGATGGCAAACGCCACGGACTAGGAACGCTCACTCGCCCCGGCGGTTTCAGTTATACGGGCGAATGGTCTGACGGAAAAATCAACGGTGCTGGCATAGCAACCTATGAAACAGGCGACGTCTACGAAGGCAATTTTCTGAACAATAAGCGTCACGGTGAAGGCACAATGCGTTTCGCCGGTGGTGAAGTTGAATCTGGGATCTGGGAAAATGATACGCTGGCGCGTGAAACAGATACCCCTGCTGAGACATCTGATCCAGAACCAGAGGCCGAACCTTCAGAACCTCAGACCGATACGGATAACGCAGATACGAGTGACGGCTAAAAAAGCCCTACCAAGGCACGCGCTTGCCAGCCCAGTCAAAAAATCCGCCCGTGTCGGTTGGTGAGAGCCCTGCGATAACGGCAAGCAAATTTTCCGCCACCTCTTCGGGCTCGACTGCAGGGTGGCGACCGAGATATTTCTTCGTAAATGCAGTCTTAACAGTGCCGGGATGCATCACGACACACGCAGCTTGTTTATGCGTGCGCGCCAGCTCAATCGCGGCTGTATGCACGATCTGGTTCACCGCAGCCTTCGATGCACGATAGCTTACCCAACCACCAAGTCGATTGTCTTCAATTGACCCAACGCGCGCCGACAACACAACGAAAGCTGCCTTCCGGTCACGTGGTAACAGCCTGTGAGCCTGTTTGAGGACCAATGCCGGGCCAATAGCATTCAGGGCAAACTGGTCCATCATCGCGCGGGCTGACACGGCGCGCATCGACTTCTCAGGTTCAGCCCCGTTTATCTCAAGCGCGCCAGATGCAACGATAATCAGATCGAACGGATCAGCGAGAGTATTCGAAATCCGCGCAACCCCATCAGGGTCCGTCAGGTCAAACCC
>NZ_AEYW01000015.1 GCF_000192475.1 Ruegeria conchae
CTGCCACAGCCAGGTTACCGGCACAAGGACTGGGCAACGATCCAGCCGGTGCCTTACGATCCTGATGACTACAGCTATTCGGAAGATAAGACGTTCTATGATGAAACCGACTATCGACTGCGCTACGACAAGCCATATTCGATCGGAAGAAGGACCGCTACCGCTATTACCGCGATCCGCTTGTCGCGGCGATCACCGATCCCTATGGCTCGGACAAGCTGCGTAACCTGAATGCGTCCAAGGCGGCAGCGCCGGCGTTCCGCAATGCCTCAGCCAACAGCAATGTGGGCAAGATCGCGACCTATCAGGCTGCGGCGGAAACCTACTATGACTTGCGCGGAGACCTCTATGAGGCGCGCCGTGAACTGCGTGATCTGAACGAGAGCTATGATGGCCGCAGCAGCGAAGACATCGCTGATGACATCGCCGCGCTCGATCCTGCAGACCCGAATTACGAAGACGATCTCAGTGCGCTTGAGGATGAACTGCGTGATGCAGAAACCTATGAAGAGGCGCGCGACGATCTGCGCGCGGATGTGAGGGATCTGAGAA
>NZ_AEYW01000014.1 GCF_000192475.1 Ruegeria conchae
TCGTCATGCCCACCTTGATCGGTGTTATCCTGATCCGCAACGGGGGCAGCGGCAGGTTCGCCATGACTCAAGCTGTTGCCACTAATCGGCACTTTGGCACCATCCGTATCCGGACCGCTCCACAGCAGCCTCAGCGTCTGTGCACCTGAGTATTCGAAATACAAAAGCTCAAGATCATGGGATCCCGCGGTCAAAAACAGAGTCTCGTGGATTTCGGTGGTCCCGTGACGTCCGTCATTGTCGATGATCTGCACGCCATCCAGAGACAAAGCTGAACCGTCATCCGATTCCAGATAAATCGTGTACTCGCCCGCCATTTCAACGTTTAGCTGGCCCGTTATCTCTGCAGCAAAACGGCTGCGTGGGCCATCTTCCCACCACGCTTTTCTGCTCTTTTCATAGTTAACCTCGGTCAAGATCTGTTCGGCAATCGGGTCAGCGTCAAAATTGATCTGATCCAACGTCTTATCCCCACGATTAATCTTGACGAACTTAGCTTCAAGACCGGGATTAGTCGTCGCCTCGGCTACAGTATCCGGCGCAGCCTCTGCGCTGGCCGCTACGCTGTCGGTGCCCTCATTTGCCGCGTCGGTATCCGCCGGCAAGGAATAGTTAACTACACTGGAGTCGATCAGTTGCAGTTCATTATCAGTATCGGGTCCGCTCCATTCCAGCTTTAGCGTTTGCGCACCGCCACTTTCAAAGTAGCGGACTTCAATTTCATGAGCACCCGAGCTCAATTCCAGCGAAACCGGAACCAGTTTTGCGCCATGGTTACCGTCATTGTTGATGACCAACTCGCCATCAACATAGAGCGCCGAACCGTCATCCGACGTCAAATGGATGGTGTAAACGCCATCCTCAATCACATTGAGGCTTCCAGTGTAGCGCGCGGCGAAGGAATCCTGAGGTCCCCCATCCCAAAAAGCGTCATAGGACCACACCGCATCCAATTCTGTTGCGATCTCGACCGCATCGGGCGATCTGTCAAAGTCAATTTCACTCAGGCTGGAAACCCAATTAGGCAAAACGTAATATTCTGCGACGAAACCCAAGCCTTGAGTTGGGATCCCGAAATTCCGAATATCGATACTGCTCATGACGTTATCCTTGGTTCAGGCAACAAAAGCCGAATTTGGCTCCAATTGATGTGGTGGCGATTACGGGGTACGGAGACACAAAGGCGAAAGTGCGGCGGGACTCTGGCAAATGAACATATCCACGGCGGAATTGTGTCCATTCTGAGTACTCTTTTGATAAGGAATAGCTAATAGCCGCGAAATCGCAGTCATTGTTTTAGGGGCCTTTGCCCAGCTGCAAGCCATCTCTCACACATAGTCCTATTGTGCCCAGCGGTCCGTAACCCCCGGGAATCATGGTCGTTTAAACGCAACGAAGTACTAGTTCACCATCCCTGAACAATGGCATACTCAGGGGGCAAATTGCCCACAACCCAGAAATACTGAATGCCATAAACGCAAGCGGGACATTGCCGAGCGCGCCCTATTTTTCGCCGAATTTATGCCCAAGACGCCGATTTTTCCGTGCGCACAGGCCGTTTGGCGCCTATCGCCGCCCAAATTTCATTAATTTTTTCATAGAATCTTCATGTAAGTTGGCAGCAGTACACTGCCCAACGCGGGAAACATGCCCTAGCTTTTCAACTACCGGTTTTTTGGGCCCACTGCGTGACAACTTTGAATCGCTTTGTAAAAACCGCCGGAACAATAAACGTATTTTGGCCGCTCCAGCAAAAGCCAGCAACTAACAATAGACAACAACACATTGCTGAGCCATCAAAGGTCATTGGTTCAATAAGAGTGGAATAGTGTTTGTGAATTCCGAAACTGACATTGCGACACAACAAACAGCGCAAGGCCCGGAGTTTCTGTCGCTGGTCAGTCAGCCAACAAAAGCAGGACTTTTTGAAAGTATCGTCAGTTGCTGGGATAAAGGGCAAGGCTTTACGCTGGCCACGTTGAATCTGGACCACATCGTGAAGATGCGTCAGATGCCCGAGTTTCATTCAGCCTATATTGCGCACACTCACGTCGTCGCTGACGGCAATCCCATTGTGTGGCTGTCGCGTCTGGCGGGACGATCCATCGAACTGATGCCCGGCTCAGACCTTATCGCCCCGCTCGCGCGGCTGGCCGCCGAGCACGACATATCCGTCGCACTGCTGGGGGCAACTCAGGACACGTTGGATCGCGCAGCGGACCTACTGGAAAAGGATAATCCCGGGCTCCGCGTCGTGACAAAGATTGCGCCCCCCTTTGGGCTTGATCCCGATGGGCCCGAAGTTGCCACCTATCTTGAAACAATCCACACGGAAGGTGCGCGCCTGTGCTTCTTGGCCCTTGGTGCGCCCAAACAAGAAATGCTGGCGGTCCGCGGGGCGCAGCTTGCACCAGCCTGCGGTTTTGTCTCGATTGGGGCTGGGCTTGATTTTATCGCGGGCAGCCAGACACGGGCACCGTCCTGGGTTCGCAAACTGGCCTTGGAATGGGTCTGGCGCATGGTTAGCCACCCGGTTCGTTTGGCAACGCGCTACGGGCGGTGTTTGGTCATCTTGCCAAAGTTGTCGTGGCAGGCCTTGTGGGCGCGTTTCACGCGTTGAATCTCGCGCCAGCGGACATTGTCTTGCTCAAGCCCGGGCGCCCCCACACCTGCTGACAACAATCGTCAGTAGCCGTATTTATCCAGCGTTTCGAGATAACGGCATTTATTCAATACCACGCCCAAGAGATTGCAGCGTGCCGAAATCTCGTCTTTGCACTTCTCCAGCTCCTCAGCGGTAGAATTTTCCGCAGCGGCCACCAGAAGCACGCAGTCAATCTGATCTAGAAAGGCATATGTATCGTCGCAGGTCAGCATGGGGGGCGTATCGAATAACATGATGTCGGGCTGATACCGCTCTTCCATCCGATCAATGACATGGGCCGCATCTTTGTCCTGAAGCAACTCGGCTGACTCCGGGACCGAGTGGCTATTCAGAGCAAAAGCCAACTTTTCATCATAGCAAACGATGTGATCTTCTGGCTGACTTTCACCTTCCAACGCTTTAGCAAAGTGATATTCACCTGTTTGCAGCAACTTGTGAATCGATGGGCGGCGCAGGTCGAGATCGACCAATATCACCCGGGTATTTCGCTGACGCGCAAAGCTAAAAGCTAGATTCAGACACAGAGTTGTCTTGCCACAGGCAGAACCGGGCGATGCGATTGCGACCCGGCGCCAGTTATTGCTTTGCATCTGATGCATCATACGTGTGCGCAACACATCGAAGGATACAGATTCTGTAGTCGCCTCGTGGCCGGAAATACGTGCCCGCATCAACTGCTTCGGATTCAATTTATACTTGGGCAGGTCTGCCCACAGCTTTTCCTTAAGTGAAGCAGGAGACCCCTCTGGCTGCAGTGTTTCGACCGGCGTCGGCGCGGAGGTCTGCTCCTTTTTATCTGCATCAGAAACTCTCCGCGCTTCGCGGGCTTTCTGGATGGCAGTTTGAATACGTTCCATAACCTTCGTGTCCCGTTATCCCAAATTCAACCGATCAAGCAAATATGTCGCGCCAAGCTTTTCGGCGACCTTTTCGATAACAAGATCAAGTGGCAAGTAATATAAGTGAATGAGATACAAAGCCGCAACTGCACCCACGATCGGAAGGCACAGCCCAGCGACAATCATGCTGCGACGGATAGCGATCTCGCGTCTCGTCCACATATATGGCACAGTTCCAAAAACAGGTTCGCCAAGACGCGAGGATATATCGACAGGTCTACGTACCGTCGAATTGAGGACCTCTAGTAGTACGAACAGCCCCCCTGCCAACGCCAAACCGGCGGCCATCCCAATGGCTGCAACTTTTTTGCGACTAGGTTCCGCTGGGAACGTCGGTACAGTGGCATGTTCTGTCACGGTGATGCGCTGGCCGCGAGATTGCGCCTCGATTTGATCGCCGGTGCGAGCCTCAGCGAGGCTGGCCGTCGCCTGAGTGTATTGCAATTGCAGATTATCATAGTCCCGCTCGAGCGTGCCAAGGGCAATCGCATTAGTTGGCGTGGCCTCGATGGATTGGGCCAGTAATTCCAGTTCGGTATTGATGTCGGTTTTTTGAGCCTCGATGAAATCGATCTGCCCATCGATATCGGAAACTTGGAGGTCGAACGCTGTGAAATTGGGTGCCGTTTCAGTGCCAAGACCCAATTGGATATTGGCCGCCTCCAACGCCGCGATCTGACCGTCCAGCGACCGAATGCGCGGATGATCAGATGAATAGATTACAAGAGCCGAGGCCCGCTCGTCCTGCAATTGCCGCAGACGGCGCTGTTCCGGCGTCAGGCTCTCACCGGCCAGGTCCGAACGCCCAGTCCGTTCGTAGACTTCAACAAGCCGGGAACGACGGTCGCGCAGACCCGACAGTTCGCGATCCAACTGCAATATACGTTCCTGCAACGAGGACTGGCGTTCACGGCTATAGGTCAGGCTGTCCGGCAAGGCATCTTTATGCGCCTCTTTGAATTCAAGAATCTTGCGGTTTTGCTCTGCCATTTCACCATCCAAACGAGCCACCTCTTGCACAAAAAAGTCCAGCGTTTGCGCCGCAACACCTGTGCGCATTGCCACGTTCTCTTGCAGGATCTGCGTGACCAGTTCGTTGGTAACCCGGGCCGAATTCTCGGCATCCGGCGCCGCAAAAGATACTGTCACAAATGCGGCCTGATTTCGGGTATCAAATGGTAACTGAAGCTCAATCCGTTCTTCCATATCCCAGACGATTTCGTCCGATGTCAAATTTGGTTGGTCGTCATGCACGCCAAAGCGGCGCGACAATTCCAGCAAATTGGCCCTTGCCATAACCCGTTGCTGGATAACCTGCAGAATTTCGACGACGCTAGCCTGCACGGTTGTTGAGGCAAGATCTCCCGGGATCTGCGCGGATTCCACAACCAGCCGAGATTGGGCTTTGTAAACCGGCGGCAGCATAAATGCCGCGTAAATGCCAGCAAGTGTGCAAAACACAATGATAGGGATAATGAAATAGAGCCTGCGCCACACCAAAGAAAGGTAAAACCGGATATCGTTCGTCATGATGTCAGGCCGTTTTTGTCCGAATCCAAACTCGCGGCGAAAAAGGCACCATCGTTGAGGACCATCTCTACCGTGTGCTGCACGACGCCTTTGCGGCCTCGCGTAAAGGCATAAACCATCGACAGATCGCAAAGCTGATTAACCAAACGCGGCACTCCTTTTGTGGACTCGTAGATCTGATCGGTTGCGGCCGGGCTGAAAAAATTGCGTTCGGCCCCTGCTACATCAAGTCTGTGTGCCACGTATTTGCGCACTGTTTTCTTATCCATTGACTTCAAGTGGAAACTCGACGCCACGCGTTGCGCAAACTGACGCATTTCTGGGCGACGGATGATTTCCTGTAGCTCGGGTTGTCCAACCAGGACCAACTGCAACAATTCATCCTTGTTTGAATTGATGTTCGTGAACATCCTGAGCTCTTCCAGCGATTCAGATGTCAGGTTCTGAGCTTCGTCAAATATCAGGATCACCCGGTGACCTTTGGCATATTCCTCAATCAAATGGGCCTGGAAATTGGCAAAGAGGTCGACATAGGTAGCATCAGCAGGGGCGGGCTGATCCAACGCCATTAAGACCCAGCGCAACAGCTCGCCACGATCGCCGTGGGCGTTTGAGATCAAGCCGATCTTCACATCACTCCCGACGCTTTTCAGAAGATGGTGCAACAGCGTTGTCTTGCCAGCCCCCACATCGCCGGTAATCAGGGTGATCGGCGCTCGTGTCAGGATGCCGTACTCCAGCATCGTGTACGCCTGAAGATGAGCTTTCGACCAGAAAATGAATTCCGGGTCGGGTAACAGGGAAAAAGGCCGCTCGGTTAACCCGAAGTGAGCGGAGTAGATGTCAAGCGAACTAGAGTTGTCGCTCGGTGTTTGGCTGGGACGAATATTCAAATCCTCGTACTCATTTACTTGCGCCAACATATCCGAACTCTCGGATATCCCCATAGTGGTTCGGGAATTCAGACTTTTTAGCGCTACACTCTAAACTACAGCTACTATTTACTTACCACCTCTCGTAGCAAACACATGTGATTTAGGCCACAACTTAAGCGGTTTTTCGGGCAACGCGTACAAGACCAGTCATCCTGCGGGGATGAGTATTAAGATATCAATCCCGAATCCCCGTCATTGTCTCAGAATTCCCTCGCACTTCAGCATAGCACAACCCGAGTATGTGCAAAGTGAACGTTTGCTTCAGCATTTCAAGGGTTTTTGCGTCGAGAACAGACCATGACGCACCCACGCAAAGCGTCGTAATGTGCCGTAATTCATTTGCAAAGGTTGCTTCACTGGCATCTGCGGTCAGACTCATCGACTGAAATGGCTGCAAATTTGGAGCCTGCATGTCGGGCAGAGCAGCTGAATTTTATTCAGATTCGCCAATGAATTTTCGACGCGCATTGGAAACAATCGCGACCTGATGCCGCTATTGTGAAGAACTCGAGCGCTCGACGAGTCAGCGCTCGATACAGTGTGAGAGTTGTCCGGGCTAAAGCTTCTGCTTAGCCAACTTGGTAGAATCTCCGAAAAGGCGCTATCTGAACGGGGTTACCGGCCGGTTCTTTCTCTTTGACAGACTCGAAACCGGGGCTTACTCCACTTTTGGCGGTGTCCGATTGCTCTGGCATCATCGTCAACGGGGCCCAGGGGTCAGCCATCTGGCTGGTCCAAGTTTACCGGGCTCTGGTTTATTGTGTATCGCTGCGGTCCGTCCGCGATGTAAGTAATGAGTAAAAAAGCCGATTGGAGACAATCTGACCATGGCGTTACAATTCGATATCGGCATTCTGGGACACTCTGGCTTTGTTGGTTCAACCCTCGCGCGAGCTCTGCCGGATGCGCATAGGTTTAACTCTCGCACCGTGCAAAACGCCGAAGGCCAGAGATTTGACACGCTATATTGCGCTGCCGCGCCCGGTTCGATGTTTGAGGCCAACAAGTATCCGGACCGCGACGCCCAACGCATTGATGCATTGATCGCCTCGCTTTCACGGATGCAAGCGCGCAGATTTGTGCTGATTTCAACAATCGCCGTACTGGACCGTTTCGATGGCGGATATACTGAAACTAATGCAAATTATCAGGAAACCGTCGCCTATGGCGTCAACCGCAGAAGGCTAGAGCAAGCCTGTCAGGCCCATTTCCCGCAATGCCTAATCGTTCGCTTACCAGCCTTGTTCGGGCCCGGCTTGATGAAGAACTTCATCTTCGACCTGATGAATCCCATGCCCACCATGCTGAATTCGGCCGCTTATGAAAAGCTGGAAACCCAGCTCCCGGCCTCATTGACCCCAACGTTAGGTAAAATTTACTCCGCCGATGATGCAGTTGGTATGTACGTGATCGATCGTGCTGCACTAGCAGCATTGCCGGATCGGGCTGAATTGACGGCCGAGGCGGATCACGTTGGCATTAACGCCGTCATGTTCCACAACTGCCAAACCACCTATCAGTTCTATGAAATGACGCGACTGAATTCGGACATCAACCTTGCGCTGGAGGCCGGGCTGGATGTTCTGCACCTTGCGCCAGAACCGCTTATGGCATCCGAAGTTCATCGCGCCCTCATCGGACGGAACATGCCCGAAACTGCCGGAAAACTTCACCAGGAAGACATGCGCACTCAACACGCTGGGCTTTTCGGCCAAGACGGTCCATACAATCGCTCCGGCGATGACGTACTGGCGGCACTGACCAGTTTCTTCTCAGCCTCGATGGAAGGTTGAGCAATGCAATATGCCGTTTCAAATATCGCCTGGACCGCAGATGATCGCCGCGACGTCTATGCCAGGCTACAGGCTGAGGGCATTACTGGGCTAGAGATCGCCCCTGGCCTACTGTTCAACACTGCAGACGACCCGTTCGAGCCAACTGATGCCCAGATCGCGTCAGTTCGGGGCGAACTTGAAGAATTCGGGCTGAAGATCGTTTCGATGCAGTCTCTGCTTTTCGGAGTCGAAGGCGCCGATTTATTAGGCGAAGATACTGGACGGATGGCCTTTGAACGGGGATTGAAACGCGCAATCACTTTGGCAGGACGGCTCGAGATACCCAATCTTGTGATGGGCTCACCCAAACAGCGCCAGCGACCACCGGAAATGCAACCGGACGCTGCTGTCGACAGGGCCATCGAAATTCTGACACCGCTTGCTGACGCCGCCGCAGCTGCGGGCACAATAATCGCGATGGAGTGCAACCCCGGCGAATATGACACCAATTTCCTGATAACACCCGATGAAACGCTTGATTTCGTGAAACGCGCTGATCATGCTGCAATCATGCTGAATTTCGACGTTGGTGCGACGCTGCTGACCGGCACATTTGATCGGGTCAAGGATCAGTTGACTGCGGCGGGCCCGACGCTCAGCCATGTCCATATCAGCGAACCGTTTCTCGCCCCCGCACCTGCAAGCCCGGAAGATGCGGCACTGGTGCTGCACACCTTACACACACTTGGATACCAGCGCGCGGTTTCGATCGAGATGCGCCGGCCCGAAGATGGGCTTACCGGTCTGGATGCGGCGCTTAGCAACCTGTCGGCGGCACGTCATCTCAGCGGAGGTGACCCATGAGCGGACCGAAGCTGCGCGACGACATCCTGATATCTGTATGCTTCACAGACGCCTACGTCCCCGACACTGCGGTTCCGCATATTGCGGCGACTGCGGAAATATTAAAGAACAACTACCGCTATTGGGAAATACTCGTCGTCAACGAAACCGGCTACGATACTGCCATGGAAGAGGCGCTGATCACGGTCCCGAACGTACGCTATCTGTCGGTGGTACGCGGGTTGGACAACAGTCAACGCCGGGTCATTGCCGCCTCGGAAGCGATCGGAGACTTTGTGGTAATCACCTCGGTGAACGAGGTGAACAGCTTCGATATTCCCGCAATGATCGACGAAGCACAGGACTACAACGCTGTTGTCTTGGGTCAGCGCAAGGCCATGGTGATGGCCGAACCTTTCATCGCAATTCTTGGCCGTGCCAGCGGATTTCAGGCCAGCACCCGCGACATGCAGACCATCACAATACCGCGTACGGCCCTGAATCGCCTGCTCAACGATGCAAACCCCGTGCTGGCCCTGCGCTTCCCGCCTCGGGACAACTCACTGACGGTGCTTCGGCGCGCACCCGACGTCAAAGGTGCCGTAACAGTTCACGAATCCACCTGGGTGGCGCGCACAACCAGCCGGTCTGACCTGCTACTGCGGATGGTGACCGAAGCGGGACCTTCACTGCTGAGTGCCGTGGCATTGTTTTCTGCATTCATGTTTGTCAGCGCGGTGCTTTTTGCGATCTATGTGGTGGTCATATATCTCACCAAAACAGATATCGCCGAAGGCTGGACCACCCTGTCGCTTTCGATTTCGGGTATGCTCGCGTTCCTGGGTGCCGCTCTGTTTGCGATTTGTGTGACCTTGCGCAAAGCGATGGAGATCATACGCGGCCGTACAGTCGATTATCTGGTGGCCGAGCGCAGCTCGGTTGATCTGTTTGAAAGCGTGTCGAATGCGCTCAATGTCGATACAGATGGCACCGAAAAGCTTGAAGATCGGCAAGAAGCCCCCGCGCCAACCGCATTAGTACATAAGCGTTCGGCAGGTGGTGCACCGTGACCTCGCCGCGTCGAGTCAAGTATCTGGTGATAGGCGGCGGGTTCTATGGTTGTTGCCTGGCCCTGTTTTTACGCTCGACTACGCGCGATGTCGTTCTGGTCGAAGCAGGATCCGAGATCATGACGCGCGCATCGCGGGTCAATCAGGCGCGCTTGCACTCAGGCTTTCATTACCCGCGTTCGATGTTGACTGCGTTGAAATCACGCAAATTGTGCCATCGTTTCGCCAATGATTTTCCCGATGCGATCGTATCTGATTTCCAGATGCTCTATGCCGTGGCGCGTCAACGTTCGAAAGTGTCTGCCAATCGATTTCGCAAAATGTTCGAGAATATGAAGGCGCCGATTGCGTTGGCGTCGCGGCAGGAAGCCGCATTGTTCGATGACGACCGGATCGAGGCGGTTTTTCGCGCGAATGAATTTGCCTTTGACTACTCTGTCCTGGCAAATCAACTGGCGGCCCGGATGGATGCGCTCAATCTCGATTTGCGGCTTGGGACCGAGGTCTTGTCCATCGACGACAACTCAGATGCACATGCAGCGGTCGTTCATTTGTCGGATGGCAGCGAAATTCTTGCAGACCACGTATTCAACGTTACCTATGCCCAGATCAACCACGTGCTCCGTCAATCCGGTCTGCCTCAGGCGCGTCTTAAACACGAAATGACAGAGCTTGCCCTCGTTGATCCGCCCGACGAGATGCAGGGCTATGCGGTCACGGTGATGGATGGGCCGTTCTTTTCGCTCATGCCCTATCCAGCGGCAGGAAAGTATTCGCTGACCCATGTGCGTTACACTCCGCATGTCAGTTGGACGGATCAATCAAGACCGGTTTCACCATACGACGCTTTCGCCCGGCTTGAGCCTGAAAGTCGACTCAGACACATGGTTCTGGACGCGTCCCGGTATCTGCCTTGCGTTGGGGGCATTTCGGGCGGAGATTCGATCTATGAGGTCAAAACGGTTCTGGTAAAGAACGAAGTTGACGACGGACGCCCAATTCTTGTCCACGAAGAACCGCGCGGTGGTCGAGTCACATCTGTGCTGGGCGGTAAGATCGACAATATTTATGATCTGTTTTCCCATCTACGCACCCAGCATGTTGCGCTGAAACGAGCGGACTTTCGATATATCCTTGCGGACAGAGACGGCCATGTCACGGAAACGGCATGAGTTTCTGCGATATGGCGCCACGGTGGCGCTTGGCCTGATCGTCGATCTGGCCGCCGCGCGCAGTGTGTTGGCGATTGGTGTCCCGATTGAACTCGCCGCCGTTATCGGTGTGGCCTTTGGTGCGATCTTTAACTTTGTCGTTCTCGATCTTTGGGCCTTTGCCGGGCAAAAGGCAATAGGCTCCGGCTCGCGACGGCTTCGGTATCTGGGGGCGCTTGGCGTCACCATGGCAGTTCGAGCTGCAGCGGTCTGGGTATTGGCCGCCCTGCTTCCTGCACAGACAGCGCCTATGGTGATCTTGTGCCTGGCAGTCGGCGTGTCTTTCACCGCCAATTTTTTGCTTTCAAAACACTGGGTTTTTCAACGCGACGATCAGCCCCAATCAACATCTGGAGAATGATCGGATGTCCCCAAGTACCGACACCGAATATCAGGACGCTGCGCCATCGCTTGCCGCCGTTGACGATGCGAGTTGGCAGGTGCCGGACTTCGATAGCCTAGAGTTGGGCCCGAAACTGCATGACGCTGTGCTGGTGATACCTGTCTTGAACGAGGGCAAGCGGATTCAAGGGCAGTTGCGCAATCTTGCCGCGCTGAACCACCCAATTGACATCATTATAGCCGATGGAGGATCGACCGACGGCTCGCTGGAAGAGGATTTCCTGCGCGACGTCGGTGTGCGCGCACGATTGACCAAAACCGGGCCCGGAAAACTCAGTGCTCAACTTCGCATGGCTTATGCTTGGGCATTGAAGCAAGGGTACCAAGGCATCGTGACTGTGGATGGTAACGGGAAAGATGGCATGGATGCCGTTCCTCTGTTTTTGCAGAAATTGTCGGAAGGCTATGACTATGTTCAGGGCTCGCGCTATCATCCGGATGGCACCCACAAAAACACGCCGCTCGAACGTACGGTGGCAAACCGCATGATCCACGCGCCGATGCTGAGTCTGGCATCGGGCTCGAAGCTGACAGACACAACAAACGGCTATCGCGCCTATTCTGCAAGTTATCTTCTCAATCTTGCCGTGCAGCCGTTCCGTGACGTGTTCAACGCTTATGAGCTATTGTTCTATCTCAGTGTGCGCGCCGGGCAGCTTGGGCTGCGTGTCACCGAAGTTCCGGTGTCACGCAGCTATCCCAAGAGTGGCAAAACCCCCACCAAGATCGCGGGGTTTTCCGGCAAGTTGAAGATCCTGCAACAAACACTGGCTGCCGCGTTGGGGCGGTATTCACCTTAAAACTGATCCGGCGATAGTCAGAACAAGCTTTCTAGATATTTGCTCATCTGGAAAATCTCCAGCACCAAAGCTCACCATAAGGTGAGCGCCGTCAGACAAAAGCACATGGCTTTTTCAGCTGTTTTCGCTACACTGCGCCCGCAGGTTTAATTAGTTGTTTGTTTCATCACAGAGGCTCCCGAGCTTTGGAGAAAATAACGGTTCCCCAATCAACCAACGGCATCAACACGGGCCTTTCGTCCCTGTCGGGCTGGGGTATGTTCTGGCTGATCGTGATGACGATTGCCTCATTCATTCTGTTTCAGGACGGCATCAATGAACTGTTCGAGGCCTGGAGCCTGCCTGAATACAGCCATGGACCGCTCATCCCGCTATTGTCTGCGCTGCTGTTTCTGAGGCAACTCAAAACGGTGCCGGTCATCACCGGTCCGCTGCCCGACCGCAAACCGGGTGTGATCCTGTTTGCTTTTTCCCTATGCCTGGCAATTGCAGGAAAGCTGATCCAGATCGGCGATATTGTCGCCTATGCAATGATCCTTTGGGTCGGAGCCATATTGCTGATCAGCTTTGGATGGCAGCGCGGGCGTAACTTCTGGCCGCCGGTCTTGCATCTGATTTATATGCTGCCTCTGCCCGTCGGCCTTTATTACGGGGTTTCAACATATTTGCAGGGGGTTTCGTCGGAACTCGGAGTTTATTTTCTGCGGTTTTTGCAGGTGCCAGTGTTTCTGCAGGGCAACATCATCGATCTCGGGGTCTACAAGCTGCACGTGGCCGAGGCCTGTTCCGGCCTGCGTTATCTGTTTCCGATCCTAAGTTTTTCTTACATCTTTGCGGTACTGTATCGAGGCCCAACCTGGCACAAGGCCGTTCTTTTGCTGGCCGCCGCACCGATCGCGGTTTTCATGAACTCGGCCCGCATCGCCTTGGCCGGGCTGGTCGTAAACACGTATGGCATGGAGTATGTCGAAGGGATTTCTCATTTCTTCGAAGGCTGGGTGATCTTCGTCGCCTGCATCCTGTTGCTGTTCGCACTGGCGTGGCTGATGCTGTTTCTGCGGCGTGACAAGATGGGTTTGGTCGAGGCGCTGGATCTGGACACAAGCGGGCTGTTACAGCAGGCAGCCCGGATACGACACATTCAGCCCTCGGGCGCCCTGATTGGATGCACCATCCTGGCTATGATAGTAGCGATCCTGTGGTCAGCCATCCCTACGCGCGACACAACCATCCCGATTGTACGCGACCCATTTGCCCTGTTTCCGACCCGCATCGGCGACTGGCAAAGCGGCCCGGCCCGGGTGCTCGATCCAACGGTCGCGCAGATCCTCGCCGCCGATGACTATTATTCGGCAGAGTTGCAACGACCAGGAGATCTGCAACAGGTCGATCTGTTCATGGCGTGGTACGCGGATCAGAACCAGGGGGGTGTTCATTCCCCAGAAGTCTGTCTGCCGGGTGGAGGTTGGGAAATTGCCCAATTGGAACAGATTGATGCGCCGGTTGCAGGGGATCAGGCCTTTACGTTGAATAAGGCGATCATCCAGCAGGGCCAGACCCGCATGCTTGTCTATTTCTGGTTCGAACAACAGGGGCAGCGCACCGCATCGGGATTTTGGGCGAAACTGCAACTTCTGAAAGGCAAGATTATCAACGGGCGTAACGACAGCGCCCTAATCCGCCTGATCACGCCCATCGAGAGCACCGAGAACGACGCAATGGCACAGGCCAAGGCGCGCCTTGACGCCGCTACTCGGGACATTTTGTCAGAGTTACCTCGTTTTTCTCCGGGACTCCCGAGTACCAAAGCATTCGATACAACGCCTTTAAGTCGTTGACAAAATCCCGGACTATACAAACAACTATCCCTGCGCTGCAAAGCTGCGCTCCGCAGGACCGTGAAACGGGAAATTTGGAATAATGGACATTAAACTTCTTGATATCCCCGATATCCGACTGATCACGCCCCGGCGTTTCGGCGATCACCGCGGTTTTTTTGAGGAAACCTACAACCACGACAGCTTTGTCAACCATGGCATCGAGACTGTGTTCGTGCAGGATAATCATTCGCTGTCCCGATCCGCAGGCACGGTGCGCGGCCTGCATTTTCAAGCCCCGCCGCGCGCTCAGGCCAAACTGGTTCGCTGCGGGCGTGGGCGGTTTTTTGATGTTGCCGTCGACATCCGCAGAGGGTCGCCGACCTTTGGTCTATGGGTTGGCGCAGAACTCAGCTTTGAGAATGGCCGGATGCTGCTGGTTCCTGCCGGGTTTGCCCACGGCTTCATGACGTTGGAGCCGGAGACAGAGATTGTCTACAAATGTTCGGACACCTACGCGCCGGAAACAGAAGGCGCCCTTCGGTGGGATGATCCCGATATTGGAATTAATTGGCCCCTCGACATGGCCGAATCCAAAATATCAGATAAAGATAAAGCAGCCCCATTTTTGCGAGATATAGAGTCCCCGTTTACGATTGAGGATGGTTAATGAAAATTATGGTCACGGGCGGTGCTGGCTTTATCGGCTCTGCCGTTGTTCGGCGAGCGATTGCCTATGGACATTCGATCGTAAATGTCGACGCCCTCACCTACGCGGCCTGTCTGGATAACGTCGCTTCCGCATCAGAGTCGCCTGAATACGCGTTTGAACATGCGGACATTCGGGATGCCTCAGCGATGTCTGCGATCCTGTGCAAATATCAGCCCGACGCGATCATGCATCTGGCCGCCGAAAGCCATGTCGACCGCTCAATCGACGGTCCTGCGACCTTTATCGACACCAATGTAACCGGGACATATGTGTTGCTGGAAGCGGCCCGCGCCTATTGGATGGATGCAGGTCGCCCCGAGACCTTCCGGTTTCACCATATCTCAACCGACGAAGTCTTTGGCTCGCTGGGCGAGACCGGGTTTTTCACCGAAGACAGCCCCTATCAACCCAATTCTCCCTATTCTGCCTCGAAGGCAAGCTCGGATCATCTTGTCCGCGCCTGGCGCGAAACCTACGGTCTGCCGGTGGTTATGACCAATTGCTCGAACAATTACGGCCCCTATCAGTTTCCGGAAAAGCTGATCCCGGTAGTGATCCTGAATGCATTGTCCGGCAAACCGATCCCGATCTACGGGGCTGGTGACAATATTCGCGATTGGCTGCATGTCGAAGATCATGCCAAGGCGTTGTTGCTGGTGTTAGAAAAAGGCAAACTGGGTCGAAGCTACAATATTGGCGGCGAAAACGAGATGACCAATCTAGATCTGGTCCGGATGATCTGTGCAATTTTGGACCAGTTGAAGCCAGGCAAGACGCCTTATGCCGATCTGATCACCTTTGTCACTGACCGCCCCGGTCATGACCGCCGCTATGCCATTGATCCGAAACGCATTCGGGAAGAGCTGAACTGGCGCCCCACCTTCACACCCGAAACTGGCCTTAAGCAGACCGTGCAGTGGTATCTGGACAACGACGCATGGCTCAACGCCCTGCATACCCGAAGCGGCGTAGGTGAGCGGCTCGGGATTGCGCGATGAAGGCGCTGGTCTTCGGCTATACCGGTCAAGTGGCGTCAGAGCTGCACAGACGTGCAGGCGTGCATGGTGTCACACTCGAAGCGTTAGATCGATCCCGGGCCGATCTGTCCGACCCCGTCGCTTGTGCTGAAATAATTCGTCGTGCGGATGCAGACGTGATCATCAATGCCGCCGCCTATACAGCGGTTGATGAGGCCGAAAAAGAACCGGATTTGGCCCAGCTGATCAACGGCGATGCGCCCGGTGCCATGGCACGCGCCGCGGCAGCGCGCGGTCTGCCGTTCCTGCACATCTCAACCGACTATGTCTTCGACGGATCAGGCAGAACCCCGCACGCGATCAAAGACTCGACCAGTCCACTAGGGGTATATGGCCGAACCAAGCTGGAAGGAGAACGCCGGATTGCCGAGGCCGGAGGCTGGCACGCCATTCTGCGCACAAGCTGGGTGTTTTCTGCGCATGGGAAGAACTTTGTAAAAACCATCCTTCGGTTGGCCGAAAACCGGGACACGCTGTCTATCGTGGCAGATCAGATCGGGGGGCCAACGCCTGCCGCTGATATTGCCGAGACACTTTTGGCGATCGCCAAGGCAGCCCCCGCATTCGAGGGCGGCGTGTTTCATTACGCGGGCGCGCCGGATGTCAGTTGGGCAGATTTCGCCCGTGAAATTGTTTCACAAGCGGGTTTGGCTTCTCAGGTCAATGATATCCAAACCGCAGACTACCCGACCCAGGCCACAAGGCCACTGAATTCACGCCTCGATTGTTCACGGCTCATGGAAATACTTAATATCCCACAGCCCGATTGGAAAGCCGGCCTGACCGATGTTCTGGCCGAATTGAATGCCCTGAGCGACTAGTATTTGAGAGGATAAGCTATGCAACGCAAAGGTATTATTCTTGCCGGTGGATCCGGCACACGGCTTTACCCGATCACCATGGCCGTCTCAAAACAATTGCTGCCGATCTATGACAAGCCGATGATCTTTTATCCCCTCAGTGTTCTGATGCTGTCCGATATCCGCGAGATTGCGATCATCACCACGCCTCAGGATCAGGATCAGTTCCAGCGTCTGTTAGGCGATGGCAGCCAATATGGCCTGTCCCTGACTTGGATTACACAGCCCTCCCCTGATGGCCTGGCGCAAGCCTACATACTGGCAGAGGAATTTTTGGCAGGAGCGCCATCCGCGATGATCTTAGGTGATAATATCTTTTTCGGCCATGGCCTGCCCGACCTGTTACGCGTTGCAGATGCGCAAGTTCAGGGCGGTACAGTGTTCGCCTATCGCGTGGCTGACCCCGAACGCTATGGCGTGGTCGATTTTGATGGAAACAAAGCACGCGCAATCATCGAAAAACCCAAGATACCACCGTCGCATTATGCAGTTACGGGATTGTATTTTCTGGATGCGGACGCGCCCGCCCGCGCTCGGCAAGTCCAACCCTCCGCGCGCGGTGAGCTTGAGATCACATCTCTACTCGAAACCTACCTGGCCGAGGGGAGGTTGGACGTTCAAACCATGGGTCGAGGCTTTGCGTGGCTGGACACGGGCACGCATGGGTCACTGCTGGATGCCAGCAATTTCGTCCGCACGTTGACCGACCGCCAAGGCATGCAAACCGGAAGCCTTGACGAAATCGCCTGGGCTAATGGCTGGATCGATGATCAAGCCTTAGCCGAACGCGCAAAGCTGTTCTCTAAGTCCACTTATGGTGAATATCTAGAGCTGCTTCTAAAGTAATCGCTGAGTCGATACCAAGTCTTCTGCGGGCAGTACTCCGATTCAGTCTGATCGCATCACAGTCATTGAAGCTTTTTTGGCAACAATAAGACCTGCAAAGCGCTGATCGTTCATTCAACTTATGATACCGCCCACCAGAGGACACTTTTTTGTCAAAATTCAAAATTTTAGATGGTAACAACGGCTACTCTCTGACAATTTCGGATCAGTGTTACCGATTTACTTGGTTAGGATAGTTCGCGCCATGCTCAGAAGGCTTCTGGCAATTGCATCTGCCGTCGCATGTATAGCGACCACATCAAATGCCACTCCTGTAACTTTGGATTTTACCGGCACTCGCGGCGGCGACCTTGACCGTGTAGGAATACGCGCGGCAACTTTCGATGAAGGTGGTATTTCCGGATCTGTCTGGTCTGGCTCAACTGTGTACGGCGGCCTCTTCTCAACCATCACGGCCCATCGTAATGGGATTGGTGTTGATAATGGCTCGTATAACGACAATTCAAGGATTGATGGTAGTCGCGGCGACGATTGGCTGACCTTCACATTTGATTCCGCAGTTGAGCTTGTGTCGGTCACGTTCGCCAGCTTCACCGCATATCGAAAAGGCAGATTGGGTTGGCGGCGTGACGACGATGACGCCTGGGTCGATGTGCACGGAGACGGGCAGCCTGGCACATTCACCGATGAAAGGACTTTCTTCTTCGGCGATAACACCATTGCTCGCGGATTTTCTGTGGCAGCATTCGGCGCCAACGATGATTTCGTCGTCTCCAGCGCAACTGTTGCTGCGGTTCCACTGCCCTCGGCAGCTCTGTTGCTGATGGGCGGTCTTGCTGGGTTTGGCCTGATACGTCAACGTCAACGTCGGCGTGTTGCCTGATATCAGCTTGTTTCAGAACCAATTCAGAGCCTGCCTGGACCGGCAGGCTTTTTAGCAACATGACAACCAACAGAGCGAATCAGATTGCACAACCCGGCTCACCCTCAAAGACAAAGAGGCAAAGATTGGCAATTTGCTGCACTTAGGAAAGTTAAGAAATGAACCTCAACTCAAAATTGTTTGCACTTCTACAATACGGAACAATGGCAGTTAAAGTGCTCAATTGTGCTTCAAATAAGGCGAAAAAATGTCGTTCGGACCAGATTCACGCTTTGAGAAGTTGCTAAAAACTGTATAAACTGGTTCACGTACTTGTGGTACAGTTTCGTGGTATATCGTGTCTGCAGCGGTCCGATTCTAAAGGGATATTTTTTGCCCCACGGATTGCAGCGTAATGGTGAAGCCAGATTTGGCTTAAGGTTAAAGGTTGATATGTCTATTCAAGATACGAACATTCGCGCCGATTCCAGAGCCTGTGGCACTGTTATACAGGCCGGTCGAGCAGCCAGCGAAACAACTCAAATTTACCGCAGTGTATTCAAACGCCTGCTTGACTTGACTATTGTCCTGTTGGCTTTGCCAATCGTAGCACCCATCGTTTTGGTGTTGGCTCTTCTTGTTGCGCGCGATGGCTCGAACCCATTTTATGCTCAATCTCGTGTCGGCCGCGATGGTCGGATTTTCAAGATGTGGAAACTGCGCTCGATGGTTCCGAATGCGCAGTCGATGCTTGATGATTACCTGTCCGCAAACCCGGAGGCCCGCAGCGAATGGGACGAAACTCAAAAGCTGCAGAACGATCCCCGCATCACGCAGTTCGGCCTTGCGCTTCGCAAAACATCTCTGGATGAACTGCCGCAGTTGTGGAACGTGCTGATGGGTGAAATGAGCTTGGTCGGACCACGCCCGATGCTTCCCGAACAGCGAAAGCTGTATCCGGGCGAGGCCTATTTCTCATTGCGCCCCGGCATGACAGGGTCGTGGCAAGTGTCCGAGCGCAATGCCACCTCCTTCGCAAGTCGCGCCGAGTTCGACACTTCCTACGCCAGAAATTTGAACCTCAAAACCGATCTGGGTATCTTGTACTCCACGGTTGGCGTGGTCGTCCGAGCCACGGGCATCTAAGCGAGTATTCTCAACTGCAGCGTAGCTGTGCCGCGCCAGCCCAAGGCTTCCCTGGACTGGCGCAATGAGTTTTCCACCTTAGGATTGTGGAGCATTCGGAAACCATTGATGTACGCTCTTCTTTCCTGAATATCCCGGCCCTAAGGCTCGAATACGACATTTTCTTAACGTTATAAGGCTCCTGCACCACAATGATGGGGATCGAGTGCCGCAAAGGCCATAAAATTCAGAGCACATGCACCACTTTCGTTTGGCAATCCCTACAGCGGGACATAAACTCAAACCGGTTTATTAATGGATGGTTCTACAGTGAGTATTTCTGCCAGGGACGGCGACATCGCAATCGTTGGCATGGCCGCGCATCTGCCTGGCGCGTCTTCGATTGAAGCCTATTGGTCCAATCTGCGTGAGGGGGTGGAATCGATCCGCCAACTCAGCAGAGAACAGCTTCTTGCAAACGGTGAAACACCGCACCTGCTTGAGCGGCCGGACTATGTTCCCTTCGCCGCGCCTTTGGACCGGTTCGAAGAATTCGACGCCGAGTTTTTCGGGCTGTCGCCGAAGGAAGCCGCCATCATGGATCCGCAGCACCGCCAGTTTCTGGAGGTGGCATGGGAGGCACTGGAAAACGCCGGTCATCCGCCTGAGAGCTTTCCTGGTCCCATCGGTGTATTCGCCGGATGCGGAATGGGCAGCTATTTCTATTTCAACGTCTGTTCGAACCGGGATCTGGTCGACGATGTGGGCATGTTTCTGTTGCGCCACACGGGCAATGACAAGGATTTCATGTCCACACGGCTCAGCCATATCCTCGACCTCAAAGGGCCAAGTGTGAACGTGCAGACCGCGTGTTCGACTTCGTTGGTTGCAACCCATTACGCAACACAGGCCTTACTGACTGGTGAGTGCGACATGGCAATTGCCGGAGGGGTCACGATCGAGCTGCCCCACAACAGGGGCTATGTCTACAAAGAAGGCGAAGTACTGTCGCCTGATGGCCACTGCCATGCCTTCGATCATCGTGCGCAAGGTACTGTTTTTGGGTCAGGTGCAGGCGCTGTTGTCCTGCGCCGTTTGTCTGACGCAATTGAGGATGGGGACCATATCTGGGGCGTGATCCGGGGCACGGCGATCAACAATGACGGGGCAGCTAAAGCCGGGTATTTGGCTCCGTCTGTCGATGGTCAGGCTGCTGCGATATCCGAGGCCCATGTGATGGCCGACGTTCAGGCCGACACGTTGGACTACATCGAATGCCACGGGACCGGCACTTATCTGGGTGATCCGATCGAGGTTGCGGCCCTGACCCAGGCGTTTTCGGAAACCACGGACGAGACCGGTTTCTGCCGGTTGGGTTCAGTCAAGACCAATATTGGCCATTTGGATACCGCCGCCGGGGTCGCCAGCTTGATCAAAACCTCGCTGGCACTGCACCACAGGCAGATCCCGCCCAGCCTTGGGTATGAAAAGCCCAACCCTGCCATCGATTTCGAAAACAGCCCGTTCCAGGTGAACGACACCCTCACCGATTGGGTTCCGCACAACGGCCCACGACGAGCGGGTGTCAACTCTTTGGGCGTCGGCGGGACCAACGCACACGCTATTCTGGAAGAAGCGCCTGAGCGGGCCGCGTCCCAACCTTCGGACTGGCCGTTTCAGATCCTCACTCTCTCGGCACGAGGCAAGAAAGCGTTGGATGCCAACAGTGCCGCATTGGCCGAGCATTTGCGCGCCAATCCAGATCAGAATTTGGCGGACATCGCCTGGACCTTGAAAAACGGGCGGCGCGGGTTTGAAAAGCGGCGTGTGATCGTCGCTGAAACCCATGAAGAGGCTGCGGCCATACTGGAGGAAAATGATCCGCGCCGGGTATTCACGCACACGGTGATTTCGGACGCGCCCGAACAAGTCTTCATGTTTCCCGGCGGTGGGGCGCAGTATGCTGGAATGGCACGGGACCTCTATGAAACTGAGCCGACCTTTGCCGACTGGATGGACCGCGGTCTGGATATCCTGCAGGCCAAGCTCGATTACGATATCGGCGCAATATGGCTGCCCGAACCGGGACAGGAAGAGGCCGCGGATGAGCGGCTGAAAACCCCTTCGGTGCAGCTGCCGCTGATCATGATCACCGAATATGCGCTGGCGCAGCTCTGGATGGAGTGGGGTGTGCAGCCCGCCGCGCTGGTTGGCCACTCGATGGGTGAAAACACCGCCGCCTGCGTGGCTGGTGTGATGTCGTTCGAGGATTGCATCGGTCTGGTGCATCTGCGCGGGTGCCTGTTCGATACGGTCCCCGCTGGCGGCATGCTCAGCGTCCCTCTGCCCGCCGGCGATTTGCGGCCGCTATTGAGGGATGACCTTGATCTGGGCGCCGTCAACGCCCCCAGCCTGAGCGTTGCAACCGGACCTCAGGCCGCGCTGGACGATCTGGAGGAGCGCCTGCGCAATCAGGGTGTCGACTGCCAGCGCATCCCGATCGATATCGCCGCGCATTCCCGGATGCTCGAGCCGATCCTGCAGGACTTCGGCGACTATTTGCGCTCGATCGAATTGAAGGCACCGCAGATTCCCTTCCCCTCGAACCGCAGCGGTGACTGGATCACTGAGGCCGAGGCCACGGACCCGGAATACTGGGTCGGCCATCTGCGCAACACGGTTCATTTCGCCGACTGCATCACCACGCTGTCTGAAAACCCCGAGCGTATTTTCATCGAGGTCGGTCCGGGCAAAGCGCTGGCTTCGCTGACCGGGCAACATGACAAGGTGGACGCCAATCAGGTGATCAGCAGCCTGCGCCACCCGAATGATGATGTGGCTGACGATGCCTATTTCATGGCCATGCTGGGGCGTATCTGGGCTTTGGGCGGCACGTTCGACTGGGAACAGATCTGGGGTGAGGCGCGCCGCAACCGGGTACCCCTGCCGACCTATGCATTCCAGCGCTCACCCTATTTCATCGAACCCGGCAAGACGCAGGCGGAGACGGCCAGCCAGTGGTTGATGCGCACTGAAGATTCAGCCGATTGGGGCTATCGCGTCGCCTGGACGCCGAAATACGCAACCTGCGACGTCGATGTCACAGGCGATTTGTCAGACGCGCCTCAGGAAAGCTGGCTGATCTTCGCGGATGAGGCCGGGCTTTGCAACAAGCTGACCGAGCGCCTGAAACAGGCCGGTCATGAGGTGGTGACGGTCACGCCCGGCGATGCCTTTGCACGTATCAGCGAAGATCACTATCAGTTGGCCCCCGAACGCGGGCGCGAAAGCTATGATGCGCTGATCCGCGATCTGGTTACGCGGGAACGCAGCCCAACCCGGATCGTGCATGGCTGGTTGCTGACACAGGCCGAAACCTTCCGCCCCGGTGGCAGCTTCTTCCACCGCAATCTGGAGCAGGGCTTTTACAGCCTGTTCTTCCTGGCGCAGGCAATCGGGGATGAAGATCTGCCGATGCCTCTGCATCTCCATGTCCTCAGCTCGGGCGCGTTGCAGGTCCGGGATGAGGCCTTGCCCTATCCGGAAAAAGCCACCGTGACCGGCCCGACCCGGGTGATCCCGCGCGAATTCCCCGGCCTGACCTGTGCGCTGCTGGATATCGATCTACCACAAAGCGCTGGCAAACGCCGGACCCCTGCCTTGCCCGAAGGCCTGACGGATCAGGTGCTGGAAGACCTGCTGGCCCCACCCGCCTCGTTCACGGCGGCAATCCGTGCGGGCAAGCGGTTTGAACAGGGGTATCGACCGCAGGCACTGGAAGAGCCGTCTCTGGAAGACCTACCCCTGCGTGACGGCGGCACCTATCTGATCACCGGCGGTTTTGGGGGTATTGGTCTGACACTGGCCGAGGCGCTAATTTCGAAGGTGAATGCCAATATCGTCCTGCTCGCCCGCGGTGAACTGCCGCCGCGGGACCAATGGGAAAACGTGCTGAACAATTCAGCGCCTCAGGACAAGACCGCCCGCCGTATCCGTGCCGTCGAAAAGCTGGAAGCCGTAGGCGGGAAAGTTCTGCCGATATCCGTGGATGTCAGCAATGTTGAAGAGATGCGTCGTTGCGTGGATCGCGCGACGCAGGAGTTCGGCCAGATCAATGGGGTGATTCATGCGGCCGGCCTGATCGATGACGCGCCGATCATGACCAAGACCATGATGGAGATTGAGGATGTGTTCACACCCAAGATCCATGGCACGCAGGTCATAGACCAGATCTTCCCGGACGGATCGCTGGATTGGCTGGTTCTGTTCTCGTCCAGCTCAACGGCGACAGCGCCTGTGGGTCAGGTCGATTACGTCGCCGCCAATGACTATCTGAACGCCTTTGCCCGCGCGCGCTCGGGCGGCAAAACGCAGGTTGTGTCAGTCAACTGGGGTATTTGGGCCGATGTCGGCATGGCCGCCGACGCGATGGAGGCACGGACCGGGTCCAGTGAACCGGCTCCTGTCACCTCGGCGGGCGTTCCGATGCTGGATCAGGCAAGCTTTGATGACGCTGGCAACCGCATGCTGAGCGCGACCTATAACGCCCATGATCGCTGGTTCCTGAATGACCACAGAACCAAGGCCGGGCACGCTTTGGTACCCGGCACCGGCTATCTGGAGCTGGCCTCCGAAGCGCTGCGGGTACAGGGCGAAACCGGCCCGTTTGAAATCCGTGACCTGTATTTCCTGCGCCCCCTTGCGGTTGCGGACAGTAAAGATCAGCAGGTCCGTCTGCGCCTGCCACGCAGCGATGTTGGCTATGATCTGACGGTCGAGAGCGGATCGGATGACGCGTTCGAGCTGAATGCACAGGCCAGCCTGTCGCTGCTGCCGCTGATCGCACCCGCACCGCTGGATGTTGCGGCCATCGCGGCCCGTTGTGGCACGGCCCATCAGGCCGAGGGTGCGGGGCGCCTGCGGTCCCTGCAGGAGGCGCATCTGAACTTTGGTCCGCGCTGGCGGGTCCTGACCTCAACCGCGCTGGGGCATGATGAAGGTCTGGCTCATCTGGCCCTGCCCGAAGGCTTGCAGACGGATATCGAGGCGGGCTATCACCTGCACCCTGCCCTGATGGATCTGGCCACGGGCTGGGCGATGGAGCTGATCGCAGGATACCAGGCCTCGCACCTATGGGTGCCGGTCTCGTATCGCTCGGTGCGTGTCTTTGCGCCGCTGCCCGCGCAGATCGTCAGTTGGGTCCGCAACGCGGGCGACAACCGGGCCGAAGGCGAAACCGCCAGCTTCGATGTCACCATCGCTGCGCCAGACGGCACGATCTGCATCGAGGTCGAGGGCTTCTCGATCCGCCGGATGGAGGATGCCGTGGATTTCGCCTTCACCGAAAGCGCGCCTGTCGTCACCTCCGAGGTCGACACCCCAGCGCCCCTATCCCCGGCCGAAGAACGGCTGCGCCATAACCTGTCTCAGGGCATTCCGGCATCAGAAGGGCCGGGCCTGTTCTTCAAGGCGCTGACCAGCGGGCAGTCTCAGATCATCCTGTCCTCGCTGGATCTTGACGGGCTGATTGCACAGGCTGCCGACAGCGGAGCCTCCACCGAAAGCTCGGATCAGAAATTCCAACGGCCCGAGTTGGACTCGGATTACGTTGCGCCGGAAAATGATATCGAACGCCGTCTGGCCGGGTTCTGGCAAGAGCTTCTGGGTGTGGACGAGATCGGTGTCGAGGACAGTTTCTTCGATCTTGGCGGGCACTCCCTGATTGCGGTGCGCCTGTTCGCGCAGATCCGCAAGGCCTACAATGTGGACTTCCCGATCTCGGTCCTGTTCGAGGCCCCGACCATCCGCACATGCGCCGACCTGATCGCCGCCCGCGGCGTGCCAATAGACGCGGGCGAAGACGATGCGCCGGCAACTGCGGCCCCGGCCACACCGGAACGTCGCTTTACCCATCTGGTTCCGATGCATTCCGGCGAGGGCGGACCGAAGACACCGTTCTTCCTGGTGGCTGGCATGTTCGGAAACGTCCTGAACCTGCGCCATCTGGCGCATCTGGTGGGCACCGACCGTCCGTTTTATGGGCTGCAGGCACGCGGTCTTTACGGGGATGAAGAACCACACCGTGATCTGCGCGAAGCGGCCAGAGACTACATCGCCGAAATGCGGCAGGTACAGCCGACCGGTCCCTATATGCTGGGCGGCTTCTCGGGGGGTGGCATCACCGCCTACGAGATCGCGCGTCAGTTGACCGAAGCCGGTGAAGAGATCGCAGCGCTGGTGATGCTGGACACGCCCTTGCCCGTTCGCCACCCGCTGACGCGACGGGATCGTCTGGTAATCCAGTTGCAGGAGCTGAAGAACAAAGGCGCAAGCTATCCGATTCAATGGGCAAAAAACCGGATCGCCTGGGAAATACAAAAGCGTCAGCCCAAGGATGAGATCGCCGAAACTGGCCAACAGTTCCACGATACCGAGATCGAAGCTGCGTTCATGGAAAGCGTGAAAAGCTATCCCCTGAATGCCTGGGACGGACCACTAACCCTGTTCAGGCCACCGCTGGTCGGAAAATGGGAGGTTGCGCCCGGGAAGCTGGTTCACCACGAACGCTACTATCTGACCCATGACAATGACTGGACACCTTGGGCCCCGAATATCGAAGTGTTCGAAGTGCCCGGTGATCACGACTCGATGGTGCTGGAGCCGAATGTGCGGGTGCTGGCAGCGCAGATGAAATCCTGCCTTGAAAATGCAGAACGCCAAATTTTGCGCCCGCGACCCACTCTGCAAGAGGCAGCGGAATAGCCATGCCTGATCCTGTACTTCTGACCGTAATTCTGAACTATAAAACAGCGGACATGACGTTGCGGTCGGTCGAGGCGGCAAAAATAGCCATGGAGGGGATCCCCGGAGAGATCATCGTTGTAGACAACGACTCGCAAGATGGATCTTTCGCGGCGATCTCGACCCATGTTCATGATCAAGGCTGGGATCAGGACAATCGCGTTCGGGTCATTCAGTCAGGGCATAACGGCGGCTTTGGCGCTGGCAACAATGTAGGTATGCGCGCGGGGCTTTCGGACGGAACGCGGCCCGATTACGTCTACATCCTGAATTCCGATGCCTTCCCCGCTCCAGATGCAATTCGCATTTTGCTGGAGCATCTTGAAACCACACCCGAAACCGGGTTTGCGGGCAGCTACATATTCGGCGACGACGAAGAACCCCACCTGACCAGCTTCCGCTTTCCTTCGGTCGCAAGCGAGTTTGAAAGCAGCATCAACTTTGGCCCCGTCACCCGGTTGTTCAAAAACCGGATCGTACCCATTCCGATCCCGTCCGAAACGCGAACAGTCGACTGGTTGGCCGGTGCCAGCCTGATGATACGGCAACGCGTTCTGGATGAGATCGGTCTATTTGATGAGACGTTTTTTCTGTATTTCGAAGAAACCGATCTCTGCCTGCGAGCGGCGCGCGCGGGGTATCGCACCGATTATGTACGCGTCAGCGAGGTGATGCATATCGGATCTGTTTCAACCGGCATGAAGAACTGGAACCGGGTGCCGACCTATTGGTTTGACTCACGCCTGTACTATTTCGTCAAAAACCATGGCGCTTTTTACGCCGCCTGCGCTACCTGCGTACATTTGACTGGTGGCTTTCTGCACTGGCTGCGCTGCTTAATATCACGCAGGCGCACCGGTGTGCCGCCCCATTTTTTGCGTACTCTTGCCTGGCATGACCTGTCCGCATGCATGCGCGCGCCGTGGCGCAAGCGCAATCCGGATGCTCAGGCCAGGCCCGTTATTGGAGAATGAAGATGCCTTTCAGCACTTTTCTTGTCGGCCATGAATCCCTTGTCATTCAGTGCGGGGAAATGCTGCTGGAGGCGGGGCACAGCATTCAGGGCGTCGCTACGCGGAATTCCGATGTGGAAGCCTGGGCCAAGACTCACTCCTTGCCTCTTCATGCACCTGGCGAAGGATTGTCAGACCGGGTTGAAGGGGTCTCGTTTGATTGGCTGCTGAGCATCGCAAATCTCGATCTGCTACCAGAAGCGTTGCTGAACAAAGCTGCGAAAGGTGCTGTCAATTTCCACGATGGCCCGCTACCGCGCTATGCAGGGCTTAACGCGCCGGTATGGGCCATTCTGAATGGGGAGACACAACACGGGATCACCTGGCACATTATCTCGGGCGGCGTGGATGAGGGCGGGATCGTTGCCCAAAACCTGTTTGATATCAACAACAGCGAAACTGCCCTGACATTGAACACCAAATGCTACGGTGCCGCCATCGAAAGCTTTGCCGAGGTCATCCGGGCACTGGAAGCGGATCAACCCCCTGCCCCACAGGATCTGTCGCAGCGCAGCTATTTTGCAAAGAACGACCGCCCTGAGGCGGCGGCCCGGCTGGATTTCGCAAAACCGGCGCATGAATTGGCCGCTTTGGTGCGCGCATTGGATCACGGAGACTATTGGAACCCTTTGTGTCGCCCGAAGGTCGAGCGCGATGGTCAGCTCTGGCTAGTCGGCGCGGCCAAGGTGAGTGAACAGCCAACCGATGCTGTGCCCGGCACCATTCTGGCCAGCAGCGCAGAAAGTGTGACCATCGCCACCCGTGAAGGCGCAATTGAGATCAGCGATCTGCGAAATGGCATGGGCGCACCTATGCCTACCGATGGTATTTTGAATGGCGGCAGCGCACTGCCTGCATTGACCGCGGAAAAGGCGACCGCGATCAATCAATCAATTGCTGAAACGCTTGCCTCCGAACCACAATGGCGGGCCCGCCTGGAATCGCTGCAAGAGGTCGACATTCCGCTGATCAATCCGGCGATGCCGTCCGGTGCCCCCCGATCGCAAGCGCTGCATGCGCCGGATGGGCTTGCAGATGTGACAGTCAAGGCTGCATTAGCGGCCCTGATGGCACGCCTTGGGGATGCATTCACCCTCGATCTGGCGCTCCGGCTGAACAGCGCATCCCCCTATCTCAACGACTGGGTTCCGGTGCGCTTTGCTGCGGACAAGACATTCTCAGCGGCGCAGGAGGAGTTTGATCAGACAATTACGCAAGCTCAGGCACTTGGTCCGTTCGCCCATGATCTGCCGGCGCGCCTGCCCGGTGCGGCGGCACTGCAAACACCGGTGATCGGGCTATCCGATGATGTTTCGGAAGGTCTTGTTCCAGGCACAAGTCTGACGCTGGCCACGTTTGATGGACAGACAGTGCTGTTTGCCGACAGTGGACATGTCTCCGAAGCCGCGCTGCGCTTGTTCGCGGCACGTATCGAGAATCTGCTGGTGTCGCTGACAGATCCGGCCAAGGCGAGCCTGCCAATTGCCGAGCTTCCCATTCTGCCCGATACGGAACGTGCACAGATCCTGCAGGATTGGAACAATACTTCTATCGCCTATGATGAAGTCACCTGCGTTCACCAGCATTTCGAAGCCCAGGTTAAATGTACTCCCAATGCACCGGCACTGGTATTTAAAAATCTCAGCTTCAGTTATGCCGAACTGAATGCACGGGCCAACCAGGTCGCGCATATTCTGCGTGAGATGGGGGTTGGTCCGGACACGCTCGTGGGCCTGCATGTCAAACGCTCTCCACTCTTGTTGATCGGGGCGTTGGGTATTCTGAAGGCAGGCGGCGCCTATGTACCGATGGATCCGGCCTATCCCGCCGATCGAACCGCTCTTTATCTTGAAGACAGCGGCGCGAAGGTATTGTTGACCGAATCCGCCTTGGCACCCGCGTTGCCGGAACATAACGCACAGCCATTGCTGCTGGATACGGACCCGCGGCTGGGAACGACCGCGACAGACAATATCAGCAGCGGTGTGACCTCGGACAACCTCGCCTACCTGATCTACACTTCGGGTTCGACTGGTCGGCCCAAGGGTGTCATGGTCGAACATCGCAACGTGTCGAACTTCTTCACCGGTATGGACGATCGCATCAGCCATGATCCGGCCGGGGTTTGGCTGGCGGTGACCAGCCTATCATTCGATATTTCGGTGCTCGAGTTGTTCTGGACCCTCGCACGCGGCTTCAAGATCGTACTCAGCGATGATGAAAACCGCGCCCTGGTCGCGGGCGACTCGGCCCCTGGGAAATCTATCACCGGCAAAGGGATGGAGTTCAGCCTTTTCTACTGGGGCAATGACGATGGTGTTGGGCGCGACAAGTACAAATTGCTGCTAGAGGGCGCAAAATTCGGGGATCAGAACGGGTTCTGTGCTGTCTGGACGCCCGAACGTCATTTCCACGCATTTGGCGGCCCCTACCCCAACCCGTCGGTCACAGGCGCAGCTGTTGCTGCCGTGACCGAAAATATCGGCGTACGTGCTGGAAGCTGCGTCGCACCGCTACACCACCCGGCACGTATTGCCGAAGAATGGGCGGTCATCGATAACCTGACCAACGGACGCGCGGGGCTTGCCATCGCCTCGGGCTGGCAGCCAGATGACTTCATTCTGCGACCCGAAAACACGCCTCCCGAGAACAAACCTGCGATGCTTAAGGCGATCAGCACTTTGCGCCAACTTTGGGCTGGTGAAACAGTGGAATTCCCCACCAAGTCCGGGGATATGCATGGCGTCGTCACGCAGCCTCGCCCGGTGTCAAAGAAATTACCTGTATGGGTCACCACCGCCGGAAACCCGGATACATGGCGCGAGGCCGGGGCCATCGGGGCCAACGTCCTGACTCACCTTCTGGGCCAGAGCGTGCAGGAGGTCGCCGACAAGATTGGCATCTACCACACCGCCCTAAGTGAAGCGGGCCATGATCCCGACGACCACACGGTCACCCTGATGCTGCATACCTATGTGGGTCAGGACCGCGAAGAGGTGCGCGAGGTCGCGCGAGAGCCGATGAAGGATTACCTGCGCTCGGCTGCCGGGCTGATCAAGCAATATGCCTGGGCCTTCCCGGCCTTCAAGAAACCGAAAGGTGTTTCAAACCCATTCCAACTGGATCTGGGCAGCCTGTCTGACGAGGAACTCGAAGGCATACTCGATTTCGCTTTCCTGCGATATTTCGAGGATTCCGGCCTGTTCGGCACCGTTGAGGACTGTCTGAACCGGGTTGAAGAGCTGAAACGCATCGGCGTGGATGAGATTGCCTGCCTGATCGACTATGGCATTTCGGTCGATGAGGTGATGGAGGGGCTGAAGCCTCTGGCCGAGGTGCTGCGCCTGTCCAATCAGGATACAGACCTGGCTGAGGATGACTATTCCATCGCCGCCCAGATCATCCGCCATAAGGTCAGCCATCTGCAATGCACCCCCAGCATGGCGCAGATGATCCTGATGAGCGATGAGGCGCGCTTTGCCCTGTCCAAGATCAAGCACATGATGATCGGCGGTGAGGCCCTGCCCGGCTCGCTGGTCAAGCAGATCAACAAACTTTCCCCTGCACATATCGAAAACATGTACGGGCCCACAGAGACAACGATCTGGTCGACAACCGAGACCGCAACAGCTGCGGATGGCGTGGTCAATGTCGGAACCCCGATTGCAAACACACAGGTCTATGTACTGGACGAAAGCAACCGTCCCGCCCCCATCGGCGTGGCCGGAGAGCTTTATATCGGAGGCGCAGGCGTGACACGCGGCTATTGGCAGCGCGAAGACCTGACGGCCGACCGCTTCGTGCCCGATCCATTCTCAGACACCCCCGGGGCGCGGCTCTATCGCACCGGCGATCTGGTGCGCTGGCGGACGGACGGACGGCTCGATTTCCTGGGCCGCGCGGATCACCAGATCAAACTGCGCGGCTATCGGATCGAGTTGGGCGAGATCGAAAGCCTGCTGGACGCGCAAGCCGGTGTACGGCAGTCGGTTGTCATCGCGCGCGAGGATACGCCCAATCTGGTGCAACTCGCGGCTTATATGACCGTCGATCACGCTGTGGATGAAAAGGCATTGCGTCAGGCGCTGGCGATGCAACTGCCGGACTACATGGTGCCAACGCATTTTGTGACGCTGGACAGCTTTCCGCTGACACCGAACCGGAAAGTAGATCGCAAGGCCCTGCCTGCACCTGCAGCACAGAAACCGCGTACCGAATCCACCGTATCTGAGCCGGCCTCGGGCGGTTCTGCCACACAGAAAATTGCGGCGATCTGGTCACGGATTCTGGGTGTTTCAGACATCAGCGGGCGGGACAATTTCTTCGATCTGGGCGGGCACTCCCTGCTGGCGGTACAGGCACATCGCGAAATCCGCACAGAGTTGAACGTGCCGGGGCTCAGCATAACGGATATTTTCCGGTGCCCAACTTTGGCGGCCCTTGCCGAAACGGTCGAAAAGAAATCAGGCTCCAAACCTGCCGAAGCAAGCCCGACGCAGTCGTCGCCAGAAAAAGCCAGCAGCCGTAGCGATGCTATGGCGCGCAGGCGCGAGATGCGGGCGCGCAGACGGTCGGCGTGAACAGGTTTACAGCGATAAAGGCCGAGCTTCGCAAGATGCTCGGCCCGGAGATAGGTATCGGGGTGACCGATCCCAAAGCTTCGGGCGCTGCATTATTGCCCGGGGAAATTCCCGCAATGAAACGCGCGGTCGAAACGCGTCGATTGGAGTTCGCCGCCGGACGTAGCGCTGCTCGACAGGCGATGAGAGAACTAAACCTCAGCCCCGTCGCAATCCCGATGGCTGACGATCGCAGCCCAGTTTGGCCCGACGGCGTAATCGGCTCGATCACCCATTGCAACGATATCTGTATCGCAATCGTTGCACATAAGGGCTCTGAACACGGTATCGGTATTGATATCGAGCCTGACGGGCTGTTGGACCCCGACCTTGAGGCGGTGATCTGTACACCGTCTGAAAGAGAATGGCTGGATACCCAGAACACTGAGCGACGTGGACATCTGGCAAAACAGATTTTCTGCGTGAAAGAGAGCATCTACAAAGCGATCCACCCGCTGATTGGACAAATGATCGAATTCCAGGACGTCGAATTCCTGCGCCCTTTGCAGCCCAACAGCCCCATTGCGCTGACCATTGGTGATCGCACAACCAGGCTGGAGCTCAGACTGATGAGCCAGACTCTCGATGATAAATTCTTCAGCTTCGCCGCACTCGACGACATGTCAGCCATGTTTTTGCTCAGCCTAGAGAGCGTGTCTTGATCAAGCGATATATTCCAGGTCGTATCCGGGTGGCCACAGCCGCCATAGCCGGTGTTTTGCGCCTAAACGGCGCAAGACCAATCGATATCGCCACGTTTGATTCGTTATATGACAATCCCGGCCCTAAGCCCGCCATTTCGCAGAAGGTTTTCCATCTGGGGCACAGTCTGGTCGGCCCGGATATCCCTGAAATGCTAAAACAACTGGCGGGTAAAAGGCACGATTACACCAGCCAATTGGGCTGGGGCACACCGCTGCGGGCCCACTGGGATCCAGAAGAAACCATCAACGGGTTCGAGCTGAGAAATGCCCCAGCTGAATATGAGGATGCTAAACAGGCCCTCTCGTCCGGCGAATACAATACGCTGGTCATGACTGAGATGGTCGAAATCCGGGCCGCCATCAAGTATTATAACAGCGCAAAATACCTTCGCAATTGGATCCAACTTGGCCGCCAGTCCAATCCGGACATACGCATCTTTTTTTATGAGACATGGCACAATCTGGACGACAAGGAAGGCTGGCTGGAGCGGATCGACAAAGATCTTGAGCGCTATTGGTTCAATGGCATTCTTCGGGTTGCTTTGGGTTATGAGGGAACACCGGCCCCGGTCTATGTCATCCCTGCCGGGCAAGTCATGGCGCGTTTCGTGCGTGAAGTTGAGCACCGTGGCGGCGTCGGACCTATTGCCGACCGAAACCACCTGTTCACTGACACGATCCACCTGAGTGATTATGGCACCTATCTGGTCGCGTTGACCCATTACGCGGTATTGTATCAAACCTCACCCCTAGGATTGCCACATGTATTGACCAAAGCCGATGGCACGCCCGCCAAAGACCCATGCCCCGAAGCCGCACGTCTGATGCAGGAGATCGTCTGGGATGTGGTGACTAATTTGCGGTTTACCGGGTTGGCCAGTCCTGATCCTTGATCTCGCCCACCCACAGACACGCTGGGCTGATGCCGGGACAAACAACCATCTTGCCGAATTGAAACGCTCAGGACAGAATCATCGCCAACGTGATACCTGACACTCAACCCCTTTAACGCCAAGACCTGATATATATGCCCAATTCACTCGCCTATCTGATGTTGATGGTCTGGCCGATCATCATGGTAGTATTGTTCAAGAAACTTCCGGCGCCACGCGCTCTGCTGATCTCGATATTGGGCGGCTATGTTATCTTGCCCCCAAACACATATTTTGATCTGCCGCTGATACCGACGCTAGACAAGCACACAATCCCCAGTTTGGCTGCATTAGTGTTGTGCCTGACAATGTTGGATCAGAAAATCAGGTTTTTTCCGCAATCCCGTCTGGTTTCGATCTTGATGCTGGGGTTCCTGCTCAGCCCGATTGTCAGCGCTTTGGGCAATCTGGAACCGGTTTTTGCCGGACCTGTCGTTCTGCCGGGGATGACTGCCCGAGATGCGATTTCAGAGTTCCTGAAGCACGTGATTATCATTATCCCATTTGTTCTGGGCTTCAATATTCTCTCAACACCCGACAATAAGAGAGAATTCCTAACACTCTACATGGTTATCGGGTTGATATACTCGATTCCGATCTTGCTCGAAGTTCGGCTCAGCCCGCAACTCAACAACTGGGTTTATGGGTTTTTTCCCCAACTCTTTTGGCAGCAAGTTCGATTTGGTGGTTTTAGGCCCACCGTGTTTCTTGGCCACGGGTTGTTGGTAGCGTTTTTCGTCCTGATGTCGTTTCTGGCGACAGCCGCGCTTTTGCGAGGTTCGCTGGGCAATGATCGGTGGCACAAATTTGGCATTCTCGTATATCTGTTCGCCATCCTCATTCTCTGCAAAACGGTGGGTGCGATTTTATTTGCCGTTCTGTTCGCGCCCATCGTGCTATTTGCCAGTTCCCGTATACAACGCTGGGTAATGCTGATTTGTGCTGTATTCCTGATAGCTTACCCGATCTTGCGCGCAGAAGATGCAATACCCGTTGAGCGTATTCTCGGCTATGCGGCACAGATTCAGGCTGAACGGGCCCAATCTCTGGAATTTCGCTTTGAGAACGAAAGCATGCTGTTGGAGCGCGCCGCCGAAAAACCTCTCACCGGCTGGGCATTCTGGAATCGAAATCGAAACATGGATCCAGAAACCGGTCGCGTTCTGACTGTTCCAGATGGATATTGGGTCCTAATCATCGGTGTGCTGGGCTGGTTCGGGTATATCTGCATTTTTGGGATGCTGATCTTCCCACTTCTCCGGCTTTGGGCAAGACGCAAAAAGTGCATCGGCTCACCCGACGAGTATGTTACGAACGGCATTGCGCTCATGCTGAGTATCAACCTTGTTGATTTGATCCCCAACGCATCCATCAACAGCATGACTTGGATTATGGCTGGCATGCTGCTAGCCAAGTCCACGGCTGCGGTGCGGGACCGATCTGATGAGGCCGACGTAACGGTCCCCCAGCCGGATCCACCTCGTGTGGCTCATGTGCGCAAGCCGCGTGGTCAGGCGAAAGCAACCACTTCCGCTCAGCTAAAGAACCCGCATAACAAACGACGTTCGAGGCAGACCAACACCTAAGTGTTCAGTTTTCTCGCGGGGACGCCAGCGACGGTCGCACCGCTTTCGACATCGCGGGTGACAACACTATTAGCGCCAACGGTCACGTCATTACCGATCGTGAGCGGGCCCATGATCTTGGCACCTGCTCCGAGATCCACATGTCCCCCGAGAACAACCGTTGATACCAGCGTAACCTGTTGGAAGATCATGCAATTCGGTCCGATACGGGCGGTGGGGTGGATGATGATTCCAGTTGGATGCGGCAACCGAAGACCGCCTTCGATATGGGTATTCAGATGAATCTCGGATTGTGTGATCACCGACCAGAACCGGTGCACCAGAGCCCAGTACTTGCTGAACGCCCATCCAATTGGGCCACCCCGCGCCTTGGCCGCCTGATATCGCCTGATCGCGCGCAACAGCTTGTAACCCGGGTCCCAAAATTGCCGCACTTCTTCGCGCGACCAGTCCGGAACTGTCGCTGAGACCACCAACGGCTGCTCTGGCTCAACAGTTGACGTTTGCTGGATATTGCCTTGCATGGATCCGATCTTTTCAGCCTGTCACGCGCCCGAGCCGTTGGCATCGAGCGCGATTGGCGTTGCTCAGAAGCCCAGACGCGCCAGACGGGGATAAATCCTGCGATAAACAACCGGTGGCAACCAGTTTTCCAGAACTTCCTGCCGGTGCGATTGGCGGTCGAACTGATCTTCTGTACCGGGGCGTGGCTTGAAGATCGTCGAATGTGCCTTGCGGCTGGGGTCCCAAGTCGCTGTATAGTAGTACAGCGCGATGGACTGGCGTGGCTCACCATCGGGATGGTTCACTTTTTCGGGGTTGCCATGGAACGTGCTTGTGCCTGTCGAGAAGCAGCACATGCGGTTGAAGGTCGGCACAAAACTTTTGACCTTGGTAGTCATATCGTTGCTCCAGATCTCGAATGAACCGCCCCATTCCTCGCGCCAGTCGTCATTCAGATAGATCAACACGTTCAGGCGCCGTTCAACGACCATCTGTTTGTGCAGATTGAAATCCGCATGAATATCCAGATGCCCCCCGTTTTTAACCCGGTGGATGCCTGCGCCGATATAATAAGGATCGGGGATCAACCCTTTGATACCGGTCATTTCCTCAAGAAACAGGATAAACGGGCGGGAGTTGAAGGCGTGGAACAACTCACGCGAATAGACCGGCAATCTCTCGGGATTGTACTGCGTTTTCAGGTTCTCCTGCGCCCGCTCAAATGTGTCGCTGTCTTCGCCTTCTTCAAGCGTGGCCACGTCCTTCTGAACTTTGCGCAGAACTTCTTCAGGAAGAAAATTATCGATGCAAATATGGTTATAGGGTTCGCCGCTCTGATATTCTTCGGCAAATGGGGCCGCCGCCGCGCGGGCGTTTTCAACACTGATACTCAGACGTTCGGGATCAATTTGATAGATCGCCATCTTCTTTTCCTATCTAAACAATAATACAACTCGAATTACCGGCCAGCTTCTGCAGCGGCAGAGCAAAGTGGGGATCAAGGTCTTCTATCAGAAAAATGGGGGGATTCCCCCCATTTCACAATGTGACATATCCAACCATGCCTGACAAACACATGATCAGGATCAATAGGGCTATTTCAGAAGAAAAGTCCCTTATTTTGCGACAATGAAACTTGAAACTCTGAGGCATGAAATACCCGAGTCTCCGGTTGGGAACAGGGTGATCTCGCGTGATGTTTGAACGATTTGCAGGGCATCGGCCAATTTACAGTGGCACATCCGCAATTCTGCCCATATTACAGTATTCGTTGTTTATGAGTTCCCGCCCGTCGAATAAGAGACCATTCTCTTTATGCCCAGGTTGTTGATTATTGGTACCGGATATGTCGCGGATTTGTATCTGCGCTCCCTCAAGCTCTATCCTGAAATCGAGATTGCCGGGTGCTATGATCGCAATCCCGAGCGGCTGTCTCAATTCTGTACCTACTGGTCACTGCCTGCGGTGGACAGTTTTGAGGCATTGCTGAATCTGGCGAAACCAGATGATATTCTGCTCAACCTGACCAATCCGTCCGCGCATTACGATGTTTCGCGCAAGGGCCTGGAAGCCGAGCTTCACGTCTATTCCGAAAAGCCGCTGGCGATGGAGATGGACCAGGCCCAGGTGCTGGCTGATCTTGCCGCTGAGCGCGGGCTGCGCCTTGCCTCGGCGCCCTGCAGCTTTCTTGGCGAAGCCCCGCAAACGATCTGGGCCGGATTACGCGCTGGCGTAATCGGCAAAACCCGCCTGATCTATGCCGAGATGGATGACGATTTTATCTCGCAGGCCCCCTATCAAAAATGGTTCTCGGAAAGCGGCGCGCCGTGGCCGGCCAAAGACGAGTTCGAAGTGGGGTGTACCCTGGAACATGCAGGCTATTACCTGGCGTGGTTATTGCCCATGTTCGGCCCGGTCCGGACGGTTGTCGCAGCTTCGGCGGCGCTGGCAGATGTGACCGATGTGACCGCCGGGGCCGCACCGGATATTTCGGTCGGGACACTCTTTTTCGAAAGCGGCGTGGTGGCACGGCTCACCTGTTCCATATTGGCCAGACATAACCACGAACTTCGGATCATCGGTGATACGGGCGTGATCGAGATAGATGAGTGCTGGAACAACGCCGCACCGGTCCGCTTGCGCCGACGTTTCTCGTTGCGCCGCAGACTGGTCAATGCGCCGCTGGCCAGGCGTCTTAAAATCAAGGGGCCGACCCACGAAAAACTTGGGCGCAAGGGTGCCGCGGCGATGAACTTTGCCCTCGGCGTGGTCGAGATGCGGGACGCAATCCGCGAAGAGCGGCCCTGCCGTTTGTCCCCCGACCTGTCTCTGCATATGAACGAAGTCACGTTGACCTTGCAAAATGCCGGAGAACACGGCGGAGCGGTCACGATGCAGACCCGCTTCGATCCCGTCGCGCCTATGCCTTGGGCCGAAAGCCTCGCACGTTGAACCATGTTTGAGATTTCGGTCATCATCCCTGCTAACAACGAAGAAGCTTATATCGGCCCCTGCCTCGAGGCTCTCTTGGCACAGGTCATCGCGCACCGGGCCGAGGTGATCGTTTCGGCAAATGCCTGCACCGACAAGACAGCAGATATCGCCCGTAGCTACGCACAGCGGTTTGAGCAGCGGGATTGGCATCTGGAGGTACTGGATTCAGAAGAGGGCGGCAAACCAGCGGCGCTCAACCGCGCCGACGCTGTGGCAACGGGTGGCACAAGGGTCTATCTGGACGCGGATGTTGTCATGTCACCGATGCTACTGGACGCGCTGGTGAAAGTGCTGGATCGCACTGAACCGGCCTATGCCAGCGGCGATCTGAAGGTCAGCTCGGCACAAAGCTGGGTCACACGGGCCTATGGCCGGATCTGGACCCGACTGCCCTTCATGACAGAGGGCGTGCCCGGTGCCGGGCTGTTTGCCGTCAATGCGGCTGGTCGCGCTCGTTGGGAGGCATTTCCGCAGATCATCTCGGACGACACCTTTGTACGGCTGCAATTCACACCGGATGAGCGTTTGCCGGTTTCGCCTCCGTATTCCTGGCCCCTCGTCGAAGGATTTCAGGCTCTTGTACGTGTCCGGCGCAGGCAGGACGCAGGAGTAGCCGAGCTTGCGCGTTTATATCCGGGTATACTGGATCGGGAAGGCAAAGCCCCGCTTAAAGCGGGACATCTGCTGCGCCTTGCCCTGACCGACCCGATTGGTTTCGGGGTATATGTCGCTGTGAGCCTATCCGTCCGCAGCCGCAGCGACTCTGCCTGGAGCCGGGGTCGATAATGCGGTGCAAGGTGGAGAAATATTTGGCTGGAAGCATAATGCCTCAATCGCGCAATCCTCCGGCCTGTAGCAACACCGTGAAAGGAGGGTCCGGGTGATAACGCCAGATGAAGCGCAGTCGCAGTCGTGGGATGTGATCGTCATCGGCGCCGGCATGGGCGGCGGCATGGCCGGGCGGCGTCTGACGGAACGCGGTTTGTCGGTTCTGTTTCTCGAGAAGGGCGTGACGGGCTACCGGAGCGAACGTCAGTACTATGCCGATGATGTCACGGAGCCGATTGCTCGCAAGCTGCGGGGGTATTGGCCCAAACCGGTCGAGGCACACGACGGCGGGGCGGTTTCACACTATTTCGCGCCATTGGGCAGCGGGGTCGGCGGCTCATCCGTCTTCTATGCAGCGGCACTGGAGCGTCCTGAACCGCACGATCTGGACGACGTACCGGATATCACGCACCCGACTGGCGGTTGGCCCGTGGGATTTGAGGCGTTCCTTCCCTATTTCGATCAGGCCGAGGACCTGCTCTTTGTACATGGCGCGGAAGACCCGCTCTCGGATATTCCTTCGGTCAAACTGCGCCCGCCGCCAGAATTCACACCCCAAGAAGCGGCGATGATGGCCGATTTCCGTGATCGGGGCCTGCATCCGTATTACTCTCATATCGCACAGAAATGGATTGAGGGGTGTGCCAATTGCTTCGGCAGGAAATGCCCGCGCACCTGCAAGATGGATGGCCGCTCGGCCGGTGTAGAACCGGCACTGGCCAGCGGTCGCGCCGCTATCATCACCGAATGCGATGTCGAAGCGCTGGCAGAAGACCAGCCCGGACAGATCACCGGCGTCCGCGTGCGCCATGGTGACGAGACTTTCACCCTGCACGCCCGGACCTATGTTTTGGCTGCGGGTTCGTTTGGCTCGCCCACCCTGTTGCTGCGGTCAACCGACCTATCCGCAACCGGATGTGCCAATTCAAGCGATTGGGTCGGGCGCGGGCTGATGTTTCATATTGATAATTTCTTTGCTGTCTGGCCAAGGCGGGGTGCGGAACCGATCGGCAAAAGCAGGGCAATATCCACACGCGACTTTTATGTTGTGAAAGGTGAGCGTATGGGCCTGGCGCAATCCATGGGATACGAGGCGGATTACGGAACCATCCTGCGCTTTTTGCTTATGCAGCTCGAACGCTCGCGGTTTGCCAAATACACAAAGCTGCGCCGCCTTCTGAACATACCCGCCCTTTTGGCCGCCAAACTGTTTGGAAACGCCGACGTGTTCGTGGCCCAGATGGAGGACTTCCCCGTCCGCGAAAACCGGGTAGTATTGAACCAAAAGGACCCCGAGGTCTTTACATTCGAATACACAGTCGCGCGCGACGTCTTCACCCGTCAAACCGGACTGCGCCGCGCCATCCGGAGCGCAATCGGCCGGTGGCGTGTGATGTTTCTGTCAATAAAACCAATCGTTAACGTCGGTCACCCGCTGGGCACGTTACGCTTTGGAAGCGATCCCGCCACGTCGGTGCTTGATCCCGATTGCAAGGCACATGATCTGCAAAACCTCTATGTCGCCGATGGTTCGTTCATGCCAACATCGATGGGGGTCAATCCAAGCCTGACCATCGCCGCCAACGCATTGCGGGTCGCAGACATCATCGCTGATCGAACGAACCAGTCTAAACAACCCACGGAGGCGTCATGACAGATACAAGCCAGCGAATTCGCGAAGGTATTGCCGTCGTCACAGGTGCCGGCGCGGGATTGGGACGAGAACTGTGTCGCACCCTGATTGCCGAAGACATCCGTGTCGCGGGCATCGGTCGCAACCCCGAACAGTCGACGGCCGTTGCGACCGAGCTGGGGGATGGATTCATGCCCGTCACAGCCGATGTTTCGGACCCAGAGGCCGTCGCACGGGCATTCGAAGATATCACCGCCACCTTAGGCGCGCCCACGATCCTGATCAACAACGCAGCCGTTTATCCGCGCCGCGACATTCTGGATGAAACCCCGGAAAGTTTCATGCAGTCGGTCAACATCAATCTCGGCGGCGTTTTTTATTGCTGCCACGCAGTCCTTCCCGGCATGGTCGAGCGTGGCTATGGCCGGATCGTCAACCTCAGCACCTTCGCCCACATTGCACCGGCGCCCACGGCCGCGGCCTATTCGGTGACCAAGGGGGCTGCGCAGACATTGACCAAATCATTGATTGCCGATCTTGCCGACCGTTTTCCGGATATCGTCATCAATGACTGGATACCCGGCGCGTTGAAAACCCGAATGGGCATACCCGATGGCATCGAACCAGCAGAGGCCGCAAAATGGGGCGTGCGACTGGCATTGTGGCATGATCCGATGCTCACCGGACGCCTGTTTGATCAGGACACCGAGTTTCTGGAGCCAATCTCTTTGAAACGAAAGATATTGAACAAGATTACCGGTAAAAAGCGCATCCCGCTGCGCCTTTCGTAACAAACGCGTGGCGCGGTGGTTTGAAAGTCACCGCATCGCCAAATGTTCAGTCCGCTTGCCATGAAGCAACCAGTTCCCGTGCCTCGATTATATTGTCCTCGATCGAGCAATAGGTCCAACCTCCGTACCGCCCGATGGAATAGACACCACTATCGTTGAGGACTTTGTTCAAACGCTCTACCTCTGATTTGGCCTGCTGGTTGATATGGACATAGGCCGGGTCCATCACCAAGGCGTGGTAAGCCATCAGCTCATGGTCATCAATCAGACCTTCACGGGCCAGATCTTCAAGCACGCGTGCGCGGGTGGCTTCGACGTCAACCTCTGCATCGCTCGTCAGGCCGACCTCAACATAAAGGCTCATCCGGTCGGCGTCGAATATGTTGTCATAGAACCCAACACGGTAGAACACCCGCTCGCGATTAGGGTAGTAAACCCAATGCACATCGCGCGGCCCCTTCCGGTCGAAGCCCAGATTGAAGACCAGCACCTTGTTCCAGGTAAATGCCTCTTCCTGATGCTCCAGACCGGCAATTCTGGCCAGATGGTTGAACGGTGCGGACGACACCAGCCGCTCAAAGCCAATTTCGCGACGTGTTGTGCGCGCCACATTGCGGTCAAGGTCAATCCCGACCAACGCTTCGTCCAGACAAATCGCATCAGGCTTCACGGCACTGGCAATGGCATTCACATACTCGATGGCGCCGCCTTCGGGATAGGTGAACGTGGCATTATAACTCTGATTGTCAGGGATCTTCATATTGTGGATGATGTCATCCACATCTGCGTGCGGAAAGAACCGCCCCATGGCGTCTTTGTCGAGCGAACTGAGGTCGCAGGCATAGAGCTTCTCGTTGTACGGAACCAAGAATTTTTCGCTGATACTCTTGCCGAAACGGCCATAGATCATGTCCAGAAAACTGCCCTCTGCCTGCTCGTTCGGTTTGGCAAAATACAGGTCATACAGGCAGTCGATGAAATCCGCCTTGGGCAATTGGTGGATGTTCTTCTGAAATGGAAAATCAACCCAGTCACCGCCATAAGCGATGAAGGACTTCTTTTCGCAGGTGATAATCTGCTGGCCCTGCATCCGCTCACGCAACCAGGCTTCGATTTCCGGGTTCTTGAAGTGGAAGAAATGACCGGAATAGTCCCAGACAAACCCATCCTTCTTGATGGTTTTGCAATAGCCGCCAATGGCGCTGTCCGCATCAATGACGAGGTACTCGGCATCGCCAAGGGCTGCAGCAGTGGACAAGCCGCTAATGCCGGCCCCGATGATCAACGTCTGGGTCTTTTCCATGTGCAAGTTCCTACATTCAAATGATAACGTCTGTACGGGTTAATATCTGCGTCAGCCTTTAAAGGCACGGATCGCGGCCTTGTATCCTTCAACGGTTTTGGTCGCGACTGCATCGGGGCTGTAAAGCTCGCTGCAATCTGCCCAAGCCTGTCGCCCAAGCCGCGTGGCAAGGTCCGGATCGTCCAACAGGCGCTGACAGGCCGCAACCATTGCCTCTAGGTCCTGACTGGGGATTAAAAGGCCATTTCGCTCGTCTTCGATGACTTCGGGAATGCCACCCACCGCCGTTGTGACCAGCGGACAGCCCAGAGACATCGGTTCCAGCAACATATATCCCATCGTATCGTACTGGGCCGCAATCAGAGTCAGGTAGTGGCTTGTTCTCAGACTCATCAGCTCGGAATGAGTCATCTGTCCCCGGTAGTCGACACGATCACGCAACTTCGGTGGGAAATTCTGCTCGAAGAACTCCTCAAAATAGACTGTGCCATTCTCGGTTTGGATACCTTGATCCGGGCCGATGAAGGTCAAGGTCAGATCTGGGTTCGCCTCGGCAAGCCGCGCAAAGGTCCGCAGTACCAGATCCCCGCCCTTGATGCTGTCGAAACGTCCGACGAAAAACATCTTGTTCTTGTCACACCGGTCAACTTGCCAGGTCTCAGTTTCTGGCGACGAAACAATTGGAGTTGGAATAATGGTACTGCTCTCAATCCCAAGATCGTAGTGTTTGCGAATTGTATCCAGCGTGTCGTTACAGTTGGCCGTCACATAATGCGCTGCTTTGATGGCCAGCCCTTCATACGTCGAACGCCCGTCATTGATGGACTGCGCGGATGTTGCGTCCTTGAAACCACCGGTCAGGACGAATGGGCCGTGCAAACGCACTGAAACGGGGACGATATTCATCATCGCAACCTCGGCACCCATTCCGAAGGATTCCTCGATCTCGAAAACCTCGATCCCTTTTTCGGCCACCAGCTTGCGAATGGCCAATGCGATCTTGGCCGAATGCCGCAACGCGTCGTAGGGGCGCGCCGTCAGCTTCGACTGTATTTTGTGCCAAATCCTTGAAAGAAAAGGAACCTGAACGTCCCCGAGGTCAATCGTATACGGATCCTTCTCTCCAGCGTCAGGCGTCAGAATATAAACTTCATGTCCAAATGCCCGCAGCGAGGACACAAGCTGCGACGTGTATGTTACAATTCCGGACGCGACGCGTCCGGGCGGCCAAGATGAGACGTAAATCGCGATCTTCATCGGCTGGTCGGTTCTTTCATTCATGTCCAAAAATCTGAGCAAACGGTTCTCTGCCCATCTCCTTCTTGGGGCCTAAATCAAAATCTCTTAAAGATGGAACAACTGCCACCGGACGGCGCGGGTTGTGCACGTAAATGACTCGTAGCAGGGACTCTCTGTCCATGCTAGATTCCAGTTGCAGTTGTCATTGTCTGTGGCACAGTATCCACGCTGGATTCTAGCTTTAGTTGCAGTGATATGCGGCAATTTTGACCTCGAAAGAGGCGTCCCAATACAGGGGACAATCAAATAGGGTACGAGTTATTGTTGCAAAGGTTGGCTCGGGAAATCACGATGGCTTGCCCTCTCAGGTCGATCCCGCAAAAAGGTGAATCATGACAAAGCACATTCTTCTCACCGGCGGCGCCGGATTTATCGGCTCGCATACCTATGCAGCCCTTGTGGATGCCGGTTACGCGGTCACCATTTTGGACAATTTCGAAAACGCGCGCCATGATGTGCCTGACCGGCTGTCCCAAATCACAGGAAAAGCTGTACCGGTCATCGAGGCAGACATTCGCGACCAGGACGCCATCAAATCCGCATTTGCCACCAACGACTTTGATGCCGTTGTGCACTTTGCTGCATTGAAATCCGTCCCTGACAGCGAAGCCGATCCCATCGGCTATTACAATTCCAATTGCACAGGCTTGATCAACATCGTCGACGCAATGCAGGCAAGTGGCGTTAAAAATATCGTCTTTTCGTCATCGGCCGCAGTTTACGGCAGCGCTTCGCAAATGCCCTTAACCGAAACCAGCCCCTGCCTACCGGACAGTTGCTATGGCTCCACAAAGCTATTCGGAGAGGAATTTTTGGCGCGCGTCACCAAGGCGCATCCCGATGTCAAAACCGGCATACTGCGCTATTTCAATCCTGTTGGGGCTCACCCATCCGGGCTGATCGGGGAAGATCCCTCTCAGCCGCCCGGCAATCTCGTTCCGGTGATTGCCCGCGTCGCGCGCGGCGAAATCGAGGCGCTTTCCATCTTCGGTGGCGATTACGATACCCCCGATGGAACCTGCATCCGTGATTATATCCACGTCCTTGATTTGGCTCGGGGTCATGTACTGAGTCTCGATGCACTTCTGAACCAGAAAGAAAGCCATCTCGTCAATCTTGGCACCGGGCGAGGTAACTCGGTCCGTGAAGTTCTGAACACCTATTCGGAGGTGATCAATCGCGAGATACCCAATCGCATTGTGGATCGTCGCCCTGGCGACCCGCCGGTTTCTTATGCAGCGACAGACCGGGCAAGCGAAGTCCTTGGATTTGAGGCGAAGCACGGCCTCAGGGACATGTGTGAAAGCAATTGGAAGTTTTCAGGGGATAAGTGAAGAAGCTCTGAGTGCTTGGAACCATCATCCATGCACTTCCTCGAAATCATGTTGCTGCGGCCCAAAGTTCAGCCATTCCCCAGCCCACTGCTGCTCCGACCAGCACAAGCGGCATCAACCGGACCTCATGCAGCAGTGATACCCAGCCTTCCCGACGCCCCATCACCAAGAGCGCGGTGACCTCGGGTATGCGATGCAATGCGACAACGATTAGCGCAAGGGTCGTTGACCCGAAACCCCATATCGCGATGAACAGTCCGACCCAGATCGTTGCAGCGCTTACCAGGCTGAGAACCGTCATCTCGCGGAACCGGCGTTGCGCGCTATAGGCCTCGCGCAACAGGCGCGGGCCAATCAGGATCAGACCCACAGACAGGATCTGGATCATGCCCGCGACGTCCGCGTATCGGTCATCGTAGATAATACCTACCAATGTTGGGGCGAAAGTCATTAGCGTACCGGCTCCGAACATCGCCAGACTGTCAAACAGGATGCGGTATCGATAATAGCGGCGGCGCAAAGATGCCTCTTCGCCGTCTTTGTGCAATTCAGTGAACACCTGAAGTCCCATCTGAGCGTGTACCGTGTTCAAAAACGTCTCGACAATATCCACGATCTGACGGGCGATATAATAGAATCCAAACGAGCTTGCCGACATCGCAAAGCCTAAAACAAAGCGGTCAGCCATTACGGTGACGGCGGACAAAGCCGAATGACCGATGATCCATTTGCCGCGCTCGATGATCACCCGGAAATCATCAACGCTCCAACTCAGCCGCATCGCTGGACCGATAAACATCGCATAGCTAAGCGTAACCATGATAACTGCGCCTGCGAGATTACCCAGAACCAGCGCCCAGATATTACGCAGCCAGAAGGCCAGACCTATAGTTATGACCGTTGTCAGAACCACTCTGATCAGCGTCTCTTTGCTGACCTGACGGAACTTCATTTCGCGTTCATAGACAAACTTGGCTGGTGACGCGAAGCCGCTGATGATAGAAAACCCACCGATTGCGGCGATTGCAAATGGAAGCGTCGGGTCACCATAGCTTGACTTTGGATCGAACCACTCTGCCCCCTGCCCCCACGATATGCCAAACGCCAGCAGGATACAGACCAGCAGGATCAGAACTCCGCGCAAAATCTGCGCCGTCCAGCAGGAGCGCAGAAACCCATCATCCAATTCGCCCTCGCGGGTCAGGATCAGCGAGCGCACGCCCAGATCGGAAAACATCTCGAGCACGAAGATGAAGGTCATGACGACGGCGAAGACCCCGAATATCTCGGGCGTCAGTATTCGGGTCAGCACGATGGTTGAGACGATCCGCGCCATTACCTGCATCACGAAGACCATTGTCGATAACGCGGCCGACGCCATGATCTTGCGCCGCAGACTGTCGCGGTCGGACATCAGCCCGGATATGCGCTGGCTTATGAACTTCATGCCGGTTCAGCCATGGTCTGACTCCACCACATCCTAAAAGCCGAACAGGTTGGCCTGGGTGATGCCCTTGCGGACAAATTCATCCCGATCCGCTTCGGGTTTCCAACCCAGAACCTCTTTGGTGCGGGCATTGCTGAAGGGGGACAGATGGCCCCGGGATTTCCAATCGCTATAGGACTGGTTCTTCAGATCACGCAGCCCGACGACGTAGCGTTTGAGCAGGTATTTGATGCTGCCCGACAGGTAGAAGGTCCAGAAAGCGCCTTTTTTGACCTCGATCCGCGCGTCCAAAGCCTCATGTATCGCGTCAAAATAGTCCCGCGCGCTCATCATCGGCTCACCAATCAGATTAAATGACTGCCCCACGGCAGCGTCATTGTCGATCATTGCGATCAGAGCATCCGAGATATCTTCGATCAGGACAAACGGTAGGATGTTGTGCCCATCCCCCCAGATCCGCACCGCCCCGGCCCCATGCCAGCGCCCGATGCCCCAATGTTGAAGCGGCCCGCCCTCACCGATGACAATGCCGGGCCGCGCAATTACCAGAGGCAGGTCCTGATTCCGGTGCATTTCAAGCAGTCGCTTCTCGCATTCCGCCTTTGAGCGGGCATAGAGGTTGCGGTCGCTCATATCCTCGCCAAATCCGGTGTCTTCTGTGATCGTGCGCGCTGGATCGGACATGTCATATGAGGCGATGGTTCCGGTGTAGATCAACCGCTTGACCCCGGCCTCTTGCGCTGCCTCCGCCACGCGCACAGCCACGCCGACGTCGTTTTCAAGGCACCCTTCCCAGGTATTGTCCATGGATTTGGCCAGGTTATAGACGACCTCAATCCCTTCCATGGCAGCGGTCAGCGCCTCTTTGTCCCGCAACGAAACAGCAACAGTTTCAACCTGATCAGCAATGTCGGCGAAAGGTCCATGCCGCCCACGACTGAGGACCCGCACCCGACGTCCGCTTTTGACCAAAGCGCGTGTCAGATGGCGACCGATGAAACCAGTGCCCCCGATCACCATAACCGTAGGCTTCAAAGTTGCAGCAGGCACGACCGGGGCAGGCTTCGCGGTGAATTCATCCGGTATCAATTCGGCGGTTTGTTCAATGGCTCCGATGACGGCCCCGGCAGCAGCGGCCGAAAAACGGTCGTCCACCGGGTTGTTAGTGCGGATCGCATCGTAAAACGCACCAAACGCCCCCAGAAAGCTCAGCGCATAGGGGGATTTGCGGTTCAACGATGTCAGTTGTCTCACGCCGTTGACCACGCCCTCGCAAAGATGCTGACCCGCCAGCCCCATCTGTTGACGGAATGGGTTTATGACGATGTCGGATGTGTTCTCGCGTCGGATCGTCAGCGTGTCCGTAGCATAATCCAGCCGCGCCATCGCCGAGGATCCATGCACTACGACCGACCGGTCATCCATGGTTTCAACCAATTCGAGATTGAACGTCAGATCGACATGACCAGCCCGCGCCCGGATCTGCCAGCTTTGCGGGCGGACCTGCCCCCCTTGCAGAGTGACGGGCTTACCTGCTTCCAGTCTGAAATCGCTGAGCTCACCAAACAGATCCACGGCATAGGCGTAAAGATGCGGCCCCAGTTCAAAAAGCAGATTGCGTGCCTCTTGTAACATCCACAGGCCATAGGGACCGGATCGCAGGGGCGCCAAGGGAAAGCGCCAGTTGAATTCGGCGCTGTTGATCCGGCCCAACGCGCCAGACCGGCAGGCTTGTTTCAACCGCTCGTATGACGGGACACCCAGGAAGTTGTGGCAGACGGCAATCTGCCGCCCAGCCTCTTTTGCTGCAGCCGCGACAGCGCTGCAATCGGCATGCGACAACGCAAAGGGTTTCTCCACCATCACATGGAAGCCCGCCCGAAGACAGCGCTGTGCCAGGTCTGCATGGATATGCGGTGGGGTCAGGATATGGACCGCGTCGCAGATATTGGCAGCCGCCATCTCTTCGATCGAGGTGAAGGGCTGAATTCCATAGGTTCCGGCGAAATCCGATGCCGCCGCGGGCGACACATCGCAGATTGCCGTTAGGTCAACGCCTTTGCTGGCCCGCAGCGCGTTTGCGTGCCAGGTTGCGATATATCCGGCTCCGATCAGGCCGACGCGAATTGGGTTCTGATACATATTCTTTTCAACACGAATGACTATTTATATTCGATGATCTTCATCGGCGCCGCCCGCTTTCGGCGCCACAGGTATGTCAGCATACCAACAACGTTGGGAAGTTTGGACAAGGACAGCAAAACCGCCTGTCGCATCGCTGATGGACGAGGCAAGCCTTCCTGCATAAGGCCCTGTGTGGTCCGCAGGTACGACAGCACATAGATGCCCAAAACTGCCAGAACGATCCAGGCCGACACGAACAGCCCGATTGCCGCGACGGCTGGCAAGACCGCACCATAGAACCAGGCCCTTGTGCGCTCTCGCGTGAAATAGTCGGCATGCAGATCGCCAACCTGGGCAAATCCATGCCCGGTGCGAACGGCCCGCTTCCACCATTGAGAAAAACGCATCATGGCAGCGTCGTGACGGGTCATGTCCAGGGGCAAGCGTTCGATTTTCCAACCCGCTTTGCGAATGCGCACGCAGAATTCGTCATCCTCGGCCGCGATGACGGTGTCATCAAAGCCGCCGACCCCGTCAAAGGCCGGAACCCGTACCATCATGTCGCCGCCGCAGGTTAGGATCGAACCCGCCGGGCGGTGCCATTCGAAATCGCAAAGCGCATTGTAGACGCTTGTATCGGGGTGAATCTCAGCTCTCCAACCTGTCACGATGCCAAGCCCGGGATCGGCGACCAGCGCCTCAGACGCGGCAGCGACCCAGCCATCGACGATGGCGCAATCGCCATCAACAAACTGAACAAAGTCCAGTGGCACACCCATCGCCTTTAAGGCAGCATATCCGGCGTTGCGTGCCCGCGCTGCAGTGAACGGGCGGGACAGGTCCAGCTCAACTACATGTGCCCCGACATTACGGGCCTGCTGCACGCTGTCATCGGAAGAATTCGAATCTACATAAACCACCGCAGACACTTCATCGGGAACCGAAGCCAGGCAACGAACCAGACGTTCACCTTCATTTCGACCGATCAGGACCAGACCGATTGCCGGGATCAGGGTATCATTCGGCATTCCTCACCCCCTGACTTTCAGGTTGGACGAGCTGCGCCAGACGCGTCGCTTCAGTTTTCTGGTTGAACTCGGCGGTCACTTTGGTCCGGCCCGCCTGACCCATGCGGGCGCGCAATTCGGGATCGCTCAGCAAATCACGCAGGCGTTCGGTCAACGCATCGACATTGCCGGGCGGCACCAGATAGCCGCTGACGCCATCCTCGACCAGTTCCGAAATGCCGCCGACACGGGTGGTCAGCACAGGCAGACCACTGGCCATCGCCTCCATCAGCGTCACCGGGACACCTTCGGCAAAACTGGGCAGGACCAACGCATCGGCCCCGGTCAAAATCTCTGCCACCTCACTTTGCGATTTGTATCCGGCGAAATGCACCACCCCATCCAGTTTCAAGCGCTTCGCCTGATCTTCAAGATCTGCCCGTTCTGGCCCATCCCCGATCAGCGTTGCACGCAATCCGGGCGTGTCCTGTTCAAGCCGCGACAGTGCCTCAAGTAGGACCGGCACGCCTTTGACCCCCGCCAGCCGACCGACAAAGACCAGATGAGGCCTGTCAGGATCAGCGGTGCTGGTCGCTTGATACTTCTCGGGATCGATACCGCAATGAATGATATTGAGCTTCTTCCAATGCTGGGGGTCCGAAAAGATCATGCACTGGCTGCGGCAGAAATCGCTGATACAGGCCACAAACCGGGCCTCAGAGATCTTGGTATCGATGCGCCAGTGTTTGGGTTCAAAAAAGATATCCGGCCCGTGGATTGTGAAACTGAAAGATATACCACTGATCCGGCTGGTCAGCATTGCAACCGTGCAGGTGGCCGTAGCGATATGATTGTGAAGATGGCGTACCTTACGCTTGCGAAGATGCTCGGCCAGCACCGCCGCCTCTGCAAAGTAGAACAGTTGATACACCAATCCCTTCAACCCGGCCGGACGGGTCTTCAGCGCCAGACCAAGGGCCGAGAAGTATCGACCTGGCGCCCGCATCAGTGCCTTCAGGTGGCATTGGATCAGGTGCAACGGGGATTTCGCTGCCGCGATCACATAGAATGTATTCTGATATTCCTGTTGTTGTTCGGGGCCCACATGATGCTCGATGCCCGTCTTGCGGATCGAACACGTTTCGACTTCAACCCCCTGCGCACGCAGGGCGAAAATTTCGCGCTGGATGAAAGTATCTGTCGCGCGGGGGTATTCCCCAGTCAGATATGCGATGGGTGCTGGCTGGCTCATGCCGACTTACCTTCGATCTGTAACCGGTGCATGACTTCGGAAAAGGACGGCTGCGGCGGGATATCCAGTCGCGCATGAAGGCGTGTCGTATCAAAGCGCACTGGTTTCATCCGGGCATGCAACGTGGCGGGCCGCAGCAGCCCCGGTAATCTGTTACCCAGCCTCGGAATCTTGCCCAATACGGCACCGACAATACTGAACAGACGCCAGCTAATCGGCCATACCACGCGCGGCCAACCCGTCTGACGCAGCGCCGCGACATAGGTGGCGCGGTCTGGACGGTCATCATCAAAAACATTGATCACTTCGACCCCATTGGACGGGGTCTGCGCTGCCTGCACAAGCGCCTGCGCAGTGTGCACCACATAGCTGACAGGGACTTCCCCGGCACTTTCCATCGAAATCAGCAGCGGTCCAACAGGATACCCTAAATGCGCGTTCCACAAACGCTCTGGCCCAAATACCGCGCCAGGCCGCATAATCCAAAGATCGAAACCTTGTGCTTCGGCCACAGCACGTGATTGCCGCTCTTGCATCAGTTTGGCCTGACAATAGGCGTCCCGCTTCTGAGGTGCAGTTTCGAGCGGGCAATCTTCGGTCAACAGCACGCCGGTTTCTACAGCACGGCCATCATAGACGGACAGGGAACTGACCAGCACCAGCCGAAGCGAAGACGAGCAGGCCTGAATCGCGCCAAGTACCGTTTCCATCGCCTTAGCTGTCTCGCGAATCTGGCGGTCTGGCGCCCCACCCATTATTGCCGCAGCGTGAATAATTGCATCCACATCAGACAATCGTTTCGCTAGTCTGCCCTTCGCATCTGGTTCCGCCAGATCCAGAGGAAACACGACAATCCCGGAATCAGTGCTCCATGCAGTAGGCGTAGTCGCTTCAGAGCGCACCAATGCCACCACTTCATTCCCCGCGCCTCGCGCCGCGTCAACCGCGTAGCGCCCGATGAAACCGCTCGCGCCTGTGATCAAAATCTTCAACCCAGCCATGACGTTAACACAATCCGGGTGTCCCTTGGTGCTTGGTATTCAAAAGAAATCTCAACCGCACAACACTATCAAACCTAACAACAAAAAGACCTATTCAAACCCCTGCGTAAATCGGGATTTTGTCAATTTCGAGAGTTTTATAAAGTAAGTGAGCGTAATTACGAATGGGAATGCCCGAATTTTTGCCCGGAAAAGAACAATTCCGCGCCTCTGCCCGCATATGACGCAAGATAGGCCTCCCCAACCTGATATCGACAAACACCAGGCTGTGAACGTGCGCGAACACAATTCTCGATCAAAGCGCTGGTAACATCACGCACTACTGGACAGTATGCCGTTAGTCGAAAGCTCAAACTTAAAAAGCTATGTTCAGACATCTGATTAATCCGCCACTCATTGCGCTTTGCACGACCATTTTCCTAGCTGGCTGCGAATCCTCCGAAGAACGGGCCGAGCGCTTCTATCAATCGGCGCTTGAGCTTTTGGAGACGGGTGATCCCGAACTGGCGCTGCTTGAACTGCGTAACGTATTAGAGCTGGATGTTTCTCATACCCAAGGACGGATCTTGTTTGCGCAGACTCTGGCACAACAAGGCCAGATAGGCGAGGCGCTGAACCAGTATCTGCGCGTGGTCGAACAGGAGCCCGAACGGCTGGATACCAGACTTATCGTGACCAGAATGTCATTGGACCAGAACCGATGGGAGGATGCGTTGCGCCATGGTCGCACTGCGCGTGATCTGGCAGCTAACAATGCGGATGTCCGCTTTCTAAATGCGGTTCTGGACTATCGTGAGGGGATCGAGGCCGAGGACATTGCTGCGCTTGACGCGCCATTGCAAGTCGCACAGGACAGACTGGTGGACAGTCCCGACGATCGCCTCGCCCGGCGATTGGTTATTGATCATGCGGTAACGACTGGGAACCCTGATCTGGCCCTGCGCCGTATCGAAACAGCGTTGACGCATCTTCCCGATGAGTATGAATTCCATCTGGCCCGTTTGCGTATCCTGTCCGACCAACAAGACATGGCGGCAATAGGTGAGGCATTGCGGGAATTGACGGGCCGCTTTCCCGACCGGCGATTGGCGCGCAACATGCGATTGGCATGGCATATGGAGCAAAAGGACGTCGCCGGAGGCGAGGCGTTTTTGCGTCAGCTCGCAAATGCACCAAACACAGGCGTCGACGATCACCTGCAAGTGGTCAATTTCTTGAAACGCACCCAAGGTGAGGAAGCTGCGCGCTCGGAACTGAACAGCCTGATTTCCGCGCAGCCCGAAAACAAAAGCTATCAGGCCACATTGGCGGCCCTGAACTACGAGGCAGGCCAGACCGCAGCCGCCATCGAAATGATGCACGAACTGCTGGCGGACGCTCAGGCCACGGAAGAGACAGCAAACCTTAAGATCAATCTGGCGCGCATGTTGATCAGCGGCGGGGATGTACCTGCCGCCGAGGCGCTGATCAGCGAGGTTTTGGCGGAAGCTCCGGGTCATACGGAAGCGCTGAAAATGCACGCCACCTGGCAAATTCGCGAGGATCGCCCCGAGGAGGCCATTCTGACGCTGCGCACCGCCCAGGCCGGAGCACCGCGCGATCCCAACATTCTGATTCTGATGGGTCAGGCACATGAGCGCACCGGAGCGCGAGAGCTGGCCGGTGAGCGCTATGCGCTAGCGGTTGAGGCCTCAGGTCGCGCTCTGGACGAGTCTTTGCGCTATGCTGCGTTCCTGCTGTCGGATGACAGGCTTGATGTTGCTGAAACCGTTCTGGCGGATGCGCTTGGTGTCACGCCCGGCAATGTCGAATTGCTGACCGCAATGGCTGAGATTCAGCTGCGGCAAAAGAATTGGATTCGGGTGAAGAGACTGATCTGGCGCCTGCGGGCACAAGATGATCCCTCTGCACTGACAGCCGCCGATCGGATCGAAGCAGCAGTATTGGTTCAACAGAACCGAACCGAAGACGCTATCAGATTCCTGAGCGACCTGAGCGCCGCAGAGCCGGCGGACCTTAATGCACTGACAAACTTGATCGGCACCATGGTACAGAACGGCAAAATCAATACGGCTGTTGATGTGCTTGAAAACAGGTTGCAGGACACGCCCGGCGATCCGGTATTGCGCTATTTGCGCGCCGGGATTTACGAGGCCGAAGGCCAGGATGACGAAGCCGAAGCGATCTATCGCGTGTTGCTTACAGAAGACCCGGAAAATCTTCGAGCCGTACGCCAAATGGCCCGGATGCTGACCCGACAAGGGCGCGAGCCAGAGCTAACGGCACTGCTCAATGTCGCGTCAGACGCCAATCCAGATGCAGTGTTGCCGCGCGCCCTGCGGGCAGAGCAGCTTCAACGTCAGAATGATTTCGACGGAGCGATTGCAGCTTATGATGCGCTTTACACAAATAACTCTGACGTAGAGGTATTTGCCAACAATCTGGCCAGTCTGATCAGCATCCATCGCGATGATGCCGAAAGCCTGTCGCGCGCCTTTGTCGTCGCCCGCCGGTTTCAACGTTCAGACGTACCTGCCTTTCGCAATACCTATGGCTGGATTGTATTTCTAAGGGGCGAATTGGATGAAGCGATAATTCACCTTGAGGCAGCAGCGCAAGGACTGCCCGACAATCCGACTGTTCAATATCATCTGGGAGAAGCTTATGTTGCTGCTGGACGCGGGGAAGACGCACAAAGAGTCTTGAACCGGGCTGTCGCGCTTTCGGCGCAGCACGATTTCTCTCAGTTACAAAGAACGCAGGAATTGTTGCAGCAATTGTCTGTCAACCGGTGACTGTCGCGCGGTCCGCCTGTCAATTCACCTGTTGGACCGAAACGTGTTCGACACAATTTTCCTCGACAAGCAGGGCGCGGCAAATGAGGACGGCACACAGCATAAGGCCGACAATACCGCCTGTTGCTGCATAGATCATGATCGCGGTGCCCAATGAAGCGCCTGAAACCAGCGCACCGACGCTCAATGCGCCCGCGGCCATCAATCCATGCAAGATCAATCCGACTATCATCTCACACTTCATCCCCTGAGATGTCCCTACGCGCGGTTGTCCTGACACCACGCCAGCAAATTATACAATTGTGTCACAATAATGTCTTCGTCCAGCGCACGAAGGCAGCGGTCATTCGCCGATCAGGTTAGGAAGATCCGGTTAACAAAGGGTAACTACGTCACAGTCTGCAAGAAATCATGAAAACTGACTTGAAAGCTGGGCAAGATATCGCCGAAACAGGATAGAGTGTATTCGGCGCAGCGCCGAGCGATACTGCAATGCAGAGATGGAAGAGTTTGGACATGAGATCAATTTTCACATTGCTTATTTCGGCATTGATCAGCGTTCTGGCGCTGCCGGCGCTGGCGCAGGGCTATCGGATTCAGTCAGGCGATACGCTGCGCGTCGAAGTGCTTGAAGATGAGAGCCTCAACCGCGACATTCTTGTGGCGCCTGACGGTCAGATAAACGTACCGCTCGCGGGCACCATCAGGGCCGGGGGCCGCACAGTTGAGCAGGTCAGGTCTGATCTGACCGAACTGCTTGCTCCCAACTTCGCTTCTACGCCCAACGTGTTTGTATCGCTGGGCGCGTTGAACGTACCGATTCCGCCGCTTCCCGACGAAACGATCTATGTATATGTGATTGGAGAAGCAGGCTCGCCCGGGCGTCATGCGCCAGTGCGCGGTACAACACTTATGCAATTCTTCGGTGAGATGGGTGGATTTTCTAGATTCGCCGCCACAAAACGGATAATGCTACGTCGTACAGACAGCGCAGGTAAGGAAACTGTTTACCAGTTTGACTATGATGCGATGTTGGACGGCACAGGAACAGGGGGATCGACGAGGCTGGCCGACGGTGATGTGATTGTAATCCCACAACGGCGCTTGTTCGAATAACCCCTAAAAAGGGGCAGGGCAGTGAAATTAAAGCTTGGTTTACAAACAGCACTTTGTGGTGCTGTTTGTATGTCGGTAAATACAGGTAACCGCGCAATCGCTCAGGGCATTGAGTTGGATCCCGGCGGGCCGCAAATGACCCTTGGCATAGCTCAGCGTTTTGAGACAGGGCGCAATTTGACACTTGATGTTCCCGAGCAGGGCAATGGATCAATTGCTTCGACAATCCTATCCTTTGGGCTATCGAGTGAAACTCCCATACAGAGCCTGAGCTTGGATGCTGTTACCGCTTTGCGGTTTAGCGATCTGCCAGATCGAGGCAGCGACGTTGATATCGGTGATTCCATCTTTGACTTTGGTTACATTCGAGACGGAGCCAACGCTGGTCTCGACCTTGGCCTCGACTTTTCAAGCTATGATATAGGTCTTTTTCGGTCACTTAATGACTTCATAGATGAAGACGGTGTAGTCGATTTACCCTCCGACTTTGGCGATTTAACGGGCGACGGGACTCGCAGAGAGTTACTCTTTTCCTTACAAATGGACTTTGGGCGTCAGGATTTGGTCAACTATTATTTCCGCATAGATACGCAGAATCTTGACTACGTAGATCAGACAAGTCCGGATCTATTCGATACTGATGTAATTAGCGGGGGTGCGGGCATTGGCTTTATCCTGTCGCCGGTCACAACTGCCGCGATTGATATCAGCGCAGAGCGATACGAAGAAGATAACCCGGATCAGACTGACCGGAAAACCAAAGATATTGTTTTTGGGTTGTCTCAGGAAGTCACCGAACGGTTGCGGTTGGACTTCGCGTTAGGGTACGTGGATATCGATGAGCGCGAACTGATTTCCGGCGATGACTCTGCCTCTGGCCTCATCGGAGGATTTGGTGCCGAGTATGATATGCCTAATGGCGCAGTGTTTTTCGATGCTGAAAGCGAGTTGGCGCTGGCTGGGCGCCTTAATTCATTCCGTGTCGGTCGCAGCCTTGAAGTGCTTGGCGCTGAGCTCTCGGCCAGCTTGGGTGTTGCGCATACAGATGGTGGAAAAACAGAACCAATCGGGTCGTTGACATACAGTAATGAATTTGGCGACAACGAACTTCGAATCTTCTTCGATAGGGATGTCGTCATCACAGATGACGAGGTATTTCGCGACGAATATATTCTTGACGTCGGCTATATCTGGGGCCTTGGCCCATCTTCACGTTTCGGGCTTGGTGCAACGCAGATTTTCCAAGATTCTACTGAAGTAGATCCTCGCGTTGAACGGACAGACTTGAATGCCGTATACAGCTACGAGCTCGAGTCTCAATGGATTATAAATGCCGGTCTAAACTACAGTGTCCGTGATGAAGAGGGCCTTGGCCGAGCTACCAGTCCTCTGGCGTTTTTTCAGATTGGTCGAGAATTCGCTTGGCGGCCGTGATCAGCTTTCACCGTCAACTGCATAGGTGGGCTTGCCAGATACTCGGATCCACCATAGTCATCGGCTGCAGTTGGTAATTCATATGTTCTGCATTACCGCCATGGTGAATCTCTGCTTTGGCTAATGTTCAACTGGACCCGTTGATCTTGCAAAGATACATTTATTCCATTCCCAAATTTCTCTTATGGATGTTCACACTCTATGTCGTGGTGCTTGCGTACCAGGATTTTCTGCTGGGTGGGAACTCCTGGAAACAGGGTGACTGGCTTATCAATAGCGTCGATACGACCGTGCGTCGGGGAATAATGGGCTCATTACTGCTACGAGTCTCTCAGACCTTATCCATTGACGTTGTGCTATTGGTAGTGTTGCTGCAAATCTCCCTATTGTTGGCCGCGATGGGTCTGCTCACCCAATCAATCAGAAGATCCGATACACCCGCGACCATTTGGCTTCTGATTTTGTCGCCGGGCTTTTTCATCAGTTTCTGGTCACTTGACGATCAGGGCGGCTTGCGAAAGGAGCTGATCACCTTTCTGGCATTTACCCTTTTGCTGTATGCCACCAGCCGCCTGACACCCAGCAGGATTTTGATCTACGTTTCGGCATTCGTATTCGGCTTTGCTGTTCTAAGCCACGAAGGCAACCTTTTCTTCGCCCCCTTCTTTGCCTTCAGCTATTACCTGCTGTTTGCGAAATCCGCGATTTCCCGCCGAGAGCTCGCTGCTCTTCTGATTATCCTTGCAGGCTCCTGCGTCGCCACCGTCGTCATTGCATTCAGCTTCGACACGGTGACCGATTACATGACAGTTTGCCGCCCGGTACTGGCAGCGGGCGTCGACGCTGAGATTTGTTCCGGAGCAATCAAAGCACTTGAGATTCCGCTTAAGGAATACCTGACAGCGACGTTCTGGATGTTTTTCTCACCCCTCGTCCTGTCCTTTGCACTTTTGTACGCAATAACTGCGATCCCGATCATCGTCATCGGCAGGCATTTCATTGATGGTCGCATGTTCATCAAGGCCTACGTGGCCTCGGCATTCCTGTTTCTGCCTCTTTATCTCGTTGCAGTGGATTGGGGCCGTTGGGTCAGTTTCCACACAACAGCTGTGATCTTTACATTGCTGATTGCCGTAAGCCTCGGCTTCGCGAAAAACACACCGGGCCGGGAGCTGCCGCCTGTATTGTTCAACATATTGCTCATTTTCTTCCTGATTGTGGGCTTCTCACATTTCGTCAACGTGATTTGGGGCGGCATGGCGTGGAAAGCGGTAAATGGCATTCTCTAACCAACCGCCGGATAATCTTCCCTAGCCTGCCCTTAACAACCCGCTTCTCGCGTCAGATGGGCAACCGAAGATGAACCCTCAAGCGGGATCACCTTCGGTTCTGGCTAACGCAGTAATGACGTCAGGACGGTATGTAGGGCTGCACAGCCTCGAACACATGGTCAGAGATTTCTTCATAGTTGTCCATGAAGACGCTGTGAATATTCTTTGTCGAGACATCCGGTTTTGGCGCTTTTTGCTCGAACATGGTCGAGTATACGATCATCGCGACCAACAGATGCAGCGTGTCATTGCCGTGCGGTGCGGCATCTTTAAACCATTCGCCAGCTTTGATGTCGGAAGCCGGCGTGTTTTCCATGACCGAGACCATTGTGCGGGCGACCGGGATCATCCTGATGCGCGATGCGACACTGGGTTCAGTTTTTTTGGCGTGCTCCAGAAGATTGTCGAACCAACCCGTGTAATCATATTGTGATGTCGTTCTTTCACGCCAACGGGCAAAGTCGCGGTCTGATCCGGCACCGGTACTATCGTCCAATATTTTGCCGCCATCAGCCCAGCCTTCGTAGATCCAATAGATCGGCTCATCCGTCACATTTTCTTCATGGGCCGCGATGATATCCGTTACCTCATCGCCCCAGGTTAAAGCTTTGCCTTCGACCGGGGGCCTGGGGATAGGCCCGGCGACAGCCGGGTTCGGGTTAGCACCTTGCGAGCCATAAACAGGAGGGCCCGAAAAGTTATCCGTCACGATGATAACATCTGTCACGTTTGCGCGTTCAACTGACGGCCATGACTGGGTGACCCCTGGCGACGGAACCCCAAATCGAATCCAGTTCTGGTTCCAATTCGGCGGAGCGACAGGCGGCGTAATGTCATAGCTACCCTGAGCCGCAAAAAACTGTTCGCCATTCGCTTCCACCAGCAACTTCATCATCGGGGGAACCAGATCATAAAGACTGTTCATATACGCACCAGTCGACCTCCGCTGTAACGCCTCGGCTTGGGCAAGGCTCGGAACCGAGGATACGGTGACCAGCGAAACAACGACTGCACTCAAGAATCGCACTGCATAAACTCCCGATAGGTTCATCTCATTGAAATACAGTACATCGCGCAAATGCGAAGTACATCCTGCAAAACAAATTCTTCCGCGGACCCTCTACTATTCTACTCGATTCAGCATATTGTTCTTGGCAATGAAACAGGGGCTATCCCTGATCGATCCCGAAAAAGTCCGTATTTCAAATCAGTACGGGTAATGGGGGCACAATGAACGAGCCTGTGTGAAATAGCGCCTCGCCAGACATACATCCGCCGTATTATATCCATAGCCAAGTAAATATATATACTTGCGTTATCTGACTAATAGTTTGAGGGGCTTCGGCCATTTGTTCATATGACGAGTGAAACACCTTTACCAGTACTGGTGGTGGATCTGGACGGAACGCTGCTGCGCTCTGACATTTTGTTTGAGACTTTTTGGAGTGCATTGGGAAGAAACTGGCGGACGCCAATTCAGGCTGTCGGCGCGTTGATGCAAAGCAAGGCAAAGCTGAAACGGGACCTTGCCCAATCCGGCCCATTGGATGTGGCGACGCTGCCCTACGACCCCGAGGTCATCTCTTATGTGAAGAACTGGCGCAATCGTGGTGGCCGGACGGCGCTGGTAACGGCCAGTGACGAAAGGATTGCCAATGGCATCTTCGACCATCTGGGTATTTTCGATGAGGTCTACGGATCGGACGGCGTTCGCAACCTGAAAGGCCCTGCAAAGGCATCCTTTCTGAAGGACCATTTTGAGGGCGGTTTTGCTTATATGGGCGACGCCCATGCCGATATTCCTGTATGGTCACAAGCCGAACGCGCAATCACTGTAAATACCTCTGCCTCGTTGCGCAGCACGGTGGACAGCCTGGACGCTCAGGTCGATCATCTTCAGACCCGGCCCAACAGCATCAAACCGTATATCAAGGCAATGCGCCCGCATCAGTGGCTCAAGAACATATTGGTCTTTCTGCCGATGCTGGCGGCCCATCAGTACGATTGGGGCACGTTTTTGGCCGCTCTGATGGCATTCATCTCCTTTTCGATGGTTGCCTCCAGCGCCTACGTCACAAATGACCTTCTGGACTTGGCCGCCGACCGGGCCCATCCGCGCAAATGCAAACGGCCCTTTGCGTCAGGCGCAATACCGATCGCTCATGGCACCTGGATGGCGATGGGCATGCTTGCACTTGGCGTCATCATCGCCGCCAGTGTCAATCTCGCCTTGTTGGGGGCGATGATCTTTTACTACGTTGCGACCACCGCTTATTCCCTGAACATCAAACGCCGGATCGTGATCGACATCATAGTGCTGGCCGGATTGTACACGACGCGCATCATCGCTGGTGGCTATGCGACAGAAATACCCCTATCGGTCTGGCTTTTGGCGTTTTCGGTGTTTTTCTTCCTGTCTCTGGCATCGGTCAAACGTCAAGCCGAACTGATAGACACCGCCAAGCGTGGTGCGATGGAAGCTGCTGGTCGCGGATATCAGGTCGATGATCTGCCGCTGATCAGTCAGGTGGCAATCTCGTCAGGTTATGTATCGGTGCTGGTGATGGCGCTTTATATCAACTCGCCAACCGTTGTGGAGCTTTACCGATCCCCTACGGCGCTTTGGGTTGTATGCCTGATCCTGCTCTATTGGCTTACCCGCATCATCATGATTACCCATCGCGGACACATGCACGACGACCCGGTCGTGTTTGCGGCCAAGGACCGAACCAGTCAGCTGTGTTTTCTGGGCATTCTGTTCTGCGCCATCTGGGGTGCGCTGCTATGACATTGGGGGGATTGGTCCTGCGCTACGGCGTGTTCGCAGTCATCGCAACGATTGCAAACCTGACGACCCAACGGCTGGTTTTGCACTGGGGCGAAGGTTTGGGCCTCTTTGTCATTGCCATGGGCGCAGGTACATTTGTGGGACTGGTCATAAAGTACCTTTTGGACAAACGCTGGATCTTCTATGACCTGTCCTCGGGCGCTGCGGCGCATGGCAAGAAGTTCACGCTCTACACCATCATGGGGCTGGTCACGACGGTAATCTTCTGGGGTTCCGAAACAGCATGCTGGCTGATCTGGAAAACCGACCTTGCACGGGAGATCGGTGCCGTGATCGGCCTGACCATCGGCTATGTGGTAAAATACAATCTGGACCGGCGCTACGTGTTCACCGACGCGATGCTGTCGCTGGGGCGTGCGACATGATGCTCAGCGGATGGGGGCGCTTTCCAGTCATCTACGCTCCGGTCGTTGATAGGCCGCGTTCCGAGGCAGAATTGACCGCTGCCCAGGCCAAAGGCGGCGTCATCGCGCGCGGAAACGGGCGTGCCTATGGGGACAGCGCCGTCAGCCGTCGTGGTACAATCGATATGCGTCACTTCAACCGCATGATCTCGTTTGATGCGGAAACCGGCATCTTGGTTGCAGAGTCTGGTGTAATGCTGGCGGATGTCATCACCTCTTTCCTGCCGCGCGGCTGGTTCCCTCTGGTCACGCCGGGCACCAAATTCGTGACCTTGGGAGGCATGATCGCGGCCGATGTACATGGCAAGAACCATCATCGTGACGGTTCGATGTCGGCGGCCCTCGAATGGGTGGATGTCATGGATCAATCCGGTCAGGTGCACCGGGCATCCCGCACACAAAACCCGGAACTATTTGACTGGGTACCTGGCAGCATGGGACTGACCGGAATAATCCTGCGGGCAGCCATTCGCCTGCAATCGGTCGAGACCGGCTGGATCAGGCAAACCACGATCCCGGCCAAAAACCTCGCCGAGGCAATGGAGATCTTCGAAACCTCTGACGACAGCCCGTATTCGGTCGCCTGGATCGATTGCCTCAAGGGTGGTGCGAACCGGGGCCGATCTCTGGTCATGTTGGGCGAACACGCCTCAGGCGACATGCTGGGCGCGCAGGAAAACGATGACCGATACGCGCTACGCCCCAAGCGAAAAAAGAGTGTAGCCTTCGACTTTCCGGGTTTTGCCATGTCAGGCCCCTTAGTAAAGGCGTTCAACGCGCTGTACTACCGCGCCGGGCTGCGCAAGGCTGGCGACAATCTGGTAGATTGGGACAGCTACTTTTATCCTCTGGATGCGATTTTGAACTGGAACCGGGTTTATGGGCGCCGGGGTTTTCTACAATTTCAGTGCGCATTGCCGCTCGATGCATCCAAAGCAGGTCTCGAAGCTCTGCTCGAGGCGATTTCCGAAGCCGGTGCCGGGTCGTTTCTGGCTGTGCTGAAACGGTTTGGTGAGCAGTCCAGCAAGTTTTCATTTCCGATGCTCGGCTACACACTGGCGCTGGACTTCCCTGCCACTTCCAAAAACCTAAGGTTGCTTGAGCAGTTGGACAGGATCACCATTGCCCATGGGGGCCGTTTTTATCTGGCCAAGGATGCCCGAATGACCGCACAGACGCTGATCGAGAGCGATCCGCGCGTGGCGCGGTTTGTAGCCCAACGTCAGGACAGCGGTGCCTCTGAAACTTTTCAATCCTCCCAATCCGAAAGGCTAGCGATATGAGCAAAGATTCCGTTCTCATCCTTGGTGCGCGCTCGGACATCGGCCTCGCGGTGGCGCATAAATTCGCAAGCCTCGGCCATCCGATCCAGCTTGCGGCGCGTAATGTCGAAACCTTGAAACCCAACCGCGCCGACATCACGACACGATACAAAGTCGACGTTACACTTCATGAGTTCGATGCGTTGCAGCCTGACAGTTTTGCAGGCTTCGTTGACAGTTTGCCGAAATTGCCATTGATCGCGGTTTGCGCCGTCGGGTTCATGGGTGAGCAATCGCAGAACGAACAGGACTTAGCAGCCTCCAGCCTGGTCATGCGTTCGAATTACGAAGGCCCCGCGGGCATTCTGGCTGAACTCGCCAATCGGTTTGAGACGCGTGGTTCCGGTACTCTGGTAGGCATCAGTTCAGTCGCCGGGCTGCGTGGGCGCGCAACAAACTATGTCTATGGTTCGGCCAAAGCCGGATTTACCGCCTTCCTGTCAGGTCTGAGGAACCGGTTGGCAAAGAAGGGTGTGCATGTGGTGACGGTTCTGCCTGGTTTTGTCGCCACGCAGATGACCGAAAACCTGGACCTGCCTGAATGGTTGACGGCACAACCGATGGAGGTCGCCGAGAAGATCGCCACAGCTGTCGAGCGCGGGAAGAACGTGATTTATGTCCGTTCAATCTGGTGGCTGATCATGACGATCATCTGCAACATTCCAGAGAACATATTCAAGAGGCTGAAACTATGAAATTGCCATCTACTGCCTTCAGGACTAAGGGAGTTTCGGGCAATTGACCTTCAGGACATAACCGGGACTGAGCAGCGTTATGAAAACCCCCACCGGTTCATAATCGCAAGACTTTTCGTCAAGCACTTGCCGCAACCCGTGGGTCGCCCGCCCCGTGTCTCCGGGCCAGACCGCATGGATTGAGCTTATGTAGAACGTACTACCATCGCGGGGCGCAGCATCCAGAACAAATCGTGCCAACGGGCGAAAATCGCCGCGCAAACGCAACATGATGTACATCTTCGCCCAGCCCGCAGGATCATTGTGCAGCATATCCTCGATCAGTTCGGAAAACAGATCGGCGTCCATCTCGTTCCATTCCGGATCAAAATAGGATGGATCAATCGCAACACTGTGGGTCGACAGAGATGGCGCATAACTGTGATGGGAAATGGGTGCGCCTCGTTCGATCATCAATGGGATCAGGCGAAATGCTCCGAAATAATGCAATACCTGCGACGGCGGAAGATCAGCCAAAGTTGCGATCACCTGATCACTGGATCCTTCGACAAGTTGCGGCGGCCATTTCGATACCACGCGCAGCCCGGTCGCTGCAAATATGCAGCTCAATACAGCCAAACCTGCAATGGCAATTGAACGTCGATAGCTTAACGAGCGGAGCAGGCAATCGACAACCGCCCCGGCCAATACGGGAAACACTCCCAACATCCAAACCAGATGGCGCGAACTGGCGGCCGGGTATTTGCCGATTGCGGCAAGCCCTAGAAAGACCGCCAGAATGGCGCTGATGAACAGTATCAGCCCTGACAGTTGCGATCGCTCTGCCCCTTTTGTGAACGCAACCGCGGCCAGAGCGACGAGGCAAACCACAAACAAGATGGCCGCGCCTCTGATCCGAAACAGCTCCATTGTGGCGTCGCCGAACCGCTGCAACGCCTCCATGCCCAGACCCCCATAGGCATCGGGAAACGCAGTAATCTGGATTTTCGTCGCATGACCAATCTGAAGGTAATAAGCCAAAGACAGCACAATCAGAAGGCCCGCCAGCGCGATCTCTTTGACCTCAAGCTGACGCCCGAGAAGCCGCAATACCAGAAATACGCCCACCACGACGCACGCCCCGACAATAGTGGAAACACCCAAAAAGAGGCCTGCCAGAAGAACTGCAATGTCGCGGAAATTCAGCCCCGCGCTCCGGTCTTTCGCATAGATCCAGGCCGCAAAGATGGCGAACCCGGCGGCATCGAAAGCATAGAATTTCAACATCGAGCCATTGATCAAAAAAGACGGGAGCGACAGCAACACGAGCAACCCCGCCGCCATCGGCAGAGCCCGCTTGCCAAAAGCGCCAAACATTGCCGCCGAGATCACGCACAGCGTCAGCAGGATGATGATCAGACGCATCACATGAATTGACAGACCAGAGATAGCTTGCAGCAGCAGGTTGAATACGGGCGGTCCCGCCTGCTGCGCCTCGGGCAAAGGGCCGAAGGCCTGGGCCAGATTGGTCAGCGGGAAGTTCAGCAACTGCGAAACTTCATCAATCCAGATGCTGCGATCAGTCCAGAAATAGATTTGGACAGTCCCAAAAACCGAAACCAATGCTAAAATCAATAAACCAAACGGGCCGTTGGGATGGCCAATATCCCTTTGCATGGCAGTCTCTCTGAATTCGCCTACATGGAAATGAGTAAACGAAACTATGACAGAGGGGCAAGACGGGCGCATCCACATACGGATGTGTCGCAGACTTTTGGGACGGTCAGAGTTAGCGACTTACCGGACACACTTATCCTGCGATCTCTGCAAATTGCCGAAAACCAGATGTCGTAGTGCTGGGGAATTGCTGCTTTCTGATCATTTTGGCGACCTCAATGCCGTCCAGTGTGGCCGAGGCGGATCTGAAAGATTTGAACCCGCACATGTGCCGGATGCGACGCTTGATAAACCGATGATCCTGCTCGATCAGGTTGTTTAAATACTTGGACCTGACTGTTTAAATTTTGGCGGTGCAACCAAACCGATTAAGGATTTTGTTAACCTCTCGGATGATCTGTTGCAAACTTTTGGCTGTTGACGCTCGTAGGCGCTGCGAGTGAATGGCTATCGGTGTATTCAAGTCGAGAGTCGGTCCATGAACTCTTTCAAAGGCGCGCAATATCCGAAGGACGTGATCCTGTTCGCGGTGTTCTTTTATGTTCGATACCGTGTTTCATATCGCGACTTGGAAGAAATCATGGGAGAGCGAGGTGTTTCCGTGGATCACACCACGCTGAACCGTTGGGTAACGCGATACTCAGACGCCATTGCCGAAGTCGCGCGTAGGCGCAAAGGACCATGCGACCGCTCCTGGAGAATGGACGAAATATACATCAAAGTGAAAGGCGCGTGGGTCTATCTCTACCGTGCCGTCGACAAACACGGAAAAACACTTGATTTCATGCTGTCCGAGCGGCGCAACAAACCAGTTGCCACGAAATTCTTTGCCCAGATGCTGGAGGTCAACGGCCTTCCGCGAGAGATAGTCATCGACAAAAGCGGCGCAAACACCGCTGGCATCACGGCCATTTACAAGATGTTAAAGGGGTATGGCTGCCCGATCCCGATCGAGATGATCAGGCGCAAATACCTCAATAACATCATGGAACAAGCTCACAGGTTCATCAAAAGACGAACCCGTCCGATGCTTGGCTTCAAGTGCTATATCTCGGCTGCAGCAACTCTGGCCGGGATCGAATTCGCGCACATGATCCTCAAGGGGCAACTCACATCCGGACTCTGTCCGTTCCAACAGTTCGCTGAACTAGCCTATTAACGCCGGTGTGATCACTGAAGTAGCTCGCCTGGCTGAAATCTTTGCAACGGAACCAGCTTATGTGCCGAACAACGGAACAGGGTTCTGTCGCAAACTTTTTAGATGGCAGAGCATCGGTGGAATTGGTGAGCAGTTTATCCCGCCAGTTGGATGAACTGCTGAAACGGACGGAGTCCGGGCGTGAATTGACTTTTGCGGATCATGTTGACCAGCTCTATGCCTGCCAGGACAGATGCGGCTGAAGCGAAAGATTTGAATCCCAGCATGGGTCTGATCCTTCGTTTGATGAAACGGTGATCCTGTTCAATGATGTTGTTGAGGTATTTCCGCCTGACCATATCGATTGGGATCGGGCAACCAAAGCTCTTGAGCATCTTGTTGATCGCCGTGATGCCGGCTGTGTTTGCACCACTTTTGTCGATGACGATCTTGCGCGGTAGACCGTTCACCTCTAGCGCGCGGGCGAAGAACTTCGTCGCAGCGGCTTTATTCCTGCGTTCGGACGACATGAAATCCAGTGTCTTGCCGTGTTTGTCGATCGCTCGGTAAAGATAAACCCATTCGCCTTTCACTTTCACATAGGTTTCATCCATACGCCACGAGCGGTCTGCGGGACGCTTTCTATACCGCGCTGCTTCAGCAACGAGGCCTGCATATCGGCTGACCCAGCGGTTTAGCGTTGCATGATCCAAATCAACGCCACGTTCCGCCATGATTTCCTCCAGATCCCGATATGACACGCCGTATCGGAGATAGAAGAAAACCGCGTGCAAGATCACGTCTTTCGGAAAATGCGCGCCCTTAAATGAGATCGTCACGGTCTGCTCCTGTCATGTTCCAGCACGCGTTACCAGAGGTTTCGTTGCAAAGTTTTAGGTCAGCCAAATAGTTCTGCGATCGCTTCAGTTCAGGTTGCCAACTCGGAGAATTGACGAAACCGGCAGATTCCGGGCGTGAACTGGCCTTTACGGATCATGTGCGTCACCTCGATGCCCGCCAGAGTCGCTGATGCCGAAGCAAGAGACTTGAAGCCGAGCATCGGGCGGGTTCGTCTTTTGATGAAACGATGGTCCTGTTCCATGATGTTGTTCAAGTATTTCCGCCTCACCATTTCAATTGGGACCGGGCAACCAAAACCTTTCAGCATCTTGTTGATGGCCTTGAGGCCAGCGGTGTTAGCTCCACTTTTGTCGATGACTATCTTTCTCGGAAGGCCGTTGACCTCCAGCATTCGGGCGAAGAACATGGTGGCCGCGAGTTTGTTTCGACGCTGGGAAAGCATAAAATCAAGCGTCTTGCCGTGCTTGTCGACAGCTCGATAGAGATAGACCCAATTGCCTTTCACCTTGATGTAAGTCTCATCCATTCTCCAGGAGCGGTCGCACGGTCCCTTTCGACGACGCGCCGCTTCACCGATTGCGCCTGCATACCGCGTCACCCAGCGATTCAGCGTCGTGTGATCCACTGCAACGCCTCGCTCATGCATGATCTCTTCTAGATCGCGATATGACACACCTTATCGGACATAGAAGAACACAGCGAAGAGGATCACATCCTTCGGATACTGCGCGCCTTTGAAAGAGATCATAAAAACTGACTTTCGACTTCAATATTTCGATATCCATTCACTCGAAGCACTTATGAGCGTCAACGGTCAAAAGTTTGCAACAGATCCGGTCTAACCCATCACTAAATGCATTCACCGCCATCGATAACCAAGGCTTGCCCCGTCATAAAAGCGGATTCATCTGAAGCTAAATAGACGATCCCATGGCCAATCTCTTCAACTGTCGCCCACCGACTCATAGGGATCGCCTGCTCGATGTAGCTTTCCAGTTTGGCACGGCCACCCATCTGCTTTTCGAAGCCTGCATTGAAGGGGGTGTCTACAAATCCTGGACAAAGGGCATTGAAACGGATTGCATGGACAGCGTAGTCGGCTGCCATCTGCCGGACCATCGCAACAGCTGCGTGCTTTGTAGTCGCATAGGCGATCATACCCCGGTCGTATTGAACCCCCGAATTGGAGGCCGTGACGATCACGCTGCCTCCACCTTGTGATTTCATATGGGGGACGGCTGCGCGCGCGGCAATGAAGTGAGCGCGGACATTCAATGCCCAAGAAGCATCCATTCCATCTGGTTCCACTTCTTCCAGCGTTCCTTCGATCTGCAACCCAGCATGAGAGTGCAACACGTCAAGCCGACCGAAGTTTTTTACTGCTTCGTCTATGGCTTTGGTAAGCGCATCGTCATCGGTCACATCAAGCTGTATGGCAGATGCTTGATTTCCCTGCGCAACGATCGCGGCCACAGTGGCTTCAGCAAGTGTTGCATCGCGATCGGTTACCACAACATTCGCACCCTCTTGTGCCATTGCCATTGAACCCGCCCGACCAATTCCTGATCCCGCGCCCGTAACGAGCGCGACCTTACCTGCAAGCCGCATGTCACTTGGCTCCTTTATTTAATTATTCGATTTTGAGGCGCCTCGGCGCAAAAGCAGCTGCGCTGCTACGAGCAACAAGAGCGACGCGCCCATAACCATAGTGCCGATGGCATTGATCTCGGGTGTTACGCCGCGCCGGATGGATGAGAATATGTAGATTGGCAGGGTTGTTTCTGAGCCAGCTACGAAGAACGCGATGATGAAATCATCAAATGAGAAAGTGAAGCTGAGCAGGAAGCCTGCCAAAATTGCCGGTGCTATCAACGGCAGGGTCACCTGTCGAAAGGTGCCCCAGGGCGTCGCAAAGAGGTCAGCCGAAGCTTCCATGAGCGCGCGGTCCATACCCGATAGCCTTGCACGTACGATGATTATGACCAGCGCCATTGTGAACATGGTGTGTGCGGCGACAAGCGTGGGCATCCCCATGGAAAGTTGCGGGGGATTTGCTCCATCGGGCCATAGGCTTGCAAGAAGCGGGTTTAGCCAGCCGAATACAGTGACCAGGGCAATGAGTGTCGCGATGCCGATGACGATACCGGGTATCATTATCGCAATATAAATCATCGCATCAAACAAAGTTCGGAGCCATCCCTTAACCCCTTGTAAAGCGATGGCCGCCATGGTTCCGAGAGTGGATGCGAGGCAAGCAGTTATGAATGCCGCAAGCAGACTGGTCTCGAGCGCGTCCATTACAAATGGGTTGTTCAGCGCTTTACCATACCATTGGGTCGAGAACCCCATGAACTGGCTTGCGTGTCGTCCGGCATTAAAGCTGAAAAGCGCGATGATGCCGATTGGAATATAGAGAAAAAGGTAGACGCAAATCGCGTATAAGCGCATCGGACCCTCACATCAGCGAGACATCTTGGCGCTGGCCACCCAGGCGCGAGATGAATTTCATGTAAATTGAGACAGTGACAAGCATTACGACAACCAAAGTCATTGCGACCGCCGATCCGTACGCCCAGTTCCGAGACTGCAGGAACAGGTCCACCAGCGCATTTCCGACGAAAAAGACCTTTCCGCCGCCCAAGATCGCTGGGATCAGAAACTCGCCCATCAGCAAGATGAAGACCAGCATGCAGCCAGTTGCGATACCAGGTACCGACAAAGGAAGTGTCACCTGACGGAACGTACGCCATGGGGTAGAGCCGAGATCAGCCGATGCTTCCAGAAGGCGTTTATCCAGTTTGTCTAAGCTTACAAAAATCGGGAAAACCATCAGAGGTAGATACCCATAGACAATCCCGACAAGCACAGCGAACGGCGTATTTATCAGGCGGATATCATCGATGCCGATCGACTCCAGTAAAGCGGGCAAGCCACGCCCCCCAAGGATGAAAATCCAAGCGTATGACCGGATCAGGATCGATGTCCAGAACGGCACGATCACTAGGATCAACAGCGAAGTTCTCCACTTTGGTGAACAACGCACTGCAAGAAAGTAGGCGAGCGGGTAGGCAATTACCAACGCAGCGATAGTCCCCAGTGGTGCAAGGATCAAAGTGTTCTTAAACGCCGTCCATCGCGCAGGAAGGTTGGCATATTGTTCCAACGTGAACGCTGGAACGTAGCCTCCGGCGGCACCCCGTTCGCCAAAGGAAAAGACGAAGACGACCAGCAGAGGAAGGGCTAGCATTACCAAAAGCCATATTCCTGCTGGAGCCAGCAACAGTGCTTTTCTGCCTCGTTCGGTCATTTTGTCCTCGTCTTTTCCGATATTGGCGACCTTGGCGCTTAGGCCGACTTGAAGCGGGCGAGCAACTCGGCACGGTTTGGATCTGTTAGTGTAGCTGCCGCGCCGAACTCGAGTGCATTCAGAAGGTCAGCTGCCGGATAAAGGATCGGATCTTCCAGTAGTTCCTTCGGCAGCAACGCATTGGTGCGAGCATCAGCCGATGGATAGCCGTGAGCGAGGACTTCTTTCGCATTAACTTCCGGGTTCAGCAGGAAGTCGATCAAGGCATAAGCGGCATCCATATGGGGTGCGCCCTTAGGAATAGCGTAGTAGTCGGACCAGAGTTCACCGCCCTCGGCTCCCAGAACGTAGGCGATTTCAGGCATGTCGACATTCATCTGCTTGCCGTCACCTGTCCAGCACATCGTCATCCAGGCGTCACCGTTACGCATCGGTGGCTGATAATCCGACGAGATTGCAAACAGATGCGGTTTGGCATCCAGCAACAATTTCTCGGCATCCGCCAGTTCCTTCTCATCGACCGAGTTGAAGGAGTAGCCGAAGTATTTCAGGGCATTACCGATGGTGGTGAGTTGGTAATCATGCACCATTGTCCGGCCTGAGTAACCTTCCATAGTAAGGTCCCAGAACTCTTTCCATGTGGTTGGAGTCGGAGCGCCGTCAAGCTTGCTGGTGTTCACTGCAAAGCCAGTCGTGCCCCAGTTTTTTGGGACCGCGTAAAGCTGGCCATCGACAGAACCGGCATCGGAAAAGCGCTGTTCGAATGAACCTGCGTCGTAGTTTGGCAGTTTGGACGTATCGAGCGGGATGATCAGATCTTCACCCACATACGTAGTGATTGTGTAGTTGGTTGGAACAAAAACGTCCCAGCCAGACCCTCCAGCCTGTAGTTTTGCCAACATCTCTTCGTTCGAGCCAAAAACATTGACCTGAACATGGGCGCCAGTGGCTTCCGTGAAGGCTTCGAAGTTCATCTCGTCATGGTAGTTCGGCCATGTGGCGAGGATCACTCGGTCGCCAATGTCCCCGGCAGCAAATGCCGGGCGTGGACGCAACCCAGGAATGGCCGTGCCCAGAACGGCCGTTGCCATCCCAAGACCTGTCACGCCTAAGAAATGTCGCCGTGTAACCGAACCCTTTTGGTACCGGCGAAGCTCTTCCATGAACTTTTGCTTGGAAATAGTCCCATTATCCTTGGTCATTGTGAACCTCTCTGTTGTTGGATTGCGGGATTTGTTAATTTTCCAGGATCAGCAGTGCGCCTTCGCCCCATGAAACAAAGGCCTGCTCTCCTGCATTGAACGTCCCCTCGTTCAATTCCGCTTGCCTTGGCACAAGTACGTGGAAATCACCCAGTGCTTCGTTGCGCGCAAGGTATTCTGTGTGCTCCCCAAGGAAGATCCGATTTTGAATGGTAACTGGCAGAGCGATTTCAGCTGTGGGTAGCGCGCGGGTCAGCGTGATCTGTTCAGGACGGATACTAACGCACACTTCCTGCCCTGCATCTATTGGAATCTCCGGAGTTCCGTGCACCTTTTGGCCACTCGCTAAACGCACAGTAATTTGGTCGGCTGCTGAGTCAGTCACAGTTGCATCAAAGAAATTTGAGGTGCCTACAAATCCAGCCACGTAGCGGCTGCGGGGCATGTCATAGAGTTCGCGTGGGCTGCCAACCTGCACAATACTGCCGCCTTCCATCACACAAATTCGGTCGGACATTGAAAGCGCTTCTTCTTGGTCGTGCGTGACGAGGACAAAAGTTATTCCCAGTTGTCGTTGCAGGTTCTGCAGTTCAAACTGCATTTCTTTTCGAAGCTTTCGATCCAGAGCAGCCATTGGTTCATCAAGCAGCAAAAGCTTGGGCTCGTTTACGATCGCACGCGCCAAAGCGACGCGTTGCTGCTGACCACCAGACATCTCCCAGATGCGACGTGGGCCAAACCCACCAAGACGGACAGTTTCCAGCGCTTGCTCAACCTTTGTCGCGATTGTTTGTTTGTCTACGTGTGGTCGTTGTTGGCGCAGGCCGTACGCGATGTTGTCGAACACGCTTAGGTGAGGAAAAAGAGCATAGTGCTGAAACACCATGTTGACTGGGCGATGGTGCGCATCCAAGTCGTTGACGACTTCTCCATCGAGCAACACCTGACCTTCGGTTGGCTTCTCGAAACCTGCCAACATTCTAAGCGCAGTGGTTTTGCCGCAACCAGATGGGCCTAAGAACGACAGGAACTCTCCTTTCCCAATGGAAAGATTCAGGTCTTTGGCAGCGACCACATTCCCAAAGGTCTTAGTCACTCCGCGGAGTTCCGCAATCGTCTGCATGGTGACGCTCATGTCAAAGCTCATATACTGCCTTTTTCCTTTTGCTTGATTTTTTGGCATTTACTGGCATACCACTCAAACAGGGAAAAAGTAACAATAACCCCGATTAGCTGTATATACCACAATTGGGGTATAAAGCCGCTTTTCGAAAATCTGGAGCAGCGTGTGTTCGATTGGATGGAAGAGGCCGGCAGGGTCGTGGAGAAGATCGGAACCCCAGAATTTCCATGTGCTTTAGCAGATGGCTTGCGGCAGGTCGCACCATTCGATTTTACAGTGGTGTTTGGCCATGTCGGAACCGAAGCACCTATAGACCTTCACGACGATTTTCCCAAAAGCAAACGGCGTATTTTTGTTCAGGATTACCAAGCAGGGCCCTACGTACTTGATCCATTTTTTTTGGCCGCGACAAAACCGATAACACCGGGTCTGTACCGCATGCGCGATATCGCACCGGACAGGTTCTATCAGGGCGAATACTATCGCAGCTATTACAAAAGGACTGGGTTAGCAGAGGAGATTGGCTACTTTATCGATATCCCAAGCACTGGGATGGTTGTGGTCTCGCTCATGCGATCAGTGAAGCCTTTTTCAGCCAAGGAAATTCGTCATTTGCACGCTCTATGGCCGCTCGTTCGGGCAGCCTGTTGCAAACATTGGAGTGACTTTCCAACGATGACCCGCGGCGCCGCAGCGAATGGCGTTAGTCGTCGCGTCGATCTTGCTTTCCAGGCATTTGGCGATGGCGTTCTGACGCCACGAGAAAGAGAAGTCGTTGAGTTCACGTTGAAGGGTCATTCGGCAGAAGCTGTCGGCACAATTCTCGGCATCTCTCCAGGCACAGTCCGCATCCACAGACGCAACATTTACGCGAAACTTAGGATCAATTCGCAGGGTGAGCTTTTTTCAAAGTTCATTGAAAAGGCACTTTAAAAGGTTCCTTGAACACCCACTTTGGGCTGACTGCGGTTCTTTGGAGTAAAAATGCGGATGGCTGCAACGTCCCGCATTGCTGCCGCTCGCGACATTTCAGCGAGCGTCTGTCTCGAGCCCAAACCGACACTTTAGGTTCAGTGATTTAGAGATCATTGCGATGCACCCTTCCATCCTTCATGACAAAACGGATGACCGACGGGAATATCCTAGATTCGATTAGGATTTACACAATCCAGTATTTTCTGAGCAGCTAACTGAACCGACTTTCTCAACTGCATGACCTCGGAGTTCGCAGCCAGCCGGGACTTCATCTCCGCATCCCCAAGTAGTTGGTTAATCGCATTCTCCAACTGCTCCGTTGTCCAATCCCATCGATTTAGCCTGAGTCCGACACTGGTTTCGACTGCCCGCTGGGCGTTGTCATGTCCGTCCCAGCAATAGGGGAGGATTAGCGACGGGACCCCGAAATACAGCGCTTCGCAAAAGCTGTTGTTGCCGCCGTGGTGAATAAAAAGATCGCATTGTTCAACCACGGAAGGCTGCGGGAACCATTCCTGCAGATGAACATTGTCCGGCACTCTGGAATAGGCATCGATCTGTGCGCCGACATTGATCAGAAAACGCATGTCCAATGTCTTGAATACGTCGAACAGGCTTTCAAAGAATGAGACATCCATTGCACCGAGGCTGCCAAAACTCACGTACACCAGAGGCCCGTTGTTACGGGGCATTTGAGGTACACGGTAAGGACCTTCCTGGCGAACGCAGCCTTCGAGAAAGGTGAATTGTCCAGAGTCCAGCACCTGATCACGATCATGGCGAATGATAGATGGCGCTAAAAGAAGGTTTTGATGCGGTGATGTTTCTAGGAACTCACCTTCAGGCAATAGCTCAAGCCCCTTATCCTGGCGAAATTTGTTGTAGCGCGCATGAATTGGGCCAAGGGTCTCCAAGTACTGGTCTCGAAATGCCGCACACCCGGCAGCGTCAGATGCCGGCAGACCGGACAGGTACGGCGGTAGGCAGTTGTCTGGCAACTCGGTTTCCGCGCAAGAAATAACCCTGACCCATGGGCACTCGGATCGTACGATGGCCGGGAACATGATGACGTTGTCGAGGACGACGACATCTGGGTTGATCCGCTCTAGCGCCGTTTCCAAACCCTGTTCGACCGATTCCGCTGTCTCGACGATTGCGTTCCAAACGGGCTCTACATAGGTGGTCAGTTGGTCAGTTGGATGCATGTTAAAATGCGGCAGATGATGGCTCAGGAATTCCTGCCAGTAGGTCTGGGTTTCCTCTTCTGTCAACTCTGACTGAACAGGGACGGCGAACTCGTCAAAACCGTAATCTGCGAATACGCCACCAAAGCCACCGTGGGTGAGGAAAACGGGGTGTGCACCCATTGCGCGCAGTTCCTGGGCGATCCCCACACAATTCAGTGCAGCCCCAAAACTAGCTTCGGGGAAAAACGCGATTACGGGTGCTTCCTTGCGGTTCATCATTCAATCACCGGATTGACCCGCGGGTTGCTTGGACTAGCGCCGGAGCACCACGATTGGCGACGCTGGGCCTTTGGTGCATTGAAAGCCGCAAGTGCAACCTCATCTGATCCGCCGCAAGATCGAAATGATCCTGTTCGATGAAATCAAGGATACGCAGATGTTCATCGAGCGCCTGCCTCATCCGAAAGTCGATCATACCGAATGATCCGCCTGGCAGGTGGCGCAACCCATGATGGGCCATGAGAACAGAAGCTAGATACTGGTTTCCGGACGATCGAGCGATGAGCTTGTGAAAGGCAAGATCCGCGTCCTGGAAATCCTGGCTATTGAAAGAGTTTTCCGACTGCGCCAGAAGCGCTTCGGTCTGGCTGCGGACCAGATCGGCGCGCTTGGTGTCCAACTTGAAACCGTCGGACAGAATGGCCTGCGGTTCCAGTATCAGACGAAATTCGTAGCTCTCTATTCGTCCGGAGCGGTCTCCCGGCATGCGCGTAAAAACCCAGGATTGACCTTCGGCTTTCTGAATCACGCCTTGGGCCAGGAGGGCTTCGAGCGCACGCTGTGCAGCGCTGCGGGAAACCGAATATCTGCGGATCAGGTCTGTGACATTGATGGCACCGTCCAGGCGTCGGGCGCCGCGATCTCGTAGGATGGCACCAGCGAGATCCACACCTGCTCCGACCGCATGCTGGTTGAGTATCGAATGCCCCTTTTCGGGTTCGCATTCTAGGACAAACCCGCCTTCTGCCGCTTTGCGTGCCATCCCCTCCTTTTCCAGCAGCCTCAATGCGGATCTAATCGGAGTGCGAGAGACGCTGCACGAATCAGCAAGGGTTTTTTCCACCAGTCTGTCGCCCTGATGCAAATCGAGATCCATCGCAACATCCAGTATTTTTTGAGCAAGTTTCAAGTATTTGCTTGGTGACATAAGAAGACGGCTTTCGTCATACTCAGTTAATATACAATAAAAACGGTATCTTAAATGGCTTCTCCGGGCCATACAAAAATGATTCAAAAAATTGTTGAGTTTTATTTCATCAAAAAATACCGTGATTGCATCATATATCTCGCCCCAGAAGCGAGCGCGGATGTCAAGGGAGGAAGACATGACCAACAAGTTCACCAATTCGTTCCGTTTGCCATTTGCTTGGCTCACCGCCGGGGCGGCCTGCGCACTCAGCGCATTCGCCGGAGCGGCCCAAGCAGAAAAAATCGTGATCTCGAACTGGGACGGCTACATGCCGCCGGACCTGCTGGAGAATTTCACCATGGAAACCGGTATCGAGGCCGAGCTCTCGGTGCATGGCACTAACGAAGAAATCATGGGCAAGGTCGTAGCCGGTGGAGGAAAGGGCTACGACGTTCTTTTCGTCTCGTCGCCTTTTGCCGAGGCGTTAAACAACCTGGGGCTGGTGGCTGCAATCGACCACGACAAGGTTCCGAATGCCTCTAACCTGTATGACGAAGCTAAAGAACTAGCCCATGATCCGGGCAACAACTATTCAATGCCATACGCTTGGGGCACGACGGGCTTATGCTACCGGTCAGACCTGATGCCAGAGCCAACTTCGTGGAACGATCTGCTCAAACCCTCTGACGACCTCAAAGGCAAAGTGACAATGCTCTCGACGGATCGCTGGCTGATGGGGGCTGCTGCGCTAGCCCTCGGAAAGTCGCTGAACGATACGTCGGATGAGACGTTGGCGGCTGCAAAGGACCTGCTGGTTGCGGCGAAGCAGGATCTGCTGGCCTACGACGACGCAACTTTTTATCTGAAGTTGGTATCGGGCGAGGCAACGATGGTTCACGCCTGGGATGGCTGGTGCAACTACGGCATCGGTGAAAACGCGGACATCAAGTACACGATACCATCAGAAGGATCGGATCTGTGGGTGGATGCGCTAGTCATCGCGGATGCATCTGAAAACAAAGATGCGGCGCATGCCTTTGTGAACTATGTCTTGGGCGCGGACGTCGGTGTCTGGGTTGCCAGCAATATCCTTTACAAAACGCCGAACAAGGCTGCGATGGAGGCGCTGGACCCGTCCTTAATCGAAACCTTCCCGAATATGGGAATGTCGCCTGCAGACCTTACCAAGTACGAGCAGTTGCGCGATCTCGGCAATGGCCAGAAACCCTTTGCACGGACCGTGACCGAAATCATGGCCGCACAGTAAGTGATCAAACCCTGAGCAAAACCCGACCCGAACAAAGGGTCGGGCCTGTACGACATCACTCCACAGATTGCCAAGTATATGACCAATCGACTGAAATCGGTGATCTTGCTGGGGCCGGGCCTGGGCTGGCTTGCGCTTCTTATGGTGGTGCCGTGTGGCCTTATTTTTACCTATGCGTTCTTTGAACGCGGTATCTATGGCGGTATCGACCACGTCTTTACGTTTGAGAATTTTGTGCGGGCCACCGATCCTCTTTACCTCGGGATCTTCTTACGCTCAGCCAAGATCGCATTTCTGACCACGATAATCGCGATCCTGATCGCCTATCCGGCGGCCTATGCCATCACGCTGGCGCCGCGCCGTTGGCAGACCGGTTTGCTGATCTTGGTGATCCTGCCGTTCTGGTCCAACTACCTAATCCGCACTTACGCCTGGATCGTGATGCTTAACCGCGAGGGCTTGATCAATAATACTCTCCAGGGGGCAGGCTTGATCGATGAGCCGCTGTCTCTACTTTATAACAATTTCGCGGTGATCGTTGGGCTTGTCTACAACTACACCCCCTTTGTGGTTCTGGCGATCTATTCGTCGCTGAACCGCATAAATGTCGAAACCATAGAAGCCTCGGAAGATCTTGGAGCTCCCGCTTGGACCACTTTCCACCGGGTGATACTGCCACAGACCGTTCCCGGCATTGCGGCAGGTGGTGTCTTTGTTTTTGTATTGTCGATCGGCAATTTCATTACGCCCGATTTGCTTGGTGGCGGGCGACTTCAGATGGTTGGAAACCTGATCTATGACCAGTTCCTGAGCGCCCGCGACTGGCCGTTCGGAGCAACGCTGTCGATGTTCCTGATTGCGATTATGATGGGGCTTTTGTTCGCACAGGCGGTATTGGCCAATCGCGCAGCGGGACAGAGAGGGCAGGACTGATGCGGGACCGATCCAACATGGGCCTGAAGCTGCACCTGGTTTTGTTTTACACCTTTCTCTATGTGCCGATCCTTGTGCTCATGGCGTTAAGCTTTAACCGGGCCGGACTTCCAACTGTATGGACCGGGTTTTCGTTGGAATGGTACGGCAAGTTGTTTACCGCGGATCCAATACTGTTGGCGGCGCGCAACACGCTAATCGTGGCCTTAATCTCGACCGTTCTGGCGACAATATTCGGCACGCTTTTGGCGGTCGGTGTCGAGACACGGCATAATTCTTCAGTTCTAGACGCGGTTCTGTTCGCACCGATGATCATCCCCGACATAGTTCTGGCCATCGCGCTCTTGTCCTTTTTCACCCTACTCAACATGACGCTGGGGCTTCATTCGATCATCCTCAGCCATGTCGTATTTAACATAGCCTTTGTTGTCGCCGTGGTGCGTACGCGGATGCGCAATTTCGACCATTCGATACTTGAGGCCAGTGCCGACCTTGGGGCCAGCGAATTCACCACCTTTCGCCGCATCCTGCTGCCCGCCATCGCGCCGGGGGTTATCGCCGGGGCGCTGTTGTCTTTCACCCTGTCTGTGGACGAATTCATTATTGCCTTCTTTACCGCCGGTGCTGGGCAATCCTCGACCACGTTGCCGATGCAGATTTACGCAATGATCCGATTTGGCGTCACGCCGGAAATCAATGCGATGGCTACCATCGTCATGTTCGTTTCATTCACGCTGGTCTTCTTCGCACAGCGTACCGACAAAGAGGTTTTCAGCCGATGAACCAAGGGGTTCAACTCAGGAATATAACCAAGCGATACGGTTTGGTGACCGCGATCGACAATGTTTCACTGGATATTCGCGATAACGAGTTCTTTGCACTTTTGGGCCCATCGGGCTGCGGCAAGACCACACTATTGCGGACGCTGGCGGGCTTCGAAACGCCACAGGAAGGACAGGTTATCGTTGCCGGGCAGAACGTGACAAACATACGTCCCAGCAGGCGGCCCCTGAATCTGATGTTCCAATCCTATGCCTTGTTTCCGCACATGAGCGTCGAAAAAAACATCGCCTATGGGTTAGAAATGGAGAAATTGCCTAAGGACGAAATTGCCACGAGAGTAGCTGAGGTTCTGGAAAGTGCGAAACTTTCGGGGTTTGCCGGGCGCAAGCCGGATCAGCTTTCTGGTGGGCAGCGACAGCGGGTTGCTTTGGCGCGCGCGCTGGTCAAAAGGCCAAAAGTCCTGTTGCTGGATGAGCCCCTTTCAGCTCTTGACAAGAAACTACGAGAAGAGATGCAGCTGGAGCTCAAACGGTTGCAACACGAGGTGGGGATTACATTTCTAATTGTGACCCATGACCAGGAAGAGGCCTTGGTCATGGCCGACCGGATCGCGGTCTTGCATGATGGTAAGCTGGCGCAGGTCGGTACTCCTCACGAGCTCTACGAACACCCCGGATCGCGCTTTGTTGCAGATTTTATCGGCGTGATGAACTTCCTGAATGGTAACGCCGTGGATGGCGGTGTCGATGTCGACGGGGCGGGAATGCTGAGGGGCGTTTCCGAGCTGCGCGGTGCCGCCACGATTGCTGTGCGCCCGGAACGGGTCAGCCTGATGCAGACCGCCCCTCAAGATGGGCGCAACTGCCTTCCCGGCACTGTCGAAGAAGTCGCCTATCACGGGTCAGACCTGGGTGTGCATGTGCGTGTTCGCGGCGGGAGGAGCACCCTGTCCGCCCGCGTTCCAGCCGGCCAAGCCGACCGTGAAAGTATCCAGCCGGGTCAGGATGTCTACTGCGTATGGGACGCGAAACATTCCCGCATCCTACCCAACTGCTAAGCCATATCTAACGGGAGACCTACAATGTCACAGAAAACCATCGCCTTCTTCCCCGAAGCTGCCTTTGGCCCTGCGCTGAATTCGGTTGGCATCGCGCAGGCCTGCGAGAAACTGGGCCATAAGGCTGTATTTCTAAGCGATCCCGGCTTTGTCGAGGTATATGAAGGTTATGGGTTTGAGGCGCATCCTGTTGCCCTGTCCGAGCCGATGGAACCCGAGGCGATGGCAAAGTTCTGGGAGGATTTCATCAACGGTCACATCCCAAATTTTCGCAAAGCCCCGATTGACCAGATCGATAACTACGTCAAGGATTGCTGGGAGGCGATCGTCGACAGCGCAAAATGGGCGCAAAAAGATCTGCCCGATGTACTGGCAAAAATCAAACCAGATATGATCTGCGTGGATAATGTCATTATGTTCCCGGCTATCAAGCAGTTCGGCGTACCGTGGGTGCGGATCATCTCATGTTCCGAAAACGAAATCCCTGACCCGATTGTGCCGCCGCACTTGTCAGGCTGCCGGGTGGATGACCGCGAGGGCATGGCGGCCTATGAGGCTAAATTCCACGAGGTGATCAAGCCGATCCACGACGACTACAATGCGTTCCTGGCCAGATGCAACGAAGAGGCCTATCCGATCGGAGAGTTTTTCGAAGCGTCGCCCACAATGAACCTTCTGCTTTATCCCGAGCCTGCAAAGTACGAACGACAGAACCCGCTGGACCCAAACCGGTTCCAGTATCTTGAAGGTTGCGTACGCGAAGAAGAATCCTTTGAGGTGCCAACGTTTAAGTCCAACAATGACAAACCACTTCTCTATGTATCTTTCGGGTCACTTGGTGCAGGCGACACCGACCTGCTAAAAAGGATCATTTCGACCATTTCCAGGCTGCCCTACCGGGCGCTCGTAAATGTCGGGGATTACATGGATGAATACACAGAAATTCCTGACAACGTGCACATACAAAGTTGGTATCCCCAGCCTTCGGTAATTCCGCAGGTTGACGCGGTGATACATCATGGCGGTAACAACTCGTTCACCGAGTGCCTGTATTTCGGCAAAGCGGCAATCATTATGCCCTATGTCTGGGACGGCCACGATAACGCCACTCGTGTTCAGGAAACTGGCCACGGGTTCGGGTTTCACCGATACGACTGGACCGATGATGAATTGGCTATTGCCCTCGACAAATGTATCAACGATCCAGGAATGCAGGCGAAGATGGCGGCAACCTCTGCTCATATGCAGTCACGGCATGGCCCGACCAAGGCAGCCGGCATTCTCGACGACATCCTGAAAGCCGCGGAATGAGCAGCGCCCCGCATCTTTCCGAAATCTCGACTCGCACCGACCTCACGGACTGGGGGCTACAGCCGGACATGATCGAAGGCCAGTCTCATTCATCGGGTATGCTGGTTCACAAGGGTCCTGACAACCGACCGGAGATCGGCGCATGGGTCTGTACTCCAGGGCGCTGGCGCCTAACGATTCCGCGTGACGAGTTCTGCTATTTTGTGCAGGGCCGCGCGGTCTATCGGTCGGATGCAGGCGAAAGCATCGAAGTTACGCCCGGAACGGCCGTACTATTCCCCGCCGGTTGGGTAGGGGAATGCACGGTCGAGGAAACACTGCGCAACACCTACTACCTAACGGATCGCGAACCTGAATCATGACCACGCCACGTATGCAAAACCCGCTCCAGCAGACTGATCTTGTCGATTGGGGGGTAATCCCGACGATGATTGAAGGGCAATCCCGCACCTCGGGAAAGCTGATCCACAAGGGGCCTGACGGCCAGTCCGAATGCGGCCTTTGGGTCTGCACTCCCGGTAAGTGGGAATGTCACGTCACCAAGGACGAGTTCTGCCACTTTCTGGAAGGCCGCTGTACCTATGTCCATGAAAGCGGCGAGGTAATTGAGATTACGCCCGATACGGCGGCCTTTTTTCCGCAGGACTGGAAAGGCGTTTGCACTGTCCACGAGACGGTCAAGAAAGTGTACATGATCCGCTAACGGCGCAATGCCTGTCAAACAAGGGGGCTGCCCAATGCGTGACCCGTTCAAATCTACCTACTACCTCAACCCCAAGCATGTGCCATTGGAGGGTGGTGGGACCACTCTGGTCAACCCGTCTACCTTGCAGCCCGTCGGGGTTTTTGGTGAGCCGTCGCCGCAGATCGTGAACCAGGTTCTGGACCGGGTCAATGCGGCGCAAAGGAGGTGGTCTGCGATGGACTGCAAATCTCGCGCGCGGGTATTGCACCAGATCGCCAACGACATCGAAAGCGGCGATATGACTGAGATCGCCCGCTTGATGACATTGGAAACGGGCAAACCTTACCCTGAATCGATTGGCGAGATTGCGAACATCCCGCCAGTTTTCCGCTACTATGCCGAGATGGCGCGCAATGACGCGGGCAAGATCGCCGGCACGATGCAAACCGGATCTTTTCAGTATCAGACATACGAGCCCTACGGGGTGTCCGTGCATGTGGTTCCGTACAATTTCCCCCTCATTCTTGGCAGCTGGTCGATGGCCGCATCACTTGCGGCAGGTAACGGTGTAGTGTTGAAAGCCTCACCCGCAGGAACTTTGTGCACGATGGCGTTCATGGAGTTTTTTCGGGCGTTGCCCCAAGACCTGATTGCTTGCCTGCCGGGTGGGGCAGACGTGGGCAAACAGCTGATTGCCAGCCCCAAAACCCATGTGGTCGCCTTTACAGGGTCCGTGCCGACAGGTCGTGCAGTCGCAGTGGCCGCAGCAGAGAACTTGAAACCCGCAGTGATCGAGGCTGGGGGAAGCGATCCACTGATCGTCAGTAAACATGCCGATATCGCGGTCGCTGCTGCCGGGGCAGTTACCGCTGCTTTTTTGCAGTCGGGCCAGGTTTGTACATCGTCTGAACGGATTTTTGTGGTGGATGACGTGTACGACGATTTTGTCGATGAATTCGTGGCCCGAACCCGGAAACTACGCATCGGCGACGGCATGGGGGTGGCGGAAATCGGACCTTTGGCCTCCAAGGAGGCGCGCAACAAGGTCGAGCGTCTGGTGCGCGATGCAACTGAGAAAGGCGCGGTGGTCGAGGTAGGAGGCGGTATTCCGGATGACGCCGGGCCGGGTTGGTTCTTCGCACCAACGATCCTAACCGGCGTGACGACGGACATGGCGCTAACTCAGGAAGAGGTCTTTGGGCCAGTCGCCTCGGTCATTCGGGTGAGCGACTTTGACCAAGCGCTTGAATTGGCCAACGCGTCACAGTTCGGTCTTGGCGGATGCCTGTTTACCGGCGACCTGGACGAGGCATTTCAGGGGGTGAACGAACTACAGGTGGGGATGGTCTGGGTCAACAACCCGCTAGTGGACAACGATGCCTTGCCTTTTGGCGGCGTCAAGAATTCCGGACTTGGGCGCACGCTAGGCCTTCAAGGCCTCGAGGCTTTCAGACGGCCCAAGATGGTCGTGATTGACCCGAAGGCGAAGGAGGCGGGCTGGTGGTATCCATATCCCGACGAATGGTTCTATTCAGATGACGTACAGGGCGGGAGAAAGCACACCGGATAAGGGATATTTCGTCTGGATTGTCGTTGCCGTCGGCACAGAGGCTTTGTTTTTCAAGGTAGCTTCAAATCATCAAGCCATTGTGAAAAAGCAACATTTCTTCGGCATAACCCCATATTGCTTTGAGAAAAACTTGGCTTTTTTGTATCGGCCGAACACAAAAAAGCAACGCTGACAATCGCTTAGATCTTGGTGAATTGATTGATCAGCCCCACTTGTGTGGTCCAATTTGATTGTTAGTGCATGATTGGCCTTTGGTCCATCTGAACGATGGTTTCCGGGGCCGGTGGTTTATATCCCAGAGCACTGTGCGGGCGTTTAGTGTTGTAGTGTTTCCTCCATTCTTCGATCAATATCTGCGCTTCTTTTAGGCTGTAGAAGACTTCTCCATTCAGGAACTCATCTCTGAACCGCGCATAGAAACTCTCACAGTAACCGTTCTCCCATGGGCTGCCTGGCTCGATGTATGCGGTCTTTGCTCCAACTGCATTGATCCAGTCTTGCACCGCCACGGCAATGAACTCAGGGCCATTGTCGGAGCGAATGTAGCTTGGCACACCGCGCATGATGAACAGGTCACTCAGCACGTCGATGACATCGCTGGAGTTCAGCTTGCGGTCCACACGGATCGCCAAGCACTCCCGGCTGTACTCATCAATGACGTTGAGCGTGCGGAATGCCTTTCCGTCATCCGTTCGACAATGCACGAAGTCATAGCTCCAGACGTGGTTTCGATGCTCCGGCCGCAGCCGAACACACGATCCATCATTTAACCAGAGCCGCCCCTTCTTTGGTTGTTTCATTGGCACTTTCAGCCCCTCCCGACGCCAAAGCCTCTCGACGCGCTTGTCATTCACCTGCCAGCCCGCATCTCTCAGCAAAGCCGCGATCCGGCGATAACCGTAGCGGCCATACTGGCGGGCCAATTCTATCATGTCCGCCACCAGGCGCTTCTCGTCAGCTCGACCTTTCGGCAGCTTTCGCTGTGTGGATCGGTGCTGTTTCAGGACGCGACACGCCCGGCGTTCTGAGACACGCAGTTTGTGGCGCACATGGTTGATGCAGGCACGGCGACGGGCGGGGCTCAGTAGTTTCCCTTGGCCGCCTCCGTCAGGATCAGTTTGTCCAGGGTAAGATCCGAGACGGCCTTTCGAAGACGCTCATTCTCTTTTTGAAGGCGCTTAAGTTCCTTCAATTGATCCGCACCCATTCCGCCGTACTTCTTCCTCCAGCGATAATAGGTCTGTTCAACAACACCAATCTGCCGGATCGCATCCAGACGGGACATGCCTTGCCCCATCAATATCTCAACCTGCCGCAACTTCGAGACAATCTCTTCCGGCTTCGGTCGCTTGCGCGCCATGTGGTTCCTCCGTTTTCTTAACCATAACGGCGGACCACTTCAGAGGGGGAGGATCACTCCCTTCAAGTTGACACTGAAAACTTCCAGTTCCGCTTTGGGATCACCTTCAAGATTCGCCGCCAGCCGCACAAAGGTCGGCTCAATGCTGTCCAAGGTTCGCTACTCTGTTTTGCCATAGAAAATTCATGTGGCTGGCGAAAATCACAGATGACTGGTCTCGGTCAGCCCGCCGCAACGGCATCGCCGCGTAAGCATTGGGCCGGTGAGAGCCCAAATTGCCGGATGCTGTCAGCGCAACCAAGGGCGGCTATGCAACTTGACCCAACGCGCATATTGTAAATGCATGAGCAAGTTCCGAAATGCCCGACAATCCGACGCACAGCGTTGCTTTGAGATCGAAACTGCTGCCTATGAAGGCGACGAAGCAGCAACCCTCGAAAAGATATCCAAGAGGATCGAGGTCTATCCCGATGGTTTCCTGATTCTTGAGGAACGAGGCGAGATCGCTGGCTTTATCAATTGCGGATGTGCCCATGAAGTCGAAATGTCAGACGAGGAGTTCAAGGAGCTTGTGGGGCATGACCCCGACGCGCCAAATGTTGTTATTATGTCCGTCGTTGTTGATCCTGAGCATCAGGGAACAGGCCTGTCGCGGGCATTGATGACTGAATTCGTCGACTGCATGAGGAATATGGACAAATCCGCGATCTACCTCATGTGCAAAGAGCATCACGTCCCGCTTTATCAGAGATTTGGCTACAGCTATCTTCATCCATCAACCTCTGATCATGGAGGAATGACTTGGCACGAGATGTCCATGCTACTTTGAGCCGTTGAGCCATGATGAACGGACATTGGTGCAAACGCAGCGAACGGCTGTTTCGTCCCGTATAGCAGTCGCTCACACCGAGTGCGGCGACTGTCTACTTCGGAGTCCACTTTGACCGATGCTGCGCGATTCCCCAATGACAGCAATGCGCAGATATTGTTGAAAAACTCACAATTGGTGTAAACTCGAGTCAGAATTTGGCCCGACAAGGCCGACGGGAATTTTCAGCTGAGGGGTCGGCCAAAAACTGACACTGGCCACCAGTGGGCACCGAAACGCCCGTCATCGGTATCAGAAGTGGACTTTTCGGATTGACTGCCAGTTCGCAAACTATCAGGGCCTCCCAGATTTATAAGTTTTTCAACACAATCCGCAGAAACCGGACATTGCAAAGACTATTAGACCGCCCAGAGCGGCCACTCGGCGCTGCACCGCGCGTCGAGCGCTTGTGAGTCCTGAACGCAGCTGCGCTGGTTCATTTTGGTGACGACAACTATTGCAGTTTGAACATGGAACTGCGCATCTCTTTGAGGATGACGTGTTCATCGATCCAAAGCTGCGAGGATTCGAGCATCTCGTTCGTATGGATCCTCACGGAAATGAACGGCCCCATCTTCGACCCAAGCAGTCCAATAGGTCAAAAGGACCGGCATGGGCTCGGGTAGGTTAACGCGCGTTGTCTTCCCGCTATCCAATATGGATTGCATCTTTTGCCGACTCCAGTCGGGCTCTCCCTCCATCAAAAGGCTGGCAAATTCGAACGGATACTCAAGACGAACGCAGCCGGAACTTAGGTTCCGCTCATTTCGGTCGAAAAGACTGCGGTCGTTGGTATCATGCAAGTACACTGCATATTTATTGGGAAACATGAACTTGACTAAACCTAACGCATTGTCTGGGCCCGGCTGCTGAACCAAAGTCACGGCGGGGTTCTTTGCCCCCCAGTTGACAGCGTTGGCAGGAATTGTCTGCCCGTCTTTGTTCCGAACTACGTAATTGTTGCGCGCCAGATAGGCTGGATCCTTGCGGATCCGCGAAAGCTTGTCTTTCCGAAAAATCGAGGCGGGAACGGTCCAAGTCGGATTGAATTCCATGTATTCAATTTCATCTCGGAACACTGGGGTTTTTCGGTAGGCTGATCCTGTGATCGACCGGGTGGTCCAAACCGTCCCATCGGACTTGACTAAGTAAGTACGGGCTCCTGCAATGTTTACTAGCACGAATTCTTCGTCGATTTCCCGCATGAGCCAGCGGCCTCGCTCCAGGCTGAGGCGCAACTTATTTATGCGATCTTCGACAGGTTTGTTGAGAGACGCGAAAGTCTTACCACCAACGACGCCATCTGCTTCCAAGCCATGACGATTTTGAAAGGTTTTTACCAGTTGCACCAAGTAATCGTCATAAACCCAAGTTGGGTTTATGCCGTTTTGGCTGATTTCTTGAAATTCATTTGTTCCCTCGTAGCCTTCTGTCGCTAGCCTTTTGCGCAGTTCGGCGACGGCAGGATCCACCATTTCCGGCTTCAGAACCGTTTCTTCGGGAACTTTGTTCCAGCCTCCCTTTGATGCAATAGCTCTATATTTACGCAATGCATCAACGAGCATCGTATATTGCGCATTGTCGATATCGATGCGTTCAATCAAAGCGCTGAAGCCTTCACCTTGAAGAAATTGGCTCAATACAACGGAAGGGTCTTGTTGAATTACTGGCTTTGAGAAATTCCAATCGTCGTCTAGCGCATTTGGATCGACTTTTCCAAACACCAAATGGTGTACGAGTATCACGGCCGCGTCAGTCGCCAGAATATCGAATAATGCTCGACTGGAGGCATCGCCACCCTGTGAAGCTTTGAACGCGGATCGAAGCTCCTCTAGTTTGAAGTCACTCGGCGTAAAGCCCTGATCAATTGCTCCACCCAACTCCTCAAAAAGCTCGTCAACCAATTCAATACTGGTCCAAGCTGGCGTAAATTCTCTAGCCGTATAGAAACGAGGTACAAGGATTTCTGCGTCCAAACTCTTGCTGTTTGAAAGTGTACTACTCGCATTCGTATTTGACCTTAGAAGCGCTTCTATCTGTTCCGAGACTTGGTCTGCTGCGCCTAAATTGGGGCATGTCATCAACGTTGCAGTTAGTGCAGTTGCAACTACTGATTTAAGACCTTTTACCATCCGCTCCGTCACCTTCAATCTATATGTCGTTTCTTCGTCGGAGGATACTTCAACATTATGTATAATCAAATTGGAATTTATTGGTCTCGGATCATGCTCGCGCCGCATCGACGACAATTATTTGCGAATGGCTGCGTTGCCCGTAGAACAGACGGCGGGTGAAAACTTGAACGGCCAGTTTGCGTGCAACGGCAACGACCGCGCGGCGGCGCCCCTTCGTGCGCATCAATCTCATCCCCCATGACTAGATCTGCGATCCTGCCATGGTTCGCATCAGCAAAGCGTTGGCGGCAGCATAGAGTGTCGCCCTCACATCGCGATCCCCGGCTTTGGATATTCGACCGGGATTGTCTTGCTCACCTGACTGATATCTTCGAGGCGTCAAGCCAAAGTGGGCGGCTACGGTACGAAACCGTTTGAACCGCGTAGGATCGTCAACAGCGGCCTTGAAGGTTAAGGCCGCTATGGGGCCGACACCAGGAACCGTCATCATACGATGCAGACCGCATCCCGACTGGCGGCGCGTTTTACCCTCCGATCCAATTCAAGGAAGTGTTGATACAGCACCAGCCGGGCGTCGAGCAGCGGGAGCATGGCATGAGCCAACACCTCGTCCATTTCGATCATCGGTCGGACGACGTCGTCGAAGCTGCCATGCTAAACCGTCTTGGGCAGACGGATGCCGAAGATCTTCAGCAATCCCCGCACTTCGTTGGCCAGATCATTGGTCTTACTCAACAATGCCTTGCGCGTGCTCAGGAGGGCCCGGATCCCATGTGCCTCCCGGCTCTTCATGTGAACAGGACTGAACCGCCCTGTCCGCAAGATTTGGGCAATGCCACGTGCTTCGTTGCGATCCGTCTAGTTACGCATCGCTGACAACGCCGCACTTACCTAGCGCGCCTCCATGCAAACGACGTCGAAACCTTCTGCCTTCAATCCGTAGAACAAGTGCTGGCTCAAAGTGCCAGACTCAAACCCGATGCGCTCGACCGAAACAGGAAGCGCGGCCAGATAGCCCGCGATCTCCTCGATTTCGCAAGGCAGGTCTCGCTCGTGCAGAACCGCGCCTTTGCCATCAACGACACAAATCGCGCACGAACGCAGCGACACGTCCAAACCTGCAAAATACTCCATTCGAAATCTCCCATGTTCACAGTTTCCCTGTGAGCCTATCGGGAGCTCGACCTCAGTTCACGGTCAGCCCAATTACGCATGCTTTGGGCTGCGAACCGCCAACCATGCAAACCGCAGAGAACTGCAATATTGAGCCGATTGTGTTGAAAAACTTATAAATCTGGGAGGCCCTGATAGTCTGCGAACTGGCAGTCAATCCGAAAAGTCCACTTCTGATACCGATGACGGGCGTTTCGGTGCCCACTGGTGGCCAGTGTCAGTTTTTGGCCGACCCCTCAGCTGAAAATTCCCGTCGGCCGTGTCGGGCCAAATTCTGACTCGAGTTTACACCAATTGTGAGTTTTTCAACAATATCAGCCCAAAGCAGACGTTAAAAGCGAACTTGTTTAGGAAGTTCGCGAATTGATGGTCAAACAAAACCGCACTACAGCAAACCGTATTGTTGAGAGCAGATGTCCAGTTTTTCGTTAAACTTGTCCAGTGTGACTAACTTCACAGCTAAATCATCTTCACTGGCCAATTATAATCATTGAAGCGGCGAAAGCAGGCTGCTCGGGAAACGTACTCTGCATCCGGATGGGTCATTTTCCTGAGTGAGCAGATGCCTTTTTTGATGTGGCAAGAACTACTGTATTGGAGCAGAAAAATTACACTTAGGTCATTTAAAGAACGCGTCATTCAGACTTCAAGTTTTGAGTTAGTAGGTATTTTTTTTGTTGCCCCCATTTATGCCCAACTGGCCGGGTCATCAATGGTACATGGGTTTGCAACAATTGCCGTATTATCTATAGCAGTAATGGTCTGGTCGCCGATCTTTAATACCTTCTTTGACGTGATTGATAGACATTTCACCAACCGACTGGCCTGCAAACGCCCACACAGACTTAGAGTTTTACACGCCACACTGCATGAAGTTACAGCGATTTTGATAACTTGTCCGCTACTCATGTGGATCGGCGGGCATACACTGTCAGCCGCATTAGCATTCAATCTGGGCTTGACGTTAACCTATTCGATTTACACATATTTTTTCCACATGATTTACGATCGTTTGCGTCCTGTGGAAAGACAAACACATGTCGAAACTAAAAAGCAAATTCCGGCGCTTAGCTCGATCTTGGCAACGGATTCTCCGCAAGTCGGCTTGATTGAAGCAGAAGCCAAATTCGGATTAGACCGTAGATCCTGAGTGTGACACGAACCATAAGATGGATCGTAAGCAAATGTGTGTTCCTCAGTTGGAGGGCGTCAGTTTTATCCGCAAAGCTTACATACAGACATGTTGTTATGAACGGCCGCACCGAGCCCTTAGCGGTCGGTCGTTTGTCCTAGAGTCCCAGTGTCCCCGGCTCACGATCTTCTGATCGGCTAGATTTCCATTGAAGCCATGTAGCGACGGTCCACAGTTCCAATATGTGACAGCACCTCCATCTCGAAACTTTCCTTGAAGGTAAAGGGCCCCAAATGGCCGGCACCTTTCAGAACCTTTAGCTCAACAAGCTTACCTTGGGTTGCCAGAATTTCTGCGATGCGCTTTGTGTGCACATGCGTCTGCGATCCGCGAATGATCGTAGAGGGAACACCCTCAGAAAGAATGTATTCTGGGTCAGGTTCTTTCAGAAGCGCATCGAAATCGCTTGGGGCTTTGTGAACCCAATCAATCATAGCGCACCTGCGTTCACGACTCAGGGCTTGCCAAGAGCCAAGTCCTCCCCAAAAATCAGTGAAAACCTGTGCGCTAAACTCTTCGCATCCCTCTTCTATGCCCGTTCGTATTGCGTTTGTGAGGCTAACAATCTCGGAATACAATAAACCATCAGTCAACTCTCCAGCTTTCAGTAGGCTGAACAAAGTTGGTTCATAGAGACAAAGTGATCGAACAAGGTCGGGTCGAGCTCTGGCGATATGCAAAGCCAGCGCTCCTCCATAGGAGTGTCCAATCAAATGAGCGGGCCTGCCAAACTTCTCTATCTCAGTTATAATCGAAGCAGCTTCGTGTTCCAATGTGAACGGCCCGTCGGGGATTTTATGACCCCGAGACAGGGTTCCAATTAGGTCGGGCGCTATTGTTTTGGTTTCATCGCTCATCCGGGCAAACAGAGTGCGCCACTGGCTTCCGTCAGCACCGGAACAATGTAGCCCCACGCAGGGAGCGGGCGAAAATTGGGACCGGGACGGCGAAGCGTGTAGTGATGCGTCAAATTGTTTATTCATGTGATGACCTCCAATCTGAATTTCACAATGGTGTCACTCATCTGTCCTTCAACCTATCGGACACATGTCCCGGCTAGACTCAAAACGACGGGAAATTGTTGGGACATTTGCCCCAAATTGACTAAAAAAGGACATGCGAACCGTTAGATACACTTCCTCAAGCGATGGTACGTCGCTGGCGTGGAGCAAATCCGGAAACGGCCTGCCCATGGTAAAGGCGGCTAATTGGCTTACGCATCTCAGTTATGATCTCGACAGTCCAATTTGGTCTCACTGGATCGAAATGTTAGAAAGTCAATTCACCCTTGTTCGCTATGATGAGCGAGGCTGCGGATTATCTGACAAGCGAGTTGAGAATCTAGGTATTGATTACTGGGTTGATGATCTCGAAGCTGTAATCGACGCCGCTGAAATAAATGAACCATTCTATCTTCTGGGTGTTTCTCAGGGTGCGGCGACTTCTATCGCGTATTCGCTCATGTATCCCGACAGGGTCGCTGGGATGATACTTGTTGGCGGCTATGCAAGGGGCAGTAACCACCGTGGACCGGTTGCCGCCAAGAACTACAAGACTGTAATCGATATATTTCGCTTGGGTTGGGAGAATGACAACCCAGCATTCCAAGATGTATTCACATCAAGATTTCTTCCTGGCGCGGCAGTCGAACAGCGCTCATGGTTCACAGATCTTTGCCAAAAGACCGTTTTGCCTGAGACAGGGGCCGACCTGCTTATGGCGCGCGCTGACGTAAATGTTGAGAGCCTTCTGCCAAAGGTTTCAGTTCCAACACTGGTGATCCATTCAAGGAACGATCAGGTTATTCCGTTTGAAGAAGGACAACGTCTCGCTCAGAAAATTCCCGGAGCGACAATGTCTGCTTTAGAGGGAAAAAATCACATTATCCAACGCGATGAACCTGCCTGGCGCGCTTTTTCCAAGAGCTTGCTTGAATTTACATCTTCCGGTCAAACGACGGACTTTAACGATTTGACAAAGCGCGAGCAGGACGTGCTGAGACTTATCTGTCAGGCAATGAGCAGTAAAGAAATTGCTAACAGTCTCCAAATGAGTGAAAAAACCGTTCGAAACCACACAAGTAAAATCTACGCCAAACTTGAACTGCAGAACAGGCAGCATGCAATTCGCACGTATGGGCATCTGTTCTGATTAGAGATCGGCACTGTAAACTTTTTAATCTGATCCAACGTGGCAATGGCAGTTTTGTCCCGCACACCGGACGCTCGGCACGGCTGAACCGCCTTGTGATTTCTAGAGGTCGTCAGATGACTGCTTTGAGCCCAAAGCAGAACATTTGTGACGGAAATACTTGAGTCGTCGATCTATGCTAAGATTGTGAAGACATCCGTAACCTTGTCGTCAAGATTTTAGATAACACATCTTTTCTCAAACGGAGTTAGTGATGGTTTGCAATCCTGTTCCTAAGAAAGTTACGCATATTCCAGATTTCTTTGCGCTTGCAACATGTCCATTTTGTCGCGATCAGCAGGTTGTTTCTCAGCGGGATTTAAAGAGCAAGGGACGCCCAATTGATGGAACGGCTGAGTGGGTATGTCCGCTCTGCAAGGGGATACCGAATAGAAAACCAAGTGGCTGAACAGACACACCGGTTGCAGAGTTGACTTTCAAGGTGTCGCCCAGCGAAACAGTTATCGCGTCCATTCCAAACGATAAATGGTATGATCTTCTGGCAACCCTTTGAGGGTCACTGATTTAGCGTCCACAAAGTTGAACTCGTGGTTTCCACTAACCATGACTCGTGTTTCGTCTGAGACTAGAATTTCACCCGCATTGGCTGATGACATGATGCGAGCTGCCTTGTTAACCACAGTTCCGAAGAAGTCGCCTCGCGCCAACACGACGTCGCCTGTGTGAATACCAACCCGCAAACCCAACCGCGGTTCCAAATCGGTCAAATTTACGGCTTCCTGCATATTGATCGCTGCGAGAAGCGCCTCGTTTGCGGATTGAAAACTGGATAGCGTTCCATCTCCGAGCGACTTTACGAACTGTCCACGGTGCGCCGTAACAATCCCTTCAACAGTCTGAAAATGTTGATCTATCAATGTTGACCAACGTTTGTCGCCCAGTGTCGCCGCTAACGTCGTGCTGCCCTCCAGATCGGTAAACAGCACCGAGGCTAGCCCCTCGGTCTGGTTCAACTCTGGTCCTTCGTCCCGCGCGGCGTCTACCAGTCTTTGGATTGCCATCTGTTCTGCGCCCACGATGTCGATGTTGGGTGTCGGAACCGAGGCATGGCGATGCACGATTTTCCACGCGGCGCCATCTAGAGCGAATATCAGTGTTGTGCGATGAACGCTTTCACTGGCAACACCGACGAATCGTATTCTATGGACAAAGGACGACCAGCCGGTTTCTCCGTTTTCGTACGCTTCCGCCTCCAATTCCTCGACTTCGTCGAAAACCGGTATTTCTTCAAAAAAATCACCGACGCCGTCGCGCACCGCGGAGCCCCTCCAGTATTCACCTTCACCCGTTCCTATGAACCGCAACTCTTCTACGGTCGAAAGGTAGTCCCGCAAAATCTTAGTATTTCCGTTAAAAATACCCTGATACCAGCGTCTTGAAACTGCGAGAAGCTCTGGGGACGGAAGGATCATCTCGGCTGGTCCCACCATTGGTTCAGCAGCACGAATTTCAGTATTTCCAACTGTACCCTCCAGATTAGAACACCTCTAATATCATGCTGCGACTGAGTTTCTCACAGATCAAGGGGTTTGTCCCGGACGCTTTGGGGTATTCTGTCTGTAGTGGCTTTGGACCAGCCCTTCGCCGGGATGACTACCAATGTCGGCTGTGGGCTGGAACCGCCAATAATGGTGACTACGGAGAACGGCAACACTGAGCCCAAACTAACGGATGCTGCGACACGCACGAAAGGCGGCTTACAAGCGCGGTATGCGATGCGATTAAGAACACTGATCAATAGGTCAAAGAGACAACATGATCGATCAAGAGCAATGAAAAAGAGTTCTTGCTACTTATAATAAGCTGATTAACCAGCGAGGGTTGCCGGGTGTACTTGTAAAACCCGTACGCGTGGAATGGTGTGGTCACGAAATGGCGGATCGTGAAAAAAAATCGCCCTATTGATCATCAAGGAGCTTCAGAGGAGATTTGCAGCGTCACATCTGCACGAACCAAAGATCCTGATACAGGGGTGCGGTGCAAAGATTTATCCCGGTGAAGCCATAGAACAGACCTCTAGTCTGACTGATCAGTCATAGATTTCTACCGACAGCGCATCCATCGCATATGAGGTTTCGATATTTGCCTGGCCGTCCACGTAATTGAGTGACTGGGACCTGCTCAGTGCCCGCATTTCCCCGCTTATCCAAACCGGCTTATATAACTCATCGATTTCGAAGCCTTGTTCGTATCGCACGTAAACCATCTGATTGGCTGGAGGTGCTGGTGTGTGAATGCAGGCTCCAACTGTCGGAACCAGAAGGAATTCGACCGCCTTCTGGTCGACAATATCCAGGGGAAGGAGATAGCCGGGAAGGCGCACGTTCTCTCCCAAAAGGTCAAGGTTCGGTTCGCGCGCGGCAATCAACCGTTGGTTCATCACAATTTCGCGTTGTTCAAACAACCAATCTGGGTCAAGGCCTTGAGATACGAGTCCTTCGCGGATCTGAAACGCTTCTGCGCGCTTCTCGTCATCCGCGGTGTCCGCATGCAGAACCTCAATCCGATAAAGCATGGCCAACGCATTGACCTGAGAATATTCTAGGGTGGCAAAAGGATCGTGGTAGGGCCGCTCTTCAGGAAGGAGATCCTGCCAACTTATGTTGCGCGGATCCGCTGCTAGAAGAGGCCCCGCAATCGCAAGGGCGAATAAGATATTCAGAAAATGCGCAATGGTTTTCATTTCAGCGGATCCTCTTATTCAAAGCCGCACCAACAGTCCGTCTGATAGCGTCATACGGTACACCCTTAACGCAGGTATAATACTGGCAAGAAGACCAGAGCAGAAAACGATGGCTATGAGAAGAACCTCGCGAAAACTCGGCAGGCCAACACCGATGCGAAGCCCAAAATTTGCGGCAAGAATCGGATCTATCACGCGCGTGAGAGCGCTGAGCGCGATTACTCCAAGCACGATACCGGCCGACAACAATAAAACGGCTTCAAGCAAGATCAGGGAAAAGACGCCGGCAGGTGTTGCGCCCACGGATCGAAGGATCGCAAATTCACGCCGCCGGTTGTCGAGTGAAGCAGACAACATGACCACCATGCCGATCATTCCAGCCACTGCCACAGCGCCTGCCATCAGACGCAGCGCAGTCTCGGCCGTACTGGTAATCGACCAAAGCTGCAACAGCGCAACATTAGGAAGAACAGCGGTCAGTGCCTCGTCGCGATGGTCTGCCAGTTGCCGTTGAACTGAAAGCACCGCCGTTTTTTCCTCCAGCCCGGCAAAAATCGCGTTGATGGTCCCCGGTTCATGATCATGGCCATCGTGATCGTGCCCGTCAGAGGTCGTGACAGTTTGCCCCTCGTCTTCATGGCCGCTTCCGTGAGCATGACGGTCGTCATGTTCCTGATGCCCTTCTTCGTGCTCGTCAGGCTCGTCTAACTCCACATGGTCATGGTCTTCGTGTTCTCCGGCGACTTCTGGTGCTTCGATCAAAACGAATGGGTCCGCAACCTCTGATGCAGGTTCTTCGTGCAAGGCGTCAAAACCCTCGAGTGAGACAAAAACCATTCTGTCGACGGCCGTCCCGGTATGCCCCAGCACGCCGGTCACTGTGAATGGCGCTTCGTCGTGCACATCAAAGGCGACTTCCCCTGAGCCATGGGCATTCACGATTTCAGTACCTGACGTGTACCCGAAAGCCTGAGCAACTTTTGCTCCAATCACTGCGCCATCTGGAGATTTAAACGGAACACCTTCAGCAAATATCAGTTGCCGGCCGCCACTATGACGAAAGTGGTCAAAATATTGCTCGGACGTTCCTATCACGGGATATCCTCGGTGGTTGTCACCCATCATGATTGGCACTGTCCAGATTATCTGGGGCAGATCTTCGATCATCTCGTAGCTGTCCCAGCTGATACCAGCGCCAGTTGTGCCGACACCAAAAACCGTTGCCATCAGGATCTGCACATCGTTTCCGCGTGCCGCAATGATCAGGTCGATCCCTGATGCAGAATTGGCAAAACCCGCTCGTGCCTCTGTTCGCAGTCGTTCAACCCCAACAATCAAAGCCACGCTCAAGGCAATGCTAAGAACAGTCAACGCAGCGATAAAGCGGCGATTGAGAAGGCTTTTATAACAAAGATTGAACATCACGTTTTGCCCGCGTTCAGCATCGGCAAGTCAACGCTCCGATCGAAGTGTTTTTCCAGGCTGCGATCATGGCTGACAAATAACAAACTTGCCCCTGATGCTTTGCATTCCTTCAACAACAACTGGACAAACGTGTCTTTCGCTTCCTCATCCAAAGCCGAGGTGGGTTCATCCGCCAAAACTACTTCAGGCGCCCCTATCAGAGCACGCGCCGCCGCAACGCGTTGTTGCTGCCCAACACTCAGTGCGCTGGCAGGTCGATTGATGAGCTCAGTATCCTCAAGACCCAGCTCACTTAGCAACCGTGTGGCGGTAGCCTTGGGGTCTGGCCCCGACCGATTGCGACGTCGCGCTGAAAACCGGCAGGGCAGCAACGTGTTTTCAAGCGCACTGAGCCAAGGCAAGAGATTGAAGACCTGGAAAACAATCCCCAAATGATCCACACGAAAACGGTCACGATCACCTCCGGCCAAAGCCCCGACATCCGTGCCTGCAACGCGAACCGCGCTTTGCGGTACATCGATCACGCCAGCAATTGCCGAAAGCAATGTGGTCTTTCCGCTGCCACTGGGGCCTTTCATAAACACACTTTCCCCGGCCTCAAGATCGAAGCTAGCGACTGAGAGAACCGGGTCAGGTTGACCGGGCCACCGAAACACCAAGGATTTGAGCTCTACAGTTTTCATTGATGACACAGATGCTTTGGCTTGGTTTTTCAAAGATAATTGAGCTTCTTGGTGACCCAGAAAAGGATCTCTGCCAAAACACCAATGGCTCCGGCCTCGTCTGTCTTGACCAAAGCTGTTCCTGACGTTCCAAATTGCAAGTAATTTATGTCTGCATCTGCAGGTAGTTCAACCAATACGATGTAGCTGGATATCCCGGTTAGTTCGCGCAATGAGGGAAGGCCTGACCTTAGATCAACAGTACCTTCGACAGTTCCGACCGGAAAATCGGAAATACGGCCGGTAATTTCTCCGCCGGGTTCCGTTCTAAATGCAAGCCGGATTTCGTCACCGACCGAAACATTGGCACGACTGGATTGGGGCAGAGTAGCAATTACTGCAAAGTCTCCGGGTTCGACAAAAGTTATTGCCCCTTGTAGCGGAGTGGCGCGGTTACCTGGTCGTAGTGATACAGCCGTGACAACGCCGTTTCCCGGCGCTTTTACAACTGTTTGCTCTAAATCCCAAAGAGCTTGCGCAAGTGTCTGTTCGGCCTCCACAACACCTGCGTCACGCCCGTCGATCTTCGCGGCGATACGCCGCTCAAGGCTTGTCTTCCGGGCTTCTGCTGCGCGGATATTCGCGGTCAACTGGTCGATGGTTGAGACAGCCTCTTGCAGTTGGAACGTGGTTGATGCCCCGCGTTCTTCCAAACGGATGATGTCATCACGACGCTGAATTCCGAAAATCAGCTGAGCAGTCAGGGATTCAATCTCGGCCTCGGCAGCTGATAAATCTGATAACAGTTGATCGGCAGATGACTTTGCAGTTTCCAAGACAGCTTCGAGCCGGGAAACCTCGGCTTTGAAAACCTCATTATCTATCCGGAATAGGGTCTCGCCAATTGCAACTTCCTGGTTTGGCTCCACAACGACTTCTGTAACCGTGCCCGCCACGTTCGGAGCAATATTCGTCGAAACACCCTGAATGGATACCGGGCCAGTCGGAGTTGTGTGGTTCAGCGCACCGATGACCACCAGAGCGATAACACCGGCTACACAGTAAACCAGAGTTTTCCAGAATCCATTCCAGGGGAGAAGGTGAAACTTGGAAAAGACCAGCCAGACTATTCCAAAGTAGAGGCCAAGTACGATTAACAAGACTTCATTCCTTCGTGATGTTTCCGGAAAGTTCGAACGACCACCCAAACTTACGAGTGATCGCCCTGTTTGTCATGATGACTTAGTTGTCACCTTGCTCTTCCAACACTTTGCGGTTGGCTTCACGATGGCGCCATGCCGCGCCCATACTCTCTTTCAGATTTTCGGGAAGCGCTTCCAGAGGAACAACAAGGTCGTCATCAACTGGCCACTCTGTCAGCAGCTCAGGATGATATCCCTCGGGATAGTACAGCTTAGGATCGATCTCCATATCCCGCACGTAGGGTTCTTGAATGTCTTCGCGCCGGTGGGGCGGCTTCGGCACGATCAACTGACCATTGCTAAAGTCAAACTGCGGCGCTCGTGAGTTTGGAAACTCGGGCAATATGCCTTCGCGAACCCATATCTGATCTTTGGTGACGTTCACAACGATCCCGTCAGGCGCTCCAAAGTGATAGGGGCCTTTCCAGTGCTCTCGGATCTCCGCTACGGTTTCCTCGATCTGATAGGGGTCATAGCTCATGTGAGTGTTCATCAGAAGCCTGGGTTGCACCAGATTGGCAATGTAGCCGGCCGCATAGCTGGGCGTGTGATGGGTGTCGACGGTATACCGCCCGAGGAAAGGCGGCACGCCTTGAACTCCGGATGAGATTTCGATGATTTCCTGTTGCTGTTCCGTTACGAAGACATCGCAGCCTTTGGCGAAAGGAATGTCGATCATGTTGGGTCGACCGTCACCTGTCCAGATGAAGCACATGCCATTCCAGTCCATCCGGTATCCGGATGCACCGTCCTTGGCATGGCTTCTTTGCCAGTGTGTGACTTTGACCCCGTCTTCATCATAGATCACGCCACCATTGTCACGGAAATCAAATTCGTTGACTTCGATGTCCCAACCTTTGCCAACGGGAAAGACGCTGAACGCATCCCGGTGCCAGCCGGTCATCATTTTCATGCCTTCTACCATCGTTGCGGTGCCGTACTCCTTGGTGCGGCCGGATGGGCCGTGGACCGTCAACTGCTCGTGCCATCCACCTGCCCAGGTTCCGAACATCCACAGGTACGGCAGCCCACCAAAGTGGTCCACGTGCAGGTGCGTGATGAATACATCGGTAATTTCATTCAGTGCATATCCACTGGCAATGATGTTCGCTGGTGAGCCCTCACCAATGTCAAACATGAAAATCTTACCGTTACCCAGCTCAACAAGAATCGCTGTGTTCATTTGCCCAGGGCGAATGAACGGGGCAGATCCCATGAAGATAATTCTCATCTCGTTGGGCTGTACATCTTCTGTGCGTGGGAACCAGTTCGCCGCACTTTTCAACCACGGTTGAGGAGAGATGCCCTCAAAGGTCAGACCCTCTTTCCAACGTCCCATTGGGACGCCGCCAGTCAGTGCAGCCTCAATATCTTCTTGGGATGAGGGCTCCTGTACCGGAGGAGCCTGACCGAACGCATTTGTGGCGAACAATGTCGCTGCGACGGCGAGTGCGCTGAGTGACTTAATTGACTTCCTCTGTCTGTCTTGCAGCATATTTTCAGTCCTTTGTTCGAGCCTGGGTGAATATGGGAGCCACTTCTGAAATGGCTTTCGGGACAATCTCTGAATTAGTGAATCGAGAGAGATGCTCGGCGATTTCCTCGGCCAGCCCGTTTAGGCTTTCGGTGACAGGATCGATCAGACATGGTGACGTCTGCTCATTGACCTTCCGGACCCTCTCCAACTCGGTTGAGAGCAACTCGAAGTCACCGCAAAGTGCCTCGAATCCACGATGGTTCTTTCGCATGACGCGGATGCGGCTGATTTGGTCCGGAAAAGCGAGCTCTAGTAAGTTGATGTCCGTCATTGCCCTGGCGCCTAGTCCATCTCTGGGCACTAGGCTGAGGGCACATCGCGCGACGCGGAAGGGTTACACCGTGAAATTAGGGTGACATTCAAATATTCATTTGACAGTATAGAGTTGAAAATACAGAGAAACTTGAAGTTTCAGATGCCCGACAGAGAATTGACCCTTGATCCGGAACGTCACGCGACCCGTGTGAAGTACGCGCTGGACCAGGTATTGGCGAGTGACATATTTGGCAAGGCGGAACGCCTTCGGAATTTTCTGAGCTACGTTGTCGAAGAAGCCATTGCGGGTAGATCCGAGGCTATTCTTGGCAAAACAATCGCTCAGGATGTTTACTTCAAGAGTTTTGCCAGTGATGACGGCCACATCAACGTTGTTCGTGTGGATGCGGGGCGGTTACGGCGGAAACTTCAGCAGTACTATGAAACGGCAGGTGCTGGAGACGATCTGCGCATTCACATTGATAGCGGCGGCTACGCACCTTGGTTCGAGGACCGCTCTGGTACAATTCAGAGCAATGTCGATCATACGCCATTCAGGCCAGGATTACCCTGGCGGATTGGCATCCCTGCTGTCACCATAGCGATCATTGCTCTTGCTTACGTCTTGGGCGGGCGCATGGAACAGGTTGTTGATCTCAACCCAAAGACATCTGCGCGCTCACTTGAGCGAAAGGCTCTATCCGCTAAATCACCCGCTGCAGTACAGGCGTCAAATTACTGCGATCAAGCTCGGGGCCTGCTCTTTCCAATCGCAACTATCGATAACCAGATCCTGGCCAGCGACATTTTTAGAATGGCAATAAATGAGGCTCCCGATTTTTACTGTGGATATGCCGGATTGGCCCATAGTCTGGGAACCCAGGCTCTACTAACGCGAGGCGAGGAAGAGCGTGACGCGCTGATACTGAATTCAGGAAAAATGGCACAGAAAGCTGTGGATATTGCGCCCTCAAACGGCTGGAGCCAATCGGCAATGGCATGGGTGTCTTACGTTTCTGGCGACTATGACAGCGCATTGGACTATTCAGCACTCGCCCAGTCGCTTCGACCCAATGACGGAAACGTTCTGGACTTTCGCGGCGTGATACTACTGGTTATGGGTCGCTTTGAAGAAGCGTATGACGTCAGCGACCCAAGCCACCCCAGAGAGATGGGAAGTCATCGGTTTGCCCACAGGAACATTCACGCGGTTGCCAGTTTTCACATCGGTGAGTTTAGGGAAGCAATCGCGTCCTTGAAATTTGCGAGTGACAATGGTGACCCCGTCAGTGCACTGTCTTTGGTATTTTTGGCGGCTTCCTATCAAAGGTTGGGCGAAGCCAAAGACGCACATGCAACCTTGAATCAACTGAAACAGTCGTGGCCAGAGTTCAGGCCAGATCTTGTTCTAGCAGCATTTTATTCCAGTCCAAATCTATCGGACGAAGTGATTTCAGCCTTAACAGATGCGGGATGGCGGTTTTAAGATATTCCTTTTCGAGCCATGGCTGGAAACAGGCACATTTGCGTAATGTGTGTTTTACCGCCAACACAAGAGAACATATCTTGGTAGTGTTAATGTACGCCGAAAGCGGTCATCGGAATTTGTTGTAGCTAACGGCGGAATTGTCCGCAGAGCCGCCGTTGGCTCCCTATTGTTGACTTTCGAATGTCTGCTGTGAGCACAAATCGACCATGAAAAATGACGCTGCCCATCGCCCGCGGTGAATGAAGATAACGCGCTTTAGGTTGGGTCTTGATAGAATATCGAAAGGCAAGAACGTATTACATGTCTGCCGTTCGGCTATCAGCCCACGCTCTCATAACCCATCTAGGCCTCTATGCTTGGATCGGATCACCTGGCAACGCTATATCCTCTCTGATGGGGTCAGGCAGATGAAGGTTTTGTGCAAGGATATCCGCTTTTTCTGACAGCGTTTCCGCGCGTTCTGCAGCAGCCTCCGCTTTGGAGTGCATTCGCGACTTTCTGAGTATCCACGCCTTCACCAACCAGAAGTGTCGACAGTAGGGGCGCATTTCAGTCGCGTCCGAAATTGCTTCAAGCGCGAGTTGCTGATCACCTGCCATCATGTGTGCAATCGAAAGGGGATAAAGCCGGTATGGCAATGCGTCGGGCAACCGTTGGTTGGGAGACCTGCAGTTTTCTGGAGGCCGCAAGCGTCGATCCTTCTCTGAAGACCGAGAGGAACACACGAATATCCGACCAGTTTCGGAACCCGTTCTTCATTTTTGCAGAACAGCACAATTTTGTGCCGGATACCAGAAGAACGGGTGAAGAGTTACTCTTGTTGCGACAGCGCAAGTAACTCGGAAAGGACTACGAGATGGCTTCTAATACAATGTCACCCGGTTCTGTCGCAAATTTTGCTCCCAACTGTCATTCCGACTGCGGTTTTGATAACGCGCGCTCGGATAAGACAGGGGCAAACCGTGACGATTTCATTCAAAGGCGCGCATTTTCCAAAGGACGTGATCTTAAACGCGGTCTTCTTCTACTTGCGCTACGGCGTGTCTTACCGGGATCTGGAAGAAATCATGGCCGAACGTGGTGTTGACCTAGACCATGCGACGCTGAACCGCTGGGTAGGTAAATATGCCGTGCTTGTGGCTGAAGCCGCGCGATATCGAAAGCGTGCTGCGGATCATTCTTGGCGCATGGATGAGACTTATGTGAAAGTGAAGGGCGAATGGGTGTATCTCTATCGCGCGATCGACAAGTTCGGCAAAACGCTTGATTTCATGCTTTCCAAGCGCAGAAACAAAGCTGCGGCAACGAAGTTTTTTGCCCGCGCGCTCGAAGCCAACGGGCTGCCGCGTAAAATCGTCATCGACAAAAGCGGGGCCAACACTGCCGGCATCAAAGCCATAAACAAGATGCTGAAAGGCTTTGGTTACCCAATACGGCCCAACTGGACCGAGCGTGCATATTTGGGCGTTATGAAGAACAATAGCGGAACGCCGTCCGGCTTGACGAGATCTTGATCCTTACCCAATTTGCCCTTTCGTTTGGAGGGTATTGTATTGGAACGAGAATTTCTGGCTGTCTGGAGTCTGTCTTACGCTGATCTTGAGTTTATAAACAGCTATCGGCACGCAATGCGGATTGGGTTGGCTGCCCAGTTAGCGCACTTTCGGCGCTTCGGGTATTTCCCAAAGCGACTGAAGGACCTTCCATCGGAATCATTGGATTATCTCGCTGAACAGCTTGGTGAGGATGTCGCGCATGTGTCGAACTATGACATCGGTAGTGACACGGCGCGCCGCCACCGGTTGGAGATTCTACGCTTCCTCGGCATTCGCCGCGCCAATGACCGGGATCGAGCCAAACTGCGCGAAGCACTTGCATCGCAGGTTTCGACTTTGGGGCCCTCCACGGAAGATCTCGTTCAATTCGGCTATCAATGGGCCTTGGGCCAATCAGTGTTCATTCCATCCCGGAAGATCATGGAACGCTTGGTGCGTTCCGCGCAGTATAGTTTTCAGGAAGAACTTCTGGAGCATGCATCCAGCCGGTTGTCATTGCAAACCATTGCAGCACTGGAAGCCAGCTTAGCCAACCCACGCGGCGATCATGGCTTTCAAAGCCTAAAAGACGATGTTGGCGCAGCCACGCTGGACAATGTACTCGACGCAGCTGACCGGCTGGCCTTTATTCATGCTCTTGATCTGCCGTTCGATTTGGTCAACGAGGTTGATCCCACATGGATCAGGATATTGACCCGCCGGGTTGAGGGGGAAACAGCCTCAGAGATGCGGCGGCATAGCCGGGAAAAGCGCCTGGGATTGTTGGCGATCTATCTGATGTCGCGCAGATCGCAGCTGATTGATGGTCTTGTAGACCTGCTCATCGACGTTGTTCATCGCATCGGCACACGCTCCAAACGGAAGGTGATCAGCAAAATTGCCGCTGACATCGATAAGGTTCACGGCAAGGAACGGTTACTGGTGGACATTGCGACGGCGGCGATGATGGCCCCGAACGGCAAAGTCTCGGATGTGATCTTTCCAATCGCGGGCGCGGCCAAGCTGAAAGCCATCATTGATGAACACAGGGCCAAGGGAACACTGAATGTTCGGATTCAGACTGTAATGCGGGGTTCCTATGCCAGCCACTATCGTCGAATGCTGCCGTCCTTGTTGTCTGTCTTACAATTCCGCTCGAATAATGAGACGTGGCGACCGATCCTGGATGCGTTGGTTCTGATAATCCGCCTGAATGAGGAAGGACGGCGTTACGCCCCGGCTGCGCTGGCACCCGAGGGCTCAATTCCGCGTAAATGGCAGGAAACCGTGATCGACACACGCGGGCGGCTGAATGTTATTTCTTATGAACTCTGTGTCCTGACCCAGTTGCGGGATCGTATCAGGTCAAAAGAGATCTGGGTCGAAGGGGCTGATCGTTATCGCAACCCGGACGATGATCTGCCGAAGGATTTTCCTGAGAAGCGCGACGTATACTATGCTGGTCTGAAGCTCACCCAGGATGCACGGGAATTTTCGCGATCTGTTCGGGAGCAGTTGGAGTATGAGTTACGTCAACTGAACAGCTCGCTGCCCAATAGTGACAAGGTGCGGCTGCGCTGGTCTGGTGACAACTGCATTAGCATTACACCTTTCACCCCGGCACCAGAGCCAAAAGGGTTGATCGGCCTTAAATCAGAGATTGGTCGGCGGTGGCCGATGACCGGACTGCTGGATACGCTGAAAGAGACAGCGCTGGAGACAGGCTTTCTGGGAGCATTCGAAACGTCAGCCAGCCGGGAAGCACTGCCGCGTGATATCCGGGATCAACGCCTGCTGCTTTGCCTCTACGGCCTGGGCACCAATGCCGGTTTGAAACGTGTAGCTGCTGGCACGCCTGAAATCAGCTATGATGAGTTGCTGCATATCCGACGCCGCTATGTCGATCCTGCTTCTCTTCGGGCAGCGGCGGTCAAGGTTGCAGATGCCACGTTGGCGGTGCGCAATCCGTCAGTTTGGGGCAATGCGGGAACCGCCTGCGCGGCAGATTCCACCAAGTTCGGAGCCTGGGATCGCAACCTGATGACCGAATGGCATGCCCGCTATGGCGGGCGCGGTGTCATGATCTATTGGCATGTCGAACGGCAGGCGACCTGTATTTATTCCCAGCTGAAACGCTGCTCATCATCTGAAGTGGCTGCGATGATCGAAGGGGTTCTGCGTCATTGCACCGACATGGAGATCCAGCGCCAGTATGTTGATAGCCACGGCCAAAGTGCCATCGGCTTCGCCTTCTGTCATCTTCTTGGATTCGAATTGGCCCCACGTCTGAAGGCCATCGCCCGACAAAAGCTGGCCTTACCGAATTCCGCAATGCGGGGACAACTGCCCAACCTGCTACCGATCCTGTCCGGCACTGTTGACTGGGCCGAGATCGAAAGACAGTACGATGAAATGGTCAAATACGCTTCGGCCATGCAGCATGGCACGGCCGATCCGGAAGCCATCCTGCGTCGCTTTGCACGCGCCGATGTGATGCATCCAACATACAAGGCACTCGCTGAACTGGGGCGGGCGATCAAGACTATCTTTCTGTGCAGGTATCTACGATCCGAAGATTTCCGCCGCGAGATTCATGAAGGACTGAATGTAGTGGAGAACTGGAACAGCGCCAATGGCTTCGTGTTCTTTGGCAAAGGCGGCGAGATTTCCAGCAACCGGATTGCCGATCAGGAAATCTCCGCCCATGCCTTGCATCTGCTTCAGGCATCCCTTGTCTATGTGAACACACGCATGGTGCAATCCGTGTTGTCGGAACCAGGATGGGCAACTCGCCTGTCCGAGCGGGATTACCACGGCCTCACTCCATTGATCTATTCCCACATCAATCCGTATGGTCGGTTCGATGTCGATTTGGAAAAGCGGATCGACTTTGGGGCAATGGCCGCGTGATCTGTGCGTCACAAAAGGGTACACCCGCAGGAGACAGGGTGATGTGGCACGCCAAGATGTCACAAATGAGTAGTCAACAGCATATTGTTACATTATCAGAATGGGAACCACCCTAATGTGACAGTTTGCTATGCCCAAGATTGGATATGCCCGCGTCAGCTCATCAAGCCAGGATCTTGATATCCAGAAAGCCACGCTGAGAGCAGCAGGCTGTCAGATCGTCCGATCCGAAACAGTCTCTGGTGCTTCCCGTGATGACCGTTCTGAATTGGCTACAGTGATGGAATTTCTGCGCGAAGGGGATGAGCTGGTTGTTCATCGCCTAGATCGCCTCGGTCGTTCCACGCGTGACGTGCTGAACTTGGTATATGAGTTGGACGCCAAGGGCGCATCACTTCGTGTTCTTGAACCGCACGTAACCACCGCCGGAGATATGGGTCGCATGGTCATCACCGTTCTCGGTATGGTCGCCGATATGGAGCTGAAGTTTATCCGCGACCGTCAGCGTGCTGGGATCGACACCGCCAAAGGTAAGGGTGTCTACAAGGGGCGGCGGAAATCCGTAGATGATGAGGAAATCCGGCGATTGGCGAGCGAGGGCATCGCAAAAGCCCAGATCGCGCGTGAACTAGGGATTTCAAGAATGACCGTATACCGGGCGCTTGCTGATACAGACGTCTGAACCAGCCCTTCGTGTTTCGCGCGGCGGAAGTCTTCGGATCGAAGATACCGGCCAAGGAAGATGGATTTGACGCAAGAGTTATACGATGCGGCAAACGAGATTTCGGAAGGGGTTAACTTGAGCGACAAAACCGTGTTCCTTCAGGGTGATTCAACAAACCTTTCTTTTCCCGACAACCATTTCGATGGTGCGTTTCCAGTTCACGTCGCTATGAACGTCCCGGAAAAGGCTACGGTCTATGCCGAGGCGCGACGTTTTCTCAAACCCGGCGCAAGGTTTAGAATTTATGACATTTTGCAGGGAGAAGGCGGTGAGTTTTGTATCCGGCACCTTAGGCTTCAGAACCTTCGATCAGTCATCTCGCGACACCCGAGGAAATGTCCACGCATCTATTGGCCGCTGGTTTCAAAATTCTGAGTGAAGCGGACTCAACTTTGGAAAGTCACAGCTGGCTCAAGGAAAGAGCCGAAGCACCGAAGCCTGACAAACGACTTCTGGTGACGATCCAGCTATTGTTCGGAGCCGGTCCCCGGGGAAATGACAAAGAACCAACTCCGGGGCTTCATGAATGCCGGATGCTAACCTGTTCCTTAATTTGTGAAGCCTAATCAACCGTTTCCGCATTGTCCGTTTCTCAGAAACTGAAAAACCTGCTGGTGAATATCCTGCGTGGATGGCTCCTGCATAGCCAGACATTGATCCACGTGGTCATTGCGTCCACGCTTCAATGGCGTAGTCTCTTTTCACCCGAATTGGCGTAGTTGTCCCATGATAGACAATCATCAAAGCCTTCCCCAAGAGTCCGCCGATAGAATAACAAAACCCTTCGCACGCTTCCTAGAGATCCAAGCGGCCGCGAGTGGGCTCCTGTTCCTGGCTGTTCTGCTGGCTTTGGCGCTGGCAAACTCGCCTTGGCAAGAAGGCTTCCTGGGCTTCTGGAAGACCCCTGTTGGCCTGACATTCGGTTCGTTCGATTTCACCCGCTCGCTGCGACACTGGATCAACGACGGGCTGATGACCCTCTTCTTTTTCGTGCTTTCTCTGGAGCTCAAGCGCGAGATCGTACTGGGCGAATTGCAAAACCCGCGACAGGCCGCCCTGCCGTTCGCGGGCGCTTTGGGCGGCATGGTGGTGCCGGTCGCGTTCTATCATTTGTTGATGTCCGGGCAGCCCGGGGCGCACGGCTGGGGAACCGTGATGGCAACCGATACGGCGTTCGTGATTGGATGCCTGGCGCTTTTCGGAAGGCGGATCCCGTCCACCTTGCGTCTGTTCCTTCTTTCTCTGGCCATTTTTGACGATGTCGGCGCAATTCTCGTCGTCGCCTTCGGTTACGGGGAAGCGTTGAACTGGTCGGCGCTCGGTTTGGGTCTGCTGGGAATTGGTGTCGTCGCAGGCGCCTCGCGCGTCGGGATCAGAAGTGTCCCGGTTTATTTTCTTCTCGGTGCGGCAGTCTGGCTATGCATCGATGCCTCCGGCGTTCATGCGACCATCGCAGGGGTCATTCTGGGCCTTATGACGCCGACGCGCATCTGGGTAAGCGATGCCCGGCTGCATGCAATCCTTGGACGCCTACGCGCCGTTCCGGCCGGCGATCGGCAGCAGGGAGATACCGCAACCCGCCATAACCTGCGTCAAGCAAGCAGAGCGGTCACGGAGGCACTCTCGCCAGTCGAACGGCTCGAGACAATGCTGCACCCTTGGGTCGGCTTTGCAATCATGCCGATTTTCGCGCTGGCAAATGCCGGCATCACGGTTCAGGGTGCCGATTTCGAACAACCGGTCTCCTTGGCGATAATTGTCGGTCTGGTGCTAGGAAAACCGATCGGCGTCTTCGGGTTCAGCTGGCTAGCTGTCCGATCAGGCCTGGCAGTGTTAGCGCCGGGCTTGTCGGGGCCGTTAATTCTGGCCGGCTCGTTTCTAACTGGTATCGGTTTCACGATGTCGCTGTTCATAGCGGGCTTGGCCTTCGATCCGGCGACGCTGAACGCCGCAAAGCTTGGAATTCTCTCAGGATCAGCTATTGCCGCAACGGCCGGGATCCTCATGCTGCTCCTGCTGACAATTCACGCAGCGCGCACAAAAAGCGCCACAAGCACCGCAGAACAAGGCCGGGTACCCTAGAATGGGAAGAATACCGGGATCACCCCGACCACGGCTGCGCCGACGATAAGATTCATCGGAACGCCGATCCTCAGGAAGTCGGAAAACCTGTAGTTCCCTGCGCCATATACCAACGTGTTGGTCTGATAGCCGACCGGAGTGGCGAAACTTGCACTTGCGCCAAACATCACAGCGACGACGAACGGCTTGGCGTCGACACCGAGTTGTTCCGCAACACCGATCGCGAGAGGTGTAACGACGACGGCTACGGCGTTGTTGGTAACCGCCTCGGTGAGCGCCGAAGACAGTATGTAGATCACAGCGAGCGTGACAATTAGGGGCAACTCTACGAGAGTCGGCACCAATGTCTCCACGATCAGGTTGACTGCTCCTGCATTCTGCATACCGCTGCCGACGATTAGCATGGAAAAGATCAGCACAAGGACGCTGGCGTCGATGGACGCCCAGGCTTCGCCGCTGTCGATGCACCGGAGCACGAGGATGGCAGCGACCGCGACAAGGGCAAGCACGCTGATCTCGGCGAACCCGGCTGCGGCGAGCGCCACAACCGCGAAAAGCGCGAACAGAGCCAGCGGCGCTTTCCCGCGGCGGAAGGCGCGCCCCCCGGCATCCGTGATCGCGGCAAGATCGCCCGCCTCGGTCATTCGGGCAAAGCCTTCAGGCGTTCCTTCCAAAAGCAGCGTATCGGCGGGGCGCAATAGCGCCGTCGACAGGTCGGGTCCAAGCACTTCCCCATGTCGGTGGGCACCAAGAGCACGCATGCCGTATCGGTGCCCCATGGCAAGCTGGGCAATGCGCACTCCGCGGCTTCGGCGTGAAAGCGTCACGATAGCTTCGGCGACGATCAGCTCCGAGGTGTTTTCGGCCGCTGGCCCCTGGCGCAACCCGACTTCGATCCCTTCAATTTTCCTGAGGGTGAGCAGTTCTGATGTCGCAACCTTGGCAATGATCCTGTCGCCCGGTTCGAGTATGTGTTCACCCAAACCCTGTCTCTTGACTCCAGAACGCGCACGGATGCCGACGATTTCAATACCTCTTCGGCTGAGGGTGGCGATTTCATCAATCGTTCGACCAATATTCGGGTAGTCCTCTCGCGGGCGTACCTCGGTCAAAAAAGTCGCTTCATCGTCGCCGCCCTGTTCCGCAATATCCTTTCGGTCCGGCAGCAGGACAGGTCCAAGCAGGAGGAGCGCCACACCGCCTGTGGCCGCGGCCACCAGACCGACCGGTGTGATCTCGAAAATTGAAAACGGTTCCAAGCCAGACGCCTGGGAAACGCCGTCCACCAGAAGGTTGGTCGACGTGCCGATCAGAGTACACGTCCCGCCCAGGACGGACATGTAGGATAGCGGAATCAACAGGCGTGTCGCAGCAAAGCCCAGGCTCTGCGCCAAACGAATGGCCACCGGTATGAGGACGATGACGACCGGAGTGTTGTTAATCAGACCCGAGGCGACTAGCGTCGCGATGAGAAACGCCGCTATACCGGCGACCGGGCGCTTGCTCCCTGCGGCGACAACCTTGTTCGCAAGTGCGTCGAGAAGCCCGGTTCGGACCAGCGCGCCGCTGATCACGAACATCGCAGCGATCGTTATGGGTGCAGGGTTCGAAAACGCTGCCAAAACTTCATTCGTGGGGACAAACCCCAAGACGACAAACAGCGCGGCGGCCCCCGCAGCGGTTACGTCCGGTTCGAAGCGCTCGGAAAGAAATGCTGCGAACAGAAGGACGACAACTGCGAGCGCAAGATAGGGTTCATAGTCGGCGATGAGATCAATCAGTCCGCCCTCCTTCATTCATACCTTTGCCGCTGACGATATGGCGGTCACAGCATCCACCTTCCTGATTAGAGCGACAACTGAGTAATCAGCCCAATTGTCCCGACAATACTGGCTCAGAAAGAAACCCAACTGGCACAGACGTGGCCGTCCGTGGAACGACAAATGTCCTATTTAGGTGCCCCCAGTTTCCTATCCAACGCGCCAATTCACTGACCAGTGGCAATATTTCGCAAGGCTCAGACGGGAAGTGCCCGGGCCTCTGCAAACGATAGCAATCTGCGGCTTTTCTCATCCCAAAGGTGCAGTCGCGCGCAGCGGAAGCTTTCCCAAAGCGTAATGCGTCTGGTCTGCGCCAGGGCGTCGTGATCCTTGACTACGTCGTGCAAACGGTAAAAGGGGATGCGGCTGGCCAGATGATGCACATGGTGGACTCCGATGTTCCCGGTGATCCAGCGCAGGATGCCGGGCAGAGCGTAGTGCGAACTGCCGTGAAGGGACGCGTCCCGGATGTTCCAGTCTTCCTCGTGCCGCCAGCTGGTTTTCTCAAACTGATGCTGCATGTAGAAAAACCACATGCCGGCTATTGCGGCCAGAAGCATCGTCGGCAGGAAGACGAACAGCAGTACTTCCCACCCGCCCAGCAAGACAATCACTGTCAGAGTGAGGCCTATGGCAGCGTTTGTCGCCATCGCACTCAACCAGTAGCGCCAGCCGGACCGCATCAGATGGACGGGCAGCCGGTTGTGCAGAAAGAACGTGTAAAACGGCACCACCCCGAACAGGAAAACCGGATGGCGTAACAGGCGGTAAAGCGTACGGCCGGGCCATCCCTTCCCGCGGTACTCTCTGACTGTCAGCACCGGCAGGTCTCCGATGCCCCGCCGGTCCAGGTTTCCGCTCGTGGCGTGGTGGATCGCGTGGGTCTTGCGCCAGACGTCATAGGGCGTCAGCGTGATAACGCCAATCACGCGACCGATCCAATCGCACAGACGCCGGTCGCGGAACAGGGAACCATGTCCGCAGTCGTGCTGGATTATGAACAGCCGGAGCAGGAAGGCTGCATTCGCCAACGCGAGAGCCAGTGCCAACACGGTGCTGATCGAGAGCACCCACCAGGCAACCGCCCATATTGCCACGAAAGGCACGAGCGTGACCGTCAGTTCGAAAATGCTGCGGGAGGGGATTGGCTGCCGGTACTTCATCAGGGTTCGTGTCCAGTCTGATGCGGTCAGCTGCGCCTCTTCCTGTCTCGGACCGGTTACACCGGAGGGGTATCCCGCGCCGGGTGCCCCACCCGTGACGGGCAAGGGACCTGGCTGGACCCGCGCTTGCCGCGCGGTCGAGGCAGATCCGGCTTTCAACATGTCAGTTTGGACGCTGCCGTCTTGGTGGCATGTGCCAACTGGCATGTCTTGATGACCGGGCTGTTGGCCCTGTGCCTTGTACGAGTTGGACGAAAACGGCATAGGCAATGTCCAACCCGGTGCAATTGAGCATGTCATCCCGGCGGCCTCCGAACGGAGTTCCCGCCAGCAATGATCCGGTTGATCAGAGCCGCCACGGCCAGGTGCGCCTCTATCTCGTTGTCAGTGCCAGCCGCGTTCTCATGTGTCTTTGCCGCATCGCGCAGGATACCCACGATCTCGTGTTCAGGCAGGACTTTGTTATCGTTCATAGCCAGCAGCAGTGCTTCGCAGATCGAGAGGGCGGCCACTCCCGGGAAGTCCTTCTCGCTAAGCATTTTGTGGTTTCCTTCCAGGTAACGCTTAGAGTTACGCGCGACCGGGCGGCCTCGCTTTTCACCAGCATCTTCGCAGAAAAAAGGCTAAGCTGGGCTAACCGAAAGCAGTCTCCGCACGATTGCGTCTGGAGATTTTTCGGCTTGTGAGGCCCCGATGACGGATATCTTAGAAAGCCCGCTTACAAAGAAGTTACAAGTCTTCCTCGCCTTGTCTGAAGATGAATTGGATGTTTTGAAGCGTCTGCATCTGCGCCGCCGGTCCTTCACGGCGGGGCGTGATCTTGTGCATCAGGGGCAATCTGATCAGGCCGCTTACATTCTGGCCGCCGGCTGGGTGTGTTCCTACAAGCTTCAGCCGGACGGAACCCGACAGATCGTAGACTTCCAGATACCAGGGGATTTTCTTGGATTGCGCAGCGTCCTGCTGCGCACCTCCGACCACAGTTTCGAGCCGGTCACGGACATTCAGGCGGTGGAGGTTCTGGTGGACGACCTTCTGGATGCATTCACGAAAACCCCTCGCCTGGCGGCAGCCTTTCTTTGGGCAGCATCACGGGACGAAGCCATGGTGGTCGAGCATCTCGTTGGAGTTGGTCGGCGGTCCGCGGATGCGCGCATGGCGCATTTTCTTCTGGAACTGGGGGCAAGGCTGAAGTTGGTCGGAATGGGGAGCAAGGAAGGGTACGCCTGCCCATTGACACAGTATCATCTTGCTGATGCACTCGGCCTAAGTGCTGTCCATGTGAACCGTGTTTTGCGGAAGCTTCGCGAAAGCGGTCTGCTGACCTTTCAGGACGGCCGCGTGACGTTCGACAATTATGACGGATTGGTGGGCTTTTCGGGTTTCGATCCGGCATATCTGGATCAGACCGACCCACTTCTGAAATGAAGAAGGCCGCCCTTCGCTAAGCTTGGGCGGCCTGATTTTCTTCTAAGACGAGATCAGTCAGATAATCTCTTCTGCAGCCGCGTCGAGTTCCCGGTTCGTCTCGTCGTAGTTCTTCGCCGCGTGCGCTTTCTCGGCAGCCTGGTAGTGTTCCAGCGCCCGATCCTTTCTGGGACCGGCAGGCGCTTTGTCACAAGCTGCTTTGACCGAGGTCATCTTCTCGGTGACATTGGTTTGTTCAGGCGTCATTAGAATGTCCTTTCCTGGACATTCCGAGAATAGGAGACGCTGGGCAATGCAGCCCGTTTCAAGAACCGCACGCTTCACGCGCTTCTATTTTGCTCGGAAATGAGTGCCGCCGGAGATTCGGCAGGCACGAAGCCATGTACTCATCTTCTCCGCTCCGTTGCACTGACGCAGGTTAGCCTGGGACACTCGAAAGTTGTACTGTCCGCTTGGGCATCGGCTGTAGTGGTCAAGTTCTGGTTCTGAATCCAGACCCCAGGGGCCGGTTCACATGTCAATAAGTTCGTTAGAGGTTTCGCCCCAAGGTGAAGATTTATCCTGCTGGAGTCAGGTGGTGGGGGTTTGCTGATGTGACAGCCGCAGCCACCGACCGTTGTCCAGAAAATATGTGGACGCGCAGAGCGCCTCATAGATTGGTGAACCCGACTTTTCAGCGAATACGCGATAGGCGAGCACGGCAATGGCTCCTTGCCTGATTTGGCTACGGTCTTTCATTTCCACGGTTCGCCAGCCCGTGTTTTTCTTCATATGCTCCAGGATCTGTTCGCCCTGAAGGATGCCTGGCGGATAGGGAAGTATCATCACTGCATTTGTTGCAGTCACCGTGCGAGCGCTGTCCGCGCCGCTGGTCCAGTGTCGCGCCTCCAGATCCCAGAGGATCGCATTGTCCAGACCGGGCGTGCCGCCCTGCCTGCGGTCGCCGTCCTGTGCTTTGCCCAAGGTCATTGGCCCGTTCCCGGAGTGCCAGCGAGTATTAATTGCACAATCAGAAAGAAGATCGTCAGTACCGCCCATATCAATCCAGGAAAATTTGCCGGCCGGTTTTCCACACCACCAGAATCAGCCCTTAAACGCTTACGTCGTTTGGGAAGAAGACGGGTCAGTTCCCGCGCGAGCGTTCCGCTATCCTGTTTGAGTTCGGGCACGTCACGGAATTGCGACAACAGCATCTCCAGTCGCGAACCAGCGGCCTTTTCCTCCAAAGCGGCAAGCGCGGCTGCCTCTTCCCAAGGTTCGAGTTTTAGCCTTGCAAGGGCCGAAAGTACCGTAACAGCATTGCCTTTCCGGTCTTCACCAACGAAGGCCTGCAAAAAACGATCGAACTCAGGGCTATGCGGGTAAAGAATGCCACCTGCGGGCATCACCGTTTCCTCCTTTTCAATGTTTTCGGATCTTGGGAGCGAACGTGCCGAATGACCGGGGCCTCCTCTGGCAGGATCAAAATGTTTCGGATTGTTTTGATCATACCCGCATCGCCTGGAGCATGCGCTGACGCAGATCAGCCGGTGTCCAAACTTCTGAAGTCAAGCATCAGGGCAGCTCCAAGGTTCGCCAGCACTGCCCAGGGCCCAGCGGCGCTAACATGGGTCAGCGCGCATCGCCCGGTTCTGGGATAATGTATGATGACCGCAAATGCAGGCTACCTCTCTGCAATCAGGATACGGCAGCCTTTGCAGCGCGGAAGGCACGTATACATCGCGGAGACCGGAGATGGCGCTGCGTTCAATCAGATCCACCGTGACCTTCCCGCGCCCGTTTACCCTATCCGGATATTCGGACGAGCTGCCTGCCGGTGAATACGAAGTATTGGTTGAGGAAGAACTTATCGAGACGCTGAGTTTCCCGGCTTACCGCAGAACAGCGATTTTCCTGACTATAAACGGCAAGGGGCGTTCGCTGGGCCGAACAGAAATGCGGCCAATTACCTGGACCGACCTGGAAACGGCACTTGGCCGCGGCATTCAATATGACACCTGAAGATAGCGAGGCGGCGCTTTGCCGCTGGAGGAACTACAATGAACACTCCCGAATGGCTTAAACCTGGCCTCTACGGCGCCGTCATCGGCGCGGTACTTGTTAGTGTAGCTGGATTTTCTTGGGGCGGCTGGGTAACCGACCGAACCTCGAACGACAGGTCCGTGGCGATGGCCCGCGAACATGTTGTCACCGCATTGGTGCCTGTCTGTCTGGACATGGCCCGATCCGATCCGGAACGGGCTGCCAAGATGGCGGCGATCCGGGCAGCCTCTACCTTCCGGCAGCGAGAGGCCCTCATGGCGGCTGGCTGGGCGACAGTACCAGGCACAGAGACCCCGAACCGGGACATCGCGCACGCCTGCCTTGCAGCCCTTGACGTAAACAAGTCACCGGAGCGTCCGGAAAACACGATCAATGAAGGATGAGCAGCGCCATGTCACCACCTCTGCCTGAAACAACCGATCTTGAACGGCGCGTTCTAGCCCATGAACGGGTTCTCCAGTCGCTTATTGCTTACATGTCCCACACAGAACCGCGTTTCCTTGAGCACTTGAAAAAGCGTTTTGTTGAGCCGATGGCCATGGTGCGGCACGAGCATGACCACCGGAACGCGGATGATTACGCGGAGGAGTTCATTCGCGCCGTGATGGCCCTTGGAGAAACGCAATTGCCAAAGGCGGCGAGCTCCAGGGATCTCAAGAAGCCATTACACCAACCGAAAAAAAGACAAACTTCGGCACACCCCTATTATCCAACCGCGCAAGCTGATCGTGTCCGTGTCAGAGAGAGGAATGGGATCTGGGAGGTCAAGGTGGATGGTGTGTTCCACGGGGACTACCACGACAAGGGCATTGCTCTGGCGGCCGCAGCCTTGGCCCGCTTGTCGCTTTGATGAAAGGACTTCTCCTATGAACGAGCTAGTCAGAAAGTCCATTGCGGTTTTCACCCGGCCCTTCAGGTTGCCTGGCTTCGACGAGACGCTTCCGGCAGGAGAATACGATATTGAAACGGAACTGTCCTCACCGCCCGACCATCTGCACCCTGAAGCCTGGAAAGCATCTGTAGCGGTGAGACTGCATTCCCGGGCATCCCACCCCGGTCTGACGAGAACCTTGGCCGTTTCACTGGCGGACCTCGATGACGCCCTGGCAAAGGACAAGCTGACGGGAAAAGATCTGGCAGAACTTTTCCTGGAAGAGATGCTCGCAGACCCGATGGTTCGGCTGGTGATGGAGGCCGACGGTGTTTCCGAGATGCAGCTTCGGCATCTCTACGCGGGCGGGCGCGCATCTCAGGCGGACAAAGAGGCACGGGATGCGGATACAACAGGTACATCGCCACAAGAAAACTCACAAATACAGGCTGCGGAGAACGAAGGAATGCCGACACAGAGGGAATAAGACACGTGGATCTACCCCGCCGACCGCCAAGGTCTGCGCCGGGTGCCGGTTCGCACGAGCAAGGGAGAAAACGATATGCCCGACCAGAACGGCGGCCCGGAAGACCGTGGGCCATGGCAAAGCAAACAGAAGAGCAATCCTCCCGAGATTGACGATCTTCTTCGTCAAGGCCGCGACCGCCTGAGCGGATTACTCCCTGAAGGGCGGCCGCCTCTGAGAGGGGTACTGGTTGCAGGAGCGATAGTCTTGGCGGCGGTTGCAGCCTGGTCTTCTTATTACACAGTCCCGAGCGACTCGGTCGCCGTTGTCCAGCGTTTTGGCAAATACACTGCTGAGGTTTCGCCTGGCCTGCATTTCAAATTCCCGTTTGGCATCGACGTTGCCACACTGGTGCCCGTGAAACGGCAGCTGAAGCAGGAATTCGGATTCACCACGCCGGGCAGGAGTGATCCCTTCCAAAGCCCATCAGACGGCCAGCGCGAAACCGAAATGGTCACGGGAGATCTGAACGCCGCGCTTGTGGAATGGGTGGTGCAGTACCGGATCTCGGACCCCCTGAAGTTCCTGTTCGAGGTACGCGAGCCAAGCGCGACTTTGCGTTACGTCTCTGAGTCGGTGATGCGCGAGGTCGTTAGAGACCGCACGGTTGACGAGGTCATCACCATCGGCCGGCAAGAGATCGAGAGCGAGGCACTTTTTAAGATGCAGGCTCTGTCCACGAAATACGCCATGGGCATCAGCATCGACCAGGTGCAGCTGAAAAACATCAACCCGCCGGGACCCGTTCAGGCGTCGTTTAATGAGGTCAACCAGGCCCAGCAGGAAAAGGAACGCCTGATCAATGAGGCGCGCCGCGAATATAACAAAGTCATTCCGCTGGCCGAGGGCGAGAAAGATCAGCGGATCCGCGAGGCCGACGGCTATCGCCTGAAACGGATCAACGAGGCGGAAGGCGACGCCGCGCGGTTCACCGCGCTTTTGGCCGAATACGTCAAGGCACCAGAGGTCACGAGGCGGCGGATATACATAGAGACACTGCAGGATGTTCTGCCCACAATCCTGTCAAAAATCATTGTCGAAGGATCGACTGCGAGCATCCTGCCGCTTTTGAACCTCGACAGGCTTCAGGAGGATCCGTCATGAGCATCAGACTGGGTCTCATTGCAGGGATTGCGGCTGCAGTTGGCGTGATTGCCTCCGGTTCCCTCTACACAGTTGGCGAAGTCGAACAGGCCATTATCACCCAATTCGGCAAACCCGTGGGAGAACCAGTTATAACGGCCGGTTTAAAGCTAAAGCTGCCCATCGTTCAGGAAGTCAACCGGATCGACCGCCGGGTTCTTGAGTGGGATGGCAATCCGTCCGACATGCCCACCAAGGACAAGCTCTACATTTCCGTCGATCTTTTCGCCCGCTGGAAAATCACCGACCCGTTGCAATATTTCCTGCGGCTGCGCGATGAGCGCAGCGCGCAATCCCGACTAGACGATATTCTCGGCAGCGAAACCCGCAATGCCGTCGCCAAACACGAGTTGATAGAGATTATCCGGACTACGAAAGGCCGGATCCCGCTGCGGGACACGCTTCTAACCGATGAGGAGCGTGCGCAGGACATAGGTTCTCTGGTTCCTATCCAGAAAGGCCGCGCACTTGTAGAACAGGAGATTTTCGCAGCCGCCTCAGAGAAGGTTCGTGTATTTGGGATCGAGCTTCTCGATATCCGTTTCAAGCGGATCAATTACAATGAGAGTGTGCGTCCGAAGATCTATGACCGCATGATCTCCGAGCGTCGCCAGATCGCTGAACGTTTTCTTTCCGAAGGCAATGGCGAAGCCGCACGAATTCGCGGCAACCGGGTTCGCGATCTGAACAAGATACAATCCGAAGCGTATCGCGCCGTCGAGGAAATCCGCGGCGTGGCTGACGCCTCGGCGGCTGCGATCTACGCAAAAGCCTACAACATCGACGCCCAAGCAGCCGAATTCTATGCGTTTACCCGGACAATGCAGGCCTACAAGGACATGATTTCAGGCGGAACGACGCTGGTCCTGACAACCGATAGCGAACTTTTCAGGTTTCTGAGAGGAATGGAGGCCGGAGAGCCGTCTGGGAGTACGTCTCCTCCCCCTCCCGGCCTGACGGCTGCGGCCGAACGCTGATGAATCGGAGGACAAAGAGATGACGGAAGAACCGGTGGATTTAGACGAAACGCGAAGCGCCGAACGCCAGATTGCGACCGACACCCGTTGCCGCAAACGCGGCGTTTGGGAGCAGACGCCATCCACTCCATCCGCGTCTCGTTTGTCCGACCTGACTGCAGCGAAAGGGCGGTTTGAGATTTGGGCATCGACGTGTCATTGAATGACCGGTCTGGCGACATCGGCTGCAACGCAGCGAAGAACTTGCCGCGCCTGCGAGCAGATGCTGCGCCGGCAAACACCCGGAAGGGCAACGGCGGTTTAGTCCCGCAGAGCGTTCGTTCGTACAAAGTGCAACGAATGACCGCGTTGAGTCCAACTCGGACATAGCATAATCGTTTTGCGTGCGCTCGCGGCGCAGATTTCGCTGCAAGCCGATCTGGAAGAATGGCTGCACCACTACAACCAAGAGCACACTCATCAGGGCAAAATGTGTTGCTGAAGAATACCCTTCCAGACCATGATCGAGAGCAAAGAGATCAGGAAGCAAAAAATCCGGAACCAAACTTAATCTGGCATACACCACAGGAAAAACGGCCAACTGTCAGATCACATCGGAACCACTACATGTCAGTACATCAGCGACGCCGAGCAAACCCAGGGCTTTCCGATACGCCATTTCGCCACACGTTCAACCCCTTGCAGCGTCGACAAATCCGCTCTCCGAACCCTTCGCTCCAGAATGGAGTTCTGCAACGAAGACACGGGCGTTCTTGCGGCACGTCATTGTGGGCGCGAGCCATGATCATATCTGCTTCGTTGTCGGAGTCTTCCATCAGTTCTTAGCCTCGATTTCTGTTTTGGTTCATACAGCGACTGGAAAAGAAAGTTCCGAGCCCTAAGCCTTGAGATTGAAGGAGCTGCCTGGTTCAGACTGTCCGATGGGACGGCCTGTAATCCGAGGGGTTTTATTAGGACGAACCGGCATTCCTTCGTTCTCAGCAGCTTGGACAGCGAAAGTATACCGAGAACCGTTTCCGCATGCTCGCCGTAGAGCACGTTGATCTGATGATGTGACCTCTGCCTCAGAGATGAGCGACTCGGAGTAGAGGTGCCGAAGTTGAGTCTCTGAAACGCCATCCGCTTCCATTATCAATTGCACCATGGGATCCGCCAAAAGCTGGTCGAGCAAGAACTGCGACAACTGCTTTGAAGACAATTTATCCTTTGCGCGGGCTCTCTCCAAATCAGTAAGAGAAACGGTCAAGGTACGCGCCAGACCGGGGTGAGATTTCCGTGGATGCAGACAGATTAGCACTGATGCTTTCCAGGCTTCTTGATCCGAATAATCTGGTGGTGCGGAAAGCTCAGTTTCTATGTCGTATTCGCCCGCCGGGAGTAATTCGTCGAAGCCAGGGAAAGTAAACGGCCTGGAAAAGACTGCGATTGTCTTGCTGATTATTTGGTTCATTTGGTCAATTCTCCTTTGCTGATACCGCTCGCTCGGAGATGCAGACAAGAACAAGCCACCCACTCCCGGCAGGGTATTATCAGTTTTGGGGTTTAGGCTTTGGTTTTTCGGGGACGGTGTCCTGCCCTTTCGACGTCACTTCTTTTTTTGACGCGTCCGCATCGTTTTCCTTCAGTGCGGCAGCCGCTCTGGTCGTCAGGTCTTTGAAAGACATCATTTTGATCCTTTGATTGTCCGCACCACCCACGAGCCCAGATAGGGTGTGAAAAGTGAATGCGGCTACATCCAATATAGGGATTGGGTGCCTCATTTACTACGTAAAGCCGTAGAATAAGACGGGTGGCTGAAGCAGAACCGAGGCGGCGGCAACCCTGGCGCGCTACTTTCGCTTCGAATATCGGCGATCAGTGTTCGCTGCGGTGCAGTCAACCAATGCGCCATCACCATGGAAGACTTTTGCTACATCGGGTGCAGCCATGCCGCGCGAGAGCGCACTATAGTTCAATTTCAGCTTCACCTCGCCACCAGGGCGAAGCAGACAATCGGTGTTTTCAACAACGATATGATCACTGGTGGCTCCGACGAACGTGACGCCAGCAGGGAATATTAGACCCGCCGCATCAGTGTCCTGGAGTCCAATCGCAAGGATCGACCGAGTATTCGAAGGACTGTCTAAAGTCACACACTGCATTGAAGGTATAGGATAAATCATTTGCAAGGGATTTGGATTTGATTTGGTCTTCGTTTCGATCACTTCCGCCCAAAGCGTAAAAACATCTGTGTAAAGCCCGTCGATCGCGTACCCCGAAACGGGATCGGTACCCAGCAGGATGGCCTCACCCAGACGCAGGTTGTTGATCTTTCCGGTCGCCCCCTTGCCAAGCGCCCATGGCAAACTGGCAGAGCCGCCGCCTGACACTGTTTCCAGAGCGGGTCCACTTGCAAGTTCGGTGTCGGCGGCAAGCGACGAAAGCAATTCCATTGCTCCTGCAGAGGGTGCCACATGACCCAGACAGGCAAAATTTGCGCCAATCCACTTCAGAGAAATCCCTTCCATTCTAAGAATTTGAGACACAGTGCTTTCAAGGTGTTCAGGCAAGATGCCATCCCGCATATCCCCCATTTCCACCATCAAGATAATATTGTGAGTAATGTTCTTCCCCAGCGCCTCGATGGCCAGGCTGGCGATAATGTCCATCTCAGTGTTGAAGCTGACATCGCAGTTATCAAGGACTTGCGCGACCTGGCTCAGCATGGGCGTTCGGATCAAGGATATAGAGCACGAGATTCCAGCATCGTGCATACGCATGATATTGCTGATCCGCGCGTCCGCCAGCCCTGTCGCGCCACCTTCAAGCATAGCATTCGCAATCTCAGGATGACCGCAAACGGCTTTTGTCACACCTGTCACCGTAATTCCGCGGGGTCTAAGGTGGTCGACCAGGAACCGTGTGTTGTACCGAATTTTGTCCAGATCAACGTCGATACGCAGCTTGCTCATTCAATGGTCGTAGCACGTACGGGTTGCAAGCGCGGAAAGGCAGATAGAACCATATTCACCAAGTTTTTTGGAGGACGGTTCAATGCGTCAGTGACCGGGAGATACAATTTGCAGTTGTAGTCTGTGATGGCCTTTGAAATCTCAACATCATTCATTCCTTCATGGTTGATCGTCATGCCAATTACCTCTGTGTTCGCAAAAGCCTCGATCAGGGTGATTTCATCGCAAGGGTCGGGCATAGTCATGCTGGGGAAGTCGCATCGACGTTTTCGTTTAGGCGCGTGTTGAAGAATAACTGCATGTGGCTGACTGCCTCGCAGAATGAAGGCTGATGTGCAAAAAGCCGGATGGCTTAGCGCGCCCTGGCCCTCGATCACTATTACATCCGGGTGCTCACCCTCTGATGCCGCAACGACAGCGCGCTCAAGTTCGCCACAACAAAATTGCGGCGGCACCGAATCCATCGCGACACCATACTTGGTGCCCTGCATCAAACAAGTTTGGCCGGTGCCGACCAAAACTGTTTTGATCCCATGCGCGTTAAGTGCGCCTGTCAGGATTGTCGCGGTTGTACGCTTTCCAATTGCACAATCGGTGCCGAACACCGCGATGCGGATCGCCTGGACGTCTCCAATACTGCCATCTAACAGGCGCAGGTCGGGATTTGGCCGCGGCTTGCGAATGTCGCGTATCGTGACATCGTGAATTTTGGCAAATCCTGCGAGCTCCTTGTCATCGCTAAGAAATTCATGCAGCCCACTGACGATGTTCATTCCGAGCGTTATCGCATCCACAACAACTTCGCGATCCTCAAGGGACATTCTGCCGCTGGCCGGCGCCATTCCGTAAATAAAAGTGTCGGGGATCGTAGCTTCATTAGCGACGGCGGCATCAAGATCATCGAAGATGGGAACCTGATTTGCGATATTATCAAGCACTTTGCCACTGTCACAACCGCCATACGTGCTGTCGATCACCGAAAGAACGCGATAGGCCTGTGAATGTCGAACGAGACCATTAGCCGTCTTGCCATCGATCTTTGCGAAGTTTCCTTCGCAATACACAATTGCAGTCGGTGTATCTGTCACGAGTGTCTTGCGGTGAAGCTCTGGAAAAACTGCTTGTTCAGGCGCCAGCTTTTGCGCATCGCTGGCAATGAACTGCTTGGCATCCGACGCAATGGGTTCGGGTTTCATATTTGTTCCTTTTTAGAGTGTGAAACGCGCGTCCTTGGTAAGGACGGGCAAAAACTGTGAAGTTTGGGAAAGTGGGCTTTCTGTCTGAATTCTCACTGGTTCAGAACACACAGCCCTTCTGATCGATGATAGTTTTTGTGGCATTGCCACCCATTGCCGGATCGGTCGATATGGGCATTTGCCGGTAGCTCGATTGCATTGCAGCGATCACCGGACGCCTCGTAGCCACGTTCGCATTTCCATCCAACTCCATGGATCGCGTCATCGTAGAAAGCATTTTCAGGCACAAACACGGCATCGCACCGTCCGTCGCGCTCAAAATACCCACGCTCGCACGTCCAGGGACGCCCGCTGGTTGATGCGTTCAGAAAAGCGTTTTCCGGCACCGCTACTGCCACGCATGCTTCTCCGTCTTTTTCGTAGCCACGGTTGCAACGCCATGCAGATCCATAAGTGCTATTCGTCAGGTAAGCATTATCCGGCACCACGATTTTCTGGCAGCTATCGTCTACTCTTGTGTATCCACGCAGGCACCGCCACCTCTCACCTGATGGATCGAGATATCCACCCTCAGGCACAATCACTTCAGTGCATGAGGTGCCGCCAACTTCAACAAAGCCATGCATACATGCCCACCCTGAGCCATAGGTTCTGTTTGTGGGGTAGGCATTTCCCGGCACGACAATGGCCACGCATTCTTCGCCTTCCAACCGATAGGACAAATCGCATTCCCAACCGTCGCCATACTTATTGGGATGCGCGTTATCCGGGATCGAATTTGTTTCTGCCGATGCGGGACTTGATGAGATAAGGGAGCCCGTCAAGCAGCTGAAAACGCCAACAAACAGCGCCGTCATGAAGTGAGAGTAAAACCAGTGCTGATTTTTTCGATTTGTCCTGGTGCAAACGACGTTGTCCGAATGTTGAGTGATTGAGTTACGATCCATCCAGGTTCAGCCCCTCAATGCAGGCCTGTGCTAGATCTTTGTTGGGGGTTTGGGATCCCGGTACCGTTGCCCAGCCGGCTGCCATAACGGCATCCTTTCGCTTGAAAGAAGTAGCTTCTTTGATCGTCGTTATTTTTTCGGCGCGTTGGGTGTCAGTTCTCGCCATGTCGACGCAGATCGGAACCAACGCAGCGATTACATTGTCGCGGGACATGGCGTTGGCCATCTTGTCCGCGTTACTGCCGGTCATCCATCCACCCCAAGAAAATCCAACGACGCCTACGAAAACCCCTCCGATCAGGGCGCCGTAGATTCCGGGTTTAAGCCATTCGGGCGTGTTCATAATCTATTCCTCCTGCGGGGAAAGCGCCGCATCGCTGTCATTGTTAGATGTGGCCAAGGTTTGGTCTTGCTTGAGCGCCAGTTCAAAATCTTCTGGGTCAATTGGGCGCATTTCCGTGCGGCCTGGCTTGCTGCCTTTGCCCTGAACTGTCAGGTAGGTTCCGGTTCTGCGATATGCTTCGAAACTCAGGCCCTGTAGTAGTTCTTCAACAACAACTACTTCATACTCGCCTGCAGGAAGTTCATCCGGGTAGCCGGACAAAGAGAACGGATTTGAAAACGTCACCAAAGAACTGGACGATCTCGCGCTCACCTTTGTCCTCCATATAGTTTGTTGGATCTTCCCCGCGCAGTCTGCCGCGGTACACGCTCGTAAGCGCTGCGGTAGTACTGGCGTTGTAATTTAGAATAATGTGCAAATGGCAGACGCGCGCTGATCGATGTTAGTCTGCGGCCAATGACCTGAGATTTTATTGGAATCTCAAATGCATTTGGTGCCCGAGGATCAGGTACTGCCAAAAATTGACTAACCTGCGTCAGTGCAACGATGTTTGGATTCCGGCAACGTGATGTGTGTTGGCGGGATATTTGCTGGCGTGTTCTTAACGAGTATTTGAGAAGCGCAGGAAATCCAGTACCGCAATCGGACTGTATTTATCTTGCGCTTCTTTTTCGGTGAAATCCAAAATCTGCCGAAGCGAATGGCGTCTCTAACCAGGCAACTATCATCAAAATCCCGGCATCGCTGTAGGGGTGAACTTATTGCTTCAACAGTGGCCCGGCCTGATCCAGATAAGTGGGGTCAAAACCGGCCAACGTCACCAGTCCGTCATAATCATCAAATACCACTTGCCCGGATTGAAAAGTAAGCAGCCCCTTTTCCCGCAGTTGCCGTAGGACACGATTAACATGCACGGCACTCAGTCCCAGCGTATCGGCAAGATGGTATTGTGTCAGTGGGCAGGTATATCCCATCTTGGTTGCCATCCCGACCTGAGTCAGCCTCACACCAAGTTCCAAAAGAAAATGCGCCATGCGCTCACCCGCATCTCGCCGTCCTATGTTGACCAGGTGCTCAACCACCATCGCTTCATCTCTAGAGACCGCCCAAAGGATTGCTGTCGCCAGCCGGGGCGTTTGCGCAAATGCTTCCAGGAGATCATCCACTACTACTTCAATGGCTTGGATTTCCATGATTGGTTCTATGCTGTGATCCGAGGTGTGCAATAGAACGCTTCGCAAGCCCAGAAAGTCACCCGGTATTTGGAAATCGACGATCTGACGCGACCCGTCAGTCTGGGTTTTGTAGGAACAAACCCAGCCCGAGGCCAGAATGTAGGCCGCCTGCTCTGATTGCCCTTGATGCACAAGGTCACGTCCGGCTTCAAAGGTTCTGCGACGCTTGTGCAGGCGTGCCAATACCGCAAGTTCAACCTCAGTCAGAGCGACGAAGTTTGAAAGCTTTCGGGTGAGTGGACTATTTTTGATAGTGCGCAAGTGTTCTTCCTTCATCGATGAGCAGCCCGCGAAACTATCCGACGCCAAGACTGCTTTCGATCAGTTAAGTATACAGCAATCTATGCCAGTATGGTGCAATTCATCGTGGCGCTTCCATGCTTGGACGCCTGTTAGAAAAGGACGTCTACCATGGCTGACCGGCAAGACCATTCAGGAATGGCCGCACTCTCAATTTGTGAAGCGCTTTTGCTTGCAATTAAAGATCGTGAGCTTCTGCCCGAACATGAAATTGTGGGAGTTCTGCATGACGCAGCTGCTGTCCACGAAACAGCGGTCGGCAATAACGATGAAAAGGACATGCACCAGGCCGCCGCTGTTCTGATAAACAAGATCATTGCTTCCGGCTATCGCGTTCGGCAGTAACGTTAATTTCCTGTCAGAAAAACAAGATTATGCTCGTCAAAAAAGCTTAACAGCAAGAAGACACAAAATTGGCGTCTCGTTTCTAATCAGTTCAAACACGAAGCAAAAACCAATGTTTCAATACTTGCCATAGCCACCGGTCAGCGGCGTACCACCAAGCGCAACTGCGGCAATTGCGTCGAGCTCAATCATCAGACCCGCCTGTGGCGTCAACGAGTTTCAAAAGCTTTGCGGACCAGCTGAGAACATCGCCCAGTTTCGCGCCTTGTTTGACGATATTGATGTGAGCGAACTGTTGGCAAAGGTCTCTGTTCCAACAATGGTCCTTCACAGCGATAGGGACGCTGTTGCGCCGCTCTCGGAGGGGAAACTGCTGGCGTCTGAAATTCCGAACGCATCGTTTGTTCAGTTGAACAGCCCGAACCACCTACTATTTGCGTCCGAACCGGATTTCCCAAGAATGATTGAGAGTATTGAGAGCTTTACTCGAACATAAGGACGCGGGCATGTCGGTCGTGCCGCCTGTTTTGGTCACCGAAATTGGGAGCTACCGATACACTGGGGCTGACTATACCAGCAATCGGCGGTAGAAATGCTGGAAGTCCTGTTTGTTTGCTTGGCAACCAAGCTTGGAACTTTAAGAACTTTGGGAGCCTGAAAACCAAGCAGCCGCCCTTACCGCGCTGGCAAAGTACATCAAGATTGAAATGCCTGGAACGTCTTCAATTCAAGGTATATCGAGGCCATTCTCCCGTCCAAAATCGGTGTAGAAGCTGTCACTGCGGCATCGGTTCAAAGTGGCTTCGTCTGCTTGTCTTGGATCGTTGCCAGGGCTTTGGACACCTGTTCCTTCTATGAAGCGGTTCACGAGATTAAAGACACCGCACACTTGGATAGCATCGAACAACGCGCTCTCTGACCAGCCTGCCGCGTAGACCCCTTTTGCGTCGGCTTCCGTCATTCTTGATGGCGAGACGGTGAGCTTTTCAATGTATGCCAGTAACGGTTTGAGATGGTCCTCGACTGGTGCCGTATCGCGGTCTTCCATCAGTGCCTCGATTGTCTCGACCTCAATGCCGTAGGCTTTGGCGAAAACGATGTGTGCGCCATGGCAATACGCACAAGCATTCAAGCCAGAGACATAGGCTGCAATCAATTCTCGTTCAGCAACCGAGAGGTCGCTCTCGCCCCTCATCACAAGGCTTTCATACGCACACAATGGAGAAAGCTTGTCTGGAAAGGCTTGATAGACACTTCCAAGCGTTGCGTTCTCAGGCAGAGATGGAAATAGGCGTTTCATTCAGTTCTCTTTCAGTCTTGTTTTGGATAACTTCGTCTCACATGAGGAACCAACGGTGTTTACACAACCTTAAAGCAAATCCGGATTCCGCACAGAGATTCTGTTGGAAACCTGCAAACGGCAGGTTTGCCTGACGACACCCCCAACATGTTGGTTGTTTGGTTAAAGGTAATTTCATTTGAGCCGTTCTCGTAAGTCTACAATGTCCGGGTTAGCCCCCAAACCGGAGCTTCAAATCCAAGCGTGGTGACTTCCGTGTTGCGGACTCATCAGACCTTTGCAGGACGACCCTCAATCCATTGCCCAAGCCTATCGACGAGGTGGCTCAAGACACCCAGTATCTTGGTGCGCTCAGCTCGTTTGAACTCTCGTTTCACTGCAATGGCCATGCGCTCATGGTCGGTGACAGGCCGATGCGTTTCGGGAATGTGCTTCAGAAGGTCGATGTTTGTATCGGGCATCATTTTGGATCTCCTCATCAAGTGTTCCCAACGTGCCCTACTCAAGGGCAGCTCGCTTGACGAAATCCCTGCGATATCCTTGCAATTCCCCTTAGATTTCCTTGTGAAAAGAAGGGAAGATATGGGTTAATCTGTAGATCATGGAGTATCGCTTCGACGACTGCGCGCTAGATGATGCGCGACGTACCCTCACACGTTCCGGCGAACCAGTTGCCGTCGAACCGCAGGTTTTTGATCTAATCCTGCTGTTAGCCGATAATGCCGAACGCGTGGTCACGCGCGACGAGATTATTGAGGTAGTTTGGGGCGGCCGGATCGTATCGGAAAGCGCTATCAGTGCGAGGATCGCGGCGGCGCGGAAGGCGGTTGGGGACGACGGCAAGCGCCAGGCCGTCATCCGTACGGTGGCGCGGCGCGGGTTGCAGATGGTGGCGACGGTTCAGGTCAATGGTTCGTCAAATGAGAATGCCGTTAGTTCCCGACAATCCGATGTTCAGCGTATTCGATTCACCCGCAATCCAGACGGACATTCCATCGCCTATGCCAGTTATGGCAGCGGCCCTGCCCTCATTGAGGTCGAAAGCGGGATTTCACATCTCGAATTGAGTTGGGCCATCCCATGTGAGCGCAACTTCTTCGACCCGCTCATCGCGCAAAACAACTTCGTTCGCTACGATCCGGCAGGCCAAGGGCTTTCTTCAAAGGATGGTGTTGATGGCGCTCGCGATTTCATTAAGGCCGGCGAGGATGTGATCGCCGTGGCGGACGCCGCAGGGCTCAAGAAATTCGCACTGATGTCGCGTTCCGGAGCCTGCCTTCGTGCCATCCAGATTGCAGCCCAATATCCAGATCGGGTCACAAAACTCGCAATTGTCGGCGGATATGTGACAGGGCGCACCGCCCGAGCACCTGGACCTGACCCGATGCGGCAGTTGATCGCGTCGGGCTGGGATGCCAATGCCATCGGTTTCGCTGCTGGCCTAATGACAAGTTACTTTCCGGACGGTCCGGCCGAGCATGTGATGGATTATGCACGCTACTTCACCCGGGCATCTGGACAGTCCAGGGCTTTAGCTGAACGCGACCAGATCAACGCTGCGAATGTAGAGGAGCTGTTGCCGTTAGTTTCTTGTCCAACTTTGGTCCTTCATGGTCGAATGGATGCAATTCATCCTCTATCTGAAGCTCAGAAACTCGTAGCTGGAATTCGCGGAGCCGAGTTGGTCGTACTTGAAACCGCTAACCATTTTCCACTACCTGGTGGGCCGGTATGGGAGACCTATATGGAGACACTTCTGGCGTTTCTCGCTGATTGAACCGAATTTGGGCAAGCGATGATCCACAAGGCTTTTTTATTCTGGCGCATTAATTTCACGCTCAAATAAAACTGCTAGAGGCTGAGAAGCGGTTTCATGGTCGTTGTGTATGATTTAGCGGGGCTTGTTTCCATGCCAGGTACCGATATGCCGTAAGAAGAGACGCGGAAGGTTCATTGTGGGTTCAAAGCACTCGTTCGATGCAACTCTCACCAACAACCGCTACGCGGACAAAACGGACGTTTGGATCTTCGCACGCAATGGCAGCAACACCCCTCAAACCGGACATCGATCAGGAACGCGAATTGGCGAGCGCGTCCGGCCTTTGGTTGCATTCTAGTAGAGCTAGCGGCCAGACACTGCCGAAACCAAGGTTGTCTTATAGACCTCCAACCGAGCATTGGCGTTGCTGTCGATCAGCATGATGAGGCCTAGAAAGACGATTGACGTGACAAAGGCCCCCCGCAAGCCGGGGCAGTGCACAAAAACGAATAACATAGCGGCAGCAGCGATCATTAGTGGCATAACCTTGAAAACCGCAGTGCCATATTGCGCCATTGTCCTGTCAACGCGTTCGATCTAGGAAGCAACAAAACCCGCCCCGTCCTCAGCGATGGCAGGCGCGAAGCCTGTTAAGCTTTTCCACGTTCCGTAGAACAGCCCGCCGCCGAGGATCAGCATCAGCACTCCGGCCACGAACATCGGGAGCACGAACGCCTTTGCCATGTCGGTCTCTCCCCTCGACCAGAAAAGAAGGCTGGCCACGAGAAACACCACCCCAAACAGAGCGAAAAAGCCGTTTGACCACAGTTCCGCCTTAGCCCAGTCGGTCGATGCCTTGAGGATATCCATTGTAAAGCTTCCTTGCGCGGCGCTCCTTGCTGAAGCGCTGTATCTTTAGTGCGGAGGTGTGCCTAGTTCAGTCGTTCTGATACCTGCGTTGTGTTGCTCCATTGCCGGGGCGACTGGCCGTACATCCGCCTAAACTCGCGACTGAATTGAGAGGAGCTTTGATAGCCGACGTCCCACGCCGCCTCCGATACGGTCTTTCCTTCGGCAATCTTCATCGCGGCGTTGTTCAGCCGCATCGATTTCACGAACTGGATCGGGGACAGTGTCGTGGCTTCCTTGAACCGCCGATGGAATACCGCGCGACTCATACCGACGTGTTCAGCCATATCGTCGATGGTGACCTGCTCGTTAAGGTGGGTTGAGAGGTACTCGATGGTGCGCGCAATTTCGTTGCCGACGCCAAAAGCTCGTCTTGCAGCGGCCCCGGCCTCGCCCGTGAGCACCGAGTAACTTAACTCGCGTAGTCGCCCCTGTCCGAGCACTTCCAGATCAACCGGATGATCGAGCAGCTCAAGAAGACGCAGCAATGCTTGCGTGAAACCATCATCCCAAGCCGCCAATGCCAAAGCCGATTGCGCGCCAGCCCGCGCTTGTCTGATGACACCAGCCGCGGTCTCAATTTCCAATGTGAGCTCGCGCATCACTCGTGGATTCAAGGTGATCACGACGCCGAGCAGTGGGTCCGCTTTAGACGCCCGTGGAGTACCTGCCTCTACCGGCAAGGTCATTGGGCAGAGCAGGTATTTGTCGCTGTCATACATGTGGTGCTCACCGTCCAGAACAGCTTCCTTGGTGCCACTGAGAATAGCCACCACCGTGGGCTCGTAGACAGCTGGGACGCAAGGTACGGCATCGGTCACCCGGAAAAGCTGGACGCCTTTCAACGCGGTGTCGACAAGGCCTGCCTCTGGCAGATGGCGCTCGATAAGGTCTTTGATCTGTTCTTTGCTCATGCACTCTAGCTGGCAGAGGGCTTTCATCTTTGCAATGGGGTTGAGACGATTGGGCAAGTAATCGAGAGAATACCGCCTGTTTCTGGGCCCGGCCAAGTTCTATTTGTGCCTTCAAGCAATAACACCTCAAACCGCCAGTTTGGGCTGGCAGGAGACACAAATGGTAGATACGACATTCGGACCCAAAGGCTGGACACCCGAGCGCCTCGGCGACCAGACAGGCAAGACCTACATCATTACTGGCGCCAACGCTGGCGCAGGCTTTCAAGCAGCGCGCATTCTTCTCAAGAAGAACGCTAAGGTGGTGATGCTGAACCGCTCAGCCGAGAAATCCGAGGCGGCCATCACGGGCTTGAAACAGGAATTCGGCGCGAAAGCCGACGTGAGCTTCATACGCATGGACCTGTCAATCCTGGACAGTGTGCGCGAGGCGGCAGAAGAAGTCTTGAAGACCGTGCCCCGCATCGACGCACTGATCAATAACGCGGCTATCGCGCAGGTGCCGACCCGCAAGCTGACCGTCGACGGGTTCGAAAGCCAGCTTGGCACCAATCACTACGGGCACTTTCTGCTCAATGGTCTGCTTTTTGATCGCATCGCCGAAAGCAAAGGCCGGATCGTGGTCGTCGCCAGCCTCGGCTACAACATGGGTCTCAAGACCATCAAGTTTGGCGACATGAACTGGGATGAGGGCTACGGCGCAAACATTGCATATTCGCAGAGCAAACTGGCGCAGATGATGTTTGCCTACGAATTTCAAGACCGACTGGCTGCTGCGGGGTGCGCGGATATCGAGGTTTTCGTCTGTCATCCGGGCTCGTCAGCCACATCGCTGATCACCACCAGCGGTAGCCGTACAATGCGTTTCATCTGGTGGCTGATGACCAAGACACCAATGGTCCAGACTGCGGAACAAGGCTCATATCCTGAGGTCATGTGCGCGACCGAAGAGGCGCTGACCGAACAACGCGCCCTCTATGGTCCGACGGGCCGTCTGGAAGCAGTGGGCCCGGTCGGCAAAGGGACACTGAATACCCACGCCCATGACAAGGCTGTAATGTCGCGTCTTTGGGAAGTGTCCGAAAATGCCGTTGGGTTCGAGTGGAAACTCTGACCAGTTGATAGAAGCCAGCTGATAACGCAACGTCCGGAGAGCGGACCTTGGTGCGCTGTTCAGCATCCGGGAGGTTTGGGCTCGCCCCGGTCATTCGGCCAAATTCAGTGAACGACTGCTATGCGGACTTTTGCGGACATCCGCATTTTTACTCCAAAGGACCGCAGTCAGCCCGAAGCAGACATTCACAGTTAAGCTTTTCAGTTTTGCGCCAAACCATTCACTAGGAAATGCGGGACGTTCAGGAGATCATGTTGTCTTTTCCAAGCAACGTAATTTGCGTTACCAATAGACATGAATGGAGACCGCAGACTTTCCGCAGTACTCTCGGCCGATGTAGTAAACTACTCAGGCCAGATTAAGGCAGATGAAAATAGGACTCTCAGCGAACTTCGTGTTCTACGTCGAGAGTTATTTGATCCTTTGGTTAGCGATCATCGCGGTAATGTCGTTAAGAGGATGGGCGATGGATGGATAGTCGAGTTCAACTCGGTATCTGATGCAGTACGATGCGCCCTTGATCTTCAAAGCCAGGTGTCAACTCGGTCCTCACTGAAACTACGAGTGGGCGTGCATCTTGGAGATGTCGTATTCGACGAAGATGACATTTTCGGCGATGGCATCAATCTATCCGCACGTCTACAAGAGGCTTCCAACGAAGGGGCTGTGTTAATTTCAGATGTCGTCCATCGCAGCCTTGACGAGCGCCTCGCTGAGCAATTTTATCGCGCAGGAGAGCGACAGTTCAAGAACGCGCCGTCACCAATGGAAGTTTTCCAATGGTCGCCGCCAGGTTCTGCCCCACCGCGAGTAACTCCGGCTAGCCATACAAAGTCTCTGCTAATCGGTGTCCTACCTTTTGATAATCTTTCTTCTGACCCCGATCAGGAGTTTTTTGCTGATGGCATTACCGAAGAGATCATCACCACTTTATCAAAACTCCCGAATTTAATGATCGTCGCGCGTAATTCTACATTCGTCTACAAAGGTCGCTCCGTTGACGTGAAACAGGTCGGCCTGGAGCAGGGTGTCGATCTTGTTCTTGAGGGAAGTGTCCGTCAAAGCGGGAACCGGGTGAGGATCACAGCACAGCTAATCGATGCAAAGTCCGGTATGCACATTTGGGCTGACCGCTATGATCGCCTCATTGAAGATGTATTCGAAGTTCAGGATGAACTCGCACTTAGGATTGCAACCGAGCTACAAGTCGAACTGTTGGCGGGAGAAATGGCTCGTTTCAGAGGATCCGGCACGAAAAACCTCAGCGCGTGGACCGCTCAACTAAAGGCCGTGGAGGCTTCGCGCAGAATTACTAGGGAAGCTCAGGCCAACGCTCGCCGATTTGCACAACAGGCAATTGCACTCGACCCGGGTTACTCGGCTCCGTATTGTACTTTGGGATTCATTTGCACTGTCGAAGCACGACATGGATTTGTTGCTGACCGGCGTGCCGCGCTAGCGGAGGCTCGTGACTGCGCACAGAGGGCTCTGGAAATAGACAGCTACAACCCAGAGGCTCACGCCATTGCGGGTTTTGCGGATGCAATCGATGGCAAGCTGGTTTCGGCTATCGAGAAGTTCAACAAGGCACTAGCGCTAAATCCAAACCACGCTGACGTGGCTGCCAGACTGTCAATCACCCTAGCTTTCAATGGCCAGGCTAATGAAGCGATCCAAGTCGCACAGCAAGCCATCACCCTGAACCCTCACTATCCAGGTTGGTATGCAGGCGTTCTGGGTTTAGCCCTTCGACTTGACGGTCAATACGAGGAAGCTACGAAAGCATTCATCGAATATGGTCAAAGGGTTGAAGGCTTTGGGCACCTCGACCTCGTAATCATCTATGTAGAGACGGAGAACCTTGAGGCCGCTCGCGATGAAGCACGGAATGTGATTAGATACCGCCCTCGGTTTTCCATATCGGATTGGGCGAAAACCCAACTTTTCTCTGACAGAGAGAGGCTGGAAAAAGACTGTGCATCCTTACGTTTGGCCGGTTTACCTGAATGAGCACAACGTTTCGTGGCGACAGCTTAGGATGTGGTGGAAATCGACTTCAGGTGTGTTCGACTTGGGCCCACGAGGGCCTTTCGCGTCTTCTTCACTCTAGCGGCGGGTCGTAACGTGAGGTGAACATTGATTTATTTGGTCAGTCGCCAAACACCGCGTTCAACCTTGTCCAGGCGTCTTCGGGCCAAACCTCTTTGAATTTGTAGAAGTTCTCAAAGCTCAGGATATCAGGGTTAAGTGGAACCCAAGACTGTTTGCTAGAAGTGAATATCTGAGCGTCCGGTGGACAAAGGTCAGGGTTATCCAGTGTGCCAACACGAATGTACCTAAGTTTACCCAGCCTTACTAAGTATTCGCTGAATACAGCCGTACCACATATCGCGCATCTTGTGATTTTCTGGCCCTTACCACTCGGAGTTGCCAACGTGTGGCTAGTAGTCTTTCCACTCCATGTAACGCGCTCCGTTTCAATGATGGCATTTAGTACGTAGGCGGACCCAGTTTGCTTCTGACACTCCTTGCAATGACAACAATGAACAAACATTGGTGGTGAAGACATTTGATAGGTCAATTGTCCGCACCCGCAAGAACCGGTGAATTCGGTTGCTTTTTCCGAAACCATGGATCAATCCACCAGCTCGTAGTGTTTGATCAATCTGCTCTCGACCAACTCAGCTTCAGCAGGGTCGATATGGGGAGAATTATAGTCCTCGCCAACGAACGCTTTGAGTGACGCCAAGTCTTTCCAGACCATTACAAAACTAAAATCTCTTCGGTTGTCACTGTGTGGTGCACCAGGCAAAACCTGAACGATCCATTCGATTCCTTTCATCATTGGAATCGCGGTTTTGTAGAAGAATTCTGCAAATTCTTCTTCCTTGCCGTCTCTGACTCGCACCTGAAATATACGCATAATCATGCAGTGTCCTCCCAAGAAAAATAGGCGCCTGCAAAATTGCCTCTCATCAGATCATATCATCACATCGAATATTTGTCCTGACTGGGCTCAAACCAGACATTTGCGTTTTGACTGCTTACTGCACAATAACAAAAGACAAACTGAACCAACGCATTTTTCTGCTGGTCAGAGAATATGGAACAAGGCCCCAACATCGGCCCGGACGGGCCAAACTTCATTGCGCGAAGCGTCGCCGGGATCGCCCTTTCGGTGCGAGTCAAATTGCTTGTCGCGTTTTTAGGTATTACCTGCCTGCTTGTCGGATTGACGCTTTTTGGACTGTATTCTCTGCATCACGCTAATGTCAGGACCGAAGCCATGATTCGCGATCAGGAGCGCATCGCGTTTCTGACCGACACCTACGCAACCATTTCCAACTTGCAAGCTTACCGGTGCTGTCAGACAAATTCGAACAAGTCTCAGCTAGGCCAGTATAGCTGCCATTTATGCCGCACCAAGTTCGCGCCACTCAGCGAGAGCGGCGGTGCGTGCCAGCTTGAAGGTATCTCTGCTGGTTAGCGATCTTTCCTGGTTGAAGTGGTTGTAGATGGAGAAATGGATGGAGGCGAATTTCTGTAAACTTCGCATGCGCCTGAAACGTTGCATGGCGCGTTCGCGTCGTCGGAAAGGAAGGTGTGAATTCTCGACGCGGTTGTTGAGCCACCTGCCCGTCTGCTGTTTTTCGGTTGCACCAAGCTCTCTGAGAGCGGCCCTGTATGACGCGAAGCGATCCGTTACAACTCTATCCGCTGTACCGTGTCGTTTCATCAATTTCTTGAGGAATTTCAATGCTGCCTGCTTGTTTCGACGTTTGGTGACAACGGCTTCCAGCACCTCGCCTTCGTGATCAACAGCCCGCCAAAGATAATGCCGCTTGCCATTCACCTTCACGAAAACCTCGTCCACGTGCCACTTCCATTTGGAGAACGCGCGCAGCTGCTGAACTCGCCTCCGTCTGATCTCAGCAGCAAACATCGGACCGAACCTGTTCCACCAATATCGGACGGCTTCGTGGCTCACTTCAATTCCCCGTTCATTCAATAGATCTTCCACGTTTCGAAGCGACAATGGGAACCGAACGTACAGCATTACAGCCAAACGAATGACGTCTGGACTGGTCTTGAAGTACTTGAATGGTGACTGTTTAATCATGCACGAAGGCTACGAGAGCACCCTACCCGCCTCAACCCAAGCTCTTCTGACAAAACCGTATTGATTTCGCCTCGACCAGACACAGTCCAAGGTCTTCCTCGGACGCATCAACCGACCGGCGTTCCAGGGTGCAAATCTCGTGTGATCGCTTCTCGCCCCAACCAAACTCAGTCTCTAAACTGATCTTGAATTTCATCGCTATGCTTCCTGCAAAAACAACGAGACATTAGATCAGAATCTGCAGGTATCCCCACATTCTTTCCACTCCCGTCGCGGACCGGGCCGTCCGTCAGTTGTTTCTGGCGGCAGGAAAGATGATGTCCGAAGGGGTTGTGTTGCAAGCCCCTACCCGCTTTACGCGCAAAATCTTTCCTTTTTGATCGTTACTTTTCGATCTTCTCAAATCTTTGATTACAACCGATAAGTATCCCTTATCATGTTTGATTGATTTTGCCGAAAAATCAGCGCAGAATGTGCCCCATGAAGCCGCCTGCCCCCTATCTTCCAGCTGCCACCCCTGCCCTGTCGCAGGCGGATCAGGAGGCGCTGACCGACCTGTATGTGCGCGGCACGCCGGCCAATACGCTGCGTGCCTATGAGCGGGATCTGCGCTACGTGACGGCATGGAAAGCCGCGCGTTTCGGATCAGCGTTGGATTGGCCGGAAAGTGCGCCGATCGCGCTGTCTTTTATTCTCGATCACGCCCGCGACCTGAACGACGCACCAGAAACGGATGTGGCGCGCGAAACCGCAGAGCTGCTGATTGCGCAAGGGCTGCGCAAGTCCCTCTCCTGCCCGGCCCCGTCCACGCTCGACCGGCGCATCGCCTCCTGGCTGGCCTTCCACCGGATGAAGAACCTGACTTCGCCTTTTGACGCGCCACAGGTGAAACAGGCCCGCGCCAAGGCCCGTCGTGCCGCGGCCCGGTCCCCTGCCCCAAAATCCACCCATCCAATCACCCGTGACATTCTCGAACTGCTGCTGGCCACCTGCCGGGGCTCGCGCCGGGATTGCCGCGACCGAGCGCTGTTGATGCTGAGCTGGGCGTCGGGTGGTCGGAGGCGCTCGGAGATCACCGGGTTGATGCGCGAGGATGTCTCGCTCAAGGAATTTGACAAGAGCGGCGTCGTCTGGCTCTCGCTGCTGGAAACCAAGACCACCCAGAAGGGCGAGACCCCGCGACTGGTTTTGAAAGGCCGCGCAGCCCAGGCGCTGGTGCATTGGATCGAGATTGGCGGGATCGAGGATGGACCGCTGTTCCGCCCTGTCTCAAAAGCGGATCGTGTGCTGAAACGTCGTCTGAGCCCGGATGCGATTTATCAGATCGTCAAACACCGCCTGGAACAAGCCGGATTGCCCGAGGATTTTGCCTCGCCCCATGGGCTGCGCTCGGGGTTTCTGACCCAGGCCGCACTGGACGGTGCGCCCATCCAGGCCGCCATGCGCCTGTCACTGCACCGCTCCCTGGCCCAAGCGCAGAAATACTACGATGACGTCGATATCGCGGAGAATCCAGCTACAGACCTGTTGGGGTGAATTGGGGCTAAACGAAGAAGGCGGTAACCCATGGGTTACCGCCATTAAAATCAAAAAACGTAAGCATGGGTAACCCGCGGGTTACTTCTCGTTCAAAACCGCTTCGAAAGCTTCAACCGCCCTCTGGAGCTTTGAACGGTCAATCGAACTAAAGTCTTGACCGGACAATATTCTGCACTCTCCCTTTCGCGCAGTGATTTTTGAAGCGCCCACATGAAACTCATACTTCACGCTCTCGACTTTCTCACGTCGCTTGCCTTTACCCCGTTCAGAATCAGTATCCGCCAAGAAAGCATCAAGCACCGCGTTTTGCTCATCAGCTGTGGATGCGCGCGCCAACACATCTTTTAACACAGCAACTGAACCCGACGAAGCTCGAAGTTTCCGCGCAACCTCAACGCCAAGATTTCTGGAGACACTCTTAGGAAATGGCAACGCGCCATCAAGTTCATTGAGCAGGTAAACAAAGCTACGAATATAAGAGCGTTTCATCTTGTGCAGGGATGAGTAAAGCCTTCCGACCAAAGCTACTGCATCCCCTGCCCCCAACTCAGAATCGTTGGAAGCAAGAATTGCCACTTGCGCCATCTCAGCAAAAGTCAGGTCCTCTCGAACAACGTTCTCTTCAACCATGTCAATGTAAAGGTCGATACGATCACTCTGGGATTCGGCAACTCGCGCTGTAACACTGGAAAACCGTTCATCACCGGTCTCCTCATAAAGCTGCTTAAGAGCAGTTACTCGTCTCCAACCCTTTTTGAGCTGGAATCGACCATCTGAATCCTTATAAAGCTCTATGGGCTCCTTCTGGCCGCGTTCCTGAATAGAAGCCTTGAGTTCATCCATCTCATCCGAACTTGCGACGGCCGATAGATCCAAGCGATCTCTTGGAAGATCTGTCGTAAGAATTTCATTGATGCTGACCGCAACCAAAACTCGCCCCTCGTCACGAGCTTTGCGATACTCCTTGGCATCGGAGGCATTTTGCCGTCGCTGTTCGACACGGTTCTCAGTGCTTTCATTTAAACTGTTTGCTGTCTCGCGTACCGCAGCCCCCATTGGACCCACTTCGCGGCGGCGTGTTTTCTTGATGTCATCTTCATCAATTGGAGTGAAGCCAAATTTGTTACCGCTCATTCTACCCGCTCCTCAACTTTGGTACGCGCCTCCCAGGCCCGTAGGACGACGTCCTTAAATTCACTGTATGCATTATCAAAGGACAGACGCGCCCGTTTCCATGTGTCCCGAGTCATCTGCCTATAGTCCTGCTCGTAGACAGACATCTGGAACCTACCAGATTGCTCGACCGCACGTGTCATTTCGATGGGATTTTGACAGACATCGGCCCCGAAGACATTTTTGAAAGCGTCCATCATCGCGACATGCAGAGAGTTGCTGGCCTCGAAGCGAGTCATGAGAACACGTATGTCATCGAACCTTTTAGGAAGAGTAATACCAGCATCCTGTGCAATACGTTCGAAACCGCTGGTTATGTCTTCCAAGGCGTCGCCAAGCTGACCAAGATAACTCGTTGTGCTGTCGTACTCCCAATAGCCAGGACCAGACGGAATATAGAGGATATCAGCCGCAAAGGCCGCATTCAAAGACTGATATCCAATTGCAGGCGGACAATCGAAAACAATCAAATCATATTGGTCGTCTGGCAACTCATCGAGATATCTTGCGACGCATCCAAAAAAACTCCATGCCTTATGAATGGACCTATACTGGGCGGAAGCAAATTCAACGAAGGCGGCGTTCGCGCAGCTCGGAATGATGTCAATCGTCGACCATGAAGTTCTTTGAATGAAATCCTGAACACGCTGTGCGCCGATCGACTGAACATCTTCTGGCAACTCGTCAGCAGTAGGGTAGGGGCAATCTGCAGGATCATCATATTCGTCCGCGATCCGGTTCGCCTCACGGCAGAGGTCGCGACACATAATGCCCCAGACAGTATTCCACTCTCTTACTTCAGCCAGACCCATTGAATGAGTGAGTGTCGCCTGGGGGTCAAAGTCCACCACCAAAACACGATAACCATCAAGCGCAGCCGCATTCGCCAAGTGCTGAGCAACGACAGTTTTGCCAACACCACCCTTAAAGTTCGAAACCGCCACTCTCATAGCCCGGCCTGCCGGCCTTTGAGGCAGAAGGCTCTTACCCCTAAATCTCAGACGCCGTCTCAGTTCATTAATCTCAGCAAGAGAAAACCATCTTTGCCGTCCATCATCTTCAGTCGCACCTTGCGGAAGAGACGGGTCTTCGGCCAACTTCTTTCTCAAGGTGTCCGCCGGGACATCAAACATGAACTGGCTAATTTCCCAGATTGAGAATGGTCGAAGAACTTTCTCGTCTGCAGGCGAGAAGGTAGCGCGGCGGACGGCAGCCTGTTGAGCCAGGCTTCGTTCGTTCATAGCTTGAAGGTCGGTGTGGTCACGCATGATGTTGCTCTTGTTATATGACGGTGGTCTTTTAATAACGCGATTTTTGGAAACTGCAAAACGTAAAGAATAGAAATTCCGCTTTTTTGCCTATGATCCGTTAAATACGGGAAGAAATTCGAATGCCAGGCTATGTTTTGGTGACAAGCATCAATCACTAACTAGATATATGGTGACATTCACCCCCCAATAGGGTGACATCCAGCATGTCACCTAATACCTAATAACCGATTTTTCTTTTGAATTTGAGAAGTGAAGTGGGCATCCTGCTTTTCAAAGTTCGTTGACAAACTACGGGATTTCATCACACTGAACCCAATTGATGGAATCGGACAGCAAGACCGATCCGCTCGAGGCACAGTGGCAGTATCAAAATGGAAATAAAACGATTTACAGGACATCAGGCTGGTTCACAGAAGTACGATCTACTAACTGCAATCTCTGTTGCGGGATTAAGTGGTACACCCGGTTTTCAAAATTCAATGATGCGGCTCATTGCGTTGATAACCGCCCGATACAACTGGCGCACTGACGAGCTGACGGTCGGACAAAAAGAAATGGCCCGCCTCTGGTCCGTGGACCAACGAACCGTCAAGCGAGAAATTAAGCGATTGACGAATTATAATATGCTTCTTCAGCTTAGGCCCGGAGTTAGAGGCCGTGTTGCGGCGTACCGACTCAACTACACGGAAATTTATCGCCTAAGCAAACCAGTTTGGCAAAATGTTGGTTCTGATTTTGTATCACGCATGGAAATGCAAATACCAAAACCATCCGAAAAGGTCGTTCATGTTCAATTTGGTCAAGAAAAACAATTAGAAGTCGAACTTGAGAGGCAAGATCTTCAAAGTCCGTGGGGTAGGGTGCTCCAACGCCTATCAGAGTCAGAAATGTTGTTGTTCAAATGCTGGTATCGTGACCTTCAACTTGTTGAAACCCAAGATCAGACGATCACCTTGCGTGCGCCAAGCAAGTTCATTGCACAATACATTCAGTCTCACCATTTGAAACCTTTGCTTGGAGCTATCCAACTTGAATTTGGGCGAATTCGGAAGGTGCGTCTGATAGGCTAACTGGACCATGCCGTTGCTTTTCCTGAATTTGTTTGAATTATACCAGTCAGATTTTCAGATTAAAACTAGTAGGGAACCGTTCTTTGTCGCGGTCGTTGATCGGCATGTTGCAGCTTCGTGTGTTTATTCCAATCGAGGCTTGGTCTGTAATGATATTTGGGAAAGTCTTGTGATCTATTTCAATGGCGCGCTCTACCCAGTATCTGTGATCCTATTCACGGTCTACTTCTGCGTTCGAAACGGCGTTTCCTATCGTGATCTAGAAGAAATACCGGCTGAAAGTAGTGTTAAGGTCGAACATGCGAGGATGAACAGATGGTTAGTAATGTATTCATCCTTGGCGGGTTGCAAATCACAGAAATGGAAGGCCAACACAATGGCATCCTAAAGCGGATCAAAGTTAACAAATTTCGTAGCAACACGACCGGGATCAAAGAAGTAAACAATATCTTCAAGCAGGATCACCGGCTCATCAAGCAGCTTACGAGGCCCATGCTTCGCTTTGAAAGCTTCACCCCGGTTGTTGCAGACTTCGAAACAGCAAATTTGATCGGTAAGAGGCCGCTGGGACGTTCGACACGCGGATTCCGCTAGTTTGCAGAACTCGCTGGATAATTTAACCTAATCAGAGTGATAGCTTTATTTTTCTGCTATGTTTGCGATAGCTCCACAGATTCTACTTGGTACGGTTGAGGTGAGCCCATTTTCGGATCAGACTTTCAGAATCGGATGCAACATGAACCCGATCAGCACAACAATATTGTCGCGTCTTAGTCAAATCCAGCTAATTCTCCCTCTCTAGGGGAGGGGGGCTGGGCGCAAGTTCAGACCATTTTACATGGGTGCGATCCAGAGTTTTGGGTCAGTTGGTTTCGACATTTGAACGAGGTCGAAAGGGTAGGGGCCTAGGCTATGCTTGTTGAGCCTTCTTGTTTATTGCCCACTACATTGCATATCAGTGGTCAGGGCGGGTTTTGGCGGTCGACACACCGATCAGGACATTGCGCATCGAAACCGTGGATTAAGGCGGAATACCGCGTGGGCTTGCCCAATAGAGAGCGGGCGACTATCTAGCGGACACGATTTATGAGTCTGTCATAACAGACATGTCTCAATCCTGATCACAGTGGGCATGTGCATTGCAAAAGATCAAATCAAAGTTTGCGGCGGTACTAAGCGATTCCGTCTTGTGGCGTTTGCTGTCAGAGAACATGCGGGAGCAAATGCTGCCGTATACCATTGCAATTATCGCGATGGTGTTTGTGGCGGGGACTACAGCTGGTATCGCGTTCATCATGCGAGATGTCGTTGACTCGCTGTTCGACAGTGAGAATTCGGCCAAGATCTTTAGCGTTTCGATGGCCGTGTTCACTATTTTCTTGGTAAAAGGTGTCGCCACCTACGTCCAGGTTGTGGCATTGACCCGCGCTGGGAACCGGATCGTATCAAAACAGCAGATCAAGCTATATGACAAGCTTTTGCGGCAGGGCGTATCTTTCTTTAACCTGACCGAAAGCTCGGATTTGCTGTTGAGAGTGACACAGACAGCACAGGCTGCGCGGACGGTTATCGAAATAATGGTCACGACCGCCGTTCGAGACATGCTTACATTGATCGGTTTGCTTGCCGTGATGTTCTATCAGCAACCAGTTTTGTCCCTCTTTACGCTAATCGTCGGCCCGCTTGCAATTCTGGGGGTTCGGATGCTGCTTCGTAAAGTCCGCGATATTGCGGATATGGAGCTGCAGTCGATGAGCGCGATCATGAAAGTCATTCAGGAGACGTCAGCCGGAATTCGGGTGGTCAAGTCCTTTGGACTAGAAGAACGCATGGCGGAACAGATGAATTCGGCAGTTAAAAGCGTCGAAAAACGCCGAAATAAGCTTGCTCGCTTGCAAGCGGCAACCAGCCCACTGACTGATATTCTGGCAGGATTTGCAATTGCGTCGGTCATCGGGCTGAGTGCAGGTAAATTGTTTGGTGCAGCGGCCTCTACCCCAGGCGAACTGATGTCATTCGTTACTGCTGTGATGATGGCGTATGAACCTGCGAAGCGTCTGACCAAGGTGCGGGTGAAGATGGAAGTGGGTTTGCGGCGTGTTAAAATGCTGTTCAGCATGCTGGACGAGCCGGAAACCCTGCCTGAGGAAGCTAATCCCAAAGCGTTACCGGATGGGCCTCGCAAAGTCGTGTTTGACGATGTTGTATTCGGCTACGCCCGGCGTGATCCGATCTTGAAGGGGCTTTCGTTGACCTTTGAGGCCGGCAAGACGACCGCTTTGGTTGGCTTATCTGGTGGCGGAAAGTCGACCATTTTGAACCTTGCATTGCGCCTATATGATCCAAACAGTGGTACGATTTCGATTGATGGCCAAGACATAAAATACGCCTCTTTCAAGACGTTGCGCCAGAATATGTCCTTTGTCGGCCAAGAGACATTTCTTTTCTCAGCGTCGATCGCAGACAATATTCGCTTTGGCCGAGAGGGAGCGACACAAGAGGACGTGATTGAGGCCGCCAAGGCCGCAAACGCCTATGATTTCATAATGACTTTGGAGCAGGGCTTTGACACCATGGTGGGCGAAAACGGAGCCTTCTTATCTGGCGGTCAGAAACAGCGCCTTGCGATCGCCCGCGCGTTGTTGCGCGATAGCCCCATTCTGTTGCTGGACGAGCCGACGAGTGCGCTGGATTCAAAGTCGGAACATCTGGTGCAGGAAGCGCTCAGCAGGCTTACGGAAGGGCGTACAACAATTATCGTTGCGCATCGCCTTTCAACGATTATGCACGCGGACAAGATTGTTGTGATTGAAAGCGGGGAAGTGTTGGAGCAAGGGAGCGCCAAACATTTGTTGAAAGAACAAGGCCCTTTCAAAACCTTGTACGACCATCAGTATTCTAACGCAGTTAGCGCAGAGTGAGCTTGGTTTGACGCAGCAATCTGCAAGACGACCGGCGCGGCAACCACTGGCCGCGACCGTCATTATTCCAACTTACCACAGTTGGGATCAACTGCAGATCTGTCTGGACTGTTTGGCTTCCCAGACCCTGAATGCCGTTCAATTCGAGATTATTGCGGTAAACAATGATCCTTCCGACCAAACTCCGTCTGAGTTTCGCTTGCCTGCAAACGCTCGTATATTGAGCGAAGCAAAGCCGGGCTCATACGCGGCACGAAATCGCGGTATCGATGACGCGAATGCCGACCTATTTTTCTTTACCGATTCAGATTGTCAGCCTGACCCACAGTATCTGGAAGCTGGATTGAAGATGGCCCAGGATCACCCTGAGGTTGGGCGGTTCGGAGGCAATGTTGTTCTAATTCCTAACGGGGAAGAATGGACGACAACGGAATTGTATGACGTTCATCTTGGTCTGGAGCAGCAGAAGTGGGTTGAGCGTGGCAGAGCTGTTACTGCCAACCTGATTTTGCGTCGCAGTGTGATAGATCAAGTCGGTCGGTTCAACGACACGGTTTTGTCAGGTGGTGATATGGAATGGAACGATCGCGCAAAAGCTGCAGGCGAACCTATCCTTTTTGCCGAGGAAGCCATCGTAAGACATCCAGCGCGTAGAAGTCTTGGTGAACACATCACCAAAGCCCGCCGAATTGAAGGCGCGCGTTTGCGTAGGAACGCGAAGCGTGGATTTGTGAATTACATACCACCCGTTCACAAGCTGATCCCGTCGTTTAAGACTCTGAAAAATCTTCTTGGAAAATCCGATCTATCTACCCGACGAGCCCTTGGAGTTTGGGGTGTCCATTATGTTCTTCGAGTGGTGAAGATAACTGAAACTATTCGTCTGCTCTGGCTACGACGCGCCGATCAGCGGAAATAGGGCTAATTAAACAGATCTCTTCATGTACTTGGTTTGAAAACTCAAATTCTTTGCGAAACTAGGCTTTTGTGTAGTAGTCATAAGTATAATATTTTGATTATTAAGACGCGTTGATGATGGCTCAGTTGCAAACTCTTATCCATTGACCTTCGTGGCTTTAGCGCATGTGTGGCGAACGACACTATCCAGTTGAAGGTTGGTCCATGATTTCTTTCAAAGGTGCGCAATATCCGAAGGATGTTATCCTATTCGCAGTCTTCTTTTACGTCCGATACGGCGTGTCGTACCGAGATCTGGAAGAAATCATGGCAGAACGCGGTGTATCGGTTGATCATGCGACACTGAACTGTTGGGTGACACGATGCTCAGGCGCAATTGCTGATGTAGCGCGCCGCAGGAAAGGGCCATGTGATCGCTCTTGGAGAATGGATGAGACTTACATCAAGGTGAAGGGTGCGTGGGTCTATCTCTATCGGGCCGTCGATAAATACGGCAAGACGCTTGATTTCATGTTTTCACCACAGCGAAACAAGCCTGCCGCGACGAACTTCTTCGCTCGGATGAAGGAGGTCAATGGTTTGCCACGGAAGATTGTCATCGACAAAAGCGGAGCTAACACGGCTGGCATCAAGGCCATAAACAAGATGCTGAAAGGCTTTGGTTGCCCGATCCCGATTGAGATGGTCAGGCGGAAATACCTGAACAACATCGTGGAACAGGACCATTGTTTCATCAAGAGACGCATCCGGCCAATGCTAGGGTTCAAGGCATTTGCCTAAGCGGCGGCAACCCTCGACGGAATCGAAGTGGCGCACATGATCCGCAAAGATCAAATCACGCCCGGACTCTGTCCCTTTCAACAATTCAGAGAACTGCTCGCATAACAAAGAAGGTCAGATGTATTTCCTTGAACATCGGAACACTTCGCAACAGTACCAAGTTACATGCGCCCGGTGAGTATCTTAGCCAGATCGGGTTCAACCTTTCGGGTTCGTTCCAAATCCAGACTGTTTTTTACGTGGAGGAGGTGGTGTTGGATGTTGTCTTCCGCGGATTGTGGGTCACCACTCACGATCGCATCAATGATCGAGGCGTGCTCATCATCGGGACACGAAGAGTCCCTGTTAGTTCCAAACAATGCCACGATCAGAGATGACCGGGTCACCAACTCGCGCACAACGCGTGTAAGTACCGAATTGTTGTGGCATTTGGCCAGTTCCACATGAAATTCACCTGAAAGCCGGATGATCTCAGTTCGATCATTTGCTGCCCGAGCTTCATCTTCTTCTTTGACATGTGTCCGTAGCGCGTCGATTCCTAGGCTGCCGTTCTCATGTGCCAGTGTACGTACGATGCCAGATTCAATCATCAAGCGGGCCTCAAAAACCTCTCGAGCTTCGTCAGGGCTTGGACAAGCTATAAAGGCGCCACGGTTGGAGTGCAGTTCAACAATGCCTTGGCTGCTCAATAACAACAAAGCTCGGCGAACGCGCATTCGGCCTACGCCAAAAGTCTCGCACAAGGTTTGTTCGCTCAATTTGGTTCTAGGCGCCAGCTTCTGTTCCATGACCGCAGAATAAATTCGGTCAACGATCAATTGCTCATCCGGATCGGATTGGACGGCGTCGAGTTTTTGTTGGGCGTCTGTCATCTTGTTCCGATTTGGCAGGAATACATGTCGATCGTACTTAACCGTACAACTTCTAACTGACAATATATTGGTCTTCTGTTTGCAATATCAACAATCACGTTTACTAAAAGTGTTGACACAGATTGTTAACAATGCAGTATCCAAGAGGCATTCCGGGATTCGACCGGTCGCATTGTATACTTCGCCAAGCGCCCAGAAGAGGCGCCGAGACCTCATAGGGAGGAAAGAATGAAACGTAGAAAACTGATTAAATCCTCGGTCGCATTGGCCTTGACCGCATCCGTGCTTGGCTCGGCTGCCTGGGCGGATAACCCCGTACTTAAGATCGGCTTTGTCGGGGTTACCTCGGGTCCGGCGGCGGCTTGGGGCATCTCTAACCAGCGATCGATGGAGGCGAGGGCAGACTGGATTAACGAATCCGGCGGTTACCAGATTGGCGATACCACTTACGATATCGAAATCGTTTCATTCGACGATCAGAAAGACCCCAAACGTGCGATCGCTGGCATGGAAAAAATGGCGCAGGAAGGGATCCACTATGTGGTTGGTCCCAACGTGGATGACGGCGCAGCCGCCGTTCGCCCAGTTGCCGAAGCAAAAGGGATCATGTATTTTCCATATGCTTTCCCTAAAGAGCTTTACACAGCGCCGGCATCGAATGCGGTTCTGGGCATGGTTGCAAACTACCAGTCAGGTCCAGCGATTTATAAGTATCTGAAGGACGAAAAGGGCGTGAAGACGGTGGCTTTTGTTGCTGCCAACGAGTCTGATCCGCTGAGCCAGCGTGATGGCGGGATCGCTGCGGCCAATGCGCTGGGTCTTGAAGTTGTCTCTGACAATGTGACGTATCAGGTGGACACTACGGACTTTACCCCAGTTCTGACGCCGGTCATGCGGACACAACCTGATCTGCTGGTCCTGTCAGGTGTTTCACCGGCCAATGCCCCTCAGCTGATCCGTTCGGCTCGAGAGCTTGGGTTCCAGGGCATAATTTCAACTGAGACGGCGCAGGATGCGACGGTTTTGCGCGAAGGCGCAGGTGAACTGGCCAACGGGTTCATCTCGGTGGGCGGCGCTTCAACCCCTGAAATTGCATCGGATGACATGAAGGAATTCGTCAAGCGCTACACTGACATGTTCGGCGAATATAACGACGAGTCGAATACCAAGGTCTATGCGCTAGAGTATATTCTGGCGACGCTAAACGCCAATCCGGCAGGTATCGACGATGTGAACGCTTTCCAGACCACAATGGACACGTTCGAAGCACCAAATCCCTTCATGAAGGGCGATGCTAAGATGCGGTATGTCGGCACGACATCGTTCGGGCAAAAGCGTCAGATCGCGGTTCCGCTGGTGGTAAATGTCTACCAGGACGGAGAGTTTGAAACACTCTTTGTCGCCGAAGTCGACTGAGGCAATACTCCCAACCAAGGCAATCGTCTAACGAGCCTCAATCTCTCCCGGGCTGATGATCAGCCCGGGATACCCGAACCTTACGCGGGACTCCAATGGAACAGATACTAGCAAATGGCATCTATCTGGGCGCGCAATATGCGATGATCGCCTTAGGACTGACGCTGATCTTCGCCCTGATGAACGTACTGAATTTTGCTCACGGACAGATGTACGTTCTCGGCGGCTTCGTCACTTACACCTTTTACGGGCAGCTTGGTTGGCCATTCATCCTGGCGTTGCTTGCGTCTTGTATCACCCTGGCAGTACTTGGCGCACTCATCGAACGGTTCTTGTTTGCGCCAGTGATACGACGATCGTCGCGCGAAGAAAGCACAATGCTGCTGGCGGCGGGACTGGCGTTTCTGTTTGACGCGGTCATCCTGCTTGTCTTCGGAGAAAAACAGCGTGGCGTGCCCAAGATTGTCGACGGTGTCTTCAACTGGGATTTCAGGCTGATCATGCCTTATGATCGGATCCTGATCTGCGTGCTGGCCATTCTCTCAATCGTCACCTTCATTCTGTTCATGCAATATTCCAAAACCGGCCGCGCCTTGCGTGCGCTGGCGCAGGACAGAACCGCGGCCCAGCTTATGGGCGTGAATGTTGCCCGGTACTCTATGATCGGGTTTGCCCTGGGTGCGATGCTGGCTGGTCTGGTCGGCGGCCTGCTGGTGACCATCACAGGCGTCAATCTGGGCATGGGCGGGCCGACCTCGATCAAAGCCTTCATGATGGTAATGATCGGCGGTGCAGGTGTGATTTCTGGCGCGATCGCCGGAGGGATCATCCTTGGCTTTATGGAAGCCATCGGTTTGGCGGTTCTGTCGCAATACGGCGATATCACATATCTACTGATCTTCGTTTCACTGATGATTTTCCTGGCCATCCGCCCGCAGGGCTTGATGGGCAAACCGTGGGGTTAACACTGTGCCGAAACTTTCCACGATCCAATGGGCCGGTTTGGCGTTTTTCCTACTGGCCATCTTCGTCGCGGTTCCCGGCTTTATCGCGGCGTCCGGGCGGTCTGACCTTTACTATACGCTGACCTCGGTTGCGCTGCTTTCGATTGCCAGTGCCGGTGTCTGGCTGACTTTCTATATCGGCCGCATCAATATCGGGCAAGGCGCTTTTGCCCTGATCGGAGCTTATGTCTCGGCCATTCTTGTGACGAAGGCTGGCATGTCCTTTTGGTTGTCTCTGCCGCTCGCGGGTCTGTTTGCGGCAGGGGTCGCCGTGTTGATTGGCTTACCGATCCTGCGGCTGCGGGGGGTGTACTTTGCGATGATCTCGCTGGTACTGACGCAGGTTGTCACCCTGACCGCGCTAGCCTTACCAATCACCAATGGGGCCAAGGGGATCACCTCGATCCCGCTGCCGGGTGGCGTGTCGATCCTGGGTCTTACCCTGATCCCGGATTTCGCGACGCTCGAGAATCCACGGCTGGCCTTCTACTACTCGGCCTGTGTGCTGATGGTGCTGACCTTTGCCGCCATGTACCGGCTGGTGAATTCGCGCCTCGGCCACCTGTGCCGGTCGATGCAGCAGAACGAGGAACTGGCCAGCTCCATTGGCGTGAATATCTCATATATCCGCATCATCATCTTTGCTATTTCCTCCTTTCTGGGCGGCATTGGCGGAGCCATGTTCGGATCGATTGCACAATCGGTCTATCCGTCCAGCTTTCAGGTCGCTGACAGTGTGAACTTCATGCTGAACTGCTTCCTCGGTGGTCTGGGCTATGTGTTTGGCCCGATGTTGGGCACACTGGTTCTGTATTTTGGATGGGATCTGTTGTTTGAGTTGGGGCGCTTCCAACTGCTGGCCTATTCCAGCCTGCTGATCATTCTGATGCTGTTCCTGCCGAACGGGCTGCTTAGCCTGCGGCTGCCGGGCAAGAAAGGAGATGACAAATGAGCCATCTTCTGGAAGTCCGCCACGTCACCAAAAAATTCGGCGGGTTGACCGCCAACAGCGATATCTCATTCAACGTCAATGAAAACGAGATCCTGTCGGTGATTGGACCGAACGGTGCTGGAAAGAGCACATTGTTCAAGATGATCTCGTCGTTTCTGCCGACGACCGCCGGAGAAGTGCTGTTCAAAGGTGAGAGGATTTCGAACCTGAAACCGCATGTGGTGGCGCGCAAGGGGGTGGTCCGTACCTTTCAGGAAACCACGATCTTCAAGTCAATGACCGTGCGCGAAAGCATCATCGTCGCTCAGCACCTGCGTGCGCGTGCCTCGCTGGCCGGGTATTTCTGGGGCACGAAAACGGCACATGAAGACGTCGACAGTTTTGGCCAGTATGCCGATGACCTGATCGAATTCCTCGGCATGACCGAGATCGCTAACGAGCAGGCCTCGAACCTGCCGCAGGGCAATCTGCGCGCGCTGGGGATCGCCATCGGTCTGGCCACTGATCCCAAGGTCCTGCTGCTGGATGAGCCTTTTGCGGGTATGAACCACGACGAGACCATGAAAATGGTCAATCTGGTCCGCAAGGTGCGCGACGACCGGGGTGTCACAGTGCTGTTAGTGGAACATGACATGCCCGCAGTGATGAACATCTCGGACCGGATTGTTGTGCTGAATTTCGGCGAAATGATCGCCGAAGGCACCCCAGCGGAAATCCAGAACAACGAAAAGGTCATCGAAGCCTATCTGGGCAGCGCCGATGACGAGATCGGGATCTGAGCCATGAGCAAGATGTTGGAATTCAAGGATGTCGAGCTTTACTACGATCACGTCTATGCGCTGAAGGGCGTGTCGATTGATCTTGAGCAAGGTGAAACCGTCGCCCTTATCGGTGCCAATGGTGCGGGCAAAAGCTCCATCCTGCGGGCGATCACTGGGCTGGCGAAGATCAAGTCCGGTTCGGTTGCGTTCGAGGGCGAAGATATCGCAGGAACCAACCCGGCTGAGATAGTCTCGAAAGGCATTGCGATGGTGCCAGAGGGGCGGCGGGTCTTTCCTTATATGACGGTCAAAGACAACCTGCTGATGGGTGCATTCACCCGTTCAAATAAAGCGGATGTGCACCGCACCTTGGATTCCGTTCTGGAACGGTTTCCGCGTCTGAGAGAACGCTATAGCCAGTCCGCTGGTACACTCTCGGGCGGCGAACAGCAGATGATGGTGATTGGGCGCGCCTTGATGGCGAAACCTCGACTACTGCTGCTGGATGAACCTTCGCTGGGCATCGCGCCCAAGTTGGTTCAAGACATTGCCCGCTCAATAGTGGCGATCAACCGGGACGAAGGAGTGTCGGTGCTGCTAGTCGAGCAGAACTCGCGCATGGCGCTGTCGATCTCACACCGCGCCTATGCGCTAACGACAGGAAATGTGGTCATTTCAGGAAACTCCAAGGAACTTTTGACCGATCCGCGGATAAAAGCTGCCTACCTGGGCGGAGAAGTGTGAGGATGTTGTGAAACTTCTAGTCGTCAATCCCAACACTACCAGTTCCATGACGCGAAAGATAAAAGAGGCAGCGCGGGCGGCTGCGCATCCTGAAACCATGATTATCGCTGCCACGTCCCAAAACGGTCCCGCCAGCATACAGGGCTATCTGGATGTCTCTACCTGCGTTCCCGGACTGCTGGAGGTTGTGAACGCGCATCCGGACGCAGATGCAATTGTTGTGGCCTGTTTCGACGATACTGGGGTCGACGCCGTGCGCTGCGTCACTTCGGCGCCAGTCATCGGTGTTGGGGAAGCGGCCTACCATGCGGCATCCATGATCAGTCCAAAGTTCAGTGTCATCACCACATTGTCCCGGTCTTTAGCAGGGCTGGAGGCCAACTTGTTGCGATACGGTCTGGATCGTCGCTGCGTTCGAGTTCGGGCATCGGATGTTCCGGTTCTGAAGCTCGAGGAAAACGATCCGGCGACAATCGACAAGATACGGGTCGAAATTCGCGCTGCCATCGAGGAAGATCGGGCTGAGGCCATTGTGTTGGGCTGCGCGGGGATGACCGACCTCATGTCGCATCTTTCGGAAGAATTCAATCTGCCCGTTGTCGATGGAGTGGCCTGTGCCGTTACCTTTGCCGAAGCCTTGGTCAAAGCCAAGCTCACGACTTCGAAACTTTGTTCCTATTCCTGATCCGATTAACCACCTTTCCTGCGGTTCATAGGGTTGTGTTGCAAATTTTTGGAACGATCAGAGTACCAGTCGTTCGCTGCGGGTGCGAACGGCATTGTTAACCATCGCGAAAGCGGACATACGTACATCGACTACCACTAGGTAAAATTTACGACTCTCGAAGTATCGGCCGCTACGACCTATTCAATTAACTGGCTTGTCAGTTGGTAATTGTTTTTGTCAGGCGTTCACCCCATCAAAATGTTCTTTGGAAACCTTCAAACCCGTTGTGTTCATAGAGCCGATGATGCGGCCATGCCGACCAAAAAGCTCTCTACTTCTGAGCGAGCCACTTCGGGTTCTTCCGACCTTATCGCATCTGCGATCTTTGAAAGACGGTCATGAAAATGCTTGCGTACAAGATTTGCAACGGGCGCCTGATTTGTGCCGCCGTCAAACTTGTTAGCGCGGCGCGCAGAGACAATCTGGTCGAAAGTCCAACACAGAAATCCGTTGCCAGCTTCGACGTAGTAGAGCTTTGCGAAACCATAGATTAACGATCCAGACCTCGGGCCGCTGATAAACGCGGCAGCAGTCGCTAAGCAGATCGAACAGGTTGAAGACGCAGTCGCGCATGGCGCAAACTGTTTACTCGGAGGGCAGATATCGGACAAAGGCTCTCTGTTCTTTGAGGCCACTGTCCTCAGCGATGTGCCGACAAGCGCAAAGATCTTTCACGAAGAGACGTTTGGCCCTGTGGCAGCGATTGCGCCCTTCGATACTGAGGACGAGGCCGTTGAGATCGCAAATGCGACGGAATACTGGCTGGTCGCGTATGTCCACACTCAGGACCCACGCCGCATTTATCGAACCAGCCGGGCCTTGCAATTCGGCATGGTCGCCGTGAGCCGGACAAAAATTACCGGCGCGCCGATCCCTTTCGGCGGCGTCAAACAGTCTGGGCTTGGGCGCGAAGACGCAAGACAAGGGCTCGAGGCGTTCACAGAAAGCAAATATATCTGCCGCGACTGAGCGTGACAAAGGCGAGGAACAAAACAATGCTGACAAATGATCAACTGGCCGCATGGGATCGCGAAAATTTCTTCCACCATTCAACGCATCTGGCCAACCATGCACATGGCGAGACGCCGTCTCGTGTCATCACAGGCGGAAAAGGCGTGTATATCGAAGACCGGGATGGCAAACGACTACTTGACGCGTTTGCCGGGCTATATTGCGTCAATGTTAGCTATGGGTGTCAGGAAATCGCTGATGCGATTGCCGAGCAAGCCAAGGAACTGGCCTACTATCACGCTTGCCAAGATGATCCTGGATCGCGCGCCGGATCATATGTCCAAGGTATATTTCGGACTGGGCGGGTTCGACGCGAATGAGACCAACATCAAGCTCGTCTGGTACTACAACAACATCCTCGGCCGCCCTGAAAGGAAGAAGATCATCAGCCGGTGGCGGGGTTATCACGGATCAGGCCTAATGACCGGATCACTCACCGGGTTAGAACTCTTCCACAAGAAATTCGACCTGCCGCTTGCTCAGGTTATTCACACCGAAGCACCATAATACCTGCACCGACACGAGGCCGGCATGAGCGAACAGGAATTTTCCGGCTGGTGCGCCGCGCGTCTCGAAGACCTGATCCTCGCCGAAGGGCCCGACACGATTGCTGCGTTCATAGGCGAATCCATCCTTAGAACCGGCGGGATCGTCCCGCCGCCTGATGGGTATTGGGCAGCCATTCAGGAGGTTTTGAACAAATACGATATTCTGCTGATCGCGGACGAGGTGGTCACCGGCTTCGGGCGGCTCGGCAGCATGTTCGGCTCGACGCATTATGGATTGCAGCCGGACATCATCACAATCGCCAAAGGCCTGACTTCGGCCTATGCGCCGTTATCCGGTTCGATCGTGTCCGAAAAGATGTGGTCTGTTCTGGAACAGGGGACAGATGAAACGGCCCCATCGGTCATGGATCGACATACTCCGCCCATCCCATCGGGGCCGCCGCCGGTATTGCCAATCTGCAGCTGATCGACACGCTGGATCTCGTAAGTAACGCAGGTACCACCGGCGCCTATCTGAATGCCGAGATGCAAAAAGCATTAGGTAACCATCCAAACGTCGTTGAAATTCGCGGCTTGGGTATGCTCTGCGCTGTCGAATTTGCGCGTGATCCTGCATCGCAGGCATTATTCGAGCCCAGCAAAGGCATCGGTGCAAAGGTCGCCGGAGCGCTCTTGGGGGAAGGCATCATCGCAAGAACCATGCCGCAAGGCGACATACTGGGCTTCGCCCCTCCACTATGCCTCACGCGCAACGAGGCCGACCGGATCGTCGAGGCAACACGCCGAGCCGTTGCGTCCACCCACTTTGCATAGGCCCATCGTTTCGTTGCCACCGTAGAGTCACAATTCGAACGTGCTGGGGCGTTAGGGATAATTGAAGCTCGACGCCTCGGCAGCGATTGTGGGTTCCTTTGAACCTCAATTGCTACCGTCGACGCGTTTGAAAGGATGCACGCCCGATAGCCTTTTGTGCTGACATTGCTCTGCTCTCTTCAACTGTCGTTCTGAACTCAGGTCCCATAAAGCGGTCGTTTGAACAATGGCCGGTCTGTCCCGCGTTTCCGACTTCCGTCTTTTATCAACTCATGCAACTGAAGCGAATGGTGGCTTTGGCGGGCTGCACCGCAGCGGAGTAGGCCTTTGGCCAGTAGCAGCTGGGCCGTCCTCGTGATCAGTTATTGGCGGGGCAGCGGGCTTTGCTGCAATGGCACAGAGGTCGGTAGCGAGCCCAGAAGTAACTGATGCTGCGGTCTGCAGGAAGGTCCGATTTCTAAACCATTAAGGCTATATGGGATGCCCTACATCTTCCCATGCAGACAAGCACGCGCGAGCAACTTGTTCGCCGTTGGTCTCCTGAACGAAGTGTCCTGCGTCTGGCAACATCAGAGGTGGGCGAACTACGCCCAATATTTCGTGCATGCGTTTCATCAGCCTCGGCGGGATCAGAACATCTGCTTCTCCTATCGCCATGAAGCTGTCGCCAGACCAGTCAGTTTTCCACCATGCCGCTGCACGTCGTGACACATCAACGCCCTCCATGTCGGGTTCGGTCATCACCAGCGACGGGAACTTCCGTACGCCGCCCCGATAACGCGCGTCCGGGAACGGGGCGGCGTAAGCGGCCGCAACTTCATCACTCATGCCGGGCACGTATTTTTGAAACAATGCGGCCACGTCATAGTCCGGGTGGGTTCGGTGGAAATCCCTCCATGCATCGAACCCTTCGCTGCTACCGCCACCCAAGCCAAGAACCGTGTTCATAACCAATAGCCGATTGAAGCGATCAGGCATGTCTGGTGGAATTGTAAGACCAAGAAGCCCACCCCAATCCTGTACAACGAGTGTAATTCCTTTGAGATCGAGCGTTTCAATCAACTCGATCAAGCTCTGTCTGTGAAATGTGAAAGTGTAGCAATTATCTTGGATAGGTTTGTCAGACCGGCCGAAACCGAACAGATCAGGAACGACAACTCGGGCGCTAGTCTCGAGAAAGACCGGAATCATATGCCGATACAAAAAACCCCATGAAGGCTGCCCATGAAGGCACAAGAACACCCGCTCTGCATCCTGCGGACCTTCGTCTATTCTTGCCATCCGCAGGCCTTCATACCCGGCCAACTGATCTTCGTACTGAGGACGCCAGACGAAATCAGGCAGGTTTAGAAAACGGTCGTCTGGCGTACGTACAGCGTCAATAGGTGACAATCCTGTTCCCTGCATTTCTGTTTCTGTTGGCTAAAATTGCATCTTTCAGAGTTTTCCCACAAGCGGACATTCGCAATTCACAACTGAATGGCAACTTCGTCCGCATCCTGTGAACTCGCAGACGTCGAGATTTTGCATTTGCAGCGAATGTCAGAAAAGCGGGCTGCGTCCGCAGAATTGCGATACTGTGCTAGATGTCTCCTTTGGGCCGAATCTGCTTGCGGAATGCAAATAGTTGTTTCGGCATGTTCGTTCATTGCTTCGCGTTCTCAAATTACTCGGTCATTCTTGTTCGGCCAAAACATCCAAATGTCAGTTTAGAACTCTTGGGATGGACGGCTAATACCTACTGTGATCCTATGCCGTCGCAGTTCATGGGCATTCAATGCGATCAGCTTCGTATATTGTAGGTATTTTGATAGCCATTGCCGCCAGCATTGGCCTTTATTTGGTTTCTTACCAGTACTTCGTTTCGGAGGAGCTTTCGAAAGCTCAGGGCCGGCTCTCTCTTTACCAAAGCTCGGTGAACAGCGAACTCGAGCGATTTTCCCACCTCACATATGTGCTGTCACAGGATTCCTTTGTAATTGGAACAGCCGAAGGGGATGGCACCGGAACTTTAAACCGACGCCTCGAGGATTTTGCGGCGCAGGCGGGGCTGGATGCGATCTACCTGATGGACGAAGACGGGATCACGATTTCCTCATCGAATTATCGCGACACTGGGAGCTTTGTTGGCCAGAACTACGCTTTCCGCCCGTATTTCCAAACTGCCATTTCTGGAAAACAGGGCCGCTTCTATGCCATCGGGGCAACGACTGGTCTGCCAGGCTACTTCATCGCCAACGCAGTGCTTGACGACGAGGGAGCTTCAACTGGCGTCATAGCGATTAAGATCGATTTCTCTAATCTTCAGGATAGTTGGAAAAACTCGGGTGAACAGGTTCTTTTGGCCAATGAAGACGGCGTCGTTCTGCTTTCTTCGAACTCGGATTGGCGATATCGCGCGTTGACGCCATTGTCAGAACCTCAGCAAGAGCGGATTCGGGATGCCAGGCAGTTTCCGGGGCAAGACTTAGATGCGTTGGATTGGGTTGAGTTGCCGGGAGATCAGGCCAGAATTGCTGGGACGAAGCGCCTGCACCTTGCAGCAACGGATTTGCCCGATGGCTGGTCGCTTCATTATTTTGCAAGTGACGATCAGGCCGTAGCACGTAGTTGGCTTGTAACCGCAATCTTTGTCCTTTTGGCGGGGCTCGCATTTATCTTTTTCCAAATACAACGCGCGAGGCGCGTAAGCGCGGCCTTGGAGCGGTCCGAAGAAGAAGAAGCAAAGCTGCGGGAGGCAAATGAAAGGCTCGCTATCGAAATCGACGACCGCAAGACAGCCGAGCGGAGCCTCAAACGCACACAAAGCGAGTTGGAACGCGCAAGCCGATTGGCGGCTCTGGGGCAATTATCCGCGTCGGTCACGCATGAACTGGGCCAGCCGATCGCAGCGATGCGCAATCACCTGGTGGCAGATGAGATCTCATCTTCCGGTGAGTCCAAGCTACCGCAAAAAATTGGAAGCCTCGTGGACAGGATGGAAGGGATCACGCGCCAATTACGGTTTTTTGCACGGTCAGAGAGTGAAGCGTTCGACGACGTAGACTTATGCACTTCGGTTGACGCCGCGTTGGCTTTGGTTGCGCCAAACATCGAGCAGGGCAAGGTGAAAATCTCAATTGATGCGTCGACTGGTCCGGCCATTATCCGGGGCAGTGCTCTGCGGATCGAACAGGTCATCACTAATCTTTTGCGTAATGCCATAGATGCTACGGATGAAGCGGATGGGCCTGAAATCCATATCGCTGTCATGGCTTCTGATGATGAGGTCGTGTTGGAAATTCAAGACAACGGTCACGGATTGGGCGAAGCAACGCTGGTTGAGTTGCAAGAGCCATTTGTAACCACAAGAGAGAGCGGGAGAGGCATGGGCTTGGGACTGGCTATCTCCACCAGCATTGTCAAAGATCACGACGGCACAATGACGGCCCGAAATCGTAACGACGGCGGAACAATTTTTCGTGTCACCTTCCCGATTGCCCCAATTACGGAAGAAACGGACGAATGACTCAGCAGCAACCCTTCAAAATTCTGGTCGTTGATGATGACAAATCGATGCGACAATCTCTTATCGAGTTGCTCGAAGCCGCTGGCTGGATTGTTAGCGCCCTGTCGCGCGCGACCCAAGTGATGGAGTATCTGGCCAGCGCGTCGCCCGATGTTATTCTGTCCGATGTGCGTATGCCGGGTATGTCGGGGCTTGAATTACTGGCCAGTTTGGACAGACAGGTGGCGCCTCCGGTGGTATTGATTTCGGCACATGGTGACATCCCGATGGCGGTTCAGGCCATACAGGACGGGGCGTACGGGTTCATCGAAAAGCCATATGAACCACGGCGATTGCTTACGGTGCTGAGGCACGCAGCTGAACAAAACCGAATGCGAAGAAGCAATGCCCACCTCAAAGACCGGCTGTTCAAACTGTCAGGCCTTGACCGCATCCTGCTGGGCCAAACAGACGCCATTACAGACTTGCGACAAGAAGTACTTGATCTTGCTGATACCTCGGTTGCGGTATTGTTGCAGGGGGATACGGGCACCGGGAAAGAGCTAGTTGCCCATGCTTTACATGATTTGGGCCGCTCGCCGGAGGCTCCGTTCTTGGCGCTTAATTGCGCCGCATTGTCGGCCGATACGTTCGAAGTGGAAATGTTCGGCGTCGCGGGTGAATCCGACGGAAGGCTTGTGGCGGCATCAGGCGGGACCTTGTTTCTGGACGAAATCTGCTCATGCCCACCGGCGGCGCAGGCCAAGCTACTAAGGGTCATCGAGGATCAGCAGGTGCTGCCAGTGGGGGCTGTGTCGCCAGTGCCAGTAAGCTTCAGGGTCGTATCAGCAACCAACGAAGACGTTGTACTTGCAGCCGAGGAAGGTCGACTGCGTCAGGATCTTTTGTTTCGATTGAATACTGTCGTCCTGTCTTTACCTCCGCTACGTCAAAGACGGGATGATATGGTTCTGTTGGCAACGCATTTCTTGAACGAATACGCGCAGGTTTATGAGATAGACGCGCCAGAACTCGATCAGGACGATTTGGCCGCTCTGCTTGCCCATGACTGGCCCGGCAATGTGCGTGAATTGCGCCATGTCTGCGAACGACGCATTTTAGCGGCCCGACGCGGGGGCGGGTCGGTGGCGCAGGCTATCCAAAGCGATCAGCAATTTGACGAAGTACCGGATACGCTGCGCGAAGCGGTTGCTGCGTTTGAACGCGAGCTCATCGGCAAGGCCATCAAGGCGCATAAAGGCCGCATGGATGCCGCCGCTGAAGCGCTTGGGATTGGCCGTCGGACGCTCAACGAAAAGATCGTCAAACTCGGTCTCGATAAAGAGGCGCTGTTGTAAGCGAAACCACTCTGCGGATATCCGCAGGGAAGTCGATATTCCACGCGCATTTTCCTTCATAGGCAGGCTGCCGCGCATCCTGAATACTCCACCCAAGCGAATTGCGTGATCTGGGAGGAGCCATTATGCGCAAACATCTGAACCGGGCGGCCATTGCGGCCCTGTCGCTGACCGTTGCATCCGAAGCACTGGCTGTCGAATGGAACGTTTCCCTTTGGGGCAAGCGTCGTGCCTTTACCGAACACGTCGAGAAACTCGCCGAACTGGTGAACGAAAAAACGGGCGGTGAGTTCACACTCAACATCAGCTATGGTGGCCTGTCGAAGAACAAAGAAAACCTCGATGGGATTTCGATTGGTGCGTTTGAAATGGCCCAGTTCTGCGCTGGCTACCACCGCGACAAGAACCCCTCGATTACTGTCCTGGAACTGCCGTTTTTGGGCGTGACATCCCTTGAACAGGAAGTCGACCTGTCGATGGCCGTCTATCAACACCCGGCTGTTGTCGAGGATCTGGCCCGCTGGGACGCGACTCTGCTGATGCCGTCGCCGCTACCGCAGTACAACCTTGTTGGTGTCGGGGAAGCACCCAAATCCCTAACCGATTTTGAAGGTCTGAGCGTTCGGGCGACAGGTGGCATCGGCAAGGCGATGGAGACGGTTGGAGCGGTTCCGACCTCGATGTCTGCATCCGAAGTGCGTCAGGCAATGGACAGCGGCATCGTCAAAGCGGTCAGCTTTGCGCCACACGCTCATATGTCATTCGGCACCATTGAGAATGGCACGTGGTGGACGACGAACCTCAACCCCGGCACCGTCAACTGCCCCGTCGTGGTGAACACACTGGCACTGGAAGATCTGTCTGACGAACACCGCGAAGCTCTGCTGGGATCGGTGGAAGAGGCACTGGATCACTACGTGAGCCACTACCAGACTAAAACGATGGAAGCGTGGGGCCCTGAGCTGGATCAACGCGGCATCGAACGGGTCACTTTCAGCGATGAAGAAATCGCAGCGTTCAAAGAAGCCGCTGCCGCCCCCGCGGCCGAGGCCTGGATCGTAGAAAACACCGAGCGCGGCCTGCCAGCACAAGAGCTTTATGACCTTGTGACTGGCAAGATCGCAAACGGCAGCTAATCCACTCACTGCCCGGCGTCAGCTTGATTGGCGTCGGGTTCTTTCTTTCCTGACAGCGGAGTACAAAGATGGCCGGGTCATCCCAGGTGCTGTCCGACGACAGCCGTCTCAGCATCCTCGATCAACATCTCTACAAACTGGAGCGCCTTCTGGCTCTGATCAGCGGTCTTGCAGTTTTCTCGCTGATGGTCATGGCCGTAGTCTCTGTTGGTGGTCGGAATTTCGCCAATGCGCCACTTCCTGGTTACGTGGACTGGATCGAGCAAGCCATGCCGTTAATCGCCTTCATGGGAATTTCCTATGCGCAGCGTGATGGCGGTCATATCCGAATGGACATGGTTGTTGGAGCGCTTAGAGGCCGGACGCTCTATATCGTTGAGTTCGTCACAACCGCTGTCATTCTGGCGCTCATCGTCTTGCTGATCTGGGGGAGCTGGGCACATTTCGCACGCAGCTTTGACTTTGGTGCTCCACTCTGGAGCCGCGACAGCTCGATCGACATAGGTATCCCGTTGTGGCCCGCAAAGCTATTGGCCCCCGTCGCCTTTAGCGTGCTTTGCCTAAGGCTTGTCCTACAGCTCTGGGCCTATGGGCGCGCGATCCGGCACCCCGATCAGGCACCTATTGCCGTCCCACTGATAGCCGATGCAGCCACTCAAGCTGCAATGGAAGCCGAGCACGTCTCGGGCCACGACAACTGAGGTTAAATCTGATGGAACCCATTGATATTGGTCTGATTGTCTCGGGCGGTATGCTTGTTCTTGTGGTGCTGGGGATGCGCGTGGCCTTTGCCGCCGCGACAGCTGGCATGATTGGCCTGATCTGGATCTTCTGGGCCAAGTTTGGGTACGACCCGGCGCGGTTCGGCAAGGCTGTGACTGTGGCTGTCAAAACAGCGGGGCAGGTTCCGCACTCCAAGATTTCAAGCCAAGCGTTGAGCCTTATCCCGACTTTCATCCTGATTGGCTACCTCGCCTATTACGCGGGCCTGACCAAAGCACTGTTCGAAGCCGCGAAGCGTTGGCTCGCATGGGTCCCGGGCGGGCTGGCGGTTTCGACCGTTTTCGCAACCGCTGGGTTTGCGGCGGTATCTGGGGCCTCGGTCGCCACTTCCGCCGTGTTCGCCCGTATCGCCATCCCCGAGATGCTGAAGATAGGCTACGACAAGCGTTTTGCTGCAGGTGTCGTTGCTGCAGGCGGTACGCTCGCCTCGCTCATCCCGCCTTCGGCCATTCTGGTCATCTACGCGATTATCGTCGAGCAGGACGTGGGCAAACTGCTGTTGGCGGGATTCATCCCGGGCATGTTCTCGGCAGTAATTTACGGCTTGCTGATCATTGGCATGGCCGTTGTGATCAAAGGATTTGGCCCCGCAGTCACCGGATTTACATGGAAAGAACGTTTCCTCTCGTTGCCGCCCGCATTGCCCATCGTGATTGTCGTCGTCACCATCATATTCTTTGTTTACAACCCGTTCGGCGGCGATGCCTGGGGTACGCCAACCGAAGGTGGCGCAATTGGAGCATTTGTGGTGTTCCTGATGGCGCTGTATCAGGGCATGCGCTGGTCCGAACTCAAAGACGCGCTTTTGGAAACCGCCAAGCTGAGCGTCATGATTTTCACGATCATCTGGGGCGTTTTGGTTTACGTTCGTTTTCTCGGTTTCGCCGAACTGCCAAGTGCATTCTCCGACTGGATCACCTCGCTTGAGATGTCTCCGATGCTGATCCTGATCTGTATTCTTCTGGCTTACGCTGTACTGGGCATGTTCATGGATGCGATAGGTATGCTGCTGCTGACGTTGCCGGTAGTTTACCCCGCCGTCATGGCGTTGAACGGAGGTGAAGCCGTAAGTGCAGCCGAAAGTACCTTCGGTATGTCCGGACCTATGTGTGCCATCTGGTTTGGCATTCTGGTTGTCAAAATGGCCGAGTTTTGCCTGATCACCCCACCTATTGGGCTGAATTGCTTTGTCGTGGCCGGCGTTCGTGATGACCTAAGTGTTCAGGATGTTTTTAAAGGTGTAACGCCTTTCTTTCTGGCGGATGCTGCAACCATCGCGATGCTCGTTGCCTTCCCTGCTATCGTCCTATGGCTTCCTGGTCAGGTTTGAATCACATGGAATGATTTTGGAGTGCGGTATGCCGGTGCAGCTAAGGCCTGCATCAATCAGCTGCACTGCAGAATACATGACACTTGTTCAATGGCCGGTTTGGGCCGAATGGTGGCGAACTATCCGTTTCAGTCAGGCGCTGCTAGCTCCGCTTTCTCGAAGGTCTCAGTCGTGACACATTTTGCAAGATCCCGCGAACAGCGGGCATGTGTACACGTACAGAATAGATTGCTCGCAGCAAGCCGTCGCGCGGCAGGGGTTCTACCAAACGGCCACCATGCACTGTACCAGGATACAAGAGAAATAGTAGCGTCGGTGCAGTCTCAGTTTCGGCATTTGGACCCAAGTAGTCAAAACATATTGGAACCGGGCCTTGCAATCAATCGCGTGGAAAAAGCTCATTGGCATCGCTAAGTAAGAACAGATTTGTTCGCTTGCTGCCTTGAACAATCTCCGTGAGCGCGTTCCGCCAACCTAGGATTTTTTTCCTGTCGCCTTTAAGCCTAGACCCATCAACCACCCAAAGCATGTTTTTACAAAAATCCCCGCAGGCTCGACGCTCTTTGGGATCGAGATGGGAATGTTAAATCTCCAAAGTGAGGCCTGCCAGCGTGTAGACGTCGGCAATGTGCCTCTCACCAGTATCTTGATCAGTAAACACTTGTTCTTGCCAACAGAGTGGAAACTCATTTTTCCAGTTCCGATTCCAATCAGTTTCTGGTTCCCACCAAGGATCACATTCCACTTTGCATTTATGCGCCCAATGATGAACCCTAACCTCGCCAGAACGCGGAATCATTTCAGATTTGCAAAATGAGCATTGCCTTACAATCCTAGGGATCGGTCTACTTTGGTTGCCATTTATGATTGCTGTTAACATTCCTGCGCCTGGAGCCTGTGGTTTTGAGGTCAGCTAAACGTAGCAGCTTTTCACATCCATCTCGGACTGTTTCGCGAGGCTTAGTGCCATTGGCTTCAGAGCAGCGCATTGCGAAACAATGGGCCCGAGTCTGGCTCAGCGTGGCGCAATGTCCGCTTTGGGGAAGCTGCGATGCTGCATCGGATGGTGATTTCAGAGTCCGCCATGGTCCGTCTTCATCGGAGCTGTAAGTTGGTTGATATCGAATGCTGCTCTCACCCCGATGTCGGCAGCGAGTCCATAGTTCTAGATGCTGCATCTTGAATGAGTGACTGCGAAGCTATGATTGCTGCCATTGGTCTGCGCAAGGCGGCCTATGGCTGACCTTCATCTGCGGGTTGCGATGCTGCGTTGCAGCAGGTTGGAGCCGCCATCGGCTGCTATCAAATCGTTCTCGGACAATCGATGTCAAGCAACACGGGCGCCCGCATTAGAGCCGGTGATAGCGGCACATTGAACCCGGTCTCATTGAAAACCAGCAGCATCGTAGCGCCGAATCCGCGACCAGCTTGCTAGCAAACCCGTGAGGCCGATTTTCCAATCCACGCCGGACTTAAAATTCGGCCTTTCAATTTCCCTGATTCCGAGCTTCCAGCCGTTCCAGATTTACAACTGTCGAAAGCATAAGACGATCATGGCTCCAATCCTGGGTTTGACGAACCGAGGCCGACCCAATGGCAATCACAACAACCAGAGAAAGCGTCAGCCCAAAGAAGTTTGTTGACAATTGTGTGGTCGTTACGGGCGCATCGGTCAGGGCGATCACACGCTGGCGCAGAACATGCTTTGCTTTCGGCCCGTTAACCAGGGCCACACGAAGAATGCGAGGGTTCTTCAGCTTAATAGATCGTGTGCAGTATTCCAGTAGACAGGCGGTATAGTCGGTCGCGTCAATGCCTTTGCGCGAGACGACAGACTGGTCGCAGGCCAATTCGCGAAGCCGATCAAACTGATGTTTCATGGCCAGATAGGCCGGGTTCCAAAACAGCAGAGGGCGCATAAGCTCGAAACCCAGTTCCCATTCCACGTCCAGCGCGCGGATGTGCTGGAATTCATGTGCCAGGGCAAAGCGCAAATCGCGTGGCGAGTTTAGCAAATGGCTGGGCAAAACGACGTGACGGCGACGAAGGCCGCGCACTGCAAAAGGCACAGTTACGCGATCTGAAAGGCGAATGTCCACCTTCGCCGATTGTCGCCAAAGAAAGCTGGAGCTTACGGCCTTGCGAATTGTGAGCGCGTTGCGGACAACCCGAATTGCCAGAACAATTGATAGAAGAACCAGCGTAGTCAGCGCGCAAGTTACGAAAACAGAGCCGCCTGACAAGACATAGTCGAGCCAGCGTTCGCGCGTATTCAAAAGGGTTTCGAACTGCGCAGCGGGCATGGCGATTTCGCCGCGCAAATAGGCCGCCACTGCGATATCCCCCAGCGCGACAACACGTCCGGGCCACACCTGAGCGACAAAGCCCGAAACACCGATCGCCAGAACCGGGCTGAGCATAACGCCGATGCAAAGTATCTTGAGCGAACGAAGCTGAGCAACAAAGCTGTACCTCATGGGCGTCAACGCAAGGCCCCCACGCACGGCCAGCCAGATCAGCGCCGATAATCCAAGCACAACGTTGAACTCGAGAAACGCATCGAGAACCGGTTTAACCGCTGTCATTTTGCAGTCTCCTCTCTACCAGTGCTCGAATCTCCTCTAGGTCATCTTCTGTCAGGCCCTCATCGTCGACCAGCCTTGCAACCAGAGTTGCGGGCGTGTCGTCAAACAGGGTCCGGGACAGATTCTGCAACGACCGCGACTGATACCTGTCCTTCTCGAGAAGGGGTCTGTAGATCAGCGACTTGCCGTTCTTCTCGCTTTCGACAAAGCCCTTCTCATCAAGGATCCGCAAAATTGTGGCTCCGGAAGTGTAGGCCAGATTGCGATCAGGTGGCAGGCGATCAAGGACTTCACGGACCGTGCCCTGACCAAGCGCCCAGAGTTCGTTCATGAACTCAAGTTCCACTTCGGTCAGAAGATTTGTTGTCTTTTTCTTTCGCATCAATCTCGGTGTCGCCATTATTAGTATGCCTGACAGACAAGCATCCTTTCGCTGTTTCGCAAAGCCTAAACTTTCCAGAAGACGGAGACGCCCCAACCGATGGACAGGAAAAGCGGCGTCCAAACAGGTTGGCCAACCAGCCCGAGCCAGGTCAGGAAGATATAGGTCGAGCCCAGCAGGGTGATGAACAACCGATCCCCCAGCGTGGTGGTCAGTCCCAGCACGCCGCGCCGCTCGATCCCGTCTCGGAATTTGAACCCTTCCAGCAAACCGATTAGGGCGATGGCCGAAAATATACCGATGAACACCGCCAGTGTTGCCGGAGTCCATGCCATCCAGAAATCCGGCCACAAAGGAGCGGTCCACGAGAAACCTTTTTCCTCTTGCTGGCCGACACTGCCCCAACCGGCCTGTTGGGCGTAGGCCACTGAAGGCAGGAATGGCAGAGTGACAAGAAGTTTACGCATATCGAACCTCACACACGTCCCATCGCGAAACCGCGCGCGATGTAGTTGCGGACAAACCAGATGACGATGGCGCCGGGGATGATGGTCAACGTGCCGGCGGCGGCCAGCAGGCCCAGTTCGTACCCCGCGCTGGAAGCGGTGCGGGTCATCACGGCGGCAATTGGTTTGGCCTCGACTGCCGTCAGGGTCTTCGCCAGCAACATCTCGACCCATGAGAACATAAAGCAGAAGAAGGCCGCGACCCCTACGCCGGCTTTAATGTTTGGTAGGAAGATCGTTACGAAGAAGCGCGGGAAGGAGTAACCATCGACATAAGCCGTTTCATCCAATTCCTTCGGGATACCTCGCATGAAGCCTTCCAAAATCCAAACCGCCAGCGGAACGTTGAACAGCGTGTGTGCCAGCGCCACAGCCAGATAAGTGTCGAACAGGTGGATCGACGAATACAGCTGGAAAAACGGCAGCGCGAACACAGCTGCCGGTGCCATCCGGTTGGTCAGCAGCCAGAAGAACAGCTGTTTGTCCCCCAGGAACCGGTAGCGCGAGAACGCGTAGGCCGCAGGCAGCGCCACACAGACCGAGAGCACCGTGTTGATCGTAACGTAGATGATCGAGTTGATATACCCCCAGTACCACGTCGGGTCGGTGAAGATCGTGAAATAGTTCTCCAGCGTGAAGGTTTGGGGGAACAGTGAAAAGCCCGACAGGATCTCGTTCGTGGTTTTGAAGGACATCGCCACCAGCCAATAGATCGGTAACATGAGAAACGCGATATAGAGGATCGGGATAAGGGACCGCTTCTTCATTGCGCGTCATCCTTTGTCATCAGAGTGTAGAAGACCCACGACACAAGCAGCGTGATGGCGAAGTAGATCAGGCTCATCGCGGCTGCAGGGCCAAGGTCGAACTGTCCCAGCGCGATCTTCACAAGGTCGATCGACAGCAAGGTGGTTGAGTTGCCGGGGCCACCGCCGGTCAGAACGAAGGGCTCGGTATAGATGTTGAAGCTGTCCATGAAGCGAAGCAGCACGGCGATGGTCAGGACGGTCTTCATCTTGGGCAGCTGGATATAGCGGAATACCGACCACGGGCTGGCACCGTCGATTTTGGCTGCCTGATAGTACGCGTCCGGGATCGAGACGAGACCCGCGTAGCACAGCAGCACCACCAGCGAAGTCCAGTGCCAGACATCCATGATAATGACGGTGATCCAAGCCGACAGCGGCTGTTGCGTCATGTCATAGTTGATGCCCAGAACGTCATTCAGGAAGTATCCCAGAAGACCGATCTTGGGCAGGGTGAAGATGTTCCACATCGACCCGACTACGTTCCACGGGATCAGCATCGGCAGGGCCATCAGCACCAGACAGACCGGCACCCAGAACCCTTTGCGGGGCATCGACAGGGCCACGATGATGCCAAGGGGCACCTCGATCAGCAGGATCAGGAAGGTGAACAGGAACTGTCGCCCTAAGGCAGCCTGAAACCGGTCAGAACGCAGGATTTGCTCGAACCAGCCCAGCCCTTCCCAGAAGAATTGGTTGTTGCCAAAGGTTTCCTGCACCGAGTAGTTGACCACCGTCATCATCGGCACCAGCGCGTTAAACGCGACCAGCGCCAACACCGGTAGGACAAAGAACCAGGCTTTTTGGTTTTCGGTTCTCATAGCGCCCGCTCCTCGGTTGCGATCCAGCCGTCGCGATAGACGCGGGATTGTTCAGGTTTGAATTGCAGGTAGACCTGTGATCCGGGCTCAGGCACGCTGTGTTCAGTCACGGCCTTGAGGGGGGTGTTACCGACCATGGCACTGACCACATAGTGGCGACCGATGTCCGAGACTTTGGTGACATGCGCCGGGATGCCCGAGTCGCCAAAGCCCACGTATTCTGGGCGGATGCCCAGATCTGTGCGACCTCCGTCGCCATGGGTGGGGCCTTCTAGAATGACCTCGTGACCTTCGAACACGGCGCGGTCACCTTTCGCTTCACAGGGCAGGACATTCATGCCGGGGGAGCCGATGAAGTGGCCGACAAAGGTGTGTTGGGGCCGCTCGAATAACTCAACGGGCGTGCCGATCTGCACCACTTCACCTTCCTGCATCACGACCACTTCGTCGGCGAAGGTTAGTGCTTCGGTCTGGTCGTGGGTTACGTAGATCATCGTGGCTTGCACACGCTGGTGTAGCTCTTTCAGCTTGGAGCGCAGTTTCCATTTCAAATGTGGATCGATCACCGTCAGCGGCTCATCGAACATCACTGCGTTCACGTCATCGCGGACCAGACCGCGGCCCATGGAAATCTTCTGCTTGTTGTCCGGGCTAAGGCCGCTTGCTCGGGTGTTCAGCATATCCGTGACGTCTAGCATCTCGGCAATCTCATCAACGCGTCGCTTGATCATTGCCGGGTCAACACCCCGGTTTTTCAGCGGGAAAGCCAGGTTCTCGCCGACGGTCATCGTGTCGTAGATCACCGGGAACTGGAACACCTGTGCGATGTTGCGCTGGTCGGGGGGCAGGGCGGTCACGTCACGGTCGTCAAACAGGATCTGTCCTTCGGACGGCGTCAAAAGACCCGAGATAATGTTCAGCAACGTGGACTTGCCACAACCGGACGGCCCCAGCAGAGCGTAAGCCCCACCATCCCGCCAAGTCACGTCGATTTCCTTCAGCGCATAATCTTCCGGGCCTTTCGGCGCAGGCATGTAGCTGTGTCGCAGGTTTGAAAGCTTGATCTGTGCCATGTCAGGCCACCCTTTTGCCGTCTTGGCCGAAGTACCGGCAGTGGGCCGGGTTCATGTAGAAGCTGTGATCTTCGCCAACCTGATAGGGGTGGACGCCCGAGGCAAGTGACACCCACGCATCATCGCCATGTTGGAAATGCGCGCTGGAATCCGAGCCGGACAGTTCGGTCACGATCACGCGGCCGGTAAGCTCCACATCATCATCGGAAGAGCGAAACGGGGTCACCCGATGGGGCCGCACGGCGACCATGTAATCTCCGTCGGCCATGTCTGTGACAGCCCAGCCACCTCCACCAGCCAATTGCGCCTGAGCGCCGGACACAGTGATGCGCGCGACATTGACCGGCGGATCCGAAAAAACTCGCGCGGCGGCGATGTTCTCAGGGTTGCGATAAATGTTAGCGGTTGGCCCGAACTGGGTCACGCGGCCATCTTCCATCAGGGCCGTGTATCCACCCAGTAGCAGTGCTTCTTCGGGCTCTGACGTGGCATAAACCACCACAGCACCACGACCTGCGAACAGATCGGGCAGCTGCTCGCGCAATTCTTCACGCAGTTTGTAATCAAGGTTGGCCAACGGTTCGTCGAGAAAGACGGCGCGGCTCTCTTTCGCGATGGCGCGTGCGAGTGCCGTGCGTTGCTGTTGCCCGCCCGACAGCTCATGCGGGCGGCGGTGTAACATCGGGCGCAGTTGAAGCAGATCCGCGGCTTCTTCCACGCGACCCACAATCTCGGACTTTGCCATGCCCGCAACGCGCAATGGAGAGGCGATGTTGTCGAACACGGTCATATGCGGGTAGTTTACAAAGAACTGGTGCACCAGGCTGATCTGCCGCTTCTGCGTGCTCAGTTTAGTCACATCCTGCCCATCCATACAGACCTTGCCCGAGGCCATCGGGTCCAGCCCGGCCATCATCTTGATCAGAGAGGTCTTACCCGATCCTGTCGCGCCCAGCAGCACATTGAAATGGCCGGTCTGCAGCGTCAGGTTGGTTGGTTTGATATGGATGACGTTGCCGACCCGCTTGGTCGCGTCCTGTAGTTCGATCATTTTCGCGAATTCCGATCCCGCAGCGCCCGCGCTGTCTTGGTCTTGGTGTAGGTGTGGGGGTGCCGCGAACGGCACCCCGGGTTGCTTTGGCTTACTGAGACTGCCAGCGCTGAACCAGCTCGTCATAGTTGACAGTCTGGCCTTGCGGCTTTTCGTTCTCAAGCTTGGCCTTGGGCGAACCCTCTTTCTCGAGCCAGAATGACGCATCCTGCGGCTCGTTCAGGCGCGGTCCGCATCCACCGTAAACACCTGCGCTTTCATCCGCGGCCTGCATACGGGCCATGGTGATGTCCATCTCTTCTGCCAGACGGTCCATCGCCTCTTGCGGAGTAAACGCGCCTGAGTTCACGTCACCGATCTGCTGCCACCAGATCTGGGCCAGCTTCGGATAGTCCGGAACGTTGATGCCGGTCGGCGACCATGCCACACGGTCAGGCGAGCGATAGAACTCGACCAGACCACCGAGCTTGGGTGCGCGTTCGGTGAACGACTCGTGGTTGACCGAGCTGTCGCGGATGAAAGTCAGACCCACATGGGACTTTTTCACATCGACAGTCTTGGAGGTCACGAACTGAGCGTACAGCCATGCTGCTTGAGCACGATCCGCAGGGGTCGATTTCAGGAAGGTCCAGGAACCCACATCCTGATAACCAACCTTCTGGCCTTCTTCCCAGTAGGGGCCATGCGGGCTGGGCGCCATCCGCCACAGCGGCGTGCCTTCGTCGTCGACGGTGTTGTTGCCTTCGGATTTGGGCTTGACCATGTCGGCGGTAAAGGCGGTGTACCAGAATATCTGTTGGGCCACATTGCCTTGGCTGAGCGCCGGTAGCGACTGATAAAAGTCATAGCTTGCGGCACCCGGAGGCGCATAGTTCCGCAGCCATTCATCCCACTTGCGGATCGCATAGACCGCAGCCGGACCGTTTGCAGCACCACCGCGCGAAACGGACGCACCGACCGGGTTACATGTGCCCGCTTCCATTCGAATGCCCCATTCGTCGACGGGAACACCGTTCGGCTCGCCCACGTCACCAGCACCAGCCATCGACAGCCAGGCGTCGGTCATGCGCCATCCGAGGTCAGGCGCGCGCTTGCCATAGTCCATGTGGCCATAGATCGCGACGCCATCGACTTCTTTTACGTCATTTGTGAAGAATTCAGCGATGTCTTCGTAGGCCGACCAGTTAACCGGAACGCCCAGATCATAGCCGTATTTCTCTTTAAACGCGGCTTTGTTGTCCTCGTCATCGAACCAGTCCTTGCGGAACCAGTAGAGGTTCGCGAACTGCTGGTCAGGCAGCTGATACAACTTGCCGTCCGGACCGGTGGTGAACTGAATGCCCATGAAGTCATCCAGATCCAGCGTCGGAGAAGTTGTCGCAGCCCAGTCGCCACCCATCATGTCGGTAAGCGGATAGGCCAACTGCAGACGCGAATGTGTTCCGATCAGGTCGCTGTCGTTGACATAACCATCATAAAGGTTCCGCCCGGTTTGTAGCTGAGTCTGAACGGCCTGAACCACTTCACCTTCGCCAAGAATCTGGTGATTGACTTTGATCCCTGTGATTTCCTCGAACGCCTTTGTCAGAACCTCGGATTCATAGGAATGCGTCGGGATACCCTCGGACAGGACATTGATTTCCATGCCCGAGTAAGGTTGTGCAGCTTCGATGAACCACTTCATTTCGGACAACTGTTCGTCCTTCGACAAGGTCGATGGCTGGAATTCGTCGTCAATCCAACGTTGTGCTGCGGCTTCGTCGGCCCAAACAGGACCATGCCCCGCAATGACGGCCGCTGCCGCCACGGCGGAAAGTAGATGTCTCCGCATCTGTCTCCTCCCAAGATTATGTGATCCGGCGCAGACCGGATGGCAATCAGCATCGGTGATATTCGGCGCAGCTGTCAAACTAAATTTTTAGTAATAGCAGTATGTATTGTTAACTATATGATAATGAATATTATTTTTACTATCGAGGTATCTGTGATTAAAAATTTGTTCAATCAACTGGTATCCGTGGGTGGTTAAAACATCGCGTAACTAATTCTTGAGTCGGCTCAACACCCGCTGCTCAAATGCGAATTCACAAATAGAAAAAGCGGCCCGTCAATGATGTCCGCATGTTTCGGATCTCCATCGAATTTCTTGCCAAGCGCGATCACGAAGGCATAGAAGCCGCCATATTGCGGAAGATACGCTTCAGAGTTTGCTTCGAACTTCGCTTTACTTTCTTTCGAGGCAAAGTAGTAGGCACCGCCTTCATGCACGGCGGTGTAGACGGCTGTACCGTCCGCCACGGCACCTGTTGTCGCTAAGGTCACGGCATCCAACCCGTGCAACCCAAGGGGCACAAAGTAGTGGCCCAATTTTAGGGGGCAAAGACACTAGGTTTAGGCTGAATATAGCAGCCCACATCGATAGGGTTTGCTTCGGCTTCAGTTCTTTAGCTTTACACTCACTGTGTTCTTGAGTGTCAATGGTCAAGGTTTGCAACGGATACCGATGGGTTCATCTATCCAAGCCCCAAAGCCTGCCCGTTTTCATCAAAAAAATGCAGATTGTCCGTGGGGAAGTGCAGACCAATGTGGGTGCCCGGTGTCAGGGCCGTATCGCCGTTCAGACGGACTGTGACCTTGTCCTCGCTTCCACAATCCACAATCAGGAATGTGTCTGCACCCAGATATTCGATCACCTCGATGACGCCGTCAGTCTGACCATCGCCTGCAGCGCCTACCCGAATGTGTTCGGGGCGGATGCCAAGCTTGGTGGCCGCTGCGGACTTTGAAAACGGGCCACTGCGGCCGTGCTCAAGATGGAAGCTGTCACCCTCGGTCGCGCAGGGCAGGATATTCATCTTTGGGCTGCCGATGAACTGGGCCACGAACAGGTTCGCAGGGCGTTCATACAGCTCGCGCGGCGTACCGACCTGAGCGATCTTGCCGTATTCCAAAACCACGATGCGGTCGGCCAATGTCATCGCTTCGACCTGATCATGTGTCACGTAGATCATCGTGCGCTTGAGGCTTTGGTGCAGCTTGGCGATCTCATACCTCATCTCGACCCGCAGGGCGGCGTCGAGGTTGGAAAGCGGTTCGTCAAACAGGAACGCGGTGGGATCGCGGACAATGGATCGGCCAATAGCCACTCGTTGCCGTTGACCACCAGACAGGTCTTTGGGTCGGCGTTCCAGGAACGGTCCCAGCTTGAGAACCTCGGCCGCGCGGTTGACCTGTTCGGCGATGTACGCCTTGGGAACTCCGGCCACCTTCAAAGAAAACCCCATATTCTCGGCAACTGTCAGATGCGGATACAGCGCATAGGATTGGAACACCATCGTCAGGCCGCGCTTTGAAGGCGGGTGATCGGTGACATCACTGTCATTGATCAACAACGACCCGCGCGAGATATCCTCGAGCCCGCCGATCATGCGCAACAGAGTGGACTTTCCGCAACCTGATGGGCCAACAAAAACGATGAACTCGCCCTCTTCGATCTTGAGGTCCACTCCCTTGATGACCTGGGCCGAGCCGAACCATTTTTCGACTGACTTAAGTTCGATGCTACCCATCAGGCCCTCCCTGCCCAGTGAAGCCAAACTGCTGCTGTCCAAGAGAAAGCCTTACCACCAGCCGGGCTCCCGGTTATTGGATCGAAGTATTCTGCAAAACCAAAGCCCGAGATCAGATCGCCGGTTTTTTTGCGCAACTGATTTGCGTGCTCGGTATGACCCAGATCCTGTAGCCCGAATCCGATCATCATGTTCATGAAAGCCCAGGTGGGCCCGCGCCAGTAGCGGCGCGCGTCGAATTTCGGCATTTCCGGGTCATAACTTGGAACCGGATAGGGCACGGTTTCTAGTGTGGCTTTCAACCGTTCCAGCATCTTGTCCGACTCAACACCCGCATACCAGCACAGGTAGGACGCGTTCGATACGCTACCTGACATCTCGCCGGTATGTGCGTCACGCGCGTCAAAGCTGCCCAGCTCTTCGTTCCAAAGCGAGCGAGCGCCAGCTTCCAGTTTTTCAATGTCTGTGCTTAAGCCTTCAGCTGCCAGACCAAGCTGTTCACTGATCACCAGCAAGTCCCGCGCGGCCCGTAATGTAGTAAAGGTCATCGTCGGATCGGCGATACGGAACGGGTTCAGCGACAGCAGCTTCTGCTGATCCCAGGCTGCTTTTCGACCGATCTGTACCAGCCTGATGTAACGGTCATAGTCGAACTTTGTCGGGCGATCCTCGCTGTTAACATGGCTGGTGTCGCGGCGTTTGTACTCTCCCACATCCGACGCATCCATGCGCGCCATTGAATTGTCCCAGTCTGGCGCGTTATCACGACCCGCTTCCCAAGGGTGGGTTGTACAAACAGCCCCGAATTCATCCAAACGCCATTTCATGATCCAGCGGTGCCAAGCCCGGAGCTTTGGGAACAGCGCCTTCATCCGCGCGTCTCCGAACGCGGTGTCCTGTTCCCAGATTTTGCGGGTCATCGTGGCCGCGATGGGGGGTTGGATAATACCCGATGAGGGGATCGGACCATTGCAGCCCCAAACATCCGGGCCGGGGAAATACCCTTCATCCTGCTGGTGGAAAAGGATGTGCGGCACCATGCCATTATCCCATTGCCCGGTAAACAGTGTCTCGATCTCCACCCAGGCGCGGTCGAGGTCGAACTGGGCAAATCCAAGCGCAGTAATCGCGCTGTCCCAGTTCCATTGGTATGGGTACAGCCCTTCGGTTGGGATCGTGTAGCCACCGCGATCATTGGCAATCAGGATATTGCGTGCCTCGCGGTCGGGGTTTGTGTGTTGATTCATCTCGGTCATCCTTTGACAGACCCCGCTGTGAGGCCTTTGGTCATAAAACGTTCAAGCCCCAGGAACAGCGCCATGATCGGCACGGTGGCGATCACCGCACCGGCCATCAGGTGCTGACGGGGAATTTCTGAGGAGTTCAGCATCGTGACTCCTCGGGTCAGGGTAAATTTCGACGGGTCGTCCAGCAGCATGAAGGCCAGAAGGAACTCGTTCCATGCGATCATGAAGACATAGAGTGAGACTGAGGCCAGCGCTGGCAGGCTCAGCGGCAAGGTAATCTTCCAGATTACTGCCAGACGGGACAGGCCGTCCATCAGCCCGGCCTCTTCCACCTCGGTCGGCAATCCGCGAAAATAGCCCTGCAGCATATACAACGCGACTGGAATTGTCGTAACCGGGTAGATCATCACGATACCGAGGATCGAGTTGCGCAGGCCGGTCAGCGAGAAAGCAATATAGATCGGCAGCGCCAGAACGATCATCGGCACCATGTAGATCAGCAGAATCGAGCGGGAAAAGGCCTTTTGTCCCTGAAACCGGAACCGCGCCACGGCATAGGCTCCGGGTACGCTGAACAGCACCGTTATGAACACCGTCAGTACCGAGACATAGAAGGACGTCCACAGATAGCTGCCGAAATTGAAGTCGCGGAACAGCTCGGTATAGCTGCGGAACAGGGCGGTGCCCTGGCTCAGGTCCACCGAGAAATCCAGCGGGTTCTGCAACAGCGCCTGCTGGGATTTCAGGCTGGTCATCACCATCACATAGAACGGAATGATCACAATGGCCGTGAAAAAGATATAACCAAAACCGGTGCAGAACCGGATCACCGCATCCTCGTATTCATGGCGGGTGAGCTCACCGAACGGTGTTTCCTTCAGGATCGCTGCCATCGACAGATGCATCACAACGGCAATGCCGATCACCGTGATCAGAACCGCCTGCAACGATGTGCCAGAGCCGATCAGAACCGGGCCAAATCCGGTGAGGCAAGACAGGCCCAACAGTGCCGAAATTCCCAGACGCGCGCGTGCGTGCTGTTGCGGAAAACGGACATAAACAAGGCCAGCCAGTGTTCCCCAGATCAGGCACAGTAAAACCTGTGGTCGGAATGCGTCGCCGGTTGAGAACGACATGGTGATGGCAGCGGTGGTGGCGATCACCACCATCCATAGCGCGCCCAGAACAGGGCCGGTTATATACCCTTTGCGCATCACAGACCCTCTTCTCGGCTGATGAAGCGGAAGAAGACGAAGCTAAAGGCGATCAGGCACATCAGGATTACCACGGCGACGGCCGCGCCCGCGCCGATGTTCGAGATTGCAAAGGCCTGCTCATAGACATTTACGGTCAGCGTGCGGGTGCCCGCATTGCCGCCGGTCAGCAGGAAGATGTCGTCGAACTTGTTGAACGTCCAGATAAAGCGAAGCAGGAACAGCACCGACAGGATACCCAGCAGTTGCGGGATGCTCAGCAGCCAGAACTTCTGGAACGGAGAGGCGCCGTCCATATCCGCCGCCTCATACATGCTAGAGTCTATGGACTGCATCCGCGCCAGAATGAACAGGAAGGACAGCGGGAAATAGCGCCAAATCTCGAACACCGTCACCATGATCAGCGCCAGTGGTCGTTCGCCGAAGAAGTTGATTGGTTCGCTGCTCAGGCCCATTTGAACCAGCAGTGCATTGGCGGAGCCTGAGAATGGGTCAAACAGAGTAACCCAGGTGAACGCTACAGCAATCACCGGGGCGACATATGGGAACAGATAGAGACCGCGTATGAACCCTTGACCGCGGAAACTTTTGTTAAGCAGCAGCGCGGCGAACAATCCCATGACCAATGCACCGATGGTTCCGAAGACGGTGTAGAACAGCGTCACCCAAAGCACGCCCCAAAACTCTGACCCATCGAAGACGCGGGCGTAGTTTTCTAGGCTGAACTCGAAATTGGTCAGCACATTGGGACCGCTGCCTGTGACGCCGGGTTCTGACCCTTCGACCAACTCTTCGAATGCGTCAGGGTCGCCGTCTACGGTGACCGGAATACGAATTCTCTCGCGTTGGCCGCCATCCAAGATACCAAAATCGCAGAACAGGTCTTGTCCTTCCAGCACACATGGTGCTGCGATCTCACCTGTGGGTGTCACACCCTCAGGCAGCACATCGCTTAGAGTGACGCCGCCGATGGCAATCTCCTGACTGGAATTACGCAGGCGATATTCGATCCGCAGATCATCGCCCGATCCACGCAGGCTTTCTCGGACAACCGGCGCCGGTGGGCGCAGGTCGGACAAGGTAAAGGGCTTGAAGCTGATCCAGATGATCGCCAGCAGCGGCAGGATCACAACAAGAGACACGCTTATCACGGTCGGAGCCAGCAATGCCCTGGCAAGACGCGCTTCGCGCTTGGCAAGAGCCCCGGTACCGTTCGGTGGGGTGGCCGAAGACATGAGAGACCTCAGAGGGTTGGGTGCAGCGGCGCGAACGCCGCTGCAGATGCCATTGAGTGGTAGCGTTACTCGACCTTGGCGAGTTCTTCGTTCATCGCCGTAACGGCTGCTGCGGAGTCAATCTCATCGTCGATATACTGACGGACGACGCGGTTGATCGCCTGGCTGTTGATTATCTTCGATGCCAGTGCCAACTGACCCTCGGCCACGCCCCAGCGCTGCGCCACATCCAAACCGCCGACGATCTCGTCGATCATCGACTGTTCGTATAGCTCAACCAGCGGTGCCTTGCGGTCGACGCCAACGGGCAGTTCGGCCCAAGCCTCAGAGAATGCATTCGGGTTGTCCGCATTGCCGCGGCGCACCGGGAACTTACCCTCGGGCGCAATCGCCAGCGTCCGGGTATAGCCGTCATCCATCGCGAATTTCACGAATTCCATCGCCGCATCGGTGTCCGCGTCGTTGGTGATGCCAAAGTAACGGACGTCACCCCATGCTGCGCCATCGGGGTTCGACGGGCCGGACAGTTTGGTTACGATGCCGGTTTTGCTGGCCAGATCACGCGAGGTTGGGTCGTCATTGATGGTCGGCGGAGCACTATCCCGCAGACCGGCCAGTTCATCCAGAATGAAGGGCGACCAGATGATCATCGCGGCCTTGCCGTCAAAATACAGCTCGCGCGATTGCTTCCAGAACAGCTCACCCGGAGGAGATGCCTTGGAGATCGCTTTGTAGAAATCCAGAACCTCGGTGGTTTTGGCTTCGTCCAACGGCTGGAACCCATCGGGGCCAACCGGCGACACACCATTGGCCAGGAAAACATGCTCGAGCACCTGGCTCATGAAGTTCTCATCAACCTTGGTGGCCGAGACAAAGCCATACATTTCCGGCGGGTTGTGCAACGCTTCCAGCGCGGCCTGAATGTCGGCAAAGCTGTCGGGCGCTTCCAGACCAGCTTCGTCGAACAAGTCTTTGCGATAGACTACCATTTGGGTCCAGCCGTCGACCGGAACAGAGGCCGTTTCACCGTTGAACGCCGCCATTCCCAGCGCGCCCGGTGCAAACGTATCGGCACCCAGTTCTTCGATCACCTCAGACGCTGCTTCGGTGTCCAGAATTCCGGCTTCGGCCCAAGGCAGGGCGTATTGCAGCGGGTGGTAAACCACATCCGGCAGGTCACCAGCAGCAAAAGCAGCTGTGGCACGGGTGCCCAGATCGGTTTCTGTAACCGGGATCACCTCAACCGTGGTACCGGTTTCGGCTTTGAACTGATCGGCCATCTCTTGCTGCTTTGCCAGACGTTCGGGCTGTTCCTCGGTGGTCCAGAAGCGGATTGTGTCCGCCTGCGCAGAAACGGCAGCCAGCACCAGCGCCAGCGATGTGCCCAGCATCAGCCGAGATACTTTAGGTGTGAGTTTCATAGTCGGTTTCCTCCCCGGTTATGATCGTTGGATTAGGTTGATTTTTCGCGCCAGTGCCTCGGGTGTCAGCCGGGGTGGCCCGTCGGATTCGCGTGCGATAAGCACGGCTTCGCTGAGTTCGCGCAGGGTTGCGGGTTCTTCGCCTCGGGTCTGGCGGATCAGTAGCGTGGCCAGACGCTCTCCTGCGCGTCTCGAATCCACGCTGAATGTTGTCAGCCCCGGATTGACGTATTGGCATTCGGGAATGCCGTCATATCCAAGGATTGAAACGTCTTTTCCGATCTCAAGGCCAAGTTCAGCGCAAACTGGATAACACCCTAATGCAGCCAAGTCGGTCGCAAACACCATTGCGGTTGGCGGGTGGTCCAATTTCAACAGTGACCGCGCTTCGTTAGCCCCTTCTTCGCGTGTCCGTGCACCTTCCCGGATCAATTCTGGATCATCCCGCAAGCCGGCAACTTTCAGGCCTTCAAGATACCCGTCGCGGCGCAAATGACTGTAGTTGAACTTCGGATCACTGCCGACATAACCGATACGGCTATGGCCAAAGTTGACCAATCGAACGACCGCATTTCTGATTGCTGCTTCACCCGATATGTCAAACCAAGACATATCATCCATTGGATCAGATTGGCCGTATTCAGTCCGCCCGTATAGGATAAATGGGACCTTCAATTCTCCAAGATACTTTACCCGCGCGTCGTCCACTTCGGTCCGGGGCAAAATGAAACCATCTGCCTTGCGTTCTTCGACAAGACGTTCCAACACATTGAGCATATCTTTCCCGGACTTTGCTGTGGAAATTGTCATTGTCCAGTCCGACGCACTGGCTGCTTCGCAAGCGCCTGCCAGAAAATCCTGAAGAAACGGGTTGTGCTGGTCCGGTTCTTCGCTGTTGATGACCATCGCAATAGCTCGAACTTTTCCTGTTCGAATAGCCTGCGCGTGACTGAGCGGGCGGTAGCCCATCTTCCTTGCCGTGACCTCAACTCTCTTTCGCGTGACTTCCGAGATGTCTGAATACCCGTTCAATGCGCGCGATACCGTGCTCTTTGAAAGCCCGAGATGATCCGCCAATTCGTCGAGTTTCACCCGCCGTGGTGGTGAGGCGCTCCTAGACTGAGATTGGCGGTTTTGCAGATTGGGATTCGTTGTCATCCTACTATTTGTTTGTTCCGAAACCGGTTTCGGCAACAGAAAAATCGAACTACCTCTCAAGTGATTTGTTTGAAACGTTATAGCGAGCGTAACGGGGTTGAGGCGTGGGCGAGAACGATCCCGAGTTTGATACGAGGACCTATCTCAATGAGATGTGGAAAGAAGATTTTGCGGAGTCTGTCGCGATGGTGGAGGTCAGAGACAGCCTTGGAATAAGTGACGCGGACCTCGCCGAAGACTTAGAAACGCAGTTCAAACTGATTGCAGCCGCTTATACTACAGGCGAGGCGGATGAGATCGATCGCGTCATAAATCACATTGCATTCTTTCGGCATATGAAAAAGCAAGAGCTTCATGAAGCTGGGGATGCGAATGATAAGGACCTCGGCGAGTGATGCTACAACGTTAAGGTGGTTCACATAACACCCGTTCAGCGATGCTCGCAGCTTGTTGTTTCGGAGCGTTCATCTAAAGATTGTGCGAGCTTCAGTTGTTGGCAGATACTCACACCGTTTTTCAAGATGTCCACTCTATCCGCACAACCAGACTTTACTCCAACTTGACCCAAGCCGCATTTTTTGAAGAGCTTTGCACACACGCGGCTACAAACTTAACGCCATTGAGGCCGTCGCGGACCGTTGGATAAACAACCGAAGCGTCAGGTGAAGTCCCGTTTCGGAAAGCTTGGATCGCCTCCGCAGCCTCCCCATAGATATTCGCGAACCCTTCCAGATACCCCTCGGGATGGCCCGGAGGAACTCTGCTCAACCTATTGGCAGGATCACCGGCCCCAGCTCCATTTCGGGTGATTAGACGCTTGGGTTCGTTGTAGGGCGTAAACCACAGATAGTTAGGATCTTCCTGAGACCACTCCAGTCCACCTTTTTCGCCATAGACTCGCAAACGAAGTGCGTTTTCATTGCCGGGAGCCACCTGAGAAGACCACAACATACCCCGCGCTCCGCCTTCGAAGCGAAGCAAGACATGCGCGTTGTCATCGACCTTGCGCCCCGGCACAAAGGCCTGCAAGTCCGCCGCCAAGCTTTCCGCCTTCAGCCCGGTTACAAAGCAAGCGAGGTTGTAAGCATGAGTCCCGATGTCACCGGTTGATCCACCCGCGCCCGAGCGTTCGGGATCGGTTCGCCATTCTGCCTGTTTGAAATCCTGTTGCTCGGTCAGCCAGTCCTGCGGGTATTCAACCTGAACCACGCGTATCTTTCCGATATCGCCGTTGGCGACCATTTCACGTGCCTGCCGAACCATCGGATAGCCCGTGTAATTGTGGGTTAAAATGAATAGGGCATTCGCGCTTTCTGCTGCTTTGACCAGTTTTTTGGCATCGGCAAGAGTCGAGGTGAGTGGTTTGTCACAAATTACATGAATACCGCGTTTCAGGAACTCGCGTGCGGCTGCATAGTGAACGTGATTTGGCGTGACAATTGAGACCGCCTCGATCCCAGACTTCAGCCTAGCTTCCCTGATCGCCATTTGTTTGAAGTCTTCGTAAACCCGCTCGAGCCCCAATGCCTGCCCACTTTCAATGGATTTTTCGGGCGTCGAAGATAAAGCACCGGCAACCAACTCAAACTTGTCGTCCAATCGCGCGGCTATGCGGTGAACGCCGCCTATGAATGCGTCGTTTCCGCCGCCAACCATGCCAAGCCGAATGCGGCCCGAGGCTTCTTCACTGCGTCCTGTGACCATCACTCAATCCCCAGCATTTTTCGATTGGCGTCTTCGTCTGCACCTCCATCAGCGAAATCATCAAAGGCTTTCTCGGTCACATGGATGATGTGATCGGACACGAACTGCGCGCCTTCACGCGCTCCATCCTCGGGGTGTTTGAGGCAGCATTCCCATTCGACAACTGCCCAGCCATCAAAGTTATTCGCCGCCATTTTTGAAAAGACCGCCCCGAAATCCACCTGGCCATCGCCAAGCGACCGGAAGCGCCCGGCACGATCGACCCAGCCTTGATACCCGGAATAAACACCCTGTCGGCCGGTCGGGTTAAACTCGGCATCTTTGACATGGAACATCCGGATCCGATCATTGTAGATGTCGATATTGTCCAGATAGTCGAGGCATTGCAGCACGTAGTGCGACGGGTCGTACAACATGCAAGCGCGTGGGTGATTGCCTGTCCGTTCAAGAAACATCTCGTACGTCACGCCGTCGTGGAGGTCCTCACCTGGGTGAATTTCGTAACAGACGTCAACGCCGCATTCCTCGGCGTGATCCAGTATTGGCACCCAACGACGAGCAAGCTCTTCGAATGCCGTTTCGATCAAACCAGCAGGGCGCTGCGGCCAAGGATAGACATAGGGCCATGCCAATGCGCCTGAGAATGTCGCATGCGCTGAAATACCCAAATTTTTTGAAGCAGATAGTGCTTTTTTCACTTGGTCTACCGCCCATTCTTGCCGGGCTTTCGGGTTTCCTCTGACGCTTTCGGCTGCAAAACCATCAAACGCGCTGTCATAGGCCGGATGAACGGCCACAAGTTGGCCCTGAAGGTGGGTTGAAAGTTCAGTGACTTCGACGCCATTTTCCATTGCTTTGCCTTTGAAGTCATCACAATAACTGGCGCTGGACGCGGCTTGTTCCAGGTCGAACAACCGGCCATCCCAACTAGGAACCTGAACGCCCTTGTATCCACAGTCAGCCGCCCATTTGGTGATCGCGTCCCACGAATTGAACGGCGCTTCGTCCCCCGCGAATTGCGCAAGAAACAAAGCCGGACCTTTGATTGTCTTCATAAAATTTCCTCCCCAAAACCTAAGCCTCTATGGCGGTAAATTTTCCTTCAGATAGATGTCGATACGGATACGTTCCTGGGCTTTGTTGAATGGTACTTTGTCTGAAGTTGCACGCAGCAGACGGACGGCTGAACGAACAATATGCCCGGTGTCTTGCGAGATAAGAGCGTCAAATGTACCGAGCGTAAGCGCCTCACGACTGAGCGGAGTAAGCTCATGAGCTATGATCACCAGATCTTTGCTGAGCTTGTTCTCGGAAAGAAATTGAATCAGGCCTGCATTGCCTGCTGCTGAGGAATAAATTCCAACCAGATCCGGGTAGGTGTCAAAGATCTCGGGCATCATCTTGTAAATCAGATCCGGGTCATCCCGGCCCTCGACAGACGCTACGACTTCGAGGTGTGGGAATTCCTCAGCCACAACTAGATCAAAGCCTTGACGACGCTCTAGGTGGTCACGTGCCAAACGGGATCCTGTAAGTACCAAGACCTTGCCGTCGCGATGCACAAATCGTCCCATCAGCTGAGCGGCGGTTCGCCCTGCCGAAACGTTATCAATTCCTACAAAGTGGTCTCGCTCGGAACTCGGCAAGTCAGACACCAACGCAACCACCGGAACGCCTTTGTCTCTCAGCCTTTTTACGGCGTCGCGGACAGAAGGCGTTTCGGGTCCGAAAACGGCGACTCCGTCAACCTCCAAACTGTCGACAGTATCCAGAATGTTAACGATATCCTGCGGCTCAAACGGAGCAACTTTCTTTATCGCAACGCGGGTCCTCTCGATAAATTGGTCGCGGGATTGTTCTGCGATCTGACTGCTGATTGCATCCACAAACTCGTTGTCCGTTTCCGGCAGAATAAAGAGGAAATTGTAGACACGGTTTCGTGCAAGGTTTGCTGCGGCCGTGTCTCGCACATACCCCAGCTCATCAATCGCCTTTTGTACTTTCTGTACGGTTACGGCCCGTACGCCGGGGCGCCTGTTCAAGACCCGGTCAACAGTCGCCAGGCTGACACCCGCTACGCGCGCGATGTCATTGACGGTTGGCTTTTTAACCAATTCTAGTTTTTGTTTTTGGTCTTCCACGTGTTTTTCAACCCTCAATCTCCCGCGCTAAGCCCTCAAACAACAAAGCAACGGCCTCAGCGCCAGGATCGTTATGACCAACTAGGTTTTCTTCGGGAACATAAGCTGCGCGGCCTGCCTTCGCACGTCGAATATTCGCGGTGTTGTTCGCGCCTTCGCGGGCAGCCTCGGCCGCATGCGCCAGACCAGATGGCAGAGCGGCAAGTGCCGGTGCCAGGGCGTCAATCATTGTCCTGTCACCTACCTTGGCACCCCCAACCTGGCTGACGCGATTCAGACCTTCGACCAGAGACTTCGGTACCGAAGCCCCGCTCGCAGAGGCATCTCCAGCCGCGTTGAAAAAAATAGCGAGTATCACGCCGGAAGAACCACCCATTGTCTGGCTTAACTCATTGCCCAACGCCGGAAACAGTTGTGTCAGATCAGCGAGCGGCATTCGGTCAAGGCTACTTTGCAACGCTCTAGCGGCCGTCGCCAACGTGCTTCCTGTATCGCCATCTCCGGATTTCGCGTCCAGCTCGTTCAGGTTCTTCTCGGCGTTGATGAGCAGTTCAGACAATCGGGTGATCGTCTCCCTTGTGGCGGGATTGTTCGAAGGAATTGGATCGATAGGGGTCAGGCCATCAGGCAAAGGCGCTACTTTTATCGGGTCGATGGAATTGACACCGGGCCAAGCCGCCAGATCAACAGGAGCTTCAAGTGCCGCTAAATCGTCCTGATCTACAGGCAGAATAGAAACAGAAAACCCGTGCATATCCAGCGATGTCATCATTGGCGCTGGGCCGATGATGTGATGGGCAATACCAGTCTCGGACAAGGCGTGCGTGAGGACAGCCATTTCTAGCGGAGTTGTCGACCCAAGGTTGTTGACCAACGCCACACAATCCCCAGAACCCACCCTTTGCTTCAGCTTCTCCACCACTGTGGACATGGCCGATACAGCATTTGAGAACTCGACTTGCTGTACACCGGGCTCGCCGTGGATGCCTAAGCCGAGCTCCGCTTTGCCGGGTGCGATCCGGTCTTCCTTTGGAGATCCCGGAACGGTACAGGTGTCAAGGCTCATACCGATGCTGACAACCTTTTCTATAGTGCTTGTTGCTGCTTTGGTAACGGTGTCTAGGTCAGCACTGCTTTCAGCGAGCGCTCCGGCGATTTTGTGCACGAACAACGTACCTGCCACGCCACGTGGTTGCGGAAGGTCGGGCAGGGCGATGTCATCATCAACAACAACCATCTCTACCTTGCGGCCCAATGCACGGGCGCGTTCAGCCGCCAGTCCAAAGTTCAACCGATCACCGGTGTAATTCTTCACGATAAGCAAACACCCAGCCTCACCCGTAACCGCAAGAATGCCCGCCAGTACCGCCTCTACCGACGGGGAAGCAAACACTTCGCCGCACACCGCTGCTGTCAACATACCGGGGCCAACAAAACCTGCATGGGCGGGTTCGTGGCCAGATCCTCCGCCGGACACCAAGGCGACCTTCGACTTGTCCCAATCCGACCTGAAAATCACCTTGATGTGTGGGTATCCGTCCAGCCGGGTAAGTTGCCCTCCGGAGGAGGCCAGAAGGCCGTCTATCGCCTCTGTCACCAGAGTTTCTTTTGTGTTGAGGAACTGGGCCATGATTTTGCTCCTTAATTCACTCGCGCGCCGGACGCGTCAAAATACAAAGGGTTGTGGGGGCGGATTTTTATAACTTTTCCAGATGGATAATCCTGATGGACATCAATCAAGGTCACAACCGGGTGATCGTTTAAGTCCAGGTGCAACCGCGTTTGATCCCCCAGATGCTCAGCACGTATGACACGCGCTTCACTGCCTTCGCCTTCAATGATGTTTTCCGGGCGTAGGCCAATCTGCGGGCCTTTGTGATCGCCTTCGAACAACCCGGACGGCAGGATATTTATCCGCGGCAGACCCAATCGGCTGGCTACGTAAACACTGCCCGGGTTTTCATAAATGTCCCGCGGTGTTCCGTACTGAACCAACCGGCCGTTCTCCAAAACGCCGATATGCGTCGCCATTGTCATGGCTTCGACCTGATCATGGGTCACGTAGAGCAAGGTTGACCCCAGATCGGCCTGAATCCTTTTCAACTCGACCCGCAAATCCGCCCGAAGCTTGGCGTCCAAAGAACTGAGCGGTTCATCCATCAGGAAGATTTGGGGATCACGCACCAGCGCTCGTCCAATTGAAACGCGCTGCATTTCACCGCCAGACAGTTCAGTGGCTTTGTTATCCAGTTTGTGCGGGATCTGGAGAATCTCCGAGACCTCATTAACCTTCCTGGTGATCTCGTCCTCTGGGGTCTTCAGGATCGGCGACCGCAGAGGGAAGGACAGGTTTTCCCGCACTGTCATATGCGGGTACAGCGAGTATTGCTGGAAGACCATCGCTACATCGCGCTGAGCGGGAGTGTCTATTCCAACGTCACGCCCGGCTATGTGCACAGTTCCTGAATCCAGTTTCTCGAGTCCGGATATCAATCTCAGCGTCGTTGTTTTTCCCGCGCCAGTCGGGCCCAACAACACCACAAAGGCACCGTTGGGGATCGTCATCGAGATATCATCCACCGCTTTAAGATTGCCGAAGGACTTTGAGATATTCTCCAACACGACTTCAGCCATTGCTTAGTACCTCGTCGTTCAGAGCGGACCTCAACGCGCGTCCGGTGGATTTTTCAAAAAGGGTTACAGCAGGTGAGCGGAACTGTAACCCCACTGACTCGCCGGGATTAACGACTTCGCGTGCATCAATTCGCGCTTTAAGTTCACCGTTCGGGCTTTGCAGTGTAACGATTTGGGTGGTCCCCAAGTATTCTGCGGCCAAGACTCTGGCCCGGTATTCGCTCCCATCCGACAGAAAAACATGCTCGGGGCGAACGCCAAAAACCAAGTCACCTTCCGCCCCTTCCATCAGCCTCGGCACGGCTTCGTCATGGCCATTCAGCCGAACCATTTCCGAACCAGGCTCGACCTTTCCCTCAAACGGCAGGAAGTTCATCGAAGGAGACCCGATAAAATCCGCAACGAACATCGTAGCTGGTTTGTCGTAGATTTCCTGGGGTGTACCGAATTGCTCGATCACAGCGTTGTTCATCACAACGATTTTGTCGCCCATTTGCATGGCTTCCAACTGATCATGTGTCACGTAAACAGTGGTCGCGCCCATGCGATCATGAAGTGCCCGCAGTTCTTCGGCCATGTGCTCGCGAAATTCGGCATCCAGGGCACCAAGAGGTTCGTCCATCATGAATGCCTTGGGTTCGCGAACAATCGCGCGTCCAAGCGCTACGCGCTGTCTATCGCCGCCCGAAAGCCCACCTACTGGGCTATCGAGGATGTCGTTGATCCCCAGAATTCCCGCGACTTCCTCTACTTTGGCTTTGACAGCAGCACGCGGCATGCCCTGCGATATCAGGGGGTAGCTGATATTCTTGCGCACGTTCATGTGGGGATACAGCGCGAACATTTGGAACACGAAGGCAATGTCCCGCTCCGACGGTGGCCGCTGGCTGATCTCTTCACCGTCCAGATAGATTTCACCCGATGTTGGAAGTTCCAATCCAGCTATCATCCGCAGCGTCGTCGTCTTTCCGCAGCCGGATGGCCCGAGCAGCATGAAAAACTCACCGTCCTCAATCGTGAACGAGCTTTCGCGGACAGCCGTGAAATCGCCAAACATCTTTCTTACGTTTTTGACTACGATCTGGGCCATTTCTACTCCGGGAAATGACTGACGATGATGAACATGACGGTTCCGATCAGCGTGACGATGAAGGAATAGGTGAAGGCCCAAAGGACAAAGGGTTGCATCAGCATGAAGACTCCCAGTGCGATAAGGATGGTTGCGACCATCTCCCACGGGCCGCGGCGGAGCCGCATCAATCCGGTTAGAAAATCGCTCATTTGCGCACGGCTCCGAATGTGATCCCACGCAGCAAATGTTTGCGCATCAGGATGGTGAAAATCATGACGGGGATCAGGAAGATCGTGGCACCTGCCGCCACAGCAGGCCAGTCCAGGCCCCCAATACCAATAATGGTCGGGATGAACGGTGGTGCAGTCTGCGCATTCGCGGATGTCAGCAGCACGGCAAACGCGTACTCATTCCAGGCGAAGATCAGGCAAAAGATAGCTGTTGAGGCTATGCCGGTTGCGGCTTGCGGCAGCACCACTTTATAGAACGCCTGAAATCTCGTGTAGCCATCTATGAGGGCGGCCTCTTCGTACTCTCTTGGGATTTCGTCGATGAAACCCTTCAGCAACCAAACCGCCAAGGAAATATTCACGCCCGTATACAGCAGGATCATTCCCAAATGCGTGTCGCTGAGACCAAGGTTTCTGAACATCAGGAATATTGGAATGGCGACGGCGACCGGGGGCATCATCCTTGTGCTGAGGATGAAAAATAGAAGGTCGTCTTTGAGCGGTACTTTAAACCTGCTGAAGGCATACGCGGCCAGCGTGCCAAGGAAGATACTCAAGAACGTTGAGCCAAATCCGATGATCACCGAATTCATAAAGCGTTCCCCGAACTTGGATGGCCCGACAATCACCATGTCGTATTGGCGCACGATCTCATCGGCCCAGTTCTGCGGTGGGTTTGCTTCCAGAAATTCCTGCGTTTGCCGTGTTCGTGTGGTGAACAGGTTGACGTAACCTTCAAGTGTTGGGTCAAAGACCACTTTGGGTGGGTAACTGATCGCATCGGCCGGGGACTTGAAGCCAGTCAGCAAAATCCAAACCAGCGGGATCATCGTGATCAGCGCATAAGTAATTACCAGGAAGCCTGCGATCCACTTGGACCGGTTCGAAGGTTCGGTGACGGAAAAACTGCTCATCTCTGTTTCACCTTGTTCAGGGCTTTGACGTAGATCGACGCGAGGCCGAACACGGTGACGAAAAGGATGATCGCATAGGCCGAGGCATAGCCCGTACGCCATTTCTCAAAGGCTTCGCGTTTCAGGTTGATCGAAGTGAGTTCCGTTACAGAACCGGGGCCTCCGCCGGTTAGCTGAACAACCAGGTCGAACATCTTGAAGTTCTCTATGCCTCGAAACAGCACGGCCAGCATCAGGAACGGTAGCACCATCGGGATGGTAATCGTAAAGAACTGTCGCAGCTTGCTGGCCCTGTCGATTTCAGCCGCCTCGTAGATGTAGTCGGGAATGCTGCGCAGACCGGCCAGACAGATCAGCATCACGAAGGGGGTCCACATCCAGGTGTCGACGATCACGATCGCCCACGGAGCCAACGTCACGGATCCCAGCATTTCAAAGCTCGACGGGTCCTTGCCGGTAAACCAGGACACGATGTAGTTAAACAGTCCGATTTGAGGTTGATACAGGAACTTCCAGAAGTTCCCGACAACCGCCGGGGACAGCATCATTGGCAGCACGATAATCGTGGTCCAAAGATCGTTGCCCTTGAATTTCTTGTTGATCAACCACGCCAGAGTAAACCCGATCAGGACCTGGAAAAAGATCGTCCAGAACAGGAAATGCGCCGTCGCCTGCATATTTAGCCAGGTGTCCGAGTCCGTCAGGATACGCTCGTAATTCCTGAGGCCGACATCTTTGACTTCACGCCCGATCCGGTTGGCCTTGTAGTTGGTAAAGCTCAATTGGATGGTCCAGATCAACGGAAAGATGTTGATCGCCAGCAAAAGAAAGATCGTTGGGGAGATGAAAATCCAGGCGATCGCGCGGTCGGATAATCCTCGGATTTTTCGCGCAACTCGCTCGGGCGTTGCCTGCGCAACGCGATCTATTGTCCTGTCAGACATCTCTTTGCCAGTTCTTGTTGGTTTAGGACTCACGGGTGAAGGTGGAGCGGGTTTGCACCCGCTCCTGTCTGCGTCGGACTACAGCTTGCCTTCGTCTTCAAAGACTTCCGTCCAATCTTCGATTAGAAGATCAAGCGCTTCTTGAGCTGTACCTTGGTCGGCAACCACGTAGTCGTGGATGCGCTTCTGCATTGCCAGCAGCAGTTCCGCATAGGCAGGCTCTTGCCAGAAATCCTGTACACCGCCCATTGCTTCAAGGAAGTCGCCGGCAAACGGTTGGCTGTCTACGAAACCAGGATCTTCCAGTACGGAGTTATGCGCCGAGTAGCCGCCGAGCTCCCACCATTTGGCCTGAACTTCCGGCTGTGCAAACCACTTAATGTACTCAAGTGCGGCGTCCTGTTTGTCAGAGTAGCTGACGACAGAAATACCTTGTCCGCCCAGTGTCGAACCTGCCTGATTTTGTGGTGGGTTCACGAAGAAGTCGATCTTGTCACCGCCAGTATTGGGGTCGGCATAAAGACCAGGGAAGAACGCAAACCAGTTCATAGCCATGGCGACCTGACCGGACTTAAAGGCGTCCAAGCTCTCACCCATGTAAGAGTTGGTATATCCCGGAGGCGTCGCCGTTTTGTAGAACTCCTTGTAGAATTCCAGTGCCTCAACCGCTTCGGGAGAGTTTACCGCGCCTTCCATGTCATATGAGCCCGGGGTGTTTTCATATTTGAAGCCCCAAGGATACAGCGCTCCGGTCACACCCATGGTGATCCCTTCCGAGCCGCGCTCGGTAAAAATTGCGGCGCCATAGACTGTCTTGCCGTCGATTTCACGACCTTGGAAGAACTGCGCAATCTGCAGCAATTCTTTCTGAGACTGAGGTTCACGAAGGTCCTGACCAGTTGCTTCTTTGTATGCGGCTTGGATTTCGGGGTTTTCGAACCAGTCCTTGCGATAGAACCAGCCGTTTGCATCGCCCATCGCAGGCAGCGCGTAGTAATTTGGTGTGCCCTTAGGCCAGGTCGAGTAAGCGTAAACAGTGGCCGGCGCGAAATCGTCCATGCTGATGCCTTCAGCATCAAAGAACTCGTTCAGCTGGACATAATGACCATTCTCAGCGCCACCGCCAATCCATTGGCTGTCACCGATCAGTAGGTCGCAGAGCTTACCCCCAGAATTCAGCTCGTTCAGCATCCGGTCCGCAAAATTTGGCCAAGGAACAAATTCGAAGTTCATGGTGTGGCCGGATTCTGCTTCAAATTCTTTTGATAGCTCAACAAGCGCGTTGGCCGGGTCCCATGCAGCCCAACAGAGCGTCAGATCTTCAGCATTTGCCTTGGTAGAAAGAGTAGTAGCGGCAAGGACTATTGCGCTGGTCGAGGCCAGTTTTGTGTAAGTCATCCATTCCTCCCTTTTTGCGCCGTCAATCGAGGATGTGCGAATCGCGGCATACATCCAAGGCTATTTGAGGTACGCACCTCAAGTCCAGATATTTTTGAGGTTCGTACCTCAAGAAATCGGAAGAGATAGCCAGTTTTTTCTCTTAGTTATTGAATCATAAAGAAATTACTCATTGACTTTGAGGCGAATGTATTTTCGGCAGCGAGGTATCGAATGGTCATATCGACTTAAATGGGCGCAGCCGTCATGCAGCCAACAGGTTCAGCTAACCCGCTTGTGAAGCGCTCAATTATTATTTGGTCGATACCTTTGAGAATTCGAGATAGCGTCAAACAGTGCGGACAGTTCGGGACCGTGCATAACTCTTTTTGGTCAGGTGCAGACGTATGAGCAATCTCTCCATCGTCCGATTGAACCGCTACCCTATAAAAGGCTTGAGTTCCGAGCCTATGCGCACTGTGACGCTGCGAGCAGGAGATGGCATTCCGGGCGATCGCCTGTTCGGATTTGCTCGCTACAACTCCGGTTTCGACATGCAGAACCCAACGCCACTGCCGAAAGATCGTTTTGTCGTTTTGTTGAATGAGGCTGCACTGGCAGGCATTCAGACCGATTTTGAAATTAAGTCCCAGGCACTTGAGATCAATGCGAACGGAAAGATACGACGCTTTGATATGCGAGCGTCTGAAGATCGGGAGAAGGCAGCAGAGTTCCTTTCTTCGGAGATCGATTTAAAAGATCCTGAGCTGCCAAAGTTTGTCTCTTCCACTCCTCATAGGTTTACAGATGTATCTGTTGTATCACCGCAAATGATGAACGCGATTTCCGTTTTGAATCTACCCTCTGTGAAAAAGTTGGGCGAACAACTGAACGCAGAAATCCACCCGGCGCGCTTCCGAGCGAATATTGAGATAGACGGATTACCTTCGTTTACTGAGCTGGATGCAGTTGGATCAGTTTTAAGATTTGGCGATGTCGAGTTGAAGATACTCTCGCGTACGAAAAGGTGTGCAGCAACTGAAGTGAACCCGAAAACGGCCGAGCGCGACTTGAAAATACCCTACCTTATTCGGAAATTGATGGGCCATATGGATATGGGCGTCTATGTCGAAGTGATTAATGGTGGAACGCTAGCTGTCGGTCAAACTGGAGAAATACTCGCTTAGACCTTGCCTCTTGCCAAAGAGGCTTTTCTAAGAGGTTTGCGCCATGTTCGGTCAGACGATTTTACCCAACTCTTGCTCAGTCTTTCTTTTGGCTGTCCAGGGTATCGAAGGACGTCGCGTTCGTGTTTTCTGATCCAGATACGATTGGAGGGCACTCCTTTTACGGAGCCTTGACAAGATCCCTGTTTCAATAAATTTTAGCCATTAAAATATTTAGACAGGTGGTGCTCAATGTATCTGGGCTTGGATTTGGGAACGTCAGGTCTCCGCGGGATTCTGGTAGATGACACAGGACACGTTGTCGGTGATGCCGAAGTCAGCATTTCCACTTCGACACCCAAGCCTAGTTGGTCTGAGCAGGATCCTTTGGATTGGACCAACGCTTGCGAAGAGGTTGTTGGGAAGCTTCGCGTCGGCAACCGGCAAGCGTTCTCAAAATTGCGAGGTATTGGCCTAAGCGGACACATGCACGGCGCTACACTACTGGATCCTGATGGCGAAATATTGAGGCCCTGTATTCTTTGGAATGATACTCGGTCAGCCGACGAAGCGCGGACACTAGATCAAACACCAGAGATGCGCGCAATATCGGGAAACATCGTATTCCCGGGGTTTACGGCGCCGAAACTCGAATGGTTGCGCGCGAATGAGCCCGATGTATTCTCAAAGGTGGGCAAGGTATTGCTGCCGAAAGATTATTTGCGGTTTTGGCTGACTGGCGAATATGTTTCGGACATGTCAGACAGCGCAGGAACATCCTGGCTGGACGTTGACACTCGGCAGTGGTCAGAAAAGGCACTAGCCATAGGTCACATGCGCACCGAGCAGATGCCGAGCTTGGTTGAGGGCAGTGATCGGGGTGGAGAGTTGAAGGTCCGTTTGAGACAGGATTGGGGGCTTTCGAATCCGGTTGTCGTGGCTGGTGGTGCCGGCGACAATGCTGCCGCTGCCTGCGGTATAGGGAGCATCAACGACGGCACCGGGTTTGTCTCTCTTGGGACGTCTGGTGTGTTGCTCGTTGCGCGGGAAGCCTATGCTCCGGATCCGGAAACCGCCGTGCACTGCTTTTGCCACGCAGTCCCGGATCGATGGATACAAATGGGCGTCATGTTGTCAGCAACGAACAGCATGAATTGGCTTTCTCGCAATTTGGGTGAACCTGTGGAAAGACTCGCTGCATCTATGCCGGGAAAATTGAACGGACCTTCTGCGATCACGTTCCTGCCATATCTGTCAGGAGAACGGACGCCGCATAACAATAGCCATATTCGTGGCGCGTTTTTGGGTGTGGACATCTCGTCGGAGCCCGCTGAGTTGACCCAGTCTGTAATGGAGGGTGTTTCTTTTGGAATGAGAGATTGCCTGGAAGCACTGAAGAGCACCGGAACCCAGCCAAATAGCCTTATGGCAGTAGGGGGAGGTGCACGATCTCAGTTCTGGCTGGAAACCTTAGCTACTGTTTTGCAAGTTCCACTGGAAATGCCAAAAGGCAGCGAATTCGGTGCCGCTTTGGGCGCTGCGCGACTCGCGATATGTGCTGTCAACGGCGCTGAACCGGCGCAAGTTATGACGCCGCCGGAAATTCGGGAACGCATTGAACCACGAGGCGACCTGATTGATGCCTACGAAAACGAATACCGGAGATATAGGCAATTCTATCAGGCGCTTGCGCCGCTGGCATTAAGATGAAGCTAGAAACGGGTAAGCCCTATCAGATTGAAACAGCTATTCTTACCGATGGGAATATGCGCGTTTCGGTTTTGAACTATGGGGCGATCACGCAGGGTTGGTGGTACAAGGACGTGCCGCTCATCCTTGGGTTTGACGATCCAACTGCGTATCTCACCGATACGCGTTACCTAGGCGCAATTGTAGGGCGTGTTGCCAACCGGATCAGCGGCGCGAAGTTTGACTTGGAGGGCGCTAGTTTTGAACTGAACGCCAACGAGGGAAAAAACACCCTACATGGCGGCGACGATGGGCTGTCTAAGCAGTTTTGGGACCTCAAACAGATTGCACAGAATGAAGTCTTTCTGAGCTATGTTTCTCGCGACGGGGAGGGCGGCTTTCCAGGGGAGATCAGCTTCGAGGTCAGGATCTGCCTACAGGGTCAACGCTTGGTCTATTCAATATCTGCACAGCCTGATCGGCCGACGCCGATTAGCATTGCGCAGCATAACTACTACACTTTGGGTGCTGCAGGAGGCATAGACGAGCATAAGCTGAAACTCGCTTCAAATTGGTATCTGGAAATCGACGATCAGGGTGTTCCGTCGGGCAGAGTGCTTGCGACCAACGAAAACGGGTTGGATTTTTCAACGGCCAATACGATTGGCAGTGTTTCGGAAGGGATCGATCACTATTTCTGTTTTGATCATGATCGCGACCCAAAAACTCTGGTGGCGGAAATCACTTCACTCTCTGGCCTTGCGTTGACCGTCTACTCAGACCAACCCGGAGCACAGGTCTATTCGGGCTATGAGATGACAAAACCGCGTCGCGCTTCGCATGGAGTGTGTTTCGAGCCATCGGGTTATCCCAACGCACCGAATACCTCGTCGTTTCCTTCAATCATCTATACTCCGGAGAATCCGTACCGGCAGGAACTTAATCTAGAAGTTTCTGAGGAATGACATGAGAGCAGTTTCGCTATTCTTGGCTTTCGGATTAGCAATCTCTGTGGTGGGTGGCGCGGGTGCCCAATCGCTTGGTCCTTTGCCGGAGTTCCTCGAACCCGACTTTGCAAGTGCTGAGCTGGGGCGTTTGCTGTTTTATGACCCGATCTTGTCTGGCAACAAGAATATCAGCTGCGCGACCTGTCATCATCCCAGGCTTGGCACGTCCGACGGTGTTTCCCTTGGTATCGGGGAAGGGGGAATTGGGTTGGGTCCAGAGCGGACATTGGACCCAGAGAACACCCCGGAACAACGTATTCCTCGAAACTCACCAGGGCTTTGGAACCTCGGAGCCACTGAGTTCACGACGTTTTTCCACGATGGGCGACTAGAGGCAGACCCAACGCAACCTGATGGTATCAGAACCCCGTTGGGTACTCATATGCGGTCTGGTTTCAATTCAGCGCTGGCCGCACAGGCCATGTTCCCGGTTTTGTCGCCAGACGAAATGGCGGGTCACTATTCTGAGAATGACGTGAGCAAAGCGGTTCGCCTCGGATTTCTAACACAGCAAGGCGGTGCGTGGGATCTGATTGCAGAACGTGTTGCGGCCATTCCAGAGTACGAGCAGAGGTTTGAGGACTTAGCGCCGGATGATGGAATTACGTTCACGGCAATTGCCAATGTAATCGCGGACTTTATCGCATTCGAGTGGCGTGCGGATAACAGCCCGTTCGATCGCGCGATGCGAGGTGAGGCCGCGCTTTCAGAAGAAGCCGAGATTGGGATGGGCTTGTTTTATGGAAAAGCTGGTTGCAGCAACTGCCACTCGGGCTGGTTCCAGACCGATCACAAGTTTCATTCGATTGCAATGCCGCAGATCGGCCCGGGAAAGGCGGCGCGATTTGAAAACCATGTCAGGGACGACGGGCGTCTTCGCGTGACCGGTGATCCCGACGACGCGTTTGCTTTCCGCACGCCATCTTTGCGCAACGTGACCCTAACTGCTCCGTACGGACATAACGGAGCTTATGCCGACCTTGAAGATATTGTGCGCCACCATCTGGACCCGGTAGCGTCCTTGCGAAACTACTCGATCGAGAGGGCCACCTTGCCGGACTTCCCCGGCTTTGACGACCAAAGAGCAATGTCGGATAATCAGAACTTGGGTGCGATTGCCAAAAGCAACAGCTTGTCGAAAGTAAGCCTGACGGATCAGGAAATTGACGCTCTTCTCAGTTTTCTTAAAAGTCTTGAGGATCCGGCGCAGCGACTAGGTGTACCTGACCAAGTTCCAAGCGGGCTGCCGGTCGACAAGTAATCAGCGTCGAATTCGGATGATTTGGTTGGAGGGGTATTCCCGCCACTCGCTTTTCGCTCCATCCGGCCAGATCATTCGAACCTTCGCCTTGTCTTCCTTCCCAAGTCCAAAATGATGAAAACCGGCGATACCACCTGCGTGGCCGCCGCCGACTGTAAGTTCGCGGGTCTGACCGCCTTGCGAAGTTATAACCTCAATAAATCCACCAATTGCTGCGCGATTGGATTGATCCTGAGCGACATCCAGCAAGAGCCAATCTCCACCTGGTGAAGTGTTCTGACTGACTTCGAGCTCAGAACCTCGGTTGACGACCACCAGATCCAGCTTCCCATCGTTGTTCAGGTCAGCAAGCGCCGCGCCACGAGACTTAGCCATCGAAGCAGCACCGGCATCTGCTGCAGCTTCAATAAACTGACCGTCGGAGTTCTGTAGTAGTAGGTTATTGGGATCGTTCAGAGCCGCATCGGGCATCTGTTCTACGTTTCCCTTGGCCACGAATATATCGTCCCGGCCGTCGTTGTTGACGTCGCCAAACTGTGCGTGCCACCCGGTGGATGGCCTTCCGTCTCCACCGAGATGCGGTCTATGAGCGGTCGTACCCTTATCGTAAGTTGTATCGCGCCAGGTCGGTCCGTTTGTCACTGGGTCAAAAATCTGGAGTTTCTGGTCACCCATCGAAGTCAGATAAACTTCGGGAAATCCATCTCCTGTAAGGTCGCGAGAGGCGATCCCCATTCCCCAGATCGAAAATGGAAGCCAGCCTTCGTCTTCCGAGTATTGCCGAGGCTCAGGCTCCATCGCCCATAACTGCTCGTGACCGCCGCGAACATAGTAGTGACGGTCATTGCTGATGCGAAGATCAGCGCGGCCAGTTCGAGCCCAGTCCGAAAACAAAATAGAAAGTGAGCAGTAGCCGGGCTCAAGATGCAGTGGCTCGTGATACAAGTCGCCTTCTGGGCGGTACAAAAGGGTTGGTCCGCAGGATTCAAAAGGACCTTCGGGATCAAACCGATCAACATAGGTGCCAAACGCCAAGGTCGGTAACGTTTGCCCGCTTTCCCATGTTGCCGAGAACCCTGTGGTCCAGTGATCCTCGGACTGAAACCCGAGTTCAGTGAAAGGGCTGAATTGGCAGTCGTGATGGCCCCGAAGAAGCAGGTCTGGGCCAACACGCAAAATCGCCAGATCCATTACGCCGTCGCTATCAACATCAAGAGGGTAGGTGCCGGACACACCGGCCAGCGAAAGATCTTCAGGCGTCTTTGCCTGAAATGCTATCTGTTCCTTCGAGGTATTGATGAACAGTTGAGACCGGTTGGAACCGCCAGCCAAAAAGAGTTCTGGCAGCGAGTCCCCATTGCAATCGAAAACGGCCACACCACCGCCGACAAAATGCTCCCACCCGCCATCATAGACGTGTCTTGGCACATCCATCTTTTCAAATTCAGGAGTATCAGCGCCCGCATTCGCAACTGTGGCCAAAGCCGCAATTATCGCAAACTCAAGGCGCATTCGACGTCAGCTCCTTGACCTTTAGAATCGAGACTTGCTCAATTCCATAGGCTGCTGCCCCTTTAGCCCACATCATGTCGCCCCAGTGATGAACTTTGATCTGGGGCAAAGGTGCATCGACATTCACAACGCCGTTCCGAATGCGGGTCATAACTTCGCTGGAACACAAATGTTCAAAGCTCATTTGTGCCCCCGAGACGATAATGCACTCTGGGTCAAACAAGTTGATCAGGTTGGAAATTCCGAGGCCAAACATCTGACCTGCGCGGGCAAGCACCGACGAAGCTCTGTCGTCGCCTGAGTTGGCGCGGTCATGTATTTCGGAAACGGATTCCATGTCGTTGGTATGACCGGTGACTGTCATCTCACGGAGCAGGGCATAGTCACCCACATAGGCTTCAAGACACCCGCGTTGACCGCATTGGCAAAGGGCCCCGTCAAGCTGAACTTTGGTGTGCCCAAACTCAGCGCCACAGCCTCGTTCTCCACGGTATAGTTTGCCGTCCAATACGATGCCAAGGCCAACACCGTGTTCGATCGTAACGACGAGGAAGTTCTCTAAACCCTTGCCCAGGCCAAAAAGCTGTTCGGCCTTGGCGACAAGATTGGCATCGTTGTCAACGAATGCGGGGCAGGGCAGTTTATTTGAAAGCAGGTGGCTGAAGTCAATATTTCTCTCGGTAATTGAAGAAGACCAGTGGACAAAATTCCTGTTTGCGTCGACCAGTCCGGCCACCCCGATAGAAACACCTGCCAAATGTGCGACGGAACGGTCGATCTGACTGCAGGTCTCTTCAAGAGCTTCGCGGATCGCCGATACAAATTTTTGCGGCGACATTCTGGCTTGATCCAGAGCATATTTATGGGATGCGACTTCGTTACCTTCAAAGTCGACCAAGATAACTGAGATTACTTGCCGAGCTACTTTGAGGCCGGCCACAAGGTGCATCTGGCCGTCCAATTGCAGCAATACTCTGGGTCTGCCTCTCTTTCCCGACTTGGACTGTGCCTGGCTTTCAGTCTCTTTGACCAACCCGGCCGAGATGAGATCAGCCGTGGCTGCGGTGACGGTCGCAGGGCTGGTTTGCAAGGCGGATGCAATATCGATCCGCGAGACGGACCCCTTGGCTCTGATGTGCTCCAATACCCGTATGCGGGTCGTATTTCTTTGTTCCAAAGAAACCGGAGAGGCTTTGCTTTTCAGCATTTTGTCCTCGCGAATCTTGCTGTTGGTCCAATCTATTTGAATTTGACTGCCTCTTGTAGAGTAAATATTTTACCGACTGAAATAAATATGGTATTGAAATTTGTGAGAGCCGCGAATCGAAATGCGATGGCTCGGCAAATGGGAGGAAATCATGAAAAGAATTCTCAGCTTTTCGGCTGTGGCCACTTTGTTGGCTTCGACCGCATTCGCAGAGCCAGTGGTCGGCGTAAGCTGGTCGAACTTTCAGGAAGAACGTTGGAAAACGGATGAGGCGGCCATAAAATCGGCACTTGAAGCTGGCGGTGCCGAGTACATTTCGGCAGACGCCCAATCATCGTCGGCAAAGCAGCTGTCGGACATTGAAAGCCTGATCGCCCAAGGCGTGGACGCGCTGATCATTCTGGCGCAGGACGCGCAGGCCATCGGGCCAGCGGTTCAGGCTGCGGCGGACGAAGGTATCCCTGTGATTGCCTATGACCGCCTGATCGAAGACGACCGAGCATTTTATCTGACCTTCGACAATGTCGAAGTCGGCAGAATGCAGGCCCGCGCTGTATTTGAGGCCATGCCGAAAGGCAATTATGTCATGATCAAAGGCTCTCCCACGGATCCAAATGCGGACTTCCTGCGGGGTGGTCAGCAAGAGATCATCGGCGCAGCTGTTGACAGCGGTGACATAGTAATCGTTGGTGAGGCTTATACGGATGGCTGGTTACCGGCGAACGCGCAGCGGAACATGGAACAAATCCTGACCGCGAACGAGAACAACGTGGATGCAGTCGTTGCGTCGAATGACGGTACTGCAGGCGGTGTTGTTGCTGCGCTGACCGCACAGGGCATGGAAGGCATTCCGGTTTCCGGTCAGGACGGCGACCACGCAGCATTGAACCGTGTCGCACTGGGTACGCAGACGGTTTCGGTTTGGAAGGATGCTCGCGAACTCGGAAAGGCCGCTGGCGAAATCGCTGTCACATTGAGCGGTGGTACAAGCCCTGCTGATGTCGAAGGCGCAGTTAGCTGGACATCACCGGGTGGGACCGAGATGAACTCGGTTTTCCTGGCGCCTGTTCCAATAACTAAGGACAACTTGTCCGTGGTTGTTGATGCCGGATGGATCCCGCTGGAAGATCTTTGCCAAGGCGTTGAAAACGGACCTGCCCCTTGTAACTAAACCACTCAGCCCTGGGCCTCTTAGTCTGGGCCTGGGGCAAATGCTGAATATGAAAGATCGGAAATGACCGAAACTTCGTCTCAGCCGATACCTGAAAAAGCGAAACCCAGCCTGTTCCAGCAACTGGAACTGGACATGCGACTTTTGGGAATGATCGGCGCGTTTGTCATCCTGTGTATCGGGTTCAACATCTTCACGGACGGACGGTTCTTGACGCCTCGGAACCTGTTCAATCTCTCCATCCAGACGGTTTCAGTGGCCATTATGGCGTGCGGAATGGTGTTCATTATCGTCACTCGCCACATCGACTTGTCGGTAGGAGCGCTGCTGGCAACAACCTCAGCCGTAATGGCAATGACGCAAACCGAGCTTTTGCCGCAAATACTTGGGATGGGATTGAACAATCCTGCAACTTGGGCGATCACCATTGTAGTCGGGCTGTTTGTCGGCACGCTGATTGGTGCGTTTCATGGCTGGATGGTTGGCTACCTGACGATACCGGCCTTCATTGTCACGCTTGGTGGATTTCTGGTTTGGCGAAACGTGGCGTGGTATTTGACCAGCGGCCAGACGATTGGTCCTCTGGATAGTACATTCCTGATGTTTGGCGGGACCAACGGTACGTTGGGAACGACGACAAGCTGGCTGTTTGGGCTTTTCGCTACTGCGGTTGCCATCTGGGCTTTGTGGAGTGGCCGACGCGCAAAAGCGGCACATGGCTTCCCTGTGAAACCTGTTTGGGCCGAGGCCACTCTGGCCGGGATAATCGCAATTGCCATCCTTGGGTACGTTTACATCGTAAACAGTTACGCCATTCCGACGCGCCGGCTGCAACGCATGTTCGAAGCGCGCGGAGAGACAATGCCAGAGGGGCTGGTCGTCGGATACGGCATACCGATTTCTGTACTCATCCTAATCATCGTGGCCGTCACGCTGACAATTGTGGCGCGGAAAACCAAGTTCGGCCGATACATCTTTGCTACTGGCGGCAACCCGGATGCGGCAGAGCTTTCGGGCATCAACACTCGGCTGCTGACTGTGAAGATTTTTGCGCTGATGGGTTTCCTGTGCGCCGTATCCGCCGTGGTCGCCTCGGCCCGTCTGGCAAACCATTCGAACGACATTGGTACGCTCGACGAACTACGGGTTATTGCCGCTGCAGTGATCGGAGGAACCGCATTGTCTGGTGGCATCGGCACCATATACGGCGCGATCCTTGGCGCATTGATCATGCAGGCGCTGCAATCGGGCATGGCAATGGTTGGCGTAGACGCACCGTTTCAGAACATAGTCGTCGGCAGCGTCCTCGTGTTGGCCGTCTATATCGATATCGTTTACCGTAAGCGACTGGGGGCCAAGTGATGCAAGCTCAGGATACTCAGAAAAGACTTTCCGGCACTGGGCGCGGTTCAGGCGCACCGCCATTGGTCGAGATGCGCGACATCTCGATTTCCTTCGGTGGGATCAAGGCCGTCGACCATGTTTCAGTCGATCTCTATCCGGGTGAAGTCGTCGGTTTGCTAGGCCATAACGGGGCCGGAAAGTCCACGTTGATAAAGGTATTGTCCGGCGCCTATCAGATGGACCACGGCGAGATTCTGATTGATGGCAAGTCGGTCGAGATTGACAATCCCCGTGATGCGCGGGCGAATAACATCGAAACGATCTATCAGACGCTCGCATTGGCCGACAATTTGGACGCGACTTCGAACCTTTTCTTGGGGCGCGAGATGACGACGCCGTTCGGGTTGGTCAACGACGCAGCCATGGAGGCCGAATGCCGAAAGATAATGGCGCAGCTCAATCCGAACTTTCAGAAGTTCAATGATCCGGTCTCCGCCTTGTCGGGTGGGCAAAGGCAATCAGTGGCGATCGCTCGGGCTGTCTACTTCAACGCACGCATTCTGATCATGGACGAGCCGACAGCGGCACTTGGGCCACATGAAACGCAGATGGTGGCGGATCTGATTCACCAACTGAAGGCACAAGGCATCGGGATATTTCTGATCGATCACGATGTGCATGCCGTTATGGAGCTGTGTGACCGCGCCTCGGTCATGAAGAACGGGAAATTGGTCGGGACGGTCGATATCGCAGACGTCACTGACGACGATCTTTTGTCGATGATCATTCTCGGCAAACAGCCAGCACAAAAAGCAGAGTAGGGGGCAGAAATGCCAAGTGGATTTTTTGAAGGGATCGAAAAGATCCGGTTTGAAGGCGCGGACAGCGACAACCCGCTGGCATTCCACCATTATAATCCGGACGAGATTGTCATAGGAAAGCGCATGGAGGACCATCTGCGGTTTGCTGTGGCCTGGTGGCATTCATTCGCGTGGGAGGGCGGAGACCCCTTTGGTGGACCTACGTTCGAACGCCCATGGTATCCTCAGGACGATATGGGCCGGGCCCGCCAGAAGGCAGATATTGCATTCGAATTGTTTGAGCTTTTGGGGCAGCCATTCTTTTGCTGGCACGACGCTGATATCCGGCCCGAACAGGGAAATTTCGCCGATAACTTGCGCACATTGGAAGAAATCACCGACTATATCGGTGAAAAGATGCAAGTTTCTGGCAACAAACTGCTTTGGGGTACGGCCAATATGTTCAGTCATCGTCGCTGGATGTCTGGCGCCAGTACCAATCCTGATCCCGACGTTTTTGCGTTCGCTGCAGCGACAGTGAAATCCTGCATGGATGCAACTCACAAATTAGGCGGTGAAAACTATGTTCTGTGGGGTGGTCGTGAGGGCTACGAAACTCTTCTGAACACGGACCTGAAAACTGAATTGGACCACATGGGCCGTTTTCTGAACATGGTCGTAGAGTACAAACACAAGATCGGGTTCAAAGGCACCATTCTGGTGGAGCCGAAACCTCAGGAGCCTTCCAAGCATCAGTACGACTATGATGTAGCTACTTGCATCGGATTTCTCAGGAAGTACGGTTTGGAGAACGATGTGAAGCTGAATCTCGAGCAGGGCCACGCGATCCTTGCCGGGCATAGCTTTGAGCATGAAATTGCGGTTGCGACTGCTGAAGGGATGCTGGGTTCGATTGATATGAACCGCAACGACTACCAATCTGGATGGGATACAGACCAGTTTCCGAACAATACACCGGAAGTTGCCCTAGCTTACTATTACATCCTGAAGGCTGGTGGTTTTAACACCGGCGGCACAAATTTCGACGCCAAAATTCGCCGGCAATCGATTGACGCTGTCGATCTGGTGGCGGCTCATATCGGCGGAATGGACATATGCGCACGGGGTTTGAAAGCAGCAGCTGCAATGATTGAAGATGGAGGCTTGGAAAACGTGCTTTCGCAACGGTATTCCGGTTGGAAGTCTCCCAAAGCGGAGTCCATGTTAAGCAGTAGCCTGGATGAAATTTCCGCGCGCGTTTTAAATGAAGGAATAAACCCAGAGCCGCAATCTGGACGCCAGGAAATAATAGAGAATTATGTGAACAGATTTGTCTAACTGCCAAACTTGGGTGTTTTCCACTGTTGTCAAAAGTCACGCCATGCCGCCCTTGGTGCTGAGGACACTAAGGGAGGTTTTGTTTATAACCCATCCATAAAGACAAAACCTTTCCTTGTTCTGGTCAAGCGGCCGCAATTCTTTTGGGGTCACAAATGCTTGACGTGTGGGTCATAATTGAATGACGTGATTGACCGATTTAATGAGGTTTTGGCCGTCGATTGGGTCAAATATCAGTGACGTTCCACACGGTGGTTGCAGTAGCGCGCCATTCAAGACTCTGTCCGGTGATGACCGCAGTGCGGACTTTGCTGCCGTCAGTGTTTGCCCGAAGCCAAGTTTTTGACTCTTGCAACTCCTGCCCAAGGCGAACATCTGGGCTGCCGTAAATGCACGAATGAATTTTTTCAAGGTTTCTTGGAGTCGCTGGAACAACACCTCAAACTCATTTGGTGCAGGCTACTCGAACAACTTGGTCCGCCTCGCATTTGTTTCTCTTGGTGCAATCGCCTTCAGAATTTCTACCGCTCTCATAGACACACATTGGTGGTTTCGTTGACCAACCCTGCTTCGTGGTGCATTCATCTTTGCCCGTGCATTGCGAACCCCCACAAGTTTTGGGGTGCCATTGTCTGAGCGACTGATATGTTTTCCATTCACTTGGACAAGTTCTGCCGGGAAAAGAACATACCGCTTCTGCATTTATCATTTCGGTTAACCCTCCGGCGTTGCTACACTCCACCGCTGTGGCTGCCGCACCGATAGTGGCTGAAACTGCCACAGCAAGGAAGAAAGTTCCTGCAGATAGTTTTACCATATAGCACACCGCTTTTTTCCCAACGCGATCATACGCAGTACGACAGCAAGAATAAGACCAAGAAAAAGCTCTCTGCCTCACTGTCAATTGGTACCATCAGTGGACGTTCAACAAGACCCGAGCGATACCTGCTCCACCCAAAAATAATCTAATGACCGAATTTTCACTTTTCTGTGTGCACTCCGTTCACGCAATACTCAAATCCCAACGACTTGCCCTTTGAGGTTATATAGAATGTACAAGACTTCCTCTTGCTCCTGTTGACCAACGTCGTTTGCCTTTAGTGCGTTCACGGCGTCATCCAATACTGCGACAAACTCGTCTCCACTGATGTTCATGTGCCGATGCGCGCTAGCCATATCCTTGCCTGCATAGATCTCAGGTCCACCAGAACCAGTAATAAAGAAGTCCCCCGCCATTTGCTTGAGGTGCTTCATATCACTTCCTGCAAATCGAGCAGAGACAACTGGGTTTTTGGAGTGATTGTCCACCAGCGTGTCAACTATTCGCCGAATACCATCCGTCCCTCCCAGACGATCATAAAGTGTCGCAGACATTGTCTATCCTTTTTTATCGGCGTTTCTCAGACGCTAGCACGGTACTCTAATTGGGGCCAAATCTATTGCATTTTGGCTACGCAATTGATCGTAGCTCACCTTGAAAAACGCTGAACACTTTGGGCTCGAAGTGGACGTTCTCAGCGCGCAGGATCAATGACTGCTATCCGGCGATTACCGCGTTTGGCGCGCCAGTGCCCGACAACCAAAACACTCTGACGGCGGGGCCGCGTGGTCCTGCGCTGCTTCAGGATGTCTGGTTTCTTGAGAAGATGGCTCATTTTGTTCGCGAAGTGATCCCCGAACGCCGGATGCATGCCAAAGGGTCCGGCGCTTACGGTACGTTCACAGTGACCCACGACATCACACGCTATACACGCGCCAAATTGTTCTCTGATGTTGGCAAGATGACGGATCTCTTCCTGCGCTTTTCGACCGTTGCAGGAGAACGCGGTGCGGCGGACGCGGAACGGGACATTCGCGGCTTTGCAGTCAAGTTTTACACCGAGGAAGGAAACTGGGATCTGGTGGGCAATAACACTCCAGTGTTTTTCCTTCGCGACCCGTTGAAGTTTCCCGATCTTAACCACGCGGTCAAACGCGATCCGCGGACCAACATGCGCAGTGCGGATAACAACTGGGATTTCTGGACCAGCCTTCCCGAAGCATTGCTTCAGGTGACGATTGTTATGTCTGATCGCGGCATTCCCGCAACCTACCGGCACATGCACGGCTTTGGCAGCCACACATTCAGCCTTATCAACTCGGATAACGAACGTTTCTGGGTCAAATTCCATTTCAAAACCCAGCAGGGGATCAAAAACCTTACCGACGAAGAAGCCGCGCAAATCATCTCTGGTGACCGTGAAAGCCATCAGCGTGATCTTTACGATGCTATCGAAGACGGTGATTTTCCCAAATGGACGCTCTACGTCCAAGTTATGCCAGAGAAGGATGCGGGTACATATCACCTCAACCCATTTGATCTGACCAAGGTTTGGCCGCATGGGGACTATCCGCTGATTGAGGTTGGCGAACTGGAATTGAACCGCAACCCCGAGAACTACTTTGCCGAAGTGGAACAGGCCGCCTTTGCGCCTTCTACAATTGTACCTGGTATCAGCTTTTCGCCGGACAAAATGTTGCAGGGACGTCTGTTTTCCTATGGCGACACTCAGCGGTATCGGTTGGGTGTCAACCATTCCCAGATCCCGGTGAATGCGCCGCGTTGCCCGTATCATTCCTACCATCGTGATGGAGCGATGAGGGTCGACGGCAATGCCGGATCTCGGATTGGCTATGAACCCAATATGCATGGCGAATGGTCCGAGCAACCGGATTTCTCTGAACCACCTTTGTCCATCGAAGGTGCTGCGGATCACTGGAACCACCGCGAGGATGATGACTATTTCTCGCAACCCGGTGATTTGTTCCGCCTGATGACGCCGGAGCAGCAAAAAGTGTTGTTCGCAAACACTGCCCGCGCGATTGGCGCTGCAAGGAAGGAAATTCAGATCCGTCACATATCGAACTGTCTCAAGGCCGATCCTGGTTATGGTGCCGGTGTGGCAAGCGCGCTTGGTTTGAGCATCGAGTGTGTAGACCTGGCATAAAAACAATTGGCAAGTCCCCCGATCTTTTAGGACTTGCCAGACGCTGTGGGTTGTTGGGTAGCGAGCACTGTTTGGTGTTTTTGGGCTTTTCGTCGCCGTGTAAGACAAAACTACGGTTTGGCGATGGCGCTTGGAAAAAACGATTTCCATATGTGGGCACCTTGGCCCGATCACACATTGCAGCTACCTGGTTTGCATTCGCTTTGATCAACAGTGACGGTGCCGCATTTGGTCGACACGACCTCCTGTGTCAGAAGACTGCCAATCTCGGACCCCAATTGAAGTTCCGAAACCTGACCAAGGTGATGCGCAACGATCTGCCCCGCCTGATCTAAAAGGACAAGGCTTGGTGTGCCGCGCATGCCAAAGCGAGACATCGTGTTTGGCAACGGTCCTGCGCCCTGTTTGTCCACGCCGACAGGGAACGTGATGCGATATTCCTGCAGGAAAGCTTGCAAAGACACCGGTGTCATAGCGTTGTGATGCTCGAACACGGTGTGCAGGCCAATTACGGCTACCTTCTCTTCAGGAAACGTCCTCTGAATCGACTGCGCCAGGGGAATACCGTGCAGGACACATCCTGGGCAAAGCATTTGAAAGGCCTCAATGACGACAACCCGTCCTTTTAGGTTATCTAGGGTTAGGGGCGTGTCTGTGTTGAACCATTCCGTGACGTCTAACTCTGGTGCTTGCATTTTCTTTGTCCTCAGGAGCAGGCAGCCGCCGTGGGTTCGGCGGCTGGGCGATCGAATGTTAGTAAATCTTGCCCGGCAGGCTCAGTTCGCCAGATGCGACGTCAAAAACATCTGTGACGCACAGCAAGGGAGCATGGATATTAGCGTTCACACGCAAGGCCGAAGTGACGCCATCGTAAGCGACACCTTCCAGTTCGACGTCGCTGGCGAAGCCTGCGTTCACCGAGATTTCAGGGCCGTCGAACAAAGGCGTAAACCCAGGGCTATCCAGAAAGATCGGAAACCCAGGCCATGTCGCAGGTAACTTGGGTGACGAACCTTCGGGGATGTCACGTACGGCAAGCGCGTCGGGTCCGCACGCTTCGGTCGGAGTCAACACTACCCAGTGGCTGTGCCATTCGATGCCGTCATTGGCCGGGTCTCCGTCGCCGTTTTCGTCAAAAAGCGGTGTGTCATCAAAATCTGGATGACTGGTTGCGGCCATTGCAAGGATGCCTGTGCCGCCTTCGAACCCAACGGCCGAAGGGTCCAAAGACGTAGGCCAGACATATGACCAGACGTCTGAACCACCGACCTCTCCGGTTGCCGCCGGAACCGAGACACCAGCCGATCCATTCGTGGTCATGTGGAAAGTGACCGTGTTTCCATTGCGGTGCGCGTGCGCGGCCAGAATGTCAAAATCCGCGACTTTACTGGCGTCAGCAGAAGATATGATCGCGCCATCCTGATGAATGGCATGGTTCCCATCAGCAAGAGCTGTGCTGCCGATGAGCAGAGCCAAAGTAGAAGTGAGCGTTGAAAGTTTCATGGGTGCCTCCAATAAAAAGATAGCGAGTCGCTACTATTATTAGAAATACATTGCAACGATAATTTCGAGTCGCTACTAAAAGTGTTATGAACACAGATCATCGCATACGCACACTGATCAACCGTCTGGCCCGGATTGATGCTTCCGAAGGATGGGCGGGAGATCTGAACCCGACTCAGAGGATGGCGCTCGAGTACCTCTCTGAGGCGAACATGTTCTCGCGCTCGCCGTCGCATGTCGCAGAATACATCGGTACAACCCGTGGAACGATGTCACAGACGCTCAAGGCTTTGGCGCGCAAAGGCTATGTAGAAGAGCACCGCAAAGAACACGATCAGCGGTCGATTTCCTACGAACTCACAAAAGAAGGGGCCGAGATCGTACGTCAGCCAAATCCTGTTGCTCAGGCAATTGGAGATATGCCCTTAGAAAACCAAGCCATGCTTGAGCAGGGGCTGATGCAAGGCCTCAGTCTGGCTTTGGCCATAAATGGAGGCCGGTCCTTCGGACAATGCAAATCCTGCGCCCATCATGATGTCACGACGGAAAACGGTTTTTGCAAATTGTTGGGTGTTTCATTGGAGCCCGGCGAAAAAGACAAGATCTGCATTGAGCACGAGGAAGCTAAATGAACCGTCCAGAACTGTCGGCAATCGTCGACGGCCTCTTTTTTGGAGCCATCAGAGATCGATGGGAGGGAAAGCCGCCATCTGCCATTCAGAAAGACCGGATGGACGGGCGGCAAGCCATTACCTCGCTTGGATTTTCCGGGGACGCTCAGGCGGACCTGATCGTGCATGGCGGCAAAGACAAAGCCATCCATCATTATGATTTCGGTCACTATTCAGCTTGGCAAGTAGAGAACCTAATGGCACGCGGCACAATGCCCGCGGCGTTTGGCGAGAACATTTCTACCACGGGACTGAATGAGGAAAACCTCTGCATCGGCGACATCCTGTTACTCGGGACGGCGGTAGTTCAAATTAGCCAGGGGCGGCAGCCGTGCTGGAAACTTGGGCTACATACGGGGCGCAAAGAAATGCCTTACCAGTTCCAGAAGACGGGCCGGACCGGATGGTATTACCGCGTGCTCCAACCTGGCGGAGTTGGCGCCGGTGATCGGATCACCTTGGCTGAAAGGCCAAATCCCAATTGGTCTGTATTGGCTGTTACACGCGCACGGCTGACTCGTCGCATTCTGCCGGAAGATGCCGAGGTTTTGTCTCAGATGGAAGAACTTGCTGAAGGTTGGCGACAAGCTTTTAGCCGAATGGCTGATGGCAATGCCAAGGAGGATACATCGGCAAGGCTTGGAGACACCGGCTAAGACACCCAACGCGGCGTTCAGTCGTGACATAGTTTCCTCGAACTTAGTAACCTTCTCAACTCCATGATGGTCAAATCCGCGTTTGTCAGTCGCTGGGTGGAACAGGCAAGAAATGAGACATCAACTTCAGCATCGATGAAATGCCATTAATCGCCTTGGGCCAGAAATGCTTGATGTTTGGGTCAAAATTGAATGACGTGATTCACTCATTTGCTGAGGTTTTAGCTGTCGGCTGAGGCAAATTTTAGTGACGTTCCACAGTGCTCGTATAATGCGACACATAGTTCTGTTACCAGCGACAGAACCCTGCCATTTTCGCCTCACTTCCTTCATCCAGCACCTATACATTTCATTGAACCTGACTTCCTTTTAGGAAAATCAGGGCTGATTTGCAGATCAGACGCCGAAGGCGCCTGTTCTTGCTGATCTGCCACGTGGCGAACACGGATGGGGGCGAGGCAATGCTATTCGACAATGGTGGTGCGGCCTGCGGGCGGAGCTGAGGACACGGTGTTGTCTAATAGGGTTACCCGACGGGGAAGGCAGCGTCTTACCCCTGACGGCCAGAGGCGTTTGGCTTGTCCAAATCCCGCGACCCCAAAAACAAATGCGGCGGTGCTAGCCGCGCCGGTTCTTTTTGCGCCAGAACGCGTTGTTATTCTAATGAATCGGGCGGGAAGCGGTCCTTCGCTGCGAGCGTGGGATTGAATTGACGTTATCGCTGAAAGCGGACATTCATCGTCAATATTGCTCCTGCTAAGTTGCTAGGGTCAGGACCCGTTCTTGTTGCATAGCCAGAACATGACGGTCTCGGTGAGCGCGATGGCTGAGAGGAATACCTTTGCGCACCTGTCGTATCGGGTTGCGACACGCCGCCCGTCCTTGAGTCTACTGAACATGATCTCGATCTTGTTGCGGCGTTTGTATCGGCGCTTGTCGTAATTGACGGTGGTTCTGCGCTGCTTTTGACCTGGGATACAGGCGCGTATCCCTTTTGCGATACATCCCTTTGGACATTGTGTGCCATTAAAAGAACTCATGACCAGGCATTCGACCTTGAGTTACGGTGAGTCATCGGATTGCTTTATCGATGCGGGACAATGGTTTAATTTTTTGCAACCAAACCCTCAGTCTGCACTAGCGATTCAAAATTGAATCTGCCTCCCAAGGAACCTCAAGGTCATAAAATCTTATAGCAGTTTCGCTGAATACCGCCGAATGCGATTCAGCGGGAACCAGATCGCGGTAAACCTCCGCCAAAGTGGCATAGTCGCCATAGAGTTTATCTACTGGAAAATTGGAGCCAAACATGACCCTCTTAGGCCCAAATTGTTCAAGGCATTCATCCACGATCGGTCGAATGCTATCTAGGGTCCAGTTGTGATCGAACATTCCCAAACCTGAGAGTTTACACGAAACATTAGGCAGATTGGACAGCGCGCGTAGATTTTGAGCCCATTCCTTCAGGCCCGCGGGGCTGCGGTCATGCGGCGATCCGGCGTGGCATAGTGCAACACGAATATCCGGCGCCAGCGCCAGCACTCGGGCGGTCTTTTTCATGAGTTCGGGAACGAGTTGCAGATCAAAACTGAGATTGCATATTCCGGCTTCTTTTAAACCGATCAGGAATTGTGGATCGTCCAGTAGTGCATTGGTGCCTGTCTGTGCGTCCTCTCCGGGTGCGCGGCCAACGATCTGGCGCACGCCACGCACAGTCGGAAGGGTCTGAAACGTGTCGAGCTGGGCGGATAGTTCGGTTGAAGTCAGATCACAATACACAACCTGCGCCATCGGCCAGTCTGAATTGGCATCGGCGACAGATTGAACCCATCTAGCTTCGTCAAGGCCGTTTTCTGCTCCCACCTGAATATGGATCGACGCACCGATGCCGCAGGGCGCGGCTTCGGACTGGAACTCGCTCAGCTGGTAATTCCGTTGAATCGGCGTTGGGTCGCCGAAGAACCTTTCCACCCCGCGTGCCATCAGCCAAGGGTAGTATACTGCCTCGAGGTCCCAAAGGTGGTGATGTGCGTCGATCCAATGAGTCATGTTCGCGGCACCTCTGCCATTCGGGCCAGAATATCGACACCTTGTTGTTTCCAAAAGTGGAGGAGGTCAATGAAGATCCAGTTTTCGGCCAGTTTGTCCCCGGAACGCCGGTAGATATCGATCACCCTGAATTCGCCGGTTTTACCGGTGGCGGGCATGCCCATGAAACCTCCCGTGGGACGCGCGGTGAAGTTCGGCCACCCAAAGAAACCACCATAGTGACCTTCGGCCATGCGGCAGATGTGTTTGGTTTTTGAGCGATCCGCAAACGAGGACCGGAAAGGCCCGGCATGTTGTTTTGCATAGCGTTCAATTGTGTAAGTCGCCCCGATGCCCGATGGGCCCCACCAGATCATATCCTCACACCAGGTACGGCGCAGTTCGTCCACAAGACTCAAACCGCTGTCCCAGCGACCGAGATCGGAAATCATTGCGTTAATGGCCGCTAAGGTTTTCTCGCCTTCTACGGCAGGCTGTGGGCCGAACATCAACCCATCGTGAGTCATCGGTCCGGGCTGAACCAGCTGCGCGGCCGTCTGAGGAGGGAAGGGTTGTAATCCCGCCTGCATCATCAGGTGCGGGATGTCAAAATACATCGCGGTCTCGGTGATTTTGCCGTTCTCGATCTTGTTGAACTCGCAATATCGCAGGAAGACCATCTTGTGTGTCGGGGGAATGCCCAGCCAGTTTTTGTCGAACAAACCCATCAAATGACCCATCGACACAACCCAGACCGAGCTGTGCCCTTCGATCTCATTCGCGCCCGCCATGAACACATCCATCCGGCGCTGCAAACCTGTTAGGCTCGACCACAGAGGGAGCCAGAATTTTTGGACTACATCATCGATTCCGGTCAGTTCGTTGAAGGGATGGAATCCTCGCCATAAAAGCCCTTTCTCGCAATAGCTCGAGAGTGTTTCTGCGATGGCCGGGTCCTTGGATCGACTCAGCGCGTCGTAGAAGCCGAGGACAACCTTCTTCTCGGGTTCATAGGACATATTGTTAACTTTCAGTATGTTAGGAGATAGTGCGCATCGGCTTCCGACACGTTTGCATTCGCATGCAAAAAAAACTTGCCATAAGCTTTACTGAATGTCTATGCTTCTGCATGCGTATGCATAAGTTTGCGCGCCAGGGAGGAAAGAATGGCCGAAATTCAACTTCGCAATGTCGGTAAGCGTTGGGGTTCATTTGTCGGCGTAGACAATTTTGACCTCACAATCGCCGACAAGGAATTTCTGGTGCTCCTTGGCCCATCAGGATGTGGCAAAACCACGACCATGCGCATGATCGCGGGCCTGGAAGACGCCAGTGAAGGCGATATTCTGATCGATGGCGCACGTGTTAACGACATGGAGCCCAAGGACCGGGACGTCGCGATGGTGTTCCAGTCCTACGCCCTGTATCCGAACATGAATGTTTACGAGAATATACGGTTCCCACTGAAGGTTCGCGGCATTGATCCCGCAACACATGACGAAAAAGTGCGTCGTGCGTCGGCGATGGTCGAACTGGATGACTTCTTGCATCGCAAACCGGCAGAGCTGTCGGGTGGGCAGCGTCAGCGGGTCGCGCTGGCGCGTGCCATTGTTCGGGAACCCAACGTGTTCTTGATGGACGAGCCACTGTCCAATCTTGATGCAAAACTGCGCGTTTCTACCCGCGCCCAGATCAAGAACCTTAGCCACGAACTGGCGGTGACAACCATTTACGTGACCCATGACCAAATCGAGGCGATGACGTTGGCCGATCGCGTGGTGATCATGAAACAGGGTGTGGTGCAGCAGGTCGGCTCTCCGACCGACATTTACGATGAGCCCGCTAACACATTTGTGGCGAGTTTTATTGGCAACCCGGCGATGAACCTTGTTGATGGCGATGTCAAAGGTGGTGTGTTCCGCGCTCGAAACACCGAAGTGCAGGGGCTGAACGCACCAGACGGTCCCATCACGCTGGGATTTCGCGCCGAGGACGCCAATGTTGTGGAAAGCGGTGGCGAGATCAACGCGCCGATATACACGCAAGAGCTTTTGGGCGACAGCACGATGGTCTCGGTTCGGATTGGCGGAGCGCTTGTCTCAGTTAAGGCCGACAAAACCTATCGGGCCGAGATCGATGATCAGGTTTCGATCCATATCCACACCGATCACTGCCACTTGTTTGATGCGCAAACAGGTGCACGCTTGAATGGCTAAACGTTAAAATCCGTACCCGTCACAACGGATTCATACAAGGGTGCAGACTTCGAAGATGCACCCAAACATCCAGGGAGGAATACTTATGTTTCTAAAGAGAATCGCATTGGCTGGCTCGTTGGCCGCCTTTGCCGCGAGCGCAGGATATGCCTGTGAAATCGACGGTCGGGTCAATATTGTTGGCAACGAATTTGCGGCCATTCAGGCCGTCGCGGCCGGTGCCAAGGAATGCACCGGGGCGTCAGTAGAATCTAACCTGACATCGGAGCACCAAACCATCAACGTGGCTGGTTTGTCCGGAAACCCGTCTGAGTATACCAGTGCCATCATCGCCAACAGCTCGATAGTGGCGCTGATGAACGAAGACGTCATTCGCCCGCTAAACGATCTTGTGGAACAACATGGTCAGGACCTGCAGCCAGGACAGCTGATCAAAATTGGCGACAATATCATGGCCATCGCGTTCATGGCCAATGCGCAGCACCTGATGTACCGCAAGGATGTTCTGGAGCAGGCTGGTGTTGAAGTGCCAACCACGTATGAGGAACTGCTCGAAGTGGCCAGCGCCATTCGCGAGCAGGGGATCATGCAAAATCCGGTGGGCGGCGCCTACGCATCGGGTTGGAATCTGGCACAAGAATTCAACAATATGTTCCTTGGCTATGGTGGCCAGCACTTCAAGCCCGGCACGGCCGAACCCAACGTTAATTCTGAAGCCGGCGTAAACGCGCTGAACATGATGAAAGCGTTGTCGGAATACATGAATCCCGACTTCCTGACCCATGACTCGAACGCCACCAACGCTGAATACCGCGCGGGCAACGTTGCAATTATGAATATGTGGGGGTCGCGTGCGTCACAGCAGACCACCACCGAGGGCGTGTTGCAAGAGGTGATCGACGGTCACGCGATTGGCGCACCGCTGACAGTTGGTGGCGGGGATACCCCGGCATCGACCCTGTGGTGGGACGGCTGGACTGTCGGAAAAAACATCTCGGATGAAGAGGCCGAGGCCACATTCATCGCCATGAAACACGGTATCCGCCCGGACATGTTGAACGATGAGACCACGCCGCTAGCGGTTTGGCTGATCGAAGGCTACGAGCCCGCTGCAGATGCCGAAGGCGTTTTTGCCGCGGCGAAAATGGGCACGCCCGCTTATCCGATGCTGCCCTACATGGGTCTGATGCACAGCGCGCTTGGCAACGAACTTGCGGACTTCATGCAAGGCAAGGAAAGCGCTGATCAGGCACTTGCCGATGTCGAGGCCGCCTATCGCGCCGCCGCCATCGAGCAAGGCTATTTGCAATAACAAGCCCATTGCGCGGGCGCCTTCGATATCCGCCCGCGCAAACCCACTGACGCGAGGATTGCAACATGCGCCATAAGACATTCCTTTGGTTCTTCCTGCCCACAGGACTTGCGATGTTGCTGTTCATCGCGATGCCAATCGTGTCGATCGTGACGCAATCGATCTTTGCACCTCACCCAGCTGTTCTGCTAGAGGTCGAAAGCTGTACCCCTCTGATCGGCTGCACCACAGAGACGACCATTGACCAAGAGGCTACCGCAGCTCTGCGAGAAGCACAGCCTTTGGGGCGGTTTGTTGGGCTGGGTATTTACTTTGACCGCGGTCATTTGGCGATCCAGGAAATCAGCCAGATGTGGGCGTCCAACGAGACGTGGGACGGGTTCTTCTCGGAATTGGGAAATCTGCCTTTTTACCGGGCAATGGCGTTCACGCTTACATTCACTTTCATTGTTACGCCTCTCACGATCCTCTTGGGGCTGGTAATCGCTCTGGCAGTTAACTCACTGCACCGGCACCTCAAAGGTCTGATGATCTTCTTTTCGCTTCTGCCCATGATCGTCACCCCGCTTATCGGGTCTCTTATCCTGTTCTGGATGATCGACAGCCGCGGTGTCATTGGTAACGCTCTTGTATACATGGCCGGAGATCCGAATTTCAGCCTTAAGGCCTCAACCGGGCTGATGTGGGTTGCCTTGATGGTTTACGGCGTCTGGAGCTCGGCCCCATTTGCCTTCGTCGTGTTCTATGCTGGGCTACAAACGCTGCCTCAGGACCAGATTGAGGCGGCGCAGATCGACGGCGCAACGCGCTGGCAACAAGTCAAGTTTGTTGTCGTCCCGCATCTCATGCCACTTGTGACATTTGTTGCGCTGATCCAACTGATGGACAATTTCAAAGTGCTTGAGCCGATCATCGGGTTCAGCGCCGGAGCGCATGCACAATCCCTCAGCACCTTCATTTTGAACGACATGAGTGGTGAAACCCGGCAACTTTCATCCGCTGCTGCAACTTCTGTGATGACAATTATCGGGGTCGCCATTCTTCTGTCGCCCGTGCTTGTCCGCACATGGCGTGACTTCAAAGGAGCAAGATAAGATGGCCAGTCGCGCACAAAGAATGCCCAAAAGCCTTCGGATAGCCTCTTCTTTATTCGTGCTCCTTTGGTTCTTCCTGGCTGCTTTCCCATTCTTCTGGACGGTATGGGGCTCGTTCAAAGTCGAGTTGGATTTCTTCTCTATCGCGGACTGGACCAATGCGTTGACCGGTGCCCGAACCGAAGCAGTCTATGGCTCGCCATTCACCACCACCGGCTATGAGGGCGCATGGATACAGGAAGAATTCTGGCGCAATGTTCTCAATACCGGAATCGTGTGTTTCTTCGTGGTCACTATTTCATTGACTATCGGAACGCTGGGAGGCTACGCGCTTTCACGGTCAACCTATAATTACACGTTCTGGCTGTTGATCACGGCGTTGATATTCCGTGCGATGCCACCGATTGCGCTGGTTTCAGGATATCTGCTGCCCTTCTTTGAATGGAATATCTGGGGAATCCTCCCAACCACCATCATCGTGCTTGTGGCGATCAACCAGCCCTTTACCCTGTGGATGCTGCATTCCTTCTTCAAGAACATCCCAAGCGAATTGGACGAAAGCGCCAAAGTCGATGGCTGCAACCAGTTTCAAGCCTTCCGCCGCGTGATCATTCCGGTGATGTGGCCGGGTGTCATCACCACCGGGCTGTTCTCATTCCTGCTGGCCTATAACGACTTTGCCGTGGGGGCGATGCTGCTGTCAGAAAGCAACCGTACCATGGTGCCCGCCATTGCCGCGTTCCTCGGTACAACGCAAACCGAGGGCAACGTGATGTTCGCCGTTGCGGCCGTGGTTTCGGCCACAGTTCCACTGTTCATTCTAGTGATGTTCTTCCAGCGTCAGATTGTGGGCGGTCTGACCGCCGGGGCTGTGAAAGGCTGACTCTGATGGGACGTACGCATCCTCAGTCCGTATCTGCCCATGCGCGCGCAGCCAGCCTGAACATGGCTGCGTGCCGGGCACGACGACCCGGGCGAATTCCCTTTGCTTTGATGCGCGCAGGACCATGCGAGACGCTTCTCCGCAGACGCCTTGAACAGATCCCATAGAGACAAAGACAATGGAAAGCCTCGACCGCAAACCCTTTCTGAAATTCACCGCCGCACAACGTCATCCTGGCAACTTCCGGCCGGCCTTTGACGCCTTCTTCGCCCCCAGTGCGCAAGTCAACGTGGTGCATCCCTTCAACGAGGTCGCGGGCGGCCTCGGACTGCACGATCACGTCATCGCCCCGCTTGCCAATTCCTTCGACGGGCTGTTTCGACGCGACGACATTGTCATGGCCGGCGAATTTAACGGACAAGGCTGGATCAGCGCCACGGGCTATTTCGTTGGTCGGTTCTCACGCGATTGGCTTGGCATTCGCGCCACAGACGAGCTTGCCTATCTGCGCTTCGGCGAGTTCCACTGTATGCAGGATGGCAAGGCCGTGGAGAGTTTTGTTTTTCTGGACATCCCAGAGCTGATGCTGGCCGCTGGGCAATGGCCGATTACCGACAGCCCGGGCAAGACCCGCGGTTTCACTGGCATGATTCAGGGCCCAGCCAGCCATGATGGCATCTTGACCACCCCTCAAGACCCTGCCGAGGGTGCCAGGAGTTATCGTATGGTCACAGAAATGCTGGCCGGACTTGCCACTGAGAATGAGGCTTGGCGCCCCTACTGGCATAACAACATGGTCTGGTATGGCCCCGGCGCCTTCGGTTCTTTCGTCGGAATCGAGAGTTTTGCCAGCTTCCAGTTACCTTTCGAAGCCACCTTTGAAGGCTGGTCCGGAGGCAGTGCGGGCAACGGCATGACTGCGCATTTCACCCGCTACGGCGACGGCAACTACGTATGCTCGGGTGGCTGGCCCTCGTTGACTGGCGTGCAGATGAAATCCTTTCTCGACCAGCCCGCAAGCGGTAAACGCGTCTTCATGCGGGTCTGTGACTGGTGGCGCCGCGAGGGCGACCTGCTGGTCGAAAACTGGGTTTTTGTCGACATCCCGCATGTGCTGTTGCAGCTGGGTTACGACCTTTTTGCCGAAATCGCTGAACCAGCCGCATGAGCTGTTCCGCCAGACATAACGCCGCTGCGCGCCACCCGGCGCTCAACCGGATGCCAAGGGATTTTCTGACGGCCGATTAACCCTCCCCGTCTGTACAGAAAATCTCTTGGCAACCACATAAGGACGAGACACATGAAGGGCTCCCGCCCCGAACAGGCCGTGCTGACACGTGACACGGACATGAGCAAAACCGACGAGACCCGCGCCGTGATCGAGGGGATGGTCGATGGTTTGAACGACCACCGCATCGACGATATCGGCGAATTCTTTGCAGAAGGATTCCGCTGGATCGGCAATCAGGGCTGCGGCACCAAGACCGGGTTGCAGGAGTTTCAGGAAAACTGGCAGCGCCCGTTTCAGGCTGCCTTTTCGGATAAGACCTGCATCGACGAAGCGCGCCTCTACATGGGCGAATGGGCTGCGGCCTTTGGCCGTCAGGAAGCGACCCATTCGGGCGAGTTTCTGGGCATCGCCCCGACCGGCAAGCGGGTCGAGATCCGCTACATGGATTTCTGGAAAGTCGTCGACGGTAAGATCGTCGACAACTGGGTAAATGTCGATTTTGCCCATGTCGCCGCGCAGCTTGGCGTTGATCTGTTCAATGGCGAAGGCTGGGAAACATTCGACCGGGGAGAGAAGGTTCCGCCCCGGCCCGACAATTGAGGATTAGGACAATGGCAATTGAATATCTGAAACGCGGCAAACCCGAGGCCGACCGGGCCGAAGATGACGCCAAAACACGCGCTGTCGTCGAGGCGACGCTGAAAGATATCGAAGCTCGCGGTGACGCGGCAGTGCGCGAGTTATCGGAGAAATTCGACAACTATTCGCCTGAGAGTTTCCGCCTGAGCCAGCAGCAGATCGACGACCTGATCGCGTCGCTGACCGAACGCGAACTGGCGGATATCAGGTTTGCGCAGGCACAGGTGACGAACTTTGCGCAGGCGCAGCGCGACTCGATGCTGGATATCGAGGTTGAGACGCAGCCTGGCGTGATACTGGGCCACAAGAACATCCCCGTGCAATCCGTGGGTTGCTATGTGCCCGGCGGCAAGTTCCCGATGGTGGCTTCGGCGCATATGTCGGTTGCAACAGCGAAGGTCGCCGGTGTGCCTCGCATCATCGCATGTACCCCGCCGTTTCAGGGCGAACCAAACGCTGCGGTGATCGCGGCCATGCATCTGGGCGGCGCGCATGAGATCTATGTCATGGGTGGTATCCAAGCCATCGGCGCCATGGCAATCGGGACCGAGACCATCGATCCGGTTCACATGCTGGTTGGCCCCGGCAACGCCTTTGTAGCCGAAGCCAAGCGCCAGCTCTTTGGTCGCGTCGGTATCGACCTTTTTGCTGGCCCGACCGAGACCATGGTGATCGCCGATGAAACCGCAGCCGATGCCGAGCTTTGCGCAACCGATCTGCTGGGTCAGGCAGAACATGGCTATAACAGTCCCTGCGTTCTGCTGACCAACTCGCACAAACTGGCTGCGGAAACTTTGTCGGAAGTCGACCGCCTGCTGGGCATTCTTCCGACCGCGGGCACCGCGAAAGTGTCGTGGGACGAGTATGGCGAGGTGATCGTCTGCGACAGTTATGATGAGATGCTGCAGGTCGCTGATGATATCGCATCCGAGCACGTTCAGGTCATGACCAACCGCGACGATTGGTTCTTGGAAAACATGACCTGCTACGGCGCGTTGTTCCTTGGGCCACGCACCAATGTGGCAAACGGCGATAAGGTGATCGGGACAAACCACACCCTGCCGACCAAGAAGGCCGGTCGCTATACAGGCGGTCTCTGGGTGGGTAAGTTCATGAAAACCCACAGCTACCAGAAGGTCGTCACCGACGAGGCTGCGACGCTGATCGGCGAATACGGCTCGCGCCTGTGCATGCTGGAAGGCTTTGTCGGCCATGCCGAGCAATGCAATATCCGCGTCCGCCGCTATGGTGGGATCAACGTTCCTTACGGTGAAGGCGCCCCTTACCGAGAGGCTGCGGAATGACCGACGTCCATTCAGCGAACAAGGCGCTGATCGCCCCGTTGCGGGCGGCAATGTACGGTTTTGACGAAGCAGGGGTGCGCGCCGCGCTGGATGGGCTGATCGCACCGGGCGCGGTCGTGCATATGCCGCATCCTTTCGGTGATCTGATCGGTCCGCAGGACCTCTACGACACCTGCTATGCGCCGCTGCTGAAAGCCATGCCCGATCTGGAACGCCGGGACTGGATCGTGATGGGTGGGCCAACGGAACATGGCGATGATTGGGTCGGTTGTGGCGGGCATTACATTGGCACTTTCGTCGCCCCGTGGTTGGACATCCCGCCAACCGGGCACCTGACCCATATGCGGTTCCACGAATTCTACCGCATCACCGATGGCAAGGTTGTCGAGATCCAGACTCTGTGGGACATCCCCGAGGTGATGATGCAGGCCAAGGCCTGGCCCATGGCCCCGTCGCTGGGGCTGGAATTTTACATTCCCGGTCCGGCAACGCTGGACGGCATCGTGCCCGGACCGTGGGATGAGGCGACATCGCAGGCCTCGTGCACTCACATTGTCTCAATGCTCGAACACCTTAAGAAACACCCCAGCCAGGGCGGTCCCGCAGTGATGGAGATGGAGAAGTTCTGGCATCCGCGCATGAATTGGTACGGTCCTGCAGGGATCGGCACGGGTCGCGGTATCGCGGGGTTCCGCAACTGGCACCAGATTCCGTTCCTGAACGGTATGCCCGATCGTGGCCAGTACGTTGAGGATATCACCTATCACTTCTTCGGTGACGGCGACTATGCCGCCGTTACCGGCTGGCCCGACATGATTCAGACCGTCACGCATGATGGCTGGATGGGTATCGCGCCGTCCGGCAAGCGGATTACCATGCGCAGCCTCGATTTCTGGCGGCTCGAAGATGGTCTGATCCGCGAGAACTGGGTCATGGTCGATCTGCTGGACGCCTACCGCCAACTGGGCGTAGATGTCTTTGCCCGCCTGCGCGAGTTTAATAAGGCACGTGTTCCGGGCAAAATTCCATTCCCGGTCGGCGAGGTCTGATATGCCCCAATTCCCCAGCACCCCCAGTTTCAGCCTCAGCGGCAAGCGCGCACTTGTCGCCGGAGCTTCCTCGGGCATCGGCATGGCCTGCGCGGTTGCGCTGGCCGAACATGGTGCCGAGGTCACACTGGCTGCGCGCCGCGCAGATGCGTTGCGCGATATCGCCGAGGAAATGAGCGCCCGGGGCTGGGCTGCCCATGTGCTTGAACTGGATGTCTCGGACGTGGCGGAAACGGCTGAGTCTGTGGCGCAGAACGGACCGTTTGATGTATTGCTGAATTCGGCAGGGCTGGCCCGGCACGGTAAGGCTGTGGACACGCGACCGGATGATTTCGATGCCGTGATGGGGGTGAATGTCCGGGGCGCCTATTTCCTGACGCAAGCTGTGGCCAGGGGGCTGTTGGAGGCCGGTTGTGCCGGGTCGCTGATTAACATCTCAAGCCAGATGGGTCATGTCGGTGGCAGGGAACGCGCGGTGTACTGCGCGTCGAAATTCGCGGTCGAAGGGTTCACCAAGGCGATGGCGTTGGAGTTCGGACCCGCAAAGATCCGCGTCAACACGATATGCCCCACATTCATCTTGACCGACCTGACTAGATCGACCTTCGATGACCCGGACAAACGCGCCTGGATTCTGGACAAGATCAAGCTGGGCCGACCGGGCGAGATTGAGGATATCATGGGGGCTGTGGTCTATCTGGCCTCGGATGCGTCGGCGCTTGTGACCGGCACAGCAATTTTGATCGACGGAGGTTGGACAGCGGACTGATGGCAGCACACAAGGTTACATCCATGGACGTTGCACGGATGGCTGGGGTCAGCCAATCCGCAGTCAGCCGGGTGTTTACACCGGGCGCCTCGGCTTCGCCCAAGACGGTTGCTAAGGTACGCAAGGTGGCTGAGGCATTGGGATATCGGCCCAACGTGCTGGCCCGCGCCATGGTCTCGGGCAAAAGCGGCATCATCGGTCTGGTTGTGGCCTACCTGAACAATCAGTTCTATCCAGAGGCGCTGGAAAAACTGTCGAACGCCTTACAGGAGCGCGGGTATCATGTGCTGATATTCATGGCCTCTAATACGGCCCAGAACATCGACAAGATTGTTGGCGAAATCCTAGATTTTCAGGTTGATGGGATCGTTGCTGCTTCGGTCGCGCTGTCATCCGATCTGTCTGATCGCTGCCGGGCGGCCGGGGTGCCCATGGTTCTGTTCAACCGGGGGCAGGATGATCCCACGATGTCATCGGTCACTTCGGACAACCTGGCCGGAGGACGTAAGGTCGCCGAATTTCTGCTGGCCGCAGGGCACAAGAAAATCAGCTATGTCGCCGGTTGGGAAGGCGCGTCGACCCAGCGGGACCGCGAGGCCGGTTTTGTCGCGGCTCTGCACCAAGCGGGCTTGACGCTACACAGCCGCGAGGTTGGCAACTTTGGAACGGAAGATGCGCGGGACGCAACCCGCAGGATGTTTGCCTTGGACCCGCCTGATGCTGTCTTCGTTGCCAACGATCATATGGCGATCGCGGTGATGGACACGCTCCGGTTCGAGCTGGGCCTGAAGATCCCTGAAGACGTTTCGGTGGTGGGGTATGATGATGTCGCCGTTGCGGCCTGGCCCAGCTATGACCTGACAACAGTCCGACAGCCCGCCAACCGCATGGTGGCGGAAACGGTGGACATTCTGCTCAGTAAAATCGACGACCCGCAGATAGAGCCCAAGCAGCTTGAGATCGACGGACCACTGATCATTCGCGGCTCGGCCCGCATTCCTGAAGGATGGCAAACATGAAGGGATTTGATCCCAAATTCAAAGACTTTCCCGACTATATTATCGGGATTACCAAAGAGATATGGGAAGATCGTGGAATTGCCACTTTGCACCACTATTATGCGCCGGATATCGTTGTGCGTTCGCCCGGTTCGGTTGTGGTTGGCAATCAGGGGGTTATCGCCGCCACGATGGCAACCCTTGCCGAGTTTCCGGATCGTACATTGCTTGGCGAGGATGTGATCTGGTCGGGCACACCGGAAGAGGGCATGCTGTCGTCGCATCGCCTGCTGTCCACCGCAACGCATATGGGCGACGGTGTGTATGGCAAAGCGACCGGCAAAAAGCTGGTCTATCGCATCCTCGCCGACTGCCACGCCATCAACAACCAGATCAACGACGAATGGCTGATCCGCGACCAGAGCGCGATTGTGCGGCAGATGGGCTGGGACCCCAAAGAATACGCCCGCGACCTGATCGCCCGCGAGGGCGGGCCGGACGCCTGTGTTCAGCCCTACACTCCCGCAAACGAGCAGCCGGGTCCCTATAAGGGTCGTGGCAATGACAATGAATGGGGCCAGAAATACGCTGACATCCTGACCCGGATCATGAATGCCGATCTGAGCGTGGTTGAGGCGGAATATGATCGCGCCGTCCTGTCGGAATATCCCGGCGGCACCACGGGGCACAGCTGGGGGCCGGTGGACCGGTTCTGGATGGGCCTGCGCGCCTCTTTCCCGAATGCAGAATTCAAAATCCAGCACCAGATTGGCCGCGACGATCCGATGATGCCACCGCGCGCGGCGATCCGCTGGACGCTGCACGGCAAGCATGACGGCTGGGGCGTTTTCGGCGTGCCGACCGGGGCCGAGGTTTTTGTTCTGGGCATCAGCCAGGCCGAGTTTGGTCCCTGGGGTCTGCGCAAGGAATATACCCTGTTTGACGAAACCTCGATCTGGAAACAGATCCTGATGAAAACCGGCGATCTCTAATATGTCGCTCCGTGTCTCAAATCTGGATGCCGGGCAGGCGTTGCGGCGGTTCCACGCCCACCGCGCCAGCTTGCGCGCCCGGCGGCTTAACAATCGCCCGCCGGGAGGTTTGGTTTGATCCCAACAAAACCAAATCAAATGGAGACAAGATATGAGTACCATCGAAAGCCGCATCGTCCGTTATGGCGAACTGAAGCCGTGTAAAACCGCGTTCATCGACGCGCACACGCCGGGCTCGGACCAGAAAGAGAACTTTACCATTATTGGTGGCGGCGTTAGCGAAAGCCCCGATCAGCACGTCCATATCACCGACAAGATCGGGTTCAATATTGGCGCAGCGGGACAGCCTCCGAAGTGCCGCAACTCGCTGCACAGCCACACCACCGCCGAGGTCTTCTTTGTTGCCAAAGGCCGCTGGCGGTTCTTCTGGGGCCGCTATGGCACTGCAGGCGAATTCATCGCCGAAGAAGGCGACATCTTCAACATCCCGACCGGCATCTTCCGCGGGTTCGAGAATGTCGGCCAGGACTACGGCATGATCATGTCGATGCTGGGCGGCGACGACGCTGGTGGCGGTGTGATCTGGGCTCCGCAAGTCATTCAGGACGCGCAGGCCCATGGCCTGGTTCTGGGCAATAACGGCGTACTCTATGACAGCAAAAAGGGCGAGGAATTGCCGCACAACGTCCAGCCCATGCCGCTGCTGACCGAGGAAGAGCTGAAAGCTTTCCCCGAGGTTCCCGTTGATGCGGTGATCGGCAAATATGTCGCGCGGTACTGGGACCTGATGGCGCTGTCGGTGGACAAGCCGACAATGGTGATCGGTGAGAATGGCCTGATCAAGGACAAGCCCGGTTTCGAGGTCGATTTCCTGACACGCGGTTCGGCCGTTTCTGATAAGGTCAAGGCGGACAAGCCTGTGGTTCTGATGCCGGCCAGCGGCCATTGGCGCATCAAGATGAATGAGGTCGAAACCACTCTGTCGAACGGCGATACCGCACTGGTTCTGCCCGGTGAAAGCTACAGCGCCGAGCCGTCGATGACCGGGCAAGCGGGTCTGTACCGCATCACCGCAACCGACGATCCGGCCGGGGCGACCTGGACGGGCGCATAACGTCAAAACTGCGTGTCCCGATTCCAATCGGGGCATGCTCAGCGCATCCTGCACCGGGTTTCCGGCCCGGCGCAGGAACAAGATTTGAAGGGAGATGAAGACATGACCCGCATTTCAACTACCCATGTGGGAAGCCTGCCGCGCAGTCAGGAGGTCGTGGACTTCATCTTCGCGCGCGAGCGGGAGGAACCGTTCGATCAGGCCGCGTTCGATGCCTGCATGACCGCTGCGGTGTCCGAGACGGTGCGCAAACAAGCCGAGGCCGGGGTTGATATTGTCTCGGACGGTGAGACCTCAAAAATCTCTTATGCCACTTATGTGAAGGATCGCTATACCGGCTTTGATGGGGACAGCCCACGCAACGCGCCGGCGGACCTCAAAATGTTTCCGGGCTTTCTGCAACGATTGGCCGATGACGGCGGAACGCCGCAATATGCGCGGCCCATGTGTGTGGGTGAGGTGCGCTCGAAAGGGCAGGGTGAGCTGCAGAAAGACATAGACAATCTCAAGGCGGCGATGGCCGAACACGAGGTCGAGCGCGGTTTTATGAACGCGGCCAGCCCTGGGGTGATTTCCCTGTTTCTGCAAAATGATTTTTACCCGACGCGCGAGGCGTATCTGGCCGCGCTGGCCGATGCGATGAAGGCAGAGTACGAAACCATCGTCGCTGCTGGTCTGGATCTGCAGCTGGATTGCCCGGATCTCGCCCTGTCGCGACACATGTTGTTCACCGATCTGTCCGACGACGAGTTCGTGAAAATCGCCGATATGCATGTCGAGGCGCTGAACCACGCGTTGCAAAACGTCCCTTCAGAAAAAGTACGTGTCCATATTTGCTGGGGCAATTACGAGGGTCCGCACTGCTGTGACATCGGCATGGACAAGGTATTTTCGACGCTGATGTCCACCAAATCTCGCTATGTTCTGTTCGAAACCTCGAACCCCCGACACGCGCATGAATGGACGGTGTTCCGTGACCGCAAGGATGAGATTCCGGATGACAAGGTTCTGGTGCCCGGTGTAGTCGACACCACGACCAATTTTGTCGAACATCCCGAGGTGGTCGCCCAACGCACCCAACGCTTTGTCGATATTGTCGATGCTGAACGCGTGGTTGCCGGGTCGGATTGCGGCTTTGGCACCTTTGCAGGCTTTGGCGCGGTCGACCCGGATATCGCCTATGCCAAGCTGGGCGCGCTGGCCGAAGGGGCTGCCCTGGTCAAATGACGCCGCTTATCCTCCTGCCCGGAATGATGTGCGATGCGCGGTTGTTCACCCCGCAGGTTAACGCGCTATCAGGCAATTACCCGATCCTGTCCGCGCCCATCGGTGGCTATGACACGATGCAGGCTCTGGCCGCCGAGGTTTTGACCTATGCGCCCGATCGTTTTGCTATGGCGGGGCTCTCGATGGGCGGTATCGTGGCGATGGAAATTCTGCGGCAGGCTCCGGATCGCGTGGCTGGTTTAGCGTTGATGGACACGAACCCACTTGCTGAATTGGACGAGGTCAAGGCCAGACGCGGTCCTCAGATCAATGCCGTCGAACGGGGCAACCTGCGCAAGGTGATGGCCGAAGAGATGAAGCCGAACTACCTGACGGATGGCCCTCGCCGCGCCGCAATTTTGGATTTGTGCATGGATATGGCCATGGATCTTGGGCCGGAGGTTTTCATCAATCAATCCAAAGCCCTGCGTGATCGCCCTGAACAGAGCAATACCCTGCGGGACTTCACCGGCGCAGCGCTGGTTCTCTGTGGGCGCGACGATGCCCTGTGCCCCGTCTCAAGGCATGAGTTGATGCACGATCTGATGCCGCAGAGCCGGTTGGAGATCATCGGAAACGCTGGCCATCTGCCGACTCTGGAACAACCGCAACAAACCACGGCGGCCCTGACCCGCTGGCTGGAGATGATATGAACCAATCCCTGCTGGACCTGCTGAAAAAGGTCGACACGCCAACCGTTTGCAACGCTATCGAAGTGGCTCAGGGCAAGCGCGGTTTCAATGATTTTACCCGGGGCACAATGTTATGCTCTGATCCCGATGCGGGCGCGATGGTGGGATATGCTCGCACCGCGAAGATTGCCGCCGTGAACCCACCGGCCGAGGCACCTGACGTGATCCGCGCGCGTCGTATGGATTACTACCGGCACATGGCCGCAGGCACCGGTCCCGCCGTGACCGTGGTGGAAGACTTGGATTACCCCGACTGCATTGGCGCCTACTGGGGTGAGATCAATACGACTGTCCACAAGGGTTTTGGCATCAGCGGTGCGCTGACCAACGGCGTGATGCGGGACCTCGGCGACCTGCCGGATAAATTTCCGGTGGTTGCCGGGTCTGTCGGGCCAAGCCACGGGTTCGTGCACGTGAAAGAGGTTGGAACGCCGGTTACGATCTTCGGCCTGTCGATCAAGGACGGTGACCTAGTTCATGCCGACCGGCATGGCGCTCTGGTGATCCCGCCCGAGGTGGTGGACGAGCTTGAACGGGCGATCATCAAGCTGCTTGAAACCGAAAAACTGATCCTTGATCCCGCCCGCGCATCAGGGTTCGATTTCGACGCCTTCGAAAAAGCATGGGCGGCGTTCGAAGCCTCGAGGACTTAAACTTGCGATCGGCTCTGGTGCTAAACCTTAGAAGAAGATAACTTATCCGTTCGACAGTTGTTGTCGCATTTGCGGCTGTGGTCATTCTGGTCACTATTGTTCTGCCCGTCGAATATAGCCGTATGCTGTTCGTTCTTGGCCAGTTCGGATATCTGGCACCTCCCGGCGGCGACGCTGGGAATGATCACGTCCGCCTGCACAATTTTGAGATACCCCAGAGTCTTGATCAACGCCTTGCTGTTCCCATCGTCGCGTTTCATGACCAAAGCCCTCCACTCGCCGCTATCCGGGTAAGGCTTGAGTAGCTCGTCGCCTCACTGGGCGCGCGCACGATTTTTCGAAGCAAGGCATACTTCACGAACGCAAGTAATTTGTTTGGCGTGATTGCAATGGTCAGTCTTCAATTCAATCGAAGACGCCGAAGTCCGACGCCCCAATGTCGCAAATTCTAACAAGATGTGCGCTCTGACCGACAGTCTCACAACGCCAAACTTGGTTTCTTCCGCAGATCATCACGGTTCTGGACCATTCCAAAGGAGGAGACCCATATGTCTGGGAATGAAGACAACATACGGCAGCCCGGTTTGGTGCTGGCCCTCGTGCCAATAGTGCTGACCCTGTGTGTGCTTGGGCTGCAACTATTCTATTTCGGTGACTTTACTCCACACATCCCACTGGCATTCGGAATCGCAATTACAGGCATCGTTGGCCTCATGTTGGGTCACAAATGGCCCAATATCGAAGAAGGCGTGTTCCACGTTATCAATATCTCCCTTCCGTCGGTCTCGATACTGATCACAGTGGGGATGATCATCGGAGTGTGGATCGCAAGCGGCACCGTCCCGACGCTGATCTACTATGGTCTCAGGATTTTGTCGCCCGAGCTTTTCCTCGCCGCAGGAATGGTCCTTTGCTCTATTGTCTCTGTTTCATTGGGCACCTCATGGGGAACGACAGGCACCGTCGGATTAGCGCTGATGGGGATTGGAGCCGGGTTCGGCATTCCAATGTACTGGACAGCAGGGGCGGTGGTCTCTGGTGCATTCTTTGGAGACAAGATCTCGCCTTTATCAGATACGACAAACCTGGCACCTGCTGTGACGGGGACTAATCTGTTCGATCACATTCGGAATATGCTTCCAACCACAGTTCCGTCCATGCTGATTGCACTGGTAACTTATTTTGTCGTCGGCTTCACTCTGATCGACACGTCCCAAGTATCGTTTGACCGTATTCACGCGATCACCACCGCGCTGGACGACGCTTTCTGGATTTCGCCGATCATGCTTTTTCCGGCAATTCTAGTCATCGTGCTGGCGGTCATGAAACAACCTCCGATCCCGTCACTTTTCGCAGGCGCCGTTGCGGGCGGCATCATGGCTATCTTCTGTCAGGGGGCTGGACTGCATGAGACGTTCACCTTCGCCAACAGCGGCTATTCGATCGATACTGGAGTTCCGGAGATCGATCCCCTGCTGAACCGCGGCGGTATTCAGTCTATGATGTGGACGATTTCACTGGTGCTGCTGGCTTTGGGGTTTGGCGGAGCGCTTGAACGCGTAGGCTGCCTTCAGGCCATCATCAAAGTTGTCATCTCGAAGGTGAAAACGTTTGCCGGTATTCAAACCTCAGCCATCTTAACCTCTGTCGCGACCAACACCGTCGCAGGTGACCCCTATCTGTCAATTGCACTGCCAGGGCGGATGTATGCACCGGTCTATCGCGCGATGGGCTATTCCCCACTGAACCTATCCCGGGCGGTCGAGGAAGGCGGAACTCTGGTGTCCCCTCTGATCCCTTGGAACGCGGGTGGTGCGTTTGTCATCACGGCGCTTGGCTTGGGTATCGCGGACGGTAACTTCGAAAATCTGCTGTATATTCCGCTTGCATTCGCTTGCTGGCTGTCACCGGTCATCGGTATCTTCTATGCCATGACAGGGCTGTTTTCGCCTAAAGCCAGCGAAAAAGAAATCCGCTCCTGGGAGGAAAGCGGCGAACCTGTTGCACAAATGAGTGCCTAATCTTTCTGCGCCAACACCAAATGAGGTGTTGGTGCCCTTCACCCGCCTCGATCGATACTGGGAGGAGAGCATATGGACCCGAAAAACTTTGTCCCAAAGGGCGCGGCCAGCTATCGCATTGACTATGATGGATCGGCCAAGGAAATCTATTTTCTGCTGCTGCCAAAGCTGACTATGCTGGCCTTCAGCGCCGCAGTGGAACCTCTGAGGATCGCCAACCAGGTTACTAACAAAGAACTGTATAAATGGTTTCTAATCACTGAAGATGGAATTCCGGTTTCTTGCTCGAATGGGGTTGAAATTACGCCGGATTTTGCGTTGCACAACTTGCCGCGATCGTCGCGGCTGTTTGTCTGCTCGGGTATTGAGCCGGCGGAAAGTACAAACCCCAAGGTGCTGTCGTGGATCCGCCGCCAAAGAACCTTTGGATGTAAACTGGGTGGTATTTGCACAGGGGCTTTCGCCCTTGCCAAGGCTGGAGTTCTTTCAGGGAAAAGGTTCACATTACATTGGGAAAACCACCCTGCTTTTGTCGAACATTTTGATGACTTGGAGCCATCGTCAAACCTGTATGAGATCGACAATGGGCTTATGACATGTGGCGGCGGAAATGCTGCAACCGACATGATGTTGGACATGATCGAATCCAATTTCGGAAATGACCTCGCGGTCATTGTTTCGGACATGTGCATTCACTTTCGATCCAACAATAGTAAAACGCTCCAGAAATCAGCCTTTTCGGTAGCTTTAGGTAGTCGCAACCAGTACCTGATCAACGCAATGCAGATCATGCAAGAAAACCTGGAAGAGCCGTTAGATATCTCTGAAATAGCAGAAGCCGTGCAGATATCTCGTCGCCAGTTAGAGCGTCTCTTCCAAAAGTATGTCGAAACTTCGCCTGTTCAGTTTTATCTAGAACTGCGCGTTTCGAGGGCTTACGCATTGCTCAGCGAAACCGAGATGGCGGTCGCGGAAATCGCGGCAGCCACAGGCTTTAGCAGCGCTACACAACTTACGGTACGATTCAAGAAACGCTACGGCGAAGCACCAACTTTATTCAGAAGGGGGTGGTCTGAAAGACGTGAATAATTCACGTCTGAACTGGCAGGAATTGAAGCATCTAAACGTGCTCCAGTGCTTTCTCTGCAGGGACCCTGTTGCATGGATCAGAGCTAGGGCGAACTGACCCCAGACCCAACACTTCAGAAAATGCGTTCATGTTCTGCATGACCGAGAGATGTCATGTGGTTCAGCGCTTTTGATGTAATTTTTGCTTCAACTACTTAAGTGGCAAGATCACGCGCTTGCAGGCGACGGGCATGATTGAACTTGTATGGCATCCACGGCAACTCACGAAAATGAAAGCACCAGAGCTAAACTGGGAAGCCGATCCGTTCAACAAGGTCGCGCAGGACAACATTCCAGATGAAGTAATCCTGCGTGATAATGATCCTCGCCGCTGTCTGCCGGATTACCCTTCAGCCATTGGGTAGGCTACATCCCAGAAAGCCCCGCATTGGTATTCAATAGAAACTGGCGGAAGATCGGGCTGCTTGCTGCTCCAATGCCTCGGGCGTTGTCGCCAACTGCTGCAGCTTCTACGACCGGAGGAATCAATCCACGCTTGTCTTGGTTGAGGAGGTAACGACGAACCCGGGCAACTAACTCTTCCCGCACTTCCGATGGGAACGCGCCGTCTATGAAAATCGCCTCAAAGTCGATGACCGCGCAAATAGACAAGGCAGCCTTGGCAAGTTCTTGTGCCGTGGTACCAATCCAAGGCTCGACATATCGCGAAATGCTGCTCCAATCTTGTGGCTTCGTCCAGAGTATTTGGGGATCGACACCGGCTTCGATCAACCTGTCTTCGAGCAGGAACAGTGATGCAGTGTCGATCAACTGCTGGCTTTCGCCTAATGGCCCGGTCGTTCGCATCGCGCCCAAGGCACCTGCATTTCCCTGATTGCCCTCAAACACGGTGCCGTTCAGCGCGACTCCGCCGCCGATCATTGACCCGATGAAGAAATAAAAATAGTCGCGATATTCGGCCCCGCGCCCATAAAGATGCTCGGCGTGACAGGCAGCCGTCGCATCGTTGACCACAAAAACTGGCAGGTCGCTGAACTTGGCGACCTCGGAAAAGAAATTCACGTTTTTCCAAGACCTGAATTTTTTGGCCGCAAGCCCAGACAGGTCGTGCCATTTCCACAGTTCGAAGGGAGTTCCGATTCCAATCCCGCATACACGGTCGCGAAGTTTCTGGGGTTCATGGACCAGAAGTTCCTCCAATCCTTTCTCCAGAAACCCGAACACCGCTTCGGGCAGCGGATAGTCATAAGTCGTCGAGATTTGATGGCGCGGCTTGCCGGTGAAGTCGATCAAAAGAAGATCAGCGCTGCGGCGACCGATCTTCATCCCCACCGACAGGATGCCTTCGGGATTGAGTTCCATCGGGGTCGAAGGTTTCCCCACCTTGCCCCTTAGCGGCGTCCCACGCTTGAGGATCTCGTCCTTTTCGAGCTTACGCAGAATGATCGACACGGTCTGCGGAGACAGGCCTGTGAGCCGCGCGATTTCGGCCCCGGCAGCAGGTCCATGCCGTTGTAAAACCGTCAGAATCAGGCGTTCGTTATGATCACGAACACCGCTTTGGCTTACCCCGCCAGTTAGTATTTTCAACGCTTCTCTTTCCATAGTTTTAACATAAACACCTTGTTTTCTTATGAAAAGATACGTGGGTAAATTAATAAATAAACTTTATTTATTTATTGACACAAGGGCTAGAATCACGGTTTCTTGAGCAGGACCTTCATTGGAGGATGGAGGCGCGTCTTGTCGCTATTCCGCGCGGGGCCACAACAATTTTCTGGGAGGACAAAATGAGAAATCTACTCAAGCTCGCCGCATCCGCGACTGCGCTGACTTTTGCCGCTGCATCCGCGCAAGCGGCTGGTGAAACCGTCTGCCTGATTACTAAGACCGACACCAACCCCTTTTTCGTCAAGATGAAGGAAGGCGCAACCGCCAAGGCAGAAGAGCTGGGCATGACGCTCAAGGCGTTTGCCGGCAAGGTTGATGGCGACCATGAAACTCAGGTCCAGGCCATTGAAACCTGCATCCTCGATGGCGCAAAAGGCATTCTACTGACGGCATCTGACACCAGCTCGATCGTTCCTGCGGTCAAACAGGCGCGGGATGCGGGGGTTTTGGTCATTGCGCTGGATACACCGCTTAGCCCGATTGACTCAGCAGACGCGACATTCGCGACGGACAACTACAAGGCCGGTTTGCTGATCGGTCAATGGGCCAAGGCCAAAATGGGCGACGCCGCGGCCGATGCCAAGATCGCGACACTGGATCTGAATGTCAGCCAGCCGACAGTGGACGTTCTGCGCAATCAGGGCTTCCTCGACGGGTTTGGCGTGGACTTGGCGGACCCGAATGTCATCGGTGACGAAACCGATGCGCGTCTGGTCGGCAGTGACGTGACCGACGGCAACGAAGAAGGCGGTCGCCGAGCGATGGAAAACCTTCTGGCCAAGGATTCATCGATCAACGTTGTTCACACGATCAACGAACCGGCTGCTGCGGGTGCATATGAGGCACTGAAATCCATCGGGCGTGAAAACGACGTGCTGATCGTGTCGGTCGACGGCGGGTGCCCCGGTGTCCAAAACGTAGAAGCCGGTGTGATCGGGGCGACAAGCCAGCAGTACCCGCTGTTGATGGCCTCGCTTGGTGTTGAGGCCGTAAAAAAATGGGCCGAAGAGGGCGTGAAGCCCGAAAACACACCCGGCAAAGACTTCTATGACACGGGCGTCGCGCTCATCACCGACCAGCCGGTTGATGGGGTCGAGTCGCTGTCGGTCGCAGAAGGCCTGGATCTCTGCTGGGGCTAAAGACAGCCATATTGGGTGAGGCGCGCCACAGCGCCTCATCAATCCTTTCACCAGCAAACCGAAACTTCCTGTACACTGATTTCGTGGGCGCGATGCCAGCCACGAAAAGGGGGAGATATGTCTGAAGCAAACCAAAACACTCAGGAATTCGAAACCGCCGCCAGCGCTTCAGAAGCCGTGGCGGAGTTTGAAGATAACCGGCGTGGTGTTCTGGGGAAGTTGCAGCATCTTCTTCACGTCAATCCATCCTTTGTACCATTGATCGTTCTGGTTGGCGCGATCGTGATTTTCGGCCTGCTGCTGGGGTCCAAATTCTTCTCACCCTTTGCGATGACGCTGATCCTGCAGCAGGTCCAGATTGTGGGCATCGTGGCCGCGGCACAAAGCCTTGTCATTCTAACCGCCGGCATCGACCTGAGCGTCGGTGCAATCATGGTGTTTTCATCCGTCATTATGGGTCAGTTCACCTTCCGCTACGGCATCCCCGTGCCCATTGCGGTGATGTGCGGGCTGGCAATGGGAACGCTAATCGGGGCTCTCAATGGCTGGCTGGTTAGTCGCGTAAAGCTGCCGCCCTTTATTGTTACGCTCGGCATGTGGCAGATCGTTCTGGCGACAAACTTCCTGTATTCCGCAAACGAAACAATTCGCAGTCAGGATATCGAGGCCAACGCCCCGTTCCTGCAATTCTTTGGCACAAAATTCAGCATCGGTGGCGCGACTTTCACGGTTGGCGTGATCTTCATGCTCGTTCTGATATTCGTGCTGGCTTATGCGCTCAAACACACGGCCTGGGGCCGGCATGTCTACGCGGTGGGGGACGACCCCGAGGCGGCCGAGCTATCCGGTGTGAACGTCCACAAAACATTGATGTCCGTCTACATGCTGTCCGGTTTGATCTGTGCTTTTGCGGGCTGGGCTTTGATCGGGCGCATCGGATCGGTCTCGCCGACCTCCGGCCAATTGGCCAATATTGAGAGCATTACCGCTGTTGTGATCGGGGGTATCTCGCTGTTTGGCGGGCGAGGCTCCATTCTGGGATCGTTGTTCGGAGCACTGATTGTCGGCGTCTTTACTCTGGGGCTCAGGCTTCTGGGCGCGGACGCACAGTGGACCTTCCTGCTTATCGGACTTCTCATCATCGCAGCGGTCGCAGTCGACCAGTGGATCAGAAAGGTATCGGGCTAATGTCAGACACAACTCCAGTCGTCCAGGGCCGCGGGATCGTGAAACGCTATGGCCACGTCACCGCCATCGACCATTCTGACTTTGAACTGCGCCAGGGGGAAATCCTTGCGGTTATTGGCGACAACGGCGCAGGCAAGTCGTCCATCGTCAAGGCGATTTGCGGCGCCACTATCCCAGACGAGGGCGAGATTCTGATCGAAGGGGAAAAGGTCAACTTCTCTTCTCCGATCGACGCCCGAAATATGGGGATTGAGATTGTCTATCAGCAGCTCGCCATGTCGCCTGCTCTGTCGATAGCCGACAACATGTTCATGGGGCGCGAGATCCGCAAACAAGGGTTCATGGGCAAATACATGCGTCAGCTTGACCGTCCAGCCATGGAGAAGTTCGCCCGTGAAAAACTGACCGAGCTTGGGCTGATGACAGTGCAGTCGATCAATCAGGCGGTCGAAACTCTCTCTGGCGGCCAGCGCCAAGGCGTAGCCGTTGCGCGTGCTGCCGCCTTTGCGACGAAGTTCATCATCATGGACGAACCCACGGCTGCTTTGGGGGTCAAGGAAAGCCGCAAAGTGCTTGAGCTTATCCAAGACGTGCGGGCACGCGGTATTCCGATCATTCTGATCAGCCACAACATGCCGCATGTTTTTGAGGTTGCTGACCGCATTCATGTGCATCGGCTGGGCAAAAGGCTCTGCACCATTGATCCCAAGGATTACACGATGTCCGACGCGGTGGCCTTCATGACCGGCGCCAAGGAACCCCCAAAAGAGGACGCCGCGTGATCGATCAGGATGCAAAGCGCGTTTGTGACCTGATTACCTCCCGGAGGCAGGTTGGGGTTCGGTCGATTGTCGCAATCGCCGGCCCCCCTGCATCCGGAAAGTCGACTTTGGCAGAAAACGTGGTGCAATCGCTGAACGCGCAACAAAGCTCTGCGGTTCCTTTAGCCTCGCTGGTGCCCATGGACGGTTATCATCTGGACAATCGCGTGCTGGAAACGCGAGGCTTGCTGTCCCGAAAGGGCGCGCCGGAAACCTTCGATGCAGTTGGGTTCTGCTCTGCAATCAGAGGGCTGCAATCCGCGCAGCATGAGTCCTTTCATCCTAAATTTGACCGCCAAATGGACCTGGCCATTGCGAATGCGATTGCCGTTCACCCGGAAACTCAGACTGTAGTCGTAGAAGGGAACTACCTTTTGATGAATAGCGACCCGTGGAGGACGTTGGCAGATGTGTACGCCGTAACGGTTTTTGTCAGCTCCACATTGGAGGAACTTGAAAACCGATTACAGCATCGCTGGATCAAGCATGGCTTTGACCCGCAAACCGCGCTGCAACGCGCAAAAACGAACGATCTGCCGAACGCGGAACACGTCATCCGTGATAGCAGGAAAGCGGATCTCACACTGCATCAGAATTACACCGAATTCGGGATGCGCTACGCGTTCTGACCCTGCGAAACGAAAGCTGAAACGATCCGTTGATGCAAACGCCTCTGGGCGATTTCAAATGCAATCAAAATCACCCTATACACGATGAGGAAAGCTCATGAAATTCTTCGTGGACACTGCAGAAGTAAACGACATAAAAGATCTGATAAACTTTGGATTGTTGGATGGCGTTACTACCAATCCAAGCCTGATAGCCAAGTCCGGCCGGGATTTCAAAGAAGTCGTTGCCGAACTTTGTACACTGACGGATACGCCCGTGTCGGCAGAAGTTGCAGCATTGGACACAGCTGGCATGATTGCAGAGGGAGAGCACCTTGCCGCGATTGCCGACAACGTCGTCGTCAAACTGCCTTTGACACTAGATGGCCTCAGAGCCTGTGCACATTTCAAAAGAGAAGGCATCAAAACAAACGTCACACTCTGCTTTTCACCCAATCAAGCGCTTTTAGCGGCGAAAGTCGGAGCGACCTATGTATCTCCTTTCATTGGCAGATTGGACGACATTAATCTGGACGGAGCCGATCTGATCCGTGATATCCGTACCATTTACGAAAACTATGGTATTGAAACGGAAATCATTGCTGCATCCGTCAGAAGCCCCAATCATATTACAGAGGTGGCATTGGCCGGATCAGACATAGCCACAATCCCTCCGTCCGTTATCCGCAAATTGGTCATGCATCCATTGACCGATACCGGCATCGAGAAGTTTCTCAATGATTGGAACTCGACTGGGCAATCGATCCTTTGATGGATTGCCATTTTGTCTGGGAGGGAACGGCCTGTACCAAATGTTTTACAGCTGAGCGGCAAGGCTGCGCTTTGAGGAAGTAAACGCTAAAGGAGAGTCTTTCGGCATTGTCAAGCAGGTCAATCTTAGTGGGAAATTGTCGGAACTCCTCTTAATGGCGGCATGAACACTACGGCCCAAAGCAGACATCCGCTTCGTCGTCAGCGCCGCTGTGCAGCTTCACCAGTTCGGCCATTCACTGCAGTTTCAGAAACTAATTGTAGACGAACCTGACATTCACCTAACTTGTGTGGTCGACTTTTGAGTGCGCGCGTGGGCTAGAGAGGCATCATCCTCGACAGGCGTCAAGATAGCGGAAACAAGCAGGCTTGCAGCGAGTGGTAAATGTTGGGGTTCCCATCAAAGATGGATGTCACGACATTCCCATTCTCAGCCACCGCTGGAAACCAACCGCCATGTTATGATTCAAGAACGTAGCACTCGCATAGGTCTAGCGCTTCCGGTACCAGATCTCGTCTTCCGGCATTTTGTCCAGAGTAATCAGCGCGGCGACTGCTCCAATTGCTTCGGCGATCGACCACCAAAACCGGGAGCCGTTGGCAGCCTGGCCATCAAAGTCCAGCGGGTAGGCCAATCCACCTCCGGGTAATCAGGCATCATTCAATGCCTGTTCAATCAAGTGGCGCGCTGTGCCGGGCGCATTGGCTTCCGGCCGAACCGACAAGTCCCAATGCTGAAGCTGAAGCCGACCGAGTTCAAGCGAATGAACAGGAGCCGTTCCGGCAGGCCTGAACATCGGATTACCCGCATAGTTATGATCAATCTGCCATTCAGACGTGTAATGCTCAGGCAACCGCCGGTTTTCCCCAGCCGCGATCTTGTTGATGAAGAAGTCCAAAATGCGACCGGCTCGGGAGAGGTAAAATTCATCTCCGAACGCCTCATAGGCAGACAACATCGCTTCAACACCATGCATATTCGCATTCATTCCACGATAGGTGGAAATAGGTGTCCAATCCCTATTCCACTCGTCGCAGTACAATCCCGCTTCTTTATCCCAGAAATGCTGGTCCAAGACCTCGCGGGCATCCGCCATCAGGCGGCCAGCCTCCGGGTGACCCGCCAGCTTCGCGCTTGCAGAGGCAAGAAGAACGAGGACATGTCCGTAGGCGAGCTTGCGATCATCCTTGATCTGATCACCCTCCAGCGCCCAGAAATATCCGCCATAGTCACGATCTCTGTGGTGGCGTTCGAGATATGTCATGCCATGATCAATGATCTGATCAGCACCCTGAAAACCTGCAAGATGTCTCAAAGCATATGAATGGAACATACGCGCGGTCGTGTGCAATTCCTGAAACTCACCGGGCTGTGAGCTGCCATCGTGACCAAGAATGAAGAGCCCAAGCCCGTTTCGGCAACTGGCGCTGAAGAACTCAAACTGTCGCATGGCCTGATCCATCAACCAGTTACGGTGATTGAAGGTTTCAAGCCAAAACCCCGGTTCGGAATGCGCGCCGGGTGGCAGAGGTTGGTCTTTGATCATCTCTTTCATCCCGCAAGAGGAGTAATGTAGCGCGCCCCGCGCCCCGACAACAACGCTCGCGTCGCGTGCAGAATTGCGTTCGCGCCAATTCCATGCAGATGATAGGTGTCTTCAACCGTACCAGCCTGTCCAAAGTGTTCCACCCCAAGGGATTCTGCTCCTTCAGCCCACCACTAAGACGTTGGATAACAGCCCAAACCTTGCGTTTTGGAACAATTGGCGAACCCAGCTCTACGAGGTCTTTCTCTGTTAACTCCGGAAGAGTCTCAAAATCGATTTCGACGCCGTCGAAATCCTTTGCGTACTTTTCTAAGCCGAATTCAGCCAGCCAGCTTGCGACATCAGGCATGCACAATTCTCCACGGACTCAGCTTGCCTAAATTTGATATTTTCACAAAGCTTTTTGGAACTGTTTCAAAGTTATTGGGAAGTAAGACACTTTATCCAAGCTCGAGTAGAGTTGCCTTCGGAAGGTGACCCTCCATGGGCTTTGGTCCAACAATGGTGCTTATCAACGCCAATGCAGTTCTAGCCATCAATCCCGGCCGGAATATTGCCTTTGTCACGCAAACACTCTCGCCTGTGGCTTTCTATTACCCGTTTCCCGCGATCTATCTAACGGCCCAAAGGAAACATCGATCAATCTGAGCAACTCTGCAGTTCAGTTTCCTGAAAACGAATGTTTAAACCTGAGAGTGGCATTCAGGTCAGGCGCAGGACTGCATCGCGTAAGAAACTGCGTCGGCCCTGCAGCGATCAATGTCTTGAGTCGGCGGACTGCTCCCTTTAGGAAACGCCCTGCCTGCTAGCCGGCTGGCTGGACGCCCTTTCCATAGCGCTCTGAGACGAGTGTTAGTAACCGACCGTAAACGCAGCACGCGGGAACTTGGCTGATTGTGCCTCATCTACCAGCGCAACAGCAAAATCTTCCATCGATATCTCTGATTTGCCAGCTTCATCAACGAGCAGCGTGTCCGTACCGGTTCTGAACGCGCCTAGGCGTTGACCGGGCTGCAAGAGTGCCGACGGGCTGGCATAGGTCCAGTTCGCCGATGTTTCAGTGGCGCAGAGTTCCCATTGCGCCATCGATGCGCGGGCAATCGGAACGATGTTTTCAGGTAAAAAATCGGGGTCTGACAAAACCGTATGTGGACTTCCGTTTGGAAGATGGAGTCGCGCGGCGCCGCCAACGATGATCACCCGAAGGCCCGTGCGTGACGCAGCATTGAGGATCGAACGTGTCAGAGCGACAATCTCGCCTTCGCGCCCGGGCGGAGAGCGCAACGCGCTGATCGCCATTTCCTGCGATACCATGGCGGTGGCGAGGGCTGCGGGGTCTGTCGCATCCGCGATGACTGGCCTGATGCCTTCCGGCAACTTGGCAAACGCTGCCTCGTTTCGGACAGCTGCTGTTACGTCATGCCCGCGTGCGAGCGCTTCTGTTACGACGCGAGAACCGACATCACCGGTGGCACCAAATACTATGAGTTTCATGGAAGTTTTCCTTTATACTGGATTACGGATGGGATGTTTCGGAAGGTTGGGCGAGTGGACGCGCCCCGCCCTTTGTCCAAGCCAAATTGCGGCAAAAACAAGCGCGGCCCCAGTGATCTGCATCTGTGTCAGCGCCTGACCCAGCAATGCCCAGCCGATCAGGACGGCGGAAAGCGGGCTCAGAAAACCAAGTACGGAGACGGCATCTGGCTCTATCCGAGAGATGCCGCGGAACCACAGGATATAGGTGAGCGCAGCCCCGATGAGAGCAAGGTAAAAGATGCCGGAGAGGTTTCGTGCATCCAGTGGAGGAAGAGGCGGCTCGATGAAGACGGCCAGAAGCACCAGCAACAGACCGCCAGCGGTCAGTTGCCACGCGGTGAAGGTAAGTAGCGACACGGGAGGCTGCCATTTCCGGGTCAGGACTGTACCTGCGGCCATTGAGGCCGCTCCGCAAATCCCGGCTATCAAACCGATTGGATCAAGCGATATGCCGGACCCCAAGACGAGCAGTCCAACACCTAGGATGCCGATCAAGGCGGCCAGCGCCGACGCTGCTCGGATTGCGGTCCCGAGCAGCGGTGCGGCAAGGAATACGACGATCAGCGGCTGAACAGCACCGACGGTAGCCGCGACTCCCCCCGGTAACCGGTAGGCTGCGATAAAAAGAAAGACCCAGAAAAGCGTGAAGTTCAGCGCGCCAAGAATAAAGATGCGCAGCCACCAATTACCTTTCGGCAATCGAGGAGCCAAAACAAGCAGCAGCAGGCCAGCAGGCAGAGCGCGCAGGGCGGCCATCGTCACCGGATACCCGGCAGGAAGAAACTCCGTCGTCACATAGTAGGTGCTGCCCCATACCAATGGCGCAATGGCTGTGATTCCAATGTCGAGATGTCTCATCGCAGATCTCCATTATCTTGACGTCAAGATATACTGCTTTATCTTGACGTCAAGATATAATCCCGCAATATGTATGCATGGACCACGTAGACCGCATCATTGCTCAATGGAACAAGGCCCGGCCCGACCTTGATGTCGGACCGATGGAAATCATCGGCCGGCTATCTCGTATGGCTACCAAGCTCCGAAGTGAAATGGATAAAACCTGGAAGGCACATGGGTTAAACGCCGCCAGCTTTGATGTCCTGGCGACCCTGCGCAGATCGGGTAAACCTGATGGCTTATCCCCTGGCGAGTTGCTGGACCTGACCATGGTGACCTCTGGAACAATGACCAATCGTATCGACCAACTCGTCAAACGCGGCCTTGTCGAGCGAGTGCCAAACCCCGAAGACAAGCGCGGGTTTCTGATCCGCTTGACCGAGACCGGTTTTGCGACAATCGAGGATGCCGTTGGCGATCATGTCGAAACACAGCATCACCTTTTGCGGGGGCTATCTCCGGCGGAAGTCGAAGATTTGAACAAGCTATTAAAGACGCTGGACGAAAGAATGAACTCAGATAGTGGGACGAATTCACGCGAATGATCGTATCTCTGGGTGCAACACATAACCGCGACCTGTTGGCCTTATGTCGCTCCGATGCGGACGGCCCTAAGCAGACCTTGAACAGAAATCTGAAATGCCGCGTTAGCAGCCCGCGTTGCCGACATTCGCGGCAAGCGCACAGATTTGATACAGTTCTTAAAGTTACCTGGGACGGTCTGGCTCGTTGGGATTGCGCGAAATCAAGCTTTCTATTTCGTTCATTGCTTCAACTGGCAAGGCACCAAAGGTCAGTGCTCCCGAAATGCCTTCAATTTGTTCTTCTGTCCGAGCGCCCGGAATCGGTACGTATGTTTCAGATTGGCCCCATATCCACCCGAGAGCCCCTTGCACAAGCGTTCGGCCATTGGTGGTCAGCAGATCCCGAACCGCTTCGAGTTTTTGCATGAAATCAGGGTTTACCCTTCCATCCGAATAGTACTCCATCCAGCTTTCACCGGATGCGCGTACGTCGTTTGGTGCCATGACACTGTTCCGATTGTACTTGCCCGAGAGCAACCCCATCGCAAGAGGTGAGCGTATTAGGGATAATAGCCCTTCCTCTTGGACAACCTGTTGCATGCGGGGCGCATCGAAAAAGACGTTCAACACGTATTCCACCGCCTCAAAACCATCTCGTGTTGAGGCCGCACGGGCACTTTCGGAATGGTCGGTGCTCCAACCATAGGCGCGCAACTTGCCAGCCTCATTAAGCCGGTCCAGTTCGTCAAACACCGCCTCCGCCTGGGCAATTGGCATATCGTTCACATGCAACAGCAAGAGATCGATCCGATCCCGTTCCAGCCGCGACAGGCACCCTTCTACGGCAGGGCCCACCTGATCCGGGGTGAAGGGGTCAAACGAAATCTGCCTGCTTGCCTCATCGATCCCAACCCCGATCTTTGTGACAATCAGGGCGTCGGGCCGGTGCCTTAACGCTTTGCCTAACAAACGTTCAGAATGCCCCGCGCCATAGGCGGCAGCGGTGTCAAAAAGTGTGATTCCACCATCCAGTGCGGCGTGGATCGTACGAATAGAGGTTTCGTCGTCCGATCGGGTGTAACCCAGCGACTGTTCGCCCCAATACATCTTGCCGCCGATCGGCCAGCATCCCATGCCAAGGGGTGAGATTTCGGTGTTGAGAAAGTTCATCTGTGGCCCTCTTGACTGATCCTCCAGAAATAAAGCCGCGACTCTCTTTTCATCAATAACACAGAATGTAATCTTCATTTCATGGATGAAGGTAACTTTGACTGGGACAACTTGCGGCTTTTCCTTGCGGTTGCCAGAGCGGGCGGGCTTGGACCAGCCGCTGAACAGACCGGCAAGAGCGCACCCACCCTGGGTCGGCGCATGATCGAGCTTGAGCGCAACCTGGGAAGCGAACTGTTTCACCGCAAACCGCGAGGGTATGACCTGACCGAAGACGGGCAAGCGCTTTTGAGGAAGGTCGAAGGAATCGAAGCGCGTGTCATACCTGTCACGGAAAGCAGCCTTGCCACCGCGCCACCTTTGGTCAAAATCTCGGCCGGGAGTTGGGTGACAAAGGTTTTGATCGGCGCGGTCGGAAGGCTTACCCGTTCAATGCCGGTTCGGCTGCGATTCATCTCGTCAGAAGAGGTGTTAAAGATCGGACACCGGGAAGCCGCGATCGGCATTCGAAACCGCCGACCAGAAGAGATTGGCCTGGCGGGTCGCAAGATTGGGCGAGTTCGTTTTGCGGTCTATGCTGCGGATGAGAGCATTTCGACCTGGGCGCGCGTGATGTCCAAAACACCCTCGTCCAGATGGCTGCGGGCGCACGCGCAAGAGGACGACGCAATCGAAGTGACGGCGCCGCAAAATGCGCTTGAGCTTGCAAATGCAGGTCTTGCCCGGGCGGTTCTGCCAACTTTCATTGGAAACACCCAGCCGGGCCTGAAACCGGTCTCACCTTTGATTGACGATCTGGAACATGATCAGTGGCTGGTCACCCATCATGAAGATCGGTTTCTTGCAGAGGTGCGGCATGTCATAGATCGCACCCATGCAGTGATGTCGGAAGCTTGTGAAAACGGATGAACAGATGCTGCAAATGCCTATTCACCCAACCGTTCCATCAACCAAGCACACCCGCATCAGCCCTAAGTGTCGTAAGGGCGAAGTTGTTAATCTTCGGTTAAAAATAACAACTCTGGGAAGCCGGAAAACTGCCGTAATCTGAACTCATTCCACCGACAATCTTGGTTAATCCGGTGGCAATAGCGCTTTGGTTTAGATGATGAGAGCGAGAAGGAATTTTGTTTTGTTGAACTTTCTGAGAGTAAGCGTTTCCGCACTCGCGTTATCTGCATTCGTAGCCGCACCCATCGCGACCGTTCTCACAGCCGATTACGCCTATGCGAAAAACGGCAACGGAAATGGTGGAGGCAAAGGTGGTGAAAAAGGCGGAAATGGAGGCGGCAAAGGCGGCGACAAGGGCGCTAAGAGTGGGGCGGGCTCAGACAGCAAGCTGAACCGGAAAAGCAGAAAGTCCGCTAACAAAGGTGATAAGTCAAAACGCAGCGGTCGTTTGGGCCGGGCTGTCAAAGAAGATTTTCAAACGCTAGGCCGCAATCTACAGAAGAACGGGATCAAGGGCCTATTCAAAGGTAATAAAACCAAACCGGTAGCAACGAGCGCAAACAAGTCTACTGTTAAGCCAATACAGAAGCCGCAAAGCAAGAAAACAAAAATTGTCGACGATGGCACTCTCGCCCCACGCAATCTTGGCAAACTGAATGGTGCGATTAATTCCAGCATCAATGCAAAGCTCGCGCATATTGCGAACGGTCAGTATGCGAAGGGTACAGGGCCAGTCAGCCTAGCCGCTGGCCTGGCCGTTGCCGACGCGAATTTCAATCATGTCATGGGTGAAGATTACGCTTTAAGCCCAGCAGACGTTAAGGATATTGCTGCAGCTTACGATTACTTGGACACTGCCTCTATGACGCTGGAAGAAGCTGAGAAGGTTCTTGCCGATGAGATGGCAAACCCGGGTGTGACTGACCCTGAAGATTTGGCAGACGCTCAAGCGGTTAAAGATGCGCACGACGCAATATTGAAAGATGATGGGAATGCGATTGAGCGCCCAACCGAGGATCAATTGGCTGCCGCAGAGGCAGTATATGAAGCAGAGGCAAGCCTCCTGGGGAGTTACAAGGGTGACTTTTCTGAAGACGATGTTTTGGCTGCGGAGCAACAAGACCGCGTCCTAGACGCAGTACGATCCTCTAATCCCGACGAAGAAGCAGTAAAAGCTACGCTCGGCGCAACCGATAGCGAAGCTGCCCATGCCGACAGCGAAGACAATGAAGAAGTCATTGATCAAACTGTGGGAGAGGATCAAACCTCCAACGAGGATACCCAAGAAGAACTTGCAAATAATGGCTGAAGAACAGTTGGTGTGCCGTAGAAAGGAATGCACTGGCAAAATTCGCTTCTGACGATAACCATCTGTCACCAGTGTGTGGAAATGAGAGGTGGTGCGAGGGGCTGGCTGAGGGGGTAGAAGCCGGCCCCTCTCCTTAGACTCGAGGGGGTGAGTGGTATTTTTGAACCCAAAATACGGGTTTTGCGAGTTGGACGATATTCGGGGTTTCCCGTAAAGCCGCAAGTTTGTGCGAAACGGTTTGTTTCCACAGCACGAACTATAAGTTTCTCAATGAATTGTAGGTACTATTTTGCCGTAATGCGATATTCACGATGTGTGCGGCAAGTCTTGATTTTAGCACATTCTAGTTTTTCATTGGGATTTGAGGGGGTTACCTAGTACGGCGTGTCGCCAAGCGACCAACACGCCAAATTCTCAAAACTGCAAACTGCGTTTTTAAAATGTCAGGATGTGTGCGTATATTTCTTTTAACGGTCGCAATCAGAACACGTCACTCAAGTATCAAGTTGGTGCGGCGCGCCTTGATGGGGTTTGCTGCGCTGGAGAGTTGCTGCTTTCGGGTCATAGTGGCTACTTCAATGCCATCCAGCGTAGCGGACGCGGATGCGAAGGATTTGAACCCACACATATGTCGAACGCGCCGTTTTATGAACCAATGATCCCGCTCGATCATGTTATTCAAAAATTTGGACCTGATTGTCTAAACCTTAGCTTGGCAACCTAACCACTTCAGAATCCTGTTCACTTCTCGAATGCCGGCTGCGTTGGCTGCGTTCTTATCGATGACGACTTTGTCTGGGATTCCGTTTGATGACAGCGCTTTGGCAAAGAACCTGGTTGCTGCGGGACCGTTCCTTCGCTCAGACAACATAAAATCAAGGGTGTTCCCTGCTTTGTCGACAGCCCGATAGAGATACACCCACTTATCGCGCACACGGAGATAGGTTTTGTCCATTCTCCAGGATTTCTGTGTTGGGCGCTTTTTCGATTGCGCGCGCGCAGCGATCATCGGCGAAATTTTTACAACCCATCTATTCAATGTGGCGCGATCGACGGAAACGTCCCGTTCAGCCATGATTTCCTCAAGGTCGCGATAGGAAACAGTGTAGCGCAAATAGAAAAGCACAGCGTACAAAACCAAATCCTTTGGGAAGTGGCAGCCTTTCAAAGAAATCATTCTAAAACTTGCCCGTGATTGATTTGAAAGCAACAAGCACCAGGGCACGCAATTTCGTCAACCTCGGTCAAAAGATTGCGACACAACCAGATCCCGCCCCTTTCGACCTTCTTCGAACGTGATCAACTCGTGCGATCTGTTAGACTAACATACCATCCCGCCGCAAAGGGTCTAACTATCAGCATCCGCAAGTTCGGCGACCGAGTCAGCAAAGAAATTGGTCCATATCAGAACACCTGAGCTGACAGCTCGCGCCACTGCCTGTTCTGTTGTCCGGCACTTGGGCTTCGTGACGATCGAAGATGGCAGAGCATGCACTACTCTATCCTTAGTCATCTAGCGAACAAAGGTACGTCGGCTGCGTCAATTGCGAAGTTCGAGACTCAAAAACACCAATGTGCGATTGATTTGGCCCTTGTCTTTTTGGGCGACGCGATAAAGACGGTCCGAGGTGATAAATTCCTTCTGCACGTAGCTGTCAGGGTGGTTAACGGAACTACCGTGTTGTTTCTGAGTTCCGTCTTTGCAACGTGTTACTTCGGTCCATAGGTCGTTGAATGTGCGATTGGCTTCGGCGTCTCGGAACGGAAACTCCCATCGGCATGAAATGCCTTGTACATTGACCAGGCCGACATACGGTTCGCACATTGCTCCTTTGGGCGAGAAACCGGTGGTGTTGTAGTTTTCAAGTGCGATAACCCTGTCACATAATCCTGCGAAGCCGGATTCGGGCGAAGTAGCCATGACAATTCCCAGAAAACAAACGACCGCAACTTTGGCCGTTTGCTTGGTTGTCAATTTATCATTCAGCCGCATCCGGGAAATCGTTTCTTAGGTAAACACCCTTCACACGCTCTTTTGCTGGATCAAAATGCGGGAACGGAACAATTTTTGCCTTCAAGCGCTTTTGCTGCCCATCCAGTTGGCCGATCTCAATATCGTGCCCCTCGAGTGCATGGGTTGATGCAACCCGCCCGAGGGCGATGACCTTGCCTAAGATGGGTGATTTCATCGCGCTCGTGATTTCACCGACCTGCGCTTTTCCGATACGTACACAATCGCCTGGAGAAGGAACTGTTCCACCTTCTATATCAAACCCGACCAGTTTGCGGTGAGGGTGAGCCTTGCGTTCCTCAATTGCGCTGCGCCCTATGAAGTTATCGGTCTTAGATTTCAATGGGACGGTAAAACCGACCCCAGCCTCGAACGGATCGGTTTGGTCGTCAAATTCGGACCCGGCAAAGATTAAGCCGCCTTCGATCCGCAACATGTCGAGGGCGGCAAGGCCAAGAGGGGCAATTCCATAATCCTGACCAACTTCCCAGACACGGTCGAAAATCTCGACAGCGTCCTTAGGGTGACAGAAGATTTCGTACCCTAACTCGCCAGAATATCCGGTTCGGGAAATCACGACCGAGGTGCCGCGCACATCCCCGACCCGGGCCACTGTAAGCCGGAACCAAGGCAATTCTTCAATGGTCGGCTGCTGCGGCGGCGTCCAGAATATCTGTGAGAGGATGTCGCGGCTATATCGCCCCTGGACCGCGATGTTGTGCAACTGATCTGTAGAGTTTCGAACCCAGACATTCATGTTGTGCTTGCGCGCTTGTTCCTGCAGCCACAAACCGCTGGTGTCGTTGCCACCAATCCATCGGAAGTTGGTCTCACCCAGCCGATAGATAGTGCCATCGTCGATCATACCGCCATGTTCATAGCACATTGCCGTATAAACAACTTGACCGACGCTCAGCTTCTTCATGTTGCGGGTCACGCAAAGCTGCATCAGTTCTTCGGCATCCGGGCCAACAACCTCGTATTTGCGCAGTGGACTCAGATCCATTACGGCGACTTTGTCTCGACAGGCCCAATACTCTGCGATTGCGCCATGATTGGTCATCGTATTAGGCAGCCAATATCCATTATATTCGACAAAATCACGGGTATGACGTGCAAAGCAGTCGTGAAATGCTGTTTTCTTGGTTTCTTCCACATCCGCCTCCGCAGATTTTCTGTAGCCGTAGGACCGTTTAAAATCCTCGGTCGCTTTATAAGTTCGCACCTGAATGTCGGTTGGATTCCAGCCATTGGCCGGGTCGATGTCGCAGGGGCAGCCGGTACTGACGCAGACAAGATCCGTCAGTGCGCGCAGCAGCACGAAATCTCCGGGTCGCGACCAAGGATCATCCATACCGATGGCATTGCTATCGTCCAGCATTGTATTGAAGAAAAAGTTGATCGCGGACCAACCTGCGCGGGGACGGATGCCATATTGGCTCAGGTCCTTGTTGATATTGTCCGAGCAATTGACATGGCCAGGATAGCCCAGATCTTCATAGTACCTTGCTGTGCAGGCCAGCCCGAACGTGTCGTGACGACCGCACGTATCCTGCACGATCTCAACCAGGGGTTCCTGATCGACTGACCAGTATTTCGAGAATATACCCGGTTGCGGATACAAGCTGCCCATCAGGCTGCGTGTCGTGGTGGGATCAATCTCGCGCTCGATCCCCTGATCCAATGCACGTCGGCTGAACGCCTGAAAGTCTGAGCATTCGCGGCCCCTGATATCCACGATCTGGATGAACTCTCCGGCTTTGACCTCATAAGATTTGGCGTTGCCAGGCTGAATGTTGATATCCTTAAGTGGGTCGGCCAGCGGATCGGGCGGGCCCACGTCGGGTTTTTCCAAGCCGGGAGCAGCACGCTGAATGTACAGGATAATGTCGGTCGGTGGGTTATTGTCTTCAGGGCGCATCGCTTCGCCTGGTGCGGCGACGATCAGAAGACCGTCACTTTCCGCCACGAAGTGCACCATGTCGCCGGGGCGTGATCCATCTGAGAAAGCCCTGACTGCATCCCCGCGTCCGATGTCGAAACCAGCAACCTCTAACGCGCGCAGCACTTTCTTGCCCGAAGCCGAGCCATTCGCCAGAGTTGCAATCAGCCCCTCTGGTCGCCCGTGCCCCTGCGCGCCAAGCATGGCAGCGTCCGAGCTTCGATCCGGGGCAAAGAACACCATCTCGGCGGGTTGCATCCCATCGCGATCCAACAATGTGATCGTGTCGCCTTTGGACACCGGAACCGCACGCGATCCTGTGCCAGGGACGGGATGACGTTCCGTGCCATGGGGCAGGATTGGAAGGCCAGGAGCCAGAACCCCGCTGCGTTCATACGGCACTTCGAAGACCGGCTTCACATTCATAATGCACCTTCCTGAATAGCTTCGGTCGCGCCGCGGTGCATGACCACCAAAAGGCATCCTGTTTCGGTGCGCGAAAAGTGGCTAGACCCGGCGGGAAAGCTGACAAAATCTCCGCTGTGATAACGAAACCCGTCGTGATCGGTCAGGTCACCTTCGAGGACAAAGAACTCTTCCGGACCGCGATGGATGTGGGGGTTCGAGCGTGCGCCCGGCGCCATCTTCATCAGATAGCTGCCTTGCCCGGTATCCTCGTCAAAGCTGACATTCTTCCACCAGACCTGTGCGTCGGGCCGGTCTTTCATCTGCATTCTGATAAAGCCGGTATCGTCGAAACGGGTGACCGTACGCATGTTTTGCTGTTGTGACATCCTAATCGAGCCCCAATCGCTTCTTGCGCTGTTCCGTCCAGCTGCTGATGGCCATGTCAAAGGTCAGAGCCATCAGCGACACGTTCAGGCCGAGGACAAAGTTTTTGCCCAACTCGGTACCGGCCAGCGTTCGCTGCAGCTCTTGTCCCAGATCCTGAGTGCCGATGAAGGCCGCGATGATGACCATGAAGAAGGCAAACATGATGGCCTGATTGAACCCAACTGCCATTGTCGGTAGTGCCAGCGGGAACTGGACTGACATCAGCTTTTGCCTCCGCGTTGATCCAGACATGTCTGCCGCTTCGGTCATTTCTGAAGGTACGCTGCTAAGGCCAATAATGGTGTACCGGATCAATGGTACCGCGGCGAAGATTAGGATCGAGAACACAACAGCTACGTCATTAACGCCGAACAGCATGATTGCCGGGATCAGATAGATGAAGCTGGGGAAAGTTTGTGCTGTGTCGCAGGCCAGAAGGATGCTTTTTGACCAACGTTCTGATCGGGCTGCGATTACGCCGAGCGGTATGCCAATCAAGGTGGCCAGAGCAACAGCCGAAATAACTGTGTATAGAGTGATCACAGATCGGTCCCACCAACCCGAGAATGCGACGATGGTAAAGAAAACCGCCGCATATATACCTGGGCGGCGACCACCGATCCAATATGCAAAGGCAACGACTATTAGGATGAAGGCGGGGGTCGGGATCGCCAGCAATGTGTCCCGGAACGGGATCAAAACCTTGACGTTCAGGAACCAGCGCAACCATTCAGTTGTTTCCTTGATAGCCTCGATCGCCAGGAACGACTTGATCACCACATCAATTTCCTTGCCTTGGCTCAGGTGCTGTTTGCGACCAACTTCGGCCAGGATCGGAAACAGCTGCGACAGCAGAATAAAACCAATGAATAGACCCAGTGCGACCAGTGAAATCTTATACCGCTTCCACCAGGGTGTCCCACGTTCAAAGTGAACAGGTTGCTTGACCACCCATGCCTTGGACATCCGATCCAGCGTTACGGCTAGAAGAACAATCGTAACACCGATCTCGAACGATCTTCCAAGTTTGAAGCTGCCCATCATAGCCAACAGCTTGGCACCGAGACCGGGCATGCCAATAAAGGCGGTCAGAACAACCATGGCTAGACACAGCATGATCACCTGGTTTACGCCGACTAGGATTTCGGTGCGTGCTGCCGGAACATAGACATGGCGCAACATCTGCCAGCGAGTGCAGCCGGACATTTGGCCCGCCTCGATCACTTCAGGGCTGACCTTTTTTAGCCCCAGCGTTGTCATCAAGATCATAGGCGGGATGGCAAAGGTAATTGTTGCAACGGCTCCAGCGGTTGGCCCCACCTTGAAGAAAATCACAGCGGGTAGCAGATAGGTAAAGAAGGGCAGGGTTTGAAGCACAGACAGAATGGGCTTCAACATCCGCTCGAACCAGCCATATTTCCACGCGGCGATACCAAGCGCCAGACCCAGCAGGAACGCCAAAGGCGCCGCGACGACGATCACGGACATTGTTTGCATGGCGATCTTCCACTGACCGATCGCAGCCGTCCAGATAAAGGTTCCAGCGCCCAGGGCAGCCAACCGCCATCCACCGACAGCGTATCCAACAACCCCAGCGACGGCGGCAATCGCAGACCATGGGATTGGTCCCAGATAGGGCCAGCGACGCTTGCCTTCCAAAAGGTTTGCTGACGTGTCCAGCAGAAACTCTAGAGGACCTTCCGCGATAAAGCGGGTTACATAAATCAAGCCAAGGTCATTTTGGATGAAGCTGAAAACTGCGTCCAGAACCTGCGCTGTGGGTGGGATGGCGGCTTCGGGGATGCGGTTTAGCCATTCAGGCAGAATACCAACTGCCTTGGCAAGGATCAGTGCGAAGGCCACGGCAAGCAGCACAGTAAGTACACGGGAACGTCCCCATGGCGTGTCTGATGTCTCTGTCAGATCTGTCGACAGCGTCGCCATTATTCGGCTCCGAGCAGGACATTCAGTGCGGTGTCGCGCTCCAGTACACCGGTGACAACGCCTTTGTCATTTGCAACCGGCAAAAGGATGCGGTTGTCATTGACCAGAACCCGCGCAAGTTCGTGGATCGTTGCGCCACCATTGATTGGTGCGCCTTCCAAAGCGTGTCCGTTGACTGGTTTCGCAAGCCCTTTCGCATGCACTACGCGGGCTTTGTCGATGTCCTCGGTGAATTTCGCCACGTATTCCGTGGCGGGGTTCATGACGATCTGGTCCGGCGTATCGCATTGTTCCACCGCGCCATTGCGCATGATCGCGATCCGGTCCGCCAGACGCAGCGCTTCGTCAAAATCATGGGTGATAAAGACAATGGTTTTACCCAACATCTCTTGTAGCCGCAGGAATTCATCCTGCATTTCGCGGCGGATCAACGGATCAAGGGCCGAGAACGGCTCGTCCAGAAACCAAATATCCGGTTCAATCGCCAGGGACCGGGCGATGCCGACCCGCTGCTGTTGCCCACCGCTAAGCTCGCGTGGGAAGTATTCCTCGCGGCCCTCAAGGCCGACCAGCTTGATGACTTCCAGCGCACGTTCGCGCCGGTCGTGACGATCCTGACCGCGCATTTCCAGCGGGAAGGCAACGTTATCCAAGACCGTACGGTGCGGCAGCAGGCCGAAAGACTGAAATACCATGCCCATTTTGTTGCGTCGCAATTCGATCAGGTCACGCTCGCTCAGGCCCATGATATCCTGACCATCAACCTTGATCGTACCGCCGGTGATGTCGTGCAGGCGCGAAAAGCACCGCACCAGAGTTGATTTGCCTGATCCGGACAGTCCCATGATGACCAGCATTTCGCCCCGGCCAACCTCAATCGAGACGTCTTTGACCCCAGCAATGTAGCCGTCCGCACGAATCTCGTCGAAGCTACGGCCAGCCGGCATGGACTTCAGATAGCTCTCGGGCGAAGGCCCAAACAATTTCCAGACATTTTGGGCTGAGATTACAGGCGCTGTGGCTGACATGGCTGCCTTTCTTTCTTGTTAAGCGCGGCCTTGCTTCAATGAGATCAGCAAGGCCGCGCCAGTTTCGTTGCGTATGACCGGATTATCCGCTGCAGGCACTGATCCAGGGATCAACAACAGAGCGGTTTGCGTCCAGCCATTCGGCCGCTGCATCTTCCGGTTCCAGCTCGTCCGTATCGACCAGCTTGGCCATCTCCGCGATCTGCGGATTTGTGAAAGAAATTTCAGTCAATACACAGTAGGCAGCAGGCCATTTGTCTTTCATACCATCCCAAGCGGCCTTTTTCAGGTAACCGGTTGCCGGGTTACCACAATCATACAGCGCATCCGGGTTCGGACCTTTGGATGGGTCTTTGTCGCATCCATCTTCCCAGGCAGGAAATTCGACAAACTCACCGGGCCAGACAGCTTCGGCAAAGTTGGGTGTCCAGTTGAAGACCAGAACCGGCTTCTTGTCCGCTTCTGCTGCGCCAATTTCAGCCCACAGGGCCGCCGCCGAACCCGCATTGATAACGGTGAAGTTCAGATCCAGCGCTTCGGCACGCTCTTTACCATGCTTCAACCAGTCAACCGGACCGTCCAGATATCGGCCTTTGTCGCCGGTTTCCGCTGTTGCAAACAGATGCGCACAGTCGTTCAGAGCTTTCCAGTCGGGCAGGCCGGGGCAGGACTCTTTGGTCCACATCGGATACCACCAGTCCTCGCGGGTGACGGCATCGTGGTCGCCTGCATCATGCAGACCGCCCTTTTCCAGAGCTGCGCGGAAAGATGCGCCAAATGCGCCTTCCCAGACTTCCATCTCAAGCGTGACGTCGCCCAGACGCACCGACTCGTAGACCGCCTGACTGTCGGTCGTGACGTATTCGACATTATCGCCGATCTCTTCGAACAACTGGCCGACCACGTAAGACATCACGATCTGGCTGGACCAGTTGTGAATTGGGATGACGATCGGATCGCTGCTGTCTTCTGCGATCGCACCGGTGCCCGCTACCGCTGCCAAGGTTGCAGCAGAAAGTAGGTTTGAAAGTTTCATGATTGCTCCCTGAGTGACGTTCGATATTGGATTGAGGGCTCTTCCGGCCCCGAATTTGCGTATTCTGCCCAAATTTGCACGAAACGCAGAACAGAAATTTGAGAGGCGTTGCCCATAAAATCTTGAGGCTAATTCAGTTTTTTACTATCTTAACAGTCAGTTGCCTGATCGGTTTCCAGTCGACGCAGGCGAATACTCTTTGATTGCAATCCGCTTCAGATTGGGGTTCCGCCGTCAGATGCCAAAGAAAGCACCAGTTACCGGGAAGGTTCTTCCACCGCTCGACTACCTTTTGGCTTTTGAAGCGGCCGCCAAGGCCCAGAGTTTCGCGCAGGCCAGCAAGGTGCTCAACATTTCGGAAACAGCAATCAGCCGCAAAGTACGTCTGTTGGAGCAACATTATGACGTACCCTTGTTTGTCAGAGGTCATCGGTCGGTTTCGTTGACACAGCAAGGGGCCATATTGCTGGCGACAGTTGAAAAGTCGTTGGATCTGATGCGAGACGTCAGCCGTGATATGTTGGCCAAACATCAGGCCAATACGGTGTCTATCTCTGCGACCAACTCTGTCGCGTCGCTCTGGTTGATGCCGCAACTGCGTAAGTTCAACAAATCCAATGGCCGCATCCGTATTTCGCTGGTGTCTTCGGACAGCGACGCGGAGTGCCTGTCTGATTCTATGGATCTGACGATATTGCGCGGGGAAGGGGATTGGCCCGGATATGAAGCGCAGCTTTTGTTCGGGGAAACCGTTTTCCCGGTGTGTAGCCCTGATTATCTCAAAAGTAATCCGAAGGCGGCAGTACTATCCGCGCTGCCGGAATTGGATCTGATTGAGGTGACCAGCAGCCATGCGGAATGGATGACCTGGCATACTTGGCTTGGAAGCAATGGAATTTCCACCTCATTGATGGAACGCGCTGTGGCCTTCAACACCTATCCTCTCTCTATACAAGCAGCTGTTGATGGTTTGGGCATCGCACTGGGTTGGGCCCATCTTGTTGACCCTCTGCTTGAAAGCGGTGCGTTGGTCAGACCAATCCAGGACATATCGGTACGAACGCAGTCGGGATATTTTCTTCTGAAGAGCCCAACGCAAAAATCATTTCCCGAGCGACGCATCGTCGAGGATTGGTTGTTAGGGCTCAGCGCGGGGCGCAAACGTTACGCGTGATCCGATGGTGCCATCGCGCGATAAATGTTCTTTCCTTCAATGTCTCTGAAATTCAAAGGTTGACCGAAATGAATAAATATTTACCGTAAAGAAAGTACCTGATTCCGCCCCGGGTCGCATATGCGGACGGGTCTGAATTCGTTCGGCCTACTTTTGCAGGGAGTCCAAAG
>NZ_AEYW01000013.1 GCF_000192475.1 Ruegeria conchae
CCTGACAGCATAATACCCGACACAAAGACCTATTTGGGTATGATCTGATTAGCCGGAGAGCCTGCGCGCTCTCCGGTTTTTTGTTCTCCAGGAATTATTAATAGGTATGGGGATTTGTTAACTTGACCCAGCGTTAACCCGTGATAAGCCTTCTAATCCAAGTGGTTGTGAGGTTAGACTACCTTCCGTTTGATGTTTTTGGTGCAGGCTAAGAAGGTGTGTTGCTTGGTATGAAGTCCAAACTAAGTCCGATCATCTCGTTTTGCAGTCTTCAACGTGTAGTGGCCGGCCTAGTTTTTGTTCCATTGCTTGCCTATTCGTTCGCACCCTTTCGAGACATGACACTGTCATATTCACAGCGGTTGTTGTTCTGGACTGGTGTAATGCTACTGGCGCTGGTTGCAACATGGGCTGCGGGGCAACTTGTGCGCACAAAACTGAGTTTATCGGGATCGTTGTTCCGGGATTTTGCTTTTGCTGCGTTGATCCTGTTGTTGTTTGCCCCCTCTTTGTGGTTTCTGACGTGGATTCTGTTCTCATTGAATGGACGGATGGCTCCAGACTTGTTGAAGGTCGTCCCTTATGGGCTTCTGTTTGCAACGGGGCTATTACTTGTTCGTCAATGGGGCGATCCAGATGAAGCAGTGGAAGCACCTCGACCACGGCTCTACCATCGATTGCCAACTGGTTTCGAGGGGGAGATCTACCGACTGACCGTGCGTGATCACAGCGTCGATGTCGTGACTTCAGAAGGGACATTTACCATCCGCTCGCGATTTACCGATGCGATAGCTGAGATGGAGCCGGTTCCTGGGCATTGCACACATCGATCACATTGGGTGGTAGATTCCACAATTGTTGGGGTCAAGAAAGAGGCGGGGAAAACGTACCTGCGTTTAAGGAACGGCGACCACGTACCTGTCAGCCGAAAATACAAGCAGCATCTTGTGGATGACGGGCTGTTATAAGGATCATCGCGGCATTGGAATTTTCTGGGGCTGATTCCCCGTCAAGATTGCCCGGGCATCGGAGGCCATGATCCTTGTCAGTGTTTGGTCTGTGCTGCGCAACCCGCCGGTATAGGTCCCATAGGCGGGCAGGATTAGTCGGGCATGATCCAAAAGGAACGCAGGCCGAGAGATCGAGCGTCCCCGAATATTCAAACTTGCCTTGGGATGATAGTGGCCGGAAATCTCAGCCATTGCATCTGGTTGGGTTATATGGCGAAAAGTGAGGCCGCTGCAAATCCATTCGGATAGATGCGTACCACCAATTTCAACCGGACCGGGGTCATGATTGCCTTCGATCCAGATCCAGTTCCGACCTGCTTGCAACGTTGCAATCCGAAGCCTGTCCTCAGTTGTCAATGCAGTTAACGCGTCCAAGTCGTCAAAGCTGTCTCCCAGACAAATTACTGACGTGGCCTTTGTATGTGACAAGTCACATTCCAGCCGTGTCAAAGTCTCGCGTGTATCATAAGGGGGGAGCGAAGAACCGCCCCTTCGAGCGATGCGTTCCGACTTGCCCAGATGCAGATCAGATACGCAAAGCAGGCGTTGATCGGGCCACCAAAGCGCCCCGGAACCTAGTGCGCGCAGTTGGTGACCCGCAAAGGAAAACTCGACATTGTTCATGGTCCGTTCTTTGCCTGTTTCGACGGACGGCGCAAGAGGATTCACGGTGATTGTATGCCTGCAGCTTGCAGCAAGCGGGCACTCTCTTCGGCCAGAAGACGTTCTTCTGCCTCACCTTTGACTGGCACTTTTCCCATTTCCAGAAAGAGCGGCGCAGCCAATGGAGAAACGCGATCCAGCCGCAGAAGATCGATGCGGCCATTGATCCGCCCGACCATCGCTTCGATCCGACCGAAATCAACCAATCCGCGCATGGCTTCTTCGCGGGTGATCTGCATCAAAAGATGGTCGGGGTCGTATTTCAGCAGAGTGTCATACAAGATATCTGACGAAAACGTCGCCTGCCGCCCGCTTTTTCGCTGCCCGCCGGTATTGCGCTCGATTAGACCTGCGATTGTGGCCGAGGCGCGAAACGTCCGTTTCATCACGGCGTTGCCTGCCAACCACGTTTCCAGCCCTTCGCGCAGCGCATCAATTTGAAACAATGGGCGTGGATCGGTTACCGCATCCAGGCCCCAGATCAAGGTGGCATAGTCGGTAGCGACAAAGCCCAGTGGGGCAAGGCCGGTCTCTTCCATACGTTTGGTTAGTAACAAGCCCAGGGTCTGCTGCGCATTTCGGCCTGCAAAGCCATAGACACAGATATGTTCACGTCCATTGTCGGGGAAGCTTTCGATCAATAGTCGATCGCGCTGCGGTAGGCGCGAGACGTCGCGTTGCAACGCCAGCCAATCGGCGGTGTGGGCGGGCAAGTGTGCCCAGTCGCTTTGCGCGAACATACGCAGGATGCGGTCGCTAAGCTGCGTAGATGTGGCGAATTTTGTGCCAGAGAAGGTTGCGATTTTGGGTTTCTTGTCGGCACGGCGGCTGACCTCAACCACCATTTCACGCAGCCCTTCATAACGGACGATCTGACCGCCGATCAGAAATGTGTCACCGGGGGTGAGCGAGGCAGCAAACCCTTCTTCCACCTCGCCAAGTGGCTTGCCACCGCGATTTCGTTTCAACCGTACCTTCAGCGTGTCAGTGTCCTGAATTGTGCCCAGATTCATCCGGATACGCTGCGCTGCTCGTGGATCACGCAATTGCCAGCGCCCATCTGATCGCTGCTGCAACCGCTGCCAGCGGTCATAGGCGCGCAGGGCGTACCCGCCGGTGGCGCAGAAATCCAGGCAGGCATGAAATTCGGATCGGTGGAGGTCGGCATAGGGCCCCGCCGAAGTCAGCGCGGTGTAGAGCACATCGGCCTCGAACGGTCCCGCTGCAGCGGCGATCAGGATATGCTGGCAGAGCACATCCCGAGGGCCCGCACCACGAGGATCACCATCGAGGTCATGTTCCTGCACCGCCTGCAGAGCAGCCACACATTCGACCACTTCAAACCGGTTGGCAGGGACCAGCAACGCCTTCGATGGGGCATTATAACGATGGTTTGCCCGTCCGATCCGCTGCACCAGCCGTTTGACGTTCTTTGGCGCGCCAATTTGGATCACCAGATCCACATCCCCCCAATCGATTCCCAGATCGAGGCTGCCCGTGCAGACGATGGCCCGCAGATCACCGCATACCATTGCGGCCTCAACCCTTTCGCGTTGCTGCCGGTCCAGACTGCCGTGATGGATACCGATTGGCAGACTTTCATCATTTGCCAGCCAGAGATTATGAAAGAATATTTCGGCCTGAGCGCGCGTGTTGTGGAAGATCAGTGTTGTTCTATGCTGCCGAACCTGCTCCAGCACCGCCGGAATGGCATAGGCGGCGCCTCCACCAGACCAGGGGGGCATTTCTTTGGTTTCAAGCATCGCGATATCGGGATCTGGGCCGGGATCGGCCTGAATTATTCTGCAAGGATCAGGATGCCGGGCCAGAAACTGCGCAATGCCTTCTGGGTCTTCCACAGTCGCAGACAGGCCGACACGGCGCAAATCGGGGCAGAGCGCTTGCAACTGTGCCAGTGCAAGCATCAATTGATCGCCCCGTTTGCTTTCCGCCAAAGCGTGAATCTCATCAACGATGATGCGCTGGACTCCCGCAAACATACGCGGCGCGTCTTCGTAGGAGGTGAGTAACGCCAAGCTTTCTGGTGTGGTCAGTAGGATATGTGGAGGATCAACACGCTGGCGTTTCTTTTGCGTGGCCGACGTATCGCCAGTGCGGTCTTCGATCCGTATAGGCAAGCCGATCTCTTCCACCGGGGCACGCAGATTGCGACGGATATCAGCGGCCAGCGCCTTGAGTGGTGAGACATAGATCGTATGCAGCCCATCATGCGCGCCGTCGGCCAGTTCGGACAGGGACGGCAAGAAACCGGCCATCGTCTTGCCCCCGCCTGTCGGGGCAATCAAAAGCGTCGCCGGCTCCTGTGCCTGGTCGAACATGTCTTGTTGATGCGGGTGGATCGACCAGCCTTTGGCTGCAAACCAATCGCTAATCCGGGCGGGAATCTGCGTCATGGCCGCAGATTAACCGCCCGGGTTCAGAAGGACAGGGGGTTAGTGAACGATCTTTTCTTCCTTGACGAACATGTTCGCCCAGGCACGGTCGATCAAATCGGGGCTCATCTGATAGGGGATGCCTTCGAATTCGCAGATCGAGATCATCTGATCGATCAGGAAGATCGGTTGATAATTCGCGTAGATGTTCTGGATCGTCGGGTATTTGACCTTCAGCAAATGTACCAGAGCGGCTTCGTCCAGAGGCATCCCGCGTTTGCGGGCGACCATCGCAAAGATCTTGAGGAAGTTCTCTTGGTTCGGACCATCAATCTTGATCTTGAAGAAGATCCGGCGCAGAGCGGCTTGGTCAAAGATTTCATTCGGATGGAAGTTGGTTGAAAAGATGACCAGAGTATCGAAGGGTACTTCGAACTTCTCACCAGATTGCAGGCCGAGGATATCCTTGCTTTCTTCCAGCGGAACGATCCAGCGGTTGATCAGGGCCTGAGGGGGTTCGGCCTGACGCCCAAGGTCGTCCACGATGAAAATGCCTCCGGTCGATTTCAATTGCAGCGGTGCCTGATAGGTCCGGGCAGTGGGGTTGTAAACGAGGTCCAACATGCTCAGCGACAGTTCACCGCCGGTAACCACGGTCGGGCGCTCGCATTGCACATAACGCGTATCGAACCGTTTCCGGCGGCGCAAACTGTTGGGATCGTCCTCTTCCTGTTCAATCGCGGTGTGAACAATCGGATCGTATACGGTGATCACCTGCCCCGAATATTCGATGGCGCGCGGGACATAGACATTGTCACCCAGCGCGTCCCGAATTCCGTTCGAGATTGAGGACTTACCATTGCCCGGAGGGCCATACATCAGGATCGAGCGACCGGCGCTGACAGCAGGGCCCAAGTGATCCAGCAGGCTGTCGGGTAGAACCAGATGACCCATAGCACCAGTCAATTGATCACGGGTGACCTGAATGTTGCGGATCGACTGACGCTTGACCTGTTCGCGATAGACGTCCAGTGGCACCGGCATCGCGCCAAAATACTCCGATTGGCTAAGCGCGTCTAAGGCACGGGCCTTTCCTGCATCGGTTAACTGATACCCCATCTCGTTGCCCGAGTTGGCGTTCAGTGTGCCTGTCGCCTCCATCAGTTTCTGTTCCCGTGCGATATCGATCAGTTCCTGCGTCACCGAGCCGGGCAGGCATACCGCCGCGGCAACCTCGCTTACCGTATCCACGTTCTTGCGAAAGATCGTTTTCAGCAGAATGTCACGCATCATCACCAGCGGAAGCTGCATTTCAGCCAACCCCTTAGGGGCAGGGGGGGCCATAACGGAGGACGTCTGCATGTTCATAAGCGGGACTCGTCTGTCAATTATCACACCAAAGGCCCCATGCAGGGCCGTTTAGGGAAAATTTGACGCGTCTTTGTGGCAGGACCAAGGCGCGGGCAAGGCGCGGTCATGATTGTTCACGAACCGTGGATTATGCCCAAAATCAGGTAAGCCACGAGGCTACCTGCAAGCGTCAGACCCATTGGAAACTGTTTACCGCGATCCCAACTGTCCCAATGCGGAGCGATCTGGCGCAGTCGGGTGTGTTTCGCTAACCGGTGGGAGCAAAAAGCCCCAAGCAGCGTGGCAGACAGAATTATGAAAACCCACATGAAATCACTGGCCCAGATAAAAGCAGCGGCGGCAGCGCAGAATTTGGCGTCGCCAGCTCCCATAATTCCAGCCGCATTCAATATGATGCCGACGATCAGTACAACGACTATGTGAAGCAGCTGCCAGGCGTATAGAGGCAGCTTAACAGTGACCGGACCAAACGTGCCGGGTAGCCATTCGCCCGACCACGGTGGCAAAACGAAAAGGCCGACAACGAGATAAACCACCAACAGTGCCATGACCGCATGGTTTTTGATCCGCATCTCACGCATATCGGTGAAGGCAACGTAGAAACAGATCGGCAGGACAAATGGTAAGAACCACGCCGCCGCTGCCGCTGGTATGTGCATGGATTAGGCGTCCTCGAGTGCCCGAAGCGAGCGAACGGCTTCGTCATAATGCTGGGGATGCGTGGCGATTGCCTCGCGATACAGGTTCTTGGCAAGGTTTACATCGCCTTGTTTAACTGCCGAAATAGCCATCGTATTCAGCAACATCGCCCGTTCGGTCTGTGACATCGGGACAACCGGAACGCTGTAATTGCCTTGTGCACTGCGCGCCAGAACCAGATTGTTCTTCGCGGTAAATAGCGCGTTGTCCTGTTGAATGGCTTCGGTGAACAGACGTTCAGCTTCGGCATATTGCCCGCGTGCCATTTTGGAGTAGCCCCAGTTATTCATGACACCCGCCGGTCGCGTAGTCAGGCCAACGGCGGTTTCATAATAATGGTCTGAGCGTTTCCAGTCTTTTCTGGAGTCTGCCACCAGCGCCTCAAGCCGATAGCGCTTGAACGTCTCATAGGTGGGCGGGATTTTATCGAGAGTTGCCTTTGCACCATCCCAATTTCCGCTACGCACTAGCGCATCTGCATATTCAACCCGGTCGGCGTTGTTTGCACCTTTCATCCCGAGCACACGTTTCCATGCCGCTGAAGCCTCGGTGCTGCGCTTGGCGCGGGTCAGGGTAATCGCAAGACCACGCTGAAGATCGATCCGGTCCGGGTTCTTGGCGGCCGCACCCTGAAAATAAGTGACGGCTTCATTTGGATCAGCTGCATTCAGCATCACGTCATTCAGGTTGGTCTCGTCAATAACGTTTACTTCCTGAAATGTACGTTCGACTTTTTCTTCTTCGGTTTCTTTTGCGCAAGCGGTCAAAACCAGCCCGCACGCAAGCATCGTCGGAATCAAAAAGGGATGGCGCATTTTTGCGTCCTTTACTGCTCTGCCTCTATTGCTGGGTTTTTGCGCAGAACGAATTGCCCGTCGCCGCGCTGCTCCAGCTCAAATTCTTGTTCTTGTGGGGTATTATTAGCAGGATTTTCCATTTTTGCGAGTGCTAACCGCAAATTGTCACGGATTGCGTCACTTTCGCCATTGTCTAACGCAAAAGCACGGCGGAAAACCTGTGCTGCTTCGGCGTATTCGCCCGTCTCCATCAGGAATACGCCAAGATTATTCCAGGCGACCGGCCAATCGGGATCATCCTCCACTGCTCGGCGTAGCAGGGGTTCGGCTTGTCCGATCCGGCGTAAGCCCAAATTGGCGGTGCCGAGCGAAGTCAGGATCTCGGGTGTCATTCCCTCTGTCAGCGCCGCCCGGGTGAAGGATTCCATCGCAAGCTCGTATTCGCCTGCCGCCATCAGGCGATTGCCGATAGCGATTTCATCCACAGCCGGGCCATCGGGGTCAATTCCAGGCGCAAATGGATCATCCGGAGAACGCGTATCAGTGCAAGAGGCCACCATGGCAATAACCATGGCGGCCCTAAAGAGATGACGCAGGTGCAAACCGAAAGGCTTGAGAACCTTATCACGCAGAAGGTGAGCGTTATTGGCTTCCAAACTCCATGATACCTTTTGCCGAAGGGCCAACAAGAATGACCAGAAGGGGGGGGACGGTCAACATCATTGTGGCGAGTGTCATTTTGGTTGGCAACTTGTTCGCGGCTTCTTCGGCGCGCATAACGCGCTTGTCGCGCATTTCGTCGGCGTAAACCCGCAGAGCTTCCGCGATCGATGTACCAAAGGTGGCTGACTGGATCATAACAGTCACAAATGCGCTAACGTCCTGAACTCCGCAACGAGTGGCAAAATCGCGCAGGACCGTATCCTTTTCTTTACCAGCCTTCATTTCATAGGCGACGACTTCAAATTCAAGCGCAATGTCGGGATAGGAGGCTTTCATTTCCGCTGCGACCCGAACGATGGCCTGATCAAGCGATTGGCCGGCTTCGACGCAAACAAGCATCAGGTCAAGCGTGTCCGGGAAACCGTTGACGATGGCCTCCTTCCGTTCCTCTACGCGTCGTGTGATCCAGTACTTGGGTATGAAGTATCCGACCAGTCCAGGCCCCAAAACGCGAATTAGGAGTTGAGTAGAGTCAAACTCCTGATCACCTGCGAAAACCGTGACCAGTGAGATACCGATCAGAATTCCGACAATCCCCAACGCAAACTGCGAAAAATGATAGAATCGGACGGCATCTTTTGACTGATAGCCCGCTTGGCGCAGCTTGAGCTGAACGGCCGAATACTCTTCCTCGTCCTTGGGTTCGAGGAAATTGGCAAATTTTTCAAGCTGCTCGTTGCGGCTGGCGTTTCTCAGGCGTTCTTTCTTTTCTTTCTTACTTTTCTTAGGCGCCGCGTTTGAACGTTGTAGCTTCTTAAGTGGATCCTCAGGCTGATTCAGCATCAAAGGGACGGTGATCAGGATCATAAACAAACCCAGAATACCAACGACAATCAGCGGGCCAAATTCGCCTAAATGAGTTTTCAGCAGCTCATTGATCTGGCTCAGAATTTCCATGGCGGCACCTCTAAACCTTAATATTAGTCAGGATTTTCATGACGATCAGGTTCAATGTCAGCATGATGCCGACAAAGAAGCAGGCAGGGATGAAGAACGGATGATCCATCACAGAATCGTAATAGTGTGGATCCTTGACCAGAATGAACATGAGGCATGCAAGAGGGAAGCCGGACAGGAACTTTCCTGACCATTTTGCCTCAGCGGTAATCGCATTCACCCGACGGAACAAGCGGAACCGGGCCCGGATCACTTTCGCAAGGCCGGCGAGAATATCAGCAAGGTTACCCCCGGACTGCTGCTGAATGGAAACCGCCACGGCTAGGAAGCGCAAATCCTGCATATCCAGCCGTTCTGCCATGTCCTTAAGCGCTTCACCCACTTCCCGGCCATAAGCAGATTCATCCGAGATGATGCCAAATTCCGTCGCAAGTGGGTCCTCAACTTCGCTGGCAACGATCTGGATCGATGAAACAAACGGGTTGCCGACCCGAAGCGATCGCACCATCAGTTCAACCGCATCCGGTAATTGTTCTTCGATCAAAGCCATTCGTTTCTTGGCCTTGTTGCTGACCCAAGTATAGACAGCACCAATACCGATGGCACCCGAAAGCGCGATCCGCAGTGTTATTTCGGTCGCCGTGGCCACGCTGAGGGCCATGAAGACCAAACCAGAAACCAGCGCCATGATCATAATCAGCTGTCTGGGCGAGAAGGCGATTGCGGCTTTTTGGGCTTTGTCTGCCAGAAGCGAATAGAGTGGGATGCTCTGCGACTTCATATGCTGCTGCATTTCCTTGCGCAGCTGTTCCAGCACTTGTTCGCGACCGACACCCTTGTCGATCATATCCAGCCTGCGATTGACACGGCTGTTCAGACTGATCGATTTTCCAAAGGCGACAAGATAGATACCTTCGACCAGGGCAAAAACCCCGACGAAAATCACGACATAGATGAGCGCCTCGACAGGCAGTTGCATATCTTGGTTCTCCTACATCGTGGTCGGGTCGTAGATCGAAGCGGGTAGATCGAAACCCCACAGGCGGAACCGCTCTGAAAAGTTGCTCCGAACGCCTGTCGCAGTGAAATGGCCGATGATCTTGTTATCAGGGGTCAAGCCAACGCGTTGAAATTTAAAGAGTTCCTGTAAGGAAATCACGTCACCTTCCATCCCAGTAATCTCAGTGATGGAAGTCATGCGACGTGAACCGTCCTGTAGACGGCTGGCTTGAACAATCAGGTTCACAGCCGATGAGATCTGGCTGCGGACGGCTTTGATCGGCATTTCGATTCCAGCCATCGCGATCATGTTCTCAAGACGTGAGATACCGTCACGGGCAGAGTTGGCGTGGATCGTGGTCATTGATCCGTCGTGGCCTGTGTTCATGGCCTGCAACATGTCGATCACCTCGGCACCACGCGTCTCGCCCACGATGATGCGGTCGGGGCGCATACGTAGGGCGTTTTTTAGACAGTCCCGCGGGCTGACCTCACCTTTGCCTTCCACGTTGGGCGGGCGGCTTTCCATCCGGCCCACATGGGTCTGTTGTAGCTGAAGTTCCGCCGTATCCTCGATGGTTAGGATGCGTTCGGCGTCGTCGATAAAGCTGGACAGCGCGTTGAGCGTTGTCGTCTTACCGGAACCCGTACCACCTGAAACGATGATATTCAGGCGCGTTGAAACCGCGGCCTGCAAATAGGCGGCCATTTCTTCCGTGAAGGCGCCAAAATTGACAAGATCGTCAATGCCCAGCTTGTCCTTCTTGAACTTACGAATCGAAACCAGCGAGCCATCAACTGCAATCGGCGGCACCATTGCGTTGAAACGCGAGCCGTCTGCCAAACGGGCGTCAACGTAAGGGTTGGATTCATCGACACGACGGCCAACAGCAGACACGATCTTGTCGATGATCCGCATCAGGTGCTTTTCATCCTTGAAAGTGATGTCGCTGATTTCCAGTTTGCCCGCTCGCTCGACGAAAATCTGCTGAGGGCCGTTTACCAGAATATCGTTGACCGTATCGTCCTGCAGCAAGGTTTCCAGCGGCCCCAGGCCGGTGACTTCATCATAAAGTTCCTTGTTGAGCTGAGTGCGGTCCTCACGGTTCAAGACAATATTGCGCGATTCCAGAACTTCGCTTGAAATTGCACTGATCTCAGCCCGTAACTCGGCCTCTGCTGCTTTCTCAAGCGCCGCAAGGTTTAGGTTTTCAAGCAGTTCACGGTGCAGTTCCAGCTTGATCTCACCCAAACGCTCTTTGCGCTTGCGCTCTTTGTCGTTGACGGTGACCTCCGCCGCCTTTTTTTGCACCGGCTTGCGTACGACATTGGTCGAGGCCGCCGCCGCGGCTGGCGTTGCGGCCTCAGCTTTTTCAGGCGCCGGGGTTTGAACCGGCTGCGCCGAAGGCTGTTTTTTATATCTTGAAAACACGGCAGCTCCCTTTTGAATTATGCGGCTTCAGCGTCGCTGCTGCCTAGGCTATGAAGCGATTGAGCAAGTTTGGCGATCTCGCGACGTAGCGGATTCTTGGCCGCCGAGTTTGCCAATGGCAGGCCGTGATCACCGCTTTGCATGACTGCCTTGCCACCATCAGGTAGAAGCAAGTCGATCGAAATGCCCAGGCTTTCGCCCATACGTTTGACCCGGCCTTTTCCGTTGAGGTCGGTGAATTTCGGTGCCCTGTTCATGGCAAACCGCAACTTGTTAAAAGGCAGTTCTTCAGCCTGCAAAGCCCGTTTCAGGCGCAACGCGTTCTGAGCCGACCGCATATCAAGTTCGATCAAAGCAAAATAGACATGCGCCGCCTGCAGCACCGTTTCGGACCAGTGAACCAGTGTTTTGGGCATGTCGATCACGACGTAGTCGAAGTGGCTGCGTGCTGTATCGATCACCCGCTGGATATCCTCAGGGTTGATAATATCCAGTGGAACCATATCGGACGGAGCGGTTAGGACCTGCAGCTTGTCTTCGAATGTTTGCAGGGCTTGCCCGAAGGATTCCTCGTCCATGGAATCAGTGTCCGAGAGCATTTCGAATACGACCTCGTGACGCGGAAGGTCCAAAAACGTAGAAACGCTGCCATATTGAAGATCCAGATCAATCAGGCACACTTTGGGTGTTTCTTTGGCTGAAACTGTAGCCAGTTCCCACGCAAGGTTTACGGCCATCGTCGTGGAGCCGACCCCGCCTGCGAGCCCCTGGACCACGAACAGCGCGCCCTCTTTCGACGCACCATTGGCCAGCGGCACTGCTGCGGCTTGTGGTGCTGTGACCGGGTCGGGCTTGTTCATCCGGTCAATTGCTTCCTGAAGTTCGTTTTCGGGAAGCGGGTAGGGGACAAACTCATCAGCGCCCTTACGCAATAGTTGATGCAGGGAAGCCGGAGTCACATCTTCTGCGATCAAAACAACCTTTATGCCCTTTTCCTTGGCACGCGTGATGATTTCACCCATCATGGTCAAGTTGTCTTCGTCATCACCATCCAGCGCCAGGGCAACAAACTGAAGCGATTCAGCTTCGGGCTGGCTAAAGAACGCGAGCGCCTCGGCAAACCCCAGATCCCCCCAGCGTTCTCCTAGCGCGGCTTCCATATCTTCGATCAACAGATCGAAATTCTGGACATCACGGCTAATCGTGCAGGCCAGAATGGCGTCGTTTTCATCTTGCGGCGTCGCGCTCGTCATAAACACAATCCTCGTCGAGAGGGCTGAGCAAACCTGATGAACGCGTGAAAGGTCAGTTCTAGCTTGCTGTCGCCCGATGCGGTCAATTTTGGCCGCAGGTCACCCTATTGTTCACAATGTTGCTTGGAAGTGGGGCGAGAATTGGGCGCAAAAGAACCAATTGTAGGGAAATGGGCGACAATGCCGCCCATTTCTTAGGTATTATTATTCACCGGATTCGCCTTCACCGATTTGGATGAAGCTGACCGGGGCCGCGCTTGAGATATACTCGCGGTAGATAACTTCAGCGTATTTCCCATCCAGGATATTCTTGTGACTATCAACAAATCCTGAAACCTCGGTAACCGTCCTACGGTTACGACGATCCCGATCCGGAGTCGCCACAAGAGGGCGGGATTTCCCAAACGAAACAACCGCTTCCAGTCTTGATCGCGAGATCCCTTGCCGCGTCAGGAATGCCACCGCCGCATTGGCACGGCGTTGCCCCAGACGGTTGTTATAAGCAGTTGAACCTACAGCGTCGGTGTGACCGTAAACACGGAACCGCGCTTCGGGGAACTGTTTGATCCATGCGGCTTGCTGCAGCAGAATCTTCTGCGCTGATGCATCCAGCTGTGCGCTATCAAACGCAAAGTTGATCTGCGTCGGAACCTCTGCGGCGAATCTCTGAGCCAGGATCTGGCCATACGTCAACTCGCCATTCATGACCTGAATGTTATTCAGCGTCGCGTTTCCGAAAGTGCCCTGATCGATTTCATACCCAGCTTCGCGAGTACAGCCAGCGACAGCAACCGAAAGGCCCAGTGTCAAGATCCACTTTTCCATTGGTCCTATCCTCCTATCAATCCAGAACATAGCCATAGGAGGCGCCAAAGTCCTGCTTGGCCACTTCCGATGCAGCACCGCTTCCGGCTCGTTCAGTCCGGGCGACTTTGCCATTCACGAACAGATCGAACTCGCTGGGTGGTTTGACCCGGTCAGTTGGCAGGGCAAGCGCCTCACCACGAGTAGGTGAAACCAGATGTGCGGTAACAATAATGATCAGCTCGCTTTGTTCGCGCTGATATTGAGCGCTGCGGAAAAGAGCGCCCAGAACCGGCACATCACCCAACCACGGAACCTGACTGTTCAGATCTGTGAAGTCATCCTGGATCAAACCAGCAATCGCAAAGCTTTCACCATCATTCAACTCGATCGTCGTGCGTGTGGTACGCGAGATGAAGCTCGGGACGTTGTCGCCGTTGATCGTGAAATCGGAACTCTGATCGATTGACGATACGGATGCGCCCATTTCCAGATTGATGCGGTCGCCGTCCACGACACGAGGAACGAACAAGAGCTGAACGCCGAAGGCCCGATACTCGATCGCAACCACGCCGTCACCTTGCGGAACAGGGATCGGCACTTCGCCACCGGCCAAAAATTCAGCCTCTTGTCCGGATAGTGCCGAAAGGTTCGGTTCGGCCAAACTGCGGACTAAGCCTTTGGTTTCAAGTGCTTCCAACAGAAGGCGAACCTGCGTTGAACCTGCGCCGAACCCAAACAAGATAGCACCCGTATTGGTTTGCACGAACGGGATGTTATTCGCCAACGCGTTGTTAAGTGATGCTTGGTTGTTCAAGCTGTTGAAGCCGCCGGTCGCGTCTCCACCGCCAAAGCCCAGAGATGCCGACAGGTTCTTCGCTACCGAACGGTTCATTTCGGCGAATCGCACTTTCAGCATGACTTGCTGTACGCCACCAACATTCATCAAGTTCGATACACGCTCAGGCGCGTAGCGCTCGGCGAGTTCAAGAGCACGTGCCAGTCTTGCACTGCTTGATACCGTACCGGATAGGACAATACCGTCATTTGCGGTCCGTACTTCGATCGGCTCATTTGGCAGAATCTGACGCAGCCGCTCTTTGAACTCAGAGACATCTGGCGAAACGCGCACACGCACGTTTGTGATCAGATTCCCAGCGCCATCGAACATCGTCAGCGTGGTTATGCCGGGTGCGCGACCCAATACATATATTGTCCGGTCGGACAGAGTAGAAATGTCTGCAATGCCTGCGTTGGCAATGCTGATATCGGCAAAGGGTTGTTCACTCTCCACCACAATTGCGCGGTTAACAGGAACATCCAGCGATTCAGCTGTCCCCTTTTTCACCACGCGAAGATTTTGGGCCCACGCGGCATCGCCGATTGGGCTCACAACAAGCGACAACCCCAGCAGGGTTGCGCTGATCCAGGAACGTATTGTCATGTGACCTGCCTCTCCGATCACCACTCGATTTTTTATGGGTCTAATGCCCTATGATCTGAACCCTGCGCCAATTCCGGATTTATTGCAATAATCAATGGTTTCCGGAATTTTCCTTATGTGGGTTTCTCGCAACAACGCCATGAAAAAGACCGCGCAAAATGCGCGGTCTGTGGGTCGTTAACGGTTTGAATTTTCGTTAGTTTGTACAGGGAATTGGTGTCTCGACAGTTTCGCCGCCACGACGGGTTCGGATTGTACAAACCTTCTTTTCAACCACTACTGGTGCGGGTGCTCGTTCTTGAATTCCCAATAGTGATTGCTGGTCTACTTCAACCACTTCGGCGACTTCATCGTCCTGCGCGCCCACTAGCGCCAGAGACATACGGCCGGTGTTTTGTGCCTGTGCCAAAGCCGCAATTTGTTGTGAGGTCGCCGCTACGGTCACAGTGCGGGCAATCGTGGTCCCTGTGACATCTGAACCCGCAATCTGGTCAACTGCGACCAGTTCAATATTTGTCAGAACCAGTCGGGTAATCTCGCCGCGTCCAGCATCAGTAGTACCGCGCAGCGATCCGGTCCAATAGACGTCCACTGTGTCACCAGGGCGCAAGAAGCCCGAAACGCCGGAAGCAACATCGACGCTGATTGCAAAGGCACGCATGCCCTTGGGCAACTGCGACCTCAAGCCCGCTGTTTCGCCCGGATTGGTAACTTTGACCTCCATGATGGCTTCGTCTTTTTCCATCGACCGAAGCACATATCGTTCGTTATTCTTGATATCGGGGAACAATACCGCAGCATCGATGAATGCACCCTCGGGGATTGCGGTTTCAGGCCACTGGACAACGCGAATATCTTCTTGGTTCAGTCGCTCACCATATTTGAGAGACCGGTTTGAAACCAGAACTCCGACTGTTGGCACAACGCCTGCTTTTGCATTTGCCAGTGCCTCTTCACGCAGCTTTCGTTCCTGCGCAAGTTTGGCCTGGTTTTCGGTAATATATTCGCGTGCCATATAGACAGCACCACCGGCCAAGGCGATCCCGATGATAAGAACAAGTCCAAAAACAGCTCGCATTTGTCCCTCGTCATGTTTCGTTCAAGTAGGTTTTACGGCTCTGATCGCCGCAATGGTTCAACGGCTACCCTAGAGGGCAATTGTGTCCAAAAATGGGACAATCGAAATTAATTCTTTGCTCAAGAAAGACGACTGATTTCGCATTAGCAAATTTTCAAGGTCGTCATGCGAGCGTTAGTCAAAACTAATGTTCTGGACTTCCGTGTTCGCGAGAGCTTGGCCAGTCTTCTCGTCGAGACCGCTGACGCCTTCGTTCAAGAGCGTGTACATCAGACCACCAAAGCCCACAACTGCAGCAGTCAATACAACCCAGTCTACCGTCACTGCGCCGTTTTCGTCGTTCGCAAATTTCTTGATTGTGCTGAACATCATACTATTCCGGGCAAAGTACCTTTGAAAAAGGGGCCAGGTCTTCGAAAAGACTTGGCCCCCACATTACACACCAGAGTGTGATGCTAATTAGTTGGTGTTTGGCGTAGTAACGGTAATACCGGACAGCGCGCTGTCGATGTTGCCCGCCAGTGTGCTGGCACCGCTACTAACCTGATTGTAAGCGATGGCTGCCAGAGCAACAACAGCTGCGGTCAGAACGACCCAGTCTACAGTTACGGCGCCGTCTTCGTCTTTGCGGAAGTTCTTGATGAACTTGATCATGTTACGTCCCTCCTAAAGGATCAAATAAGCAATTAACCTCGGCGTCTTCCAGAGCATTCTCTCTCGGTCCGCTCCCGATCGTCTCGGCATGGGTCTATGTTTGACCTTTGCGCGTGGCAGGAATTGGGCCAAACCAATATTTTTTGGCTAAATGCTTAAGATTTTATTCGTAATTCTTGTAACATATTGATTATTAGTAGAAATTACTTCACCTTTTTTCGTGCATAGAGGATTGGGCGATGCAAAATAGCGGCAAATGAGGCGAAATTGCCCCATTTCGCTTTGTTTTTCTGGCGTTGCAGGCCGTTATAGGGTTCAAAATGCTTCAAAAGATAAGAAATCGAGGCAGGCAAATGTATTTCCGGGACGCAATGTTTTGCGCAGGTGCAGTCGCATTCCTATTGACGGGTGCAATTTCGGTATCCGCGACTGAGATCGAGCCGCGCGGGGTTTATAAGCGTATCAAAGCCCCCAAACCAGGCACGCGTCCGCGTGTGACCATTCAAATTACCCCAGAACAACACGCGGCGTCGCCTTCGGCACCCAGCACCGGGGCAAAGCTGGATGTGCCCGAAGTTACGACCCCTGCACCCGTTCCGCCGTCGAATCCTCCGAAGATCGCAGGAACGACCGAGCCGGTAGGGACCTATGAGGCTTTCTGGAGCCGAATCTCACCCGAACTGCAACAGGCAAGCGCAGGAAGGCTTGCAGAGGCTGTTCAGGCATTGTCTGCGACCGACGTAGCGGCCCCGCGCCTTCAAACGCTTCAGGATATCGCAGACGCGCGCGGCGTGGACATCCTGCGCTCGACTGTGGGCACAAATGTCTCGCCTGCGCTTGTGCTGGCAGTAATCTCGGTGGAATCGGCCGGGAAAACACAAGCCGTTAGTTCCGCCGGCGCTCAGGGGTTGATGCAACTCATGCCAGCCACAGCCGAACGCTTCGGTGTCGAAGACAGCCTCAAACCGGAACAGAACATAGAAGGTGGGGTCAAATACCTTCATTGGCTGATGGAGGAATTCGACAACGACCCAATCCTCGTTCTCGCGGGTTATAATGCAGGCGAGGGGGCCGTGCATAAACACAGCGGTGTGCCACCTTATGCTGAAACCAGAGATTACGTGCCCAAGGTCCTTGCCGCGTTTCAGGTCGCAAGCGCGCTGTGCACGTCAGCACCGCAGTTCGTATCGGACCCCTGCGTCTTTCAGGCAGCCAATTAAAAAAAAGCCCGCGTCATTGCGGGCCTTTTGCTTTTTGGAGGAGCGATGTCAGTCGACAATCGTTGCCTGGGTCGCCGCTCTCATATCCGCATCGCTGACACCATCGGCAAGTTCAACGATCTTCAAGCCACCTTCGACCACATCGAGGACGCCCAGATTGGTGATGATCCGATCCACAACGCCCTGTCCGGTTAGTGGCAAAGTACATTCCTTCAGCACTTTCGAATCACCATGCTTGTTGGTGTGGTCCATCACAACGATAACGCGGCCTACACCGGCCACCAGATCCATCGCTCCGCCCATGCCTTTGACCAGCTTGCCGGGAATCATCCAGTTGGCCAGATCGCCTTTCTCGTCGACTTCCATCGCACCCAGGATCGCAGCGGCAATCTTACCGCCTCGGATCATCGCGAACGAAGTCGCGCTATCGAAGTATGAGGTGCGGGACAGTTCGGTGATCGTCTGCTTGCCTGCGTTTATCAGGTCGGCGTCTTCCTCGCCCTCAAACGGGAAGGGGCCCATACCCAGCATACCGTTTTCGGACTGCAGGGTGATGTCCTTGTCGCCCACATAGTTCGCCACCAGCGTCGGAATACCGATGCCGAGGTTCACATACATGCCGTCTTCCAGCTCTTCTGCCGCGCGTGCGGCCATCTGATTGCGGTCCCAGGGCATTATGCGTCCTCCTTCTTGCGGGTGGTGCGCTGTTCGATGCGCTTTTCGTGGCTGCCTTGGATGATACGGTGCACATAGATGCCGGGCAGGTGGATGCTGTCAGGGTCTAGCGAGCCGCGCGGAACGATTTCTTCAACCTCAGCCACACAAATCTTACCGCATGTTGCGGCGGGCACGTTGAAGTTGCGGGCGGTCTTGCGGAACACCAGATTTCCGGTGTCATCTGCTTTCCACGCCTTTACGATCGCGAGGTCGGCGAAGATGCCTTCCTCCATGATATAGGTCTCACCGTTGAAGTCTTTGTGCTCTTTGCCATCCGCGATCACCGTTCCCACGCCTGTTTTGGTGTAGAACCCGGGGATGCCAGCACCACCGGCGCGCATGCGTTCGGCCAGTGTGCCTTGTGGATTGAATTCCAGCTCCAGCTCTCCACTCAGATACTGGCGCATGAACTCCGCGTTTTCACCGACATATGAGCTGATCATTTTCTTGACCTGCTTGGTTTGCAGCAGGATGCCGATGCCGAAATCATCAACGCCTGCGTTGTTCGAAGCAAAGGTCAGGTCCTTCGCGCCCGACGCTTTGATCGCCTCAAGCAGCATCTCTGGGATACCGCACAGACCAAAGCCGCCCGCCGCGATCAACATGCCATCCGAGATCACCCCATCGAGCGCCTCTTCGGCATTGGCATAGATTTTCTTCATGGAAAACTCCCCCAATGACATGGTGTTGGGCCGAGTTGTGCCGCCACGTCACCGGGAAGTCAACGAATCCAAGGGGCAGGTGGTATTTCTACCTAACCTGCCTTTTTGGTGGTTTTCTTGGCAACTGCTTTCTTCTTGGGCGCCGCCTTCTTCTTAGTACCCTTCTTGGCCGCACGCTCGTTGACCAGTTCAATGGCCATTTCCTGCGTTACATCTTCGGGCTTGATATCTTTGGGGATGGTCGCGTTGACCTTTTCCCATTTCACGTAAGGCCCGTAACGCCCGTCCAGAATCTGCATCATGCCACCATCCGGATGTTCGCCTACTTCTTTCAGCGGTTTCGCAGCCTGTCCTCGCCGTCCCGGATTGGCCCGTTTTTCGGCCAGCATTTCAACCGCCCGGTTCATGCCGATTTCAAACACGTCATTTGGATCTTTGACATTGACGTAGACGGGTTTGGCCTCCTCCGGAAGCTGGTGCATGATATATGGGCCAAACCGTCCAAAGTTCGAGTTGATCATGCCACCCTCGGGATGTTCGCCGATCTGGCGCGGCAAAGACAACAAAGTCAGCGCCTTTTCCAGATCCATGTCATCTTTGTTCCAGCCACGGGGCAGGGATGCACGCGGAGGTTTCTTGTTTTCGGGCGTGGGCTCTCCGCGCTGTACATAAGGGCCAAAGCGACCGGATTTCAGCCAGATTTCATCGCCCACATCTTCGCCCAGCAAACGTTCGTCACCTTCAGCACCTTCGCCAGCGATCGGACGGGTATAGGTACATTCCGGGTAGTTGCCGCAGCCCACGAATCCACCGGTACGAGACGTTTTGAGGTGCAACTGCCCCACGCCGCATTTCGGACAAACACGCGGATCGGATCCGTCTTCTCGCGGGGGATACAGCTGGGGTGCCAACGCCTCATCCAGCTTGTCCAGCACTTCTGATATGCGCAGTTCCGAAGTCTCACCAATTGCAGCCGAGAAATCTCGCCAGAACTTACCGAGCAGATCCTTGTAGTCACGGTCCCCAGCGCTGACGTCATCGAGCTCTTCTTCGAGGTTGGCCGTAAACTCATAGCCCACATACTGGCGGAAGAAGTTCAGCAGAAAGATCGTGACGATCCGCCCCTTTTCTTCGGGGATCAGGCGGTTCTTGTCTTTGCGTACATATTCCCGATCCTGAATCGTGGTGACGATCGAAGCATAAGTCGATGGTCGTCCGATCCCCAGTTCTTCCATCCGCTTGACAAGCGTCGCCTCGGTATAGCGTGGCGGCGGTTGAGTGTGGTGTTGCAGCGCGAGCACGGCTTCGTTGTCGGACAGAATCGCGGCTTTGTCCGAGTCGCTGGTGGCCTTGGTGAACTGATCCCGCAATGATGTCTTGGCAAAGCGCGCCGGATCACCTTGCATGATCTGAGGCAGGCGCTTGTCATCGTCATCAACAACGTCATCGCGGCCTTCTTCATAGACGCGCATGAAACCGTCAAACAAGACGACTTGGCCGGTGGCGCGCAAGCCGACTTGGCCGTCATCACTGCCGATTTCGACTGTCGTGCGCTCCAGTCGTGCCGCAGCCATCTGACAGGCAATGGTGCGCTTCCAGATCAGGTCGTACAGTTTACGCTGATCTTCATCCGTCACTTTCAGCGCTTTGGCATCACGCGACATATCCGTCGGGCGGATACATTCGTGCGCTTCCTGTGCGTTCTTGGCCTTGTTCTTATACATGCGCGGGCTGTCCGGCACATATTCGGGGCCATATCGATCCGAGATGGCATCACGCGTGGCGGCGACAGCTTCGGGCGCCATGTCGATACCGTCAGTCCGCATATAGGTAATGTAGCCCGCCTCATACAGCCGTTGCGCCACCTGCATCGCGTGGCGCGCGCCCAATCCGAATTTACGACTGGCTTCCTGCTGCAGGGTCGAGGTCATGAACGGGGCACTTGGGTTACGTGCGGCAGGCTTGGCCTCGACTGAGGTGACACTCAGCGCCCGGCTGGTAATCGCCTGTACAGCCAGCTCGGCCTGCGTGGCATTAGTCAGATCGTGTTTGTCGAGCTTTTTGCCGGCCAGAGTAACAAGACGGGCTTCATAGGTCTGGCCGCGTGGTGTTTCGAACAAGGCCCTTACGGACCAGTATTCAACAGGCTTGAACGCCTCGATCTCCATCTCGCGTTCCACGATCAGGCGCAGGCAGACCGATTGTACGCGTCCGGCAGACTTTGCCCCGGGCAATTTGCGCCACAGTACCGGCGATAGGTTGAAGCCCACCAGATAGTCCAGCGCGCGGCGGGCCAGATAGGCCTCGACCAGAGGCATATCGACCTCGCGCGGGTTCTGCATCGCTTCGGTCACGGCGTCCTTGGTGATCGCGTTGAACGTCACTCGGCTGACCGGCGTGTCCTTCTTGATCGAACGCCGCTTGGTGAGCGCTTCTTGCAAGTGCCAACTGATCGCTTCGCCCTCGCGGTCAGGGTCAGTTGCGAGGATCAAAGCGTTGTCTTCTTTGAGAGCGTCGGCAATCGCTTTGACGTGTTTGCGGCTGTCGTTGCCCACCTCCCATTTCATAGAGAATTCATGCTCGGGATCGACCGAACCATCCTTCGGCGGCAGGTCACGGACGTGGCCATATGAGGCCAAAACAGTGTAGTCGGGGCCAAGATACTTGTTGATCGTTTTTGCTTTGGCCGGAGATTCTACAACAACTACGGGCATTTAAGGGGAATCCTCGCTCGACGGATTTTGCGCTTTGTATGACCGTGCAAAATGTGTGGGGCAAGATCGAATTGTCAATGCGTTCGTTTTCCGCGCCCAATGCCCCTGATTTTCAAGCCGATTCTGGCAGTTTGCACCGTGTCATAGGTAGCTGGTCCTAAATCTCAGCTTATCGGATATTGGGCGCTAAGGGCCAAAAGCCCGCCCGGTTGCCGCTGAATCTTACCATCAAGTTCCAGATCGACCAGCACTGGGCCAATTTCGCCAGCGGATGCGTCGACATCCCGGATCAACTGGTCCTCGGCAATTGGAGATGGACCAAGGCAACTGAGAATCACGTCGTGTAGTGCGCGTGGGGCATTTTCGGATTGTGCCGTCTCCAGTCGGATAGGCGGGATTTGTTGGGGCAGTATCTGATGCTGCGGCGTCGGCAATGCGTCAATCACATCTTCAGCGGTGCGTACCAATGTCGCGCCGTCCCGGATCAGCAGGTTGCATCCCGCCGCCCTTGCGTCGAACGGGTGACCAGGGACGGCCAGAACTTCTCGTCCCTGGTCTAGCGCGTCTCGTGCGGTGATCAGGCTGCCCGATTTGGCGGCAGCTTCGACCACGACAACAGCCTGTGCCAGACCTGAAATAATGCGATTGCGGCGCGGGAAATGCCGGGCCTGTGGCGTAGTGCCCATCGGTTGCTCGGACAGGCGCAGGCCGGTTTTTGCGATGTCGCGCGCCAGATCAGAATTCTCGGCTGGATAAATCACATCGACCCCACCAGCCATCACCGCCACAGTTCCTGTCTCCAAAGTGGCAATATGGGCCGAAGTATCAATACCGCGGGCCAGTCCCGAGACGACGATGTAGTCTTCTTTACCCAACTCAGAGGCCAACGCCCGTGCCATGCGGGCACCCAGTGAAGAACAGTTCCGTGCCCCGACCATAGCGATCGCCTGTCGATTCAGAATAGTCGGATCACCAATCGCCCATAACATTGGAGGTGCGTCAGAAATGTCGATCAGCGCATCGGGATAGTCAGCGGCCCCAAGGCACAAAAGCCGCGCTTTGGCTGCTTTTGCGGCCTTGAGCTCCGCCTCGATCACGCCGGGGGGGCAGATTTCGTACCCTTCAATTCCGGCTGCGCGCGCCATTTCCGGCAGCGCGGCCAGCGCATTCTGCGCCGAGCCATGTTCGCGCAACAGGCGCCGAAACGTCGCCGGTCCAACTTTGCGCGAACGCAACAGACGGAGCCACGAAAACCGGTCCTCTTCCGTGGTGGGTGGGAGTGGGGGGTGATTGGAAGAAAGCTGCTCTTCGGTCATCCGATGCTCCGCCTGATTGCAAAACTGGTTTACGGTGCAGCGGGTTAACAGCCTGTAAATCTTGGATAATTAGAACTGAATTATTCGGATTTTGAATTTAGATGTCACGCTATACATATGAAAATAAAGCAAAAATTTGCATGAATTTTTTTGCGCAAGTTACCGTTGATCGGCAACTTCTTCAATCGATGAGGCGCAGCGTTAACCCTGCGCCTCATTCCTCGCACTGAATTCCGACTCAAGCAGCAGAGCCGCCAACCGTAAGTCCGTCCATCAGTACGGTTGGTTGCCCCACTCCCACCGGCACCCATTGCCCGTCCTTGCCGCAGGTGCCCATGCCCGGATCAAGCGCCATATCGTTCCCCAGGCCCCGAATACGCTTTAGCGCCGAGGGGCCGTCACCAATGAGTGTCGCGCCTTTGACCGGAGCACCAATCTTACCATTCTCGACGCGATAGGCCTCGGTGCAGGAAAAGACGAACTTGCCATTGGTGATATCAACCTGACCACCGCCAAAACCGACGGCCCAGATGCCGTCCTTGATGTCTGATACCAGCGAGGCTGGGTCTGAATCACCGCCCAACATGATCGTATTGGTCATACGAGGCATGGGTTTGTGGGCATAGCTCTGTCGCCGCCCGTTGCCGGTGGGTGAAACCCCCATCAGACGTGCGTTTTGGCGGTCCTGCATATATCCAGTCAGTATACCGTCTTCGATCAGGACCGTGCGCGAACTGGGGGTACCTTCGTCATCCACCGAAATCGAGCCGCGACGGTCCGCTATCGTGCCGTCATCAACGACGGTCACGCCTTTTGAGGCGATCTGCTGTCCCATCAGACCGGCGAAGGCCGAGCTGCCCTTGCGGTTGAAATCGCCTTCCAGACCGTGCCCAATGGCCTCGTGCAACAGAATTCCGGGCCAGCCAGGTCCCAATGCAACCTCCATCACGCCGGCAGGGGCAGGGATGGCATCCAGATTAACCAGAGCGATCCGCAGCGCTTCGCGTGCTTTGTCCTGCCAGTCGGTGGGGTCAATCAAACCGTCCAGCCCCACGCGACCGCCCCCCCCGGCTGAGCCGCTTTCGCGCCGTCCGTTCTGTTCTACGATGACCGAGACGTTCAGGCGGGTCATCGGGCGCACATCGCGCACCTGGACGCCGTCGGGGCGCAGAATCTCGATCTCCTGCACTGCGGCGGCAATCGTGGCGCTGACTTGCACGACCCGAGGGTCCAGATCGCGGGCAAAGGCGTCAATCTCGCGCAGGGTCTCGATCTTGACCGGAAAACTGGCGGATTCGATCGGGTCCTCATCGGTATAAAGCCGTGTGTTGGTGGCCTGTGGCGGTCCGGCCAGCGTCCCTCCACCATCACCGACGGCCAGCCGTGCGGTTTCAGCGGCTCGTTTAAGTGAGGGAATCGAAACATCCGTCGAGTGTGCGTATCCCGCAACTTCGCACTGCACTGCACGCAGGCCGAATCCCTCGGATGCATCGTAGGAAGCCGTCCGCAGACGACCGTCATCGAACACCAGTGACTCAGACTTTCGCCGCTCGACAAACAGCTCTCCGTCCTCCGCGCCATTGGTTGCGGCCTGCAGCACAGCAAGCGCCTCGTCCTTCGGAAGAACGCTTTCAAAGGGGCGAAATGGGGCCTGAGACATAGGTTGCGACCTTTCGGGTTTGATCCAGATCAAAAATAGCGTCTGTTTGACGCAAGCATTTTGCTTTATCTACCCGACGGAATATGGTTTTTAACGCGGCCAAAGACAACGGGAGAGGTGCGACCGATTCACACCTTTTCGCCAGAGACGCAAAGATCAAACGATCAGGACAGAAAATGAAGAATGCTTTGATGCTTTCCGGGCTTGCAACAGCCCTCTCCAGCCTTCCCGCCATGGCTCAGGAGCTTGAGATTATTGGCAAGCCGGTGGCAGGCGGCGTTGGTTTCCAGCCTGCGACCACCAGTCTTGCCGAAGGAATTCAGAGTCTCGACAATATGATTCTGGTGATCATCACGGTCATCTGCCTGTTTGTCGCCGGTCTGCTGCTCTACTGCATCGTGCGATACAATCGGCGTGCGAATCCTGAGCCTGCGCGGTTTTCCCACTATACCCCGGTTGAGATTGCGTGGACCCTTGGGCCAATCCTAATTCTGGTTTTCATTGGCGCATTCTCGCTGCCGGTTCTGTTCAAGCAACAAGAGATCCCAGAGGGCGACATCACCATCAAGGTCGTGGGTAACCAGTGGTACTGGACTTACGAATATGTCGATCACGATTTTGCATTCGACAGCTACTTGCTGGGCCACCCGGCCACTTTGGATGAGGGCGCGCGCCCTGCGGATGCAGATGTAACGCCATTTGTGCTGGATGACGCGATGCGCGCCAAGCTGGCCGATGCGGGCTACAGCCAGGATGAATGGCTGCTCGCGACGGACACGGCGGTAGTTGTTCCAGTTGGTAAGATCATTGTCATGCAGGTTACTGCGTCTGACGTGATCCATTCGTGGACCATCCCGTCATTCGGCGTAAAGCAGGACGGCGTACCAGGTCGTTTGGCCGAACTGTGGTTCCAGGCTGATAAGGAAGGCGTCTATTTCGGCCAGTGCTCGGAACTGTGCGGCAAAGACCATGCCTATATGCCGATCACCGTCAAAGTGGTCAGCGAAGAGGCATATGAGCAGTGGCTGCAGGGCGCTCTGGAAGAGTATGCAGGTCAGCCTGTTTCCTATCAGGTGGCCTCGAACTAAGCCGACTGAGGCCTGGGTAAACATGTGCGGGCTGCGCGGGATTCGCGCAGCTTTTGCCCCGAAAAGGACCAAAGATGAGCGACGCAAGCTTCAATGCCAGCACCGTTTCCGCGCAGACCTGCGCGGACGAGGCCAGCTTTGGCGATTATTTTGCGCTGCTGAAGCCACGCGTGATGTCGCTGGTGGTGTTTACGGCTTTGGTTGGATTGCTTGCGGCCCCGGTTCCGGTACATCCGTTTGTAGGATTCTGCGCCATCCTGTTCATCGCGATCGGCGGTGGTGCGTCTGGCGCGCTGAACATGTGGTGGGACGCGGATATCGACCGCGTGATGAAGCGCACCAAAGGCCGCCCGATCCCGTCCGGCAAGGTCGAGGAAGGCGAGGCATTAGCATTGGGACTGGCTCTGTCTGGCCTGTCCGTCATCATGCTGGGTCTGGCAACCAACTGGTTCGCCGGCGCGTTTCTGGCCTTTACCATCTTCTTCTATGTCGTCGTCTACACGATCTGGCTAAAGCGTTCGACACCGCAGAATATCGTGATCGGTGGTGCCGCAGGGGCGTTCCCGCCGGTGATCGGATGGGTCGCGGCCACAGGTTCGATGACGCTTGAGCCGTGGTTGATGTTCGCCCTGACCTTTATGTGGACGCCGCCGCATTTCTGGGCCTTGGCGCTGTTTATGCGCTCGGACTATGACGACGCAGGTGTGCCGATGCTGACCGTTACGCACGGCCGCCGCGCCACACGCTGGCACATTCTGGTCTATACCGCGCTGCTTGCGGTGCTGGCGGTGGGCACCGCGTTCTCGGATATCGGAGGCCCGATCTATCTGGTGGTCGCACTGGTTCTGAACGGCTTGTTCCTGCGGGGCGCCTGGCAGATTTCCCGCCGAAACGAAGACGATTCCGAAGCCGACAATTTCAAGGTCGAGCGCAGCTTCTTCAAGCTGTCGTTGCTGTATCTCTTCCTGCATTTTAGCGCGATTCTGGCTGAGGCGCTGCTGAAACCTTATGGGCTGGGAGGCTGGTCATGAGCCTGCGCAAAAGCCATGAGCTGCATCAGCGTCGGTTCAGCCGCAATCTGGGCGTGGGCCTAACACTGGCCGCGTTCATCGTGATCATCTTTGGACTGACGATCGTGAAGGTCTCGGGCACTGATTTCAACATGGCACCACAAGAGGTGCAGAACTGATGGCGTTGACCGGTCCTCAGAAAACCGTTGCACAAACGGTTGGTGTGGTTGTCCTGATGGGCAGCCTCGCTTGGGCAGCTGTGCCGTTTTATGACTGGTTTTGCCGGGTCACCGGCTTTGGTGGGACCACCGGCGTGGCCGAAGTGGCACCAGACGAGATTCTGGACCGCACCGTCACCGTGCGTTTTGACGCGTCAAAAGCCAAAGACATGGCCTGGGAATTCAAGCCGGTCGAGCGCGAGTTGGAAGTCCGCATTGGTGAAACCGGGCTGGCCTTCTACGAAGCCTATAACCCAACTGATCGCCCGATTGCGGGACAGGCGTCATACAATGTCGCCCCGTATTCTGCCGGTGGGTATTTCCAGAAGATTGCCTGTTTCTGCTTTGAAGAGCAGGTTCTGCAACCCGGAGAGCGGGTTGAGATGCCGGTGACTTTCTTCGTCGATCCAGAGATGGTCGAAGATTTAGAAGCCAAGTATGTGCATACGATCACTCTGTCGTATACATTCTACGAAATTGACCTGCCCGAGGGCTTTGCCGCCCTTGACGTGCAGGCTGAGACAAACAAGAACTAACGCCTGTAGGTGAGGGACGCTGATGGCACACGCAAAAGACCATGATTATCACATTCTGAACCCGTCGATCTGGCCATTGATCGGCGCGGTATCTGGCTTTGTGATGCTATTCGGGGCTGTTCTGTGGATGCACGGGATTACCCCGTGGATCTTCTGGATGGGACTGATCGGTGTTCTTTACACCATGTTCGCATGGTGGTCCGAAGTGGTGGTCGAAAGCCGTCAGGGCGACCATACGCCAGTTGTGCGTATCGGTCTGCGCTATGGCTTCATCCTGTTCGTGATGTCCGAAGTGATGTTCTTCTTTGCCTGGTTCTGGTCGTTCTTCAAGCATCGCATGTACCCGATGTACGACTATGCTGGCACCGAGTACATCCAGCCCGACATTCACGCGGTTGACCCGTTCCACCTACCGCTGATCAACACTCTGGTGCTGCTGCTGTCGGGTTGTGCGATCACTTGGGCACACCATGCTCTGGTGCATGACAATGACCGCAAGGCACTGATCAATGGTCTGGCCATTGGCATCGTTCTGGGTATCGCGTTTACTGCATTGCAGGGCTTTGAGTACTACGAGCTGCTGGCCCACGAAGGCTGGAAGTTTGGCGATGACCAGTTCTACTCGAACTTCTTCATGGCAACTGGTTTCCACGGTTTCCACGTCATCATCGGAACCATCTTCCTGTCGGTCTGCTTGATCCGCGCCCTGAAAGGCGATTTTACGCCTGAGAAACACGTCGGGTTCGAAGCGGCAGCCTGGTACTGGCACTTCGTTGACGTCGTCTGGCTGTTCCTGTTCTTCGCCGTTTACATCTGGGGTCAAGCTCCGCTGATGTGACGCCGGTCAGGTGATCCAATTGCAAAAGCCGCCCCAAGGGGCGGCTTTTTCTCTATAAGGTGCGCAAGATTGCGCCCCATACAATTGCGTGGTTGCAATTAGACCAACACGCGCCGTAACAAGACGCCGATTTCTGCAACAAGGTTTGGCCCCGCCATGCGCCGCATTCTGTTTCTGCTGATTTTCGGCCTCGCGGGTTTGGGCGTGCTGACATCGCTCGGCGTGTGGCAAATGCAGCGCCTGGCTTGGAAACAGGGCATTTTGGCCGAGATCGAAGCGCGCATTGCGGCTGATGCGGTTGATCTCCCCGAGACCGTCATGGAAGCAGATGACAAGTATCTTCCTGTCACACTCTTCGGAGATATGAAGCCAGAGGAAATCCACGTTCTGGTCTCTGTCAAGCAGGTTGGGGCTGGGTACCGGATCATTCAGCCCTTCAGCACCGCTGGTCGCATAATTCTTGTGGATCGGGGCTTTGTACCGACGACCGCCAAGCAGGCCGATCGTGTGACTGGCCCGATGGAGGTCTCAGGCAATCTGCACTGGCCTGATGAAATCGACAGCTATACGCCCGTGCCAGATATCGATGGCAACATCTGGTTTGCGCGTGACGTGCCCACTCTGGCAGCGGCGCTAGCTACAGAGCCTGTGCTGTTGATCGCCCGGTCCAAAACGGACCCTGACATAACACCTCTTCCGGTGGACACGGCGGGTATCCCGAACGACCACCTTCAATATGCAATCACATGGTTTGGTTTGGCTCTGGTTTGGGCCGCAATGACCGGATACTTCCTTTGGCGCAACCGCGCCCCTTCTGAGAGAGAAGAGCAATGAGATATATCTCGACCCGTGGCCAAGCGCCGGAACTAAGCTTTGAAGAAGCGATGCTGACCGGGCTGGCACGTGATGGTGGCCTGTACCTTCCCGCCGAGATCCCTGTGATGTCGCAGGACGAAATTGCTGCGTTGGCTGGCTTGCCCTACGAAGAAATCGCATTCCGCGTCATGTGGCCCTATGTCAACGAGTCATTCGCCGAGGATGAGTTCAAGGCTATCATCGCCCGCGCTTACGATGGTTTTGGACACGACGGCCGCGCGCCGTTGAAGCAGCTGAACGAGAACCATTTTCTGCTGGAGCTGTTTCACGGACCCACGCTGGCCTTCAAAGATTTCGCCATGCAGCTAATTGGCCAGCTGTTTCAGGAAGCGCTGAAACGGCGCGGTGATCGCGTAACTATCGTCGGTGCGACAAGCGGCGATACTGGTTCAGCTGCCATTGAGGCGTTTCGAGGGCTGGACGCGGTGGACGTGTTCATCCTGTTCCCGCATGGCCGTGTTTCGGAAGTGCAGCGCCGTCAGATGACAACGCCCGCCGACAGTAACGTGCACGCTTTGGCCGTGGATGGCGACTTCGATGACTGTCAGGCTGCGCTGAAAGACATGTTCAACGATTTCGAATTCCGCGACGGCGTGAAGCTGGCCGGTGTGAACTCGATCAACTTTGCGCGCGTCCTGGCACAGATCGTGTATTATTTCTCGGCCGCCGTCAGCCTTGGCGCGCCGCATCGCAAGGTCAGCTTTACCGTCCCCACAGGTAATTTCGGCGATATCTTCGCAGGCTATCTGGCCAAGCGTATGGGTCTGCCCATCGATCGTCTGGTGGTGGCAACCAACCAGAACGACATTTTGCATCGCTGTCTTTCGGGCGAGGGGTATTTCAAGGGTGACACGGTCCCTTCGATCAGCCCGTCGATGGATATTCAGGTCAGTTCCAACTTTGAGCGCGCACTGTACTTTGCCTATGGTGAGGATGGTGGTGCCGTTGCGCAATTGATGGATGAACTGAAGAACGGTGGCTTCAACGTCAGCCAAGGCGCGATGGAAGCGCTACGGGAAAGCTTCGACTCGGGTCGTGTATCTGAGGATGAGACACTGGCCACAATCAAACACACTCTGACCCGCAGCGCCGAACTGGTTTGTCCGCACACTGCCGTTGGTATCAAGGTCGCTGAAGAACATCGCTCTGCCGACGTTCCGATGATTACTCTGGCGACCGCACACCCCGCGAAATTCCCGGCAACGGTTGAGAAGGCAAGCGGCGAACATCCGCCTCTTCCATCCCGCATGTCTGATCTGTATGAACGTCCGGAACGGGTGACACGGATTGCCAACGATCTGGGTGCCCTTGAGGATCATATCAGAAGGCATATCGCTGAGTGACTGTCAGACAAGACCAACTGAAGAACGGCTTTCGTATCGTCAGTGAACATATGCCGGGGCTGCAATCTGCAGCCATTGGCATCTGGGTATCCGCCGGTGGGCGGCATGAGCGGATCGAACAGAATGGCATCGCGCATTTCCTTGAGCATATGGCATTCAAGGGAACCGAGCGGCGATCCGCGCTGCAAATCGCCGAGGCGATCGAAGATGTGGGCGGATATATAAACGCCTACACATCGCGAGAAGTTACGGCCTATTACGCGCGCGTTTTGAAGGACGATGTGACACTGGCGATGGACGTGATCGGCGACATCGTTCTGAACCCAGTGTTTGATCCGCGCGAGATCGAGGTCGAGCGTGGTGTAATCCTGCAGGAAATCGGTCAGGCTTATGACACGCCCGATGATGTTATCTTCGATTGGCTGCAAGAGCAGAGCTATCACGATCAGCCGCTGGGCCGCACCATTCTTGGCCCGACCGAGCGGGTAAGTGCATTCTCGCGTGAAGACCTGTCGGGTTTCGTGGCTGAGCATTACGGGCCGGAACAGATGATCCTGTCGGCCGCTGGCGCTGTGGATCATGACGCCCTGATGAAGATGGCGGAAGAAATGTTCGGCCATCTGCAGCCGCGCAAAGGTCTGACCCCTGAAATTGCCCGCTTTACCGGTGGTGAGGCACGGCAGGAAAAAGATCTGGAACAGGCCCATTTCGCGCTGGCCCTGGAGAGCCCAGGCTATCGCGATGATGCGATCTATACCGCACAGATTTATTCGACGGCTTTGGGCGGCGGCATGTCTTCGCGCCTGTTTCAGGAAGTGCGCGAAACGCGTGGTCTCTGCTACACGATATTTGCACAGACGGGCGCCTATGCCGACACCGGTACGACCACGATCTATGCGGGCACCTCCGCCGATCAAGTTGCCGAACTGGCCACGATCACCATCGACGAGATGAAGCGCGCCGCCGGCGACATGAATGACGAAGAAGTGGCCCGTGCCCGCGCACAGATGAAGGCCGGAATGCTGATGGGGCTGGAAAGCCCCTCGAACCGGGCCGAACGTCTGGCGCGTCTGGTGCAGATTTGGGGGCGGGTGCCCTCGCTCGAGGATACGGTCGCCAAGATCGACGCCGTCAGTACCGAGGATGTACGCGCCTTTGCTGAACAGATGGCCATGCAGGCCCCGGCGGCGCTGGCGCTGTACGGGCCGGTTTCAGGTGCGCCATCGCTGGCTGAGCTGCAGGAGAGGCGTGCGGCGTGATGCTACTGGGCAGACGCAAGCTTAAACTTGAAACCGAGCGGCTGAGCCTGCGCCCGCCTGTCCATTCCGATTTCAATGATTGGGCGGCGCTGCGGCGCGCGTCAAAAGAATACCTGACCCCGTGGGAACCGGTTTGGGCGAAGGATCACCTGAGTCGCAAATCTTTTACCAACCGGGTTTACTGGGCTCAGCGCTCGGTTGCCGGCGGCACGGCGATTCCGCTATTTCTGTTTCGCCGTACGGATAATGTCCTGCTGGGGGCCATCACGCTGGATAATATCCGCCGTGGTCCAGCGCAGGCCGGAACACTGGGATACTGGACGGGGCAATCCTTTGCGCGTCAGGGCTTCATGCGCGAAGCGATTGGAGCGGTGGTTCATCACGCCTTTACCCGCCTTGATCTGAGTCGGATCGAGGCTGCCTGTTTGCCGGAAAACAAGGCCTCGCGCGGGTTGCTGGAAAGTTCGGGCTTCAAATATGAAGGCGTGGCGCAGTCCTATCTGCAGATCAACGGGCGGTGGCGGACCCATGTTCTGTATGCGTCTTTGCGGTCTGATCGGCGCGGGAAGACCGACGTAGGTTAGGGCGCGTTGCCCCGTGCGGCGGGACGCGACTCCCCCCGGAGTATTTTGGGCCAGATGAACAAGTGGCATGACTTGCGGGCGTTCTGCGCTACACTCGGGGTATGTGGCGGGTTGTTGCAGTATTGATGATGATCTCGGGCGGGGCTGTGGCGCAGGAGCGGCGGCCTAGTCACTGTATCGCCATTGCGGATGCAGCGCCGGGGATTGAATATCTTCACAAAGCGGCCTGGCAGGATCCTGTGCCAGAGTTTTCGGTTCGGATCAGCTATGTCGCGCATGCATCGTTTTTGATCCAGACACAGGGTGGATTGAACGCGGTGACCGATTTCACCGGCTTTATCGGCGGCGCAGCGCTGATTCCAGACGTAGTCACGATGAACCATGCGCACAGCACCCACTGGACCGCCCATCCCGATCCGGCCATCCCGTACGTCCTGCCTGGCTGGGGTGAGTTCGGGCAGGGCATTGAACATCATCTCGATCTGGGAGAGCTGCTTGTGCGTAATGTGTCGACCGATATTCGATCGGCTTATGGTGGCGTTGAAGAGCGCGGGAACTCGATCTTTGTGTTCGAATTAGAGGGGTTGTGCATCGGTCATCTGGGACATCTGCATCATATTCCCTCGGACAAACAATTCGCGGCATTGGGTCGGCTTGATGTGGTCATGGCCGCAGTGGATGGTGGGACGACCATGCCTCTGCCCGAAATGATCCAAGTTCTGAAGCGGCTGAAAAGCTCGATCATTATTCCAATGCACTGGTTCTCGGACTTCTCACTTGAACGATTTCTAGTCGATATACGCGAGGATTTTCCGGTTGAGCGAGATGGAGTTTCGGAACTCATCGTCTCATTGCGGACTTTGCCAGACCGACCGACGGTCGTCGTGTTGGAACCCCAGTATCTGATTGAGCAGGAATAGGGCTTGCCGCTGCCGTTGGCCTTTGGCAGGGAGTGGGTATGACTCTGTACCCCGCCGATGACCGCTTTGCCGAAGCAGTACGCGCCCAACTGGGCGATGATGTACTGAGGCCCGTTTCCGAACGCTATCTTGAAGAGCCACGTCAGCGGTTTGTGGGGCAGGGCGGGTTGCTGGCCTTGCCTAAGACCGTAGAAGAGGTATCGGCCCTGGTCCGGTTGGCTGCTGACGCGTGCGTGCCCGTTGTTCCATATGGCGGCGGCACCGGTCTGGTGGGTGGGCAGGTTGCGCCGGATGGCCCTACGCCGTTGATCATCTCGCTAGATCGGATGTCAGCAATCCGTGCGATCTACCCGACCGAAAACATTCTCGTTGCTGAAGCGGGTGCCATTCTGGCTGATGTACAGGCGGCAGCCGAGGATGCCGAACGGTTGTTTCCTCTGTCGCTGGCGGCTCAGGGGTCTTGTCGGATCGGGGGCAATCTGGCCACCAATGCCGGCGGCGTGAATGTGCTGCGCTATGGTAATGCACGCGATCTATGTTTGGGGCTTGAGGTGGTATTGCCAAGCGGTGATATCTGGCATGGGCTTAGTCGTTTGCGCAAAGACAACACCGGTTATGATCTGCGCAACCTGATGATCGGGTCCGAAGGGACGCTGGGGATCATCACGGCGGCGGCACTGAAGCTGTTCCCGCAACCCAAAGGGGTCGGAACGGCGATGTTAGAGGTTGCCTCGCCTGAGGCAGCAATTGATCTGTTATCATTGGCGCGGGATCAGGTGGGCGAGGCGATCAGCACGTTTGAGCTAATCCACAGGCAAGGGCTGCAGTTTCTGACCGAGGTTCTGCCAGATATTCGGCAACCCTTTGCGAAGCCACCGGAATGGAGCGTCCTGATCGAGTTGGGCCTGTCCGCTGGGCAAGATCCTTCGGACATGCTCGAGGCAATCTATGTGGCGGCCGAAGAACGCGGTCTGGTGGGGGATGCCGTCATTGCTCAGAGCGAGGCTCAAAGAGCCGAGTTGTGGGCAGTGCGCGAGCAGATTCCCGAGGCCAACCGCTTGGTTGGGTCTGTCTCAAGTCATGATATCTCGGTTCCGATCTCCCGAATCCCCGAATTTATTCAGCGCGGCGCGCGTGTGGTTGCCAAACAGGGGCCGTTCCGGGTGAATTGCTTTGGCCATTTGGGTGATGGGAACCTGCACTACAACGTGTTTCCACCTGCCGGTCACGACAAGGCCGAGTTTGATGCACAACGCAGTGCCGTCAAACGTGCCGTGCATGATCTGGTACATGAATTTGAAGGATCGGTAAGTGCGGAACATGGTGTTGGTAGGCTCAAGACTGACGATCTTGAAGACTATGGCGATCCGGTAAGATTGCAGGCCATGCGTGCCATCAAGATGGCGCTTGATCCAAAGGGGATCATGAACCCCGGTGCGGTTCTTAAAAACTAAGCGCGACCCGGTCGACTACCGGGCCGCGCCACAAGTTCATGACGCAGGCAGAATAACTTTGTCGATCACATGGATCACGCCGTTCTCGGCCTCAATATCGGCTTGCACCACGTTGGCATCATTCACCATGACGCCATTGTCCAGATCGATAGTAATATCCCCGCCTTGTACGGTTGCGGCGGTCATGTCATCGGACAAATCACCCGACATCACTTTGCCAGGCACAACATGATAGGTAAGGATCGCGACAAGTTGGTCTTTGTTTTCCGGCTTTAGCAGATTTTCTACCGTGCCTTCGGGCAGCGCTGCAAACGCCTCATCCGTGGGCGCGAACACAGTGAACGGCCCGTCACCCTTTAACGTTTCAACCAGTTCGGCGGCCTGTACCGCAGCGACGAGCGTTGCGAAGCTGCCCGCACCCACTGCAGTATCGACGATATCTTTAGAGTGCCCATCTGCCAGGACAGAAGTCGTCAACAGAAGACTTGCAACTCCAGCAACAGCGAATTTGCGAAACATGACGTGATTTCCCTTGTTGAAAATGCCTCAGGTGGCATCATTCGGGGTACGCAGTATGTTCACAAAGAGATCAGAGATATTGAGCGCCGCAGTTTCTTGAAATTCGCCTTACCCGGGCTAAGCTTGCGGGTTGCACGAATTCCAGTCACGAGTCCGTGAATTGTGTGATGGTCAGAGCCCTTCGAACTCGCACAGAACGTGCACATCCATACCCAGATCTTCCAGTGCTTTGCGACCGCCTAGTTCGGGCAAGTCGATGATGAATGCGCAAGAGATAATCTCGCCCCCCAGTCGTTCGATCAACTTGATGCCAGCGGCAGCGGTGCCGCCTGTAGCGAGCAGGTCGTCAACGACCAGAATTTTTTCACCCGGCTGGATGGCATCATCATGAATCTCAACGATGGCTTCGCCATATTCCAGCTTATAGTCTTGGCTGATCGTAGTGCCGGGCAGCTTGCCTTTCTTGCGAATTGGCACAAATCCAACGCTCAACTGATGTGCTATGGCACCGCCCAGAATGAAGCCGCGTGCCTCAAGACCCACGACCTTATCGATCCGCTCGCCCGCATAGGGGTGCAGCATCTGGTCGATTGCCATACGAAACCCGCGTGGATCAGCAAATAGGGTGGTAACATCCCGGAACATGATCCCCTCATGCGGGAAATCGACAATGGTCCGAATGTAATCCTTGACCGTTTTGTTTCTGGACATGGGCCACCCCTTTGGCATCAAACACGCGGGGGTGTTTGACCCATCAGGGTCGGTCATGCAAGAAAACTTTGGCGCCTGCGGCTACTTGCGGCGGCGGCCGATGGCGTTTGGCAGGTCATGGTAACAAAACTAAGCATTCGGGAGCCACGAGTTGCGCGGTTTACGTCAGCCACGCGCGCAATCCGCCGGTTCATCCGGGCGTTCATGAAGGAAAATGCCAAAGACTGACCTCAGGCAGGGCGGCGCAATACAACTGTAGCGACGCCCATTCCGATCAGAGTCAGCCCTCCGAACCGGGTCATGGCAGTGATGACGTTTGTACGTCCGATCATGCGGCGCAGCCGATCCGCCAGTAGCGCATAGGCGAGTGCGTTTAGCCCGGCGAGACCGACGAAGGTGGCGATCAGTATTGCAAATTGCGGCCCCAGCGGATCAGTAGGGCGCAGGAACTGCGGTACAAACGCAATGAAGAAAGCGATTGATTTCGGGTTCAACGCGGTGACGGCGGCGGCATGGCCAAAGACGCTGCGGGCGGTGACATTTCGTTCAGTCTCAATAGCCTGTAAACCACCAGAAGGCGCGCTGCGAAGAAGTTTGATGCCCAGCCAAATCAGATAAACAGCACCCACCCATTTCAGCACAGTGAACAGGGTAGCCGAGGCCAACACCAGCGCGCCCAGCCCCAACAGCGATGCAGTCATCGCCACCAGATCGCCCAAAGCCACACCAGTTGCCGAGGCAACCGCAACGCTGCGCCCTTTCGACAGCGCATAGCTGAGAACCAGCAGAACCGTCGGCCCGGGGATCAGCAGCAGAGCGGTCGATGCGGCCACAAAGGCGAGCCAGAGTTCAAGTGACATTGGAAATCCTGTCGATGCGTCGCTCACACCAAGCCTCGCCGCGACAGCGAGGTCAAGCCTTTGTGTGTTCTGTTAGGCGGCGCATCACCGTCTCTAATGGTCCGTGCTTGAATTTACTGAACCAAAGCACGGCAAATAGTGACGACAAGACACAGAAGTACAGTGCGTACATCGCGATTTGCGGCGCGCTCAGCGATCCGTTTAGCAGTCCGAGTTCTTCCAGCAGCCCCATTCCAATCAGGATATGGGCCAGATAAAGCGTCAGGCTTTGTCGTCCTGGCGCGGTCAGAAACGTCGCGATCCCACTCTGCTCGATCATTGGCCAGAGCTTCAATAACAACCCGATCACCATACAGGCGGTCCCAGTCCCTGCCATTATGTAGAACGGTCCGGGCGGGATCGACTCGGTCCCCAGGTAAGCCACCAATTTCGGGTCCGATGTTAACATTTGCGGAAACAGAGCCAGCACCGAAGCGCCAAAGCCTCACATGATCAACCGATGCTGAATGCAAAGGGGCTGAAGGTCAGACCGTCCGATCGCCATCCCGATCAATAGGAATGCTGCCCATGGCAAGATCGGGTGCCAGCCGTTGAAAAGTGCGTTGCGAATAAATCCGGGCAAGCTCCAGATATCGGTATACACCAGCGTTTCCCAATCCCAGCCCTGATCATAGTTGAAGATCAGGTTGGCGAATACTGCGAGGATCAGGATTCCCAACGCTCTCAGCCACAGCCCGCGTTTCGAAGCCGTCAGAAACGCGGCGCCGACTACAAAGTAAAGCGCATAGAAATGCAGGATATCGGCGTCGAATATGGTCATATTTATGAGACCGATCACAAACAGAAACGCAGCTCTGCGTAGCAATAATCCTGCTGAGATACGTGACAATCCGATACCAATTCCGGCGAGAACTACGAATAAAGCAGCTGCGCGCCCTTCCAGCGCATCAATCAAAACAGAGGCCCAATCAGTGCCCGGAGCGACTTCGGCTGCGATACGGAAGTTAACCAACACCATACCGCAAAAGGCTAAAAAGCGGGCAGCATCCAGCGCGTCCAATCGTTTCATAACGCCTCTCTATGCTCGGGCTGGGTTGGCTAAGTGTATGCCTTTTCATCGATAATTGGCTTCAACATGACGTGGCATCAGGGCATTTCAACTGCTTCTATCTCAAACGCCAGGGGATCTTGCATTGCGGCAACAGATTTAAGATTGAATGAAGCTTGGCTCATGCATCTTGAAACGCGCTTAAGACTTCCCACACTCGCAGTGCGACCAAAGGAGGGGGCAATGGTTCAAACACAACATGCAGATACTAAGGCTGGTTCCAGCCACTTTGGCGTTGAGCGCGTAAAAAACATTCTGGTTGGGCTGCTGCTGACCGGTGCTATCATCTATGCAGGCATCGTCGGTTACATGTTTCTTAACCAGCAATCGCTGCTTTACAAACCGGATGGTGAATTGCCCGACCCATCCAGCGTTGGATTGGCAGATGTTGAGATGCAATCGGTCCCGATGACCGATGGCACAGTGCTGACAGTCTGGGCCGCGCCGGCTGCGGTTCCCGATGCACCGACAGTCCTGTTTTTCCACGGCCAAAGCGGCAATCTGGGTGATCGCGCTGATCGTTTGCGCGAAATTCTCAACTCTGGCTACGGCTTGCTGGCCCCCAGCTATCGTGGCTTTCCGGGCAGCGAGGGTGAACCTTCGGAATTGGCCTTGATCTCTGATGGCGTGCAACTGTTCGACCGGCTGACCGGAAAGGGTGAAGCCGTTGTTTTGCACGGACAAAGCCTCGGCACCGGCATCGCGGCCGCCGTTGCTGCTGAGCGTCCTGAGGCGGAATTGCTTGTGCTTGAAGCCCCATTCACTGCTACCGTCGATGTCGCTGCAGAACGCTATCCGTTTCTTCCTGTCTCTGTCCTGATGAAGGATCAGTTTGCCACCCGCGACCTGATCGAACAGATCAGGGTGCCGACGTTGATCTTTCACGGCACCGAGGATGAAACCATCCCGCTGCACCACGGACAGGCTCTGGCCGAGATGTCTGATATCGCGCAGCTTTACGTGATCCCGGACGGAAGCCACAACGATCTGTGGTCATATGGCCTTTGGGACGAGGTGCAAAAGAACCTGTCTCAGAACTGAGATCATAAGACCCGCCCAGCCACCGCATCCAGCTTGGCCAACAAGGCCGGGTCACGCTTTTCTGGCGCAGTCAGGATGGCATATTCCAGCGCCCGGTCGCAGCCATGCGGGCAGGGTGCGCGCTCTGCTCCCAGCACAGCGGGCAGACCTTTGACCAATGCTCGGCCTTTTTCCGCATTACCGGTCAGCGTAGCGATGATTGCGGTTACGTCGACCTCGCCGTGGTCCGGGTGCCAGCTGTCATAATCGGTGACCATGGCGATCGAGGCATAACAAAGCTCGGCCTCGCGGGCGAGTTTCGCTTCCGGCATGTTGGTCATGCCGATCACATCACAGCCCCAGTGCTCGCGGTACATCTTGGATTCCGCCAACGAGGAAAACTGCGGCCCTTCCATCGCCAGATAGGTCCCGCCCCGGTGGACAGTGATGCCTGCCGTCTTGCCGGCGGTCTCGCAAGCGTCCGACAGGCGCGGGCAGGTTGGATGGGCAACGCTCACATGAGCGACGCAGCCAGTTCCGAAAAAGCTCTTTTCGCGGGCAAATGTCCGGTCGATGAACTGATCCACGATCACGAAATCACCCGGCGCCATATGTTCGCGGAATGACCCGCAGGCAGAAACCGAAATCACATCCGTTACGCCCAGCCGCTTCAACGCGTCGATATTGGCGCGATAGGGCACTTCGGTCGGTGAATGCACATGACCACGACCGTGACGCGGTAGAAAGGCCATCTCAATACCGTCCAGTGACCCGGTTAGAATCTGATCCGACGGATTGCCCCATGGTGTCTCCACAGTGACCCATTCGGCATTTTCCAGACCATCGATCTCATAGATACCCGATCCTCCGATGACGGCGATTTTTGTTTGGGTCACGTTTGCTCTCCGTTGAAAATATCTTCTTGGTGAGTTCTGCGGGCCACGGTCACTTTTGACAAGTGGGTTCAACGGTTTGTGTGCATCTGCGTCAAGCTATGCGTGGGATGCATATCAGGGTCCCACCTGGCGCAGTATCTCAAGATCGGTTTGACCGCTAGAAGGCCCCTTTCGCGCGAACAAAACCGACCAACAGGACCGATCCATGCCCCGAGCCATGCTGGCAAGCTTTGCCAATCGTATCGCCAAACCCGATTTGCGTTGGGTCCCGGACGAAGGGCTAACCTTTTCCCGCCTGCGGATCGAGCTTTTGTCTGGCCTAACCGTCGCTTTGGCTCTGGTCCCCGAAGCTGTGGCCTTTGCCTTCGTTGCCGGGGTGCACCCTCTGGTCGGATTGTACGCGGCATTTCTGGTTGGTCTGATCACCGCGCTGATCGGTGGCCGTCCGGGCATGATTTCGGGCGCAACCGGGGCACTAGCGGTTGTCATGGTCGCTCTGGTCGCGGAACACGGGGTCGAATACCTGTTCGCGACCGTTGTCCTGATGGGGATCATGCAGATCATCGCGGGGGCCATGCATTGGGGCCGGTTTATCCGCCTAGTGCCGCATCCGGTGATGCTGGGCTTTGTGAACGGACTGGCGATTGTGATCTTTCTGGCGCAGCTGGGCCAGTTCAAAGTACCTGGCACCATGGAAAACACCGGCCACGGAATGAGTGGTGGTGAGTGGTTGTCAGGCCTGCAGCTTTATACAATGCTTGGCTTGGTCGGACTGACCATGGCGGTGATCTGGGTCATGCCCCGCATCACCCGCATCATCCCTGCACCGTTGGCCGGGATCGTAGTCGTCGCCGCTCTGGTCATCGGCATTGGGCTGGACGTCCCGCGTGTCGGCGATCTGGCATCGATCGAAGGCGGTTTGCCTAAATTCCATCTCCCGATGGTTCCACTGAACTGGGAAACCTTTGAAATCATCCTGCCCTATGCGCTGATCCTTGCGGCGATCGGCCTGATCGAATCCCTGCTGACCCTGAACCTTGTGGGTGAGATCACCGGCAAACGCGGCGGCGCCTCGCAGGAGTGTATCGCGCAAGGCACAGCGAACGTGGTCACCGGCTTTTTTGGCGGTATGGGTGGCTGTGCCATGATCGGCCAGTCGATGATTAACGTGAAATCCGGCGGACGCACCCGGATCGCTGGCATCGCCGCGGCGTTGTTCCTGTTGTTGTTCATCCTCGTCGGCTCACCGCTGATCGAACAAATACCGCTGGCTGCTCTGGTGGGCGTGATGTTCATGGTGGTGATAGGCACCTTCGCTTGGAACTCGCTGAAGATCATGCGCAAGGTGCCTTTGATGGACGCGTTCGTGATCGTACTGGTGACAGTTGTGACCGTAATGGAGGACCTTGCGGTGGCTGTTGTGGTCGGGGTGATCGTCTCGGCATTGGCATACGCTTGGAACAACGCGAAACGCATTCACGCGGTCACGCGCGACTCGGAAACGGAAGAAGGTGCCAAGGTTTACGAAATACAGGGACCACTATTCTTTGGCTCGTCCGAAGGATTCGTGGAACTGTTCGAGGTACAAAACGACCCCGAGACCGTCATTATCGACTTTGCAGCCAGCCGCGTGGTGGATCAATCCGCGCTGCAGGCCATCGAGAATATTGCTTCAAAATATGAGGCGGCGGGCAAGCGGGTTATGCTGCGGCACCTCAGCCGCGATTGTCACACGCTACTGAACAAGGCCGGCCACCTGATGGTCGATAGCGATGATGACCCGGATTACGAGCTGGCTGTCGATTATTCGGTCCGGACCGGAATTCTAGGTGGGCACTGAATACTGGAAAAGGCGGCCTGATTGGCCGCATTATTTCTGCAAAGCGATCTTCTCCAATACGTTGATATCACCCGAGAGCAGCGCTTCTTCGACCTGTGCGATGGTTTCTGCTGGCCAATCCCACCAGCGCAATGCTTGCAACCGCTCGATGACATGGCGATCAAAACGGAACCGTCGAACTTCCGCAGGATTACCGGTAACAATCGCATAGGGTGGAACCTCACCGCGCACGACCGAACCTGCGCCGATGATTGCGCCATTTCCGATCCGTGCACCGGGCAGGATCAGCGCCCCGAAACCGATCCAGACATCGTGCCCAATAACCGTTTCACGTGTGTCAGGTTGGTAGCCTGTCATGCGATCTGGATTGAAGATTGGAAACGGAAAGCAGGTCAACCCATCGACCGCGTGGTTTGCTGAAGCGGTGATAAACCTTACCCCATGAGCGATCTGGCAGAACTTGCCGAGCACCAGTTTTTCTTCCGAAAAGGTAAAAAGATACGGTGCAAGCCGCTGCGCCCAGTCCTGCGGAGCATCGAAGTCAGAGGCATAGGTGTATTCTCCGGCCTCGAACCGGGGATGGTCGATGGCCTGAGATAAGAATACCGTTCCCTTGTGGCTAGAGCCGTCGGGTAGAGAGATCGGATATCTGCGAAGAGGATCGGGCAGCGGCATTAGTCATCCGGTCGTGAAAGGCTGAACAGTTCTGTCACTACAGAATAGTCCCGATATCCCAGCCGCGCGAGGGGATTGAACGAGGTCACGTCAAACTTGCCATCGCGAATATGGTCGTCCTGCAGATGAATGCCGGTGACCTCTCCGAATACCACTCGATTTGCCTCACCCGGTAGGGTCACGATCCGCGTCAGTTTGCATTCCAGCGCTCCGGGCGCGCCTGCGACCCGCGAGCAGGCGATCGTTTCGCATTCAATCGGGGTCAGCCCGGCATGGGCGAATTCGTCAATGTGCTTTGCCAGGCCTTCCGAGCTGGCATTCATCGCGTCACGATGCGCATGGGCCACGACGTTCACGCAGAACACGCCGGTTGCCTCGATATTGGCGATGCTGTCCTTGCCGCCGTCCTGATCGTGCTTTGTGCCCGTTGTGGCAAACATCACCTGAGGCGGCGTGTAGGCGACGCCGTTAAAGAAGGAATAGGGCGCCAGATTGTTGATCCCTTCCGCATCGCGCGTTGAAATCCAACCGATTGGGCGCGGCGTGATGATGGCGTTGAAGGGATTGTGCGGCAGGCCGTGGCCGTCTTCGGGGCGATAGAACATAAGATCTCCAAGCGTTTGCCCAAGGCGTATCGAAGTGCTAGGGCGAATTCCAGCAAGGAAAAGAGGGCGCGCGTGCAGCAATTCAGGATCAGGCCGGAAGAGCCAGAGGACTGGTGGGAAGTCGAGGCACTATATGACCTGTGCTTTGCACCAGGGCGCGAGGCGCTGTCGTCCTATCGGCTGCGCGATGACGTGCCTCCGGTTGCCGGGCTATCGCAGGTTGCGCGCGATGGGCAGGGTATTCTGGCGGGTGCGATCCGGTTTTGGCCCGTACACATAGAAGATCACGACGCATTGCTGCTAGGTCCGGTGGCCGTGCATCCAACCCATCAGGGAGAGGGGCTGGGCGGCTATCTGATCCACCAGGGCGTTGAAGCCGGGCGCGCCAAAGGCTGGGATCGTGTCATGTTGGTGGGTGATGCGCCCTATTATGCGCGATTTGGTTTCAATCGGCTCACCGGTGTTGAGATGCCCCCACCCACCAACCCGGATCGCGTGCTTGGGTTAGAGCTAATCCCCGGAGTTTGGTCTGGAATCCAAGGAGTTGTCACCCGCTGGACGCGCTGACCCATTGAAAACCCGCCGCAAAGTGCCGATGTTTTCAGAACAGGAGGGCACAGATGCAGGACGTTGTTCTTGTCGAAAAACTCGATCCCGAGGCCGAACTTGACCGGCTGGCGCAACTTTATGGCTCGGCAGGTGGTGCGGGGGTAAACCTGTTGAACAAATTGGGCGGGTCTGCAGAATCCCTGCTGGATCAGCTGCCAAAACCGGTGCGGGAAGGCCTGACCGAAGCCACCGAACAGGCGCTTTGGCTGGCCATGCATGCCGCCGAAGGCACGCGCCGGGCGGTCCCGGATCAGAAACCTTGGGTCAATACGGCGCTGACTACCGCCATGGGCGCAGCCGGAGGCCTGGGCGGCGTGTCAACAGCTTTGGTTGAACTGCCCGCGACCACAGCAATGATGCTACGTGCCATCCAGGGCGCGGCAGCACGCGAAGGGTTCGATCCGAAGGCTGAAAACGTGAAATTCGACTCGATCCGGGTGCTGTCAGCCGCAGGACCGCTGGCCGAGGATGATGGGGCTGATCTGGGCTTTTTCTCGATGCGTTTGACCCTGACGGGGCCAACCATGCAGCGCCTGATTGCGCTGGTTGCTCCGCGATTGTCGGTCGTGCTGGGCCAGAAGCTCGCGGCGCAGTCCGTACCGCTGCTTGGTGCGCTTGCCGGGGGTGGCACGAACTTTATTTATACCCGCTACTATCAGCAGATCGCGCAGGTGCATTTCGGGCTCCGTCGATTGGCAATTGACGCCGACATTCCTCATGACGAGTTGGTGCGCCGATTGTCGGGACGGATGGCCCTTAGGCAAGGAACTTTCCCGTAATGCTTGGCAGATTCCACCAGATATGATAAATATCACTTTATAAACCGCAACATAAGCGGAGCGAGCAGTAGGTATGAACCGTGTTTGACGGGCGCAGCGGCGTGGCTGGCAGGCTTTCGGCAGAGGGGCTTTCTCTGTCCGGTGCGCTGCCTGTATTTACCCAATCTGCTGCACTTTGTTATCGCATCAAATGTGGTGCGCCTGAAATTTTGTTGATCACGACCCGTAGGGCGCAACGCTGGATCATTCCAAAAGGGTGGCTCATCAACGGGCTATCTGCGCCAGAAACTGCCGCGCGGGAGGCTTGGGAAGAGGCGGGCGTGCTTGGAAAATGTGGAACTGAAAGCCTGGGCCGATTTGCATACGTAAAGAAGCGATCTAACAATGCCTCTGCGTTGTGTCTGGTCGATGTTTTTCCGCTGTTTGTGCAGCAAATGGAGACTCGTTTCCCCGAAGCCGGGAAACGCAGAAGGAAGTGGCATTCGCCTGAAAAAGCATCGGCGAAGGTGTCATCCCCTGAGCTTGCTGCACTTTTGGACGGATTCGGTGGCCATACGCACTAGTGGGTCAAGATCAAGACTTGATATTGCCTTGTTGGTCGGTATCTATTCGCCAACCGTAAACTGGAAACACCATGATTCAATACGCATTGAAATGTAGCCAAGGCCACAGCTTTGATAGCTGGTTCCAATCAGCCGCTGCGTTTGACAAGTTGGCAAACACCGGGTTGGTCACCTGCGCCGTTTGTGGTTGCGATCAGGTGGAAAAGGCGATCATGACACCGCGGGTTCGGCCTGCACGAGATACCGTTGCCAATACAACTCCGGCGCCGACGCCAGCGCCAGCAGATGAGATCAATATGGCAAAACCTTCGCCCGAGATCCAAGAAGTGTTGAGCGAACTGCGTCGCAAGGTCGAAGAAAACTCTGACTATGTCGGCAAGGATTTCGCCAGCGAGGCGCGCAAAATACATTTAGGTGATGCGCCTGAGCGCGCCATCTATGGTGAGGCACAGCCCGAAGAGGCGCAGTCACTGATCGAAGATGGCGTGCCCGTCGCGCCACTGCCGTTTGTCCCCAGCCGTAAGACCAACTGACAAATGCATATCGTTATTACTGGCGCGAACCGGGGGATCGGAAAAACCCTTGCGGATCAATACCGTGCCGCAGGCCAAGAAGTGATAGGGACGTCACGAGACGGCAGTGCCGACATCGTTTTAGATGTCACAGATCCGGCCCATCACGCGGCGATGGCCGAGCAATTACAAGGTCGCCCGATCGATCTTCTGATCTGCAATGCGGGTGTGTATCTGGACAAAGGACACGACCTTAACGGTTATCCCGCCGAGATGTGGGCGCAGAGCTTCGCCACCAATGTGACCGGCGTGTTCCTGACTATTCAATCACTATTGCCGAACCTGCGTGCGGGGCGGGGCCGAATTGCGATTGTCTCTTCTCAGATGGCATCACATACGCGTGCACCCGGTGGCAGCTATATCTATCGCGCTTCAAAAGCAGCGGTTCTGAACCTTGGTCGCAACCTTGCGTCGGATCTACAGGCAGATGGAATCGCGGTCGGAATCTATCATCCGGGTTGGGTGCAGACCGATATGGGCGGAACCAGCGCAGAGATCAGCGTAGATCAAGCGGCGGTTGGCCTGATCGAGCGCTTTGCGGCGCTTTCGCTCGACACCACCGGTTGTTTTGAAACCTGGGACGGTCGCGCACACCCTTACTGAGTGTTCAAGGCCGCTTTGGGGAGTTCGTAGACTTCTCCGGGCTCGATGAAAATCACCATAATGTCGCCGCGTGTTTCATATGTCAGATTCGATGTCGAACTGCTGGAATCAGGCACGCCCTTGGTAAAATAGATCCGCCGCACCTCGCCGGTGTTCAACTGTACCGCCAGCGTCGCGGTTCCATCTTCACGCTTGCGCAATTCGGCAGGACAGCTGGCCAGTGTGTCACCCGCCAAAGCCGCGCAAGGTACCGTGCCCAGTGAATTCTCACCGTCCGTTCCCGACAGGGTGGCCACTTGGGCATTGGCAGCGGTTGAGATCAGAGTCAGGGCAAGGGCAAAGCGGAACATGGAAATCCTCTTGGAATAAGATGTTGATGGAACGCTTACATCACGTGCGATCAAAGTAAAGCTCTGCTGCGCAGACTTTGCCCACTTGCCCTTACGCCCCCCCTCGCATAAGACGCACGGGATCAGAAATTCAAGGCGCGGAGACTTTGGCCTCATGCCCGTACTCGTGATGAAATTCGGCGGCACGTCGGTCGCCAATCTGGACCGGATCCGCCGTGCTGCAAAACGGGTCGGTGTCGAGGTCGCCAAGGGCTATGACGTGATCGTAATCGTTTCGGCCATGTCGGGTAAAACCAACGAACTGGTAGGTTGGGTCGATGAAATCTCGCCCCTCTATGATGCGCGAGAATACGATGCCGTTGTCTCTTCGGGTGAAAATGTGACCGCAGGCCTGATGGCGTTGACGCTGCAAGAAATGGAAATCCCGGCGCGCAGTTGGCAGGGCTGGCAGGTGCCTCTGATCACGAACGGCGCCCATTCGGCTGCCCGGATCGAAGAGATCCCGCCGGAGAACATTACTCAGAAGTTTGACGAAGGCATGCGTGTTGCGGTGGTGGCAGGCTTTCAGGGCATCAGCCCCGAAGGACGGATCACCACATTGGGCCGCGGTGGGTCTGATACTACCGCCGTGGCATTCGCTGCAGCGTTCGACGCCGAGCGCTGTGATATCTACACAGATGTGGACGGCGTCTACACCACCGACCCGCGCATCTGCGAGAAAGCGCGCAAGCTGGATCGGATCTCGTTTGAGGAAATGCTCGAACTGGCCTCTCTGGGGGCCAAGGTGCTACAAACCCGCTCGGTCGAGCTGGCGATGCGCTACAAGGTGAAACTGCGCGTTCTCTCAAGCTTTGAGGAACAATCCGACGAGGCTGGTACGCTGGTCGTCGACGAGGAGGAAATCATGGAATCCAATGTAGTCTCGGGCGTGGCCTATTCACGGGATGAGGCAAAGATGACCGTTGTCTCGGTTGCCGACCGTCCCGGAATCGCCTCGATCATCTTCACCGCACTCAGCGATGAAGGCATCAACGTTGACATGATCGTCCAGAACATCTCGGACGAAGGGCGCACGGATATGACATTCTCGTGCCCAACCAATCAGGTTGCGCGTGCCGAAAAGGCACTGCTGGCGATCAAGGAACAGGGTGAGCTGAACTATGCCGAACTGGTTGCTGACGAAGATGTCTGCAAGGTGTCGGTTGTGGGGATCGGCATGCGCTCGCAATCTGGTGTTGCGGCCAAGATGTTCAAGATTCTCTCGGATGAGGGGATCAACATCAAGGTCATTACAACCTCCGAGATAAAAATTTCCGTCCTGATCGACAGGAAATACATGGAACTTGCGGTTCAGGCACTGCATGATGCCTTTGAACTGGACAAGGCGGCCTGAGTTTTCAGCCACGTGTCCCGTCTGAAACCGTAACGTGGGTGGGCCATGGCGGAAGGCACGGAAACTGAATCTCGCAAGCTGCTGGGGCGGCTGCGCGAAGAAATGGCCAGCGAGGCCGCTGGTCAGGAACGTCTTGACCGGATCACGCATCTGATCGCAGACAGTACCGAACGCGAAGTGTGCTCGATCTATCTGTTTCGCGATGAAGACACGCTGGAGCTTTGCGCCACAGAAGGTTTATCACCCGAAGCCGTGCACCAGACCCGGATGCGTATGGGTGAAGGGCTGGTTGGGCGCGTCGCCAAGTACGGCAAGGTGGTCAACACCGCCGATGCGCCGTCAGCCAAGGGGTTCCGGTACATGCCGGAAACCGGCGAGGAACGGTATTCGTCTTTTCTGGGTGTTCCAGTGCAACGCCTGGGCCAAAAGCTGGGCGTGTTGGTGGTGCAGTCACGGGACGCGCGTGAGTTTTCAGCGGATGAGGTCTATGCGCTGGAAGTGGTCGCGATGGTTCTGGCTGAAATGGCCGAACTGGGCGCGTTCGTGGGCGAAGGCGCAGCCTTATCACCGCTTCATCAGCAGTCGGTGCAATTGAACGGGGGACCTGCGCAGGAAGGGTCTGCCGAAGGTCATGTTTGGCTGCACGAGCCACGCGTTGTCGTCACCAACCCAATCGCTGAAGATCCGCATCGTGAGCGCGAGCGGCTGACCGAGGCAGTTGAAGAGCTACGCGTTGGTGTCGACAAGATGCTTGAGATTTCTCAGGGCGGCGACAAGGAGCAGTTGCAGGTTCTGGAAGCTTACCGGATGTTCGCCAACTCCAAAGGCTGGATGCGCCGGATGGAGGAAGACATCGCCCTTGGCCTCAGCGCCGAGGCGGCGGTCGAGAAAGAGCAATCCCAGGCCCGCGCCCGCATGGGGCAGGTCACCGATCCGTACTTGCGTGAACGGCTGGCAGATCTGGACGACCTCAGCAACCGGTTACTACGGATTTTGACCGGCCAGGGCAATGGCAACGGGGCTGATCTGCCGCCCGATCCGATCCTGATCGCCCGTAACATCGGCCCTGGAGACTTGCTGGAATATGGCCGATCGCTCAAAGGCATCGTGTTGGAAGAAGGCTCGGTTGGCAGCCATGCAACCATCGTAGCGCGCGCACTGGCGATCCCGCTGGTGGTGCATGTGGGCCGTATCACAACCGAAGCACTGAATGGTGATCACATTCTGGTTGATGGGGATAGCGGCGTTGTGCATCTGCGACCCGAAGACACCGTGGTCAGTGCCTTCCGCGACAAGATCGCTATGGAGGCTAAGGCGCAGGAACGCTACGCGTCGATCCGCGAAACACCGACGGTGACGCAGGATGGTGCGCGTATCAACATGGTGATGAACGCGGGTTTGATGGCCGATTTGCCATCACTGAATAACTCGGGTGCCGAAGGCGTGGGTCTGTTCCGCACCGAGCTGCAATTCCTGATCCGCAATCAGATGCCCAAGCGATCCGAGCTTGTAACGCAATACAAACGGGTCCTGGATGCGGCGGGCGAAAAGCGAGTGGTGTTCCGAACATTGGATATCGGGTCGGACAAGGTTCTGCCCTACATGAAGCATGTGGAAGAACCGAATCCGGCGCTGGGCTGGCGCGCAATTCGCGTCGGACTGGACAAACGCGGCGTGATGCGGATGCAGCTGCAGGCGCTGATCCGTGCCGCCGATGGACGACCCCTGACGGTCATGTTCCCGTTTGTCGCGCAGGCAGATGAATTCAGGGAAGCGCGCTGGGAGGTCAAGAAAACCATCGAACGTGAACGTCGGCTGGGTCACGTCTTGCCCGAAACACTCGAGGTTGGGGCGATGCTGGAAACGCCCTCGCTCGCCTTTGCGCCACAGAAGTTCTTTGACGAGGTGGGCTTTATCTCGATCGGTGGCAACGACTTGAAACAATTCTTCTTCGCCGCCGACCGCGAGAATGAGCTGGTGCGTCGTCGTTATGATACGTTGAACGTCAGCTTTCTGAGTTTTATCGAACGTATTGTGGAACGATGCGCGATTTCCGAAACTCCGCTTAGCTTCTGTGGTGAAGATGCCGGTCGCCCGGTCGAGGCGCTGTGCCTCGCTGCGATGGGTATTCGGACGCTGTCGATGCGCCCCGCTTCAATCGGGCCGGTCAAAAGCCTGATGCTGCGATCGAACCTTCAGGAAGTGCGCAAGATTATCGCCGATGCCCGCCATCGCGGCGAACAATCCGTGCGACCTGCGGTGATGGATTGGCTGCGGACACAATCCTGACCGGCCTTCTGCGATGTTGATTGTAAATCCGAGCTTGATTTTTGCGTTCGGGTTTCTTATTCAGCCGATGAATGTTAGCGATAACATGAATTATGACGCACATGCGTTAAGTCCCGGACTGAATCCTTGCCTAATCTGGCGGGGAAGTCGAAAGGAGCCTTGCAATGGTCTCACGCGTAATTCCGGTTGATCCGTTCGACCTTGTTTTGTTCGGCGCGACGGGCGATCTGGCGCAACGCAAGATCCTGCCGGGCCTGTATCACCGGTTCGAGGTCGGCCAGATGCCGGAGGATGCGCGCATCATCGGAACCGCCAGATCCGATATGGACAGTGATGGGTTCCGCGAACAGCTGCGTACTTCGATGCAAGAGTTTGCGCCAGGATTCAAAAAAGACACGCTTGATCGCTTTCTCTCTCGCGTCGATTATGTTCCGGTTGATGCACTGGGTGATGCGGGTTGGCCCGATTTGGCTAAGGCACTGCGTCCGGATGTGGTGCGCGCATTTTATTTGTCCGTGGGCCCAAGTCTCTTCTCAGGTATCGCACAACGTCTGAACGATAACGGGTTGGCCACGCTAGACAGTCGTATCGTAGTCGAGAAACCTTTTGGTCACGATCTGGCATCAGCCAAAGCATTGAATGAGGGCCTGCGCGCCTGTTTCGAAGAGCATCAGATTTACCGGATCGACCACTATCTGGGCAAAGAAACCGTGCAGAACCTGATGGCACTGCGCTTTGCCAACTCGCTATTCGAACCGCTCTGGAATGCCACCCATGTGGACCATGTTCAGATCACCGTGGCCGAGACAGTGGGCGTCGAGGGTCGCGGCGCTTATTACGATCAGTCCGGCGCAATCCGGGACATGATTCAGAACCACCTTGTTCAATTGCTGTGCCTGACGGCGATGGAACCGCCTTCAAAATTCTCACCCAACGCTGTGCGCGATGAGAAGGTCAAAGTGATCGAAGCGCTGGAACCGGTGGAACCCAAGGATATCGCTCGTGGCCAGTACCGCACCGAAAAAGGGGGCGATGGCTATCTGGATCACGTCGGCAACCCCGCCAGCCGTACCGAGAGTTTTATTGCGCTCAAGGCCCATATTGGCAATTGGCGTTGGGCCGGAGTGCCATTCTATCTGCGCACGGGTAAACGACTGCGAGCGCGCGAATCCGAGATAGCGGTGTTCTTCCGCGACCCACCGCACACGATCTTCCCGAATGTTGGACCTTTGCACGGCAACGTGCTGGTAATCCGCCTGCAACCGGACGAGGGCATAACTCTGCGCACCACGATCAAAGAACCGGGGCAGGGTGGGTTCCGCCTGTCCGATGTGGCGCTGGACATGAGCTTTGCCGACGCGCTGGGCGATGATGGACAATCGCCCGACGCGTACGAACGCCTGATCATGGATGTGATCCGCGGCGACCAGACCCTGTTCATGCGTGGTGACGAGGCCGAGGCCGCCTGGGCTTGGGTTGATCCCATCATTCACGGCTGGGAAGAGCGTGGCGACAAGCCCGCGAAATACGATCAGGGCAGCTCGGGGCCAGAGGAAGCATTGATGCTGATGCATCGCGATGGGCGCCGCTGGCGTCAGATCGGAGGATAATCATGGTCAACACAGTTATATCCGACGTCACCAAACGCATCATCGACCGCAGCGCTGACCTGCGCGGCCCGCACCTAGAACGGATGGAGCAAGCCAAATCCAAAGGCCCAGCCCGCGCGCATCTGTCCTGCAGCGGTCAGGCTCATGCCTATGCTGGTGCCGGAGAGGATCAGAACTCCATGGCAACCGGCACCGCAGGAAACCTCGGCATCGTCACCGCCTATAACGACATGCTTTCTGCTCACCAGCCGTTCGAACGCTACCCCGGCCTGATCCGTGATGCGATCCGCGCAGCAGGCGGCACCGCGCAGGTCGCGGGCGGGGTTCCGGCAATGTGTGATGGCGTGACACAAGGTGAGGCGGGGATGGAACTGTCCCTGTTCTCGCGTGACGTGATCGCGCTGGCGACGGGCGTGGCTCTCAGCCACAACACCTATGATGCAGCTGTGTTCCTTGGCGTCTGTGACAAGATTGTCCCCGGTCTGGTGATCGGTGCGCAGGCGTTCGGCCATTTGCCAGCCGTCTTCCTACCCGCCGGTCCCATGACCAGCGGCCTGCCGAATGACGAAAAGGCCAAGATCCGCCAGAAATTCGCTGCAGGAGAAGTGGGCCGCGAGGAACTTATGAAGGCCGAAATGGCCGCCTATCACGGCCCTGGAACCTGTACGTTTTACGGAACCGCGAACACCAACCAGATGCTGATGGAGTTCATGGGCCTGCACCTGCCGGGCTCCAGCTTTATCAACCCCAACACACCCCTGCGCGATGCGCTGACCGAAGAAGGCGCGCGCCGCGCCCTTTCCCTCAGCGCGTTGGGCAATCACTACACGCCGGTTTGCCAGATCCTTGATGAGCGCGCTTTCGTCAATGGCATCGTTGGCCTGATGGCCACCGGCGGTTCCACCAACCTACTGATCCACCTGATCGCCATGGCGCGTGCCGGTGGTATCGTGCTGGACTGGGAGGATTTTTCTGACATCTCCGCCGTCGTGCCTCTGGTCGCGCGGGTCTATCCCAACGGTTTGGCTGATGTGAACCATTTCCACGCCGCTGGCGGGTTGGGCTTTGCCATCGGCACTCTGTTGGAAGACGGCCTTCTACACCCCGACACGCTCACCGTCGCCGGTCAGGGCCTGCACAACTACACTAAGGAACCGAAACTGAAAGACGGCGAATTGGTCTGGGAAGACGGCGCAGGCCACAGTCTGAACGAAAAGATCGTCCGCCCCGCCAAAGACCCGTTCCAGGCCACCGGTGGCCTCTCTCGCCTGACCGGCAACCTGGGCACAGGCGTCATGAAGGTCTCGGCCGTGGCGCCTGAACACCAAGTGGTCGAAGCGCCCGTTCGTGTGTTCAACGATCAGAACGCCGTGAAAGAGGCCTTCAAAGCCGGTGAGTTCACCGATGATGTCATCGTCGTCGTCCGCTTCCAAGGCCCCAAGGCCAATGGCATGCCCGAGCTCCACTCTCTGACACCCATCTTGTCAATCCTGCAGGGCAGGGGGCAGAAAGTGGCTCTGGTCACTGATGGCCGGATGTCCGGTGCCTCTGGCAAGGTTCCCGCTGCCATCCATGTTTGCCCCGAGGCGCTGGACGGCGGAGCCATCGCCTATCTGCAGGACGGTGATCTTTTGCGCGTCGATGCGATCAAGGGCGAGTTGGAAATCCTGACCCCCGGCGTTCTCGACCGTGTACCTGCTACTGCAGACCTCACTGCAAACCTACACGGCGTTGGCCGCGACCTCTTCGGCGCATTCCGCCAGAATGTCGGCTCAGCCGACACCGGCGCCAGCATTTTCGGAGTTTGACCCAATGTCGAAAACCCAACGCACCCGCGAGATCTGTGCACTGGCCCCGATTGTACCAGTACTGGTCGTCGACGACGCGTCCCATGCCCGCCCTCTGGCCGAAGCTCTCGTCGCCGGTGGCCTCCCGGCGCTTGAAGTCACCCTGCGCACTCCCGCGGCGCTGGATGCCATCCGGGCGATGGCCGACGTCCCCGGCGGCGTAGTAGGTGCGGGTACACTGGTCACGCCCGAAGATGTACGCGCTGCCAAAGAGGCTGGTGCGCAGTTCGGTGTCTCGCCCGGCGCGACTGATGCCCTGATCGCGGCCTGCGAAGCCGAAGGTCTGCCCCTTCTCCCCGGCGCGGCCACCGCAAGCGAAGCTATGGCCCTGCTGGAAAAGGGTTATGACATGCTGAAATTCTTCCCCGCTGAGGCCTCAGGCGGAGCCCCCGCCCTGAAAGCCATCGGCGCGCCCTTGCCGCAGATCACCTTCTGCCCAACCGGTGGCGTATCGCCGTCAAATGCCCTCGATTACCTGTCTCTGTCGAATGTTGCCTGCGCAGGTGGCAGCTGGGTCGCGCCCAAACAAATGGTGCAAACTTGCGACTGGGCTGGAATCGAAACACTTGCGCGCGAGGCCGCCAGTCTGGTGGATTGACGTCGCAGGGCGAAACGCTAGGGTAACCCTCAATTCAGACAGGTTGCCCTCATGACAAACCAAATCCCCCTCGCGCATGGGCGCGAGTATTTGGCCATCCCTGGCCCCTCGGTCATGCCTGACGCGGTGCTACAGGCGATGCACCGTCCGTCGCCCAATATCTATGACGGCGAATTGATTGAGATGATGCCCGCGCTGACGCATGACCTTAAATGCGTTGCCGGAACCCAGCACAACGTCGCCATCTACATCGCCAACGGCCACGGCACGTGGGAGGCCGCGCTCTCAAACGTGATCGCCCCCGGCGAAACCGTGCTGGCCCCGGCCTCGGGCCGCTTCACCCACGGTTGGGCCGAGATGGCCGAGGGGATCGGCGCCAAGGTCGAATTGATTGATTTCGGCATGTCCTCACCCTGGGATCTCGAGCGCATCGCCGAAGCATTGCGCGCCGACTCCAGCCACAAAATCAAGGCCGTGCTTGCCGTTCACGTCGATACCTCCACATCGATCCGCAACGATATCCCGGCGCTGCGCGCCTTGCTCGACGACCTCGACCACCCCGCATTACTGATGGCTGACTGCATCGCATCCATGGGCTGCGACCGGTTCGAGATGGATGCCTGGGGTGTCGACGTCACGGTGACCGCCTGCCAGAAGGGGCTGATGACCCCGGCAGGTACCTGCTTTGTCTTCTTCAACGATAAAGCGCAAGCCAAACGCGCCACAATGCCCCGCGTTTCGCAATATTGGGACTGGCAGCCGCGCGCCAATCCCGAACTTTTCTATCAGTATTTCAATGGCACTGCGCCAACCCACCACCTCTATGGCCTTCGCGCCGCGCTCGACCTGATCCACGGCGAAGGCCTCGAACAGGTCTGGGCTCGCCACGAACACCTGGCAAAGGCCATCTGGGCCGCCTGTGACATCTGGGCGCAAGGCGGCGCGCTGCATTTCAACGTTACCGACCCGGCCGTTCGTAGCCACGCGGTCACCGCGCTGCGCTTGACCGAAGGGCGCGGAACCCCGCTGCGCAATTATACCGAAACCCAGCTTGGCCTGACCCTCGGCATTGGTCTGGGGATGGAGGACTGGGACGGCTGTTTCCGCCTTGGTCACATGGGCCATGTGAATGCTCAGATGGTCATGGCCATGCTGGGTGGCGTCGAAACGGCGATGGCCGCGCTCGACATTCCCCGCGGCAAAGGCGCGCTTGAAGCCGCCGCCGCCGCATTGGCAACCTAATACCCGATCCGAGTCTTCATCTGGCCAAAAATGTCCTCGGGGGGAATCGCGCGTCAGCGCGATGGGGGGCAGAGAGCCCCTCTACACGGCTCGGGTACTTGCTAAGGCCTTGGGCAAAGCAGCCTCGAAAGCGACAATCTCTGCCTCTCCCCCACAACTCACGCGAATACACCTGTTCTGAGGCGCAGCGAACGGCATGCGCACAAACACTCCCTGTTCGACCAGCGAGTCCAGAACGGCTTTGGCAAACACCCCATCGTGCCCGCAGTCAATCGCCACGAAATTTGTGGCTGAGGGCAAAGGTTCCAACCCATTGGACCGTGCAATCCGTGCGATCCGATCCCGAGCTTCGGCGATCTGATCCTGAACCTGCGCCAGCCAATCGCTGTCCTCAAGCGCGGCCAAAGCCCCGGCTTGGGCAGCCCGGTTCATACCGAAATGGTTGCGCACTTTGTTGAAGGCGGAAATCAACCCGGGCGCACCGATGGCATAGCCAACCCGAGCCCCGGCCATCCCATAGACCTTGGAAAACGTCCGCATTCGGATGACCCGCGGATCATCAGCCGCGACAGGCGCGGCGGTGCCCTCCGGGGCGCATTCTACATACGCCTCGTCCAGAACCAGCACGCAGCCTTCTGGTAACGCTTCCATCGCGGCCACGATATCCGCGCCGGAATGCCAAGTGCCCATCGGGTTGTCAGGGTTGGCCAGATAGACCAGCTTTGCGTTCACCTCTGCTGCTTTGGCAAACAACGCCTCCGGGTCCTCGTGATCGTCGCGATAGGGAATCTTGTGCAAATCCCCTCCGAACCCCGCCACATGGTAGTTAAAGGTGGGATACGCCCCGTCCGACGTCACAACCGCATCTCCATGCCCGACCAACAGCCGAACCAGATAGCCCAGCAAGCCATCAATGCCTTCGCCGACAACGATATTTTCGGGCGCTACCCCATGATACGCGGCCAGCGCGTGGCGCAATTCGTAATTCTCAGGATCGCCATACATCCATATCTCACCCGCCGCCCGCTGCATCGCCTCTATGGCGCGCGGCGAGGGGCCAAACACGCTCTCATTTGCACCGATCCGGGCGATAAAGGGCGCGCCACGCTGACGCTCCTGCGTTTCGGGGCCGACAAATGGCACGGTTGCGGGCAGGGATTGGGCAAGCGGGGTGTAACGAGGAACGGTCATGGCGGCAGATAAGCGCAACCTCTGCAGCGGGGCAAGCCTTGCACGCAGATGCAATCACAGTCAGTGTGCTCGCAACCGCAGTTCGGAGGCGTTATGCGTTATATACTGGCACTTGTCCTTATCGGTCTTGCCTATCTCGTGTTCTGGCCGGTCCCGGTTGACCCGGTGGCCTACGAGCCACCCGAACCGCCCGGATTCACGGGCGATTTCATCGAAAACAACTATCTCGATACAGCACAGCTGATCTCGCTACCGGCGGGGGAGATTGGCTCAGAAGACATCGCAGTGATGCTAGACGGCGCAGTTTATACCACCGGCCAATCCGGCACCCTCTATCGCATCGACGGTGACCAGCCGGCCGAGATCGATCAACTTGGCGGCCGCCCCCTCGGTCTGCGGGCGGGGCCAGATGGCGCGCTCTATATCGCCGACAGCTTTCGAGGGCTGATGCGCTGGGCCGGGCCCGGAACGCTGGCAACACTGGTCTCCGAGATCGATGGCGCGCCTATCATCTATGCCAACAACCTGGACGTGGCACAGGACGGCACGGTCTATTTCTCGAACTCCTCAGACCGGTTCGATCCTGAAACCATGGGCGGCACCAAACCCACCTCGGTCATGACGATCTGGGAGCAATCGCCAACCGGCTATGTGGCACGTTATTCGCCTGACGGCACCGCCGAAAAGATCGCAGAAGGGTTCGTCTACACCAACGGCATTGCCCTTTCACCGGACGAAGATTTCCTGCTGATTGCCGAAACGGGTCGGGCAAGGGTGCACAAGCTGTGGCTGGTCGGCCCCAAAGCCGGAAAACAAGAGGTTCTTTTGGATAACCTGCCAGGCTATCCGGATAACATCAAAGCGCAAGGTGACGGCACCTATTGGATGGCATTCGCCAGCCCGCGCGTGCCTGCAGAAAAGCTGATGCCCTATCCCTTCCTACGCAAGATAATATGGCGGTTGGGACCCAAGGTGCGCCCCGCGCCGATCCACCGCGGTATGCTGGTACAGTTTGATGGTGACGGAACCATCCTGCGTACGCTGCAAGACCCCCAAGGGCGGCTGGGCATCACCACTGCGGGCCAGGCGGCTGGCGACCAGTTCTATGTAATGACTCTGGACTCTCCCTGGTTTGGTCGGATGCCGATCGCCGATTTGCCCTGACGTCGTTGTAGCGCTGCTTGCCTCTTACTGGCATGCTTGACGCAACAAAGAACGCACCGGAGGTCCCATGTCCCGCGTATCCGTCGAATACAAAGATCACATCGCCCATGTCACGTTGACTCGCGGCGACAAGATGAACGCTTTGGACGATGCGATGATCAAGGCTATCCTCTCGGCGGGGCAAGAGGTCGCCGCCGCCGATATCCGGGCGGTGGTGCTGTCGGGAGAGGGCAAAAGCTTCTGCGCCGGGCTCGATATGGCCAGCTTTGCCAGCATGGCCCAAACAGACCCGACCGAATGGCTGATGACCCGCAGCCACGAAGATGCCAATGAGTTGCAGGAGATTGCCCTGATCTGGCGGCGTGTCCCGGCCCCGGTAATCTGCGCCATTCAGGGCGTGGCCTATGGCGGTGGCCTGCAGATCGCATTGGGTGCGGATATCCGCATCGCGCACCCCGAGGCCAAGCTGTCGGTGATGGAGATGAAATGGGGCCTCATTCCCGACATGGGCGGGATGGTGTTGCTGCCTGAGCTTGTTCGTTCGGACGTTCTGCGCCTTCTGACCTATACCGCCCGTCCGATCGGTGCGCCGCAGGCCGCAGATTGGGGGCTGGTGACGAAACTCTCGGATGACCCGCTGACCGAGGCACTTGCGCTGGCCGAGGATATCACGGGCAAAAGCCCCTCGGCCATCCGTGCCGCCAAGCGTCTGATCGATGTGGCCGAAACCCGAGACCGCGCACATGTGTTGATGGCCGAATCCTCAGAGCAGGTCGACCTGATTGGAAAGCCAGATCAGATGGAGGTTGTCATGGCGCAGATGCAGGGCCGCAAGCCCGAGTTCAAGTAGTCACCGCATAAAACTGCGTCGCGCATCGCGGGCCATATTGTATCGCATCTCCAGATCGGCGATGCGGGACATCGCCGACTTGCGCTCTTCGGGATCCGTCAGAGCATCATAATCCTTGCGTGCCGCGTCGAGTTTTTTCTTGATGTTGAACTCTTCCGGCAGAACCCCGGCCTGCGCCATGATGCGGTGACCAGCGGCAATGGCAGGATCACCCTGCGCCTCACTTGAACGGTCAGGCAGCGGCGCACCTTCGCCTTCAAGCCCCTGCAACTGGCCCTCGGCCTGTGCCTTCTTGATCTGGCGTTCCACCAGTTTTCCAAGCGATCCGAACATGTCTGTATTCTACTGCCTGTGACGGTCGGGCGAAAGGGATTACCGCACTCTGTTTGTCACGACATACGCAATTCCGCCGGCCAAAAGCCCCCAGACCGCCGCACCCAATCCAAAGACCGTGATACCAGAGGCGGTGATGACCAAGGTCAGAATTGCCGCCTCGCGCTCGGCAGGGATATCCAACGCTGCATGCATGGCGTTGGCCATGACCCCGATCAGAGCAACCCCTGCCAGCGTACCCATCAGCAATGGGTCGGCATGGGCAGCAAAGCTTGTGATTGCCACCGCAAAGATGCCAAACAAGCAGTAAAACACACCACCCATTACAGCAGACCAGTACCGCTGAGCCGGGTCAGGATGGCTGTCCTCATTGGAACACATCGCGGCGGTGATTGCTGCCAGACAGGTCGCCGGCGCTCCAAACGGGGCCGAGAGCATGCTTGCGCCACCGACGGATGAAAACAACCGGCCGGGAACTGGATCGAAGCCAAAGCTGCGCATCACAGCGACACCGGGAATGTTCTGTGTCGCCATCGTGACGATAAACAGCGGTACGCCGATTCCGATGGCAGATGCGACCGAGAACGTGGGCATGGTCCAGACCGGAGCAGCGATCAGACGATCTGGCATCAATTGAGCATCTCCCGCGTTCAGCGATACAATGATAGCCGCCGCGACCACAGCTGCCGGAACCGCGATCAACCGATTGAAACGGCCCGCAATAAACCATGTTAGGATCACCGGCAACGCCTGCCATGGGATCTCGACCGTCGCTTTGAATGGTACAAGGCAAAGCGGCAAGAGCACGCCTGCCAGCATCGCTTGCGCCAGAGTAATTGGGATTGCTGCAGCCAACCGACCAAGCGGTTTCCACAGCCCTGCCAGAACGGTCAGGGCTCCGGCGCAAAGGAATGCGCCGATTGCGCCTGAAAACCCTTCGGTCGGTGTAGCAGACACAGCCAGCAGCGCGACACCTGGCGTGGACCAGGCAACGCTGATTGGTAACTTGTGAAACAGGCTCAACACAATGGCGGCCAGCCCCATAGCGATGGCTGCACTCATCAGGCCCGAGGCGGCTTCCTGCGAAGAGGCTCCCATCGCGTTCAGCCCCTGCAACACAATTGGGAATGAGCTGAAGAACCCGACGATGGCCACGACCAGTCCGGTCGAAACGGTCTGCATTGGGGGAAATGCGCGTGTCATCCTGTCCTCGGCTATAACCACCCGCACTTGCTAACAATCTCAAGCTGCCGCGAACAAGGTGAAATACGTCATTGCACAGTAAAAACCCGCCGGGAGAACGGCGGGCTTTTGAACTTTGAGTGCTTATGAAAGGTAGAGGATCAGGCGATCTCGGCCAGACGTGCAAGCGCCTCGTTCAGCTTGGCTTCTTCTTCCTCACGGGCTGCAAGATTCGCTTTGGCTTCAGCAACAACCTCTTCCGGGGCCGAAGCCACGAATTTGGGGTTGTTCAGTCGCCCGCGCAGACCACCAAGCTCTTTTGCGAGCTTGCCCATGGCTTTCTCCAGCCGTTCCTTTTCCGCGCCGATATCGATGATGTCCGCCAGCGGCAGGCCAAAGCTCGCACCTGGGGCGGCAATCGAGATGGTCCCCTTGGGCAATTCATCGGCCTTGGTCAGGCTGTCGATCCGCGCAAGACGCTTGATCAGCGCTTCATTGCGGTCCCATGCAGCCTGCCCGTGGGCGTCGATCTCGGTCACCAGCATAGGGACATAAAGGCCGGCAGGAACACGCATCTGCGCGCGGGCTGAGCGGGTGTTTTCGATCACCGAGATCACCCAGTTCATCTCACGATCCGCTTCCGCGTCGACCAGTTCGGTGCCGTAAGTTGGCCAGTCGGCGTGGACGACCATCTTGGCGCGGCTGCCGGTCAGCCCCCAGAGCTCTTCGGTGATGAAGGGCATGATCGGGTGCAGCAGGATCATGCACTGATCCAGAACCCAGCGCATGGTGGCGCGGGTCTCGGCCTGTGCTTCGGCGTCGTCGCCTTGCAGCAGAGGTTTCGACAGTTCCACATACCAGTCGCAGACCTTGCCCCAGACAAAGGCATAAAGCCCGTTGGCCGCGTCGTTGAAGCGATAGCTTTCCAGCGCTGCATCGACTTCTTCCCGCACGCGGGCGGTTTCGCCAATGATCCAGCGGTTTACGGCGGCTTTGGGTTTCAGATCAGCCACATCCAGTTGCGGGACGCTGTCGGTGAAGACCTCGTTCATCTCGGCAAAGCGGACGGCATTCCAAAGCTTGGTGCCGAAGTTGCGATAGCCGGTGATGCGCTCTTTGGAGAGTTTCAGCACTCCGCCGATGGCCGCCATCGAGGCATTGGTAAAGCGCAGCGCGTCGGCGCCAAATTCGTCCACGATCTCCAGCGGGTCGATGACGTTGCCGGTGGTCTTGGACATCTTCTTGCCCTTCTCGTCGCGGACGAGTTGGTGCAGGTAAACGGTGTGGAACGGGATTTGGTCGACCACGGCCAGTTGCATCATCATCATCCGCGCGACCCAGAAGAACAGGATGTCGAAGCCGGTGATCAGAACATCCGTGGGGAAGTAGCGCTCCAGCTCTTCGGTCTTCTCGGGCCAGCCCAGCGTGCCGATGGGCCAGAGGCCGGAGGAGAACCAGGTGTCAAGGACATCGGGATCGCGCCAGACCGGATACACCAGCTTGGTCGGGTCCTGTTCGACTGCGTACTGAGCAAGGCTTTCAGCGAATTGATGGATGGCCGCATGCTTGTCAGCGACCTCAATAACGGTCGCATGGCTCAGCGGGCTGGGGATATTGGCATTGTCGTCCAGGAATTTATCGACAACAGCATCAAAGTTGGGCGCACATTCCATGACATTGCCACGGTGAAGCATGCCGCCTTCGTTCAGCAGACGTCCCAATTCGACTAGATCAAGGTCGCCGTCGTTTTCGTCGTCCTTGAAGTTCTCAGCCGATAGATCAAGGCCATACCAAACCGGAATCTGATGTCCCCACCATAGCTGGCGAGAGATGCACCACGGTTCGATGTTTTCCAACCAATGGTAATACGTCTTTTCACCGGACTCGGGGATGATCTTGACGGTGCCGTCCTTGACCGCATCCAGTGCAGGGCCAACGACCTTTTCAGCATCGACGAACCACTGATCGGTCAGCATCGGCTCGATCACGACTTTTGAGCGGTCGCCGAATGGCTGCATGATTGGTTTGGATTCGACCAGCGGAACGGTTTTGTCCGCGCCTTCGTGGTCCGGCTTCAGCGCGGTCGATCCCAGACGCGGGTCATCAGCACGGGTCATGACAGCCAGACCTTCGCTGGTGATCTCGTCGATCACTTTGGCGCGCGCCTCGAACCGGTCCAATCCGCGCAGGTGGTCGGGAACAAGGTTGATCGCGTCGATCTCACCTTCGGTAAAGGACTGACCGCGTGCGTATTGACCGGCTTTGTACGCCTCATTCGCGTAAGGTGCGCCATCGGCCCGCATGTGCCCGCTTGTATCCATCAGGCGATACAGCGGTATGCCACCACGTTTGGCGACCTGATAGTCGTTGAAATCATGCGCGCCAGTGATCTTCACCGCGCCCGAGCCGAAATCGGGATCGGGGTAATCATCGTTAATAATCGGGATATGACGGCGGTGCTCTTTCGGACCAACCGGGATTTCGCAAAGCTTGCCGACGATGGGGGCGTACCGTTCGTCCGAGGGATGAACCGCAACCGCGCCATCACCCAGCATGGTTTCGGGGCGCGTCGTGGCGATCGAGATGTAATCGCGCTCTTCCTCAAGCACTACGTTCCCGTCTTCGTCCTTCTCGACGTAAGTGTATGTCTCGCCCCCGGCCAGCGGGTATTTGAAGTGCCACATGTGGCCGGCGACTTCGATATTCTCGACTTCCAAGTCCGAAATGGCAGTTTCGAAATGCGGATCCCAGTTGACCAGCCGCTTACCGCGATAGATCAGGCCTTTTTCGTACATCTCGACGAAGACCTTGATGACCGCGTCGTGAAAATTCGCAGAATTTTCGTGTCCGGTACGCGGATCGCGCGGCGCGCCAGCCATGGTGAAAGCATTGCGCGACCAATCACAGGACGACCCCAGTCGTTTCAACTGTTCGATGATCGTGCCGCCGTATTCGCCTTTCCATTCCCAGACCTTGTCCAGAAATGCCTCACGCCCTAGTTCGCGCCGACCAGGTTGCTGAGTGGCCGCCAGCATCTTTTCGACCTGCATCTGCGTGGCGATACCAGCGTGGTCCTGACCGGGCTGCCACAGAGTGTCGAAGCCGCGCATCCGGTGCCAACGGGTCAGAATATCCTGCAACGTGTTGTTGAACGCATGGCCCACATGCAAGGCCCCCGTCACGTTGGGCGGCGGGATCATGATGGTAAAGCTCTCGTCGCGCGATTTGTTCGCGCCTGCCTTGAAGGCTCCGGCCTGTTCCCAGGCCTGATAGATGCGGGCCTCGGCCTCGGCCGCGTTGAATGTCTTTTCCATCGCCATGGGATGCGTCCTGCGTCAACAAATTCGGGTCAGCGCCTGCAATAGCGAATGGACGCGGGAAGGGGAAGGCCCTGCGCGGCAGTCGGGCCCGTCTCAGCCCGGATTCGATGGGGCCTGATCGTAAAGCTGCAGTTTCTCACCGGCCCCCTGGGCCATCGCTTTGGCCTGATCGGCGCGAATGCGCGCGTGAAGGTCCAGAGCGTCTTGTGCAAACAATTCCTTCGGCGCCGGGATGTGAATGAAATTCCCCACCCGGTCTTCGCCGCGCGCCAGAATGGCGTAGTCACGGTCGGCGACCTTTTGCTGCGCGTTGGGGTTGAGATAGCGGATGGCCAGACCGATCCGACGATCATCCGACGCGTTTGGACCTGATCCGTGGATCGTCAGCCCGTGATGCAGTGACATCTGACCGGGCTGTAGCTCGATATGCGTCTTGTCCTCATCTGCAACGTCCACTGCAACTTCCTGCCCACGCGACAGCAGGTTGTTGTCGGAAAACGTATCATTATGCGGCAGGATCGGATTCTTGTGGCTGGCTTTCACAAAATCCATGCAACCGCTTTCGACTGTTGCGGGGGACAGGGCGATCCATGCGGTCAACTGGTCCGAGGTTTCACCCATCCCCCAATAGGTCAGGTCCTGATGCATGCCCACCACCTGCGTTGTACGCGGTTCCTTGATGAACAGTTCAGCCGACCACAGCAGCAGATCGGGACCCAGCACGCCTTCGACTACGTCCAGAACGCGCGGGTCCAGAGAAATGCGCGTGGCCAGAGGCATCACCACATGCGCGTTGATGCGTTTGTACATGTTCAATGGCAGTGGCAGGTCCGCCTCGCGCCAATTGGCTTCGACATCTTCCAACTCGGCACGGAACCCAGCGGCTTCTGCGGCAGAGAACACGGGGATCGGAAAGATAAACCCCTCATCCCAATAGGCCTTGACAGCTTGGCTCTTCAATCGGCCATTCGTCAGCTTGATTTCTGTGGTCACGGGAACCTCCGCAAGACTGAATATGGGTTCAGCCTAGGCGTGCCCAAGTTGGGCGCGCAACGCGGTTTCCAGACATGAATGTCGCTTTCAGACCGCGCGCAGGGAAATTTTCAGCCTCTGGACAAGGAGCAGCTTCACGCTAGGGTCGCGCATTCAGGCAGCCAAAGGATCATCCCATGGAAAAATTCGGCAAAAGCCAGCCCGTCAAACGAACCGAAGATCAGCGGTTTCTGACCGGGCAGGGGCGGTACATGGATGATGCGGTGCCCGAGAATGCCCTGTTTGCTGCTTTCTTTCGAAGCTCTATGGCGCATGCCACGATAACTGCGCTGGACCTTGAAGAGGCGCGTGCGGCTGATGGGGTGCGTCTGGTCATGGCACTCGAGGATCTGACCGATGCCGGGATCGATACAGTGATGAATGCCACCACAGTTGCCAACCGCGACGGCACTCAAGGCGCAGCGTCCGAACGGAACATGTTGGCCAAGGATCGCGTGCGTTTCGTCGGGGAACCCGTTGCGGTCGTCATTGCCGACTCATTGTTGCAGGCGCGCGATGCAGTCGAATTGATCTGGATGGAAACCGAAGACCTGCCGGTCAAGACGGATGTCGCTGCGGGTGGGGAGCCTTTGCATCCACAAGCCCCCGACAACCGCGCCTTTGACTGGGGCTTGGGTGATGAGAAGGCGACCAATGCGGCCTTTCAGTCTGCGGCGCGCACCGTCGCGCTGAACGTGCATGACAACCGGGTCATCGTGAGCTCGATCGAACCGCGTGGCTGTCAGGCCGATTGGTCGGGTAGCCGTTTGCATTTCTCCTATGGCGGGCAGGGCGTCTGGGGGATGAAAGCGCAACTGGCACATAAGCTGAAACTGGATCCCGAGGCGATCCGCGTTACTACGCCCGATGTCGGCGGCGGATTCGGTATGAAGGCGATGCCCTATCCCGAATACTTCACCGTTGCTGTTGCTGCTATGAAATTGGGCCAGCCCGTGCACTGGATGTCGGACCGGTCCGAAGCGATGCTGTCCGATCACCACGGCCGTGACCTGACCTCGCTGGCGGAACTCGCATTTGATGCGGATCACAAGATCACCGCCTACCGGGTCCACAGCAAGATCAACCTTGGTGCCTATAACAGCCACTTCGCACAGGCCATCCAAACCCAATTGTTTAGCCGCGTTCTGATGGGCGTCTACGATGTGCAAACCACCTATTTGCGGGTCGAGGGATTCTTCACCAACACCACGCAGGTCGATGCCTATCGCGGGGCCGGTCGGCCTGAGGCGATCTATGTATTGGAGCGTGTCATGGACCGCGCTGCACGCGAGCTTGGCGTCGACCCGTGGGAACTGCGGCGCAAGAATTTCATCCGACCCGAAGCTTTCCCCTACAAGACCGCAACCGGTGAAACCTATGATGTGGGTGAGTTCGACATGGTCCTCAGCCGCGCCGCCGAGCAGACCACCGGCTTTGAGGCCCGCAAGGCGGCGGATGCCGAAAACGGTCTGATCCGGGGGCAGGGGCTTTGTTACTATATCGAAAGTATTTTGGGGGATCCTTCCGAGGGGGCAAAGGTCGAGTTTTGCGAGGATGGAACGGTGAACCTCTATGTCGGCACGCAGTCCAACGGGCAGGGGCATGAAACAGTCTATGCCCAGTTCCTGTCAGATCAGACGGGCATTCCGGCGCACCTGATCAATGTTGTGCAAGGCGACACGGACAGGCTGGCGCAAGGTGGCGGGACTGGCGGGTCACGCTCGGTCACGACCCAAAGCAACGCGACACTGGTGACGGTTGATACGATGATTGCCGCATTCACACCCTATCTTGCGGATAAGATGGGGGTAGAGGAAAGCGATGTGACCTTCGACCATGAAACCTTCCGCGCGCCGGGGTCCAACCTGACCCCCACGCTGACCGAGGCGGCTGAGATGGCGCGCGCAGACGGGCGCACCGATCTGTTGCAACACAAGGCGCGCGCCAAGTTAGAGGCGCGCAGCTATCCCAACGGCGCACATGTTGCTGAAGTTGTTATTGATTCTTTCACTGGTGAAACATGGGTCGATCGCTACACGGTCGTGGATGATTTCGGTAACCTTATCAATCCGATGCTCGCCGAAGGGCAAGTGCATGGAGGAGTTGTGCAGGGTATCGGTCAGGCGCTGAATGAACATGTTGTGCATGATGCCGAGGGGCAACTGCTCACGGCATCGTTCATGGACTACGCCTTGCCCCGTGCGGCGGGGATACCCATGATAGAGTTTACCTCGGTGCCAATTCCATCAACCGCCAACCCGATGGGGATGAAAGGCTGTGGCGAGGCCGGCACCGTGGGCGCATTGGCCGCTGTGGCAAACGCGGTTCAGGATGCGCTCTGGGATCACGGGGTGCGGCAGGCGGATATGCCTTTCACACCTCATAGAGTTTGGGAATTGTTGACGCATGGTTCTGTCGCGGCTGAGTAGAAAGGTACTGGGATGGCTCGGGCGGCCTCTGCGGTCCGAGCACTCGGCCGAAACACGCCATCGCGAACCGATCAGCCATGTCATCATCCTTGATGGCACCATGTCGACACTTGAACCGGGTTATGAGACTCACGCCGGCCAGACCCTGCGTCTGTGCTGCGAGATGGGCAGCAAGGTTTCGGTCTTCTACGAAGCCGGTGTGCAGTGGGAAAGCTGGAAGTCCACTATGGACGTGATGATGGGCCGGGGCATCAACCGCCAGATCAGACGCGCCTATGGCTACCTCGCATCTCGCTATAAGCCCGGCGACAAGATCTTTTTCATCGGCTATTCACGCGGCGCCTACGGGGTGCGCAGCCTTGCGGGTGTGATTGACGCGATCGGGCTGCTCAAGGCCGAACACGCTACTGTTCGCAATATCAAACAGGCCTATCGCCATTATGAATGCACCGCCAACGGCAAGGCTGCGGCGGAGTTTCGGCAGGCCTTCTGCCATGAGGGTGTTGCCATCGAGATGGTCGGCGTCTGGGACACGGTCAAAGCGCTGGGCCTGCGCCTGCCGCTGCTGTGGCGCTGGGCCGAGGAACGCCACGCCTTCCACAACCACCAGCTTGGCCCCGCCACCCGCCATGGTTATCACGCCATGGGTTTGGACGAGACCCGCGAGGTGTTCGAGCCGGTATTGTGGAAATGTACCCCCGATTTCAAAGGCCATATCGAGCAGGTCTGGTTCCGAGGCACCCATGGCGATGTCGGAGGTCAGCTGAACGGTTTCGAAGAAGCCCGCCCCCTCAGCAACATCTCCCTGATTTGGATGCTGGACAAAGCCGAGCTGCACGGGTTGCCCCTGCCCGAAGGCTGGCGCGACCGTTTCCCCACCGACCCCCATGCCCGCTCGGTAGGCACATGGCGCGGCTGGGGCAAGATTTTCCTGCTGCGCAAACATCGCAAAGTGGGAAAGGACCGGTCAGAGAAGCTGCATGTTTCGGTCGCGCCGGATGAGCTGCCCCGCTGGGTGCCGATGCCGGATTTGCCATCGCATCCAGCGCAGTGAAAGGTTGATCATGTGCCGGCGGTTGCAAGATCACCGACACCTCAATGTCAGGTTCGAGCCCAAAGTGACCGATGACAGTCGTCAATTTTGGAACTTGCGCCAAGGCATCAGTCAGATTTATCCGTTTTGTTTTTATCAATGCGGCGTTCGATCACACTTAGCATAAACACAACGTAGATCATGGGGAATGCAGCCAGATACCAAAGCAACGACTGTCGACCATAGTTGAAATGAACCAGCAGTAACACTGTAGAAACAAACAACAGTTTCACGCCCAGTCCTTTTCGGAACTGAGGAAGCTCGTTTCTCGTAGGAACTCTGATCAACTCAATCAATCGTGTCATGGCTTTATTGCACGTCTGTTGGTTGCGAATGTCAAGAAACCAACACAACGCCACGCTGCCTCTGAAAATGATTGGCATTTCAGCCCAAGTTACAAGCCAGACTCTCATGTTTGAATGGCAGTTTTGTCCGCACAGCTGACACTCCGGTCGAAAACACCCTCGCAGCTTTCAGCGAGGGTGTTTTCTTTGTAAGAGCTCGCTACGCCTTGTGTCGTTCCCGACTATGCAGCGCTTCCGGTAAGAGGCGTGGCGAAACGCCTGCGCCCTTTTCACGTTCTATAGTAAAGATTTAGGTTCTTGTGTTCGCTATTATCGCCGACGGTCGCGACGCGAGCTCATTGGCTGGAACGCCACGCCCACATGCGCCTCGCAATAAGGCTTGCCCGCCTCAACCGGAAGGCCGCAGAACCAGAAATCCTCGGTCGCGGGGTCGCCGACGGGCCATTTGCAGGTTTTCTCGGTCAGTTCCATCAAGGTCAGCTTCTTGGCTTTCTTCTCAATCTCGTTGACCTTGGCCAGCGCCTCGGGGCTGATTTCGTTGGCCGAAGGCTGCGGTGGCAAGGGCTGACCCGCCGGGATAATCTGGCGGCGGGCAGGGATAGCCGGTTTCGCTTCCGGAGCAGGCGCCGGTCGGGCCGGTTCTGTTTTGGGCGCCGGTTTTGGCTTGGCCTCCGCCTTGGGCGCGGGTGCCGGTTTTTCCTTGGGCTCGGCCTTTGCCGGGCTGGCGCCGGTTGCACGGTTCGACAGGCCCAGACGGTGAACCTTACCGATCACCGCGTTGCGGGTCACGCCGCCCAGTTCCTTGGCGATCTGGCTGGCCGACTGGCCCTCGCCCCACATTTTCTTCAGCAGCTCTACACGCTCGTCAGTCCAGGACATCATTTGCCTTTCAAAAGCGGAAAGCGGCCCCGGATTCGGGCCGCCTTGGGAAATCGTCTCAGCCCCCTATTTTAATCACTGCGGCCCGAGTTACAAGCGGTCTTCGAATCAGGTAAGGGGCAGACATGCAGAATCTCTTGGATCATGACGCGCGCCGCTTTGGCGCAGTGAACTGGATGGGCCTCTATACGCTGGCGCAGCGCGAAACCCTACGCTTTCTGGCGGTGTGGACTCAGACCTTGCTGGCCCCTCTGGTGACGGCGGGATTGTTCCTGCTGATCTTCACCATTGCCATCGGTCCCAGCCGTCCGGATGTGATGGGTGTTCCGTTCCTGACGTTTCTGGCCCCTGGCATCATGATGATGACGGTGATCCAGAATGCCTTTGCCAACACCTCGTCTTCGATGGTGATCGCCAAGGTGCAGGGCAATATCGTGGACACGCTGATGCCACCGCTGTCGCCGCTGGAAATCCTGCTGGGTTATCTGGCTGGCGGCATCGTTCGCGGTGTCCTGATCGCCCTTGTCGTTGCAACTGCGCTGGCGCTTGTTTTGGGTATCGTGCCGAAAAACCCGTTGATCGCACTGACCTTCGTGGTTCTGGGCGGGGCCTTCATGGGCGCGCTGGGCCTTTTTGCCGGCATATTTGCCAATAAGTTCGATCAGATGGCTGCGATTACTAACTTTATCGTCACGCCACTGGCCTTCCTGTCGGGCACTTTCTATTCGGTCGAGGCCCTGCCGCCGGTGCTGAACCGGCTCAGCCATGTGAACCCGGTCTTCTACCTGATCGACGGGTTGCGATATGGCATGATTGGTGTCTCTGACAGTTCGCCTTGGCTGGGGATGTTGATTTGCACGAGCGCGACCGTGCTGGTTGGCGCACTGACCTGGCAGATGTTGCGTACAGGCTATCGGCTCAAGGCCTGACGCTGTCGCGCCTCACGCCAGACCAGGATTAGGCCACCAGTGAGGATGATGGCCGATCCGATCATGCTGACGCTGTCCGGGACAACCTGAAACACGGCGAAATCATAGAGCGCGGCGAATATCAGCGTGGCATAGCTGATCGGCGCCACAAAGGACGCATCCGCCCGCGCCATTCCGTTGACGAAACAGGCCTGAGCGCAGGCCATCAACACGCCGATCGCCGCCAATGCCGCCCATTGCTGCGGGGTCGGCATCTGGAACACAAAGCTGACCGCAACCGTCGCAATTGTCAGCCCCATCGCGTTGTTGATCAGCAAGATCTGAATTGGAATTTCGCGGCCAGAGAGTTTCTTGATGAAAATCAGCTCCATCCCAATCACTGCTGCCGCGGTTAGGGCTAGCAAGGCGGCGGGTTGAAAACTCGCGGGTGTTGGGCGCAACAGTACCAGTGCTCCGATCAGCGCTACAATGGCTGCCATCCAGCGCCACGGACCGACGCCTTCTTTAAGCAGCGGGATCGCCAGCACCATTGCAAAGACCGGGTTCAGGAAGGATATTGCCGTCGCATCCGCAATCGGGATGAACGCAACCGAGGCGAACATCAACGTAATCCCAAGCCAGCCAAAACTTGTCCGCCCGACATGGAGGCCCCAATGGACACGCCCGAGGCGCGGGCGCAGGATTCCGACGGTCGTGACGATTACCAGAAAGGCAAACAGAAACCGCCCGTGGCTGATCTGCATTGGATTCAGCGCAGGCCCAAGAACATCTGTGCCCAGCGCCTTGGCTAGTAATGTGGTGCCTGCCAGAATGGCGCTGGCCACAAGAATCAACAGGGCCGCAAGGGCAGGGTTCTGGCTTATCGGAGTCATGGCCCACCCGTGCGTTAGCGCAGGACAAATGGCAAGCAGCAAATCCCGGTCTCAGAATGATTTTTGCCTTATTCGCAAAAACGGGGTTTTCAGACTAAACGTACACCGCTATACGACCCGCCATGATCAAAGCCGCACATATCCTGCGCCTCCGACGCCTGCGCTTTACCGCGTAACCGGCCCGTTTGATCTATTTGCGCTGTCTAAATCCGCGCAATCCCAACCAAATCAGTTGACGACCATGGCCCCAGTGTATCACTCACAGGGCTCAAGCTATTCGAAAAGGATGATCCGATGATCCCGTCCGTTCTGCCGACTTATAACCGTGCGCCCCTGACATTTGTGAAGGGCGAAGGCGCCTGGCTGACCGAGGCGGATGGCCGACGTTTTCTGGACCTTGGCGCGGGTATCGCGGTGAACGCGCTGGGCCATGCCCATCCAGCGCTGGTGGCCGCGCTGACCGAGCAGGCGCATGCGCTGTGGCATGTCTCGAACCTCTACAACATCCCGCAGCAGCAGGCGTTGGCAGACAAGCTTGTCGAACATACCTTTGCCGACACGGTATTCTTCACCAATTCGGGCACGGAATCCTGCGAACTGGCTGTGAAAATGGCCCGCAAGTATTTCTATGACAAAGGTCAGGCCGAAAAGGTCGAGATCATCACCTTCGATGGCTCATTCCATGGCCGTTCCTCGGCAGGCATCGCCGCCGCCGGGTCCGAGAAGATGACCAAAGGCTTCGGCCCGCTGCTGCCCGGCTTCGTGCACCTGACATTCGGAGATCTCGATGGCGTCACCAATGCGATCAACGAAAATACTGCCGCGATCATGATCGAGCCGGTTCAGGGTGAAGGCGGCATTCGCCCAGTCCCCGACGCCGAGCTTAAGGCCCTGCGCCAGATTTGCGATGACAACGGCCTCTTGCTGATCCTCGACGAAGTTCAGTGTGGCGTGGGCCGCACCGGCAAGCTTTTCGCCCATGAATGGGCCGGTATCACACCGGATATCATGATGGTCGCCAAGGGTATCGGCGGTGGCTTCCCTCTGGGTGCTGTTCTGGCCACAGAAGAGGCGGCCAGCGGCATGACCGCAGGCACCCACGGCTCGACCTACGGGGGCAATCCCCTCGGTTGCGCCGTCGGCTGCGCAGTAATCGATCAGGTCGCGACACCCGCTTTCCTCGAAGGTGTCAACCGCAAGGCAGGCCTGTTGCGCCAGAAACTCGAAGGCCTGATCGCCGATCACCCCGAGGTGTTCGAAGAGGTGCGCGGTTCCGGTCTGATGCTCGGTTTGAAATGTAAGCCGACCAATATCGATGTTGTCAACGCAGGCTATGACAACGAAGTCATCACCGTTCCTGCTGCCGACAATGTGATCCGCTTGCTGCCTCCGCTAACCCTGACTGAGGATGATATCGCCCAGGCCATGATCCGCCTCGACAAGGCTGCGGCGCAAGTTGAAAACGCAATGGCTTCGGCCTGAATGTGCCTGATTGAAAAGTGAAATAAAATGAACCACTTCCTTGATATCCACAAAACCGACGCAACCGCTTTGCGGGGCATGATCGATCAGGCTGGTGCCATGAAACAGGCGCGTCTGGGCCGTCCCAAAGCCGCGCCGGATGATGAGCAGCCGCTGAAGGATCGTATGGTCGCGCTGATCTTCGAAAAGCCCTCAACCCGCACCCGCGTGTCCTTTGACGTGGGCGTGCGCCAGATGGGCGGGCAGACCATGGTGCTGTCGGGCAAGGACATGCAGCTGGGTCACGGCGAAACCATCGCCGATACGGCCCGCGTGTTGTCGCGCTATGTCGACATGATCATGATCCGGACCTTCGATGAAACCATCCTGACCGAGATGGCGGAATATTCGGACGTGCCCGTCATCAACGGCCTGACCGACCGCACCCATCCTTGCCAGATCATGGCTGACGTACTGACGTTCGAGGAACATCGCGGTCCGATCAAAGGCAAAAAGGTCGTCTGGACCGGTGATGGCAACAATGTCTGCGCCTCTTTCCTGCATGCTGCCGGTCAATTCGGGTTTGATTTCACCTTCACCGGCCCGGCCCAGCTAGACCCGGAAGAAGAGTTCATGGGGCTCGCCCGCCAGCAGGGCTCGAAGGTCGTGATCGAACGGGACCCGCACAAAGCGGTTGAGGGCGCCGATCTGGTGGTCGCCGATACCTGGGTGTCGATGCACGACAGCCAGTCCGCCAAGGAGCGCCGCCACAACATGCTACGCCCCTATCAGGTCAACGCCGAGCTGATGGCGCATGCCAAACCCGACGCGCTGTTTATGCACTGTCTGCCCGCCCACCGCGAGGAAGAGGCCACGTCCGAGGTCATGGACGGCCCAAACTCGGTGATCTTCGATGAGGCCGAGAACCGTCTGCATGCGCAAAAGGCGGTCATGCGCTGGTGCCTGGGCGTCTGAGGTTCGCAAGTAAGTACCGAGAGAGCCACATGGCTCTCTTAATTCTCGGAGCTTCTCATGCCACACGTCACACTTGAATTCTCTGCTGGTCTTGAACAGTCTCATGATTTTCAAGCCATCTGCGAGCAGCTTTACTCGGTTCTCGCCGGGCATGAAGAGTTTGACCCGCCAACGCTCAAAATCCGCGCCACTCCGGTTCCGTTTTCTCGCATCGGAACCGAACCGCAGACTTTCGTCCATGCCACGCTTTTGCTGATGCAAGGCCGGGATGAGGCGACACGCACCGGGCTGAACGCGACTATTCTGGACGTTCTGGCCAAGACCATGCCCGAGGTCGGCAGCATCACTGTGCAAGATGTTGAAATGACCCGCGCAACCTATGCCAAACGTCTATCAGGTTAGCGCAGTTCGGGTGATTGCCTTGGGCGTCTAACGCCGATGCACCTCCCAAACCCGCAATCGGGCGAGCGTCCGGACGCTCGCCAGCAAGACCAGCCCGCATAGGGCGGTTTTGGTCATGACCTCCATCGTGCCCTCAATCAGCATCGCGTGCACCAAGCTGCCAAGCATGGTCGCGCTGGCCAGTCCCGCATGGCCCAGGCGCCAGACCCGAAACCGCAAGCTTAGGCGTTGCCGTAAAACCCCCATTGCCGCTGCCGCAAAACCCGCCCACATGGCGGTAACTCCCCATGTCGAAAAAGGTGTTGCAGACACAAAAAGCAATGCGTCCACGACGTCAGGCGGGCTTGTGATCCACAAGCCGATCACATGGATCACAATGCTTACGACAAGGGCCAAGCCACACCGCCTGTGCCAATGGCGACTGTTAACCGGAGAAAGCCCGGGCAACCAACGCCCGGCCAACAAGGGTTGCAGCAGAAGAAGGCACATCCCGATGATGCCCGCAAAACCGGCGAGGATGTAAATCGGCTCACGCCACGCCAGATACGGGCTGAAAGCCGCTGCTATGACCGGTATAAGAAGTGTGGCAACCAATGCCGCCCAGACAGCAGCTTGCCTTAACATCCGTCAGACAGGCTGCAAGACAAAATGTGCGGCAAGGGTCTTGTCCTTCGCGCTCGACATCACTGGGCGCAGGAATACCGTCTCAAATTCACCGCTGTCATAGGCCAAATGCCCGTGTGGTTGACCAAAGGCGGGCACAATCTGAGGCATTTCCAACCGGAACTCTCCGTTCGCATCGGTGAGAGTCGCCCCATGGCTGCGCTGATCGCGTTCATGCCCTTCGGTTGTATGGGCCCAGATCTGGATGCGTTGACCGGGCAGGGGGGCTCCGTCACCCGCACGCCGCACGGTGCCGGTCATCCAAAACCCGCCACCGCCGATGCGCTCCACGATCGGCGCGCCGGGTCGATAGTTGTTCGACCCGCCCCGCATCGACGGTGTCGGCGCAAGACCAGAGGCGTGCGCAGGTGTGATGACGCCGGTCAAACCGGCTACAATTGTGCCAACCCCTGTCGCAATAAACTTGCGGCGATTGATTTCGAGTCGGGTCATTGCATCCACTCCTGTCGGCTGAACCTCATCTTGGACCGGCTTCCCTGATCCGGCGACACCCGATTTCTAAGGATAGCACGATTGTTCATGATTCCGAGAGTCGGCGAAGGTGAGTATCAGGTGCTCCGTTCCACGCCTTGGTGAGTATCCGCAAGTCGTTCCAAGGACTTCACGATCATTGTGCGAAAATGCACTTTTCTTGCGATATTTTCCCAATACATTCAGCATTGGCAAACATGAACGCGTCTTATGGAACCGAAAAAACGGAGATCTGGAATGAGTTGGAACCCCACCCATAATCCCGAATGCGCCTCCGAAAAAGATGCTCTCGAAACCTTGATCATCCCACGTGCGCGAGATCTGGGCGGGTTCGAGGTGCGTCGCGCGCTGCCCTCGGTCAAGCGTCAGCTCGTTGGCCCATTCATCTTCTTTGATCAGATGGGCCCTGCCGAATTCATTACCGACAGTGGCATTGATGTGCGGCCGCATCCTCATATCGGGCTGGGCACCGTAACCTATCTGTATCAGGGAGAGTTCGAACATCGTGACAGCCTCGGTACCCACCAGATGATTCACCCCGGTGAGGTCAACTGGATGGTCGCGGGCCGTGGTGTAACTCATTCCGAACGCACGAGGGCAGAAACGCGCGGCAAACGTCACAACCTGTTCGGCATCCAGACCTGGCTCGCGCTGCCAGAAGCCTATGAGGACATGGCCCCTGACTTCGAGCATCACAAGCAGGGCGCGCTGCCCCATATCGAAGACAAGGGTGTCAGCGCCCGCCTGATCCTTGGCGCCGCCTATGGTGAAACCAGCCCGGTGACCATGTTGTCCGAGACCTTCTATGTCGACGTGCAACTGGACCCCGGCGCATCTTTCCCGTTGCCTGACGATCACGAGGATCGGGGTGTTTATGTCACGCAAGGCTCGGTCGAGGTAGCCGGTGATACCTTTGACGAAGGGCGTATGATGGTGTTTCGGCCCGGTGACAAGCTCTCGGTCAGGGCGGGGCCTTTGGGTGCGCGATTGATGCTGCTGGGCGGAGCAACCCTGAGCGAGGATCGCTACATCTGGTGGAATTTCGTCTCGTCCTCAAAGGAAAAGATCGAAACCGCTACGCGCGAATGGAACACCGCCGACTGGGCCAACGGTGCGTTCCATCTTCCGCCCGGAGACGATCAGGAATTTATAACCATCCCAGACGAGCTTGAACGTACCCGGCCACGGTTGGCGCGTGTATGACTTGACGTCACTCTGGCGCCACTGAACCATCCCGGTGATCATTGGGCCACAGCGGAGGAGTTCAATGAGAATCGTCATCGCGGGCGCAGGCAGCATAGGCTGTTATTGCGGTGCATTGTTGGCAGATGCGGGCCACGTGGTCACGCTGCTGGGCCGCGCCCGCGTGCTGCAGCCGATCCGCGAGCAGGGACTGACCGTTACCGATTTCGCAGATCTGGACTGCCATGTGCCGATCGCGAAATTGACGCTCAGCGAAGATCCCGCCTGCTTAGAGGGCGCTGAATTGGTCATCGTCACGGTTAAATCCGGCGCAACAGCCGAGATGGCAGCGTTGATTGCGGCGCACGCGCCGGCGAATGCCCCGATTGTGTCCTGGCAAAACGGTCTGGAAAACACCCGCGCACTACGCGCGGTCCTTGACGGCCGCGACGTGCGGGCCGGAATGGTGCCCTTCAATGTGGTGCCAACCAATGCCGCGTTCTATCATCGCGCCACCTCCGGCGATATCATCATCGAACAAGGTCAGGGCGATCTCGCGCTGCATCTCAGTACCCCGGATTTGCCCGTCACCGAAAGCGACCGGATCGAGGCGGTGCAATGGGGCAAACTGGTGATCAATCTCAACAATGCACTGAACGCGTTATCAGGTCTGACCCTGCAAAACCAGCTGCTTGATCGAAGCTGGCGTTGCTTGATGGCCGATCAAATGGCCGAGGCTTTGCGCGTTTTGAAAGCCGCGGGAATTGAAGTCGCCTCAACGACGCCACTGCCAGCATGGACGACCCCGCATCTACTGCGGTTGCCAACACCAATCTTTTCGCGGATTGCAGCAAAGATGCTTACCATCGACCCTAACGCGCGTACCTCGATGGCCTACGATCTGATGGAGGGTCGCCCGACCGAAATCGACAGTCTGCAAGGCGAAATCATCAAGCTCGGGCAAATTCACGCGATCCCAACTCCGATCAACAGCCACATCTGCGGCCTTATTCATCAAGCACCGCGCGGGCCACTTGCGGTCGATCAGGTAATACCCCCGATCAACCAAATGCGGTCAGCAGCCAGAAGATAACTGCCGACAGGGCTGCAGCTGCGGGAACTGTGATTACCCACGCTGCTACGATCGTCATAAAATGGGATCGCCGTACCAACTTGCGCCGCCGACGCTCTTCCCGTGCAAGACGCAGTTCAGCGGGTCGTTGAAGGTTCGAATATTTCCAGCGCCGTTCTGCATGCCATTCTCGATAGAACCCCACGCCAAACACGGCCCCAACTGCGATATGGGTTGAGCTGACGGGTAAGCCCAGCCAACTGGCTACGATAACTGTAATCGCTGCTGAAAGCGCAACACAGAACGCGCGCATGGGGTTCAATTTGGTGATCTGGCTGCCTACCATGCGGATCAGCTTGGGCCCAAACAGGAACAAACCGAAAGAGATGCCAAAGGCTCCGATTACCATGACCCATGTCGGGATTGACACTTTTGATGCAAAATCTCCGAATTCGGCAGCATGGACGATCGCGGCCAGCGGACCCACCGCATTGGCCACATCGTTTGCGCCATGGGCGAAGCTCAAAAACCCTGCGGAAATCACCAGTGGCAAACCAAACAGCGTTTTCAACGACCGGGTTCTGTTCTCAAGGCCTTCGGATTTCCGTCGCACCCAAGGCACGGTCGCGGCCCAGATCAATCCGCCCGAAGCCAGCCCGATCAGCAGGGCGAACTCAATATCGATTTTGACGATGCGTTTCAGGCCCTTGACCGAAAGGTAGGTGGCAAAAGCCCCGGCCATCACGGCGACCAGAATGGGAACCCAGCGACGTGCGGCTGCGATTTTATCGTCCTGGTATTGAATCTTGTGTTTGATCAGCGCCAGAAATCCCGCAGCGATCACGCCACCCAACACGGGCGAGATAACCCAGCTCGCGGCAATTGCGCTCATCGTGCCCCAGCTTACGGCACCAAGCCCGGCAGCAGCGACGCCGGCGCCCATAACGCCACCTACGACCGAATGCGTGGTTGAAACAGGCGCGCCCACCCAGGTGGCTAAGTTTACCCACAACGCGGAAGATATCAGTGCAGCCATCATCGCCCAAATGAAGACATCACTATTTTGCACCGACATTGGATCGATGATCCCTTTGGAGATCGTCGAAACCACGTCTCCACCCGCGAGCAGTGCGCCAGCACTTTCGGCAATTGCGGCGATCAGAATCGCGCCCCCCATTGTCAGTGCATTTGCACCAACCGCCGGTCCCATGTTGTTGGCGACGTCGTTGGCCCCGATGTTGATCGCCATATAGGCCCCGAAGGCTGCAGCGGCGACAACGATTAATCCGCCATCGGCGCGACCAAACATAACTGCGGCGGCCAAACCTGCCAAAGCGATAAAGACGAGTGCGATACCGGGTGCCAGCAGCGGGCGCGCCACATGGGCATTGGCATACTCAAGACGAGAAATGCGGTGGAGGTCGCTGTCGAGCGCGTGCCAGCGGGCTTTGGGTGGTAGATCAGACATCGATTTTCACAGGCCGTTCGATTTGACGCCCGCCGCTACCCTGTTCCGTCGAAAGCGGCAACCTTTGTCATGAGAAATATACGTAATTGTTACATTTGCAGCAGCAGATCGCGCAATTCAGGCTCCTGCACCCGTCCAGCCGCCACTTTGGGCGAAACCCAGCAGCGTTTGCGCTGATTGGCCTCAGGATAATCGTCGGCCAGATTCGTCACCTGAACACGATACACGCTGGTGACCACATGCTGCGCCGTGCCGTCGTTCAATGTCTTGTCATAAGAGTATTGGCCGATCGGTTCCTTTGGAACATCCGTCGCCTGAACGCCAGCTTCCTCCCATGCTTCCTGCAACGCAGTCTCGGGGCCGTTAAGGCCATCAATGGGCCAGCCTTTTGGAATAATCCAACGTCCGGTTCCGCGGCTGGTGATCAGTAATACATCATCGCCGGACTCTGTGCCCCGCGTGCAAAGCGCCGCCACCTGCACCCGGTTTGGGCGCTGGAATAACGGTCGCGCGACCTCTTCCCAGATGTTGCGTATCCATTTCGTCATGTTCAGCCTGCTCGGACGTCTTTGTTTTTATTCGAAAGAGTTAAATAATCATGTATTGCAGGCTTAACAATAGATTGGCGGAAGAATGGGCAAAAATGGCCTAATTTCAGCCAATAATGCGGATATCTGTAGCATTTTTGCTGAATTGTGGTGCTATCACCGCCAAAAACATTGGTTAGATTGCGTCCGGTTCAGTTTTTACGACGTTTCGCACGCAGAGTTGGGTCAGCTTGAGTTGGATCTTCAGGCCAGGGATGTTTGGGATATTGCGCCCGCATATCCTTGCGCACGTCCGCATAAGACCCAGCCCAGAACCCTGGTAGATCGCGGGTGATCTGTATCGGTCTCTGCGCCGGTGACAGCAGTGTGATCTTTAAGGGCTCACCACCGATTAACGGGTGTTGGGTCACGCCGAACACCTCTTGCAATCGCACCGAAATCTCGGGCGCCGCACCGCTATAGTCGATTGGCAGCTTGCGTCCAAGCGGAGTCACAAACGACCCCGGCGCGCGGCGGTCCAGCTCTTGCGTCTGGGCCCAATCCAGCCGGGCACGCAAAGCTGGTAGCAGGTCAAAACGCTTCCAGTCTTCGGCGCTGCGTACGCCCGAGAGCGTAGGCAGCAGCCAGTCCTCCAGCGCGTCCATAAGACCCCCTTCCGAACAATCGGGTAGGTCAACACCTTCAGCTCGAACCAACTCGACCCGCGCTGCCAACCTTGCCGAGGCCCCCTGCAGCCGTATTCCGAGATCACGCACCCCGACCAGCATTGCCTGGGCCACAGCGTCTTCGGGTACGTCTTTCCAGATGCGGTCATCCAGGGTGATCGCCCCGAAGCGTTCCTGCCGTCGGGCCACGACACGGCGTTCGCGCTTGGACCATTCGCAACTATCGACCCATTCAATCTGATCGTCGAATAGATCGCGGATTTCACCCTCGGAAATCTGTGCGGCCATGCGTACGCGGGCCTCGCGCGGGTTGCCGTCTGTGTCGGTGACGACCAGATAAGGAGCTGTTGCCAAGGTGTCGTCAGCCTCCAGCACCACGCCCTTACCGCCCGAGAGGACATAGCGGGGGGTATCACCCCTGCGCCGTTGCGCGATGCGGTCCGGATAGGCCAGGGCTGCCGTCGCCGCAGGGCTCAGATCGCCAGAGCCCTGCGCTTGCGCACGTAACCGTTTTCCCTCTGTTTTGATCCGATCCAGCGCGCCCTCGTTGACTTGCCAGACGCGATTGTGCCGAAACTTGCGGATATCCCGCAACGCCTCAAGCCGCAACGACAGATCAACCGGCGCTCCACGCAGCGGATCTCGATCTGCCATCAGCGCCGCCAAGGGGGCGGCCTCGCGGCCCGCACGCACCAACATATGCGCGAGACGTGGATGCAGCGGCAACGCAGCCAACGCGCGCCCGTGTTCCGTAATCCGGCCCTTGCTGTCCAAGGCGTCGAGCATGGTTAGCAAGGATCGTGCCTCGGTCAATGCGCCCTCAGGTGGCGAAGTCAGGAACGCAAGATCACCCGGCTCCGCGCCCCAGAGCGCGAGCTCCAGCGCCATTCCGGTCAAGTCGGCGGCTTCGATCTCAGCAGGTGGGTATGCGAGCAGTGCGCCTTCTTCGCCCTTGGACCACAGCCGGTAGCACACGCCTTCGGCTACACGGCCTGCACGGCCCGCACGTTGAGTGGCCTCGGCTCGTGTTACCCGCTCGGTCACCAGCCGCGACATGCCAGAACCTGGATCGAACCGTGCGCGCCGCGCTTGGCCCATATCCACCACCACGCGGATATCGGGTATGGTCAACGAGGTCTCAGCAATCGATGTCGCCAGCACGACTTTGCGGCCTGTCGTCACTGGCGCAATTGCTGCGCGTTGGGCTGCAAATGGCAGGGCACCAAAAAGAGGGTGTACCGTGCAGTCGTTGGGCAGGCGGCGTGTCAAAGCAACCTCGGCGCGCCTGATTTCCCCTTCGCCGGGCAGGAAAACCAGCATTCCACCTGTAGTTTCCCGCTCGGCCTGCACAACCAGATCAACAAGCGCATCCAAGCGTCGAGCCTGCGCACCCAGAGGTCGGTCAAGCCAACGGGATTCAACCGGATAGCTGCGCCCCTCGGAAGTGATGAGCGGCGCATCCATCAGCCGCCCCACCGGTTCGGCATCCAGTGTCGCAGACATTGCAAGCAGGATAAGATCGTCCCGAAGCGCTCCTGCCACCTCAAGGCATAAGGCCAGCCCCAGATCGGCGTTCAGCGAGCGCTCGTGGAATTCATCAAAAATTACTGCCCCCACGCCTGCTAAATCCGGTTCGAATTGCAGCATGCGGGTCAAAATGCCCTCGGTCACCACTTCGATCTGTGTGGAATTTGAAACCTTCGTATCACCGCGTACGCGGTAGCCGACGGTCTTACCCACAGGTTCACCCAAAGTCTCAGCCATGCGCTCTGCAGCGGCCCGCGCGGCCAGTCGACGTGGCTCAAGCATCACGATTCGACCATCGCCAAGGCCTGCATGCAGCATCTCAAGCGGCACGCGGGTCGTTTTACCCGCACCCGGAGGCGCCTGCAGTACCGCGCACCCATGCGTTCGCAAGGCGTTCAGAAGATCGGGAATGGCGTCATCAATGGGCAACCGGGTCATATCGCCTTATCGCCAAAGCCTCGGCCAAGGTCCAGCATCGCCGATCCGGACCCGAGTTGGGGCTGGACAAACCGGGTCATCCCCTCTCATCTATGGCAAATTCCAGCCGGGGACTGACCGATGAACATTGCCGAGCTTGGCGACAGGATCTTGAACGGAGAGCGCAGGGCACTGGCCAGAGCGATCACGCTGGTCGAAAGCGGGCGTGATGACCACCGAGCGCAGGCCACGGACTTGCTCGATCAGTTGGCTGGTGTCGGGCGGCAGGCGCTGCGAATTGGCCTGTCTGGCACGCCAGGTGTCGGCAAATCGACCTTTATCGAAAGCTTCGGAATGATGCTGACGGGGCAGGGGCTACGTGTTGCGGTTCTGGCAGTTGATCCCAGTTCGGCCCGTTCGGGCGGCTCGATTCTAGGCGACAAGACCCGCATGGAGCGGCTGAGCCGCGAGAAAAACGCCTTTATCCGCCCATCACCCAGTCAGAGCCATCTTGGTGGTGTGGCGCGCCGCACGCGCGAAGCGATCGCACTCTGCGAGGCGGCGGGATTTGACGTCGTGTTGATTGAAACTGTGGGTGTGGGCCAATCGGAAACCGTGGTGGCTGAGATGTCTGACCTTTTCCTGCTGCTGCTGGCCCCGGCGGGCGGTGATGAGTTGCAGGGCGTCAAGCGCGGCATCATGGAAATGGCCGACATGATTCTGATCAACAAGGCTGATGGCGACCTGAAAGCGACTGCCACCCGCACCTGCGCTGATTACGCGGGCGCGCTGCGTTTGCTGCGCAAACGCCCGCAAGACCCCGAAGGGTTCCCCAAGGCCATGACCGTTTCAGCGGTTGAAGAGCATGGGTTGGAACAGGCCTGGGACGAGATGCAGACCCTGACCACTTGGCGACGCGACGCCGGGCATTGGGCGTCGAACCGCGCTACACAGGCGCAATACTGGTTCAAACAAGAGGTGCGCCACGCCTTGCTGGCGCGACTCGAAACGCCACAGATGCGCGACCGGATGAGCGATCTGGGCACGCAGGTCAGTGCAGGCCGTCTCAGCCCGTCGGCGGCGGCCGATCAAATCCTCGCCGGACTGTCCGACACGTAACACTCTGGCGGTATGATGCGTGCGCGGCTGGTGGGCTGACCGCTAATCGTGTATTATCGTTGCATATATTGCTGTGTTTGAGTGTGAGTTGCTGCGTTTGAACCGGGTTGAGAAAGGGCTTGATCAGCTCGGATCGTGCCCGGATGCTCCGAGGAACGGGACACGTCAGAATGCCCAATATCAATGGCACCAACGGCGACGACGATATCGATGTCACAAATGACAACGGTACGTTGAATGGCGCGCCGCAGGGGTCCCCGATTGATAATATCCGGGGCCGTGGCGGCGATGATGATATCACCATCACCGATAGTACCATTGCCAACAATGTCCTGGGCAACGCAGGTATCGACACGATCACAGTCACCAACAGCACGGTTGGCGGGCGCATCGCCAGCGGGTCCGATGCGGACACGGTTGGTGTCAGCGGGTCAACCGTGGGCAATATCCGGCTCGGCGGCGGCAATGACACGCTGAATTTCATCAGCACCACGGTGACAGGCGACATTCGAGGCGGCAGCGGAACCGATACGCTGAACCTGCCTGAGGGCACTGTTATCACGGACGATACCTTCGGGGTGATTACGGTTGAAGATGGGGTCGGATACTCAATCTCAAGTGGCACATTCACCCTGCCATCCGGAATAACTGTCACCTATTCGGCGTTCGAGAACGGATCAGGCATGCCCTGTTTCACGCGCGATACATTGATAACGACGCAGCACGGCCAGACTACGATCCAGTCGCTGCGCACCGGTGACCTGATCCCCACGCTGGGGCAGGGCCTGCACCCGATCCGCTGGATCGGACGGCGCGAATTTGACCGCCCCCAGCTTGAGGCCAACCCCAGACTCTGGCCTGTGCGCATTCTTGCAGGTGCATTGGGAGAGGGGCTGCCTCATCGTGATCTGCTGGTCTCGCGCCAGCACCGGATGCTGGTGCACTCAAAGATCGCCCAACGTATGTTCGGCACGAACGAGGTTTTGATTCCGGCCATCAAGCTCACTGCGATGCCGGATATCTACGTTGATCAAAGCGTCGAAAGCGTTGAGTATTTTCACCTGCTGTTTGACCGCCATCAAGTGATTTTTGCTGAAAACACCCCGACCGAAAGCCTTTATACCGGCCGCGAAGCGTTAAAATCTCTTAGTGTTGCGGCGAGACGTGAAATATTCGAAATCTTCCCTGAGTTGGCCGAACTAGATTACCGCATCGATCCGGCCCGCCTGATCCCGCGTGGGCGATTGCAGACACAGTTGATCTCGCGCCATCTGAAGAACAACAAACCTCTATTGCAGCGGTCGGAAGCTGGCGCCACAATGGAAAACGACTTCGGTATAAAGATTTCGCCGCACCCGTCTTGACCCTTCGCGTGATTCCCACTACACGCATCCAACCAGTTTTCGGGCGCGACTTCGGGTTGCGCCCCTTGTGATTTGGCCGAGGGTCTTGTACCCGGCCTCCAGAAACAAAGGAAGAAACCATGTCGCGCCGTTGCGAACTGACCGGAAAAGGCCCGATGACTGGCAACAATGTCAGCCACGCCAAAAACAGAACTCGTCGTCGTTTTCTGCCCAACCTGAACGACGTTACCCTGCAGTCGGAAACCCTGGGCCGCGGCGTAAAGCTGCGCATCTCGGCGGCAGCCCTGCGCTCGGTAGACCACCGCGGTGGTCTGGATGCATTTCTGGCGAAAGCCAAGGATGACGAACTGTCGGCGAACGCCTTGAAAGTGAAGAAAGAAATCGCCAAAGCGCAAGCTTCGGCGTAAGTCTTGCCGACACAAAAGTATTCAGCCCTGCATCCTTGGATGCGGGGCTTTTTTGTCGGTGATGATTGCAATGATCCTGTCCATTGTTTTTAAAAAGCTAACAAAGCGAGCCTTTCCGTGACTTTGTTCACAGAAGTCTTGATGAAATCAATATATGTATATGCATATTGTTGATTTTGGGGGGTCATCATGCTGTTTCGAGTAACAAATTTATTGTCTTTCGTGCCAGCTTCACTTGCGGCGGCAGTGGTTCGATGCACGCGGATGCAACGCCGGGTGAATCGACTACATACGAGTATGAACGCCGACCCGGCAAAACCACCCAAATCCTGAACCGGGCCATTCTGTCTCAGCCTGGCCTTCTCGCTTGTAGCGGATAGAAACTCAGGCGTATATCTCGGGCTAGGATGAAAGACTTTTTCCGCCAGATACTGCCTTATGCGCTGTCCCTGCTCGTACTTGTCACGGGGCAGGGCCTTGCTGCATCGCGCGGCATTGATCGTGCGGTGGGGCAGATGGTTCTGTGCACCGGAACCGGGCCTGTGGTTGTGTATATGGATGACGAGGGTCAACCGACACGTGCGCCGCATTACTGTCCGGACTATGCGCTTAGCCTGCTGGGCGCTGTGCACGATGCGCGCGCTGCCCTGCCTTTGGCTCCGTCCAGGGCGTTGCCCGCTCCACCACTACGCTCGGCGGATTTGATTTCGGCCCCCTTGCCACGGCATCCTGCCCGCGCTCCTCCGATCTCTGTCTGAATTAGACATCTAACAAAATCAGAAATTTACGTAAGGAGAGTCGCAATGACCCTCAAATCCACTTTGCTCGCAACTTTGGCTGCGCTTTCATTCACCTCAGGCGCCATGGCTGCCGATGCTATCGTTGTTGACGATGCCTACGCGCGGTCCTCAGGTAAATCCGCCAAGGCCGGTGCCGCCTTCATGGTAATCGAAAACCACAGCGATACCGATGACCGCCTGATCGGCGTCAAATCAGATGTGGCAGGGCGTGTAGAGCTTCACACCCACAAGGTTGATGAAAACGGCGTTGCCCAGATGATCCATGTCGAGGAAGGATTTTCCATACCGGCAGGTGAAGCCCACCTGCTGAAACGTGGCGGTGACCATGTCATGTTCATGGGACTCAATGCGCCATTTGAACAGGGATCTTCTGTGCCGGTGACGCTGATTTTTGAACAGGCCGGAGAGGTTGTTGTAGAAATCCCGGTAGATTTGGAGCGGTAGGATCAGGGCGGGCACGGCTCACGCGACCACTCGCATTCGAACTAATCCGCCGTTTCATCAGCCATCATCAAGGCATTAGGCCGGACAATGCCCGGCCTATATTGCTAGCGGTTGACAGTTTTCATTCCCAACCGATCACCTGCATTTTTGAACCGTGCGGCCAGAAAGAACATCACGATGGCTGAGGTCAACGCAAAGAAAGCAATTGCCCAACCCAAAGCCACCATTCCGCTGCCGGGCCAGAATATAAGCACCAGCCCGATGATGAGGGCAAAGATACCTGAATTTCGCACCGTTGCACGCTCGGGATCCTGTGGGTGCATCTGAGGCAGGGCCATGAAGGAGCCTATGGCCACGAATAACGCCATCGCCCCCATCAGCGTAAATGCCAGCCACGCCACTCCCTGTGGCCAGATCAATAGTATCAATCCGATCAGAGCAGCACCGATGCCAAAGCCTCCAACCAGCCCACGTCGCCCAAACCCAAGCCAAGTGAGCGCACCATCCAGAATAAGCAGCGCCCCCACCAGCCGCAGCAATACTGAGATACTGCTGGTGGGCCAGAACAGCGCCGCAATCCCGATCAGACCGGCCAGAATTCCGCGCAGCAAGAAGGTCCACCACAGGTTGGCAAGATTCTCGCTTAAGGTGTCACGCGCGTTGATGCTGCTATCGTCAAGGATTTCTCCGTCTTTGGGTGGTAGATCTGTCATGAACTCACTCAGCATTATTGTTTTCAGCACCATAGACGCGAAAGCGCTGCTCTGTCTGCCCCTATCGCGTGCGGCCCCGTACCAACATTTCATTGACCCAACGCGGGATCACCTCGGTAGCAGGCCCGAGGTGTGTCTCATCAAAGACGGACGCCCCAGAGGAAGGTTCAAGGTTCAATTCTATCGTTCGCGCACCTCCGGCCCGTGCCTCTTGCGCAAAACCTGCCGCCGGATAAACCTGACCTGAAGTGCCGATTGAGGCGAACAGTGCGGCTTCAGCCAGGTGATCGTAAATTTCATCCATAAAATAGGGCATCTCACCAAACCACACCACATCGGGTCGGGCCGTCGGTTGAAAGCAGGCTGGGCAAGGCTCGTGTACCTCCATCTCGGGTGGCGAGGTCCAGCGGTGCCCGCAAACTCCACATAGGGCACCGGCCAGCGTGCCATGCATATGGAGCACCCGTGCAGCCCCGCCTGCCTCATGCAGGCTGTCAACATTCTGCGTGACGATGACCACTCCGCCGGGCCATCGCTTCTGCAGCCGGGCAAGCGCCCGATGTGCGGCATTGGGCTGTGCCTTGGCGGCCTGCACCCGGCGGGCATTGTAAAACTCATGCACCAGTGCCGGATTGCGGACGAATCCTTCGGGCGTTGCGACATCCTCGATCCGGTGCTGCGCCCACAGGCCGCCTTCGTCGCGGAACGTGCCCAGCCCGCTTTCGGCGGAAATTCCGGCTCCAGTCAGAATGACGATCTTTTCCATGGCCGCCTCACGCGCTACACCCATTCCCATGACACACCGTATCCTTTTCGTCTGCCTGGGCAATATCTGCCGCTCTCCGGCAGCCGAGGGCGTTTTTCGCGCCCGCGCGCGCCATCACCAAACCGACAGCGCCGGAACATCGGGTTGGCATATCGGTGATCCGCCCTATGGCCCAATGCAAAAAGCCGCCCGCGCCCGCGATATTAACCTCAGCGACCTGCGCGCCCGCCAGTTCGTGGCCGAGGATTTCCACCGCTTCGATCTGATCATCGGTATGGATGCGGACAATATCGCCAATATCGAAGACCTGCGCCCCGATGGCAGCGATACTCCTGTCCGCCTGCTAACCGATTTCGCGCCACATTCCGGTGCCGATCACGTGCCCGATCCGTATTATACCCGCGATTTCGATGGAGCGCTGGACCTGATCGAAATTGCTGTTGAGGGCTTGCAGGCGTACCTGAGCGCTGAGCTATAGAAGCTGGAGTACGCCCTGCATTCAGGGCACTGAACGCACCGATGCCTGCGCAGAGCTCATCTAGATCGATGCTGTACTGCGCACCAATGTCCGAACCGAGGTGAGCAACAAATATGGAGGGGCATGTACCCCTCCTTTTGAATCTTGGTTCTATTCGTCCGGGTGAAAGTGTACGTCCATTAGACCTTCCCCTTGAATCAACAGAATTGTTGGTTCGTCGGATATCAATCCCGGAGCAAAGAGGGGCCACACACCGGTATAGAATAGGACCACTATGTTTGAGTGATGCGGCGTTGTGGTGCGAGACCGCCAGTGTAAGGTTGAGCGCTCGCGCCTTCTAACTCTCTTCCAGCACCTTCTTGGCCACACGGAAGCACTCCAACGCCTGCGGCACGCCGCAATAAATTCCAATCACGTGAACGATTGCGCGGATTTCTTCTTTGGTGACGCCATTATTGATGGCCCCGCGGCAGTGGGTCTCCCATTCAGTCATTTTGCCTAGTGCGCCAATCATCGAGAGGTTCATCATCGACCGGGTCTTTGCGTCGATCACGTCATCCCCCCAGCCAAAGCCCCAACACCACGCGGTCATGGCCTCCTGAAACGGGCGAGTGAAATCATCTGCTGTAGCCAAGTTCTTTTCGACATATTCAGCCCCCAGCGTAGTTTTGCGCTGTTCGAGCCCTTTCAGAAACAGATCTTCGTCAAATACGCTCATGGTCTAGTCCTTCAGTTTGATGGCGACGTTTTTGGTTTGTACATAGTTCCACAAGGCTTCGCGCATCTTGGGGGGCGCCATTCGCGAACGCATTCAGGTCAGCATCATCATGCGCTATCGCAGCGGATTTCCGGCCAAGTTTCAGCACACTGGAGACGACGTTCTTGGCGGTGATGGTCGCAATGGCAATGCCCGTGGGGACGGGCCCTGTGAAGACGATCTGGTTCACATGCGTGTGGGTCGACAAGGCACTACCGGACTCGTGGCCCAGCCCGTAAAGGATGTTCACCGCGCGCTCAGGCAGGCCTGCGGTCTCTGCAGCGGAGGCAAACCACGAGTTGCTGAACGGTGTCAGCTCTGGCGTTTTGATCACGCCGGCGTTGCTCGAGGCAAGTGCTGCTGACAGCGAACGCGTCGTCATTTCGATCGGATTGCTCCAAGAGATTATCTGCGCCGAAACACCGTGGGGTTCGTAGGTCGTGAAATTGTAATGGTCTTTCCCCAACGGGATCGAGTGGCCCTCGAAGGATTCAGCCTGATCGCCATAGTATTCGAAATACGGCGCGGCTTCCTCGACCTCGATCCGGGCTTCCCACAGGGGGTCGCACTGTTCCAGCGTCAGAATCCTGGCGATCTCGTCAATATGGGTCAGCATATAGTGGCCCATGGCCTGCACTATGTGACCATGTTCGACTGGGCGCAGATCGGACAAGGTACCTGATAGATGCGCGCGTTTTGCAGCCATATCGGCGCTGACAACGTTGCCCGCATCCGTAAGCGCACACTCGGCCAGCTTTTTGTCGATGCTAGGGTTCAACGCGTCGATCCGGCTGGCTATGCCGTTGACCAACGCGCCATCAATGTAGCTTAGCCAATAGGCCTTCATTACAGATCGATCAATATGTTGGTGCATTGTGCGTCAATGTTCTTGACCATCTACAGCTTCACGCATCCAGCGCTGCAATGCAGCGATGGAATGCTCTGAACTGACCCCGCAGTTGGGGTCCAGCACAAGGGGACCGGGGCGATAACCACGAGATTTCAGCCCTCGCTGCACGCTTTCCACGAGGTGGATGTCCTCTTTTACTGTTGTCTCGCGATCTTGAGCGGCAAGACCCCGGATTACCTCACTTTCAGCACCTTCCGGCGTAAACCAGCCGCGCCAGACGGTACAGTTTTCATGGCCGTGGGCACGCCAGTGGTAGGTGTTTAGAACATTGCCCGGATAGCATTGGAATGAGAACATGGGCCACAGGAACCAGCTCTGATAATCCCCGGCATGGGGCACCGACATGTCCACGGGATAGGTCATCTTTTTCATTGGCTGACATTCGGTTGTATGGCGCAGAACATATCCGCCGTCCGCATCCGGTTGGATGTCATAGGTTTCCGGCTTGATTACACCCTCGGCGAAAGTCGCGTGGTTAATGGGACAGTGGTAGCACTCTGAGTAATTCTCGACCGAGACCTTCCAGTTGCAGTTCTCAGGCACCTCGACCCATTCCAGAGGGGCAAGCCTGACGACATTGGGAACGAATTCGGCGATCTCTTCACGGACACCGGGGAACCAATCGTCCATCGGCGCCGCATCGTCATCGAGGTTGACGAAAAGAAAGCCATGGAAATCTTCGGTCCGGACTTCGGTCAGGCAGATCTCAGAGCGGTCAAAGCCCGGAACGGATTTGATGTTCGGACCCGCGCGCAAATGTCCAGTCAGTTCGTAGGTCCAGGCGTGATAGGGGCAGACCACCACACGAGTGTTACCAGTCCCGGTGACCATTTCGTGGGCGCGGTGTTGGCAGACGTTATAGAAGGTGCGGATCACTTCGTCCCGGCCACGGATCGAGAATAGGCTTTGGCCCGCAATTTCAAAAGTGAAATAGTCACCGACATTGGGAAGCTGGCTGACATGGCCCGCGAATTGCCATGTCCGGGCAAGCAGGCCGGACATTTCTTGCGCATAAATATCGGGATCGGTGTAATAACGCGCGGCCAAAGACCTGATGGGTTCGGTCATGTCTTCTCCTCGTGATACAGTCCCAGCTGGTGGCGACGGTTGTGGAATTTCTCGACCCGTTCGACGATCTCGTCGCTGGCAACGGCGATGACGAATGACAAAAGCGTCTCAAGCAGCGCGATGATGCTGACCGAGGACGGGAAGAATTGCGGTGTATCGACCGATACCACGAAGTCATGATCGGCCAGACGCAGGATCGGGCTGGCGGGACTGTCGGACAGAGCGACGATGACCATGCCCTGTTCGCGCGCTATCTCGACGGCTTTGACCACCTCGGACCGGTAGGGTTTGCAGGTGATCGCGATCAGCACGTCACTTTCATCTGCCCACGCCAGATCATCGACAGGGGTCGAGCCCGGACGCGGGATGGCGTGAAACTCCTTCATACCGGTCGAGGCCAGATAGGTGAAATTGCGCGCGATCGAGTTGTTGACGCCCACGCCAAGGGTAAACACATTGCGCGAGGCCCAGATCGCCTCGGCCGCCGTCTTCAGGTCGTCGGTCAAGATACCCGCAAAGGTCTCTTCGACGTTGCGCAGCACGTCCTGCACTATGTCGGCATATAGCCCGCCCAGATCGTCCGATTTGCGAATGTCCTGAAGCCAGCGCGCGCGGTCCGGGAAGTCGGCGGCGCCGCGTCGGATGGCATCGCGGAAGGGCGCGCGGAAATCTTCGTAGCCTTCGAACCCGACCTGACGGGCCATGCGCACGACGGTGTTGGGTTTGACATTCGCAGCCTCTGCGATTTCGCGCACCGTCGACACCCCCACATCACGGGGGTTTTCCAAGACATAAGTTGCCGCCTTGCGTGCCTCGGGCGTCAGCTCGGAAAGCTCATCGGCCAGACGCTCGAGAATCGTATTTGATACATTTGTCCCATTCATGATTGACGATGGTATTTTTGTTTGCTTAGCGTGTCGAGAGGAAAACGACTCGAAAAGGATGTTGTCGTGGCAAGTGAGTTTCCATCCCACGCACGCGTGGTCATCGTCGGCGGAGGCATCATGGGCGTCGGGCTGGCCTATCATCTTGGGCATGAAGGCTGGGGTGCGGAAACGGTGTTGCTTGAAAAGGCCGAGCTGACCTCGGGCAGCACATGGCACGCCGCCGGACAGATCACACATTCGACCTCGTCCTTTGGGTTGGGGAAGTGCGTGGACTATAATATCGGCCTCTATTCCGGTGGATTGGAAGCGGAAACAGGCCAGCCGGTGACATGGCACGGCTGCGGGTCGTTTCGCCTAGCCTATACGGAAGACGAAATGGACTGGTTGCGCCATACGCTATCGGTGGGTCGCTCGCTGGGTTTCAACATCGAACTGGTTGGGCCGGAAAAGGTGGCCGAGTTGCACCCGTTCTATAACCTCAGTGGTGTTCTGGGCGCACTTCACACGCCGGATGACGGTCACGTGGACTCGACGAATGTCACGATGGCGATGGCCGCTGGGGCCCGTCAAAAGGGCGTGCGGATCATCCGCCAATGCCGCGCTTCCAACATCACGCAAGCTGACAATGGCGAATGGGTGGTTGAGACTGGGAAGGGCACAATCACCTGCGAGCATGTCGTCAATGCCGGCGGCACATATGCGCGGCAGATGGGCGAATGGTCGGGGCTGCAATTGCCCATGACCTCGATGACGCACCATTACTTCGTGACCGACGAGGTGCCCGAATTCCAGGGTCTCGACGTAGAACTGCCCGTCATTCGCGACGACAAGAAAGTTTCGGGCTATATCCGGATGGAGCAAAAGAAGGGCCTGATCGGGATTTACGAGAAAGAAAACCCGAACTCGGTCTGGCACGATGAATGTCCATGGCATTACGAGAATTGGCTGTTTGACGCGGATTATGACCGTGTCATGCCGTATTTGGAAGAAAGCCTGAACCGGATGCCGATCTTTGCCGATCTGGGCATTCAACGCGTCGTGCACGGCGCGATCAGCCATCCACCAGACGGCAACCCGCTGATCGGCCCGGCACCCGCTGTGCGCAATTACTGGTGCTGCTGCGGCACTCAGATCGGCATTGGATGGGGGCCCGGCCTGACCCGCGAGCTGGCGCGCTGGATGGTGCATGGAGCGGCTGACATCTCGATGCGCGAATTCGACCCGCGCCGGTTTGGCAGTTATGCCACGAAGAACTGGCAGGTAGTGAAGGCCGAAGAGGATTACTGTCTGCGCCACGAAATCCCCTTCCCACATTTCAACCGTCTGGTCGGACGCCCGATCAAGCCGTCCCCCTTGCATGATCTGCTGAAAAGCAAAGGTGCCGTGCATGAAGAGGTCTATGGCTTTGAACGCCCACGCTTTTTCGCCAAGGGGATCGAACAGTGCGACCACTATTCCTTCAACCGTTCCCCCGTCGACGATATGGTAGCGGCCGAGGTGAAAGCGGTGCGCACCGGCGTCGGCATCATGGATGTTACCGCCTTCGCAAAGGTGCTGGTCGAAGGGCCGGATGCATACGCATTGCTGGACCGGCTGACCGCCAACCGAATGCCGCAGAAGATCGGCTCGATCACCCTGACCCACATGCTGAACCGCGCTGGCCGGATCGAGCTGGAAACGACGATTGTGCGGATGGCTGAAGACCGCTTCTATCTGGTCTGCGCCGCTTTCTTCGAACAACGCCTGCTGGACCACTTGAACCATCGACGCGCGGAGGAAGATGTGACGATAACGGCCCTGTCGTCCGAGTGGAGTGTCCTGTCCCTGAACGGTCCCAAGTCGCGGGACGTGTTGGCCGCCTGCACTGACGCCGACTTGTCCAACGCCGGGTTCCGCTGGCTGTCTGCACGGGAAATCACGGTTGCAGGTCACAATGTCTGGGCATTCCGTATGTCCTACGCGGGCGAGCTCGGTTGGGAATTCCACATGCCCAATGACGCCAGCCTTGATGTCTACACTACGCTGTGGGCTGCGGGTGAGATACACTGCATTGCCGATTACGGCAGCTTCGCGATGAATGCGATGCGTATGGAGAAGGGCTTCAAGGGGGCTGGCGAATTAACCAACGAGGTCACACTGGCCGAGGCTGATGTTTTGCGTTTTGCTCGGACGGACAAGGAGTATCTGGGCCGCGACAAAACTCTAAATACTGACCTGCCGTGGGTCTGCGCCTATCTGGAAATCGAGCCCGACGGAAAAGCGGACGGCCACGGCGGTGAGGCGGTGGTTTTGAACGGGCAGGTGGTCGGATCCACAGCGTCCGTGGCCTTTGGCCCAACAGTCGGGAAGATTTTGGCCTTTGCCTATGTCAAACCTCACGCCGCCACTCCCGGCACGGCGCTTGAAGTGGTGATCCACGGCATCCGCCGTGCAGCCCGTGTGCTGGGCGATCCCGCCTACGACCCCAAATCCAAAAAGCCCAGAACCGACGCAAGGGAGATCGCGTGACACAAGCACAGGTCTGGACGCACGCAGCAGCCGAGCTTGCCCGCTGCTTTCGTACCTACCCCTCTCTTGCGGAGTTCAGTTCATTTCCGACTGATCTTGTGCCACAAAAGGTCACGACGCGGGCCTTGCCCCCGCTTGATTTGCTGGCAACTGACCAAGCCTTGCGGTCTGGGACAGTCTCGACTTTGCGTGACGCTGTGCTTGCGCTTGCCTGCGACGCGCACTGGCTCGAGCATTATCGAGATAGCGGGATAGGCGATGATTTCATGGATCGGTTTGGCTGCTTCTGTCTGGTCGGCGATCAGGGCGGCTTTGCATCAGACCAACTCCGTGTCTGGCTGGTTTATATGCCGCCACATCTGCACTATCCGTGGCATCATCACCCAGCGGAAGAGCTTTATTTAGTGCTTGCCGGGCAGGCAGAGTTCCTACGTGCCGGACAAGCTAAGCGCTGGCTGAGCTCTGGCGACACTGCGTTCCACTCCTCTAACCAGCCTCACGCGATGACGACGGGCGCAGACTCGGTTCTATGTCTGGTATTCTGGCGCAATCAGTTCGAGTCCGGGCCGCAACTGACTGATGGAAATGACATATCATGAAAATCTCTCGCATTTCGTTATGGTCTGTCGATCTTACCAGCCATGAGACCTACTACATGGCCGAGGGCAAGACCTGCGACACGGTCAAAAGCCATGTCCTGTGTCTGGAGGCCGATAACGGAAAGAAAGGCTGGGGCGAGGTCTGCCCCATCCCGCATTACCTGCCCGCCTTCGCCAATGGTGTCCCCGGTGCGATCGAGGAAATGGCACCCGAAATCCTTGGCGTCGAACCGTTCGGCATTGATGCCCCAATGCGTAAACTGGATTCGTTCCTGCAAGGACATCTCTATGCGAAATCTATCGTCGACATGGCGTTGTGGGATCTGTTCGGCAAAGCGAGTGGGCAGCCCCTTTACGCGCTGCTTGGTGGCCGCACTCAAGCTGACATGCCGCTCTATCACTCGATCACCTGCGTCATGCCCGACGACATGGCGCGGATCGCGCGTCAGGCTTATGCGACGGGTATCCGACAGTTTCAAGTCAAGCTTGGGGCCGACGCCGACTGGCAAGCAGATGCCGAACGGTTGGCCAAGGTACGCGAGGCCGTGGGCGACGGCCCACTGGTCTATGGCGACTGGAACTGCGGGGCGACAAAACTTCAGGCCACGCGGACGGGACGCGCTGTGGCACATCTGGATGTTATGCTGGAGCAGCCCTGCAAAACGCTGGAAGATTGTGCAGCTGTCAGACAGGCAACTGGCCTGCCTATGAAAATCGACGAAAATGCCTATGATCTGGCGTCGCTCATGCACGCGCATGAACTGGGCGTGCTGGACGCAGTCGCCTTGAAACTGTCGAAATTCGGCGGGCTGTCCGCGATGCGCCGCGCGCGTGATCTGACTGTTCATCTGGGGGCCGAGATCTGCGCGGAATGCACTTGGGGATCAGACATAGTCACCGCCGCATCGCTGCATTTCGCCGCCTCGACACCGCGAGATGCCCTACTGAACACCTGCGATCTGTCGTCCTATGTAGGGCCACGCATTGCGCCGGATTGTCCGTCCCGCAAGGATGGGCGTATTGCACCACCAGAAGGCCCCGGGCTTGGGGTGAGGCCCGATCTGGACATCCTTGGTACCCCAATTCTTGAACTGGACTGACCTATGCAGAAACTGACCTCTCAAGCCGATTGGATCGCCCGGGCCCGCACCGTGTTGCCTGCCGGAGGCTTCGGCAATTTCGATCCCGGCATAGTCATCGCGCGCGGTGAAGGCAGCCGTGTCTGGGACGAGGATGGGAACGAATATGTCGACTATCTGATCGGCTCTGGCCCGATGCTTCTGGGGCATGGCCATCCTGAAATCATAGGGGCCGTTCTTGAGCAGCTCCCCAAGGGCATGACCTTCTTTGCTAACAATGCCAAGGGCATCGAACTGGCCGAGGCGATTGTTGAGGCGGTGCCGTGCTGCGAACAGGTCCGGTTTGTGGCCTCAGGTGGCGAGGCCGACATGTACGCCATCCGTCTTGCCCGCGCCTATACCGGCCGCGACAAGGTCCTGAAGTTCGAAGGCGGATACCACGGGATGAGCGCCGAAGCACAGATGAGCCTTGCGCCCGAAGTCCGCATCAACTTCCCCCAAGCTATTCCCGACAGCGCGGGCATCCCGCAAGGGGTCGCTGATCAGATGTTGATCGCCCCGTTTAACGATCTGACCGCGGTCGAGGCGCTGCTGGACGAAAACAAGGACGTTGCCGCGATTATCGTAGAGCCCCTGCAGCGGATAATTCCCGCCTTGCCCGGCTATTTGCAAGGGCTGCGCGACCTGTGCGACAAATACAGTGTCCTCTTGATCTTTGACGAAATCGTTACGGGCTTCCGGCTGGCCTATGGCGGCGCGCAGGAACGCTATGGAGTAACTCCAGACATCTGCACCTTGGGCAAGATCATCGGCGGCGGTTTTCCTCTGGCCGCCATTGGGGCCAATACCGAGATCATGCAGCATTTCGACAAATCTACTGTCGGCGCGAACAAATGGCTAATGCAGCTTGGCACACTGTCAGGCAATCCGATCGCTGCCGCAGCCGGCCTTAAGACGATGGACATCCTACGCCGCGAGGGCAGCTATGAGCGCTTGCGCGCTATCGGAAAAAAGCTGCAAGACATGCAAAGTGAGGAGTTGAGCAAGGCTGATATTCCGCATCAAATCTGTGGTGATGAGACCTTGTTTGACATCTTTTTTACAGCCAGTGTTTGCAGAGACTATCGGACCGCCAAGCATGACGACCCAAAGCGTAACGAAGCCTATAATGCGACGCTGCGACACCACGGCATCTTCAAGTCGGCCGGCAAACTCTATCCTTCACTGGCGATCTCCGAGATGGACCTTGAACTGACAAAAAATGCAGTTCAGGCAGCGGTGCGATCCATTCATGCTTGACTAACTTATCACCTTCAGCTGCCCGTCCAGCCACGGCAACTGCGCCAAAGCAGGGTCAACGATCTGGCTCTGCATCAGTCGCTTAATCATATCCGCCACTTCCTGCGGTACCTGATCCGACCAGTCGGAGCGAGTAATCAGTGAGATTCTGCGCGCGAACTTGCCAAACGGGGCAGGTTGCGCTTCCAGCCCGTCATGAAACCGTGCGGCGCGCATATAGCCCAGCGGTGTGGTGATCGCCCAGCCCAAGCCTCGTGCCACCATCGCCATTAATGCCAGATGCGAACCGATTTCGAACCGTTCTTCGAACTCCATTTGCTGCCTGGCCAGATGACCTTCGATCTGACGGCTGATCAACTGTTCACGGGCGTAGCGCAGGAAGGGCAGGTCTTGCATCGGCTGCTCGGCGCCCTTGGGAGCGACCAAAATGAACGGGTCTTGGACCAGAGGGTATTCGATGACACCTTCCAATACTTCACCAGAATGGGCCGAGACAGCCATGTGTAACCGCTGCGCCTCCAGTGCTTCGAACAAATCGAGGCTCGACAGCGTGATCAGCTTGAATTTCGACCGGGTCAGACTGTCGGCTAGCAGAGTGGCCAACCTGGGCGTCAGATCATTGTCGAAATCGTCGATCAATCCGATGGACAGAGTGGTCAGATGCCCCAGATCCATGACCGCCAGCTCGCTCTGGGCCACTTGCAGCTCACCCAGCACCGCTTGAGTGCGCGCCAGAAAACTGCGCCCGGCCTGCGTCAGCCGCATCGGTCGCCGCCCGTGATCCACCAGATCAGTGCCTAAAGCCTTTTCCAGATTGCGCAATTGCTGAGACACCGACGGCTGGCTGAGCCCCGTGATCTCGGCCGCCTGCGCCACCGATCCCGTCCGCGCCAGCGCCTCGAACACCTCAAGGCCCCGCAGGGTCAGCCCCTTCATCACCATCGCACATACCTTTCGCTGCGCCTTTCTGGGGCGCAGCGGGCATCAGGTCAAGGATTTGCCGTCGGTCAGCTGCAGATCGCCTGCGCCATCAGGCCAAAGTTCTGATACCGATCCCACAGCGCATCATCGCGCGCGGTCTGCGACATCTTCAACTCCTGCGCCTGATGGGGGTCTTCGAACCACTTTGCCACGGTCTTCTGATCGCCCCGCGTCAACGCCTGATCCGCTACGCGCTGAATGCAAGTGCATCGCGCCCGCGTCGCCGCCTCGCGGTCCGACGCCAAACACGCCCGTTTGATTTGCGCCGCGTCCACTGTGTGGGCCACCGCCGTCACCGATGCCGCACAAAATGCGATTAAGAGGAACTGTTTCATACTCGAGCCTCGTTTTTTGCCTGCCCGGACGGGTCTTATGCCCCTCTCGGTCTGCGGCGGAGTATGAATCAAAGTGGATTCGGGATCAATTGGGTGGCGCGAAAAAGTGATTGCACGAGTCGGAAACACCCCACCCCGTAGGCCGGGCTTCAGCCCGGCACCGGTCATGACAAAAACGGAAGCCACCGCTCCAAGGCTTCAATCAATGCTTCAATCTTCTCTGGATGCTTGGCGATGTAAGCATCCACAACAACGGTCGAACCCTTGGTCGCGCCAACAACGATTGCGGTGCCAACAGCTAAATTAACCTTTCCAGCACACCACTTGAGGAGACTGGTTAGTCCTGCTTTGAACTTGGCTAAGATTGCCTCAATCCAATCGTGAGCGGGATTTTCCTGCTCTAACGCGGTTGAGAGTTCTTCTTCGGCTTCCCAAATCAATGTGGCTGCGCCGTACAAACGCTCGTCTTGAATGCTCTCAGGAGGGTTGTTACCTCCGATGCCGTGGCGTGCGGTGGTTCGGACACTCAGGCTATCGCTTAAGTCCGTTAGGGCTTTCTCGACCTCCCAGCGGGTACGAATTCGTTCGATTTCTTCGGCAATTTCTTCTGAACTTGATTTCCAGATGTCATCATCAATCAACGCAACTCTACGTTGGAGTTCCCAGTCGATAGGTTTGCCATCGAGAAAACCTTGATACCATTCTTGCCAAAAACCAAACAAGTTGGACTTTCCATAGATGCTGGTTTGGATCGCATCCCAAAATTGAAGTAGGTTTTTGTTTTTTGAGTCAAGCAATGGAGTCGCGAAGCATTCCACCTTGCCCTTTGTCCTCATTGCCTCAATGTCTGCTACGGCAGAATTTATGGCCGCGTGGCAAATTGCTTCTGCAATCTTCGCTGCTTCAGACGCTCGAGATGCATTAGCGGCGTATTCTGCCGCATCCGATGCTGCGCGAGCGACTTCATCGGGTTGCTGCGTCCTGGCAGCCTGCGCAGCGGCTGCTGCCGACCTAGCTGCATACACCGGCGCTTGGTGCTTAAACTCCTCAACAACTTCGATTGTGCCACTTAACGATGCACGAATGAGATCGACCTGTACCTCAACGTCTGTGGCTTCTGATTGATCAAATAGTTTAACAACTTGAATTAGTACTTGCCGGAATTCGTGAGTTAAGTTCACTGCGGGATTTTGAGATAGCGTTCCAAAGGAAGTGTTAGGTAACAGTCTTAAGGCAATACGAGCTGCAATGATTGCCCTCTCTTGTTTAGTCATCTTTGCCCAGAGAGCTTTTTCTGCGTTTTGTAAATCGTTCATTTGAAAGACTCGATTGCAAGTATTCACTGTTTTAGTTCATCGATTGATGCACCTTGACCAACCCACGATTCCTCTACATATCCCCAACCCATGACAGACCTCGCTCATATCCGCAATTTCTCCATCGTCGCGCATATCGACCATGGCAAATCCACCCTTGCTGACCGGCTCATTCAAGAGACCGGAACAGTCAAGGATCGCGACATGAAGGAACAGCTGCTCGACAGCATGGATATCGAGCGCGAGCGTGGCATCACCATCAAGGCCAACACGGTTCGCATCGACTATACCGCCGACAATGGCGAGGCCTATGTGCTGAACCTGATCGACACCCCCGGTCACGTGGACTTTGCCTATGAGGTCAGCCGGTCCATGCGCGCGGTCGAAGGCTCGCTGCTGGTTGTGGACTCGACCCAAGGCGTCGAGGCGCAGACGCTGGCCAACGTGTATCAAGCCATCGACGCCGATCATGAGATCGTGCCGGTGCTGAACAAGATCGACCTTCCCGCGTCGGACTGTGACCGCGTGGCCGAACAGATCGAGGATGTGATCGGCATCGACGCGACCGATGCCATTCAGGTCAGCGCCAAGACGGGGCAGGGCATCCACGAGACGCTCGAAGCCATCGTGCAGCAACTGCCCGCACCGCAGGGCAATCTGGACGCGCCGCTCAAGGCGATGCTGGTGGATTCGTGGTACGACGCCTATCTCGGCGTCATCGTTCTGGTCCGCATCATGGACGGTACGCTGAAAAAGGGGATGCGGGTCAAGTTCATGTCGAACAACACCCTGCACCATGTCGACCGCGTCGGTGTCTTCCGCCCCGAGATGGAGATGGTGGACTCGCTGGGCCCCGGTGAGATCGGCTTTCTCACCGCATCCATCAAACAGGTCCGCGACACCCGCGTCGGTGACACCATCACCAATGACCGCAACGGCACCGAAGAGGCTCTGACGGGCTTCAAACCCGCGCAACCCGTCGTATTCTGTGGCCTCTTCCCCGTCGATAGTTCCGAATTCGAAGACCTGCGCGATGCGATCGACAAACTGGCCCTGAACGACGCCAGCTTCAGTTTTGAAATGGAAACCTCGGCCGCGCTGGGCTTTGGCTTCCGCTGCGGCTTCCTTGGCCTGCTGCACCTTGAGGTCATCCGCGACCGCATCGAACGCGAATACGATATCGAGCTCATCACCACTGCGCCGTCGGTGATCTATCACGTCTACATGAAAGACGGCGAGATGATTGAGCTGCACAACCCCGCCGACATGCCCGACCCGTCCAAGGTCGACCATATCGAGGAACCGCGCATCAAGGCGACCATCCTTGTGCCGGACGAATTCCTCGGCGACGTGCTGAAACTGTGCCAGGACCGCCGCGGCATCCAGATGGACCTGACCTATGCGGGCTCCCGCGCCATGGTCGTCTATGACCTGCCGCTGAACGAGGTTGTCTTTGACTTCTACGACCGCCTGAAATCGGTGACCAAGGGCTATGCGTCGTTTGATTATCAGATGACCGGTTATACCGAGGACGCGCTGGTCAAGATGTCGGTGCTGGTGAATGACGAACCGGTCGATGCGTTGTCGACCATGGTTCACCGCGACCGGGCCGAGATGCGGGGCCGGGCGATGTGCGAAAAGCTGAAAGATTTGATCCCGCGCCACATGTTCAAAATCCCGATCCAGGCCGCCATCGGAGGCAAGGTCATCGCCCGCGAGACCCTCTCGGCCCTGCGCAAGGACGTGACCGCCAAATGCTACGGAGGCGACGCCACGCGGAAACGCAAACTGCTGGACAAGCAGAAGGCGGGTAAAAAGAAGATGCGCCAGTTCGGGAAGGTCGATATCCCGCAGGAGGCGTTTATTTCAGCGTTGAAGATGGACAGCTAAGGCTGTCCATTTTTTGGCGTTGAGTGAAAGTGGATTATGCAGCTAATGCATTTCCAAGCGCAAAACTCACCGTAGAAGTAGGGCAGACACCGTTTTTGCAAGCGGCGTCAGCTAAATTTATCTTTGACAACTTATAGATAGATGCTCACCTTCGATTTGCATTGTGTCGGAGGTTTTGGTTGTCGGATTTACCCAAAGGTGAACTTCAAGTTTCCTCGGAGACTACCGTTCCCGCTTTTGTCGACAATTGGTCGCCTGAGCGGAAAGTCAGAGAATTTCGAAAGTGGGTCGAGGAGAACTTCGTTCCCGAGGAAGAAGCCCAATACGATTTTAGTGATTGGGAAAATGAAGATGAACTTGCCGATGAATGGGAACTGCGATCAATCCCCACGAAAGAGCTACTTCATCAGGCATGGGCGCAACACATCACGGTTTCCGAGTTTGAAAATATTCTGGAAAAACTGGATGATAGCTTTCCAGATTATTGGGTGCCGCACGAGGATCGTATTGAAGTTGATGAAGTTGAAGAAGACGAGGACGAAGATGATGAGTTCACTTTCAACGATTTGAAAGACAGTGTGCCTCGGATTCGTTCTTATCTAAATTTGTTCGAGGAAGTTATACCTGCCGGAATTGGGCACAATAGCCCACCAAGCGACGGCGCTCTTAATGCAGAGGAACTCAGCGAACTTAGAAAGCTGCTTGAGTTCGTTGAAGAGGCCGAAATTGAAGAACTAGAAGCTTCCGAAGCTAAACTGAGTCGGCTGTCTGAGCTCTCAATTGCGTTGTCCAAAAAGGTCTTTGCTTACATCGGTGATGTCGGGGATGTATTTGTCAAAGAATTCGCAAAGGTTGCAGGCGAGCAAACTGCGAAATGGACGGCGAGGGGCTTATCAGTTTGGCTTGCTGCGCAAGGATTGAAATCCTTTGGTGAGTCAATCGCATCGCTGTTTTAGTCGTCATCCGATATATGGTTAAAGTCTAGCTGAACATTACATCAACCCACCCGCCCGGCGGCACCGCCGGGCCGCGCCGACCCGCCCCCATGGGGCGGCGCGATTGCGCCTCCCCTCGGGCCGGCGCTGCCCTCAGTTCTGATGATCGGTCGTAGGGCGGGCTGAAGCCCGCCCTACGGGGATGGAATGGTGGGTTGGAAACCCACCCTACGTAGGATGGGTTTTCAACCCATCATCCACTGTGACCCACCTCACAGCCCCCACCGTACCCTCCTGCTACACTTGACCCAACGGAACCCTCGGCAGGAGGCGCAGATGTCCACATCCATGATCCCCATTATCGCCCTCGGGTCGGCGGGTCTCTATTCCGTGGCCATGATCGCGATGAAGTTCTGGTGGAAACTCCCCGGCGTTGGCCTCGGCCTGTTGATCGTCGCCACCCTGCTGGCCGGGGCGACGCTGGAGCTTGCCGCGCTGCGCGAGGAACGACTGGGCATCATCTATACCGGCATTCTGGGGGCCGAGGTTGTTCTGATCGCCATCGCCTCATTCTTCCTGTTTGGCGAGAACTTCTCGTATCGTGAGGCGTTCGGTATCGGTCTGGTCATCCTCGGCACCGCGCTGGCCTGGGCCTGACGCAAACATTACCGGTTTATGAAGTTTCCCTTAGGTAAGTTGTAACCGGCGCACCTCCGCCCAATCTGTATCCCACAGCAACGATGTTCGTTTTTGAACTCTAAAGGGTCGCATTCAGGAGGAAAGCCATGACCAGATACATGACTGCCGGAGCAGCCGCTCTGGCCACCAGCCTCGCCCTCGGAACCGCTGCACTGGCCGACACCACGCCGGACCTGCGCGGCACGTGGTTGGGGTCTTATACGACCGTGCAGCCCAGCCATTATTACAAGGGCGATCAGCCCCGCTTTAATCAGGCCGAATGGATGCTCGACGTCCAGATGCAGGAAGACAATGTCTTCTGGGGGCCCAGCAAGTGGCGCCGGGATGGCGATACCGAGTGGAATGAATATGAGGCTACCGGAACCATCAGCCTCGATGGGTCTGGCTCGATCGGCATTGTTGAAACTTCCCCGCTGGTGATTGGCGCAAATGCGTTGATCGATGCGCAGTACGAGGACGGCAAGATCTTTGCCGATTTCCGTAGCCTGCGGAACGGAACGACCTACAGCACCGTTCTGGAACGTCAGGTGAACTGAAGCGTTTCCGGCCCGATCGGATGTTAAAGGGGGTTAATGCCGCTGAGATTTGTGACTGCGGCATGGAGTAATAGGTTTCCCGTTCAGGTCGGAGCGCTTCTCATCAACAATCGTCTCCACAGGGAGGAGACGGGCCGGGCGGCAATCTCGCCGCCCGCGACAGGATCCAGACCCCCGCGTTCGAGAATGCGGCGTTCCTCGGCACGGGTCATTTGGATCTCGCGGACCTTCAGCGCGGCGTCGCGCGCGGTGAGATAACTGCCGTCCGGCCTTGAGAGTACCGCTTGATAGGAAGTGAAACTATCCACTGCAGGGTTTTGGGTAGCTTTCCAACTCCTCTGGATCGCATTGTGGACGGGGCCCATTGCCAGCCCGTCGGATTCTCAAGGCTGTTACCATGTACGGGTTGGTTGAGTTCTGATCCCGCAACATATGGATTGCCTAATCGCCAGATCTTAGGACGGGCGATAGCCATCATTGGGACCGTAGGGCTGTTCGATGAAGTGGTTGTCTTCAACAAGGTCCGGATACCATTGGTTGGTTTTACCTCCGAGGAAGCCGCAGAAACGGTCAAATCTCAGGTTCAGAGGCCGTTCCGTGTGGCTGGCGCCTGAGGCCACATCCTGTTTGGGTGCATTATGGATCTTGCCAATCCAGAATGTGCTGTAGCCATTGGCCCGCAACACTTCGGCAATAGTTGTCACTTTGGGCGGGAAACGCCCGCTGGCACCTGGAAATCTATCTGCAGTGTCGGTGATGGCCGCCATGCCATTCAGGTAATGGTTTCGTCCGGTTAGAAGGCTGGATCGTGTGGGAGAATACAGCGCGATTGCGCGCCTCTTCGTATAGGTCAGCCCTTGTTCCGCAAGCTCATCCACCGTGGGCAATTTGATCTTGCTGCCAAAAGGGGACTAGTCACCCAGACTGGTATCATCGAGTAGCACAAGGAGGACATTCGAGGCACTTTCTGCGGCAGCTGTTGCGCGAACGGAGCCCAGTCAGATTCAGAATCTCTGACATCCAGTTCGATCTTGCCATTGAATCAGGGTAATCCAAGGGCCTCTTCATTTCTGGCACGCCCTGCGCAAAATGCGTGCTTTTGTCAAAGGAATGTTTCAGTAACACCTGTCGCGCTTGCATTTCGAAATCAGGTCTCGTCCATACTACTTCTACGCACCATGGGCGATTTCACAGCAATCACAACTCATTGATGGTGCTTTCGTAGAGGTCTTAAGACCGGATACCCTTGTCAAATGATTCAGCGTGCCCATCGGGAATTTCAATCACAAGATCGGCCGACTGCGGGATCGAGTTAACTGATACTTGCAGGGCTGCATTCATGTAGCCTGGTGGTGAAAAGGGTTAAGTCTCAAATTGACTTTGTTCTTTGGCAACAATTTTGTGAATGCTGCATTTCAGTCTCTTTTCCGCCCATTTTTTCACTGATACATATGCAACATAAAAAGTTGGGCGAGTAAATGTACGGGCGGGTATATGGGAACCGGGTTTAACGGTCAGGTAGCGATATCTTGGTCGCAGACAGAGATTGACGGGCTTGAGGCGGCGCCTCTTGCCCATATGGTTGTCGGTGCAGCTTGGTCTTGGCGGGGCCGCAAGATCGAATTGTCGGCAGATGCTGATGTTTATGTTCAGAACGATGCATACTCAAATGTTGTATCAGCGCTGGCGGCACGAGCGGATGTTGCTTTTGACCCGCTTGCTGTAGCTCAGGGCTCGCTCGTCGAGCTGACAAATGGAGCGCAGAAATTCACTGCCGAGCTTGTGCAAATTGTCGGTGGTTCTTCTCTGATGTTGATTTTCAAGGACGGATGCCCCGAAGCGGATCAAGAGTTTTGGGTCAGTGAGGCGGCTGAGAATGTGGAGCCCGCCGATATTGGATTTATCGATGACAGTAAGGTGATTGCCTTCCCCGGTTCTGCGGCTGGGGTGATCGCAATTCCCGCAGATATGCCAAAAATCGTGGGTGTTGCCGCTGAATAGCAGGCCGCACCGCTGAAAATTGTATGAATAATACGGAAAACGGCCCGACTGTTCGGTTCGGCATGTTGACTCTGGTAAAACTGCAGATATAAGCGCGGCTTCATTGGTGTTGGTGGCCCCCGCAAGGGGATGCCTGTCATGGGGGAAACCTCAAGAGGACAACGCCCTTCATAGTGGCCAATGTGGCCTCGACCAAACGAAGGAGATCAGCCGTGACCAAACGCACGTCTGCCAAGTACAAAATCGACCGCCGGATGGGCGAAAACATCTGGGGTCGTCCGAAATCCCCGGTCAACCGTCGTGAATACGGCCCCGGCCAGCACGGTCAGCGCCGCAAGGGCAAACTGTCGGACTTCGGTCTGCAGCTGCGTGCCAAGCAGAAGCTGAAAGGCTATTATGGCGACCTGACCGAGAAGCAGTTCCGCCGCATCTACGCCGAAGCTGTTCGTGTAAACGGTGACACCGGTGAAAACCTGATCGGTCTGCTGGAACGTCGTCTGGACGCTGTTGTCTACCGTGCCAAGTTTGTTGCAACCGTGTTTGCCGCGCGTCAATTCGTGAACCACGGCCACGTCAAAGTGAACGGCAAGCGGGTCAACATCCCCAGCTACCGTGTCAAGGAAGGTGACGTGATCGAAGTGCGCGACAAGTCCAAGCAATTGGCCGTTGTTCTGGAAGCGGCTGCTCTGGCAGAGCGTGATGTCCCAGACTACATCGATGCGGATCACTCGAAAATGACTGCAACGTTTGTGCGCGCACCTGGCCTGAGCGATGTGCCTTACCCGGTTATGATGGAACCGAACCTGGTCGTCGAATTCTACGCGAAGAACTAATCTTCGCCGATCTGCTGAGTTTAAGGGCCGCGCTTTAAGCGCGGTCTTTTTTGATTTTGGGGGCTCTGCCCCCGTCGCTTTGCGACTCCCCCGAGATATTTTGAGCCAGATGAAGAGGCGGATCCGAGGAGGCACCCATCGGTGAGCGTTGCGATAGCGCAAGGGCTGAGCCGAGGATATCCGGGCATTTCATTCTGCTGAACCGGCGATGACCTGCTTCGAGGCGGTCTGAAGGAATTGCCGCTTTTCTCAATGCGATGAGAAGGGTAAGAGGGGCCACGTTATTGGAGCCCCTCATGAACCAGATCACCCCACAACCCGGCATTATGGACATCGCACTGTATCAGGGCGGGCAGTCACATGTTGAGGGCGTGGCTGAAGTCATCAAGCTGAGTTCCAATGAAAACCCTTTCGGACCAAGCCCCAAGGCAATCGAGGCCGTGCGCGATAGCGCAGCTTCGTTGCATCGTTATCCCAGCACCGATCACGCCAGCCTGCGCAACGCGATTGCTGAAAAGCATGGGTTGAACCCGGACCGTATTATATGCGGCGTCGGCAGTGACGAGGTGCTGCAATTCGTAGCGCAGGCCTATGCCGGGCCGGGCGATGAGGTGATTTATACCGAGCATGGGTTTTCCATGTACCCAATCATCGCGCGCATGGCTGGGGCGACCCCGGTCATGGTTTCCGAGCGGGATCGCCGAGTGGACGTGGATAACATCCTTGCTTCGGTCACAGGCCGGACACGGATTGTCTTTGTAACCAATCCAGGGAACCCGACTTCAACAATGGTTTCTGACGCAGAGTTGGTACGATTGGCGCAGGGGTTGCCCAACGATTGCCTAATGGTGCTGGATGGCGCCTATGCAGAATTTGTCGACGGTTTTGATGGCGGGGCAGGGTTGGTTGACCGGTTTAGCAACGTCATCATGACCCGAACATTCTCCAAGGTGTACGGTCTTGGGGGCATGCGCGTTGGCTGGGGCTATGCAGCGAAAGAGATAATCGACGTGCTGAACCGCGTCCGGCAGCCCTTCAATCTGTCTTTGACCGCTCTGGCAGCCGCAGAAGCCGCTGTAGGCGACGAAGAATATCTGCGGTTTTGCCAGTCAGAGAATGCGCGCCTTCGCATTTGGTTGTCCGAGGAACTGGCCAAGGTTGGAGTGGCTTCAGATGCCTCCTGCACCAATTTCGTACTCGCCCGCTTTGCTGATCGGAACGAGGCTGAGGCTTGTGACGATTTCCTAAAAACTCAGGGTTTGATCGTTCGGCGGGTTGCGGGCTACAACCTGCCAAACGCTCTGCGGATTACCGTAGGTGACGAAAACGCCTGCCGCCACGTGGTTGCAGCCATTACCGCGTTCAAAGGGGGCACTGCATGACCCAGATATACGACCGTGTGGCGCTGATTGGGCTGGGCCTAATCGCTTCCTCCATGTTCTGGGCGATCAAACGCGCCGGGCTTGCAGGCGAAGTGACGGGTTATGCCCGATCCGAGGCGACTCGTGAGACTGCGCGTCGTATCGGACTTTGCGACCGGGTATGCGATACCGCGCAAGAGGCAGTCGAAGATGCTGACCTGGTGGTCCTTTGTGTTCCTGTTGGGGCGATGGGAGCCGTGGCAGAAGATATCGCACCAGTTCTGAAGCCGGGTGCAACAGTTTCGGATGTCGGGTCGGTCAAGCGTCATGTGATCAAGGCTGTCTCGCCGCACATCCCCGATGGGGTCCATTTCATTCCTGCCCACCCTCTAGCCGGAACCGAACATTCCGGCCCCGAAGCTGGTTTCGCCGAGCTGTTTGACAACCGCTGGTGTCTGCTGGTGCCGGTAGAAGGTTCAGATATAGACGCAATCGCACAATTGCGCACCTTCTGGGAAGGCATGGGTTCGAATGTAGATGAGATGGACGCTGATCACCATGATTTGGTTCTTGCCGTTACCTCGCATGCTCCGCACCTGATCGCCTACACGATGGTGGGTGTCGCAGATGATCTTCGGCGGGTTACAGACACCGAAGTTATCAAATACTCGGCCGCCGGCTTCCGCGACTTTACGCGAATCGCAGCTTCGGATCCGACCATGTGGCGCGATGTGTTCTTGACCAACAAGGACGCGACGCTGGAGATTCTAGGACGCTTCACAGAAGAACTCTTTGCACTTCAACGGGCTATCCGCACAGGTGACGGAGAGCAATTGTTCGACTACTTTACGCGCACTCGGGCAATCCGCCGAGGCATTATCGATGCTGGGCAGGATACGGATGCACCAGATTTTGGGCGGGGAAAGACATCGACATGAGAGGCTTGAGCAGCAGCTTTTTGATAGGTTTCATCGTATTGACGGCAACGACTTCACATTCCGCTGCGCCTGAAGCCTCTCTTGTGCCGCTGACACGCCCAGGGACCTCCGAGGTGGTAACAACAGTTGTCACTTCCAACGTCCGCCCCATCCTAAGGCCTGCTTCACCTCAGGTAACAGCCGCGGCGGCCCGACCCGTTGATCTCCCATTATTTGGGCCAGAGAAATCGATCCGGCCATTCGTTCGACCAGAACAATTGGAACAGCAAGTTCTCTTCAAGAAACGCAAGCTGCGCAAAACCTCGGTGTGCGGTGACATCTACATACAGGGCAAGGCGGTCGGGCGCGTTAACGGCAAGATCAAAGCCTGTGGGATCAAGGACGCGGTTCAGATCACATCGGTTTCGGGGGTCAAATTAAGCCGCCCTTCAACGATGGATTGCGGAACAGCGCAGGCACTGAACAAATGGGTCGACAAAGCCGTTATACCCACGTTCAAACGACGTGGTCCGGTGGTCGAACTGCAGGTCGCCGCGCACTACGCTTGTCGAACGCGGAACAACCGCAAAGGGGCGCGAATTTCCGAACACGGCAAGGGACGCGCCATCGACATATCGGGTTTCAAGATGGCGGATGGTGAGGTGGTGACAGTCCTGGATGGCTGGCGCAAAAATCCGTCCAAGAAGCAACTAACCAAAGTCTGGCGCGGCGCTTGTGGGCCGTTTGGCACGGTACTGGGGCCAAACTCGGATCGCTATCATCGGGATCATTTCCACCTTGATACCGCGCGGTATCGAAGCGGTACTTATTGCCGTTAACGGAGAACCAGCCGGGGTGCAGGGCCCAGTGGCAAAGGCCCCAAGGCGACGAACCCGTCGCGGAAATTCAGTTGTAAATCCAGCGCATTTGGATTGCCGCCCAAACCGGCCATGAACCCCAAAGCGCGGGTCACCGGATCAACTGCCTGATCAGGAAGTGCGCCTGCAGCATTTGCCATCGCGATCATATCGCGCCAATTTTCCGCCTTCATCGCGATTTCACCGGTTGGGATGCCTTGTTCGTCTACATTCAATTCTCCGGTGGCGAACAGACGCAACTCTCCCCATTTCACCTCTGCCAAGCGCAGATCCATCTCGACGGGTTGAGGGCGACGCTGCTCAAGCGCCGAGCGATCCCAAGGTTTGTCGAAAGTGACAAACATATCCAGTTCAAGTGTTTCGAACGATTGCGGTAGGGTCGAGGATGAACGCATCAGACGCCTCAGATCATCACCGGGTGTAAATCCGTCGACATTTGCCGTAATCCCATAGCTTTCGGGTGCTCCGGATTGTTCCATCACAAGACCCAGCGTTTGACCACCAGCCTGCGGATCACCTTCGGTGGTCAGCAACCAGCGTTCAGAAGTCAGCGCCATTTTCTCGAGTACCAGTGCGACGCCAGGTTGGAGGTGCAGTTCGGCTTGTAGCTCCTCAGCCTGAACGGTTGTGGTCTGGTCGAAATAGGACAGGCGCTGTGGCGTGCTGGCAAAGCGCAGCATCTGACGGCCAGGCCAGATTGCTGGGCTTTGGAACTCGATCCAATCCGCGCTCCATGCCGTTCCGTTAACTGGATCGGCCAAAGCGGGGTTGTCTAGGCGCGTGATGTGCTGAAACGGATAGCCGGCTGTTGTCACGTCTGAGAAGTCAGCCTGCCAGCCCAATTCCTGCTGCCTGTCAAACCAACCAGTCAGTGCATTGCGCAGCCCGTAACCGGCCACAAACCAGTAGGCGCTCCACGCAAGGGCGATAAATACAAAAACGCGTATCAGGCGACGCATGATGAATGGCCCTTTTTCCTGCCTCGGATTTGATGTTTATAGGGCCAAACAGGCAAGGACCAGTGCAATGACGATGTGGGTATTCGGATATGGATCGCTGCTGTGGAATCCGGGTTTCCCGGTAGCCCGCAGTGAACGTGCCACCTTGCATGGCTATGCCCGGTCTTTCTGTATGCGTTCGATCCACCATCGTGGCACCGAGGAAGATCCAGGCCTGGTGCTGGCGCTAGACGAGCAGCCCGACGCGCTCTGCACTGGATTGGCTCTGGCCGTCGAAGCAGGACATGAAGATCGCACCTTGGCGGAGCTGCGCGAGCGCGAGCTGATCTCGTCAGCATATCTTGAACGAATGCTTGATGTGCATCTGGACTGCGGGAAGATCGTGAATGCAGTGACTTACGTAATCGACGCGCATCATGTTCAGTATTGCGGTGGCCTGCCATTGGAAGAGCAAGCCCAGATCATCGCCCATGCGGTTGGCGGGCGTGGACCGAATACCGAGTATCTCTATAATACCGCGTCGCATCTGACAGATATTGGACTGCACGACCCGGACCTTGAGTGGTTGTCGCAACGGGTGCGGACAATCAGTGCATAAACTCTTGGCGTCGCGGGACGAACTTCGTTAGGTTCAGCCCAGAGCAGACAATACCAGGAGCCACGCGCATGGCGCAGGCACATCAGGGCGTGAGACCGCATTTCTCACAACCGATCCGTCAAATCTTGATGATGCTGATTGCAATCGGGCTGTCGGGGCTAGGCGTGTTCATGGCGCTGCCCTATGTGCTGCCCGTCGTTCAAGCCAATCTGTATCTTAACGGATTCATCCTGCTGGTATTTGTCATCGGTGTTGCCGCCTGTTTTCTGCAAGTTACGCAGTTGATTGGCTCGGTTCGCTGGATCGAAGCTTTCATCGGCGGGGTCGAGCGGGACGATGCGCGCCCGCCGCAATTGTTGGCTCCGCTGGCATCGCTTCTACGTGAACGGGGTGCGCGGTCTCAGATCAGTTCCAGCTCAACCCGGTCAATCCTCGATTCCGTCGCCGAACGGGTGGAGGAGGAGCGTGAGATCACGCGTTATATCACCAACGTGCTGATCTACCTTGGTCTTTTGGGTACCTTCTTTGGACTGGCTACAACGGTTCCGGCCATCGTCGACACAATCCGCAGCTTGAACCCTCAAGAAGGCGAGGAGGGCTTGGCCGTCTTCAATCGTCTGATGACGGGACTGGAATCACAGCTGCAGGGAATGGGTGTTGCCTTTGGCTCGTCTCTGCTGGGCCTGGCTGGATCACTGATCGTCGGCTTGCTGGAATTATTTGCAGGTCATGGCCAGAACCGCTTTTACCGTGAGTTGGAGGAATGGCTGTCATCAATTACCCGCGTCGGATTTGCGGCGGGTGATGAAGGGGGCGCCGAACTGGCCGTACTGACACCGGTTCTTGATGCGATGTCCGAGCAGATGGATGCCCTGCAGGATATGTTCTCGGCGCAAGAAGTTGACCGGATCAATGTCTCAACCAAACTGGGTCAATTGGTTGATGTGATCGGGGAAATGAACCAACGGCAAGCCCAGACCGAAGGCGTTACGGCGGCATTGGAACGTGTGGCGCTGGGGCAAGATGCACTGCTGGATCATATGCGAGAACACGGCGCGGGTGAGGGGATCGATGCCGAAAGCCGGATGCGCCTACGATCGATGGATGTACAGCTACTGCGTATTCTCGAAGAGATTTCCGCCGGTCGTCAGGACAGCATGAACGAGCTGCGCAAGGATTTCGAGCTACTGGTCAAAGCACTCACTCTTCCACGCGGCGCGGTGCGTAGCTCTCCGGAAGGAGAGTAACGGATGGCGCTGTCTCGCCGCACAGGTCAACGGTTCTCGGGCTCGGTCTGGCCCGGTTTCGTGGACGCAATGACCGGCTTGCTGATGGTTTTGACCTTTGTGTTGACCATCTTCATGGTTGTCCAGTTTGTGCTGCGCGAGACCATTTCAGGCCAAGAGGATGAACTGACCGCGCTGTCCGACGAAATCGCAGCACTGGCTGGGGCGCTGGGGTTGGAAGAGCGGGAAAACAGCCGTCTTCAAGCTCGATTGGGGACGCTGAACACGACCCTGAATCGGGTCGAAGATGATTTGGCGCAAGCACAAGGACGCATCACCGACTTCGAGGCGCAGGTCGCCGCGTTGCTTGCTGATCAGGAGCGGGCACAGGGAGATATTACGGCGCTGGAAACTCAGCGTGATGAACTGCTGACCGAACAAGAGGCCCTCAATCTGGCGCTTGCCCAAAGTCGGCAGGAAATCGACGCGCAAGCCGAAGTCGCGCGTCTGGCCGCTGCACGGCGCGAAGCGCTTGAGGCCTTGATTGCCGACCTTGAAACCAACAAAGATGCTCAAGCCCTTCAAATCACTGAGCTTGAGCAACAACTGACCGAAGAAGTAGCCGCGCGTCTGGCCGAGGCGGCTGCGGCGGAAACCTTGCGCAATCGTTTGCAGGATGCAGATGCCGAGCTGACCGCGATGACACTCGCATTGGAAGCACAACGCAAGGAAGCCGAAGAAACACTGACCTTGCTGGCCGCAGCGCGGGCCGCGCAGGCAGAGTTGGAGCAGAAATTTGGCGAAATCAATGCCGAAGAGTTAAGAGCTCAGCTTCAGGCTGCGCTAGAGGCACAAACGCAAGCTCAGGCGCAGGTCGACGAACAAAAGTCACTCGCAGACGAGCGTGCTGCGCTCTTGGCTTTGGCACAAGATACACTTGCGTCAGAGAAAGAGATATCGGCAGAGGCGCAGCGGCAGACCGCCCTGTTAAATCAGCAGATGTCGGCGTTGCGCAGCCAGCTTGGATCATTGCAGGCGCTTTTGGATGATTATGAAGATCGAAATGCGGCAGCCGAAATTCAGGTTCAAACGCTGGGACAGGATTTGAATGCGGCCCTCGCGCGTGCGGCCTCGGAAGAGCGCCGCCGAAGGTTGCTGGAAGAGGCCGAGCGTATTCGTCTTGAGGCCGAAGCAGAGGAACTCGCCGGTCAAAACCAGGAGCTGACAGCACAGGCGGAAGATCTGCAACGTTACCGCTCGGAATTCTTCGGGCGTTTGCGGGATGTGCTGGGCGATCAGGAAGGTGTTCGGATCGAGGGTGACAGATTCGTATTCTCGTCCGAGGTTCTTTTTGCCACAGGCTCGGCAGAGTTGTCTGTCGAAGGCCGCCAAGAGGTCGCCAAGGTCGCCAATATTCTGCGTAGTGTCGCCGCAGAAATCCCTGGTGGATTGAACTGGGTCATCCGGGTCGATGGGCATACCGACAATGTACCGCTTGTGAGTACTGGACGGTATCGCGACAATTGGGAACTCAGCCAGGGCCGCGCTTTGTCTGTGGTGCGCTATATGGTTGATGCGCTGGGTATTCCTCCGGATCGGCTTGCAGCAAACGGGTTCGGGGAATTCCAGCCCGTTAACCCAGCGGACACCCCCGAGGCCCGTGCGCAGAATCGTCGGATCGAGTTGAAACTGACCGAGCGGTAAGCAGCAAACGGGTATCAGACCAACCCGTGAATTTGGGCAAAGGGATCGTGGCTCTTGTCCTTGTGCCACGAATACTCGCACCACTTGGCAACTTCCTCGGCTCTGTCTTCTCCGTGCAACAAGGCGATAGCGCCCAGCGTCATGTCCATACCGGCAGAAACTCCGGATGATGTCAGGAAGGGGCCATCTTCGACCCATCGCGCCTGAGGCACCCAGTCGACATTTGGCCCCTGCGTGCGGACCCACGAATACGCAGCCTTATTCGTGGTGGCGCGCCGAGTGTCCAAAACACCAGCTTTGGCAAGAAGGGCGCTGCCGGTGCAAACACTCAGGGTGAACTCCACCTTCTCGGCGCTGATCGAGATCCAATCCAGCAGGCGGTGATTCCCGACTTCGCGGCGCGTTCCGGCACCACCGGGGACGAAGAGGATATCATAATGGGTATCGTCGCTGATAGAGTGTTCCGCGATCGCTTTCAGCTTTTGGTTGCTTTGAATTGGCCCTGGGGTTTCAGCGACAAGTTCCAATTGGAAATCGTCCTCCAGAAGACCGAACATCTCCATCGGACCAAAGACATCCAGCAATTCAAACCCGGGAAATATCAACGCACCGATTCTACGCAATTCTGCACCTGTTCTCAGCCGACTTATGCAAATGAAAAACGCCTGCCAAATGAAGTTGGCAGGCGTTCAAGCAGGTTTCAAGATTAAGGTCAGTCTGCTGTCAGCAGCGGGGGCTTGTCACCGGGTATACGTGGCTGATCGGGCCCCAGGATTTCAAGGCTCAATTCGCCTTTTTTGACCGAAACACGGACCACGCCACCTTTGGCCAATTTACCGAACAGCAGCTCCTCGGCCAGAGGCTTCTTAATGTGCTCCTGAATGACACGTCCCAGCGGACGTGCACCCATCTTGTCATCATAGCCCTTGTCGGCCAGCCATTCGGCGGCACGGGGGGTCAGATCGATGGTCACGCCACGATCCAGCAATTGAGCTTCAAGCTGCAGGACGAACTTTTCGACGACCTGCAAGATGACCTCTTTCGGCAGCGGCGCAAATGAGATCACGGCGTCTAGGCGGTTGCGGAATTCCGGCGTGAACATGCGTTCGATCGCTGCAGTGTCCTCGCCTTCGCGACGGTCGCGGGCAAAGCCGATGGCGGCCTTGGCTTGTTCCTGAGCCCCTGCATTCGAGGTCATAATCAGCACGACGTTGCGGAAGTTCACCGTTCGACCGTTGTGATCGGTCAACTCGCCATGATCCATCACCTGCAGCAGGATATTGAACACATCCGGGTGTGCCTTTTCGATTTCATCAAGCAACAGCACACAATGCGGATGCTGGTCGACGCCATCGGTCAACAGACCGCCCTGATCAAACCCGACATAACCCGGAGGGGCACCAATCAGGCGGCTGACCGCGTGCTTCTCCATATATTCCGACATGTCAAAGCGCAGCAGTTCCACACCCAGCGTATCCGCCAGTTGTTTCGCCACCTCGGTTTTACCCACACCGGTAGGACCAGCAAACAGGTAGTTTCCGATGGGTTTCTCTGGTTCCCGCAGACCGGCACGGGCCAGTTTGATGGCGCTGGACAGCGCTTCGATGGCTTCATCCTGACCAAACACCACGCGTTTCAGCGAGGTTTCGAGATCTTTCAGAACCTCGGCGTCATCCTTGGTAACGTTCTTGGGCGGGATACGCGCAATCTTTGCAACCACCGCCTCGATCTCTTTGACGCCAATGGTTTTGCGCCGTTTGCTTTCGGCCAGCAGATGCTGTGCCGCCCCGGCCTCATCGATTACGTCGATAGCCTTGTCGGGCAGTTTGCGGTCATTGATGTAGCGCGCCGACAGTTCGACAGCCGTCTTGATCGCATCCGCCGTGTATTTGATCGAGTGATGCTCTTCAAAATACGGTTTCAGACCACGCAGAATCTTCACGCTGTCTTCGACCGAAGGCTCGTTTACGTCAATCTTCTGGAATCGGCGGCTAAGCGCACGGTCTTTTTCGAAATGCTGACGGAACTCCTTGTAAGTGGTCGAGCCCATGGTGCGCAGTTTGCCACCCTGCAGCGCCGGCTTCAGCAGGTTCGATGCATCCATGGCCCCACCCGAAGTCGCTCCGGCACCGATTACGGTGTGAATTTCGTCGATGAAGAGAACCGCATCTGGGTGTTCTTCCAACTCGGTCACAACCGCTTTCAGCCGCTCTTCGAAGTCACCGCGATAGCGGGTCCCTGCGAGCAAGGCCCCCATGTCGAGCGAATAGATAGTGGTTTCCGCAAGAACGTCGGGAGCTTCTCCAGCCACTATCTTATGTGCCAAGCCTTCCGCGATGGCTGTTTTGCCAACACCGGGGTCCCCTACCAACAGGGGATTGTTTTTGCGGCGGCGACACAGCACCTGGATGCAGCGTTCAACCTCGTCCGAGCGTCCGATCAGCGGATCAACATCTCCCGCGCGCGATTTTGCGTTCAAATCGATGCAATACTTGCCAAGCGCGCTTTCCTTTTGATCGGCCTCGCCAGAGGTGGTCTGCGCTTCTTCTTCGGCTTCATCCGCACCAGTCACCGGCCGGTTTTCACCATAGGCCGGGTCCTTTGCGACACCGTGGGCGATAAAGTTCACCGCGTCATAGCGGGTCATGTCTTGCTCTTGCAGGAAATAGGCCGCGTTGCTTTCGCGTTCGGCGAAGATAGCGACCAGAACATTCGCCCCGGTCACTTCGGTGCGGCCAGAGCTTTGAACATGGATCGCTGCACGCTGGATGACACGTTGGAACGCAGCCGTTGGCACGGCCTCGGACCCGTCTATGTCGGTGACGAGGTTAGACAGGTCTTCGTCGATGAATTCGACCAAGGTGCTGCGCAACTCATCAAGATCAACGCTGCATGCTTTCATAACGCGTATCGCGTCGGGTTCTTCCAGCAGCGCCAGCAGCAAATGCTCTAGCGTTGCAAATTCATGTCGCCGTTCATTCGCCGCCGCAAGGGCCGCGTGGATGGCTTGTTCAAGTGTGCTCGAGAATGAAGGCACGCGGGTGCTCCTCTGTATTGGGCCGGAAGGGGGCCTTAGGCCGGATCCCCATCCCAACCATGTCCTCATACTATTAGAGTTTGGTTGATCGTGGCCCGGCTTCAAGGGTTTTCTTTCACTTGACAGTCACATTTGTTGTGACCGTGGCCGTGATAGGGGCTTGAAAGGCACTAAAAGCGGTCTTTTCGGGCACGTATTTCGGCAAAAACCGACGCTGGGTCAGAATTTTTCATACCCAGATGGGCCTGAATCACCGGATCCGCAGCGCGCAGAAACGGATTTGTCGCCTTTTCCTGCCCCAAAACTGAGGGCACTGTGGGTTCTCCGGCAGCGCGGGCGCGGTTGATATCGGCCACGCGATCCAGCAGGGCAGCGTTGTCAGGATCGATTGTCAGGGCGAATTTGGCGTTTGACTGCGTATATTCGTGGCCCGAGCACACGATTGTTTCATCTGGCAGGGCCGCTAGCTTGCTGAGAGAGGCCCACATTTGTGCGGGCGTGCCCTCGAACAACCGACCGCATCCCAAAGCCATCAGGCTGTCCGCCGTAAAGACGGCGCCGGATTCCGGCATGTAGAATGCAATGTGCCCGACGGTATGACCCGGGACATCCAGAACTTCGACCGGTTCGCTGCCTATATAGAATGTGTCACCTTCAACAACTGCCTGGTCGAGTTTTGGTAGCCGGTGTTCATCCGCCTTTGCGCCGATCACGCGCGCAGGTTGTTTTTCCAGTATACCACTCAACCCATCCACATGGTCCCAATGGTGGTGAGTCAGCAACACGTGGCTTAATTGCCAGCCTCGCGCCTCAAGTTCCGCCAGTATCGGAGCGGATTCTGGCGCGTCAACCAATGCGGTCTCGCCACTAGCGGGATCGTGGGTGAGAAAGGCATAATTATCGCTCAGGCAGGGGACGGTTACGATCTCAAGAGGCATGGCCTTTTGCCCTTTCATTGCTAGACTGCGCCCAGCTAAGCCGATTGACCGGGTGTCCGCAATGCATCTTGATGTGCAGGATCTGAGGAATTTTTACTATCGCAGCACCCTAGGTCGCGCGGCCCAAGCGGCGATCCGTGGGCGACTGGTGGATCTTTGGCCCGAAGCCAAAGGGCAAACTGTAGTAGGTTTTGGTTTTGCTGTACCTTTGTTGCGGCCCTACCTCAAAGATGCACGTCGTGTGATCGGCTTGATGCCGGGGCCGCAGGGCGTAATGCCATGGCCAGCGGGAATGCCCAATGTCTCGGTTCTGACCGAAGAGACGATGTGGCCAATCGAAACTGGTCACGTTGATAAACTGGTGGTGATGCATGGTTTGGAAAACTCTAACCGGCCCAGCCAGTTGCTGGAAGAATGCTGGCGCGTGTTGGGACCCGGTGGGCGGGCACTATTTGTCGTACCGAACCGGGCCGGACTTTGGTCACGTTCAGACCGGACGCCGTTTGGCTTTGGGCAGCCCTATTCGACTACGCAGCTTGAGAACCAACTGCGCGCGCATCATTTTGTACCCGAAAGCCATTGCTCGGCGCTATATCTTCCGCCCTCGTTTCGTCGGTTTTGGCTGAAATCAGGTAGCCTGATCGAAAAAACTGGACAGCGGATTCCAACCGTCATGGCCGGAGGGGTGCTGATGGTTGAGGCGACCAAACTTATCCGGCCACCCAGTGGAAACGTCACCAAAGACGCCGCGAAACGTCCGATCAAAGCGCTGGATGGTTTGTTGAAACCTGCGTGACAATCCGGGGCACTTCGAATGGAAAAAATGCGGGAAAAAGGTCACAGGAATCGCAAAAACCTGCATATTCGTAACATTTTTCAACTGCCGCAATCGGTCCAAAGGGTCGCACTTAGCTTAAGTGTATGAAAAATATAGATTTGTGGATAAATCTGTTACCGCTATAGCGTATTGCTTGGTTGGAACACCTCTGCTACATCCCCGGTGATTTTGATCCCCGCCCTAAATGGACGGGGTTTCCTCACGCCCCAAGGTAGCGGCCGCTACTCGAAATCGGGGCCTCAAATATCGGAAGGGTGGACGTGTCCGAACCAGCTTCGATTTCCACAGGCATCGCAGAGCGCTATGCCACCGCGATCTTCGAGATCGCGAAAGAGAATAATGACCTCGCAGGTCTGGAAACCGGAATCAACGATCTGGCAGCAGCATTGGGCGACAGCGCCGAATTGCGCGACCTGATTGCATCGCCTCTGGTTTCGCGCGCCGAACAGGAAAGCGCAATCACCGCAGTTGCCGACAAGATGGGCCTGCATGCCATCCTGCGCAATACGCTGGGTCTGATGGCGCAGAAACGCCGCCTGTTTGTTGTACCGCAGCTGGTACAGGTTCTGCGCGACATGCTGGCGGATGAGCGCGGCGAAGTGACTGCCGATGTCTCATCGGCCAAGGCACTGACCAAGACTCAAATGGATAAACTGTCCAAGACGCTGTCCGAGCGTGTTGGCAAGACCGTGACAATCAATGCGACCGTTGATGAAAGCCTCATCGGCGGTCTTGTCGTTAAAGTGGGCTCGAAAATGATCGATAGCTCGATCCGTTCGAAGCTGAACTCCCTACAGAATGCAATGAAAGAGGTCGGATAAATGGGAATCCAAGCTGCAGAGATTTCTGCAATCCTGAAGGACCAGATCAAGAATTTTGGTCAGGAAGCCGAAGTGGCCGAAATCGGCCGCGTGCTGAGCGTCGGTGACGGGATTGCCCGTGTATACGGCCTGGACAACGTGCAAGCGGGTGAGATGGTCGAATTCCCCGGTGGCATCATGGGCATGGCGCTGAACCTAGAAAGCGACAACGTCGGTGTCGTTATCTTCGGTTCTGACCGTGACATCAAAGAAGGTGACACTGTTAAGCGCACCAACTCGATCGTGGACGTTCCGATCGGTGACGAACTGCTGGGCCGCGTTGTGGACGGTCTGGGCAACCCGCTGGACGGCAAAGGCCCGATCAATGCCTCCAAACGTGGCGTTGCAGACGTTAAAGCCCCCGGCATCATCCCGCGTAAATCGGTGCACGAGCCGATGGCAACCGGCCTGAAATCGGTTGACGCGATGATCCCGATTGGTCGTGGCCAGCGTGAGTTGATCATTGGTGACCGTCAGACCGGCAAAACTGCCGTTGCCCTGGACACCATACTGAACCAGAAAGTCTATAACGACGCAGCAGGCGACGACGAGTCGAAGAAACTGTACTGCGTCTACGTTGCGGTTGGTCAGAAGCGTTCAACCGTTGCGCAGCTGGTGAAGAAACTGGAAGAGTCCGGCGCGATTGAATACTCGATCGTTGTGGCCGCGACCGCGTCCGATCCGGCACCGATGCAGTTCCTGGCGCCTTACGCCGCGACTGCGATGGCTGAATACTTCCGTGACAACGGCCGCCACGCGCTGATCATATATGATGACCTGTCGAAACAGGCTGTATCCTATCGTCAGATGTCGCTGCTGCTGCGTCGTCCGCCCGGACGTGAAGCCTATCCTGGCGACGTTTTCTACCTCCACTCGCGTCTGCTGGAGCGTTCGGCGAAGCTGAACGAAGACTTTGGTGCAGGCTCGCTGACGGCTCTGCCGGTTATCGAAACTCAGGGTGGTGACGTTTCGGCGTTTATTCCGACCAACGTGATCTCGATCACCGACGGTCAGATCTTCCTGGAAACAGAACTGTTCTACCAAGGTATCCGTCCTGCTGTGAACACCGGTCTGTCGGTTTCGCGTGTGGGCTCCTCGGCTCAGACCGATGCGATGAAATCGGTTGCTGGTCCGGTTAAGCTGGAACTGGCTCAGTACCGCGAAATGGCTGCGTTTGCGCAGTTCGGTTCGGACCTCGACGCCGCAACTCAGCAGCTGCTGAACCGTGGTGCGCGTCTGACCGAGCTGATGAAACAGCCTCAGTACTCGCCGCTGACCAACGCCGAAATCGTCTGCGTCATCTTCGCAGGCACCAACGGCTACCTCGACAAGATCGACGTATCTGACGTTGGCCGCTATGAGGCTGGCCTGCTGGCACACCTGCGCGGTAAGCACGCTGACCTGCTGAAGTGGATCACCGACGAAGATCCGAAGATCAAAGGTGACGCAGCAGACAAACTCAAGGCAGCGATCGACGAATACGCCGCGACCTTCGCTTGATAGGGGGTTCCGATGCCTAGTCTGAAGGACCTTAAAAACAGGATCGAGTCGGTCAAATCGACCCGCAAGATCACCAAGGCCATGCAGATGGTCGCGGCAGCAAAACTGCGCCGCGCCCAGGAATCTGCCGAAGCCTCGCGCCCTTATGCCGAACGGTTCAATGCCGTGATGGCGGGGCTGGCGGCGTCGGTAGGGGGCAGCGACAGCGCTCCCAAGTTGCTTCGTGGTACGGGCAGCGATGATGTCCATCTGCTGGTTGTGATGACAGCTGAACGCGGCCTGTGTGGCGGCTTCAACGCGAACATCGCCAAGCTTGCCCGCGCCAAAGCGGACGAGCTGCGCGGCAAAGGCAAGACGGTCAAGGTTTTGACCGTCGGCAAGAAAGGCCGCGATGCGCTCAAGCGTGATTTTGGCGATCTTTTCGTTGGGCATATCGACCTGAGTGAGGTCAAGCGCATTGGCTACAACAACGCGCAAGACATCGCCAAGGACGTCCTGTCACGTTTCGACGGGGGTGAGTTCGACGTTGCCACGATCTTCTACTCGAAGTTCGTCAACGTTGTGACCCAGATCCCGACAGCACAGCAGGTCATCCCCGCCTCGTTCGAGGAAACCGAGGGTGACGACAGCGGTGCCGTGTTCGATTACGAGCCCAGCGAAGAGGCCATCCTGGCCGACCTGCTTCCCAAGGGGGTCGCGACCGCGATCTTCTCGGCTCTGCTCGAAAACGGAGCGTCTGAACAGGGTGCACGGATGTCCGCGATGGACAACGCGACACGCAACGCGGGTGAAATGATCGACAAACTGACGATCCAGTTCAACCGCTCGCGTCAGGCCGTGATCACCAACGAGCTGATTGAAATTATTTCCGGCGCCGAAGCGCTGTAGAGACATACCGGAGACGAAACATGGCGAATGCAAAAGGCAAAGTCACACAGATCATCGGGGCCGTCGTCGACGTGCACTTCGAAGATCAGCTGCCTGAAATTCTGAACGCGCTGGAAACTACCAACAACGGCAAGCGCCTGGTGTTGGAAGTTGCTCAGCACCTGGGTGAAAACACTGTCCGCACCATCGCGATGGACGCGACCGAAGGTCTGGTCCGCGGCGAAGCCGTGACCGACACCGGCGCACCGATCTCGGTACCGGTTGGCAACGCCACCCTGGGCCGCATCCTGAACGTGGTTGGTGAACCGATCGACGAAAAAGGCCCGGTTGAAGCATCTGAGGCCCGCGCGATCCACCAGCCCGCACCGACATTCGACGAACAGTCGACCGAGTCGGAAGTTCTGGTTACAGGCATCAAGGTTGTTGACCTGCTGGCCCCCTACGCCAAAGGCGGTAAAATTGGCCTCTTCGGTGGTGCCGGCGTTGGTAAAACCGTTCTGATCATGGAACTGATCAACAACATCGCAAAAGTGCACTCGGGCTTCTCGGTGTTCGCGGGTGTTGGTGAACGGACCCGTGAAGGGAACGACCTGTATCACGAAATGATCGAATCGAACGTTATTAAGCCGGACAACCTGTCAGAATCGCAGGTTGCGCTGGTTTACGGTCAGATGAACGAACCTCCCGGAGCGCGTGCACGTGTTGCTCTGACCGGTCTGACTCTGGCCGAGCAGTTCCGCGACCAGTCCGGTACCGACGTTCTGTTCTTCGTCGACAACATCTTCCGCTTTACGCAGGCGGGTTCCGAGGTTTCGGCTCTGCTGGGTCGTATTCCTTCGGCGGTGGGCTACCAGCCGACGCTGGCCACCGACATGGGCGCCCTGCAGGAACGCATCACCTCGACCAAGTCGGGCTCGATCACGTCCGTGCAGGCGATCTACGTGCCTGCGGACGACCTTACCGACCCTGCGCCGGCAACCTCGTTTGCGCACTTGGACGCGACCACTGTTCTTAACCGTGCGATCTCGGAAAAGGGTATCTACCCTGCGGTTGACCCGCTCGACTCGACCTCGCGTCTGCTCGATCCGGCCATCGTTGGTGAAGAGCATTACAAAGTTGCGACCGACGTTCAGCAGATCCTCCAGCGCTACAAGTCACTGCAGGACATCATCGCCATCCTCGGCATGGACGAACTGTCGGAAGAGGACAAACTGACCGTGGCCCGTGCCCGTAAGATCGAACGCTTCCTGTCACAGCCGTTCGACGTGGCCGAAGTCTTCACCGGTTCGCCCGGCGTACAGGTTCCTCTGGATGTGACCATCGCGTCGTTCAAAGCGGTTGTCGCTGGCGAATACGATCACCTGCCCGAAGCGGCCTTCCTGATGGTTGGCGGCATCGAAGAAGTGATCGCCAAAGCGGAGAAGATGGCCGCAGAAGCCGCCTAAGGAGTATCCCTGATGGCAAACACGATGCAATTCGACCTCGTCAGCCCCGAGCGGAGCCTCGCTTCGCTTGAGGCGACGGCGGTCCAGATTCCCGGCGCGGACGGGGACATGACGGCAATGCCCGATCATGCCCCTACAATTACCACGCTGCGCCCGGGCATCCTGAAGGTCGAGGCACCTGCAGGAGCCAGCGAATACCTGGTCACCGGCGGGTTTGCCCAGATCAACGGCGATGGCCTTTCTGTTCTGGCAGAAAAAGCCATTCCGGTCGCGGAAGTGACCCGGTCGCATATGGATGACCTGATCGCGGAAGCCCGAGCCTCGCATGAGGCCGCGAAAGCGGGTGACGATCAATCCATAGTCGACGATGCAGCTAAGTTGCTGGCTGATATGGAAGCCCTTGGAACGCATATGAGCTTATAAAGGTTCATCTCAACCCATTCGAAACGGCCCTGCTTTGCGGGGCCGTTTTTTTGTCGTGATTTCGTCAAAGGTGCAGGGTAAGGTGCCGGAATTGAAAGAAAAGACGACACGATGAAGAAATTTCTGACCCATCCCATCGGTATTGATCAGGGCGAATCCGTTTTGTTTTCCGATTTCGCCGACGGTGGAGATATGTGGACCGGGCAAGGCGCGCGCGAACGCCGAACCGCCATTCGGTTCAAAGAGGCGTTTCGATCAGTGCCATTTGTGCAGATCGGTGTGGCGCTTTGGGATGTGGATACGTCATCTGCGCTGCGAGCTGAGGTGCAGGCAGAAGATATTACCCCCGAGGGATTTAATGCTGTGTTTCGGACTTGGTCTGATACGCGCATTGCCAGAATTCGGGTATCCTGGACAGCGATCGGCGAGGTAGCGCATGAGGATGATTGGAATATCTCCTGAGTCCGTATTGCACGTAAGAGGAGATTGCACCTTTTTGACAGCCGTACCATAACGGAAAAAGCGCCTGCGACGCGCGATGGATACGGAGGACTTTGCCGGTGTTTGCACGCGAGCACATTGAATACAAAGCTTTGAATCTGCCTGATCGTATGGACATGCCGGATGACGAGATGTTGAGTGAGGCGCTGGCATTTTATGACAAGATGAAGCGTCGCCATACCGTACGGGATTATTCGGACCGCCCTGTGTCACGCGCAGTCATTGAAGAGTGTATTCGGGCCGCAGGAACCGCCCCATCAGGGGCTAATCATCAGCCTTGGCACTTCGTCGCAATTTCAAATCCCGAGATGAAGCGCCGAATTCGTGAGGAAGCGGAAGAAGAGGAACGCAAGTTCTATGATGGCGGTGCCGGGGATGAATGGCTGAAAGCGCTGGAACCGATTGGGACAAATGACCAGAAGCCGCACCTTGAAGATGCGCCGTGGTTAATTGTGATATTCGCTCAGAGATGGGGCCATTTCGACGATGGGGTACGGTTCAAGAATTACTATGTGCCTGAGAGTACAGGTATTGCGACTGGCTTCCTGCTAACGGCATTACATCACGCTGGGTTGGTCTCCCTGACCCATACACCCAACCCTATGAAATTCCTTAATAAACTATTGGATCGCCCTGATCACGAAAAACCGATCATGATCGTTGCGGTTGGTCATCCTAGTGAAGATGCGAAGGTACCGAAAGTGGCAAAGATGAAAAAGCCGTTGGATGAAATCATGACGGTCGCCGAGTAGCAGGCCGTCAAGATATCAAATGGCAGAAGCTGTGGTCAGCAGCTTTGCTGATTAGTCCATGTGATAGAGCGACTCGTAAATCGGGGTCAGCGTCTTATCCTCAAATAGGGATGAAACGCTGGTGCCGTTCCAGATATTCAGGATCGCCTGCGTGAAGATCGGAGCCGTAGGTACGATGCGGATATTTGCGGCCTTTTCGATCTCGGCTGTTGGTTGGATTGTGTCCGAAAGCACCAAAGACTTCATGACCGAATTGGTTACACGTTCAACTGCAGGTCCGCTCATGACGCCATGTGTGATATAGGAATGCACCTCTTTGGCGCCATTATCTATGAGAACCTGGGCAGCTTTACATAGTGTACCAGCTGTATCGCAGATGTCGTCCACGATCAGGCAGATCTTGTCTTTGACGTCGCCGATTACTGTCATCTCAGCAATTTCACCGGCTTTTTCGCGGCGCTTGTCAACGATCGACAACGGAGCGTTGATACGTTTGGCCAATTCGCGGGCGCGCGCTACTCCGCCAACATCTGGCGAGACCACCATCAGATCGTCCATCTGATCTTTGAATTGCTTCTTCACATCCAGGGCAAAGATTGGTGAGGCATAGAGATTGTCCACCGGCATGTCGAAAAAGCCCTGAATCTGGGCGGCGTGCAGATCCATCGTAAGGATACGCTCGATCCCTGCGCCAGTCAGCATGTTAGCCACCAGCTTGGCACTTATTGGTGTGCGCGCTTTAGTGCGGCGGTCCTGTCGGGCATAGCCGAAATAGGGGATCACAGCAGTGATGCGGGCCGCGGACGAACGGCGCAGGGCATCGGCAATGATCAGCAACTCCATCAGGTTGTCATTGGCCGGATTCGAGGTCGGCTGGATGATGAACATATCCTCGCCGCGCACGTTCTCGAATACCTCAACGAAAATCTCGCCGTCGTTGAACCGTTCGACCCGCGCATCGACCAGTCCCTGGTCAACGCCGCGATGTAGGCTCATGCGGCGGGCAATGGTTTCGGCAAGCGGAAGATTGGCGTTCCCAGCGATAAGCTTGGGTTCGTGAAGTGTCGGCATCGGCTGATTTTCCCCGGGCAGCAGTGGCAATGTGACAGATTCGTGATGTTGACACCGCTTAGCATGGGTCTACCGTCCCGCAAAGATAACGCAGCGGAGAAAGTGAACATGGCCCAGATTGACTACTTTTTTGCGACACTCTCGCCCTATTCCTACCTAGCGGGGATGCGACTTGAAGAGATTGCAGCCAAGCATGGTGCGACGATCAATTATAAACCGCTGGATATCATTGCTCTGTTCGGCCGAACCGGGGGAGTGCCTCCAAAAGATCGGCATATCTCACGTATCGAATACCGCGCGCAGGAACTGGTACGCCAAGCGCGTAATCTGGATATGCCGCTGAACCTGCAACCCGCGCACTGGCCTACGAATATGGCGCCGTCCTCATATGCCGTGATTGCGGCCATTCAGGATGGATCAGGGGATGTCGGAAAGCTGTGCCATTCTTTCCTGCGAGCGTGCTGGGCAGAAGAAAAGGACATCGCCGACGATGGCGTTATCCGCGATTGCCTGGAACAGGCCGGGTTTAATCCAAGTATTGCCGATAGCGGTCTTCTGGTAGGTGCGGAAACCTATGCCGCCAATCTTGAAGAGGCCGTGGATCGTGGTGTATTCGGCGCGCCGTTTTATATCACACCGGACGGTCAAAGGTTCTGGGGTCAAGACCGTCTTGACGACCTGGACCGTCATCTCGCTGAGATGAAATAGCCGGGCAGACGCGCCCGACTAAAGAAGGCTTAGAAACTGGTCGATCTGTTCGGTTCCGATGGACCAGTCGCAAACCAGGCGGCAGGCCAGCATCTCGCTTTCGTCTTCACCCGCCAGCGTGTCGCCCCACAGATGATAGACAGCGCCTGCCTCGTGCAGGCGCTTGTGCTGGCCGCGGGGGAAGCTGGCGAATACCATGTTGGCTTGGGGTTCATGCAGGAACTCTGCGCCGACCGCTCGCAACCCGTCCGCCAGACGCGCGCAGTTGGCATTGGCCTTGTGGGCAGATTTCAACCACAGATCATCCTTTAGGTAGGCGGCCATTTGGGCCGAAAGGTAACGGTGCTTGGAAAACAGGTGCGCACCGCGCTTACGTCGCAACTCGAATTCCCATGCTTTGCTTTCGTCGAAGAAGATTACGGCCTCGACTCCCATCAGCCCGTTTTTGGTGCCGCCAAAACTGACCGCATCAACACCGGCTTTCCATGTCATCTCAGCGGGTGAGCAATTTAGGGCAACCAGAGCGTTGGTGAAACGAGCGCCATCCAAATGCACTGGCAATCCAAAAGATTTGGCAACACCACATAGGGCTTGTAGTTCGGCCAGCGAGTAAACCGAGCCGCGCTCGGTCACCTGAGTGATCGAGACAGGCCCGCGTTGAGGACCATGAACGCCGCGGGTTTCTTCCCCCTCAATGGACTTGGTCAACGCTTCGGGTGTCATTTTGTCGCCACCCGGCACCAGTGTTAGCTTTGCGCCGGTGTAGAATTCGGGCGCGTTGCACTCATCCTCATGAATATGAGCGACGGGTGAGCAGAATACGGTTTCCCACGGCTTGCTCAGCGTCGCCAACGCCAGTGAATTCGCCGCCGTTCCCGTAGCGACCAGATAGACCGCGGCACCCGGAGCTTCGAAAATACCTCGGATCTGGTCTCGCACTTCATTCATCAGAGTGTCCGCGCCGTAAGCCATCTGATAGTCCTGATTGGCCTCGGCCAACGCGGTCAGAACTTCGGGATGAACAGGCCCGGAATTGTCAGAGGCAAAATGCATCAGCTCGGCTCCTCGATGATGTAGTCTTCCCATTCTTCCATGGGTGTTTCGAATTCAGATACGGTTCGCCCCTGCACGGAAACTCCGGCGGTATGAACGCTGTCTGGCGTACCTGATACCAAAGGGTGCCAGTCGTAAAGCGGTTTGCCTTCCCACAGCAGTCGGTAGGCGCAGGTCTGGGGCAACCAATAGGCATGACTGTCGATGTTGTCGGGTGTCATGACGATGCATTCAGGCACAAACTGGTGCCGGATGTCGTACTGTGTGCATCGGCAGGATTCGTCATCCAAAAGACGGCAGGCAACACATGTCAGGGCGACCTCGCCAGTATCTTCGTCTTCCAGTTTGTTCAGGCAGCATTTGCCGCAGCCATCGCACAGGGCCTCCCACTCACGCTGGTTCATCTTGCGCAGCGGCTTGCGTTCCCAGAACCGGTGCACGAGGCCAGCTCGATCGATTGGGTCCTTGGTCATGTATTGGCCAATATCTCTCTCGCGCGCGCGCAGTCGGCATCCATCTGCGAGATCAACCCGTCAAGGCCGTCGAATGTCATTTCGGGCCGCAGATAGTCGACCAGACCAACGGACAGTGTGGCACCGTAGAGATCGCCTGAGAAATCGAACAGGAATGTTTCGATGTTGGGAACCTCACCTTGAAACATGGGCCGGGTCCCGACCGATGCCGCCCCGTGATAGCTGCCCTGATGCGGGCCATCCAGGACGTCGACCAGAACTGCATAAACACCGAATCTCGGAGGGTGCAGCCCTTCGATCGACATATTGGCTGTCGGATATCCCAAGTCTCGTCCGCGTTGCTCGCCTCCAATGACCACACCCTCAATCCGGTGCCAGTGTCCCAGCATTGTTGCCGCATCGCGTGGACGCCCTTCGGTCAAAGCTGTACGGATTGCGGTCGATGAAACCACATTCTCGGTTCGCTCCAACAGGGGCGCGATGGTTACACCGAACCCCATCACTTCGCCGAAGCGAACCAGGTCCTGAGGGTTGCCGCTGCGTCCTTTGCCGAAACAAAAGTCAGCGCCTACGACAACATGAGACAGCCCCAGACCATCACATATGACGTTTCTGGCGAAAGCTTCAGGGGTCATTCCCGCCAGCGCCGAATTGAAGGGAAGTTCATAAAGCTTCTGCACGCCGAGCTTTTCCAGCCGGTGCGCGCGTGCATTGCCGCGCATCAGACGAAAGGGCGGAGCCTCTGGGGCAAAATACTCTCGTGGATGCGGCTCGAAGGTCATGACCCCCAAGGGTGCATTCAATTCAGCATTGCGCGCAAGTTCAATGACGGATTGATGCCCTAAATGGACGCCGTCAAAGTTTCCAATGGCGACGCTGGCACCACGATCTTCTGGCTCGACAAACTGGAAGTCACGAATGATCTGCATGAGGATTGCCTAGCGGGACTGCCCGTAAGGTTCAAGCCGCAGATCGGCTAAGCTGCGTGATCAGTCGAACTTGCGGCTTGGTGCCAGCACCATGGCCTCACCCACCAGCACTTTCTTACCGTCGACTGCGCAGTGACAATCCAGCTTAACCCGACGTTTGGAGAAATCGATATCGATCACCTTGACCTCGGCATAAACCATGTCACCCGGACGCACCGGGGCCAGGAACTTGAGCGACTGTCCCATGTACACGGTTCCATGTCCGGGCAGCTGCTCCCCGATCACGGCAGAGATCAGGCCAGCGGTCAGCATGCCATGCGCAATGCGTCCTTCGAAAATCGTATCGCGGGCATAGTCATCATCCAGATGAACCGGATTGCGATCGGTCGAAACCTGAGCAAACATCTCAATGTCTTCATCGGTCACCACTTTACGCAAGTGTCGTGACATTCCCATTTCGATGTCTTCGATACAAATCGTTCCGCGTGGAAGGTTGTCCAACATGCTGCCCTCATCCGAGATCGAAAGAGCAACAAAAGACTATCTTTTGGCGCTCGTCGGCAACTTTATTACTTCGCAGTCGCAGAAAATCAAGTCTTTTTTGCTATCTCAAACGGCCAATCGAGAAGGTTGGGTTAATCTGTTCTTTTTCGTTATGGACCCGCAATGCATCCTCATCCGGGTGATGTGCGGTTTTGGTTTCAGCAGCGGCCAGTCCCCCGGTGATGAACAAGGTGTCAATGCCTTCACCCATGCCCCCCGCGATGTCTGTCTGGGGCCCGTCACCAATCGCCAGTATCTCGGAATCCGAGGCGTCGACTCCGATTGCTTGTAGCCTTCTTCGTGCCAGATCATAGATCGGCGGGTGCGGCTTGCCGAAATACAGGCTTTCACCTCCCATCTCACTGTAAAGCCGGGCTAAAGCTCCTGCGCACCACTCGCGTGTTTCGCCTCGGTCCACGACGATATCAGGGTTGGCGCAAAGCAGTTTCAATCCTTTCTGCTTGGCATACAGAAAGTCGGGCCGGTTTACATCCGGGTCTGCCATCGGGTCGAACGGGCCGCAGCACACAATGCCTTCAGCTTCGTCCAGCGCCACGCGCTCGATATGGATAGGATGATCCAGCAGTTTCAGAGGTTCAAAAAATCCCGCGTCACGTTGCCATTCGCCCATGAAGTAGACTTTTTCACCAACCGTCCCGCGATACATCGCAGAACGTGCCGAATCGCCACTGGTCGCGATGGTGTCATAGGCGTCCGCAGGTACGTTGAATTGCGTTAGCTGCACTGCAACACCGGCTCGGGGCTTGGGAGAGTTGGTCACCAGAACCACAGTGCCGCCTTTTTGCCGATAAGCTTGCAGGGCAGCCACGGCCTCGGGGTAGGCGGTGATTCCGTTGTGAACGCACCCCCACAAATCAACGAACAGCGCTTTGTACCTGTCGGAGATTTCCGCAAGTGAAGAAACGATTTGGGTCATGGCGCGCCTCGTGGAACAGGGAATGCAAGATACCAAGCCTATGGCAGAGCCCGGCCAGATTTGCCAGAGGTCCCGCTTTGGGCGTGCTGAAGGGAACAGGATTCCCTTGTTCATCTGGCCACAAATATCCCGGAGCGCGAGGCAGAGCCTCGCAAAAAGAAAGGCGCCCGGTTCGAGCGCCTTTGATGATCTAAACTCAGACTTTGAGGTTTGGAATGATCTGCTTTTTCCGGCTCATGATGCCCGGCAGGACAACCGCGTCGCCATCCACAGTTGCGCCAAAGCTTTTCTCGGCGACACCTTTGACCAGATCGTTTGGAACCAGCAGGGTCGCCTCTTCGTTCAGAATGTCGACCACGAACAGCAACACCTGATCAACACCGTCTTCTTTGGCCACATCGGTCATCGCGCTTACGATGCTGTCCTTGCGATCCAGCACGACGCCGGGTGCTGTAGTTTCCAGAACCGAGACCCGGAACTTGGTGCCGTCGACTTCGTATTCCTTGCTGTCCATGCGGATCAGTTCGGCGTCCGAGAAAGACGAGACATCCGATTTCGCTGCAAACATGTCGGCGGCGTAGGCCGCGACATCCAGACCAAGCTCAGCCGCCAATTTCTCGGCCACGGCACGATCATGGGCGGTGGTGGTGGGTGAGCGGAACTCCAGCGTGTCCGACAGGATGCAGGTCAGCGCTGCACCTTTGATGGCGTCAGGCATCTTGGCGGCATCGTCACCCATCAGGTCGACCATGATGGTTGCCGTGCAGGCCAGTGGGCGCACGGTGATATCGATCGGGCCTTTGGTTTCAAGTCCGCCAACCAGCTTGTGGTGGTCGATGATCGCGCGGATGTCGGCGCTGTTGATGCTGGCCGGTAACTCAGCCGGATTGTTGGTGTCGACGATGATAACGGGCGCATCTTCTGCCACGTCCTCGATGATCTGAGGCTTGGGCAGGTCCCAGCGTTCCAGCATGAACGCCGCTTCGGTGTTGGGTTCACCCAGCAATGCAGGCTGGGCCTGCTCACCCTTCACTTCGTTCAGATACCAGGACCACAGGATCGGAGAGCCGGTGGAATCGGTGTCGGGAGATTTATGGCCAAAAACTAGCGTTGTCATGTCGCGTGTCCTGAGGAATGTGGATTTGCGCGCCTTATAGGGTGGTCAATCCCGGATGTCACCTGGAAGGAAAGGTGCTGCGACCCTTGGTCTGATTTCCTAGAATTCAGCGCGCTCCAAGGTGTATCCCGCCTGTTGCAACTGGTTTAGCAAGCCGTAGTCATTGCTTAGATGTCCGGCCCCAACAGCGATGACTGCGGTCTGATCCTTCAGGCTCAAAATTATTTCCATCCAATTTGCGTTGCGCTGTACCAGAAGCTGATCCTCAAAACTCTGCCATTCGGCATCAAACTCCTCGGGTGTCAGTCCTGATGCTTCAAGCCCCTGTATCTTGGCCAATTCCATGATTGCGGCGTGCTGTTCCTCGATATACGCATTCGCCATGGTGATCATTTGATCGTCACCCGCCTCCAGTGCGCCTGACATCCGGGTCAGCGAGGCAACCTGATCTTCCAACGAATGACTGTCGAACATGACAATCAAGTCCTCGATGCGTTCGAGCGAATACTGAGGAATTTGATGTTCATCGGCCAATTCGGTCAAGCGCGTATCCATGCCCCGATCGAAATCGGGGGTATTCATCAGGCAAGGCGGAATGCCAAGCATCATGCTCAGGAACCAAGGGCGCATCTTCGCAGCCATCCAACTGGGGATCCCGCGATCAGCCAGCGTTTGTGATAACGCGGCCCAATCTTCTTCTGACATCAGATCGATCAAAGTCGGCCCTGATGTGATCAATACCGGGCTGAGGTCCTCGGCCAGGTCTTTCTCGAAAGCCTCCATCTCTGACTTTGTAACTTCAAAGTAGAACGCGTCGACCTGGCTCAGGATTGGCGCCAATCTATCAACCACTGGCCCCATTCGCGCATCGTTGGTGTGCAGAGTGCCGATCAAATGCAGCACAGTGTCGTCCTTCGTGGCGATCCAGTGATTGCCTTCCGGAAATGGAATAGCGCGAAGCGTCTCGTCCAGCTCAGCCTGAGCTTCGGTCGGCAGATCAAGCCTCAGATCTCGCCCCTCACATGCTGCTTGCGCGGTGATAGGAAATAATAGGCAAAGACAAATGCTGAGCAGACGCATGGGATTCCTTCCGCAGCTTGCGACGATGCCCAATTCATACCCCTGCCTTCTTACCGCCTGCAACGTGGTTTGTTATCAAGCAGCGGCTGGCAATCTGCGCGAAACCGCATAGCATGGCCTCATGAAGCTTGAGCAAGATCTCTACCCTCCAATCAAAGCGTTGTTGGAACGACAGGGCTATACCGTGAAAGGAGAGGTCGGCGCTGCCGACATCATGGCCGTACGCGATGGCGAAGACTTGGTGATCGTCGAACTCAAACTGCGCTTTAACCTTGCGCTGTTTCATCAGGCCATCACGCGCCTGAAAGTGACCGATCAAGTCTACATCGGGGTCTGTAAGCCTAAAGGGCGAATGGCGCGACGGGCTTTGAAGGACAATCTGGCGATGTGTCGCCGTTTGGGCCTTGGCCTGATCACCGTGCGCCCGGATGGTACGGTTGAGGTTCAATGCGACCCTGGCCCATATACGCCACGCAAAGACAAGGTGAAAGCCAAGCGATTGCTGCGCGAGTTTGAGAGGCTGCAGGGCGATCCGAATGCAGGCGGTGCCACGCGCCATGGTATTGTGACGGCCTATCGGCAAGATGCGCTTAAATGCGCGGCACATCTGGCTGAACATGGCGCGGTCAAAGGGGCAACGGTGGCAAAGGCGACGGGGGTCCAAACAGCCACGCGCCTGATGTATGACAACCACTACGGCTGGTTCGATAAGGTGGAGAAAGGCGTATATGCCCTATCTGCCTCGGGGGTCGAAGGATTGAAACATTGGGCATATAGCTGGGAAGAAGCGGAATAGCCGACTTGCCGCGTGCTAAAGGTGATCAGTCAATCCGTGCGCTAATCTCGGCGATCATCGCTTGGCCAATGTCCGAGAGGACCGCGTTGCGTTCAGGAAATGACGCATCGCTTTCAGTCAGATAGATGGCTGCCATATATGTTCGTGGTTCAGGTGTCTGCAAAAAGGCGATGATCGCGCGGCTGCCGTAACCTCCTGCTCCGGTTTTGTCGCCAATTATCCAACTATTTGGCAGATGAGCGCGGATAAGCCCGTCGGCCACCTGATCATCAATCATCCATTGCCCAAGCTGCGCGGCTGAGGCGGGTGAAAGCACCTCGTCGAATAACAGCCGTTCTATTGTCTCCAGTATTGCCCGTGGTGTCGTTGTATCACGCGGGTCGCCAGGGGTGGCTTCGTTCAGGGCAGTCTCCCAACGATCCAGGCGTGTAGTGCCGTCGCCCGTTGCCCGGAGGAACTCGGTCAGCCCGGCTGGCCCGCCCAGTTGTTTTAACAAGAGGTTGGCCGCTGCGTTGTCGCTGATTGTCATGGTTGCCTGACATAACGCACCAATTGTCATTCCCGTCTCAACGTGTTCGCTCGTAACTGGTGAGTATTCCACAAGGTCTGATGTCTGAATTGCCACATTTTCTGACAGGTCTACTGCACCAGAATCCACACCTGCCAAAATCGCGCCGCACAAGAGTGGCTTGAATGTACTGGACATCGGGAACAGCTCATCGGCCCGATGCGAGACTTCCCAAGCAGCGTCAGTTTCATACAGAAGGACGCCAATTCGCGCGTCCAAGCGGTGCTCCCATAATCGGGTGTTTTGGATAAGGGTTTGGGCCTGCGCCATAGCGGCGAAACAGATGATCAGAGCAAGTGAAAGCACATTCGCGGCGGCAAGGAACTGGCATCTAGGCATCAAAGTTTCCGCCTCAATCAAGGGTGCGACCAGATTAGTCTGCCGGGGTTTTGAGTAAACCAATTACTCTGGATTCTTTAAGCTGCAAAAAATATTCATGCAGCTTGTTGACTCACTTTGGGTTACTCCCTAGCTATGCGTCGTTATCACTCATGAGACCCGAGTGCTAACGCCTCGTCAGTCGGCGAGGGGAGGATAAACAAACTTTGAGCCCAAGGAGCTGCAAAGATGGCATTGAAACCGCTTCACGACCGTGTGCTGGTTCGTCGCGTAGAAAGCGAAGAGAAAACCGCTGGTGGTCTGATTATTCCCGATAGCGCAAAAGAAAAGCCCAGCGAAGGCGAAGTCGTCGCAACCGGCGAAGGCGCGCGCAAGGACAGCGGCGAACTGATCGCGATGGCTGTAAAAGCTGGTGACAAGATCCTGTTCGGCAAATGGTCGGGCACCGAGGTTCAGGTCAACGGCGAAGAGCTGCTGATGATGAAAGAAAGCGACATCATGGGGATCATCGAGTAAGCCCAAGCGCTTTCTCTGATCTTCATCTCAATACATTTTCTCAAGGAGAGACAACATGTCTGCAAAGGACGTCAAATTTGACACCGATGCCCGTAACCGCATGCTGGCCGGTGTGAATGTTCTGGCCGATGCTGTTAAAGTGACCCTGGGCCCCAAAGGCCGTAACGTGGTTCTGGACAAATCCTTCGGCGCACCGCGCATCACCAAAGACGGTGTTTCGGTTGCCAAGGAAATCGAACTGGAAGACAAGTTCGAAAACATGGGCGCGCAGATGGTGAAAGAAGTCGCCAGCCGCACCAATGACGAAGCCGGCGACGGCACCACCACTGCAACCGTTCTGGCACAAGCCATCGTTCGCGAAGGTCTGAAGCAGGTTGCTGCTGGCCTGAACCCGATGGACCTGAAGCGCGGCATCGACCTGGCAACTGCCAAGGTTGTTGAAGGCATCAAAGACGCCTCGCGTGAAGTTAAAGACAGCGCAGAAGTTGCTCAGGTTGGCACCATCTCGGCCAACGGCGAAGCCGAAATTGGCCAGCAGATCGCAGACGCAATGCAGAAGGTTGGCAACGAAGGCGTTATCACCGTCGAAGAAAACAAAGGTCTGGAAACCGAGACCGATGTTGTCGAAGGTATGCAGTTCGACCGTGGCTACCTGTCGCCTTACTTCGTCACCAACGCAGACAAGATGATCGCAGATCTGGACGACTGCATGATCCTGCTGCACGAAAAGAAACTGTCCTCGCTGCAGCCGATGGTTCCGCTGCTGGAACAAGTGATCCAGTCGCAGAAGCCTCTGCTGATCATTGCTGAAGATGTTGAAGGCGAAGCGCTGGCAACTCTGGTTGTCAACAAACTTCGCGGCGGCTTGAAAATTGCTGCTGTCAAAGCACCGGGCTTCGGCGATCGCCGTAAAGCCATGCTGCAGGACATCGCGATCCTGACCGGCGGTCAGGTTATCAGCGAAGATCTGGGCATGAAGCTCGAGTCCGTCACCATGGACATGCTGGGCACCGCCAAGAAGATCGAAATCACCAAAGACGAAACCACCATCGTCGACGGTGCTGGCGAGAAAGCCGAGATCGAAGCACGTGTTGCACAGATCCGCACTCAGATCGAAGAAACCTCGTCGGACTACGACCGGGAGAAGCTGCAAGAGCGCGTTGCCAAACTGGCAGGCGGTGTTGCCGTTATCCGCGTCGGCGGCATGACCGAAGTTGAAGTGAAAGAGCGTAAGGACCGTGTGGACGATGCTCTGAACGCAACGCGCGCTGCCGTACAGGAAGGCGTTGTTGTTGGCGGTGGTGTATCGCTGGTTCAGGCGGGCAAGGTGCTGGAATCTCTGGAAGGTGCAAACGCCGATCAGGACGCAGGCATCAACATCGTTCGCAAGGCAATCGAAGCGCCGTTGCGCCAGATCGCCGAGAACGCAGGTGTTGACGGTGCGGTTGTTGCGGGTAAGGTTCGCGAAAGCGACGACGCAGCATTCGGCTTCAACGCTCAGACCGAAGAATATGGCGACATGTTCTCGTTCGGCGTTATCGATCCGGCCAAAGTTGTCCGTACCGCTCTGGAAGATGCGGCATCGGTTGCTGGCCTGCTGGTCACTACCGAAGCAATGGTTGCTGACAAGCCCGCCAAAGAAGGCGCGGCACCTGCCGGCGGCATGCCCGACATGGGCGGCATGGGCGGCATGATGTAAGCTGCTTGGGCCATAGTGCTTATCGACGGGGTCGCCTTTGGGCGGCCCCGTTTTAGTTTGCGCTGATAAACACGGCGAGCCGCGTGCTGTGTTCGCGCAGAAAAGTGAGTGTGCAAACCGCGTTGAAACCTCTATGCCGTTGATATGCGCCTGTTTCTTTTGACCTCACTGACCATGTGCGCCTTCGCGGCAAACTCGATCCTAAATCGGCTCGCGATTGATAGCGGTGCCAGTGATCCGGCGGGATTTGCTGTCGTCCGAGTATTGTCTGGTGCTTTGGTTTTGGCTGCACTGGTGGCTATGCGAGGCGGCACAATCCCAGTGTTTAGCCGCCGGCGCATAGCTGGGGCAGGGTCGCTATTACTCTACATGATCGGATTCTCGGTCGCCTATCTGACGCTCGATGCAGGGCTTGGCGCATTGATCCTGTTTGGAGTGGTGCAGATCACGATGTTCGCCATCGGGGCTTTGACTGGCTCGGTACCCATGATGCGGCAGCTACTGGGTGCCGGGGTTGCGCTGGGCGGTCTGGTATTTGTCCTTTGGCCTGCCGGGCCGGTGCAGGTCGATCCGTTGGGTGCGAGTATGATGACGGCTGCCGGGATTGGATGGGCTATCTATTCCATCTCTGGGCGATCAGAACCAGACGCGTTGTCGGGAACTGCTGCAAACTTCATTGTGGCTTTGCCATTTACGGCACTCGCCTTGTTCCTAATGGGCAGTGACTGGCATATGACGACGCTAGGCTATGTATTGGCGGCGTTATCCGGAGGCGTCACGTCCGGTCTGGGCTATGCGCTGTGGTATCGCGTTGTGCCGCAGCTTTCGCCTGCTGTCGCCGCGATCGTACAACTCAGCGTTCCGGTCATCGCCATTGCCGCCGGTATCATTCTGCTATCAGAGTTTGCGAACCTACGGCTGTTGCTAGGAGCAAGTTTTGTGCTGGGCGGAATTGCGCTGGCAGTGACGCGGCGGCGCGGCGACTAGGGGTTTTCTCAACTTTGGTTAAGTCTTATTTGGCGGGTATGAAGTTTGTAGCAGCGATCTTTCTTACTATTGCTCCCTTGGCGGTACAGGCGAAATGCGTCGTGCTGCTCCACGGGCTTGCGCGTACCGAGGCTTCGTTTACCGTCATGGAGCAGCTTTTCCATGCCCATGACTATACGGTAATCAGGCCGGGTTACCCATCGACAGATTTGCCGATACCCGAGCTCGCCAACCAGACATTGCCCGATGCTTTCGAGGCCTGTGGTGACGACACGGTGAACGTCGTGGCCCATTCGATGGGAGGCATTCTGTTACGGTATTGGTTGCAGGATAATGAACCCGAGAAACTTGGGCGCGTCGTTATGCTTGGCCCCCCGAACCAAGGCAGCCAACTGGTAGATGAGCTTGGCGCTTGGGAGGTGTTCGGTTTTCTGAATGGACCCGCCGGTCTGGCATTGGGAACAGGCCCCGAGGGCATTCCGCGCCGCTTGCCGCCTGTCGACTTCGATCTGGGGGTGATTGCGGGAGAGAATTCTTTAAATCCGCTTTTTTCGTCTCTTATTGACGGGCCCGATGACGGCAAGGTCTCAATTGAGACTACCAAGGTTGAGGGTATGTCAGATCATATTGTCCTGCCGGTTACCCATACGTTCATGATGAATAACCCACGCGTCATGGCGCAGACCCTGCATTTTATCGAATTCGGACAGTTTGATCCCCAGATCACATGGCTTGATGGGGTGATGGATATCATCGATCAGATCTGTCTGGGCGAAGATTGCTCGGAACCCGAATCGGAGCGCACTCAATGAGCTCATTGGAACTGACATTGACCGGCGCAGATGTTCTGATGCCGGAGAATGGGCTTACGAGCGGTGAATTGTCCATCGCAGACGGTCTTGTACAGTCGGGCAGGGCAGGGAGGCAGATTGATTTGTCGGGCTATTTTGTTCTGCCCGGGATCATAGATCTGCATGGCGACGGGTTCGAACGCCATATCGCACCGCGTCGTGGCGCGATGAAGCAGATGGCAGAGGGCATTTTGTCGGTTGAGGCGGAATTGGCGGCAAACGGAATTACGACCGCTGTTCTGGCGCAGTTTCACAGTTGGGAAGGTGGCGTGCGCGGACCAGAATTTGCCGGGCAAGTCTTCGAGGCCATCGCGGCGGTCCGTGATGATGTGGTGACAGATCTGATCCCACAGCTACGCTTTGAAACCCATATGCTGGACGACTATGAGGGGCTGCCAGAGCTCATTGAAAGCTGGCAGGTCCCCTACGTGGTCCTAAACGATCATCTGCCTCATGATCGGTTGGCGGAAGGGCGCAAACCACCGCGTCTGACGGGGCAGGCGTTGAAGGCGGGGCGTAATCCGGAAACCCATTTTGATATGCTGCTATCAATGCACGCACGCAGTACCGAGGTGCCAGCTGCGTTGGATGGGCTTTGCGTTAAACTCACAGAACGAGGCATACGACTGGGCAGCCATGATGACTCCACTTCTCAGGATCGTACGGTCTGGCGCGATCGCGGTGTCATGATCTCGGAATTCCCCGAAACGCTTGAAGCCGCCGAAGCCGCCAGAGCGGGTGGGGATCACATCATTCTCGGTTCGCCAAACGTCGTTCGTGGCGGTTCGCATAAAGGGAATGCCAGTGCTTTGGACCTGATCACAATGGGTCTGTGTGATGCGCTGGCATCGGATTACCACTACCCCAGCCCACGCCGTGCTGCGTTGATGCTGGTTAAATCCGGTTTGCTGGATCTCACAAATGCTTGGGCTTTGGTTTCTTCGGGTCCCGCAGAAGTTCTGGGCCTCAAGGATCGTGGAGTACTGCAGCCCGGAAAACGCGCTGATCTTGTAATATTGGATGCAGCAACCCAACGTGTTGCGGCCACTTTGTCAGGTGGGCGCGTCAGCTACATGTCCGGCGATGTCGCTACGCGGTTTCTAAGCTGATCCCAGCTTCATCGGGCTAAAAATATCCCCGCCAGAGGCATCGAGCGACAGCGCGATTACTTCTAACGCACGATACGATTGAAATGCCCCATCTTGCGGCCCACCTTGACGTCGGTCTTGCCGTAGAGATGCAGCGCGATATCCCGCTCACGCGCAAGCTCGGGCACGCGGTCCATGTCGTGACCTATTAAGTTCTCCATCACAACGTCCGAGTGCCTTTGCCCGTCGCCCAGTGGCCAACCTGTCACTGCTCGAATATGTTGCTCGAACTGATCTACGGCACAACCATTCTGCGTCCAATGACCCGAGTTGTGAACCCGAGGCGCGATTTCGTTCACGATTAAGCCTTCAGGCGTCACGAACAGTTCAACTCCCATCACGCCAACATAATCCAGCGCGTTCAGGATATTGGCTGCGAGTAAAACAGCGTCTGTTCGTTGCGCCGGAGACAGGCGTGCTGGGATTGTGGTCGTATGCAGGATACCGTCACGATGCACGTTCTCTCCGGGATCGAAACAGGCGACCTGACCGTCGAGGCCACGCGCTGCGATAACCGACACTTCATGGCTGAATTCCACGAACCCTTCCAGAATGGACGGCGCACCTGCCATATCACCCAAAGCTGCCTCGGCGTCGTCGGGTGTACGCAGGCGGGCTTGCCCTTTGCCGTCATATCCAAAGCGGCGGGTTTTCAGGATCGCAGGGGTGCCGATTTCATCAATTGCAGCCTGCAGACTGTTCAGATCGGTAATGTCTGCAAAGGGCGCAGTTTTAAGGCCCAGACCTCGCAGAAAGGTCTTCTCAGTCAGCCGGTCCTGACTGACCCGCAGCGCCTCACGGCCGGGGCGGATTGGGCGATGTGCTTCAAGCAGATCCAGCGCCTGAGTGGGGATGTTTTCGAATTCATAGGTGATGACGTCTACCGATTCCGCAAAGGCCTTGAGAGCGTTCTCATCATCATACGCAGCGGTTGTGACACGATCCGCCACCTGTCCGGCGGGCGGGTTCGTACCTGGTTCAAAGATATGAGCCTTGAAGCCCAGTCGTGCTGCGGCGACCGACAGCATACGGCCCAGCTGGCCACCGCCCAGTATTCCGATCGTTGCACCGGTCGGGAGCATATCTGCCATCGTTACGTCTCCAATCGTTTGCCAATCGCTGTAAGAGCGCTGCGCAAAGCATCATGCGCGCCCTCGGACTGCAAGGTATCTGTCATCTGAAGGCTTAGCGTGCCTTCGGTCGCAAGTGCGTCGCGCTCTGTAGCCAATTGACCCGCTTGCCCTTTCTGCGTGGCTTCAAGGAAACCTGACATCAGTTGAGTGATGTAGAACTCGGCACCGTGTTCGTCGCCGGTTTGCTCGGCCAGCCATCCTGCACCGGTTGCCATCAGATCCAGTAGGCCTGGCACCATGGCGCAGATTGCGAAATGGGCGTTCAATGCCGTCTCGTCAGCGACTTTTACCACGGGGTTTTCTGGCTCAAATAACTCGGCCAGCAAGCGATCATTGCCGTAGGCGGCGAGTGGGCATCCTCCGGTCTGCAAAAATCCCAACGGGATGGTCTGCACGAAATTTGATGCTGGAGCGCATAGTGTTGCAAGCTGGGTCTGAGGCACCGCAGCCATCACAGATACGATCTGCTGATCAGAGCGAAAGGTCAGCGGGCTTAGAACGTCTTCTGCAATATGTGGGCGCAGGCAGAGGAACACGATGTCTGAGCCATCAAGTACCTCCTGCGGAGTGCCGACGCCGACTCCAAGCTCTGCCTTCAAGGCCTCGGAAACCTGCGCGTTGCGCTCGGTGACACAAATTTCATGACCTTTTGAAGCCATTAATCGTGCAATCGGCGCCGCGATGTGGCCGGTGCCGATGATGCCGATGCGGCTCATCCCTGCGGTTCCTCGGGAATCGAGGCCGAGAGCGCCTCGCGCCAAGCCTCCAACCGATCCGCCAGTGCCGCATCCTGTAGCGCTAGTATTCCCGCAGCCATCAGCCCCGCATTGGCCCCACCGGCCGAGCCGATCGCCATGGTCGCCACCGGAAAGCCTTTGGGCATCTGCACGATCGAATAGAGCGAATCCACGCCCGACAGTGCGCGTGTCTGCACAGGCACACCAATCACCGGTACGCGGGTTTTTGACGCCATCATGCCGGGCAAATGCGCTGCGCCGCCCGCACCTGCGATAATCACGTTTAAGCCGCGCGAAACAGCGGATTTTCCATAGTCCCAAAGACGGTCTGGCGTGCGATGAGCCGAGACGATGCGTGCCTCATATGCGATACCCAATTCATCCAGAATGTCGGCGGCCTCTTTCATCGTGGGCCAGTCGGACTGGCTGCCCATGATGATCCCTACTTTCACATCGCTCATAGCTACTGTGCCCCTGCCTTCGGAAAGAGCGCGCACTATAGCCAAATCCACTTATGTGGCAATGCGGTACACGCGCTTCAGGCGATGATATCTGGGGTTAAACGGTCTTCGATCAGACGAATAATGTCTTTCAGGCGCAGTTTCTGCTTTTTCAGTCGTTTGATCGTCAGCTGGTCCGAGGTTCCCTTGGCCTGCAGAGCTTCAATTGCCTCGTCCAGATCGCGGTGCTGGCGGCGAAAAACCTCCAACTCAACACGCAGGACTTCATCGGTTTTCATCGAAAGATCGGTGGGCGCGTTCATTGGCGACTCAGTAGCTCATGTGGTGCTTTACACACAAGATAGTGTGTCAGGCTTTATCCGGCCAGACCTTGTGGACATCCCTGTATCTTCCCATATTCTATAATACGCGGTTGCCAGAACGGGGCCGCACAAAACGTCGCTTTGACAAAGAAGGACGAAAATACGTGTCGAAACTTACCTTAGGCTCATACCCGCATCTTTTGGGGTTCGAGCAGTTGGAACGCCTTCTGGAACGGTCTGCAAAGGCCGGAAATGAAGGGTACCCGCCCTATAATATCGAACAGACCTCGGATTTTTCCTATCGCATCACACTGGCAGTGGCCGGTTTCGCGGAAGAGGACCTGTCGATTACCATCGAAGATCGCCAACTGGTGATCCGGGGCCGTCAACGCGACGACAGTGAAGGGCGCATTTTCCTGCATCGCGGCATCGCGGCCCGTCAATTCCAGCGAATGTTTGTGCTGGCAGATGGTGTCGAAGTGGGCGAGGCGATCATGGAGAACGGTCTGCTGCATGTGGATCTGACCCGCGCCGTGCCAGAAACCGTGGTTCAGACAATCAACATCAAGAAGGGGTAAGAGCAATGAACACACCGATTGAGATAAACACCGAAGGCAACCGGATTGTCTATGTGAAGGCGGTCGATGTGGCCGATTTGCCGCGCGACGTGCGCGAGCAGGCAGGCGACTTGGATCAGCTTTATGCGGTTCACGATTCCGATGGTCAGCAACTGGCTTTGGTGGCCGACCGCAAACTGGCCTTTGTGCTTGCACGGGAGCATGATCTTTCGCCCGTGGCCGTTCACTGAACCGGCTCCGCACTCTGCTGAAATGACGTGACATTTGCCTCGACTACGGTGATCTTGCCGCAGTCGGCAAAGCAGGAGTGTGCATCATGAGCTGGTATGATTTTGACTGGGTGGACGCATTTAGTGATCGGGCCTTTGGCGGTAACGGCTGCTCAGTCGTGCATGGCGGGGCCAGCCTGACGGATGAGGTTTGCATGTCTTACGTGCGCGAAACCTCATTGGTTGAATGCACCTTCACAGGGCCATCAGATGTTGCCGACGTCCGAGTCCGATATTTTCTTGCCAGCCGGGAAATCCCGTTTGCTGGGCATCCGACAATCGCAACCGTTGCGGCAATGCGTTCGCGTGACCTGTTCGAAGGCGACGCGCTGACGCTGGAAACCGGGGCAGGGATCGTATCGATCGATCTTAATGGCGATGAAATTGAGATGACGCAGGTCGCTCCGCAATTTGGTGATCAGGTGCCGGCCGAATTGGTTGCTGCTGCTATCGGGTTGCCTGAGGCTGCAATTGTCTCTCCACCTCAATTCGTTTCGACCGGGCTGCCGTTCTGCATCACGGTTTTGCGCGATCACGCAGCGCTGCGTGCGGCTAAGCTTGACGTGGATTCGCTTGGAAGAATTGCTGAAAGGGCTGGATTCTCGGGGTCCGACATGGCCGAGCCGTTTCTGGTCACGCTCGATGGCGCAACGGCGGAAGGTGATACATTTTCGCGCCTTTTGATGGCGCCGCCAAGTCCTTCTGAAGACCCGTTTACGGGTTCGGCGACTGGCGCGATGGCGGCCTATCTGTGGAAATATGATTTGATGAAGAAGGACTGTTTTATCGCTGAGCAGGGGCACGATATGGGGCGGCCCGGCCAGGCGCGCGTTACGAAGGTTGGGCCCTCCCAAGCCATGACTGGAATCAAAGTTGCCGGGCGCGGCCATGTGCTGATGCGTGGGCAGGTGGACCTGCCTGACGGGGTGTCATAGCGCATTGGGTCTGTCGCAGCTTACTGCTTCATCCAATCTGCCTGAATGATTGGTCGCGAAGCCGGATCAATCGAATGCCTTTCGCAGATCCTTTCCAGATATGACCCTCTCTGCGGCAGGCCTGCATTTTGACTTGCGAGCCATTTCTTTTGATGGCCGTAGATATGAACTGAATAGGTCCGCTCACCCTCAAACTTTGTCAGCGCGATGTTCGGGGCGTGCAGTTTCCAAAGCTCTTGCCGTTCAAGTGGATAAAACGCATCTGGCGGTTTTGCTTGGCGATCCTCACCCGTCTTGTTCATGAAATGAGTCAGCGCCTTGGGGTCGGAACATCCCCAGGGCAGCGTCTCGATCCCCCATGTTTCTCCACGCATGGAACGATCGCGGTTCTTTCGGTGCAAGCGTGGTCCACGCCATGGTTGAGTTGGGTTTTCGGCCGCCACAAATTCCAACATCTGCGTCAGTGCCTGTGACTCACTCGGCAGCCGGAGAACCTCGTTGGGAAGTGATCCAGAGGAAGTGGATCCAAAGACATAAGGGCCTTCGAACTCAAATGGCCTGACGCAGTACGCGTCCATATCAACCCAGATAGAACTGGTTTTCCGCATCAGATGCAGCCGGAAGATGTCTGAGAAAACTGCGATCCGATGTCTGTCGTTATTCTCAAGATCGAACGGAGCAGGCCAGAGTATGTCAGATGCAGGGCGAATTACGGCACCGTCTGGTACACCATCGATCTGTTCGGCGGTGTATAGAACGAACTCGTGACCGTTATCGAGATAGGATTGGATGCAAAGCGCCTCGATCCAGGATAAATTCGAACCGTACCAGAAGCCGGCGATAGTTGGCAGAGGCTGCGCCATTCAGTGACCTGACCACACCCGATCATTCGATTGCTCAATCTATATTCGGTTTTCACCAGATCAGGCAACGTGGGGTGTTTCAGACGAATGTGGCAGCCTCCGAATGACGGAGGCTGCCGTGACTTTTACGAGGTGCTCAACCGGCAGCGATCAATCCCATGCTTTCCAGTTTCAGCAGAACCTGATGGGCGCAGTTATCGACTTCGACATTCTCGGTCTCGACGCTAAGCTCAGGGTTTTCAGGTACATCGTAAGGGTCAGAAATTCCTGTAAATTCCTTGATTTTCCCCTCCCGTGCGAGTTTATAAAGGCCTTTACGATCGCGGCGCTCGCATTCCTCAATGCTGGTGGCCACATGTACCTCGCAGAACGCACCGAATTGTTCGATCTCTTCGCGCACGGCGCGCCGGGTGGTGGCATAAGGTGCAATCGGCGCACAGATGGCGATACCGCCGTTTTTGGTGATCTCGCTGGCCACATAACCGATGCGGCGGATGTTCAGGTCGCGGTGCTCTTTTGAGAAGCCCAGCTCAGAGGACAGGTTCTTTCGCACGATATCCCCGTCAAGCAGGGTGACAGGACGGTCCCCGGTCTCCATCAGTTTGACCATCAAAGCATTGGCAATTGTGGATTTGCCTGAGCCCGAGAAGCCCGTGAAGAACACTGTGAAACCCTGTTGAGACCGCGGCGGGAAACGATTGCGCAATTCCTGTACAACTTCGGGAAACGAAAACCATTCCGGAATCTCCAGCCCTTCGCGCAAACGTCGGCGCAGTTCCGTGCCCGAGATGTTCAGGATCGTGACGTTGTCCTTGTCCAGAATCTCGTCATTCGGCTCGTATTGGGCGCGTTCCTGCACGTAAACCATATGTTTGAAGTCGACCATCTCGACGCCGATCTCGTCCTGATATTTTCGGAACAGGTCCTGCGCGTCGTAGGGGCCATAGAAATCTTCACCAGCCGAGTTTTTGCCCGGACCGGCGTGGTCGCGACCAACGATGAAATGGGTGCAACCGTGATTTGCGCGGATCAACCCGTGCCAGACTGCCTCGCGCGGGCCAGCCATGCGCATCGCAAGGTTCAGTAGCGACATCGAGGTTGTTGAGGCCGGATATTTGTCCAGCACGGCTTCGTAGCAACGCACGCGGGTGAAATGATCCACGTCACCCGGTTTGGTCATGCCAACCACGGGATGGATCAGCAAGTTGGCCTGTGCCTCTTTCGCCGCGCGGAAGGTCAATTCCTGATGCGCACGGTGCAAAGGGTTGCGTGTTTGGAACGCGACGATCCGACGCCAGCCAACTTTGCGGAAGTACGCCCGCAATTCGTTTGGCGTGTCGCGACGGGCTTTGAAGTCATAGTGAACTGGCTGCTGGATGCCAGTGATAGGGCCACCCAAATAAACCTTGCCTGCCACGTTGTGCAGGTAGTTCACCGCCGGATGGGCATCATCATCCGCACCAAAGACCTTCTCGGCCTCGCGTGCCTTGTCCGGCGTCCAGCGGTCGGTCACTGTCATGGTGCCCAGAATGACGCCTTCCTGATCACGCAGGGCAATGTCCTGACCCAGTTCGATGGCCGCCGCAAATTCCTCATCAACGTCCAGCGTGATCGGCATTGGCCACAGCGTCCCATTGGCCAGGCGCATGTTTTCGACCACGTTGTCGTAGTCGGCTTCGCTCAGGAAACCTTTGAGCGGGTTGAACCCGCCATTCATAAGCAGTTCCAAGTCGCAGATCTGTCGGGGGCTTAGGTCCCAACTGGTTAGGTCGGCTGCTTCGACCTTCAGTTTTTGTGCGGATTCGTAAGAAACGTATAATTCAGGGATCGGGGCCAGATTGCTTAGCATCGTCATAGGAAATCTCTTATCGCAGTGTAGTTTTCTGTTGTTACAGAGGTGTTAGTGAGGCATTTGCCCCGACCTCGGTGCGATGTCCATAGACCGGTAGAAACAAAGGAGGATATGCGCGGTTTTTTCCCGAAATGGAACGATTTTCTGTTTTTTTGTTTCAGGTTATTGAAAAAATCCCGCTGCTCAAAGACATTAGGCGCATTCTCAGGCAATCTGTTCCAGGGGCGTGGTTTGCGATTCAAGGTAGGCTGCGTGTCTGACGGGCAGGGCGGGGACAGGTTCAGAGACACCCCGCAGGCTGAATTCCCGCAGATCGCGCGGATCACATTGCAACCCCGCCGCGTCCAGAACCTTGTCCGATACAAGAAGTTCGACCCCCAGCGCTTTGGTTTCGGCCTCTAGTCGGCTGGCAACATTTACCGCGTCTCCTATGATGGTGCGCGGCGCGTGTTTCGCGGCACCAATTTCGCCCAATACAAGATCACCAAGATGCAGGCCCATGCCAATACGTACGGGCTGGCTGCCTTCTGCTTCAAGCTGTTGATTGAAACGCTCCAATGCCCGCCCGATCCCAGCCGCCGCCCTTAGACCGGCACTTGCTGAACTTGCGGCATTGGCTGTTTCGAACATCGCCAACAGACCGTCGCCCATATATTTATCAACCACTCCGCCCTGCGCGGTGATCGCGGGAACGATTGCGTCGAAGAAACGATTCAACAGAAACACGATGTCATACGGCAATTGCCCGGTCGTGCGGGCGGTGAATCCGCGCATGTCCAGAAACAAAACTGCCAATTGCCGCTCTTGCCCCTGACTGGCATGCGCACGATCGCGCGCACCGTCCGGGCGAAAAACGCGAAACACGGTGAGCGGGTCGGTCGGCCGCATCTGACAGGCAAGGCGGGTACCTTTGGGCGCGCTGACGGCTTTCAGACTGCGGGCTTCGACTTCGGTAGGCGGGTGCAACTGATCGGCGCCTTCTTCAACCACAACACGACAGGTCGTGCAGCGCCCCTTGCCACCGCATAGCGCAGTATGGGGAATGCCGTTTGCGCGCGACATCTCCAAAAGGGTCATGCCTTTTTCTGACACGACTTCGGGACCGTTGACATAGCGTACCCTCACCGAATGCCGCCGCCGCCAAAGCTTGCGCCCGAGATAGACCATTCCGGTCAGCGCCAGCGCGGCCCAGAATACCCACTGCGCATAATCTTTGACTGCAAACAGGGCCTGAAACTCGTCTTGCGAGGGCCAGTTATAGTGTTCGATATACTGTTCTCGCAGATCGGGGTCAGCAAAATCGGCCCAGATACGCCGCCCCTCGGTAAGAAGACCGGCGAAGGCAAAGCCCGGTACAAAGACGGCGATGCCGATCAGATATGGAACCAGCGCGCGCCACCATGTGGTCAGCCGCAGCCACATATGCAGCCCGATACACCCGTGAATCCACACCAGCAGCAGCAATAGGCTTTGGAACCAGATCGCGGTGCTGGGCCACATCAGGATGATGATGTACCCCATTTCATCATTCACCCCGAAAATCTCATGCGCATAGCGGGTCTGGACCAGATGAGAGACTAGCTGCAGCGGGATCAACAGGCCAAGAATAACCTGAAGCGCGACGCTGAAAGGCATCCTGAGCGTACGGCGCTGCGCAAGCGAGACCAGCGCGAGACCCATGTGCATCAGCAATGCGCCATATATCACGATGCTGCCGATCTCATGGCGGTTGACAGCTTTGCGCCCGCCCTGCATCCCGTGCAGCAGGTCGGTGTGAAACAGACCGAGGCCGATATTGATGAAGTGAAAGAACGCAAAGACAAACAGCACGAGGCCGCTTGCGATTCTGAGCCGGCTCATCCATCCGCCGCGCCAAAGTGCGTTATCCAAAAGCTTACCTGTTCGTCGCGTTGCTTGAAACGATCCTGATACGGCGGTGTGCGCCGGTCAAGGTTACCTTTCGGGACGCCAATCGTTAGGCGTGCTAGCCGGCTGTATCAAATTGACCCCAGTACTGAACAACACGAGATGGCTAAGTTCGGTCCGCGAACGCGAACTGTACAACAGCCCGTCCGCGCCAACTGCGCGTGCTTCATCCGAAAATCGCCAAGTTGGGGAAGGGGTGCCGTTGTCCCGCAGGTCTTGCCAGACAATCGAGACATCGGCGCGCCCCCGCAAGTCCATCAAATGCGCTGCGGAAACCTGAAACTGTTGAATTACACGCGGTGGATCGCATGGCGAGACATAACGCCGTATGGCGATCCCAGCTCCTTCTGCGCTTAGTGAAGCATACAGGGCGAATTGGCCGGAATGATGAAACCGGCCTTCGGGTGCGCGGGCAGGTGCCAATGGGATGCCCAATTGGCTGCGGAACAGAATTCTCCAGACCGGGCCGGAGAACTCTGTGATCATTCTAGTCGTTCTCCGCCAGGAACCGCTCGGCGTCCAGCGCAGCCATGCAACCCATGCCAGCGCTCGTTACAGCCTGACGATACACATGATCGGTCAAGTCCCCGGCTGCGAAGACGCCCGGAACCGAGGTCTCGGTCGTGCCCGGTTTGGTAATGACGTAGCCCCCCATGTGGGTTTCCAAGGTGTCTTTAACCAGTTCATTCGCCGGGGCGTGACCGATAGCGACAAACACGCCTTTGCACGGGATTTCGGTGATCTCTCCGGTTTTGACGTTCTTGACCTTGACGCCTTCGACGCCCAGCGGAGCATCGGTGCCAACGACCTCGTCCAATTCATGGAACCACAGCGGCTCGATCTTTTCGTTCTTGAGCAGCCGGTCCTGCAGAATCTTCTCGGCGCGCAGCTCATCGCGGCGGTGGATCAGCGTGACTTTGCTGGCAAAATTGGTCAGGAACAGCGACTCTTCCACCGCGGTGTTCCCACCTCCGATTACCACAATTTCCTGCCCACGATAGAAGAAACCGTCACAGGTGGCACAGGCCGAGACGCCAAAGCCTTTGAATTTTTCCTCGGATGGCAGGCCGAGCCATTTGGCCCTCGCGCCTGTGGCCAGGATTACTGCATCGGCAGTATAAACTGTGCCGCTGTCACCCTTGGCCGTGAAGGGGCGCTGGCTGAGGTCCAGATCGTTGATGATGTCACCGATGACCTCGCATCCCATGGCCTTGGCGTGATCCTGCATCCGCACCATCAGATCCGGCCCTTGCACCTCGGTGTCACCGGGCCAGTTCTCGACTTCGGTAGTAGTGGTCAGTTGCCCTCCAGGCTCGATCCCCTGCACCAGAATCGGCTCCAGCATGGCGCGGCTTGCATAGACGCCAGCAGTGTATCCGGCCGGTCCCGATCCGATGATCAAAACCTTTGTGTGTCGTGTTTCAGCCATGGTATCCCCACTCGATCTGCCTTTTAGGGCAATTTTCCAATCCGGATCGATATAGCGACCACAACGCAGAGCTTAAAGCCCTTTCATATTGCAAGCTCGTGATGCGACTGATGACAGGATGATCGGGCGAACATACATTTGAGATAACGAAAATTGCTCAGTCGTGAAATATTATTGCGCCCACCGGGGCTGCTGATATAACAACCGGAAAAATTTAGGAGCATTCGATGGTCGCGACCCGATTGGATGAAATCGACCGCAAGATTCTTGCGGAGCTGCAGGCCGACGGCCGAATGACCAATGTTGAACTTGCCAAACGCGTTGGAATATCGGCTCCACCCTGTCTGCGACGGGTGCGGACATTGGAGGATTCGGGCTATATCCATGGTTACCATGCGGATGTGAACGCCCGCGAACTTGGATTCGAGGTGCAGGTTTTTGCGATGGTCGGGTTGGAAAGCCAGGCTGAATCCGAACTCAGTGCCTTTGAAGACCGTTGCCGCGAATGGCCTTTAGTCCGTGAATGCCACATGCTGAACGGCGAAGTGGATTTCATCCTGAAATGCGTTGCACCGGATCTCAGCAGTTTTCAGCAATTTCTTACGGGCGAGTTGCTAACGACGCCAAACGTTGCCAGCGTGAAAACCTCGCTCGTTATCCGAGGCGCAAAAGACGAGCCAGGCGTACCATTTGACGTACTGGAAGACCGGATGAACCAGACGGCCTGACCCTGATGCCAGATTGATCCACCGCGCATGGTGACAGCACCGCTGCCACAGCCAGGGATAGTGCCCAAATTACTAATATCTGCATGATGCCTCTACACTTGCAGTAATCGTTAACCATTTCACGCTGTTAAGGCGTCAATTTCACCATCTCCGGCCCTTGGCAAGAGCAATGGGCCAAAATCGTTCAGTGATTCGATATGTGAGAATAGATTCAGATAGATCGATCGCAAAGAGTGGCTGATCATCCGTACGGCGTTAACGCCGGGATGGTAGGTTTCGAATTGCAGACCATCAACCCGGATGACCGAATGTCGCGCGACGCAGATATGGAACAACTCGACCGGAGTCGGCGGTAGTGTTTCAATTACGCTCGTACCGTCTTGGAACTCATTCACGGGTGTCAGCATAGGTTGGCCGGCATGCAAATGGCGCATATGCGCTGGTGTCGCGAGCAGGCGTGCTGCGGGACCAGCGATAACGCCCGACATTGGTTTCTGCATTCCAAAGGTGTCGGCCATAATTCGGGTCAGCGGACGGGTCCGTCCACGCGAATCTTCGCGCCCCGGGATTAGTGTTACAGACCCCTTCCAAAGCACCGTTTCGGATGATCCGTCCTGAGTAAGAACATCATCACCGGGCATCAGGTCTTCAATGGCCATTGGACCATGCGTTGTCTCGACCAACGAGCCACGTGTAAAGGCGCAAAACGCATCTTCGAACATCGGTAAGGCCGGTGCGATATGCCTTGTCTGTGAAACATCCCCATTTTCCAGCAGGCAAGAAACTTCGTACCTTCGAAGTTGGGCCTTAGGTTTTGTTGACGGCCCAGGCACATCGCGCAACAGCGCTGACGTCTCGACCGCGTTTCTGGCAGCTTGTGCCAGAGAATTTGGAATAGCCATATATTCCGTCTCCTCTAAATACCGTCCGGGCATTTTGAACCCCCGTGCAACTGCGCCAAACGGCAATGTTCTTTGTCTTTAATCAAAGGGATAAACACCGGTCGATGCTGCACGTGCGCAGCGCCGCGAAAAGTAAACACCAATGTTCATGGTCAATTTCATGACCCCCCAGACAAACTCGTAAACTGCAGGCTTCAATTGCCCGCACGCACACGCTCCGAAACATGGTCGCAATCTCGATCGCGACCCCACATACCGAACCGGAGCATTACCCGGTATGTGGCTTGCCCGTTGAGACCGGCAGCTGGTCCCATGGGGTTGCTTGTCAGCGTCTGGCCGCCAGGCGGCGCGCGACTCTGACAGAGTGACTAGAAACCCGCTTCCAGGGCATTTCTGGTTCCTGATCCTTAATGGCCGTAAGCACGGCATTCAGAAAGCGCGATTTCATTCTCATATTCATCATCCTGCTTCGTTGGGGCGAAACGCCCGGTTCCTGTATGTCGACCAAATGTGATGCGGCTTTGCGGCACCGATAAGGCTGATCCGGGATGAATTCAGGACAATAAGAAGGTTTTAGTTACCTCTTGGCTACGTACGCCAACGCTCAGTTGCCCCAATTTCGGGTAACCGTCTGAGCATTGGTGAAAATTTGAGACGATTCTGTGACAGATAAACACAATAAATGTGGCAGAATCTGGGCGAAGTTGCCTTAATTCGGGCTAGATCTACAGCCTGATCGCTGAAATCAACCTGCCGTAATCGACCTCATTGGCGTGGGTTGAACGCCGATAGGAATAAAATCTATCAGGGTCAGAATACGTGCAGTGCTTAATCCATTCAGCTTGTCCAACACCGGCCTGACGCAAACGGTGCAGGCCAAACGCGGGTAAGTCAAAGTGCAGGCGGTCGCCTTCGCCATTTGCGAAGAAACGCGTGTTTTCCGATGAGTCAGCGACAAAGCTGTCCAGAAATTCCGGGCCAACTTCGTATGCACGTTGTGAAATGGTTGGACCAATAACCGCTGCAGTGTTTGCCCGTGTGGCCCCCAATCCCTCCATCGCATCAAGAGTTGCCTCTAGAACGCCGTCTAACGCTCCGCGCCAACCCGCGTGCGCCGCACCGATCACTTTCGCGTCAGAATCAGCCAATAGAACTGGCTGGCAATCCGCCGTCAATATCGTCAGGGCGAGGCCTGGCGTCGCCGTAACAACTGCGTCTGCTTTGGGCTTCTCGCCATTAATTGGTCCGTCCACGGTGATTACGGTCGGAGAATGCACCTGATGCACGCCGATCAAGCCCTCTGGGGTGACTTCCATGGCCTGGGCAACGCGCCAACGATTCAAGGCTACGGCCTCGGCCAGATCAGTCGATCCGGTTCCGCAATTGAGACCGGCATAAATACCGGACGAGGCGCCGCCACGACGACTGAAGAACCCGTGTCGTACAGGGGACAGAATATCAGATGTGAGGATTTCCAATGTCATGGTTCCAGTCCCGGTGGCGGTGCAGCGTGTTGCGGATATAGGCCCAGTACTTTGAATAGGTTTCCCATTTCATCCGGGTGCGTCAACCGTCGATGTGCGGATATCAGCGCCTCAAGCTGTGACCCGCTGAGCCGGGCAGCAAGAGATTGAGCACGCGCGGTGATCCCTAGTCGTTCAAGAAACACCCCTTGCGGTGTCAACCTTGAATGGACACAGCCCGCAGCGCGCGCCGCAATCGCCAATGCCTCAAAGTCGACATGCGCTGTCAGGTCAGCCTGGCCGGGTTGGTTCAATGGGTCGACTGTTTTATGTGTCTGCAAGGCTTGCAAAGTGTCTCCAAGAGATCGCCAGTCGCCATAATCGATGATGAGCCCAGCCCCGCCATTCCGTGAAATCTGCCCCGCGACGCTGCTCAGAATGGAGGATGCAGCAGCGCATAACTCGACCAGATCGCCATCCTGTGTATCCTGTAATCGTTCGTTCAGTGCAGCCTGAGGGGTCTGCGCGCCAAGTCCGAATGCAAGTGAAGTGCCGTCACCCCCGACCAATCGCTCGCGCCAACCTTCGCCGTCACGCAGGAACTGACGTACGGGAAGAGCATCGAAGAATTCGTTTGCCACCAGATACAGCGGAAGATCAGGTAGATCAGAAATGGCCTCGACCCATTGGGGTTTATAGCTCTGCAGGGTTTTGGACTGGATGCTGCGCAAGACCGGAGAGGCCTCGAACAGCATAACCTCGATCGCGTTATGAAATCCGGGAACACCTTTTGTCGCGCGCAAGATGTCTGCCATTAGCGTGCCACGACCGGGGCCAAGCTCTGCCAGTGCGACGCGTTCGGGTTTGCCCTGATCAAGCCAGCATTGCGCTAGACACAAACCGATCAACTCGCCGAACATTTGGCTGATTTCCGGAGCAGTGATGAAATCACCTTGGGCGCCCAGCGGGTCGCGGGTCGCGTAATAGCCATGCTCGGGATGCATCAGGCATTCGGTCATGTAGTCGGCGACGGTCATGGGGCCATCATTTTGAATGCGGAGGAGCAGAAGATCCTTCAGATTCATGATCTACGCCGCGCCCGCAGCGCAAACCAAAGGCCAAGTGCAATCATCGGCAATGATAAAAGCTGCCCCATGGTCAAGCCGTACCCACCCACATGCCATGCAAGCCCCAGCGGGTTGCCGGGTGTGATAAATTGGGCGTCCGGCTGGCGAAAGAACTCGACCAGGAACCGCGAAGCGCCGTAGCCTGCAAGAAACACGCCCATAATCAGACCGGGTTTCTGAAACGCGCCACGCCGATAGGCCAACCAGATCAGGAGTGCACCAAGAAGCAGCCCCTCAAGTGCTGCTTCATACAGCTGCGAAGGATGGCGGGCGCACATTCCGGCCACAACGCCGGGACAATCCTGTGCCGCGCTGCCGGGAAAGATCACCGCCCATGGCAGCTCACTGGGCCGCCCCCAAAGTTCGGCATTGCTGAAATTCGCGAGCCGCCCCAGCAGTAACCCGGGTGGCACCGTGTGGGCGACCAGATCGGCTAGCGAGAGAAGCGGAATCTTGTTGCGCTTACCGTACAGATAGCTGGCGATGATCACGCCCAGCAGGCCGCCATGAAACGCCATGCCGCCTTGCCAGACCATCAGGATTTCCAGCGGGTGCGATAGGTAGTAGGCGGGCTGATAGAAAAGGACGAAACCCAAACGGCCCCCGAGGATGACACCCAGAATGATCCAGGTGACCAAATCCTCAAGCTGGTCGGGACGCATCGGGGGTGTCTCGTCTGTCCAAAGCCCAGGTCGCCGCAGCGCCATCAGCGCCACGCGCCAAGCAATCAGAATGCCAACGATATAGGCCAGCGCATACCAGCGCAGCGCAAACTCCATCCCGAACACAGAGATCGAGAAAACGTCGGGTGACAGATCGGGAAAATTCAGTACAGCCTGCATGTGCGTCTCATTGCCCGGGGTTTACGGGGCAAGTCAACCTTGAGCCCGGGCCATTCTTTACCCATATAGAGAGCAATCGTGAAATCGGAGAAAGCCCATGCAAACCCGTAACAAGATTCTGGACGATATGTCTCAACTCATGACCAACGCCATGGGCGTGGCGCAAGGGGCGCGGGAAGAAGCTGAAAATGCGATGAAGTCGATGATGGATCGCTGGCTGGCTGATCGCGACTTTGTCACCCGGGAAGAGTTTGATGCCGTGCGGGCCATGGCGCAAAAAGCGCGCGAAGAAAATGCCGCGCTTGAACAGCGTATTGCCGCACTTGAAGCGAAGCTGGACAAGTAAGTCCGACTGAATCGCAAATTTCAGGCAAAGATGATCAGCCGCGCAATCCAGACTTGGATTGTGCGGTGTTGTGTATGATGCCGCCTTGCAGAAAATAATCAAGACAAAGCTGCGTGAGACGCCAATATTTTGATCGGCGTTGCCAACTGTCCACAACTTATTGCTGTTATCCCCAATAATTAGGGTTGCCAGAACCCGGCGTGCGTCGCACCATATTTAGTACAGACAGACTGGGGAAGCCCGGCTTGTAGAGCAGGCAACTAGCGCTGGGGCGCTGCCAGCCCCAAATTGCTAGAGATTAGTGAGGTGGCATTATGGCCCTTTCCGAGCAGTATCTCGAAGAAGACCTTCATCCGATCGACATTGTTGAACATCTTGCAGAACATCACGACTGGGATTTTGACCGGATCGGGGATGATCAGATTGCCATGGCTGTTGAAGGACAGTGGCGCACATACTCGATCACACTGGCCTGGTCGAATTACGACGAAACGCTGCGCATGGTGTGTTCGTTCGAGATGGAGCCTCCAGCCGAGCGTGAAACCGAGCTTTATGAACTGCTGAACAAGATGAATGATCAGTGTTGGGCCGGGGCGTTTACCTACTGGGCCAATCAAAAATTGATGGTCTATCGCTATGGCTTGGTACTGGCCGGTGGTCAGACCGCCAGCCCGGAACAAATCGATACCATGATCACCGCAGCGGTACTGAGCGCCGAGCGCTACTACCCCGCGATCCAACTGGTGACCTGGGGCAACCGTGATCCCGAAGAGGCAATGCAAGTCGCCATTGCAGAGGCTTACGGCCGCGCGTAAAGCTTTGCCCCAAACCATAGGGGAGGGGCAATCATGAATATCTCACGCGTTGCCGAACAGGGGTTGGTGCTTCTGGGATGCGGCAAGATGGGTTCAGCGATGCTTGCGGGTTGGTTGGAACATGGCCTGCCCGCAGCATCGGTTTGGGTGATCGATCCTTATCCCTCTGACTGGCTGAAGGCGCAGGGCGTCAACATAAACACGCCCCTTCCCGAATCCCCCGCGGTGGTTTTGGTGGCCGTTAAGCCGCAAATGATGGGTGAGGCTTTGCCTGCCATTCAGGCGCTGGGCGGTGGCGATAGTCTGTTCATTTCGGTCGCTGCCGGCACATCTTTGGCCACTTTCGAAAACGTTCTGGGTGCGGACACACCCATCATCCGAGCAATGCCAAACACACCTGCAGCGGTTCGGCAGGGGATTACGGCGCTGATTGGTAATTCGGAAGCCTCGGATGCCGATATTGTATTGGCCGAGGGATTGCTTTCGGCGATTGGCGAAACGGTGCGCCTTGATGATGAGACGCAGATGGATGCCGTCACTGGCGTTAGTGGCTCAGGTCCGGCCTATGTTTTCCACTTAATTGAAACGCTGGCACAAGCAGGTGAAGCACATGGCTTGCCGCCTGAGCTGGCGATGAAGTTGGCCAAATCAACCGTAGCCGGGGCAGGGGCGTTGGCGATGGCCGCAGATGAGCATCCCTCGCAATTGCGGGTCAATGTAACCTCGCCCAATGGCACCACGCAGGCAGCGCTTGAGGTGCTTATGCACGAAGAGGAAGGGTTCCCAGACCTGCTGCATCGTGCCGTCAAAGCCGCAACCAACCGATCCAAGGAGCTGTCTCGTGAGTGAGATCACATTTGACGAATTTCTCAAAGTCGACATTCGTGTTGGCGAGGTCGTCCGTGCTGAACCATATCCAGAGGCTCGCAAGCCCGCGATCAAGATGTGGATCGACTTTGGTGATGAGATAGGTGAGCGCAAGACGTCTGCCCAGATCACCGCCCATTACGACCCGTTGACTCTGGTGGGCAAGCAAGTGATGGCTGTTGTGAACTTCCCGCCGCGTCAGATCGGCAAGTTCATGTCCGAGGTTCTGGTGCTGGGTCTTCCGGACGAAAACGGAGAGATCGTCCTGATCGGGCCGGACGGAGAGGTTCCTACCGGGGGGCGGATGCACTAATGAAATTGCTGATTGCCCGCCCAATGACTGAGGCTGTCGAAGCCCGCGCCCGAGCAGAGTTCGACGTCGAAATTCGTGAGGCGACCTCGCCTCTAACACAAGACGAGATGGTGCGCGCGCTGACCGAATTTGATGTCGTTATCCCCACGCTCGGAGATCAGTTTTCGGCACAGGTGTTTGCCCAAACGTCTGAGCCACGCTGTAAACTGCTGGCAAATTTCGGCGTTGGCTACAATCATATTGATGTGGACGCTGCGCGGACAGCAGGCCTTTCGGTAACCAACACGCCCGGCGCTGTTACAGATGCCACGGCAGACATTGCCATGACTCTGCTGTTGGCTACCGCGCGCCGTGCGGGTGAGGGGGAGCGTCTGGTTAGATCAGGCGGCTGGGAAGGATGGCACCCGACGCAAATGCTGGGCCATCATGTAAGCGGTAAGAAGGTGGGTATCGTGGGTATGGGGCGGATTGGGCAGGCGATTGCTCAACGCTGTCATTTTGGATTTGGCATGAGCGTCGCGTATCAATCGCGTAGCCCAAAGCAGGTGGATTTCCCAACTGAGTACTTTCCCAATCTCGACGCATTGGCGGCGTCTGTAGATTTTCTTGTATTAGCCGTTCCCGGCGGGACTGAAACGCGCCATCTGGTTAACGCCGAAGTGCTGGAGGCGATGAAACCCGATGGATTTCTGGTCAACATCGCACGCGGTGAAGTCATAGATGAGACAGCGTTAATTGCTGCTTTGCGAGAAGGGCAGATCGCTGGTGCCGGATTGGACGTTTACGAATTCGAACCCGAAGTTCCACTTACTTTGCGTGAGATGCAGAATGTGACGCTGTTGCCGCATCTGGGTACGGCAACGGAAGAGGTGCGCACCGATATGGGCCATATGGCGCTGGACAATGTGGCGGCATTTGTTGCCGGGCGAGCCTTGCCCAACCCGGTCTAGTCGCCGACAACCTCGCGCCAGTGTTTGCGGCAGAGCGAAACATAGGTCTCGTTCCCGCCGATCTGGACTTGGGCCCCTTCGGTGATGGCGTTCCCGTTCTCATCCTGACGAATCACCATGGTCGCCTTGCGGCCGCATTCGCAGATGGTTCGCACTTCGCGCATCTCGTCAGCTAATGCCAGAAGTGTGGCAGATCCCGGAAAGAGCTTGCCCTGAAAATCCACCCGCAATCCGTATGTCAGCACCGGAACCTTCAGGTCGTCTACAGCACGCGCAAGCTGCCAGACCTGTTCTTCCGACAGAAACTGGGCCTCATCAATGAACACGCAGGCAATCTGCCCCTGTTTCAGACGGTTTTCGATCATGGCAAACACATCGTCGGCGGGGTGAAATTTATCCGCCTGTTCGGAAATTCCGATTCGCGAGGCGATCTGCCCCTCACCCGCGCGCCCATCGATGGCAGCGGTCATAAGATAGGTATCCATACCGCGTTCACGGTAGTTGTGCGAGGCCTGCAGTAACACGGTCGATTTGCCCGCGTTCATGGTCGAATAGTTGAAATAGAGCTTTGCCATGCCGTGGGTCTAATTCGCCTGATCGGTCTGGGCAAGCGGTCTCATGTACGGCGAAAGCGACGCCGCCATTACAGCAGCAGAGGCCGAGCAGTTGCTCTTGGGGATGGATAACCTCGCGCCCGCAACAGCGGCGTCTTCGGCCTATAGTTGGCCTATTTACTTTGCAAAGCGGTAATATTGCCCTGCAATCACTCTTTACCGGCACGAACGGCCGCCACTCACTCACAAAATCCCTGCATATCTGAGGGATAGTCAATTTATGGCATTTCAATTATGACTCGAATATGGGAAATTTCCCCACCCTTTCCCCCGGCACGGACAGGCGGGGGACAGGAACGCAGGTAACAAGGGTAGCAACATGGCAGATATCGGGGCCTATCTGAAAAAGCATACCGAGGCATTGGTAAAGGATGTCGGGATCGAAGCCGCGTGCGAGATCACTGGTAAATCCAAAGCCACCCTGGGAAGATATTATTCAGACAATGCCGAACACGTTGACCGCTTCATGCCTGTGGATGCTGTTGCGCAGTTGGAAAACGCCGCAGCTTACCCGCATGTCACCTCGGCACTGGCCGATTTGCAGGGTATCACCCTGTCTTATAACGGTCGGAATTCAGAAGGCCCTCGTACCGGTGGCGTGAATTCTGACGTCATTGCATTAAGCCAACGCTTTGCGATGCTGATGACCGAATATCAGACCGCAATCGAAGATGGCATCATCACCGTCAACGAGGCAAAGCGCTTGCTGAAAGAGACCAGCATGCTGCAGCAGGTGCTCATCGAGATGAAGCTGCACCTTGAAGAAGAAAGCGTCAGCTGACACATCCGCACTTGTTGGTGCCAAGTCTCTGCATGGATTTGCACTGATTTCTTGTTGAAGAAGGCGGCACGCAGGCCGCCTTTCTTCGTATTGGAGAAGGACAGCCCCTTCAATCAGCCTTCGTCGTTGTTGGCATTCTTTCCACGCCCGGGGCTGGCACCTTCTGAGCCATTCCCACCACCGTTGTTGCCTTTGGCCCCGCCCTTTCCGGGCTTATCACCGCCATGGCCACCTTTGCCACCGCCCTTACCGGGTTTGTCGCCACCCTTGCCGGGCTTGTCACCGCCATCACCGGGGTTGCTGCCTCCATCGCCAGGGTTGTCTCCTCCATCTCCGGGTTCGCCCCCGCCGTTTCCAGGCGTATCTCCTTCGCCAGCTCCCGTGCCTCCGCCTGCATTTGGTCCTGTGTCTTCATCTTTTTCAGCTACGGCAGACCTTAAATTCGGATCACTGCTGCGATCCTCTCCAGTCGATGCGCCGGTGATCGACGCCGTTGGAAGATCGACAAGCAAATTGGTTAGCCCTGGGCATAGCGCTGACGTGTTCTGCAAGATATCCGGCAGGTCCGAGCGTTTTTGCAGATGTTTGATAAAACCGGGCGTGACATGTGAGCAGTCGCAAAGCGATCCATAGTCACCGCTATTCGCGGCGCTGCGCGCTGTGTTGACTGTACAGACCTGAGCCTCGGCAACAGCCGCGCTGCTGGACATGACTCCGATGAATGGCGCAGCAACCAGCGCGACCATCTCAGTTTTCATCGATTTTCCCATACCTTAGGGCTCCCATCAATACTCCACTCGGATGCCCGGGGCACCCGTGTATGAAGTGTTGATCGAAGATGAAGGATCGGTGGGGCTTATCTGAAGAAATTTTCAAGCAACAATTTCGGGCTGAAACGATGCAGGCCGAAAGGAACGGGTAGGCAAAGAAATGAATATATGCCGTTTATTGGTGCCGCTTCACAATCACCGATCCTACGGAATACCCAGCGCCAAATGAGCAGATTAGCCCCACATCGCCGTCACTCAGATCATCGGAGTGTTTTGAAAAAGCAATGATCGATCCTGCCGAGGATGTGTTGGCATAGTCTTGCAGAATATTAGGTTGCTCTTCCGCCTCAGGTTCACGGCCCAGAACCTTTTTGCCGATGAAATCATTCATAGTCTTGTTGGCCTGATGCAGCCAAAGACGCTTGAGGTTATCGCTGCTGATACCCTCGGCCTCCATATGGTCGCTGATATGTTTGCTGACCATAGGCAGCACTTCCTTGAACACTTTACGCCCGTTCTGCATAAACTGCATGTCGCGGCGATCCTGAACCCCATCTGGACGAGAGCGGCGAAGGAAGCCGTTATTGTTCCGGATGTTGTTGGAAAATGATGTAGCGCAGCGGGTCGAGATGATCTCGAAATGCGGGCCATTTGCATTGTCACGGCGTTCGACCAATGTTGCTGTGGCCACATCACCAAAGATGAAGTGGCAATCCCGGTCGCGCCACTCCAGATGGCCCGAGCAAATCTCGGGGTTCACCACCAGCGCCGCACGTACCGATCCCGAACGCACCATATCAGCCGCTGCCTGTATGCCGAAGGTGGCCGAGGAACAGGCCACGTTCATGTCAAACCCGAACCCTTCGATCCCAAGTGCCTGTTGAATCTCGATTGCAATCGCCGGGTAGGCGCGTTCGTGGTTCGAGGCGGCGCAGATCACCAGATCGACATGCTCGGCATCGCGCCCTGCCTGAGCTAGGGCCTTGCGGCACGCATCCACGGCCATCTCGGTCATGATCCCAGGTTCGTCGTCGCTGCGCTGGCGCAGCGCGGGATGCATGATCTCGGGGTTCAGAACGCCGGTCTTATCCATCACATACCGGTTTTCAATCCCCGATGCTTTGACGATGAATTCTTCCGAGGAATGCTGCATCGGTTCCATCTCTCCCGCTGCAATCGCATCCGCATTTTCGGCGTTCATCCGGTCAGCATAGGCATTGAATGCTTTCACCAGTTCGGCGTTGGTGATGATGTTCTCGGGCGTATAGACGCCGGTACCGGTGATGGCAGGAGTGTACATGGCTGATCCTGAGTTCATGATCTGCACAAAATGCAGTCCCCACTGGTTTTGATCAAGATGTGTTGACCCAAGGGAATGCACACGCGGCCGCTTCAGAACTTGAATAGTTCATTATTCGAAGTATATTTCGCCGCGATTCGGATGGAAGAGACCCATGTCTGACGAAATCAGCACCCGACTAGGCCGCCTCAGCCCTGAGATTCAGGCGATGATGGGGGTCTATGCGCTTTATTGGAAACTGGAAGAGAGCTTTGATTGCATCGAAACGGACCTGAGCCATCAGGAATGTCATATGCTGATCAAGCTGGATGCGCCCAAACGTATGGGGGTGTTGGCGGCAGATATGCTGACCGTTCCGTCTACGATCACTGCGACTGCGGACGCGTTAGAACAGGCAGGCTATCTGACCCGTCAGCGTGACCCGGAAGATCGCCGCGCCTGGCTTTTGGTCCTGACCGAACAAGGCGAAGAGGCCCGCAATATGCTGGTGGCCGTGGCCGGAGAACTGTTTCGCAGCGCCTCTGGCCTGAACGCCGAAGAAACCGCTGAATTTGCCCGACTGGCGCGCAAAATCCGCGATAATATTCTGAAAACCGGAATTCCCGAGGGATTGAAGAAATGAAACTTCTGACCTCTGTTTGCCTCGCACTGTCCTTGTTGACTGCCCCAGCTATGGCGCAAGAGCCTGCAAAGCCTGTGAAACTGATGCAGGTCAGCGAAACTTCACCCGGCTTTTCGCGCCAGTTCTTTGGTCGGATCGCCGCGCGTCAGACCGTTGATCTGGCATTTCAGGTCGCGGGGCAGATCGTCGAGATGCCTGTGACCGAAGGTTTTGTTATCCCCAAAGGTGAACTGATTGCCCGTCTCGATCAGGAACCGTTTGAGCTGCAGTTTGACCGCACGCGCCTGCAGAAAGATCAGGCGGACCGCACCCTTGCCCGTCTGTCTCGACTGCGTGGAACGGCAGCCAGCCAAGTGGCTGTTGACGATGCCGAAACAGCGGCGCAATTGGCTGCGATTGCCGTACGGGACGCCGAGTACGCGTTAGAGCACGCAACTCTGACGGCTCCCTTTGACGCGCTGGTCTCAAGCCGCGCTGTTGAAGCGTTTACGACTGTTTCAGCGGGCACCCCCATCGTGCGACTCCACGATATGTCTGAACTGCGGATTGAGGTTGATGTGCCTGAAATCCTGTTTCAGCGCTCCGGGCAGCAGGATGATATCACGATTACCGCCAAGTTCCCGGTCAGCGACGAGATTTTTCCGCTGGAGATACGAGAATTCGATGCCGAATCCTCAAGCGTGGGCCAGACGTTCCGCATCCAGTTTGGTTTGACCCCGCCAGAGGGGTTGCAAATTCTACCCGGCTCCTCCGTCACGGTTACGGTGCAGGTGCAGGATGAGCGTACCGGGATCATCATCCCACCAACGGCTATAGTAGCTGATGCCAGCGGCGCGCTGGGCGTTATGGTTTTCTCGCCGGTTGGCGCCGACGAAGGCACGGTCCGCCGGGTTCCAGTTACGATCGAACCAACGCAGAGCGGCGATGTCCGCGTGCTCACCGGCCTGACCGATGGCGAAGAAATCGTCGTCGCGGGTGGGGGTGCATTGACCGAAGGTCAAACCGTCCGCCGCTTTGTCGGCTTCTCGAACTGAGGGCGGTTTCATGAGCATCGCACGCGCTTCGATCGACCGGCCGCTTTATACGTGGCTGTTCATCCTGATTGCCTTGTTCGGCGGCATCTGGGGCTTCACGTCGCTGGGTCGCCTTGAAGACCCGGCTTTCACAATCAAACAGGCGGTGATCGCCACGCAATATCCCGGTGCGACTGCTGAACAGGTGGCGCTAGAGGTCTCGGAACCGCTGGAATCCGCGATACAGCAGATGGGCGAGGTGGACGTCATCACTTCGGTCAATCGGCCCGGCCAATCGCTGATCGAGGTCGAGATAAAGTCAACCTATGACGGCAGCGAATTGCCGGACATCTGGACCCGCCTACGCGCAAAAGTGCGTGATGCCGCGCGCGGACTGCCTTCGGGGGTGGGTGCGCCCTACGTGAATGACGGGTTCGGGGATGTATTTGGACTGTTCTATGCGGTCACAGCGGATGGGTTTTCGGACGCCGAGAAACACGAGCTTGCGACATTTCTACGCCGCGAATTGCTGACTGTGAGCGGAGTCGCTGATGTCGAGGTGCAGGGCTTGCCGGACGAAGCGATTTTCATCGAACCCGACCTCTCGATCTCGGTCAATCAGAACGTGCCCTTACAGGCGATCAATGAGGCAATTGCAAACGCGGATTCGGTCAACGCCTCGGGCTCATTGCGGTCGGAAGGTGACCGGACGACGATCCTGACTGCCGAAGGCTCGGACAGCGTGTCGGCCATCGCCGGGCTGTCGGTCGGTTCGCAGGGGCAAGTGATCAACCTGTTTGACATGTCCGATGTCTATCGCGGGCGGCAGAACGATCCCGACATCATGATCCGCTTCAACGGGACCGAGGCGTTCACGCTGGGCATAGCCGGACTGGCCACCGAAAACATCGTCGAGGTCGGCCAGCGCGCGGATGCCAAACTGGCGGAACTGGATTCGGAAATTCCCTTTGGTGTCAAAATCCTGCCCATCTATCAGCAGCATGTTGTGGTCGATGAGGCCTCGAACGCCTTCCTGCTGAACCTCGCCATGTCGGTCAGCATCGTGGTTGCGGTTCTGGGCATTTTCATGGGCTGGCGCGCCGCCATTGTTGTGGGTTCGACCCTGCTGCTGACCGTTGTCGGAACGCTACTGTTCATGTCGATGTTCTCGATCGAGATGGAGCGCATATCGCTGGGTGCTTTGATCATCGCGATGGGAATGTTGGTCGATAATGCCATCGTTGTGGCCGAAGGGATGCAGATCTCGATGTTGCGGGGCAAAAGCTCTCGTGATGCGGCAGAAGATGTGGCCTCGAAAACGCAAATCCCGCTGCTGGGCGCGACGGTGATCGGGATTATGGCCTTCGCGGGGATCGGGCTCAGCCCCGATGCGACCGGGGAGTTCCTGTTCTCGCTATTCGCCGTGATCGGCATCTCACTTTTGCTTAGCTGGGTTCTGGCAATCACAGTGACACCTTTGCTCGGCCACTATTTCTTCAAGCAGGGCAAAGAAGGTGAGATTGATGCCTATGGCGGATTTCTGTTCCGCGTCTACGGAGCAGTCCTGAACTGGGCGCTGCGGTTCCGTTGGCTGGTAGTGGCAGGATTGATAGCGATCACGGTCGCTTGCTTCGCAGGGTTCGGCCTAATGAAACAGCAGTTCTTCCCCAACTCAAACACGCCGCTGTTCTTCGTGCACTACAAACTGCCGCAAGGCACGCCGATTGCCCGTACGGCGGAAGATATGGCTGTGTTTGAGGATTGGTTGGCTGAACGTGATGACGTCGTCTCAGTCGCCACGTTTGTAGGGCAGGGGGCCACGCGTTTTATGCTGACCTACGCCGCCGAGAAGCCCAACCCAAGCTATGGCCACATGATCATTCGCACCGAAACGCTCGACGATATCCCCGCCTTGCAGGCAGATCTCGAAGCATTCGGCTCAGCCCAATTCCCCGAAGGAGAGTTCCGAACCAAGCGTCTGATCTTTGGCCCGGGCGGAGGTGATCCGATCCAGGCGCGGTTCTCGGGCAGTGATCCGGTTATTCTGCGCCAATTGGCCGAAGAAGCCGTGCAAAAAATGTCAGCGGCCTCCCCGAATGCGCTGCATGTGCATCACGATTGGCGCGAGCAGGAACTGGCTGTGCAGCCAATCTATGCGACAGAACGGGCGCAAACGGCAGGTGTGTCGCGAGAAGATATTGCCGCCACGCTGCAGTTTTCGACCGATGGGATTACCGGCGGTGTTCTGCGCGAACGTGACCGCCAGATCCCGATCATCCTGCGCCGTCCGGCAGATGGGGACTATTCGATTGTCGATCAGGTGGTTTATTCCGATCAATCGGAACGGTTCGTGCCGATTGAACAGATGGTGGACGGGTTCGACTACAAAGCGCTCAATACCTTGGTTCATCGCCGTGACCGAGTGCTGACCATCACGGTTGGCGCGGATATCCCTCCTGACATGACCGCCGCACAAGTCCACTCCGAAGTGCGAAGCGCCATTGAAGAGATGGAACTGCCCATTGGCTACAGCATGGAATGGGGCGGAGAGTTTGAAGACTCGGGCGATGCGCAGGCCAGCCTAGGGCGGCAATTGCCGCTGAGCTTGCTGATCATGGTGCTAATCTCGGTGCTGCTGTTCAACGCGATCAGGCAACCGGTCATCATCTGGCTTTTGGTCCCGATGTCCGTCAATGGAGTGGTTATCGGTCTGCTTGGAACGGGTCTGCCATTCACCTTTACAGCGCTTTTGGGGCTGCTCAGCTTGTCAGGAATGCTGATCAAGAATGGCATCGTACTGGTGGAAGAAATCGATCTGGTTCGCGCCACAGGCAAAGCCCTGCGTCCCGCGATTGTCGAGGCCTCGGTCTCGCGTCTGCGCCCGGTGATGTTGGCGGCGATCACGACGATTCTGGGGATGGCTCCACTGCTGACGGATGCGTTCTTTGTGTCGATGGCGGTCACGATCATGGGCGGTCTGGCCTTTGCCACCATCCTGACCATGGTTGCTGCGCCGGTTTTCTACATGTTGTTTTTCAACCGTGAAGAAAAGCGACGTCTGGCTGCCGGCTGATCAGCTGCCGGCATCCTTTTCGGGATCATAATGGTAATAAAAACAGGATAGCTTGTTGCCATCAGGATCACGCAGATAGGCCACATAGAAACCGGGCTCGTAGTGGGGTCGCACGCCTGGCTTTCCTTCGTCTGTGCCGCCGTTTTCCAGACCAGTGGCATGGAACCGCCGGACCTGATTGGCGTTTTGCGCTGGGAAGGCGATCATCGTGCCATTGCCGGTACTGGCGGGGGCTCCATCAAACGGCCTGCAGACCCAAAAACCAGTCCCACTGTGGGGATCGGTGCCCCATCCGGCCCAGCCATCGATCCATCCGGGCAGGCGTGGTTGTTCGAGAACCGCAAAGATCGCATCAAAAAAACGGATCGCCCGTGGTAAGTCATTACTTCCGTATGTCGTATAGAGATCCATAAGCAGTCCCCCTTTGTCATCATCATGTGGAGGCCTGATGCAAAGGGGAAGTAAAAATGAAAGACCCCAGCCTGAGCCGGGGTCAAATCGCAAGAGGTTCTACCAGGATTTAGCCCTGTAGCGACTTCACTTCAACATCCTCTTCGGCCTGCGCCTTTATTGCCAGCGCTGCAGCGTGGCTTGCGGCGGCGGTGGTGTAGTAAGGGATCTTGTCATAGAGCGCGATAGAGCGGATGGCCTTGCTGTCCTCGACCGCTTGCGCGCCTTCGGTTGTGTTCATGAGCAGTTGAACCTGACCGTCTTTCAGCATGTCGACGACGTCGGGTCGGCCCTCATAGACCTTGTTGACTACTTCGCAGGCAACGCCTTGTTCTTCAAGCCAGCTTTGCGTGCCGCGTGTTGCGACAAGCGAAAAGCCCTGCTGTGTCAAAACCTGAGCGGCCTCAAGCATTGCATGACCCTTGTCTGCATCCTTGATCGAAATAAACGCACGACCCGAAGATGGCAGCACCATACCCGCCCCCATTTGCGCCTTCAGGAAAGCGCGTGGGAAGTCGCGGTCCCAGCCCATGACCTCTCCGGTTGAACGCATCTCGGGGCCGAGTATCGTATCGACGCCGGGGAAACGGGCAAAGGGCAGTACCGCCTCTTTGACCGAGAACCAGGGCATGTTCGGGTCGGCCAGAGTCATCTGGTCGGCGATCTTGGTGTCGTCTACTGTCTTGTAAGGTGGGCGTTTGGGGAAATCCGCCAGTTTTTCACCTGCCATTACGCGTGCGGCAATCGATGCAATCGCGCTGTCCGTCGCCTTAGCTACAAAGGGCACGGTACGCGAGGCGCGGGGGTTCACTTCGATCAGGTAAATCTCATCATCCTTGATCGCGAACTGGACGTTCATAAGGCCGACGACATTCAGCGCCTTGGCCAGTTTAAACGCCTGTTCTTTGATCTGCTCGATGATCTCGTCGGACAGCGAATATGGCGGCAGAGAACAAGCCGAGTCGCCCGAGTGGACGCCAGCCTCTTCGATGTGCTGCATGATGCCTGCGACGTGCACGTCGGTGCCATCGCACAGCGCGTCCACATCCAGTTCGACCGCACCGGCCAGATAGCTGTCCAACAGCACAGGACTGTCGCCCGAGACGACCACGGCCTCGTTGATGTAGCGCCGCAGCTGATCCATATCGCGCACGATTTCCATCGCGCGACCACCCAGAACGTAGGACGGGCGGATCACCAGCGGGAATCCGATCTCTTCGGCAATCTCCAGCGCTTGCTCATCAGTCGAAGCAATGCCGTTCTTCGGCTGTTTCAGGCCCAGATCGTTGACCAACGCCTGGAACCGCTCGCGGTCTTCGGCAAGGTCGATGGCGTCTGGAGTGGTGCCAAGGATCGGAATGCCTTCAGCTTCAAGCGCGTTGGCCAGTTTCAGCGGGGTCTGTCCGCCGAACTGAACGATCACACCGTGCAGCGTGCCGCTTTCCTGTTCTTTTGTCAGGATTTCCATGACGTGCTCGAAGGTCAACGGCTCGAAATACAGCCGGTCAGAGGTGTCATAATCGGTTGAAACCGTCTCGGGGTTGCAGTTGATCATGATGGTCTCATAGCCCGCTTCGGTCAGAGCGAAACAGGCGTGGCAGCAGCAATAATCGAACTCGATCCCCTGGCCGATCCGGTTCGGACCACCACCAAGGATGACGACCTTTTTGCGGTCGCTCGGGCGCGCCTCGCACTCAACCTCACCCATCATGGGGGCCTCGTAGGTCGAGTACATGTAGGGTGTCTGCGCTTCGAACTCAGCGGCGCAGGTGTCGATGCGTTTGAAGACAGCATTCACACCCAGATTGCGGCGGGCGCGGCGAACATTGTCTTCGTCGCGGCCGGTCAGATTGCCGAGGCGCGCATCCGTGAAGCCCAGCATTTTCAGCTTGCGGATACCGTCCTCGGTCACCGGCAGGCCGTCTTTACGAACTTGACGCTCGGCGTCGATAATCTCGCGGATGCGAGCTAGGAACCATGGGTCAAACTTGGTAACGCCGAAAATCTCATCATCAGTCAGGCCGTGGCGCATCGCCTGGGCAATGGTGCGCAGACGATCTGGGGTCTGCTGGCTGATTGCCTTGATCACGGCAGCTTTGTCGTCGGCTTCTTCCCAAACACCTACATTCAGGCCGGGGATTTCAATCTCATCAAAGCCGGTCAGACCCGACTCCATCGACGCCAGGGCCTTCTGCATCGATTCGTGGATCGTGCGGCCGATCGACATGGCCTCGCCCACCGATTTCATTGCAGTGGTCAGGTAGGGCTCAGAACCTGGGAATTTTTCAAAGGCGAATTTCGGGATCTTGGTGACGACATAGTCGATGGTCGGCTCGAACGAGGCCGGTGTGACTTTGGTGATGTCGTTGTCCAATTCGTCCAGCGTATAGCCCACGGCCAGTTTCGCGGCGATCTTTGCAATCGGGAAACCCGTCGCTTTCGATGCCAGCGCGGACGACCGGGAAACGCGGGGGTTCATCTCGATCACGACCATGCGGCCGTCATCCGGGTTAATCGCCCATTGCACGTTCGAGCCGCCCGTTTCGACGCCGATTTCACGCAGCACGGCAATCGAGTGATTGCGCATGATCTGGTATTCTTTGTCGGTAAGCGTCAGGGCAGGGGCCACTGTGATCGAGTCACCTGTGTGCACGCCCATCGGATCGACGTTTTCGATGGAACAGACGATAATGGCGTTGTCGGCGGTGTCGCGCACCACCTCCATCTCATATTCTTTCCAGCCCAGCAGGCTTTCGTCGATCAGGATCTGACCCACGGGCGAGGCATCCATGCCCGAGCGGCAAATATGGATGTAGTCCTCGCGGTTATACGCCACACCACCGCCGGTGCCGCCCAACGTGAAAGCGGGGCGAATGATGGCGGGCAGGCCCACGGTTTCAAGCGTGTCCAGCGCCAGCGCCACGCCCGCGTCGAGGTCCTTCTTGCCGTCCTCATCCTTGGGCGCGGTCACGATTTCGGCCTTGGGGTTTTCGATACCCAGCCGGTCCATTGCTTCGCGGAACAGAGCACGGTCTTCGGCCATTTCAATGGCGTCGCGTTTGGCGCCAATCATCTCGACACCGAACTCGTCCAGCACGCCCATCTCTTCCAGTGCCAACGAAGTGTTCAGGCCGGTCTGTCCACCCATTGTGGGCAGCAGGGCATCGGGGCGTTCTTTTTCGATGATCTTGGCGACAACCTCGGGCGTGATCGGTTCGATATAGGTCGCATCGGCCAGACCGGGGTCGGTCATGATCGTGGCCGGGTTCGAGTTCACCAGGATAACGCGGTAGCCTTCTTCGCGCAGAGCCTTGCAAGCCTGTGCACCGGAATAATCAAACTCGCACGCCTGACCGATAACAATGGGCCCCGCCCCGATGATCATGATCGACTGGATGTCGGTTCTTCTCGGCATGGCCTTGTTCCTTCGATTGTCCGCGAGTCAGGGCACCGCCCCAGCGCCCAAATTGTCCTGCGTTATAGGGACCGCGCGAAAAGGTGCAAGAGGTATCGGAAATGGGTTTGAAATTGCCGCTTTCCCCTCTTTCCCTCGGCGCGCTATTCTCTATACCGCGCAGCACGGCAAATGAGGATGCAATTGCGTATTCGTTTCGATCAAGGACCAGCCGGGCGTGGAACTCGGTTCGACAGTCCAATCCGGATCATCCGCGCGGACAACGCGGAGGAGGTGCCCCAGGCTCTGGCGGCGCTTGATCAGGTGCGCGCGGATGGGGCTTGGCTGGCAGGATACGCAAGTTACGAACTTGGCTATGTCCTGGAGCCAAGGCTCACGGATCGATTGCCAGCAGGTCGTCGCCTGCCGTTGTTGTGTTTCGGGGTGTTTGATGAACCGGATCGCGTTGGCCTGTTACAAAATATTGGGGGTATCACCGAGTTTGAACCTCGTTGGGACGAAGCGCGCTACACCCAAGCCTTTCGATTGGTGCATGACGCCATCGGTGCTGGGGACATCTATCAAGCTAATCTCACTTTCCCGATAGACCTTGAAGTGACCGGAGACAGCGCCGCGCTTTACGCTACGCTGGCGGCGGGCCAGCCTGTTGGTCATGGCGCAATGGTCCAGCAGGATGGCTTGCCCGACTTGCTGAGCCGATCTCCTGAACTGTTCTTCCGCACCGATGCCGAAGGTCGGATCGAAACGCGCCCGATGAAGGGCACCCAACCGCGCAGCGAAGACCCGGTCGAAGACGAACGCCGCCGCGTTTTCTTGTCGTCAGACGGAAAGAACCGGGCTGAGAATCTGATGATCGTTGATCTGTTACGCAACGATATCAGCCGGGTGGCTTTGGCCGGGTCGGTAAAAGTGCCCGAGCTGTTCAAGGTCGAGACCTATGCAACCGTGCACCAGATGGTCTCGCTGGTGCAGGCGCAATTGCATGTTGGCGTCGGGTTGTCGGATATTCTGACGGCCCTCTTCCCGTGCGGCTCGATCACCGGGGCACCTAAGATCAGGGCGATGGAAATCCTGTCTGATCTTGAGCCGTGGCCCCGCGATGCCTATTGCGGCACCATTGGCTGGGCAGCACCGGATGGGCGATCTGAATTCAACGTGGCCATCCGCACTCTTATGGTTGAAGACGACAAAGCGACCCTGAACGTCGGCGGTGGGCTGGTCTGGGACAGCACTGCCCCTTCAGAATATGAGGAGGCGCTATGGAAAGCCCGCTTCGCCCACCAACTGAGCCTGATTTCCGTCTGATCGAAACTCTGGCGTTCCGGCCGGGGCAAGGGTTTGTTCGTCTCGACCGCCATCTGTCCCGCATGGCCCGCACAGCTGAGAAGTTGGGGATAGCGTTTGACCGTGCCTCTGCCCATCAAACTTTGGAGAATGCATCGCGGGAAACCTCGATGCGCTGCCGCCTGACGCTGGACGCACGTGGTAATTTTGAGCTGACAATCGGGGAACTTGCAGCCAACCCATCGGTCTGGCGTGTGGGTCTGGCGGATCGGAGGTTGTCATCGTCGGATATCTGGTTGCGCCACAAAACGACCCGTCGGGCCGTATATGACAAGGCGCGGGCAGAGCTGCTGCAGGGTGTTGACGAACTGCTATTTCTCAACGAACGGGAGGAGCTTTGCGAAGGTACAATCACGAACCTGTTCCTGACCATGCCCGATGGAAGACAACTGACGCCTTCTCTGTATTGCGGTTTGCTTCCGGGTATTCTGCGAGAGGAATTGTTGGATAATAAACAAGTTAGCGAAGCTGTTCTGACCTTGACCGATCTTCAAAACGCACAATCTATCTACTTTGGAAATTCCCTGCGGGGGCTGATCCGGGCGGAGCTTGTAGCACTTTGAGCAAAAACACCGAGTGGGTGGAAACCCCAGCAACCAACCAACGCCTCAGGATCGAGTTCATACTATTCTATGTCGCCGTCCCGGTCCTGATCGCGACTTTGTTCCCGCCTAGCTGGATGTTTCCTTCTCTCTTTGCGTTTACCGGCCTCGGCATTTTGCTGCTGCAGGATACGCCCGGATTCTCTTGGGCCGAGCTTCGATATGGTTGGCGAAATTGGTCGTGGACGGAAGTCGTTGCATTTGCCCTGTTCATGGCTGCCTTCTGTTCCGCCCTAGTATTGTGGGCACGACCAGATGCAGCCTTTGCTCTGCTGCTGTATCGCCCGGAGATGCTGATATTCATTTGGATCGGCTATCCGTTGTTGTCCGCTCTGCCGCAAGAGCTGCTGTTCCGCTCTCTCTTTTTCCGGCGCTATCATTCGATCTTGCCCCAAGAGCGCGCGGCCTATCTGCTGAACGCCGGGCTGTTTTCGCTTGCGCACCTGATGTATTGGAGCTGGGTCGTCGCGATCATGACCTTCGCCGGGGGCCTTCTGTTCACCTGGGCCTATCGCAAGCGAGGGTCATTCTTCTACGCTGTTCTTCTACATGCAATTGCCGGCAATATTATCTTTGCGGCTGGGCTTGGTGTCTATTTCTACTCGGGCAACGTGCAAAGGCCGTTTTGACGGCGCGACCCGCCTTGACTTTCCTAGCCCAAAGGGGTGTATCGGCGCGACGAATTCTGCGCCCGAAGGGATATGATCCATGCACGCCTATCGCAGCCACACCTGCGCCGCTCTGACCGCCGCCAATGTCGGTGAAACCGTCCGCCTGTCCGGTTGGGTGCATCGTGTCCGAGATCACGGCGGCGTGCTGTTTATCGACCTGCGCGACCATTTCGGTGTGACTCAGGTTCTGTGCGATGGCGACAGTGCGGCATTTGCTGAGCTTGAGAAGGTGCGGTCCGAATGGTGTATCCGCATCGACGGTACTGTCAAAGCCCGCGACGCTGATCTCGTTAACCCGAAATTGCCAACAGGCGAAATCGAGGTTTACGTGCGCGAGCTGGAAGTTCTGGGCGCTGCCGATGAACTGCCGTTGATGGTGTTCGGCGATCAGGAATACCCAGAGGAAACGCGTCTGCGCTATCGTTACCTCGACTTGCGGCGCGAGGCGATGCAGCAGAACATGACCCTGCGCTCGGACGTTGTTGCATCCATGCGCCGCCGCATGTGGGATCAGGGCTTTCGTGAATATCAGACGCCGATCATTACAGCCTCGTCGCCAGAAGGCGCACGCGACTTCTTGGTGCCGTCGCGTTTGCATCCGGGCAAGTTCTACGCTCTGCCACAGGCACCGCAGCAGTTCAAACAGCTGATCATGGTGTCGGGTTTCGACAAATATTTCCAGATCGCACCCTGCTTCCGCGACGAAGACCCGCGTGCTGACCGTTCGCCGACCGATTTTTACCAGCTTGACCTCGAGATGTCGTTTGTCGAGCAGCAGGATGTGTTCGACACCATCCAGCCCGTTCTGACCGGTGTGTTCGAAGAGTTCGGCGGCGGTCGCAAGGTCGATCAGGAGTGGCCGCAAATCTCCTACAAGGACTCGGCCCTGTGGTACGGCACCGACAAGCCCGACCTACGCAATCCTATTAAAATGCAAGTGGTCTCTGACCACTTCCGCGGGTCTGGCTTCGCGATATTCGCGAAGCTGTTGGAGCAGGAAGGCACTGAAATCCGCGCCATTCCTGCACCAAGTGGTGGTAGCCGCAAGTTCTGTGACCGTATGAATGCCTTTGCCCAGAAAGAAGGTCTGCCCGGTATGGGTTACATTTTCTGGCGGGATCAGGGCGAAGGTATGGAAGCCGCAGGTCCGCTGGCCAAGAACATCGGCCCCGAACGCACCGAGGCAATCCGTCAGCAATTGGGTCTGGGCGTCGGTGATGCGGCGTTCTTCTTGGGCGGTAAACCGAAGGCCTTTGAAAAGGTCGCTGGCAAAGCGCGGGATGTGATTGGCGAAGAGCTTGGTCTGACTGAAAAAGACCGTTTTGCCTTTGCCTGGATCGTGGACTTCCCGATCTACGAGCAGGATGAAGAAACCGGCGCCATTGATTTTGAACACAACCCGTTCTCGATGCCGCAGGGCGGAATGGAAGCTTTGCAGGGCAACCCTCTGGACGTACGTGGGTATCAGTATGATCTGGCCTGCAACGGCTACGAGTTGGTGTCGGGTGCGATCCGGAACCACAAGCCCGAGATCATGTTGAAGGCCTTTGAACTGGCAGGGTACGGCGAAGACGAAGTCAAATCTCGCTTTGGCGCTTTGTTCAACGCATTCCACTACGGCGCGCCGCCGCACGGTGGCTGCGCGGCTGGTATCGACCGGATCGTGATGCTGTTGGCGGATGAGGCCAACATTCGTGAGGTCATGATGTTCCCGATGAACCAGCGCGCCGAAGATCTGATGATGGATGCTCCCTCTGATCCGACATCGGATCAGCTGATGGAGTTGGGTCTAAGGATCATTCCACAGGACTAAAGCCAACCGCTCGCCGTGTGCGGGAGGTTTTGTCTTGCTGGTGGCAAAGACCGAAACACGCAGCGATGATTGCGAGATTGGTTGCGTATTGTAGAAGTGCCTGCCACGGTTCAGTCAAACGGGCTTCCATGGTTTCGTCGCTTGCGGCGGATGGTTTTAGCGGTGATTCGTGTCCGGCGATAGAACCACACACTCAGGATCGAGGCCGTTAAGAAGTAGGCAGTCAGCACGTCAGATTGCCTCCTGGCGTTCCAGGCGGTCTTGCACAAGGCCTGCGACTCTTGCCGTCTCTGCTGTCGTCGGGGCACCTTTGGATTGCGACCGGGCAAGCTCATGCACCGCCTCTGCAAGCGTTGTGTCATTCGCATCTCGCGCAACGCTTTGCAGAAACTGCGTGGCATAGTTTAGCGTGCGTTGGTCCGTCGGCCCGGTGAGCACATCGGCGATATGGGCCATGTCGTCCTGATACGCCAACGGGTCCGGGTGAATGATATCGTCTTTGACCGTGCCGAGGTCACTGGGGCGCCGGTCTTCCGGCAAGAGCGCAAGAATTGTTTTCTGGAAATAAGCAACCGATTTGAGGGGTTTGGCCAGAAAGCCATCCGCTCCTGCACGCAGGGCAAGTGATTGGGCGTTGTCATCGCCGGACAACCCCAGAATGACGCCGATTCGGGGAACTGCATGGGTCAACTCGGCAATCAGATCTGCGCCCGAACCATCGGGAAGACCCATATCAACAATCAGGACCGAAGGTCGGTAGATCTGCAAATGCCGCCGCGCCGATTGCAGGCAATCCGCCCGCCGAATACGCGCTCCGCTGTGCAAGCACATCAAGCGTATCGCGTCGCAAGCATAGCGGCTGTCTTCGACCACTAGGATGGTTTGGCCCAATAGTGGCCGAATCTTGGTTGGCAACGCCGGAGAAGCGAAAGGTTCCGAATCGTCCATGGCAGAACTCCTGATTAGCAGATATCTCACGCTAGGAACTTCTGGCTAATACAGGGTTAACGCGCGTTTTAGCGCACTTGCCCTTTAGCCGGACAACCCCCATAACCGCCGCAGCGCAGAATGAAGGAGAGTCCAATGATCGGTCGCCTGAACCACGTTGCCATCGCTGTTCCCGACCTCGAGGCTGCCTCGGCCCAGTATCGCAATGCGCTGGGTGCGAAGGTCGGCGCACCTCAAGATGAACCAGATCATGGGGTCACAGTGGTGTTCATCGAATTGCCCAACACCAAGATTGAACTCTTGTATCCATTGGGTGAGAACAGCCCTATCAATGGGTTTTTGGAAAAGAACCCTTCAGGTGGTATCCATCATGTCTGCTACGAGGTCGAAGACATTATCGCGGCCCGCGATCATCTGAAAGAGACAGGGGCGCGGGTTTTAGGCTCGGGTGAGCCCAAAATCGGTGCCCACGGCAAACCAGTTCTTTTCCTGCATCCAAAAGACTTCAACGGCTGCCTGGTCGAGCTGGAACAGGTTTAACGCCTATGACCATCACCGCAGCTTTTGTTCTATTCGCAGTCATCTGGTTTATGACCCTGCTTGTGGTCCTGCCGGTTCGCATCAAAACACAGGGTGATCTGGGCGATATTGTTCCGGGAACCCATGCCGGTGCGCCAGAAGTTCATCACATGAAGAAGAAGCTGTGGATCACGACCGGGATATCAGTGGTTCTGTGGGCGATCATTGCAGGCATCATCATATCAGGACTGATCAGCGTAAGGGATTTTGATTGGCTGAACCAACTGGAACCACGCGGCTAAATTAGCGTCGGTCATCCGATAAGCCGTGGTAGATATGGGTGAAGGTCGCCGCGCCAAGTATCGGGATCAGCAGATTGACCAGCGGAACCGAGAGCGGAACTGCCATAAGGACGCCTGCGACCCAAATCGTTGTTGCATGTTTTGCCCGCAGTTTCCGTGCACCTTCGCGCCCCAGTCGACGCATGGCGGCCAATGTGAAATACTCTCGCCCCAATAGAAACCCGTTCATGCCCCAGAAAATGAACAACGCAAATGGGGTGAAGAATGCATAGAGTATCAGCGCCAGCAGGTTGGCGACGATCAAAACCCCCAAAAAGCTGAGCGTATCCCGCAGGGCGTCGCCGAATGGGATGCGAGTGGCAGGAGGTAGAGTGGGATAGTGCTTGTCCTCAACCGCCTGCGCGACCTCATCCAGAAACATCGAGGTAATGGCCGAGGCGACGGGGACCATCAGGAATACCGATAACACCATCATCAACAAGAACGAGGAGACACTGAGCAGATCGTTCAGCCATGTCACCTCACCCAATACCGGCAGGGTGGTCTGATCGCCGACCAGTGCGTTTATCAGCCACAAAAAGCCGGCATAGGCAGCCACCAACAGCGCGAAGGTCAGGCCAACACCCAACAGAAGAACCTTGCGGAATCTTGGGTCGCCGATCTGGCCCAGAGCCTGCAGAAATGACTGAACGATGATCATTCTGAGACCCATTGCGTCAGTGTAGTTACATCCGGGCGTGGTCGCTCGGGTGGGGCAGTCCCTTCGGTGGCGATGTGGATGAAGCCCGCTATTTTCTCATTTTTGGACAACCCCAGTCCTTGCTCGCAAAAGCTGCGGTTATGGGACTGCCAGCCTGAAAGCCAGTTCGCGCCCCAACCCGCAGCCAATGCCGCGTTTAACAATGCCAGACAAACGGCACCTGCCGAATAGGTCTGTTCGATTGCCGGGATCTTTTCGGAAGGTTTCTGCACTTCGATGACGGCTACGGCCAGATGGCCCATGTCGAACTGGCTGCGTGCCTTGGCGATATCTTCGGCGCTTTTGCCCATGGCCAGACCGCAGGTTTCGGTCAGCGCCGCAAGACGTTGCATGGCCCCATGTTCGATAACGACAAAGCGCCAGGGCTCAAGCTTTCCGTGGTCGGGACTGCGCGCGGCAGCGATGAGCAAAGGCATCAACTCTTCCCGCGTCGGGGCTGGTGCCACAAGCGTCTTAGCTGGGCGCGATCGGCGCACCTGCAGAAAATCCAACGCAGCTTGGTTTTTCAGGGACATATGTTAACTTCCTTCACATGGGCAGTGCTTATGTCGGAGGCATGCCATCTTCTTTCAAGGGCAAGTTGCCCCCTAAAAGGTGACTAATTCAATCGGAAAAGCGGCCTGAAATCAGATAAAGAGACGGAAGGGAACCGCTATTTCATGAAATCGTCGCTCTCACGAATCTGATAGACGCCTTCGGGCAAATCCAAAGCAGCCGCCAGATCGCGTACCTGCTCAGGTGACAGGGTGATTTTTTGGATCTGATCAGTTCGGGGGTCCAACTGCTCAAGCGTGACGCACTCGGCAAAGTTGTTGATGACGACGTCCTCTTGCAAAGGTTTGGCACCTTCGTCCACCAGAGTAATGACCGTCGAGTCGAATTCGTGTTCAATTGAAAACATACCGGTACAGTGCCTAGGCAGAGATCGCAATGCAACCCGTTGCAGCGGCATTCGGCAGTAGCCCAGGCAAGTTGGGCGCGTTATGCTTGTCTGCCGACAGGTTGACTGAAAGGAATAGGAATGCGCGGTTTTGCCTTGTCGCTGGTTTTGCTGTTGGCGGCTTGCGGCTCTTCGTCCGTAATCGCGATTCCGGCAGCGGAATGGCAACCCTCATCACCGGCTCTTCGCGAGAAGGCACGGGAATTCGAGCAGGTCAGCCGCGCGGTTGCAGCGTCGGCTGAAAAGGAATGCCGCCGCCAGGCACGTTCTGCCAATTGTGATTTTGCCATTCTGGTTGATCTGTCATCAAGAGCGCCAGCAAATGCATTCCAGACGCTGGACGAGGACGGGCGACCGTTGATCATATTCACGCGGCCGATGATTGATTCAACAGAGAATGCCGAAGAGATGGCTTTTGTCATGGGGCATGAAGCAGCCCATCACATTCTGGGTCACATCGCCCGACAAACGAAAAATGCCAAGGAGAGCGCGCGCATTTTTGGCGAACTCGCCCGCAAGCAAGGTGCAGATGATGCGGGAATTGAGCGTGCACAGGCTCTGGGTGCCGAGGTCGGGGTGCAGAACTATACGCGCGTGTTCGAGCTTGAGGCGGATCGTTTGGGGACAAAAATCACCCATGCGGCAGGATATGATCCAATGGTTGGAATGGTCTTTTTCCAGCGAATTCCAGATCCGAGTGACCGTTTCCTGGCGACACACCCGCCAAATGCTGAACGGGTCGAGGCGGTTCTGCAAACGGCCCGCCAGTTGGGATTGCGATAATGATTCATTTAGACCGATTGGGCGTGGTGCTCAGCGATCGCGGGTCGAAATATGCAGTTACCGGTGCAAAGGTTACCAGCCGTTCCGACGTTGATGCAGCGCTAGCAGAGCTTAAATCAGACAAGGCTTATGCAAAGGCAACGCACAACACTTGGGCCGCGATGTTGCCAACCGGAGCGCTTAAGGCCGACGATGGAGAATCCGGTGCCGCGATGGTCATTTTGCGGATGATGGAGCGCGCGGATCTTTCGGATCACGTCATAATCGTGACGCGTTGGTATGGCGGCAAGAAACTGGGTGGAGACAGGTTCCGCCGGGTACAAGATGCCACCCGAGTGTATCTGGACCAGTTAGAAGCCGGGAATTGACCTGAGTCAAAGGCATCGTTTGATGCATGGGCTACCTTTTCTTCAGCGAGCAAAGAAAGGGAAACGCATGTCTGACCGCGCAACGCTGCGACATCACGCAGGTCTGATGGATGAGATGGCTACAACGCTCGGGGTTGATCTGCAGGAGGCCGCGATTGACGGTGCCTTGCGATTTGATGAAATCTCGGACGCAGTACTGCGCTGTGCCCAATGCCCAAATCCGGGGCATTGCGCGGCCCTTTTGGACCAGGGCACCGACTTGGGCAGTGCACCGGAATACTGCCGTAACCAGGAATTGTTGAACAGGCTAGCGCCATAAAGGAGGAGCATGTTCATGCCGCAACTTGGGCGGATTATGCCGCATTTCCATCTAGTTCAGAGAATGGCGCGGGCAATTGGCGCAGATGTTGTGGCGGCACATCGGAATGGGCGTCTGGAGCAGCAAGACTGGGCTCAGATGATCCACGCATGCCGTGGTTGCGAATGGGCGCACGCCTGTACTGACTGGTTGCATAAGAACGAAAATGTAGAGAAGGCACCAGTCGCCTGCCCAAATCGGGCAATGTTTGCGGCCATTAAGGTAGGAAGCAATGGTTGAGCACGATCCTCGAACCCGACTGGGTGAGATCGAAAAACACTTTTGGCTGACACGATCGGTGGCGCGTTGCATGGGGATATCCCTGACCGAAGGAATGGCCGAGGGAAGGATCACGCCTCAAGAATACGCCCTGATGGTGACCCGTTGCCGTAGTGCTGGATGTAGCGAGCAATGCCAGTTTTGGCTCGCTGATCAGCAGGAAAAAGCATCCGCTGCACCGCAGTTTTGCGCCAATGCCAGTGCTCTGAACGATCTGGCCTGACCGTCAGAGCTTATTGTGCGTCCCGTCGCATAACGGCGGATTGGCGCAGTGCTTACAGCCACAAAAGAACACCTTCTTGCTGGCCTCAGCCGTGTATTTTACTGGTTCGAACGACGTGTCTTTGTGCGAACCGTCGCAAAATGGTTGCCGCTTGGACTTGCCACAGGCACACCAGAAATAGGTTTTTCCTTCGGTCACTTCGACCGGATAGGGCGATTTCTGGGCGATGATCGGGGCGTCTGACATGTGGCTACTCCGTCTTTAGCTAACGTCGAAGTCAGAGTTTAGGGTTCTTTGTCAAAAAAGGTAGTCTGCGAATGAAAACCCGCCTTCCAGCATGGATTCGCCTTAATTCACGAAAGCGTTATCGATTCGGTTGCCATATGAAATTCTTGGTCCTATTCTGATACCGGCCCCGAAAAACTGGGCAATATCAGAAAAGTAATAGAGGATTGATGGACATGAAACTGAAATTTGCTGCTATCTGCGCCACGGCCGTTGTACTGACTGCGTGCTCGCAGCAAGAGGAACCGACCCCGGTCTATATCCAACCCGACTATGACAAGTATGGCACGCCCAGCTGTTCGGCAGGCTACGAACTGGCCACGACCGAGGCGGGTCAGACCGTGTGTAATCCGGTCACGCAATAAGCGTTTCGCAGGCGGTCCATATATTCGGACCGCCTGCACATTCAAGCCGCTGCCGCCGCCGAAAGGCGGTTTTTTCTTGCCTTTCTGCCGCAGGTCGCGAACGTCAGTTCAGGTGGAATTGATCGGAAAGGCCTATGCGAAAATTATTTGATCACCTGAAAGATCGCACTCGCTGGAGTTGGCAGGGCCTATCAGCTACTTGGCGCGAAGAATATTCGTTTCGGGCTTGGGGCTGGGCAAATCTTGTTTCAGGCGCTTTGGCATTCCTACTTCCGCTCGATTCCGCTGAAAAAGCGTTGATCCTTGCGCTCGGGATACTGGTATTGGTGGCTGAACTGTTCAATACAGCCATCGAACGAGCAGTCGATCATACCTCGACCGACCACCATGTGCTGGCGGGGCAGGCCAAGGACGCGGCAAGTGCAGCAGTGGCACTTACTGCTGTTGCCGCTGGTGTTGCTTGGGTCGTGATTCTGTTTGGGCTGTTGTAGTCCGGGTCCCGGTCACACCGACGAACACAAACGTCCCCAAAGATCGTATTCTCCGGCCTCGTCAACCTCGACAGTGACGATATCGCCCGGATTCAGGTTTTCGAAGCCCTCATCGATAAACAGATTTCCGTCGATCTCGGGCGCGTCGGACTTGGTGCGGCAGGTCGCGGCTTCATCATCGATGTCATCTACAATGACCTCGATCGTTTGCCCGACTTTAGCCATCAGCTTAGCCTCAGAAATGGCTAGCGCCTTCTCCATAAAGCGTTCCCACCGATCTTGTTTCACGTCAGCTGGAACATGATCTGGCAGGTCGTTTGAACGTGCGCCATCTACATTTTCGTATTGGAAGCAACCGACACGATCCAATTGCGCTTCGTCCATCCAGTCGAGCAATGTTTGGAATTCGTCTTCGGTTTCTCCAGGATATCCGACAATGAATGTCGAGCGAAGGGTGATATCGGGGCAGGTCTCGCGCCATGCCGTGATCTCTTCCAGAGTTTTTGCCCCTGCGGCCGGCCGGGCCATGCGCTTCAACACGTCCGGGTGCGCGTGCTGGAACGGGATGTCTAGATAGGGCAGCACGCTACAGCCCGCATCCGCCATAAGCGGAATCAGATCGCGCACATGGGGGTAGGGGTAGACATAGTGCAACCGCACCCAAGCATCGAATTGGCCCAGCTCACGCGCCAGATCAGTGATATGGCTGCGCACCTCGCGATCTTTCCACGGATTCAGATCATATTTGCGGTCCAAGCCATAGGCCGAGGTATCCTGCGAGATCACCAGCAATTCGCGCACGCCATTATCGACCAGCTTCTCGGCCTCGCGGAGCACAGCATGCGCTGGGCGGCTGGCCAGCTTTCCGCGCATGTCCGGGATGATGCAAAACTTGCACTTATGATTACAACCCTCGGAAATCTTGAGGTAACTGTAGTGGCGCGGCGTCAGCTTCACGCCCGAAGCCGGAAGCAGATCGACATAGGGGTTCGGATCCGGGGGAACCGCGGCATGAACCGCATCCAGTACCTGTTCGTATTGATGCGGTCCGGTCACCGCCAGAATACGTGGGTGATGCTCGCGGATATAATCGGGTTCGGCGCCCAGACAGCCGGTTACGATGACTTTGCCATTTTCGACCAGCGCCTCGCCGATGGCATCCAGAGACTCGGCCTTAGCGCTATCCAAGAAACCGCAGGTGTTCACAATTACGGCATCGGCTCCGGCATAGTCCGGCGAGATACCGTAGCCTTCGGCACGCAAACGGGTCAGAATACGTTCGCTATCAACCAGCGCTTTAGGACAGCCCAGCGACACCATTCCAAGTGTTGGCTGACCGCGGCGGGGTGTCTCGGCGATGCGGGCCCCTGGGGCCAGATCGGGGCGGAGGTTCGGTGGGTTCGTGCTCATGGCCGGGCATATAGAGGGGAATGCTTCCCCTTGCAAATCCTGCCCACACAGGGCTGACTTGTACCAGAGCAGATAAGCCGGAAAGGCAAACTCATGAAGTGGCTCATTCGTATTCTCTTTCTTGTGGTTGCGGCCTTCGGGCTGGTGATTGGTGCCTTGCTGCTGATGCCAGGAGACAAACTTGCCACGATCCTGGCTGAGCAGGTCAAGGCACAAACTGGTCGCGAATTAAAACTGTCTGGGGATGTCAAACTATCCTTCTGGCCCGTTTTGGGCATGGAAACCGGTCGCGTTACCTTTGGCAACGCGCCCTGGGCCGGGTCGGAGCCGATGCTGAGCGCTCAAAGTCTGGCTGTAGGGGTCGATGCCTCGGCGCTGCTCTCGGGTGATATCCGGATCAAGAGGGTGCTTGCCGATCATCCAACACTGCGTTTGGAACGTTCGGAGGATCGCGGGAATTGGGAGTTGCACCAACCCGGAAATTCATCTGACACCGGTGCGTCGGCGCAAGCGGTTGAGAGTCGGCCGGTGACTCTGGAACAGTTGGAACTGCAGAACGCGCGGTTGATCTACATTGAGAATGGCGCGGTCAGCATGGAGTTCGCCGATGTTGATCTTTCTGCCCGTTGGCCCGACGTGACTGCCCCGATGGAAATGCAGGCCAGCATGCCCGTGCCCGGAGGCAACGTTAAGGTTAACCTGAACATTCCTGACCTGCCTGCGTTCTCGAGCGGGGTGGTGACCCCGTTGGAACTAAGTCTGACTGCACCCGGTGGAGGGATTCAGTTTTCCGGCCGGGTGAATCTGGCCGGAGAAATGGACGGCAAGACTACTGTCACCGCAAAAAATACACACAAGATGTTGGCTGCATTTGGTCAGGGAGGTGTCACCGTTCCCGAAGGCTTGGGCCGGGTTGCGAATGTATCCGGGCAGATGACCTATACCCGAGACGGGCGGATTTCACTGCGGAAAATGGTTGCTGTCCTCGACAATAATCGGCTTGAGGGTGAAGCGGATATTCAGATCTCTGATCCGCCAAAAATCACGGCGCGCCTGAAAGCGGGCGATCTCGATTTGTCCAATGTAAGTGGGGATGACGTATCAAGCAGCGGGTCCGAGGCTGACGGGTGGTCCAAAGCCACAATAGATGCGTCATCGCTGGCACTCGCAAACGGGACGATCCGACTGCAAGCGAACTCGATTTCGTTGCCAGGCATGCGCTTTGGCAAAAGTGATCTGACGCTCAACCTTGATCGTTCGAGAGCGGTGTTGAAAATGCATCCCGCGTCGCTTTTTTCAGGGCATCTGAATGGCCAAGTGGTTGCCAATAATCGCAATGGTCTGTCGGTCGGTGGAAATCTGACGGCCGATAATATCGATATCAATGAAGCCCTTGTAACGCTTGGGGATATCAAGCGCCTGTCGGGAACCGGGTCAGGACATCTAGAGTTTCTGGGTGTGGGGCAGAATGAAGATCAGATCATGCGTTCGCTGAGCGGCAAAGGGAATATTGAAGTCGGGAAAGGGGTCATTTCCGGGGTGGATCTGGACCGCCTTATGGGGCGCGGAGGGGGTTCAGGCGGCACAACGGTTTTCAATAGCCTCACTGCCAGCTTCACGATGAAAGATGGTGATCTGAACAACGACGACTTATTGATGAAACTGGACAATTTTCGAGCGGACGGCACGGGCCGAATTGGTCTTGGTGCCCGCGATATCGACTATCTGTTTACGCCGGTGGCTTTACGCGCCAATGCAGGCGAGGGGATATCGGTACCCGTTCGAATCGTGGGGCCATGGAGTGGCCCGTCGATCAAGCCGGACCTCACCAAAGTGATTGAGGCTGCCGCAGAGGGCAAAGTCAAAGCGTTGGAAGATGACGCCAAGCAAAAGGTATTGGAAAAGGTCGGGAAGGAACTTGATACCACAGTAACGGACACCGGTCAGATCGAGGATGCCCTTAAAGACAAGCTGGAGGACGAGGCCAAGAAAAGCCTTCTCAAACTGCTGGGTGGGGATTGAGTGCACCGATCAAGGGCGCTGAAACCAGCGCCCTTGTTATGTGGGCTAGATGGTCTGATCGTACTCGCCAACGCCGGGTTCGGTGCGAATAACAGCGTCAATATCGGCGAAAATCGCCCGCAATTCGTCTTCGCTTTCGCTGCTTTCGCAAACCACCACGAGGTTCGGAGTATTCGACGAGGCGCGCACCAGCCCCCAGCTGCCATTGTCCAGAATGACGCGCGCGCCATTGACGGTCACTACCTCTTTGACCGCTCGGCCCGCGAAGCTTTCGCCAGCATCGGCCATTGCGACCAACTTATCGACGAGGCGCTGCAAGATATCATATTTCTCGGTATCCGCTGCGTAAGGTGACATGGTGGGTGTTGACCACGTCTTGGGCAGCGCCTTGCGCAGGTCAGACATGCTCTGATCTGGGTTGCGGTCCATCAGCTTGCAGATTTCCACCGCCACGCGCATCCCGCAGTCATATCCGCGCCCGACTGGCTCAGCCAAGAAATAGTGGCCCGATTTTTCAAACCCGGCCAGCGCACCGATTTCTTTGACCCGACGCTTCATATGACTGTGGCCGGTTTTCCAATAGTCGGCTTTGACACCATGAGCCCGCAATTCGGGATCGCTGGCGAAAAGACCGGTAGATTTCACATCGGCCACAAAGGTCGAATTCGGATAAATCTTGGCCAGATCGCGGGCCATAATGACGCCGACCTTGTCGGCAAATATCTCTTCGCCTTCGTCATCTACAACGCCACAACGATCCCCATCGCCATCAAAACCAAGCGCCAGATCGGCGCCGCTGGCTTTGACTGTATCGGACATGTCATGCAGCATTTCCATCGCTTCGGGGTTCGGGTTGTAGTTGGGGAATGTGTAATCCAGATCGTTGTGGCTTGGCACAACCTGAACACCGATCCGTTCGAAAATTTCGGGCGCAAAGGCAGCGGCAGTTCCATTGCCGGTGGCGCAGACCACCTTCAGCGGGCGGGACATTTTGAAGTCACCGACCAGATCGTCGATATAGGCCTCTTTCACACCGTCCACGAATTCATATGACCCGCCCGGGTGCGCGACGCCTTTGCCGTTCAGAACGATATCGCGAAGTTCGGACATCTCGTCAGGCCCGTGTGTCAAAGGGCGATCGAAACCCATTTTGACGCCGGTCCAGCCATTGGGGTTGTGGCTGGCTGTGACCATCGCAACTGCGGGCACATCCAGATGAAACTGTGCAAAATAAGCCATCGGGCTGAGCGCCGGGCCAATATCCTTTACCTGAATGCCTGCCTGCATAAGCCCAACGATCAGCGCGTTTTTGATCGACAGGGAATAATCGCGATAATCATTGCCCACCGCAATTACCGGTGCGATTCCGCGTTTCTGCATCTGGGTACCCAGACCCAGTCCCAGAGCCGTCATACCCGGCAGGTTGATCTCGTCAGGGTATTTCCACCGCGCATCATATTCGCGAAAGCCCGTGGGCTTGATCATCGGGTCGCGCAGAAAACTCCAGGTGTTTGGGGTCACCTCACTGAAGGGTTTGGTCATTACAAATCTCAATCGTTAAATCTGAATTGGGTTTTCTTTGGCCAGCGCATCAAATCGCATCAATGTGTCAACCAGATGGCCCATCTGATCCAGATGGATCATGTTCGGCCCATCTGAGGGTGCGGTGTCGGGATCCTGATGGGTTTCTACGAAAACGGCTCCGACGCCCAGAGAGACAGCGGCACGCGCCATCACTGGCGCAAACTCACGCTGTCCTCCTGAGGAACCGCCTTGGCTGCCGGGCTGTTGCACCGAATGGGTTGCGTCCATGACGACCGGATATCCGGTTTGCGCCATCTGCGGCAGCGACCGCATGTCCGCGACCAGCGTATTGTAGCCAAACGAAGTTCCGCGCTCGGTCAGCAGGATGTTCTGATTGCCAGTGCTTTCGATCTTAGTAACGATATTGGGCATTTCCCACGGGGCGAGAAACTGTCCCTTCTTTACGTTGACCGCTTTTCCAGTATTGCCTGCCGCCAGCAGCATGTCCGTCTGACGACACAGAAACGCAGGGATTTGCAGGATATCGACAGCCTCGGCTGTAATCGCGCATTGGGCTTCGGTATGAACATCGGTCAAAACCGGAATGCCCATGGTTTTGCGAATGTCGTCCAGCACCTTCAGCCCAGCATCAATGCCCATACCACGCTTGCCGGAAAGCGAGGTCCGGTTTGCTTTGTCATACGAGGCCTTGAACACATATTGCGCACCTGCGGCGTCGCAGGCCTCTTTCATGGTGCCGGCGATCATCTGGGCGTGTTCGGCGGACTCAAGCTGGCAAGGGCCAGCGATGATGGTCAGCGGAAGGTCGTTGCCAACCATGAGGTCGGCGATTTTTACATGTTTCATGAGTCTTACGAGGATACCTGTTCACGAAGGACCGACGCGGTAAGCGAGATCATCAGGTAGATACCAGCAAATAACAGGAAAGCCAAAATCGTATTTTCGAACTTGCGCGGATAGCTGGGTTCCTGGCTGGCAACAGGGTTCACCGAGACGGTCAGATACCGCACTTTCCGGTTGGCCTCGGTCCGTGTGGCTTCCATTTGCTGCATTGCCGTTTGCAGCATCATATCTCGGGCCGCTAGATCGGCCTGTGCCATCTGAATACGTACGCTCAGACGCGCCAGCGAATTTTCGCCTGCTGAAGCATCCAGCATCTCAGCATTCAATTCTGACAGCACGGCCTCCAGCCGTTTAATATCTGCACGCGTGCCGTCCACTTTAGCTTTGTTGGGCCGTGCATTGTCAAGAAGGGCGGCCAGCTGCAATTCTTTATCCTGCAGCTCAATTTCAAACTGATCGATTCTGGCACGCAAGCTGGCGATCACGCTTTGCGGATCCAGTATGGCACCCTGCAACTGCAATTCGATCAGGTCTTCCTGTGCCTGCCTGCGCGCTTCTTGCGCGGCTTCAAAGCCCGCCAATGCATCACGCATTTGATCTTCGCGTTTCAGCTCGGTCAGGCCATTAATCCTCTCCTCAGCGTAAGAGATCAGACGATTGGATAGATCGACCGAGATTTCAGGGCTGGGCGCGGCGACCTCCATGCGAATGACACCATCACTAGGGTCGTACCCGATCGTGATCATTCGCTTAAAAAGCTTGTAAGTTTCTTCAAGCGTCGCATCAGAGGGCAAACGTTGGATCAGATCAATATTGTCTTGCTGAAAGAACTCAGCAAACCCGACATCCCGTTCAAGGCGTTCCAGCGCGTCCTTGGATTCCAAAAACTCCTGAGTGGATACTGAATCCTGTGCTGTTGCAAACTGTGTCCCCGCGAGGAAGCCACCGAAAGAGGCCCCTCCACCGTCGGCTTGCAAAATCGAAAACACGGAATCGCTGGCGTACATCGGCGTTGCGACCCGATAGAAATAGTATCCCACAATGAATGTAGGCAGGATCACAAAGGCCGTTAGCCGCGCAAATAATGCAACGAGTTTGCGGCGCCGTCTGCGGGCGATGTCTTTCTGGATTTGCCCGATCTCATATTCGCGGCGTTGGGCCGGGCTGAGCTCTGGACCTGGCAGGTTCTTTTGAGTTTCTTTGGCGGTCTGAGGTAAGTGAATTTTGATGTTATCTGGCGTCGCTTTGTCGTCGGTTGAATTGCGTTGATCGTAAGCTGCAAGATCTAGCAGATTGGAACGCTGAAACGGATCAATCCCTTTCTTACGCAACAGTCGCACTGCGTCATAATCAGAGGTTGCTGCCAACCCATTCTTGTGGGCAAGCCGTCTGGCGACTCTCAATTGCCGCCCGGTTAACCCTTCGCGCTTGATTGCGTCCAATTCGGTCCCCGGCTGCTGCGCGTCTGTGCCGGAACCAGAGGCCTGAGTCGCCTTGCGAATACGATCGATCGCCTCCGAGCGTGCCTCAGCAGTGCCAGCTCCGCGCGCTGCGCGGTCAGGGTTGTATTTTCTAGCCTTGGGCTTGGTAGTCATAGAGCTGCTTCGCCTCTTCCAAGGTTTCAAACATATAAAGCTGACCATCCACCAAAACAGCAGCTTGGCGCGCGAATTTCTCGAGGGTAGATGGATTGTGTGACACGATTACCAAGGTTGTTGTCCGAAGCTTCTCTTTCAGGATATCGCCGGCTTTCTTGTTGAATTCCACATCTGTGGTCGAGGGCATCCCTTCGTCAATCAAATACATGTCGAAATCCAGAGCCAACATCAGCGCAAAGGTAAATCTGGCGCGCATACCGGACGAGTAGGTGCCAAGCGGCTGGTCAAAATACTCACCCAGATTGCACAGCCATTTACAATAGGCTTCGACATAATCAGGGTCCATGCCGTAGATCTTGGCGATCGAGCGCGCGTTTTCGAGCGCTGACAGGCGTTTGGCGACACCCCCGGTGAAGCCCATGGGGAAAGACACACGGCAATCCCGTCGAATTACACCTTCGTCCGGTTTTTCCAACCCTGCCATCATATTGATCAATGTGGTTTTGCCTGTTCCGTTCGGGGCCAGGACCCCAAGTGAGGTGCCCAGTTCGACACGGAACGACACCTGATCCAGAATCACTTTGCGGCGGGTTCCGGTCCAGAATGACTTGCTGACATTTTCGAATTCCAGCATTTGCGGCCTGTCATCGTACTGTTTTGTTATGGCTCGAAGGTGTGTGTGCTACGGGTCCATGTTGGCCACATTATGTCGAAACATGAAACAAATGATCAATGCGGATCCCGCGATATGACATTGAAGTGTTGCCAAGTTAGGTGCTGTTGGCTCCGACCGTATTCATTCCTATCTTAATTGAGTGTTCATTGCGGGAACGTTTCAATCCGATGAAGTCGCTCATTAAGGATATCGGAGAGTGCCGACTTTGCGCGGACAGGTTTGCGCAGACGGCTACCGCGCACAAGCCGCGCCCGGTTGTCTGGTTCCAATCCGGCGCACGAATTCTGATCGCCGGTCAGGCACCGGGGGCTCGGGTGCACCTGTCGGGAAAGCCCTTTACCGATCCCTCGGGTGATCGCCTAAGGGATTGGTTGGGGCTGGACGAACAAGGCTTTTATGACCGCTCGCGTGTATCAATTGTGCCGATGGCATTTTGCTTTCCTGGATATAATGCGCGTAAGGCCGACCTACCACCACCGCCGATATGTGGGCGCACATGGCATGAAAAAGTGATGAATGCGCTGGGAGAGGTGCCGCTGACAATCCTCGTTGGCGGTCACGCGCACAAATACCATCTGGGTGTGAAAACGCCGGTCACCGAGACCGTCAGCCGTTGGAGAGACCATGCGCCGCGGGTCTTTGCCTTGCCACACCCGTCTTGGCGCAATACGGCTTGGCTGAATAAAAACCCCTGGTTTGAGGCCGAGCTTTTGCCGGTTCTTCGGCAACGGGTGCAAGAGGTTCTGAATGACTGAAACTACAGCTTTAGATGCTGCACATGCCGCTATGCTTGCAGCGCCAGAAGACGATTCAGCACGGCTGCGTTTCTTTGAAAGGTTAGCCGACAGCGAGCTGTTCCTGATGCTGTCGGAAGAGGCCAGGGACGAGAATATTTCGCCTGAGCTCTTCGATGTGGCTGATGGCCGTTTCGTGCTGGCCTTTGATCTTGAGGAACGTTTGGCAGAGTTTGCGGGGCATCCGGTTCCCTATGTTGCTCTGTCCGGGCGTGTCTTATCCGGAATGCTGTCAGGGCAAGGAATTGGTTTGGGCCTGAACCTTGAGACCGCGCCGTCATCGATGTTGATCCCGACCGAGGCATTGGGCTGGTTGGAAAGCACGCTGCAGCACGGCCCGCAAGAAGTGCAGCAGAGGCTTACTGAATTTCACCCGCCCGCCGGTCTGCCAGATAAATTGCTGACTGCACTTGATACTAAGCTGGCGACTGCAGCAGGCCTCGCCACTGCGGCTTTTCTAGTGGGAACGAAGACGGATGATGGCGGTCGGGGCCATCTTTTGGGTTTTGTCTCGGCAGTTGAAAACGCGCAGCCTGCTCTGGCGCGCGCCGTTTCTGAGGCGCTGACATTTTCGGGGATTGAGGCGGGTGCATTGGATGTCGGGTTCTTTGAAGCAGAGGAACCGGCAGCCGCCGCGCTGGCAAAGGTCGGACTTAGGTTCGATTTACCCCAGCCACAGGCTCCGAAAGTTGAAAGGGCCGCCCCGGGCAGTAACCCCGAGCGGCCCCCGATCCTGAAATAACAAAGCGCGTTAGTCTGCCGCTTCCAGCTTGTCCTGTGTACGCGTCTCAAAGTCACTTGCATCGTGACGTTCGTGCAATTGAGTGTGAGGTTCGCCAAATGGGCGATTGACCATTCGACCACGCTGAACGGCTGGGCGCGCATCGATTGCTTTGGCCCATCGCATTACGTTTTTGTAGCTTTCGACATCAAGGAATTCCGCCGCATCGTATAGACGGCCCAGAACCAGTTGTCCGTACCAAGGCCAGATAGCCATATCGGCGATCGTATATTCTTCGCCAGCGATATAGGTCTTTTCAGCAAGTTCCCGATCCAATACGTCCAACTGGCGTTTGGCTTCCATCGCGAAACGGTCAATCGGGTATTGCCACTTCTCAGGAGCGTAGGCGTAGAAGTGGCCAAAGCCGCCACCCAGATACGGTGCACTGCCCATCTGCCAGAATAACCAGTTCATAACCTCAGTTCGTTCCGCACCACTCGCGGGTAGAAACTCACCGAACTTCTCTGCCAGATGCATAAGAATAGAGGCACTTTCGAACACGCGCACAGGTATTTCATCCGAATGATCCCAAAGCGCGGGAATTTTCGAGTTGGGGTTGGCCCCGACAAAGCCCGAACTAAACTGGTCGCCTTCGCCAATATTGACCAGCCAGGCATTGTACTCTGCCCCACTGTGGCCCAGAGCCAGCAGCTCTTCGAGCATCACAGTGACTTTAATACCGTTGGGTGTTGCCAGAGAATAAAGCTGCAGCGGGTGCTTTCCGACCGGAAGGTCCTTGTCATGTGTGGCACCGGCAATTGGCCGGTTGATATTGGCAAATTGTCCGCCGCTTTCACTGTCCCACGTCCAGACCTTAGGTGGGGTATAGGTGGATTGTTCGCTCATATCATGCCTTTCTTGCGCTGCTGGCCAATGGACCGCTAAATCAACAGCTAATATTGCAGAACTCAGAGTCCAACCCCAAACATCGCGGGTATTTTGTAACAATCCCCCGGATACACCTCACAATTCCCAATTCGTTTTCACAGCGGCGCGAGTGGGACTTCGCGCGAGGCCAAAAACACCTATTGTCTGAGTAGACCCGTAGCGTGGGTGCCCAGAAACCAATAGGACATGAGGACAATTCACATGAAACGCTTTGCACTGACCCTTGCAGCGACGATGGCTTTCGCCATGCCTGCATTCGCAGGAGATCAATATGTCGACGGTACCGGATTTGCGGTGTCAGGGTATGACGTCGTTGCCTATCGCGACTTGGATCAAGTTGCCGTGGGTCAATCGCAGCCCGAGGCAGTTCGCGGCCGGTCTGACATCACTGCCGATTATAACGGTGCGACCTGGGCATTTTCGACTGAAGAAAACCGCGATAAGTTCCTCGAAAATCCGGCCTATTATGCACCGCAATATGATGGACACTGCGCCTATGGCGTGTCGCGTGGCGGCAAGGTTCCGGCCAACCCGAACCTGTGGCGGATCGTCGATGACAAACTGTATCTGAACATCACCGATGTAGTTGTCGGCTTTTGGGAAGAGGACGTTCCCGGCAACATCAATTTGGCAGAAGGCAACTGGCCGGGTATCGAACCCGACGCGGCGTCTACCAGTGTGATCCCGAAATTTACTTCGGAAGGTCCAGTGTCCAACTGATATTGGTGAAAAAAGTAAGCCCGGCCTTAACAGCCGGGCTTTTTTTACTGGCAGGTTCTCTCACCCTGCCAACTCAAACAAATCCCGCATTTGCTGGTCTGCTTCAAACCGAATCCTAACGCTTCGGGCACCGGGAAACTTCCGTTCGCGTATAGGGTCGGGAATGACAATTTCACCCGAACCCGCACCTTTGGATTTAAATGTCAAAATCTCGGTTTCAGTTTTCCTGCAACTTGCCAGAACCGATGTTGGCAAGGCGACTCGGTTTTCACCCTTGCAGACAGAAGACGCGACGAAGTAAGTCAGGTCACGTCCGAAACAGCCGATTGCATCTGGCACATGGTCAGATGACTGGTCTTGGTCGTCGCTTGTCGCGGCGTAGTCAATCGCAGACATATCTGAAAGCACGTATTCAGGATTCAGCAATTCACGGCAAGCTTTGATCTCATCGGCGTCCAGTTCGATAACACGTTTCTTTAGGCGTGGACGACGTGGTGTCGACGAACTCGTCACCCCTTTTCGGGTCAGACCCTCGCTACGCAGAAAATCGTAAGCCGACTTGGCTTTGGAAAAAACCGAATGGTCACCATCCGTATGATCAGGGTGATCATGAAAGGCGATATTGCGCCAGGCGTCTCTGATGTCGTTTGCGTTGGCGTGGGTAGGCAGGCCAAGAACCTGAAACGCTTCTGCCCGAGCCTTAACTTTGCTCACTGGCTCCATACTGATAACACTCATTAAAACTACACTGCGCTCAGAGTGCCATCGATCACATTTTTGTCAAATTTTCTTAGATATTAGCGTTAATCCCAGCAACAGTTTCTGGAATCAATTCTGGATTGTCGCCCGCGCTTTAATCGGCGTGCCGCACATCGGTAGTGGTGGGTGTGCCCAGCGACAGATTTGCCACCGGATAGGCCACAAGTTCAAGCGACGTTCTGCAATTCGGTCTGAGGTGTAATACCCAATGCGAAACACACATCGCGGGTCAGTTCAGGGCGATTGAGCGTGTAGAAATGCAACTTGTCCACACCACCTTCGATCAGGTCCGAGCAGAGTTCGGTGCAAAGCGCAGTGGCAAGAAGGTCTTCGCGATCGTCGCGGATCGCCTTCTCAAATGCATTTTCGATCCACTCGGGTACTCGGGTTCCACAGCGTTTTGCGAAGTTGCGTGCCCCTTTCCAGTTTTCGATTGGAAGAATTCCGGGCACGATTGGTTTATCAATGCCTGCTTTTTCGCAAGCATCCCGGAACCGGAAAAAAGTCTCGGCTTCGAAAAAGAACTGGGTTAGCGCTTCGTCCGCACCCGCGTCCAGTTTTGCCTTTAGCCAATCCACATCGGTTCGGGCGTTCTGTGCCTCAGGGTGGATGTCAGGATAGGCACCGACGCGAATACTGAACATTTCTGTTTCTGCCAGCGCGGATATCAATTCGACCGAATTGGCAAATCCTTCCGGATGTGGCTGGAACCGGTCCTGTCCCTTGGGAGGATCGCCGCGAAGCGCGACGATATCCTGAACGCCTGCGCGTGCGAACGTATCGGCAATCTCAAGGGTTTCTTGACGCGAGGCATCTACACAGGTCAGATGCGCGGCAACGGGCAGGCCTGAAGATTTGTGCAGGGTTGCAACCGCATCGCGTGTCAGTTCGCGCGTCGTGCCCCCAGCGCCATAGGTGACGGACACAAAGCGAGGGTTCAGCGGAGCCAGCGTCTGAACCGTATCCCACAGGCGAAACGAGGCCTCCAGCGTCTGGGGCGGGAAAAATTCGAATGAGATCTCAGGCTTGGTCATAATGGCCTCGTAACTGTCATTTACGCTCTTGTGCCACCTGAGGCGTTGTGAGACAAACTCATATTATTCAACAACAACATGAGTCACGCAGCATATGCATATTGAGTTCCGACATCTGCGGACGATCAAAGCCATCCACGAATGTGGCGGTTTGGCACGTGCTGCTGATCAATTAAACATTACCCAGTCAGCATTGAGCCATCAGATCAAGGGCTTGGAAGATCAAGCCGGGGTTGAATTGTTCCTGCGCCGTTCTAAGCCAATGAAACTGTCTGCAGCCGGTCTGCGACTGTTGCGGCTGGCAGAGCAAATACTGCCGCAGGTCGAGGCAATGCAGGATGAGTTTTCATCGCTGCGCGACGGTCGCACCGGGCGTATGCATATTGCGATCGAATGTCACGCTTGTTTCGAATGGCTGTTCCCTGTGCTCGAAGCCTTCCGAAAATCCTGGTCTGATGTCGATGTAGACATTCGCCCAGGTCTCGCATTCGACGCGCTACCTGCGTTGCAGAAGGAAGAGGTAGATCTTGTGGTCTCCTCCGACCCTGAAGATTTGCCGGGTGTCGAGTTTATTGAACTCTTTGACTATCAAGCCGTGTTTGTCGCGGCGTCCTCGCACCCGCTGGCTGATAAACCATTCATAGATGCCGAGGACTTTCGCGGCCAGACACTGATCACCTATCCGGTCGAACGGACACGTCTGGACGTATTCAGCCAGTTACTAATCCCGGCTCGTGTTGAACCAGCCACAATCCGTCAGGTTGAACTGACAGCTGTGATCCTTTTGTTGGTTGCGTCGAACCGAGGTATTTCTGTTCTGCCTGATTGGGTCGTGCGTGAGGTAAAGTACAATTCGGACTATGTAACCCGCCCACTGACCAAAGACGGGATCACCCGCAGGCTCTATGCTGCAGTTCGCAGTGAGGACCTTGAAAAACCCTTTGTGCAAGAGCTGGTAAAGCTGGCCCGGACTGAGGCGCGAAAGCTGCAGACGCAATAGCGCCAGACGCAGATCAGCCATGCGCATCATTCCTCTTGGCAAGGGCGCGTTGCCCCAGTATACGCGCGGCTTGACCGGACAGGAGCCTATTTAAAATGGTTGGCAGTGCAAATCTCAACATCATGATCAAAGCCGCGCGGAAAGCAGGGCGTTCTCTGGTCAAGGATTTTCGTGAAGTCGAGAACCTGCAGGTGTCGATGAAGGGCGCGGGCGACTTTGTGTCCAAAGCCGACATTGCGGCCGAAGCAATTTTGAAAGAGGAACTGCTGGGTGCCCGCCCGACCTATGGCTGGCTGGCCGAAGAGGGCGGTTCGATTGATGGCGAAGACCCGACCCGCCGCTGGATTGTTGACCCGCTGGACGGGACCACCAACTTCCTGCACGGCCTGCCGCATTGGGCAGTCTCGATCGCTCTCGAACACAAGGGCAAGATCGTCTCCGGTGTGATCTATGACCCAGCCAAGGACGAGATGTTCTTTGCTGAAAAAGGCGAGGGTGCGTGGATGAACGACATGCGCATTCGTGTCTCGGGACGGCACCGTATGATCGAGTCTATCTTCTCAACCGGTTTGCCGTTCGGTGGCCGTTCGGACCTCCCCGCGACCCTTCAGGATCTCGCCCGTTTGATGCCAGCCTGTGCTGGTGTGCGCCGCTGGGGTGCTGCTGCTCTGGACATGGCTTATGTCGCCGCAGGTCGTTATGAGGGCTTCTGGGAACGCCGGCTCAACGCTTGGGACGTTGCAGCGGGCATCATCATCGTGAAAGAAGCAGGCGGGTTCGTTCAGGCGCTGAACCCCGAAGGCAGCGTGCTTGAAGATGGCGAAGTAATTTGTGCGAATGAGCCGATCTTTGACAACTTTGCCAAAGTGATCCGGGGCTGAACGGCTTCTTCCAGCTTCATAGATGAACGCGCGCCCGATTGGAGCGCGCGTTTTTGTCTAGAAATCCACTTCGATCGCGATCCCTTGCTCAACAGCAAGCTCGACCACGGCGCTTGCGACGGCCAAGTCCTGCAACCCGACGCCCGTTCCATCGAATAGCGTGACCTCTTGATCGGATTGCCGTCCGGGATGTGTGCCATTGATGACTTCACCTATCTGCCGGATATCGGTTTCGGTTTTCGATCCACTGGCGACTGCGTGCTGACATTCGCCCAGTGTGATGGACTGAGCGACCTCATCCGTAAAGACAGTGGCGCGGTTGATCAGGTCGACCCCGACTTCTTGTTTGCCGACCGTATCGGTGCCCATGCAGGCGACATGTGTGCCGTCTGATACATGATCCGACATCAGAGTAGGCGCAAATGACGATGTAATCGTGATGATCACATCCGCCTCGACCATGCCGGGCAATTCCACAGCTTCAAAGGGCAGGCCAGCCTCAGACGCGACTTCTTCGATGTTGGGCAGCATATCGGGGTGCAGATTCCAGCCGATGACCTTCTCAAACTCTCTTTGCTCCAACGCGGCACGCAATTGGAACTTGGCCTGATGACCCGCACCGACCATGCCGATCACCTTGGCGTCTTTACGTGCCAGATGGTTGATGGATACGGAAGAGGCAGCCGCCGTGCGCAGGGCTGTCAGCAAATTGCCTCCGACAATCGCCTTCACCCGGCCCGTATCAGGGTCAAACAGGAATACGGTGGATTGATGATTGATCAGCCCGTGTGTCTCCAGATTGTTGGGCCAATATCCACCGGCCTTGAGGCCAAGCGTCATGCCCGCCCGATCAAATCCGCCCTTGAAGCCATAAAGCGCATCTGCATGACCAATGGCTTCGCGCACGACTGGAAAATTATAGGCATCTCCTGCCGCCATTGCGGCAAATACCTGTTCGATCGCCTCGTAGCTTTCGTTGCGGCCCAGCAGAGCGCCGATTTCCTTTTCAGGAACGATGATCATCTATTTTGCCTTTCGATAGTTCTGATGATCTACGGTCAGACAGGCGACCTAAGCCGCCTGCCTTTCCTGTTATGATCAATAGGCCTTGCCGCGTGCCGAGACTGGCCAAAGCGCTTCGACTTTTCCGTTCCGCACACCAACGTACCAGTCATGGACATTGCAGGTCGGGTCGCAATGCCCCGGTACAAGCCGTAATCTGTCGTTTACCTTCAACGCGCCGTTTGGATCACCGATGACCCCGTGCTCGTCCGAACATTTGAGGTATTCCACATCGTCGCGTCCAAATATGAAGGGCAGGCCGCTATCGACTGATTGCGCCTTAAGACCTGCATCACAGATCGCCTTGTCAGCTTTGGCATGGCTCATCACGCTGGTCAGAATGAACAGCGCGTTTTCCCATTCGCCTTGGTCAATCCGGTTGCCATCCTTATCGAGAATTCGGCCATAATCGGCATCCATGAAGGCGTAGGACCCACATTGCAGTTCATTATACACGCCTGAGTTGGCCTCAAAGTAATACGATCCTGTCCCACCGCCCGAGACCAGCTCGCAGTCGATACCAGCGTTCTTTAGGCCGTCATACGCGTCTTCGACCATAGCGATGGCAGCTTCCAGTTTCTCTTTTCGGGCCTCATAGGTATCAAGGTGCTGCATCGCGCCCTGATAGGCCTGAATGCCAGAGAATTTCAGGTTTGGCGCAGCTTCGGCTGCCTTGGCGATGGCAACGACATCCTCGGTCGTTGTTACCCCACACCGACCCGCACCGCAGTCGATTTCAACGAATACTTCCAGATCGGTCCCGTGGCGTTGCGCCGCTTCGGACAGGTCTGAGATATTCTCGATGTCATCGACGCACACAATCGTACGCGCACCCAACTGAGGCAAGCGTGCCAAACGATCGATCTTGGCCGGATCGCGCACTTGGTTGGACACCAAAATGTCTTTGATACCACCACGGGCGAACACTTCGGCTTCGGACACTTTCTGGCAGCAAACGCCAACGGCACCGCCCAGCTTTTCCTGCAGCTTCGCCACATCTACCGATTTGTGCATTTTGCCATGCACCCGATGGCGCATCCCATGGGCCTTGGCGTAATCGCCCATCTTTTTGATGTTCCGCTCAAGCGCGTCCAGATCGAGGATCAGGCAGGGCGTCTGAATTTCACTTTCATCCATACCGATTGCGGCAGGGATGTCGTAGCCAACTTCAAGCTGATCAATGTTCATCGGTTTATTCATCCTGTTTCTCCTTACCCGTTGAGCCAGGGCAGTTTGTCCAAATCCACGTTGCCGCCTGTGATGATCACTCCGACTCGCTTGCCTCGGAATGTGTCGGGGTTCTTGATAATGGTCGCAAGCGGGACAGCTGAAGATGGCTCCATCACCACCCGCAGGTATTTCCAGGTGAGCTTCATCGCGATGATGATTTCTTGTTCGGACGCGGTGAAGATGTCGGTCACGTAGTTTGAAACGAAGTGCCAGGTGTTTTCCTTGAGCGGCACCAAAAGACCATCCGCTACCGTTTTCGGGGCATCATCTGCGATAATGTGACCTGCTTTGAATGAACGGTACGCATCGTCCGCCTGCTCGGGTTCAGCCGCGTAGATTGCGGTTTCCGGCGCCAGGTTTGGCACAGTCAGGCAAGTGCCCGAGACCATGCCACCGCCCCCGATCGGTGCGATTACCGCATCCACACCATCCGTTTGCTCCAGCAACTCGGCCGAACAGGTCGCCTGACCAGTTATGACGCGCGGGTCATTGTAAGGGTGTACGAATTCACCACCGGTTCTGGCCTGAACTTCGGCGAATGTTGCTTCGCGGGAAGAGGTTGAAGGCTCGCATTCGGTGATCGTACCACCATAGCGACGTACTGCGTCTTTCTTGGCTTGCGGGGCTGTTCGCGGCATGACCACATTACAAGGAATACCTCGGCGACCCGCAGCATATGACAGTGACAGAGCGTGGTTACCGCTGGAATGGGTGCAAACGCCCTTGGTTGCCATCTCATCGCTTAGACCAAAGACAGCGTTGCTGGCTCCGCGCACTTTGAAAGCGCCGGCCTCTTGAAAGTTCTCACACTTGAAGAACAGCTGTGCGCCAGTCAGGTCATTTAGGTAATCAGACGTCATAACCGGCGTGCGCCGAATATGTGGCCTGATCCTTTCATGCGCTGCCAGCATATCTTCAATAGTCAGGTCAGCAACTGGGATTTGATCCAACATTATGGTCCTCCTCAGGCTGCAGCTTTGGCGTGGCCGGATGTTCCAGCACGATAAAATTCTTGTGCCGCCGCCACACCGCCGCCCAGCTCAATTGGATAGTTCAGATCGGCCATCGCCATTTCTATCGTGGCCAAACCCGACAGAACCATCACATCCGTCAGACTGCCCAGATGGCCGATGCGGAAGGCTTTGCCATTCAACTCTCCCAAACCGATGCCGAACGAAACGCCGTAGGTGTTAAAGGCATGGTCGGTCAGTTCGTTACTGTCGAACCCTTCGGGCACATAGATCGCGCTGACAGTATCAGAACATAGGTCAGGAGTCTGAGCGACGAGTTTCAGTCCCCATGCGTTGGCCGCGCGTCGAACCCCTTCGGCGAGGCGCGTGTGGCGGGCATAAACATTGTCCAGTCCTTCCTCGAACAACATCTTCAGGCTTTCGCGCATACCGTAGATCAGTTGCAACGGAGGCGTGTAAGGAAATCCACCCGAGGCATTGGCCGCCATCATGTCACGAAAATCAAAGAATGTCCGGGGCAGCTTCGCAGTTTCCATTGCTGCCAGCGCCTTGGGGCTAACACACAGGATTGCCATGCCGGTCGCCAGCATGAACCCTTTTTGCGATCCCGAGACAGCGATATCGACGCCCCACTGATCGAATTCAAATGGCATCGAGGCCAGCGAGCTGACGCAATCCACAAACATCATCGCTGGATGATTTGCCGCGTTCATAGCGTGCCGTACGGCCCTGATGTCAGAACGCACTCCGGTTGCGGTTTCATTGTGGGTTACCAAAACGGCCTTGATGTCGTGCGCTTTGTCAGCTGACAGGATCGCTTCAAAGCGGTCTGCAGGTGCACCAGTGCCCCACGTGCATTCGACGATCTGAACGTCCAGCCCATGCCGTTCGCACAGGTCAATCCAGCGGTGACTGAAAACGCCGTAACGCGCGACCAAAACCTTGTCTCCTGGGCTGAGCGTATTAGTGATCGCTGCCTCCCAACCCCCGGTGCCGCTGGCGGGGAAGGTGATGATCTGACCCTCGGTCGTGCCGAAGACTTTCTTTGTATCCTCCAGCACCGGGGCGAAAGTCTCAACGAAATCCGGGGCGCGGTGATCTTGTGTCTGCACCTGCATGGCAAGGCGCAAGCGATCAGGTATGTTGGTTGGGCCTGGGATAAAGACCGGGTTTTGGTTCGACATGACTCAATCCTCTGCTTTGGAAATAAGTGTCGCTGGAACGGGCTTAGGTTGCAATTTTCTTGAAAAACATTTTCATTTTATTCATTAAATAGATAAGGCGCTGAAATAGATGGGAATTTAGTTTCTCAATTTTATTCCCATGGAATTGCGATCTGAAAAACTTGAATCAGTACGGACACTAATATCGGAAGGTGAGCTAGAAAATGGAGTCTCAGAAAAGGCCTCGTGGTCGGCCGAAATCGATGTTCAAGGAAAGCTCAGCCGGAACCATGCAGTCGCTGGACCGAGCGCTGGGCGTACTTACAACCGTCGCCGGGCTGGAACGTGTCGCGCTAAGTGACCTGGCGCGCGAGGTCGATGTACCAACTGCCACCACGCACCGTATTCTGGTGACATTGCAGAAGCACGGGTTCGTCAGTTTCGACGAAGAGCGGCAAGAGTGGATGGTCGGTATCGAAGCCTACCGGACTGGTGCATCTTTCCTTCGACGCAATAACGTTCTCGAGATTGGTAGGCCGATCCTTCGTCGTCTGATGCTGGACAGTGGTGAGACCGCTAATCTGGCGGTGCCTGATGGGCCAGAAGTTGTCTTTGTCGGGCAGGTTGAAACCCAAAATCCGATCCGGGCCTTCTTTCCGCCAGGTGCGCGAACTCCAATGTATGCTTCGGGTACGGGAAAGGCGATTCTGGCTGCTCTGAGCGAGGAAAGTTTAAACAAGGTGTTGGCTCGGACTGACTTGATTGCCTTTACTGAGAACACCAATCTCCCCCAAGCGGGTCTGCACGACGATCTGGCGGAGACCCGTAGGCGCGGCTGGTCTTACGATCATGAAGAGCGCTACGAGGGCATGTCCTGCATTGGCGCGGCGATCTTCAATGATCGCGCCGAACCCTGCGCAGGCATCTCAGTGTCCGGCCCAACTGTGCGGTTCAGCCTCGATCGCGCGCCTGAGCTGGGTATGCTGGTACGAAACGCGGCACAGGAGATTACCCATCTGAGTGGAGGTAGATCGCCCAGCCAGTGATCCGCGATTACTTGCGCGGCACTTTGGGAATACGTGATTGCGACAGCTTATACTTGTGTCCCGGGTGTGGAGGATGGCCATGGGTGCGGTCCCAGAATCCAGGGCCTCCGCGCTTGAGCCAAAGAGGGACACACAGGATCAGGCCAACAAAGAACCCTCCGGTATGGGCCCAATAGGCAACGCCACCCTCATCAGGATTGCTGGACAGGCTTCCAAAGAACTGAAGGCCCAGCCAGACCCCAAGCATGACAAATGCCGGGATGGTGAATATCCGAATATAGACAATCAGGATCAAAAGGATATCGACGCGCGCCTTTGGGAAAAGCAGAAGATAACCGCCCATGACCCCGGCAATTGCGCCGGAAGCGCCGATTGTCGGCACCAAAGAGCCAGGTGCCGAGACAACGTGAATAAGCCCCGCGCCGATTCCCGCCAGCAGATAGAATACAAGAAACAGAACATGCCCCATTTCATCTTCGAGATTATCGCCGAAGATCCATAGAAACAGCATGTTCCCGGCCAAATGCATCCAGCCCCCGTGCAGGAACATTGAAGTCACAAGCGTCTCGAGCCCATAGCCGTCGGTGATCCGTGCAGGAATGACGGCGTAGTCGAAGTAGAGCCGATTCATGGCCCGCGCATCGTCCATGATCCCTACATAGCCGAGGAAGATCAGGATATTTGCCGCCAGAAGGGCATAGACGACATACGGAGTACGCCCCGAAGGGTTATGATCGCGGATCGGAAACATGGCGCGACGCTGGGCTTTTCACCGCCCAGCGTCAAGGCCCGGTTATGCCGCACCTCCGAGTAGGGCGGCATTACCTCCGGCAGCGGTCGTGTCGACGCAGACATGGCGTTCGCCAAGAACACGCGCACGGTCAGGGTGACCGGGTATCAGTGGGATAATCGGACCATTGCGCCGGGCCAGATGCTGCTCGATCTGGCGGGCGGTGTCGTCGTCGCCCCACCACAGAACGCCCGAGAAACCGGTCAGGTTTTCAAGCCGGTGTAGATCCAGCGCTCCGGTCATCCGGACTGTCGTTCCGCCCAAGCCCATAACTGCCTGCGCCTGTGCCTCGGCTGCATCGGGTCCAGGGCCCATACACAAGAGTGGCTCACGCGCATAATCGGTCAATCGGTTTGATTCGCCGGTTGGGCCGGGCAGCGATTGCGTGCGAGGTGGGGCAGGTTGTCCTTCGGGTGCGTTCATCTCTGCTGCACTGTCCCAGTGTCCCGAAGAATTCTGCCGATCCGTGGCGCAGAACCGCGCCATATAATTCGGTCCGCCTGCTTTGGGCCCAGTGCCCGAAAGACCCTCACCACCGAACGGTTGTGAGCCAACGATTGCGCCGATCTGGTTGCGGTTGACATAGATATTGCCGGCGTGGATCGCTTCGGTCACATGCTGCACGCGATCGTCGATCCGTGTGTGTAAGCCGAAAGTCAGGCCATATCCTGTGGCGTTGATTTCTGCGATAACCTTGTCGATCTCTTGCGCCTTGAAACGGGCGACATGCAGCACCGGTCCGAATATTTCACGTTCTAATGCTGAGATGCCGGGGATTTCGATCAGAGTTGGTGCGATGAACGTACCTTCGGGTGGAGTAGAGAGTTCTTTCAGAACCCGCCCCTCTGCGCGCGCATTGGCGACGTGATCTGCGATACCCTGACGAGCCTGCTCGTCAATGACTGGGCCACAATCGGTTGAGATCAGCCAAGGATCGCCAACTTGCAGAGCGTCCATTGCCCCTTGCAGCATTGTCAGAACATCCTCGGCGATGTCCTCCTGCAGATAGAGACAGCGTAGGGCGGAACACCGTTGTCCTGCTGACTGGAAAGCGCTTTCGATGATCGATTGCACGGCTTGCTCCGGCAAGGCGGTGCTGTCCACGATCATGGCGTTCAGGCCGCCGGTCTCGGCGATCAGAGGTGTGCCGGGACGCATATGCTGGGCCATTGCAGACCGGATTTTCAATGCGGTTGCGGTCGAGCCGGTAAAGGCCACACCCGAGACGCGTTCGTCCGACGTCAACGCTACGCCCACTTTTGGTCCTCCGGGCAACAATTGCAGAACATCGCGCGGGACGCCTGCTTCGTGCATCAACTGAACAGCGCGATGTGCTATGAGGGGCGTTTGCGGGGCAGGGGCGGCGAGCACGGCGTTGCCAGTTGCCAGCGCGGCCGAAATTTGCCCCGTGAAGATCGCCAGAGGGAAATTCCAAGGGCTGATACAGGTGAAAATCCCGGCAGGCTTGGCCGCCGGAATATTGGCGGCGTAATAACGTAGGAAGTCGACAGCCTCGCGTAGCTCGGCAACCGCATCGGGTACAGATTTCCCGGCTTCGCGAGCGAGCAGGGCGAATAGCTCGCCGTAATGCGCCTCGTAGAGGTCGGCGGCTTTGTTCAGGACTTCAGCGCGGGTGGCTGCCGTGGCCTGCCATGGGCAGGCACTGGCAAGCGCCAGCTCGACATCGGTCGGACTGGCAACAGCGACCGAGCCCGGGCGGTCCTGCGGTCGGGCCGGGTTGATAACAGGCAAATCTGACTCGGGCTGAGCATCGTCCGAAAGCAATGGCCGGGCGTACCAGTGATGGGCGCGGTAAGCATCGCGCGCAATGTCGACCCGGTCCAGTGTTGGCGTATGATGCAAATCGAACCCTTTCGAGTTCGGACGCTCGGGTGCAAACAATTCTGGTCCGGTCGGCAGTGGTTTTGCGGGTGTCTGAATGGCTTGGAAAGGGTCTGCCGCAACAATTTCCGGTGCGACATCTTCATCAACAATCTGGTTGACGAAGGACGAATTCGCCCCGTTCTCCAGCAGACGCCGCACCAGATAGGCCAACAGGTCACGGTGCGCGCCGACAGGCGCGTAGATACGGCAGCGGGCGCTCTGCTTGTCGCGCACGATCTGATGCAGGGTCTCTCCCATTCCGTGCAGGCGCTGGAACTCGAACGGTTGGTCGTCAGCCATATGCAGGATTGCACTGACCGTATGGGCGTTATGGGTGGCAAATTGCGGATAGATGCGGTCGGTCATATCCAGCAGCTTGCGAGCATTGGCGATATAGGACACATCGGTCGCTGCCTTCTGGGTGAAGACCGGAAACCCATCGACGCCTTCGACCTGAGCGCGCTTAATTTCTGTGTCCCAATACGCGCCCTTCACCAACCGCACCATCAGCTTGCGGTCATGACGCTCGGCCATCTCGTAGAGCGTATCCAACACGAGACCGGCGCGCGGGCCGTAGGCTTGTACGACAATGCCGAACCCGTCCCAGCCTGCCAGTGCGGGCTCAGCCATGACTTCTTCGATGACCTGCAGCGACAGGGAGAGGCGATCGGCCTCCTCTGCGTCGACGTTCAGCCCCATGCCCGCGGCCTTTGCAAGCAGTGCCAGAGCCCGAAGGCGGGGAACCAACTCCTCCATGACCCGCTGTTCCTGCGCCAGTTCATAGCGGGGGTGCAGCGCGGACAGCTTGACCGAGATACCGGGGTTTTCGCGGATGTCTTTGTGGGTGCAGGCTTCGGCAATGGCGGCGATGGCACGGGAATAGGACAGATGATAGCGGGCGGCGTCGGCTTCGGTCCGTGCGGCTTCGCCCAGCATGTCGTAGGAATAGGTGTATCCTTTGTCTTCCATCCCCTTGGCACGTTTCATGGCTGACTGAATGGTCTCGCCCAGAACAAATTGGCGCCCCATTTCTTTCATCGCACGACCCACAGCAGTTCGGATCACAGGCTCGCCCAAACGTTTGATTGCCCCGCGCAAAGCGCCCACTGGCGAAGTCTTGTCCTCATCCAAAACGCGCCCGGTCAGCATCAGCGCCCATGTTGAGGCGTTCACCAGCGACGAGGATGATTGTCCCAAGTGCTTGCCCCAGTCCGATGGCGCGATCTTGTCTTCGATCAATGCGTCGATAGTGTCCGCATCGGGGACACGCAACAGTGCCTCGGCAAGACACATTAGCGCGACGCCTTCATCGGTGGACAGGCCGTATTCGGCTAGAAATACCTCCATCATACCGGGCGACGTGCTGGAGCGAATGTCGCGCACGAGCTGCGCCGCCGCCTTACAGATGTCGGCGCGGTCAGTTTGTGACAGGTCGGCTTGAGCGATCAAAGCGTCCAGCACGGTGGATTGCTCGGCGTAGGTTTGGGTGTCGATCTTGGTGCGCAGGCTATGTGACATGTGTACTCCGGGGCTTTTGCCTAATATAACTGGCCTTGAGCAGGAGAATGGACTGAATTTTTTCTTCTGATAGTCGAATGGACCGAATTTACGGGGGCAGATGATGCGAAACGACTTGTCCGGTCTTGATCAGTTCGATCAGGCCATCCTCACGGCGCTGGCCGAGGATGGTCGCATTTCGGTAACAGATCTTGCGCGCAAGATCGGCCTATCGAAGTCCCCGACGCAAGCACGACTCAAGCGGCTTGAGGCGGACGGGATCATCACAGGATACCGGGTCATGCTTGATCCGATCCGTTTGGGCCTTGATCATGTAGCCTTTGTCGAAGTGCGTCTGACGGATACACGCGAAAAGGCGCTGGCTGAGTTTAACGCGGCTGTGCGTAAGGTTGCCGAGATTGAACAGGCCCACATGATCGCGTCAAACTTCGATTACCTGCTCAAAATACGTACCCGTTCGATGTCGGAATACCGCACTGTTCTGGCCGAAAAAATCTCATCCCTACCGCATGTTGCGAATACCTCTACTTTCGTGGCGATGGAGGCGGTGAAAGAAACGGGGTTACTCGCCCCACTAGAAAACGGTTGACCTATGGGTTCTGGGGATCAGGTTAGAGGGGATGAAACTCGCATTTGCCGTTTTCCTTGCCGTCTCTGCTGTGCAGGCCACCGCTGACTGCCCGGTCGCACCCGACCATATCTCTGGGATCGACTCTCTGATAGCGCAGGCTCAAGATGCGTCAACCGAGCAAGAAGCGCGAGGCATCTCTGGCCAGATGTGGCAGCTCTGGACCGATGCTCCGGATGCGAGGTCGCAAACCTTATTGGATCGTGGAATGTCCATGCGCGAAGCCTGGGATTTGGCCGGAGCGTTGGCAGAATTCGATGCTCTCGTTGCTTACTGTCCCGAATATGCCGAAGGGTACAACCAGCGCGCCTTTGTCAATTACTTGCAGCAAGACTTTGGGGCGGCTCTGATTGATCTGGACCGGGCCATAGCGCTCTCGCCGAACCATGTTGCCGCGCTCAGCGGGCGGGCATTGTCGCTGCTGGGGCTGAAGCGCATGGATGAGGCGCGCGCGGCGCTGAACCATGCACTGGAATTGAACCCCTGGCTATCCGAACGTGCCCTGCTTGCCCCGGGTGGGCTACTTGACCCGCCGGGCGAGGATATCTGAACAAAGCTGAAAACGCCCCCGAACCCGAGTTCGAGGGCGCTTTCGCTCATTGGATCGGTTTAGCCAACAAGCCCGTTATCGGTACGTTTGATCGCGATCACCGATGAGCGTGGCGTGCCGCCATCGGGCCAATTGCTGCCCGGGTGCTGGATGCCCACGAACATGGTACGCAGGTCGGTAGACCAGGCCAGGCCGGTGACCTCGCAGCCATTCGGACCAGTCATAAAGCGCACGATCTCGCCGGTGGCAGGATCACCAACCAACATCTGGTTATTGCCATTGCCAGCGAAATCTTCTTCGTTGTTGTCTTTGCCATCCGTCTGAATCCAGACCAGTCCTGTCGAGTCGATCGCCATACCGTCTGGCGAGTTGAATAAGTTGCCCTCATTCACGTTCGCTGAACCAGCGCGGTCGTCCGAATGTACGGTCGGGTTTCCGGCCATGACATACAGGTCCCAGTCAAAGCCTGTGGCCGCGTGATCCTCATTCGCTGGGCGCCAGCGCACGATTTGACCGTATTTGTTGGCATCGCGCGGGTTTGGACCGTTGGCCGAGGTATCATCGCCACCGGCATTTGGTTTCACGCCGCGGTTCTTGTTGTTGGTCAGACAGCAATAGGCCTCAACTGCAACAGGGCTTGAGGCCACCCATTCCGGGCGGTCCATGGTGGTGCCGCCCACTGCCGAAGCGGCCATACGGGTAAAGATCAAGATCTCGGCCGCATCCATACCTGTAGAATCGGGCGTCAAAGGCAGCCACTCACCGCTCATGTCGTCGTTAAATTTGGCGACAAAAAGTGTTCCGTTATTCAGCAGATTTTCGGTGTCGACACCGGGAGCGTAGGCAGCGTTCGAGATGAATTTGTAAAGGTACTCGCCGCGCTCATCGTCGCCCATATAGACCACGACACGACCGTCGGCCGCCAGCGCCACCTCGGCGTTTTCGTGCTTGAAGCGGCCCAGACCGGTGTGCTTGACCGGTGTGCTGTCGGGCTTGGTCGGGTCGATTTCAACGATCCAGCCTGCGCGATGTGGTTCGTTAGGGTTTTTCGAGGTGTCAAAGCGTGGATCAAACGACTCGTAGCCATTCCAGCTTTCGGCCTTGATGCCATAGCGCTTCATGCCATCTGCGACCTTCTGGTCGTAGCTGGCATTTTCATCAGAGGAGCCGAAGTAACCGTTGAAATTCTCTTCGCAGGTCAAGTAGGTGCCCCAAGGCGTCTTGCCCGAACCACAGTTATTCATCGTACCCAGCGCCGCGGAGCCGGTGGGATCAGATTCGGTCTTCAGCAACTCGTGCCCCGCAGCAGGGCCGGCGATCCTCATCGGCGTATTGTGGTGGATCCGGCGGTTGAAAGGACTGTCCTTGACGGCCACCCAGCCCTCAGGGCCTTCCTTGATCTCCATCACGGTTACGCCCTGAATGTTTTGGAGTTTCAGAACGTCATTTGCGCTGGCAGGCACTCCCTCCTGCGCAGCAGGCAGGTTTATCTTGCGGTTCGGATATTCGTGGTTGATCGCGATCAACTCGTGACCCTGGAATGAGAAGGTTTCCATCCCATCGGTGTTCTCACCAAAGATCTTGTCAGAGTTCTCAACCGAACCGCCATCGGTCAGATCATAACCGTCCGCTTCCGAAAACAGCGGATCACCCCAGCGCATCAGCATCTTCCACTCATAGCCTTCGGGCACGTGGACGGTGCCATCGGTCTGCGCAGGAATCGGGGTGAAGGCAAAGCGCGAAGCTCCAACAGCCTGTGCTGCGGTTGAGGTCAATAGACCTGCACCCATGGCTGCAGCACCCGATCCGAATGCTACAACACCCGCCAAAAATCCGCGGCGAGAGATGGCACTTTCGACGACGCGATCAAAATCGTTTTCCTCGGGGCGAGGGAAGTGCAGCTCATCCCAATCATCGGCGGACATGTTTGTAGGATCGAAGTCTTTCATGGATAGCTCCTGGCTGTCGGAATGCAATTTCGTTCAGCGGGTGTAAGGCGCTCACATGACAGAAATATAATAGTTTTATCAAATAATTTTTACACGTCGTTGGTGGGCAAACCAGTACTGATTTGCCCACGGGTTTGAACAAATTACAACCGCTACATAGGTGAGGACGGCTATGCAGCTCTCACCTTGCTGCGGCAATAGCAGGATGCGTGAACCGGAACCGTCGCGCGCGCCGCCGCCTGATCCAGCAGGAGTTTGATATGCCGCGCTTCAGTCTCTTCGCCGCGCTGCACCAGACATTCGTGCAAGCCATGAAGACTCCAGATATTGCGCGGATGTTGGCAGGCGCGCGCCAGCGTATCGTCAAGGCCCAGATCGGCGCGGTAGACCGCTTCAGCCTCGTCAAATTGACCAGCCTCCATCAACAACGCGCCCAACGCGTGGCGCGTCGGCTGCATCCACCCCCAGGGTTCGTCATAGACCAAGGCGTCATCCAGTTCGACCGACCGACGTAGATGGGTTAGTCCGCCTTCCTGGTCTCCGGATTTGAAAGCGATCTCACCATCCATCATGGCTTCGCCAATCATCAATACATCCTCGGCTGTATTGTTGAAGACCAGACGGCTTTCCGGCACCGCTTTGCGCGCCTCAACAGCCACTTCACGTGCTTGTTTAGCGGCGTCCAGCTGTCCCAGGTTTGCAAGTGCGACCGCGCGTGCTTGTTGAATCGCGGCCGTTGTGTAGCTGTATAGTTCAGCATCTTCGGGCAATGGTTCATCCAGAATTTCCTGCCACGTGCCAAATCGGACCATGACATGCACCTTCTTGCCATAAAAAGATTCAAACAGGTCTGGGAAGAACCGGATCACATTGTCAGGCAGCATCCGCATCAGCTCTTCCGATGCAGCGAGTGCCTTTTCAGGCTGCCCAAGGAACATGGCGCCGTAGGCTTCGAAATGCACATTGTGGACACGATAGACGGTATAAAAGTTCTCACCTCCTGCCATCGCTTCGTATTTCTGGTCAACTGCAGCGGCTCGATGATTGCGCCAGACGACATTCTGATAGTCACCGCAAAGAACATCGATATGCGTGGCCATATGCACCAGGTGTCCGCTATCTGGGACCAAATCGACCAGCCGATCCCCGTGTCGCAGGGCATTTTCGGGTGTAGGCGACATCTCCATCAGATGGATATACATATGCAGCAGTCCTGGGTGGTCCCAAGCGCCAGGAAGCGCGTCAAACGCTGTTTCCAATACGGTCTGTGCCTCTTTGGTCGAAGCCCCTTCGGCAGGTATCCCTTTCTTCAAATCCCAAAGCTGCCATGGGGTGCGGTTCATCAAAGCTTCGGCAAATACGGATGAGACCTCAAGATCGCCTGGATTGTTTGAATAGACCTCACGCATTGAATCCGCGAACGCGTCATTCCAAGGTGTGTAATCCTCGATCTCGGGGTCAGAAGGAAAACGATGTGATATCGCTTCGATCAAAGCGGCCTCGACCTGCGTAGATGTTTTGCGCAAAGCCATAGCCGCCTCGATTGATCGATGGGCTTTCTCGAGCGTTGCGGTTTTTTCATCGGGCTCAAAAAACTCCCACGGCTTGTTGTAATTGGGGCCAATGGCATAGGCGACGCCCCAATGTGCCATGCCACATTTCGGGTCATATGTGAGTGCTTGTTCGAAGCAGGCGGCTGCGGCCTCATGATTATATCCGAACAACCAGACCAAACCCTGGTCGAATAGTTCCTGAGCTTTATCGGATGAAGTTGTTATGGCACGACTATACGTGCCGAGGTCAAATTCGGTCATCAATCAATCCCCCGTGTGATATCCGCCGAGGAAGAGCGAGCAGCGCCTGTCGGCGGATGTCTGAAGGATAGCACATTTTGAGCGGGCATTGGGGGCGCTAAGAATAGCGTCTGAAAAAGCGTGTATGGGAGTGATTTCGCTTCTTGGCGATTGTGAGTGCATGGAATACTCAGCGTCCGTGCTGAGAGGGCGTTGTGTAGTGGTAATACGATAGTAAGATCAGGACCGTTCTCAGCAGAAAGCGATCAGCGTGTCTCGGCTCAAACTCGATCATCTACAAACATTTCTTGCTGTCGTGCGCTTCGGCAGTGTCAGCAAAGCAGCCGATGTGCTCAACCTTACGCAACCTGCCGTGACAACGCGCATCAAGTCCCTTGAAGACGTCTTGGGAACGTCGTTGTTTGAACGTGAAAGCGCCGGAATGCGCCTGACTAAGCGTGGGGATATGCTGATCCATTATGCCGAGCAATTTCAACACCTTTCCGATCTGGTCGAAGAGCACGTTGTAGACACGAGCGCGGTTGACAGGTTGATCCGCCTTGGCGTGTCCGAAACCATTGCACAAAGCTGGTTGCCCGAATTCGTCGGTGCGTTGCGCGCAAAATACCCCTCTCTCAAGATTGAGATCAGCGTCGACATTTCATTGAACCTACGGGACCAGTTGCTGGGGCGTGAAATCGATCTGGGTATCCTGCTTGGGCCGGTCTCGGATTACACGGTTGACAACGTGGTATTGCCGGATGTGCCACTGGCATGGTTCCAGGCGTCGGGTGGACCTGTTGGTCAAAATGTCGATCTGGCCGGCATTCCCATCGCGACCTACGCCAAGAACACTCGGCCGTACCGGGTATTGAGAGCCGCTCTGTACGAACGGTTCGGTTCCGGAATCTCCCTTTTCCCGTCCTCCTCATTGTCATCTTGCTTTCGGATGGTTGAGGCTGGGCTATGCGTAGGCGCCCTCCCGATCTCGCTGGCAAAAAAACTGGTGCAAGAGGGAAAACTGGTCGAATTCAACCCGGGATGGGTTCCCGAACCCCTTCAATTTTCTGCGTCTTATCTGGGTGATCCACGCAACCATCTGCTTGAGGCTGCAGCGGGTATCGCCAAGGAAATAGCGCTTCAACAAGCATAAAAACTTTTTATGTAGAAGGCAAAAATAATACAATTTGATTTTATGCCTCGGTCACACGAACGTATTCCAAATGAGGGAGGCGTCGTGATGAACGATCTGTTTGAGCCACTAAAATCTGCGACAACAGAGTCTGTGCGCGCGCAGATCAGGTCACAGGCCTATCGCGGGCACACTGCCGGTTTGGGCGGAAATACCCTGCAGGCCAACCTGGCGATATTGCCCGAACCTTACGCGTTGGATTTCATGCGCTACTGCCAGCGAAATCCAAAACCCTGTCCGATTGTTGGTGTTTCCGACACAGGTAATCCCAACATGGATACCTTGGGCGGTGATATCGATATCCGCACCGATACTCCGGCCTACTACATTTATCGCGATGGCATCCACACCGACACGGTTCATGATCTCAGAAACCTGTGGCGTGATGATTTTGTGGCTTTCGCATTGGGGTGCTCGTTTACCTTCGAACATGCATTGCAACAGGCCAAAGTACCGCTCTGGCACATCGAAAACGACCGCACTGTGCCAATGTTCGCGACCAGCATCCAGACGGTTAAATCTGGTCCGTTCGAGGGGCCTATGGTCGTCAGTATGCGGGCGATCCCTAATGCAAGGGTCGACGAGGTTGTCGAAATCTCGCGCAAGTTTCCTTTGGCGCACGGCGGTCCGGTGCATTGGGGTGATCCGGCGATCATTGGGATTGCCGATGTAAGTAGCCCGGATTGGGGCGATCCGGCTCCGGTCCCCGACGGAACCACGCCAATGTTCTGGGCTTGTGGCGTCACACCTCAGGCTGCGATCAAGAATGCCAAACCTTCAATCGCGATCACACACAAGCCGGGTCACATGCTGATCACCGACATCGCTGATGACGCCGAAACACCAATCTACCAATCAAGATGATGCAACAGGAGAGAAACCAGATGAAGAAACTCGCAACAACACTCGGCGCGCTCGCTGTTTCAGCAACCGCTGCAATCGCCGACAGTCCCGTGGTTCTGAATGCAGTTGGAACTTGGTCCAGCCTCACGAATTACCAGAAACACGAAGAGCCTTTCTTTAACCAGAGGCTCAACGAGGCATCAGGTGGAGAAATAGTCGGAAAGATCCAATCGCAATCCGGTTTGGGGCTAAAAGGCTTCGAGATCATGCGCATGGTCAAGAACGGCGTCTTTGACTTTGCATTCGGGTTGCCTGGCTACGTCGCTGCTGAAAATGCGATCTTCGAAGGTGCAGATTTGTCTACCCTGACACAGGATATCGACACTCAACGAAAGGTGGCCGATGCCTATTTCGACACGCTGTCCGCGGCGTTCGATGAAATCTACAATGCCAAGCTGTTGATGCTGTACCCGTTCCCAAGCCAAACCTTGTGGTGCAACGCCGAAGTGAACGGGATTGCCGATCTGGAAGGCAAGAAAATCCGTGTCTATTCGACGACCTTGGGTGATTTTGTCGAGGGCGTCGGGGGCACATCCGTGACAGTCGCCTTTTCCGAGGTTATCCCGGCACTGGAGAAAGGTGTCGTCGACTGTGCGATTACGGGGACGATGTCAGCCTATACAGCCAAGTGGAACCAGGTCGCCACCCACGCTTATACCTTGCGTGTCGGTTGGGGTCTCGCATTCGGAGCCATGAACCTGGACAAATGGAACAGCCTGTCGCCCGAGCAACAGGCACTCTTGGAAACCGAACTCGCAGTGCTGACGGACTCCATGTGGGCCGAGACTGCAACCGAAGATGACATTGCGATTTCATGCATCACTGGCGGCAAATGCGAGATCGGAGAAGCCGGATCCATGACGCTCGTCGAACCCTCGGCAGACGATCTGTCCGCACGGGACAAGATCGCGACCGATGTCGTGCTGGCCCGTTGGGCGGAACGCTGCGGCGCCGATTGTGCCGCAAATTGGAATGAAACCGTTGGCCCGATCCTTGGCCTGAAAGCCGAAGCCAAGTAATCCGGCCAATTCAGTGGGGCGGCCGGACTCCCGCCGCCTCACCACAAAACATCAGGTTATCAAAATGTTAGACAAGCTCTTAGGCGGCGCGCAGAGGCTCAGCCTCTGGATGACGTGGCTGGGCGGTACACTGATCGTGTTTTCGGCCTTCCTCATCACTCTCGAAGTCTTTCTGCGCAAAGTTTTCAACATCTCTCTGGGCGGGGCGGACGAAATCTCGGGCTATGCCTTCGGTGTGGCAACCGCTTTGGCGCTGTCTTTTGTGCTGTTTGAACGCGCGCATATCCGGGTTGACGCTCTGCTTGGAGCAATTCCCAAAGCGCTGCACCCGTTTATCAACCTGTTTGGCCTCGTGCTTTTGACGGGGTTTGCGTTGGTCATCGTTGTGATGGTGTGTGGAATGGTGGCGGATACGCTGGCTAACGGTTCCCGATCAATTACGCCGATGCGCGTTCCGCTGGCCATTCCCCAGATACCGTGGCTCTTGGGTTGGATGTTCTTTGTAGGCTCGGGCGTTCTGATCGCTCTGACCGCGATCCGACAGTATTTCCGAGGCGATCTGGCCGCAGTGCAGGACCTGATCGGCGTGAAATCCCTGGACGAACAAATAGAAGACGAGACGGTATAGACCAATGCTGATCAAGACACTCCTGATCCTTCTTGCTCTCATCGGTCTGGCCGTTCCTATTGCCGCCTCGTTGGGTTGGCTGGGCCTGATCCTGCAATGGACCGATAGCCCGATGCCGCTGCACCGCGCAATATCGGATATGGCATGGCAGACCAGCACGGACTTTCTGCTGGTGGCAATCCCGATGTTCGTAATGATGGGAGAAATCCTATTGCGTGCTGGTATCACCGAACGGATGTACGACGGTATCGTGAAATGGCTTGGTTGGTTGCCAGGTGGGTTGATGCATTCCAACATCGGATCCTCGGCCCTGTTTGCGGCAACGTCTGGGTCATCCGTAGCCACGGCAGCAACCATCGGAACGGTGGCTGTGCCGCAGATCAAAAAGCGGGGTTACAACGAACGGCTGTTTCTTGGTACGGTGGCTGCCGGGGGAACGCTCGGCATTCTCATCCCGCCTTCGATCAACCTGATCCTGTATGGTTTGTTGACCAATACGTCCGTGCCGGAACTGTATCTGGCGGGCTTCCTGCCCGGATTTCTGCTGGCACTGCTGTTCATGGCGACCGTCGTTGTGGCATGCATGATCAGGCCGGAATGGGGCGGGGACCAATTACGCCACAGCTGGGCAGAGCGGCTTGCTGCACTTCCCGCACTGATTCCGCCACTTGGCATCTTCATGGTAGTCGTCGGCTCCATTTATGCGGGACTGGCAACTCCGACCGAAGCCGCAGCTTTGGGGGTTGTTGCCTCGATGGCGCTTGCGGCGTTCAACGGCAAGATGTCGATGGAAACCATGCGTCACGCAATTGAAGGCACGATGCGTACGACGGCCATGATCATGCTGATCATCATAGCTGCGGTGTTCCTGAACTTTGTCCTTTCAATCATCGGCCTGACCCAAGCTCTGACCGATTTCGTCACAGGGCTGGGCTGGAGCCCCATGCAAACCATGTTGATGATCGTCGCGGTGCTGATCCTGATCGGCTGCTTCATGGAGACGCTTTCCATGCTGTTGACCATGGCACCGCTGGTTACACCGATCGTTGTGGCGCTTGGCTTTGATCCGGTTTGGTTTGGCATCTTGTTGATGGTACTTCTGGAAACCGCTCTGATCACGCCGCCCATTGGGATCAATCTGTATGTGGTGCAGGGGATCAGAAAAGCAGGGCCCATGATGGATGTGATCCGCGGCGCATTGCCATTTGTTGTCACCATGTTCGTCATGCTCGGGCTTCTTTTGGTCTTTCCTAAGCTCGCAACCTGGTTGCCTTCTCTGGTGTACTAAACCGCCAAGACACCTTTCCACTTTCATGAAATTCAATGCCGGTTTGTCCGGCAAACAGAGGAGTTATGTCCATGTGGCAGTTTTGGGTTGATCGAGGTGGCACGTTCACCGACATCGTTGCACGCAAGCCGGATGGGAGTTTGCAGACACATAAGTTGCTGTCCGAGAATCCTGAGCGCTATGCTGACGCCGCCGTACAAGGGGTCCGTGAATTACTGGGTTTGGAAAGTGATCAGGACATCCCAAAAGGGTCAATTCGTGCGGTAAAGATGGGAACCACGGTCGCGACCAACGCGCTGCTTGAACGGAAAGGCGACCGAACCATACTGTTCATAACGAAGGGGCTGCGCGATCTTTTGCGGATCGGATATCAGAACCGTCCTCGCCTGTTCGACCTGAACATCCAACTGCCCGAGCTTTTGTACGAAGACGTAGTCGAAGTCGAAGAACGCATCGCGGCGGCTGGCGAGGTCGTAACGCAGCTGGATATCGACAAAACGAAAACCGCTTTGGAAAAGGCCTATTCGGAAGGATATCGTTCCGTCGCTGTCGCGCTTATGCACAGCTTTCAGCATCCCAATCATGAAAAACTGATTGGCGAGCTGGCGCGTGCCGTTGGGTTTCCACAAATCTCGCTTAGCCACGTGGTGAGCCCGCTGATCAAACTGGTCGGCCGCGGAGATACCGCAGTGGTTGATGCCTATTTGTCACCCATTCTTCGCCGATATGTAGAGCAGGTAGCGAAAGCTCTGGGCGCGGATGAAGGCGGGTGTAATCAATTGATGTTCATGCAGTCTAACGGCGGCTTGACTGACGCTGATCTCTTCCAGGGCCGTGATGCAATCTTGTCCGGGCCGGCGGGCGGTGTTGTCGGGATGGTACGCACCGCTGCAGATCATGGCTTTGACAAACTGATTGGTTTCGACATGGGTGGTACGTCTACGGACGTGTGTCACTATGCCGGTGAATATGAACGATCCTTTGAAACCGAGGTTGCTGGCGTCCGGATGCGTGCGCCGATGATGTCGATCCATACGGTCGCTGCAGGTGGCGGATCAATCCTGTCCTTTCGCGATGGCAGGATGCAGGTCGGGCCGGAAAGTGCTGGCGCCAACCCCGGACCTGCTGCCTATAGGTGCGGCGGCCCGCTGACCGTCACCGACTGCAATGTCTTGCTTGGTAAACTGCAGCCCGAGCATTTCCCTTCGGTTTTCGGCCATGAAGGCAACGAACCGTTGGACAAAGAAATTGTGCGCAGAAAATTTGAATCTCTGGCGGCCGAAATGGGCACGGATAAATCAATTGAGGAACTTGCACAGGGCTTTTTGCGGATCGCTGTTGAGAACATGGCTAACGCGATCAAGAAAATCAGTGTGCAACGCGGTTACGACGTTACCAAATACACTATGAATTGCTTTGGCGGCGCCGGGGGACAGCACGCCTGTCTGGTCGCCGACGCGCTGGGGATGGAACGGATTTTTATTCACCCTTATGCAGGCGTTTTGTCAGCTTTTGGTATGGGTTTGGCGGACATCACAGCGATCCGGGAACACCAGTTCCAGTCCTCTATTCTGGATACAGAGGCACAGAATATCTGTGATACTCTGGCACAGTCCGCTACGGCTGAGGTTGCAGCGCAGGGTGTGGCAGAGGTTGATATTTCGATCTCAGCAACTGCCCATATCCGCCCCGCGGACGCTCAGCAAAGCCTGTCGGTGCCGTTGTCCGACCCGGGTACGATGCGCGACGCATTTGTCGTGGCGCATAAGCAGCGCTTTGGATTCGCGCCGGATACCAGCGATCTGATCATCGAGATGCTGGTGACAGAGGCAATCGGAAAGACGGGTGAGCAGGTCACCTTGCCCGACAAAATCGCGGCCGGGGCCACTCAGACCCCGGTGACGCTTTATAGCAGTGGGCAACACCAACAGGTTCCCCTTATCGATCGGACGCAGCTTGGTGTTGGCCATTCGGTGAAAGGCCCTGCGATCTTGACCGAACCCACCGGAACAAATGTCGTTGAAGACGGCTGGACCGCCACCTGTCTGAGCGGTGGCAACCTGATCTTGACGCGTGAAACTCCGCTGCAGCGGGTTGAGGCGGTCGGCACAAATGTCGATCCGGTCATGCTGGAAGTATTTAACAACCTGTTCATGTCTATCGCCGAACAGATGGGGGCAACGCTCGCGAATACGGCGTATTCTGTGAATATCAAAGAGCGATACGACTTTTCCTGTGCGATATTTGACCAAAACGGTGATCTGGTCGCCAACGCGCCGCATGTACCTGTGCACTTGGGCTCGATGTCGGAAAGCGTTCGAACGATCCTGCGCCAAAACAGGGGCAAGATCCGTCCAGGTGACGTGTTCATGATGAACAACCCCTATAATGGCGGCACTCACCTTCCCGACGTTACTGTCATCACCCCAGTTTTTGACGAAGCAGGTGAGAAAATTGTGTTCACCGTCGCCTCGCGCGGTCATCACGCTGATATCGGAGGCAAAACCCCTGGGTCGGCTCCGCCCGACAGTCGCCACATAGAAGAGGAAGGCGTGTTGATCGACAACTTCTTGTTGGTCGATCGGGGTGAATTGCGTGACGACGCGGCGCGCGAACTGTTGGCGTCGGGGCGTTACCCGTGTCGCAATGTCGATCAGAACATGGCGGATCTTGCGGCGCAGATTGCCGCGAACGAGACCGGAGCGGTCGAGCTGCGCAAGATATCGGCACAGTTTGGTCTGCCAACAGTCCACGCCTATATGGGGCACGTTCAGGACAACGCTGAGGAGAGTGTGCGACGGGTTCTCGACGTCCTGCGAGATTGCAGCTTTTCCTACCCATTGGACGGAGGGGCAAAAATCGAAGTTGCAATTTCGGTAGACAAGGCATCCCGAACCGCCACCATCGATTTTTCGGGCACTTCCGGCCAATCACCGCTCAACTACAATGCGCCACTGGCGATTTGCCGTGCCGTTGTCTTGTACGTGTTCCGAACGTTGGTCGGCAGCGACATTCCGATGAACGAAGGCTGTATGAAACCTCTGAATCTGATTGTTCCGACGGGAACGATGATCAATCCCAACGCGCCCGCGGCTGTCATTTCCGGCAATACTGAAGTCTCGCAAGCCATTGCGGACACCCTTTATGGTGCACTTGGGGTTGTTGCAGGCAGCCAGGGCACGATGAACAACTTTGTCTACGGCAATGCAACCTTTCAAAATTACGAAACCATCTGCGGAGGGACCGGAGCTGGCAAGGGCTTTGACGGTACCAGTGCAGTACACAGCCACATGACAAACACCCGTATGACGGACCCGGAGGTACTGGAAAGCCGGTTCCCGGTGCGGTTGGAGGAGTTTTCGATCCGCTCTGGTTCGGGCGGGACCGGTGAGTTCCAAGGTGGCGATGGTATCCGCAGGCGGTTGCGGTTCTTAGAAGAAACAACCGTGACCGTCCTTTCGTCCCACCGGGATATCCATCCACACGGTGCCTCTGGCGGCGCCCCGGGCGCGACGGGACAGAACGCTATTGTCCGCGGCAACGGGTTGGTTCAAGAGCTTAGCGGTAACGACCAGTCAGTACTGCTTCCGGGAGATGTTTTCGTAATGGAGACACCAGGCGGAGGTGGGTTCGGCCAACCAGACAAAATGGTATGATTTGGAGATACTTGATGAAATAGGGATTGTTGTGGCAAAAGGGTGCTCTTGACTTGCTCGGGATGTGGCGAAAACGCTTTTTTTGACAGGAAAAACAGCTGAGACCAGCTTCGTCCAGTGACGCTGGTCCGCTGCCAATCGGCTATTGCTAGTGTTATGAACGACCGCTTTGGGGATTCGGTTTTGAAGCGTCGAATTGGTGTTTGAAAGGCCGCTCTGGGCCACCCCGTGTCAGTTATTTGCGGGGCAGGGGGCTTTGCTGCACCGGCACCGAGGTCAGCATCGAACCCATTCTGCAAAATGCTGCGTTTCGAAGGACTGGTGGAAGATAGACTATACCTGACACCAACGGCGGCAATTAAATGCCCGTGCTTCAATCGATAAGCTGTAGGACGCTCATGCCCGCGTCTATTGCTGCCTGAACACCTTGCGGTGAATCCTCGATAACCAAAACGTCGTTTTGAGGTACCGCCAAACGTTTTGCCGCTAGTTTGAATAACTCTGGCGAAGGTTTTGGCCGAACGCCGACAGAGATACTGATCAAATGGTCGAAAAGATCCCTCGTCCCTACGGCTGCAAGTGACTGCTCAGCGACACTTCGTTCCGCATTCGTTGCGACCGCCAATGAAATCCAGCCTTCTTTCAGTGCCAACATTGCCGTAAACGGCAGCCCCCATGTGCAGACCAATACCGAAGTCCATTCTGTCCTCAGTCAAGATTTCCTCCCGCCTTTGGAATGCTTCTCTTGTGGCCGACAATGCTGCTTCACACACGTCCTCTGGTAACCTTCTACGTCCGTCAAACGGGAATATCGCAAGCAAGCCGTCGCCAACAAATTTTAGAACTTCTCCCCCGTGGTCGTGAACCGCGCCGGCAACACAGTCAAAATAACGGTTAACTGCCGCGACGTATTTTTTCGGAGACAGACTTTGAGTAAGGGCAGTCGAGCCCTGCATGTCACTGTATAGAAGCGCACAGTCGATCTCTCGAACATCGCCACGCGATATTTGTCCACTTAAGACAGAGCGACCTGAAATCCTGCCCAAATATGCTTCCATCAATTCAGCCGCCAAGTACAGTTCAGAGAAAATACGCGCGGTCCCAAACAAAGGTGTGGAAAGACGCCTAAGACCATTAACCTCACGGTCGGAAAAACCCGACCGTTTCTTTGTGGCAAAGAATACCGAGACACCAAGTAGCCACTCTGACCCGCTGTCGAAACTTATTATGCGTGTTCCGAACGGAGCAGAAAAAACGAGGTAGTCAGTGATGCCCGATGCGGCAAGCTTTTGGTATATTGGGTAGTTTTCCCAGACCTACGGATTAGTGAGATCAGCGCGAATTGACGGCATCATTTCAAATTCGCCATCCATGCTGTCGACCAAGTCCCAAATCTCGGTATTCATGAACTTCTTAGCGAGTTTTTCTGTTACTTTGGTGTTTTCACCAAATGGAGCTTTGTCAAAAAGATCATCCGTAACCGAACTCCATGGCATAACAGTCCAATCCAATCGATCGCTTGAAGCATCCCAAGTCGCATCAAGCAGCCCAATAACGGGGTGCATTATCAAACGACCAAGTGAAACACGCGCGACCGGAACTCCACCATCGACCAACCGATGGCTTAAATGCTGGACTAAACCACCGATATCCCCATCGAAAAAGGCCAGCTTCTGCAACCAGTCTGAAATGCTGTCAAATACATCTCACGTAGTACTCTCCTCAACCATATTGTGTTACAGCTAGTTGTTCATGTCATTCGGTTTATTGGTGGGGGTTTTGCGAAGGATCAGCTTGGCATATGGATGCTGCAATGCACCTAAGGTAGGAGCGAGCCAAAAGCGGTTGCGCTTTCCCAATAGGACCTCTTTGCCAAAATATCTGGCTGACAGTGCTCTTTCTTCTAGCTAGCTTCCAACAAGCGGGGGGAGAAACATGGAAAAGAGGCTTGCTGCAGTGCTGGCGGCTGATGTCGCCGGATACTCGGCGTTGATGGATCAGGACAGGGACGGAACGCTCAAAGCACTGAAGATTTTCCGTGAAGATCATCTGATACCCGCTTTGGCAGTTCATGAAGGACAACTGATCAAAAGCATGGGTGACGGCTGGATTGTCGAGTTTCGCTCCGCATCAGCCGCGACAGAATTCGCGATTGCTGTTCAGCTCGCTGACCGACCAAAGGAGATCCAAATCCGCATCGGTATACATACCGGCGAAGTCGTTTCGGAAGGCGAGGACATATTCGGTGACGGTATCAACATAGCTGCCCGCCTGGAGGCATTAGCAGAACCGGGGCAGATACTGCTTTCAGACACAGCACATAACAGCTTAGACAGGAATGCCGCCGCGTCGTTCTCTGGTGGCCAGCAGACTGAGTTGAAAAACATTACTCGCCCCGTTGGTGTCTGGCAGTGGCCTGTCGGTTCGGCGACGACAAGTGCATCTGTCAAATCTGAGAAACCCGGTATTGCTGTGCTGCCGTTTGACAATATGTCGGGCGACCCGGAGCAAGAGTTTTTCGCCGACGGAATTACCGAGGACATCATAACAGAGTTGTCTCGATTTCGTTGGTTGATGGTCGTGGCGCGAAACTCATCTTTCACGTTTAAAGGAAAGAGTACCGACATTCGCGAAGTCGGGCAGGCGCTCGGCGTGAGATATGTGCTTGAGGGGTCGGTAAGGCGAGCAGGCCAGCGCCTTCGCATTACAGGACAGTTAATTGATGCAGAGAATGGCAGTCATCTTTGGGCTGATCGTTTCGATGGAACGCTGGACGATGTTTTTGACCTGCAAGATCAAGTCACACAGGAAGTTGTCACGGCGATCGAACCGTCCGTTCGCCATGCCGAGACGGTCCGCGCTCGGGCGAAACCGACGGAAAATTTGGATGCCTATGAACTTTATCTTCAGGCTCAATCACACTTTCATCTGCTGACGGACGAAGACAACCGTGAGGCCATTCGCCTTACGCGTCTGGCGTTGGAGCGCGATCCCGATTACCCGTCGGCAGCTGGATTGCTTGCGTGGTTGCATATCCAAAGGATGGTGCAGGGGCTGAAACCAATTGACGAAGGGCCAAAGGCCGCCGTCGCCGCAGCGGAACGTGTATTGTTAAGTGATCGCGCGGATGGAATTGCGTTGGCTTACGCCGCACACTCGATCTCGATGCTTGCACAAGACCTGCCGCGCGCGCGCGCAGTTTTCAAACAAGCACTCTCTGAAAATCCAAACGCTGCGATCGTTCATATGCTCGCTGGCATCAATCTGAATTTTCTCGACAGACCCGAAGAAGCCCTAGAACACGCTACACACTCGATCAATCTCAGTCCAAAAGATCCGATGCGGCACGCAGCCTATGTCGGGCAAGCCTCCTCATTTTTCCAACTTGGCCGCTATGCCGAAGCCGTACAAGCCAACCGAAATGCGTTGGCCATCAGGGCGAAATTCGTGATTACGCATCTCATGCTCATCGCATCCTTGGCTCAAAACGGAGACCTCGAGTCAGCAAGGGCTGCGGTAGCTGAACTGAAGGAACTTCGTCCGGATCTTGACATCAAAGAGCAAACGAGACTGCCCATATTCAGCGTTCCCGAATGCTCGGAGCAATGGCGGGAAGGATGGTTAAATGCAGGCCTTCCAATCTGAGATAGCAAAACCAAAAAAGTGATCCAATCCGGAGGCTTCGTTGGATGTGTCGCAAACTTTTGAGACAGTCAGAGTTAGCGACTTACCTGACACACCTATCCTGCGATCTCTGCAAATTGCAGAAAACCAGATGTCGTAGTGTTGGGGAATTGCTGCTTTCGGATCATGTTGGCGACTTCGATGCCGTCCAGTGTGGCCGAGGCGGTTCTGAACGATTTGAACCCGCACATGTGCCGGATGCGACGCTTGATAAACTGATGATCCTGCTCGATCAGGTTGTTTAAATACTTGGACCTGACTGTATGAATTTTGGCGGTGCAACCAAACCGATTAAGGATTTTGTTCACCTCTCGAATGCCCACTGCGTTGGCTCCGCTTTTGTCGATGACGATCTTGCTCGGGATTCCATTTGACGACAGAGCTTTGGCAAAGAACCTGGCTGCCGCTGGACGGTTCCAGCGCTCAGACAGCATGAAATCATGGGTATTTCCTGCCTTGTCGACGGCCCGATAGAGGTAGATCCATTTGCCGCGAACAGGAATATAGGTCTCCTCCATACGCCAGGAGCTCAACGTTGGGCGTTTCTTTGATTGCGCACGAGCTGCGACGATCGGCGAGTATTTCACAACCCACCTATTCAATGTGGCATGGTCAACTCGCACACCGCGTACAAAACAGTATCCTTGGGAAGTGACAGCACTTCAATGAGATCATGCTCAATTAACCTGTTCGAAATCTATTCGGCGGAAACAATCGTCAGATCACACAGGCTCGTCAACTAGACCCCAGAGTTTGCGACACATCCGACATGCGTTGACCGAGATGCACGAGCGGTAGGAGATTGCAACTCAAGAGTGGCCGCGCCTACTGACGCAGACGGCTGACTTTGCGGGAATCGGCAGTAAATGTTACTGTCGCCTTGTTGGCAAGATCGCCGCTAGGTTTCTCCGGCCATCGCGTTTCGTTATTATTTTTGCAATAAGTTTTTTAGCCGTTCGGCCGGGCGATCCGGGGCCTCTGGGCCAGCGTTTCAGGATGCTTTTGAACGGAGGCAGACATGCCGGAAACAGTATTTGAACGCGCGCCAGACGGCGCAATCATTGGACTTCAGCATCATGGCGACCCACTTGAGGGGCGTACAAAAGGAACCAGTGCGCTGGATGTGGCCCAGGCCTATGTCGCCGAAGTGGCGGGCTTCTACCGGATAACGCCTGATTTTCTTGATCGGCTCGGTGAGAGTGTTTCGGGCAAGTATGATCGCGAGGAGGGCAGCAAGCTGCGGCTGGAAGAATCCAAGGCGGTACAGTCCTTTCTGATCTTCACATTTCGCCAGACCCTTCACGGAATTCCGGTCTGGGAACGCGGCCTGACGCTGCGAATGGCTGGTCCAGACAATGTGGTCACCGGTTCGTCCTCAAGCGTCGCTTCCGATATCGAACTCGGCAATCCTCCCACACCGCCGGCCAGCCGAGACAAACAAGCTGGCACGGTTCTGCGCGAAGCGGTGAAAGGGGCCAAATTCACAAAATTCAAAGTCAATGACATCCAGGACTTTGTTTATCGCTACGACGCGAAACATCGTCTGCCGCACAAAGAACCGGGCGAGATCGAAGGTGCCAAGTTGACCCCGCTGCCGGATATCGGCCGTGTACCAAAGGGCCTTAAGGACGGCGAATGGCGTTTCGCGAGCCTTGTGCATTTTGGCTGCAAAATTCCCGACTACGGAGAGCTGAACTGGCGGGCACTAGTCGACTGGGAAACCAACGCGGTGCTCTATATCCGGCCCTTGGTGGGCTGCGTCTCGGGCTATGTCTTTACTGACGACCCGATCTCACTTTCAGGAGATTCCGAGCTTGATCCGACGGCGCCGGTCGCGCTTTTGGACGCACAACGCGAGCTGGTGGCACTGGAACGGTTAATATTACCGGGCGGAGGCGCACCGGTGGAGCTGAGCGGCGAACTAGTGGCAGTACGCGACCTCGACACGCCGAACATCGCCCCACCGACTGAAAATGCCGGTGCCGCATCGGTCTTTGACTATCCCGCCGACAGCGACGATTTCGCGGCAGTCTGCGCGTATTACAACCACGATTTCCTGTATCGCTTCGTCCAGTCTTTGGGCTTCGATCTGCTCAGCTATTTCGACGGGGTAACCTTTCCGGTGGATGTGGATCACCGTTGGTTCAATCCCGCTGCAGGGCCGGTGAACGCCCAGGCCCCCGGCAATGCCATAGGCGACGGTGTTCTACGATTTCGCTATGCACTGGCGGCCAATGGGTCCACGGTCGGCATGGCTACAGACTCGCGCGTTTCGGCGCATGAGTTCGGGCACGCGGTGCTGTGGGATCATCTCAATTGGCCCAATTTCGGCTTTTGTCATGGCTTTGGTGACGCGCTGGCGGCAATTCTCTACGATCCGCAGGGCATCGCGCCGGATCGTTTCCGCACCTTCCCCTTCAGCAATCTGATCACCCGGCGTTGGGATCGGTCGGTTGCCTCGGGCTGGGGCTGGGGTGGTACGATGGACGTGGGCGGATATCTGTCAACCGAGATCAACGCCACAACGCTGGGCCGGATCTATCGATCTTTGGGCGGTGACTCTACCGATCTGGACGACAGGCTACATGCCAGCCGCTACACGATCTATCTGATCCTGCAGGCGGTACCGCTTTTGGCCGGGATCGTGCCCAACACAGTCGAAGGTTTTTCCCGGGCCTTGCAGGAATCTGACCAGAACACTGCTCTATTCGACGGTGCAGCCGGAGGCTGGGCACACAAAGTGGTGCGCTGGGGCTTTGAGAAGCAAGCCCTCTACAACGGAGCACCGCCCGATGTGGACGTCTTCATTGATGACGGACGGCAGGGTGAATACCCTTGGCAACAGTCAGGCAATGTCGCCCCCGGCATATGGAACCGGCATCGTCCCGACGGGGGCACCGACCATGAAACGCCGCGCCGCTGCGTCGAGAACTATCTGTATGTCCGGATCGGCAATCGCGGCAACTACCCAGCCCAATCAGTGACGTTATCAATGGCCCGCGCGACCGAAGGTAAGGGTGCCACATGGCCGGACGACTGGGAACCGCTTATTGTAGGAGAGCCCATCGGCCAGTCCGTGCATTGTGGCGACGAAGTGATCGTCGGCCCCATCCCGTGGTGCCCCGAGGACATATGCGAGGAATACGTCCTTGCCAGCGCGGATACGCCGGACGATCGCAGCAATGTCGAGACGATTGCAGGCAGTCTACCTGTCGACCGGCTGGCGCTTGGTGACAACAACGTCGCCCTCCGCCGATTGGAGGTAAACCGCGCCGAAGATGACACCCCTTGCTGCGAGGAGGAAGAACCGAAGATGACCTATCGTTACGCTGTCAAGTTCGTCTGCGGCTGTTCCAAAGGCCGCATTTTATCCACTGGCCGCTATCACACAGCAATTAACATCGGCAACGGCAGCGGAGAACCGGTGCGTTTCCGCAAACGGGTATCCTCTGCCTTGCCAAACGAGAAACCGGGCAATGTCTCAGCCAGGACAAAAAACAAACTCGGACCTTGGGAATCGATGGAGATCGATTGTGAAGACGTGGCGCGACATCTGCGTGTGGCCGAGTGCTGTTTCCTGAAGGGGTTCGTCTTTATCGACAGCGAAACACCGCTGGACGTTGTCGCGGTCTACACCGCAGCCCATGGTGAAGGCGAAGTGGAAACAATCGATGTCGAACCGGTCGTGCCTCGGCTGATCAAAAAGACGCCACCACCACCTCCTCCACCTCCGCCTCCGGATACCGAAGAGAAGCCGGATTTGATCCCGGTACAGCCCTTCCCGCCCGGTCCGCCACCCTTCCCGGCTTGGTATTGTGAGGAACCACGCAAGTTGAGGATCATCGTGCGTAACATTGGTGCAGGGGCCGCGGGACCATCGACCACACGGGTCGATTTCTTCCAGAGCGGCGTGGTGGTAGACTTGCCAACGCCGGCGTTGGGGCCAAACGGGGATGAGACCACCCTGTCGCTCGTCTTCCCTGACGACGTCAAAGGTGGCGAGCAGATCCCCTTCAAGATTACCGTCAATGCCAATCCGGTCGATGGCGTGGTGGAGATTGACACCACCAACAACAGCGACTCCTCTTCCTGCGGCCTGGCCAGCTAGGGAGCGCCGCGGGTAGCCCGGGCCTGTATTGGCCCGGGCTGCGCGGCCACGAATTTTTGGTAGCACAACTCCATTGCATTCAAGGAATAAGTCTCGTCCGCGGGGGTATCTTTCGCACCCATAGCGAACGGTAGGTTCGACGGGCCGCAGTGCAGCGACCGAGTGTGGTGGTCAACAGCCGGTTTGGACCTGTTGTGCCATGACTAGAGATGCATTCTTTCCTGATGTCGAATTGGATCATCGATGTTTTAATAGCAAACAAAACTACCGGAAGGTTGAATTGTTTTCTTACTCTCGGGTGGTTCCACTTGACCTCCATATTCACATGAAATAGGAGGTGCTGTACTTGAGCGGGCGTTGTGTAGTGGTAAGACCTTAGCCTTCCAAGCTAATGACGCGGGTTCGATTCCCGCCGCCCGCTCCAAGAAATCCCTTCCGACACATGACCTACAAAATCAGAAGAGATTTCTCCTTAAATATTTAATAAAAAACAAAATAATTTGAATTAAAGCGTTTGTCTTCCAAGCTAATGACGCGGGTTCGATTCACGCCGCCCGCTCCAGTTCTTTCCCCATGCCAGTTGCGTCAAATGGCCCTTATCGGGCTGCAAATCTCTGCCTTCAGCTTGACCATAACCGTCGCTGCCGCCAAGAAGCAGTGATTGACGCCCGTTTTGGGGCGAATGACCACAACGTAAGGGCCAGACATGGCAAATTCACGCTCCGCCAGTCCAGCGAACAAACCGGCTCCGGGCACTCAGGAAGAGCGCGCGGGATCCAGAAAAATAGGTGTTCTGGCATCGTTGTGGCCCTTCATGAAGCCTTACCGATTACTGATGATTGGCGCGACACTTGCGTTGATTTTGACGGCGAGTATGACGCTGACGCTGCCGCTGGCAGTACGCCGGGTCGTTGACAATTTTCGCATCGAAGATGGCGAGCTGCTGGATTGGTACTTTTTGGCGGCTCTTGGTATTGCAGGCATTCTCGCGGTCGGGACGGGTATTCGCTATGCGTTGGTGACGCGGCTGGGCGAGCGTGTTGTCGCTGACATCCGGAGGGCTGTCTTCGATCGCGTGATTGGTATGAGCCCCGAGTTCTATGAACGGATCATGACTGGAGAGGTGCTCAGCCGGATCACGACCGATACGACGCTGATCCAATCGGTTCTCGGATCATCGGTATCGATCGCGTTGCGCAACATGCTGATGTTTGTCGGCGGGCTTATTTTGATGTTGCTGACATCGGCCAAATTGACAGGGATGGTCCTGCTGCTAATCCCCGCGGTGATCGTGCCTATACTGGTTCTGGGCCGCAGATTGCGAACCATCAGCCGGGAAAATCAGGACTGGATCGCGGCGTCTTCTGGCAATGCAGGTGAGGCGCTTGGGGCGGTGCAAACTGTACAGGCCTTCACCCATGAACAAGCCAGCCGTGCGCAATTTGGCGAAATGACAGAAATTTCGTACGAAGTTTCTCTGCGCCGTATTCAGACCCGTGCGGTCCTTACTGTGATCGTAATTTTCCTGGTGTTTTCTGGTATCGTCGGCGTGCTGTGGATGGGTGCGAATGACGTGCGCAATGGAGCGATGACCGAAGGTGTTCTGATCCAATTCGTGATCTACTCGATCATCATGGCAGGCTCGGTCGCCGCCCTTTCGGAAATCTGGAGCGAACTGCAGCGCGCAGCCGGAGCAACTGAGCGGCTGGTCGAACTTCTAAACGCAGAGGATACGGTTAACGACCCTGCGCAAGCCAAGACGCCGCCAGCTCCGGTGCGGGGCGAGATTCGCTTTGACGACGTGACTTTCCACTATCCCGCACGCCCGGACGTGGTAGCGCTGGATCAGTTTTCACTGCAGATCGACCCCGGTGAAACCGTGGCCTTCGTCGGACCTTCCGGCGCAGGCAAGACAACCGTGATCCAGATGATCCAGCGGTTCTATGATCCGGATTCCGGGCAGGTAAGCCTCGACGGGCTTGATCTGCGCGAACTAGACCGCAACGACTTTCGCCAGCATATCGCGTTGGTTCCACAGGACCCAGTTATATTTGCCGCCTCGGCGCGTGAAAACATTCGTTTTGGCCGCCTGGATGCTTCGGATGCCGAGGTTGAGGCAGCGGCGCGCGCCGCTGTCGCGCATGAATTCATCTCGGCGCTACCTGAGGGCTACGACAGCTTTGTGGGTGAACGCGGTGTGATGCTCTCGGGTGGGCAGAGACAGCGCATCGCCATCGCCCGCGCCATTCTGCGCGACGCGCCAGTCCTGCTGCTGGATGAGGCCACCTCGGCACTCGACGCAGAAAGCGAGCGCGCGGTGCAGGGGGCTGTCGATAATATGCGGGCCGGGCGTACCACGCTGATCGTGGCGCACCGTCTGGCGACCGTGAAGAAGGCGGACCGGATTATCGTGCTCGAGGCCGGGCGCATTGTGGCACAGGGAACGCATGACGATCTGGTGTCGCAGGACGGTTTGTATGCCCGATTGGCGCGTCTGCAGTTCACTGACGGGGTGGCCGCAGAATAAAGTGACGCACCGGCACATCCGGAATCGCCGTTGCGTCATTCTACATTTTCTCACAGCTGATCGCTAAGCCCTTGCTTGCGCGAGTTGAGTTTTACTTCCATCTTGGAGGCAACGAAAACCCGCGCGTGACACGGGAGAGAGATCAGGGGAGGAGCCACATGGCCTTTGTGGGAATCGAAGACAAGGCGCGTATGGAACAGGAGATGCCATGGGAGGACCGGGATGTGCCTGTGACCTTCCACCAGCTTTTGTCGCGGACGGCGGGCAGGTTCCCGAACCACAAGGCGATCAGCTTTCAGTTGCTATCTGGCCCGACCGACAAAGCAGAGACGCTGACCTGGTCGGAACTGCTAGGCAAAGTCAATCAGGCGGCGAATCTGTTCCGCTCGCTTGGGATCGGTGAAAAGGATGTGGTGGCATATGTGCTGCCCAACTGTAACGAGACCCTGGTCACGATGATGGGCGGAGCGGTGGCGGGGATTGTGAATCCGATCAACCCGTTGCTCGAACCCGAACAGATTGCAGCGATCCTGCGCGAGACCAAGGCGAAGGTTGTGGTCACTCTGAAATCCTTCCCCAAGACGGACGTGGCCCAGAAGGTTGAAGAGGCTGTGCGCCACGCACCCGGCGTTCACACGATTCTCGAGATCGACTTGAACCGTTATCTGACGCCGCCAAAATCCTGGCTGGTACCGTTCCTGCGCCCCAAGATGGGTGACAAGGAAAAGCTGGCCCACGCGACCTATAAGAATTTCATTGCTGAGCTGAACAAGCAGCCAAAAACGCTGACCTTCGAAGACAGCAAGGAAGATCGCGTCGCGTGCTATTTCCACACCGGCGGCACCACAGGCATGCCGAAGGTGGCGCAGCACAAGTATTCCGGTCTGATCTACAACGGCTGGCTGGGGCAGACTCTGCTGTTTGACGAAAACGATGTCATCATGTGCCCGCTACCGATGTTCCACGTTTTTGCGGTGCATGTGATCGTGATGGCAGCCGTATCGTCGGGTGCCCATGTCATATTCCCGACACCTGCGGGGTATCGCGGTGACGGTGTCTTCGACAATTTCTGGAAGCTGATCGAGCGCTGGAAAGTCTCGTTCATCATTACGGTGCCCACCGCGATTTCTGCCAAGATGCAACGCCCGGTGGATGCGGATATCTCATCCGTCAAAACCGCGTTCTCGGGCTCGGCTCCACTACCGGTTGAACTCTTCCGCAGGTTCGAAGAGGCCACAGGCGTGACCATCGTCGAAGGTTATGGCCTGACCGAAGCCACTTGCCTTGTGTCGTGCAACCCGGTGGATGGAGAGAAAAAGATCGGTTCGATCGGTATTCCGTTCCCATATACAGATGTGAAAATCCTGCAGGACGGGCCAGATGGTCCGACCGAATGCGGTGTCGATCAGGTCGGCGAAATCTGCATCTCGAACCCTGGCGTTTATGCGGGCAACACCTACACCGAGGTCGATAAGAACGTAGATCTCTACCATTTCGACAAGTACCTGCGCACGGGCGATCTGGGCCGCTTTGATGAGGATGGTTATCTTTGGATCACAGGTCGGGCTAAAGACCTGATCATCCGCGGCGGCCACAATATCGACCCCGCCGAAATTGAAGAGGCGCTTCTGGGGCACGAAGCTGTCGCCTTTGCGGGCGCGATCGGTCAACCGGATGCACACGCAGGCGAACTGCCATGTGCGTTTGTTGAGCTGGTCGACGGGGCCTCGACCACGGACAAAGAGCTGCTGGAGTTCTGCAAGGTTCACGTCCACGAACGCGCTGCACAGCCCAAGCATTTGACCATTCTCGATGAACTGCCGAAAACCGCAGTAGGCAAAGTATTCAAGCCTGATCTGCGCAAGCACGCGATCACGCGTATATATAATGGTGCTCTGGAAGCCGCCGGCGTCGCGGCACGGGTCGTTTCTGTCATCGACGACAAGAAACGCGGGCTCGTCGCGCAGCTTGACGCGAACGGCGCGTCCGAGGACGATGTGGCCAAGGTGCTGGGTGCGTTTACCCGACCGTGGGAGTGGTCTGAATAATCTGGAGGGACAATGGACTATGAACGTCTAATCGACGAAGAGACCTGGGATTTCATCCGGCGTACCGCCGAGAGCTATCCCGATGATACAGTCGAAATGTCCATTGCTGACCAACGCCGGGTCTATGACACGATGTGTCAGGATTTTCGCCAACCGCGACCCTCGGGCGTTGATGTTCAGGACAGGTCCGCCGATGGCGTGCCTGTTCGCGTTTACACTGCCGGTGATCCCACTCGAAATGTGATTTACTTTCACGGCGGCGGGTTCGTCGTGGGCGGACTGGACAGTCATGATGATGTCTGTGCTGAAATCTGTGTTCAGACTGGCTATCGGATAATCTCTGTCGATTATCGCCTGTGCCCTGAATATGTGCACCCGGCGCAGTTTCAGGACAGTTGGGCTGCTGTGAGCTGGGTGGTTCAGGAATATGGCGATCCAATCGTTCTGGCGGGAGACAGTGCAGGCGGTAATCTGGCTGCAACCGTTGCGCATTATGCCCGAGGGCGATTAGATAACGTGCTGGGTCAGGTTCTGATCTATCCCGGTTTGGGCGGTGACATGTCAAAGGGTTCATATATCGAACATGCAAATGCGCCGCTTTTGACCCTGGACGACATCCGGTTCTACCAAACTGTACGCTGCGGTGGGCCTGCACCGAATAACGATCCCTCATTCGCTCCGTTGCAGGATGATGATTTTTCTGGCCTCCCACCGACGGTTGTTGTGACGGCTGATTGCGATCCACTGCGGGATGACGGACCGGCCTATTGTAAGCATATAACTGCGGCAGGTGGGTTGGCCCATTGCATTAATGAACCGGGGTTGGTTCATGGGTATCTGCGCGCCCGAACTTCGGTCAGGCGCGCCGCTGACAGCTTTGAGCGTATCTCGGTGGCGATCGAGGCGCTGGGGCAGGGGATCTGGGCTTACGACTAACAAGTGCCTCAGGTCAGGAACGATTTGGCCTTCATAGTATCTGCCACAGGCGCACCGACGCGCTGTAGTATGGTTGGCGCAAGCTGAAGCTGGTCGATCACGGTCTCGGTGTCAGGCCCTTCGGCGTCACCAAAATAGTAAAGAGCCGTTTCCTGCTGTAACGGGCTGCGCCCGCCATGATGGCCGCGTTCATCTTGGCCATGATCGGCGGTTACGATGACATCGTAGCCAAGCTGCCGCCAACGCGGGATGAAAGGTGCCAGCATTTCGTCCATGACGAAACAGGCGTGGTCCATTTCCTCACAGTCGTGGTAGAAACGGTGCCCCATACTGTCCAGCGTGCAGGTGTGCAGAATACCGTAATCCAGACCAAACCGAAGGCACAGGTTGGTCAGCGTGGCGAACAGATCAACATCGGATGGCGTCATCTGGTTGGCTTTGCCGTAGCCAGTCATCGAATGGAATCTGCCATGGTTGATGGTCTTGCTGTCAGGCTCGTCATATTCCACATCACGAACGTAGTCGAAGGGGTGACGGTTGAAGAATTGCGACCAGTAGCTATGCGTGACCGCGCCGGTCACACCGCCCGCTTCTCGTACCTGACTGAAGACGTCCTTGTGGGACAGCCGAAACACGTTGCCATTACCGGTGCAGCCATGCTGTTGCGGTGTGACACCGGTATGGATCGAAGCGTAGCAACTGGCTGATGTCGAGGGCAGGACAGAGCGCAGTTTCCAAACTCGCGCATCGCCGCTGTCGACCCATCCTTCAAGATTGCCAAACAGTCTGCGAAAGTTGCGCCACGGTACACCGTCGAGAATGATCAAAAGCAGTTTGCGGTCCATTGTCCGGCCCTATTCTTTTCGAAGTATTGGTTGTCGCGACCCTAGGGGATTCGCTTGCACGGGGCTGCCCATTTGCGCCCTAAAATGTAAAATCCCGACGTTTGTTTTCAGTCAAACGCCGGGATTTCCAAACATTATGCTATGTTCGGGATAAGTCCGGGATTAGTTGCCCGCACTTTCCATTTTGCGATGGGCGACAACCTCTTCCAGCCAACCCAGATGCATTTCGGGCACCGAGCTGAGCAGCAAATCGGTATAGTCATCGAAGGGTGGGCTCAGCACCTGCGACTTGGGTCCATAGCGGACCACGCGGCCCTGATACATCACCGCGATACTGTCACTGATGGCGCGCACCGTCGCCAGATCGTGGGTGATGAACAGATAGGCCACATCCTCGATCTTCTGCAAGTCGAGCAGCAACTTGAGGATGCCATCTGCCACAAGCGGATCGAGCGCCGAGGTGACCTCATCACAGATGATCATTTTGGGCTTGGCCGCCAATGAACGAGCGATGCAGACCCGCTGTTTCTGACCGCCAGACAGTTCGGCTGGGTAGCGATCGATGAACTTCTCGCCCAGCTCGATCTCATCCAGAAGTTCTATGATACGCTTGCGTTTCTCAGCACCGCGCATGTTGAAGTAAAACTCCAACGGTCGCCCGATGATCGTACCGACTGTTTGCCGCGGGTTCATCGCGACATCCGCCATCTGATAGATCATCTGCAACTCGCGCAGATCTTCAAGTGAACGGCCCTTCAAGTCGGGGCTAAGTTTCCGACCGGCAAAGGTGATCTCGCCATCGCGCGGCGGCAGCAACCCGGTGATCACACGGGCCAGCGTCGACTTGCCTGAGCCGGATTCACCCACCACAGCCAATGTCTGCCCCGGATGAAGCTCAACATTGACGTTGTGAAGAACGTCGAAGTTCAAGCCTTTGTAGCGCGCGGTAATACCATCGACGCTCAGCACCGGATCCGCAGTGGGCTGCTTTTCTTCGTGTTCAATCGAGCGAACCGAAACCAGCGCCTGAGTATACTCTTCTTGCGGATTGTTGATGATCTGATCGGTGTTTCCATACTCGACCGTATTGCCCATCCGCAGAACCATGATGTCGTCGCTGACTTGTGCGACAACTGCAAGGTCATGCGTGATGTACAACGCAGCGACACCTGTATCGGCGATGGCCTCCTTGATGGCCATCAGGACGTCGATCTGAGTGGTCACGTCCAAGGCCGTGGTAGGTTCGTCAAACACAACTAGATCCGGTTCGGGGCACAACGCCAGCGCTGTCATGCAGCGTTGCAACTGACCGCCCGAAACTTGGTGTGGGTATCGATCACCGATATTGTCCGGATCGGGCAGGCCTAGCTTGGCGAACAATTCGCGCGCGCGGGCTTCGGCCTCTTTACGAGAGAATTTCTTATGTTCGACTGCAGCTTCGACCACCTGATCCATGATCTTTTTGGCGGGGTTGAACGAGGCGGCTGCTGACTGCGAGACATAAGACACCTCGCCGCCGCGCAGGTTGCGGATATCACCCAGCGCCGACTTCATGATGTCACGGCCGTTGACCCAAACCTCGCCACCGGTGATCTTAACGCCGCCCCGGCCATAGGCCATCGAGGCCAGACCGATGGTCGATTTGCCAGCTCCGGATTCACCGATCAACCCCAACACCTTGCCGGGCGCGAGGTCAAAGCTGACCCCGTGCACGATTTCGATGTCATGGGGCTTTTCGCCCGGCGGATAGACGGTCGCGCCGATCTTGAGGTCGCGGACCTTGAGAAGGGTATCACTCATCCTCGGCCTCCTTTCAGCGATGTGGTACGGTTCAGAACCCAGTCAGCAACAAGGTTGACCGAGATCGCTAGCGTGGCGATGGCCACTGCAGGGTAGAGCGCGGCACCAATACCGTAGACGATGCCGTCCTTATTCTCTTTCACGATGCCGCCCCAATCCGCCAAGGGCGGCTGGACGCCAAGGCCTAGGAACGAAAGCGTCGAGATGAACAGGACCATAAAGATGAACCGCAGACCGAACTCGGCCACCAGAGGCGACAGAGCGTTCGGCAGGATTTCTCGGAAAATGATCCACCTGCGTCCTTCACCGCGCAGTTTGGCGGCTTCGACGTAGTCCATCACGTTGATATCCACGGCGACAGATCGCGACAGACGATATGGTCGGGTCGCATCCAACAGGCCCATCACAAGGATCAGGATCGGAACGGTTACCGGAACGATTGCCAGAATAACCAGCGCCAGGATCAGCGTAGGGATCGACATGATCAGATCGACCGTCCGGCTAAGCGCCTGATCGGCCCATCCGCCCAAAACTGCAGCAAGTAGGCCCAATGACGTTCCCGTCAGAAAGCTGAGAAGTGTTGCAGCTGCGGCAATGAAGATTGTTGTGCGCCCGCCATAGATCATGCGGGTTAGCAGATCGCGGCCGATATTGTCCGTGCCCAGCAGATGCTCGGAGCTACTCGGCTCCCAAACGTCGCCGACCACTTCTGCCATTCCATAAGGCGCGATCAAGGGCGCGGCGATCGCGACAAAGAAATAGGCGCCGGTGAACATAAGGCCAATCAGTGCCGAAAGAGGAATGTTCTTTATCATTTCGGATGCCTCAGTCTTGGGTTGGCAAGGATCGACACGATATCCGCGACCATGTTCAACCCGATGTAAACGGCTGCAAACACCACACCGCAGGCCAGAACAACAGGCACGTCACGCTTTGTCACGGCATCTACGAGGTACTGCCCCATACCGGGATAGACGAAGACAACCTCGACCACGACGACACCTACGACCAGATAGGCCAGGTTCAGCATGACAACGTTCACGATAGGTGAAATCGCGTTGGGAAAGGCATGCCGGGCGATAACCTGAAAGGTGCTCAAACCCTTTAGTTCAGCCGTTTCAATATAGGCGGATTGCATAAGATTAAGAATGGCAGCGCGTGTCATGCGCATCATCTGCGCCAGAACCACCAGCGTCAGTACGAAGGCTGGCAAAGCAATGGCATTTAGCTTTTGCCCAAACGACATTGAATCGTTGACCATCGCTAGCGAGGAGAACCAGCCCAGTTTCACTGAGATGTAGTAGATCACCACGTAGCCGATCAGAAATTCCGGTATCGAAACCGTTGTGAGCGTGATCGCAGAGATCAGTTTATCCGGCCAGCGGTTGCGATAACGCACGGCCAGAAGTCCAAGAAAGATTGCAAGTGGAACGGAAACGATGGCAGCGACGCATGCCAGAAACAGTGTATTTCCAAGGCGTTTTCCAATGCTCTCAGAAATATCCAGCTTGTTTGTCAAGGATTGGCCAAGATCGCCCTGAAAAATGCCTCCCAGCCATTCGAAATAGCGGGTCAGGGCAGGGCGGTTCAAACCCATCTCTTCGCGCAGGTTAGCAAGGGCCTCTGGGGTTGCGGACTGCCCCAGGACGGCTTGCGCGGCGTCTCCGGGAAGGGCTTCGGTCAGGCCAAAAATCAAGGCCGAAGCGCCGAGCAGCAATAGGAGTCCCAGCGCCAGGCGCTGGGAAACCAATTTGATGATAGGATGCATTATCCGTAGCCCGTTTTAGACGAACCACATTTTGCGGGATATGTTGCCGTTCATCATCTCTTGCGTCGGGTCAGATTCCCATCCGTCCAGTTGGTTGCTGATGCCCTCGACAAAGTCGTTGAACATCGGACAGATCAGGCCGCCTTCGTCGCGGACCATCCGGCCCATTTGGCTGTAGATGCTTTTGCGTTTTTCAACGTCCAGCTCTGCCTTTGCCGCGAACAGCATATCGTCGAACGCCTGAACCTTAAACCGAGTGTCGTTCCAGTCTGCGGTCGACAGGTACGCGGTCGAATACATCTGGTCCTGAACCGGACGGCCGCCCCAGTACGAGGCACAGAACGGCTGAACGTTCCAAACCTCGGACCAGTATCCATCGTTGGGTTCACGCTTGATTTCAAGCGGAATTCCAGCCTGTGCGGCGGTCTGCTGGAACAGTGCAGCGGCGTCCACAGCACCCGGGAAGGCACCGTCGGCTACACGCAATATGATCGGCGAACCATCATGGCCGGACTTTTTGTAGTGCTCTGCAGCTTTCTCAATGCTGAATTCGCGCTGTTCGATGGTTTCATCAAACAATGGGTAGGCTGCGTTGATCGGCATGTCATTCCCGATCGAGCCATAGCCACGCAGGACTTTGTCTACCAATTCCGCACGGTTGATTGCGTATTTCAACGCGGTGCGCAATTCGTTGTTGTCGAACGGAGCCGTGTCGCAATGCATGATGAAGACATAGTGACCGCGACCGGCGGTTGAATGCACGGTCAGGTTTGGTGCACGGCCCAACAGGTCGGCAACTTTGGGTTCAACGCGGTTGACGGCGTGGACCTGTCCGGACTGCAGTGCAGCGGTCCGCGCAGTTGCATCGTTGATCACAACAACTTCGACGCTGTCAAAATTACCGAAATCGCTGTTCCAATGGTTTTCGTTCTTGGTGAACAGGTGACGGACGCCGGGTTCGTCCACTTCCAGTTTATACGGACCTGTGCCGATACCTGCCGCCGGGTTATCCATGCCCCCATCGGGCTGAATAATCAGGTGATAGTCGGCCATCAGATACGGCAGGTCGGCGTTTGGCTCGGTCAATGTGACTTGGAAATTGTCTCCATCGGCCTTCATCGACTCGATGCCTTTCATGATGCCCAATGCACCTGATTTGGAATCTTCGTTGGAGTGGCGCTGCATAGTTTTCAGCACGTCATCGCTGGTCATGGTCTTGCCGTTGTGGAACTCAACCCCTTGACGCAGCTTGAACGTCCATACTTTGGCGTCTGCACTTCCTTCGACGCTTTCCGCCAGGCGCGGTTCAATGGTCCCGTCGGGGGCCACTTCGACCAATTGGTCACCGAATTGCTTGCCGTTCTGGAACGGGACTGAGCTTGCGTAGGTTGCCGGATCAAGTGAGTTGGTCGATTCACCGCCCTGCAAACCGAATTTCAGATCGCCGCCCTTTTTTGGGCCAGCCGCACGTGCGGCCTCGGCAAACATATTGCTTGCGATTGCGGCCGAGACACCCAGTGCCGCTGCTTTACCCATGAATTCACGGCGGGTCAGCTTACCAGCCGTGACCTGCTTTGACATGTGAGTGAGTTGTTCGTTCATCCAGAGATCTCCCAGTTGATTGGATGTTCGGTCCATTGTTGGACTTTTTATTGACGCGTGAGTCAAAGTAGGGGCAATGCAGGGTGGTGGGCAAGTGAAAATCTTTCGTCTGAAGCTTCAAAACTTACATTTCATTGCGTGGCACCGTGTCTTCGAGCGTTTTTGAGTACACCAATTCGTTATTTTCGAAGGCGCTTATCTCTGCTCGAACAAAAAAGTTCTTATTATCGGACCACATCTCGCAAACGCTTTCGGTGAATAGGAACGATTCACCGCGCTGCTGTTCTTGTGTCCAACGACAATAGCCCCGCGCCGATAGGGGGTTGTCGGGGTGAATCGACCACTTTTCTGTTGCTGTGCTTCCGGTGATCAGCCCATGCGTTTCGTCACGGAGTTTGCCAAAGTCATCCTCGATGATCAGGTGGGTTTCGCCGGTGGTCATATCCAATTCTACACGCCGGGAATTTTGCGTTTCTCGAAGAACACTGACGGGATTTGCAGATTCTGCATCAGGAGGGGCGAAGTTGTATTCGTTTGATTGATGTGGCGGACGCGTTGGAATGATTATGTCGCCTTCAGTCAGTTGAAGCTCGACAGTTTCCGGCGAAGGCCAGATTAACGGCCAATAGGCGCTCGAGATCGCCACGCGTAAGCGGTGCCCTTTCGGTATTCGATAAGCGATGTGATCCAGGTCCAGTTCTATATCGTAGGTCTGATCGGGTATTAGGGGGGTGGGATCTGCATGACTGTCCCGGTGCGTCAGATTTAGCACCCCATATGTGATCCGCGTCGAAGCACCGTCCGGGTGTATATGATTCAGCCGAACAGCAATCTGCGCCTGAGGTTTGTCAGCCCTCAGTCGGAGCCGGATTTTGGGTGCGCCCACAATCTCGATGTCGGCTGCCAATGGGTCGCTGTCGAAACAGGCTGAAAGCGCGTCGTCCCCCCTCTGGTCCCCCGGCATATCCGGACCTAGCCAAATCGCACAAAACTCGCCGCTTTCAAGACCGCAGGTATGTGGCGATCGGATTGAGGTGTTCAGTGACCCTTCGTGCCCAAGGCCGGCATCGGTCAGTTGCATCGTCATGGTTGGCAGATGCGATGTCGCGCCTTCATCCTCGGCAATCCAACGCCCTGCGCGCTCTTTGTACCAGCGCGCCGGACGCACACCGTTCATCACATAAGCGCGGTAGTCTGGATCATCTTCGACACCTGTATCCTTTCCCTTTAGCCAATGGTCCCACCACCTTAGGGCCTCCTGCAAAAAACCGATGCGAGGTTCAGGAACTGCGAAATGAGGATATTTGTGCACCCATGGGCCAACAACACCTTTGACCGGCGCGTTCAACTGTTCGACCAGCAATGGCACAGTGTTCTTATAAGCGTCACCCCAGCCTCCAACCGCCAGAGTGGCCGCTTGAATTGAATCAAAATTCTCGCAGACGGAACCATGGCGCCAATAGGCATCACGTGTTTGGTGGCGCAGCCAGACGGAGGGCAGGAAAGGCTCATTCACTAACCGATCCAACCAGAGTTCACGCCAGTTTGACCGCAGATCTGGGTCTGGAGCGCGAGAGGAGTAGGACCACATTGTCGCGCCCCAGCCCAGATTTTCATTCAGCAGGCATCCGCCTTTGTAATGTATGTCATCGGCATACCGGTCCGCGGTCGAACAAAGCGTAATGATTGCCTTCAAAGGCTCAGGCTGCATCGCGGCAACCTGCAATGAGTTGAACCCGCCCCAACTGATACCCATCATCCCGACCGTGCCGCTACACCAGGGTTGATCGGCTAGCCATTGGATTACTGCGACGGCATCGTCCAATTCCTGCTGAGTGTATTCATCCTCCATCAACCCTTCGCTGTCACCATTGCCGCGCATATCCACGCGTACGCAGGCATATCCACGTTTGGCAAACCAAGGATGGGATAAGGCGTCACGTGCAGTGGTACCGTCGCGTTTGCGATATGGCAGATGTTCCACAATGGCGGGAACCGGGTCTTCGCCCGCATCGATCGGGCGCCAGATCCGGGCTGAAAGGCGGCAGCCATCCGGCATGGTGATACCCATATCAGGGATTTCTTCGATCTCGCGAAGTGCGTTGAAGGGCGGTGCCATATCTCTGAACTCCTGACCGATAGCAACCGGGCCAAGATGTCAGATCAATTCCGTATTGCAATCACCAAGTCCATCACATTGGTCCCTGTAGGCCCCGTAACCAGCAACGCACCTGCTTTGGCCAGGAAGCTGCCGCTGTCCGCGTTGTTGAGGTATTCTTGCGCTTCGTCTGACCATGTTTCGCCGGTAACGATAGCGCCGGCTGCGTCCGTTGGCCCATCCGTGCCATCTGTTCCACCAACGATCACTGTAATGTCCCGTTGCCCTTCAATTTCGTGCGCCAAAGCCAGCGCTAGGGCCTGATTTCGTCCACCTCGCCCGGGTTGGTCCGGAAGAACGACGGTTGGCTCTCCTCCAAAAACCATCACGCCTTTGGGCATGTGGCGCAGTCGTTCTCCTATCGCGGTCGCAACTGATAGGTAGTCATCGTGCAACGCCTCCGCGTTGGCGAGGACGACAAAGCCAGCTTGCTCGGCTGTTTGGGCGGCCGCGTTACGTGCGTGCTCATTTGATGCGATTATTGAGGTCTGGGCGGCAAAACGTGGCGCATCTGGCAACGCTCCGATACCGGATCCAATCACGCCCAGGTCGTCTCCGGGGACATCCGAGATCGCCAAAACGGTCACTTTTTTCCCAGGAAAACTGGACAGCAGTCCTCCGCCCTTAATGCGCGATAGTTTGCGCCGCTCAGCATTCATCGCTCTGATATCCAATCCATCGCCAAGCAATCTTTGGTTCAGGGCTTCAAGATCGTCCAGGGAGAACCCGGGCATTAAATCCTCGGCCAGAGAGGACGCGCCGCCAGATACCAGAAGCAACAGACTACTATCATGTTCCATGCTCTCTATGGTTTCGCGCAATGCCCGTCCCCCGGCCAGACTGCGATCATCGGGTACGGGATGAGAGGATTCGATGACATCAACATGCGCTGGCAGTCCATCGCTATGGCCATCTTTGGTAACGACCAACGTGGGGACCGCTCCGAACTGGTTCGCTGCAGCGCGGGCCATCGCACCCGCCGCCTTGCCAACGGCCAGTATCTGGTCTGGCCGTTCCATCATTTGGATCGCTTCCAACGTCGCGGTGTAACCATCGACAGCCGCCACACCGGCGCTCCAAATATCCTGAATCTGTTGAGAGGCCTGCATCAGCTTTCCATCCAAATTGTCACGGGCCCGTCATTGACCAGTTCTACAGCCATGTCAGCCCCGAATGATCCCGTTTCTACTGGTATGCCCAGTGAGGACAGGTTGCGAACAAACGCTTCATAAAGTCGTTCGCCCTCTGCTGCCGGGGCCGCACCGGAAAATCCCGGGCGGTTACCGCGTGACGTGTCAGCGGCCAAAGTGAATTGGCTGATTACCAATGCTGAGCCGCAGATATCCAAGATCGAACGGTTCATTTTTCCTGCATCGTCTTTGAAGATGCGAAGCTTTGCGATCTTGTTAGCCAGTTGTTCGGCCTGAGCCTCATCATCCCCTTGCATCGCACAGACCAAAATCATCAACCCCGGACCGGATTGTCCAATCACCGTGCCTTCGACTGTGACAGAGGCACTGGAAATTCTTTGAAGTAGCGCGCGCATCTGCAATTCCTACTCTTGGTGTTTATTCACGCCAATCAACGATATCATCCAGAGCGGCACGTCCTGTTCTGAAAGAGTTGGCTGGATGGTCTTTATCTGGATATCCGAATGAGATCGCACATAAAACAATCCGGTCATCTGGAATATCGAAGTACCGGTGAAGAAACGGACCATAAGCCGCAACCGCCGCCTGAGGGATACTGGCCACACCCAGGGCTTGTGCCGCCAAAGCGAATGCTGTCACAAACCCTCCGCAATCCATGGCACCATATGGGCCCAGCTCGGTGGGGCTGGATAGGATGGCGCAGTGTGGGGCTCCGAATAGAGTGTAGTTTTTCATCATTTGCTGCGCCGAAGCGGTGCGATCACCCTTTTCGACGCCGACCGCTTTGTATAACGCCCAGCCGCATGCGCGCCGACGATCCTGATAGACACCGGAATACCTGGTTGGAAAGGGCAGGTCCGGGTTTGGGCTGGCCTGTTGTGTCTCGCGCTGCAGCGCTTCGCGAAAATGGTCAGTTTCAGTGCCACTGGTGATTGTAAGCTGCCAGGGTTGCGCATTGCACCAGCTTGGAACACGCGTTGCGCTGGTGACGATCTGTTCAATCTGTTCACGGGGAACAGGGTCTGAGCGAAAGGCACGGCACGAGTGGCGCTGAGTTAAAAGAGCGTTCAGAGCGTCAAGGTGCAAGTCAATTCCCCCCATCCAACGCGCTATCTGACACGAGTGTTCTCTTTATTGCTGGCCGGTTGCAACCAGATAACCGACACCAGCAGCAACCAGCAGGCCCAGTACCACAGCGATGGTAATCTTGATCGCCGACCAGGGGCGCTCACCCTGAACGCGCCCGGTTCTGCCATTCACTACAAAGCGATAGGTCTCGCCCCGGTATTTATAGGCTGCCATCCAGACCGGCAGTAGGATATGTTTGAACGTGACATCTCGGACTTCCGTATCGACAGCGTGGATGCGCTGACGATCGCCACCGATATCAAACCGTACATCACGCTCGATCACGCGCGCCATGTGACCGCGCGCCTCCTGATATCCTTCCTGCAATTCGACCGTATAGGCTTCGGCACGGAATCCAGCCAGATATTCGGGCTGATAGGGCTCAAGTGCAGGCAGATCCCAGGGTTCCAGCGCATCCGTATAGGATTTGGGCAGGGATTGTGATGCCAACACCAGAACATCGTCAAAAAACCGTGCCACGCGTCCGGACTTTGGCGACCAGCGCACCTTGGGAACCTGCTGCTGAACGCGCTTTCCATCCCGCATCACGGTTCGGGTTTCGTAATAGACGACACCACGTTCGCCCCGATAACTCGACTTGGTATCGGCATCGAATGTCCAGTAGGGCACGTAGATGCCCTGCATCTTGCGGCCTTTGCGGGCGTATTCCTTCAGCCCATTGGGCGCAAACCACAGTCGCCCCAGCCAATCCCCCATGGCTTGGTGCGCCGAGCGTTCGTCCAGTGCAAAGGGCAACACACCGCGTGGCTTGATATGGCGGCTTACACCGGTATCTGTGACGACAGGTGTCGCACAAAATGGGCACTCTGCGGCGTGTGTGTTCGGGTCAAATTCGACCTGTGCTGCGCAGTTGGGGCAGGTAAGAACACGAGTTTCTTCAATTTCACTATCGGGGAGGCGATCCGCGATGGCCGTGTCGAAATCGAGTTCACGTAAACTGGCCCCTCCCCACGGGCCCGCGCCAATGGCCTCGGAATGTCCGCAGTGATCGCAGGTGAGCGTTCCGTCATCGGGATTGAACCGATAATCCGCCCCGCATTGTTCGCAAGGAAAACGGTGTTCGACTTTTGCCATTACAGAATCCTGGTCATGGATAGCCTAATATCGGGTCAGGCGCCCGGTGGCGGCGGTGGCAAGATGGTGAACAACTGCGCCAATTCTTGTACGTCCCCCGCCTTTTTCCAACCGTCCTGACCGGCGGTCCAGACGTGGGTATCACGCGTGATCTCACCGTCGGTTGCCATACGACCCATCTTGGCTTTGGAAAATGGTCCGCTAGTCTGGCCATCCACCGCGATATGCCACACATGCTCGACGGGTGGCGGGGGCGGCGGTGCCGCGTGCGCTGACGCTTGCGGTGCAGCGGGGACGGAACCGCTCCAGGGACCGCTGGGCTGACCCGCTGCCATGTTCGACATTTGCTGCGCCATCGCCATGCCCATCCCCATGCCAAGACCGGCACCCATGCCACCGCCCTGACCGGGGTTATTGGCAGCCGCTGTCATGGCCTCGGCAGCGGAATACTGAGTGAACTTGCCCAGATCGCCCGCCAAACCCATCGAGGTGCGCTTGTCCAGAGCCGCCTCGACCGCAGGTGGGAGCGAGATGTTCTCGATATAGAATTCGGGCATACTCAAACCATACCCATCCAGCACCGGTGACACCTCGGCTGCGATCAGTTTTCCCAGATCGGCGGTGTTCGCGGCCATATCGAGAACTGGAATGCCCGAGCCTGCGATGACGCGGCTGAATTCCTGCACGATGATGTTTCTGATCTGAAAGCTGATCTCGTCCATGGTGAATTCACCATCGGTGCCTACGATCTCTACTAGGAATTTCGCCGGGTCCTTGACCCGCACCGTATAGGTGCCGAAGGCCCGGATGCGTGTTGGCCCAAACTCGGGATCGCGCAGCATGATCGGGTTCTTGGTGCCCCATTTCAGGTCATTGAACCGGGTCGTGTTAACGAAGTAAATTTCAGACTTGAACGGAGACTGGAAACCATGATCCCAATGCTGCAGCGTCGTCATGATCGGCATGTTGTTTGTCTCAAGCATGTAGAGTCCGGGCGTGAACACATCCGCCAGCTGCCCCTCATGCACAAACACAGCCGCCTGACCTTCGCGCACTGTCAGCTTGGCGCCGTATTTGATCTCGTGGCCCTCACGCTCGAACCGCCAGACCATCGTGTCGCGGGTGTCGTCAACCCAGTGGATGACGTCGATGAATTCGCCGTTCAGAAAATCAAAAATTCCCATTGGATTTCTCCTGTCTTCGGGGTCAGAGCGACTGCCCCATCAATTCGCGTGCAATGATACGGACCACCGGACGTGCCTCGTCAGCGGTCATGCCCGCTTTCAAGCGTGGGTCGTAAAGAATCGTCAGTAGTTTTTCGTCATGGCTGGTGAGCAGGGCGAACTCGTCGTCATCATTGAAGATCGACGGTCGGGCCGATGGGCTGTCATTCGGAAGCCCCAATCCTTGCGCAATCTCTTCATGAACGCAGCTCAGGCGCACCAGATCGGGATGTTCTGCCCGTATCAGGGCAACAGCCCGGGTATAAGTCTGAGGCGTGCTGTTCGATGCCGACGCAAACACAAAACAATAGAAAGACCGCGGCAGTTTGTCGAAGAGATCAAGCTGCGCCTGTCCTATGCCGGGGATCAGTTGTCGCAACCGGGCTTGTACATAGGCGGTATCATCTTCACCCGCCACGAATACGTGAAAGTTCGCATTCCGGGTGGTGGTCGAGACCGGATGTCGAGTCAGCCGCGACAAACGGTTGGCATAGGCGTCAATTCGGGCAGTCTCTTGCTGGCGAACGTTTGGCGCGACTGAGGGTCCGAATTCGGGTTTGATGCGTACGGGTGACGACCAGCGACTTAACTGTCGGCTGGTTCTTCTGCTACCGCTCGAGACAGCCTGCCCCGGATACTCATTATAAAACGCAATGGTTTCGAAATTCCGTGCGAGGTCATCGGCGTCGTAGGGCGTATCCGGCCCACCACCATCGGTGCGCAACAACCCGCGCGTCAGCAGGTTGTTCTGAACGCTTTCATAATACCGCGCGAGGTCGAGGCTGGCGGGCGAAGGGGGCTGATAGGCATTGCTCAAGCCCTGAGGTTGCTCCGGGTGGGGTTCCGGAGCGATGGACGTCGTCAAGGCCTCTTCGCAGCCAGCTAATGCCAGCAGCGAAACTACCAATGTTGCAGTCCTAGCGCGATGTAATGGCCGCACGCCCGCTGTTTCCATTATCCGGGGACAGCCGTTCCGGCATTGTCACCGATCCCGTCCTGTCGCGCTTTGGCCGAGGCGAGCGTGTCGCGCAACTCGGCCTCCATCTTCTTCAGTTCTTCCTCGGCGGCGGCGCGCTTGGCTTTGCCTTCGTCCGCTATGGCGAGGCTTTCGTTGATCGTACCGATCAGGTCAGCGTTGGCCTGCTTGACGGCTTCGATGTCGAATACACCACGCTCCATCTCTTCGCGGATCATCTTGTTAGACTCGCGCAGGTTGGCCGCGTTCGAGGTCAGCAGCTCATTGGTCAGATCATTGGCATCACGTACGGCGGCTGCAGCTTCGGCACTGCGCTGGATGGTTACCGCTTGTGCCAGCTGGGTTTCCCAAAGCGGCACGGTGTTGACGAGGGTTGAGTTGATCTTGGTCACCAGCGACTTATCGTTCTCCTGCACCAAGCGGATCGAGGGCAGCGACTGCATCGTCACCTGACGGGTCAGCTTCAAGTCATGGACCCGGCGTTCCAGATCGTCGCGCGCGGCGCGCAAGTCGCGCAGTTCCTGCGCCTTCATCACCTGCTGGTCTTCGGGTGCGGCCTGAACCTCGGCCTCTTTTTCGGGAATGTCATGGCTGTCCAGTTCGGTCAGCTTCTCCTCACCCGCCGCGATGTAAAGCGCGAGTTCGTCGTAGAACTCCAGCGTCTTTTCATACAGCAGATCCAGAGACTTGATATCTTTCAGCAAGGTGTGCTCATGGCCCAAGAGGTCGTCTGTGATCCGGTCGATCTGGCTTTGAACGTCCTCATACTGCGCCGTGAACTTGGCAAAGGGCGCTGCGCGGCCTAGCAGTTTTTCCCACCAGCTACGCTCGCGGCGAACGTCTAATTCGCTGACAGAGAAACCTCTGATCGTCGTTACGATATTGCGAAGGCTGTCGCCCGCCGGGCCCACATCCTTATTGCGGACATCGGCCAGCATCGCCTGACTGATCTCCTGCAATTCCGCCTGTGCGGATGATCCAAATGACACGATCGAGTTTGTGTCGCCCATGTCGATCTCACCCATCCGCTTGCGGATTTCGGCGCCAACTGGTTCATCGGCGTCTTCAAGCGGCACAATCTCAGCCTGTGGTTCAGGGAGGGCGACGGCGGTGACTTCTTGCACCAGCGTTTCAGCCTCGACTGCCTTGTTCTTGATCTCATCGGACATGGGGTAATCCTCGCTTACATAAATGCCGGTCAATCCAACCGGACGCCTTCGCGCTGCAGCCGGTCACGCAGCACATCAATTTCAACCGTCAGATCACTACGGTCATCCAATAGCATCTTTCGCGTCCGCGCCGCGAAATTCTGTTCGAGATCGTCCAGCAGGGCCGAATAATCTGCCAGCGCCTGCGCATCGCGGGTACGCGCATAGACGTCCGAAAACTTCACCGTCGCATCGCGTGCGCCCTGCAAGTAAACCGTCAGATATTTCCGCGCGCCCGCCAGATCACGTGGGTCTTCTTCGACCGTTCGGAACAAATCGCGGGCGGTATCTTGAAACCGCTCGACACGCGCTTCGATCTGACGGTCTCCGGCGCGTTTGATCGCGTCGGTCATTTGGGTCAGGTGAGATTCCGCATCCTCAACAACGCGCGCCACGCGATCTTGTTGGAAGGTGTCGATGCCTTCCATACCCTTGTCTTTCAAGGGGTCGATGCCAAAGGACACCGAATGTAATGCAGTGGCAACAACCCCAAACAGAACCGGTGCCAACAGGCTGGCCTGAGCTGCGGTTTCTGCATCTAGAAACTCTGTTCGATACGCGGCCAATGCCGTGCCCAGCCCAGTCAGGACGCTTGAGAAGATTTTGCGGGGGAAGGCCGGGCGGCGGGCGGTACTTTTGGCATTGTATGCAGATTCCGCTCGCAGCCCTTCGCGCAGCAAGAATGCGGCGGCCGTCAGCAGACCTGCAGCGATCAAACCAATTGTCATTCCGATAGCGCCGTCGTTCAGTGACAGGAATGCCAACGGAATTGCGGGCACAAATAGGAGGTTCGCGCGTGCACCCGCCGGTTCGACCCGAGCTCCGTCAAACTGTCCACGAGAGGGTTGATCTTGGTCTGACGACGCACCCTGAGGGCTGAATTTCCCACCGAACCTTTTGGCCATGCCCTTACAAGCCCCCAAGCACGCCGGTACAGACGCCGAACAACAGCACCAGCAGCGCTGCATACGCCAATTTTTGTACTCCGGTCCCGGACATGGTGCCCCCAAACTGTCGCTATCACAGAAAATTTAGGCGATGCGATGGCTTGGCGCTAGGGGGAAGGTTACTTAAGCCGCGTCACTTGCGAGGTTTCTTGCCGATTGTCGGCCTTTTGCGCTGAGGCCGGGCAGGGCGTTTGACGGTTGGCTTGCCGCTTTCTTCAGCGTCCATCCCCAGTTGGTCACGCATAACACGCCGACGAATCTCTTCAACCTCACCGGATTTCAAGTCGCCAAGCTGAAACGGGCCATAAGAAACCCGCAAAAGTCGGTTTACCGCATAGCCGATATCTTCGATTGCACGGCGAATCTCGCGGTTCTTGCCTTCGCGCAGACCGATGGTTAGCCAGGCGTTCGCACCCTGTTGGCGGTCCAATGTAACGGTCATGGGCTGAAACCGTTCCCCGTCTATGACCAATCCCTTGCGAAGCGGTGCAAAATCTTCGTCCTTGGGGCGTCCGTTAACCCGCACCCGGTATTTGCGCAGCCATCCGGTGGCGGGCAGTTCAAGCTTGCGCTTGATGCCGCCATCATTGGTGAGCAGCAGCAACCCTTCCGAATTCAGGTCGAGCCGTCCGACACTCATGACCCTCGGCATATCCTCTGGCAGATCGTCAAAGATCGTCTTGCGTCCCTTTTCATCACGCGCAGTCGTCACAAGGCCTGGAGGCTTGTGATAGAGCCATAGGCGAGATGGCTCGGGCTCGGACACGGGTTTGCCATCGACAGTGATCCTGTCCTTGGCCGTCACGTTCAGCGCTGGGCTACTGATGGGTTTGCCATTCACGGTCACACGACCGGCTTCGATCATGCGTTCAGCCTCGCGACGCGAGGCGACACCGGCGCGGGCAAGCACTTTGGCGATCCGATCGCCGGGAGGAGGGGTATTGGTCATCCCTCGCCCATAGCCTATCCCGGCGGCTTGCGAAAGCCGGGTTTCTGGGGCAGTCAGAGGCATGGAGTTCCGATCTCACATGAAACTGGCGCTGGAACAGGCGCAGGCGGCGGCAGACCGGGGGGAGGTGCCCGTGGGTGCTGTAATTATCGGACCGGACGGTCAGGTGGTTGCCGCTGAAGGTAATCGGACACGCGAGTTGAACGATCCCACCGCCCATGCCGAGATACTGGTGCTGCGCGCCGCCTGCGCACAGGCCGGATCGGAGCGGCTGCCTGATCACGATGTATATGTGACGCTGGAACCCTGTGCCATGTGTGCGGCAGCACTGGCTGCGGCGCGTATCCGGCGTGTGTACTACGGCGCATCCGATCCGAAATCGGGCGGCGTCGCCCACGGCGCGCGGGTATTTTCGCACCCGCAGGCACATCATGCCCCTGAAATCTATGATGGGATCGGTGCCGAAGAGGCCGAGCGATTGCTCAAGGATTTTTTCGTGGGGCGGCGTTAGCGCGCTACCAACTCAGGCTATAGATCGTGTGATCGCCGGGCAAACCTTTCAGTGAAACTGATCTTGGTGTGCCAAAGGTCAACCCATCTTGCCCGTCCGCTAAAAGCTGGGTTGCGTCGGACAAACGGACCTCACCCGGTGCGGCTGAGGCCGCGATCCGGGCGGCCTTGTTCACCACCGTACCGAAGAAATCGTCATCGGTCTGGATCACATCTCCCGTATGTATGCCGACGCGAATCTGCAGCGTTGGTTCACCCAATTCACTGGCGTTGCGCCGCTGCAGGTCGACTGCGGCCATCAGTGCCGCCCGCGCCGACGAGAAGCTGGACATGGTTCCATCCCCCAGCGACTTTACCAGCGTTCCGCTCTGAGCCTCGATGACGTCACGAGCCAATTCAAAGTGTTTTTGGACCGCATCGGTCCAGATCCAGTCCCCCAGCTTGTCGGCAATAGCCGATGAATTGACGATGTCCGTGAACATAACCGAAGCCATGCCCTCGCGCTGATCCTGACGAAACCCGTCGCGTGCGGCTGCTACCAGCGCGTCCAGGGCTTTGTGCTCAATACCGATTTTTTCCATGTTATGGATCGGATTGGACACGTGGCAGTGCACCATCTTCCACACACCGTCTTCGAGATGCAGGATGAAGGTGAACCTATGCAACATTGCCTTTTGGTTCGTGGCGAAGCAAAGCGTTGCAACGCAATGGGCCCAACCAACTGCACCGCATTCAAATGCCTCCAGGCTGTGTTCTTCCCAACCGTAGTCGGGAATTTCGGCCACATGATCAGGGAAACCCTTTCGGAATAGCGAGCCTGACCAAATCTCCCCATCCGCTGAGCCTTGATATCGCAGGTACTCAGACGTCGACAGCATGTTGTAGAGCGCTGCTCCATCTTTGGCTCGGACAGCGTCATTCCAGCGTCGCACCACCGCGATCAACTCCGGCGATGGGCGAATAGGCTGATTCATTTGGATTTCACCACAAGCTCCCGAGGGATGTCCGCCAAAGGCTGACCACCATTGGCGGTAACCAAAAAGCTCTCGGTGATCGCCAGTCCCCAATCCGAAGTCCAGAGCCCGGGCATCAAATGGAAGGTCATATTTTCCTGAAGTTCGGTCGTGTCACCCGGCCGCAGGCTCATGGTGCGTTCACCCCAATCGGGAGGGTAACTTAATCCGATCGGATAGCCGGTGCGGTTGGCTTTGACATATCCGGCGCGGGCGAAACTCTCGTAGACACAGTTCGCGACCTCTTCGCAAGTTGTGCCCGGACGCGCCGCGCTCAAGGCATCATCGATGGCCCTGAGCACAGCAGCCTCGGCGCGGCGAATATCTTCCGGAGGATCACCCAGAAATAGGCTGCGACTGGCCGGGCAATGATAACGGCGATAGCACCCTGAGATTTCAAAGTAAGTTGCCTCATCCTGTGTTAAGGGTCTATCGTTCCAGGTGATGTGCGAAGCAGACGCCTCGGTACCTGAAGGGGCGATTGGAACGATTGCGGGATAGTCCCCGGCCAGTCCCGGCAATCCGGCGATCCCTGCTGCCTGAACTTCGGCAACCAGTTGGTTTTTTGGCAGCCCTTCGCGGAACGCATCGCGCAACACCTGATGCATATGGGCAGTAAGCCGCCCCGCTTTTTGCATCATTTCGACCTCAGCGTCGCTTTTGACCGCGCGCTGCCAGTTTACCAGGCCAGTGGCATCCAAAATCGCAGCGTCTCCGAATGCGTTCTGCAGTATGCGATGACTGGCGGCCGAGTAATAGTAGTTGTCCATTTCGACACCCAGTGCCGAAGTCCATCCGCGGTCCCGCAAAAGTTTGGCGAGGGAATCGACGGGATGGTGGTCGGGGTGTTGAACGTGCTCTTCAGGCCAGTCCAGAAGATCAGATGCATCCATCCATGTGGTCTGCGCTGCACCAGCCTTGTCCTGCGTACGCCCCCACCATAGTGGAGAACCGTTCGCTGGCAGGATGACCATCTGGGGTACATAAAAACTCCACCCGTCGTAACCGGTAAGCCACGCCATGTTCGATGGGTCGGTTATCAGCAGGGTTTCGATCCCCTGCTGTTCCATTGCTGCGCGGGTCTTCGCGATACGGTCGGCAAATTCCTGGGCGCTGAAATCTGTGGCGGGCATCAGAGAGAAATCGCTTTCATCACTTCGGGTTCGATCACATCGACGCCCGGCAAGCCGTCAATCAGGGCCTGAGCCGATTGTTCGAGAATCGGAAAGGTCTGGTAGTGGCACGGAATAATCGTTTTGAAATCAAAGTACCGTTTGGCCGCGTAGGCTGCGCCTTTCATGTCCATGGTAAAGTGACCACCGGCGGAAAGGATGCCGATATCGGGTTTGTAGAATTCCCCCATCCAATCCATATCCGCCATGATATCGGTATCGCCAGAGACGTACACCATTCGGCCCTCGGTTGAGATCATATACCCGACTTCGGTCCCACCGGTACGCAATCCGTCGGGGGTTGAAAAGGTCGAACTGTGCGAGGCTGGGACCATCGATACCTTGATACCGCTAAGGTCAACTGTGCCGCCTTTATTGAAACCAACTGTTTCGATCCCTTCCGCCTCGGCCCAATAGCCCATCAGATCGTACTGTCCCACGACGGGTACGTTCAGATGTTTGGCCAGTGGCAATACATCAACGACATGATCGAAATGGGTATGGGTCAGTAGGATATGGGTTGCACCCTCCACCGCCGCATCATGCTGATCTTCGGGCAATGACGGGTTCCCCGTCAGCCAGGGATCGAACAGCAGGACCTGCCCCGATGTTTCGATGCGAAAGCTGCCATGTCCCAGCCAAATAATTTCCATAGTGAACTCTCCCAAATTCTGCTTGGCGTCAGCCTAGCATCGGCTATGTAAAAATCCATGGACTGGACGCAGTATATTGACGGTTATTGCGAGCGGCTCTCGCCCGCGTATTGGGCCGAGCCGATAAATGCCGTGACCAATGTGGCGTTTCTTGTTGCGGCATTTGTGATGTGGCGCAGGGTGCACGGGCAGGGTGCTCCGCTGGCGATGGCCTTGGTTGTGATACTGGCAATGATTGGTGTCGGCAGCTACCTGTTTCATACGCATGCACAGGTTTGGGCCGCGATAGCAGATACAACGCCGATCTTGCTTTATATTCTGGTTTATATCTTTGCGGTGAACCGGGATGTCTGGGGGATGCGGCCCGTTTATGCGCTGGGTCTGACCGCGCTGTTCATTCCCTACGCGGCGTTGACAATTCCCGTGTTTCAGCTGGTGCCGGGTTTGGGCGCTTCAGCAGCCTATGCACCGGTGCCGCTATTGATCCTGATTTATGCTTTTCTGTTGAGGTCGCGGACCCCCGATACAGCGCGCGGGTTGGCGATCGGGGCTGGCATACTGATCGCCTCGATCATTTTCCGAGCCTTGGATGAGCCAACCTGCGGTCACTTTCCCATCGGAACGCATTTCATGTGGCACATCCTGAACGCCACCATGCTTGGCTGGATGATCGAGGTATATCTGCGCGCCGTTCGGAAGGTGCCTGTTACGACTGCGCCGGGTACTTGAGGCCAAACCAAAACACATTGGCGGGCTACCAGTACCTTGGAATCACTTGAGGTCAGTCACGGAATGCTGCCGCCAAAGCCTCGGGCAGATCAAATTCCGCCAAAACTTTGGCGCGGCCTTCGGCGGACATTTTGATGGCGGTTTTTTCTACGATGCGCTGAATTTTCTCGGCTGAATGCTTCGCTGCGAAGGGTTCAAAATACCATTTCAGGAAAACAAAACAGATCACATCCTCAAGCGCCTGCACGTCGGCATGGCGCTTGATGCCTTGTTTGCGCAGCATCTGTTCGACTGCTTCGATTTGATCCGCACCGTATTCGGCTTGTTCCATAAAGCCTCGCACCACGTCCGCGTGGTAAACACCTTGTGCCTTGCGCCAAGCCAGATAACCGGCACGCCCTTCCGGATATTCGGTGCGCTTCAGCTTCCAGCGTTCGACATGCTGCCCGCGCGCAGCAATCTGAAGTGCATCAGATGCATTTGGGAAAAGGCGATCAAGCTCGGCACTCATGCGCTGGCCATACAGCAGTTCTGCGGGCTGCCCGTTTTCCATATTGGGATCTTCCGCATTGGCGGCGTCAATTGCGTTCAGTACTGCTTGCTTGCGTGCGCTCATGTTCTGCTCCGTTAGCTCGCCTGATCGTCACCTGTGGGTGTTTCGGCTGATGGTCTTTGGTCATGCTAACGACTTGTCGGTCAGGGTACAGCGGTGATTTGGAAAAAGTGCCGGATCAGGAGGGGGAAGCCGATCCGGCACATGGGACAGGTCTACTTGCCTGTCTGGGTTTGATCTTTGGTCACAGGCTCCGATACAGGCTGAGGGAAGCTGAGGTTTCGGGTCAGATTGTTCATGTCTATTCCCAATGCCAGGGCAGGAGATGTCAGAACCACGGCGGCCAAGATGAATGCAGGGACAAAGGTTTTCATATGCTGTCTCCGGTTTCGAATTGTGTCACACAATTGAAATGAACAGTTCGGTTTAGTTTTCAATGCCGAAAATGAACTAATCAGTTCACCAACTTGCATATGGGGCATTCAAAAACGCATGGCTGCTGGCGAATTGAGTGCGCACGGCGGCGTCATCCGGTGACCGGTCTTGCGAGTGATGCGACAGACGGGTAAACGCCCCTTAACGCATATGAGGTTTTCCGATGTCGATAGACCAAAGCACCGCCGCCAAGGTGGCCAAACTCGCCCGGATCAAGGTCGAGGATGACGCGCTGCCCGCGCTGGCATCCGAGTTCAACACCATCCTTGGGTTCATCGAGCAACTGAACGAAGTGGATGTCGAAGGTGTCGAGCCGATGGTCTCGGTCACACCGATGCGTCTGAAGCGTCGTCAGGACGTAGTCACTGACGGAAATCAGCAGGACAAAGTTCTGTCCAATGCCCCCGATGCGCGCGAAGGGTTCTTCGCTGTTCCCAAAGTTGTGGAGTAAGTCATGAGCGAACTGAACAAACTGGGGCTGGCTGAAGCTCGCGACGCGTTGCGTGCCGGTGATGTAACTTCGGTTGAACTGACTGAATCCTGCCTGACAGCCATTGATGAAGCCGATGCGCTGAACGCGTTCGTCCACAAGACACCCGAGATTGCGATTGAGCGTGCAAAGGCCGCAGATGATCGGATCAAAGCGGGCGACGCCCCTTCGATGTGCGGCTTGCCGATCGGTATAAAAGATCTGTTCTGCACCAAAGGTGTTCCTTCGCAGGCCGCGTCCAAGATACTCGATGGCTTCAAGCCCGAATACGAATCCACTGTGTCTCAGCAATTGGCTGACGCAGGTGCCGTGATGCTGGGCAAGCTGAACATGGACGAATTCGCCATGGGCTCGTCCAACGAAACCTCCGTTTATGGTAACGCCGTTAGCCCGTGGCGGCGTGGCAACGACGAGGCTCAGCTAACACCAGGCGGCTCGTCTGGTGGTTCGGCCTCGGCTGTTTCTGCTGATCTGTGTCTGGCTGCGACCGGCACCGATACCGGAGGTTCGATCCGGCAACCTGCCGCCTTTGTTGGCATTACCGGCATCAAACCGACCTATGGCCGCTGCTCACGCTGGGGCATCGTTGCCTTCGCCTCGTCGCTGGATCAGGCCGGCCCGATGACCAAGAACGTACGTGACGCGGCGATCATGCTGGAAACCATGTGTGGCCATGACCCCAAGGATTCCACCAGCGCCGAATTGGCTGTGCCGAATTTTGAGGCAATGCTGACCGGCGATATCAAGGGCAAGAAAATCGGTATTCCCAAAGAATACCGCATGGACGGTATGCCCACCGAGATCGAAAAGCTCTGGGTTGATGGCGCTGCGATGCTGAAAGACGCAGGGGCTGAGATCGTCGATATTTCGCTGCCGCACACCAAATACGCACTACCTGCATATTATGTGATTGCTCCTGCTGAGGCGTCTTCGAATCTTGCCCGCTATGATGGTGTCCGCTATGGCCGCCGCGCGCAGCTGGCACAAGGTGACGGAATCACCGAAATGTATGAAAAGACCCGCGCGGAAGGCTTCGGCCCCGAGGTCCAGCGCCGGGTAATGATCGGCACATATGTGTTGTCGGCGGGTTTCTATGACGCCTACTACAACCGCGCCCGCAAAGTGCGGACACTGATCAAGAAAGACTTCGAAGATGTCTTCGCGACTGGCGTTGACGCAATCCTGACCCCGGCCACACCTTCGGCTTCGTTCGGCCTGGGTGAGATGACCGAAGCTGATCCGGTTCAAATGTATCTGAACGACGTGTTCACAGTGACCGTGAACCTAGCTGGCCTGCCCGGTATCTCGGTTCCTGCGGGACTGGACGCTCAGGGACTGCCGCTGGGTCTGCAACTGATCGGCCGCCCATGGGAAGAGGGCGATCTGCTCAACACCGCCTATGCGCTTGAGAATGCCGCCGGGTTTGTGGCCAAGCCGGGCAAATGGTGGTAATTCTCTGACCGGAAGAACGACAAGAAGGCGGAGCAGCCGAATGCGTAAATTGCTTCTGATTTCGACCCTCGGGCTGGTAGCAGCCTGTGATACGGTCGCCCCTGTATCGGGCACCGGGTTCAATACGCCGGAATACCAGGCCCAACGCGAGGCTGAACTAACCGGGCAGGGGCTGGCTGGTAACCCGTTGCTGCCACCCGAAGCGATTTCAGAGCAGCCGCTTTCGGCGCAAGGTGCTCCTCTGAATGACGGCAGTGCGGCTGATATTGCAAACCAGACGGCTGTGGCGCTGGCCAGTACGTCTGACCAGCAAGGCTTAATGGCCCCAGTGACAAACAACACAGGCATTTCTGACGAACAGGATTTTGAAGCCGTTTCAAACAGGCGTAGTATCGATGCAGATGCGGCGCAGATCGAACAGAACCGACAGACATATGAAGTTGTCGCGCCAACCGCGGTTCCACAGCGCGGTACAGATGGACAGCCCAACATCGTGCAATACGCGTTGAACACGTCAAACCCCGTCGGAACCCAGCTCTACAGCCGTGCAGGGTTCAATTTAAAGGCCAAAGCCGAGCGGAACTGTGCGCAATTCGCATCGCCGGATCAGGCCCAGATCGAATTTCTATCCAATGGCGGTCCCCAGCGCGACCGTAAAGGTCTGGACCCGGATGGCGACGGCTATGCCTGCGGCTGGGACCCCAGTGCGTTCCGCAGTGCCGTCAACAACTGAGCTTTCGCCGATCTGGCATCCATCGCCCAATTTCGGCCCCCGGCGCGATGGGTTGAAGCCTGCGCTGATCGTTCTGCACTACACCGCAATGGAAAGCGCATCAGCTGCGCTCGAGCGCCTTTGCGATCCCGGTCCTGAAGTTTCCGCTCACTATCTGATCGGCGGCAATGGCGAGCTCTGGCAGCTTGTGCGCGAGGAAGACCGCGCCTGGCATGCCGGGGCAGGGGAGTGGCAAGGGCAAACAGATATAAATTCCCGTTCCATTGGCATCGAATTGGACAATCGGGGCGATCACCCGTTCTCCGAGCCTCAGATGAACGCGCTGGAACAGCTTCTGTCCAAACTCATGCGGCGTTGGTCGATCCCCCCGGAAGGTATCATTGGACATTCCGACATGGCACCCGGGCGCAAGACCGACCCAGGCCCCCGTTTTGATTGGCAAAGACTGGAACGTCAAAGCCTCGCCGCTCCATCTGGCACCGAAGCGCCTTCCGGATCGACGTTCCGGGCGCTGGCGCAAGTCCGGGGATATACAGCTGATGTCGATGATGACATCCTGCTCAAAACCATTCGCCTGCGCCACCGTCCCTGGGCCAAAGGCCCATTGCACCCTGACGATTTCAAAGCGCTGGCCCTTCCTCCACATCCGACCTGATCCGCAATTCATCGGGCCAAAAATATTCCGGGGTTGAATTGACCGAAGGCCAAGAAGGGGCTGGCCCCTTCATCCTCCAACCGCTCTTGACGTAACCTCTCCCAAAGCATACGCAACACCTCGCGCGGAGGGCCGGATGGCCGCTGGGGCATATGCCCGAGAGGAAAGTCCGGACTCCACAAGGCAACGGTGCCGGGTAACGCCCGGGCGGGGAAACCCGACGGAAAGCGCCACAGAAATCAGACCGCCGCGGGCCTTGGCCCGAGGTAAGGGTGAAACGGTGGGGTAAGAGCCCACCGCGCCGCTGGCAACAGTGGCGGCACGGCAAGCCCCACCGGGAGCAATGCCGAATAGGGTCCCCGCGCGGGCCGGTCGGTGCAAACCGATACCGCCGCTAGGCTCGCTTTGGCCGAGAGGGACCGGGTTGGCAGCTTGAGCCGCGCAGCAATGCACGGCCTAGAGGAATGGTCATCGAAGGGGGCAACCCCGGAACAGGATCCGGCTTACAGGCCCTCCGCGCATAATTCCTCAGCCCGTCGGCGGCGTATACACCCCGGTTAGCGTTGCTGCTTTTGCAGCGACCGAAACGAACTCTTCGGCAGACCATGCGCGCACGGTTTCGATTTTCGATACTGCACCCGTGCTGGCAACGGCCATCCCGATTGCGACCGCATCAGTGCCGTCAGGGACCTCGCTGATGACAACAACATCGTTGCTACCAGTGGTTACGTAGAATGAGATCAGCTTTCCGCCCGCTTTCTCAAGCAGCGCACTGACCGGGCCGGTACGATCCTGAGGATTGGCAACCATCGCCTGAACGGCCTCGGATGAGTAGGATGCGTAAGTGATGAATACAGGCATGAAAACCTCCCACTGTTTAAGTCTATTCGGAACCATCCGACTGGCCGGTTCCATGGCCAGATTGCTTGCTGAGACGCCTGCAATTCAGGAACACCCGGGTAACCCGGGCGATACTATTGACGTGAGTGGTGTAGGGTGCCGGACGATAGTCCCGGTCAGATTTTGCCCATGTTCGCAACACGGACTCTTTGGTCACGGTGACCCTATCACAGTTTCGTGAACACACCAAGCGACACCCCGTTGAGGCGGAGTAGGGAATTGTTCCCGGAACACGGCGAATCTGGTTGACTTGGGCGTACGAGCAGTTAAAAGCGCACGCTCATAAGGATTCAACCGAAAGGCCCCTGCCTTTTCGGACGCAGGAGATAACCATGGCGAAGCCGACGACAATCAAGATCCGTCTGAACTCGACCGCGGGCACGGGCCACTTCTACGTGACCAAAAAGAATGCGCGCACCATGACCGAGAAAATGACCATTCGTAAATACGATCCGGTTGCTCGGAAACATGTCGAGTACAAAGAAGGCAAGATCAAGTAATCTGCCCTCTGACTTGAATTTTTGAAAAAGGACTCTGCCGATGCAGGGTCCTTTTTTGTTGGTTTGAGGCGTCCCACAGCGCGTCGGTGCGAAACACGGGCGTTGCAGGGGCGCATCAGCCCCTCGGGTGTTCTGGGTGAGGGCGGCTTGCTTTTACGCACTCCATGCCGCTACGCTTCAGCAACTCTTTCCAAAATGTTGACCGCCATGAAAAAAATCTTGTTACCCGCCCTTGCAGTTCTGACCCTGTCAGCCTGCGAAGATCCGTTTAACCGCGAAGGTGTTGGTTTCACCGGGATAGATGGTGAACCGCGTACGGTATCCGATGTGAAAGGAGCCGCGGCATTTGTTCAACCTGCAACCAACATCCCGGCAGAGCTCGCCAAGTTGCCGACAGTTCAGGTTTCGTCTGATCAGACCGAGCTTTCCAAGATGGCGAAAGTAGCTATCGAGAATGGTGGGCGCACTGATACCAGCGCCGTTCAACTGTCAGGCCAGAGCACTAATCTGCTGCTGAGCACGGTCAGTGTGAACGGGACATTGTTTGGTGTGTTGCGAACTGAAGAAGGGGACACTCGCGTGGACAATTCCATCGGTGCAAACTTCGGAGCTCGGACCGAGCGCTTTACCGGTTGCTTGCCCGCTGGAGATGTTTACCGCAAAGGCTCGTCCAAGCGCAGCTCTGGTTTTGCGGTGCCGCTGAACTGTAGCTGATTGCCAAAGTACCAAACCATTTTGTACCCCCGCCAATTTGGTGGGGGTTTTCTTTTTCGCCGTCATTCAACGCGCCATTCAGCGAAACTGATCACGGGGTTTAGCCCGGCGCGCGCCATCAATTCAGCTGAAGGCGTATTGAAGGTTGCATAGGTCGTGGCCAAAACATCTCCGCCATCAGCAAGCAGATGTGCGCGAACCTCGTTTATCAAGGCTAATCCGATTCCTTTCCGACGGTGCTTGGCATCGACGCTGATGTGGTGCAGCATCGCACGTGTTTCCGCCCGGCGAAAAGGTGTCGCAGCACGCCTCTCAAGCTCAAAAATCGCATATCCCAACAGTATTTGATTCTCCTCATAGCCCAATGCAACCACTGCGTCATGGCTGAGCCATTCTGAAAGATAGGAAACAACTTCCTTGTCATCTGGCAAAGGCGCGTATCGCTGCGGCTGGTTCTGAACGTGCAGGTCATGCACCTGTTGAAGTAATGGCAGCAAACGATGCGCCTGTGACGGGCAAATGGTGGCGATGGACATCAATGGTCCTCCGATTATCCAAACAAAAAGGGCGGGTCTTTTCGGACCCGCCCTTTGGCTGTGAGTATGAGGTTCGCGTTATTCGCGATTACCAAGCAGCTGCAGCAGGAACATGAACATGTTGATGAAGTCCAGATACAGGTTCAGTGCGCCCATGATGGCCGCCTTGCCTAGCCATTCCTGGTCACCCGCATGGGCCATCTGCAGATAGGTCGTTTTGATCTTCTGAGTGTCATACGCGGTCAGGCCCGCAAAGATCAGAACACCCAGGATCGACACAGCGAACATGATCGCAGGCGATTGCAGGAAGATGTTGATGACCATCGCGACGATCAGACCGATCACGCCCATCATCAGGAAAGTACCCATGCCGGACAGGTCTTTCTTAGTGACGTATCCGTAAAGCGACAGGCCCGCGAATGCGATCGAAGTCACTAGGAATACCTGAGCGATCGAGATGCCGGTGAAGGCTACAAAAATCCAGCTCAGCGACAGGCCCATGACGGCTGCAAATGCATAGAAGAACAGCTGCGCACCAGACGCCGAAAGGCGGTTGATGGCGGCACCAAAGCCAAACACCATTGCAAGAGGTGCGAACATTACGATCCAGCCCAGGATATTAGGGCTAAGCGTGACTGGGTCACGGAAGATCGACAGAAGTTGCGGGCTTGAGCCAACGGCCCAAGCGACAGCAAACGTGATCAGCATACCTACGGACATTGTGCCGTAGACTTTGTTCATATGGGCGCGCAGGCCCTCATCAATCTCGGCAGCGCGCGCGCCGGACGCCGTCCGGATCGTGTCGAATTGTGCCATCTAAGGGTCTCCCTTCAATATTCTGTGCTCAGCCTGCGATCGCAGGCCGATTTCCCACTAAATATCGGAGAGTACGGCCTTCGTTTCAAGGGTTTTCACTCCAAAACTCAGCAAAACTGTCGGCAAATTTGGTGACTGGTGCAAAAAACCTGACGGCGCAGTCCCTAATGCCGCCAGATTTCTTCTATTGTCCAATTAATACAAGTGTTTGTACCAGTAGTCAGGCGCATCCCACATAGGACGAGAAGCCTCGGCTTGTGCCTCGGAGCGGGTGATTCCGATATCTTCCAAAGCGCGATCATCAAGCTGAGCCAGTTTTTGCCGTTGCCGCGAAAGGCTCAACATGTTGAGCAGGCGGTCTCCAATCGATTTACCTTTGATGCGACGCAGAGTCGAAATGGCTAGATGGGTCATGGGTATTGCCCTTTCATGCTTGACTGATGAAACACTGTGCTTCAATCAATTTCCTTGATCTATATGGGGCATTCTGACATATTTTAAAAATGAATGTTTTTGACGTTACCCATAAGGAATCTTGAAGATGCGAAATCTGGACATCACTACGCTTCGTTCATTCGTTGCGGTCGCTGATCACGGCGGCGTTACCCGCGCAGCTGGATTTCTTCATCTCACGCAATCTGCTGTTTCCATGCAGCTCAAGCGGTTAGAAGAGCTACTCGGGCTGGAGCTGCTGGATCGATCCGGTCGAACCATTGCGCTGACCGCGTCCGGCGAGCAACTGCTTGCCTATGCGCGCCGGATGATTGCGTTGAATGATGAGGTGATCGGGCGGCTTACTGATCAGGCTTTTGAAGGAGAGGTCGTGTTGGGGGTGCCGCATGATGTCGTTCATCCGTTCATCCCCCGTGTCCTAAAGCGCTTCAATGCCAGCTTCCCGCGCGTGAACGTGAACTTGGTTACCTCGAATACGCGTCACCTGAAGGAGGAATTTGCGCGCGGAGGTTTTGATTTGATCGTAACCACGGAATCGGGAGCGGGCGAGGGGGCTGAAACCTTGTATCATATGCCACTGCGCTGGGTCGGAGCTCTGAACGGGTCCGCCTGGCGACAACAGCCTCTGCGGCTGGGGTTTTGCCGCAATTGCATCTTCCGTCCGGTTGCGACCGCGGCGTTGGATGACGCTGGGATCGAATGGGACATGAGCATCGACAGCGACTCAGACCGTACGGTCGAAGCAACAGTCAGTGCTGATCTGGCGGTGGGTGTACTGTTGGAGGGGACACAGCCCAACCATCAGGAACTGATCGACCATGCTGGGGTCCTTCCGGACCTGCCGGTGCAGTTCATCAACCTTTATGGTGCTGAAAGAGTGCGCGAGGAATATGTGGCTGAGCTCGCAAATCTCCTGCGGCAAAACTTTTCACACCCCAGTGCGCGCCCCCTCAAAGTGGCGAGTTGATCTGGATGACGATCTTACCGGTGGATTTGCGATCACGCAGCAATTCCAATCCCTTGGCTGCGTCCTGCAAAGGCAGGATGTGGCTGATATGAGGTTTAATCCGTCCTTCTGAGTGCCAGCGAAACAGAGTGCTGAAACTATTGTGAACGATTTCCGGCTTAAATTTCAGGTAACCACCGATATAGACGCCAATCACACTGAGATTTTTAACCAAAAGATGGTTGGCCGGAATCTGAGGAACTTCACCCCCCGCAAAGCCGATGGGCAATAGGCGGCCCTCGGGATTCGTGGCGCGGAACGCAGCCTTGAAAACGTCACCACCGATGGCGTCATAGACCACGTCGGCTCCGCCAAGGACGCGAACGCGGTTACGCAGATTCTCATCCGCATCGATCAAATGGTCCGCACCGGCCTGCTGCGCCACCGCCAATTTGTCGGTGCCGCGCGCTTGCGCGATGACGGTCGCCCCCATCAGTTTCCCGATTTCGATGGCGGTCAGCCCAACGCCGCCAGCCGCTCCGGTCACCAGCAGCGTTTCGCCGGCCTGTAGGCGTGCCCGGTGCTCCAACGCGATATGGCTGGTGCCATAGGCGATCTGAATGGCGGCAGCGTCTTCGAAACTCATTGTGTCTGGGATGACAATAACCCGGTCAGCATCGAAGACACCAGATTCGGCCAGGCCGCCCTGACCAGAGAAAACAGCGACGCGGTCACCTGGTTTTAGATGCGTAACACTATTTCCGACTTCGGCAACGACCCCTGCAATTTCCATACCCAGAGTAAACGGTGTGCCGGGTGTATCCTGATAGGAGCCTTTCTGCATCAAAAGATCGGCAAAGTTCAGCCCGCAGGCCCGAATGGATACGCGCACCTGATTTTCCGCTGGTGTCGGCTCGGGCATTTGGCAAATTTGCGCCATTGCTCCCTTGGTTTTGATACGAAATGCCAGCATCAGTGTTCTCCGGTATTTTAGGGCACATAGGCGGAGAGCGCGCGCGTTTTGTCAATTCCAATCAAACACCCTTCTCAAACAGGTGTCTGGTCTAATTTGTTGTCTCCGAACATACACAGATGTGATGATCCCGGTACTCAACCATAATCAACAGTCCATATTCTTGGATTCAACCGTCTTGAAAAAAGAATCGATTGCGGCAATATTATTGTTCTATGGTGCTGTTCGGGGGGCACGATCCTAGTTAGGAAGTTCTTAAGCAGCGACCCGCTAACTTGGCGGTGACGGCTGCTGTTGCGGTTTCCCGGACAGGTGTTTGTGTAAAGGAGACTACCAATGACCCATCACGTCGATGTCCATGTGGGCAAACGCGTCCGGCATCGCCGCTGGCTGATTGGCATGACCCAGCAGCAGTTGGCGCAGCAAGTTGGTATCAAGTTTCAACAGATTCAAAAATATGAAACGGGTGCCAACCGTGTAAGCGCGTCGCGTTTGTGGGACATTGCCGAGGCATTGGATGTTCCGGTCAGCTTTTTCTTTGAAGGCCTTGAAGAAGCTCAGAAAGCAGAGGCTGACAAAAAATCAGTTCCTGCAGATCTGATGGGTGATAAAGAAGCGCTTGATCTCGTTCGCTCGTACTATGCGATACCGGAAAATCAGCGTCGCCGCTTGTTTGAACTGGCGCGCGTGCTGAGCGACGTCGCCTAATACAATCGCTTGACTTCGCGGGGTGCCCGTCGCACGGGTAAGCCATGCAAAACACCCTACGAAGTGATCTAGAGATTGCCGAAGAAATGGCCGACGCGGCGCGGGCGGCCATTCTTCCGTTTTTCCGCCAATCTAACCTGAAGACGGACAACAAGCTCGATGCCGGGTTTGATCCTGTGACTGCAGCTGACCGCGAAGCAGAGAAGGCGATGCGTGCGGTGCTGGCCATTCACCGGCCCAAGGATGGCGTTTTAGGGGAAGAGTTCGGCCATTCCGAGGGGGTGAGCGGACGGGTTTGGGTGTTGGACCCAATCGACGGTACGCGCGGATTCATAAGTGGTACGCCCACATGGGGTGTTCTGATTGCCCTGAGCGATGAGACTGGACCTAAGCTTGGCGTAATCGATCAGCCCTATATCGGTGAACGCTTTATTGGAGAAAAAGAGCTCGCCTTTGTCAAAGGCCCTATGGGGCGTGCGGAACTCGAGACGCGGAATACGCGATCTTTGGATCAGGCGATCATCTTCACGACCTTTCCTGAGGTCGGTACCGAGGCTGAGGCGGCTGCCTTCAAGGCGGTATCTCAGAAAACGAAGCTGACGCGTTATGGGATGGATTGTTACGCCTATGCGCTACTTGCTGCAGGGCAAACAGATCTGGTGGTCGAGGCTGGGTTGAATGCCTACGATATCCAAGCCCCAATCGCGGTGATCGAAGCCGCAGGTGGTATTGTGACAGATTGGCAGGGCAATCCAGCCCATAATGGCGGGCGTGCCCTCGCAGCAGCCAATGCTGAGATTCATGCGGCGGCGCTGGAAATCTTGAAGCAATATTAAACGGGTTGCCGCACCCCCCATGCGGCTTTAAACTGATCGCGGCTGGTTCTTACGCCCGTTTTCCACCAGCCCAATACTCCACGCATGAGACGGGCAGGATGCGGGAGTGCTAAAATGACAGAAATTTTGATCCGGAATGCCGACATTATCGTGACGATGGACGATGATCGGCAAGAGCTTGTGGGCGCTGACCTGTTGGTTCGGGACGGAAAGATTGCCCAGATTGGCCATGGTTTGACCAGCCTGGGTGAAATACATGATGCCGCCGGATGTGTTGTTACCCCTGGTCTGGTGAACACCCATCATCATCTCTACCAAACCCTTACACGCGCGGTGCCCGGTGGGCAGGATGCGTTGCTATTTGGATGGTTGCGAACACTTTATCCCATCTGGTCCCGCTTTGGACCTGAAGAGATGTTTATCTCTGCTCAGATTGGTCTGGCAGAGTTGGCGCTGTCTGGCTGCACGCTCAGTTCTGATCACCTCTACCTTTATCCCAATGGTGCGCGACTTGAAGATACGATCCATGCCGCGTCGGAGTTGGGTTTGCGTTTTCAACCGACGCGCGGGGCAATGAGTATCGGCGAAAGTGATGGTGGATTGCCTCCTGATGCTCTGGTCGAAGCCGAGCAAGCCATTCTGGAGGACATGATCCGCGTGGTGGATGCCTATCACGATCCATCAGAAGGCTCGATGTGTCGCGTTGGTCTGGCGCCGTGTTCACCGTTCTCGGTTAGTCGGGACCTGATGCGCGATGCCGCGCTTCTGGCGCGCGATAAAGGCGTAATGCTTCATACTCATCTGGCAGAAAACGATGAAGATATCGCCTATTCTGAAGATCAGTTCGGTTGCCGGCCCGGCCAATACGCAGAGGAGCTGGGCTGGACCGGATCGGATGTCTGGCACGCCCATTGCGTCAAGCTGGATGGCTCCGAGATCGACCTATTTGCGCGTAGCCGAACTGGTGTTGCGCACTGCCCATGCTCCAATTGCCGCCTTGGCTCAGGTATCGCGCCAGTCCGCAAGATGCGCGACCTAGGCGTGCATGTCGGGCTGGGTGTGGACGGTTCAGCCAGCAATGACAGCGGCAATCTGATCGCCGAGGCGCGTCAGTCCATGCTTTTGCAACGGGTTGCAAATGGCGCTGACGCCATGTCAGCCCGCGAAGCGCTTGAAATCGCCACCCGTGGCGGGGCGAAAGTGTTGAATCGGCCCGATTGCGGCAGGCTTATGCCCGGCAAACGCGCTGACATAGCCATTTGGGACGTACGCGGCATCGAAAGTGCAGGCAGTTGGGACCCAGCTGCGCTCCTTCTGGCCGGACCAACGCGTGTCAAACACCTGTTTGTCGAGGGACGCCAGGTTGTGCGCGACGGCCAGATCGTCACGATTGACCTGCCGAAGGCTATGGAAACTCAGAATCGTCTGGCAAGCGCGTTGGCAGAATAGCGGATCCGCTCTTCATCTGGCTGAAAATATCCCCGCCGGAGGCATGGGCCATTGGCCCATTCCCATCATCCAGTAACAGCTCGCCCGGCGATCCAGACCTCGGCAACAGCCCGATCATCCCCCATCATTATGGTCGGGAACACCGCTTCCCAAAGATCATCAGCATGTGCTTCGCGTTGGGCGATGGCCGGAGTCGAGGCAAGGTCCAATACCACCAGATCCGCCTCCATACCCACCGCAATATTGCCGATACGATCATCCATCCGCAAAGTTTGAGCTGATCCAACCGTTCCAAGCCAAAGCAATTGCGAAGGGTGTAGCGGACGACCCCGCAGTTGACCAATTTCGTACGCTGCGGCCATTGTGCGCAGCATCGAAAAGCTGGAACCACCGCCTGTATCGGTGGCAAGACCAACCCGGTGCCCCTCGCGGATCAGGCCGTTCATGTCGAACAGACCAGAACCGATAAACGTATTGGACGTGGGGCAGTGGATCAGAGCTGCATCTACCTCGCGCAAGCGGTCACGTTCGCGATCCTCCAGATGGATCACGTGACCGTAGAGACCGTTTCCACCCAACAATCCAAACTGCTCATATGTATCCAAATAGTCGCGCGCCTCAGGGAACAGAGAGCGCACCCATTCAATTTCGTCGGTTTGTTCGCTGAGATGGGTTTGCATCAGGCATTCGGGATGCTCCGCCCAAAGTGCGCCCATGGCCTCTAACTGATCTGGTGTCGATGTCGGCGAGAAACGCGGTGTAATGGCGTAGGATATGCGATTCACCCCGTGCCACTTTTCAAGCAGTGACTTGGACTGGTCATACCCGGTCTGTGCGGTGTCACGCAGCCCCTCGGGTGCATTTCGATCCATGCAGGTTTTGCCGGCGACAACCCGTTGACCTCGCGCAATTGCTGCCGAGAAAAACGCATCAACACTCTCGGGATGAATAGTGCAAAAGCTGCACATTGTCGTCGTACCGTGTGCTGTCGTCAAATCGAGGTATCTGCTTGCAATTTCAGCGGCATAGACTGGATCGTCGAACTTCATCTCTTCCGGGAACGTGTAGCTGTTGAGCCAGTCGATCAGCCGCTTGCCCCAACTCGCAATCATTGCGGTTTGCGGATAGTGAACGTGCGGATCCACAAAGCCCGCCGAAATAAGCTTGTCGCCATAATCCTTAACTTTGGCCTCGGGGTGCGCGACAGAAAGATCGGACGCGGATCCCAATGCTGCGATGCGACCATCTTCTATCAATACGGCTTCGTGTAGTTCGGTCGCGTCTGTGGGTTCGCCTTCGAACGGTGATCCGTTGAAGCTGAGCACGCGTCCCTTCAAAAGCGTCTTTTGCGCCATCTGCTGTGTTCTCCGCCTGTTTGGGGCCGCTATCCAGCATAGGGATGCAAAAGATGTGGGTAAATTGGACCATTGTCATTGTTTTCCGGTAGCTGCTTCTTCTATCTAGGGTCAATCGGCAGGAAAAAAGGGGCAGCGCATGACGACAGGCAGTGACGAAGCCAGACCCGATCAGCCCCAGGACGAGGACGCCTATGCGCTCGACCCGCGAACCGTCGAAGCCATCCTCTATGCGGTGGAGGTCGAAGATCGCGCCAAGCTGATCGAGCTCATGGAGCCGCTACATGCGGCTGATATTGCCGACCTTCTGGAACAGATCAGCCCCTTTGACCGGGCGAGCCTGATCCGGTTGTACGATAAGGAATTTGACGGGGATATTCTTTCAGAACTGGATGAATCTGTCCGGGAAGAAGTGATCGATGTTCTGAAGCCGGATGTCTTGGCCGAAGCTGTTCGGGACATGGAAAGCGACGATGTCGTTGATCTGCTCGAGGATCTCGAAGAGCCGCAACAAGAGACGATCCTTGATGCGCTTGAAGACTCTGAACGAGTCGCGGCTGAGCAGGCGTTGTCCTACCCCGAAAATTCCGCCGGTCGTCTTATGCAGCGCGAAGTCGTCATGGCGCCCGAGCACTGGACGGTGGGGCAGGCCATTGATTTCATGCGGGCCAATGATGATCTGCCAGAACAGTTCTATCATGTGGTCCTTGTTGACCCGCGGCTGAAGCCCGTTGCGCAGGTTACACTGGGAAAGCTGATGGCGACCCGGCGAGAGGTGCCCTTGCATGACCTCGCCGAGGAAGAATTCCACACCATCCCTGTCGATCAGGACGAAGAGGATGTGGCCTATGCGTTCAACCAATACCATCTGATCTCGGCCCCGGTTGTGGATACGGATGGGCGGTTGGTTGGCGTCATTACCATTGATGACGCGATGGTGGTGTTGGATGAAGAATATGAAGAAGACATGATGCGTCTTGCTGGTGTCTCGGACGAAAGTTCTTTGTCCGATAGCGTAGCGGCAACCAGTAAACGGCGCTTGCCATGGCTCGGTGTTAATCTGGTCACCGCGATTTGCGGTTCGCTGGTTATTTCGCAGTTTGAGGCCGCGATCGATCAGCTTGTTGCACTCGCAATCCTGATGCCGATTGTCGCATCGATGGGAGGCAACGCTGGAACTCAATCACTGACAGTGGCTGTACGCGCGCTGGCGACACGTGACCTGACGAGTTCGAATGTGTGGCGCGTGATCCGTCGCGAATTACTGGTTGGGATGCTCAACGGATTATGCTTTGCCATCGTGTTGGGAACCGTTGGGATGATGTGGTTTGATTCTCCGTTGCTGGGTGTCGTGATTGGATCGGCGCTGGTCGTGAACATGATCATAGCAGGCTTTGCAGGTACGGTAGTACCGGTGGTGCTGGATCGTTTGGGGATCGACCCTGCACTGGCATCTGGAACCTTTGTGACCACGACGACGGACGTCATGGGGTTCTTCATCTTTCTGGGGCTTGCCAGCATGGTGCTACTGTGACCGACACAACCGATCTGACCGAAATCAAAGCTGCGGCCCGAAAGGCGGCTTTTGCACGCCGAAAGGCGGCGTTTGAAACGCGCCTACCGGGTGCTGCAGGACGTTTGTCCGAGGTTTTGGCCGGACACCGAGGTGTTCCCATCTCAGGATACATGCCCATCCGAACCGAGATCGACCCCTTGCCGGCAATGGCCGAAGCAGCCGCTTACGGAGCCGTCGGCGTACCCGTCATTCAGGCCGCCGGGAAGCCGCTGCGGTTTTCGCGTTGGACTCCGGAAGGCGCGCTGAAAGACGGACCATTTGGTGCGAAGGTGCCCGAGATCGACGATTATTTTGATCCCGAAATCCTGATTGTGCCGTTGGTTGCGTTTGATGCTCAGGGTGGTCGTCTGGGATATGGCGGTGGCTTCTATGATCGCACGCTAGAGGTGTTGCGCGGCAAGCGCCCGACATTGGCGATCGGGTTTGCCTTCGATGCGCAAGAGGCGGAGGAGCTGCCGCTTGAGCCGACGGACCAACCTCTGGATATGGTTATCACAGAAAGCCGCGTGCTGACGTTTTCGGCCTAGCCCGTGTGCTCAGCACGGAAATAGTCCCAGGCATCCTGTTTGGTTCCGTCTGGCAGGGTGCAGATCCCGGTTTGGCCGCCGTCGCCATCCTGAATATTGTACGTGCCGCCCCGTTCGATGCAAAAAGTCGCCGCCGGGTTTGCCAGTTCAGTTGATTGCCCGGCTGGCTGATCGCACGCGGCGAGGGTGGCGAGCAGGGTAACAATAATAAGATGGCGGGTCATAAGTTTCTCCTAACCAATATTATTTGCGGTTTATGGTGACAGTTTAATCACTTGTGCTTGTGTTGCACCACACTTAGGACGGATGGCATGAGGATATTATTTCTTGGCGACGTCATGGGGCGCTCGGGTCGCGCCGCCGTTCAACAGCACCTGCCGCGTTTGCGCGAGGAGTGGCGGTTGGATTTCGTCGTGGTTAACGGCGAGAATGCTTCCAATGGCATGGGGCTCAGTGGTGATCACGCCAAGCTGCTTTTGGACGCCGGTGCCGATTGCATCACTTTGGGCGACCATGCGTTCGATCAGAAAGACATGTTGCAGTTCATCGAGAAAGAGCCGCGCATTGTGCGCCCGGTGAACTATGCCAAAGGGGCACCTGGGCGAGGTCATCGGCTGTTCACGGCGCCGGGTGGACGCAAGGTGCTGGTGGTGCAGGTACTGGGGCAAGTATTTATGAAGCGCCCGTTCGATGATCCGTTCTCAACTATCGAACCAATTCTGAAATCCCACCCTCGCGGTGGGCAGGCGCAGGCGATTATCGTCGATATGCATTGCGAGGCGACGTCTGAAAAGATGGCGATGGGCCACTATTGCGACAAACGCGCCAGCCTTGTGGTGGGCACGCACACCCATGTGCCGACGGCGGACGCGCAGATTTTGACTGGCGGGACAGGATACTTGACCGATGCCGGAATGTGCGGGGACTATGACTCGGTCATTGGTATGGACAAACAAGAACCTATGCGTCGTTTCATCACCGGTATGCCCAAAGCCCGGTTCACACCCGCCAATGGCGAGGCAACGCTGAGCGGTGTGTATGTCGAAACCGATGATCGCGACGGAAGCGCAAAAACTGTGCAGATGGTCCGCGTTGGTGGGCGTTTGCAGCAGGCAGGCCCCTAAGTCGCATGTCAGGCTTGCCCTGTGGCATGCAATGCGTGAAACTGGCTGATAGGCGCGTGTGCCAGATCAGGTTTCGGACAGAATACCAAGAATGCAATTCCTTCAACTGACAGAAACGGGTAGCGCAATTCTGGCGCTGATGATTGTTGCAGGGATGTTCATCATGTTCCTGCGCGAGGTCTATCCGACCGAAGTTGTCGCCATTGGCGGCGTGGCCCTGATGCTTGTAACGGGTATACTGCCCTATCAAAGCGCGCTTGCGGTACTGTCTAACCCTGCGCCATGGACCATCGGTGCCATGTTCATCATCATGGGGGCTTTGGTGCGAACAGGGGCGCTTGATGCGTTCACATCTGTGGCGCAAAAGCAGGCGCAGGTTAATCCGCGTATAGCCATCGGTTTGTTGATGGGGTTTGTCGTCATCGCGTCTGCGGTGGTGTCGAACACACCTGTTGTCGTCGTGATGATCCCGGTCTTTATTCAAATCGCTCGCACACTGAACGTTTCGGCGTCCAAACTGTTGATTCCGCTTAGCTATGCGGCAATTCTTGGGGGAACGTTGACCCTGATCGGCACCTCAACCAACCTTCTGGTTGATGGCGTCGCGCGTGCGCAGGGCATGACGGCCTTCACGATATTTGAGGTCACCCCACTGGGCATAGCTCTGGTTATCTACGGCATGGTTTATCTGCGCTTCATAGCGCCGCGTTTGTTGCCAGAGCGCGACAGCATGGCCGAAATGCTGAGTGACCGATCCAAGATGAAGTTCTTTACTGAGGCGGTCATCCCACCCGAAAGCAACTTGATCGACCGCGAAGTTACGGGGGTTCAACTGTTCAAACGCCAAGGTGTGCGGCTGATCGACGTGGTTCGGGGTGATGAGTCGTTACGTCGGAACCTAAAAGGTGTCACGCTGAAAGTGGGTGACAGAGTGGTTCTCCGTACCGAGATGACTGAGTTGTTGAGCCTGCAAAGCAATAAGGAATTAAAGAGGGTTGATCAGGTCTCGGCAGTTGAAACCAAGACGGTCGAAGTTCTGATTACGCCAGGTTGCCGTATGGTTGGGCGAACATTGGGTGCGATGCGTTTGCGTCGTCGGTACGGCGTCTACGTTTTGGCTGTGCATCGCCGAAACCAGAATATCGGGCGCCAGTTGGATGCTCTGACTGTACGCGTGGGGGATACACTGCTGCTTGAAGGCTCACCCGGTGATATTCAAAGGCTGGCAGCAGATATGGACATGGTTGATGTGACACAGCCCTCGGCACGTGCCTTCCGTCGCAGTCATGCACCCATTGCCATTGGAGCATTGGTAGGAATCGTTGCGTTAGCAGCGCTGGGCGTCGCTCCAATTCTGCTTTTGTCTATACTGGCCGTTGCGGTGGTCCTGCTGTCCCGCTGTATCGATGCGGATGAGGCGTTTTCCTTCGTCGAAGGCAGATTACTGGCGCTGATCTTCTCAATGCTCGCAATCGGCGCGGCGCTCGATAAATCTGGCGCTGTGACGCTGATTGTCGAGGCGATCGCACCCGCGCTGGGCATGTTGCCGCCCTTCCTTATCATATGGGCTGTGTATTTGCTGACCTCGGTATTAACCGAATTGGTTTCAAACAATGCAGTTGCAGTGGTGGTAACACCAATTGCAATCTCGTTGGCGCAGGCAGTTGGCATCGATCCACGCCCATTGGTCGTTGCGGTGATGGTGGCGGCGTCGGCTTCGTTTGCGACGCCCATCGGTTATCAGACCAACATGATGGTGTACGGGCCGGGCGGGTACAGGTTCACCGATTTTCTAAAGGTTGGTGTGCCGTTAAACCTGACAGTTGGTTTGTTGGCCTCACTCTTGATCCCGTTCATCTGGCCACTTTGAGACTGGCACAGTTTCGCCGACTTGAATGTGTTGCCCTTGTAAATGGCGATCCAGCCACAATCTTTTTCTCAAAGACGAATGAGAGAGGATAGGATCATGCCTTTTCCAAAACTCGGACAGGCCATTGTGGCCGGAGCAGTTGTATTGGCTCTGCTGGGCAGCCAGAGCCACGCCGGATCGGTGACAGGCACAGCGACATATCGTGAACGGATCGCTCTGCCACCGGACGCAACACTGTATGTCGAATTACAGGATATCTCGCGGGCGGACGCGGCTGCCGTGACACTGGCAGCGCAGCGCTACGCTCTGAACGGCGTGCCATCAGAGTTTGAGTTGTCGTTTGATGATGCGCTGATCCACGAAGGAATGACCTATGCGGTCCGGGGTGCAATCTATCGTGGAGAGGAGCTGCTGTTTACGACCGATACGATTCACCCGGTGTTGACCAACGGAGAAGGCAGTTCCGCAGACCTGATACTGGTGCAGGCGCACGATCAGAGCGCCGCGACACTAGAAGGCACTGAATGGGTGGCCATCGGAATAGATGGAGAGGTGTTGGACGCAAAGCGCCCGCCACAGCTTTCATTTGCTCAAGGCGGAGCGTTCGGCGGTACAGGCGGTTGCAATCGGTTTACCGGACAAGCCGAAATCATCGGCAATAGCATAGAATTTCCTGAGAATATGGCTGCCACTTTGATGGCGTGCCCACCAGAAATGGAAGAGATTGAAGATCAATTTCTAGCCGCTTTGCAAAGTGTAACCACTTATGCGGTTGCCGGTGACAGTCTGGTTATGCTCGACGCCGCAGGCGAACCTGTCCTGAAGTTTGTGCGCAACCAGTAATCAGGCCACGGCGCGGGACCGTCCCGCATTGCGGCCCGAGAAGATGCAACCGCCCAGAAACGTGCCCTCCAGCGCGTTGTATCCGTGGTAACCGCCACCGCCAAAGCCCGCGACCTCTCCGGCTGCAAACAGGCCGGGGACGACTTGGCCGTTTGCGCCAATCATCTGACTGTCGAGATTGGTCTGCAACCCACCAAGCGTTTTGCGAGTCAGAACATGCAATTTAACTGCAATCAAAGGGCCATTTGACGGATCGAGGAATTTGTGTGGCTTAGCGGTGCGGATCAACCTATCGCCCCGGTAATTGCGCGCGGCATGGATCGCCATCATCTGAGCGTCTTTCGAGAATGGGTTGTCGATCTGAGAATCCCTCGCCTCGATTTGCGTGCGCAAATACGCTTCGTCAATCAGTCCGCCGCCCAATTGGTTCATGCCACTGACCAATTCCGTCAGCGTGTTGGCAACAACGAAATCCTCACCCTTTTCCTTGAAAGCCTCGACCGGTCCAGTCGCCTTTGAGCCGGATAGAATGCGCTGTTGAATAACCTCTTTCCAGCTGCCCGAAGTGAAGTCCGGGTTCTGCTCGGACCCGGAAAGGGCAAATTCCTTCTTGATCACTTTCTGGGTCAGAACGAACCAACTGTACTCATAACCCGTCTTCAAGATTTCGCGCAGCGTGCCCAGCGTATCGAAGCCCGGCAGACAAGGGGGTTGCAGACGATTGCCGCACGCGTCAAACCACATCGAGCTTGGACCGGGCAGGATGCGAATACCGTGCGCGGGCCAGATCGGATCCCAATTGCGTACGCCTTCCGTATAGTGCCACATTCGATCACCGTTGATCACATGGCCGCCTGCTTTCTCGCTGATCGGGATCATCCGGCCATCGACATGAAAGGGCACACCAGCGATCATGTCTTTGGGTGGCTCACCCAATCGGTTTGTGGGCCAGTTTTTTCGCACCATTTCGAAGTTCCCACCGATCCCGCCGGAGGTGACGATGACCGAAGGCGCGTAGACTTCGAACTCGCCCACTTCGTCTCGATTGGTCTTGCCACCCCTCTGGACGCTATCATCGGCTAGGACCTCTCCGGATACGCCCTTGGCTGTGCCATTTTGCATAATGATATGGCTGACTTGGTGGCGGAACTTCAATTGGATTAGACCGGCACTGACATGATTCTGCACACGTCTGATAAAATGTTCCAACACTCCCGGGCCCGTGCCCCACGTGATATGAAAGCGCGGGACCGAGTTGCCATGACCATTGGCGTATGACCCACCGCGTTCGGCCCATCCCACGACCGGAAACCAGCGCAACCCCATGTCATACAACCACGGACGCATTTCACCTGCCGCAAACTCGACATAGGCATCCGCCCACTTGCGGGGCCAATTGTCCTCATCACGGTCGAACTGAGCGCTGCCCATCCAGTCGCGCAGTGCCAGATCGTAACTGTCGCGAATACCCATGCGACGCTGTTCCGGGGTGTCGACCATGAACAGACCGCCAAGGCTCCAAAACGCCTGCCCGCCAAGGAAGTGCTCCGGCTCCTGATCCACAATGATCACACGCTTACCGCGATCCCCCAACTCTGCCGCGGCAGCCAGACCGGCAAGTCCGCCGCCGACGACAATCGCGTCTGCTGTATTATCAGCCATCTGATCTCCTTTCAGCGGTTGCGGAACCAAAGGATAAAGGGGGTCACGACCACATACATCGTGATACCATAAACTGCGGCCGGAACGGCAAGCGGACTGAAGCCCGTTGTGGTGCCTGTGATCAGTGCCGCCAACGTAATCCCCATCGCCGAATTCTGTATGCCTGTTTCGACCGAAATGGTTTTCGCCTCTTCCCATGTCAGCTTGGCGATCCGCGCCAGCCCAAGTCCAATCAGTAGCAGCGCGATATTTAGCGCGATCAAAGCGGCCCCGATCGAACTGAGGTTCTCAATGAAGAACTGCCAATTTCCGGCTAGCGCTGCCAGAACGATCAGCACAAACAGGATCGAGGCAAGCGTGGACAAAGGGTTATCGATCCGAACTGCGAACTCTTTGGCAAAGTGGCGAATACTAACGCCTATCGCGACAGGCAACGTTGTGATCAGGAATAATGCGGTAGCAAGGGCGCCAATCGATACTTCCGGGGCGGTCTCACCCATGAAGTAATCGATGGACCACGCGGCCAGAATAGGAACTGTCACAATTGACAACAAGCTGATCACAGCCGTCAGGCTGACTGATAGCGCAACGTCGCCTTTGGCAAACTTTGCAAGGATGTTGCTGGTTACGCCGCCGGGACAAAAGCTTAGAAGCATCACGCCAACGGCAATCTCAGCGGGTAGCCCGAACATCGTGACGGTTGTGAAGGCAGCCAGTGGTATCAACACAACCTGACTGATCGCACCTATGGCGAATGGGTATCCGCGGGTAAGAACTCGGCGAAAATCAGCGGCCTCAAGCCCGATCCCGAGCGACAGCATGATAATGGCCAGCGAAAGCGGCAGGCCAACATTTATGAGCAGGTCCAAGAACAACTCCTCCCAAAGTCATTCGGGCCAGCCTATGCGAGGGGGTGTTAATCAGGCAATAACGCCGTTGGGTCACCCGTAGCGTTCGGCGAACCGTCGCAGGATTTCCCCAGGTTGTGTAACGTCCGCCGCGTGGCAGATTTCGATCAGGCGTTGTGCATCTTCGGGCGGGAAATACCCGTGATCTTTGTAGATGTTAATCCGCTGTTCAAAGTCCTTGGCATCCGCTTCGGGGTGGAACTGAGTGGCATAGACATTTTGTCCCCAGCGGATCATCTGGATCGGGCAGGGGGCCGAGGCGACCAGATGCACGCAGCCTTCTGGCAGGGATTGCACGGCCTCTTTATGGCCGACAAAGGCTTCAAACTGCGGAACTAGGCCAGCGGTCAGAGGATCCTGCGCGCCATCTTCGGTCAGTTGGCAATCCGATGGTCCAACCGGTTCGCCGAATTGCCGTTTGCTGACATCACCGCCCAGGTGCGCCGCGAGAATTCCCAGGCCATAGCAGCATCCCATAAACGGGTGATCCTGTGCCGTGATTTGAGGCATCAATCCCATGATCGCGCCCTCGATCTTGGCATCCAATGTAGATTTTCTTGCCGGATCGTCGCTGACGCAACCCGGGCCTCCGCCAACGATCACACCGGCGTAGTCGGTAACGTCCAGCCCTTCGGGCAGGTCTTCGCAATCCAGCCGGATGCGGTGGGTTTGCGAAGGTTCAAGGCCGGTTTTGTCCAGAATTGAGGCGTACTCAGCATCCGAAGCATCGGTTTCTGGGCGGAGTTGCAGGATCAGAAAGCGTTTCATGCGCTGCCTTTACCCGTCAAAGCGGCCAGAACACAAGGATCGAGGGGATTGATACGGCGATGATCAATATCTCTAGCGGTAGGCCCATGCGCCAATAATCCCCGAAATGATAGCCTCCGGGACCCAGCACTAGCGTGTTGTTCTTATGACCAATCGGTGTGAGGAATGCTGCCGAGGCTGCCACGGCCACTGTCATCAGGAATGGATCGGGCGAGACCTCAAGCGTGCGCGCCATCTGTATCCCGACGGGGGCTGCAACAATTGCAGTGGCCGTGTTGTTGAGTACGTCCGACAGGGTCATGGTGACCACCATCAGCACAGTCAGGATCGCCCATGCAGGCAGACCGTTTGTCAACTGGATCAGTGCGTTCGCTATCAGTTCAGTGCCGCCGGATGTTTCCAATGCGCTTCCCAGCGGGATCATCGAACCCAGCAATACCACCACCGGCCACTCAATGTGATTGTAAATATCCGCAATCGGGATGATCTTGGTGAGCACATAGGCCACAACGACCAGACCCAAAGCGATGGGTAGATAGATCAGCCCGATGCTAGCGGCCAGTACGGCTGTTGCGAACAGGCCGATGGCGAGCCACGCTTTTTCGTTGGCGGTGACGTTCAGGCCGCGTGCCGCCAAGGGCAAACAGCCGAGCCACTCGGTCACGTCCGCGCCCCGGTCACGCGGGCAGAGCAGAAGCAGGATGTCACCCGCCTCAACTTCGGTCTTCCGGACTTGTTCCGTGATGCGACGGCCCTGACGAGAAATCCCCATCAGCACCGTGCTCTGTCGCCAGGCCAACCCCAGCGCCTGCGCGGTGCGTCCAGTGATGCGGGCGCTTTCGGGGGCAACGACCTCGATTACCTCAAGCCCGTCGCCCTCGGCAGTCAACACCTCTTGCCGCTTTGTGTCTGAAAAATCGAGATTAAGCGCAGCGCGGAATTCGTCCAACGCTTCGGGTCGGGCTTCAAGCACAAGCGCGTCACCTTCCCGCAAAGTGGTGTGGGTGGACCTGCCATAGCGCCGCTTGCCATCCCGGATCAGGCCGATGATGGCGACGTCGGATTTCTCTGCCGCCTCATAAAGCTCGCTAACGCGCTTGCCGATATGGGGTGACTCAGGCGGGACGGTCAGTTCGGCGATGTACTCGGCCAGAACTTCCGATGCTTCTTCCTGGACGCCACGATTGGGGATCAATCGCCAACCCACCAAGGCCACAAAGGCCAGACCGGCGATGGCTGCGATCCCGCCAACCGGGGCAAAGTCGAACATCCGAAATGGCTCGCCCAGAGTTTCGGCGCGGATTGAGGCGATAATGATATTGGGCGGTGTGCCGATGAGCGTGGCCATGCCTCCAAGAATGGTGGCAAAGCTTAGCGGCATCAGGCTAAGACCTACCGAACGCCCCGCCTTGCGAGCGGTTTGGATGTCGACTGGCATTAGCAACGCCAGCGCGGCAACGTTGTTCATAAAAGCGGACAGAACTGCGCCGATCCCGCCCATCAGCGCGATATGCGCGCCCAGACTGCGCGAGGCATCAACCAGTGTCCGTGTAATCAGGAACACCGCGCCCGACCGAACCAGACCCGCAGAGACCACAAGAACCAGTGCTACGATAATCGTTGCTGGATGGCCAAACCCGGCGAAGGCGTTCTCGACCGGGACAACGCCCAGCGTCACTGCAATCATAAGGGCAGTGAACGCGACGAGGTCATATCGAAACCGCCCCCAAAGCAGCATTCCAAATACGGCAATGAAAAGGGAAAAAAGAATAATCTGATCTGTCGTCATATCGCCACCATAGCCAAGGGCGAAGGCAGGGCAAGCCGCTCTCTTGATCCTGCCCCCCGCAAACGTCTATATGAGCGCCGAACACGCAATCACGAATGACGAGGACGCACCATGGCAGGCCATTCCAAATGGGCCAATATCCAGCACCGCAAGGGACGTCAGGACGCCGCGCGGTCCAAACTGTTTTCCAAACTGTCGAAAGAGATCACCGTTGCCGCCAAGATGGGCGACCCCGATCCCGACAAGAACCCGCGTCTGCGTCTGGCGGTAAAAGAGGCCAAGTCGAACTCGGTTCCCAAGGACGTGATCGACCGGGCCATCAAGAAATCTGTTGCGGGCGAAGGGGATGAATACGAAGAAATCCGGTACGAGGGCTATGGCCCAAATGGTGTGGCCGTGATCGTCGAGACGATGACGGACAATCGCAACCGCACCGCATCGACCGTGCGTTCGACGTTTTCGAAGAATGGGGGCAATCTGGGTGAAACCGGCTCGGTTGGGTTCATGTTCGACCGCAAGGGTGAAGTTGTCTATCAGGCGGATGCTGGCGATGCGGATACGATCTTTGAAGCCGCGATCGAGGCCGGGGCCGAGGATGTCGAAAGCTCGGAAGATGGTCACATCATCTGGTGCGCCGATACAGATCTGAACGATGTATCGAATGCGCTAGAGACCGCGCTAGGCGAATCCGAATCCACCAAGCTGGTCTGGAAACCCACAACCACGACCGAATTGGGTCTGGAAGATATGCAGAAACTGATGAAATTGGTGGATGCATTGGAAGACGATGACGACGTCCAGCGGGTTACGACCAATTTTGAGGCGACAGACGAGGTCATGGCCCAGCTCTGACGCGTCGGGCAATCGTTGGTTAATTAGAACCCGGCCTTTGGCTGGGTTTTTCTGTTGCAGGGCTACGCCTAACAGAAACTTTGGTCCCTAAGGTCCTTGCATTTATGATCAGATCAATGACGCTGAAAAATCTGAATAAGTAACCATAGGCGCATTACGCAGACCAAGAAATGGCGACGAACACGACCGATCCTGCCCGAAGAAATGTGCCGGTCATAGCTGGCCAGAGCATCCTGTCACAGGTTGCGTGGACTCTGGGCAGCCCCTCTGTTGTTTTGCCCTTTCTTGCGATCTCGTTAGAGCTGCCGATGTTCCTTGCGGCGGCATTAGTTTCTATTCGCATGTCGGGCAGTATGATCTCTGACCTCGTTCTGGCGCGTCCTATCGCGGCGCAGGTTCGCAAGAAACGCGGTATCGCCCTGACCGAAATAGGATTGGGCGGCTGCCTTTTGATGGCCTTGGCCATCGCGGCAACCGGCAGCGTTACACTGACCGCTATCGCCTTTGTTGCGGCGTTTTTCCTGATCGGACTGATTGAAGAGAGCCAATCCTTGATGTTGTCCGATCTGTTCGGTGATCATCTGAAATCGAAATCTCGCATGATTATCCGATATCTCCAATTGGGTGCCGGTGGTCTTTGCGCGATCGGATTGGTGTTATTGATCCACGAGATCACAAAAGAATATCCGCCATTTTCGCGACATTCTGCTGTAATCGCAGCATCGGTTTCGTTCTTCCTGTTTTCTGCGCTGTGCATTCTCGGAATGGCAGAGAGTGCCCCCGAAAAACCTGAAGATGGAAACATCAAGATTTCCAGCCGTCAATCGCTGCGGAGTATTATTTCCGGCATTGTTGAAATGTTCGAATACCCTTGGTTCCGTCGTTATATGGCGATGCGGCTTCCTTTGGTTGTTGTATCGCTGTCGGTCCCGTTCTTTGCGCTTATCGCTGCAGAGGCACACCATACTTCTGCAAAGGGGCTGACGGCCATGATCATTTCGTCCGCATCCGGGTATCTGGTTTCGGCGCCGTTGTGGCAGTTGGTGAACATGAAGTCTCACCGCGCGGTGATGGTCTCGGGCAACCTGATGGTCGCAGCAACCGGGATCGTTCTGCTAGCCTTCCACTATGCCCACATTGACCACGAAGTTCATCTGCACGCGATTGCATTGTTTGTCGTCTCGGTCGCAACAACCGGAATATCAAGCGCGCGGAAGCTCTATTTTCTGGACATTGCCCCCAAAGAACAACGTATTCAGGGTGCTGCAGCCATCAAGTCTATGTGTCGGTTAACGGCCGTTGCATTATCGGCTGCGTTGGCCGCAGTTGCCCATATGCACGAGGTTGCATCAGCTATTGTGTTCATCGTGCTTGTCAGTATTTGGGCAGCGTTTTCCTGTTACCGAATTGCGCAGCCGCAACAGAAGGCGGATACGCAGGCATAAGGTCAGTCTGTTGTGATGAGCGCCTGGGCTGCAACACGACGAACTGCCTTGGTCAACGGTGCAAGGGCAGGGGCAAGCACCCGCCCGATCTGCCAGGTCAGTTCCACATCCAATGGCGCGCCGGGAATAACCTCGCAGAGTTGACCTTTTACAATTGCAGGGCGCGTAAGGCTTTCAGGGTTCATCCCCCAGCCCAAGCCTGCAATCGCTGCCTCAACAAAGCCGTTTGTGGAAGGCATAAATTGCGTCGGTGGCGCAAGCCGACGTCCTATCTGTTTACTTATCCAGGTTTTCTGCAAATTGTCTTTGCTATTGAAAGTCAGACAAGGTGCCAGCGACAACGAGTTTGCCGATACGCCATCGCTGAACCAGCGCTCCATGAACGCGGGGCTGGCGGTTGGCAGATAGCGCAACGCGCCCAGCGCAAATGAATCGCATCCAGTGACGGCTTGTCCACCGACGGTAATCGCCGCGCTGACCTCGCCGCGCCTCAGCCATTCGGCCGAGTGATCCTGATCGTCAATCACCAGATCGAACAAAAGGTCGCCAGCCTTTGCCATCGCGTCGATAAACCATGTCGCCAGAATGTCGGCAGGAAGTGCAATCCGCACGCGGGTAGGGCCTTCGCGCTCATCTAAGGTCAGCTCTCGTGCGAGCTTTGCTTCAAGCAGGCCAATATCTTCGGCATGACGCGCAATCCGCAAGCCAGCAGGTGTTCCGGTGCAAGGGGAACCGCGATGTATCAGAGCGGCTCCAACACGATCTTCCAAAGCCTTGATGCGTTGAGAGATTGCGGAGGGGGTCACAGACAATTCAGCTGCTGCCGCATCAAAGCTTCCATGGCGCAATATTGCAGACAGCGCTGAAAGATGATGCGGGTCCAGGAGCATTAGATTTTCTTAATTCAGATTACAAACATTAATTTGATAGGGCCCCGGGATGGCTATAGTCAACGGCCAACAACAGGAGGTCGCATGTTCCCATCAATGATCGCAGGATTTGCCCTTAGCTTCAGCCTTATCTTGGCGATTGGCGCTCAGAACGCTTTTGTTCTGCGTCAGGGGCTGCGACGCGAGCATGTCTTTCCTCTCTGCATGACCTGCGCGGTTTCGGACGCAATTCTGATTGCGGCTGGGGTGGCTGGATTTGGCACACTGGCGCAGGCCGCGCCGTGGTTTGAAACGGTAATGCGCTATGGAGGCGCGATCTTTCTGACATGGTATGCTTTGCGCAGTTTCCAGTCCGCCTGGCGAGGGGGCGCAATGTTGGACACCGATGCAGGGCAGCGTACCAGTTTGCGCGCGGCTATGCTGACCGTCTTGGCCTTCACATGGCTTAACCCTCATGTGTATCTGGATACTGTGGTATTGATCGGATCGATTTCTGCCCAATACGATGACCGAATGGGGTTTGCTATTGGTGCAGTATCCTCTAGCTTCGTGTTCTTCTTCTCACTGGGATATGGTGCGCGCGTTCTTTCACCGATCTTTGCGCGCCCGCGTGCATGGCAAATACTCGACGTACTGATCGGCATCGTGATGCTGGGTATTGCGATGAAACTTGTTATCATGTGAAGGGTTGTTCCCGAATAGAAAACGGTGTTCAACCGTCGGTATGACTTCACCAAACGATCAGCAGCGCCCGCTTGTCGGCATGTTCTGGATGCTTTCGGCAGGTCTGTCTTTTGTGGGCATGAATGCTCTGGTGAAAGTGCTCGGGACCAGTATGGATCCAATTCAGGCCGCATTTTTGCGGTATGTTTTTGGGCTGGTTTTTCTTATTCCCGCGTGGCGTGCGTTGATTGGAACGCCGCTGTCCACTCGTAACTTGACCCTGTTTGGTTTGCGAGGTGTGATTCACGCGATAGCGGTTATGCTCTGGTTCTATGCCATGACACGCATTCCGCTGGCCGAAGTAACGGCAATGAATTACATGACGCCGATCTATGTTACTCTGGGTGCCGCGCTTTTCCTGGGAGAGCGGCTCGCTGTTCGTCGAATCGCAGCAATCGTTGTTGCGATTGTTGGGGTTGTCATCGTACTGAGACCCGGATTTCGCGAGGTATCGCCGGGACATCTGGCGATGTTGGGTACGGCCTTGGCACTTGGAGGTTCTTATCTGCTGGCTAAAGTTATGGTGCGTGATATTCGCCCATCGGCAGTAGTTGCGCATCTTTCTATCTGGGTCACGATTGCCTTGATACCTTTTGCTGTCGCCGTATGGCAGCCACCTTCCATGCGTGATTTGGGCATTCTGGTTGTCGTTGCCAGCTTTGCCACGGCTGGGCACTATTTCATGACGCTCGCGTTGCAAGCTGCCCCGGTAGCCGTGACTCAGCCCGTGACATTCCTGCAGTTGATTTGGGCGACGTTGCTTGGCACATTGGTTTTCCATGAGGGTGTCGACATCTGGGTTGTTGTCGGAGGCTCTCTGATCCTGGCAGCCGTCAGTTTTATCACTTGGCGCGAGGCGATACTTAGTAAGGGCAAAGCTACTCCGCCGACCCCGCTCCAGGGTTCAGAAACACCCGCCCAGAGTCGTTATTGATTGACGAGTCAATATAAAGCGCTTAGCTTCTCTTACACTCAAGCAGGGTAGAGAGGCGAAGATGCCAAAACTCGGAATGGAGCCGATCCGGCGGGATGCGATCGTAAAGGCGACGATTGCCGAACTTGGCGTACAAAAATCCCTCGATGTGACCGTCAGCCAGATTGCCAAGCGTGCGGGAATGTCCAGCGCATTGGCCCATCACTATTTCGGTGGGAAAGAGCAGATATTCCTTGCTGCTATGCGCCGTATCCTTTCGGATTTCGGAGCAGAAGCGCGCACCCAGCTTGGTTCCGCCAAGCCTGAAGAACGTGCGCAGGCCATCATCCGCGCCTGTTTTGCGCCATCCTGTTTCACGCCGGACGTGATTGCAGCATGGATGACCTTTTATGTTCTGGCGCAAACCAACGATGACGCGCTTAGACTTTGGCAAATCTATCAGGCCCGGATCCGCTCAAATCTCATCCATGCGCTACGCCCGCTAATGCGCGATCCGACCGAAGCCGCCGAAGACATGATTGCTCTGATCGATGGGCTGTACATCCACGCTGCTTTGAACGCCCCGCAAGAGCCGCAGTTGGCCGTGAACCATGCGCTGCGGGTTATGAAAGTTTTCCTAGAGGCCGAAAAATGACAAAGCCGAATATTCTGATCCTAATGGTGGATCAGCTCAACGGGACCCTCTTCCCCGACGGTCCCGCGGAATGGTTGCATGCGCCAAACCTGAAAAAACTGGCGGCAAAATCAACGCGCTTCGCGAATACATACACGGCGTCGCCACTGTGCGCGCCGGGGCGGGCCAGCTTTATGTCTGGCCAGTTACCCTCGCGGACAGGCGTCTATGATAATGCGGCTGAATTCCGCAGCGATATTCCGACCTATGCGCACCATCTTCGCCGCGCTGGGTATTACACTTGTCTATCAGGTAAGATGCACTTTGTTGGTCCCGACCAGTTGCACGGGTTCGAGGATCGCCTAACCACCGACATCTATCCAGCCGATTTCGGCTGGACACCGGATTATCGTAAACCCGGTGAGCGTATCGACTGGTGGTATCATAACGTGGGATCGGTCACCGGGGCAGGCGTTGCCGAGATATCCAACCAGATGGAATATGACGACGAGGTTGCCTATAACGCCAAAGCCAAATTGTATGATCTGGCGCGTGGGAAAGATGAACGCCCTTGGTGTGTAACCGTCAGCTTCACGCACCCACACGATCCGTACGTGGCGCGTCGTAAATATTGGGATCTGTATGAGGATTGTGAGCATCTTGAGCCACAGATCTCGGATTTGGGCTATGACAATCAGGACCCGCATTCCAAGCGTATTTTTGATGCAAATGACTGGCGCAGTTTCGACATAAAGACCGATGATATCCGCAAATCCCGCCGCGCCTATTTCGCCAACATCTCTTATCTGGACGACAAGATCGGCGAGATATTGGAAGTGCTGGAATCCACGCGGCAAGAGGCCATCATCCTCTTTGTCTCGGACCATGGCGACATGTTGGGCGAGCGTGGATTGTGGTTCAAGATGACTTTCTTCGAGGGGTCCTCGCGAGTGCCCTTGATGATTTCGTCGCCCGATCTTCCAACTGGCCGGATCGATACACCGGTATCAACGATCGATGTCACACCAACACTTGGGGCGCTCGCCGGCGTAGATATGGCCGAAATCGCTCCGTGGACTGATGGCGAAGACCTTGTGCCTTTGGCGAAGGGCAATGAACGAACAGCTCCTGTCGCGATGGAATACGCGGCAGAAGCCTCCTACGCGCCTTTGGTTTCGCTTCGGTATGGAAAGTGGAAGTACAATCGCTGTGCATTGGACCCGGACCAGCTTTTTGATCTTGAAGAGGACCCTCACGAGCTGAAAAACCTGGCGAGCCAACCCGAGCACGCGGGCACCCTGCAGTCCTTAAGCGCCAAATCCGAGGCGCGTTGGGACCTTGAGCGATTTGATTCTGATGTAAGGGCCAGTCAGGCCCGTCGGTGGGTAGTTTACGAAGCGCTGCGGGAAGGCGGTTATTACCCGTGGGATTACCAGCCGCTGCAGAAAGCATCCGAACGCTACATGCGCAATCACATGGATCTAAACGACGTTGAAGAAAGCCAACGCTTCCCGCGGGGCGAATAACGTTCACTTTTTCAAAATACTTCCGCCAGAGGCGATTAAGATTTTTCGCCGAAAAATCTTAGCCTGCGTGGAAATGGAGACACGAATATGGAAGCAGATTTTGTCATCGTTGGCGCTGGGTCCGCCGGTTGTGCGATGGCGTATCGACTAAGTGAGGCCGGTGCCTCGGTTCTGGTGATCGAACATGGCGGCACCGATGCGGGCCCATTCATCCAGATGCCAGCCGCTCTCAGCTATCCGATGAACATGTCGCGCTATGACTGGGGCTATAAATCCGAGCCCGAGCCTTATTTGAACAATCGCCGCCTTGTTTGCCCGCGCGGCAAGGTGATTGGCGGGTCTTCGTCGATCAATGGAATGGTCTATGTGCGTGGCCACGCACGGGATTTCGACACCTGGGCGGATATGGGTGCGGATGGTTGGTCCTATGCGGATGTGCTGCCGTACTACAAACGCATGGAAACCTGGCATGATGGTGGCCATGGTGGCGATCACGCATGGCGCGGGACTGACGGGCCATTGCATGTGTCGCGCGGACCCCGTGAAAACCCGCTGTTCAAAGCCTTTGTCGATGCGGGGCAGCAGGCGGGATATGAGGTCACCGGAGATTACAACGGTGAAAAACAAGAAGGCTTTGGGCCGATGGAGCAGACCGTCTGGAAAGGACGGCGTTGGTCGGCGGCAAATGCCTATCTGAAGCCCGCTTTGAAACGTGAAAATTGTGACATTGTTCGGGGTCTCGCCGCACGCGTGGTGATCAATGACGGCCGCGCCACCGGCGTCGAATTGATCCGTGGCGGCAAGAAAGAAATTATTGGGGCAAGGCGTGAGGTCATATTGGCCGCGTCATCTATCAATTCTCCCAAGTTGCTGATGCTGTCGGGGATCGGTTCTGCGGCGCATTTGACTGAACATGGAATCGAAGTGGTCGCGGATCGACCTGGTGTCGGCGCCAATTTGCAGGACCATCTTGAGCTATACATCCAGCAAGCCTCGCTGCAGCCGATCACGCTCTACAAACATTGGAACCTGATCAGCAAAGGCTTGATCGGGGCGCAGTGGCTGTTCACAAAAACCGGCCTGGGCGCGTCGAACCAGTTCGAGAGTGCGGCGTTCATTCGCTCGAAACCTGGTGTCGAATATCCCGACATTCAGTACCATTTCCTCCCTATCGCGGTGCGTTATGACGGTCAGGCAGCGGCTGAGGGGCACGGTTTCCAAGCGCATGTGGGACCAATGCGTTCGCCGTCTCGGGGGGCTGTCACACTGCGCTCGGCACGGGTTGAGGATGCCCCAGTGATCCGTTTCAACTACATGAGCCATGATAAGGACTGGGAGGATTTTCGGTCATGCATACGCCTGACGCGCGAAATCTTCGGGCAGGATGCTTTCAAGCCGTTTGCCGGCAAGGAGATCCAGCCGGGTAAAGACGTACAGACGGATGAGCAGCTTGACGCGTTCATCGCGGAGCACGCGGAAAGCGCCTATCATCCCTGTGGATCCTGCCGAATGGGGCGCGCGGATGACAAAAGTGCAGTTGTTGACCCGCATGGTCGTGTGATTGGGGTGGACAGGCTGCGCGTCGCGGATAGTTCGATTTTCCCTCAGATTACCAACGGAAACCTGAATGCGCCATCGATTATGGTAGGGGAAAAAATGTCGGATCACCTGCTGGACAAGGAGCCATTGGCTAAAGCAAATGACGCACCTTGGATCAGCCCGAGATGGGCCACGGCGCAACGTTGATTCGGTTCTACCAATTGAGGTATCACGCAAAGAATTCTCAAGGAATTTGATTGGCGTCAAAGCGGTGTGAGACAACCATGTTTATCTCTCCGAAGTAACGCAACATTGAGGAGTTAACAGGATGTCGCACACCCCGCATGAACTGGCTGAAGAGTTTCCCGATAAGATCGACACCATAAGCCAGCTCAAGCAAACGGACGCCCATTTTGCGAGGCTTGCGGATGAATATCATGAGGTCAATCGCGTAGTGCACCGAGCTGAAACCAATGTTGAGCCAATGGAAGAGTTGGCCGAGGTTGAGTTGCGCAAGAAACGAGCTGTTCTCAAGGATCAAATCTGGGCGATCCTATCAAAAAGCTGACGGACAGGCGGGGGCTCTGCCCCCGTCGCGGCAAGCCGCGACTCCCCCGGAGTATTTCAGGCCAGATGAAGATCAGGTGACTTCGTATGGAAGGATACTGCGGATATCGGAGTTGATGGTCAGGCGGCGTTCGAGTGGCGGTACTGAACGCTGATGACAGGTCTGGCGTTCGCATATGCGACAGGAGATGCCGATCGGTTCGTATGCACTGGCGTTGTTAATATCGAGATTGTCGGCGTAGACCAAAGCTTCGGCGTGGCGCACTTCGCACCCCAATGCGATGGCATAGCGACGAACGGGTGCGCCGAAGGAACCGCCGGATTTCGATACATCGCGCGCCAGTGAGATATATCGTACACCGTCTGGTGTTTCTGCCAGCTGCTGCAGAAAGTGGCCCGGAGTTTCAAAGGCACGGTGAACGTTCCACAAGGGGCAGGCCCCGCCGAAGCGTGCGAATTGAAGCCGAGTGGCCGAATGGCGTTTAGTGATCGTTCCGGCCTGATCGACCCGGACAAAGAAGAACGGGATGCCTTTGGCCCCCGGTCGCTGCAAGGTGGAAAGACGGTGCGCGACCTGTTCGATGGATGCCCCGAACCGATTGCTGAGCAATTCCAGATCGTGACGATAGTCCTGCGCAGCACTTAAGAACAGACCATATGGCATCAGGGACGCCCCGGCGAAGTAGTTTGCGAGGCCAATCTTGGCAATCGCACGGGCCTCTTCACTTTGGAAGCGCGCGAAGTCGAGCGTTGCCTCAAGCAGTTTGTCCTGACTGATCAGCGCGACCTGCAGCAAAAGCTGGAAGACTTGTGTTTGCGGAGCTGCGCGTGAAGAAAGGCGCAGTGTCTTATCATCCGCGTTGTAGCTACGTAGGATCTCGGTATCGGTGAAGGTGACGTGGATTCCTCGTTCGGTCAGGCTGTTGATCGCTGCCTGACGAATGCCACCGAATTCATCAGCGCGACTTGCGAACCGTTCAGCTGCCCGGTCAACGGCGTCAATGTAATTGTCGCAATAGTGAAAGAAATCACGCACTTCTTCCCAAGGGCTGGCTTGAATGCGGGCGTCTTCCCGACCTAATGCTTCGTCCAAAGAAGCCAGACGTTCATGAGTTTGGCGATAGCTTCGATGCAATTCAATGAATGCGCGGGCCAGCGCTGGGGCATTTGATGCGGTCAGCCGCAGGTCAGCCAATGGGGGCATGGTGTCAGCAAAAACCGGATCGGCAAGCGCCTCGCGCATGTCCGAAACCAGGCGCTCACTATCGCCCGTGCTAAGCTCGGTCACGTCCATGCCGAACTCTTGCGCCAGCGCCAAAACAACTGTCGTTGAAATCGGACGGTTGTTGTTCTCCATCTGGTTTAGATATGGCAGAGAAACGCCTAGTTTTGTTGCAAATTCCTTTTGGGTCAGAGATAGCCGGGTCCGCATCTCACGCAGTTTTGCGCCTGCATAGAGTTTTTGAGTAGCCATGTTAGTTCTTTGCAACTTAACTGATTGCTCAAGTTAACTTTGCAAACCTATTGGCGCAAGCCCTCTAAAGCCCCAGTTGCTTCTCGCGCCAGATTACGCTGCTGATAGCGCAAATCGCCAGAATGGAGGTTGCCAGCATCAGCCAGAGCAATGGCATTGCACCTGTCTCGCGTGTCAGCAATGCGCCCGCCCACGCGCTGAGGGCAGCGCCGCCGCCGAGCATGATCGCTCCGCTGAGGCCTGATGCGGTGGCTGCCAGATGAGGCCGGACAGACAATGACCCGGCTGTCGCATTGGGTATCGACATGCCGTTGCCAAGCCCAACAAAGGTCATCAGGCCAAAGAAACTGAGCGCGGTGCCAATGCCCGCTAAAAATAGGGAAGCGGAAATGGCTACGCCGATAGCATTCAGCCAGCATCCCCAGAGGACCATTCGGTTCACGCCAAAGCGTACAGAATAACGACCACTGATGAAGTTTCCGAAGAAGTAGCCAAGTGCGGGCGCGCCAAAATATATGCCAACTTCTGCTGCTGTCATGCCGAACACTTCGGTTCCGATGAAAGGTGCTCCACCGAGATATGCGAAGAACGCCCCAGACGAAAACGCAGAAGAGAGCGAGTAGCCCCAGAATCGGGGGGAGGCCAAAAGCTCGGGATATTCGCGGAATTGTTGTACCAAAGTTTTGCCGCTGGCAGCGGCGGTTTCGCCGAAATCACGGTAGGTAAGCAACAGGGCCAGTGCGCCCAACGCAAAGGGCAGCCAAAAATTCGCTTTCCAGCCGAACGCCTCTTCAAGCAGACCGCCAACTGCAGGTCCGATCATTGGGACGACGGCCATGCCCATTGTGACATACCCAAGCATCGATGCGGCTTTGTCCTGGGTGTACATGTCCCGCACCGCTGCACGGCTAAGAACGATGCCAACGACGATCACGGCCTGACTCATGCGGAATGCCAGAAAGACCTCGATCGTTGGTGCGTAGATGCAGCCCAGAGTCGCCAACAGGAACAATGCGAGCCCCCATAGAAGAACAGGCCGGCGCCCCGCCTTGTCGGCGATGGGACCGATTATGATCTGTAAGACCGCGTTGACCAAAAGATACAATGCAATCGATAGCTGCATCAGCTTGTAATCTGCCTCAAAGTAGGCGGCCATGAAGGGGAGACTGGGTAGGAACAAGTTCATGCTCAGCGCTGACAGGCCCGACAACAATATTAGCGTTGTAAGGGTCGGGGGTGTCCGGCTGATGGATGTTGAACTGAACTGCATGGTTCACACTTAGAACTTAGTTTGGGGGAATGCCAAGAGCGGGTTTGTGATGTTACATAACTTTACAAATTTGCAATTACCACCTGCTTGATTTTCTTATGTTTGCAAATTTGCTGAAAACTTCTTTGGTCTCGGTATTCGTATCGTTATGGTCCCGCAAAATCTCATGGGAGACTACCGTCATGAAAGACATCCTTTCCGAACTCGAGGGCCGCCGCAACGATGCACGCTTAGGGGGTGGACAACGGCGCATTGACGCACAGCATGCCCGAGGCAAGTTGACAGCGCGCGAGCGGATCGAGCTGCTGGTGGATGAAGGCAGCTTCGAAGAGTTTGACATGTTTGTCAGCCATCGTTGCACCGATTTCGGAATGGAAAAGCAAAAGCCAGCCGGTGATGGCGTGGTCACTGGTTGGGGCACGATCAACGGCCGGATGGTCTATGTCTTCAGTCAGGACTTTACCGTGTTTGGCGGCTCGCTGTCCGAAACGCATGCGCAGAAGATTTGCAAGATCATGGATATGGCGGTTCAGAATGGAGCGCCGGTGATCGGGATCAATGACTCGGGTGGCGCGCGCATTCAGGAAGGCGTTGCCTCGCTGGCGGGGTATGCCGAAGTTTTCCAACGCAACATCATGGCCTCGGGCGTGGTGCCTCAGATCAGTGTGATCATGGGGCCATGCGCTGGTGGTGCGGTCTATAGCCCTGCGATGACCGACTTTATATTCATGGTCAAAGACACCTCATACATGTTTGTGACTGGTCCGGATGTCGTAAAGACTGTCACAAATGAGGTCGTTACCGCCGAGGAACTGGGTGGGGCTTCGACCCACACCAAAAAATCCTCGGTTGCGGACGGGGCGTTCGAAAACGATGTTGAGGCGCTGGCCGAGGTCCGCCGGTTGGTCGATTTCCTGCCGCTCAACAATCGCGAAAAGCCTCCGGTTCGTCCCTTCTTTGATGAGCCGGGTCGGATCGAGACGTCGCTGGACACTCTGATCCCAGATAATCCTAACACGCCCTACGACATGAAGGAGCTCATCACCAAAGTCGCGGACGAGGGCGACTTCTACGAAATACAGGAAGATTACGCCAAGAACATCATCACCGGTTTTATCCGCCTTGAAGGACAAACCGTAGGCGTTGTGGCAAACCAACCGATGGTTCTTGCCGGGTGTCTGGATATCGACAGCTCGCGCAAAGCTGCGCGTTTTGTACGGTTCTGCGATTGCTTTGAAATTCCGATCCTTACGCTCGTCGACGTGCCGGGTTTTCTTCCGGGGACCTCACAGGAATATGGCGGCGTGATCAAGCATGGCGCGAAACTGCTGTTTGCTTATGGAGAGGCAACAGTGCCAAAGGTCACGGTGATCACGCGCAAAGCATATGGCGGTGCTTATGACGTGATGGCATCGAAGCATCTGCGCGGGGATTTCAACTATGCATGGCCCACGGCCGAGATCGCAGTGATGGGTGCAAAGGGCGCAACCGAGATCATCCATCGCGCTGATCTTGGAGATGCGGATAAGATCGCGCAGCACACGCAGGATTACGAAGACCGGTTTGCCAACCCCTTTGTCGCTGCCGAGCGTGGCTTTATCGATGAAGTGATCATGCCACACTCAACCCGCCGTCGCGTATCGCGTGCCTTTGCCAGTCTGCGCGGAAAGCAGCTGAAGAACCCATGGAAAAAGCACGATAATATCCCGCTCTAAGAGTTAGATGGAACAAACCGATTTGCTTCATGATCGACTTGATTGGACATAAAAGCGCGTTTGCCGCGCAAGCAAGTTCGGAGGGACTGGCTCGCGCTGGACGCTTCCTGGGGAGCGCGCTTGCATTGGCGATGTCTATGACTAGTTCGGTTCAGGCAAGTAATCTATTGCCCGTGCCATCGGGTCAGCCAGTAGAGCTCAGCAATGTACTGCTTGATACCAATCCCGGGGAACTCTGGGTTCGTTTCAGGTTTATTGCTCCCAATATCGGGGCGACCGTGGGCCGCATCACCTATGATGTCGCAGTGATCGACATGGAGCATCTGTGCCAGACGCTGGCGGTCCCTTACGTGGCGCAGCACGATCTGGATCCTGCGCGTGTCGTGATTTCTTTCTCGGATCGACCGCTGGAGTTCGGCACGTCCGAGCCAGATGCGACCCAGTTTTTTGAGGCCTATCGGCTGGAACAATCCCAATGTATCTGGGAGGGACTCTGACCATGAGAGTACGCGATCTCGGTCACAGGGTGCCCATATACAACTCAGAGGTTCATATCGTGTTTTCATCCCGGCAGGGTCGTCTGCACCCATGTAATTTCAATGCCTTAACCAGCGAGGTGTCGAAATGCTGAAACACCGTGGCTTCCCCGGCCGCTTGGCCGGAACTGACTTTCAGTTCACGATCCGGCGCGCCAATCCCAAGGGAGTGACTCCCTTGACCAGGCGCGAACGTTTTCGGGACCGCAAGCCTGCAGATAGGCGTGCAGATGCCGCATTCATGGAAGCGCTATGGGCGCAGTTTGGTGATCAGCCGTTCGAGCGTGGTAACCTGGATGCAGGCCGACTGAGTTGGCTGTTCGAGCGGGAAGTGATCGCCGCTGAAGATCCGTTTGACCCTGCCAGCTATGACGCGCTGTTGGTGATCGACCCGGAGGTTGCTCGTCAATCGTTTCCAGAAATCTTCGACGGGGTGCGCTGAATTTGCCCACCGCAGCTGCATATCAAGTTCGACCAACCCAAATTGGTGGAGCCCTGCCCGCGAACAGGCAGGGCACTTGGGGCAAGTCAGAAGTTCAGCTGTGCGGCCAACTGAATACGGTTGCCATCGAAAGTGTCACCCGAAATCGTATCGTTCCGCTCGCCATAGATGTATTCGGCGCTCAATGTCAGATTGTCAGTTGCTTTGTAGAACGCATTGACATGGATGGTCTCAAGCTCGGTGAAGGACAAACTTCCTGTCGAGGTGGGCAGGTCGTAATCTTCCTTACCGTAGGAGATGCCCACGTTCCATTTGGGGGTCAAATCTTGACGAAACTCGATGGTATACCCGTCGACATCGTTCGCCTGACCGCCAACAATCGCGTCACCCAAACCGATCAGGTAGGGGCCGATCGCTTCACCGTTGACGTAGTTGACTTGGAACAGGCCACCTTGCCAGGGACGGATCGAACCAGAAAGGGTAAAGCCGGTCTGATCCACTTCGACATCGCCGGATTGGGCTTTGCCGTACAAAACCGAGGCGCGCGCCAGGTATTTGCCGTCGTTATACTCGACCGCACCAGTCAGCACCGGATCATCCGAGTTCGAACCTCCGACGTTTTCCTCTACAGAAACAGCAAAGGTGGTATTCGATCCGAAGCCGTTAGTGTATCGAACCTGAGGAACACGGGCAAAAGGGATGCCGACCGGTCCATTGAACTCAACTGTGGTGGGGTAAGTGTCCAGAGGCTGGAAATTAGTCCAGTACTGACCGATGAGCCATTGTTCACCAATCCGGATATTCGCGTGACGAATGCGGAATTCTGCTGTACCGCCCGAGCCGAAAGCATCCACTTCGATCTGACCCTGGATGTCGCCAATGCCGCTTGGTGTGTTGGTACGCAGTCCGATTCGCGATTGCCGAACGGTGGCGCCAAATGTGCCATCGGTTTCGGCCGAGGGCTCACCTATGACATTCACAAACGCTGTGTCGCCCTGATCATATTCGAAGTCGTAGAAGAAATCGGCTTTGACATAGCCATAGACGTCCAGCGTGGTGTTTCCGATCCTCAGATCACCGGTCCCGGCTCCGGGCTTGGACGATTCCAAAGCCTCGACTCTTGCGCGAAGCGCATCGAGTTCAGCCTGAGTTTGTGCATCTTGCGCCAAGGCCTGCATTCCGGTCACGGAAAGCGTGCTGGCAGCAAGCAGGCTAGCAGTTTTGCCCTTTATTATCATGGGGATATTTCCTTGTTTGCGAGTGTGCACCGGCACCGTTTCACGCATAAGAGCCCGGGGAAAATCACCAATCTGCGAGGAATTCTGCGCAGTTTTTCAAGTAACCGTGTCAAGAATGGCTCGTGCTTTCACAGCTCGGTGAAAGCTCAGGATAAGCGCCTGGCCCCTGTAGATTTTCTTAGTGGACTTCCGAAAGCAACGCGTGAGGTATACCGCCGTGTTGGCCATCATCCGGCCGAGTATCGTCACATGAACGTGACTGGCATGAGCAGGGAATTCGGGGGTGCAGGGCGATATGGTGTCGGCGCAAAGTTGCGCGGACGCGCTGCCGGTGGGCAAGTTTTAGCCGGAATCTCAAACGGAAACGAAGATGGGTTTGCGCTGCAAATTGTGCTGTGCACAGTGAAGGGGCCGTGCGGCTCTACTTTGCCTGCGTCGCACAAGCACCTACTATTCCGTACCCCTTCCTTCCGCGGGCAGGCTTGTGTTCCCCACAGAGCTCTGTCCGCGGTTTTCTTTTTGGCGAACACAGTCCAAAAACGGCAAGAAACTGCGCAATTCAGTGGTTTGCAACCTCTGTTATTGCATAACAATGCCGGAATTCGGCATCTGCCCTCAAAGACTTTGAGAAACCAAAAAGGGCAGAAAACATGCAAAAATCACGAATCTTCCTTGCGTTGGCGACATGCGCCGGCCTTGTGGCCTGTGGTGACACAACGGGCGAGCAGGCGATCCTTGGTGGCGGCGCAGGCGCGGTCGGGGCTGCGGTCCTCAATGCAGATCCGCTGTTTGGCGCAGCGGTCGGTGCTGCGGGGAACGTGCTGTACTGCAAAACCCAAAACACCTGTAACTAACGCTGAATTTATCGGGGCAGCCAACACCCCGTCCGTCATCACGCATCACGCCGTCGTGGGGTCAACACCCTGAGGCGGCGTTTTGCGTTTCCAGAACTTCAATCCAAAGGACGTTCCATGTTCAACAAGATCCTGATCGCAAACCGGGGCGAGATTGCCTGCCGGGTCATCAAGACTGCCCGCAAGATGGGCATTGGCACGGTCGCCATCTATTCTGATGCTGACAGGAACGCCCTGCACGTGTCGATGGCGGATGAGGCCGTGCATATAGGTCCACCACCGGCCAATCAGTCATACATTGTCATCGACAAGGTAATGGACGCCATCCGTCAAAGTGGTGCGCAGGCTGTCCACCCCGGCTATGGCTTTCTGTCCGAGAATTCCAAGTTTGCTGAAGCGCTGGATGCCGAAGGCGTCGCCTTTGTCGGCCCACCGGTTGGTGCGATCGAAAGCATGGGTGATAAGATCACCTCGAAGAAGATCGCACAGGAGGCCGGGGTTTCGACGGTCCCCGGCTACATGGGGCTGATTGAAGACGCTGATGAGGCGGTGAAGATATCGAACGATATCGGGTATCCGGTGATGATCAAGGCCAGCGCTGGCGGCGGTGGTAAGGGCATGCGGATCGCGTGGAATGATGAAGAAGCGCGGGAAGGCTTCCAATCTTCCAAGAACGAGGCTGCAAATTCCTTTGGCGATGACCGGATTTTCATTGAGAAATTCGTGACCCAACCGCGCCACATAGAAATTCAGGTCCTGTGCGACAGCCATGGCAACGGCATCTATTTGGGCGAGCGTGAATGCTCGATCCAGCGCCGGAACCAGAAGGTTGTAGAAGAGGCGCCTTCGCCCTTCCTTGATCCTGAAACCCGAAAAGCGATGGGAGAACAGGCGGTCGCGCTGGCCAAGGCCGTGGACTATGCCAGTGCTGGAACGGTCGAATTCATCGTGGATGGGGAAAAGAACTTTTACTTCCTTGAAATGAACACCCGCCTTCAGGTGGAACACCCTGTGACCGAGCTGATTACCGGTGTTGATCTGGTGGAACAGATGATCCGTGTGGCTGCTGGTGAAAAGCTGACCATCACTCAGGATAACGTGACCTTGACGGGTTGGGCCATCGAGAACCGTCTTTATGCCGAGGATCCGTATCGCGGCTTCTTGCCCTCGATTGGCCGCCTGACCCGTTATCGCCCACCGCAGGAAATCGCCGCTGGCCCGTTGCTGGTGAATGACAAATGGCAAGGCGATGCGCCCAAAGGGGATAGCGCTGTACGTAACGATACCGGCGTCTATGAAGGCGGCGAGATCAGTATGTATTATGACCCGATGATCGCCAAGCTGTGCACTTGGGCGCCGACCCGCGAGCAGGCGATCGAAGCCATGCGTGTGGCGCTCGACAGTTTTGAGGTTGAAGGCATCGGTCACAATCTACCGTTCCTGTCAGCGGTTATGGACCACCCGAAATTCGTTAGCGGTGATATGACGACCGCCTTCATCGCCGAGGAGTATCCTGACGGATTTGAGGGTGTGGAATTGCCTGAAGCTGACCTGCGCCGAGTCGCTGCATCGTGCGCAGCGATGCACCGCGTGGCCGAGATTCGCCGTACACGGGTGTCGGGGCGGATGGACAATCATGAACGCAAGGTTGGAACAGATTGGGTCGTCTCGCTGCAAGGGCAAGAGTTCGAGGTTGCGATAGAGGCCGATCAGGATGGCTCCACCGTGTCGTTTGCAGATGGCACGAAGCACCGTGTCGCCTCCGATTGGACACCGGGTGATCAGCTTGCAGTGCTCGATGTCGATGGCAGCCCACTGGTTCTGAAGGTCGGCAAAGTGTCGGGCGGATTTCGCGTCCGCAACCGCGGCGCGGATCTCAAGGTGCATGTTCGCACCCCACGTCAGGCCGAATTGGCCCGGATGATGCCCGAGAAGCTGCCGCCTGATACATCCAAGATGCTGCTCTGCCCGATGCCCGGCCTGATCGTGAAGATCGATGTCGAAGTGGGGCAGGAGGTACAGGAGGGTCAGGCGCTTTGCACCGTCGAGGCGATGAAGATGGAGAACATCCTGCGCGCTGAGAAGAAAGGCGTTGTCTCCAAAATCAATGCTGGTCCCGGCGACAGCCTTGCCGTTGACGATGTGATTATCGAGTTCGAATGATCATGCGCGCGCCTGTTTCATACCTTTCAAGGTTCTCGGCGGCTTCCGTCGGGACTTTAAGGCAAGGTGCAGGTGTTCAGCCGCCTTCGCGTCGTTCGCGAATTTCGCGTTCACGCAAGGGCGTCTTGTCAATCGAGCGGCCTATCTCGCGCACGCTCCATGGGCTGGGTTTGCGCAGTTTCACTACACCATCCTTGTCGACAAATACCATCTGGAAACCGCGTGGTCGCAGTTTTGACCGTATCGGAGATCGTGCCGACGGATCGGTATCAGTCAATACGATTACGTCGCGATCACGCATTGCCGCTTCGCCCTCCAACAGCATGTCAATCTGTTGCTGGAACCTTGGGTCTGCAGGGGTATCGGCAAATACAACGATCGGGCGATGGGTCCAGAGAAAATCGCTCAGATCGCTGTCATCTACGGGACGCACAAAGCTGTCATCCGCAGGGGCATTCGCGTCCGCGGCCAAGGCGGCCAGCGGGAATAGTGCCGAGAAAACAAGGGCAAGCGTGCGTGTCATATGGCCTCCTGTTCTGTTGAATATAGCCTCTGCGCGGACGAATGCGACTGGCGAAATGTCTGCGGACATCAAAAAATTGTACTTCAGGCTCGATCCCGTTTCATCCGCGCCTATCCAAGCGCCGAGAATACAGGTTGTTCCTGAAGACTTTCGGTGGGGAGGGTAGGGCGATGGAGATCATCCTGCATTGCGGCGCACACAGGTGCGCAACCACCAGCTTTCAAAACTATCTAAGCAGGAATGAGAACACGCTGGCTGAGCAAGGGTTGGTCTATTGGGGGCCTGAACGCACACGTGCCAACGGTTTGAATAGCCTGAACAAATTGACGCCAGATGTTTGTGACGCGCTACGCCGTGATCTGGATGCGTGTCGGCGTGCGGGTGCCAAGCAGCTATTGGTAAGTCAAGAGAACTTCGTAGGTTCTATGGAGCGTAATATTGCATTCGCCTCGCTTTATCCCAGCATGCACGAGCGTAGTCTGCTGCTCGCGAAGGCCTTTGATGAAGGGGTTGGCAAATTGGCTCTGAATATCCGGGCATTGGATATGTATTGGTCTTCCGTTTCAGCCTATAAATTCAAACGCGGAAGTGAGCCGATTGAGCCCGCCAAATGGAAACGTATCACTCAGAGCAAGCGGAGCTGGCGAAATGTGATTGCGGAGATGGGCCGCGCGTTTCCGGGCGTTCCGCTACTAGTCTTGCCCTTCGAAGATTTTGCGGGCCATCAGCGTGCACAGCTTGAGGCTTTGACCGGGCGCGCGGCACCCGAGGACAACGACGGCCTTTCACTGAATGCCGCGCCACATCCTGCCCCTCACGGCCTAAACGCAGATCAGGCGATGAAGCTGTGGTCCGATTATGCGGATGATCTGGAATGGCTTGCCTCCGGCGCAGACGGCTTGGCCGAGCTTGTCTGCCGGACAGAAAGAGATACGCGCGGGGTCATCCCCGCGGAACCCCGATTGGAACAGAGGAAATCGACATGACCGACACCAACGACTGGCAGGTGCTGGCCGAAAAAGAACTGCGCGGGCGTCCGTTGGACGATCTGACCAAGGAAACTCTTGAAGGCATCGACGTTAAGCCGCTCTATACGCAGGACGACACCGCAGACCTGCCGCATATGGGGTCACTGCCTGGCTTCGGCCCGTTTACCCGTGGGGTGAAGGCGACGATGTATGCGGGTCGTCCCTGGACCATCCGTCAGTATGCGGGGTTCTCGACCGCCGAGGAATCGAACGCCTTCTATCGTCGCAACTTGGCCGCTGGTCAGCAGGGTGTCTCGGTGGCCTTCGACCTGGCGACGCACCGGGGCTATGACAGCGACCACCCGCGCGTTGTCGGCGATGTCGGCAAGGCCGGTGTGGCCATCGACAGTGTCGAGGATATGAAGATCCTGTTCGACGGTATTCCGCTGGACAAGGTTTCGGTCTCGATGACGATGAACGGGGCCGTGATCCCGGTTCTGGCCAGTTTCATCGTTGCGGGAGAAGAGCAGGGGCATGACAAGGCCGTGCTGTCGGGCACCATCCAGAACGATATTCTGAAAGAGTTCATGGTGCGCAACACTTATATCTACCCGCCCGAGCCATCGATGAAGATCATCTCGGACATTATCGAGTTCACCTCGAACGAGATGCCCAAATTCAACTCAATCTCGATCTCGGGCTATCACATGCAAGAGGCCGGGGCGAACCTGGTGCAAGAGCTGGCCTATACGCTCGCCGATGGCCGTGAATATGTGCGTGCCGCGACTCAGTCGGGCATGGATGTGGACAAGTTTGCGGGCCGTCTGTCGTTCTTCTTTGCTATCGGCATGAACTTTTTCATGGAGATTGCGAAGCTACGCGCAGCACGCACGCTCTGGCATCGGGTAATGACCGAGTTCGGAGCGAAATCCGAACGGTCGAAAATGCTGCGAACCCACTGCCAGACATCCGGCGTATCACTGCAGGAACAGGACCCCTACAACAACGTGGTCCGCACCGCCTATGAAGCGATGAGCGCGGTACTGGGCGGCACCCAATCGCTGCACACCAACGCACTCGACGAGGCGATTGCGTTGCCCACCGATTTTTCTGCCCGCATCGCACGGAACACGCAATTGGTGCTGCAAGAAGAGACCGGTGTAACCGATGTGGTCGATCCGCTGGCGGGTTCTTACTACGTCGAAAGCCTGACCAACGAGCTGGTTGAAAAGGCTTGGGCCTTAATGGAAGAGGTCGAGGAGATGGGCGGCATGACCAAGGCGGTTGCCAGCGGTATGCCCAAGCTGCGGATCGAAGAAAGCGCAGCCCGGCGCCAAGCCATGATTGACCGGGGCGAAGAGGTCATCGTTGGTGTCAACAAGTACCGCAAGGAACAGGAAGACCCGATCGACATTTTGGACGTCGATAATGTCGCCGTACGCGAGGCGCAGGTGGCGCGTCTGGAACGCATTCGCGCCACCCGTGACGAAGCAGCATGTCAGCAGGCGTTGGACGCGCTGACCACCACTGCCCGTGAGGGTGGTAACCTGCTGGCCGCCGCCGTCGAGGCCGCCCGCGCCCGCGCATCCGTAGGAGAGATCAGCATGGCAATGGAAAAGGAATTCGGTCGCCACCGCGCTGAAGTGAAAACCCTGGCCGGTGTCTATGGCGCGGCTTATGAAGGTGATGAAGGCTTTGCCGCGATCCAGAAATCCATTGAAAAATTCGCCGAGGCCGAGGGACGTCGCCCACGTCTACTGGTGGTCAAAATGGGGCAGGATGGTCACGACCGGGGCGCCAAGGTGATTGCCACCGCCTTTGCTGATATCGGGTTTGACGTGGACGTCGGCCCTCTGTTTCAGACTCCCGCAGAAGCCGCGCAGGACGCGGTGGACAATGATGTGCATGTGATCGGGATCTCTTCGCAGGCTGCTGGGCATAAGACGTTGGCACCCCAGTTGGTTGAAGAACTGAAAAAGGCCGGGGCCGAAGACATCATCGTCATCTGTGGTGGCGTCATTCCGCAACAGGATTACCAGTTCCTCTACGATCACGGTGTAAAGGCGATCTTTGGTCCGGGAACGAACATCCCTGACGCGGCACAAGATATCTTGCGTTTGATCGGTGAAGCCAAAGCCTGAGGTGAGCCAAGATTTTTCGTACGAAAAATCTTGTGATCCGGAACCTTTGAGGAAAACATGCGGCCAGACACTTCTTGTCTGGTCGCATGTTTTTTGGGAGAGCGTCTTAATGTTATTGGACCATTTGGCTGTTGCAGGTGAAACGCTGGAAGAGGCTTCTGACCATATCGAACAGGCGTTGGGCGTTCGATTGCAGGATGGCGGCAAGCACGAGAAATTCGGGACGTATAACCGCCTGTTGGGCTTGCGAGATGGCTTGTATCTGGAGGCGATTGCGATCGATCCCGATGCGCCCAACCCGCAAAGGACGCGCTGGTTCGATCTGGATCGGTTCTCCGGATCGCCCCGCCTGACAAACTGGATTTGCCAGGTTCCCGATATCGAGGCTTCGCTGACCGCCTTTCCTGACGGTGTTGGTCAGCCCATCGATCTGAACCGAGGCGCGCTGCGTTGGCGCATGGCGGTTCCACCGAACGGGCGTCTACCGTTTGATAATATCTTTCCCGCGCTCATCCAGTGGCAGGGCGATCTGCATCCTGCGCAAATGTTGCAGGACAGCGGCTGCCAGCTGCAACGCTTGATTGTGTGCCACCCGGATGCTCTCGATCTGGCCAAGGGCTTGGGGGCGTTGGATTATGTCGTTTTTGATAGTGGTCCGGCAGCATTGCGCGCAGAAATTGAAACTCCACATGGGCTGCGCGTGCTGGAATGATCATCCGACAGGCAACGGTCGAAGACGCACCCGCGATTACCGAGATCGCAAACGCGATCATTCGTGACACGCTGGTCACTTTCACCACCGATGAACGTAGCGTGGAAAAAGTGACGGCAGAGATAGAAACCCGTGGACCGGTTTTTCTGGTCGCCGAGCGCGATGGGGTGGTCGAGGGATTTGCAACTTATAACTTATTCCGATCGGGCCCCGGATATGCGCAGTGCCGCGAGCATTCGATCCAGTTGGCGCCTGAGGCCAGAGGGCAGGGCACGGGGCGCGCATTAATGCAGGCCTTGGAGGCCATCGCCAAAACAAACAATGTGCATGTTCTGGTTGCGGGTATTTCCTCGGCCAACCCTGCAGCCGTTGCTTTCCATTCGGCAATCGGTTTCAAACAGGTGGGGCATATGCCCGAAGTGGGGTTTAAATGGGGGCAGCGCTTGGATCTTGTTCTGATGCAGAAAATACTTGCCCCGCAGTCATCTGTCGCACCTGACAGTCGCGCAAAGGCGCGCTAGGGTGCGGCCATGTCGATCTGGACCAGAATAGCTGATGCGCTTAATGCGCTTGCCAAGGGCGAAAGCCTGACCGCAGTATTTGAAAAGCTACGTACGCCCCCCGAACGTTCGGTCGCGTTTGCAATTGCCGTTGTAGCACTAGGGGCCAAGATGGCCAAGGCCGATGGTCAGGTGACACGCGATGAGGTTACAGCCTTCCGCGAAGTGTTCCAGATCGCGCCCGAAGACGAAGACGGCGCAGCCAAGGTCTTTGACATGGCCCGAACCGATGTCGCTGGATACAAAGACTACGCCCGCAAGATCGCGGGAATGTTTGCGGACGACAGCACCACGCTTTGCGATTTGATGGAAGGGCTCTTTCACATCGCTATGGCAGATGGGTTCTATCACCCAAACGAGAATGAATTTCTTGAAGAGGTCAGCCGAATTTTTGGTCAGACTGACGCTCAATTCATGGCCTTGCGTGCGCGATTTGTGCCGGACGCACCAAAAGATCCGTACACAGTGTTGGGCGTTGCGAGGAATGCGCCACTGCCCGAAATACGCAAAGTCTGGCGGCAGTTGGTGAGAGAGACTCATCCCGATGCGATGATGGCACGCGGCGTGCCCGAGGAAGCGGTGCGTCTGGCCGAGAAAAAGATGATCGATATCAACCGCGCCTGGGATGAAATAAACGGCGCTCGGGTGTGATCGGTGCGGCTGGCGACCTACAATATCGAATGGTTCGCCAATCTGTTTGATCGCGACGATAATCTGGTCGTCGACGATAGTTGGTCAGGGCGGCGTGACATAACCAAAGTGCAGCAGATCGAAGCGGTGGCCAAGGTTCTGACCGCCGTCGATGCCGATGCTGTATTGGTCGTTGAGGCCCCAAATACAGGCAAAACGCAAAATACCGTCCGCGCCCTTCAGCGGTTTGCCGAAGCATTCAATCTGCGCACGTCCCATGCAGTGATGGGGTTTGCCAATGATACGCATCAGGAACTGGCGCTGTTGTTCGATCCGGATGTCTTGAAAGCACGCCACGAGCCAGTTGGACAACTGAGTGATCTAGCCGCTCCTCGGTTCGATGGCGTGTTCCGCATTGATCTGGACATCGATGCGACCGAAGATCAGGTCGAATTCTCGAAACCGCCAATGGAACTGGCCATTGAGATGGCCAATGGATCGACCCTCCGCCTGATAGGGGCACATCTAAAATCCAAAGCCCCCCATGGTGCCGGGTCACGGGACGAAATGATCCGTCTGTCCATTGCCAATCGCCGCAAACAACTGGCGCAGGCGGTTTGGTTGGCGCGACGCGTTGAACACCACATTGACGCCAACGAGCCGGTTATCTTGCTTGGTGATCTGAATGATGGCCCGGGGCTGGATGAGTTTGAGCATCTGTTCGGGCGGTCTTCGGTCGAGATTCTATTGCAGGCAGGGCTTTATGATCCTCATGCCGCGCAAGCGCATCGCCCGCGTCCCGGATCAATACCGGCTACGGCGCGTTTTGAACGTCGGGAGGAGGGAAGGTATCTTGAAGCGCTGCTCGACTACATCATGATCAGCAAAGATCTGCGTGGTCATGACCCGGTCTGGCGCATCTGGCATCCATTTCGGGACGCCGCATGCTGGGGCACCCCCGAATTGCGCGATGCTTTGCTGGCAGCATCCGACCACTTTCCTGTGACGCTGGATATAGATCTGTAGCCTTTCAACTGCATCGGCCACCTCTTATATTTCTACCATGCGACATGTGTTGAAGATCTGCGCAACCTGCGCACTGGTGGCCTTACCCGCCCATGCTGAAGAGGACAGCAAGTCCTTGATGGAGAGAGGTGCCGAGCTTTTTCTGGAAGGTCTACGGCAGGAAATGGAGCCCACGATCGAGGATTTGCGCGGTTTCGCCGAGCAGTTCGGCCCGGCATTGCAATCATTCCTGCAGGAGATGGGGCCAGCGCTGGCTGAACTCGCCACTCAGGTTCAGGATTGGACGGCCTATGAAACGCCCGAAATGTTGCCCAACGGCGATATTATCATCCGTAAAAAGCCGGCACAGGAACGACCCGAAGAATCGGTTCCGCAAGATGACATTCCATCCGATGGGTTGACTGATATTTGATCAGCCCCTCAGGATAACCTTGGGTTCAGAATTCACCGCATTAGCCAATGAGTTGAACCGCGCTTCGGCAACTTCGTTGAACAATGGACCTGCTGATTTGGGCAAGCGCAGTTCAAGCTTTTGCTTCTTCGGATAGTAGCGCAACTTACCCATAGCCGCGTCATGCTGCATCCAAAGCATTGCGCCAAAGCGAAGTGCTTTGCCCAGTATTTCGGCCTGTTCCTGGCCGCGCTCATCCAGCAGTTCATAGAGCTTGTTAAATCGGCTACCCTCACGCTTGTTCCGATATCGGTGCTGCAAAGCGAGGCCGATAAATACTCTCTCAGAGTGTTTGATCCCGCTCATGTTGGCACGGGTCACATATTCGAAACAGGCCTCGGCCCGGTAATCCGGGTGCGCGCGCCAACTGACGTCGTGCAGCAGACAGGCGGTTTTGATCAGCCGCACCCGCTGCTCTGGCGCCGAGCGGAAAAGAGGCATGACAAAATCGAACAAGTGTTTTCCGAACCCGGGCAGGCGTGCATCTTTGGCTTCGGCAAAGCGGCTGACCTCAATCAATGGGTCGCGGTCGCGCAAGCGTTGCGGCATCTGCTCGTACAGTAATCCTTCGCGAATGCCATAGCTTGATATCGCGATGTCCTTGGGCTTGAAAGTGCGAATCAAGCGGGAAAGCACATCCATTGCATAAGGGATCAGCGCCATACGCGAACCAGATACACCAGCCTTACTGCGCAATTCATCCGCGTCATTCTGTTCGATGAATTTGATGGTCTCGCGAACTTGACTCTGAGTCATTCGGTATTCGTGCAGCACGTTCAGCGGGTAGCCTCGGCGCAGCATGTCAAGGCGTGCGAAGGCGCGCCAACTGCCGCCAACAAGAAACAGGCGATCCCGCTGGGGGCCCATCTTATCGCGCATCTCTTCCATGGTCTTCTTGATATGCTCTTTACGCGCCCGACGACCGCCTTTGATATCGCGCAGTTTAAGCGGACCCAAAGGCGAGGTCATGCGACGCCCGACCTTGCCGCCTCCGATTTCTGCCAGTTCGACTGACGAGCCTCCGATGTCACAGATCAAACCATATGCGCCGGGCCATCCCAACAATACGCCCTGCGCTGACAGGCGGGCTTCTTCTTCGCCATTGACCACATTGATGATCAATCCTGTTTCCGCTTTTACCTGTTCGCAGAATTCGCGACCATCTTTTGCTTCACGCACTGCGGCAGTGGCGACGGCGTGCAGGGTGGGTAACCCGAGGTCTTCCGCCAGATATTTGAACCGATGCAATGCAGCCAGCGCGCGTACACGTCCCAACGGGTTAAGACGCCCGGTTTCGGATAGGCCTGCCCCCAATTCGCACATGACCTTTTCGTTGTAGAAATAAGCCGGAGAGCGCGCTGCGCCATCGAAGATCACCATGCGGACCGAGTTGGACCCGATATCGACTACACCAACCCGAGACAGCGCCCGAGCCCCCGGATCTTCGAAAATGGGCTTTCCAAACAGCCCGTGATCGGGGAAATCGGTCTCGGCAGTCTGTGTCATTGTGTCCCCAGATGTTTTGGGCGCAGGATGCGGGATCACCTGGGTTGGGTCAATCGTGGGCATCAGATTGTTCGAGTTCTGTGTTCAATAGACGCACCGCCAGCGCACGGGTGATATCGCGCTTTTCATCGAGTGCAATGCGATCCAATTCGTCAACCACTTTCGCTGCAGCTTCAAAGCTGCGATCCATGTGTTTGACCAGATAGGCGATGACATCCGGGCCGGGGCTTAGCTGACGGTCAGTGAAGAGCTTTGCGAGCACTGCACCTAACAGAGCGTCATCCGGCGCTTCCAAGGCCACATGGTGCGCTCCTTCCACGCGACTTTGCAGATCGGCCAACGGCAGGCGCCATAGCTTTGGCGCGGAGCGTCCGGTCATAAGTAAGGCGTTCCCTTCGGCCAGCACCAGATTATGCAGGTGAAATAGTGTTTTTTGCTGTTCAGGATCACCTGCAATTAGGGGAACATCCTCGATTGCGACCGAGGTACGCGCGAGGTTGGGAACCTCTTCGTATCGCAAATCAATGGCCTGCACGATGCGGCCGCCTGTTTCCGCCGCCCAAACATGGGCCAAGTGGGTTTTCCCTGATCCTGCCGGGCCGCTTAGCACCAGCTTGTTTCCTGGCCATGAGGTCGCAGAGATCATCGCGACGGCCAGCGCATTGGCGGGCGAGACAAAGAAATCTTCGCGGCCCAAGGCGGTCTTGGACGGCAGATCAAAGCTGAGTTGTGTGGCCATTTACTCGTCGTCCTGTTCGAGCCCGTCAAGCCCGGTATAAAGACGGCTGTTCAGATATTGCTCAGTCGCGAAACGGGCCAATACACCCAAGGCTGCAGCAACTGGAACTGCGACCAGCATTCCGACAAAACCAAATAGTGCGCCGAACACTGACAAGGCCAGTAGCAGCCAGACGGGGTGCAAACCGACTGAGCTGCCTACCAACTTAGGGGTCAGGAAGTTGCCCTCGGTCACCTGTCCGATGGCAAATATGCCCGCGACCAGACCGATATGCGCCCAGTCCCCCCAAAACTGAAACAGAGCGAGACCAATGGCCAGAGAGCCTCCGATCAAGGCACCGAGATAAGGAATGAATGTGACCAGCCCGGCGATGAAGCCAACGATCAGGCCGAATTGCAAACCAACCAGCATCAGCGCAACTGCATAATATGTACCAAGGATCAGACAGACTGTGCCCATTCCGCGCACGAATGAGGCCAGAACAGCATCAATCTCGCCAGCCAGCCGCTTGATCGTAGGGGCGTGATCGCGGGGTAGCAGCTCTCCGATCCGGGCAATCATACGGTCCCAGTCCATCAGCAGATAGACTGCAACAACCGGTACGATGACCAGTAAAACGACAACGTTTATGGCCGATCCCAGCGAGGCCAGAACCGTCTGCAAAACATCTCCGGTTTTGGACTTCAGCGTATCACCAAAAGACACCAACATCTGGTGCGTGTTCGATTCCCGGTCCAGAAGAGCGGGGAATTGTTGTTCAATAAATGCGCGTAATTGCTTGAAAAGGCTAGGTAAAGTGTCGATCAGATCCAGTAGCTGAGTGATCAGGGCCGGAACGACCATCAAGATCATCAATACAAAGCCCAGCACTCCAACCACGGTTATGATCGCGGTCGCCGCCATTCGCGATAGACCCAGTTTTTCCAGGCGGTCCGCAACAGGATCAAGGAAATAGGCAATCGCACCACCGATCACGAAGGGTAGCAAGACATCACCCAACAGGTACAAAAGCAGCACGAAAACAACAGTGGCAATGCCCCAGTATCTAAGCTGATCCTTCACTGGCAAGGCCATGGCGCAATTCCTCGTTTGCACAGCATTGCCGTGTTCTTGGCCTATGACGCCCCGCGATGCAAGCGGTTCATGGAGCGCGATTTTTGCACCTCAATCTGTCAGTGTACCCAGTTCCGGAGTATCTCCTGTAGCCATTTCATCAGGCCAATTGGTGCGCCAAATTTCTGCTGACCAGTGGCCGCAATGCACCTCGGGGCGATCAAAGCCAGTCAGGACAGGCAGCAGCGGCGCGACCACCACATCGTGGCGCGGAACGGCGAAATACGGAAAGGAATAGCGTTCATGCCCGGATCGATTGACTACGCGATGCGGGGTCGATTTCAATCGCCCGCCTGACCATAGTTCCAGCATGTCGCCGATATTGACCACGAAGCCGCCTGGAGGGCAGTCCGGTGTGATCCAGCCTCCGGTGCGGGTCTGTACCTCAAGCCCGCCGACCGGATCGGGTGCAATTATTGTCAGCGCGTCGGTGTCTTTATGTGGATGAATTCCATAGCCACGCTCTTCCGGGGCCTGAGGCGGGTAGTGCAGCAGGGTCATGTTGGTCATCGGGTCGCGGAAGGCGTCGCGCAGAGTGTTGGGTGGGATCTCTAAGCCAACCTCTAGGGCGCCCAGCAGAAGATCGGCTACGCCATCAAGCTGTTGCCAATAATCCAGTATGACCGTACGCGCCTGCGGCACCTCTCGGGGCCAGATATTCGGGCCGTAAAGTGCGCATTCAGCCCGGATCGGGGCATCTTCGGCTGCTTCGAAATGTAGCTTGTACCCTTCGTACTTATCCGCCGCGCCCGAGCCGTCATTGGGCGTGAAGAACCCCATCGGTATGTACCCGCGATAGTTTTCGCGGGTGATGGCCTGATCCCATTTTCGGGCCTCGTCGATATCAAAGATCGCTTTTACAGTGTCGCGCACCTGATCGATGTTCTCAGGCGCAATGCCTGTCCCGGTGATCGACAGAAACCCGATACTGGTGCAGGCATCCATGATCTGCTCGACCGTTGACCGATACTGTGGTCCGGCGGGATTGGTCAGCGGGCTGATATCAATAGTTGGAATACGCTCCATTAGGTAATTCTCACGCCTTGCCGTTCCAATTCCTGATGCACAGGCGCAAGGTTCATGCTGTCGAGTTCCTGATTGCTTTTCAGCGATAAGGCCGCCGCGATCCCTGCGCCCTGACCCATCACCGCGCAGCAGGACATGTTGCGCGTCGCGGCGTGTGCGACCCGATCCGCACCATGAGATCGACCCGCAACCAACAAACCCTTGATCCCTTTGGGCAGCATTGAGCGATACGGGATCTGCATATACCGTCCGGTGGTCGGCAAGATCAGTATGCCGTAACCATCAATGAATTCAGGGTAAATACCGATGGAATCCTCGAACCGGCCCTGATGGCGGGCATCTGTTTCGGTCATGTTGTAGACTGCATCGATCTTGCGCGTATCCCGAATACCGATGGTCATGCCGAAATTGCGCAAACGTGCGTTTTCGCAGCCCGGCATGAATCGGCGGAGGGCATCAATGGCGAGCATCGCCTGACGGCGGCCTTCGATCTCACCAAATGTCAGGCTGTCGGGGTCGGTCCCGTCGATCTGATCCAAATGGATCAGGTTCATATAGGTCAGCTCTCCGGTATCGTGCATGGCACCCCAGGTGCCTGCAATCGTGTTCAGGTGAGCTGGTATCAGGCCTTCATCAATCGCCTGCTGGAAGGGTTTCTTGACGAAGGGCGAGAACATGTCATCCTCTTTGCCAGAGGTCTCGATATTCCATTCGCCACCGCCGCCCCAGTCCTTGTAGGTCTGCGGATCGGCTTTGATACCTTCCATAAAGGCCCGTTTGTCAACGCCGGCCAGATGAAACATGACCGAGGCTGCCATCATGTCCTCGCGCGGTGTCTTGTGGGTCGGGGCGCCCGCACGATGTGCGACGTCTGCATCCCCCGTTGCGTCGATGACAACCTTGGCCAAGATCGCCTCACGCCCCGCTTTGGATTCGGTGATCACGCCGGTGATGCGATCCCCATCCATGATCGGGGCGACGAATTGTCGATGCAGCATCGGAAGAACGCCAGCCTCTTCGACCAGCTTGTCGGCCACCAGCTTGAAGCCCTCGCTGTCCAGTTCATAGCTGAGCGATTGGCTTTCAGGCACGGCTGCGCCCATTTCCTTGGCGCGGGTCTCGAATTCCAGGCCGATGCCTCCGGCCTCGACGGTTTGTTCGTGGCGATACCAGGCAAAGCCTTCGACGCCGACGGCGGTGATATTGCCGCCCATGCAACCGAACCTGTCCATCAGCGAAACTTCGGCACCGGCGCGCGCTGCGGCCAGTGCCGCCGACAATCCCGCAGGGCCAGAGCCCACAACCAAAACATCTGTCTGGTGAACAACAGGGATCTGGCGAGCGGGTTCGGTGATTGTTCGCATTGTTGCCTCGCGATTGAACGTTTGCGCCAACATTGAAAAACCCGGCGTTGCGGTCAATCGAAAAACCGACAGCGGCGGGGTCGTAAAAACGCCATTGCGTGATTGCCCCCGGCGGGGCTTTGGCATAATCACCTTGCAGCGAAATTCTCACCCGTAAGGTTACGTTATGCGCCTCAGCCGTTACTTTCTGCCCGTTCTCAAGGAAACCCCCTCGGAGGCTCAGATCGTCAGCCACCGGCTGATGTTGCGGGCCGGGATGATCAAACAGGCTGCTGCCGGGATTTATTCCTGGTTGCCGTTGGGCTTTAAAGTTCTGCGCAAGCTGGAAAACATCGTGCACGAAGAGCAGACGCGGGCAGGACATATCGCGATCCAGATGCCGATTCTGCAATCAGCTGACCTGTGGCGCGAATCCGGACGTTATGATGACTACGGTCAAGAGATGCTGCGCATGCAGGACCGCCACGGTCGCGATATGCTGTACACGCCGACCGCCGAGGAATTGGTAACTGATATCTTCCGCGGCCACGTCAGCAGCTACAAGGACCTGCCGCTGACGCTCTATCAGATCCAGTGGAAGTTCCGCGACGAAATCCGCCCGCGATTTGGCGTGATGCGGGGGCGCGAGTTCTATATGAAGGACGGCTATAACTTCGATCTGACCAAAGAAGACGCGTTGCATGCCTACAACCGCCATCTGGTCAGCTATCTGCGCACCTATGAACGCATGGGCCTGCAAGCCATACCGATGCGCGCTGATTCTGGTCCCATTGGCGGCGACAATACACACGAATTCCTCGTGCTGGCTGATACCGGTGAGTCTGAAGTGTTCTATGACAGCGATGTGGTCAACCTGTCTCTTGCAAATGTGGGAAATGGGCTCGACAGTCTTAATTATGACAGCCACGAAGATATGCAGGCAATCGCCAATTTCTTCACTTCTACATATGCTCGCACTGACGAGACCCATGACCCCAAGATATTTGAGTCTCAAGTGCCCGAAGAGCGTCGCCGCGTGGCGCGCGGGATCGAGGTTGGCCAGATCTTCTACTTCGGCACCAAATATTCCGAGGCGATGGGCGCAACCGTTCAAGGCCCCGATGGCAAGCCGGTTCCGGTTCACATGGGCAGCCACGGCATCGGCGTCAGCCGACTGATCGGTGCGATCATCGAAGCCAGCCATGACGACAAGGGCATCATCTGGCCCGAAGGCGTAACTCCGTTCCATTGCGGTATCGTGAATCTGAAGCAAGGCGATGAAGAGGCGGACGCGGCGTGCGATAAACTCTACAGCGCGTTGACCGCGCTGGGGCTTGAGCCGCTGTATGATGATCGGAAAGAACGGGCAGGGGGCAAATTTGCCACCATGGACCTGATTGGTCTGCCTTGGCGCATCACTGTCGGTCCGCGCGGTCTGAAAAACGGTGTTGTCGAACTGACTTGTCGCCGAACTGGTGAAAGTGAAGAGTTGAGCCCCGAGGCCGCTGTCACCAAGATCGCAGAAATCTACGAGGGTATCGCCTGAACAAGGCGATGTACTTTCTGAGATTTAGCTCAGTTTGCTGATGTCGGGCGGGCGGTCAGGATATCGCCGTCCGCTTCACTGCCTCGAGCGACCACGATTGGGCGACCAAAGCGGCGCACGAGCTCGGCGAGTTCAAAGCCAAGAAACCGCAATCCGCAGATACGTTCGTCTGTGGCGCGATCTGAGATGCACAGCCGCCCCTGCCGGAAAGCAAGGCGATAGCCTTTATCTCGTAAAATGTCAGTCAAACCGGCCCAGCTAGCGGCACTTATAAAAATTGGCCTGATTGCTGCGCGCAACAATGCGGCGCTTTCACAATCCATTTCTGTTGCTGCCGAACGGGCTAATATTGGGCCCGTGCCTTCCATATGTTCTTGAATACCCATGAGCGTACCTCCGCCCCTAAACTCTTAAAATGTGTCCCCCGCACAAAAAGGGTGACAAAATTTCCCACACTTATCAATTTGTGAAACAATATTTCGCGCCCAAATGTTGCGATTGTGACTCAGTCAGGTGCGGATATCTCACATTGACTTCATACCTGAAACAATAAGCCTTTGTCTGTGAAGAGGTTCACAACCTTTGGTGTATTGAAATGGGAGGTGATTCTCGCTTTAACGGTGAAGCACTGCCCTAAGGGTGAAATGATTCGTTTCAGACTGTTCTTTTCATGCCCGCGTCGGCTGCAGAAGCGCCAATTGGACATCCGCGCGATAACCGGCTTGACCATCTGACCAAATGTCGAGAGGGTCGCGAAAAATCTGAACCCGAGGCAGGAATGGCCAAAACACCACCGCCCTTCGCTCTTTTTGAATGGAAGATTGCCTGGCGTTATCTGCGTGCCCGCCGTGCGGATGGCGGCGTCAGTGTGATGACTTGGATCTCGCTGATCGGGATCACGCTAGCCGTGTTCGCATTGATCGCCACGTTGGCGGTCAGGTCTGGTTTTCGCTCCGAATTCGTGGGCACCATTCTGGGGGCCAACGCCCATGTCACCGTTTATTCCGCCGGAGAGATTGATGCACAGGGGCGGCTGGATCGCACCATCAGCGATTTCGATGGTATGGCCGAGCGGATCGCGCAGGTGCCCGGGGTTGAGCGCGCCGCCCCGCTGGTTAAAGGGCAGGTGTTGATCACCAATGCCGACCGCAGCTCTGGTGTGCAGGTCTTTGGCATGCGTCCTGACGATCTTGCTGATCTGTCGGGTATTGCAGAGAGCGAAGAAGCCTACGGCGATCTGTCCAGGTTCCCGGATGGCATCGCCATCGGCTCTGGCGTGGCGCGTGCGATCGGGGCGACTGTTGGAGATCGGGTGAAGCTGACTTCGCCCAATGGTGTGAAAACCGCCTTTGGTACGTCGCCGCGCGTGAATGCTTATGAAGTGGTCTATGTCTTTTCGGCCGGGCGTTTTGACATCGATCGTACCCGAGTCTACATGCCCTTCACCGAGGCGCAGAGCTTCTTCAACCGTGAAGGAGTGGCGGATGAGATCGAGGTGATGGTCGATCGCCCCGAAGAGCTGACCCCGATCCTGGTCCCGATTATCGAGGCAGCTGGAGAGCGTAGTCAGATATGGACTTGGCAGGATGCTTCAGGCGGTTTTTTGCGGGCATTGGAAGTCGAAGACAACGTTATGTTCATCATCCTTTCGATCCTCGTGTTGATCGCGGCGATGAATATCGTTTCGGGTTTGATCATGCTGGTGAAGAACAAGGGTCGCGACATCGGTATCTTGCGCACCATTGGCCTTAGCGAAGGGTCAGTGCTTAGGGTGTTCTTCATCTGCGGAGCGTTCACGGGCATCATCGGGACCGCAATGGGCGTCATTCTGGGCTGCCTCTTCGCCATCTATATCGACCCGATATTCTCGTTCGTGAACTACGTCATGGGTGGCGGCGTCTGGGATCCTTCCATTCGAGGTATCTATGCCTTGCCTGCCGAATTGCACTTGTCGGATGTCTTGAAAGCCATCGGTCTTTCGCTAGGCCTGTCCTTCCTTGTTACCTATTTCCCGGCCCGCCGCGCGGCGCGGCTGAACCCGGTTGAGGCGCTGCGCTATGAATGATGTGACGTTAAGGCTCAGCGGTCTGAGCAAGACATATCTTCCAGGCACGCCAGGTGAGATTCAGGTGTTGCGAGGTGCCGATCTGGAGTTGCGTGCCGGGGAGGCGGTCGCGCTGGTGGCGCCATCAGGCGCAGGGAAGTCGACTTTGCTGCACATCGCAGGTCTTCTGGATACGCCCGATACCGGCGAGGTTGAAATCGCTGGTCAGGGGGCAATGGGCAAAGGGGATCGCACACGCACAGCGATCCGGCGGCGTGATGTGGGATTCGTCTATCAGTTTCACCACCTGCTTCCCGAATTCACGGCACTGGAAAATATCATTCTGCCGCAACTTGCGAATGGCACATCCGAAAAAGCGGCGCAGGTACGAGCGATGCAGTTGCTCGATCGTGTTGGCGTTTCGGCCCGCGCGGAACACCGGCCAGCCGCATTGTCGGGCGGAGAACAACAGCGCGTGGCTTTTTGCAGGGCATTGGCCAACAAGCCCCGTGTTCTGCTAGCGGATGAGCCGACCGGCAATCTGGACCCCGAAACCTCGGATCAGGTCTTTGCAGCCCTTATGGCGCTGGTGCGGGACGAAGGGCTATCGGCGCTGATCGCCACGCACAACCTCGATCTGGCGGCGCGGATGGACCGGATGTTGCGGCTGGAAGGCGGTGTGCTCAGGCCAGCTGAGTGATTGCGACACCGATCGCCATTACCGCAATACCTCCCGCCCGCATCAATGTCAGCGGTGTGACCTGAGCACCGAACAGGCCAAAATGGTCAATCGCAGCTGTGCTGATCAACTGGCCCAGAAGTACGAAAAACACGGCATTCCCCACTCCGAAATGTGGGGCCACGTGGGTAATTGATAGCACGTAAAACGCGATCAGCACGCCGCCCAACAGTAAGTGACGCGGGGCTTGTGCAATTTTGGCAAAAGCCTCACTTCCTCCGAGGATCAAAAGCGCCAGAGCCGAGGACACAAAGGCAATCGCGAACAGAATCACGGCCGCAGCGGTCGGCGATCCGATCAGTCGGCCCAAGGCTGCATTTAGGGCGGCAAGGATGGGAACGCCGATCCCGGCGGCCAGCATTATTGCTGCGTATTGTGTCATGACCCTGTATCCCTGCGCTCGTTTCGTTGATCTGGATCATTGCGCCAGTGTGGCCGTCGGGCAAGTCTGGAATTGTCAGGCAGAAGGGAGAAAAGCGATGGTCCGATCAATACTTGGCTTAGTCTCGCTGTCGGTACTCACTGCGATTTCGTCGCCCGTTTTCGCACAGGATGCCGAGGCTGGGGCCGAGCTGTATCAGCATTACTGCGCGACCTGTCATGGGTTGGACGCAACCGGGCATGGCCCGATGGCTGGGGTGCTGGTGATCCAACCAACGAACCTGAAAGCGCTGCTGGATGTTGATGGAGAATTTCCGACCGCGCGCGTGGTCGCCCGGATTGATGGACGCGATCCGTTGGTCAGCCATGGAAGCCCGATGCCGGTATATGGGCCTTATTTCGAAGGGAATGACACCGCAATCAAGACGCCCGAGGGGCAGCCGATTCTGACCAGCAAGCCGATTGTGGATCTGGTGGCATTCCTGAAAACTCTACAGGAGGGCTAGAAGGCTCAACGGCAGATACCTTGCACTTTCACGCCCGACCAAGGCAGCAACACAGCGCTTTCGCGCTTATTTCCGGGGAGTTTTGAGACATCGAAATTTACGCTTAACATATCGTGCAGGCGTTTGGTTCGGGGTGCTTCGGGGTCGAGTGCGCGGCAGCAGACATATTCTTCGACAATCGCGCCTTGTTGTTCAAACCCATAGGCAAGAAAATCAGGCGAGGTATCCAGATCGAACAGATACGGATCATTCTGGCGCCCGTGCTCAGCCGCTGCGCGCAGCGGGTGATAGCCAGTCGTCTTGCGATTCTGCCATTGCCAGACATGGGTCAGTTCATGCGCCAGCAGCATAGCCGCGATCAGGTTCATCTGTTCAGGGTATTGGCTCATGTAGTCGTCCAGATACCAGTCTTTCGTAAAGTACACGTGATTAAACAGGGCGACACCCGCCGGTTTTCCTGTCACGGTTTCCTCTTTGATGGGTGGTAATATACGCTCTCGACAAGCGACCCGAGGGCGGGCTTTCCGGGTAAAAGTTACTGCGGCAACCGGTGCGCCCTCGACCAAGCGCACGCGGTCAAGGTTCAGCGTTTCGCCATGAATTTTGCCAGCGAAGGAGCGCTCCTGATCGGTCAGGGGGCGGCCACAGGAAGCAAACAGAAACAGAGCTGAAATCATCAGGGTGCGGAGCATATCAACAAGCCTAATGTGGAAGCTTGGCTCTGCAAGCCGTTTTCAAAGGCTCATCGCCAAAACCCGGCTTATTTCTGTAAGCGAACGCCCGGATTGTTCCATCCAAGTGTTGAAAGCGGTTTGCACCGCAGCCATGGCTTTTTGGGAAGTCGCGGGTTTGTCGATGATGCCCTCGGCAACCAAACGAGCCGTCACGTCGCGTGACAGAATAAAACTATCCCGGCCAGCAAATCGCATGGCGTATTGGGCTGATGCACCGCCGAGTCGCGATCCGCGATTGGCCAGCATTTGCAGCAATCCGACGTATTCCTGTGACGGCCAACCGCCCAAAGTTTGACCAACGCCACCCTCGGAGCGGAGTTCCAGAAGAAAGGCCGCATTGTCCCGAACGGCAGCGATTTTAGCGCCGTTTCGTACGATGCGAGTATCTTGGAGCAGGGCGTCGAACTTTTCATCATCCATGAATGCACAACGACCGAGGTCGAAGCCGTCAAAGGCTGTTTCAAACCCGTCCCACTTTGCCTCGATCACTTTCCAGTTAAACCCGGCCTTAAAAATCGTTTTCGTGATTATCGATAACCAACGGTCATCAGCCATCTCCGCCAGTTCATTTAGGGGGGTTGGTTTGGTTAGCTTGTTTTCCAGCGCTTCGGGTCCACTATGGCGGTCTGCTGCCAGCTCATAGATTTCATCAAAGTGACGCATCTTAGGCCCTCCGTTGCGCAAATGCTGATACATCCTGTTCGTTTGGCAAGTAAAAACCAGTACGCAATCCGAAAAACCGGGATGTTTTTATTGACTAGTCAATCAAGTTCTTTCACTTTGTGGTATGAAGGGTGCTGCGTATGGGGAACACCGGTCGGAAGGGGGCCGGAGCGATAGTTAGAATTGGCGGGGGCGGATGATCTGGTTAAAAACAACAACTGCCTGTTCAATTTCGACCAGAATTGTGCATGTTTCGATCGCACCGTGAACGAGGAAATACTGGATGGGCTGTTAAAAGCTCAAAAACGGCAAATGAAAAAGACAGGGAGTCAAAACAATGAAAAAGCTTAGCGTAAGCGTGTTAGCTATCTTGGTCGCCAGTTCAGCCCATGCGGCAGACATGGGCGCCGTGGACGAACCGATCAAGCTGGCAATCAATGAATGGACTGGTCAGCACGTTACCACCCATGTTGCAGGCGAGATGCTGAAGGCTGCAGGTTATAACGTGGAATATGTGACCGCCGGTATGATGAACCAGTTCCAGGCACTGGCTGATGGCGACATCGATGCGACGCTGGAAATCTGGTCCTCTAACGTGTCAGACGAGTATGCCAAGAAGATCGATGAAGGCACGGTGGTCGAAATCGGAGATCTGGGCCTCGATGCGAAAGAAGGTATTGCCTATCCCGCGCACGTTGCCGAGCTTTGCCCGGGCCTGCCTGCGTGGGAGGCGTTGAAAGACTGCGCGCAGGTCTTCGCCACTGCCGAAACACTGCCTGGTGGTCGCCTTGTCGACTATCCTGCGGATTGGGGCACACCTGGCGCGGACCGCATGACCGGTCTTGAACTGCCGTTCAAAGCGGTTCCTGCTGGTTCCGAAGGTGCTCTGATCGCGGAATTGCGCGCCTCGACCGAGCGCAAGTCGCCGCTGCTGATCACTTTCTGGCAGCCGCACTGGGCGATGTCGGCCTATGATGTGCAGTTTGTTGAACTGCCTGCGGGCGAAGAGGCGTGCTTTAACGATCCGTCCTGGGGCCCGAACCCAAATGCGGTGAACGATTGCGACTTCTCACCGTCCCGTATCTTCAAGGCCGGTTGGAGCGGCATGGAAGAGAAGTGGCCTGCAGCCTATGAAATCCTGACTAACTATCAACTGGCGGTCGAAGACCAGCAGCCAATGATGGGTGCGATCGACGTAGATGGCGGTGCAGTCGAAGAGGTGGTCGCTGCATGGATGGCCGAGAACGAAGGCAAGTGGCGTCCTGTGGTTGACGCGGCAACCAAGTGAGCCCGCTTTAGTGACTGACGCCAATACGCCAGCCATCGCCTGCCAGAATCTCTGGCAGGTGTTTGGCCCCGGCGCTGAGAAAGCTCTGACCGACGCGCTGTCTCGGTCAGGGAATGACGCCGACAAAGCCGCAACTGATCTTAGGGAACACGGGTTTATTCCCGCTGTTCAAGACGCCAATTTCGAAGTTCGCGAAGGTGAGCTATTCGTCATCATGGGGCTTTCGGGTTCGGGCAAATCGACGCTGATCCGCTGTATATCGCAACTGTTGCCTGGTACGGGCGGGGAAATCCGCGTGGATGGCGAGAACGTTATCGGTGCATCCAAAAAGGTGCTGACCGATCTTCGGCGCAAAAAGCTAGGCATGGTGTTTCAGCATTTCGGCCTGTTTCCACATATGACTGTGGCTGAAAACGTAGCATACCCGCTGCGTGTTCAGGGCGTGAGCAAAAAAGAACGTTTGGCCCGCGCGCAGGAAGTGATCTCTCTGGTCGGTCTGGAGGGGCGCGAAGACAGTTTCCCCCGGCAGCTTTCAGGCGGCCAACGCCAGCGTGTGGGGATCGCGCGCAGTCTTGCCGTAAATCCGGACATCTGGTTTCTGGACGAGCCGTTCTCGGCCCTCGACCCATTGATCCGCCGCCAGCTGCAGGATGAGTTCCTGCGTATTCAGGCGACGTTGAAAAAGTCGATCGTCTTTATCACTCATGATATCCAAGAGGCTCTGAAACTGGCCGACCGCATCGCCATCATGCGCGATGGCAAGATCGTGCAGATCGGCACACCTACGGATATCGTGCTGCGCCCGGTGGACGACTATGTGCGCGAGTTCTCAAAGGATGTTGCCAAAGGCCAACACGCCAAGGTCGCCTCGGTCATGCGCGATGATGGGGAACGTGGGCCAGATGATCCGGGCCTGACCACATCAATGACATTGGATGCAGCACTTGCGCATTGCATGGAGCTTTATGAACCCGTGCCCGTGCGCGATGCAGACGGCAATATTGTCGGCACCGTGCATCCGTCTGATTTGGCTGCAGCCTTGCAGGTGGATGAGACATGACCGCGGTGACGGACACTCCCGCGCAACAGGTTCGCCTGACAGCCGGGGCGCAAGCTGCGCTGATTACAGTGATCGTCGGCGCGGTCTGCCTTGCGCTGGAAGGCGTCGCCCCGTGGCTGGTCAAATGGCCTGCCGCGTGGGAATTGCCCGCAACTCAATGGGTTGGGGCATTTCTGGATTGGTTTCTGAACGGCATTAAACCGGCCATGCGGCTGTTTTCGGACCTGATGACCTATCCGATGAATGCTGCCAACTATGTGCTGGGGAACACCCCGTGGCCGATCCTCATCAGTATCGTCACCGCTCTGGGCTGGTATCTGGGTGGTTTGCCCATGGCGGCGCTGGGCTTTATCGGCCTCAGCTTCGTTCTGGCCTCGGGCTATTGGGCCGAGAGCATGAACACGCTCGCCCTCGTCGCCGTGTCGGTGCCCGTGGCGCTGATCATGGGCGGCGCGATCGGCATCCTCGCCAATGAGGTGCCGCGGGTGAAGTCATTCGTGCAGGCGGTGCTCGACATCATGCAAACGGTACCGACTTTTGCTTATCTGACGCCGCTTTTGCTGCTCTTTGGCTTTGGCCCGGTGGTCGGTCTGATTGCATCGGCAATCTACGCAGCCCCACCCATGGCGCGCAACGTGATGCTGGGTCTGGAACGGGTAGAGTCCGAGATCAAAGAGGCCGCCATCATGTCCGGCGGCACCCGCCTGCAGCAACTATTTCAGGTCGAGATTCCGGCGGCCACCACGCAGATCATGGTCGGTGTTAACCAGTGCCTGATGGCGGCCCTGTCGATGGTGATCATCGCCGCCGTCATCGGAGGCTTCAACGACATCGGTTGGGAGGTTCTGCTGACCATGCGCAAAGCACAGTTCGGCGAATCCTTGATGGCCGGTCTGGTCATCGTCGTTTTTGCAGTCGTCATCGACCGGATGAGCGGCACGTTGGCGACCGAACGCAAACGCTATGACAGTCGTGTTGTCTGGGCGATGCTGGGCTTTGCCGTTCTGTTCACAGCCGCCTTCTGGGCGTGGCTTCCCAATCCGTCCGAGCTGACCGTGCTGGACCCGATGGCCGGGGCCATTGACAGTGGCCTGACCGCGTTCACGCAGGCCAACGGGCCGTGGCTGGATGCGCTCAAGAACAACTCATTGTTCTATGTGCTGCTGCCGCTGCGGATCGGGCTGGATCAGGCGGTGCTGCCTTTCACATGGGGATTCCAGTGGACCCCGAGCATGAGCTGGGGTCTCTTCGCCGTTGGGGCCGCAATCGCGCTACTGATGGCTTGGCGCGGTCACCTGACCGGAGGGCTGGTAGTTTTGATCCTGATCGGCATGCTGGAAACCGGCATCGGCAACCTGCCATGGCCCTTTGTACTGACCGGGGCTGCCGCACTGGGCTGGGTCGCAGGGGGCTGGCGTCTGGCGGCGTTGTCGGTGGGTCTGCTCTGCACCATCCTTGTCTCAGGCCTGTGGGAACGCGCACTGTTGTCGCTCTATCTCAGCGGCGCTGCAGTGTTCTTCTGCGCCGTGCTTGGCGGTCTGATCGGGCTGGCCAGTGCGGTCTGGTCTCCGGTCTGGACCGTTGTGCGCCCGATCTGCGATATGCTGCAGACGATCCCGCTTTTCGTGTTCCTGATCCCGGTCCTGATGGTGTTCCAGATAGGAGAGTTCTCGGCTTTCCTTGCGATCTGTGCCTACGCGATTGTCCCGATGATCCGCTACACGCGGCACGGTTTGGTCAACACGCCAGAAGAGATGATGGAGGCCGCGATCTCCAGCGGCGCGACCGAGTGGCAGATCATGCGCGACGTACGCGCGCCTTATGCTGCACCGACCATCCTGCTGGGTTTGAACCAGACCATCCTTTATGCCTTTGCCATGCTGGTGATTGCAGCGCTGATCGGCACGACCGGTTTGGGCCAGTCAATCTATCTGGCGCTGGGCCAGGCTGATGTGGGGCTTGGCATCTCGGCTGGGGCGGCCATGGCCATTCTGGCCCTGATCGCCGATCGCATGGTGCAGGGCTTTGCCGAGGAACGCCGCAAGGCGCTGGGCCTCTAAAACAGCGCAGGGGCGGGCAACCGCCCCATGCCGCACTTGATTTCGGACAAAGACCCACGCGTGATCACGACGTAATCCGGGTGCAACATGTTCGGAGATAAAAATGACCGGTTGGGGCTTTTTCCTCGCAGCACTTGCCACCTTTCTGCTCAGCCACATGATCCCGGCGCGGCCAGCGGTGCGCGGCTGGCTGATTGGCACACTAGGGCGCACGGGGTACTTCGCTGCCTACTCCCTGATCTCGCTTGTGGTGTTAGGCTGGCTAATCGTTGCTGCCGCCAATGCACCTTATGTTGAAGTCATTCCGCCGCTCACCATTTTCCGCTGGGTGCCAATGCTCGTTATGCCGATAGTCTGTTGGCTGGCCATTGCGGGCCTCTCGATCCAGAACCCATTTTCTTTTGGAGGATTAGGGCATCGTTCCTTTGATCCAGAATCCCCCGGCATCCTGCGCACTACGCGCCATCCGATCTTAGTGGCGCTGATGCTTTGGGCCGTTGCCCACCTGCTGGCAAATGGCAGTCTGTCACATGTCATCCTGTTCGGATTATTCGCGGGCTTCGCTGCGATGGGAATGGTTCTGATCGACCGCCGCACAGCCCGTTACATGGGGTCGGATTGGCGTCGCCTGTCTCGAAATACCGCGCGTATCTCCTTGCGTGTGCCTCGTCCATGGCCACGCTTTTGGGTTTGGCTTGCCGCTTTCGCTGCCTACGCAGTTATCTTCCATCTGCACGAAGCTGTGATCGGGCTCTCGCCGATGCCCTGACACGCGGGAGTGGTCGAACTGCCCGGCCCGTGCTATCTGATCTGTCACCATTCGAAGTCTTGAGGTCTCACAATGCATCTCGCCTATGTCACAACCACCGATCGCGGTGCCACCGATCGCCTGCTCAGCGCTTTTGCCGAGGCGCTGACCGATGCAGGCACAGCGTTGTCGGGTGTGGTGCAAACCAACACCGAATGCGCCGAAGGTTACAAATGCGATATGGACCTTAAGGTGTTGCCGACCGGAGAAACCATTCGCATCTCGCAATCGCTTGGTAAGAATGCGCGTGGGTGTCGTCTGGACCCGGCCGAGTTGGAACGCGCTGTTGGATTGGTGACGCAATCTCTGGATAACGCTCCGCAGTTGCTGATTATCAACAAGTTCGGCAAGCATGAGGCCGACGGGCGCGGCTTTCGCCCTCTCATAGCAGATGCGTTGGGACGTGGGATACCGGTCCTGGTAGGGCTCAACAAACTGAATATAGAACGGTTTCAGGAGTTCGCGGGCGGGATGGCCGAAGCGCTCGAACCGGACCTCGGTTGCCTGACTGATTGGCTTGACGGTCTGAACCAGTCTGAAACGCAGCGCACAGCCTGACTGCCCATCATGGGCGGTCGTCAAGCCGCATTCGACACGAGAATGTGAAAAAACTGGACATGTCTGACTGCATCGGGTCTAGCTTCGGCGAGGAAGCAATCCGGTAGTCCGACAGGATAGGGACGCACCGGTGGAATCGGGGCGTATCATGAGCCAATCCCAGACGGATCCTTACCAGCTATCCACCAATCCTGGGCGGATTCAGCAGTTGGCTGGAACTGACAGATTTTGGCTTTGGTTATTTTGCGGTTACTTCTTGCTGCAAGTTGTCGTCCGGCTCGCAACGGGTGGTGCGCTTGGTCTGGACGAGGCCGAGATTTTGCTGGATGCCCGCGAACTTCAATGGGGTTACGGCCCCCAACTACCACTGTATGCATGGTTGCAATGGGCCGTTTTCCAGATCACCGGCCCAAGCATACTTGGGCTGTCGCTGCTGAAGAACGGGTTACTGTTGGCGACTGTCGTCACTCTTTATATGACTATTCGGACCCGACAAATTCCTGTAGCCGCGGGGGTGTCGGTGCTGTCTTTGTTGATGCTTTATCAATTCAGTTGGGAAGCGCAGCGCGCGCTGACGCACACGGTTCTCGCCAATCTCTGTTCTGCGCTGAGTTTCGCGGTGATCTGGGGCTTGATCCGCAATCCCACGACCAAAGGCTATGTCCTGCTAGGCGTGGTGATGGCGGCGGGTGGGCTGTCCAAGTACAATTACGCTATTGCGCTCCTGGCTATGTTTCTGGCGGCGCTCAGTACGCGAGAGACGCGTAAACCATTCTTATCGGTGAGGTTGTTGTTGTCGGCCGGTATCGCTGCGGCTCTGATTGCTGCTCCGATGGTGTGGATTCTGAACCATTCGGCCCTTGCCTTTGACAGCGCACGCAAACTCGACATGTCTAGCGATGGACGCACCTATTCGGCGGTCTTGCGCGGCGCAGCCGAGCTGTCGATGGCGGCACTGGGTTTTGTGGCGCTGCTATCCCTGATTATGAGCATTCTCTGGTTGATCTACCGGCGGCAAGGGGCGCCTGGTGTCGCAGATGACCTATTGCGTTTTATGCTGCGGACGGTGTTTTGGGCTTTGGTCCTGATGGCGTTGATCGTGATCATCAGTGGCAGTACCAATATTAAGGATCGCTGGCTGCAACCCATCCTGATATTTGCAGGTCCAGCCATTATGCTGTGGCTTCTACCCAAGATTGGTCGAGCTGGAACCCGGCGCTTCTGCCAGATCTCGGGCGGGCTAGCTGTGCTGATCGTCGTGGCCATGCTGCATCATAATCTTGCCGGAAACGCAAAGCGTGCGGCTCCGTTTGCTGCGCTTACCCCTCAGATACTGGACCAGACCCCGCCTGAGATCGTGATCGTTGCCCATAACTGGCTGGCTGGCAACATGGCCTATCTGGCCCCGGATCGATCAATTCACGGCGAACGCCGCATGAGCGTATCTGCTCCGGCGCTCCGTGTTTGGGCTGCAGGTCGAAAAGCACCGAAAGACATCAATCCGGCAGATGTTGTCACATTGGAAGCCCCTTATCGATTTGATTCTGGCGAATTGATGTCGCTGTCTTTCGCACCTGTGACCCGGTAGCGTTGGGCTGCAGCTCAATCGAAGATCAGGGCGCTCAACGGTCATCCCATGGTCTTGAATATACCGGACGCGCTTTGGCACGATCTCTAGGGCAAATCAGGTGGCCCAGCCAACGAGTGACGAACGACCATCCTAGTATCTATACAGACTGATCGGCCTTCTGACCTACCTTCAACCATTTCTACAAGTTCCTGCGCAGCCTTGCGCCCCATTTCGCGATGAGGGACGTGAACTGTCGTCAGGGACGGGCTTACAATTTCGGCCAACTCAATGTCATCAAATCCAGTTATCGAAAGCTGCTCTGGAACCTGAATGCCAAGGTTACGTGCTTCGCGCAGGGCCCCGGCGGCAAGGACGTCGTTGCCGCAAATCACCACCGTCGGCCTAGGGCTCAGGTTCATGAGTTTACGAAGGGCCTCGGCACCCTTTTCAATTTCGTATGTGGTTTCGATCAGCGTTAAGGTGTCAGGGTCGAGGCTGTTTTCCGTCATGGCAAGTCTGACACCCTCAACCCGACTTTGAGCCCGGTCATTGCCTTTCGTTTTCCCCGAAATCATTGCGATCTGTCGGTGACCGGTCAAAATCACCTTCCGGGCCAGTTCTCCCATTGCTGCGGTGTTGCTGAAACCGACCGAAGGGCGTTGCACCCTTGGATCGTAAGACCAGGCAACCAATGACGGAATTTGGTGCTGTTCGAGATAATTGTAGATCTCTGCATCTCGTGCATATCCAATCAGCAGCAACCCGTCTGCACCGCGCGCGACAAGAGTGCGAATTTGTTCTCGCTCGACTTCGGGATCATAGGCAGAGCTGGAGACCAAAAGCGTATATCCGCTTTCGCGAAGCTGGTCCTGAAATTCCTGCAGCCCGCGGGCGAAGATCGCGTTGTCCATAGTCGGGATTATCGCGCCGATCGTAAAGCTGCGATTCGCTGCCATCACGCGGGCCGCGAAATTCGGCGTATAGCCCAGCGATTCGACTGCTTGCATCACACGCTTGCGCGTGGATTCGACCACTCTTTCCGGTGAGTTCAGGCATCGCGAGACTGTGGCGGTCGATACGCCCGCCGCCTTTGCGACGTCGTTAAGTGTCGGAGCTGAACGGGTTTTTCCCATACTGTGCCTGCATCTGATCTGACGCCCGTCTTATCACAAAAAAGCCCATTTGCCATCTATTCATGTAAGCGCTTGCATTATCAATGTAAGCGCTTACAAGTGTATTTGAGATAACGAACTGGGATTCCGTGATGTTCCTCTGGGCTGCTGCCGCTGTGTTTATCGTGTTCTTTGCCAATGTGGCCTTGGGCGCCTTTGGCGGTGGTGCGTTTCTGGGGGATGTCGGGGAAATGCTGGTTTTGTTTGCCGCCTCGATTTTGTTCGTGGTGGCCATTCTCAAGCAGGAGGCTGACCATAAAAACAAAAACGGCAGCTGACGGATTTCATGGGAGGAAGACAATGACGAATGGCAAGGATGGCCTCAAATCTGCTGAGCGCCGGAATTTTCTGAAACTGGCCTCAACCGGCTCGTTCACAGCGGCGCTTGTGGCTGGTGCGGGTGGCGTATTGTGGTCATCAGAGGCGGCGGCGCAGACCGCCAAAGAAGAAAAAGAACGCGAAAAAGCGGCCGATCACGTAATGACTGTCGCCACAGCTTATGTTTTGGGCGCTTCGCGCAGCTATCCAATTATGCAATTGGATCTGAAAGAGAACATCCAGAACGCCACCAACGGCAAGGTATATGTCAAGCTTGCCCCAGGTGGCCAGTTGGGTGCAGGTGGCGCACTGGTCCAGAAGGTTCAGGGTGGAACAATTCAGGCGGCCCAGCATTCGCTGTCAAACTTTGCACCCTTTGCATCAACCGTTGACCTGATCAACATGCCGTATCTCTGCGGCTCGAACCAGCGGTTCACAAACCTGGTACATTCGGACACATGGACCAAAGAAGTTCACCCCAAGGTCGAAGCTGCTGGGTTCAAGGCCCTGTTCTACGTTGTCATCGATCCGCGTGTTGTCGCTGTGCGGCAGGGCGGGAATGCGATCATGACACCGTCTGATATGAGCGGTGTCAAATTCCGCGTGCCGGGATCAAAAATGCTGCAGCAATACTATCGGATGGTTGGTGCAAACCCGACACCCGTAGCCTGGGGTGAGACACCGTCGGCGATCAAGCAGGGTGTGGCGGATGCGCTCGACCCATCGGTTGGTGCGCTGTATGTCTTTGGTTTCAAAGATATCCTCAGCAATGTCACCTTCACGCAGGCGGTGCCTGACAGTCAGGTCTATTCCTGTAATCTTGAGTGGTTCAATTCAATGCCAGCCGATGTGCAGGAAGGCATCATGTGGGGGTCTGAGATGACCAGCCATCAGAATCTGTCCAAGGTTCCTTCGGCCAGAGCCTTTGCAATGGCGGAATTGAACAAGGCAGGAGTGCAATTCCATTCACTGTCCGATGACCAATTGGCCGAGTGGCAGGATGCCGGCGGATATCAGCGTTCGGAATGGGATCCGTTCAAGACGGAACTGGCAGGCTCGATGGATAATTTCGAGAAACTGGTCGAAGCGGCTGGTACGCAGGGCAAATACTACGTCCACGACGCGTAATTTAGTAGGGCGAGGGGCAAACGCCCTTCGCCCGCTTTTTCCCATTCAACCAGATGGTAGCGGTCCCTTTGGACCGGCAAAATTGAGCGCTGCCAGGGATCGGGGCTGGAAATGAGCTTATTGCAAAAGATCAACCGCGACGCCGAACGCTGGTTGCTACTGGTGTTCTACGTGATGCTTGTCGTTACCATGGCGATCGAGGTGCTGCGGCGCGAGGTATTTTCGTTTTCCTCGATCTGGGGCGAGGAAATCGTTCGCTATTCTTTCATCTATCTCGCCTGGATCGGCGCGGCGGCAGCGGTCAAGGAACGTGCTCATATCCGTATCGACGTACTCATGCACTATATGGGGCAGCGTCCAAAGGCGGTTCTGTATATATTCGGCGATCTGGTGATGCTGGGTGTGGCTGTCATTGCACTCTACTGGTCCTATGAAGCCGTCCATGTCTCCGCCAAGTTTGGATCGGTCACGGATGGGCTGCGGGTGTCCAAGGTTTGGTTTCTGATGGCAGTTCCCACCGGGTTTGCGCTGATGATTTGGCGCCTCATTCAATCCTTGATGCGCGACTTCAAATCTCTTCGAGACGGCACACCCGTCTTCGAAGGTGACAAACTGTTTGACTGAGGAGAACTCGAATGCTTTGGAATTCCCTCAATCAAACGGTCGAGCTCGGCTGGGATTTTTATCTGCCCGTCATTCTGTTCGTTGGCCTGATCGCATTGGCCGTACCGGTATGGGCGGCGATCGGCACCGCCGCGATTGTCATGTTGGTCATGTCAGGGGATCTGCCGCTGAGCGCGGTTGGTGAAAGCCTGTTCACCGGAATAGACGCCTTTGCCTTAACAGCTGTCCCCCTTTTCATCCTGACCGGGGATGTTCTTGTAAGGACTGGGCTTAGTAAGAAATTCCTTGATGTCGCCGAAGCGCTGACCTGTTGGACGCGCGGAGGTTTCGGGTCAGCCACGGTGCTGGTTTGCGGGATGTTTGCCGCGATTTCGGGCTCTGATGCGGCGGGCGCTGCTGCGGTGGGGCGGATGACCATCGCACGCCTCGTCGAAAGCGGTTACCCGCGACCTTATGCCTGTGCGCTGGTGGCTGCGGGCGCCTGTACCGGCATCCTGATTCCACCTTCGATCGCCTACATCATCATCGGCCTCGTGTTGGGCATTTCAGCCTCGACCCTATTTCTTGCGGCGTTAATCCCCGGCCTAGCGATTTTGGTTTCGATCCTGATTACCAATATTATCATGAACCGGATCTATACCTATGAAACCGGGGGCAATATGGGACTGAGCGAATGGCTCGGTAACCTTGGTCATTCGCTAAAATCCGGTTGGTACGCCTTCATCGTGCCCGGGATTATCTTCTACGGAATTTTCTCTGGCCGCCTGACCCCGACAGAGGCCGGTGCGACCGCGGTTGTCGTCACCATCGTGATGGGCTTCATTTTGGGAACTCTGAAGCTATCCGACTTTCCTGCGATGCTGGTCAGTTCTGCCAAAGTGAACGGGGTAATCCTGCCAATCATCGCGTTCTCGGCCCCGCTGGCCGAAGCGCTGGCAATCATGGGAGTCCCTCAGGGGTTCGTGACGGCGGTGACTGGTTTGACTGATGATCCGATGCTGTTGATCCTGCTGATGATCTGTATTCTGATCGCCGCAGGCTGCGTCATGGAAACAACGCCCAATATTGTGATCCTGGCACCAATCCTGAAGCCACTGGCCGACAATATCGGAATGAATGAGATTCAGTTCTGCATCATGATGATCACCGCGCTGGGTGTGGGATTCATCACACCTCCGTTGGGATTGAACCTCTTTGTTGTCTCGGGCATCACGGGCGAGTCCATACTCAAGATTGCTGCCCGCGCCATACCCTTTGTGCTGACAATGTTGATTGTGGTGCTGTTGATTGCATATTTCCCACCGATCTCGACCACGCTGCTTCCCGATATCTATAAATAGGACTACCCGGTAATGACTCGCGAATATCTGAAAAAGGCAGATCTGACCCCAAAATCAGACGCGTCTGAGACCCACAAAATCGTGCAGGACATCCTGAACGATATCGAGAGTGGGGGTGACGCCAAAGCACTGGAATATGCCGCAAAGTTCGACAATTACGAGGGCAATGTACTTTTGACCCCGGAAGAGATCGAGGCGGCTTGCGCGCTTGTGCCGGAAAAGCTCAAGGCTGATATCCGCTTTTCGCACAATAATGTGCGCCGGTTCGCCGAGCTGCAGAAAAGCACAGTGCATGATGTGCAGATCGAAATATCACCGGGTTTTATTACGGGTCAAAAGGCGATCCCGGTGGATGCTGCCGGCTGCTATGTGCCGGGCGGCCGTTATAGTCATATCGCCAGCGCCATCATGACCGTGACAACGGCCAAGGTGGCGGGTTGCAAGCACATTACGGCCTGCTCACCACCGCACCCTGGGGTAGGGGTTGCGCCTGCTATCATCTATGCGGCGCACATTTGCGGTGCAGATAAAATCATGGCGATGGGGGGCGTTCAGGGGGTTGCGGCAATGACCTTTGGCCTATTCGGGCTGCCAAAGGCAAATATTCTTGTTGGCCCTGGCAACCAGTTTGTTGCCGAAGCCAAACGGATACTGTTTGGTCGCGTCGGTATCGATATGATCGCCGGACCGACCGACAGCCTGATCCTCGCCGATTCCACGGCGGACGCACATATTGTGGCCACCGACTTGGTGAGTCAGGCCGAACACGGTTACAACTCTCCGGTCTGGCTGGTGACCGACAACCGTTCATTAGCGGAAGAGGTCATGCGATTGGTGCCAGCCTATATCAACGACTTGCCAGAGGTGAATCGTGAGAATGCAGCCGCAGCCTGGCGCGATTATGCCGAGGTCATTCTGTGTGCGGATCGCGAGGAAATGGCAGCCTGTTCCGACGAATATGCGCCCGAGCATTTGACGGTTCAGGCTGATGATCTGGACTGGTGGCTGGATCGGCTGACTTGCTACGGTTCGTTATTTCTGGGTGAGGAAACTACGGTTTCCTACGGTGACAAAGCGGCGGGCACCAACCACGTGCTTCCGACTTCACGAGCGGCAAGCTACACTGGCGGCTTGTCGGTTCATAAATACATGAAGATCGTGACATGGCAGCGATCCACACGGGACGGCTCGAAGCCGGTCGCTGAAGCCACCGCCCGAATTGCGCGACTTGAGGGCATGGAGGGCCATGCGCGTGCTGCTGACGTTAGATTGGCGAAGTATTTCCCGGATGAAACCTTTGACCTGACCGCGAATGGCTGACCCACGCGCATTGTTTGACCTAACCGGACGAACCGTTTGCGTCACCGGTGCCAGTTCAGGGCTGGGAAGACAGGCGGCCATTACGCTTGCGGCGGCGGGGGCGCGGGTTGTGGCCGTGGCACGCAGGGCAGAAGCTTTGCAGAGCCTCTGTGCGGAAATTGGTGCGGACGCTGCCTATGTGCAGTCGGATGTGGCAAACCAAAGTCAGACAGAGGCATTGGTCGCAGAGATTTCGCGACCCTTCGGCGCCCCGGATATTCTGGTACATGCCGCCGGGATAAACACCCGGCAGCCAGCAGATGAGGTCACGGTTGCCGAATGGGATAGAACTCTGGCGCTGAACTTATCTGCTCCGTTTTTTCTGAGTCAGGCAATGGTGCCAGCAATGAGGCAGCGAGGTTGGGGACGAATTGTTAACTTCGCCTCGCTGCAATCCTTCCGCGCTTTCCCCGGTGGCATCGCCTATGGGGCAAGCAAGGGTGGGGTCGGTCAGCTGACCCGTGCGATGGCAGAGGCTTGGTCTGGCTTCGGGATCTCCGCAAACGCGATTGGGCCGGGGTTCTTTCCAACCGAGCTCACACAAGCTGTGTTCAGCGACGAGCATCGTGCAGCGGGCAATGCGGCGCAAACCTGCATTGGCCGCAATGGTCGGCTTGAAGACATCGACGGGCCGCTGCTGTTTCTGTGTTCTGAGGCATCTGCCTATGTCACGGGTCAAATCCTGATGGTTGACGGGGGGTTTACGGCGAAATGAAAGCCCTGGTTTACGAAGGTAATGAAACGCTCGGTTTCCACGATGTGCCCATGCCGGTCGCTCAGGTAGGAGAGCATCTGATCCGCATCCAAGCCTCTGGCATCTGCGGATCCGACATGCATGCCTATCTGGGGCATGACGCGCGCCGCCCTGCGCCCCTTATCCTGGGACATGAAGCGGCCGGTGTTGTTACCGGTGGGCCCCGCGATGGCCAACGTGTGACCATAAATCCTCTGGTCAACTGTGGTTCTTGCTCTGCTTGCGCGTCAGGTCGGGAAAACCTCTGTCCCAACCGCCAGATCATCTCGATGCCCCCGCGCGAAGGCGCGTTTGCTCAATTTGTGGCCATCCCGGATCGCAATTTGGTTCCGGTACCGGATGACGTGCCCTTGGAAAAGGCTGCGTTGACGGAACCATTGGCAGTCAGTTGGCATGCTGTGCGTCTTGCACTGCAAGCGTTGCGTCCGGGAATGGACCGTCGCGCTCTGGTCATCGGTGGAGGGGCCATCGGACTTGCGGCGGCTCTTGCCTTGCGCGCAATGGGTGTGACTGACGTGATTGTTCAGGAACCCAATGCCGAGCGTCGGGCTTATCTGTCCGAGCGTTGCGGCCAGCAAACCATCGATGTGTTTCACGGCACTGTGCCACTGGTTGTAGATGCGGTCGGAATTGCAGCTACGCGCGCAACGGCATCTGCTGTTGCATTGCCGGGGGGGGTGATTGCACATGTTGGGCTAGGCGAGGATGTCGGAGGCTTAGATATCCGCCGCATGACTCTGCAGGAAATCACGTTCATCGGCACCTATACCTACACTGCACAGGATTTCCGAGATACCGCACGCGCGATCTTCGATGGTTGCCTCGGTCCGCTGGATTGGCCCGAGATGCGCCCTTTGTCTGACGGTGCTACTGCCTTTCAGGACCTGCGTTCTGGTTCGGTGGCTGCGCCCAAGATAATCCTCGATCCCTGGGCATAAGACACCTGCCCAAGAATAAGGAGAGCACAAATGTACGACAGAGTTCTGGTCCCCATGGCGCTGGATCACGGCGTTTCCGGCACAACCCTCACCGCCGCCAAAACCTTATGCAATCCGGGCGGACAGATCACCGCGCTGCATGTCTATGAGGCGCCACATAGTTCTGTCAGCGCGTATCTCGATGAGGAGGCCGTGCGCAGCGCGTGGGATAAAGCCCAGCAGAGGTTGGCAGAGAAAACGGCCGGCCATGGTGATGTGACAACCGAAATGGTCAAGGGACGTTCCTATCGCGCCATTCTTGAATTTGCTGAAAAACATGATGTGGATTGTATCGTTGTTGGCTCGCACAAACCGGGCCTCAGCGACTTTTTCCTTGGCAGCACCGCTGCGCGTGTGATCCGACACGCACCTTGTGCGGTTCATGTCTGTCGCACATCCTAGCTTTCAAACTGACACGCCAAATCGCGCAATGCGCCCTAAACAGGACAGATACTCCGGATATGGACATAGACAAAAAGATAACAGACGACCTGGTTGCGAACGATATCTCGTTTGTGACCACCGTTCCATGCAAGCAACTTGCAGGCGTGATCGAACATATCGATGCGCGAGATGGGATTTTCCATATCCCGTCGAACAAAGAAGACGAGGGCATGGGCCTGTGTGCCGGGGCATGGATGGGTGGAAAACGCCCGGCGATTATCATGCAAAACACGGCCGTCGGTGTAACCATCAACACGCTGGCGACTTTGATTCAGTATTATCGGATGCCACTGCCTATGCTGATTTCATATCGCGGAGAGCTGCGTGAACCGATTGCCTGTCAAGTCGAAATGGCCGTTCATACCAAGGCCCTTTTGGCTCAGCTCAACATACCTACCTATCATTTCCACCATCAGTCCGATGTCGAAGAACTGGACGCGATCCTGAAATATACGTTCATGTGCAATAAGCCGGTCGCGATCCTGACCGATGCCAATTTTTGGGGAGGCTATGGCGACCAATGATCCGTTCTGAAATTCTCAAGGAAATCGCTCCGATCCTGCGTGATCAACTGGTTGTCTGCAACATCGGCATTCCCAGTCAGGAACTGCACGCCATCGACGACCAACCGTCCAACTTTTATATGCTGGGGACAATGGGGTTGGCCTCTTCAATCGGGTTGGGATTAGCGTTGTCTCAACCCAAACCGGTGATCGTGATTGATGGTGATGGCTCGATCCTGACCAATCTGGGTACTTTGCCAACCATCGCGAATAATGTGGCGGACAACTACATCCTGTTGATTGTGGACAACGGTTCCTACGGGTCGACGGGGGACCAGCCGACTTATGCGGGTCAAAAAACCTCGCTTACGAAGATGGCCGAAGCCGCGGGATGTGAACGTGTGATTGAGTGCGCGGCCGAAGAAACAGGTCGTGTCCTACAAGAGGCCCTGGATGCGAAGCAGATGACCATCATTGTCAGCAAGTGCGAAAGCGGCAATGCCAAGATGCCACCGATTACAATGGACCCGGTGGTCATTCGTGACCGCTTCATGAAGGCCGTTCAGGCCTGATGGCCGCCAGCACCATTCATTCGGCCGAGGACGCGCGACGCCAGGCGCGTCGCAGGCTGCCTTGGATGGTGTTTGACTATATCGACGGCGCTGCCGGACAGGAATCCGGGGCGGCACGAAACCGTGCTGCCTTGGATGCCATTACTCTGCGTCCGCGTATCTTGAAGGATGTGAGCCAGCGATCGCTGTCGGCGCAGATTTTAGACCAACAATCAGATCGGCCTTTTGGGATTGCCCCGATGGGGATGTGCAACCTTTCAGCTCCTGGCGCTGATCTGATGCTGGCGCGTTTGGCAGCACACAACCGTGTGCCTCATGTCGTATCCACAGTCGCATCAACGTCAATGGAAGAGATCATTGCCGAAGCCGAAGGCAATGCCTGGTTTCAGCTTTATTTCAGCGGCGAAGGCTCTGGCACGTTTAAGTTGGTCGAGCGGGCGAAATTCGCAGGCTATGACGTTCTGGTTCTGACCGTTGATGTGCCCGAGGTTGGTCGGCGTCCACGCGAACTGCGCCATGGGTTCAAGATGCCGTTTCGTATCGGACCGCGCCAGTTCCTAGACTTTGCTCTGCACCCTCGGTGGTCGTTGACCACCTTGTTCAAGGGTCGCCCTGTGATGGCGAATTTCGATGCGGAAGGTTACGATTTTGACCGAACTGAAAGCCGCGCGCGTGCCGATTGGGGTACGCTGAGCCGGTTACGCGATGCCTGGCCAGGAAAATTGGTGATAAAAGGCGTATTGGATGTCGAGGATGCCCGAACACTTGTGTCGGCAGGGGTGGATGCAATTCAGGTCTCCAGCCATGGCGCAAGGCAGCTGGACTCTGCACCTGCACCCATCGAAAAGCTGCCAGAAATCCGTGATGCGCTTGGGCCGGACTTCCCGATTTTCTTTGATAGCGGCATCAGATCCGGCGAAGATATCCTCAAGGCTCTGACAGTCGGAGCGGATTTTGTCTTTGTGGGACGAATACTGCAATATGCCATCGCCGCTGCCGGAGAGCCGGGTCTGGAACAACTTTGGGATGTTCTCAGCGACGAATTGAGCATTGCTATGGCGCAGACTGGGCTGACGACATTGGACGATGTCGGTCTGCGCGAATAGCGATAGTGCGCGCGGGTGGTCCGGATCCGGCTTCCTAAAGCATTGAAAGTGTATGGAAATGGTAGCCCGTAGGGGAATCGAACCCCTCTTTCCAGGTTGAAAACCTGGCGTCCTAACCGATAGACGAACGGGCCATTTAGACCAAACAAACGAAATGGTAGCCCGTAGGGGAATCGAACCCCTCTTTCCAGGTTGAAAACCTGGCGTCCTAACCGATAGACGAACGGGCCACGTTGGCTTGTGGAGGGCCTTTTACGGTTTACCTTCCCCCCCGCAAGACGAAAAACGCAAGGCTACGAAACTTTTTTGACTGGTTGTACGGCGTGTTGAAAAAGGTGTCAGACGGCTTCTGCCGCATCCTCCAGTCGCAGTTGCACGCTCTGCCGACCGCCCCAGGAATTGACCTCAAGCCGACCTGCGAAATGGAAGCGGGCACCGCCATGATTTGAGAGGCGATCCCCCAGCGGACCATCGAACGCACCAAAGGCGATCGCATCCAGTCCTCCGGACATGCCATCCGATAGCGACAGTTTCAGATGTGTTTCGCCTACGCGTTTTGCAAAGCGCACCTGCAGATCGGGCAGAGCATAGCGTGGGGCAGGCGCACCGGCCCCGAACGGGCCTGCCTTTTCGATCTGCTCGATCAGGTCGACTGTTGCGGCGCCAGGCATCAGTGCCCCGTCCAGTTTCAGATCGGCAGGGCCTGCTTGCCCCGCACCCTGCTTGGCCAGGAGTTCCGACAGGCGCGCCATGGCGGGCTCTAACTGATCCCGCATCACCGTCAGACCTGCCGCCATCTTGTGTCCACCACCTTTGACCAACAACCCTTCGGCTGCCAGACGCTGGATCGACGCGCCCAGGTCAATGCCCGAGACGGAACGGCCCGACCCTTTGCCCTCATCTCCATCAAACCCGATCACGATCGCGGGCCGGTTTGCGGCCTCTTTCAGCCGCGATGCAACGATGCCTACGACACCGGGATGCCATCCCTCACCAGCAGCCCACACCAACGGTGCATCAAGCCCGCGTTCATCCGCCTGTGCCAGTGCTGCAGCGCGCACTGTGTTCTCGATCTCACGCCGTTCCGAGTTCAGGGCATCTAGTCGCTCGGATAGGGCTTCGGCTTCGGTCGCCGAGTCAGTGCTTAGCAACCGCGCGCCCAGATCAGCCTGCCCAATGCGCCCACCTGCATTCACGCGCGGCCCCAGCAAAAAACCTAGGTGATAGCTGTTGGGCGCAGTATCCATGCGGGCCACGTCCGACAACGCCACCAGCCCTGGCCGTTGCCGCTGGGCCATCACCTTCAGTCCTTGCCGCACCAAGGCCCGGTTGGCCTCAATCAGCGGCGCGACATCGGCCACCGTAGCCAGCGCCACAAGATCCAGCATGGCCATCAGATCCGGCCCTTTGGCGCCAGCCTCGCGGAGTTGGCGGCCCGCCTCGACCAGCATCAGAAACACCACCGCAGCCGCGCAGAAATAGCCCAGATCACCGCTTTCATCCTGCCGGTTCGGGTTCACCACTGCGACGCAATCCGGCAGGGTTTCTCCCCCCAAATGATGATCCAAAACGATTACATCTGCACCATTCGCCGCCGCGATAGGTTCATGGCTAAGTGTTCCGCAATCCACGCAAATGATCAGATCATGGCTAACTGCCAATTCCTGCATCGCCGGTACATTTGGTCCATAGCCCTCATCAATCCGGTCGGGCACATAGAGCGTTGCGGCTATTCCCATCTGGCGCAGCCACACCAGCAGTAGCGCAGCCGAACTGCCCCCATCCACATCATAATCGGCAAACACCGCGATATTGTGACGATTACGCACCGCTTCAAGAAACCGCGAAGCGGCAAGCTCCATGTCCTTCATCGAACGCGGATCAGGCAGCAGTTCTTTCAACTTTGGCTCCAGAAAGCCCGAGGCCTCCATCACCGGAACACCGCGTCGCGCCAGCACCTGACAAACGGCGCGCGGCAAATCGGTCTGCTGCGCCATCATCTCAGCTGACCGCTCGACCTCTATCCCCGGTCCAACCCAACGCCGACCGGTCAACGATTGCTCTACGCCCAGAAACGCCACATCTCACCTCATGCGCCAAGGCCGGGCCCCTTCGAACCCGGCCTCTTCATCTTTTTAGATACTCTCGCCGAAGGCAACGGCGCAAGCCGCTAAGCGTCGGTATGTGGCCACATAGGCGTCCGATAAGACATGCGACGAACAGAACCGGTCTTTGACCGCATCAGCAGCGTCGTTGTCTCAACCCAGCCCGGTTCCCGCTTGATGCGTGGAAGCAGAGAGCCTCCGGTCACGCCAGTGGCAGCGAAGATGACATCTGCAGTCACCATCTCGTCGCGCGCATAAACGCGGTCCAGATCGGTGATGCCTGCCTTGGCGGCGCGGCCGCGTTCGTCATCGTTGCGGAACAACAGGCGGCCAAAAATCTGTCCCCCCATGCATTTCAGCGCAGCAGCTGCCAGAACCCCTTCGGGTGCGCCGCCTTGGCCCATATACATGTCGATCCCGGTCACTTCGCTTTCGGCGCAGTGCATGACGCCAGCGACGTCACCATCGGTGATCAGGCGGATAGAGGCGCCGGTATCGCGGACTTCAGCAATCATTGCTTCGTGACGAGGACGCTCCAAGATGCAAACGGTGATATCTGCAGGCTCACACCCTTTGGCTTTGGCCAGAGCCTCAACACGCTCGCGCGGGCTCATGTCCAGATTGACAACGCCTTCAGGATAGCCGGGGCCAACGGCCAGTTTGTCCATATACACATCAGGCGCGTGCAGCATCGAGCCGCGCGGTCCCATGGCGATCACCGTCAAGGCGTTTGGCATATCCTTGGCTGTCAGCGTGGTGCCTTCCAGCGGGTCCAGCGCAATGTCCACGCCCGGCCCATTGCCAGTACCAACCTCTTCGCCGATATACAGCATCGGTGCTTCATCGCGCTCGCCCTCACCAATGACGACGACACCCTCGATGTCCAGAAGGTTCAGCTGTTCCCGCATCGCGTTTACAGCAGCCTGATCAGCGGCTTTCTCATCACCCCGGCCAACCAATGAGGCGGACGCCAGCGCGGCCTGTTCCGCCACCCGCGCAAGGCCCAGAGACAGAAGGCGGTCGTTAAAATCGATCTTGGCAGCACTCATATGTTCGTATCCTCAGGTCAATAAAGCCGTAATTACCGGCATAGCTTGCGTTTCATGCAGGTCGCAAGCTCAAACCTCTTCAATGCGCAAGGCGACAGGCTCACCCGCGATAACATCCGTGTCGCGCAAGCCTTCAAGCGCGACGTCAAGAGTTGCGCGTGTAGTCTTATGAGTGACGATCAACACGGGCGCGGTGCTTTCGGCATGCCCATACTGGCGCATCCGGTCAATCGAGACGCCTGCATCTCCCAGAATAGAGGCAACCTTGGCCAGCGCGCCTGGTTTATCCTGCAGGCCCAGCCGCAGATAGTAGGGCGCAGGCAAACCAGTAACGGCAGGCTTTGCCTCTTCCAGTGATGCGGCAGGGCGGCCAAATGTCGGGATGTGCAATCCGCGTGCCAGATCGCAGACATCGCCCATCACAGCGCTTGCAGTGGGACCTTCGCCCGCACCGGGGCCACGCAGAACAATCTGCTCAACTGCATCGCCATCCAGCACGACCATGTTGGTTCCACCTTCCAGCTGACCCAACGGAGAGTCACTCGGCACCAGACAGGGTTGCATACGCTGCTCTAGTCCCCGGGCAGTGCGCTGAGCCACGCCCAACAGCTTGATCCGGTATCCCATGTCGTGAGCCTGATGGATGTCATCCAGGCTGATCTGTTGAATGCCTTCAATCTCGATCCCGTTGAAATTCGGCTTGGTGCCGAAGGCAATCGATGACAGCAGCGCCAATTTATGCGCCGCATCGATGCCACCAACGTCCAGATTGGGATCGGCTTCTAGATACCCAAGCTGCGCGCATTCCTCGAAAAGAGCGTTGTAGCCCAACTCCTGCGATTGCATCCGGGTCAGGATATAGTTGCAGGTGCCGTTCATCACACCCATGACGCGTGTGATCTCATTGCCAGCCAGCCCCTCGGTCAGAGACTTGATCACCGGGATACCACCCGCGACCGCTGCCTCGAACCGAATGACGCGGCCTGCAGCTTCGGCCTTTTCTGCCAATTCCTGTCCATGGATGGCCAGCAGCGCCTTGTTGGCAGTGACAACATCTTTTCCACTGGCCAATGCCGCCTCGACAGAGGCTTTTGCGGGACCGTTCTCACCGCCCATCAGTTCAACAAAAACATCGACGTCGTCACGTTTTGCCAAGGAAACCGGATCGGTCTCCCACGCGTAGTCGGATAGGTTTACGCCACGATCCTTATTGGCATCGCGAGCCGAAACAGCGGTGATCTGAACGGGGCGCCCGGTGCGCGCCTGCAAAAGATCGGCATGCCGGCGTACGATTTTGACCACTCCCACTCCGACAGTTCCCAGACCGGCAATTCCAAGCCTCAGCGCCTGTGTCATTCCCTCGGGTCCTTTCTGCTCGCAATGCCGCCCGCGATGGCGAAGTGTCCTTTGCGGGCTGCCTTAGCGGGTTCAGGGGAAGGGTGCAATCCGTCTAATCTTTCGGAGGCTTAGGCGCAGCCAAAATCCTAGTTAATCTCGGCATTTTGCAACGCCTCGGCTTTTTTCGCCAAGGCTTCGCCGCGCGTCGACAGATCCTCTTCAACCTCTTCCGCTTCGCTGACGGGATCGGTGGGGGCACCGAGGGCCGGATCCAATGCAATGAGTTTGGGATAGGGGGCCTTGCGCAATGCGGCGGTTTCGCTGCCTTCCAACTCGGGGATATTCGCGCAACTCGCAGTGGCGAGCACAAGAAATATCGACGGCAAAAGCTTCATCGCAGACCTTTGGGTTGCAGAGTTTTTCATGTGATGCACCTTTTACCGCGCTGGTTCAAGCGGGGTTCTATCTGAACAACCGTTCATATAGGATAAGGTCATGGCACGTACACAAGGCTCTCATTCAGACATCACCGGCCCTCGCATTCGCGAGGCAGCGTTGGGGTTGTTTGCCCGTCACGGCTATGCCGCTGTATCGATGCGACAGATCGCGGGAGAAGTGGGGGTGCAGGCTGGAGCCCTGTATAATTATACCCCTGATAAACAAAGCCTGTTGTTCCGTCTTATGCGCGATCACATGCAGGATTTGTTGGCTGCATATGAAGAGCTTGAGCAGTTTGACGATCCACAAGATGCGCTGCGCCAGTTTGTCGGGTTCCACATCCGTTTTCACCTTCAGCGCCCGGATGAAGTATTTATCGCCTATATGGAACTGCGCAATCTGACGCCCGAAAATTTCACCGAAATTGAAGCGCTGCGCCGCCGCTACGAAGACTCGTTGGAGAGTATCTTGCGCATAGGACAGCAATCGGACCAATTCTCGGTTACCGATACCAAAATCGCCACTTTGGCGGTGATCGCCATGCTCAACGGCGTGATCACCTGGTACCGCAGCGGCGGGCGATTGTCGTTGGATGAGGTTGAACAGGTTTATTGGGATATGGTGCGCAAGGCCGTCACCGCCTGACCGGCCCTCAATGTGCCGGGCGGATGAATGTGCCGTTGCGCAATTCACGAAAGGCCTGCTGCAATTCGGCCTGCGTGTTCATGACGATCGGTCCGTGCCATGCAACAGGTTCATTAATCGGAGCCCCAGAGATCAAAAGAAATCGCACACCATCGGGCCCGGCCTGAACAGTGATTTCATCCCCTGTTCCAAACCGAACCAATGTCCGGTCGCCAGACATGTCGCGGATATTGACCTCATGCCCTGCGATTTCCTTTTCCAAAAGCACTCCGGAGGGGCGGGAGGCATCAGCGAAGGCAGCGCCCCCTTCAAAGATATAGGCGAACGCACGACGATAGGTATCTATTGGAAAGGTCTTTTTCACGCCCGCCGGTATACTGATATCCAGATATTGTGGATCTGCAGCGATCCCGTCGACAGGACCTGTACGGCCCCAGAAAGTGCCGACTATTACCCGGACCGCCGTACCATCGTCTTCGATAATCTCGGGAATATCGGTACTTTGGACGTCCTGATAGCGCGGGGCAGTCATCTTTTGATCCGATGGAAGATTGCCCCATAGTTGAAAACCGTGCATCTGGCCGCTGCCCGAGCCTTTGGGCATTTCCTGATGCAGAATACCAGACCCGGCCGTCATCCATTGAACGTCTCCTGCACCCAAAGTGCCGCTATTACCCAGCGAGTCACTGTGTTCTACTGAACCGGACAGGACATAGGTGATCGTTTCGATGCCGCGATGTGGATGCCATGGAAAACCGGCCACAAAATCTTGCGGGTTGTCGTTCCGAAAGTCATCAAACAATAGATAAGGGTCCAGTTCCGACGGGTCTTGAAACCCGAATGCGCGATGAAGTTTGACACCCGCGCCTTCCATTGTTGGAACCGAAGTGCGCGTCTCAAGGATCGGTCTGAGGGACATTTTAGCCTCCTGATTGCTTAGCAGCAATTTATGGCCAGTCCCGGCGTAATCAATTTGCGCAGGAACACGCAGTCTGTGCAATCACGCTCAGACCAGCGACATGGGTGTTGTTCTTTGCATATCAAACCAGCTAGAGCAGACGAGTAACGGGGAGAGTGACATGCAAGACGAAGTTCTGGCCTCTATTCAGGCCTCATCCGCGCGCCGATGGACCGGAGTAGGGATGTTGGCCACTGTCGGAGCGTTGGTGATTTATGTCGCGATAGCATCGCCTCCGGATCTTGGTTGGCAGATATTCCTGTTTGTTGTGGGAATTGGGGCTTTCTGGTTGTCGCATCACATGTGGCATTCGACTCAGGGCAGGATCGAACTGACCTCTACCGATTTACGCACCAGCTCGGGGCAGGTGATTTGCAAAGTGGAAGAGGTTGAAACAGTCGACCGGGGTGTATTTGCGTTCAAACCATCGAATGGATTTATTATCAAAACCCGCACGGCAGGATCGTTTGACTGGTTTCCAGGCCTTTGGTGGCGTGTCGGGCGCCGCATTGGTATCGGCGGAATGACGTCCGCCGCCGAAACCAAATTCATGTCCGAGATACTGACCGGACTGCTTGCCGAAAGGTCGTAGCTAGACGACGCAGGACGGATCAGTATTGACGATATTGTCGAATACGCGCGGATGAGTGAACACAAGGTTGTTCATGTCAAATTCGGCGAATTCGAATGCGATATAGAATGGCGGCCGATATGTGTTCCGGGTTTCGACCACGATCATTGATCCATTGTCAGGCATCGCGGGTAGCCGAGGCTTAATGTCGTCAATGTCTGCGTTTGACCATTTCGGCAGGCCTGTGCCACGAACGCAGGACCACAGTACATTATGGATGTCGTTCTCGGCATCAAATGTAAGATAGGTCATCCGCAACGTCACTGGTGCGCGTGTATCGACCAAGGTCTCCAAAAGATCATACATCGTGTTTACGTAGGCTTCGGTCACATTGCCATCTTCACGCGAAACCACATCGGCAACCGCGTAGGCACCCTTGATATTACGCGCACTTTGCCGATAGGCGTCATAGTAGGTGTATGAAGCAAGCATAGACCAGTATAGCAACGGCAATATCAGCATGGCTTCAACAGACATGATGCCGTCTTCCCGACGCCGGAAGCGACGAACGGCTCTTGCAATTGCGCCTCTGATTGAGAAATTAGCCGCCGGCATCTGCTACGTCCTCCGGTTCAGAAGTGCCACCTCCAGTGGGAGTACTTGATGAGCCTCCAAATGGTTCATGAACAAACACAGAAGAGGCGTGTATTTCCCACTGCCCGTCATTATCTTGCCTTACCAGATCGTTCATCATGGAGAGGCCGAATACAGGCGAGACTTCGAGGCAGGCTCGAATAATCATCATTTCGTTCGAGGTTCCCAATTCAAAGGCAACATCTTCGGGTTTTCTGATCGTCGCCGGTGTATCAACGCAATAAGGCGTAGGATCCAGCTGGTTGCCGACGCGGGGGTCAATGGATTTCATCTCAAGCGCGAGATTTTCAGAACAGTCGGAAATGATTGCGTTCTCACACACCATCTTCTTCAGAAGGGCATGATCCCACGTGTCTTCGCCAGGCGGCAGGCGATTCAGTCGAACCTCCCTGATCGTCATGTCCAACGACCGCTCAAGGTCGGCGTGGCGAAATGAGATCAATCCCAGGTCCATGCCAGAATATGCGACATATAAGAAGAGAGGGAACCAGAACATAAACTCAATGCTCGAGGATGCGCCATCCTCTTTACGCCAGAACCTTTGCGCCCGTATTCGCAACGACATGATCATTGGGTCAGCCTCAGGTTTTGAATCGAAGTGCTGATTGAATCGAAGACACGTTCAATCTGTGTGCCAGTTGCTTCGTAGTAGCGGGCAGGTTTGATCGCGCAGTCTTTCAGCATCTGCTTGACGCCGTAGGGGGCTTCGAAAGCGATCGAGAAAATTATGACTTTTTCTTTCTCAGCTTCTACGCAAAGATCGACAACCCGTGGATTTTTGGTTGAAGGGCCGATTTCGGTGGTCGACGCAGCCGCGAATTCATTGCCACGGGTCCAACCGTAGGCATGGCGGAACATATTCCGGATCGCGTTTTTCTCCGTATGTGCCCAGACATCAGGCCATTCTAGTTCTGCTGGCGACGAACCGCTTTCGTTGAAGTCGCGATCATTCGATCTGTCGATATCGTAACAGGTGCCATTGTAGTAATCCCGGCAACGATATCGTTTGTAGGTACCATTTCCGTGCGCATGATCCTGGAACTTGTCACGTGTCCAGTACCCGCCGGTATTATTATCCCAAATGGTGGTATTTACATTTGGCCAAGCCCAATGCCCATTTTCATCATCATAGATGGAATAAGTCTGTGCACTTTCGTTCCAATAAATATTGGAGCCACCCTCGTTATAGGGTGAGTTTACCTTATGCTGATAGGTGTTTTCCCCATCCGTCATCAGCACGAGTACCTTAAGGGTGTCTGTCGTGGTGTTCGGTGCAGGCCGAATGGCGAACGAGTCTGGGATTTCGGAGCTGTCTGCAATCTGGGCAATCAATGGCTGAATACTGTCATCAAGCAAGGTCAAGCCCCACTTCAATCCAAGATCAATCGAAGTCCAGCCGCTTGCGACCAGATTATCAATCTGGTCCTTCAAAATATCCGGGTCATTCTGGATAACCGTCATTTCCCGTTGATCGGTCGCGGATTCAAGCCGGCAAATGTTACTGGATACCAAAGTATCACTGAATCTTCTGTCGTTTGTGCCGCTGTCCTTGAAGTGTAAGGTTTGAGGAATGTAATCCCCCTTCCTAATGATATTCCCGCCATCATCGACGATATCGTAATAGTTGAAATTGGTTGTCGTGAAGTCCGAGGCCTGGAAGTCGATGCAATTTGCAACTTCGTTGGCACCGATCGTATTCAAGGCATCCATCAGATAGTCAGGCACCGAGACCTGTTCGGAATAGGGTACGATCGAAATTGACAATCTACCTTCTTCTGACTTCAGAACCATTTCATCAATAAAGTCGTTTGCGGCCTTCTGTAGGTTGGTCAGCTTTGTTCCGCGCATTGAGCCTGACACATCCAAAACCAACGAGATTTCAACGTTACCAATCGATTCTTCGGCAACGCTGGTCGCGGTTGAATCGATATGATCGACACCACTCCACTTCATAAAGTGGGTCTCAACGGTCATGTCAGCACTGGCTACAACCTTGCGCTTGCCTTCAAGCTCGGCGATCTGTTCAACAGAGCCATCCGCATTTGTCTTACATGTCTCGGGTTCGACTTCGATATTGCTGATAATATCAGGGTTGAAGCCTTCCTTGGTAATGTAATCGTTGACGACAACACGGGGGCAAAGCTCCTGATCCAGGTCCGCTGCTGCCAAAACGGCGCGATCAAGGGCATATTGCAGTCGCACCCTTTCCCGATCGTAACGCATGATATCGACGGCAAATCCGGCAACGGTGAAGACAATCATCACCAAGAAGAGCGCAAGGATCGTCATCGTGCCTTCTGTTTCAGATGCAAATTGCCGCAAGCGTCGGGCGCACCTGTTTTCTCGGCACAAAAAGTTAAACAATTCTTTTAAATCATAATTGCGCATAGTGAATTCCTCTGTCGACAGGGCGCACCAATGCCAGCGGTTTGCAGCGCTAATTAATTATACAGGGATCGTGGCGAGAATTAGGCGTGATCGTCACTATGCTGCTCGTTTTTAACGGTTTTCAGCTTTATTCGTGGCGTTTTCGCTGTCTTTGTTTCCCGCTTCGGGACAATTGCGCGTAGGTGATCGATGGTCGACTCACTTCGAACACGTCGATTGGCCTTTCGCAAATTGCTTAAAATAAGTGCAGTTACTGATTGCGGTAAATTACAAGCAGTGCGACAAAACGTCATGACGTTTGTCATTTGCCAGTACGGAGGATTGTATGACCGGCATTATAGAACCCAGCTTTCGTGAGAGTGTTGATCTGATGTTCAACAGAGCTGCGTCTCTGATGGATCTGCCGCCCGGACTGGAAGAAAAGATCAGGGTATGTAACGCCACCTACACAGTCAGGTTCGGAGTTCGGCTGAGAGGGCAGATTCACACATTCACCGGATACCGCTCGGTTCATTCAGAACATATGGAGCCGGTCAAAGGTGGTATTCGCTATGCTCTCGCGGTGAACCAAGACGAGGTTGAGGCGCTCGCGGCTCTGATGACCTACAAATGCGCTTTGGTCGAAGCGCCATTTGGGGGGTCGAAAGGCGGGTTGTGTATCGATCCGCGCCAATATGAAGAACACGAGCTAGAGCAGATCACCCGCCGTTTCGCCTATGAATTGGCTAAACGCGATCTGATCAACCCGTCTCAGAACGTCCCCGCGCCCGACATGGGAACAGGCGAACGCGAAATGGCGTGGATGGCCGACCAGTATGCCCGGATGAACACGACAGATATCAACGCGCGCGCCTGTGTGACGGGTAAACCGCTAAACGCTGGGGGTATCGCAGGTAGGGTCGAAGCGACCGGCCGCGGCATTCAATATGCGTTGCGCGAATTCTTCCGGAATCCGGAAGATGTCAAAAAGGCTGGTATGACAGGCAAATTGGACGGCAAGCGAGTTGTTGTGCAGGGCTTGGGCAATGTGGGCTACCACGCGGCAAAATTCCTCAGTGAAGAAGACGGATCGCGCGTGATTGGCATCATCGAATGGGATGGCGCATTATACAATCCCGATGGCATTGATGTTGAAGCGGTGCGTCAGTGGATCGTTAAGCATGGCGGCGTGAAAGACTATCCGGATGCGACGCATTCAGCCGAGGGCGGTGCGGTGCTTGAATCCGAGTGCGATATCCTGATCCCGGCCGCACTGGAAGGGGTGATTAACCTGTCTAATGCAGAACGGATCAAAGCGCCGCTGATTATCGAGGCTGCAAACGGTCCGGTCACGGCGGGCGCAGATGAAATCCTGCGCAACAAAGGTACAGTCATTATCCCCGATATGTATGCAAATGCGGGCGGTGTTACAGTATCCTATTTTGAGTGGGTCAAGAACCTTAGCCATATCCGCTTTGGCCGCATGCAGCGCCGCCAGGAAGAAGCGCGCCATGAATTGATCGTCAGCGAGCTTGAGCGGCTTGATCGATACCTGGGTGATGCCTGGTCGATGTCGCCGAACTTCAAGGCCAAATACCTTAAGGGTGCTGACGAGTTGGAGCTGGTGCGCTCAGGCCTCGATGACACGATGCGCATCGCCTATCAGGCTATGAGCGAGGTTTGGCATGACCGAGCTGATGTCGATGACCTGCGCACTGCAGCTTATATTGTGGCGATTGATCGGGTCTCAAAAAGCTATCGGGCAAAAGGACTCTGAGCACTCAGGCAATCGAATTTCTAAAAGCGGCCGCCCCATGGGTGGCCGCTTTTTTCGATTTGTCCTATTCAGTTTCGCAGAAAGATCGATCGATATGCCGTTAGTCGTTACGGAATTGGACCAGGACGACGTTTATGTCGATGTCCAATATACCTCGGGTACTACGCTTCTACAGAGGAAACTGTGATACGCCGCCATATGACTGTACGCGAGATGTTGAAACATCTGCAAAGAGTCTGTGCCTAGTGTTGCACTCGCAGAAAATGCAGCTGTTGTTAGCCGCCTGGGATTCGACTGAGGCACAAATTGAAATCGGCGATGGAAGGTGTTGCTGTGCAGGGTTAAGCTGCGCCAAAGGAAACGAATCCGGGAGAACCCCATGTTGCGTATTGCCATTGTCGCGGCCTTGCTGGCCTCACCCTTGGCTGCTCAGGAGACTAAAGAGCAAAGTTGCAAGTATCAGGCCGATGTCGTGGCTGCGGTTCAGAAGGCACGTTTGGACCGGGTCAAGGAACGCGACGTGGCGCAGGCAGTAGCAGACAGTGGTCCGACGTGGCCCGAGAACTACAATGCGGCGATTCCGTTGATCACACCTTGGGTGTACGAACAGAAAATGCGCGACGTGCGCAAAAAAGATCTCGGTGCCGCTTGGCTGGAGTTGTGTTTACAGCAATAATCCACAGACAGATCATTTCTCTGTGGACAACCGCGCGCCATCCCCTTGGCTCGCGTTTTCATTTCTGGCAGGTTTGACCCATGTCTTTGCCCCCCGGATTTCTGGATGAATTGCGCACGCGCCTCAGCCTGTCTCAGGTTGTTGGGCGTAAGGTCATGTGGGACCAGCGCAAATCCAATCAGGGCAAGGGTGATATGTGGGCGCCTTGCCCGTTTCATCACGAAAAGACCGCCTCATTCCACGTCGATGATCAGAAGGGATTCTATTACTGCTTTGGGTGCCATGCCAAAGGCGATGCTATCAGCTTTGTGAAAGAGACCGAGAATGTCTCGTTCATCGAAGCGGTCGAGATTCTGGCGCGTGAAGCGGGGATGCCGATGCCTGCGCGCGATCCGAAAGCGCAGGAGAAACAGGACAGACGCTCGCAACTCGCCGACGTCATGGAGCAAGCGGTTCAGTTCTTTCGCTTGCAACTCAAGACCGGGGCAGGGGCCGAGGCGCGCGATTACCTGACCCGCCGAGGGCTGGATGCGCAGGCGTTGGATCGATGGGAGATCGGGTTTGCCCCCGACGGCTGGCAGGCGCTGTGGGATCATCTGACCGGCAAGAATGTAGCCGATGATTTGATCCTTGCGGCGGGTCTGGTCAAACCGTCCAACAAGGGCAAAAAACCATATGACACGTTCCGAAATCGCATCATGTATCCAATCCGCGACCCACGCGGGCGTTGCATTGCCTTCGGCGGTCGGGCGATGGACCCGAATGACAACGCAAAATACCTGAACTCGCCCGAGACCGATTTGTTCGATAAAGGCCGTAGCCTCTATAACCACGGTCCTGCGAGACAGGCGGCTGGGAAGGGGCAGCCCCTGATCGTTGCCGAGGGTTACATGGACGTAATCGCGCTGGCCGAGGCGGGCTTTGGCGCGTCGGTGGCGCCATTAGGAACAGCGATCACCGAACATCAACTACAGTTGCTCTGGCGTGTTTCAGATGAACCGATCATTGCCTTGGATGGTGACACAGCGGGCCTGCGCGCCGCGATGCGGGCGATCGATCTGGCCCTGCCATTGCTGGAGGCAGGCAAATCCTTGCGATTTGCACTCATGCCCGAAGGCAAGGACCCAGACGATCTTCTGCGTGCCGAAGGACCGGGGGCGGTGCAAGCCGTTCTGGAAGGGGCCATTCCGATGGTCAAGCTGCTGTGGCAACGTGAGACGGAAGGCAAGGTGTTCGACAGCCCTGAACGGAAGGCGGCGTTGGATAAATCCCTGCGTGAGAAGATCAAGCTGATCCGCGACCCCTCGATCCGATCGCATTACGGGCAGGAAATTAAGGATCTGCGCTGGCAATTATTTCGCCCTCAGAGACAATCGCAAAATCGAACGTGGCAGCCGCGTGGAAAATGGCAACCGCAGACCCAGCCTGCCACGCCCGGTGCGCGCGCATCGTTTCTGGCGTCGTCCGAGAACGCGGATATTCAATTGCGCGAAGCGGCCATTCTGGCAATTGCTATTCTAAATCCACAAGTTGTGATCCAATTCGAACACCAATTAGAAGAAATGGAATGTCACTATCCCGATCATGCAGCATTGCGCGGGGCGATCTTGCGCCACGCGATTGACGACCCGGACAATCTGAGAGACCACATCGTTCAAAATTTGGGGCCGGAACCCCTTGAAAACCTTCTGGCCCTTCGCCATGTCGCAGTGATCCCCTGTGTGTACAAACCAGGCGACGTTGAAAAGGCCCAGATGACGCTGGCCGAGGAACTCGCAAAGATCAAAGCGCTCCGGGGGTTGGATGCTGAGATTGCCGAAGCGGCGGAGGAATTGTCTGATCTGGCCGATGAGGCGCTGACATATCGGCTGGCGCAAGCCGCCGAAGAGCGCAACCGGACAAGCCGCAGCCAGAACGAAGACAGGGCCGTTTTTGACATCGCCGACAATGGTGCGCGAATCAACCGTGACGAGAAAGACGCGTTTGAAGCGATCATGTCGGGTATCAATTTTGAGCGGAAACGCCGATAAAGTGGTGTTTTCGTAAGGCACTGGAAAAGAAAAACAGGTAAACGGGTGGCCGAATCACTTCTACGCGCTAATGATTCGGTCAAAACGAATCACCCATCCCTGCAGGAGCATTGAATGGCCGCCAAGGATACGAACGAAGACCGCAAATCCGACGAGCAGGAACAGGAGATCTCGCTTGATATGAGCCAGGCAGCGGTCAAGAAAATGATCGCCGAGGCCCGTGAGAAAGGTTACATCACCTACGACCAGCTTAATCAGGTTCTGCCACCTGATCAGGTCAGCTCGGAACAGATCGAAGACGTGATGTCGATGCTGTCCGAGATGGGCATCAACATCATCGAAGATGAAGAGGCCGAGGAAGAAGAGAATAAAGGTTCGACCGAACTGGTCACGACCGAAGGCCCACGCGAAGTTGCGCTGGCTGGTGCGGCTACCGAAAAGCTGGATCGTACTGATGACCCCGTACGCATGTATCTGCGCGAGATGGGATCAGTCGAACTGCTTAGCCGCGAGGGCGAGATTGCCATCGCCAAACGGATCGAGGCTGGTCGGAATACTATGATCGCCGGCCTGTGCGAAAGCCCACTGACCTTCCAGGCGATCACGATCTGGCACGACGAATTGTTGAGCGAAGACATTCTGTTGCGCGACGTTATTGATCTTGAAACAACGTTCGGCAACCAGTTGGATGAAGATGGTGACGTACAGGAGCCGGTCGTTGACACATCGTCGGTTCAGGCAGCCAAACCCGCCAAGGATGAAGGCCCAGAGCTGGATGCCGATGGCAACCCGATTGCCAACGACGACGACGATGACGAAGACGATCAGGCCAATATGTCACTTGCTGCGATGGAAGCAGCGCTGAAGGATCAGGTTCTGACTACGCTAGAGCGGATTTCCAGCGACTTTGCGATGCTCTCCGAGATGCAGGATAGCCGAATTTCGGCTACTCTGAATGAAGATGGATCGTTCAGCGAAAAGGACGAAGAGACCTATCAGAAGCTGCGTGCGGAAATTGTTGAGCTGGTAAATGGTCTACACCTGCACAACAACCGTATCGAAGCGCTGATTGACCAGCTTTATGGCATCAACCGCCGGGTCATGTCGCTGGACAGCTCAATGGTGAAACTGGCCGACCAGGCCCGGATCAACCGTCGTGAATTCATCGACGCCTATCGCGGGCGTGAGCTGGATCCGAACTGGCTGGCCGAGATGGCCGAAAAGCCGGGCCGGGGTTGGCAGATGTTCATTGAACGCTCGACCGCTAAGGTCGAGGAACTGCGCAACGACATGGCGCAGGTCGGTCAATATGTCGGTCTGGATATCCCTGAATTCCGCCGCATCGTGCAGCAGGTTCAGAAAGGCGAGAAAGAGGCGCGGCAGGCCAAGAAAGAAATGGTTGAAGCCAACTTGCGCCTGGTAATCTCGATCGCCAAAAAGTACACGAACCGCGGCCTGCAATTCCTTGATCTTATTCAGGAAGGTAACATCGGTCTGATGAAGGCAGTGGACAAGTTCGAGTACCGCCGTGGTTATAAGTTCTCGACCTACGCCACTTGGTGGATCCGTCAGGCGATCACGCGGTCAATCGCGGATCAGGCGCGCACGATCCGTATTCCGGTACATATGATCGAGACGATCAACAAACTGGTTCGGACTGGTCGCCAGATGCTGCACGAGATCGGTCGCGAGCCGACTCCGGAAGAACTGGCAGAAAAGCTGCAAATGCCGCTCGAGAAAGTTCGAAAGGTGATGAAAATCGCCAAGGAGCCGATCAGCCTCGAAACGCCCATCGGCGACGAAGAAGACAGCCAGCTTGGCGATTTCATTGAGGACAAGAATGCCGTGCTGCCGCTCGACAGCGCGATTCAGGAGAACCTCAAGGAAACCACCACGCGGGTTCTTGCCTCCCTCACCCCGCGCGAGGAACGGGTTTTGCGGATGCGCTTTGGTATCGGCATGAACACTGACCACACTCTGGAAGAGGTGGGTCAGCAGTTCAGTGTTACCCGCGAACGTATTCGCCAGATCGAGGCCAAAGCGCTGCGTAAGCTAAAGCATCCTAGCCGATCGCGGAAGCTTCGGTCCTTCCTGGATCAATAAGTCAAAGGCGCCCACGAGGCGCCTTTTTCATGCCGCACCTCACATTGTCTGAACAACAAATCAAATTGGCGAAATATCGCATGTTGCGTTGCGCCGCTGTACCTATGTGCTCATTGTCCACTCATGGACAGGCCGGGGTGAGGCGGCAGCGCCGATGACCCCCGGCTACTTTCCTTTATGTGTAAGCGGACGTGAAACCCTTTTACGGAACGCGGTCGGGGCCTGACCGGTCCAGCGTTTGAAAGCCGTCGAGAACGCAGCCTGATCCGAATAGCCCAAAGAATACGAGATTTCAGCTAGATTCATGCCGTTTTTGATAAATGTTTGCGCAAGATCACAGCGCAGATCTTCGACAATCTCGCGGTAGGAAGTGCCTTCATCCGCCAGACGACGGGCAAGTGTGCGCGGGCTGAGGCCAAGTTGAGAGGCGGCTTCATCCGCCTGAATTACCCCTCCGGGCATTGACCTGGTGATTAACCCTTCGATCTGTGCACGGTTTTTTTGTTTTGGCTTACGTCCTTCCGCCAGCAGACGCTCGCCATATTCCAGCAGATGCGCCCGCAGACTGGGATCATAGGTTGGGATCGGTGTTTCGAGTGAGGGTAGTGATAAGATAACCTCCAACCGTTCAGCCTCAAACTTTAGTGGAAAGCCTCCGATCTTTTGAAATGTGTCCGCATGTCGCCCCACACTGTGCTGAAATCGTATTTCGATAGGATACAGTTTCACCTGCGTCAAAGCCCGCATCCGAGCAATGCTTGCGAACAACAAAAACTCGGTTCGACGATGATATCGCGAAAAACTTGGGTCTTTCCATTCAGCCTCCAATGAGGCGGAGTTGCCGGAAACACGCAGACTGAACGCCAGTGCGGGGTCGATGATACCATGAAACCGCGTAGTGTTTTCCAACACCTGTTTCAGATCCCGCGAGTATTTACTGATATATGCCGTCACACTGGAGGAAGAATTGAACTCTAACCCCGCGCCTGCACCGAATGTGATGTCGCCGAGCGCATCACAGGCATGGCGAACAAACATGGCCTCTTTGCGGGCGCTACATAGTGCGGCAGGTGCTTCAACATCGATCCGGGTCAATGCGCTGTTTTTCAAAACTTGATCGACAACCGATAAGCTCGCGCGTTGTTCGAGGGCGCGCATCAGCAATTGAATGCGTGAAATATCGACGTCCATAACCTTGTCCGAAACTCATCCTGATAATCTGATCACGATAGCGGAAAGGCGCTGTATTTTGCCAGCCTCTGTTACCGACACTTGTGACGTGTCGGATATTCGAAAGGATTTGGCCGAAATTGCCAAGAATACCGCAGAAGTGACACCTAAATATCCATCGTTGCCGGGTCAGCACCTTTTGGGGATAAGGTCGAGCCCAAGCAGACGGTCCACCAAGCCGTTTCAATGGGTTCCCCGGCACAGCTCTCCTTATTGGTCGGTCATGTCGCATTGCTGCGAGATTTATGCCGTGCCAGTATCTTCTTGAATTGATGGTGGTATTTGGATTTACAGTGCCTGACTTGCCAGACATTGAAACTGATTTGATTGTCTTTGACGGTGAATGCGTTTTGTGTTCGCAGTTTTTTCAGTTCATGTTGCGCCATGATCGGGACCAAAAGTTCAGATTTGCGACCGCCCAGTCGGAGTTGGGGAGGAGACTCTATTCACGGCTGAATCTCCCGACCAAGGATTTTGAGACCAATCTGGTCATCGTCGATGGTGAAGTTCACCAGAAGCTTGATGCTTTTGCCGCCGCGATGCGCGCCTTACCGGGAGCTTGGTTCTTGCTGTCCTTGTGCCGATATTTGCCAGTGTTTGTGAAGGATCGGCTGTATCACTCGATTGCCCGTAATCGATATGCGTTGTTTGGTCGTTACAACTGTTGTTTGGTTCCCGATGCTAGCCTTCGGTCCCGGTTCGCTTCAGATGGCTTCTGAGCACGACCCGTTCCTGCAAGTTCTGGGTGTGGATGAAAAGCTGCCGGAAGCAATTCAAAAACTGCACTCGGCTGAGGGGCAATATTCGGGAAAATGCAGCATAATCCGAGGTCGGGGGCCATTGGTCGCCCTGGCTTTGCGCATCGGAGGATTCCCGCCAGAAGGGGACGACCTTCAGGTCACTCTCACTATACATCGAACAAAAGGGCATTGGATTTGGAAGCGGGACTTTTCCGGGCATGAGACATGTTCACGCATTAGTTTCGACCAGAGATACAATTGCGTCCACGAAAGGATCGGGGGGCTCGCAATTTGGTTACAGCCTGTACGAACCGAGGCAGGGCTTTCGCTTCAAATCCGTCGGCTCGCCTTGTTTGGAATACCTTGTCCAAAGTTTCTGCTGCCGCAGTCAGCCTCGACAGAAACCCAAGATTCAATGGACCGCTTTTGTTTTGACATCTCTGCCCATGTGCCCGGCCTGGGTTTGCTGATCCGATATAACGGGTGGCTTGAGCCGGATCGGAACGAATTGAGGTCAGTTTGAATTGATTGTGATCTCTACTGTTTGGAGTGGTGAGGCGCACTAGGTATATTTCAGGTGGAAACAGGAAGATGACGAGGATGAAACAGATATTATCAGTTACGTTGGGCGCAATCATATTGCTCGGTTCTCCGGCAATGACCAGCGCGGCGCCAAACGGATATCAAACCGAAGCAATCAGCAATACGGAATTCGAAGTCATCCCAAGGGCGCGCAGAGATGTCGATGGATATTGGTGTGCTGCGGCGGATTTCGCACGACGGTCTTTGGGTGCGGGGTGGCAACAGCGTATTTATGTTCTGCGTGGCTATGGGCCAAGCGTGACGACCGGCCGAAAGACGGCGGTGCAGTTTTCGCTCAAACCACCTGCAAATGCAGACCAGCAAGGCAGTATATCGGTTGGGTTCAAAGCCGGCGACAGTATGTCTGTGCAAGGTGCAAATGGCCGGTGCAGTCGTCGCATTAACTTTAGGTGATCTGCGGTGCAGACCGAATTCTCGATCTCAACGCAGGGTGCGGGGCTTTATGAGTTCACCGCCCCTGTGTGCGATTGGCTGAGGCCGGTATCAGATGGCCTGCTGACCCTCTTTGTGCGGCACACCTCTTGTTCTTTGCTGATTCAGGAAAACGCTGATCCAGAAGTGCAGACCGATTTACATGCCTTTTATGACCGGCTTGTGCCGCCTTCCGACCATCCTTCGATGGCTTATCTGCGCCATACATATGAGGGGCCGGATGACATGCCAGCTCATATCAAAGCTGCGATGATGCCGGTTTCGTTGTCGATCCCGGTGAGGGGTGGGGCACCTGTGTTGGGCACATGGCAGGGGATTTACGTGTTTGAACATCGCAATGCACCGCATATGAGAAAGGTCGCTGCACACTTTGCGTGACGCTTCATATTGGGGTGGAAAATTCCGACTACCCAAACCCTAGCGGCTGCCCTATAGTTGTGGATAAGTAAGCCGCAGCGCTTACAAAAGAGGCCGAACTAGGGACGAGGAGACGGCGGATGCGCTGCCCGTTTTGCGGAAATATCGATACTCAGGTCAAAGATTCACGCCCGGCAGAGGATCACGTCGCGATCCGCCGACGCCGGTTTTGTCCGGCCTGCGGCGGACGGTTTACGACTTATGAACGTGTGCAGTTGCGCGATCTGGTTGTGATCAAGACCAATGGAAAACGAGAAGATTTCGACCGCGACAAACTTGAGCGTTCAATCCGCATATCGATGCAGAAGCGGCCGATTGATCCGGAGCGGATCGACCAGATGATTTCGGGTATCGTTCGCCGATTGGAAAGCATGGGTGAAACCGATATCCCATCGAACAAAATCGGTGAGATTGTCATGGAAGCGCTGGCCCGGATTGATACGGTCGCATATGTTCGTTTTGCGAGTGTGTACAAGAATTTCCAGGCGGCCGACGATTTCGAGGAGTTTGTCCACGAGTTGCGCCCGCCGCAACCTTCGACGGACGAGTGAACGAAGCAGATAAGCGATTTATGGCGCTTGCCTTGTCTTTGGGGCGGCGCGGCCAGGGCACGTGTTGGCCGAACCCGTCCGTCGGGTGCGTGATCGTGCGCGATGGGCGTGTTGTCGGACGCGGCTGGACGCAGCCCGGAGGCCGCCCGCATGCCGAACCCATCGCACTTGCCCAAGCAGGCGAGGCGGCACAAGGGGCGACAGCGTATGTCTCTCTTGAACCCTGCTCGCATCACGGAAAAACGCCACCCTGTGCCGAAGCATTGATCGAGGCTGGAATTGCACGCGTTGTCTCGGCAATCGAAGACAGTGACCCGCGTGTGGCTGGACAAGGGTTCGCCTTGCTGCGTGAAGCTGGGATTGATGTCGTTACCGGGGTTCTGGCCGAACAGGCGGCACGGGATCACGCGGGGTTCTTTCTGAAAACCGAGCAAGGTCGACCGTTTGTAACACTGAAACTGGCCAGCAGCTTTGATGGTCGGATTGCCACGGAAACCGGGCACAGCCAGTGGATCACCGGCCCCAATGCACGCCGTGCAGTGCACGCAATGCGGGCCCGCCATGATGCGGTCATGGTCGGCGCGGGAACGGCGCGGGCTGATGATCCGTCGCTGACGGTTCGCGATTTAGGCGTAGAACGCCAGCCGGTCCGCGTGGTGGTGTCTCGGCATCTGGACTTGCCTTTGATGGGGCATCTCGCGCGGACCGCGTCCAAAATTCCGGTCTGGCTCTGCCATGGTCCTCATCCGGATCCTGATCGCGCCCGCACCTGGGAGGGGCTTGGTGCGCGACTGATCCCATGCGCATTGGACGATCATCACGTTGAAGCCGCTGATCTGCTGCACCAGCTCGGGCAAGCGGGGTTGACGCGCGTCTTTTGTGAAGGCGGATCAGCTTTGGCTGCGTCCTTGCTAGAAAGTGATCTGGTCGATGAGCTGGTTGGTTTCACCGCCGGGCTTACGATCGGAGCCGAGGGTCTTTCGGCGATCGGAGCCTTAGGGTTGGATACTTTGGAAACCGCACCCCGGTTCGATCTGATCGAAACGCAGGTTGTTGGCGGTGATATCCTGCACCGTTGGGCGCGCGTCACGCATTAGGCCTCAGCGCCACCAACGCGCATGCGTTGCCATCATTCCTTGTAGCTTGGACAGAAGGCGGTTCATAGGTCCTGTCGCCGTTGGTGCGCCGTGCGCAAGCCGCTCAACCGCGATCTCGACTGGGCAAGCCTGCCCGGTCACGGGATCAAAGTATCGCGGGTAGTCGATCAGGGTTGCATGTACCAAGCCCATCAATGAAGGCTGCGCGCCGCGACGAGCAGGCACCGCCCCCAAATCTGTCGTCAACCCCCACCCAGCATAGAATGGCGCGCCTAGCGTCGTGACCTTGACGCCGCGCAGCAAAGCTTCGAACCCCAGCAGAGAGGTCATAGTCCAAACCTCGTCTACCTGAGACATCAGGGTGGCGGGGTCGGTGCGCTTGACCACAATGTCAGCCAAATTTGATTCGATTTTGCCTTCTCGTAGTCCGGCTTCGACATCCGGGTGAGGTTTGTAAATTAGAACAGCATCAGGGTTGGCCTCGCGCGTTACACGCAGCAGGTCGAGGTTGTTGCGAATATTGCTTGTACCCAGTCTGATCGAGGCGTCATCTTCTACCTGCCCCGGCACCAGAATGCGATGGCCTTTCGGCAGGTCCGGGGCAGGACTACCGACGTTGTACTTGCTCAGGCCGTCAGAGAGTAACCGGGCTATCAGCCGTTCTGATCGGAGCCTCTGGTCCGGTCGCAACGTCTCGCGCGCAGTGATCCATTCCTCTAGCCGGCTGGGGTGGGTCGGGTCGTAGTAAATACCGATATCATCGGTCACAAGCGAAAGCGGCGGCACCAATTCCGCACCCAATCCACACGAGCGTAGAAAGCCATCCTCGACGCGTGTTGCGCTCAAGGTATCACGCGCTTGGCTCGCCCAGGCCATATGGGGATGTGTGGTATCTTTTGGCTGCTCGGATGTAAAACGCAACTTACCGTGTTGACCGAAAATGCGCTGCAGGCGCCGCCGCTTCCACACCCGCATACCCGATGCAGTCCAACCTTTGTGATCCTGTCTCCAAGCGCGGGTCTGCGCCTCGAGTGTATCGATCACGGTTTCCAATTCGCACAAGCAGTCTTGATATGGGTCGTACCAGCGCGGATACAGGATCATTGTTGCAGCAAAAAGCTGCGCCCGCGTGAGGTTGCGTTGTCGACGGGGGAGGGAGATGTCGTCCTGTGTCAGCCCCCACCCTGAGTAAAACGGTTGCCCGAACACTCGGGGTTTATGTCCCGCCAGAATGGCTTCAAATCCCATCTGTGACGACAGAGTATAAACACCGATAGCGCCTTCCAACAGTGACCAAGGGCTTATCGGGCGGTGCAGAATGGACACGCGGTCACTCAGATCTTGATCAGAAAAATACCCTTTCCGATGACCAGCGGTCGTTTCGGGATGGCTTTTGATGATGACGCGTGCGCCTGGGTTTTCCTCTTGTGCAATGACCAGCATCTCGCGGAACCGCGCATAGTCGCCGTGGCTCGCAGTAACGGCCGCATCTCCCTGGGTCTGATCAATCACCAGAACGTAGCCGGGTTCAGGGGGTGGTTGGTCAAGATCGTAGGCAGAGTATTTGCTGAGGTGCAATTCGCGTAGGCGCGCAATCGCGCCGCGCGCGCGATCCAGCAGGGCAGTGTCATCCAGCGGATGTGTCGTAAGCAGGGTTTCCAGATCGGATTGCGTAGTAGGATCAAAATGTAGACCTGCACGGTCAAGCAGCAATCCCAGCGAAGCCTCGCCGCTGCGTCCGGGTTGCAGAGATCTCAGGAACGCATCTTCGACCCGTAAGATGGGCACATCGCGTTTCCGCGCTATGGTCAAGCCGCGATGAGCAGTTGGGCTGTTGCCCCAGACCCCAACAAGATCTTCGTGTTGGGGCAGACCAAGCCGAATGTCATACCCGGACAAAGACAGGATCCGGCGCACACGCCGTTGTGTCAGGAAACCACCGTTGTAAACAAATAGCCGGGAGCGTTCGCCCCCGGCCGTGCTCTCCGGTTCAGGAAACATCCGCTAGTTTCCTGTAAGTGTCGCTACATTCGCAAATGGCGTCAGTCCTCCGGCGATCAGCGAGATTGATTTGCTCCACTGTGCATATGGGGCTTCGGTGACATAGATCGTGTCATCGTCGCGGATCACAAAATCACGTGCAACAAACAAGCCGTTGGGTGCGGTCAGGTTCAACAGGTAGATCATGCGTTGATCACCCGTCAGCTCAGGGCGCCCCATAACGCTACGTGCAATGTCCTGCCGTTCGTCGCGCAGAATGAAAATCCCGGTGGGGTCTGACGACAGCGACTGAAGGCCCCCGACTTGTGCCAGAGCTTCGAGAGCCGATAAATCCTGACTTTCGAACGCCACGCGGGACTGCCCAGTCGAACCCAGTGCAATATACGAGCGGCTATCCTGTTCAACCAGAATGCGATCGCCGCCGCGCAATGCGATGTCGGTTTCCGGATTGCGGAACAGATCGTTGTACCAGATCGTTCCCTTTTGATTTCCGCGGATCACGGTAACCAAAGCAATATCCGATGCAACTGCGACGCCTCCCGCTTGTGCGAGCATGGTCGACAAGGTTCCCGTCGGGCGCTCGATCGGGTAAATACCCGGTGCACCGATGGTCCCGGTCAAGGAAACAGTCGACCCATTGCCCGGCGTGCGCGTAACCTGAACCTGTGGATCCGGCGTTTGCTCTTCCAGTTTGCTGGAAATCAGGGTGCGCAATTGCTCGGGGGTATTGCCCGCCGCACGCAGCCGACCAGCGTAGGGAACGAAAATATATCCGTCATTGTCGACCTGAACCTGATCCAGATTGGTCGCACCACCAGCTTCTGAAGTCAGCAACCCGTCGTCGACATTCTCCCAGATGCTAAGATTTAGAACATCGCCGGGACGCACAGTATCAGACGCAATGCTTTGGGCGCTGCGAAAAGATTGTGAAAACCCGTATTGCGGAACCGCAGAGGCGGCACGTGCCACGCGGTCGTCGACCTCGACAACAAAGGCGTTGCCGCCGTTTTCGACAGAACCGGCCAGGATTTCTGTTTTGTTCGGTCCGGATTTCGGAAGCTGACACGCTGCCAGCAAACCAAGGACCACCACAAAGGAAGCCCCCCGTATCCATCGGGTAGGAAAACGCTGCACTGCCGATTTACCTCAGTCGTCTTTGTTTTGGGCAGGTTACTCGTTTCAATGCCAAACATCCAGCAACGGGTTGATTCAAGTTACTTAACAAGATGCAACTGTGGCGTTGCGGCCTCGTTGTCTTCCAGTGCCGACTGATATGGACCCTGTTTCATAAGCATCATATCTGCGGCGCGGCGCAATAATTGTCGACGTCCTTTTCGGGAATAGAAGCCACCCGGAATCTGACTGGTATTGAGAAGAAATTGTCGATAGTCCCGGTAGGCTTTGCTGTCCGGAGCATTGGGGCGAGCAAAAAAAGCCTCGATTGGCTGCCGGGAAACAAACTGTGGCTTGTCATATACCGACCGTCCGAAACTGCGCAGGGGAATGCCGCGCCACAGGGCTTGTTGGCCTGCAGTTGAATTCACGGTTACTGCTGATCTTGCTTCATCGAGAAGTTTTGCCAACTTACCACCCGGGACATAGTGAATGCGATCAGTGATATCGAGTTTTTCGGCCATGCGCTGGGCCATGTGCCGAAGTGGTTCACGATGGTTTTCCAGCGGATGCTCTTTGATGACGAGGTGGTGGTGCGCAGGGGCGCCCTTGGCAAAACCGTCAATCACCTGGCTAAGAAACTCGCTCATGCAGGAATAATCCGAATGGGATTGCACCGAGCTGTCATGACCCAGTTGCAACAGGACAAGGTGATAGGGAAAGCCCCCCCGCCTGACCCGAGTCGTTGCCCATCTTCGCTGTAATCTGTGGATTGGCATCAGTGCCAGGCGCTTGAAATACAACTGAAACTCTTTGGCGACCGGTAGCTCGCGGTGAGGCTGGAAATTTCGATAGCGCCGGTTCATGAACATCACGAACCAATGGTAAAGCGCGCCGTAGAAAATGTGCTGGCGCATATCCCCCCAATGCGAGGGCGGCGGAGGGGTTTGACCCTCAGACTGCGCCAATGCCGTCTGCATCTCTTCCACATCAAGCTCCATCAAACGCGAGTTTCCGTTCGAGCCATTGCGCTCATACGTCACCCACCAGGGGCGCAGATATCCCTCTTCGAAAACATGGATAGTAATGCCGCGTGATTTCGCAATTCGAACCGCATTTGCATGGATAGGCCGGGTATCACCATAGAGTACGATATCAGTGACACCATTGAGTGTAACTATGTCGGTGAATGTAGCTGGCCAATCGTCGGGATTCCCCAGATAGGGAATAAAGCTGGTCGTGTCGCTCCAAAACGCCTGATCGCCCGCGTTGAATCCAACACGGATGACTTTGGCTCCGGCCGCGCGCAGCATACCACCTAGTGCATTGAAGAATGGGCCATGGGGACCTTGCAGGAACAGGAACACACGCCGGTCAGGGCAGGTGGTTGAAGATGCCATATAGTCTGCTCGCAAGGAATATTAGTGGTACGTTTGGATGAAATTATGCCTCTTTGTTGGTTTCTGGGCAAGGCAGGGCTTGTTCGTCGGGCTGGGTGCCTTTACCTCGATTATTGAATTTAGGCTCTTGGGGTTGATGAAATGTTTACAGGGATCGTCACCGATATTGGCACCGTTGCCGAACTTGACCAGCAGGGTGACCTACGGGCAAGGATCAGGACCAGCTATGACACAGCAGGGATCGATATGGGTGCTTCGATCGCAAGCGATGGCGTGTGTCTGACCGTTATCGCGCTGGGGGACGACTGGTACGATGTTCAGATCAGCGCCGAAACGGTTTCGAAGACCAATCTGGATCACTGGCAGGTCGGCACGCGGGTAAATCTGGAACGCGCCTTGAAAGTCGGGGATGAACTGGGGGGGCATATCGTCTCGGGCCATGTTGATGGCGTAGCCGAAGTGATTGCGGTAGCTGACGAGGGCGATAGCACGCGTGTGACTTTGCGCGCACCCGTTGATCTTGCTCGGTTTATCGCGCCAAAAGGATCGGTAGCGCTGAACGGCACGTCTTTGACGGTCAACGATGTTGAGGGATGTGACTTCGGTATCAACTTCATCCCGCATACCAAAGAGGTCACGACATGGGGTGATGTTGCGGTTGGTGACAAGGTGAATCTTGAGATCGATACTCTGGCCAGATACGTGGCCCGTCTGGCCGAGATGTCCTGAACCTCAGGTTCCCGGCCCGAACCGTGCCGTGAGCCTTTTGGCCAGCCACCAGAAGAAAAGGACCAACAGGATCGAGGCATATCCATCAATGGCGTAATGCCACGCAAGATGTACCGATCCCAACAGGATGACAAAGGTAAACACCGTCAGCCCCCAGCCCAGCCACCGCGAATAAGTGAACCCATACAGCGCCAGGAGCGCGCTTGAAGCGACATGCATACTAGGCATAGCAGAGATACCTCGTGCGAGCCCCGAATTTTGAAAGCCATCCAGCAGCGTGCTTTGCACTTTCAGCGCCCAAACCGGGCTGATTTCATGTGATTGACGCAGCAATTCCATCTGCGGAACGAAATCCGTGCCCAGATTGAAGGGTTCATAATAAACAGGACCGACAGATGCAAAGACCGTCGCGATCACGTTACCCCCGACAAACCAGCACAGCACAAAGGCGACCAGGAATACCGTGCTACGAATTGGATCACGGCGATCTAGGCAGGCCACACAGACGGCGATATAAAGCATCGGAAACCAGATATGATAGGCCGCATTCAAAGCTGTTGTAATCACTGGCGACCCAAGGACGGGCCTTAGCAAAGTCCAGGGATCGACACCGCCGTGTAGGAACCTGTCCCATTGCGCAAACTGTGTGTCCCAAAGAGAGGGATTCAACGAGTGAATCTCGTTCTTCAAAAATGTGTAGGTTACGATCAGAGCGACGATGCTGACGAAGCAGATCAAAACGTCGGGTGCTTTTTCGACGTCTGTCAGTTTGGTCCGCAGGTCTTGCAACATCCAATGAATTGGCTTTTTCGGTTTGACCACAAAAATCGCAACACCAAGCCTCCAGAGGATGAAATTTGCGAACATAAAGCAAAGCAGACGGAGCGATATTCCTAAAAGGATGGGGGTCGAGGAATCCCAAAATGACCGGCCCACATATAGGCTGACGGCGATGGCGCATGCGATTTGCAGCGCAACCAGTAACAATAACAGCCTGTTACGCCAAAGGGAATTTATCAGAACTGCATTAGAAGCAGGGAGATAGGCGGTCTTGGACACTGGGCTCGATATCTCGACACACTAGGGAATTGTTGAGTTTTAGGTGCCTTTGATATCGGGCATTCCGAGGGCTTGATTGCGGCAATTTGTGGACAAAGCCCACATTTGCACCTCAAAGGTTCAGAAAATGGCAACAATATCGGCGTATCGAAACAGGGGTATTTACACCCGCCGTGGCCAGTTTTTTACGCCCGTCTCAGATTGAACTACTTGTTGCACATTCCGATGCCAGGGGCGGATCGCACAAACCGGAGCGCATACGGGCTGGTCATTGACGCGCACGTGGTCTATTTCGCCAGCAAACCTGCCATGCGAAAGGCTTACCCCATGAGCTTTGAAACCCCCGGACCGGTTGAGGCCCAGTTGCGCGAGGCGATTAGCCCGATCGAGGACATCATCGAAGAGGCCCGCAAAGGCCGGATGTACATTCTTGTCGATCACGAAGATCGCGAGAATGAGGGCGACCTCGTAATTGCTGCAGAATTTGCCGATGCGAATGCCATCAACTTCATGGCCACCCATGGGCGCGGGCTGATTTGTCTGCCCATGACAGCCGAACGGATTGATCATCTGGGGCTGCCGATGATGGCCGTTAACAACTCATCACGTCACGAGACGGCGTTCACCGTTTCAATTGAGGCGCGCGAGGGGGTTTCCACTGGAATCTCAGCCGCTGACCGCGCGTTGACCGTCGCAACCGCGATCAACGAGCAAAACACGATGGCGCATATTGCGACGCCGGGCCATGTGTTCCCGTTGCGTGCCAAGCGCGGTGGGGTGCTTGTGCGCGCGGGTCATACCGAGGCGGCAGTGGATATCTCGCGTCTGGCTGGGTTGAAGCCAGCGGGAGTGATCTGTGAGATCATGAACCCCGACGGCACCATGGCGCGTCTGCCCGATCTGGTTGAGTTCGCCAAAGAGCATGACTTGAAGATCGGGACAATCAGCGACCTGATCAGCTATCGCTCGCGTAATGATAATTTGGTCGTCGAAACCTCGCGTGAGACGGTGACCTCGGAATACGGTGGCGACTGGGAGATGCGGATTTTTACCGATCAAACCCATGGCATCGAACATGTTGTGATGATCAAGGGCGACATCACAACGCCCGAGCCGGTCCTGACTCGGACCCATGCTTTGCATGAAGCACCCGATATTCTGGGGCTCGGCCCGAAATCCTCGCGAGAGCTGCCTCGCGCGATGGAGAAGATAGCCGCAGAGGGGAGGGGGTGGTTTGCCTGTTCCGCCAGCCCCGCAATTCTCTCTATGCTGCCGAAGATGAAGGTCCGCGGACTATCAAGCAAACCGGCCTGGGTGCGCAGATTCTATCCAAGATGGGTGTTCAGGAACTGGTGTTGCTGACTGATTCACCCGAAACTGTATATCTGGGGCTCGACGCCTTTGGGCTGTCCATTGTCGGAACCCGCTCGATCCTCAAGGAAGACTGAAAATGGCTGAACAAGACAAACATGGTATCCTGCCGACACCGACATTCGATAAACCGGTGAAGTTGCTAATTGTGGCGGCTCCGTTCTACCGCGCGATTGCCGACAACCTGATTGCGGGTGCCAAAGCCGAGATCGAGGCGGCTGGCGGTACCTGCGAGGTTGTCGAAGTTCCCGGTGCGTTGGAAATTCCGACCGCTATCGCCATGGCCGACCGTCAGTGCAATTTTGACGGCTATGTCGCGCTGGGCTGCGTCATTCGCGGCGAGACCACGCATTATGAAACAGTCTGCAACGACTCGAGTCGTGCCATCCAACTGATGGGCCTGCAGGGCCTGTGCATCGGCAATGGTATTCTGACGGTCGAGAATGACGATCAGGCCGAAGTTCGCGCAAATCCTGAAAAGATGAATAAAGGCGGCGGAGCCGCCGCTGCGGCCTTGCATCTGATCGCGCTCAGCCGTAAGTGGGGCTCTTCCAAAAAGGGCGTGGGCTTTAAGCCGCCGTCCGAGTCCATCCTTGTGGCGGGCGACAGCAACGGATCCACAATCGCATGACCAAGACAGACGCGCCGAAACCGGCCAACCAGAAACGCCTGATGAAATCCGCCGCACGCCTCTATGCCGTGCAGGCGCTATTCCAGATGGAGCAATCGGGTCAGACGACTGAAGCAGTCGTAACCGAGTTTCTGGATCACCGTTTTGGCGCCGTCTATGAAGGCGAAGAAATGCTGGATGGCGATATCAGCGTCTTCCGCAAACTGGTGGATGACGCCGTGAACTATCAGGCCCCCATCGACCAGATGACCGACCGCGCGCTGGTGGCGAAATGGCCCATAGCCCGCATCGATCCGACCCTGCGCGCCCTGTTTCGAGCCGCCGGAGCGGAACTGACCCAAAGTAACACACCGCCCAAAGTCGTCATCACTGAGTTTGTCGACGTGGCCCGTGCATTCTTCCCCGAAGGGAAAGAACCCAAATTCGTCAACGCTGTGCTGGATCATATGGCGCGCGAGGCTCAGCCCGAGGCGTTCTGACACCTTTACCCGGACCAGATATGCACTAGCCTGAAAACCAGAGCGCAAGGAGGTTCACCATGCCCAAACTGGTCCGACTTTATATCACTCAAGTTGCATGGGGCTTTGTCATCTCGGCTGTTTTTGTCGGTGTGCTTCTGGCGATGAACGTTGCCAACCTGCGCCACCTGATTACAGGGTCAGAGATCGGACTGATCGCATTGGTGATGATCTGGTTTATGAACGGGATCGTATTCGCAGGGGTTCAGTTCGCCTACAAGATCATGAGCATGGCAGATAACACCCAGGGGCCGCACGGTGGATCAGCTGTTGCCCACAATTTCCGACCTGCAGTCGTGAAGCAGGAAGTGCGACCAGATCATTGATCTGAAAAGGAAAAATGTGGCGGGACCACCAGTCAACCGTGGGGCTTTGATTCCCGAGGACCTGTGTATACAGGTGGGCGCCAGATAATCAGGCCAGGACCTGAACAGAGCCAGCTCCCTCGGAATTGCTTAAGGCCACCGGAATGCTGCCGTGCACGAGAAGGGCAGAACCCGCCAAGCGCTTAAGTAGGGCGTGAAGCGGGTTCGCACAAGGGGTTATGCATCAACAGTTTCGTGCAGTGCTGTGCGCATCTTACCGAAATGTTCGTCCCAGCCATTGTCCAGTGCAAGGATCAGGCCAAAGGCGTCGACCCCTTGTGGTAGCCCTTCGTGCAACAAGCCAAGGCGTGTACCGCCCGGGACCGGTTCCAAGGTCCATTTGACCACGCTCACGGCTTTACCCATTGGTTTGACGGTGAATGTGTATTCCAGATATTCCGGGCGGCGCGCCTCACGCACTTCACCCCAGATCAGAAGATCACCGCTGGTCGTCCCGAACATCTCAAGCTTATTACCCGCTGCCAAAGGTCGTTCGGGTTTGTGGAACCATTCTGCCAGACGGTCGGGTTCGGTTAGGTAAGCCCAAACAGTTTCGGGCTCGGCCCGCAAGAATATGGTCTTTTGCAATACGGCATTGGTCACTTTTTATTCCTCTCTATCGCTTCTTGTAAGTTCGAAAGGCGGTCGTCCCAGAACCGATCAAAATAGCTGAGCCAGTCCAGAACAGGGGCTATCCCCTTGGGTTCAAGCCGATTAATGCGTTCACGGCCCTTTGCTTCGACCGTAATCAGACCGCCATCTGACAGAACAGTCAGGTGTTTTTTGACCGCCGCCCTTGTCATGTCGAAGCGTTCGGTGAGTTGTGCGATCGTCATGTCCTTGGCCGCCAACATCTGCACAATGTCCCGACGGGTAGGGTCAGCAAGCGCCCGGAACGCGTTTTGAATCTTCGGGTCCATGGTACACTCCATATGATACCATTAGGTACTATATTAATGAGATACCAAATGGTATCATGTCAAGAGCTTGATTTTTGTTCACTAATTGTTCACATTTTAGATATGACACTCGATCTACAACCTGGACAAAAACTGGCACGCGGTGTTTCGCGACATTTGTTAACCCATGGCTATGTTTCAATTGAGGAATTTGTACCGGCACGGGGTCTGCGCGTCGATGTAATGGGCTTGGGCCCAAAGGGCGAGCTGTGGGTGATCGAGTGCAAATCCAGTCGTGCTGACTATCAGTCAGACTCTAAGTGGCAGGGCTATCTGGAATGGTGTGATCGATTCTTTTGGGCGGTAGATACTGACTTTCCGACCGATTTGCTGCCTGAAGACACTGGGTTGATTATTGCAGACGCATATGATGCCGAGATCATCCGAATGAGCCCGGAAAGCAAAGTGGCTCCGGCGCGAAGAAAGAAGATGATCCAGAAATTTGCTGTAGACGCAGCCCGCAGGCTGCATACGCTGCGTGATCCGCGACTTTAACTGCTGACTGCCCGCGCTGCCTGAGCAGCGGCGCGGATTTCCTCGGCGATTTCTTCGGCCTCTTCCGGGTCAAAATCCATCGGAATCTCAATACCGGAACCTTCAATAAACAGACGCACCATACCCTGATCGGTGGGGCCGATCTGCAGATTCGCTTCGATTTCGCGTTCGGTGTTGATGCCCATTTGTGCCTCCGGGAATTCAGTCTTGGTGCTAGCGTGCAACGGGTTGAGAATCAAGCGGGCTATAGGGTCAGATAGGGAATGGATGACATCAACCTTAGACCCTTTCGTCCAGATGACACCGCGTGGCTGGTGGAACGTCACGGTACGCTGTATGGCCGCGATGAGGGGTTCGACGAGACTTTCGCCCCACTGGTGGCGCGAATTCTTGAGGATTTTATTGCCAATAGTAACTCGGAACGCGAATGCGGTTGGATTGCCGAGCGCGCAGGTAAGCGACTTGGAAGTATATTCTGTGTCACGCAGGACAACCACACTGCCAAGCTGCGCTTGTTTTTGCTGGTGCCCGAAGCTCGCGGGCTGGGGCTCGGAAAGCGTCTTTTGACCACCTGCATGGGCTTTGCGCGCGGCGCGGGATATCGTGAAATGGCGCTTTGGACTCATGAAAGCCACGCTGCGGCCTGCGGGCTTTACCGCTCGTTTGGATGGCGGCTTACAGACAGCAAGCCGGTACATTCCTTTGGTGTCGATCTGGTAGAACAAAGCTGGCGAATTCGCCTTTAATCCCCTTGCAATCCTCGCACGCCTTCGCTAAATCGCCCCTCACGAGTGCCGCCTTAGCTCAGTTGGTTAGAGCGCTGGATTGTGGATCCAGAGGTCCCCTGTTCAAGCCAGGGAGGCGGTACCATTTCCCCGGACTTGCATCGATTGCCGAATAAGGTCTCGGGGGTGATCCGGCGCTTGCCATAAACCGCATTCTAGAGGTGTAGTTGAGACATGCCGGACGCTAAGTTTTCAGAAACCCGCACTGCCGCCCGCCTCTCTGTCGCCCCCATGATGGACTGGACGGATCGTCACTGTCGGTATCTGCATCGCCTGCTGAGTTCGCGAACGCTGTTGTACACCGAAATGGTGACGGCACCCGCTTTGGTACGGGGTGGGGCGTTTCATTTGCTTGAATACAGCCCCCAGGAACATCCAATCGCGCTTCAGCTGGGTGGGTCCGATCCAAGCGAATTGGCACTGGCTGCCAAGATGGGGGCCGAGGCTGGGTATGATGAGATCAATCTGAATTGCGGCTGCCCGTCTGATCGTGTGCAATCGGGCACTTTTGGCGCCGTATTGATGCGCGAACCTGAGCGTGTTGCGGAATGTGTTGCGGCAATGCGAGAGGTCGTGGAGGCTGAAGTCACTGTAAAGTGCCGGATCGGCGTTGATGAGCAAGACCCTCAAAAGGTGCTGCCCGTTTTCCTTGAGCAAATCAAAACGGCGGGATGTGAACGTGTCACGATCCACGCACGAATGGCATGGCTGCAAGGGCTAAGCCCTAAGGAAAATAGGGATATCCCTCCGCTTGACTACGAACTGGTTCATCAGATGAAGGCAGATTTTCCTGACCTTCACATTTCGATCAACGGTGGAATTACATCGCTGGTACAGGCGCAGGAGCATCTGGACGCTGGGCTTGATGGCGTCATGATCGGGCGCGCGGCCTATCATCAGCCAACGGATATCCTGGCCGGGGCAGATCCGCTGATTTTTGGAATCGGCCAGATTGCAGATCCGATGGACGTGGTTCAAAAAATGTTGCCCTATGTCGAGGCGCATCTTGCCGGTGGTGGGCGATTGCACCAGATCACTCGGCATATGCTGGGTCTGTTTGCAGGACGTCCGGGTGCGCGGGGATGGCGGCGGATGCTATCTGAGGGCGCAGTGCGCGAAAATGCAGGGCCTGAGGTGATCCTGCGGGCTCTGGATTCGATTGTGTCGAATGCATCGGTAGAGCAGGTGGTTTGACACGGCCCTTGGCCGATTTGGAGGGATGATGCCGGATACGATGTTGCTGGCCCAGATGCTGGGGCTATTGCTTGTCATTGGCGCCTTCGCAGGGGTTTTGGCCGGGTTGTTGGGCGTTGGGGGCGGTATCGTGCTTGTGCCTGCTTTCTTCTATGCGTTTCAAACACTTGGATATGGCGGCCCACAGTTGATGCAATTGTGTCTGGCAACTTCGCTGGCGACTATAATTGTAACCTCTGTCCGCTCGGTGCTGAGCCATAACAAAAAAGGTGCAGTTGACTGGGATATTTTGCGCAGTTGGGGGCCGGGCATTGCGGCTGGTGCGATTATCGGCGTTCTGGTGGCTTCGGCGCTGAGAACAGAGTTGTTGCAGGCGTTATTCGGTATTCTTGGTATGGTTATCGGAGCCTATCTGGGATTGGGTAAGTCCGAATGGAGGCTGGGGGAAGCGATGCCCAAAGGTTTGCGCCGCGCCGCCTTGTCCCCCTCGGTCGGATTTCTATCGGTTTTAATGGGGATCGGCGGGGGCAGCTTTGGTGTCCCACTCATGAGCCTCTACAACACCCCGATCCATCGCGCAGTTGCGACCGCCGCTGGATTTGGCGTGATCATCGCAGTGCCATCGGTGCTGGGCTTTCTATTTCTTAACATCGCACCTGAGCATCGCCCGCCTCTGACCATTGGAGCGGTCAATCTGGTGGCTTTCAGTATCGTTGTGGCCATGACCATGATCACTGCGCCATGGGGCGTAAAGCTTGCTCATGCGATGGACCCGAAACCGCTTAGACGCGTATTTGCTGTCTTCCTTACGCTCGTGGCGTTGAATATGCTGCGCAAGGCTCTGGGATGGTAGACGCCTTTTACAACCGCGGTTGGGTCAGGTTTTCTCATGATGCAGCACTCGCTCAGTGGGTGGCGCAGGTTCTGCCTACGGCCCGCAAGGCGATCGACGATCCGCTACATTCTATCTGGCATGATTGCGAGGGGACTTGGTTCATCGGCGTGGACGCGCTGGAAAACGACGCGCAGGGCAGGGTAGAAGGGTCGCCAGCATTGTCCGGCGCGGCTATTGAGTTCGCGCAGCAACAATTCGGGGCGATCGACCTGCATAAGGCGCAGGTATCGGTCATTTATCCGGGGTATCCTCAGCCCCGCCGGGGTGAAAGTGAAGCCGCCGCACGATATCGCGCCAATCGCGATGCAGCGCATGTGGATGGATTGAAGCCATCGGGACCAGACCGGCGACGGCACGTGGATGAACCGCATGCCTGGATATTGGGCATTCCGCTGACAGAAGCGTCTTGTGATGCCTCACCCATGGTGGTTTGGGATGGTAGCCATAAAATACTTGGTGCAGCGTTCCGCAACGCGCTGAAAGATGTCTCTTCGGGCGAATTGGCCAACACTGATATCACGGATACCTATCAGGCTGCCCGACTGGAGGTGTTTCAAAACTGTCGGCGGATTGAACTGCCTGCACGGCCGGGTGAGGCCTATCTGTTGCATCGTCACTGTCTGCATGGTGTTGCCCCCTGGGGCGCTGACGCGGTTGCCGGGCCCGATGGACGGATGATCGCCTATTTCCGCCCCGAGTTGCCGGGCGGTGTGGCACAATGGCTGGAAACTCCGTAACCTCCTGCCATTATTTGGCTTTGGAGGATGATTTAGATGATTACAGTTCATACAAATTCTGATGGTGCGCTGATCGAAGTGGAGCTTTCAGGCGAGGTGACAAGCGCGGATTACGCCGCCACATTGGTGCCCGCAATCGAGGCGGCGCTTGAGGATCACGATTCGGTTCGCCTGCTGGCGATCGCAACGCCTGAGTTCAAAGGATACGACCTCGGCGCGGCATGGTCTGATACCAAGCTGGGGCTCAGTCATTGGCGTGGTTTTGATCGGATCGGGGTTGTCGCCGATCAAGGCTGGGTTCAGACAAGTATCCGATTGGCCGCCCCCATACTTCCGTGCCCTGTGCAGGTTTTTGGGATGGATGAAGTGGAAGAGGCGCGCCGCTGGATGCGTGAGTCTCTCGGGGCGATCCATGTGACCGATCTAGGTGGGCCGTGTGTTCAGATTAGTCTGATGGGCAAGCTTGATTCTGAAGAATACGGTCAGGCGCAATCCGACCTGGATGCAATGTTGCGTGAACGCGACGGATTTCGTCTCCTGATTGATCTGCGCGAATTTGATGGCTGGCAAGGACTTACTGCGATGGCGGCGCATTTTCGGTTGGCCGCTGGTCATATCGGTATGTTGGACCGTGCAGCGATTGTTGGCGATAAGAGCTGGCAAAAGATGGCGCAACGCATGGCCAGTCACGTATTGGGGACCCGGACACAGTATTTTCCTGCAGAAGAGTTCGAAAATGCGAAAACCTGGCTTGCGGCAGGGTAAGCTTGCTCAAGTAATAGCTATTGGAAACAATGCCTTGACCGGCGCCAAATTGATCTTTTCCAAGGTGACGTTACGGAATGCAGGCAATCGAGTACGTTTTTATTGACTGGCTGGTCAAAAAATTAAAGTGTGCGTTTTATCTTTCCCACGTTGCGAGGGAAGGGTGAAAACTGTTTCGCGCCGCTGTGGGCTGCCACTCACTCGACCTTCGGTCTCCGGGCTCTTCTACCCCCTCAGAGTTCGGGTCTGAACCACAGCGGCGCGGTTATTTTTTTGATCTGGCCCTAAGATGAAACTCCGCTCAGTTTTGAACCGAATTTTGATTTGGGAAAGGTCGGATCGACCTCGAGTCAGCAGCGTCCCAGATGAAGCGCGCAAAAACTTGAAACAAGCGGCAAATCGGGCTGAATTGGTCGAATTGTTCGGCGCAGAATTACGAGACCGAAATGTGCTCCAAGAATTACCACCAACTCAGAAAGCTAAATTCTGACATATAGTTTTATGAATTGCCCAAACGTGCGGCACGCCCGCCACGACGCCTGGCCAGACGCGGTTTGCGTTCGGGAAGGTCTTGCATAATCTCGGCCCGTTCGCTGCTATTCATTTTGGACCAGCGCGAGATCTCGTCAATTGTACGATAGCAACCAGTGCAGATACGCTCGGTCGGGTGAACGACGCAGATCTGGATGCAAGGGCTTTCGACCTCGTCCCGTTTCCAAACCATGTTCGTCATTGGCGATATCCGATCCGTCAAAGAAAGCGCAGTCTGTCCAGCGCCCCTTGCAGGATATAGCCGGCGGCGACGTGATCGATAACCTGTCCGCGACGTTTTCGTGTCGTATCCGCCTCCAACAGTGCTTTTTCTGCCGCAACCGTGCTAAGCCGTTCGTCCCAGAACCCGATGGGCAGATCGGTTAAACGTGCCAGATTACGGGCAAATGCACGCGTGGACTGACATCTTGGTCCCTCGCTGCCGTCCATGTTGCGAGGCAGCCCTAAGACAATACCGCCAATCTCACGGTCGGTCACGATCTCGATCAAACGCGCGGAATCCAGCGTGAATTTCTTACGACGAACGGTTTCAAGCGGAGTCGCAACGCCACGCATTCGGTCGGACACCGCAACCCCAATGGTTTTCTCGCCCAGATCAAGACCCATGAGGGCCGACATCGGTGAAAGGGCGGCGGCGAATTCCTCGAAGGCATCGTGGATCATTGTGCTATACCAGCCTGAACTGATGCAGCGTCGATCATTTGCAACGCCTGATCGTTACCCGCGAAAACTGCAACAGCCTCGTCACGAATTTTTATCGCCTGCGCCGCTTCGCCCAATACGCCTAAGGCTGCGATCAGTCGCGCCCATTCCTCGGGCGATCCACCTTCGCTGGCAAGCCGTTCAGAAAGCCGATCCACCATTCCTCGTATCATGTCCTGACGTTCTTCGGGCGATAGCTCGGCGGCAGCGTCCATATCTTCCTGGCTGGGACCTGGTGCCGCTGGCGTTGCAGACAGATCCGGCGCGTTGAATACCCCTGCGCGAAACGCCAAATCGTCGATCTGGGCACGAATGGCGTCTGCCCAAGGCGCACCTGCAGGTGCGTCGCGCAATGTATCCACCCAAACCCGATAGGCCATATCTGGTCGTCCGGTCTGCGCCAGCATTTGTCCCCAATAATATCGCGCAGGACCCAATCTTGGATTTCGCTCGAGCGCGTATCGCAATGCCTCCTCCGCTTCGGGAGAGACATAACCACCAGCGGCCAGAATCATCATCTCGGCCTGATCCGAGTAAGCTTGTGCCGGTGCGCTTTCACCCGACAGTTCGATTACACGCGTCTGCGCCTCATAACCTGCTTTAAAGTTTCCGGCATTGGTCTCATGCTGCGCTAACAGAGTTTGCCCCTGCAGATCATCCGGTCGTACGGCCACTGTTTCGCGCAATCGATTCAGAAGGTTTTCGTAACTTTCGTCCAGTGGCGGTGCTTGCACCGGCGTTGCTAATTCCTCGGCTTCTGCCTGGCCAGGCCGGTTCTCGCGCAGTTCTTCTGCCAATTCCAACCGCGCCGAGAGTGGCATATCTGGAAATCCGGCAGCGCCCAGTTGGCGATACATTACCAATGCTCCACCAATCAGTATGGCCGCCATGACGACGAAGGCCACCAAGGTGACTGTTGGTGATGGTCCTGTACTTTCAGCCTCGCCGCGCATCTGCGCATCAGCAGCCAGGATTCGGCGCGAGATTTCCGTGCGCACGCGTTCGGCATCGGCTTTTGCGATTACCCCGCGCGCCAAGTCTCGATCAACGCTTGTCAGCTGTTCGCGATAGACCCGCAGGTCATAGGCGGCGGTAGGGCCAGTGCCGCGACGACCGCGCAGCATGGTGTAACCCAAAAAAACGGCGATGAGCAGTGCAATCAGGAAGATGAGAACCCAAAACGACATGGTCCCTCCAAAATGGTTGCCCTGACTTAGACCTGTCTGCGCATGGAAAAAAGGGACAAATGGCCGCTAGGGGCGGTCATGTCGCAATAGTGCATTATTGCGACGTTGTGCGGCAGGGCTAATATGTCAATGCACGGCATATCTGCGCCAATCATCGAAGACCGAACGGATTCGCTCATGAAACACTACTCAGCCTTTGCTGTGGCGCGCGAAGCGCTGCGCTACCATACCGGGTGGGAACGCGCCTGGCGTTCTCCTGAACCGAAAAAGCGCTATGACGCTATCATCGTCGGTGCAGGTGGTCATGGTCTGGCAACTGCTTACTATCTTGGAAAGAACTACGGCATTCAGAATGTTGCAGTGATCGAGAAGGGCTGGCTGGGCGGTGGCAATACGGGCCGGAACACGACCATTATCCGTTCGAACTATCTGCAGGACCCTTCAGCGGCGATCTATGAAAAGGCGCGCGGCTTGTATGAGGATCTTAGCCAGGAGTTGAACTACAACATCATGTTCAGCCCGCGCGGCGTGATCATGCTGGCGCAGACTCAGCACGAGATTCGCGGCTATCAGCGCACCGCGCATGCGAATGCGCTGCAGGGTGTTCAGACCGAGTGGATTGGACCCGAGCGCGTGAAAGAGCTGGTGCCGATCATCAATCTGGAAGGCCCGCGCTATCCGGTTCTGGGCGGGCTCTGGCAGGAGCGTGGCGGCACCGCGCGCCATGATGCCGTGGCGTGGGGCTATGCACGTGCATGTTCCGCAATGGGTATGGACATCATCCAGCAGTGCGAAGTTACCGGCGTGCGTCAGGAAAATGGCCGCGTTGTCGGTGTCGACACCACCAAGGGTGCCATCGATTGTGACAAGCTGGGAATCGTAGTTGCGGGCCATTCCGGTCAGCTGGCCGAGATGGCGGGATTTCGTCTGCCGCTCGAGGCCGTTGCCCTGCAAGCGCTGGTGTCCGAGCCAATCAAACCCTGCATGGATGTGGTCGTCATGGCCAACACGGTGCATGGTTATATGTCTCAGTCCGACAAGGGCGAGATGGTGATCGGTGGCGGTACAGATGCCTATAACAACTTCACCCAACGCGGTTCGTTCCACCACATTGAGGAAACCGTCCGCGCGCTGGTTGAGACCTTCCCGATGATCTCGCGCCTCAAGATGCTGCGCCAGTGGGGTGGTATCGTGGACATGACTGGCGACCGGTCTCCAATCCTGTCGAAGACGCCGTTGCAGGGCTGCTTTATCAACGGTGGCTGGGGCACCGGAGGCTTCAAGGCGATTCCGGGATCCGGCTGGGGCATGGCACAGCTGATGGCGACCGGCCACTCATCGCTGACTGAAGCCTTCTCGCTCGACCGCTTCAAAGAGGGCCGCTTCATCGACGAAAGCGTCGCCGCCGGGGTGGCGCACTAGGGGTACACCCCAAACGCGCCACTGATTAGAATTCTGGTCGGCCAAGTTGTCGACCAACCGCCAAAAGGATGAACATATGCTGATCCTAAATTGCCCCTATTGCGGCGTCGACGCCGAAGAAACTGAATTGGCTGCTGGTGGCGAGGCGCATCTGAAGCGCTTTGGCCCTGGTTCGTCTGATGACGAATTCCATGACTACCTGTTCATGCGTGAAAACCCCAAGGGTGTTCATTTCGAACGCTGGCGCCACGCCAACGGTTGCGGCAAGTGGTTTCACGCCGCCCGTTGCACCCAATCACTCGAGGTGTTCGGGACCTATTCCGCCCAGACCACCGAGCCGCCAAAAGAAATCAAAGACGCCATCACCGCAAAACGCCCTGGATGGACGTGGAGAGAGTTCTCCTGATGCTTCATCTTTTCAAAAATACTCCCGCCGGAGGCTCCTCTGACGCCTCCACCCGCGAAAGGTCCGCACTATGAGCACCCGTCTCGCAAAACAAGGCCGGCTAATCGACCGGTCGAAACCGGTCAACTTTTCCTTCAATGGCACCTCGATGCAGGGTTACGAAGGTGACACGCTTGCCTCGGCTCTGCTGGCCAATGACCAGATGATGATGGGCCGGTCTTTCAAGTATCACCGTCCGCGCGGCGTCGTTGCCAGCGGCGCGGAAGAGCCTAACGCTCTGGTCGGGTTGGGGCAGGGCGGCCGCTTCGAACCGAACCAGCGCGCGACCACGACCGAACTGTTCAATGGTCTGACCTCGGTGTCGCAGAACCACTGGCCGAACCTTGAGTTCGACATTGGTGCAATCAACACGCATCTGTCACGGTTCTTGCCGGCCGGTTTCTACTATAAGATGTTCATCCACCCGAAGCCATTTTGGAAACATGTGTATGAACCTTTCATCCGTCAGTCGGCGGGCCTGGGCAAAGCGCCGGATAAGGAAACCAAGGACGCGGACACCTACGAACACTTCTATGCTTTCACCGATGTTCTGGTGATTGGTGGTGGTATCGCAGGTCTTCAAGCCGCCAAAACGGTTGCGCAGTCGGGTGCCAAGGTGTTGCTGATCGAGCAAACCGCCCATTGGGGTGGTCGCGCCCCGGTTGATGGCGGAACTGTCGGCGGTGAGCCTGTGGATAAGTTCGTGGAACAATTAGTTTCCGAACTCGAAACAATGGACAACGTCACCATGCGCAACCGTTGCATTGGGGCAGGGGTCTATGATCACGGCTATGTGTTGGGATACGAACGTCTAACCGACCATAAACCCGGCACCCAAGGTCCGCGTCACCGTTTGTGGCGGATCCGCGCCAATCAGGTGGTTACGGCGACAGGGGCAATCGAACGACCGCTTTCCTTCGCTGGGAATGACGTACCAGGTGTGATGCTGGCCGCAGCTATGCGCGACTATGTGGTCAACTGGGGTGTGACTCCGGGTGAGCGGGTCATCGTTGCGACGAACAATGACGATGCTTATCGCACGGCGATCATTCTGAAGCAGGCAGGTGTAGATGTTCTGCGTGTGGTCGATGCGCGCGATACCGCAGGTCCAATGGCAGAAGAGGCGCGACAGCTGGGCATCCGTGTTGATCCGGGCAAGGCGATTGCAAAGGTCAAAGGCGGCAAGCGCGTGAAAAAGGTCGAGCTTTGCAACCAGAACGGCATCGGCGGCGCGCGCGAAGAGGTTGAGTGTGATGCGGTTGCGATGTCGGGCGGCTGGTCTCCAGTTGTTCACATGTGGTCGCACTGTGGTGGCAAGCTGATCTGGGATGAGGCCCAGGTCCATTTCCGCCCCGACCCGGCGCGTCCGCCTCTGGGTGCCAATGGTGAAGGGTTCGTCGTTGCAGCTGGGGCGTCGAACGGACCGCTGGCATTGGCCGAGGTTCTGACTGATGCACATGCGGCAGGTAAAGCAGCCGCCAAAGCAGCGGGTTTCAAACCCAAGAACACCAAGACTCCTGTTGGTGAAACCACCGAAGAAGCTGCGATGGAAGCCGTCTGGCTCATGCCTGCCAATGCAGAGATTCAGCTACGCATGAAGTCATGGCTCGACTTCCAGAATGACGTCAAAGTCTCTGATGTGCAGCTAGCAGCCCGCGAAGGCTATGAGAGTGTTGAACACACCAAGCGGTATACCACTCTGGGCATGGCGACGGATCAAGGTAAGCTGAGTAACATCAATGGTTTGGCGATCTTGGCTGATGCGCTTGAGTCCGAGATCCCGAAAGTGGGAACCACTACTTTCCGCCCGCCATATACGCCCATTTCGATGGGTGCGATTGGTGGCGAAGCGCGCGGTGACGTGTTCCAGCCGATCCGGCAGACGCCGATGCACAATTGGCACGACAAAAATGGCGCTGATTGGGAACCGGTCGTTCATTGGCGTCGGACGTATGCTTATGTGCGTCCCGGTGAGTCCGTGCATGACGCGGTGAATCGTGAGGTGAAGAACACCCGCGAAAATCTCGGTCTGCTGGATGCCTCAACGCTGGGCAAGCTGATCGTCAAAGGCCCCGACGCAGGTAAGTTCCTGGACATGATGTACACCAACATGATGTCCACGCTGAAGATTGGCAAATGCCGCTATGGCCTGATGTGTTCGGAAAATGGTTTCCTGATCGACGACGGCGTTGTTGCACGGATCGACGAGGACACATGGCTGTGCCACACCACCACAGGTGGTGCGGAGCGTATCCATGGTCACATGGAAGAGTGGCTTCAGACCGAGTGGTGGGACTGGAAGGTCTATGTCGCCAACGTCACCGAGCAATATGCTCAGGTCGCCGTGGTAGGCCCCAACGCGCGCAAGGTGCTGGAAAAGCTTGGCGGCATGGATCTATCGAAAGAGGCGCTGCCATTCATGGAATGGCGCGATGGCAAGATCGGAGAGTTCGACGCGCGGGCCTACCGCATCTCGTTCTCTGGCGAGCTGTCCTATGAGATCGCGGTTCCCGCTTCTCAGGGTCAGGCGTTCTGGGACGCTCTGATCGAGGCTGGGCAGGAGTTCGGCGTGATGCCTTACGGCACCGAATGTCTGCACATCCTGCGGGCCGAGAAGGGCTTTATCATGATCGGCGATGAGACCGACGGCACCGTGATCCCACAAGATCTGGGGTTGCACTGGGCTCTGTCGAAGAAGAAAGAGGACTATCTCGGAAAACGTGCCCATTCGCGCAGCCATATGGCCGATCCAGAACGCTGGAAATTAGTCGGTCTTGAGACTGTGGATGGATCGGTTCTGCCGGACGGCGCCTATGCGGTGGGCGAAGGCGTCAATGCCAACGGTCAGCGTAATATGATCGGGCGTGTAACTTCGACCTATTATTCGGCCAATCTGGGTAAAGGCATTGCTATGGGCCTGATCAAGCATGGCCCGGATCGGATGGGCGAAGTGGTCGAGTTCCCGGGCACCGATGGCAAAACCTACAAAGCCAAGATCGTGGACCCGATCTTCTATGACAAGGACGGGGAGAAGCAGAATGTCTGAACCCATCAGCGCACTGAACCACGCCTCATATGATGGCATCGCCAAGATCGAGGAATGCGGCCTGCAGGGCATGATCACACTGCGCGGTGATCTGTCGGACAAGGTACTGGCCAAGGCTGTCAAAGATGCCACCGGGCAGAAAGTGCCTGGTCAGCGTGAAGCGTTTGTGGATGGCGACACCGGTGTTTGCTGGATGTCCACCGACGAATTGCTGGTGCTGGTGCCTTATGCCGAGGTTGAGGCCAAGCTGGCCGCGATGACCAACGCGCTGAGCGGTACGCACGCGCTGGCGGTCAACGTCTCCGACGCGCGGGCCGTATTCCGTGTTTCGGGCGCGAATGCGCGCGAGATATTGGGCAAGCTGGCTCCGGTTGAGTTGTCGGCCGAGGCATTCCAACCCGGCCAGATCCGCCGTTCGCGTTTGGCGCAGGTGGCCGGTGCCTTCTGGATGGATGACGCCGAGACCTTCCGCATTGTCTGTTTCCGCTCGGCGGCGTACTATGTTTTCAAACTGCTGAAGGTTGCAGCGCAGCCGGGTAGTGAGGTTGGGGTTTATTAATCCCTGATCGCCTGATGATATATGGGTGAGGGGGCTTTGCCCCCTCGGCCTGCGGCCTCACCCCCAGGATACCTTGGGCCAGATGAAGTGCGGATCACCTTTTCTCAGCGTCAGGAGTTCGCGCTGAACAGGAAGGTCGGGAACTGGGTGAGTGCCCGTTGGCTGGTGAGGGCTGATTTGCCGGTTTCGCCAGTAAGTGGGTCGTGGCAATGGGGATAGAAGGCTAGGTCTTCTGATAGTTTGTTCATGGCTGCGCCACGGTAATCTGCGCTAAGATAAGGTGCATGCGTTGAGAGAAACAGCGCTGGGCTTTCTTTTTCCAGCCAGGGAAGCAGAGAGGGCAGAACCGAAAATTCAGCGCCTTCAATATCCATTTTGACCAAAGAAACATTAGTCAGGTCTATGGATTCAGAAAATTGATCCCAACCGACGGTCAGTGCGTCAGTGCCATGGCTTCCATCGTGGAGCAATGATGAGGTGGAATCGCCTGCCTCTCCGTGTGCAGATGCCATTCGGGTCACCCCAAATCCATCAGATAAGGCGATGCTGAAAGCTGATACGTTGCGGATGTCGTTCAACTCTAGATTCCAGACCAAGTGGCGGTAAGCCACTGGGTCAGGCTCAAAACACCATACATGGCGAGCGCGCCGCGCCGCATAGAGGACCGTGGGGCCGATCCACGCACCAATATCGAGATAATCCTGCGCGGGCGACAGATATTGGTCCAGCACTGAAAATGTCTCGGGTTCCCACTCCCCGGCTGATGCCTTGCGCCAGAATTTCGAGTGATAGGGGTCCAGACGAAAGTGCTCACCGTTCAGGTTGCCCGCATAGTATCCGCGGGCGCGATAGAACATTTTGCGCGCCTGTGTCAGCATCGCGGACCTCCGGGTTTTTGTGTCGCGGGCCTTGACCTGCGGCGGCTGTCAAAGCATTTAACCTTTGGAACCGCAACATTCATTTTCAACAGGGGGCCGACATGGCTTTTGAACTTCCTGATCTTCCTTATGCACATGACGCGCTGGCAGCCAAGGGTATGTCGGCGGAAACGCTGGAATATCACCACGACCTGCACCACAAGGCCTATGTCGACAACGGCAACAAGCTGATCGCCGGCACCGAGTGGGACGGCAAGTCGCTGGAAGAGATCATCGTTGGCACCTACGACGCAAACGCCGTCGCGCAGAACGGTATTTTCAACAACATCAGCCAGCTTTGGAACCACAATCAGTTCTGGGAGATGATGGGCCCAGGCGGCAACGCCATGCCCGGCGAACTGGAGAGGGCTCTGACCGAAAGCTTCGGTTCGGTTGACGAATTCAAGTCGCAGTTCAGCGCTGCCGGTGCTGGTCAGTTCGGTTCGGGCTGGGCATGGCTGGTCAAGAATGCCGACGGCTCGCTGGCTGTCACAAAGACCGAGAACGGCGTGAACCCGCTGTGCTTTGGTCAGACCGCACTGCTGGGTTGCGACGTATGGGAACATTCCTATTACATCGACTTCCGCAACAAGCGTCCGGCGTATCTGTCGAACTTCCTCGACAACCTGGTGAACTGGGAAAACGTCGCCTCGCGGATGTGATCGGTTGATCGGAGAGTGACCTTCTCAGAGGCCTGCTTGCGAAAGCGAGTAGGCCTTTTTGTTTATTTATCCAGGACTGGCAAGAAGTCGGCAATTCTATTTAGTTTCAATGAACGATTAGAGCCCAAAGTCACCTTTCTGGCTCCTTGCTGATCACGGTCGTTACAGTTCGTGTTGAGCGACTTTGAGTGAGAGCTATAGCACCCAAAACCAGCGCACACGCAAACGCCTGCGCCACCGTGATCACTTCACCAAAGGCAAGAACTCCAACGGCGAACATCGTGGGCAGTTCAATACTGCCTATCACAGCGGTGCGCGTCGCACCGATGATAGGCGAACAGACGGTGTAAATCAGTTGTGGAACAAGCGCAGTCACAAGGCCGAAGCCAACGACCAGAAGCCAGCCGTTCCCGCTTTTTGGCAGAATTTCACCAGCGTCGGATGAGAAAATGAGAGGAGCAAGGCCAATGACGGAACCAAGCGAGACGGACGCAATTCTGGCCAAAGGCACAATGCGCGAGAGGCGGTGCACGAGAACGCATATGCCAAAGCCAAACCCGAACGGCGCCGCTAATGAGATGATAAGAATTGGAACCTGATTCGGCGGCACGGATGCCGGGGACCCTGCAATTATCGCAGCGATAACTATCAATCCAGCTGCAACAAGGCTGCGCCGCGTTGGTTGATCACCAAAAAGCATCCATGCGATGGCGATCGTAAACACCGGGTAAGTCATATAGAGGACACCAACTGTCGATGCAGGAACAGTCTCAAGAGCCGTGACATAGCCGACCCAGCCAAGACCCATGACTGCGCCTGCAATCACACCCCAGAGGATTTCCCGCCACTTTGAGCGATGCATCAGAAGTGCTGGCAGCAGGACAATCGCTGCCAATATATACCGATAAAAAGCAACCGCGTAGGGCGCGAGACCTTGATCAGTTAGCCCACGGCTAAAGTAAGGGACCAAGCCAAAACAGATGGATGCAAAAAGCACACCAATGACCGCAAGGGCATAGGGTGTCGCATTCTGCCTGACTGAAGTTTGTTGTTTCATTCATCGTAACTATCACGCCACTCCATGGTTGACATCATCAAGACAAATGAATGGCGTGAAAGTCCCGCAATGCAGACGTTGAATTTTCGCAAATATGGCGCCAAAAGTGCTGATCGGCTTTCTCTGCTAATTTCATAGCCCCCTCGCCGCTAGTTAGTTCACTGGTAAACTCTCGCTCATAAATTCGAATTAATCTGAACACGTATTGTACTACACCTCCCAATGCCTAGCTAATACAGGCGGAGGGAGAGAACCGCCAAATAATTGAAAAACAAAGCTGTTGCGCGTGGGTGTCTTCATTCGCACGAAGCTGAAATCATGGCCGCTGGGCGAGGGATCGGCACCTTAACCTTTGAAGGAGACCATTATGGCAGCACTTGAGCAGGGAACATGGGTCATCATCGCAGACGGGGAGAAGGCTCTGGTGATGGAAAATATCACCGACGCGCAAGATCCGAATCTGGTTGTCGTTTCAGTTGAAGAACAAGACACCGTAATAGCAAAGCCGACGGATCGGGCTGGGCGCAGGTCTGATATCGGCCCCAATCAGAAATCCGCCGTGGAAGAGGACACATGGAGGGCTCACGCCAAGTCTTTGTTCGTGCAGGATGTGGCAAATCTACTGAATCGTAAGGGCCTGAAGGGTGCATACAAACGCCTGGTGTTAGTGGCCAGTCCGCATGTTTTGGGTCTGTTGCGCCGCAGATTGCACAGCAAAGTGCTCGCTAAAGTGGTAGCAGAAGTTGATAAGACGCTGACCAACCATCCCTTGCACAAGGTTGAACAGATACTCAGGAATCGATTGGCCAAACCTGCCTGAGGAGAGGTGATCTGCGGGCGGTTCACACCGCCCGATTACCGTCTTTTCAGTTCAGCAGTCTGCGAAGTTCGGACATCGCTGCCTCAGGCGTGGTGACCCAGGTAATGAACTCTGCCAGAGAAGCGTCAGCAAAGCCTTGACCAATAAGTTGCTCCAGCAATGTATGCAGCGCGTCCCAGTAGCCATCTATATTCATCACCAGAATGGGTTTGTCATGCAGACCCAACTGCCGCCATGTGAGGGCTTCGAACAACTCGTCCAATGAACCAGGTCCGCCAGGCAAGACGACAACGGCATCGGCATTCATGATCATGACCTTCTTGCGTTCGTGCATCGTTTCGGTCACGACAAAGCGGGTTAGGTCAGTTTTACCAACTTCGCGTTGCAACAAGTGGACAGGAATCACTCCAAAAGTATCACCATCAGACGCCTGTGCCGCACGGGCTACTTCGCCCATCAGACCCACATCTCCGGCCCCATAGACTAGCCGCCAACTTTCTTTGGCCAGTAAAGTCCCAAAGCTTTGGGCGGCAGCGGCGTAGGCGGGATTCACTCCATTGCGTGACCCGCAATACACACAGACCGATTTCTGAGACATGGGTTGGGCTCTCTGCTCTTGTGTTAGGGGTTTTGACCCGTGATAGCGGGATTGATAGGTTGGCTCAACCGCTCCTGGGAATGTGTGCCAAATTGGCCAAGTACCGGGCGGAGTGAAAGGATAAGAATGAACGCCAAATCGGGAAGCGGAGGTTCTGGTACCTTCATATGGGGTCTGGTCGCCGGGATCGTTGTGGTGCTCGTTGCGGGCGGATTATATCTGTCAGGTCTGTTTGACCGACCTCAGGAACTGGCCGAGCCAGAAGCAGTTGAAACATCCGAACCGAACGTAACAGCCAAGCAGGAAGCCGAGGAACCTGCAGATATCCAGCCGGATGAACAGACGACAGAAGCTAGCGAACCTGCGCCTGCTACGCCCGTCGAGAGCACCGAGCAAGCCGCTGTAATCGAAGAAGAGCAGGTGCAAGAGAGAGAAGAGCCGGAAACCCCGGTTCTGGCATCGCCGGTGCTGGATCAGATTTTTGTCGAATCCGATGGAAACGGATTGTTGTCCGGTAGCGCCGAACCGGGGGCCGAGGTCAATGTTCTGCTCGACGGTGAAACTATTCATCGCTTTACCGTCGACGCAAGCGGTCAGTTCGCCGAATTCGTATCGATTCCATTTGGAGACGACGCTCGCGGGCTGGTTCTTGAAACCCGGAGTGGAGAAAGTACCAGCCGGTCAGATGACTATCTGATCGCAGCGCTGCCAGAACCGGTCTCGCCGGTCGAGTCAGAGCCTTCTGCCGATGAGCCGGTCAAAGAAGTTGCTGAGGCGCAGACCGTGGTCACCGAAACAAACGATCAGCAAGCAGCCGACCAAGCGGAGACCGAAGAAAATGAATCCGAGGTTGCTGGCACCGTTTCGCCGCCCGCAGACCAGGCTGCGCCCGCGACTGAAACACAGTCCGAAACAGTTGACGTGCCTGATCAACAAGTCGCGATCCTGCGCTCGGGCGAAGAAGGTGTTGAACTCGTGCAACCGCCCACCGTGCTGGACACACCGCCGGAACAGATCGCATTGGACACGATCGGGTATTCAGACGTTGGCGATGTGGAGTTGACAGGGCGCGCTCAGGACGGATCTGCAGTGCGCCTGTATCTGGACAACAAACTTGTTGCTGACCTTGAGCCTGCAACGGATGGACAGTGGCGTGGTGAGGTCGAGGGTATAGATCCCGGCGTTTACACCCTACGCGTGGATGAGGTTGCTCCAGATGGGACAGTTGTCAGTCGGCTTGAGACTCCGTTCAAACGCGAGCCCGTCGAGGCACTGCGTGCAGCCGAAACAACCGAGGCGGGTGAAACCCCGTCGGGAACTCCTGCGATCCGCTCCGTCACGGTTCAAAAGGGCGATACACTTTGGGCGATTTCTCGGGACAGGTTCGGAGATGGTGTGTTGTACGTTAAGCTGTTTGAGGCCAACAAGGACTCGATCCGTGATCCTGACTTGATCTATCCAGGGCAGATTTTCACTATCCCTGAGTAAAAAAGACCACTGGCCCAACACCGGGCCAGGGCTATCTCTGACCGCAGTTAAGGTACGTGATGAGGCAACCATCCGCGATTCAATCCGAGCCGGACGAACAACGTTCAGGCTGGCGCACGATCCGCAAGGTAGCACCCTATCTTTGGCCAGAAGATGAGCCATGGGTCAAACGCCGTGTGGTTTGGGCGATGGCGATGCTGGTGCTGGCCAAGCTGATCGCTGTTTATACACCGATCCTGTATAAGGGCGCAGTGGATGGACTGGCGGGTGAGGGCGTGCCACCGATTGCGCTGGGTGCGATTGGTTTGACGGTTGCCTATGGGGTTGCCCGCATGATGACCGTCGGGTTCCAGCAATTGCGGGATGCGTTATTTGCACCAGTTGGTCAACGGGCATTGCGGGCATTGGCGCTTGAGACGTTTCAGCATATTCACCAGCTTTCGATGCGTTATCATGTGACGCGGCGTACGGGTGGTCTGAGCCGAATTATCGAGCGCGGGGTGAAGGGCGTTGAATTCCTTTTGCGTTTTCTGCTCTTCTCGATTGGGCCACTGATCCTGGAATTGCTTCTGGTGTCGGTCATACTGCTGTGGCTATTCGACGTCTGGTATCTGGTCGTCGTCGCGGTGACGATCGCGCTTTATATTTGGTTCACATTTGCGGTGACTGAATGGCGCGTGAAGTTGCGGCGCGAGATGAACGATCAGGATACCGAAGCCAATCAGCGCGCCATCGACAGCCTTCTAAACTTTGAAACGGTTAAATATTTCAATGCCGAGATGCGCGAAGCAGAACGCTATGATGTCTCGATGAAAGGCTATGCCCAGGCTGCGCTGAAGACGGCTTATTCGCTGGCATTCCTGAATTTCGGCCAATCGTTCCTGATCACTTGTGGTTTGATCGGGGTGATGGTTCTAGCCGCCATAGGCGTGCAAAAAGGATCATTGACTGTGGGCGACTTCGTGATGGTCAACGCATACATGATCCAGATTACGGTTCCGCTGAACTTTCTGGGCACGGTTTACCGCGAGATCCGGCAGTCACTGGTGGATATGGGGCAGATGTTCGATCTGCTCGAACAACCGGCAGAAGTGACAGACAAACCTTGTGCGCCAAACCTCAAGGTAGATGGTGGAGAGGTCACGCTTGAGAACGTGCATTTCGGATATGAAGCGGATCGCGAAATCCTGAAGGGTGTGTCGCTGACGGTGCCTGCCGGGCAGACCGTGGCGATTGTCGGGGCGACAGGTTCAGGTAAATCCACCATTGGGCGGCTGCTGTTCCGGTTCTATGACGTCACAGGCGGCGCGTTGAAGATCGACGGGCAGGACGTGCGCGATGTCAGCCAATCGAGCCTGCATGCCTCGATCGGGGTGGTTCCACAGGATACGGTTCTGTTCAATGATACGATCCGCTACAATATCGCCTATGGGCGCGAAGGGGCGACCCAGCAGGATGTTGAGGCCGCCGCTAAAGCCGCTCAGATTCACGATTTCATCGTCAGTCTGCCTGAAGGGTATGACACCATGGTCGGCGAGCGTGGCTTGAAATTATCAGGTGGTGAAAAACAACGCGTTGGCATCGCCAGAACGCTTCTGAAAAACCCGCCGATCTTGTTGCTGGACGAGGCGACCTCGGCCTTGGATACGGAAACCGAGCAAGACATCAAAGACGCTCTGGCACGTGCAGGTGAGGGCCGGACAGTGATCACTATCGCTCATCGTCTCAGCACAATTGCCGAAGCAGACCGGATTGTTGTGCTTGAGCGAGGTGAGATCATCGAGCAAGGCACGCATGATGAGTTGCTTGGGCATGAGGGACGATATGCCCAGCTGTGGAGCCGTCAGCAATCCGACAGCCAAGCGGCCTGAGCCCAACGGCCCTTACAACTGATGATTGTGCGGATCGGTTTAAAAGAAAATCGGTCGCTGCGATACGGTTTTCCGTTTGACGCGGACCCGCCGCCGCGACACTGCGCGGGCCGAAACACAGACAAGGAAGAAACTTCATGAAAATGCGAGCGGCGGCGGTGTTGGCTGCAACACTAATGATGGCGACTTCGGCAGCAGCTGAGGATCTGGAATTCTTGATCATCAACTCAACCAGCTATGATCTGGTTGAGTTCAACGTGTCTCCGGCCTCGTCCGGCAGCTGGGAAGGCAATCTGCTTGAGGGTGGCTATCTGGGTGCGGATTACGAAGTGGGCGTCCTTATCGCGGACGGGCTAACCACCTGTGTCTATGACATCCGTGGTGTTTTCAGCGACGGAGAATCGATTGAAGACTATGGTCTGAACCTGTGCGATCTGGGCGAATACGCGTTCGTCGAATAACACTTCTGCCTGAAACGATAAGGCGAGCCCGAGGGCTCGCCTTTTTTTATTCCGCCGCCTTCAGCGGGGTTGTTGGCGGATGATCTGGCCGGTCGTCCAGAGCGCTCTGATCAGGGGCAACTCTGTCCGGTTCATCAGTCCAGATCATCTCGGCTGCTTGCACATCTCGCGCGCTTTGGCCGATTGCCATGTCCTGCGCGATCTGGCTGGACCGTCCCGCCGTGGCGCGCGCCAGCGCCCTACCCAGCCATACCGCGTAGGTTGTGACCCACACCCGTAGCGCCAGGAATGAAGGCGTGACGATCAGCGTCAGCACCGTGGCCGTGCCGAGGCCAAAGACCACCGCCGTCGCCAGCTGTTTCCACCACAGAGCCGTAGGGCTATCGATCGAATATCCGCCACCGATGAAATCCAGCGATAGGCCGAACATCATTGGGGTCAGACCCGCCATGGTCGTCAACGTGGTCAACAGAACCGGACGGATACGCGCCTCGGCCGTGCGGACGATGGCATCGATACGCGACATGTAACCGCTGTATTCCTGATAGGTGTCGATCAGAACAATGTTGTTGTTCACCACGATCCCGGCCAGCGCGACAATCCCGGTCCCGGTCATGATGATCGAGAACGGCTGTTGCATCACCATCATGCCTAAAAGCACACCTGTGGTCGACAGAACCACCGCTAGCAGCACCAGAACCGAATTATAGAACGAGTTGAACTGCGCCAGCAGGATCACGAACATCAGGCCTAGAGCGGCAAGGAATGCGCTGGACAGGAAGGCCTGGCTTTCAGCCTGATCTTCCTGATCGCCGGTCCACTCCCACGCGATGGTGCGGCCGAACGGGTCGGTCTGCAGCCATTCGGTAAGTACAGCAATCCGTTCGTTCGGATTGATCAGGGCAAACCGAGCTTCACCGCTTTCGATGGCGGCCCGCACTTCGCCCACATTCTCGGCGCCCGTCAGCTTCACGAGTTCGAACTCGGCTCCGTCCATATTGGTGATCGTGGTGCCGGTTGGCGTGGAACCTTCGCCAATCGCGCGCACGGTGGCCAGACGCAGTTCTGCGCCGTCTGGGCCAGAGGTCACGATCTTGCTCAGCCCCGGCTCGACATCCGCTTTCACGTCATAGTAACGCTGTTGATCCACGCGATTGATCTCGGCTAGTTTGGCCACCGGTTTGCGGGTGACAAAGTTTGACAGCGGCACCAATCCGTCAGGCGTACGCACCTTGAGCGTATCCAGCGTCGACAAGACACGATCCTGATCGGGCAGGCGGACACGAATTTCGACCTCTTCGTCTGTGGAATCCGGGCGCATTTCACCCAGCAGGATGCCGCGCGTCACAAGCTGTACCATCGCGCCTACGGTTGCGACGTCCGCGCCGAACCGGCCTGCCTTGGCCACGTCCACGTCGATCTGCCAGTCGATGCCGGGCAGGGGCAGGGTGTCCTCGATCTTGATCAGGCCGGGGGTGGCGTCAAAGGCTTCACGCGCCGCGACGGTCGCGGTTGTCAATTCTTCCCAGCTATCGCCCTTAATCCGCAGATGAACGGGCTTGGCCGAGGCGGGACCTTGCTCCAGCGCCTGAATATCAACGATGAAGCCGGGAAGAGTTGCTAACTCTGCGGTGAGTTCTTCCAGAACAAAATTGCCGTCATATTCGGCTGCAACTTCCTCCTTTGCAAAGCCGAGCAGACCAGCAATCGGCCCCCAGAACCAGCCGGTGATCTGCTCGGAACTGATCGGGCGATCTTCCCAAGGAATGAGCTCGAACTGCACACGGCCAATGGTGTCGGCTGGGGCTTCTGCTCCGCCATTGTTCTGATTCAGGCCGCCTTCGCCCGCAAAGGCAAATACGTTGATCACTGCCGGATGTTCACTGATGAAGCGTTCGGCCTGAAGAACCATCTCGTCTTTTTCAGCCAGAGACAGGTTGCCGCGCGCCCGAACATAGGCCGTAGCCTGTTCCGGTTCGCTCTCGACGAAGAATTCTACACCGCGCGAGTTCTGCGGGAACAGGATGAACGCGATCCAGAATACCGCCGCAAAGACTACGGCGATTGATACCACCGGCATGACCGGATTGCCGACCAGGAACTTGATCACGTAACCAAAGGGCGTGTGCTCTTTTGTGGTATGCACATGTTCATCCGGGGCCCGTTCGATCTTGGCAGCGCTCAGCGTGACCGACCCGGCGAATGCGCCGAACAGGAACAACAGCACACCAGCAAGTGAACCACCGGGTAGCAGGTAGTTGGGGTTCAATACCTGCATCGCGCCGAGGAAGATCATGTACAGAGAAGGCGGCACCAGTAGCGCCCGCAGCCACCACGGCGCGCGTGCCCGCAGCCAGTTCGAACTGCGCTCGAAGCTGCGGCTCATACGGCCCGACACACCGCCCACGACCGGCAGGTAGATCAGTGCTACGATCAGCGAAGCCGACAGAACGAAGATCAGCGTGATCGGCAGCATCTTCATGAACTCGCCGGGAATACCGGGCCAGAACAGCATCGGCAGGAAGGCGCACAAAGTTGTGGCGGTTGATGAGACAATCGGCCAGAACATCCGCTGCGCCGCCTCGACATAGGCGTGCATCGGGCCGACGCCTTCTTTGATGCGCTTGTCGGCATATTCCACCACAACGATGGCACCATCAACAAGCATACCCACTGCAAGGATCAGGCCGAACATCACCATATTCGAGATTGTGACCCCGATCATCGCCAGAAAGGCGAAGCACAACAGGAACGATGTCGGGATCGCAAAGCCCACCAGCAACGCGGCGCGCGTTCCAAGAGATGCCAGAACCACGATCATCACAAGCGCGACGGCGGTCAGAACCGACCCCTCAAGTTGACGCACCATCGAATCGACGATGCGGCTTTGGTCGTTCGAGGTGCCTACATCAACTGCGGCCTGCAACTCGGCTGGCCAATTGGTCTGAGCCTCTGCGACGGTGGATTTGATCAGCGCGACGGTGTCGATCAGATTGAAGCCCTTGCGTTTGACGACCTGCAGCGCGACGGTGGATTCTCCGTTGAACCGGGCCGTGCCTGCGCGGTCCTCAAAAGTATAGTTAATCTCGGCCAGTTCACCCAAGGTGACCACGCGGTCGCCATTGACCTTGACGGGCAGGCCATAGACGTCTTGTGCAGTCTTGAATGAAGAAGGGATCTTGACCGAGAACGTGCCCTGCTCGGTTTCAACCTCACCCGCCGCGATCAGTTGGTTGTTGTTCTGCACAACGTTGATCAGTTCAGCGGCCGTGACGTTGTACGCCTCAAGCCGGAGCGGGTCGATCACGACCTCAAGCATTTCATCGCGGTTTCCGGCAATGCCCGCCTCAAGCACCGCATCCAACGCCTCAAGCTCGTCCTGCAGGTCTTTGGCAACGCGCGCCATAGTGCGCTCGGGGACCGGACCGGTCAGGTTAACAATTACGATGGGGAACTCTGAGAAGTTGACCTCAGTAATCGTATACTGCTCGGCCCCATCAGGGAAATCAGCTTGTGCGCTGTTCATGGCGTCGCGCACATCGGCGATGGTGGCGGATTTGTCCCAACCGAACTCGAATTCCAACAGAACGCCCGCGTAGCTTTCAGCAGCAGTGGCGGTCATCGAGTCTAGCCCGTCGAGATCGGCCATCTCGGTTTCCATCGGCTTGATCAGTAGGCTCTCGCTATCCTCCGCCGAGATGCCCGGAAACTGGACCGATACAAATAGCATCGGGATATCGATATCCGGCTCACCCTCTTTCGGCAGCCCTACATAAGCATATCCGCCGATAACCAGCGAGATCGCGATGAAAGCCAGAACCATTCTGGCTCGGCTTGCGGCCCAACTGACGATACCCGTCATTGCGATGCTTCCCTGTAGGTCGGCGCAACGGTTACGCCGCGTGTCACGAATTCCTGACCGATCACGATAATATCGGCGGATTCTGGCAGGCCGCCAACCCAAACACCCTCGGCAGTGTCGCGCAGCAGGCGGATCGGGACGAAATCGACAACGTTGTCAGCGACAACGGTGCGTACACCAAGTTCGCCCTCATTGTTCAGGGTCAACGCGGATTGCGGCAGCAGATGTGCTTTGACGCCCTCGGCAGCGATTTGGATATTGGCGGTCTGGCCATCACGGATCAGAAGTTCCGGGTTGGGAACGGTGATTTCCACCTCGAACGTGCGGGTGGTTTCATCGGCCGAGCGGCTCAGGAAGGTGACGCGCCCTTCGACCTGCAAGCCTGTGACCAGTTGTGCAGACGCCATCGAACCGACGATAATCCGGTTCACTTCGGTTTCAGGCACAAAAGCCACCAACTTGATTGGGTCGAGCTGGATAATGGTCGCACACAGCGAACCGGGCTGCATCAGGCTGCCCAATTCCGCGGTATCGCTTTCCAGCAGCCCCTTAAACGGTGCCTCGATAGTGAGGCGATCCATCTCGCGTTGGGCGGCCGCAACCGCTGCAGTGGCGGCTTCAATGCCCGCTTGCGTTGATTCCAGACCAGCCTCAGCGGATTTGATGCCAGCCTCGGCGGTGCTCATTTCGGCCTCGCTCGAGATGCGGCGCGTTTCCGAACCGAACCCGGTTTCAGACAGCTTGCGCGCTGCTTTCAGATTGATTTCAGCCTCGGCCAGACGAGCATGAGCCTCTTCGATACGTGCTTCGGCTTCGGGGACACGGCTTTCGGCCTCAAGTTTTGCAGCCATCGCTTCGGCCAGACTTGCAGGGCGGGTGCCGGGATCCAGCTCACACAGTAGATCACCCGCTTCGACAAATGCGCCTTTGCGTTTAGGTTCGGACACGACGGTCGAGATCGTCTCAGCCAGTACCTCGACCTGGCGATTTGCCTTGGTTTGACCGCGCAACTGGACCGCACTGCCGATTTCGCGCGCAGTCGAACGCACCACGACAACACCTATCGCATCCGGAGCAGGCACTGATTCCGAAACCTCAGTTGCGGCTTCAGCAGGCTCATCCCCGCGACCAGCGAACGCAAAAAGCGTGTCGCGTTCGAATACAAGAAAATACAACGCAATAATAACCAAAACAGCGTTAACGAATGAAATCAATCGCATGCGGTACAATCTCCAGATCTGTTCGCGCGGCTGGCTCTCGCCTCTATCACTTGAAATGGGGTAATAGACACGGCTTTTCCATACTGAACTGAATAGTTCGGTTTAGTTTTTTTCGCAAGGGCGATGCGGATGCGGGCAAATGTGTGGATTCGAGCACTTGGCTTGGCCTGAACGGCGCGGTATGACATGGCGCTAGAAAACCGGACACTTAAGCCTGGGGGCAGGGATGAGCGACGTCGACAGTTTTATTGATGAGGTCACCGAAGAGGTGCGCCGCGATCGCATGTACCTGCTATTGCGCCGATGGGGTTGGGTGGGTGTTGTCGCTGTCGTTGCTATTGTAGGTGGCGCGGCATTCAACGAATACCGCAAGGCGCGCGATACAAACCAGGCCGAAGCTCTGGGTGATGCGATTCTGTCTGCTTTGTCTCAGAACGCATCCGATGAGCGCGCAGCCAGCCTGCGAGCGGTCGATGCCTCATCTGCGGGAGGTGACGCGGTTCTGAATATGTTATTGGCTGCATCGCAGGCCGATGCAGGGTCGCATCAGGATGCTGTGAACAGCCTGAACGCGATCGCTACACAGGGGGATTTGCCAGAAATCTACCGGGCGATTGCAAGCTTCAAGGCGTTGCTGCTGCAAGCCGACACGATGCCCGTCGCAGATCGCCGTCAACAATTCGAGGCGCTTGCGATACCCGGTGCGCCTTTGCGCTTGCTTGCCGAGGAGCAGCTGGCCCTGATTGATGTGACCGAGGGAAGTACACAGGCTGCGTTGGATCGCTTGCAGGCTTTGCGCCAGGACGCCGAAGCCAGCGCCGATCTACAGCAACGCGCAGCCCAACTGATCATTGCGCTTGGGGGTGTGCCCGAGCCTGTCGCAACCCAGCAGGGTTGACCCGGCAGCGAAACGGAACATCACAGGCGAGTTTGTCGAATATGGTAACACGTTATTTCTCACGCTTTGGATTGGTCGCCGCGGCAGTTTCCTTGACTGCGCTGAGCGCGTGTCAGGAACCAGAGGTTATTTTGCCCGGTGAGCGTGAGGATATTCGCGCCGCCGTTGACAACGAAACCGTTGAAACACGTGGCGCCAAGCCAATTAGCATTCCGGCCCAAAGCCGGAACGCGAACTGGTCGCAAAGCCCAGGCACCCCTGAATTTCGCACTACAAATGCCGCATTGAACCCCACGCCACAGCGTATCTGGTCAGCCAACATTGGTTCCGGCGACAGCCGGAAACAGCGGATTACTGCAGACCCGGTTGTTGCGGGTGGTTTGATTTATACGCTCGATTCCGGTGCGACTGTTTCGGCGGTGACGCCACAGGGGCAAGTTGCCTGGAGCACCAATCTGATTCCACCGAATGAAAAAGACGTCGATGCCACGGGGGGCGGGCTCGCTTACGCCGATGGTGTGCTGTACGTCTCATCGGGTTTTGGTCGTTTGACCGCGTTAGATGCTAAAACAGGCGCTCAAAAGTGGCAAAAGCGTTTGAATGCAACCGGCAGTGGCGCGCCTTTGGTCAGTGGCGGGATTCTCTATCTGGTGGCCGGGGACGAGACCGGCTGGGCGGTGAACACAAAGGACGGCCGGATCATTTGGCAGATTGACGGCACTCCGAGCGTCGGGAACGTTTTGGGTGCACCAGCGCCGGTCATCGCTTCGGACCTGTCGGTTTTTGCATTTGGGTCGGGTGACATTGCCGCGACTTTTCGCCGGGGAGGCATCTTGCGTTGGAACGCATCTGTAGCGGGTGGCCGCCGGGGTCGCGCGGCGGCTCAGATCGTAGACGTGACAGCCGGGCCTATGGTGTCTGGCAATTCGATCCTGATCGGCAACCACTCGGGTCGTACGGTTTCCTTTGATACTGGTTCAGGTGAGCGGAACTGGACCGCTCTGGAAGGTGCGGTTGATACGGTCTGGCCAGCAGGAAACAGTGTATTCCTGATCAGCGATCGCAGCCAACTGGTGCGTCTGGACGCAGCGGATGGCTCGATTGTCTGGGCAATCGATCTGCCCGGATTCGTCAAGAACAAGCCGGGCCGTCGGGGTCCGATCTTTGCTCATTACGGCCCGATCATGGCCGGAGGGCGGCTGGTTGTAGCTTCGAACGATGGGTATCTACGCTTCTTCAATCCAGCTGACGGCGCGTTGGTCCATCAGATCGAAGTGCCGGGCGGCGCGACCACTGCGCCGGTTGTGGCGGGTCAGACGCTCTATGTCGTTTCGACCAAGGGCGAATTGCACGCTTTCCGTTGACGACAAGATGCGCTAAAGGGCGCTTCTTGAGTCTTGAAAGATGAGAACATGTCGCTGACCCTCGCCATTGTGGGGCGCCCGAATGTGGGCAAATCCACCCTATTCAATCGCCTCGTGGGCAAACGTCTGGCTTTGGTCGACGACCAGCCTGGCGTGACACGTGATTTGCGCGAAGGCGAGGGCCGTTTGGGAGATCTGCGCTTTACTGTGATCGATACGGCGGGTCTTGAGGACGCGACCGATGACAGCCTGCAGGGCCGGATGCGGCGACTGACCGAGCGTGCTGTGGACATGGCTGATGTTTGCTTGTTCATGATCGACGCGCGGGTAGGGCTTACGCCGACCGATGAAATGTTTGCTGATATCCTGCGCAAAAAATCCAAGCATGTGATCCTTGCCGCCAATAAGGCCGAAGGCAACGCGGCCGATGCGGGTGTGCTTGAGGCTTACAACCTTGGTCTTGGCGAACCGGTGCGCCTGTCTGGCGAGCATGGCGAGGGGATGACCGATCTCTATGCCCAACTTATGCCACTGGCGGATGCGGCAGCAGAAAAGGCGCAGGACGACAGCCCCCAGATTGATATCGAACTGGACGAGGATGGCGAGGGTGAAGCCCCTTTGATCACGGCTGATAAACCTCTGCAGGTGGCTGTGGTTGGGCGGCCAAATGCGGGTAAATCCACTTTGATCAACAAGATCATCGGGGAGGATCGTCTGCTGACCGGCCCCGAGGCCGGGATTACCCGTGACGCTATCAGCTTGCGGATCGATTGGGCTGACCCAGATGGCGACAGCACACCGATGCGGATCTTCGACACAGCTGGGATGCGCAAGAAGGCCAAGGTGCAGGAGAAGTTGGAGAAGCTCTCGGTCTCGGATGGTCTGAGGGCGGTCAAGTTTGCCGAAGTCGTCGTGGTTCTGTTGGACGCGGCCATCCCGTTCGAACAGCAGGATCTGCGGATCGCCGATCTGGCTGAACGCGAAGGCCGCGCCGTGGTCGTCGCCGTGAACAAGTGGGACATCGAGGACAACAAGCAAGAAAAACTTCGTGACCTGAAAGAGTCGTTTGACCGTTTGTTGCCACAACTGCGTGGTGCGCCTCTGATCACGGTATCGGCCAAAACAGGTAGGGGGCTGGAGCGTTTACGCGCCGCGATCCTGCGTGCTCATGACGTTTGGAACCGCCGCGTGCCGACCGCAGCGCTGAACCGTTGGCTGACCGCCATGCTGGAACAGCACCCGCCTCCAGCGCCGCAGGGTCGTCGGATCAAGCTGCGTTATATGACTCAGGCCAAGACGCGCCCACCGGGGTTCGTCGTGATGTGCTCGCATCCCGACAAGATGCCCGCAAGCTACAACCGCTATCTGGTCAATGGGTTGCGCGAGGATTTTGACATGCCGGGCACCCCGATACGCCTGACTTTGCGTGGGCAGGGCGACAAGAACCCCTACAAGGGCCGTCGCAAGAAGAACGCAGGCGCCTTGGCCAAGCATCTCAAGGGACGCGCGTAACCGCGCTAATTTTCAGCATTTTCAGTGAGGGGGCGTGACAGCCCCGTTTCCGCGCGCTAGCATTCAAGTGCGTGCATTTGTATTTGTACGTGCTGCTTGATTGCGGGTTTGCCGCACGTAATTTGAGTTTGAGATTGGTCGGACCACCCTGGGGAGCGGGCGTGATGGATCTGAGAGAATATACAAGACAATACGCGGTACAGGACAATACGCTTGCCGCCCTTAGCTATTTTGGAACATTTGCGGTGTATTTCGCATCGCTGGCTTTGGCGATCACGTATGTGGACCAGTGGTATGTCATGATTCCGGCAGGGATCGTTTTTGCCTTTTCTGCAGTCCGTCTATACGTGCTGCAGCATGATTGCGGTCACCATTCGCTGTTTGAAACCCGTCTGCAAAACGAATGGGCTGGCCACGGATTGTCGCCATTTACCTTCGCCCCGTTCGAAGTGATGAAGCAGAACCATAATCTGCACCATGCTGGGATCGGAAACCTCGAACATCGCGAGACAGGTGAAATTCACACAATGACGCTGCGTGAATGGAACGAAGCCGATTGGAAAACGCGTCTGTTTTATAGGCTTTACCGGAACCCGTTCATTCTTGTGCCAGTTGGTGCTTTGTTCACCTACTTCATTCGCTATCGCTGGCCCAAGAATACTGTTCGGTTTGGGGTGATGGGTGTGCTGCTGCATAACCTCTCAATTATCGTGTTTCTGGGACTGCTTTACCTGATTGCAGGCGCCACCGGTATTTTAGTCTGGTTGGTCTTTTCTCTGCTCGGGGGCATGCTTGGTGTGTTTCTAGTGTATCTGCAGCATAATTTCGAAGACACCTATTGGGACCGACGTCCTGAGTTGGACCCCAAGCTAGCAGCGCTGGAAGGATCATCGGCATTGGATTTCGGTTGGTGGTTTGACAATGCCGTAGCTTGCATCACCTTGCACGACATTCACCACTTCAATGCGCGCATTCCGTCCTATCGTCTGCGCGCGTGCCACTATAACTTACCCCCGGAATACACGCCGCGTCGGATCAAATTTCCCGAAGCAGTGGCGGCACTGAACCTGAAGCTTTGGGATGAGGAAGCCAAACGCCTTGTCCCGTTCCCCAACAGAACAGAACAGCACCGGCTGGCCGAAAGCGGTTAACGCTACAAATGCTGTCAATCTCTCTACTTTTTGGTCGATGCCAAAACACTTACGTTGCCAGGTGGAGACAATGAAAGGAACCAACATGACCGCAGTTGCCGACGTGAGTGGGGTAGGGCCAACGCTGGAGCGGGCGCTGAATTCAAAGGGCTTCAAAACAGCAGAAGCCTTAGCCAAGGCCAAACCTGAAGACATGCTTGGTATTCCGCGCGTCGGTATTGCCCGCGCAACCAAGTTGATCGCAGCGGCGAAGGCTGTTGCAGGTGCCAAACCCAAGGCCGCGGCTCGTGCACCAGCACGCGGCTCAAGCACGCAAAAGCCAGCAGCAAAGCAATCTGCGGTACGTCGGGCAACTGCAAAAAGCAATGCCGCCGCGAACAAGGCCGAGGCCGAGCGAAAAGCCACAGAAGAACGCCTTGCGGCGGAGAGAGTCGCTGCCGAGGCCAAGGCGAAGAAAAAGGCAAAGGCCAAAGCCAAGGCTGAGAAGGCTGCGAAGAAGAAATCCGAAATGGAAGCAGCATTTTCCAAAGCCAAGGAAAAGGTCAAGGAAAAGTCCAAGAAGGGCAAGAAAGACAAAAAGCCCAAAAAGGACAACAAGAAGAAGGACGCTAAGAAGAAGTCTGACAAAAAGTCCGGCAAAACGTCTAAAAAAAAATCTGGTAAGAAGAGCAATAAGAAAAAGGCGAAGAAGTAACTCTTCTTCGCCTTGTCAATCGGGAACCGGCATCATCGATGCCGGTTTTGTTATGCCAGTTTACCGTCGATCTGTAGCGTAAGCTTGCCGCCCAGATAGGGGCCCAAGGCTTCAGGCAGGGTCACCGTGCCATCTGCGTTTTGGCCATTCTCAAGCACGGCGATCAGGCAGCGCCCGACAGCCAGACCAGACCCGTTCAAGGTGTGAACATATTCCGGCTTACCGCCAGCTTCTGGCCGGAAGCGTGCGTTCATTCGGCGGGCCTGGAAATCACCGCAGGTCGAAACCGAACTGATCTCGCGATAGGTGTCCTGACCGGGTAGCCAAGCCTCGATGTCATAGGTGCGACGTGCGCCAAAACCCATATCGCCCGTGCACAGAATGACGGTGCGATAGGGGATGCCCAGTTTTTCCAGAATGCCTTCGGCGCAGCGCAGCATGCGTTTTTGCTCGTCGTCCGATTTGTCCGGATGCGTGACCGAGACCATCTCGACCTTTTCGAACTGGTGCTGGCGCAGCATCCCGCGCGTGTCCCTGCCCGCCGAGCCCGCTTCGGACCGGAAGCACAGGGAATGCGCGGTATAACGGCGGGGCAGATAGCTTTCCTCGATCATCGTGTCGTTGACGATGTTGGTCAGCGACACTTCGGAGGTTGGGATCAACCACCAGCCCTCGCGGGTCTGATAGCTGTCCTCGCCGAATTTCGGTAGCTGGCCAGTGCCTTGCATCATTTCCGAGAGAACCAGGACCGGGCCGTTAACCTCGGTCAGCTCGTTCTCATTGATATGCGTGTCCAGCATGAATTGCGCCAGAGCGCGATGGATGCGCGCGACGCCGCCCGAGAGCAGCACAAAGCGCGAGCCAGAGAGTTTGGCAGCCGTCTCAAAATCCATACCGTTCTGAACGGCTTCGATTTCAAAATGCTCTTTCGGGGCAAAATTCAGTTCACCCGGCGTGCCCCAGCGGCTGATCTCGACATTGTCATTCTCATCCGCGCCCTCGGGCACATCCTCTGCCGGCAGGTTGGCGATACGGATCAACTGGTCGGTCAGCAGAGCGTCCAGGTCCTTGGCTTCGGTCTGCATCCGGGCCACTTCGGCCTTTTTCTCGGCCACCAGCGCGCGCAGACGTTCGAATTCGGCCTCATCGCCGCGCCCTTTGGCGGCACCAACCTCTTTGGAGGCCTTGTTTTGCTCCGCCTGCGCCGTCTCGGCCGCGAGGATTTTCGCGCGACGGCTTTCGTCTAGCCTCAGCAGGTCTGACGACACCGGCGCGTCCCCACGGCGCGCAAGGGCGGCGTCGAAGGCGGCTGGGTTTTCGCGAATGGCGCGGATGTCGTGCATGGTTCAGATCCTTAAATGCGTGAATCACTGAAACCGCTTATGCACCATCTGAAAGGAAGGGTGTAGCGCCGGTTACGACTTATCCGCGTCGTCGTGCGTTTCATGTGCCAGATGGCCATCCCACTCTTCCGCTGGGATCTTCGGCTCGGGCGGATCAGCCATGTACGAAGGTGTCATGATTTGCACGTTGTTTTCGTTGAACACGGCAACGATGTTGCGATGCAAATCCGAGCGGATCTTCGGGATGATACTGCCCCGTGTGCTATATCCGTTGATCTGATAATTGATCGCGTAATCCGCCAAAGCAGTCCACAAAACAAAGGGTTCGGGTTTGGCTTTGATGCTCTTGGTACGATGTGCGGCCTCGATCAGCATCGCTTCGACCTTCTCGGGCGGTTCTTCATATCCGATCCCAACCGTTGTATGCAGCAGCAACCCATTGCCATCGGTTTTTTTTGAGAAGTTCACCACGTCCGAATTCATCAATTGCGCGTTCGGGATCGAGATCAGCTCATTCTTGATCGACTTCAGATGTGTCTCCATCAGCTTGATCTGCACTACATCTCCGATGTGGTCTCCGATCTGGATACGGTCCCCGAGCGAAGTCGAGCGGCGATAAATCACGAAAAGCCCCGCCAGCATATTCGAGACCACCGAGTTCGCGCCCAGCGACAGCATCGCGCCGACAAGGATAGTCAGTCCCTGAAAGGCCGCAGAGTCCGATCCGGGAATGTAAGGGACAGCAAAGACTAGTGCGATCAGTATCACAACAACCCGGGCGATGTTAAACGTGGGGCCAATCCAGTGTTTCTCGAAATCGCCAAGATCGAACGATCCCGCTTCGACTGCGTCAAAGAACACGCGCATTCCCCGGATGATATACATCGTTATCCAGGTGATAAGCACCAGCATGATCAGGTTCGGGAAATAGCTGAGGATACCCTTGAAGATCAGCAGGACCGGCTCGGTCAGGTAGGTCAGCAGCAATTGCGCAAAGTATCGCGTTTCGGCAAAGGCCAGCAGAACGAAGGAGAGATAGTAATAGAAGCCAAGGAAAAAGATCACCAGCAATACGAAATTCAGGGCATACCGGATCAATGCCGCTATGGCCTCGGCCTGGACGCTCTTGGCGGTCGCGGTTTCGACGTTTTTGAGATAGCGTTTAACCAGTTTAAGCGTCCGCCGCCTGATGCGTCGGTGTAACCAGAGAATGATGACAACGAATAACGCGAAGCCGAGCGTCCAGGCCAGGGCCTCGATAGCACCCGAAACGCGTGCTTGTTCCGTGCGATTGGCGCGGTAGTTTTCGATCGCCTGTTCAATAGCTTGGCCGTGCAATAACCCGAGAACATTCAGATCCATTTGTTCAAGTTCGGAATCCGCATCGGTCACGATCGAAACCTGGATGCCATCGGCAAATATCCGGATCCCGAATTCAGAGTCCTCGAAGGTTATCGAAACTTTCTTTGCATCCGAGGATTCGGCTACTTCAATGATCTTGTTCTGAACACCCTCCGCCCGCTCGTTTGCGGGCAAAGCGCTGGAGCCGCGCACATGAAACAGTGTATCGCCATCAACGATAACTGGAGCCTGAAAGGTCTGTGTTTCAGAATCCTCTGTGTTTTGTTCTTCTCCGATTACGTTCTGTGACCAAAGTGGTGGTGCCAAGAGACAAAGAGAAACCGTCAAAAGGATTAGGCGAATAAACTTGCCAAAGGTCTGGATTAATTGAATCATTAGGCCCCCCTGGCCACAACTATATCCGACTTGCCGGGGCTGCCTAGAACATATCTGCAACGTCCCGCATCAATCCTGTGCACTTGATAGGTGAATTGCAGATGCGTTTGCTTGCAAACGTCTGAACCAAAGCATAGGTTCGCGCCAACTTTGCAGAGAGCCCTCTGCATTACCAGAACAAAGGAATATGTCATGGAAGGTGGCGCAATCGCCCAGTTTCTCCCGCTGATCCTGATTTTCGGGATCATGTATTTTCTGCTGATCCGCCCGCAGCAGAAGAAGATGAAGGAACATCAGGCCATGGTCGAAGCCGTGCGCAGGGGTGATCAGGTTGTCACGCAAGGTGGGCTGATCGGCAAGGTGTCCAAGGTCAAGGAAGGCGATAACGAGATCGAAGTCGAGATTGCCGAAGGCGTGAAGGTTCGCGTGGTCAAATCGACCATCGCTCAGGTTCTGAACAAGACCGAACCGGCGAAGTAACTTCGCGCGTTAAATCCTTGAAAAGGCAGGGTAATGCTGCAAATTGATTCCTGGAAACGGGTCCTAATATGGTCGGTCTGCGTGATCGGCCTACTGTTGGCCCTGCCGAATGCGTTCTATACACGCGTTGAGCAATCGAATGATGCCAAAGCCGCAATTGAGCTTGGCATCGATACACCTGAGATGCAGGCAGAGGCGGCGCAATGGCCGAACTGGCTGCCTTCATCGCTTGTCAATCTGGGTCTCGATTTGCGCGGCGGTGCGCATCTGCTGGCTGAAGTTAAGGTTGATGACGTCTACGAATCTCGGATGGAGGCGATGTGGCCCGAAATCCGCGATGCGTTGCGCGATGAGCGCGCCACGGTAGGCACCATTCGCCGACAAGACTCGGCCCCTGATGAGATTCGCGTGCGCATTAGTCAGCCCGAAGGTATGTCGCGTGCGCTGGAAGTCGTGCGCGGTCTGGCGCGTCAGGTGCAAACACTGACCGGGGTTGGGGCCACTGACATCGAAGCCCGCGCTGAAGGAGATACCATTGTCGTACAATTGTCCGAGGCTGAAAAGCTTGCCTCGGATGACCGTACGGTGCGTCAGGCGCTTGAGATTATTCGTCGCCGCATCGACGAAGTCGGCACGCGAGAACCGACAATCCAACGCCAAGGTGCTGACCGGATACTGATACAGGTGCCGGGCATCGGTAGCGCAGGTGAGTTGAAAGACATTATCGGCACCACGGCTCAGCTGACGTTCAACCCCGTGGTGGGGCGCGGTACTGATCCTGACGCCATCGCGGGTGTGGGTGAAGAAGTTGTTCCTTCGATCGATGAGGACGGGGTTTATTACACCTTGGAATCAGCGCCGGTGGTAACCGGGGAAGAGCTGGTCGACGCACAACCGTCATTCGATCAGAACGGACGCCCTGCGGTCAGCTTCCGGTTCAACACTTCTGGTGCCCGCAAGTTTGGTGACTACACGCTAGAAAATATCGGCGCGCCGTTCGCCATTGTTTTGGATGATGAGGTGATCTCGGCCCCTGTAATCCAAAGCCATATTCCTGGCGGTTCCGGCATCATCACCGGTAACTTCACGGTTGAGGAAAGCACCAATCTGGCGGTCCTGCTGCGTGCCGGGGCCTTGCCTGCGGGCCTGGAATTTCTTGAAGAGCGCACCATCGGCCCGGAGCTGGGGCAAGACAGCATTGATGCGGGTAAAGTCGCTACCATTGTGGCGTTTGTCGCAGTATTGGTGTTCATGGCGCTCAGCTATGGCCTGTTTGGCATCTTCGCCAATATTGCGCTGATCCTGAATGTGGGCTTGCTCTTCGGACTGCTCTCGTTGATCGGTGCGACGCTGACCCTTCCAGGAATCGCTGGCATCGTACTGACGGTCGGTATGGCTGTAGACGCCAATGTGCTGATCTTTGAACGCATTCGCGAAGAACTGAAATCTGCCAAAGGCCCTGCGCGCGCCATCGAGCTGGGCTATGAAAAGGCGCTTTCGGCCATTCTGGACGCGAACGTAACCACGTTCATCACCGCAACCATCCTGTTTGCCATGGGTAGCGGGCCGGTACGCGGGTTCTCCATTACACTTGGTCTGGGTATTCTGACCTCGGTCTTCACCGCGATCTTTGTAACGCGCCTGATGATCGTAATCTGGTTCGAACGCCGCCGTCCGAAAACGATCGAGGTTTGACATGAGACTGAAACTCGTACCGCAAAACACCTCGTTCGATTTCTTCAGCCGCTGGAAGATCTGGTTGGGAATCTCGGGCCTAATGATGGTGATCGCCTTCACGTCGTTCCTGCTGCAGGGGCTGAACTTCGGTATCGACTTCCGCGGGGGCACCACGATCCGCACGCAATCCGCGCAAGAGATCGACGTGGGCGCCTATCGCGACGCCATTGCGCCGCTGGAACTTGGTGATGTGACCATCACAGAGATTTTCGATCCGACCTTTGGCGAGGATGAAAACGTCGCCATGATCCGTATTCAGGCCCAGGATGGAGCCGAAGCTGTGTCTGCAGCAATCGTTACCGCCGTTGAAGAAGCATTGACTGTTGCCGCGCCGGACATTCAGTTCGTTTCGGTCGAATCTGTGGGCCCCAAGGTCTCGGGTGAGTTGATCCAGACCGCCGTTATCGCCGTCGCCTTGGCGATTGGTGCGGTGCTTGTCTACATTTGGCTCCGGTTCGAATGGCAGTTTGCTCTGGGTGCGGTCGCCGCGCTGGTGCATGACGTGATCCTGACAATTGGTATCTTCTCGGAACTGCAAATTCGCTTTGACCTGGCCATCATCGCGGCGCTCCTGACCATTGTCGGCTATTCGCTGAATGACACCGTGGTTGTCTTTGACCGCGTTCGCGAAAACCTTCGCAAATACAAGAAGAAAGACCTCAAAGAGGTTTTGAATATCTCGATCAATGAAACGCTTAGCCGGACGGTGATGACCTCGGTGACCACGCTGCTGGCGTTGATCTCGCTTTACGTGCTGGGCGGTGACGTGATCCGCGGCTTCGTCTTCGCGATGATTTGGGGCGTGATTGTCGGGACCTATTCGTCGGTCTTCGTGGCCTCGACCATCCTGCTGTGGCTGGGGGTCAAACGCGACTGGTCGAAGCCGTCGAACACGGCGGGCAACCAGTTTGCCAACATCGATGCCTGAGTATTTCGGCCAGACCCCAACCGGTCTGGCCGTTATCATTTTCGCTGCCTTTGTTGGGGGCATCGTGCGCGGTTTCTCCGGCTTTGGCACGGCCCTGATATTCCTGCCCATCGCCAGCCCCTATCTTGGACCTTTCGGCGCGATCATCGCGCTGACAGTTATGGACATATTCGGTCCCATCCCAAACCTACGCCGCGCATGGTCTGTCGTCGACAAAGGAGATTTGGCGCGCCTTCTACTCGGATGCGCATTAGTTCTGCCGGTCGGCTTATGGCTGCTGACGCTTACGCAACCCGAAGTATTTCGCTATTTGGTCAGTGTGATCTCGTTGTCGATGCTTGTCGTACTGATATTTGGTCTGCGCTATCGCGGGACGGTGCGGCGCCGCATGGTTGTGGCAATTGGCGGGGTAGCGGGGCTACTCGGTGGAGTGGCCGGGATTCCCGGACCAGCTGTCATCCTGTTCTACATGTCGCGTTCATTGCCAGTTGAGATAATCCGCGCGACGATCCTGCTGTTCCTGTTTGTTTTCGATTTGCTGATCCTTGGATACCTCGGCGGGATGGGGCGTCTTTCGATGGCGAGCATCGGATTGGGCCTCGCGCTGGCGATCCCCAACATCGCCGGTAACTGGCTGGGGGGCTGGATGTTTCGACCCGAACATGAAAGGCCGTACCGCGCCGCAGCCTATCTGGTGATCGCAACAGCGGCCTTGTCCGGCCTGCCGCTTTGGGGCTAGAACCCCGCACATGCGTTTGAACGAGATCACATATACAAACGCCCAACCCGTCGATGGCTATGGACCTGGCTTCTTTCGGATCGGGGGGCAGGTTTATGACGGGGCAGTCTTGACGGGCCCCACTGGCACATCGGCCTGGGCGGGTTACTCCGACGCCCAGGCGTTGCTGGCCTTGTCCGAACATGTCGACGTTCTGTTCATCGGTACGGGCAAAGACCTGACCCACATCCCCGCCGACCTGCGTACCACATTGGAAGAGGCGGGGCTGGGTGTCGAAATCATGAACTCTCCGGCTGCCTGCCGCACCTACAACGTGCTGCTTTCCGAAGGCCGCCGCGTTGCGCTTGCGCTGATACCGGTCTGAGGATCTGTTCTTCATCTGGCTAAAAATATCCCAGGGAGTGTGAGGGGCTGGCCCCTCACTGCGATCCAACCAGCCTCTCTGCGGCAATTCCGACCTTTTGCCTACACGCACAATCCGCTAAGCGGGCTTCATGACTTTGAAAGTAACCGACCTGGCCATCGCACGCGGCGGTGTCCCCGTGCTCGAAGGGCTGAGCTTCTCGCTTGAGGCCGGAAATGCGCTGATCCTGCGGGGGCCGAACGGGATCGGAAAGACAACATTACTGCGTACGCTTGCGGGCCTGCAGCCGCCGCTGGTGGGACAGATCGAAGGGGCAGAAGACCAGATCGCTTATGCGTCCCATTCTGACGGGTTAAAGCCGACCCTCACCGTGGTCGAAAATCTCAACTTCTGGGCGTCGGTCTTTGGGACCCGTGATATCCAGCACGCTTTGGATGCATTCGCCCTGAACGAACTGGCCGACCGCCACGCCGGCAACCTATCGGCGGGGCAGAAACGGCGTCTGGGATTGGCGCGAATGCTGGTTACCGGTCGCCCGATCTGGATGCTGGATGAGCCGACAGTCTCGCTGGATCGTCACGCCGTGGAGATGTTCGCGGATGCGGTGCGCGCGCATCTGGGGCAGGGCGGCTCTGCTTTGATCGCCACCCATATCGACCTTGGTCTGGATGGAGAGGTACTAGACGTCGGTCCCAATAAGGCCAAACCCAAACCCTTCGACGATTTCGATGGAGGCTTCCTGTGATCGCTTTATTGCTGCGTGATCTGAAACTGGCCTTCCGCGCAGGGAGTGGCTTTGGCCTCGGTCTTGCTTTCTTCCTGATCGTCACAGTTCTGGTGCCATTTTCGGTAGGCCCGCAATCCTCATTGCTTTCGACCATCGCGCCGGGCGTTCTTTGGCTGGGCGCGCTTTTGGCGTGCCTGCTTTCGCTGGACCGTCTGCTGGCGCTGGATTGGGAAGACGGCTCGCTTGATCTGCTTGCCACCGCGCCGCTGCCACTGGAGTCGGTCGTCACCATCAAAGCGCTAGCCCATTGGTTGACCACAGGATTGCCGCTGGTGTTGGCTGCGCCGTTTCTGGGCGTTTTACTAAACCTGCCTGTACCTGGGTTTTCGTGGCTGGTGATCTCACTGCTGCTTGGCACCCCGGCGATGAGCGTTATCGGCACCTTCGGCGCCGCCCTCACCGTGGGCCTGAAACGGGGCGGTCTGCTCCTGTCGCTTCTGGTTTTACCGCTTTACGTGCCGACATTGATCTTCGGGGCCGAGGTTGCCCGACGCGGTGCGACAGGCATGGAGACGCAAACGCCCCTGCTTATGCTGGCAGGGATTACTGCCGCAACGGTCGCACTTTTACCCTTTGCCAGCGCAGCGGTTTTGCGCATCAATCTTAGGTGATGGCAACAAAGCTTGACTGAGGTCAATTGAGAACCACGCCGACTCGGACTAGATAGTGCCCATGACAATCGCAGCCAAAGCCAACGCCCTTTGGGAATACGCCAATCCGCGCAAGTTCCTCGCCACCAGCGAGCGGGTTCTTCCGTTCTTCTGGATCGGTGCAGGTCTGTGTCTGGTCGTAGGATTGATCTGGGGTTTCTTCTTTACCCCTGATGACTACAAACAAGGCTCGACCGTAAAGATCATCTACCTGCACGTGCCTGCCGCGCTGATGGCGATCAATTGCTGGATCATGATGCTGGCGACCTCGCTCGTCTGGCTGGTGCGCCGCCACCATGTGAGCGCATTGGCCGCCCGCGCCGCTGCGCCGATCGGCATCGTGATGACGTTGATCGCTTTGGCCACCGGAGCGATCTGGGGCCAGCCCATGTGGGGTACATGGTGGGCCTGGGATCCGCGCCTGACCTCGTTCCTGATTCTGTTCCTGTTTTATTTGGGTTATGTCGCGCTATGGGAGGCGATCGAAGATCCGGACACCGCGGCTGATCTGACCTCGGTCCTTTGCCTCGTGGGCTCGGTCTTTGCATTCCTCAGCCGGTATGCGGTGAATTTCTGGAATCAGGGGCTGCATCAGGGGGCTTCCGTGATGCGTGCAGGGGCGATCACAGGTACGGATACCGAGGAGAAGGTTAGCAACATCTACTTCTATCCGCTGCTCCTGTGTATCATCGGCTTTGTGCTTCTGTTTATCGCGCTGGTCTTCTATCGCACGGGCACCGAAATCCGAGCCCGTCGAACCAAGGCGCTGATGGCGCGGGAAAGGGTGAACGGATGATCCCTGATCTTGGAAAATATGCCGATACTGTTTTGTGGTCCTATGTTGTATCCATCGGGCTTCTGATTGCGCTGGTGGGATTCAGCGTGATCCGAGGCCGCAAGGTGCGGGCTGAGATGGAGAAAGTCGAACAGAGGATGTCGCGCAATGGCTAAGATTTCGCCCCTGATGATCGCGCCTCCTCTGATTTTCGGAGCCTTCGCTGTGCTTGCTGGAATCGGCATGTTCCGCGACGACCCCAATGCCTTGCCTTCGGCGCGCGAAGGGCAGCCTGCTCCGCCCGTCGTTCTGACAGAATTCGCGGGTAAACCCGGTTTCGACGATGCCACCCTGCGTGATGGTGAGGTCAAGCTGGTCAACTACTGGGCCAGTTGGTGCGCCCCGTGCCGCGTCGAACACCCCAACCTGCAGGCTTTGTCCGACGAGGGGATTCCAGTTTACGGCATCAACTACAAAGACCAACTGGACAATGCCGAGGCTTTTTTGACCGAGCTGGGTGATCCCTATGCCGGGATCGGACGGGATGAACAGGGCCGTATGGGGCTGGATTGGGGCGTCTACGGCGTGCCCGAGACCTATGTGGTCGATGGTGAGGGCACGATTATTCTGCGCTGGGCCGGGCCGATTACGCAGCGGGTGATCGAGAGCACGATCCGCCCGGCGCTTGAGAAAGCCGCGGGGGGCTCATAAGCGATAGCCACCCGTCACGGTTAACACCTCGCCGGTGATAAACGACGCGGCATCCGAGGCCAAGAATCTAACAGCCTTGGCGATATCATCGGGCTTTCCCGCGCGTCCTAAGGCGGTGTCGTTGACAAACAGAGCAGTCAGTTCCTCTGATCGAGGTGCTTCGGGAATGTTAATCGCGCCTGGCGCCACTGCGTTGACACGTATCCCCTCGGGCCCAAGCTCTTTGGCCATGGCGCGGGTCCACAGGTTCAAGGCCGCTTTACTGGCGCCATAGGTCACTGCGTCTCGGGGGGGCAGGACTGCGTTCATTGATGAGATGCTGACGATTGAGGCATCGCGTTTCAGATGCGGCAGCGCGGCGGTTAACAACGCGGCTGGAGCCAGTAGGTTAAGGTCCAGAATGGCGCGATGATTCTCGGCCTGAAATTCTTCTTTCGGCGTAGATTTCACCAGACCGGCGTTATTGACGATCACATCAAGCCGCCCAAAGTGCTGCACTACCTGTTCGATCACCTTGGCAGGCTGATCTGGCGCAGATAGGTCGGAACGTATAGCCAGTTTATCCCCGACCAAAAGATCTGGCATCGGTTCGCTCGACAGCCATGTAAATGCAATGCGGTGATCGCGGCCCAGGTCTTCGACGATTGCGCGCCCAATGCCGCGCGCGCCGCCGGTTATCAATGCGACTTTTTCCATAGTCGCAGAAAATCGGTAAAGCGGCAGAGATTCAAGCAGCTACTTGCGAACCAAAATCCAGATCATTGCGCCGATGAAGGCAAATGTGGTGAGGTTCATCAGGGTGTCTGTCAGATCACCGATCAGCATGGATTTGCCCCTCCTCTCGTAACCCTCGGAATAGGCAGACCATCAGCAGAACCGAGATGAACACAAAGGGTAGCGCTCCAAGTGAAATCAGGACTTTGACCGAGTCCACCGAGCCCGACAGGATCATCGCGACGCTCAACAGGCCCAGTAATGCGCCCCAGAGCAGGCGCACGCGCGGTGGCGGATTTTCATCCCCCTCGGTCGAGAAGGTGCCCAGCACAAAGGCCGCGCTGACGACGCTGGTTACGATGAACAGAAACGCCGCGGCTACGGTTGCGAGTGTTGTGATCAGCGACAGCGGCAAACGGTCGAGCAGGGCAAAAGTTACACGCTCGATGTTTGTTTGCGTATAGGCCAACAGCTCTCCGGCACCGTTGAGCGCCTCAAACAGACCAATGCCGCCAAAGGCACCAAACCAAAGGATCGAGAACAGTGTGGGTGCGAAGAGCACTCCGATCACGAATTCTCGGATCGTGCGACCGCGAGAGATACGCGCGACGAACACGCCGACAAATGGCCCCCAGGCGATCCACCAGACCATGTAGGTCAGGGTCCAGTCGCTGAACCATTTGGTGACGTCATCGCCGAAGAACGTGAAGGTCTGAAAGCCCCGAGGGATGACATTGGTGACGTAATCGCCGAACCCCTGAACCACAGTGTTCAACAGATACTCTGTGGGGCCGAGGACAACCGTATAGGCCACAAGGCAGATCGCGATCAGCATTGCTGCATTCGACAAACGCGCCATGCCTTGGCCAAGGTCAATCAACAGAGCAGGGATATAGGCTGCGACCATCGCCAGGAAAACAACGCCGATCAGAAGGGCACCAACCGTTTCCCGACCACCCAGAACCGCGATCCCGTCCGCAACCTGAAACACGCCCATGGCCATGGAGCCGCCAACGCCGATGGCGATGGCGACGATGGCCATGAAATCCGACAGCCACCCGACCCGCTCGGCCCAGCGTTCACCGGGAAACAGGCTTTTGATCGGGGCGCTGACCATCATGCCCGTCCCGCGCCGAAAGCTGAAATAAGCGATGGTCAGCGCGGTGGAGCCGTAAATCGCCCAGGCGTGCAGGCCCCAGTGGAAGTTTGTCGCCAGCATCGCCTGCTGCGCGGCAACAAAATCGGGGGCCATGCCTGAGATGAAGTTGAAATGGGTTAGTGGCTCGGCGACGGCCCAGAACAGCAATCCGACGCCCATTCCGGCCGAGAATAGCATTGAGATCCAAGTGGCGGTCGAGAACTCGGGCTCTTCATCATCCCGGCCCAAACGAATGTTGCCATAGGGCGAAAATGCGAGAACCAAACACCCGATCAACATGCCCGAGGCCGCGAGCATCACGAACCATCCGCGACTGTGGAAGGTTTGCTGCACGATGCCGTTGGCCCAAGTCACCAGGCTCTGGATATCGATCACGCCCCATATCCCGATCACCGAGATGACGCTGAGCGAGCAAACCAGCAAGGCGTTAGGTTTTTTCATAGTGATTGGGTTCCAGATGTGCTTTCGCCTAACAGTTTCAGACTTTTGAATAAATGACCAGAAAACAAAACCCCCGGCGCTGGGCCGGAGGTGAAGATCGGATTGTAAGCTATTGCGTTACTAAGATTTTGCGAGGTTGCGCAGCACATATTGCAGCACACCGCCGTTTTCGATGTACTCGATTTCGGGCGCGGTATCGATGCGGCACTTCAGGGCGATCGTCTTCTCGGTCCCATCGCCATATACGATTGTGCAGGGCACCTCTTGCAGTGGTTCAACCGAGTCCAATCCGTGGATTGAGACGGTTTCATCGCCTTTCAGACCCAGCGTTTTGCGATTATCGCCGCCTGTGAACTCGAACGGGATCACACCCATTCCGACGAGGTTCGAGCGGTGGATACGCTCAAAGCTCTCGGCGATCACGGCTTTGACACCTAACAAAGCAGTCCCTTTGGCCGCCCAGTCGCGCGAAGACCCCGCGCCGTATTGCTCGCCCCCGAAAACGACCAGCGGTGTGCCGTTTGCCTGATAGGCCATCGAGGCGTCATAGATCGACGTCTGCTCGCCATCGGGTCCTTTTGTATAGCCGCCTTCAACGCCGTCCAGCATCTCGTTCTTGATGCGGATATTGGCGAAGGTGCCGCGCATCATGACCTCGTGGTTGCCACGGCGCGACCCGTAGGAATTGAACTCGCGCGGCTGAACCTGACGTTCAATCAGGTACTTACCAGCCGGAGTTGTTGTCGCAAAGGACCCAGCGGGTGAGATGTGATCGGTGGTGACCATATCACCCAGAACGGCCAGAACCTTCGCCCCGTCGATATTCGAGATTGTGCCGGGTTCATGTCCCATGCCCTGGAAATAGGGCGGGTTCTGGATGTAGGTCGAAGCAGGTGGCCAGTCGTAGGTTTCTGCATCGGTGGTATCAACCGACTGCCATTTCTCGTCGCCTTTGAAAACGTCGGCATATTTCGACTGGAATGCCTCGCGCGTCACGGTTTCCTGCACCAGATCGGAGATTTCCTTTTGGCTCGGCCAGAGGTCTTTCATGAAGACATCGTTACCGTCCTTGTCCTTGCCGATTGGCTCGGATGTCAGGTCGATATCCATGGTGCCCGCCAGTGCGTAAACGACAACCAGCGGCGGTGAGGCCAGATAGTTGGCGCGGACATCAGGCGAGATTCGACCTTCAAAGTTCCGGTTCCCCGACAGAACCGAGGTTGCGACCAAATCACCCTCGGCAATCGCTTCGCTGATTTCTTTCTGGATCGGACCCGAGTTACCAATACAGGTGGTGCAGCCATAGCCCACAAGGTTAAAGCCGATCGCGTCCAGATGTTCCTGTAGACCAGCAGCTTCAAGATACTCGGACACTACTTGCGACCCAGGGGCCAGAGAGGTTTTGACCCAAGGCTGACGATTCAGGCCCAGCTCATGCGCTTTCTTCGCCACCAGACCAGCGCCAATCATGACATAGGGGTTCGACGTATTGGTGCAGGAGGTGATCGAGGCGATTACAACCTTGCCGGACTCCATTCCATATTCTTCACCTTTGACTTCGACCTGCTTTCCCATCGGGCGCTTGAAGGTCTCAGCCATTTCCTTGGTGAAAGCGGCTTTGGCATCGGTCAGGGCAACATAATCCTGCGGACGTTTCGGGCCCGAGATAGCGGGAACGATCGTGCCCATGTCCAGTGACAGGGTGTCGGTGTAGATCGGGCTGTAATTCTCATCCCGCCAGAACCCGTTTTCCTTGGCATAGGTTTCGACCAATGCCAGACGATCCTCATCGCGCCCGGTATTGCGCATGTAGCGCAGAGTTTCGCCGTCGATGGGGAAGAACCCACAGGTCGCGCCGTATTCGGGGGCCATGTTGGCGATGGTCGCCCGGTCGGCCAGAGGCAGCCGGTCCAGTCCTTCACCGTAGAACTCGACGAATTTACCAACCACACCTTTCTCGCGCAGCATCTCAACGACCTTCAGAACAAGATCGGTGCCGGTTGTGCCTTCGACCATCGAACCCGTCAGTTCAAAGCCCACAACCTCGGGGATCAGCATCGAGATCGGCTGACCTAGCATCGCGGCCTCGGCCTCGATCCCGCCGACGCCCCAACCAAGAACCGCCATACCGTTGACCATGGTGGTATGGCTGTCGGTACCGACAAGCGTGTCGGGATAGGCGACTTCTTCGCCGCTCTGGTCCGTATCGGTCCAGACGGTCTGGGCCAGATATTCAAGGTTCACCTGATGGCAAATGCCGGTGCCGGGGGGCACAACGCGGAAGTTATTGAACGCACCCTGACCCCATTTGAGGAACTGGTAACGCTCCATATTGCGCTCATACTCGCGATCCACGTTCATCTGAAACGCGCGCGGGTTCCCGAACTCGTCGATCATGACCGAGTGGTCGATGACCAGATCAACCGGGTTGAGTGGGTTAATTTTCTGGGCGTCACCACCCAGTGCCTTGATGCCGTCGCGCATCGCTGCCAGATCAACCACAGCCGGGACGCCAGTAAAGTCCTGCATCAGCACGCGGGCAGGGCGATAAGCAATCTCGCGCGGGTTCTTGCCGCCATTTGCGCCCCATTCGGCGAAGGCCTTGATGTCATCTACGGATACCGAGAACCCGTCATCCTCGAACCGCAGCATATTTTCCAACACCACTTTCAGCGCGGCAGGCAGGTTCGAGAAATCACCCAGGCCTGCTTCTTGAGCAGCTGGAATCGAGTAATAGGAAATGGATTTACCATTCACGTTCAGACTGCGGCGTGTTTGGGCTGTGTCCTGTCCGACCTTGATGGGCATCTTTGGCCTCCCTCTCGAATGATTTGGATACTAGAGTTCGCTATGGCTTATCTGCATCACGGCACGCGTTGTTTCAAGGTGCAACGGCTCACATACATATAAAATTGTATACCATTGCACACATTTTGCCGAAGATTGAAGGTTTCGGTCTCAAGAAACCTTGATTGGCAGTTTTTTCAGTTTCGATCTAATGCTTGTTGGTGCTCACAAAAAATCGAGAGAACCCATGCTCAGATCGGCCACCGCATCCGCGTTTGTTTCGCTCTTTCTTGCTGTCTCGGCTGAGGCGCAAGACGATCCGGTGGTGGTCGAATTGTTCACGTCACAAGGTTGCTCATCCTGCCCGCCTGCAGACCGGATCATGCATGAACTGGCCAAGCGAGATGATGTGATCGGACTCGCGCTGCATGTCGACTATTGGGACTACATCGGGTGGAAAGACGAATATGCCAATCCCGATCATACAGTGCGACAGAGGGCCTATGCGCGCGAAGGTGGGCGGACAATGATCTATACGCCGCAGATGGTTGTGAATGGGCAGCAGGACGTGGTTGGGGCCAAGTCATTTGAACTGAACCGATTGATCGACGCGCACCTGACCGCAGCGCCCCAAGCCGAGGTTAGCGCCACGCGTACGGCTAACGACGTGACTGTGGACGTTGTCCCGGTCGAGTTGGCGGAAGGTGAAACCTATGATGTGCGGGTCGTGCAGTATTCGCCGATGCGTCACGCCTCGATCCGGCGCGGAGAACTGGCTGGGCACGAACTGGATTATGCGAATGTGGTTGAGAACTGGCAGGTGGCCGGTCACTGGGATGGCCAAACACCGAAGAGCTTCACTGCGTCGCTGTCATCGGATTTGCCGGCGGTAGTTCTGATCCAACGTACAGAGCATGGTGCGATCGTCGCTGCGGCAAGAGTCGAGTAATCAAGGCATATCTTTGGGTTGAACGCCTAGTCCACGCCAGGCCTTCCAGCGGCGGTGAATCCAGAACCATTGCCCCATATGTTGACGCACCATCGCTTCCAGATCGTCATTCGTGAACTGGGTCATGGTCTTGGGATCGGTATGGGGGACCGGATCATGCAGAACGATCTCAAAATCGATCCCATTGGGTTGGCGCACCGCATAGCAGGGGATCAGTACAGCCTTGTACTTGATCGCAAGTTCCGCGTTCAGCACCGAAGTCACGGCGGGTTTGCCGAAAAAGGTCAACTCTTCGCCGCCATGCGCATGCAGATCGGATACGATGGCGATAATACCTCCGCTTTTGAGCGATCTGACCATCTCAACCATGCCCCGGCGCCCCTGTTCGAACATGGGGGAACCAGTCTGATGGAATGCTTCGACATACATATCGTTGAAGTACGGGTTAGCCATGCGGCGATAAAGGCAGCCGATGGGTCGACCGCTGCGGGCCTGCAAAGCGACGCGCGCTGCCAGATAATGACCAAAATGCGCAGTGATCATCATCACCGGACGTCCCTCGGCGACGGCGGTATCAAACGCCTGGACACCCGATCCAGAAACTTTGGCCTTGCTTTGCCGATCAATGAAACCATCGGCCGAAAAGTGCTCCATGATCGCGCGTCCAGCATTGTCAGGCACGGCACGGCAGATTCGCTTGACCTCGGCCTCGGTTAAGTCGGGGCAGGTGAGTTTCAGGTTGCGGCGCACACGGGTCCGGAAACCAACCAAAGGCGCAAGCCAGCGAACAATTGCTCCCATTGCGCCGATACGGCGCTCATATGGCAGCAGGCGCATACAGCCGATCACACCGGTCAGAAACAAGTTGGCGATGTAGTATTTTCCAAGCTCAAAGCGGCTCAGTTCCGACTTTTCGACGGGCATGGGGAAGGACACCTGAGTGTTGTGAACTGCGCGCTCAGACATACAGTCCTCATCGTGCGATCACAAGTAGCCGCGCCGGGCCAGATTATTCTTCAGCCTCTTCCGTTTCGACAAGTGTAATCGCGCCTTCGTCCAGAAGGGCGCGAATGGCGGCGACGACCTGAGACATCGCATCCTCGGTATCGGATTGTTTGACTTTGCCACGTTCGGCCATTTCTTCACGCAGATTGTCTGCCATGCGAGAGGACACGTTTGCCAGCAAGAACTCTACCGTTGCAAGGTCTTCGTCGGTGCTGGCCCCGGCAAGTGCGGTGACAAGAATAGGTTGGTCCACGCTGCGCAGAATCGCAGGAATATCGCGGGGTTGGATGCGGGAAGGCACGTGCGAAAAGATGAAGATCGATTGCCGGACGGTATTGGCAAAATCGGCGTCTTCTTCATCCAGCGCGGTCAGCAAACCATCACGCGTCGCCGCAGCGGACTGGTTGAGGATCGCGCCCACACGCTCACCCGGTCCATCCCGAAAGGCGGGCTCGGGTCGTTGATCCAATTGAGCAGCCAAGGACCAACCAATCCGCTCAACCGCCTCAGGCGTCACGTTGGCCGTTTTCGATACCGCATAGGTTATCCGCCGCGCCGTGGGGCCGGGCAGGTGGCCCAGCAACTGGGCGGCCTTGGCGGTTTCGAGTTTTGACAGCATAACAGCTGCCACCTCTGTGCTTTCCGCTCTGGCCATCTCGGCCAGATTTTCTGCGGATACCTCTCGCAAGCGTTGCCATGGGTCACCGATCTGGCGTACCCCCGCCACCTTGCGCAACCGGGCAGCAGTGGCCGGTGCAATTTTGCCATTCACGGCATCCAGTGCGCCCGCCAACCCATGTGGAAATGAGAGACCGACACCATCAAGCGCATCGGCAAATTCCTGTGCGACAGCGGCGAGCGTCACTCGGTCAACCAGTCCCATTTGACCCAGTTGATGGGTCAACTGCTCCTGCAGCAGGTCAGGCAGTTCCTCAAGCGGGATATCCGCGCCTTCGTTCAGAAGAAGCCGTACAACAACCGCAGCCTTTTCCCGATTGCTGAGATTGCGAGGCACGACGCGTGGGGCGTCGTTCTCTTGGTCGGCCGCCGAGGACTGAGCACCCGGCGACATCTGTACCATTAGGTTCGTATCCTGCATCTGCCTGCATTGCCAATATTGCGTTACAGGTAGTTTAGGTAGACTCAGGTAAAGAAACCCTGAAACTCAGTAGCTATAGGTCAGCCCGGTGCGAATAGCCTCGCGCAGCGATGCTTCGGCCCAAGTACCTTCACCGCCGCGCGCCTTGATCTCGCGCCATTGCGCTATGGCTAGTTCGTTCTTTCCCTCGGCGACAAAGCCCTGACCCATATAGCTACGGGCGAGAATGTTATCAGGGTTGGTTTCGATGGCTTTCTGATAGAAGGTGTTGGCCAGTTCCAACTCACCCATTTTGCGATAGGTGAAGCCCCAATAGGTCTGCACCCGATCGTCACCTTGGTTCATGATACGCAGAATGCCCTGCGCGTTCTCATATTGCCCGTCATAGGCCAACTCACGCACGGCGTCATACAACTGATCGTCGGAGAACTTGGATTTGTCTGGTTTAACACAGCGCCCTGCAGACTCGTCGTAAACCCGACCAAACAGGCACTTCTTGGTGGTATTTGTCGGCTTGGGTGGGCTGCTATCACCACCACCCGCAGCAATTGCCATGGGTGCGAAGGTAAAGGCCTGAAGAGCGATGGCCGAGGCTAGTACGAGACGCATGTTCCTACTCCATTGTCAAAGTGACTTGTTACAATCATAGCGTGATCTACAAAAAAGCTAACGATTGACAGATCGCTTTTATTCACAAGCAGGAAATAAAAATGTCAGCTATTGACGATTTTCATGCAGCTTTGGCTTTCGCTGTCCCATGTCGTGCCTTCCGCACAGGACTGGGTTTGCTTTGCATGACCGCTGCAAGCAAGCCCGGCGGTGCCTGCGCAAATCAAAGCAATTGCACATAGAGCAGTTCTTAGCATCGTGTTTTCCTTTCGCGGAAAAGATGCCAGCAGATTAACCGAGTTTTGCCAATCTGGCAAAGAAACAAGGCCCGTCCTGAACAAACAGGCCGGGCCTTGCTTAAATCCGGTCCGGACTTATTCGCCGAACACGCGCGCGAAAATCGTATCAACGTGTTTGGTGTGGTAGCTGAGATCGAATTTCTCTTCGATCTCTTCGGGGCTCAGCGCGGCGGTGACATCTGCATCGGCCAGCAGTTCCTCTTTGAAGTCGGTGCGATGCTCCCAAACTTTCAGGGCATTGCGCTGAACCATGGAATAGGCATCCTCGCGGCTGACACCCGCCTGTGTCAGCGCCAGAAGAACCCGCTGGCTCATCACAAGGCCGGGGAACTTGTTCATGTTTTCAAGCATGTTCTCGGGGAAGATCAGCATCTTGTCGATCACCCCTGTCAGGCGGGCAAAGGCAAAATCCAGAGTGATGGTGGCGTCCGGCCCGATCATACGTTCGACCGAGGAATGCGAGATATCGCGTTCATGCCAGAGCGCCACGTTTTCCATCGCTGGGATCACTGCTGCACGCACCATGCGCGCCAGACCGGTCAGGTTCTCGGTCAGCACAGGGTTCTTCTTGTGCGGCATGGCCGACGAGCCCTTTTGGCCCATCGAGAAAAACTCGGCCCCTTCCAGCACCTCGGTCCGCTGCATGTGGCGGATTTCGATGGCGATGTTTTCGATGCTGCTGGCGATCACGCCCAGCGTGGCAAAGAAGGCCGCGTGACGGTCGCGCGGAATGACCTGCGTGCTGATCGGCTCGGGCACCAGACCCAGTTTGTCGCAGACATGCTCTTCGACCTGCGGGTCGACATTCGCGAAGGTCCCAACCGCGCCGCTGATCGCGCCGGTGGCGATTTCCGCTCGGGCGTCGCGCATGCGGGACAGGTTGCGATCCATCTCGGCATAGAAACGCGCGAAGGTCAGGCCCATGGTAGTCGGCTCGGCGTGGATGCCGTGGCTGCGACCGATGCGGATCGTGTTCTTGTGCTCGATCGCCCGGCGCTTGAGGGCGGCCAGCAGGCCTTCGAGATCAGAGATCAGGATGTCAGCGGCACGGGTGAGCTGCACGTTAAGGCAGGTGTCCAACACGTCGGAGGAAGTCATGCCCTGATGCACGAAACGGGCCTCTTCGCTGCCCACATGTTCGGCCAGATGAGTCAGGAAGGCGATGACGTCGTGCTTGGTAACGGCCTCAATCTCGTCGATGCGGGCAACGTCGAATTCCACGTCCTTGGCTTTCCACACCGCCTCGGCGTTTTCACGCGGGATCACGCCCAGATCGGCCATGGCGTCGCAGGCATGGGCCTCGATCTCGTACCAGATGCGGAACTTGCTCTCGGGCGACCAGATGGCGACCATCTCGGGGCGGGAATAGCGGGGAATCATTGGCGGCAGCACCTTTTTGTGATTGGGATGAGGCGTTGGCGCGGGGTTTAGCCGCGCATTGACCAAGGAACAAGGCGCGAGTGCTGGGATGAGACGGTTTGCCCTGATTTTATTGCTTTGGCCGGGAATTTTATCCGCCGAAGAGTTTCGGCGGCTGACAGCGGATGAAATACTGATGGCGCTCATGGGCAAGAAACTCGACTACGGTGAGGGTATCAGCCAGACCTTCGATGACAGCATGCACACGCAGTACTTTTCAGGTCGCCCAAGCGCGGGGCGCTGGGCTGTGCGTGAGGATCGATATTGTTCGGTCTGGCCGCCATCTGATATCTGGGCTTGCTACGATGTCGAGCAAAGCGGAGATACGATCCGATTTGTAGATGATGCAGGCAATACGACTGACGGAACCTTTGTAAAGTGAACCTACCCAGGAATATTGCGGATTTCCAAGGGGTTTGGAGCCTGACACGCCTCATCCGGGATGAGCGCGCGGGCCATATCATTCAGGCGGATGGTCAGGCAGAGTTGCAGCAAGATGCGCTGGGGTTGGTGTATGACGAGACGGTCACGCTTCGCATCCCGGGGCAGCCTGCAATGACGGGAACGCGTCGATACCTTTGGCATGATGCTGGGGATCAGATTGCCATTCACTTCGACGATGACCGGTTTTTTCACGCACTCAAGCTAGGTCAGCCCCGCGCCGAGGACCACCACGATTGCCCGCCAGACAGCTATGATGCAGTATATGATTTCTCGGGATGGCCGCGCTGGACTGTCCGTTGGAAAGTGTCCGGACCGCGAAAATCCTATGAAATGGAGACCAAATACGCGCTGCGATAGCGTAATCATCTTGCAGCAACGCTTCGGAACGGGCATTGCTGCAGTTGCAAATAAGTCCGAATGTGGAGAAATGAGATGAACGCAAACGTATTGGCCAATGCTTTTGGCCCGCGTGAGGGGACGGCGCTGCGCGTCAAGCAGGTGGCTCTGGTTGCCCTGGGTATCGTTGCTCTGGCTGTTGCTGCCAAAATCAAAGTGCCGATGTGGCCGGTTCCGATCACCATGGGCACATTCGCCGTTCTGACCATCGGCACCGCTTATGGCGCGCGCCTTGGCCTGATCACGATGCTGGGTTACCTGCTGGTTGGCGCTCTGGGCTTTGACGTGTTTGCGGGTTCCTCGGCCGAAAAATTCGGCCTGACCTACATGATGGGTGGCACCGGTGGCTATCTGGTCGGTTACCTGATGGCGACCATTCTGCTGGGTGCACTGGCCGCGCGCGGCTGGGATCGCTCGGTTGGCAAGCTGGCGCTGGCGTTGGTACTGGCCAATGTGCTGATCTACGTGCCGGGCCTGTTGTGGCTGGGTCAACTGTATGGCTGGGACAAGCCGATCCTGGAATGGGGTCTGACACCGTTCCTGCTGGGTGACGCGATCAAGCTGGCGCTGGCCGCTCTGCTGATCCCCGGTCTGTGGAAGCTGCTGGGCGACGCACGCACCTGATAGCGCGCTCTTGCGCAAGACACACCCGCGTTCGGAGCTTTCCGGGCGCGGGTTTTTTATTGTCTGCAGAATAGGATACTGGACAAAGTCAATCTGCGTGGGCAACCTGAGACCAGAAAACTGATCAGGTTATTGAGATATGCGTATTTTGTTAAGCTTGGCGCTTGCTGCAAGTGCCGTGACTTGGTTGGCTGTAACGCCTGTGCAAGCCGACACACCGGTGACCTACACCGATGAAGGGCGCGCCCTGTTCCGCTTTGAGGTTCCCGACTTCTGGACATTGCGCACCGGTGGCCCGCGTGAGATCGAGGATACCAATCTGGGCGATGCCCGTGCGGTTTCGCGCGTCATGGGGATCAGACCGGTGACTGACGATAATGTCTGGATGGGGTTCGTCTCACCATCGCGGGTTTCAAGCATTCAGGGCGGGCTGCGCTATCTTGAGGATATCGACAAATTCCTCGTCAAAGACCCGACCGTGACCAGTAAGAGCGATACAAGGATTGGTGGGCGGCCTGCCCAGGTTATTCGAGGCACCGGCAATCGAGATGGGCGCGGAGTGAACTTTACCGCCACCGTGATCGACCTGCCGCGCGACCGTGTGGCCATTGGGGTTGCGATCCTGCGGGACGGGGCCGACCCGTCTTATGTTGATGCCTTGAACGCCGTTTTCGCGTCGTTCCGGTCTTTGCAGTAAGGAGGCCTGGATGACACGCAAAGTGATAAAACGCTCAGTTTTGGCGCTGGGACTGGGGGCTGCAACCTTCACATTGTCAGCCTGCGATGGCGTAACGGTCGGGGTAGGGTATGGCGTCGGCTATGACCCATTTTACGATTCGATGCTGTGGAATGACTATTACCACGATCACGATGTAGACGTGGACGTGGATATTGATCGGCCCGACAGACCCGACAGGCCTGACCGCCCGGTGCGCCCGAACCCGCCGCAGCGGCCCAAACCTCCAGTCGCCAAACCACCTTCGCGCCCGCATCCCCCAGTGGCGCGCCCCCCGGCGGCGCGGCCGCCGATCCATCGGCCGTCTCCAAGACGTCGCTGAAGAACTCGGGGCAGATTGGTCAGCCCCGACCCGATCGGGGATTGGTACGTTAGGCCCCACAGATTATGCGAATTGCAAATCCGTGATAGAGTGCAAATTGGGCGGGCTTGATTTAGAAGTTCCGTAATAACAACCGCATCGAATGTCACAGCCCGCTCGACCTTTGCCAAAAGGAGTCGACGATGCTGACTTAAGAACAGCTAAGAGCCTTTGCAGCCGCGTTCTGCGGTATCCTGATTGTGCCCAATATCGGTCTACCGAACCCGTTTCGCATAAACCTGAATGCCAGGGCCATACCCGAAGATATTATGGACGAGATCGAAGATGATATGGGCGACTTTGGATTTGCCGCTCATCCACGCGGACCGTTTGGAAAGGATATCCGCGACGCCCTTATGGAGATTTCGTTCGATCAGAGGGGATGCGTCTATTCGATCTCTGTTGTCGGTGGGGTCAAGCGCGGTCTTGGCGCTACCAGACGCCGAGAGACGCACTCGACAGATTGGAAAGCGCCCTGATCCAACCGCAATTTACTGCAGAAGTTCAGTCGTGATATGGGCCGAGCCTTCAAGAGTTCTGTGAACAGGACATTTGTCGGCAATCTCCAGCAGCTTGGCCTTCTGATCCGCGTCCAGCGGGCCCTCCAGCCGAATTTTACGGCGAAACTGATCGACCTTGCCTTCGCTAGCAAGCCCGGCATCCTGCGCGTGAACTTTATCATGACAGACATCGACCGTGATACCTGTCAGCGGCCATCGCTTGCGGCGGGCATACATGCGAATGGTCATCGAGGTACATGCCCCCAACCCGGACGACACGAACCCGTAAGGTGACATGCCCCGATCCGAACCACCATAAGATGCGGGCTCGTCCGCGACCGCGTGATGACGCGGGCCCGACTGAATGTCCTGCAGAAAACCCGACGGGTCTGCCTCGGTCACGCGGACGACACCTTCTGGTGCCCCAGGTGGCGGGGCCGGAGGGCACAGCTTGACATAGCGGGAAACCCAGGCGGTGATGACATCAGCCGCATAATCCGCATCTTGCGCACGCGTGATCAGGTGGTCGGCATTATCGAGTGTAACAAAGCTTTTGGGATGTTTTGCCGCCATGAAGATGGTGCTGGCATTGTCAATACTGACCGTACTGTCGCGTGGTGCGTGCAGGATCAGCAAGGCAGCTTTCAGTTCAGCAATGGCCGGAGTGAGCGCGGTTTCTGAAATATCTTCAACAAACGCCTTGCCAATGCGGAACGGACGCCCTCCCAACGACACTTCGGCGCTGCCTTGAGATTCGATTTCGGGCAAGGCGGCCTCGAAATGGTGGGACACATGGCCGGGGTCGGCGGGTGCGCCGAGCGTTACCACGGCTTTGATTGACGGAATTCCTGCGCGTGCTCGCAATACGGCAGCGCCACCAAGCGAATGGCCGATCAGAAGCGACGGTGCCATATTACGGCCCGCAAGGTATTCTGCGGCTTTGATCAGGTCCTCGACATTCGAGGTGAATGTCGTATTGGCGAATTCGCCGTCCGAGTGACCAAGGCCGGTAAAGTCGAACCGCAGGACCGCGATGCCCATCGCCGCCAAGCGCGCCGAAATTCGCCGTGCTGCCGGAATGTCTTTCGAGCAGGTAAAACAGTGTGCAAATAACGCCGTCGCCAGAACCGGCCCGTCTGGCAAATCCAGGCGCGCGGCCAGTTGGCTGCCGTCGTGACCGGCAAAGGTAATGCGTTCGGTGGGCATGATTATTCCTAGGTTGTCAGGTTTCGACAATACTGTGCGCTGGGGGCGGGCGGCTCAACCCTTGTGTCAGCTGCGTCACGGGAAGGTGAGAGATCGGGAAGTGATCTTATCTGGGCACCAAGTTCTTTTACAATTTTCGTCAAAGAGCCCAATAAATCAAAAATGGTGATGTGTTGCCGTAAAAATATTCATTTTACTTATTTGCTGTCGCCTCCCAACTAATAGTCATTCCAATGACTCACTGTGGAGACCAAAATGGCACATTCGACACCTGTACCTCTGAGTCCGGCAATTCGTCCCGGAGTACTGATTGCGATCCTGCTGACGGGTGCAATCGGTTTCGCGCTTGGGCAAACCTGGCCACTGAGCACCTTGCCCCAAGAAACACAGATCATCACCGCGCCCGAGGATTGGCACGGTAACGTCAAACGATCTCACTGGTCGAAATAGCGCTTAGTTTGCGCCCATCAACTGTGCGTCGAACGGATACTTGGTCAGGTTTTCGTAGCCGTCTTCTGTAATCAGCACCTGATCTTCCAGCTTGATTGAGAAGTCGCCACCTACCTCACCAACCGCCGCTTCGACGCACAGCACCATTCCTGGTTCAAGCGGGTAGTCATAGGCCCCTTCCACCGCCTTGTCTGGATAAGCCACCAAAGGCCATTCGTCGCACAATCCCACGCCATGCATCAGGCAACCATATTTCTGTGCCTGGAATTTGTCGTCCAGCCGGTGTGCATTTGCGGTCAGTTCTGGGATCATGACGCCCGGTTTCAGCATTTCCATATTGGTCATGATATGCTCGTGCGCGTGCTGCATTGCATAAATCATGTCAGGCCGTGGCTTTTGATCGCCGATCCACCATGTGCGCGAAATGTCGATGCAAATGCCGTATGATCCGATCAGGTCGGTATCGAATGCGATGATCTCGTTCTGTCTCGTGATACGTGGGCCACATTCCTGAAACCATGGATTGGTACGCTGGCCCGAGGCCAGAAGCCGGGTTTCGATCCACTCGCCTCCGCGTCGAATATTTTCAGCATGCAAAACAGCCCAGATGTCATCCTCAGAGGTCTTACCATCCCCGACATTGGCACGTGCGAAGCGCTCCATTTCGGCCACCGCGGTTTCACAGGCGTGGCTGGCACAGCGCATGGCGAGGATTTCGTCAGGGCCTTTGACAGCGCGGGTTTTCTCGGTGAGCTCTTCCCCCTCCATAACTTCAAACCCTTGCGCCTCAAGCGCGCGCAGGCCGTGCAACATGATCTTGTCTACACCAAGTCGCTTATTTCCGCCGCCATGTTCCTTGATCAACACGCGCACTTCGTTCGAGAACACATCCGCCGCGATATCGATTTTGTCGCCCCGGTCGAAATAGAACAGATCCGCACCCGAGCGTTGCTCGCGCACCAGCGGGTTGAACTTCGACAGGAAAGGAGAGTTTTTGTAGTCCCAGATGACCATATAGCCATCTGCGCAAACCAACACCGCCCGGAACGGATTGTGAGTGTTCCAAAGCTGCATATTGGTGCTGTCGGTCGCGTAGCGAATGTTGAGGGGGTCAAACAGCAAGACACCACCCCAGCCACGTTTCACAATGGCTTGGGTTAATCGCGACCAGCGGTATTCCCGCATCCGTTCGAGATTGGGCAGGCTCAGCCCTGCTGCCGTCCATTCATCAAAGGCCAGCTGGGTCGGTCCGATTTCGATCCGATCATTGTCATTTGGGGTTCCATCGCCGAGAGTGGTACCCTTGGTGGGATCAATCTTACGGGTGTCGCGATAGGGTGTGTTCACGGGCGGGCCTTTCTGCTTGTCAACCCAGCCTGCAAAGCCAAAGACGATACGTCTCGAAAGTTTGCGACTGTCTAGAAGTCGCTTTTTGACCGGCAAAGCCAGTTTGGGATGCTATGCCTCAGTCATGACGGAGATATTGCAGCATTCCATCCCCCACAATCCGCTTGCCCCAAACCCGCTACCTGGGATCAAGCCGGCTGATCCTAACAACTGGTTGCACCAGGACGATGCCTTTGCGGCTCAGATGCAACGGCGGACAGATTTGTTGGAAGAGCGGACGTTAGATGTTCTGGCCCTGAGCCCCGAAGCATCGAAGCCCGCGCAGGAGTTGCTTGAATTGGTTCTTAGGCAAGCCTACCCGGGCGCTTCCGATCAAGTTGTTAGGCCAGACGGGATCAAGGTCGAAATTGATCGGGACCACCCGTTGGAAACGCTTTGCCAATTGGTACAGGAAGATTTCTGCATATTGCAGAAGCACGGAGATGAGCATGTACTTACAGGCGCGATCCTGTGCTTTCCTGCAAGCTGGATGTTGTCCGAAAAATTCATGCGCCCACTGACCGGAATTCATGAACCCGTGGATGTCTACGACGCAAACATAGCACGTAGGGTTCAGCGTTTATTTGATGGGATTCAACCGAACCGCCCGCTGTGGCGGTTTAATGCGCTTTGGTATCATGACGCTGAACTGTTCCAGCCACGCAGTATTGCGCAAAGACGTGCGCCACAGAACGAAAACACCGCCCGGTATCTGCGCAGCGAACGACAAACTCTCTTGCGTTTACCACAAACAGGCGCGGTGGTATTTGCCATCCACACATACGTGATGGTGGCGGAGCAGGTCTTAGAATTGGAAACCCCGCCTGATGGCGGGGTTTCCAAGGAGGGTCTTGGGTCGTTTGGTTACATGCCTAGGGCGCTTGCGACCTCGCCAAAAGCATTTGTAAGGTTCAGGCCGAAAATCGCGGTTGTAAATGCCAACACCTGAGTGTTGAGGCGAAAGTCCTCACCGCGGATCAGATTGACAGCCGCCAAGGAAACGGCAACCGGGGCAGATATGCTGGCAATCGCGCCTGTCATGCCCCAACTAGTCAGCCTAAGGATATCGCTTGGGCGATCGGTTTCCTCAGCGCTGTCCTGAGAAAGGTTTGCCGACGGCGACGGATCGGTTTCAGTGCGAAACGCGATACTGAGGAGTTGGTCATCGCTCAGCTTTATTGGGCGCGGCTTGCTCTGGGTTTTGGTATCCAATTGCACTGGATTGGGATCGGGCAAGTCGAGCCCGGCAAATGGACCGCTGATCGCTTCGAAAATCTGTTTACGATTTCGGGAATTGCGGGGGCTGATCGAGTCGAACGCGCTCATGAATTGTTCAATCGTCAGTACTGTATTGGGCGATAACCATTCAACCCGCCGGGTCGTACAGATATCGACCATGCGGTAAAGCATCACAACCAGCATCAGCTCTGAAATTTCGCTATCATCAAGCAGCTTTGAAACTGGACAAATTGTAATCGTCAACCGGTTGTCTGGGGGGGCTACGACACGACGCGCCTTGGTTCTGAGACCCGCAGTTTTGTCCATCCGTTCATGGTGGCTGTGTTCAACTGCCTTGGATTCTGAATCAAGGGTCAGACGCACAAGATACTGGCTGCAGACGATGCTAGCCTCGGACGCGCTGAGAAGCGTCTTGCGCTCGACCAGATGGCCATAATCCGCGAGTGTGGTGGATACGACATCGCAAACGCGTTCAAGCGCGCCATCCGCAGAGCCGTCGAACTGGAGACCGCCGTGGTACATATGCTTCGAAGTCACAGCATGTTCCTTTGCCGTAATAATCTTCACAACAATGTAGCAACCGAAATGGTGCAAATTTTGACGAAAATGCAAAAAAGTCAGAGATTTCCATCATTGATTACACTTTGGAAACCAAGAAAAACGCGGTTTTCTTTAATATATGTGGCGAGAATGTGGCTGAAATCGGATCTGCCGGGCCAGATAAGTTGGTCGACTCAACCGTCGATTCGAGCGGCCATAATAGCGATGGATTGCTGATAAACAGTGGCGGCATTCCACTGTTGAATAACCGCAAAATTCGGCTCGCCGGATTGGTAGCCACGTCCTGGCTTCCACCCATTCTTACGTAAGAAATTTGCAGTTGAGGCAAGGGCGTCGGTCATGTTGTAGAAATCGACCCGACCATCACCCGTTGCGTCCACGCCATAGGTCAAAGCATTGCCAGGCAAAAATTGCGTATGACCCAGCTCGCCATGTTTTGCCCCTTTTGTCGCCATCGTGACGCTTCCTTGATCGACCAATTTTAGCGCACCAATGGCATGCGGGATAAAGAACTCGGATCGGCGACAATCATAGGCCAATGTTGTGATTGCGGAAACAACCTGGCTGTCGCCCATGAAGTTACCAAAGCCGGTTTCCATGCCGTGGATGGCAATCAGAACACCCGCGGGCACCCCGTATTGGCGCTCCAGAGCAGCATAGAATTGCGGGTTGCGCGCCTTACGCTTACGTCCCCGCGCGACGATGGTATCCGCTCCGCGAATTTTCATGAACTTGTCCAGCGAGTATTTGAAGCTTTTTTGATTGCGATCAGCTGCAATGGTGCGGGTCGCGTATTGGGTCTGCGCCAATGCCTGCAGGCCTTTCTTTTTCACCCCCGCACGCTTGGCCGTTTTGGCGAAGTCGGCTTTCCAAGCCTCAAATCCGCTACCGGTATTACCGCATGGGGCCGTGAACGCCATCGAGGGCATGAGAATAGCGATAGCAACGCAGGTGCAAATTCTAAGCATGAAGGAAATCCGATTGCAGATTAACTGCTTCAGCCTAAGCTTTGATCGCTGTCGGGCAAAGCGGTTTAATACAGATCAAGTTCACCTGTGGTTTTCAGGGTTTCGAACCACTCGTCCGGGGTTTTATCGATCTTGGCATGCTTGACCATCATCGCGTTCATATTGGGAAGATGCGAAGAATCCGGCCATTCCTCTGGCTGCCACAGGTTCGAACGGATGATGCATTTGGGGCAATGCGCAAAAACGGTGTCGACATGGATCAACAATGCCAATTTGGGCATGTGACCTCCTACAGTCATGGTAGAAAGCAGTTCAGAATCCGCACAAATCCTAGCGGTGCCCCGAAGCCGCAGCGTTTCCATTTTTCCGGGGACTAAGAAGATCAAACTAACGCGCGGGTCCTTCAGAACGTTGTGAAAGGTATCTACGCGCTTGTTTCCGGGGCGGTCGGGCAGGGCGATCACCGTGTCAGAAATGATGAATGTGAACCCTGCCGGGTCCCCACGCGGAGAAATATCTAGATAGCCGGACGGGTTCGCCGACGCGATGAGGCAGAAAGGTGAGGTTGCGATAAAGTCACGGCACATCTGATCCAGCGCCGGAAGTTCTTTGTCGATGATCTGAGGCAGGGGGTGCCCGCAAATCTGTTCGAGTTCGGCTTCTGAGGTCACGAGACTTGCGAACTCTGAAAAAGGTGAAGCATCGACGGGCATGCGCGTTCCTCCTTTGGTGCTGGTTCAGCGAGTGTGGAAGATCGCGTCAAACGAAACAAGGGCGCCCCGAAGGGCGCCCTTGAAACAGTCCGATATGCTATTGGATCAGCAGCTGTAGTACATGCCGTACTCAACCGGGTGCGGTGTGTGCTCGTAGGTTTCGACCTCTTCCATCTTCAATGCGATGTAGCCGTCGATTTGGTCTTTTGTGAAAACGTCGCCCTGCAGCAGGAAGTCGTGATCGGATGCCAGAGCTTCCAGAGCCTCACGCAGCGATCCGCAAACGGTCGGGATGTCGGCCAGTTCTTCGGCGGGCAGATCGTACAGGTTCTTGTCCATGGCTTCGCCCGGATCGATCTTGTTCTTGATGCCGTCCAGACCGGCCATCAGCAGCGCAGCAAACGCCAGGTAGGGGTTTGCGGCCGGATCGGGGAAACGAGCCTCGACGCGCTTGGCTTTCGGGCTTTCGGTCCACGGGATACGGACACAACCCGAACGGTTACGTGCCGAGTAAGCGCGAAGAACAGGAGCCTCAAAACCCGGGATCAGGCGCTTGTAGCTGTTGGTTGCTGGGTTGGTGAAGGCGTTCAGGGTTTTGGCGTGCTTCAGGATACCACCGATGAAGTACAGCGCTTCGTCCGACAGGTCGGCGTATTTGTCGCCCGCAAACAGCGGCTTGCCGTCTTTCCAGATCGACATGTTCACATGCATGCCGGTGCCATTATCACCATAGATCGGCTTGGGCATGAAGGTAGCCGACTTGCCATAGGCGTGCGCCACGTTGTGGATGACGTATTTGTACTTTTGCAGCTCGTCGGCCTGCTTGGTCAGGCTGTCAAAGATCAAGCCCAGTTCGTGCTGGCACGACGCGACCTCATGGTGGTGCTTATCGACCTTCATGCCCAGACGCTTCATGGTTGACAGCATTTCCGAGCGCAGATCCTGTGCTTCGTCAATCGGGTTCACGGGGAAGTAACCGCCCTTGATGCCCGGACGATGGCCCATGTTGCCCATCTCGTATTCAGTGTCGGTGTTCCAGGATGCGTCGGTCGCATCGACTTCGAACGATACCTTATTGATGCTGTTCGAAAAACGAACGTCGTCGAACAAGAAGAACTCAGCTTCGGGGCCCATATAGGCAGCATCGCCGATTCCGCTGGATTTCAGGTAAGCTTCGGCCTTCTGCGCGGTGCCACGCGGATCGCGACCATATGCTTCGCCAGTGTCAGGTTCAACGATCGAGCAGTGCAGACACAACGTCTTTTCGGCATAGAACGGATCGATGTAAGCCGAGGTCGTATCGGCAATCAATTTCATGTCCGAGTTCTCGATCGACTTCCAGCCCGCAATGGACGAGCCGTCGAACATGAAACCTTCCTCCAGGAAGTCTTCGTCAACCAGATCAACGTCCACGGTTACGTGCTGCAGCTTGCCACGCACGTCGGTAAAACGAATATCGACGTAAGCGACGTCTTCTTCGCGGAGTGTCTTGAGCACTGCGTCTACGCTCATTCCATTGGTCCTTCTGATAGATATGTTTGTATTCGGATGATTTAGAGTGCGTCTGGACCGGTTTCGCCGGTGCGGATGCGAACAGCTTGTTCAACCGGTGAGACAAAGATTTTGCCATCGCCGATTTTGTCTGTTTTGGCAGCGGATATGATTGCTTCGATGGCAGCGTCAACCTGATCATCTTCAAGCACTACATCGACTTTTACTTTGGGTAGAAAGTCGACGACATATTCCGCGCCGCGATAAAGTTCGGTATGGCCCTTCTGGCGTCCGAAGCCCTTGACCTCGATCACGCTCAGACCTTGAACGCCCACGTCCTGCAGCGCTTCTTTCACTTCGTCCAGCTTGAACGGCTTGATGATCGCTTCGATCTTTTTCATTCCGGCTCACCTTGCATGGTTGTCTTGAAGGCACTGATCACGTCTAAGATTGGGCGGCAATCTGATTGCTGTGTTGCAGGCTGCCAGAAACAGTGAAAGCGATCATTGGATCAAATTTTGATCGCTGTGCACAAAAAGTAATCGAATTTGAATCGCCTGAGGGGCCAGAGATGACGAAACTGCTGACCGCTGCGCAAATACGCCTCATCGAGACCACCGCGATTGGTCTTGGGCAGGCGACGGGTCTTGAGTTGATGGAGCGCGCAGGACAAGGCGTTGTGGCCGCGATTTTTGAGGAATGGTCAGACTTAGCGAAATCCGGTGGTCGCGCGGTGATATTAAGTGGCCCGGGCAACAATGGCGGAGACGGCTTTGTGGTCGCGCGGTTGCTGCAAGGGCAGGGGTGGCAAGTCGAAGTGTTGCTCTATGGTGACCCTGCCAAATTGCCACCGGATGCGCGCGTAAACTATGAACGGTGGGAAGGAAGGACGCTTGGCGTGGCTGATTTTGGTAGGGCTGAAATTCAGCATCCTGACCTTTCCATTGATGCATTGTTTGGCACCGGATTGACGCGACCAATCGAAGATCCGGTTTTGTGGGAATACCTATGGGCGCATGATGATGCGGAAGACGCATGGGAAATGCGCAGGCAAGGTGGTGGAACCGATATCGTACCACCACGAACAGTCGCAATTGATCTGCCTTCAGGTCTCTGCTCGGATTCAGGCAAAGTTATTGGGGGCGCCTTTGCACAGCATGGTCGCCGTTGCGCACGGTCCGCCCTGACCGTTTCATTCCACGCGCGAAAGCTTGGGCATGTTCTGAGTGAGGGTCCATCTCATTGCGGTCGGCTGGTCGTGAAAGATATCGGATTGAATCGGGATGATGGAGGGATTGAGGCGGCAACTTCTGTCGAAGCGCCATCTGGCACTCATCTCTACAAAAGTGAGCACAGCCATAAGTACTCGCACGGTCATGCGCTTGTGCTGTCGGGCGGCGTCGGCAAAACCGGGGCCGCACGTTTGGCAGCTCGAGCGGCGCTGCGGATAGGGGCGGGGTTGGTGACACTGGGTGCGCCACCTGCCGCGCAAATGGAGATCGCGAGCCAGATCACCGCTCTGATGCTGAAGCGGGTTGATGGGGCAGGGGACTTACTTGAAACTCTGCAGGATGAGCGGTTTAACGCATTGTGCCTTGGACCGGGCCTGGGGGAAACGCGATCTCGGGAATTGGTGCCGGTTGCACTAAGCGCAGCGCGGCCGACTGTGTTGGATGCGGATGCCTTGTCAGCGTTTGCCGAAGAACCGGGGGCGCTATTAGAACTGCTGCATGAAAGATGCGTGCTGACGCCGCATACAGGAGAGTTCGCGCGTTTGTTCCCGGATATCGCAGAAAAGCTGAATGAAGTGCCCGCCAAGGGCCCGGCATTCTCTAAGGTTGATGCGGCTCGTGAGGCTGCGGCGCGAGCTGGATGTTGTGTATTGGTGAAAGGGCCTGACACGGTCATTGCCACGCTGGACGGGCGGTGCTCGGTCAATTCTGCACATTACAACCGGGCGGCCCCTTGGCTTGCAACGGCCGGATCGGGCGATACGTTGGCCGGCTTCATCACCGGATTGCTTGCCCGTGGGTTCGAGCCAATGCAAGCGGCAGAAACGGCGGCCTGGCTGCATGTTGAATGCGCTCGGATATTTGGGCCAGGCTTGATCGCCGAAGATTTAGCCGAGCAGTTGCCCGCCGTATTGCAACAGATTGAAGTATAAATGGATCGGCGGTTAATGGCCGATCACAGCCCAAAGCGGCGAATTTATGCCGCTGCGTCCCGCCAGTCGCATAGCGGCTGTTTGCAGTATGCAACGATCAGCGTCACAATTTTCTTGCATGGTTATTAGAGTCGCTTCTGGGACTCGATCAATGAATTGAAATTAATGCAGAATTCTTGCCTTCGACGCAGATACCTGTGGCGATAAAGCAATGAATGCGGAACTTGAGCCGGGTATCATTGGAAATGCAGGAGCCGATGAGCATTTGAGCAGTATCAAACTTAAAGAACCATCTACGGTGAATGACATGACAGTGAATTATAAACTGACTTCCTTAGCAGCAGCTTTTGCTGCAACAACCGCGATACCTGCCGCCGCCGAACTCAAATATGAAAACAACACAGGTGGTTATGTGTTGCTATACGGGCAGCTGCACCCTGCGTTGATCTCGGTCGATGATGGAGAAGACACCGAGACCCGCGTGTTGGACAACGACCTTTCGAATAGCCGGGTCGGACTTGAGCTGTTACAGCCTTTTGGGAACAACGATTTCACATTCCGGCTGGAAACCGGATTGGGACTTCCGAATTCAAGCGAGTGGAACCAGTTGGGCACTGATTTCAGCGGTTGGACTCGCGAAGACATCCGGCATGTAGATTTCGCTCTGGCGGGTGACTGGGGTAAATTCTCTGCTGGTCAGGGCAGCATGGTGGCGGACGGTGCCGCCGAAGTGGACCTGTCCTATGTCGGGACCGCGCTGTATTCATTCACTAATGACGAGAACGGCGGTTTTTTCTATCGCGGCACTGACGGTTTCCTAAGCGATATCACCGTAGGCGATTCCAGCAGCAACTTTGACGGCGCGCGTCGTGGCCGTGTTCGTTATGATACACCCGAGTTCAGTGGATTCACCGCTGGGCTGGCATATGGTCAGAACATCCTGTCCAGCAGCGATGACGATGACTATTATGATGTTGGCCTCAGATACAACAACACCTTCGGTGGCGGGGTCGAGTTTGCTGCAGCCATTGCTTACTCGGTTCGTTCGGCTGACGATGGATCAGGGGATCGCAAGGATACCATCGGTTCCGCGTCCGTTCTGCTGCAGAGTGGGTTGAGCTTCACCGTCGCTGCGGGCACGCGCGACAATGATGCGGACGGTGCGTCTGATCCGAACTACTTCTATGGAAAGATCGCGTATGAAGATCAGTGGGTCTCCTGGGGCAAAACCGGTATCGGGATCGACTACTATTCGGGTTCGGACTTCGTGAATGACGGGTCCAGCACAGACGCTTGGGGCATCGCTGTCGTTCAGCGTATCGACAGCATCAATACAGATGCCTACCTGAAATACCGCAATCACGACTTCGAAGATGGCGCTTCGTTCGACAACAACGAAGCCTGGGTGTTGGGCGCCCGCTGGAAGTTCTGAGCTCTTAACTCTGTAATGACCAAACGCTCCGGCCTGCGCCGGGGCGTTTTTTCGTCTGTGATATGGGCAAAACGGGGCTGAAAAGGCCTTTGCCTCTTGCACGCGGGCGGCTGGGCAAATAGAAGGCGTCAAATTTGCCCGGCGCGCCCGTTTTGCGCGCCCCGAATCCTATGGGGACTACCATAATGCAGGTTACCGAGACGCTGAATGAAGGTCTGAAACGCGGGTACAACATCGTTGTGACCGCTGCCGAGCTGGACAACAAGGTCAACGAAAAGCTGACCGAAGCGCAGCCCGAAGTCGAGATGAAGGGCTTCCGTAAAGGTAAAGTGCCGATGGCGCTGCTGAAGAAGCAGTTTGGCCAGCGCCTGCTTGGCGAAGCGATGCAGGAAACCATCGACGGTGCGATGAATAAGCACTTTGAGGACAGCGGCGAGCGTCCTGCACTGCAGCCTGAGGTCAAGATGACCAACGAGGACTGGAAAGAAGGCGATGACGTAGAAGTTGCTATGTCCTACGAAGCACTGCCCGAAATTCCAGAGGTTGACCTGAAATCGGTCGAGCTGGAGAAGCTGGTTGTCAAAGCCGATGACGCAGCCGTTGAAGAAGCGCTGAACAATCTGGCCGAGACCGCCCAGAACTTTAAAGCGCGCCGCAAGGGTTCCAAAGCCAAGGATGGCGACCAGATCGTTTTCGACTTTGTTGGCAAGGTTGATGGCGAAGAGTTCGAAGGTGGTTCGGCTGAAGATTACCCGCTGGTTTTGGGCTCGAACAGCTTCATCCCTGGCTTTGAGGAGCAGTTGGTTGGCGTAAAAGCCGAGGAAGAAAAGGACGTGAACGTCACCTTCCCGGAAGAATACGGTGCCGAGCATCTGGCCGGTAAAGACGCCGTATTCACCTGCACCATCAAAGAAGTGAAAGAACCGGTTGCAGCCGCGGTTGACGACGAACTGGCAAAGAAATTTGGTGCCGATGATCTGGCTGCTTTGAAAGAGCAGATTGGTGAGCGCTTGGAAGCGGAATATGCCGGTGCGTCGCGTGCGGTTATGAAGCGCGCGCTATTGGACGTGCTGGACGAGAAAGTTTCGTTCGACCTGCCGCCCTCATTGGTGGAAGCCGAAGCCAAGCAGATTGCACATCAGCTGTGGCACGAAGAGAACCCTGAAGTTGAAGGCCACGATCATGATCCGATCGAGCCCACCGACGAGCACAACAAACTGGCCGAGCGCCGCGTTCGTCTGGGCCTGTTGCTGGCAGAGCTGGGTCAGAAGGCCGAGGTTGAAGTCACCGATGCCGAGATGACTCAGGCGATCATGAACCAGGCACGTCAGTACCCAGGTCAGGAACGTCAGTTCTTTGAGTTCGTGCAGCAGAACGCTCAGATGCAGCAGCAATTGCGCGCGCCGATCTTTGAAGACAAGGTTGTCGACTACATTGTCGAGCTGGCTCAGGTCGCAGACAAAGAAGTCAGCAAAGACGACCTGCAAAAAGCCGTTGAGGCACTGGAAGAGGAATAATCCTCTTCCTTCTCCCAGCCTGGGGCCACAAAAAAAGCGGAGCCGTCTGGAAATTAGACGGCTCCGCATGGGTGGCTTTGTACTATGAGGTGAGGGGGTCAGGCCTCATGAGCAAAAGCACGGGGGGTCTGTAACAGAGCGGTCTTTTGCTCTGGGGTGAATGTATCGGTCAGCGCTTCGATCAGATTCAGCACTGCCTGTCTTTCCAATTCCGTCTTGGCCGCACTCATCTGTTCGACAAAATACTTCTCAAGATCAGTGAGCGGTTTGTGGTCGCGGTTTGCCGGGTTGGCAGTCTCTGCCTTTTTTGCCTCAAAGAACTCCAATGCCTTTTCTTCTTCGATAAAGACATCGTGGTGGATGTCAGCAAATTCTCGAAGGCCCGAAATCCTTTCCTCGGAGCAATCCAACAGGGCTGCCATCGCCGGCACTTTGCCCATCGGTACTGTTTCGCCAACATAGTCGTAGGGCGCACAGTTCGAGCGTTTGAGGACGCGGTTCATGACCGGGTCGATGACGGTGATGATGTCTTGAATACCTGCGCTGCGGCAATATTCCAGTGATCCAATCATCAACTCACAGGTCGCATATGAGACCGAGTTTTTCTCTTTCCCTCGGGTCAGTCGCTGCGTATCGACACAGAAGCGGGTCGATTCCCACATGGTCGCACCGCGCATTGGTGCTTCGCCGCATAGGATATCCGAGAACACATCCGAAAGCATGTGTGGACCAGTGGTCTGGAGTGCACGTACTGCGGCCACGACGTTCCCCTCATCGTCGAGACCGATTACATATGCAGGATCCAGATGATCGAATTGATCGATTTCTTTCCCATCTTGGATGTTAACGTCCCAACCAAGCCGCCCGCCAAAAACCCGAGCGCGCAGTTCGAACATATCGTCAAGAACTTCGGTGAACAGATGTCTGTTCAGCCCATCAACTACCAAAATCATGTTAACCCCCTTCGAGTGATCTGTCTGTGGATAAGACGTTACTCGGTTTCCACAGCGAATCTATTGGGGGTTTCCCGTAATATTGGCTTTTTTTAGCCCAATTTTGGCAAGATTTGGCTTTATCCTGGGTAGATTAAGCCGATTCCGATGGCGCGACCGACGGCCTGCGGAGTCGTCAGTGCATTAAGCTTTTCGCGAGAAGAGCGCAAGTGCACCTCAACCGTACGGTGCGAAATCGACAGAATATCGCCGATATCCTGCTGTGATTTGCCTGCTGCAGCCCATTGCAAAATCTCCAACTCGCGGCTGGAGAGGGTCGGGTGGTACAGCATTCGGCTGATTGTATCCGACGTCATGACGTTGTCATGAATGTGTACGGCCAAAGATTGCAGGTCACTTATCACGTTGGGCACCAGTTTCTTCCACTCTTCCCGGCTGCATTCACGCACGGCGCTGAGCAGGCCGATATCTCCGTACGGCCCGCGCACAGGAATCGTAATGCCCTGATCTGGAATGCCAAAATCATGTGCATCACGAAAAACGCGCTGGAAATCTTTGCCCCGTTCAAGACGACTCCAATCTACGGGCGCGATGCTACGTTGACTCATGTGCAACGTCGGATCGATCAGATGCAGACCTTGTTCTTGATAATGAGCTTTCCAGTCATCGCTATAGGTCACATGGCCGTGGATGGTTCCTGCGGCAGGGTTCATGCCAGCATAAGCGGCATGGTCCATTTCGTATTTGTCACAGACTTGGCGCAGGAACTCGTCATACCGAGTATCCTGTTCTGGAAGGGTGCTGAGATCAACAATATCCATACGGCAACGACCAGCTAGACCCGAGTGAGCGGGCGGATCCCTTTTTCCAGGAAAAAAGATACTGTCTTCCCTGACGTCAACAAGGACACCACATTTCCCACATCATGACAAGAAGCTAGGGGAAATGTCTGCCTTTTAAAGGGAAATGTGCCATTGGTGCACATCTTTATGGCGTCCTTTGCTTAGGTCAATGTCAGATTTGTGGTGCCCATTCCGAAGTTTATCGGGTGTTTGAGTGGTTATGCGCATACTTTACGAGGTGAATGCGCATTAATAACGTCTATTTTGTGGCGGAAACTAGACCAGTTTCAACTAGCATACCCCTCTTCTTAGCTTCGGGGTAGTACCCTTTCGCATAGAGAAAAATAGCGCGCTGTTGATCGCCGTCCGACAATAGCCACGCGCCGCGTAGGTATTTACCTGCAAATTCCAAGTTTGTGTCTGCGTCCAGCAATCCCTGGGCATTACCTGCATAGCCCATAGATCGCGCGGTCGCAGGCAGGATTTGCAGCAGCCCATAATAGGGGCGGTTCACCGCCCAGGGGCGATGTGTGCTTTCGCGGATGGCAAGTTTGTGCACCAACTCTCGTGGAAGCTCATAGTGATCGGCCCATTTGTTGATCGAGGCACGCAGTTCCGGCGTCTCATTGGGATAGAGGGGCGGGTCGGAGGTGTCGGTGCCACCTGAAGCGTTTGGGCCACCACAGGCGGCAAGTGGCGCAATGAGCAACAAGGTCAAAACGCTGCGGCGAAGGAGAGGGGTCATATATATGCTCCTGATATCGAAGGGCGATGATATGAAACCTTCGCCGGTCCGCAAGTCTAGGCGATCAATCGGGCTAAATCTTGCTGGTGGCGATAAGAAAACAAAAAAGGCCGCACATAAGTGCGGCCCTTTGGATTCGTAGAAGCAGCCGGATCAGGCTTTGGCTTCGTCTTCTTCAGCCGGAGCTTCTTCGGCAACCAACTCATCGTCATCCGACGCGGCCGAGCCGATGTCGTCAAAGAGTTCAGCGATTTCGAATTCAGCGGCGGCTTCTTCTTCAGCAGCCAGTTCCTGAATCGATTTACCCGATGCTTGCAGTTCGGCTTCTTCTTCCGAACGGGCAACGTTCATCTTGATCTCGACTTCAACCTCAGGGTGCAGTTTGACTGCCAGCGAGTGAAGACCCAGTTCTTTGATCGGGGCGATCAGAACAATCTGTTTCTTGTCGACGGTGAAGCCTGCGTCGGTCGCAGCGTCTGCGGCGTCACGCGGGGTGACCGAACCGTAAAGAGCGCCGGCATCTGACGCCGAGCGAATCACGATGAACTGCTGACCGTCCAGCTTTTCAGCCAGCGCTTCAGCTTCTTTCTTGGTTTCCAGGTTGCGTGCTTCAAGCTGCGCTTTCTGGGCCTCGAACGATGCGATGTTCGATTCGGATGCGCTCAGTGCTTTGCCCTGAGGCAGCAGGAAGTTGCGGGCGTAGCCGGGCTTGACGTCAACGACGTCGCCCATCTGACCCAGTTTCGCAACGCGTTCCAGAAGGATAACTTGCATGTCAGTCTCTCCTTACTTCACAGCGTAGGGCAGCAGGGCGAGGAAGCGGGCGCGCTTGATAGCACGGGCCAGTTCACGCTGCTTTTTCGCCGAAACGGCGGTGATGCGCGAAGGTACGATCTTGCCGCGCTCTGAGATGTAGCGCTGCAGCAGACGGGTGTCTTTGTAGTCGATTTTCGGCGCGTTCTCACCCGAGAACGGGCAGACCTTGCGGCGGCGGAAAAATGGTTTTGCGGCCATGGGTTATGTCCTTTCGTCAGGCGTTGATCAGCGGCGCTCGCGGCGACCTTCGCGCTCATCGCGCTTTTGCATCTGGACCGAGGGGCCCTCGTTGTGCTCGTCGACCTTGATGGTCAGAACGCGCATAACGTCGTCATGCAAGCGCATCAGGCGTTCCATTTCCTGAACTGCGCCCGAAGGGGCATCGGTTTTCAGAAAGGCATAGTGGCCTTTGCGGTTCTTGTTGATCTTATAAGCCATCGTCTTGACGCCCCAGTACTCGCTGTCTACGACGTTGCCGCCGTTGTCAGCCAGAACGGTGCCGAAATGTTCGACAAGGCTTTCTGCCTGCGCGTTGGACAGATCCTGACGCGCGATCATTACATGCTCATACAGTGGCATGTGCACTCCTGTTTATATCAAGGCGCATTTCAAAGGCGGGGTCATTGGTCCTTCGCGACCCTGCCACGAGAGGCTGCGCGATTCATAACCTTTGCGAAGGATGGCCCCGTATACACGTTTGCGCGGTCGGGGCAAGCCCTGCCATGGATGCCTTGGTGAAGTCGCCCAATTTCCTTTGGTGTGCCCAATTCCTGACGCTTTTCGCCCCGAGGTTGTTCATGAAGACCGGAGTACCCGGCAGTTTGGAAAAATTAGACAGGGCAAAACAATGGCCGTCATGAACACAAACACTTTTGAACAATCTGCGTCTCGCGCAGCATTTGAGAAATCAGTTCCCGTTCTGATTACCTTCGCGCCTAACTGGCGCGCACGGATCGTTCTTATGCGTGTCGTAGGGGCTTTTCTGATCCTCTCGGCATTTTCAATGTGGCTTATGCCTGGCTCTGTCATGGGGGCCGAAGTTTGGCCGATCAAACTGGCCGCATCGATGATGTTCCTAATTGTTGGCGTCAGCCTGCTGACCATCGAGGTCATGGATTCACGCCCAGATGCCTATTTTGATCCGATCCGCCGCGAAGTTCGCATTTTGCAGAAGAATGAAAACGGTCGGCCGCAAACGGTTCTGCGCCGCAGCTACGACTCGCTGGGCGGTGCACGATTTGCGGATGATCAGGTTGAATTGTTTGATGTGGATGGCAGCCTGCTGATGAAGCTGCCGCTGCAATCGGCCGATGTCAGCTCAGCGCTGAAAGGTCAACTCAGCCAAAACGTAACAATTTTCGCCTGAATTTTATTCTGTTCAAAAAGGAACAGATTCTGTGAATCAAAAAAACTTGTGTGCTGCCCTTGGGCAGCACATTTTTGTTGGTGAGCAACCCACCCGGTTTGCGACAACACCATTGCGGAGATTGTTATGAAATCCACCCTTCTTGCCGCTGCTCTGGCTGTTTCGGCCACGACTGCATTTGCCAGCGCTGAAAAATATACTCTGGATCCCAGCCATAGCCAGGTCATCTTCAACTACAACCATCTGGGTTTTTCGACCACCTACGGTATGTTCTCGGGCTTTGAAGGCGAGATCATGTTTGATCAGGAGAACCCTGCTGCTTCAAGCGTGAATGTGTCGATGCCAGTTGTTGAGATGTTCACGGGCTGGAAGCCGCGTGAAGACCACTTCATGACCGAAGATTTCTTCGGCGTGACTGAGGGTGATCTAATCACGTTTACCTCTACGGGTATTGAAGTTACCGGCGAAAACACTGCCAACATCACGGGCGATCTGACCATGAACGGTGTTACGAAATCGGTCGTACTGGACGCCAAGCTGAACCAAGTGGGCGAACACCCAATGGCGGGCAAACCCTGGGCCGGTTTTGACGCCACCACAACACTGGTGCGCAGCGAGTTCGATCTTGGCCAGTTTGCACCCTTTGTCAGCGACGAAGTCGAGGTTCGCATTTCGGTAGAGGCCCAGAAGGCCGACTAATCCGACGTTGACGAACTCTATTACCGCCGGAGGCAACCCTCCGGCGGTTTTTTCATTCCTGGTCGCGCTCTGCCGTCAATTCAACTTTGACAGCGACAGTGAAGCCTAACGAATCTTCAGTGGGTTGCGATGTGCCGACGTTGAAATCCATGCGGTTGAGCTCCAGACTGCCGGACATGGTCGCTTCATCGTCCGCAATCTCCAGCGTGAACGGCAGAACAACATCAACCGATTTATCTCGGATCGTCAGAGGCCCACGTGCTTCGTAGCCTGTTTCTGTTTTGAGAAGATCAGCTTTGAATTGAGCCGTGGGAAATGTCTTGCTGTCGAAGAAATCCGCACCCATCGCCTGATCGGTGACCGTACCAAGGCTGAGTGATCCGATCGCAATGGTCACATCGACCGATCCCGCCAGTCCCGGTTCGGTGGGGTCCTCGAACGCAATCGCCGCAGTCCAGTCGGCGAATTCACCGGTCACCGGGCTCCCCAACTGGGAAATCGTGATCGACAGGGTGCCTTCCTCAACCTCCCACTCTGATTGGACATCTTCAAGCTCTGCAGTGTCCAACGAGGCTTTGCCGTGGTCGTCAAACTCGCCAGTGGCCCAGCCAACGACGAGCACCGCAGCCCATATTGCCAAAGCGGCAAACGCGGGTACGGTCGAATGGTGCTGTGCTGGTGGCTGTGGCGCCTCGGATCGACCCGGCAGCATGCGGCGCAGAGTGCTGTCTCTGTCCACGACATGGTGTTTCAACGCACCCGCGATATGTAGCAAGAGCGATCCGGCCAGTACCAAGATGAATAACCAATGAAAGGCGGCGGTTAGCTCGGCGAGAAATGCCGATTTTGGAACAAACGGCAGGTTCTGACCGAACGGCCAGAGAATTGGGGCAAAGCCTTCGGCGGCGGCGTGGTGGATCCAGCCACTGAGTGGAACCAATATCAGCGAACCGTAAAGTAACCAGTGCACGGTTTCAGCGGCAAAGGCCTCGGGCTTGTTATCGGCGTTGAGCAGACCGGGTTTTGTTTGGTTTAGAGCCCAGAGGATTCGTGCCAGAGCCACGAAGAACACGGTGACCCCGACGGTCTTATGCAACGAAAATAGCCGGGCCGCGCGGGCGATATCATCCTCGGTCGTTTGGATGTTTGGATCATATATCGCGTGGGCCAGTTCATTCGCGAACCAACCCAGTGGCAGAGCCGTCAGGATCAGCAGTGCAGTCAACCAATGAAATGCTTTGGTTACACCACCATAGCTGGACTGGGTATTTGTCAGGGACATTGTTTAGCTCTCCGCATTTCTGGGTTGCGGCTAAGTTAAAGGGATGCTGTGCGGACACAAGGCGGAGAAATGCACAGTCAAGGTGTCCTGATGCAGAACGCATGCAACGCTTGTGCAGCGTCGTCAGTCAGTTTACACCCCGCCGCAATCTAACGTCATCCATGAGGTTGCAATGACACGCGCATTCGTTTTCCCGGGGCAGGGTGCCCAGACCATCGGAATGGGCAAAGCACTGGCGGAGGCCTATCCCGCCGCGCGCGCCATTTTCGATGAGGTCGATGAGGCCTTGGGCGAAAAGCTTAGCGATCTGATCTGGGAAGGCGATATTGCTGAATTGACGCTGACGCAAAATGCTCAGCCTGCGCTGATGGCGACATCGATGGCGGCGATGCGTGCACTGGAGGCTGAAGGAGCGTCAATCTCGATGGCATCCTATGTGGCCGGACACTCGCTGGGTGAATACTCGGCTTTGGCCGCTGCCCGTGCTCTGTCAGTTGCTGACACCGCACGGCTGTTGCGGACGCGCGGACGGGCGATGCAAAGCGCTGTACCGGTAGGTGAAGGCGCAATGGCCGCAGTCCTGGGTCTGGACCTAGAAGCAGTGCGTCTGGTGGCCGAAGAGGCCGCGCAGGGAGAAGTTTGTCAGGCTGCCAATGACAACGATCCGACACAGGTCGTCGTCTCGGGCGCAAAGGCCGCTGTTGAACGCGCTGCCGAGATTGCCAAGGAAAAAGGTGCCAAACGCGCGATTATGTTGCCTGTAAGTGCTCCATTTCACTGTGCGCTGATGCAACCTGCTGCAGATGTAATGGCAGACGCTCTGGCTGCCGTGGAAATCAAGGCACCTGCCGTGCCGTTGGTCGCGAATGTTCGGGCCGATGCTGTGACCGATCCGGATGTGATCCGACAGCTGCTGGTGGAACAGGTAACAGGTTCGGTTCGGTGGCGCGAGAGCGTGCAGTACATGGTCGCACAAGGTGTGACCGAGGTGTGGGAGATCGGCGCGGGTAAAGCTTTGTCTGGCATGATCCGCAAGATTGATCGTGCGCTGTCCTGCACGGCGGTTGGATCGCCTGAAGACGTACAAAAAGCCGTTAACCCCGGCGCATAAACAAAAGACAGTCGCCGGTTTCGGCGGCCAGAGAGGGAACATAGATGTTTGATTTGACAGGTAAGAATGCGCTAGTCACTGGTGCTTCGGGTGGAATTGGAGGCGATATCGCTCGCGCTCTGTACGACGCTGGTGCCACTGTTGGTCTTTCCGGAACGCGAGTAGAGCCTCTGCAAGCCTTGGCTGACAGTCTGGGCGACCGTGCGCATGTCCTGCCTTGCAACCTGAGCGATCCCGAGGCCGTCGAGGCACTGCCGAAACAGGCAGTCGAGGCGATGGGCTCGGTCGATATTCTGGTCAACAACGCAGGCATCACGCGCGACAACTTGTTCATGCGCATGTCAGATGAAGAGTGGCAGAGCGTGATCGACGTGAACATGACCGCCACTATGAAGCTGTGCAAAGGCGTGATCCGGGGCATGATGAAGGCGCGCTGGGGCCGGATCGTGAACGTTTCGTCGGTAGTGGCTGCGATCGGGAACCCGGGTCAGGCGAACTATGCCGCCTCCAAGGCCGGTATGATCGGCTTTTCCAAGGCGCTGGCGCATGAAGTTGCGACCCGTGGCATCACCGTGAACGCGGTTGCGCCGGGCTTCATCACCACCGCAATGACCGAGAAGCTGACCGATGAGCAAAAGAAGGGTCTGCTGCTCAAGGTTCCGGCAGGTCGTATGGGTGATCCACAGGAAATCGCAGCCGCTGTGCTGTATCTTGCAAGCCCCGAAGCAGGTTATGTTACCGGAAGCACCTTGCATGTGAATGGCGGTATGGCCATGTTGTAGTCGCAATTCGGGGCTGATGCGAAAGCGTTTGCCTTGTGCGTAGTCTGTGTTATAGGCGGCGCATATGCGCAGGAACCGGTCCAAGGGCCGGTTCTCTGATTTCCCGGGGACCCGGGACCCAAACCGCCCGGAAAGGGCAAAACCAGTCCATCCCGAACGGGCAAGGGCAGAACCGGGCGGACAGCCCTGAAATGAAATGAGGAATAGACATGAGCGACGTCGCAGATCGCGTAAAGAAGATCGTTGTTGAGCACCTGGGTGTTGAAGAGGACAAGGTTGCTGAAAACGCCTCGTTCATCGACGATCTGGGCGCAGACAGCCTGGACACCGTTGAGCTGGTAATGGCGTTCGAAGAAGAGTTCGGCATCGAGATTCCGGACGACGCTGCCGAGACCATCCAGACCTTTGGCGACGCGGTCAAATTCATCAGCGAAGCTTCCTAAGCTTATCGTTCTAAGACAAAAGCGGCGCTTCCGGGCAACGGAAGCGCCGTTTTTTTGTGCCTGACGTAATTCGCACTTGCCTTGATCTGTTGAGAATTCGCAATCTGGCGCTTGAGGCAAAAAATAAGCGGGTAAGGGCATGATAAGATCCATCCCGATGATCAATACGGCGCGTCTGACCTTGTGTGCGATGCGCCCCGAGGATTTCAACCGTTTCGCCGAGATCTGGCGTGATCCGAAAGTTGTGCGACATATCGGTGGCACCCCGAAGACGCGTGGCGAGGCCTGGGATTCCTTCTTGCGCAACGCTGGCCACTGGCAGATGACCGGTTTCGGTCAATGGGGTGTGATGCTGCAATCGAATCGCACTTTGATCGGGCAGGCCGGGTTCTTTTTCGGCAACCGCGAGCTCGGAGAAGATTTTGATGGCTTCCCTGAAGCAGGGTGGGTTCTGGACCCAGAATTGCAAGGGCAGGGGTACGGGCGCGAAGCCGCCCAAGCCGCGCATGATTGGTTCGACCGCGTCATACCCGGCCCGCTTGTCGCGCTGATTGATGCCGACCATGCAGCGTCTCAGCGACTGGCTGAGAAGTTGGGCTACAAGTTGCTGCGTGAGGCAGAGTACCTCGACACGGCGGTTCATTTGTTTCGCCGTGATGGACCCCCGGCGCGGGTCTGAAACGCTTATACTTGAGCAATGCCGCAAACGGCATTTACTTTGCCGATCCCGGGAAAAGATGGGAGGGGCGGCGGAGATATGGTATCGTGGTATTGCCATTTGAGTGAGCGGAGGAAAAGGCTCATGAGAATTTATCCCACGATGGAACTACAGAACGGTCGCTGTGTGACGCTGGACAAGGGGCGTCTGGATGACGCGATGATCTGGCATGTGAATCCGGTAGAGACCGCGCGAAGCTGGTCGGCTGCAGGCGCAGCATGGATGCAACTGACGGACTTCGATGCCATCGAAGGACGTGACACCAATGCAGAGCTGGTTGAAGAGATCATTCGTTCGTCCGAGATGTCCGTGCAGTTGGCCGGTGGCATGCGGACGCGCGAGCAGGTTGAATATTGGATCAACAAAGGCGCTGGGCGAATCGTAATCGGGACGTTGGCGGCCTGGGACCCTCAATTGGTTAAAGAACTGGCTAAGCTGTATCCTGATCAGATCGTATTGGCAGTTGATGTCTGGCAAGGCCAGGTGATGACCGAAGGTTGGCGAAGCCAGAGCGCCTTTACACCGGAAGCGTTCATTGAAGCATTTGCAGATACACCATTTGCGGCCATTTTGGTCACTGACATCGATAGCGACATGGAAGATGTCGAGGCGCAGCTGGGGCTGATCTCGGGTCTCGCCGAGAAATCACGCACACCGATCATTGCAAGCGGCGTCGTCCGTACTGCAGATGATATTTCGCGCCTTGCCTATATATCGAATATTTCAGGCGCAATCGTTGGTCGCGCACTGTTCCGCAAAACAGTTGATTTGTCCGAAGCGTTGGAAGTTGCAAAATCGGCGCACGAGCCGGTCGCTGAATTCCAGTAGACATAGCGCAACAAAAAACCCGGCCGTTATATGCTTGATGTCGGTCGGGTTTTCACTTTTTCACGCATTTTAGATTACATGGCAGAGTTTTGAACGATTTCCGGTTTGGGGATACCGAGCCAGATTCTGCCGTTGCTCTTGCCCCCGCACCCCGGGCCGGGGTATGAGCGGTTCTCATAACAGGAAGCAGGCAAGAGGCACTTCATGCGCAGAGTCGTCGTAACCGGTCTTGGATTGGTCACTCCTTTGGCCAGTGGGGTTGAGGAAACATGGTCGCGGCTGCTGGACGGCGAGTCCGGTGCAGGCCCGATCACACATTTCGACGCTGAGGCAAGCGGGGTCACCACGACCTATGCCTGCGAAGTGCCGCGCGGAGATGGCACCGACGGAACGTTCAATCCCGATGATTGGATGCCACCGAAAGAGCAGCGCAAGATTGAGGATTTCATTCTCTATTCGATCGCGGCTGCCGAGATGGCCTGCAAGGATGCCAATTGGCTGCCCGAGGACGAAGAAGACCGCCTGCGCACGGGCGTTCTGATCGGATCGGGTATTGGCGGGCTTGGGTCGATTGCCAACACAGCAAATCTGATCCGCGACAAAGGTCCGCGTCGAGTGTCACCGTTCTTTATTCCGGGCGCTCTGATCAATCTGGCCTCGGGTCAGGTATCGATCCGGCATGGATTTAAGGGGCCGAACCACTCGGTCGTTACCGCGTGCTCGACCGGTGCCCATGCGATCGGCGACGCCAGCCGCATCATCCGCGCCGGAGATGCAGATGTGATGATCGCGGGCGGCGGCGAGGGCTGCATCTGCGAAATCGGTATCGCAGGCTTCAACGCCTGCAAAGCCTTGTCGACCAAATATGCCGGTGACCCGAAGAAGGCGAGCCGCCCCTATGATATTGACCGCGACGGTTTCGTCATGGGTGAGGGCGCGGGTATCGTGGTTCTTGAGGATTACGAACACGCTAAAGCTCGTGGTGCGAAAATTTACGCGGAGGTGCTGGGTTACGGTATGTCCGGCGACGCCTATCACATCACTGCTCCGTCTGAGGATGGCGACGGGGCCGAACGCTCGATGAAAGCAGCGCTGCGCAGCGCGGGGCTTGAGCCGAAGGATCTGGACTACATCAACGCACATGGCACCTCGACCATGGCGGATACGATTGAGCTGGGTGCTGTAGAACGCCTGCTGGGGGATCACGCCAGCAACGCGACCATGACCTCGACCAAATCGGCCACCGGTCATCTGCTGGGCGCTGCTGGCGCGATTGAGGCAATCTTCTCGATCCTTGCGATCCGCGATCAGGTCGCTCCGCCGACTATCAATCTGGACAACCCGGCGGTTGAAACTCCGATCGATCTGGCGCCGAATGCCAAGCGCGAGCGTGAGATCAATGTGGCCTTGTCAAACTCGTTCGGATTTGGCGGCACCAACGCAAGTGTGATCTTCGGAAAGGTCAGCTAAATGTGGCGAGCGCTCGCTTCGAACGCGTTGACTATTCTGATCGTTGGCCTGTTCCTGATGGGTGGCGTCATCCTGTGGGGGCAGTCGCAATACAAGTCCGAAGGTCCCCTAGAAACTGCGATCTGTCTGCAGGTGAAGCCGGGGTCCAACATGACACGGGTCAGCCGTGATCTGGAGGATCAAGGTGCGATCAGCAGCGGGATGATTTTCCGCTTAGCTGCTGATTACACAGACAAATCTCAGCAATTGAAAGCGGGCAGCTTTCTGGTGCGCGAGGGGTCGTCGATGGAGCAAATCGTCGACGACATTACCCATAGCGGCGCCAGCACCTGCGGGACCGAGATTGAATACCGCATCGGTGTGACCCGTATGCAGACTCGCGTACGCGAACTGAACCCGGCGACGCTGGATTTCGACGAAGTCGCATCCTTCGTAGTCGGTGAAGAGGAAGCGCCTGAAGCCTATGCAGAAAAACGCGGCGAGGCGGATACGCGCTATCGCATTTCTCTGGCCGAAGGCGTTACCAGTTGGCAAATTGTCGAGTCGCTGAAAGCAATGGATTTACTGACCGGCGAGGTGGCCGAATTGCCCGCAGAAGGGATGTTGGCCCCTGATAGCTACGAGGTTAGACCCGGTGAAGATCGGAATGCAATTCTTGCTGAAATGCAGGAAAAACAGCAGCTTAGAATAAATGCGGCGTGGGAGGGGCGTCAGGACGGTTTGCCTTTGAACAGCCCTGAAGAGATGCTGGTTCTGGCTTCGATCATCGAAAAAGAAACGGGTCAACCGGAAGAGCGCGGCCAAGTGGCCAGCGTTTTCGTCAATCGTCTGAACCAAGGTATGAGGCTGCAGACTGACCCGACCGTAATCTATGGCGTGACCAAGGGGCAGGGCACCTTGGGTCGCGGATTGCGGCAAAGCGAACTGCGCCGCGCGACGCCTTGGAACACCTATGTCATCGAGGGGTTACCGCCCACCCCGATCGCCAATCCGGGCCTTGCGAGCCTTGAGGCTGCGGTGGCACCTGACAACACGGATTTCATCTTCTTCGTTGCAGACGGGACCGGTGGTCATGCCTTTGCCGAGACCCTGCAAGAGCACAATCGCAACGTCGCAAAGTGGCGCGAGATCGAGGCAGAGCGGAATTCAGGGAACTGATCTGATCTTCCGACTTGTACAGGTTTGAAACGGCGTGTTGTTCGACTTGTACAACACGAAATTCCAACCCCAGTAATGAAACGGCCCAGTCACTCGACCGGGCCGTTTCTTGTTCAGGCCGCCTTGGCGCGACGTGGACGGCGGCGTTTCTGACCGCCCGGCTTCGGTGCGCCGGAGTGCTGAGGTTTCGGGCCACGACGACGATTGTTCGGACGGCGTGGGGATTTCTTGGGCGCGATTGCTTCGGGCATCTCACCGCTGGCGACCGGGATCTCGATCTTCATCAGCTTCTGGATCTGACGTAGCAGGTCGACCTCTTCCGCCGAGCAGAAGGCGATGGCCTCACCCTCGCGGCCTGCACGGGCGGTGCGGCCGATGCGGTGGACATAGTTGTCGGGCACCTCGGGCAGATCGTAGTTGATCACGTAAGCCACGCCCGGAATGTCGATGCCGCGCGCAGCGACGTCTGTTGCGACGAGGACGTTAATCTCGCCCGCGCGGAAGGCTTTGATCGCGCGATCACGCTGGCCCTGACTTTTGTTGCCGTGGATCGAGGCTGCGTTGAAACCATCGGCAACCAGGCCTTTCATCAGCTTTTCCGCTCCGTGCTTGGTGCGGGAAAAGACCAACGTCAGCGCGTCCATGTCAGCCGAAAGGATTTCGCGCAGTTTGGCGGGTTTCGCAGGCTTTTCAACGAAGTGGATCGATTGAGTGATCTTGTCTGCCGCTTTGCCAGGGGGCGAGACCTGCACCCGTTGCGGATTGGTCAGGTAGGCGCGGCTGAGCTCTTCCATTTGTTTTGGCATCGTTGCCGAGAACAACATGGTCTGGCGTGGCGTTCCTAGTTCCGGCGCGATGCGGCGCAGCGCATGGATGAAGCCCATGTCGAGCATCTGGTCCGCCTCGTCCAGCACGAGGTGCTTGACTGAGCCCAGATCAACAGCACCGCGGTCCATCAGGTCGATGAGGCGGCCGGGTGTGGCGACAAGGATGTCAGTGCCGCGCGCAAGGAACATGATCTGTTTGTTGATAGATTGGCCGCCGACCACGGTGGCAACCCGCAATTTGGTCTTTTTGGTAAGGCCCCGCAGGCTGTCCGCGATCTGGTTAACCAGTTCGCGGGTGGGCGCGAGGATCAAAGACTTGGCCGTTTTGGGCGCTGGTTTGCCGGGCTGGGCCAGCAGATGGTCGATCAGGGGCAAGCCAAAGGCCAGAGTCTTGCCAGTTCCGGTTTGAGCAAGGCCAAGAATATCGTGACCGTTAAGCGCCAGCGGGATCGCCTGGTTCTGGATTGGGGTCGGTTGAGTGAAGTTGGCGCGTTTGAGCGCATCATTCAGAGCGGGCGCGAGGCCCAGCATGTCGAAGTCGAACAAATAACTATCCTTTACAGCCCGAGGCAATGGCCCACGGGCAAGTCGTGATGGGCCGCATCCGCGACCGGCAGGGGTTGTGCGAAACCTCAGGACGCGCAGGCGTTTCCTGCAGCATCTGGTTGTCGCGTCAAGAACCCTGCGTGATGGGGAACTATGGGTGAATCGGGCGCTGTTGGGGGGCGGTGTCGCCCACATGCTCACGCGGTAGCGCTGTTTGAGGGGCACATGCGGGTTGGAAGAACGATTGTCAAGCAAACATTACGGAGATGAGACAGTAAAACACTGGTTTAACTGCGATCGATTAACCCGTGGCGCACCAGGCCAGAAAAAAGGATGTCGTCCCGTTCGTCCTCATACGGACACCATTTACTAAGGCGCGCGACACTTCCAGGTGAAAGCTGCTCGCACGTGACCAAAGCTTTTGATGCGTCGTCCACCCGGTCAAGTGCTGCAAGGCAGATCGCACGACGAAACACCATATTGGCGTCGGTCGGGCGTGTGCTGACAGCGCGATCGGCCCAGTCAAGTGCATCAAACGCTTCACCTGCCACTAGGTTGATGCGTGCGATGGACCAGAAATAAAATGCGCGGTCAGGTTCACGCGGTGAAAGAGCTAGCGCCTTTCGAATCTCTTCGGCGGCTTCCAATCCCTGTGAAGGATCGGCCAATTCCTTTCGGTTGTGATATGCGACTCTTGCGCGGGTGAAATAGGGATTCAGCCGAATTGCATGCTCAAGCTCATTGAGGCTGAGTTCTTTTTCTCCGCGCCAGACATAGGCTGTTGACATAACGTAATGGGCAAATGGTGATTTTTTAGAAAGAGACAGAGCCTTTCGCGCAGCATCGAACCCATTTTCGAGGGCGGTGTCACGGTTCTTTGACAAGCCAAAGCCATACTCTTTTAGGTAGGCCCAACCTAGAGCCGCCCAGGCCTCGCCATAGTCCGGCTCAATATCGATGGCGGCACAAAAGTCCCTTTGCGCTTCTTTGAGGTCCTGCAGCGCCGCGTTGCGCAGATTTGCCATGCCACGCAGATAGAGTTCCCAAGCGCCCAAGTGGAGTGGTCTCTGCTGGCGCAGGCGGTCAATCTCACCCTCGACCAGTTCCACATCGAGCGCGGTGACAACGCGCAAAGTGATATCGTCTTGGATTCCGAAAAGATCCTTGAAATCACGGTCATACTTTTCGGACCAAAGTGAATGTCCAGTGTCACCCTCGATCAGCTCAACTGTAACCCGAATGCGCTTGCCAGCGCGCCGAACCGTTCCTTTGACCAAATATCGGGCGCCTAGAACGCGCGCCGCATCCTGCGGCGAAAGAGCGGGATCGATAATAAGGCTCGACGCGCTGGCGATAACAGGGAGGCGGCCCATATGTTGCAGAGCAGAGATGATGTCTTCGGCGAGACCTTCGGCAAAGAATGACTGGTCGGGATCAGGAGCGTGATCCAGAAACGCAAGGACAGCAACCGTTGGCGGGGAAAAAGACTGATTGGGCTCGGTATGCTGCAATTCACGATCCGCTGCCCAACGCCATACCGTCAGTGAGCGCGAGATATTCTTAACGGTGTGTTGCCCATCCTGATCCAGATGAGCAACAAGACCTTTCTGTAGGGCATGCGCAAATTCGGTAGAAGCCGCGATGCCACTTGGGTGTGCTAGCCCTTCGAGGCGGGCAGCGATATTGACACCATCGCCGAGGATGTCTTCACCTTCGATAATGACGTTGCCGATATGGGCGCCTATGCGCAGGAATAGTCGCCGATCTACCGGCGCCGCGCGTGCTTGTTCAACGCAGGCATTTTGAATCTCGAGCGCCGAAATCATTGCTGCATCTGCTGTACCAAATTCAGCTAGGAACCCGTCGCCCATTGTCTTGACCAATCTTCCTCCCGATGCCTCTAATGCAGGGAGGATGATCCGATTTCGTAGACTCCGCACCGCTCGCACGGTTCCCAGTTCATCCGCCTCAATTAGTTGCGAATACCCAACGACATCCATGACCAAAATGGCAGCGAAACGCTTTTGATCTAATGCGACTGTCATCGTTTCGATGCCCCATAGATGATACGCGATGCGTATAGGTTACGAATTGATGCCGATATTACCAAGTGTCATAGAGTGATCGGCCTGAGATGAAGCTGGAATGGCGGATCAGTTCTTGGCTAGAGGTTAAGAAAAAGTAATAATTATAGTATGTTGGGTGTTGCGGCTGTTGCATGAAGCCTTGACTTTACGCGCGGTTTCTCGTATAGGTTGTGTCATGCTAGAAGAAGTGGGCAACGGCCCCGGGGTGACCCGGTGGCCGTTTTTCGTTTCTCTCGTGCGGAAAAACTCACGCATGAGGTCAAGACGCAAACATGACTTTGATTACCCCGGAAGAGCGGATTTCTCAGACGGCTGATTTGTTGCAGTCGCTTGAGCGGTCCATTCGCGATCTGCGCCAAGCAGCGGAAGAATTGCGAAAACAGATCGGTGCCGGGGAGGATGCAGACTTTGCCGGAACAGGCAAGCAACTGGGTCAGCTAGAGGGGCTGATCCGCAGTTGCCAGAAAGTGGAGACAAGCTTTGTCGAACAACATCACAGACAAGCCGGAATTGCCCAAGGGGGCTATGCGCTCGACCTTGATCGGGCACGATCTGAGATCGGGTGCAGGCTGGCTCGTCTCCGCGCCTGCTGCGGTGCAGGACAGATTTCTGAGTGAGATCGGGGAGGGGGGGCTGTGTGCCCTCCCTTTCCTGTTCGAGTTCTGGGCGTTACCGCATCAGTTGCCGCCTGCGGGTGACTGGCGGTCATGGGTGATCATGGGCGGGCGCGGCGCGGGCAAGACGCGGGCCGGGGCCGAGTGGGTGCGGTCGATGGTCGAGGGGTCTTTGCCGCTGGATCGGGGGGAGGCGTGTCGTGTTGCTTTGGTCGGTGAGACATTCGATCAGGTGCGCGATGTGATGATCTTTGGCGATAGCGGGATATTGCAATGCTCGCCTCCGGATCGGCGGCCTGACTGGAAGGCGTCGGAACGCAAGCTGGTCTGGCCAAACGGGGCCGAGGCGCAGGCGTATTCGGCGCATGATCCTGAGCGGCTGAGGGGCCCTCAGTTCGATGCGGCCTGGGTGGACGAGCTGGCCAAATGGAAAAAGGCGGGGGAGACTTGGGATATGCTGCAATTTGCTTTGCGGTTAGGCGAGCGGCCGCGGGTCTGTGTGACTACAACGCCACGCAATGTGAAGGTTTTAAAGGCTTTGCTAGAATCGCCGTCCACCGTGCAGACCCATGCGCCGACCGAGGCGAACCGGGCCAATCTGGCGGACTCGTTTCTGGCCGAGGTGCGCGCGCGCTATGCGGGAACGCGGCTGGGGCGGCAGGAGTTGGACGGTGTGTTGTTGTCGGATGCCGAGGGGGCGTTGTGGACGGGTTCGATGCTGGAGGCAGAGCGCTGTGCGCGGGTGCCCGCGTTGGATCGCATCGTGGTGGCGCTGGACCCGGCGGTGACGGCGGGGGCGGATGCGGATGCTTGCGGGATCGTGGTCGTGGGCGCTCAGCTACAGGGGCCGCCCGAGGAGTGGCGTGCCTATGTGCTGGCCGACCGGACAGTGCAGGGCGTCGGCCCGGCGGGCTGGGCGCAGGCGGCGATTGACGCGATGGATGAATTTGGGGCCGAACGGCTGGTGGCCGAGGTCAATCAGGGTGGGCAACTGGTGGAAGAGGTCGTGCGGCAGGTGGACCCTCTAGTGCCATTTCGTGCGGTGCGGGCGTCTCGCGGCAAGGTCGCACGGGCCGAGCCTGTGGCGGCGCTGTACGAGCAGGGGCGGGTGCGCCATGTGGCCGGGCTGGACGCGCTGGAGGAGCAGATGTGCCAGATGACCGCGCGGGGGTTCGAGGGGCAGGGCTCGCCTGACCGGGTCGACGCGCTGGTCTGGGCGTTGCACGAGCTGGTTGTGGGGCCCGCGGGGGTGTATCGACGGCCTAGGGTGAGGGCATTGTAATCGCATCAGTATTCTTGCTTCCGGCAATCCGCGCCCAATGACTTAAAGTTGAAAGTGAATCAGGAGTTACATCTTTAGAAATACAGATTATTGAATATAATGGCGCCGCCCGTTCTGCGATCGACGTCGAAAGGAGAATTTGGTGCCGTTCGATATATTGGCGCACACTGTGAATGAAACCGGTCAGGGAGACCTGATCGTACAGGACACCACGGTACCTGCCATTATTGATGGGTCGACCATTTCTTTCGACGGTGGTCAAACATTCCAACCATACACCTATCTTGGCCAGGGGAACTATCGTGGCACAGGTGAATCTGGCGAGTTTATTCAGGTTGGGGGGCAGGTTTATGCTTACGATACGGCAAACCCGACAGGCCCGATGCGAACAGGTAACTGGAAAATAACGGAGAACGACCTTGATCCCAGTAATCCGCCTTGTTTCGTAAGTGGCACCCTAATCCAAACACCTAAGGGCGATGTGCCGGTTGAGTCTTTGGTACCGGGGAACAGTGTTGTAACCGCTTCCGGCAACAAAATGCCAATTCTTTGGAAAGGAAGTCGAGTAGTCACGCGATATATGTTCCATCGAAATCCATCGCTTAGGCCAGTAATCATAGAGAATGGTGCTTTGGAAAACGAGAGGGCTTTGCAGGTATCTCAGCAACATCGGTTGTTGTTAAAAGGTCATCAGGCAGAACTGTTTTTTGGTGAACAAGAAGTCTTGGTTCCGGCCAAGGCGTTGATCGGATTGCCCGGAATCACTGTGGATTCTTCCGGCAACGAAGTCACTTACCACCACATTTTGCTGCAAGAACATCAAATGGTTCTTGCAAATGGGATTGTCGCAGAGAGCTTATTTATTGGCGATCAGCTTGGTCACAAGGACTTAGCGGAAATTAAGGCTCTTTTTCCGGAACTGATCGCGGATCTCAAGAAGGTTAAAGCGGCGAAGCCGATGTTATCCAACAACGAAGCAAAGGTTCTAGTTTGGTAAGGCCAGAGTGTCTCATCAGCAAAAGTTCTTGAATCTTTGTGTTGATAAACTTGCGCAATGTGTTTGGTTTCTTCTCGATCGATTGCGATTTGCTCGCGAAGCGCCCAGTAGAGATCAACTTTGGGCATTTTTGGTGCTCTCTAGCCCCCTCTCCCAAGGCTTTAACGCTTTCCGCGATAAATCCTTTCAAAAAATCGGGTAGAGAGGTGATCAGTTGACCCATGATCTGGCTGGACGCGCTAGAAGCTAAGATATGTTAGATTAGCGCGCGCGGGTTTAAGTGGCAGGACTCACCCTACTGCCTCGGCGCGCTGATCTGGGCGCTGCGTGAGCCGGTGGTGTGGTCTGCAGGGGCGTATCGGCGGCCGAGGGTGCGGAGTTTGTGAGCGCTTTGAGGGTTGATAGATTACTGGCGCAATCAGGTTCTCGACATTGGGTACTCTTGACTCCAATTATCCTCGTATTCGCCGAGCAGCCGGGACAGGGTCAGCAGCGAAGAAAACAGCCTTGCGTGGACATCCGGCGACATCATTGTTTTGTAGTCATCAAGCAGCTGCACAAGAACGACTACATTGGAGGCAAACACCTCGTAGACGTGTTTGTCGGCAGCGGTAGGTTCATTGGTCCAGTTATTGTGCGTATCGTAGTATCTAGACGGCACAGGTTCGTTTTCATTCATCGGGTGGCCTCTTCAATTTGAAGCACACGTGGGGGCATGTGAAACGCAGACAATTGTTGTGGCAAGAAATCACAAGAACTTGGCGGCGATTGCAAAGGATTTAGGTTAGATGTCCAACGAGCCGCTAAATATTACAATTGGCTAGGCCGGATTTAGGGGCAGGGCTCGCCCGATCGGGTCGATGCACTGTCTGGGCGCTGCATGAGTTGGTTGTAGGGCCTGCGGGGGCGTATCGGCGGCCTCAAGTGCGGAGTTGGTGAGGCGCGTACTTGGCCTATCCAAGTGAAACGGTCAATCGCCTTGAGCTCAAACCTGCTGGTTCGCCACCATGTTGCGAGCGGCCTGTTCTGGTTTAAGACCGCGCATCATAGGGGGAAACGTGCTATTTCATATTAATGCGACGAGATTGCCGCTATCGCTGCCTCGCGACTCTGAACTGCACCGGTTTGCAGATATTCCATTGCTTTGAGTGCAGCCTCATGAGCTTGGATAGACGAACCACCTACGCAATCCTCGACAACGCGGCAGAAATAGTCTGATTGGTGGGCATCAACGAAAGTGTAGTGCACACAGACATCTGTTAGCCCGCCGCAAAGTATCAGAGTATCTACTTTCAAGCCTCGTAGGAGAATTTCAAAGTCGGTTCCAAAGAACGCAGAATAACGTCGTTTGGGAACCAGGTAGTCGCCCGAGCGATATCCCATTTCTTCTTTGGCAACTTCAGTCTTTGGATCACCCTCGAGACAATGTATGTCTTCATCGCCATCCAGTTCCCTGCCGAAGTCGATCTGATCGGGGCGATGGACTTCCTGAATGAAGATTACGGGCACATTGTTCTCATGCGCTGCGTCAACCAAATCGCGCGCTGCAATCATGCGTTCCTTGTAGCCTGGCATATTATCAATCGAGCGCAATTCGCTATCATCAATGAATGTGCTCTTTTGAATGTCGATCACGATCAGTGCGGGTCGACCCTCAATCAAGTTCTTTGCGTGTTTGTGTTTGGTTGTCATCTTCGACTTCAGTTTTGTCAGGTCGTCCTGACGAAACGCCGTTTTATTGGCCGGGTCGTCCCGGTGGGCAGATCAATTTTGATTAAATGTGCTATCGCGCATCGTCAAGGACGTTCGCTCCCAAAGAGGCAATTCAAGGCATGGCTATATTTAGAACGTTGTAAAGGGAGGGGAATGGCGTTGCCCACCCCCCGTACGCCCCATTCCCAAGCCCTAAACTTCTTTCCGCCATAACTCCTTTCAACAAGCCGAGCAGAGCGGTGGCAGAAAGGAGCACAGATGGTATTCGATTTCTTGCGTCGTGGATCGGCTGAGGCAGCGCCCGAGGCGAAGGCGAGCGCGGCGGGGCCTGTGGTGGCGTGGCAGACGGGCGGGCGCGTGGCGTGGAGCCCTCGGGACGCGGTATCGCTGACGCGGACGGGGTTTTCGGGGAACCCGGTGGGATTCCGCTCGGTCAAGCTGATTGCTGAGGCGGCGGCGGCGTTGCCTTTGGTGCTGCAGGATCAGGCGCAGCGCTATGACGTGCATCCGACCCTGTCCCTCCTGCGCCGTCCAAATGCGGCGCAGGGGCGGGCGGAGTTGATGGAAGCCTTGTTCGGGCAGTTGCTGCTGTCGGGTAATGCTTATGTTGAGGCTGTTCAGGCCGATGAGGGGCTGCCGGTTGAGCTGCATGTGTTGCGTTCGGACCGGATGAGCGTGGTGCCGGGGGCGGATGGGTGGCCCAAGGCGTATGACTACGCGGTGGGCGGTAAAAAGCACCGGTTTGAGGCGGAAAACATCTGTCATATCAAGTCGTTCCACCCGCAGGATGATCACTATGGGTTCTCGCCGATGCAGGCGGCGGCGATGGCGATTGATGTGCATAACAGCGCGTCTCGGTGGTCGAAATCGCTGCTCGACAATGCGGCGCGGCCTTCGGGGGCGCTGGTGTGGAAGGGTGATGGCCATGGGGTGATGGCTGAGGATCAGTTTCGGCGTTTGTCCGATGAGATCGAGCAGAACTATCGCGGGGCGCGCAATGCCGGGCGACCGATGGTTCTGGAAGGGGGACTGGATTGGAAGCCGATGGGCTTTTCGCCGTCCGATATGGAGTTTCAAAAGACCAAGGAAGCCGCCGCCCGCGAGATCGCGCTGGCCTTTGGGGTCCCGCCGATGTTGCTGGGGATACAAGGCGACGCGACCTATTCGAACTATCAGGAGGCCAACCGGGCGTTTTATCGCCTGACCGTATTGCCTCTGGTGACGCGGGTGGCGGCGGCTGTGTCGGAGTGGCTGGCGGGCTTTATCGGGGAGGAGTTGGTGCTGAAGCCCGATCTGGATCAGGTGCCTGCGCTGTCGGCAGAGCGCGATGCGCAATGGGCGCGGGTCAATGGGGCTGATTTTCTGACGGATGCGGAAAAACGCGCGTTGCTGGGGCTGCCGGAGCGTGGCGATGGGTGACGGGTATCCACCGTTCGATTGCGCGCCGGGCCTGCGCTTGGCCGCGCATGAGCGGGTGGCGGAGATCCAGCATGCGCACCTCTGTCGGCGGCTGGATCAGATCGAGGAAATGATGGAGCGGCTGGAGAAGCGGTTGTGGCTGACAGTCTATGGCGTAGCGGCGGTGATTTTGGCGCAGGCGTTTCAGTCATTCCTTGTGGTAACGCCATAATGTCAGTGGGTTACATGGAGAAGTTCATGGAATTGGAACATAAATTCGCACAGTTCGGAGACAGCTTGTCAGTGACCGACGATGCGGTGATCGAAGGGTATGCCAGCCTGTTTGGGCAGGTCGATCAGGGCAGCGATGTGGTGCAGCGCGGGGCGTATAGGGGCTCGCTGGAGGGGCTGGCGAAGGCAGGTCAGCGGGTCAAGATGCTGTGGCAACACGATCCGGCGCAGCCCATCGGTGTCTGGGACGAGGTGCGCGAGGACGACCGGGGCCTTTGGGTCAAGGGACGTCTGTTGGAGAGCACGCAGAAAGGCCGTGAGGCGGCCGAATTGATCCGGGCGGGGGCGATGGACGGCCTGTCGATTGGCTATCGCACCAAGCGGGCCGTAAAAATGACAAGGGCCAGCGGGTCCTGACCGAACTGGAGCTATGGGAGGTGTCTTTGGTGACCTTCCCGATGATGCCCAGTGCGCGGGTGGCGGCGAAGGGTTTTGAGCCTGACGTTGAAAACACCTGGCGCAGTATTGCCGAGGTGTTCAACGACGCCCGGCAGGAGCTGGCGCGGACCTAGCGCGCCTCAATACCCACCCAAAAACAGGACATGCTGATGAGCAAGACCGAGATCCCGGCCTTGACCGGAGAGGGTGCGCCCCTGGTTCAGGAGGTGAAGCAGGCGATGGCTGGCTTCGTGAATGAATTCAAGGGCCTGAAGGATGAAGTTAATACCAAACTGCAACAGACAGAAGAGCGACTGACCATGCTGGATCGTAAATCAACCATCGCGGCGCGCCCGCATCTTGCGGCCTCGATCGAGGACGGTGCCCCGCATCAAAAGGCATTCGACGCCTATGTGCGTTCGGGTGAGGATGATGGGCTGCATGGGCTGGAGATTGAGGCCAAGTCGCTTTCGACGGCAGTCAACAGCGATGGTGGCTATCTGGTCGATCCGCAGACGGCTGAGATGATCAATTCGGTGCTGAATTCGACCGCTTCGATCCGCTCGATCGCGTCGGTGGTGAATGTCGAGGCGAACTCGTTCGACGTGCTGATCGACCACACCGATGTGGGCGCGGGTTGGGCGGATGAGAACTCGGCCACGGCTGAGACCTCGACCCCATCCATTGATCGGATTTCGATCCCGCTGCACGAACTGAGCGCGCTGCCCAAGGCCTCGCAACGTCTGTTGGACGACAGCGCGTTTGATGTCGAAGGCTGGTTGGCCGGTCGTATAGCCGACAAGTTTGCACGCGCTGAGGCGGCTGCGTTCATCAATGGCGATGGTGTGGACAAGCCCAAGGGTATCCTGACCCACCGCACGATGGAGAACGGCAGCTGGGGCTGGGACAGCTTGGGTTATGTCGCGTCGGGCATTGGTGGCGGCGTTGATGCGGATGCGATTGTGGACGTGGTCTACGCGCTGGGTGCGCAGTACCGGGTGAATGGCACCTTCGTGATGAACTCGAAAACCGCGGGTCTAATCCGCAAGCTGAAGGACAGCGATGGCCGCTTCCTGTGGTCGGATGGCCTGGCCGCTGGTGAGCCTGCGCGTCTGATGGGCTATCCGGTGCTGATCGCCGAGGACATGCCGGATGCAGCGACCGACAGCTACTCGATCGCTTTTGGCGACTTCCAATCGGGCTACACCATTGCCGAGCGTCCTGATCTGCGCGTGCTGCGCGATCCGTTCAGCGCCAAGCCGCATGTTCTGTTCTACGCGACCAAGCGTGTCGGCGGCGATGTGAGCGACTTTGCTGCGATCAAACTGGTGAAATTCGGCACCGCCTAAAGCGGGCTGAATCCGGGGGGCTGCAAGGCCCCTCGGGCGGCGGGCGCGGGCCGGGGTGCGATCCCCCGCGTTGTCTAGCTGCTCCCCTCCGTCCGAGCAACGTGGGGCGGCGCGTGCCCGTCATTTTCCAAGGATACGGCCCCGGAGGGGTCCGAGATTGCGGAGTGAATGGATGATGTTGATCGAAGAAACCGCCATCGCGGATGCGGCGCTGCCAGTGGATCAGTTCAAGGCGCATTTGCGGCTGGGCACGGGGTTTGCCGAGGATGATGTGCAGGATCAGGTGCTGAACGGGTTCCTGCGCGCGGCCATTGCGGCGATTGAGGCGCGCACGGGCAAGGTGCTGATTGAACGGAATTTCTCGTGGAGCCTGAACGGCTGGCGTGATCCGGCGGGCGAAGCATTGCCGGTGGCTCCGGTCACGTCGGTTGATGCGGTCACGCGGACGGATGCGGCAGGAACCGAGACCGCGGTGGAGGCGGTGGCCTATCGGTTGGAGCGCGACAGTCAGCGCCCTCGGCTGCGTCCTGCGGGTGCGACCTTGCCCGCGATTACGACGGGTGGGGCGGTGAAGATCGCCTTTACCGCCGGGATGGCGACGAATTGGGGTGGCCTGCCCGCCGATTTGAGGCAGGCGGTGCTGCTGTTGGCGGCGCACTATTACGAATATCGCGATGAAACCGCGCTTGGCGCTGGGTGTATGCCCTTTGGCGTGACCAGTCTGATCCAGCGGTATCGCATGGTGCGGTTTGGTGCGGGGGTGATGCAATGAACACGCCGCATTTGAACCGCAAGCTGGTGCTGGAGGCCCCGGTCCGCAGCGCGGATGGCGCGGGAGGGTATTCCGAAACATGGGCCGCGCTTGGGTCGCTTTGGGCCGAGGTTACGGCGCGCAGCGGGACCGAGCGCGCAGTTGGTGGCGCTTCGGTATCGCGCGTTGGATACCGCATCGTGGTGCGGGGCGCGCCCGAGGGGTCCTCGATGCGGCCTGCGCCGGATCAGCGGTTTCGCGAGGGGGCGCGGCGGTTCGTGATCCGTGCGGTGGCTGAGCGCGACGGACGCGGCTACTACCTGACCTGTTTCGCAGATGAAGAGGTGGCCGCATGAGCTATGGCGTTTCGGCTGCTTTACAGGCGGCGGTGTTTCAACAGCTTTCAGGGGATGCGCAGGTCAGAACGCTTTCGGGCGGGGCGATCTATGACGCGGTGCCCTCGGGCGTGTTGCCACAGACCTACGTGACCTTGGGGCCGGAGGAGGTGCGCGAGGCGTCGGATCGATCTGGTTCGGGTGCGGTGCACCGGTTCACGGTCTCGGTGGTGTCCGAAGCGGCGGGCTTTGGCGCGGCTAAGACAGTGGCCGGTGCGGTCTGCGATGCGCTGGAAGGGGCGGCTCTGGATTTGGATCGTGGCCATTTGGTGGGGCTTTGGTTCGAGCGTGCAAGCGCCAGACGTACGGGAACCGGCGGCGCGATCCGCCAGATCGATCTGAGATTCCGCGCCCGCGTGGAAGACGACTAAGCAATCAACGGAGAGAGCATATGGCTGCCCAGAACGGAAAAGACCTGTTGGTCAAAGTGGATATGAACGGCACTGGTCTGTTCGAAACCATCGCGGGCCTGCGCGCCACGCGTATCAGTTTCAACGCGGAAAGTGTGGATGTGACCAGCCTGGAAAGTCAGGGCGGGTGGCGTGAGCTGCTGTCAGGGGCGGGGGTCAAATCGGCCTCGATCTCGGGCTCGGGCGTGTTCAAGGATGAAGGCACGGATGAGCGCGCACGTCAGCTGTTTTTTGACGGTGAGACACCCGGTTTTCAGGTGATCATCCCCGATTTCGGCATTGTCGAAGGCCCGTTTCAGGTTAGCAGCATCGAATATGCGGGCTCGCATAACGGTGAGGCGACCTATGAGATGAGCATGGCAAGCGCCGGTGCGATGAGCTTTACGGCGCTCTGATGGCCAATCCGTGGACGGGCGAGGTGGCGTTGACCATCGATGGGAAGCAGCGGGTGCTCAAGCTGACATTGGGTGCCTTGGCGGAATTGGAACAGGAACTGCAGGCCGGGTCTCTGGTCGAGCTGGTGCAGCGGTTTGAAGGCGGGGCTTATTCCAGCGGTGATGTGCTGGCGCTGCTTGTCGCAGGGTTGCGGGGCGGCGGAGCGCAGGTCACGCGCGATGATCTGCTGCATGCCGAGATTGCGGGCGGGCCGATGGCGGGCGCTAAGGCGGCAGCCGAGTTGCTGGCGCGGGCCTTCATGGTGCCCGAGTGAGCGGGTTCGACTGGCCCGTGCTGATGCGGGCCGGGTTTCTCGGCCTGCGTCTGACGCCTGAACAGTTCTGGCGTCTGACCCCGGTCGAGCTGCGGCTGATGCTGGGGCAAGGCGCGGGGATGCCTTCGATGAACCGGGCGGGCCTGGATGCCTTGCTGACGGCCTATCCGGACAAGACACAAGGAGAGCGTGATGACGGATCGTGATGGTTTTGACGACCTGCAGGAGCGGGGAGAGGCGCTGGGCGATGCGTTGGGCGACGCTGCGGCAATGGCCTCGGCGTTTGATGGTCAGATGCGGCGGATCAGGGCCGCGTTTGAAGAGACGGGCAAGGATATCGCCACGCTTGAGCGTGGCATGTCCGGCGGTTTGCGCAAGGCCTTTGATGGCGTGGTGCTGGATGGGATGAACCTGTCGGGCGCGCTGGATGTGTTGAAGAACTCGATGATCCGCACGGCGTATTCGGCGGCAATCAAGCCGGTGACGGACCACTTCGGCGGCATGCTGGCCAATGGGGTTGGCGGTCTGGTTCAGGGGATTCTTCCGTTTGCCGATGGCGGCAGTTTTTCCCAAGGCCGGGTGATGCCTTTTGCCAATGGTGGTGTGGTCAGCAGCCCGACGATGTTTCCGATGCGCGGCGGCACCGGGTTGATGGGCGAGGCGGGCCCCGAGGCGATCATGCCACTGGCGCGCGGAGCGGACGGCAAGCTGGGTGTGCGGACACAGGGTGGGGGCCGGGCGGTGAACGTGGTGATGAACATCTCCACGCCCGATGTGCAGGGGTTCCGCCGCTCTCAGGGTCAGATCGCGGCGCAGATGAGCCGGGCCTTGGGGCGTGGCAATCGCAACAGATAAGGGGAGCAGGTGATGAATTTCCACGAGGTGAGATTTCCCGCCAGCCTGAGCTTTGGCTCGGTCGGGGGACCGGAACGGCGCACAGATATTGTGACGCTGACCAACGGGTTTGAGGAACGCAACACCCCCTGGGCGCATTCGCGCAGGCGCTATGATGCCGGGCTGGGGATGCGGTCGCTGGATGATATCGAGACTCTGATCTCGTTTTTCGAGGCGCGGCAGGGGCAGATGTTTGGGTTCCGCTGGAAGGACTGGTCGGATTTCAAATCGGGTGCGGCGACGGCCGAGGTCGACAAGGGCGATCAGGTGATTGCGCGCGGCGACGGTGAGACGACCGAGTTTCAGCTGGTCAAGACCTACAGCTCGGGCGGGTTCAGCTATGTGCGGCCGATCCTGAAGCCGGTGCTGGGGACCGTGACACTGGGGCTGGATCAGGATGCGCAGCGCGAAGGCGTGGATTTTGAGGTCGATCTGGCGGTCGGACGTGTGACCTTTGCAGCACCGCCGCCCGAACAGGTCGAGATTACGGCAGGGTTCGAGTTCGACGTGCCTGTGCGGTTTGACACGGACAAGATTCAGACCAGCGTCGCCAGCTTTCAGGCAGGCGACGTGCCGAATGTGCCCGTGGTCGAGGTGCGGGTCTGATGAGCGGCGATAAACAGGCGCTACAGACGCATCTGCAAAGCGGTCTGACCACCACTTGTCGCTGTTGGGCCATCACGCGCAGCGACGGACAGACCTTTGGTTTCACCGATCATGACATGGAGCTGCGCTTTGACGGGCTGGTCTTCAAGGCGAGCACTGGTTTGACGGCTGCGGCGATCGAACAGGCAACCGGCCTGTCGATCGACAACACCGAGGCGATGGGCGCGCTATCTGATGCCTCGGTCCGAGAAGAGGATATCGAGGCAGGGCGTTTTGACGGGGCCGAGGTACGGGCTTGGCTGGTCAACTGGGTCGATCCAGAGCAGAGGATGCTGCAGTTTCGCGGCTCAATTGGCGAATTGCGGCGCGCGGGTGGGGCGTTTCATGCGGAACTGCGCGGGTTGACGGATCTGCTGAACCGGTCATTGGGGCGGATCTATCAGAAGCCCTGCACGGCTGTGCTGGGGGACAAGGCGTGCCGCTTTGCCCTGGAGACACCCGGCTATCGAGCCGGGGCTGAAATTGTCGCGTTGGACGGCGCGGCTTTGCGGTTGCGGGGTGCGGAGAGTTCTGACGCCGGGTGGTTCGAGCGCGGCAGGCTGGATGTGCTGGACGGGGCTGCTCAGGGCCTGTGGGCCTCGATCAAGCTGGATGAACCGGCGCGAGATGGGCGCGATGTTACGCTGTGGTCGTCGATTGGCGGTGGGCTGGCGGTGGGCGACAGGGTCCAACTGACCGCCGGGTGTGACAAACGCATGACCACTTGCCGGTTAAAGTTCAACAACATGCTGAATTTTCAGGGCTTCCCCGACCTGCCGCACGAGGACTGGGTCATGGCCGTGCCCAAGCGCAGCAGTCAACACAAAGGGGGGAGTCGGCGGTGATGCGGAATAAGCAAGAAATCGTTGAAGAAGCGCGGGCGTGGCTGGGTACGCCCTACGTGCATCAAGCGTCTGTCCGTGGGGCCGGGGCGGATTGCCTGGGCCTGCTACGGGGCGTTTGGCGCGCTGTGATGGGGCATGAGCCCGAGGCGGTGCCGGTCTATAGCATGGATTGGTCTGAGCCGCAGGGCGAGGAACGCATGTGGGCTGTGGCCCGCCGCCATCTCATCGAGAAATCGCCCGAGGATATAACCACGGGGGATGTTTTGCTGTTTCGGATGCGGGATTCGGCGGTGGCCAAGCATCTGGGCATTGTCAGCGCGCCTGATCCGATGCGATTCATCCACGCCTATACCGGGCACGGTGTCGTTGAAAACACACTGAGCGAACCGTGGCGTCGCCGCGTCGTCGCCTGTTTCGAATTCCCGCTGGAGGACCTCTGATGGCTACAATTCTTCTGTCTGCCGCTGGGGCGGCAATTGGCGGCTCGATCGGCGGCTCTGTCGCAGGTCTGTCAACGGCAGTAATTGGTCGTGCTGTTGGGGCGACACTGGGGCGGGTGATTGACAACCGGCTGATGGCCAGTCAGTCCGTCATGGGGGGCGGCAGTGAGGTCGTTGAAACCGGACGTCTGGATCGCTTCCGTCTGACTGAGACCGGCGAGGGTGCGACCGTCGCGACAGTCTATGGCCGGATGCGTATCGGCGGACAGGTCATCTGGGCATCGGATTTTCTGGAAACCCGCTCTACATCGACCTCGACACAAACCTCGGGCGGTGGTGGCGGGGGCAAAGGGAAGCCCAAGCCCGTTGAGGTGACGACGACAACCACCACCCATAGCTACAGCTATTCGGTATCTCTGGCGATTGCCGTGGGCGCGGGCCAGGTCGCGGATATCACACGCGTCTGGGCCGATGGTGAAGAGGTCGAGCGCCAAACGCTGAATATGCGGATTTATCGTGGAGATCACGATCAATTGCCCGATCCACTGATTGAGGCGGTTGAAGGCGCAGGCACGGTGCCTGCCTATCGCGGTACGGCTTATGTGGTGATCGAAGATCTAGCGCTGGGCCCTTTTGGCAACCGTGTACCGCAATTCTCATTTGAGGTGGTACGGCAAGAACAAGACGAGATGCCGGATGCCGCAGACGCGCTGTCTCGGATCATCAAAGGCGTGGCGCTGATGCCGGGAACAGGCGAGTACGCGCTGGCTTCATCTCAAGTCAATTACACCAAGGGCCGGGGCCGCAGTTGGGCGGCGAATGTCAACTCGCCATCGGGCAAAACCGATCTTGTGACATCGACGCGGGCGCTGGGCCAGGAATTGCCGGGTTGCGAGGCGGCCTCGTTGATCGTGTCGTGGTTCGGCGATGATTTGCGCTGCGGTGAATGTCAGATTCGACCCAAGGTAGAACGCAAAAATATCGAGGGCGCAAACATGCCCTGGAGTGTATCGGGTCTGTCCCGAACTGCGGCAGGGCAAGTGAAATGGCAAGATGGGCGCCCGATCTATGGCGGCACCCCGGCTGATGCGGCAGTGGTGCAGGCGATCCGCCACCTGAAGAATTCGGGCAAACGGGTCATGTTCTATCCGTTCATTCTGATGGAGCAATCAGAGGGCAACGGCCTGCCTGATCCGTGGTCTGATGCTTTTGATCAGCCGCATTTGCCGTGGCGGGGGCGGATCACTTTGGATGTTGCTCCGGGACGCACAGGCTCGCCGGATCAAACTGCGGATGCGGATGCCCAAGTGGCGGCGTTCTTTGGTACGGCGCGCGCGTCACATTTCTCGACCAGCGGCAGCAAAGTGACCTATCGCGGCCCACAGGAATGGGGACTGCGGCGGTTCATTCTGCACTATGCAGCTCTGTGCAAGGCGGCAGGCGGTGTGGAGTCCTTCTGTATTGGGTCTGAGATGCGCGGGCTGACACAAATCCGCGGCGCGTCGGGCTTTGCAGCAGTTGCCGAGTTGCGGGAATTGGCTGCGGAGGTGCGTACGATATTGGGGCCGGAGACCAAGATCGGCTATGCCGCCGACTGGACCGAGTATTTCGGGTATCAACCGCAGGATGGCACTGGTGACCGGTTCTTCCACCTTGACCCGCTTTGGGCTGATGAGAACATCGATTTTGTCGGCATCGACAATTATATGCCGCTGTCTGATTGGCGGGATGGAGCCTCGCATCTGGACGCTGAGGCGTCGAACGGGTCGATCTATGACTTGGACTATCTGCGCGGCAATATCGAAGGCGGCGAGGGGTATGATTGGTACTATTCCTCGCCCGAGGAAGCCGAAGCGCAGATCCGAAGCCCGATCACCGATGACGACCATGGCGAGCCATGGGTTTGGCGGTACAAGGATCTTCGTAACTGGTGGGCGAACCGACATCACGAGCGGATCAGCGGCGTCCGGCAGGAGACTCCTACGGATTGGGTGCCTGCAGCCAAGCCGATCTGGTTTACAGAACTGGGATGCGCGGCCATCGACAAAGGCACGAACCAGCCGAACAAGTTCCTGGATCCGAAATCGTCTGAATCTGATTTGCCAAATTATTCCAACGGTTTGCGAGACGATTTTATCATGGCTCAGTACCTCCGGGCTGTCCTTGGCTATTGGGGTGACCCTGAGATCAACCCGGTATCGGACATCTATGATGGCCCCATGGTAGACATGTCGAACGCCTTTGTCTGGGCGTGGGATGCACGACCCTTCCCAACCTTTCCAAACCTGCGATCGCAGTGGTCGGATGGCGACAACTACGCGCGCGGGCATTGGCTGAACGGGCGGTCCGGGTCGCGAACATTGGCCTCGGTCGTGACAGAAATCTGTCACAAGGCGGGGGTGGCGGCCATCGATGTTTCAGAGCTGTATGGCGTGGTGCGCGGCTATGCGGTCGAAGAGGTGATGAACGCGCGGCAGGCATTGCAGCCGCTGATGCTGCGATATGGGTTCGATGCGATCGAGCGGGACGGAGTGCTGAAGTTCAGAACCCGCGATGGGCGTCGGGCCGTAGATCTGGACCCCGAGCAGATCGCGATCAGCTCGGATATCGATGGACCGTTCGAACATCGCCGCGAGGCAGAGGCTGAGATGACTGGACGTGTCCGTTTGCGGTTTGTCCAGTCGGATGCGGACCATGATGTGGTTGCGGAAGAGGCCGTCTTGCCCGATGACAGAACCCATTCGGTCGCGGTCAACGAAATGCCTCTGTCGATGACTCGCGCCGAAGGGCGTCAGACGGTCGAGCGTTGGCTGAGCGAATCCCGCATTTCGCGCGAGACGGCGCGCTTTGCTCTGCCGCCCTCGCTGCTGCATGTCGGGGCTGGCGATGTGGTGCGTTTGCCGGATGCTAGGGACGGAACGCTATATCGGATTGACCGGCTGGAACAGGCCGAGATGCAATTGGCCGATGCAGTACGGATTGAACCCGGCGTCTATACGCCGTCCGACGTGCTGGACGATGTAGCTGCGGCCAAACCGTTCATCGCGCCGGTGCCCGTCTTACCGGTGTTCATGGACCTACCGCTGATCACCGGATCCGAAGCGCCCCATGCGCCTTATCTTGCAATCTCGGCCGAGCCGTGGCCCGGCAGCGTGGCCGTCTATTCAGCCCCACAGGATGAGGACTATACGCTGCATCAGGTGATCGCAGGGCAGGCGGTGATTGGGTTCACCGAGACACCGCTGCGGCGCGCTGGGGCCGGGCTCTGGGATGAAGGGGCTGCGCTGCGGGTCAATCTCATCGATGGCGTGTTGGAGTCTCGTCGACGCTCAGCGTTGTTGAGTGGTGCTAATCTGGCCGCCATCGGGGACGGAACGCCCGGCAATTGGGAAGTGTTCCAGTTTTCCGAAGCCAACCTGCAGGAGACCGGCGTGTATAACCTGTCAGGCCGCCTGCGCGGACAGTTGGGTACGGATGCCTTGATGCCCGATATCTGGCCAGAAGGGTCAACCTTTGTGCTGCTGGATGAACGTGTTTATCAGACCGGATTGCTGCGCACCGAACGGCGCGTGGCCAAGCATTACCGCATCGGCCCGGCAACGCGCGGCTATGAGGACCCGGCCTATGAGCATCTGGTCGAAGCGTTCGACGGCAATGGGCTGAGGCCTTATTCGCCGGTGCATTTGCGAGTCTCTGTGACGGGCGCGGGCGACGACATCTCTTGGGTGCGCCGGACACGGATCGATGGCGATGACTGGGGCGGGCTCGAAGTGCCCTTGGGGGAAGAAAGTGAGTCTTATCTAGTTCGCGTGTTCACCGAAGGCGCTTTGCTGCGCGAGACGGTTACCAGCGCTCCGGTCTGGCAGTATTCCGCCGCGATGAAGTTCGACGATGGGCTGAGCGGAGCTTACGACATCGCGATCGCACAAGTCTCAGCCACTTATGGGCCCGGTGCGTTTGCACATTTTTCGGTAGGCTAAGGCACTGTGAGACCGGTCCTGCACGGAGATATCAGCACAGCGGCGCGGGCTTTGCTGGCTGCGCCGCTAGCCGACCGCGATCAGTTGAGCACCCTTTTGATCTCTGAGGCCGAACTGGCAGATCAGCACGTCGCCAGAACGGGTCGGCTGCATCCGGTTTACGGAAATGGCTCACTAATGGCGGCTGCACGCAGTCGACCGCTGGCAGATGAACCAAGTTTCGATGATCTGCAATATTGCCAGTGTTTCGAGATGGTTCTGCTAAAACTGATCCGGTTTCAGATTAAGCAGTCGCGCAGCTAACACATTTGGATGCGGCAAGGTCCAATTTTAGCCGACCGTGGGCAATTTCCTCGCCGCAATCTTCGCAATAGCCAAACTCGTCCTCTTCCAATCGGACAAGCGCAGCCTGAAGACGATGAACTTCGGTGTTCCGCCGAACCTGCTGGGCTTTCGCCATCGCCTGATTTTGAAGGGCATCCATTCGGCTAAGTCGACCAACTGCCTGTTGATCCAGTTCCACAATCGATTGAGCTTCTTGGCCGGCTGCGGATTGCGTGGCCAGATCGCCAAGGCGCTGGTGGATGAGTTGCCGGAATTGCTCCAGTTCAGCTGAGTTCATTTTTTGTTGCACTGCGCATCAAGGGTTTGCGTTTGGCGTTTTTGCCACTAGATGGCTATTCTAAGCGCAGCAAAGGATGAAAAGCCATGTTCGAAACGCGCAGCCAAGTGACGCCAGTGGATCCCGTTTGGGATCGCATAACCTCTGAGGCCCACGCGGCCGTTGAAAAAGAGCCGCTGATGGGCGGGTTGGTGCATGCCTGTATACTGCATCACCGCAGCCTGGAACGGGCGCTTTCCTATCGAATCTCGGCCAAGCTGTGCTCAAACGAGATGTCGATGATGGTCCTGCGCGAGATCGTGGACGAGGCCTATACCGACGATAAGGCACTGCTCGAAGCCGCGCGGGCCGATCTGATGGCAGTCTATGAGCGCGATCCGGCCTGCCACCGTCTGTTGCAGCCGATCCTTTATTTCAAAGGCTATCAGGCGATGCAGGCCTATCGTGTTGCGCATTGGTTATGGAAGAAGGGGCGGCATGATCTGGCGTATTTCTTCCAGATGCGCTCGTCCGAGATTTTCGGGATCGATATCCATCCTGCAGCCCGCATTGGTAAAGGCATCATGATCGACCATGCCCATTCCATCGTGATCGGTGAGACCGCGGTTGTGGGCGACAATGTGTCGATGCTGCATTCGGTAACGCTGGGCGGGACCGGCAAGGAAGAAGAACAGCGCCATCCTACCATCGGCGACGGGGTTCTGATCGGAGCGGGCGCCAAGGTTCTGGGCAATATCGAGGTTGGCCATTGCAGCCGTATCGCTGCCGGATCGGTGGTTCTGCAAGAGGTTCCGGCGTGCACGACGGTTGCCGGTATCCCAGCCAAGATCGTGGGCGAGGCCGGATGTGACCAGCCGTCGATCTCGATGGATCATATGCTGGGCAAAGACCAGTGAGATTGGGCCTTCGATGAAGGCCCACAGCTCGCATCCAGGAGTGGTTATGAATCTTGAATTTGGTAATCTTTTCTTTGCTTGGACATGATAGCCTGTTGCCGAGCTGCGACTTGAAGTTTTGGCTTTAGATTGCTATATATAGCGAGAAAGGAGCAAATCATGACTATAGCAAAATCATTAAACATGATCGCTGCAATTGCTGTTGTATGCGCTGGTTTGCTTGCTGTTTTGGCACCCGAAGCAGAAACGCAGGTCGGCCCGGCGAAAGTGGCCCTGTTTCAGTTGATTCAAAGCGACTGAAAGCTTTATCCGAAGAGATAGAAGATGGGGTTTCGGATCTGGTTTCACCGGATGCGGATCATCCAAGTGATATCCATATGATTCCACCAAAGATTATGGGCACTTGTATCAGCGCTGGCAGGTAAAATCCGGGCAGGCCGTAAGCGGTCGCGCTGGCACCCCAAAGCGCGAGATAGAGAGTTATAGCAGAAAAGCACGCCCTCACAGCAGAGATATGACCAAAATGCCGCTGTAAGACTGCGGCAAACCGGTTTGAGGTTGGGGTGCCTTTTGGACTTGCTGGCTTTGGCGTCCGCCCCTTCTCAGCATCACCAGCGGTTTGGCCTCCAGACCCACTTCCGGAATCACGGCTATTCACACCGTGATCAATTACGATCCCGACGATCATACCCAGATACAGATACCCCAATACGGCTTGATATCCCGCATATAGCCGGAAATTAGGGCTGGGCTGCATATCTCCGTACCCCAGCGTGGTGAAGGTCACTACGGAAAAATAAAGTGCGTTTCGAAAGCTCTTATCGATCATGACGGTTTCGCCGACATAACCATCGGGCACCAGCACGGGCAAACCATCCTGGAAAACATAAGCGGATGCCCCGGGACATATGGCTGCGGTGCAATAAACACCGACAACGGAATTCAAAGCCGCAAAGGCGAGAATGGTCAGAAAAGCCCCGAGCAAGATCGCAGACCAGGCAGCCCAATTGGGGATGTGCCGAGAAAAATGAGCAGAGATACTGGCAAGGCCAGCCGCAGTTGCCACGATTAGAATGATGGGAAATGGGGGCAGTTCATACCCCCATACCTCAAATCCAAACGCCAGCAATTCGCGTGGTCGCAAAACACAGATTATCAGAAAACCCAGCAGAATAAGCAGCGGGAATATTATGTCCCGGAACCAAGAGGCTCGGGCGTCGCTGTTATCAGCCATGGCGTCAGGCCAGCATAACCATCGGGTTTTCCAGATTGTCGACGATGGCTTGCAACAGCTGCGCCCCCAGCGCGCCGTCGATGACCCGATGATCGACTGACATGGTGACGGACATGACGGTTGCGACCGTCAGCTCTCCGTCCTCGCCCACGATGGGTTTTTTGAGGCCGGTTCCAACTGCGAGGATACCTGCATGCGGCGGGTTCACGATGGCGTCGAAATTGTCGATGCCGAACATGCCGAGATTCGAGACAGCGAAGGTGCCGCCTTGGTATTCGTGCGGGGCCAGCTTGCGCTCGCGGGCGCGACCTGCAAGGTCTTTCATCTCGGTTGAGAGCGCGGAAAGTGACTTGGTGTCGGCGTCCTGCAGGACCGGTGTGAACAACCCGCCTTCGATCGCAACCGCAACCGCAACGTCTGATGGTTTCAATTGCAGAACACGGTCACCGGCCCAGACGGCGTTGCATTCGGGAACCTGTTGCAGCGCGTTGGCGACGGCTTTGATGATGAAGTCGTTGACGCTGAGTTTCACACCCCGGCCTTCGAGTTGCTTGTTCAGCTGGCTGCGGAATTTCAGCAGCGCATCCAGCTTGATATCCCGGCGCAGGTAGAAGTGCGGGATTGTCTGCTTCGCCTCAGACAGACGCGCGGCGATGGTTTTGCGCATGCCGTCGAGTTTGATTTCCTCGTAGTCGCGTCCTTCGTACATCTTGGCCACGGCGTCTGCCGATGGACCTGCAGGCGCAGCGGCGGCTGGGGCGGCCGCAGCAGCAGGCGCTGGTGCCGCTGCAGGTGCGGCTGTGGCGCTTTCCACATCGGCTTTGACGATACGACCATGCGGGCCAGAACCTGAGATTTGAGCCAGATCCAAGCCTTTCTGTGCGGCAATCCGACGAGCAAGGGGGGAGGCGAAGATACGACCGCCATCCGCTTTGGCCGGCGCTGCCGGGGCAGGGGCGGGTGCCTCGGATGCCGCTGGCGCGGCAGCCTCGTTGCCCGCTGCGGCTGCGGGTGCAGCCGCCGGGGCGGCAGCAGGTGTTGCGCCAATGTCATCGGCGCTTTCGCCATCCTCCAGCAAAACCGCGATGGCGGTGTTCACCTTCACGCCTTCGGTGCCCTCGGCGATCAGGATCTTGCCGATGGTGCCTTCGTCGACGGCCTCGAATTCCATCGTGGCCTTGTCGGTTTCGATCTCGGCCAGCAGGTCACCGGAGGAGACGGTGTCGCCTTCTTTCACAAGCCATTTTGCAAGTGTGCCTTCCTCCATCGTCGGGGACAGGGCGGGCATCAGGATTTCGGTGGGCATCTCAGCGCTCCTCAATCAGAGTAATTTGGTCAAAGGGCGCTTTGGGGCGCCCGGTGCCGCGTGCGAGCGTCGCAATCGCAGCCTCGATTTTATCTTTGTTCTCCGCCATCCAGACATAGGCGGTCTGGTGCGAGGGGCGCGCGCCGATCAACCGCATATCCGCCGCAAGCCGTTCGGGCACAAGCGCCCGCACGGTCCGGTCATCGAGATCGATCTCGACACGGTAGCATTCGGTTGCTGGATCGCGGCCCCTGATCTCCATTACCGGTAGGTCACCTGTTTCACCGCCGCGATCACCTCATCAGTGGTGATCAGCGCCAGCTTTTCGAGGTTCGCGGCATATGGCATCGGAACATCTTTACCGGTGAGGGTGATGACCGGCGCGTCGAGGTAATCGAACGCTTGCTGCATCACGACCGAGCTGATGTAGCTACCGACGGAACCTTGCGGCCAACCTTCTTCGACGGTCACAAGACGGTTGGTTTTCATCACCGAGTTGATGATCGCGCCGGTGTCCATCGGGCGGATGGTGCGCAGGTCGATCACCTCGGCGCTGATGCCGTCCTCGGCCAGCTTGTCGGCGGCCTCCAGCGCGTATTGCATTCCGATGCCAAAGCTGACGATGGTCACGTCCGAGCCTTCGCGCCAGATTCGCGCTTTACCCAGCGGGATGGTAAGGTCATCCACTTGCGGCACGTCGAAGGAGCGGCCGTAGAGGATTTCGTTTTCAAGGAACACAACCGGGTTCGGATCACGGATGGCCGATTTCAGCAGGCCTTTGGCGTCGGCTGCGGAATAGGGCATCACCACCTTGAGGCCAGGCACCTGCATGTACCACGCGGCGTAGTCCTGGCTGTGCTGGGCGGCCACGCGGGCGGCGGCACCGTTGGGGCCACGGAACACGATGGGACAACCCATCTGACCGCCAGACATATAAAGCGTCTTGGCGGCAGAGTTGATGATCTGGTCAATCGCCTGCATGGCAAAGTTGAAAGTCATGAACTCTACAATTGGTTTCAATCCGCCAAAGGCCGATCCAACCGCGATGCCTGCAAAGCCGTGCTCGGTGATCGGAGTGTCGATGACACGCTTGGCGCCGAACTCATCGAGCAGACCTTGGGAGATTTTATACGCGCCCTGATATTCGGCAACTTCCTCGCCCATCAGATAGACGTCTTCGTCGCCGCGCATTTCTTCGGCCATCGCATCGCGGAGTGCTTCGCGGACGGTTTCGGACTTCATCTCTGCATCTGCGGGCCAGTCGGGCGACAGGTCGACCACCGGCGCAGCAGGGGCAGTGGCAGAAGCGGGGGCCTCAACCGCCGCTGGGGCGGCCTCGGTCACCGCTGCAGCAGCGGGGGCAGCTGCAGGCAGGGCTGAGGCGTCTTCGCCTTCTTCCACAAGCACAGCGATAGGGGTGTTCACTTTGACCCCCTCTGTGCCTTCAGCGATCAGGATCTTGCCGACGATGCCTTCATCGACGGCCTCAAACTCCATCGTCGCCTTGTCAGTTTCGATCTCGGCCATGATGTCGCCGGAAGATACGGTGTCGCCTTCCTTAACCAACCATTTGGCCAGTGTGCCCTCTTCCATCGTGGGCGAAAGGGCGGGCATGAGAATTTCGGTTGCCATGTCTTAATCGTCCTCTCAGGCGTAGATGTCGGTCCAGAGCTCATCCAGCGAAGGCTCGGGGCTTTCTTTCGAGAATTCTGCGGCCTGGTTGACGACCTCTTTGATCTCTTTGTCGATCGCTTTCAGGTCATCCTCGGTCGCATGTTTGCCGGTCAGCAGCAGCTCACGCACATGTTCGATCGGGTCGCTTTGTTCACGGACCTTCTGAACCTCTTCGCGCGTGCGGTATTTGGCTGGGTCCGACATCGAATGGCCGCGATAGCGGTAGGTTTTGACCTCAAGGATGTAGGGACCCTTGCCAGCGCGGCAGTGGGCGACGGCCTTCTCACCGGCAGCTTTGACCGCCAGAACGTCCATGCCATTGACGATCTCGCCGGGGATGCCGAACGCCTCGCCCCGATGGTAGATGTCTTTGGTTGAGGTCGAACGCGTCTGCGACGTGCCCATGGCGTATTGGTTGTTCTCGATCACGAAGACAACCGGCAGATCCCAGATCGCTGCCATGTTGAACGTCTCATAAACCTGGCCCTGGTTGGCCGCGCCATCACCGAAATAGGTGAAGGTTACGCCACCGTTTTCCTTGTACTTGTCGGCGAAGGCCAGACCTGCGCCCAATGGCACCTGAGCGCCGACGATACCGTGGCCGCCATAGAAGTGTTTCTCTTTCGAGAACATGTGCATCGAGCCGCCTTTACCTTTTGAAAGGCCACCTTCGCGACCAGTCAGTTCGGCCATCACGCCACCCGGGTCCATGCCACATGCCAACATATGTCCGTGATCGCGGTAGGAGGTAATCCGCTTGTCGCCTTCTTTGGCGGCAGCCTCGAGGCCCACAACGACGGCTTCCTGCCCGATATAAAGGTGGCAAAACCCACCGATCAGACCCATGCCATAGAGTTGACCTGCCTTCTCTTCGAATCGGCGGATCAGAAGCATCTCGCGGTAGTAGGTTTTAAGTTCTTCCGCAGAAACATTTGGTTTCTTTGTGGTTTTTCGCGCAGCCATCGTGGCAATCTCCCCCTCTCGGACAGATAGTTTAGCGTTAAACTATCTCATAAAGCATTTCGCGCGTTCTGGCGAGTACAAATGTGACGCGGGGGCAGGGTGCCTTCGTTTCGGTGGCAGAAAATCTTAGAAGATGAATTAGGGTGAGAGATTTTTCTGTGAAAAACCCTGTGCCTGGGCGTGATCAGCGAATGACGATTTCATCGGCGCGGATCATGCCGAGGATAGATCGTGCCTGCTGATCCAGCAGGTCGAGGTCCAGATAGGTATCAGACAGGCGACGGGTCATATTTTCCATTCGCGCGATCTCATCCTGAAGCTGGGTAAGGTCGCGGGACAGCGCGTCACGTTCTGCCGCAATTTCCACACGTCGGAACAAGCCATAATCCCCCTGCACGGCGGCAAAGGTGAAATAGACGCCTAACATAAAGGCGACCGAGTAGAATGCGAATGCCCCAAGACCGGGTCGATAGGAACGGGTCACCTTATAAACCACCGTAGAACGAACTGCCTCAAAACGTGCCCTTAGCGGGCATCTGCCTTCACTATGTCACAGGTGATTCGGCTTGTGAATCCCCTGTGAGCAAAAAGGTCAGTCTGAGGATCGGCTACTTACCGAACCAAAGCAGCGACGCCTGGCAGGGCCTTACCTTCCATCCATTCCAGGAACGCACCACCTGCGGTGGAGATATAGGAAAAATCTGCCGCTGCACCCGATGCGTTCAGCGCGGCCACCGTATCGCCTCCACCAGCGACTGAAGTCAGCTTGCCATCGCGGGTCAGTTCGGCAGCCTTCAGCGCGGCGGCATTGGTGGCGGCGTCGAACGGGGTCAGCTCGAACGCGCCTAGCGGGCCGTTCCAGATCAGAGTCTGGCTATTCTCCAGCACCTCAGACACTGCAGCGACGCTTTCGGGGCCAGCGTCCAGTATCATGGCGTCGGCAGGGCATTGATCTGCGGGCAGAACCTGATGCGGTGCGTTTGCCTCGAATGCCTCGGCCACGACGATGTCGCGCGGTAGGATAATCGTGCAGCCTGTAGATTCGGCTTTGTTCAGGATTTCGGCAGCGGTGTCGGTCATGGCGTGTTCGGCCAGAGATTTTCCGACGTCGATCCCTTTGGCCACCAGGAACGTATTGGCCATACCTCCGCCGATTACGAGGTAATCGACCTTCTCGATCAGGTTGCCCAACAGGTCCAGTTTGGTCGACACTTTCGCGCCACCGACAACGGCAGTGACGGGGCGATTGGGTGCACCCAACGCTGCCTCAAGCGCGCTGAGTTCCTGTTGCATCAGACGACCGGCGCAGGCGGGTAGCAGGCGGGCAAGCGCTTCGGTTGAGCTGTGCGCGCGGTGGGCGGCCGAGAAGGCGTCGTTGCAATAGACATCGCCCAGTTTTGCCATGCCTTGGGCAAGCGGGACGCTGTTCTTGGTTTCTTCGGTATGAAAACGGGTGTTTTCCAACAGCAGTACTTCGCCTGCGCCCAGCGATGCTGCGGCAGCTTCGGCCTCAGCACCGACGCAATCATCGGCGAACCGAACCGGTGTGCCAAAGGCGGTCTCGAGCGCCGGGACCAATTGCCTGAGAGACATCTCGGCGACGCGTTCGCCTTTCGGGCGACCGAAATGGGCCAGAAGGATCGGCTTGCCGTTTGCGGCGAGGATATCGCGCACGGTTGGCACGATGCGCTGAATGCGGGTGTCATCCGTGACCACACCATCCGCGACGGGCACGTTGATATCCACACGTACCAGAACCCGTTTGCCGTTCAGTTCCATATCGTCCAGAGTTTTCCAGCCCATCGTGTCTATCCTTGCCCATTACATCCAGTTTCAGGCGGTTCTTTTCCTGCATTTTGCCTTCAGGTCAATGCGTCACTTGGCATTCGCGCGTCTGCGTCATAGGTATTTGCGCAAGTTTCAAAGACAGGAGGGCCAGATGGCCGAGATCAAAGACCCCGAAAACACGATCATCATCGAGCTGAAATACGGCAATGTCGTTATCGAACTGCTACCCGACGTGGCCCCTCAGCACTCGGCCCGCATGAAAGAGCTGGCGCGTGGTGGTGAATATGACAACGTCGCCTTCCACCGTGTGATCGATGGGTTCATGGCGCAAACCGGCGACGTGCAGCATGGCGACATGGAAGACGGGTTCAACATTCGTATGGCGGGCACCGGTGGGTCGTCGCTGCCGAACGTTCCGGCAGAATTCTCGAAATTGCCCCATGATCGCGGCACGTTGGGTGCGGCACGCTCGGCCAACCCGGATTCGGCAAACTCGCAATTTTTCATCAACTTCAAGGACAACCATTTCCTGAACGGTCAGTACACCGTTTATGGCCGCGTCATCGATGGGATGGAGCATGTGGACGCGATTGTGCGTGGTGAGCCGCCTGCGAGCCCTGACCGGATGATCAGCGTGAAGGTGGCCGCCGATGCATAAGCTGGCTGCTGCATTCGTCGTGTTGGCCAGCCCTGCGATGGCGACAGGCCTTGAGATCGAAATCGAAGGCGAGGGGGCGAATGGCACCGTTACGGTCGACCTCTTCGAAGACCTTGCGCCCAAGCATGTCGAGCAGATTACCGCTCTGGCCGCTGGTGGTCAGTATGATGGCGTTGTGTTTCACCGCGTGATTGATGGTTTCATGGCTCAGACCGGTGATGTGCAACATGGCCGCGTTGGCGCGGACATGCGTCGCGCCGGAACAGGTGGCTCGAATCGCCCAGACCTGCCTGCTGAATTCTCGGACTACAATTTTGACCGGGGCGTTGTCGGCATGGCACGGGCACAGGATCCCAACAGCGCAAACTCGCAGTTCTTCATCATGTTCGAGCCCGGTCCGTTCCTGAACGGCCAATACACCGTTGTGGGTCAGGTCACCGACGGGATGGACGTGGTTGATGCGATCAAGCGCGGCGATGGTCCGAACGGTGCTGTTATCGGTCAGCCCGATGCGATGAAAAAGGTCACTGTGACCGAATAAAAGTAAACCCCGGCGCGCTTTTGCTGGCCGGGGGTCCTTGATGCGGCTGGGTCAATCGTCGGCCGACATCGCCCGCCAGATCAGCGCGCCAATCGCGCCGCCGATCAAAGGTGCCACCCAGAACAGCCACAGCTGCGCCAATGCCGGACCATCGGCAAACAGCGCCACGCCAGTTGACCGGGCAGGGTTCACTGATGTGTTCGTCACTGGTATCGAGATCAGGTGGATCAGCGTCAGCCCCAACCCGATGGCAATCGGCGCGAATCCTGCCGGAGCACCGCTGGACGTTGCCCCCAGAATGATCACGATGAAGAAGGCCGTCATGACGATTTCGATCACGAGGGCTGACATCATCGAATACCCTTCGGGCGAGGCCTCGCCATACCCGTTCGAGGCAAACCCTCCGACCCCCTCAAAACCCGGGGCTCCGCTGACGATAAGATAGAGGACCGCTGCTGCGGCGATTGCTCCGATCACCTGAGCGATCCAATAGGGGATCAGATCTTTGGCGTCGAACCGCCCGCCTATCATTAGGCCAAGGCTGACTGCCGGGTTGAAGTGCCCGCCCGAGATATGCCCGACCGCGTAGGCCATGGTCAGCACTGTCAGGCCAAAGGCAAAGGAAACGCCCAGCCAGCCGATACCCACATCGGCGACACCCGCAGCCAGAACCGCGCTACCGCAGCCACCAAGTACTAGCCAAAAAGTGCCAAAGAATTCAGCCATAAGTTTCGATGACATGAAAAGTCCTCCAGAAAACAATGGCTTTCAGTATAATTCATAAAGTGCGTTTTGTGAAACTGACGTCTACGGGGAATTTCTTAGGCTCCTTCACAGCGTGTGGAAACTATCCAGTGCGTCCGTAGAACGTCTGGCGCGCGCTTTCCGATAATGAGATGCCGGGTTCAGTGTTGTAGGCGAGCACGGCAAGAATACGGGTCTGTTCACCCTCGTTTGGTGCAACCCGATGGATCGAATTCCGGCCGCGGAAGAACACCAGCGTTCCAGCGCTGGCGTCAAGCCGATTAACTGGGGTACGGCCATCAAGGATGTCACCAACCGCGTCAAAGCTCATCTCACCGGCATCTGCATCGCGCATATCACGAACGTACTCAAATGACCCGCCGTGTTCCGGAGGTTGCACCATCAAAGTGATCGCGAATGAAGAGTTGTCGAAGTGCCAGCCCAACTCTTGGCCTTGCTCGGCAAAATGCAGGTTAATGGACGACAACGGATCGGCATATTCATACAGCGCGCCTTCTTCCAGCACGTCGCACAGAAAGGTGCGGAATACATCGGAATCGTATAGCGCCCGCAGGGCGGAGGATTCGGCAATTTGATCGTCTGTCAGGCAACCTTTTGAGGATGTAACCAGCCTGTTGCGCGGGTGATCAGGATTGTAGGCAGGGTCCATCGGGCTGAGATAGACCGTATGTTTTTCGGTCTTCGCATAAACCTTTTCCCGCTTGGCTAGACCTTCGGCCCGAATCGAGGATATCGCGCCCTCTTTGACAAAACCCGGCATCTCCAGCACACCGTCGCGTTGATAGCACTGTCTGAGTTTCGCGCAAAATTCCGCATCTTCGATCGGGTATGTGGTGAGGTCAACAATATCTGCCAGTTCCATTGAGCCTCCAGGCCGTTGAGTGCAATATTCCCAACCGGTGTAGGGCTTATTCTGTAACCGAGAAACAAAAAAACGCCGCGATCAGGATCGCGGCGTTTCAGCAGGACAGAATGACCTGTCGTTATTGTTTGACTTCTGCCGCAGGGTTGGCACCCGACTTGCCGCCGCGACCGGGGTTCAGCGGGTCGTCCTGACGCTGGACCGAACCTTCGAAATGCGCGCCGCTTTCGATGGCGATGGTCTTGTGGATGATGTCACCTTCGACCCGTGCGGTCGAGGTCAGGCGGACCTTCAAGCCACGTACGCGGCCCACGATGCGGCCATTGACGACGACGTCATCGGCAGTAACTTCACCCTTGATGGTTGCAGTCTCGCCGATGGTCAGCAGATGGGCACGGATGTCACCTTCTACGGTGCCTTCAACCTGGATATCGCCCGAGGTTTTCAGGTTTCCGGTGATGTGAAGATCCGAGGACAGGACCGATGCGGGCGGCTTTGGCTTGGGCGGGGTGCTTGCCTTGGTTTCAGCCGGTGCAGGAGCCGCCGGAGTGGCCGGTGCGGCTGGTTTTGCTGCCTCAGTCTCTTTCGATCCGGGTTCGTTGATTTTGCTCTTAGAAAACATTTCTCGCAGCCTTGATGTAAGTCATTGGGTTAACAGGTTTTCCGTTCACACGGACCTCGTAGTGCAGGTGTGTGCCGGTTGACCGTCCGGTGCTACCCATATCAGCAATATGATCCCCGCGCGAGACCCTTTGACCAACCTTTACGCGTACCTTGGTGTTATGAGCGTAAAGTGTCTCAATCCCAAAGGCGTGCTTGATCTTAACCAGCCGTCCGAAACCCGATTGCCAGCCTGCATGAGTGACAACACCATCGGCGGTCGCGAAGATATCGGTGCCCGAGGGGCCGGCAAAATCAGCGCCATTATGCATGCGGCGACCGCCGGTCTTGGGATCGCGCCGCGTACCGTAGCCGCTGGTGAAACGAACCGCTGCACGCACCGGGCTGGCGAAGGGGGCCTTTTCGGCAGCGATGCGATAGAGGTTCAGCTGGTCCATCTGTTCCAGCAGGATATTTGCGCGGATCTGGTCGGGGGTCAGTTCCTCACCGCGCGTACTAAGGGATAAAGGGGTCAGCGGACCGCCCATACCGCTATATCCGCGACGAACCTCGTCGAGGATACGATCTGTGGGCATGCCCGCGTTGCGGAACATCTTGTCGAGGGGTTCGACCGAGATCACCATGGCCTCTTCCAACTGGCGGAAAATCTCGTCGCTGCGTTCCTGCATCAGACGAATTTCAAGTTCCAGCTCATCGCGCTGATGCAGCGCACCTTGTGCGTCAGCCGCAATCTGGTCGCGCTGTGCAGCGGTCCTAGCCAGAGCGTCTGTCATGAATGCCATTTGCGCGGGATTGGCCGATGCCGCCATATACGCAGAATCTCCATCGGCGCTTTGTTGCAGTTCGGCCAATTCAATTCGGGCGTCTTCACGCTGTTTCATCGTGGCGCGCAGTGTGGTCTGGATAACCTCGATGCCGGTCTCCAACTCGCGGCGGCGGTTCTCGGATTCCAGTAACTCGGACTGCATGACCGAAATCTGTTCCAGCGCCGCGTTGAACCTGTCATGGGCGGCCAGAGCCTCGGCAGCGCGCGTATCGCGTTCATCCGACAGGATATTCAGGCGCTCTTGATAGGTTGCTTGATCGCGCTTGGCTTGTTCCCGGAAATTGCCAGACCCAATACTGTCCATCAGCAGGATCGACGTGGCAATGGCGGTCCAGGCGACCATTACCCCGACACCAGCGACGGCGGCGATCTGGGTCTCCGAACTTAGCCGGATAAACCGTGTATCATTGTCAGATTTCAGAAAAACCCGGCGCTCTGGAAAGTGCCGCTCAAGCAGTGAGTGTAGTTTAATTGCCAGACGTGTCCGCACGCGTCCTACCTCAATTGTCCCCATGTCTCGGAGCCGGTCGTGAGTGAGTAGCCGCTCCTTGACGCGATTGCATAAAGGGGTCGGGGCATTCGGGCAAGTTTGTTAACCAATCGAGCGCTATGAACGGAGTTTTACCGCACGTGATCGGCGGGAATTTGCCGATAGCAGGCGTTTGCTGTCAGTCTGATACAACTCCGGGTGGTGGCAAGTCTTCAGTCAGGGGCCAATAGAAATCAGGGGGCTGCCCGGCCTCGGCGCGCTTCTCTTCGTTGAAGGGTGGTTTCAGCGCTCCGTGGAAATAGCGGCGCACAAGGGCGTGAAACACATCCTTGGGATCCGCATTCTCGCGCCCGCACAGGAAGTGAAACCATTTCGAGCCATAGGCAACATGGCCAACTTCCTCGGCATAGATTACTTCAAGCGCGGCAACGGCGTCATCAGCGTTGGCCTTGCGGAAGATGCCTATCATGCCAGGGGTCACATCTAGCCCGCGCGCTTCAAGAACCATCGGGACCACGGCAAGGCGGCCCATCAGGTCCTCGGCGGTGTCCTCGGCGGCGCGCCACATTCCCGCATGGGCGGGCAGGGCACCATAATGGCTGCCCATCTGTTCGAGGCAGTCGCAGACCATCTCGAAATGGCGCGATTCTTCTTCGGCACATTTCACCCAATCGTCATAGAAGCCGATGGGCATCGGCACATGGCCAAATCGGGCAATGATGTCCCAATGCAGGTCCACGGCGTTCAACTCTATATGCGCGACGGCGTGTAACAGCGCGATACGGCCCGCCTCGGACCCGGGCCGGCGGCGGGGCACATCCCGAGGAGACAACAGTTCGGGCTTTTCAGGCCGCGCAGGGTAAATCGGTGGCTCGGCGGTGCCCACTTCGATCTTGGGCGCGTCGCCCTGCCGGGATGCAAACCAGGCAGCGGCGTATTGTTTGGACAGGGCGGTTTTCTCGCGTCCGACCGATGTGGTCAAAACCTCAGTCGCCATTTCGGTCAGTGTTTTTGACACGCTTGCCCCCTTACGCTGCAGTCCGCGCGGGTCATACCCTTGATGCCCGCGCGGGTCGAGAGGGTCAGAGTGCGCGCGCAGCCTCAAGCACTTCGTCCACATGACCCGGCACTTTCACCTTGCGCCAGATACGGGCAATTTTGCCCTCGGCATCGATCAGAAAGGTTGAACGTTCAATGCCCATCGATTTCCGCCCATACATGTTCTTTTCGACCCAAACGCCATAATCCTCGCACACAGTCTGACCCTCATCGGACAAAAGTGGCGTGGTCAGGCCGTGCTTTGCGACGAATTTGTCGTGCTTTGCCACGGTATCGCGAGAGATGCCGAAAACGTTAGCGCCCGCATCCGCAAAGGCTTGCAGTTGTTCCGAGAAACCGATGGATTCCTTAGTGCAGCCCGGCGTATCATCGCGGGGGTAGAAAAATAGAACGACGGCACGGTCGCGTTGTTCCGACAGGGACACCTCGCCGCCGCCATCGCGGGGCAGAGTAAAGTCGGGTGCTATGTCTGAGACTTCGGGCATATTCAAACTCCGGCTGGGAAACTAAAGGCTGGCGCTTATCATAGTGCGCGGACGGCAGGTTGAAAGGCGTGGGACGTAAATTGGTCCAGCAAGAACAGCAGGATGACGCCGGTTCGGTTAAAAAGCCCCGACGTTGGTCGCGTCGACGGACTGCTGGCTTGTGGACACTGCGCGGTGTCTTCATTCTTGTTCTTCTGGCACTGGTCACAGGCTTCATGGTGGTGGGGCAGCGCATGCACGCGCCGGATTGGCTACGTGATCGGGTTGAAACTCGGTTAGATCAGGCGCTGGGCGGCATCAAAGTGCGGTTCGGCGATGTCAGCTTTATCATTCATGAAGGCTGGCGTCCTCGATTGCGTTTGACCGATGTCCGCATCAGTGACGCGGACGGTCGTCAGATAGCCGAAGTGTCCGACCTGCGGGCCAGCCTTTCTATGCGCCCGCTGCTGCGCGGTCATGTGCGGCCCAAGCGGATCATCCTGCAAGGCGCGCAGATCGATTTGACAAGGCGTGTGGACGGAGCCCTTTCTCTGACCGTGGGTGCGGGCAGTGCGCCGGTCGGGCAAGCTCCGAATCTGGCGCAGTTGATCGAAGCCTCGGACGAGGTGTTCCAGGCGCCTGTCTTGTCAGCCCTGACCTCGGTTGAACTGGATGCAATTACGCTGGACTATCAAGATCTGCGGCTGGGCCGGTCCTGGGTGCTGGATGGTGGGCGTATTCAGGCGACCCGCAGCGCGGGCGAGGTTCGACTGGCCACCAGCTTTTCGGTACTTGCCGGGCGGGACTACGTAAGCACGATCGAGGCCAATTATACCAGTTCGCTTGGCAGCCCTGCCGCACAGTTTGGCATTTCGATCACCGATCTGCCTTCCGAAGATATTGGCGGACACAGCCCAGCTCTTGCATGGATGCAGGTGTTGCGCACGCCTATCTCTGGTGCTTTGCGTGGTAGCGTGGACCCCGAAGGCGCGCTGGGTCCGGTATTTGCCACACTGAACCTCGGTGCGGGTGCGGTGCAGCCGACACCAGAAACAACACCGATCAAGTTTGAATCGGCGAGGACCTATTTTACATACGATCCAAAGCTGCAGGCGCTGGACTTTAATGAGGTCTCGATCAATTCCGCTTGGGGAACAGTGCAGGCGGATGGAATGACCTTCCTGAAAGGGGTCAAAGCCGGCGGCTTGGAGAGCATGTCAGGGCAGTTCCGCCTGAGCGGGATTGAGATCAATCCGGTCAATTTGTTCCCTGAACCATTGAATCTGGCACGGGCCGATGTGGACTTTCAGATGAAACTGGCCCCGTTCCGGCTGCAGTTGGGTCAGATGACAATCGAAGATGGTGCCCACCGCGCGCGCCTGAGCGGGTCATTGGCCGGTCTGTCCGAAGGTTGGGTTGCCGAGATTGACGCGCAGATCGACCAGATGAGCTCTGATCAATTGTTGAAATACTGGCCAGAACGTCTTGCGCCGAAACCACGTCTCTGGGTCACTGAAAACCTGTATCAGGGCGAAATGTCTGATCTGGATTTCGCTCTGCGTCTGCGGCCCGGAGAAAAACCCGACATCTTCGCCGATTTTGAGTTCGAAGAAACCAAGGTCCGGTTCGCCAAGACGCTTCCGCCCATTCAGGATGCACAAGGGCAGGCCAGCCTGCTGAACGGACGGTTTACGGTCTCGGCGCAGAAGGGGATCGTAATCGCGGACGAGGGCGGGGCGGTTGATGCTTCGGGCACCTCGTTTATCATTCCAGACACCCGTATCAAGAAATCCACGCCCGGGATCGCCCGCGTGCAGGCCAAGGGTAGTGTGACGGCTGCCCTGTCTTTGTTGGATCGGCCACCGCTGCAATTATTGACCAAGGCCAATCTTCCCATTGAGCTGGCAGAAGGTCAGGTCAGTCTTTCGGGTACGTTGTCGTTGCCCATGATCAAGGGCTTGAAGCTTGAAGACACACGATTCCATTTTCTGGGGGAACTGGTCGATCTGGACAGTGATAGGCTGGTGCCGGGGTTTGAAGTCAGTGCCGACCAGCTCGATCTGACAGGGGATCAAACGCAGGTCGCCATTTCGGGCGAGGGCCTGTTTGGCGTCGTACCAGTTCAGGCCACCTGGCGACAGCCCATCGGCGGCGACACCGCGCAACGTAGTGAGCTGAAAGGGCAAATTGAGGTCTCTCCACGCCTGATGGAACAGATAAATGCCGGTTTACCCAAAGGGATGCTAACCGGACAGGGGTTGGCTGACTTTTCACTGGGTATCGGCGCAGGTGAACCGCCACTTCTGAACGCAAACTCAGACCTGGTGGGGGTGGCTCTGGCCATCCCCGAGTTGGGGTGGAGGAAAGGGGCAAACAGCAGCGGCACCTTAGCAGCCGAAGCAACGCTAGGTGCGCAACTCAACGTCGATGAGCTGCGTATCGAGGCAGCGGGGCTGCGAACATCAGCCACGATCTCTTTCAGAGATGGTGGGTTTGACCGTGTGCGTTTCAGCTCATTTGAATTGGGCAACTGGTTGGCTGTTCCTGCGGAACTGATCGGGCGAGGGGCGGCGTTACCGGACATCCGCGTGTTGGGCGGCGTGCTTAATTTGGGTAAATCGACCTTGGGTGAAGGGGGTAGCAGCGGAGGAGGCGCAGCTGGACCCGGGCCGAAACTCGACGTCACATTGGACCGGTTACAGGTAACCGAAACGGTGGCATTGACCGGGTTAACCGGCTCGTTTCAAACCACAGGCGGGTTGACGGGTGGATTCGCAGCTCAGGTCAACGGTGGCGCGCGGATCAAAGGCCAGGTGACGCCGCGCGATAATCGAACGGCGGTTGGGCTGACTTCCGAAGATGCGGGTGCGGTTCTGCGTTCGGCTGGTGTTCTGACGCAGGCGCGTGGCGGGTCCATGCAATTGCAACTCGACCCGATTGCCGAGCCCGGAAACTACGACGTTGACCTAAAAATCAAGAATACACGGATCACCGACGCTCCGGCGATGGCGGCCTTGTTGAACGCGATCAGTCTGGTGGGGTTGTTGGACGAGATGGCGGGGCAGGGCATATTCTTTGCAGCCATCGATAGCAAAATGCGCATCACCCCAACCGAAGTGAAGGTTTTAACTGGCAGCGCCGTAGGGCCATCTATGGGACTGTCATTCGAGGGCACCATTGATACGGTGACTCAAATGCTGAACCTGCGCGGCGCGATCTCGCCAATTTATCTGGTTAATGCGATTGGCAGTGTTCTGTCGAAGAAGGGCGAGGGGATTTTCGCCTTCAATTATACCCTGACCGGCCCACTGAGCGATCCAAAGGTTTCTGTCAATCCGCTGTCCGGGCTGGCCCCGTTGTTCCTGCGAAACTTGTTGCGCGAGCCCGCGCCGACTGTCTCGGATGGCCCAAATGCAACGCCTGACCGATCGGACCAATCCCATCCGGCTGTGCAATCACGCGGTGAGGACCGTTGATCTGAGCGGTGGCCGAATCTATTGGGCCGATGTATGGCGCGGCCATGAAACTCAGCGATTTTGATTTCCATCTGCCCGAACACTTGATTGCGACGCGGCCTGCCAGCCCGCGCTCATCGGCACGCCTGCTACTTGCGCAGCAGGATACCATTCGGGATCAGCGTGTCCACGAACTACCGGACATATTGCTCCCTGGGGACCGACTGGTTTTGAACGACACGCGTGTCATCCCGGCACGCCTGAACGGCCACCGCCATCGCAGCAGCGCACAGGGGCCTGTGTCCGCAGCGATCGAAGCGACGCTGCTGGACCCGCAATCCGACGGCTGCTGGGCTGCACTGATCAAACCGCTAAAGAAGGTCAAACCCGGCGAAGAAATCGTGTTTTCAGATGACCTAAGTGCGATCCTGGATCGGGTCGCCGATGGCCAGGCCTTTCTGCGTTTCAACCTGACCGGAGAGGATTTCGACCAAGCCTTGGAGCAGGCTGGCGCGATGCCATTGCCGCCTTATATTGCGGCGAAACGTGCGGCGGACGAACAGGATAAGACCGATTATCAAACTGTATGGGCGCGGAACTCTGGTGCTGTTGCAGCCCCGACAGCGTCGCTGCATTTTGACGATGCGTTGCTGCAGGCGCTGTCAGCACGTGGTGTCGAGTTTACCCATGTGACTTTGCATGTGGGCGCGGGCACATTTCTGCCAGTTAAGGTCGAGGACGTGGCGACCCACAAAATGCATGCTGAATGGGGCCGTGTCAGTGCGCAGGCCGCAGCCGATATCGCCGCGACCAAAGCAGCGGGTGGGCGGATTATTCCTGTGGGCACGACGGCCTTACGTCTGATCGAAAGTGCTGCACGTTCAGGGCAGATCGAGCCGTGGGAAGGTGAGACCGACATATTCATTTACCCCGGATTTCAGTTTCACGTCACTGATGCGCTGATGACTAACTTTCATCTGCCGAAATCCACACTGTTAATGTTGGTTTCCGCGTTGATGGGACAGGATCGAGTCAAGTCAATTTATGATCACGCGATCGCGGATGAATATCGCTTTTTCTCCTACGGCGACGCATCTCTTTTGATCCCCTAGTCGCATCTGTTTCATCCGCGCCGCAACAATGTCGTAGACAGGCGCGACGCGGATAGTATTTGATCGCAAAGCGAACAAAACTAATCAGCAATTTGGATTGGCAGAATGCTTCAGGTTCTTTCCAGCGCTTGGGCGCTTCTTCTGGGTATGGGATTGCTGATGGTCGGCAACGGCCTACAGGGCACTCTGCTGGGCGTGCGTGGCGAGATTGAGGGGTTTTCGACCCTCGAGATGTCATTTGTAATGTCCGCCTATTTTGTTGGATTTCTCGGCGGTTCGCGTTTGGCGCCCGAAATGATCCGTCGCGTCGGTCATGTACGCGTATTTGCGGCTCTAGCTTCGTTTATCTCGGCGGTCATGATCATGTATCCGATGCTGGCCGATCCCATTGCCTGGTCGCTGGGCCGGGTCGTGATCGGATTCTGTTTCTCGGGTGTGTATGTGACCGCTGAGAGCTGGCTGAACAACGCCGCAAACAACGAGAACCGAGGACAGGCCCTTTCGCTTTATATGATCGTACAGATGGCTGGCGTTGTCAGCGCTCAGGCCCTGCTGCTGGTTGGTGACCCCGCCGGGTATGAAACGTTTGTCATAGCATCAATTCTGGTTTCGATCTCGTTTGCACCCATTTTGTTGTCGATCTCTCCTACACCTGCGTTTGACACCACCAAGCCGATGACCCTGCGCCAGTTGATGGAAACATCACCGCTGGGCTGCGTTGGCATGTTCTTATTGGGCGGGATTTTCTCGGCCCAATTCGGAATGAGCGCCGTCTATGGTGCGCAAGTAGGTCTGAGTCTGGTTGAAATTTCGATCTTCGTAGCGGTGTTCTATATTGGAGCGGTATTGCTTCAGTTTCCACTGGGCTGGATGTCCGACCGGATGGATCGTCGCGTATTGATCATATTGGTCTCGGCAGTAGGTGGGGTCGGTGCTGTTATTGGCATGGTGCTGGGTGTAACATTCACGATGCTTCTTGTTGCGGCCTTCTTTATTGGCGGCATGACAAGCCCGCTCTATTCCCTGCTGATAGCTTATACCAACGATTATCTGGAGTATGATGATATGTCGGCGGCCTCGGGCGGGCTGGTATTCATCAATGGCCTCGGGGCAATCGCCGGGCCGATTATTACCGGCTGGCTGATGGGCACAGGCGTTGTCGGGCCAAAGGGTTTCTTTCTGTTTATCGCTACGCTGATGTTTGCCATGGCCGCCTACGCCGCCTATCGGATGACCCAGCGAGTCTACACACCGGTGGATGAGACGGGCGCGATTGCTCCGATCTACCCAACTTCGTCACCTGTTGCGCTGGAAGTCGCCCAAGAGGTTGCTATTGAAGCAGCGCAAGATGAGCAAGATGCACAAGAACCCACCCGTGCGCCGGAATTGTGACTTTAGTGTTGCAATATGTTACTGTCACAAATCTGTAAAAGTGATTTTAATGACGTTACGTCCTGGGGAGGACAATTACGGAGTCTAGGGCAATGGCAGGTCCTGAAGAAGTATTGAGTTTTTGGTTAGATGAGGTCGGCCCCGAGGGGTGGTACCTACAGGATGAAGCGCTGGATGCGCGGATCCGAGACAAATTTCTTTCAACCTGGAAAGCCGCGTGTGAAGGCAAGTTTTCGCTCTGGCTGACCTATCCCAGTGGGGCGCTGGCTTATATTATCCTTTTGGATCAGTTGCCTCGCAATATGTTCCGGGGGAGCAAGCAAGCCTTTGCATCCGATAGGGCGGCACTGGCAGCAGCAAAGTGCGCGGTCGACAAGGGCTGGGATCTAAAGATCGATGAACCCGCGCGGCAGTTCTTCTATCTGCCAATGATGCACTCGGAAAATTTGTGCGATCAGGAGCGCTGTGTACGCATGATGCTTGAGCGGATGCCCGAAAGTGGCGACAGTAATCTGCTGCATGCGCGCGCGCATCGCGAGGTGATCCGAAAATTCGGTCGTTTCCCATACCGAAACGATGCGCTGGAAAGGGCAACTACTGATCACGAAGCCGCATATGTGAGCAATGGTGGCTACGGATCAACAGTGCGTGAATTGCAGGCCGCGACCTAGGTCGCGGGCTCGCAACCCTTGATGATCAATATCCGGTTGGTGATGTTGTCTGCAGAAGTCGTGATCGCATAGTTGATCAGGTCTTCCGGACGTTCGACAAGGTTCGCCAAGCGAGATTGCGTATTTTCAAGTTTCCCCTCCAAACTGTTCAAGCGTTGCAGGGCGGCGCTCAGCTGTTGGCGCATGGTTTCATCAAGCTGGGCTCTCTGGCCAAATGAGGCAAGATCGCTGCGCAGCTCTGTCAGCTCTACTCGAATGCCTTGCGCCTGTTCGCGCAATGGCGCCACTGCTTGCAAGTTCTCAGCAAATCCGGTCCGAATTTGGTCTGCGGATTGCAAAAGTTTCCACCCCAGGAAGAGGCATAAGGCCAGCAATATCAATGTCGCGTTCAAAAATGCCAGTAATAAGTCCTTGAGGATTTTGGCCATGTTTCGCCTTTCGAAATATGGTGGATATCAAAAACAAATGGTTCCGAAGTCTCCGTTCTAGCCTTTGCGGCGGCACGGGTATAGGCTGAATTCAGCTTGATAATGGCGAAATTACCCTGCGTCACATATGTCGCGGGAAGTTATGTTGATGCGTTGGAAAAAATAGTTTAACGGTAAACTAGTTTTTGAACCGATCTGTGCCGAGAGGGAAACATGGCTGCACAATCCTATGATCTGATCGTAATCGGGGCTGGCCCCGGTGGCTATGTGGCCGCTATTCGCGCGGCACAATTGGGCCTTAAGACCGCTGTCGTTGAACGCGAGCATTTGGGCGGCATCTGCCTGAACTGGGGCTGTATCCCAACAAAGGCGCTGTTGCGGTCATCGGAAGTGTTCCATCTGATGGAGCGTGCCAAGGATTTTGGCCTGAAAGCTGAGAAGGTCGGTTACGATCTGGACGCCGTAGTCAAACGCTCGCGCGGGGTCGCGGCTCAGCTTTCCGGCGGCATCGGTCACCTGCTGAAAAAGAACAAAGTCGCCGTTGTGATGGGAGAGGCGACCATTCCGGCCAAAGGCAAGGTCAGCGTGAAAACTGACAAAGGCACCGAAGAGCTGACAGCGAAGAACATCGTTTTGGCCACCGGCGCCCGTGCGCGTGAACTGCCGGGGCTCGAGGCTGATGGCGATCTGGTCTGGACCTACAAACACGCGCTGCAGCCGCCGCGAATGCCCAAGAAATTGCTCGTTATCGGTTCGGGCGCGATCGGAATCGAATTCGCCAGTTTCTATAACACGCTGGGAGCAGACACGACTGTTGTCGAAGTCATGGATCGCGTTCTGCCGGTCGAAGATGCTGAGATCAGCGCGTTTGCCAAAAAGGCCTTCACCAAGCAAGGCATGACCATCATGGAAAAAGCGATGGTCAAACAACTGGACCGCGCCAAGGGTAAAGTCACCGCGCATATCGAGGTGAAAGGTAAGGTCGAGAAGCACGACTTTGACACCGTGATTTCGGCGGTTGGTATTGTCGGCAATGTTGAGAACCTCGGGCTTGAGGCTCTGGGCGTAAAGATTGATCGCACCCATGTTGTGACGGATGAATTCTGCCGTACCGGGGTTGAAGGACTTTATGCGATTGGCGATATCGCTGGCGCGCCGTGGCTTGCGCACAAGGCGAGCCACGAAGGCGTTATGGTCGCTGAGCTTATTGCTGGTAAGCACGCACATCCGGTCAAACCCGAAAGCATCGCTGGCTGTACCTATTGTCAGCCTCAAGTCGCCTCGGTCGGATACAGCGAAGCCAAGGCCAAAGAGTTGGGGTATGACATCAAGGTCGGCCGGTTCCCGTTCATTGGCAACGGCAAAGCCATCGCACTGGGTGAGCCTGAAGGGCTGATTAAAACCGTGTTTGATGCCAAAACTGGTGAACTGCTGGGCGCGCACATGATTGGTGCTGAAGTGACCGAGCTGATCCAGGGCTATGTGGTGGGCCGCCAGTTGGAGACCACCGAGGAAGATCTGATGAACACTGTCTTCCCGCACCCGACGCTGTCAGAAATGATGCATGAAAGCGTGCTAGATGCCTATGGGCGCGTGATCCACATGTAAGGAAGGGGGCTCTGCCCCCGTCGCGGTACGCCGCGACTCTCCCGGGATATTTATCGCCAGATGAAGCAGGGTATCCGCACTTCATCTGGCTGGAAATATCCCAGAGTACGAGGCAGAGCCTCGCAAAACACCATGCTTATTTCCTGGTCAAAGCGTCCAGAATGCGCGCCCACGAGCGGATGCCCTTGTGGAAACTCTTGACGTCGTATTTTTCATTCGGTGAGTGAATGGCGTCGTCGTCATTAGCATAGCCGACCAGCATGGAATCCAAGCCCAACACCGAATTGAAATAACCAACGACAGGGATCGAGCCGCCCATGCCAGTGAAGACGGCCTCGCGGTCCCATTCATCCGAAAGCGCGCCGCGCGCGGCTTCGAATTCGGGGCGATTGAGGTTCATGACCGAGGCGGGCGAGCCCTCAAGGTCGTTATCCCATACTACTTTGGCATCCGATGACAAGCGATCTTCGACATGTTTGCGGATTCGATTGCGCAACGCATCCGGATCCATATCGCCAACCAGACGGCAGGTAATCTTGCAATGCGCCTCGGACGGGATCACGGTTTTGGAGCCAGCGCCGTTGTAGCCTCCCCACAAGCCGTTCACTTCCAGCGTCGGCCGCGCCCATTGTTGTTCGAGCGTCGAATACCCCTTTTCGCCGTGTGGTTCGGAGTAGCCAACAGAGTTCAGGTATTCCGCTTCGTCGAAACCACAATTCTGCCATTGGCGCAGTTGCTCGGCTGGGACTTCGTGCACGCCTTCGTAGAAGCCGTCGACCGCCACGCGACCGGTGTCTTCGTCGTAGAATGAGGCAACGATGCGCGATAGCTCTCGCAGCGGGTTCAGACCGGGTCCGCCATAATGGCCTGAATGCAGGTCGATGCGGGGGCCGATGATGGTGAATTCATCCTTGAGCATGCCGCGCAGTTGCGACGCGATTGACGGGACACCTCGCGAGACCATCGAGGTGTCACAGACCAGAGCCAGATCAGCCTGAAGCTCGGCTTTATTTGCTTCGAGAAACGGAACCAGAGATGGCGATCCGGATTCTTCCTCGCCCTCAAAGAAAAAGGTGATGCGGCAGGGCAGGGAGCCGTGAACCGCTTTCCAGGCGCGGCAAGCTTCTACAAAGGTCATCAACTGACCCTTGTCATCGGAAGACCCACGACCGCGGATCACTTGACCATGTGCGGTGTCTTCCAATGCAGGATCGAAGGGTTCGCGGTTCCACAGTTCCAGCGGGTCAACCGGTTGTACGTCATAATGGCCATAGAACAGAACATGAGGGCCTTCGCTGCCTTCACCGACATGACCAACAACCATAGGATGGCCCGGGGTTTCTCGCTTTTCAGCGTTGATGCCGATGCTTTTCAAATCATCGACCAACCAGTCTGCGGCTTTGTCGACGTTCTCCTTGAACGCTGGATCAGTGGAAATAGAGGGGATTCGCAGGAACTCCATCAGGCGATCGATAGAGGTTGTCAGATCGGTATCGATCCGGCTCAGTACAGCGTCAAGCGACATGGGTCTCTCCTGAAAGGTCTGGATTTGGCGCAGAGCCTAGCAGCGCAAACGGGGCCGTCCAGCCCGTTTTGCCTTAAGAAACGGTGAATCTACCTGCGTCGTTTCCTCGCGTCTGGTTGCCGTAACTTTACTTGTCGGATAGCCGCTTAGTAGGTATTTGATGCAAATCAAAGTTGGGTTCAACGGTTCGGCTGTAGGCAGGTCGGACAGGGGAACGCGAAGCCATATTTTCGGTCCGTCCGTGATGTGGCAAAAAATATCGCCCGGGGTTATGATAAACCCGGGCATCCAAGGAGGGTCCGTTGGACTATACTGCTCAGCTCGATACTGCGATTGCCAGGCTGCATGACGAAGGACGTTATCGGACCTTTATTGATATCGAACGCCGTAAGGGTCAATTCCCGCACGCCGTGCGGACTTGCCCGGACGGATCACAGCAGAACATCACCGTGTGGTGCGGCAACGATTATCTGGGCATGGGGCAAAATCCCGTGGTGCTGGACGCGATGCATGAGGCGGTAGATGCGACCGGTGCGGGTTCAGGCGGAACACGCAATATATCAGGGACGACGGTCTATCATAAACGTCTCGAAGCTGAGTTGGCCGATCTGCATGGCAAGGAAGCTGCGCTATTGTTCACCAGCGCTTACATTGCAAATGATGCGACCCTGAGCACGTTGCCCAAGCTATTTCCTGGCCTGATCATCTATTCAGACGAGCTGAACCACGCCTCAATGATCGAAGGCGTGCGCCGTAATGGTGGGGCCAAGCGTATATTCCGTCACAATGATGTCGCACATCTGCGCGAATTGCTCGAGGCCGATGACCCGGCAGCCCCCAAGCTGATCGCCTTTGAATCGGTTTACTCGATGGATGGTGATTTTGGTCCGATTGAACAGATTTGCGATCTGGCTGATGAATTCGGAGCTTTGACCTATATCGATGAAGTTCACGCAGTCGGTATGTACGGCCCCCGTGGTGGTGGTGTGACTGAGCGGGATCGCCTTGCTGATCGCATCGACATCATCAATGGAACGCTGGCCAAGGCCTATGGCGTCATGGGGGGCTACATTGCCGCAAGCGAGAAGATGTGTGATGCCATCCGCTCTTACGCGCCCGGTTTTATTTTCACCACGTCCCTGCCACCTGCGGTCGCTGCAGGTGCGGCGGCTTCAGTTGCCTATCTCAAGCGCGCACCGGAATTGCGTGAGCAGCACCAAACCCAGGCCAGCATTCTTAAGCTGCGGCTCAAAGGGCTGGGCTTGCCGCTGATAGATCATGGCAGTCATATCGTGCCGGTGATCGTCGGTAATCCCGTGCATACGAAGATCCTCAGCGACCGGTTGCTGGATGACTATGGAATCTACGTTCAGCCAATCAATTTCCCGACCGTTCCGCGCGGCACCGAACGCCTGCGCTTTACCCCCTCTCCGGTGCATGGGCCTGACGAAATGAACCGTCTGGTGCAGGCGATGGACGAACTTTGGTCACATTGTGCGCTAAATCGCGCCGAACTTGCCGGGTAATGTCACACTAAAGTGTGCAACGAGTTTGCTGCGTGTTACGCTTACGCTAACAAAAGAATTAGACGAATCGTTGTAGGGGCGATTCGCCGCTAGCGTGCAACACGCGACAGGCAAAGATGGGGCAGCAGGAATGATTGGGCGCAGATCACAGCGCGATTCCGAAGAAGACATGGACGTCAGGCCAAAGGGCTTTGACGACTATGAGGTACGACTTGGCGATGTTATGCGCGGTGAACGCGCGACGATGGGCAAATCTCTTCTGGATGTGCAGCGCGAACTTCGGATCAAAGCCAACTACATAGCCGCCATCGAAAATGCTGATCCCGATGCTTTTGACACGCCTGGCTTCATCGCTGGGTATGTGCGTTCCTATGCCCGCTATCTGGGGATGAACCCCGATGAGACATTCACAAGCTTCTGTCAGGAGAGCGGATTCGAAGTTGCGCACGGCATGTCGGCCGAGGCATCGGTGGTCAAGAAAGCCCAGGGTGGTTTGCCTGCCCGCGGTTCGATGGGGCGTGATCCCTTCGTCTCGCCCAACACACCCTATATTCCCGGTCGCGAATCCGTGGTCAGCCAAATCGAACCGCGGGCCATCGGCTCGACACTTGTGCTTTTGGCTGTGATTGGCGGTATTGGCTATGGCGGCTGGTCGGTTCTGAACCGAATTCAGCAGGTACAGGTCAGCCCGGTCGAGCAAGCACCGGTTGTCCTGACCGATCTTGATCCGTTGGACGCTGCGCAGGCGCGGTCGGATGAGGCCGAATTGGCCAGCGTCGACGTACCAAGCACCGAAGCGCTGGATCGTTTGTATCGCCCGCAAGCGCTGGATGTACCGGTGCTGGTTGCCCGCGATGCCCCGATTTCAACGCTTGATCCGCGTACAGTCGGCACTTTCCGCGCTCCTGAGCCACCGCAGATTCAGGTGACTGAAGTTCATACAGTCGAGCGTCCGGCGTTACCGCAGGTGGTTGAGCAACTGGATACGACGCTGAAGATCGTAGCCGTTAACCCATCGTGGATGCGCGTAACGGCCGCTGATGGCAGTGTCATTTTCGAGGGTACACTGGGTACCGTCGAACAAGGCAGCACGTTCGAAGTGCCCCTGACCGAAGAGGCTCCGCTATTGCGAGCTGGCGCATCGGGATCTGTATATTTCTCGATGAATGGTGAACATTTCGGTCCGGTTGGCGCACCCGGCACGGTGACCAAGGGCGTTGTGCTCTCGAAAGATGCAGTTTCCGAAAAATTCGCAGTTGCGGATCTTGAAGCCGAACAGAACAGCGCGCTCAAGCAACTGGTGGCGGAATTACAGACTAAGCCAGCAGAAGCGCCTGCTGAGTGATCTAGTCATTGCTCCCCTTGGGTTGGCGAACTATCTAAGGGTCAACTCAGGCTGATCTGGACCCTCCCTCATGTCCCTTAATCACGTACGTCCCTGGCGCGACATCTATCGCCGCAAATCTCGCCAGATCATGGTGGGCAATGTGCCAGTTGGTGGAGATGCGCCGATTGCTGTGCAAACCATGACCAACACGCTGACGACAGATGTGGCAGCAACAGTCGCGCAGGTTCAGGCGGCAGCAGAGGCTGGCGCGGATATTGTTCGGGTGTCGGTCCCGGACGAGGCCTCGGCCAAAGCGCTGAAAGAAATCGTGCGCGAAAGCCCAGTTCCAATCGTGGCTGACATTCACTTTCACTACAAACGTGGTATCGAAGCCGCCGAGGCGGGTGCCGCTTGTTTGCGGATCAATCCCGGCAACATCGGCGATGAAAAGCGGGTGAAAGAGGTCATCAAGGCCGCGCGCGACCACAATTGCTCGATCCGGATCGGGGTGAATGCGGGCAGTCTGGAAAAACACCTGCTTGAGAAATATGCCGAACCATGCCCCGAGGCGATGGTTGAAAGTGGGCTGGAACACATCCGTATCCTCGAAGACAACGACTTTCACAATTTCAAGATCAGTGTGAAGGCCAGTGACGTCTTTCTATCGGCCGCCGCCTATCAGGGTATCGCCGAGGCCACGGACGCGCCGATTCACCTGGGCATCACCGAGGCTGGCGGGCTGGTATCGGGTACAATAAAGTCTGCCATCGGCCTGGGCAATCTGCTGTGGATGGGCATTGGCGACACGATCCGGGTCAGTCTGTCCGCCGATCCGGTGGAGGAGGTGAAGGTGGGCTTTGAGATCCTGAAATCTTTGGGCCTACGCCATCGCGGCGTGAACATCATCTCATGCCCTTCCTGCGCGCGTCAGGGCTTTGATGTGATCAAAACGGTTGAGGCGTTAGAACATCGACTGGAACACATCAAGACTCCAATGAGTCTGTCGATAATTGGCTGCGTGGTGAATGGGCCGGGCGAAGCTTTAATGACCGATGTCGGCTTTACCGGCGGCGGGGCAGGGTCTGGCATGGTCTATTTGGCGGGAAAAGCCAGCCACAAGATGTCAAACGATCAGATGATCGATCACATCGTGGAACAGGTCGAAAAGAAGGCGGCAGAGTTGGACGCTGCAGCCGAGGCGGCGGCGTAGAGCCTTTTTGCGTTTACTTTGGCAGCGGAAATTGAGAGGTATCAAGGACCAGGGCCTGCTGATCTTCGGTCAAGTATGCCTGTTGCGTAATCAGCCTCTCGTGACTCGGGCCTTTTTGTGGGCGGCCCCACATATCAAAATGCACTCCGCGGCACGGATCGAAGAAACCGTGATAGTCACCAGCCTGTGCCAGAACGATACATCCCAAACCTGCAGGGCTTATGGGGCTGACGATCAACCATTCCACGCGGGCAAATTCCTCGGGACCCAACGCATTCGCAAGCGATCCGTCGTTCAGCACCTCAGCCCAACCCTTCAAAGGGATGGACGCGTCGGCCTGCGACATCGCTGTAGCCATTTCCGTAGGGCTACGGCGCCAAATGACCGCGGGCTTTCCACGAATAACCAGGCGTTTTATTTCACCGGGTGCCCAGCTTACTATCGGAATTGTGTGCAGTCTGGCCCGATAGCTGGATTTTACGTCAGCCGTTGGTTCCATGCTGGACATCAGAAAGTGCGCGCCAATTGCAACTGTCAACAGCGCCCAACCTCCCGTCAAATAATAAAGAATAACGCCTTTTTTCATCACAACAGACTTGAGCAAAACCAGTTTAGTAAATCATGCTTTGATTGAACGCTAATCGAAACGCCTTTCCACTGGGAAGTGCATATTAATCTATCCATCCGTCTCTGGAGGGAATAGCGAAGAGGGTTACTCTGCAAACTTCGGATATATGAAACCGTTCACCGGGTATGAACTGCCGTACCGACCCGGATTGGTTTCCACCCGCACCAGCGTCCAATCATTGTTTTTGGATACGTCCATGACGCCCATTTTCAACGACACTTTGTTGCGGTGCCAGTTTGCATGGTTGATGATGACCTCTCGGTTGGTGACGATATCGGAGACGACGGCGACATGACCCAGAGGCATTCCGCGGGTTGCACGAAACGACATCACAGCACCAACCTCTGGCTCATTGCCCCGGTCAAAGATATTGCCCGCCTTGCCCCACCAGTCCTTGGCATTACCGCGGATCTGGATGCCGCTGAGGTTTCGGGCGTAGGGTACGCACCACACTCTTTGCCCGCGGGCATGCTTTTTCGAAACCTCTTGAAGCGCCATTGCCTGACGTTCCGGATCAAGATCACTATCGTTTGGATTCTGAGTGCAGGCCGAGACAAAACCGATAAGGCCCATCGCAATCACAGCGCGGGCGGTGACTGGCAGGCGCGGCCAAATCGTATTTGTTTTGCGGTTGCTGATTTGCAAGAATCTTTGATGCCGGTTTGAGTGGTTACAGAGTTTTAAGGTGATCATGCAGCTTGTGAAAAGAGCCCAAAAAGGTCCCGGCAAAATTTTGCTGGTTCCCTAGTTCCAAGGTGGTCCAATGCATGCTCAGGAAAGCCCACTCAATCGCTTCAATTCAATTGATAGGTTTGAAGAGAAGTCTCACAAAAGGCTCAATATCCAATGAAGATGGCTGTTGGGCCAAAGGTGAGTTGAACCCATCGGTAAAGTGAACGTCGGGCGAGCATTCCAACCCCTGCTCTTAACCTTGTTCTGCACGAACTCCGTTCGCAATCTGCAGCATCTGATCTGCGGGTAGGTAACCGCGCAGCATTTCAGTGCCCAGAACAAATGAAGGCGTTCCAGAGATTCGTAGTTTTTGTGCCAGCGCGCGGGTTTTGGCGATCTCCTCGGTGACTTCTTCACTGTCCATCGCCGCGATGATCGCGTCGCTGTCCAGTCCCAGCCCGTCAGAGATGCGGCGCAGTGTGACTTCGGACGGCTCACCGCTAAAGGCCAGCAGGGCATCATGAACCTGTTTGTATGCTTCATCTCCCGCCACCTGTTTGGTCGCGATGGCAAAGCGGGATGATACGACCGAGGCATCGCCCAAAATTGGCAATTCCTTAATAACCAGACGGATATTGCCGTCCTGGGCCAGCAGGGTCGCCACTTCGGGCATGGCGCGCCGGCAATAGCCGCAGCGATAGTCCATGAACTCGACCAGAGTTATGTCGCCGTCTGGGTTGCCGCCCACCCAGCTATACCCATCGTTGAACAGGTCTTCCGCATTGGCAGCGACGAGTTCTTTGTCGGCATTCGCCTCGGCTGCGGCGTTGCGCTCTTCAAGGATGTTGATCGCCTCGATGATCACTTCCGGATTTGCCAGCAGATATTCGCGCACCTGCGCGCCAAACTCGGCTCTCTCTGCGTCGCTCATGGCGTTCAGGTCGAGCGCCTGCGCGGGGCTGGTGATCAGGGAAAGACCCAATAGGGCCGGTGCAGCATGTCTCAGGATCATTTCCGTTTCCTTCTTTTGTTCTTTTTCAGGCGCTCCGAGGCAATCAGCACATCCTGCGCCCTTTGCCAACCCGGAGAGCCTTCGGGGAGTTGCGCGACCGCGCGTTTAGCATGGATGCCAGCATCAGCAAGACGACCCTGCAGCGCATACCGCTCTGCGGTCACAGCAGACGCCATTCCATTGTTGCCCACCTGCGAATAGGCTAAGCCAAGATCACGCATCAATCGGGCGTTTCGGTAATCTCTTGCCCTTGCTTTTTCAAGAACTTGCAGGGCTTTCTTGGTTTGGCCATCCACCAGCAGAGCGCGCCCGTATCCCGCCAGAATCAGAGAATTGTTCGGTGCCATATCGACTGCGGCACCATAGGCTGCAACAGCCTCGCTCAGGCGTCTGTTCTCCAGCAGAATCTGGCCTTTCAGTTCATAGAAAAACGGATCATCGGGGCGGATTGCCAACGCTCCGTCAATCGCGGCGCGGGCGCGGGACAGGTCTCGGTTCTGGTGGTAGGCCGATGCTTCACGCATCAGACGGATGTCGCGGTCGGTTTCCTCGGCTGCACGGCGTAGAGTCCAGGTCGGGGATCGCAAGAAGGCTGACAGTTTTCCTTTTACGCGGGCAAACCAGTAATCTGCGTTTGGGTTCTTTTTAGCTTTGTCACCATATTGATCCAGAAACGTCTCAGCCGCGCGAAGGCGCTCTCGGCTGGTTGGGTGCGAGCGCATATACGGGTCCTGCCTGATTTCGCTCAGCAGTTCCTGCCCGGCAAACTTGCGGTGCAAATCAACCATCCCGCGCGGTGAGATCCCAGCCCAACGCAGATAACTGGCAGCGCTGCGATCGGCAGAGGCCTCTTCGGCGCGTGTATGCCCCAAGAAACTGCGCAATGCCGAAGCCTGAGTGCCCACAGCAATGCCTGCCGCAGCCTCTCCGCCGCCCGATGCTGCGGCCGCAAGCGCCAGCAGCGTGCCAAGCTGCGCGTTGCGCTGTGCCGCCCGCAGGTTTTCCGCACGGCGTGCAAGGTGACCGTTGGCGATATGGGCGGCCTCATGCGCGATCACCGCCTGCAACATCTCGGGGGTTTCGACGGTCAGGATCAGACCGTAATTCAGGTAGATGGTGTTGTAGTCTATTACAAAAGCATTGAATACGCTGTCATTTACCACCAGCACCCTAACCCGGTTGGTGTTCAGGCCAGCCGCGCGCAAGATCGGAAAGGCCAGTTCTCGTAGGCCGTGTTCTATATCGGGATCGCGGATCAGACTTTGCGCGTTGGTCTGAACGACACTGACCAACCACGTCACTGCGATCAGCAACACGGCCGGGATTGACGCCAGCCGGGATAAGCGTTCAAAAGCCATGGCTGCAACATGGGAGATGGCCATGAGAAACTCAACCCGTTCCGGGGTCGATCCCTTCATCGTGATGGATGTGATGGAGGCCGCACGCAAGGCAGAAGAGGCCGGGCGTCATGTCATTCATATGGAGGTTGGTCAACCGGGAACCGGGGCACCTAAAGGGGCGACCGAAGCTTTGGCCAAGGCCATGGAGCAAGGGCCGCTGGGGTATACGGTGGCTTTGGGTTTGCCCGCGCTCAGGCAGCGGATCGCGCGGTTGTATGGCGAGTGGTATAATGTTGATCTTAACCCCGAACGGGTGGTGATCACACCGGGGTCGTCCGGCGGGTTCCTGCTGACCTTCACGGCGCTTTTCGACAGCGGTGATCGGGTAGGGATCGGGGCACCGGGGTATCCGTCTTATCGGCAAATCCTCAAGGCGCTGGGGTTGGTTCCGGTTGATCTGCCGACTGCGCCTGAAAACCGGCTGCAACCAGTGCCCGCTGATTTCGCGGGGCTCGATCTGCAGGGTTTGATGGTTGCTTCACCTGCGAACCCCACAGGAACGATGTTGGACCATGCCGCGATGCAGGCACTGATCGAAGCCGCGCAGGGGCAGGGCGCGTCGTTCATCAGTGACGAGATTTATCACGGGCTGGAATACGAAGCCAAAGCCTTCACTGCGTTGGAGCTGACGGATGAGTGCTATGTGATCAACTCGTTCTCCAAGTATTTCTCGATGACCGGCTGGCGTGTTGGCTGGATGGTTGTGCCCGAAGATCAGGTGCGCGTGGTCGAGCGGATTGCCCAAAACATGTTCATCTGTGCCCCCCATGCGAGCCAGGTGGCGGCATTGGCTGCGATGGATTGCGAAGAGGAGCTGCAGGCCAATCTGGATGTTTACCGCCGTAATCGTCTGTTGATGCTGGATGGGTTGCCCAAGGCCGGGTTTACCAACATCGCACCACCGGATGGGGCGTTTTATGTCTATGCGGATGTCTCGGATTTGACGCAGGATAGCCGTGCCTTTGCGGCCGAGATTCTGGACAAGGCCGGGGTTGCAGTGACACCGGGGCTGGATTTCGATCCGGTGCGCGGGCACACGACGTTGCGTTTTTCCTATGCGCGGTCGACCGAAGACATTCAGGATGGGCTGGATCGGCTGCAGCGATTTATGGCCGAGCGAGGCGCGATCCCGCAAACGGCCTAAAGCGTTCACAAAGGCGGGGTTATACGATAGTCTCTTCGTCAAACGATCTCGGGATAACTTGAGGCCATGAGCAGGATTTTCTACGCAATCGCCCTGATCTGGGCGCTGACTGGTGCTGCTATCGCGCAGGACTTCAGCGCACTTGCACGCGCCCTTCCGGAGCAGAGCCGCATCGTCGATGAGGGCAATACCGGGGTGCGGCTGGACCTTGGCCTCAGCCAGGGTGTGCCATACCGCGTGTTCACATTGCGTGATCCCTACCGGATGGTGCTGGATTTCCAGGAGGTCGATTGGTCTGGTTTGGACCGCGGGACCTTCCTTCAAACTGACCGTATCAGTGGTGTTCAGTACGGAGCCTATGTGCCCGGCTGGTCGCGCCTAGTGCTGGAGCTTGGTGCTCCTTTGGCTGTAGAAACCGCCGATCTGCGGATTGATCAAGTGACGGGTGCTGCACATTTGTCGTTGCATCTGAAAGGGACTGACTTTGACAGTTTCGCGGCCAGCGCGGGTGCTCCGCGCCAGCCAGGGTGGGACCTTCCGGAACCCGCGGTGACACCGGCGATGCCCGGGCGCGTTGATCAACATGTGTTGCTTGTCATGTTGGACCCCGGCCATGGGGGCATCGATCCGGGTGCCGAAGTCGCTGATACCAATGAGAAAACGCTGATGCTGACCTTCGCACGCGAACTACGCGAGGCGCTGCTGCGTACAGGCGGATACGAAGTGGTGATGACACGCGTCGACGATCAGTTTGTCTCGCTAGAGCGGCGCATTGCTTTGGCGCACAGGGCCGGGGCGGACTTATTCATCTCGCTGCATGCGGATTCGCTTTCCGAAGGGTTGGCGCATGGGGCTGTCGTCTACACGCTGTCAGAAGAGGCTTCGGATGTTGCCAGCCAGAAGCTGGCTGAACGGCATGACCGAGGCGATCTGATTGCGGGTATCGATCTGAGCGGTGCGGACGATCAGGTCGCTGATGTGCTGCTGGATTTGGCCCGGCAAGAGACCAAACCGCGCAGCAAAGCGCTGGCACGTTCATTGGTCGATGGTATGGCACAACAGGGTGGGCCGATGAATCGCAGACCCCTGCGGTCTGCGTCATTCTCGGTGTTGAAGGCCGCGGATATTCCATCGGTTCTGGTCGAGCTGGGTTTCTTGTCCAGCCCGCGTGATTTCAAGAACATCTCTGATCCGGACTGGCGGGCCTCGATGGCGCGCGGGCTAGTGCAGGGGCTTGAGAACTGGCGTCAGGTCGATTTAGTGAAACGATCGCTGATTGGTCAATAACGTAGCGGCGCAAAACAGCCATTGTAGCCTTTCGTGTTTTGACCCTGCGAGGGGGCGACACTATATAGGCGTCACCGCGAGTAAAAGGCAGTAACGTGATCCGGTTCATTCTTTCGTTTTTCGGGGCGATTTTCAGCCTCGTGACCTTGGGTATTTTTATGGCCGCGCTGGTCGTTGGCGCGGTGTTCTGGATGTATGGGCGCGACCTGCCCAGTCATGAATCACTGGCGCAATACAAGCCACCGACCATCAGCCGGATTTACTCGGGCGAAGGTCAGTTGATCGACGAATTTGCACAGGAGCGCCGCCTGTTCACGCCGTCCGAGGAAATCCCCGATCTGGTGAAACAGGCGTTTATCTCGGCGGAAGACAAGAATTTCTATACCCACCAAGGATATGATCCGCGCGGAATTATCGCCGCCGGAGTCGAGGCCGTGCGCACCAAAGGTGAAACCGTACGTGGTGCGTCTACGATTACGCAGCAGGTGATGAAGAACTTCCTGCTGTCTGGTGACCGACGGGCCGAACGCAAGATCAAGGAAATCATCCTCGCCACCCGGCTTGAGGATACGCTCGACAAAGAACGGATCCTCGAACTCTATATGAACGAGATATTTCTGGGCCAGAACTCTTATGGCGTGACAGCCGCCGCGCAGACCTATTTCAACAAGACCCTGCAAGAGCTGGCACCACACGAGGCCGCAATGCTGGCCGCCATGCCGAAAGCACCTTCCGACTATCATCCGGTCCGTCAGAAAGAACGTCTGCTCAACCGCCGCAACTATGTGCTGCGCGAAATGCAGCAGAATGGCTACATCGATCAGGCGACCTATGAAACCGAAGTCGAGATGCCTCTGCGCTCGGTCCAGAACGGCGATTTCGAAAGCTTCCGCACCGCGCTGCCGCCCCGTGATTACTTCACCGATGAAATCCGTCGCCAGTTGAGCGAGGATTTTGGTGAAGGTGAGTTCTTCACTGGCGGTTTCACCGTCCGGGCGTCAGTTGATGAAGAAATGCAGGTCGAAGCGGCGAAAGCCCTGCGCACGGCGCTGCAGAAATACGACCTCTCGCGCGGGAAATGGCGTGGTACGGGTGAGGTGATCCCGGAAGAGAAGCTGGCAGATGAAGCTCAGTGGCGCGAGGCGCTGGCGATCATGGAAATCCCCCGCGACGTGGTGCTGCCGACGCAATGGTATCCGGCCGTCGTTCTGAACGTGGCCGACCAATCCCTGACCGTCGGGATCGAAGATGGCCCAGCAGATGGCACCGTCCCCCGCGAAGACATCAAGTGGATGCAGGGCAATTTCCAAGACAATTTCAAACGCGGCGATGTCATTCTAGTTATGGCAGGGGAAGAGGGCCAATGGTCCGCCCGTCAGGTGCCCGAAGTACAAGGCGGCTTTGTCGCGATGGATGTGAACTCGGGCCGTGTGCTGGCGATGCAGGGCGGGTTTTCCTATCAGGACACGGTGTTCAACCGCGCCACGCAAGCGCAGCGCCAACCCGGGTCGAGCTTCAAACCTTTCGTTTATGCAGCGGCACTGGATAGCGGTTACAGCCCTGCTACCATCGTTGTGGATGCGCCGATCGAGGTGAATACGCCGCAGGGCCTTTGGCGCCCCAAGAACTCGACGAACAAGTTCTATGGTCCGACGCCGTTGCGCACCGGGATCGAGATGTCGCGGAACCTGATGACCATCCGCTTGGCGCAAGAGGTCACCATGCCCGTTGTTGCAGGGTATGCCGAACGGTTTGGCGTTTATGACCGTATGGGCGCATTCCTTGCGAACTCACTGGGGTCCGAGGAAACCACGCTTTATAAAATGGTTGCTGCCTATGCGATGTTCGCCAATGGCGGCGAGAGGGTTGAGCCGACTCTGGTTGACCGTATTCAGGACCGGTTCGGCAAGACCATCTATCGCCATGATGATCGCCAGTGTGTGGACTGTAACTCCAGCTGGCTTGAGCCCGATGAATCGCCCACGATCCTTACCGATCGCAGTCAGGTCATGGATGCCATCACCGCCTATCAGCTGACTTCAATGATGAAAGGCGTGGTGGATCGCGGCACCGCGTCGCGTGTCGTGAACTTGCCCGTGCCCACGGCGGGCAAGACCGGCACAACGAACGAATCCAAGGATGCGTGGTTTATCGGCTTCACTTCAAACATCGTGGCTGGTTGCTACATCGGTTATGACCGCCCGCGCCCGATGGGCCGGGGGGCCTATGGCGGCACCCTGTGTGGCCCTGTATTCCAAAGCTTTATGGAAAAGGCAGTCGAGAAATACGGCGGTGGCCCCTTCGAAGTGCCTCCGGGCGGCCACTTCATCAAGATCGACCGGTTCAGCGGCGCGCGCCTACCTGAAGATGCCAGCGGAGAATACGTGGTGGCCGAGTATTTCCGTGATGGCGTCGACGGCTTCATCGACCGCATCTATGATGGAGGCTTCGCGATGGGCTCGGACCTGCCGTTGTTTGAAGAGGCCAGCTCGGGCCGTCAGGTGACCACCTCGACGGGCGATACGATCACGGTTGGCCCGAATGCCAGCCAGGGTGAACTGCAGGGTGGCGGGCTTTACTGACTGCCCAACTTCTCGATTTAGTCGTCTTGTGGTGGCCTGCACCTCTTGCTATCACGCAACCCTGATTGAGCAAGTTGGGACCTGACCATGCGCGCCGAAACCCAGAATATTGTGGCGGAAATCGAAAAGTCGCTGGAGCTGCTGGCGCAGCGCATGGACTATGAAACCGCACCGCACCGGTTGGAGGAATTCAACGCGCGTGTCGAGGATCCGAACCTGTGGGACAATCCTGAAAACGCGCAAAAACTGATGCGCGAGCGTCAGATGCTGGTCGACGCAATCGAGACCTACGAATCCATCAAAACCGATCTCAGCGACAATATCGAACTGATCGAATTGGGCGAGATGGAAGAGGACGAAGAGGTTGTCACCGACGCTGAGAACGCCATCAAAAGCCTGCAGACCAAAGCCGCCAAGAAAGAGCTTGAGGCGCTGCTGGATGGTGAAGCCGACGGTAATGATACGTTTCTTGAGATCAACTCCGGCGCCGGAGGTACGGAAAGCTGTGACTGGGCTTCGATGCTGGCGCGGATGTACGTGCGTTGGGCCGAGAAAAAGGGTTATACGGTCGAGCTACAATCCGAGACGGCGGGGGAAGAGGCGGGCATCAAATCTGCCGCTTACAAGATCACCGGCCACAACGCCTATGGTTGGTTGAAATCGGAAAGCGGTGTGCACCGGCTGGTGCGCATTTCGCCTTTCGACTCAGCGGCAAAGCGTCATACCTCGTTCAGTTCGGTCTGGGTTTATCCGGTGGTGGACGACAATATCGAGATCGAGGTCAATCCTTCGGACATCCGCATCGATACATACCGGTCCTCGGGCGCGGGTGGTCAGCACGTAAACACCACAGACTCGGCGGTTCGTATCACGCACATCCCGACTGGGATTGTCGTGACGAGTTCCGAGAAATCGCAGCATCAGAACCGCGATATCGCCATGAAGGCACTGAAATCGCGGCTGTATCAGCAAGAGCTGGATCGCCGGAATGCTGACATTAACGCAGCGCATGAGGCCAAGGGCGATGCGGGTTGGGGCAACCAAATCCGGTCCTACGTGCTGCAGCCCTATCAGATGGTTAAAGATCTGCGAACCAACCATGAAACCTCGGATACCAAGGGCGTACTGGACGGCGATCTTGATGAGTTTATGGCAGCGACGCTGGCGCTGAATGTCTCGGGCAAAAGCCGGTCCGAGGCGCAAGGCGAAGGCTAGTTGCGAAAGCACCTGACCTCTGCTGCAAACCTGATCAAAGGCCACTGGCAATTGATCATCGTTGTTGCGTTGGTGTTTGTGTTCTGGAGCACGATGCTAGCGCTTCCATTGAAAATCCTGGTTGTTTTTCTGCATGAGCTTTCGCACGCCCTTGCTATCGTTCTGACCGGAGGATCGGTCGAAAGCTTCTCGGTCTCACCGCAACAGGGTGGTCTGGTGGTCGGCCGAGGCGGCAACCGGTTTATCAGCCTTTCAGCCGGGTATCTGGGCTCATTGATGCTTGGGATGGGGCTGCTGATGATCGCCTTACGCACGAATGCCGATCGGATGGCGCTTGGTCTCTTTGGTGGCGTCATGCTGGTGGTCACTCTGCTGTATATCCGTGACCCGTTTGCCATGGCGTTCTGTGCGGGCAGCGGCGTGGTGATGGTGGCGATCGCCTGGCTCCTGAGCCGTAGTCTGTGCGATCTGATTTTGCGAGTCATTGGATTGACCAGCATGATCTACGTGCCCTTTGATATCTTCGATGACACCATCCGGCGCTCGGGCTTGCGTTCAGACGCGTACATGCTGGCCGACGAGTTCGGTGGAACGACAATGATGTGGGGTGGGCTGTGGCTGATATTCAGCCTAGTCATGATCATCTTTGGCCTGAGGAACATGCTTGGCCGCGATAGCAATGTCCGGATCGACGTCAGGATCAAGTGAGCATAACCTTTGCTCACATCCAAAAAAGATACATCTAAACAGTGGCTTTAAATGGTCCGACCACGTCGTTAGGCTGATCGGGAACAGGCAAAGGGCCAACCCACATGGATCTGAACAGAGCCTCTGCAAAGGACATTCTCGATAGCTTGTCCAACCGTCAGCTTTCAGCAGTTGAGTTGATGCGCGCGACACTGGACCGGATCGCTGAGGTGAATGGCCCGTTGAACGCGATTGTCGCGCTCCGAGAGGAAGGCGCTTTGATGGAAGAGGCGCGGGCGGCGGATGCGGCCCTCACGCGTGGGTCGCTGCACGGGCTACCGATCGCGGTGAAAGACCTGGTGCATGTGGCGGGGATCGCCTCGACCCAGGGTTCGCCATTGTTCAAGGATCATGTCCCACAAACTGACGATCTGTTGGCCGCCCGGTTGCGCGCAGCCGGAGCGATCCTGATCGGTAAGACCAATACGCCGGAATTCGGACTTGGCTCGCACACGTTCAACCCCGTCTATGGCGCAACCCGCAACCCGTACGATACGGCAAAATCTTGTGGCGGCTCGTCGGGTGGCGCGGCTGTGGCGTTGGCGACGGGCATGCTGTCGCTGGCCGACGGGTCCGACATGATGGGCAGCTTGCGCAACCCTGCGGCTTGGAACAACGTCTATGGATTCAGGCCTACTTGGGGGCGAGTTCCTTCCGAACCAGCTGGCGACAGCTATCTGCACCAGCTTTCAACATTGGGACCGATGGCGCGCAGCCCCGAAGATATCGGGCTTTTGCTCGACGTGATGTCTGGTCCAGACCCAAGAATGCCCCTGAGCACCGAGGTCGTAGCGGTGTCCCCCGTTCAGACCGCCGATCTGACTGGAATGCGTATCGGCTGGCTGGGTGACTGGGGCGGGGCGTTTCCACATGAGCCGGGCATACTTGAGCTTTGCAGAGATGCGTTGCGGGTTTTCGAAGGAAACGGCGCGCGGGTTGAGACGCTTGAACCACCCTTTGATGCGGACCTGATCTGGGACAGCTGGATCACTTTGCGCTCGTGGAGCGTGGCAACTGGGCTTGAGCCTCTGGCTCGGGATAAAGCCGTACTCAAAGATACAGCGCAATGGGAGTTGGAGCGTGGGCTGTCTTTCAGCGCCATGGGTGTGCACCGCGCCAGTGTTATTCGATCAGACTGGCACAGACGCGCGGCAGAGATATTTGCTGATTATGACGCTCTGGTATTGCCAGCTGCGCAGGTCTGGCCATTCGAGATCGAAACACCATACCCAACCAAAATCGAAGAGCAGGGGATGGATACCTACCATCGCTGGATGCAGGTTGTGACGCCAGTCAGCCTGCTGGGTCTACCCTGTTTGGGAGCTCCAGCCGGGTTTGGGGCCAATGGGTTGCCGATGGGGCTGCAACTATTTGGCCCACGTGGATCGGATGCGAAAATCTTGTCGATGGGCGCCGCTTATCACGCAGAAACGCACTGGCCACAGAAACGCCCCGCCATGTAGAAAGAAATGCCTGGGAGGAGCAAACAGGAATGAATAAACCCTTTGGTGTGCCGACGTTGAAACCGGTCGATACTGCGATGCTGAAACAAGCGCTGCGTCGCGCCTGGCAAGATTTTCGCAGCGCGCCGCTATACGGGCTTCTTTTTGCTGGTTTTTACGTCTTGGCCGGGTGGCTCATGGCCTGGGTTACACTAAAGACCGGTACATCATTCTGGCTGGTTCTGGCCGCAATCGGATTTCCTTTGATCGGGCCGTTCGCCGCCGTAGGACTGTACGAGGTGTCGCACCGATTGGAGCAGGGCGAACCGTTGAACCCTGCTGCGATATTCGGCGTCGTCGTTCAGCAAAGCCGCAGGCAACTGCCGTCGATTTGCGCGATCATAGTGGTGATTTTTCTGTTCTGGTTCTTTCTGGGTCACATGATCTTTGCCCTGTTCATGGGTCTGTCCACGATGACCAACATCTCGACTTCGTTTGAAGTCTTTCTGACCCCCAATGGTTTGGGCATGTTAGCCTTGGGCACATTGGTCGGTGCCGTGTTTGCGATCATTTTGTACATGATCACGGTACTATCGATACCAATGTTGCTGGATCGCGAATTAGATTTCGTGACAGCGATGATCTCAAGCTTTGGTTACGTCAAGGCGAACATGAAAGTGATGCTGGGGTGGGGTGGATTCATCGCGATTGTCACATTTCTCGCGATGGTGCCCTGGTTCTTGGGTCTGTTTCTGGTTCTGCCGTTGCTTGGACACGCAAGCTGGCATCTCTATCGTTTGATCTCGGATGGTGGAACATCAGAAACTGCTGAACCTGAGAGTGCCTGAACGCGCAATCTCAGGTCAGAGTGCCCTAGCGCGGGTGCGCTGAGCGTTTTGCTTTGCGCGCCAATCTCAACGCAGCCGACAGGTCATGTCCCAAGTGCCGTAGCTCAACCCGTTGGGTGCTCTGGCCTAGCTCGGATCCTTCTGCCAGCCGATAGACATAGCCCAACAATCGGGTGCCGTTCTCTTCGCTTGTTTCAGTCAGAACCATCATTCGACGATCTTGTGCGCCCTTTCGTGAAATCAACGCGCAAATCTTTCCATCTGCATAAGACACGATACCCCGAACCTCACGCGTGGCGGGTCTCTCGGATACTGAGGAACAGGGGTCATAACCACGTAGCAGGGTGCAATTGAAGATCTCACGCACATGGTACAGTCGGTGATGGGGCTGGCTCGCGGCTGTCTGGTCACGCTCAATGGCTTGGTAAAAGCCGGTCGCAAACGTCGTATCGACGTTAGCCGAGAGGTAACGATCGATGACATTTACCGCCGGATGCGTGGCGTGGGGCTCGATTTCATCCAATGGTTTTAGAAGGATACGCGCATCGACATCAAAAAACTGACAAATCCTGTCCAAGATATCCGGGCGCGGAAAGCTCTCACCGGCCAGATATCGGTTGAACTGCGTTCGATTGATTCCCAGCTGACGGCATAGCTCAGACACCGATGGGTATCTTTGTGCAAGCTGCCGAAGGTTCGCGCCAAACATTCTACGTAATTTAGCAGGGCTGCGATTGTTGTCGGTCACGTCAATTCCACGGTTCTGCTTGAGATTCGAAATAACAAGAAGACGTCAACACAGTGGCTGCACGTCAGTCAGAAATCGTAAAACGACAAATGGGGGCGCCGGATGAGGCCCCGCTACGCGGGTCAGGCTAACGTTACGTCATGCAAAATCAATAGTGATTCAGTTTATTTGCATGATCTTTTACATGTTATTGTTCGTGAATTGCGCGGAATACAGGCTAGTTTCGGATTATTGTTTAAGCTTATCGCGTTGCCGGGTCCTCGGCTGGGCAAGCACAGCCGAGGATGGCGCCAAAATGTCAGTCACCACGCAGCAGGGCAGCAACACCGGTCCGGGCGATTTCGATTAGCCCTAGAGGGCGCATCAGGTCAGCAAACGCATCGATCTTGTCTGGCGCGCCGGTGATTTCAAAAATGAATGAATTCAGCGTGCTATCGACCACATTGGCGCGGAAAATATCGGCCAGACGCAACGCCTCGACCCGTTTGTCTCCTTCGCCGACAACCTTGATAATCGCCAGTTCGCGCTCGACCGAGGCGCCTTCCACGGTCAGATCATGGACATCGCGAACTGAGACGATGCGCCCGAGCTGCGCCTTTATCTGTTCGATGACCTGCGGGGTGCCGGTGGTGACAATCGTGATCCGGCTCAGGTGGCCTGTATGATCCACCTCGGCGACCGTGAGGCTTTCGATGTTATAGCCGCGGCCCGAGAACAGTCCGATCACCCGCGCCAGAACGCCCGGTTCGTTTTCAACCAGAACAGCAATTGTATGCTGTTCCTGCACGTCCGAGAAAGTTGGGCGTAGGTTGTAAGCAGAATGGCGAGTTGCGCCTTTTTTGATTTGTAGGGCAGACATTTACGTCCCTTTCATCATCTTTCGATGGCCGGGCACCGAAGCGCCCGACAAAATTCGTCGAATTTTGTTAAACCAGTACCGAGCCTTTGCTATCGATTACGCCCTGCGTTTCGGCCTCGCCCAGCAGCATTTCGTTATGGGCTTTGCCTGATGGGATCATCGGGAAGCAGTTTTCGTGCTTTTCGACCACGCAGTCAAAGATCACAGGGCCGTCATAGTCGATCATCTCCATGATCGCGTCGTCCAGATCTGCTGGGTCGGAACACAGGATACCCTTGGCACCAAAGGCCTCGGCGAGTTTGACGAAATCAGGCAGTGCTTCGGACCAGCTGTGCGAATAGCGTTCGCCATGCAGCAGCTCTTGCCACTGGCGCACCATGCCAAGGCGTTCATTGTTCAGGATAAACTGCTTCACCGGCAAGCGGTACTGTGCTGCGGTGCCCATTTCCTGCATGTTCATCAACCACGACGCTTCACCTGCCACGTTGATAACCAGCGCATCGGGATGCGCCATCTGCACACCGATCGAGGCGGGGAAACCATAGCCCATTGTGCCCAAACCACCCGATGTCATCCAGCGGTTTGGATCTTCAAAGCCGAGATACTGAGCCGCCCACATCTGGTGTTGTCCAACCTCAGTCGTGACGTATCGATCGTGGTTCTTTGTCAGCTCTTCAAGCCGTTGCAGCGCGTATTGCGGCTTGATGGTTTTCTCGCTGTTGGTGAAGGCAAGGCAGTTAACTTTGCGCCACTTGTTGATCTGGTCCTGCCACTGTTTGATATTGGCAGCATCTGTTTTGCGACCGCGTGCCTTCCAGACTTTCAGAATATCCTCAAGCACATGGGCAACATCGCCAACGATTGGGATGTCCACCCGGATCACCTTGTTGATTGAGGATGGGTCGATATCCACATGGGCCTTGATCGAGTTCGGCGAGAACGCATCGATACGGCCGGTGATACGGTCGTCAAAGCGCGCGCCGATATTGATCATCAGATCGCAATCATGCATCGCCATGTTGGCCTCGTAGAGCCCATGCATCCCCAGCATACCGATCCAGTTTTCACCCGAGGCCGGATAAGCCCCAAGCCCCATCAGGGTCGAAGTGATCGGGAAGCCGGTTGCGTCCACAAGCTCGCGCAACAGCTGGCTGGCTGCAGGGCCCGAATTGATGACTCCGCCGCCAGTATAGAAGACCGGTTTCTTCGCGGTCTCGATTGCCGCGACCAGTTCGGTGATTTCTTCCAGATCGCCCTTCAATACTGGCTGATAGTGGGAGGTTGACGGTTTTGGCGTCGTGTATTCACCCGAGGCAAACTGAACGTCCTTCGGAATGTCGACCAGCACCGGGCCGGGACGACCCGCGGTTGCCACGTGGAAGGCTTCATGCATTGTTGCCGCCAGCGAGTCCGTATCCTTCACCAACCAGTTGTGCTTGGTGCAGGGGCGGGTGATGCCTACGGTGTCCGCTTCCTGAAAGGCATCAGAGCCAATCATGAAGGTCGGAACCTGACCGGTCAGAACAACGATCGGAATCGAATCCAGCAACGCATCGGTCAGGCCGGTCACCGCATTTGTCGCACCGGGACCGGATGTAACCAAGGCAACGCCGGGCTTGCCGGTTGAGCGGGCATAGCCTTCAGCGGCATGTACCGCACCCTGCTCATGCCGTACCAGAATGTGGCGAATGTCGTTTTGCAGAAAAATCTCATCATAGATCGGTAGGACGGCGCCACCGGGGTATCCGAAAACTGTGTCCACGCCCTGATCCTTGAGGGCCTGAACTACCATCTTTGCGCCGGTCATCTCACGTGTCATCTGCTTTGCTCCGTTCGCGACATGTGTCTTGCGTGTTGCCAAAAAAAAGCCCCCGAGATTTTCGGAGGCGCATGGGTTCGATTATGGTTTACCGTTACCGGCCCATGCGCGTGTTTCCTACGATTACGACTAGCGCTTTCATCGCCAGAGGCTCCTTCTTTGCGTGCAGGGACATTATGTTTGAGGGGAAGGGGCGTCAACAGGCAAATACAAAAATATTGTAAGTCAGTGTTTATATTTTTTGTTACTTTATTGCGCAAAATGACGCAGATCGAGAAACATCCGTGAAATTTGGGTGAAATTTTGAGTGCATGACGTAGCGTGAGGCTGGTCTGATTGCGTCAGGTCCATGTCTGAAACAGACCAGAGCAACCCCCGATGCTGAGGCAGGCTGATGAAAACAGCACTACATCGGGAGGTCAGACATGTTGCACGATCTTGTAGATTTAGGGCGATATCCGATCGATCGGCCTGACTCCTATGGATATAGGCAGTTGATTGCGGACCTGCGTCGGGATCTGGATGTTGATGGATGTGCAGTCCTGCCGTCCTTTGTGCATGAAGAGGGATTGGAAAAACTGATTGCCGAGGCCGACGAGGTCGCTCCCAAGGCGCATCGGTCATTCAATCGCACGAATGCCTATTTCACTCAGGACGACCCGAGCTTTGGTATCGGGCATCCGATCCGACGGTTTTTCGACCGGTCCAATGCCTTTGTGCCAGCGGATAACTTTGCAGCCTCAAGCCCTTTGCGACGTATTTACGAGTATGAAGGTTTCATGCCCTTCATCCGCGAGGCGCTGAACGAGCCAGAGGATCGGTTCTTTAGATATGACGATCCGTTGGCGGACGCGATCATCAATGTGGTCGAGAAGGGAGGCGGCTTTCCGTGGCATTTCGACACCAATAATTACACTGTGACGCTGGCAATTCAGAATGGTGAAGCAGGCGGTGCGTTCGAATATGCAGCCAACCTGCGGACCAGTGAGGACGAAAATTTTAATGGCGTCGCTGCGATTTTGGATGGCAGCAGGAGGGGTGTGCACCAACTGGAACTGCAACCAGGAGACCTGCAGATTTTCAAAGGGCGTTATGCCTTGCACCGGGTTGCTCCGGTCGAGGGCGACCGCAAACGCTATGTCGGAATTTTTTCATTTGTAGAAACCGAAGGGATGTGCGGCGGGGTTGAGCGTACACGGCAACTTTATGGTCGGGTTTTGCCCCAACATTACGCGCGTGCCGGGCTTCGGGATGACGAATTGCTGGATTGAGTTAAGCGAGAGGCTAGACTGGCCACCATATTATCTGCGGAGAAACCATTAATGTCGCAAATACTGCAACTCACACCATTTGTTCTTTGTTCGTCTTTGGACACGCAGATTGAGTTTTATTGCAAGAAGCTGGGATTTACCTGCAATTTCAGGCAGGAGAACTATGCGTTTCTAAGGTTGGATCAAGTTGCCATTCGTTTATTGGAATGCCCGCCGCGATCGGATGGTAAACCATTGGGTGATAACCAATCCTTCTATATTGATGTCGACGGAATTGATGAGCTTTATGAAGAGATGAAAGGGCAGTTGGCCGATTTGCCAGAAGGCCGCGTGCGCCCGCCTTTCGATCAGCCCTATCAGCAGCGCGAATTTCATGTGATCGACGAAGATGGAACGCTGATCTTCTTTGGTCAGGACATTCGCCCCAGGTAACCGGGCATGGCTCCCGCCCGTAATCAACGCGCCATTCGGCGCGCCTTTTCCGGTTGGGCCGGGCAGCGCGTATCGCGCTGCGGTCAGAGCCCGGGGCTGGTGCCCTGCAGAACGCCGTGTTCCAGCGCATAGCGGGTCAAACCGGCAGTCGAAGAGATCCCCAGTTTACGTTTGATATTCTTACGGTGGGTTTCGACCGTGCGGACAGAAATATCCAGAGACTGTGCGACTTCTTTGTTGGATTTGCCCTGCGCGAGTTCCAGCAAGATGGTCTGTTCGCGCCCGGTTAGCGCTTCACGCGTGTCACCTTCTTTCGGTTCCAAAGAACCTCTGGCGCCGGTGCAGAGATAGCGCTCGCCACGCATCACCGCGTCGATAGCTTGCTTGATTTCTTCGGTCGGAACGTCCTTGAGGATATAGCCCTTGGCTCCGTGACTGAGCGCCGTCGAGATATATTCGGGACTGTCGTGCATTGATAGGATCAGAATGCGGGTTTCAGGCAGGCGTTCCAAGATAATCTCAGTGGCGTTGAGCCCGCTGAGACCGGGCATGTTGAGATCCATCAGGATCACGTCTGGTTCGAGCTGGGTCGCCTGATCAACCGCCTCTTGCCCGTTTGAGAGCGTGCCAACCACGTCTATTTCATCAAAGCTTTCCAGTAGTGACTGAATGCCTTCGGCGACCATGGGATGATCGTCGACTATAAGTACACGGGTGGTCGTGTCGGACATCAGAGACCGGCCTTTCGTTTTGGCGTTGGATCTTCCTGCGGTGGGAGCATATGGCTGAGTGGCAGGCTGACTTCAATCACAGTGCCGCTTTGTCCGCCGCGAGAGGAGAGGATACGCAGGCTGCCGTCAAGCTGCTCAATCCGCTCTTGCATGTTGCGCAATCCGATCCCGGCGCTGACTTGACCGGGTTCGCTACGCAATCCGCGGCCATTGTCGGTGATCCGCATCGTGGCGCCTTTCTTATGACCCCGCAGATCTATGGTAACACGGGTCGCGCCTGAGTGGCGCTCGATATTGGTCAGGGCTTCCTGTGCAATCCTATAAAGGGCGATCTTGCTGTCCTGATCCAGCCGGTTACGGAATACGACTGTCGAAAACTCGGTCTCGATCCCGGTGCGTTCGCTGAAGTCGTCTGTTAGTGCTTTTAGGGCAGGCCCAAGACCCAGATCGTCCAGAACGCCGGGGCGCAGATCGCGGCTAATACGGCGGACCTCGGTGATGGCGGTGGCCAGATTATCGATACCTGTTTGCAGCGGAGCTTGCGCGGCTGCGTCGTCTCCGCGGCCCAACCGTCGACGGGCATTGTCCAGCGCATAACGGACGCCGACCAGTATTTGGCTGATGCCATCGTGCAATTCACGGGCGACACGCCCGCGCTCTTCCTCTTGGGTATCAAGCACGCGCTGGGTCAGTTCCTTCAGTTTGGCGTCAGCCAACCTGCGTTCGCGAAAATTCAGCAACATTCCGGATGCAAAGACGATCAGTACGGCTGCAAGAACGATACCCCCGATATAGAGGAATGTGCGCTGCACGCGCGCCTCGACCTCGGCCCGTGCGTTGGCGACTGTGGCGACGATATCGTCGATGAAAACGCCTGTGCCCACCACCCAACGCCAATCCTGAAGGCCGACGACATAGGCGATCATCTGCGCCTCTTCCCCGGTTGAAGGCTTTTGCCACATAAAGCTGTGCCATCCTGCGCCTTGGCGGGCGAGGCTTATGAACTCATCCACAATGGGCGTGCCATCACTATCCGTTAGGCCAACCCAGTTGCGGTTGATAAACTCGGTCTGGCGCGGGCTGACCAGATTGTTGCCGTCATAATCGTAGACGAAGAAGAACCCGTCTTTGCCGTAGATCATCGCCGAAAGGATTTGCGTGACCAGGTTCTTCGCCACCTCGTCATCGGGCGAGGCGCGGCCGTAGATATAGGCAAACCCGTTGCGCGCCTGTGTGACGTAGTTGCGCAGTTCGTCCTTCTTGGCTTCGATCAGGCGGCGTTCAAGCGCTTGGATCTCGCTTTCAGCGGTTGCGCGGGATTCATATGCGACCACCAAGGCGATCGCAGCCACCGCCGCGATCAATGGGATGGCAGCGACCAGCGACAATTTCTGCGCGTAGGTCAGCGAGATGAGATTCCGGAAACCTCTCATGATCGAATCGATACGCAAGCCGCAGCGAAATTGCAAAAAGATTGGTTGATCAGTGACCTCAGGCAACGCGATTTAGCGCTGGGCACGCGAAATCAGCCCGAATTGCGCCCTCAAATCCAAAAAAATCTGACTGGCTACGTAGTAGTAGGTATTCACATTCATGTGTGCGGAACTAGGCTAACGCGCACTGGAAACGATCGACCCGGCATCACCCGGGGAATGAATATGAAGGGGAGGATCACTCATATGGATCGTCGTAAGTTTCTAAAAACATCGGCACTGGGCGGCTCGGCTGCTGCAGCCACCACGCTGGCAGCGCCCGCCTATGCGCAGGGCAAGCGCACGCTGACTATGGTCACCTCGTGGGGCCGTGGCCTTGCAGGCGTGTTCGACAGCGCGCAGCGTTGTGCTGACAGCATCACCACGATGTCGGATGGTAACCTGAACGTTGAAATCAAAGCAGCCGGTGAATTGGTTGGCGCGTTTGAAGTGTTTGATGCGGTGTCGTCTGGTCAGGCCGATATGTACCACGCGGCAGACTACTACTTTGTGGGTCAGCATCCGGGCTATGCCTTCTTCACAGCTGTTCCCTTCGGAATGACAGCGCAGGAAATGGTCAACTGGTACTACCAGGATGGCGGCATGGAGCTGCACGATGAGCTGGGCGAAATCTTCGGCCTGAAATCCTTCCTGGCTGGTAACACTGGCGCGCAGGCAGGTGGCTGGTACTCGAAAGAGATCAACAGCCCCGAAGACTTCAATGGCCTGAAGTTCCGTATGCCGGGTCTTGGCGGCAAAGCGCTGGGTAAACTGGGTGCATCCGTCCAGAACATTCCGGGCTCGGAAGTGTATCAGGCGCTGTCATCCGGCGCGATTGACGGAACCGAGTGGATTGGTCCATGGGCCGATGAAAAGGCTGGTTTCCAGGAAATCACCAAAGTCTACTACACTGCTGGTTTCCATGAGCCGAATGCAGGTCTGTCGCTTGCAACCAACCGCGAGGTGTTTGATAGCCTGACGGCAGCACAACAAAAGATCATCGAAATCGCGGCCGGCGAATGCCATCAGTGGAATCTGTCGCAATTCCTGGCCAACAACGGTGCCGCACTGCAGCGTCTGCAGTCGGGCGGTGTTAAGGTCATGGAATTCCCGGACAGCGTTTGGGATGCGTTTGGCGCAGCCAGCCAGGAAGTTCTGGACGAGAACATGGGCGACGAGCTGTTCAAGAAAATCCACGACAGTGCAGTTGCGTCCTCGACATCGTCGGCGGGTTGGCTGGACTTGTCGTCGGGTGTTTACACCGCTCAGCGCAACCGCGTTCGCGGCTAATAGTCTATATATCGATCAAACGGTTTCCCCGCGTTCGCGGGGGAACCTTTCCCGTTGCACATAAGCGGTTCGGACATGCCGCAATAATCAAACGTGCAACCGATACGACCTGGGGACAACATGCAGGACGAAAACGGTATCTCGTTCTTCGGCGCCCTGTGGAATGGACTGATATGGTTCATTCAGAACATTGCCGAAGCCTTCTATAATTTCGGATACGCCATCACGCATCCGCAGCTCTGGCTGGACTGGTCGAACAAAGAAGCAATCATGCGCTTTGTTTATTATGGCGGGTCTGTCGAGTTCTTCTTCGTGATCTTTGCGCTGTTTCTGGTGCTGACGGCTATTGGCCTCTACTACCGGAACTTCATGTGGGGAATGGTGCGCGGGCTTGAGGGCTTCGCCAACACCACTGGTCGGTTCTTTGCATGGGCAGGTCTTCTGATGGTGATTCAGCAGATCGTTATCGTATTCATGCAGCGGGTGTTCACGCGGCCAGATATGTCCTTTGGTCTGGGTATCCCTTTTCAGATGGATATCAGTTGGTTTGCCGAAGAACTTAAACTTTATAACGCCATGGTTGTCTGCCTTTGCTGCACCTACACGTTTGTGCAGGGCGGTCATGTACGCGTTGACCTGATCTATGCCGGGATCAGCCACAAGGCCAAGCGCGTCGTTGATATGTGCGGAGCGGTCCTGTTCATGATGCCCATGGCCGTGCTGACTTGGATGTATGGCTGGTATTTCATGTGGCGGCACCTGATTGTGCCAAAACCCTCGGCCAGCGACACGCTGGACAGGCTTGTGGCCAAGTCCCGCGCGCTACGCTGGAACGTGGAAACCATCGGGTTCAGCCCCAATGGGTTCAATGCCTACTTCCTGTTCAAAATCCTGCTGGTGGCCTTTGCCGCCATGGTGTTCCTGCACGCGATTGCGTTCCTGTATCGTTCGTATCTGGAATACGTGGAAGGGCCGGAAAGTGAAGGAAAATACCTCGACAAGGACAGCCTTGGCGAAGGTGAAGAAGCCTACGAAGGCGCGCATTAGGGACGGAGAACCAGACAATGCTATTCGGACTTGATGGCGTCGAGATAGGCCTCATTATCGTATTCTTCTGCCTCTTCGGAGGCATCCTTTCGGGCTTTCCCGTGGCCTTTGCCATCGGAGGGGCCGGGGTGATTTCGTTCGGGATCATCGCCGCATTGGACAGCGCGGGGCTGTTGATCCACCAAGCGATCGACACCGGTTCGCAAGCCTACCGCGACGTGGTGAATTCGGGCGTCAAACCTGACGTGATTTCCGTGTTCCGATACCCGGATTTGCCAAGGATCGCCGAGCCAGTCTTTGTACAAGGCTGGGAAACTGCGCTGGACCGCAACGTCTCCTTCATCGTGAACCGTATGAACGAGCGTGTACTGGCAGGGCAGTCCATTGAGACCCTGCTAGCGGTGCTGATGTTTGTTCTGATGGGCATCACGCTGGAGCGGTCGAAGATCGCAAACGACCTGCTGACCACGATGGCGCGCGTCTTCGGGCCCTTGCCCGGTGGCCTTGCGGTCTCGATTGTGGTCGTGGGTGCATTCCTTGCGGCTTCGACTGGTATCGTGGGCGCGACTGTGGTCACCATGGGCCTGCTGGCCCTGCCGACCATGTTGCGCAACAACTATTCGCCGGAACTGGCGACGGGCGTGATCGCGGCCTCGGGTACGTTGGGGCAGATCATTCCACCGTCCATCGTGATCGTTCTGCTGGGGACGCTGGCTGGTGACCTCTATTCGACCGCGCAGGAAACGCGAGCGGTCGAGGCCGGGTGTACCGACGCGCTGACCTATCTGGGCGAGCCTGCAGTCGTTTCGGTGGGCACATTGTTCCAGGCTGCGCTGCTGCCAGGGATCATGCTGGCGCTGCTATATGCGCTCTATGCCTTTGGTTATGCACTGCTGAACCCGGAAAAGGCCCCTGCGGTTGAGCTGTCGGGCGGTTCGGGTGAAACCATCACGCGCTCGGAAGGTCTGACTTGGCTGCTGGGTGCTCCGGTTGCTCTGATCGTTGGCGCTGTGCTGCTGGGCAGTGCGGGCGTGATCGGAAGCCAGAATGTCTCAGTCTCGGCATTCTCGGATATCGGGCAGGGCGCATCACTGCGCACAAACGTCTCGGAAGAGTGTCAGGCTTCGATGATCGAACTGCATGGTCAATCCGCCTGGGATCAGGCGGTGGCCGAGCAGGAAGCGATCGATGAGGCAGGAGGTGCAGCTGAATCCCAACGTCTGAGCGAAGAGGAACTTGCGGCTGCACAAGAGGCCAAGATCGCTGCCGCTGCACCGATAGGAAACGGTGTCGCCGTTATTGTGGTTCTGCTGGGGCTCACGTTGGTACTGGGACGCGGGATTGCTCCATCGCGGTCGCCGCAGCCTCTGATCGTTGGGGCTATCGGCTTGTTGCTGATGCTGCTGGTCGATGTGCTGCTGATTGCGCCGACAACGTCGTCCGGGGCGACGTTCCTGTTGCTGGCGATACCCTTCGCGTTTGTCATGTATGGCTGTAAAGAGGCGGCCGCACGATGCGCCACTAATGATCTGATCAGGGTGGTGTTCCCGCCGCTGGTCCTGATCATCGCGGTGCTGGGATCGATCCTTGGCGGTGTCACCAACCCCACGCCCGCAGCGGCACTGGGGGCAGGTGGGGCTATCATGCTGGCGGCCTATCGCAAGCTGCAGGATCAGGGTAGGTCGGGCAAGGTGATAATATGGTCGACCTTTGCAGTGATCATTGCGCTGCTGATGGGCGTGAACTTTGATCTGCGTATCAATCAGGGCGGTGTCACGGTCGAAAGCTGGATTGCCTTCATCATTGCCTATTCCGCTTATCTTTACGCGCTGTTCGGGCTGTTGTTCGCATGTTGGGTGCTGTTCTCGAGCGGGGTTCTGACACCTGTAGTGCGCGAGACGGCTAAGGTGACCTCGATGGTCTTTACCATCCTGATCGGATCGCAACTGCTGAACCTGGTGGTGATCTCGTTCGGAGGCGAGCACTATATCCAGCAATTCCTCAAGAGCTTCGACAACGAATTCACGGTCTTCCTGATCGTGATGCTTGTGTTGTTCTTCCTGGGCTTTGTGCTGGATTTCCTCGAGATCATCTACATCGTGATCCCGATCGTTGGGCCGGTGATCTACGGCGGGTCATTCGATCCGAAATGGGTGACGATCATGGTTGCGGTGAACCTTCAGACCTCGTTCCTGACGCCACCTTTCGGGTTTGCGCTGTTCTATCTACGCGGAGTTGCTCCCAAAGAGGTCACAACCGGCCACATCTATCGTGGCATCATACCGTTTGTGATCATTCAGGTGGTGGGTATCGCGATCTTGTGGTTCTTCCCCTCGATCGTCACCATTGTGCCCGATTTGATACCAAGCTGATTGGGGCGATTTATGTTCAAGGGAAAGGGGGCTTCGATGCCCCCTTTTTTATGCAAATGTGAAGGGGATCAGGTGAACTGGATCAGGTCCCAGCGATTGCCGAAGGGGTCACGCCAGACCGCTACGGTACCGTAGGGTTCGTAGCGAGGCGGTTCTTCAAAATGAACGCCGTTGACGCGCATGTTTTCGTAGTCCCGATTGAAATCATCTGTTTCAAGGAAGAAGCCGACACGGCCTCCTGTCTGGTTCCCGATGCACGAGCGCTGGATCTCATTCACAGCCCTGGCAAGCAACAGCGTACCCCCGGATGATCCCGGAGGCGCTACGCGCACCCAGCGTTTACCACCGCCTAGATCAATATCCTGGAGCAGCGAGAAGCTCAGCATATTGGTGTAGAACGCAATCGCATCATCGTAGTCCGGCACTACAAGAGTGACCGCGTGAAGGCTCTGCCTCATTGCAGGTTAGCCTTTCGTCGGATGTCTGTCAGGTAGTTGGATGTTGGCCACCTGCTCGGCAATCGGGGCCGATGACAGAGGATGATGCGCTGTCTGGGCGTATTGTTCCGGGTCTTCAATCTGCTTCCATTCGCCTCGAATATAGGCCTGAAGCCCCGAAAATTTGGCTTTATAGTCCATCTTCGGACTGCCTGGGACCCAATACCCCAGATAGGTGTAGGGCAATCCGGCCTCGCGCGCGATCTCAATATGGTCGAGGATCATATACGTACCCAGCGAGTGTTGCTGAAACAGTGGATCGTAGAACGAGTAGACCATGCTCAACCCGTCATCCAGCACATCGGTCAGGCTGACTGCGATCAATTCGTCTGTATCGGGATCGGCATATTCCACTACACGGCTGCGGATCGGAGTTTCCTCGATCATCGCAGCAAATTCAAACACATCCATATCGGCCATACCGCCATCAGCATGGCGAGCATCGAGATAGCGCCGGAATAGGTCGAATTGCTCATCTGTGGCCCACGGCGATGTGGCATGCCGAGTCAGGTAGGAATTGCGCCGATAGGCTCGTTTCTGGCTTTTGCTGGGGCGAAAGTTTGAAACATCGATGCGCGCTGACAGGCAGGCGGCGCAATCGGTGCAGGACGGTCGATAAAGCACATTCTGCGAACGGCGAAATCCTTGTTGCGACAAGCAATTATTCAGCTGGTCCGCGCCTTCTCCCTGAAGGGCGGTGAACAGTTTGCGTTCCATTCTACCCTCAAGATAAGGGCAGGGTTGGGGTGCCGTCACATAGAATTGTGGCGCGATTGGCAGCGTGTGTCGCATGAAGGTCCCGCATTTCCTCGGGACCGATGATAGCAACGGTTTTTGGTGCCGCCAAGTGTTTCACTCAGGTGTTTAGTCAGGCGCGTTGATTGATCATCACGGTACCGAGGAAGGCATCGGTAAGGCCCTGACACCGGGCGCTGGTCATCATCATGATAACCGAGATGATCTGCAGTACCGGAAACGCCATGCTAACGAAATAGCCTGCCGTGTGTGCGATGGCTTTGCCTGTATCCATCCGGGCACCAAACGCATCACGCAACTCGATCCCCATGAAGCGCATCCCCAACGTGGCCGAGCCATTCGCGATAGTGACAACGCGGTAGACGAAGCTAACCACGGCATAGATCAGGGCCAGGATGAAAAAACCCATGCCAAAGGTCAGCAGAATTGCAACTGTACACAGCAGTGAGATGAAGGCGATGTCGAACAGCCAGGCAAAGAAGCGTTTGGTCGCCACGGATTGATAAAATTCGGGTTGGCTGTCGGGATCAGGCAGGTGAGTCATAGAGTACGGTCCGGAAGTTTGTCAGAAACACCCTGTCCCGACAGGCGGGACAGGGCAAGTTCAGATCAGACGGGTTTATTTTCATCGTCTGCGTCGTCGCGATTGTCGCGGGCGCGTTCGTCCATGAACTCGTCGAATTCGGCCTTATCCTTGGCTTCGCGCAGGCGGTGCAGGAAGGCCTCAAAGTCCTTCTGTTCACGTTCGAGCCGCGCCAGCGTGTCAGCCTTATACGCGTCAAATGCGCTGTTGCCCGAAGGTTTCATGGCGCTCATGTGACTGTTCCAGGAAGAACGGCGGCTGCAGGATTTGCTGAACATGCGTTTGCTCCAGATCATATAGGCAAGGAAGGCAAGGCCGATCGGCCAGAAGAAGATAAAGCCAAGGACCATTGCGGCGATCCAGGCGCCTTTGCCTTTGCTGTCAAGCCAGGCTTCGCTTCGGTGCAGCCACCCCGGGTTTTGGGGAACGGCGTGGTCGGACAATGCGGTCATTTTGCTCTCTCCAGTTAGGATGTAAATACTTTTCACATTTCCTAGATGGGAGGGGCCGATCGGCAATGCAAGGGGTGTATGTGAAAAAGATTTACATTTAATGGATCATCGCTCTTGATTGGTTGACGCGGTCGCGGATCGGGCGCAATTTCAGCTCATGCAAGATATTGAAAATAAACCCGCCCCATCACTTGATCAGATTCTATCGTTGGAGAAACAAGTGTGGACTGCGCTTGTTGAAGGGAACGCCGAGGCGGACCGTGCCTTGCTGAGCTCAGATTTTCTGGGCGTCTACCCATCCGGGTTTGCAAATCGAGATGATCACGTGGGCCAGTTCGCGGATGCGCCGACGATGGCACAGTATGAACTCAGCGACACCAGACTGCGTGTTTTGTCGGCGGACATAGTTTTGCTCTCGTACCGCGCAGATTATCGGCGACCCGACAGAGAAGAGTGGGAAGCGATGCTGATCTCGTCACTTTGGGAGAGGCGGCATGACGTTTGGGTCAACAGCTTCAGCCAGGACACCCCTTTGGATAAAGCATGAGTGACGCTCTCGCCATAAACCGTCTACCGCGTGCATTTCATGCCGAACTAGGGCAGGAAACACGTGCTGCACTGCCCGATCTGACGGCCGAACAGGGTGAGTTGATCGCAGGAACTGCTGGCTCCAGCCCTTATCTTAAGGGATTGATCGACCAAGAACGGGACTGGCTGCCGCAAGCGCTGCAGCAACCAGACCAGGCATTGGCGGATGTGATGGAGGCGGCTCGGAAGCTGCCATTGGATCAATTGAAACCCGGTCTACGGCAGGCAAAACGACGCATGGCTTTGTTGACGGCCATCGCAGATCTGGCGGGTGCGTGGCCGTTGGAAAAGGTGACTGCTGCACTGACCGATTTCGGAGCGCTGGCCGCCGATGTAGCAGCGAAGGCCGAGATTGCCGCACTGATCCGGCGTGGAAAGCTGCCGGGCATGACTGAAGACGATGTCGAAACCGCTGGCGGTATGGTCATTCTGGCGATGGGCAAGATGGGTGCGCACGAGCTGAACTATAGCTCGGATATCGACCTGATCGTGATGTTCGATGAAACACGTTTCGACCCTGATGATTTTTACGAGGCCCGGCAGGGAATGGTGCGCGCCACACGAAACTTCTGTGCGACGCTCAGCGACAAAACGGCGGATGGTTATGTATTCCGAACTGATCTGCGCCTGCGCCCTGACCCGGCAGTCACGCCAGTGTGTCTGGCGATGGAAGCGGCTGAGCGGTACTACGAAAGCCTTGGACGCACGTGGGAGCGCGCGGCCTATATCAAGGCACGACCTTGTGCCGGAGATATCACGGCGGGGCAGAGATTTTTGGATGCGTTGCGCCCGTTCGTCTGGCGCCGGCACTTGGATTTTGCTGCGATTCAAGACGCTCATGACATGCGTCTGCGCATCCGCGAGAATAAGGGGACTGGTGGCAGCCTCTCGATTCCAGGTCATGATATGAAGCTGGGGCAGGGTGGTATTCGCGAGATTGAGTTCTTTACTCAGACCCGCCAACTGATCGCAGGAGGCCGCGACCCTGACCTGCGGGTGCGGGGAACCGTGCCTGGTTTGGCGGCGCTGGCGTCGAAAGGCTGGGTGCCCGAGGATGTCACCGAAAAACTGACGGATCATTACCGCGCCCATCGCGAGGTCGAGCATCGAATCCAGATGGTACATGATGCGCAAACCCACAAGGTTCCAAACTCAGAAGACGGGATCGAACGGGTTGCCTGCCTGATGGGCATCAGTAGTGACGAACTGACCGCCGAGCTGACCCGCCGCCTGACCGAAGTGCACGAATTGACTGAAGGGTTCTTTGCCCCCGGACCGGGCGCGCAGCCCGCGCCGTTACAAGAGGTCGAATTCGACAAGGGTGTTCTGGCCCGCTGGCCCACCTATCCGGCGCTTCGGTCTCAGCGGGGGGCTCGGATATTCGAGCGGCTAAGGCCCGAGCTTTTATCGCGACTGGCAAAGACCGCGAAACCCGAAGAAGCGTTGCTTGCGTTGGACGGGTTTCTTTCTGGACTGCCAGCCGGGGTGCAGCTGTTTTCACTGTTTGAGGCGAATCCGCAACTGATCGATCTGCTGGTCGATATCGTCGGTACATCTCACGCTCTTGCCACCCATCTTTCGCGCAATGCCTCTGTTTTTGACGCGGTGATAGGCGGAAGTTTCTTCAGCGATTGGCCGGGGCTGACTACGTTGCGGGCCGAGCTTACACAGGCCCTGACAGAAGAAGACGACTATGAAACGCAGCTGGATTTTGCGCGTCGCTGGTGCAAGGAATGGCACTTTCGCATAGGCGTGCATCATCTGCGCGGATTGATCAACGGGGCGCAGGCCGGGCGGCAATATGCTGAACTTGCGCAGGCCGTCATCGCGGCGGTGCTGCCTTGCGTTGTCGAGCAGTTTGCCAAGAAACACGGCCCTGCGCCGGGGCGTGGTGCCGCGGTTCTGGGCATGGGATCGCTTGGGGCAGGGCGCATCAACTCGCAATCCGATCTGGACATGATTGTCATCTACGACCCACAGGATCAGGACATGTCTGATGGCCCCCGCCCGCTGGCCACGCGGACATATTACGCTCGGTATACCCAAGCCCTGATCACAGCGCTCAGCGCGCCGATGTCGCAGGGGCGTCTTTATGAGGTCGACATGCGCCTTCGACCTTCGGGCAATCAGGGGCCAGTAGCCACCAGTTGGGGCAGCTTCACCAACTACCAGCAGAATGAAGCCTGGGTGTGGGAACACCTGGCGCTGACCCGAGCCCATGTTGTTGCGGGCGATGCTGAGCTGGCGGAGGATATCGAGACCTTTCGCGCTGAATTCCTGTCGCAACCACGCGATAGGGACATGGTTCTGAAAGAGGTTGCCGAAATGCGCGCCCGGCTTGCTGCCGCCAAAGCACCCGCCGGAGTGTGGGACGCCAAGAACGGGCCGGGCCGCATGATGGATATTGAACTGTTGGCTGAAACCGGAGCTTTGATGGCGGGGCTTCCTCAGCGCGATGTAGCCTCGGGTCTTGACGGCGCGGTCGCAGCCGCGTTGTTGGATGTCGCGCAGGCACAAACCCTCAAGGACTGTTACGACTTATGCTGGTCGGTGCAATGCGCAGCGCGGCTGCTGTCGGGGAAAGTGATTGAGGCCGATAAGATTGGCGAGGGAGGCACAGCCTTCCTGTGCCGGGCCACCGGGTTCGATCAGGTCGAGCAGCTGCAATCTGCCTTGAAGGACAGTTACAGTAGGGCCGCCCAGTTGATCAGCGGCGTGGTTGGGGAGATTGAAGATGGCACGCAATGATGATCCGAATGATCATAAAGGTCTGATCCGCGAGGCTTATCGGATTGAAGGCATCACCTTGCCTGAATGCCGCAGCATCTTTCTAGATTGGGCGCTGAGCCTGCCTGCGGACCGCGATCAGCAACAGGCAGTGAGCTCTCTGCATTCGATTTACTCGGCTCGGGCAGAATACCACCCTATGACGCAGGTACTGGCCGAAGGGCTGCAAACTGCCCAAGCGCCCAAGCGGCGTGGCGGCTGGCGCAATCGCAACCGCTAACAGGGCTTTTACCGCTGCCTATTCGCGACTATGAGGGCGCCATGACAAATTCATCCGAACGCCCCCGTATCCGTTTGAAACCCAAGGCCAACGCGCGTGGCCTTCGCCATGGGTTTCCATGGGTCTATGCCAATGACATCGTGACCGACCGCCGGACTCGAAAAATCGAAGCCGGAGCATTGGCTGTGCTCGAAGATGATAAACGCGCACCCATCGCTCTGGTCGCAGTAAACCCGGCCTCGAAGATCATGTGCCGGGTGCTGGATCGCGATATCGGGACACAGCTGACCGCGGATTGGTTCGAAACGCGACTTCGCCATGCGCTTGAGATGCGCGAAAACTTGTTTGATGCCCCATACTTCCGTCTGATCCATGCTGAGGCGGATGGGTTTCCGGGTGTCATCATCGACCGCTTCGGAGATGCCTGCGTGATCCAGCCAAACGCCGCATGGGCCGAGGCGCATCTCGATGCGCTGACCGACGCGCTGGTCAAAGTCACCGGGGTATCTACGGTGTTGAAAAATGCCTCGGGCCGCACGCGCGGTTTGGAAGGGCTGGACGATCTCAGCCTGGCCCTCCGCGGCACTGCGCCCGAGGCACCGCTGCCGGTGCCCATGAACCGTGCAACATATATGGCCGACCTGACGGGCGGGCAGAAAACCGGCCTGTTTTATGACCAGCGCCCCAATCATGCGTTTGCCGCCAAGCTGGTTCGCCCCGGTGCGCGTGTACTGGATGTTTTTAGTCATGTCGGTGGGTTCGGCTTGGCCATGCTGGCGGGCGGCGCGGCACACGCCGTGTCGGTTGATGGATCGGCAGCCGCTCTGGAATTGGCGGCAAAGGGCGCTGAGGTATCAGGGTTTGCCGACCGTTTTCAGACCCGTCAAGGGGATGCCTTCGATGTGCTGGCCAAGCTGGGGGAAGAGGGTGCAGAATTCGACGTTGTAATCTGTGACCCTCCAGCCTTTGCCCCCTCGAAACAGGCGCTGGACGCAGGCTTGCGCGCGTATGAGCGCATCGCACGTCTGGCAGCACCGCTGGTCAAGCCCGGCGGTTACCTTGGCCTCTGCTCCTGTTCTCATGCCGCTGATTTGGGACGATTCCGTGATGCGTCTTCGCGCGGGATCGGACGCGCAGGGAGACGAGCCCAACTGATCCATACCGGATTTGCGGGCCCTGACCACCCGCAACTGCCGCAACTAGCCGAAAGCGGTTACCTCAAAGCTGTGTTCTACCGGCTGTGAAAGCGGTTCTGGATACCTGCGTCATCTATCCAACGGTGATGCGAGAAATGTTGCTGGGCGCCGCCAAGCTTGGCCATTTTACACCTGTCTGGTCCGCGCGCATCTTGGAAGAATGGGCCCGCGCGGCGCGCAAACTCGGCCCGGAGGGCGAAGTACAGGCACGTGCCGAAATCGCACTGGTTCAGGCAAATTGGCCAGATGCCGAGCATCCTGCCGCACCCGGAGCGGAGCAACGTCTATGGTTGCCGGATGCGGCAGATATCCACGTTCTGGCAACAGCAGTCACAAGCTCGTCGGATGCCATAGTCACCGTCAACGCCAAGGACTTCCCAAAAAACATCCTTGCCGAAGAAGGGCTTGATCGGCGCGACCCCGATGGGTTGCTGCACGGTTTCTGGCTTTCGGATCCAGAAGGCATGTCGCAAATCGCTACCAGCGTTCTGTCAGTCGCCAACCGCCTATCGGGCGATAACTGGACATTACGCACACTGATGAAGAAAGCACGGCTGCCAAGACTAGGCAAAGCGCTCGCCGACTGACGCAGGATTTTCTTCATCTGGCCAAAAATACTCCGGGGTGTGCGAGGGGCTGGCCCCTCGCTTCCAAACTAACCACCAACGCCCCACTTTTGTTCCAACACCTCCAACGCTGCAATCCGCTCATCCGTTTTCGGGTGGCTCATCAGCCAGGCTGGTGCTACGCCTGCACGCTGTTGTGTCAGATCTTCAAGCTTGTGGAACAATGACTTCTGCGGCCCAATCCCAATTCCGGCTTTTGTCAAAAGCGCCGCGGCATACTCATCTGCCTCATACTCGTCGCCACGCGACAATCGCGAGGCCAACAGATGTGTCAGCATATTCGCGATCCACGCACCGATGAACGGAATAAAACGGTTCAACAGCATCATCAACGCCGCCCGCAGCGCATTCTGGCCGGAAAAATCGATCATGCGCCGCCGGGCGTGTCCCAGTGCTACATGCCCAAGCTCGTGCGCGATGACGCTCGCCATTTCTTCTGCCGAAACCTCGCCATTGTGAAACTTTCGATAGAATCCACGCGTAATGAAAATGCGTCCATCAGGGGCTGCCAGACCGTTCACCGGATCGATTTCGTAGATGTAGACTGGCACACGATCGATTTCCAAAGCTGCCGCCAATCGGTCGGTCATACGTTTGAGAGCGGGATCAGCCAACTCAGTCGATTTTGCATCAAGCTCGCGATGCGTGCGCCAAACAGAAATCCGATACATGACGACGGCATAGGCGATGGCCAGCAAGATGGGTGATAATCGGAGCATGTGTTAGATATGGGCGGCCCGCCCTGTAGAGGCAAGCCGCTATTCCAGATACAGGCCCGATTGGAGGGTGTTGCGTAGACGATTGCTACTGACTTGGCGTTGGCAACTGAAGGTTCGAGTGGAACTCTGAAAGCAACTGCTTAGTCAAAGCCGCGCCCTTTGAAGCTTCGAAAAACGCATGTTCGGCCTCTTTCTCTGCGACCAAGGTGTCAA